>DS999536.1 GCA_000158135.1 Rhodobacteraceae bacterium KLH11
AACCAGAAATGTAGAACTCATCGGCGGGTTGGCAGGTTTGTTTTTCGCGCGGTGACGGAGAAAACGTATCCGCAGCTCGACAATCGCACGGTCAGGACTGGTCAACAACTACGTGACACACACAGAACTTGCCCTGTTCCAAAGAGACTTACGAGCATGCATAACGGATGCTGCAGTGGATTGCGCGGAAGTGGTCAACGAATATCGGGACCTTAGCACAGTTCATGATGTTGAACTGGCCGCTTGTGGAACAAATCAATCCTGCATTGAGCGGCATTTGACACTTATCGCTGCAGCGGAAGTTTCCGGAAGTTTCGCAGATGTAACAGACCTGCTTTCACGTCTTCCCCGTGGTCTGAACGGGTATCAAGAAACATTTAGAAATCTACAGTATCAAACGGCCGAAAACATCGCCTCTGGTGCAACATTTGATGCTGCCTGGCACAATGCGGGCAAACAATTTGAATACGAGTTCAAAAACACCTCATGTAACGGTCTCTCTACAGCCGAGTGCGGCGTTGCATTCAATGCCGAGGTTAAACGTTTGGCAGATGATGTCCGGCGGCGCACCGAAAATCTCGAGCGGCTTGAGGCATTCTTAGGCGGGGTCGGCGTCGTAGTAGATCTTACGCCTGTTGGGGATGCCGTTGCCACTGTCCAGTGTGCCTCAACGCTTGATGCATCCACATGCACAGCAGCGGCAGTTGGCTGGCTCGGGCCCATCGGTGATGGCGCAAAGATCCTTCTTAGGCGCGGTGACGTCGTTATTGAAGTCATCGCAGATGGAAAGAAAGGGTTTAATGCACCAAACAAGGGACCGCGCATCACGATCCGCGATCACTACGAACATCACAAAGCGATGACGGATGATCTTAAATTACAGTTGAGGGATCAGGGTTACCGGGTTTCAGACAAGGAAATTTCGTTTGGCAGTTCTTGTGGTACTGGGCGTTGCCGTCCGGACATCGTTTACGAAACACCCGATGGCAAATGGGGCATTATCGAAGTCAAAACGGGCAATGCTGATCTGACCAT
>DS999535.1:0-64866 GCA_000158135.1 Rhodobacteraceae bacterium KLH11
TTGCGGATGGGCAAGGTGTTGAGAAGGATGCGGCCAGGGCGGTGGCCTATTGGCAGCAAGCGTCCCGGCAGAACCACGTGGCCGCGATCAACTATCTGGGTCAGGCCTATCGCGATGGGGCAGGTGTTGCGCAGAGTTATGAGACCGCCTTCGGGAACTTCGCGCGCACCGGCGCAGCGGGCAACCCGTTGGGGCTGTTCGAACTGGCCAAAGCCTATCAAGCCGGAAACGGCGTGGGCCGGGATCTGATCAAAGCGCATGGCTATGCCAACCTGGCCTCTGCGCGCGGCATGGATGAGGCCCGCGTTCTGAGGGATGCCCTGAATGCCCAGTTGGATCGTGATGATCTGGAGGCGGCGCAGCGCTTTGCCCGCACGTGGGAGGCAACACCGCTGGATCAGGTCGCGCAATAGCATGCGCTCGGCCGATTTCGTGTTTCAGTCAGATCAGTTTGGTACCTTCGACCATGAATAATATCGTCAAATTCCCCGTTGTTCTTCTGTTTGTCCTGACCGGTTGCACCGAGACATCCCCTGAGCAGCTCAAAGAGATCTACAGCGTTTCCCGACTAAGCAATGGCAGCTATTCAGCCATGATCGAGGTCCGCGAGAACCATGCCAGCCAGCAGGACAAGTTCAGCCAGAGCGCGTTCAACGAGATATGTGGCGGACCGGCAGCCATCACGTCACGCACCGTCTCAGCACCGTTCAACAAACAGACTACATATACGCAGCGAACCTGGAATCCGGCCGTTGGCCAATTGGTCCAAACCGCTAGCTTTCCGGTCAACACACCGCATGTTCGCATGACCTACGGGTTTGAGTGCTCATGAGGAGCAAGGGTTTTTACCTGTTGCCAGGCCTCTTCCTTCTCTATTCAACGGCTTTGGCGCAAGTGGCAGCGCCCCAACCCGTGGAAGAGGTGTTTTCGGACTGGCGGGTATTGTGTCAGCCGACAGATCAAGGGTCAGCCTGTCAGATGTTGCAGAGCGCCGCAGCCGAAGAAGATGGGCCGCCTGTCTTCCTGCTGAGCGTCTCTGCGACGTCAGAGCAGAGCTATGCGGTCATGACGGTTCCGGTTGGTGTGTATCTGGCCCCGGGGATTGAGTTGCACGTGGACAACCGCCGACCGTTCAAGGTTCTGTATGAGGTGTGCGACCAACTTGGCTGTCATGCCGGGTTTCGTATGAACGGGGATGTCCTGCGGGCCTTCCGCAAAGGGCTGCAGGTAAAGGCCCGGGTCTGGACGGCGCGCGACAAGGCCGTTGATTTCCCCCTGTCGCTGCGCGGGTTCACCGCCGCCTACACGCATTTCCGCGCGGCAGGTGATCAATGATGCGTGTGCTACCTCTGATCTGCTCTGCTGTATTGGGCGTTGGCATATCGGGGCTGACCGCATCCGGGCTTAAAGCTCAGGGCGTGTTGCAAAGCATCGGCAATGACATTCTGCAACAACAGACCGAACAGACGGCGGAACAGGAACGCCGCCGTGAAGATTTCGAGACCCGCGAAGATGTCGGGCTGGATCAACCGGTTCAACCCGAACGTTACACACCCCCGCCCGGTGGCCCGTGTTTTGAGATCCGCAGTATCGATCTTGAAGGGTTTGAGGCGTTCAGACACAAACCCGAAGGCTATCGCGATCTGATCGGTACCTGTGCGACAGCGGCGGATATCGCGCAGACACTGAACCGGATCAATACCTATTATCAGGAACTGGGCTTCATCACGACCCGGGCCTATGTGCCCCGGCAGGATGTGGCGGACGGGTCGCTGGCGATCACCATCGTACCGGGACGGATCGAGGGCTATGTCTATGGTACGGGCGCAGCGGCAGATGCGCGCCTGAATGCGGCCTTCCCGACAACACGTGGCGACGTGTTGAACCTGCGCGACCTGGAACAGGGGTTGGAGAATATCAACGCGCCACGCTCGGCAAGCGGTCAGTTCCAGCTGGTGCCCGGAGAGACGCCCGGTGGGTCGTTCATTCAGGTCGATGTGCAGGACCGCCGCCCGTGGTATCTGGATGTTCAGGTCGACAATTCCGGTTTTGCGTCCACAGGGCGCGCCCGGGGCAGTGGAACCTTTGGTCTGGATAATGCGCTGAATCTGAATGATCAGCTGAGGATCGGCATCACCACCACACTTTTTGAACAACGGGGTACGCGGTATTCGGATTCCGTCTCGGTCAACTGGGGCGTGCCGGTTGGCAACTGGCTGTTCAATGCAGATCTGAGCACAAGCGATTACCGGTTTGTCACCGAAGGCATCAACCAGTCTTTTGTGACCGAAGGGCGCAGCTACAATCTGGTTTTGCTGACCGAACGCCTGCTGATGCGCAACCAACGTTCGAAGATCTATGCGTATGGTGATCTGAAGCTGAACCGGACCCAGACCTCGATCAATGGATTTGATATTACCAGCCAACGTCAGCGCCTGACCGTCGCAACCTTGGGGCTGCGCGGGGAAAGCATAATTGGTCAGGGCCGGTTGTTCTGGAATGTTGGCGCAAAAACCGGGCTGGATGCGCTGGGGGCAGATATCCCCGACACCAGCGTTATTGATCAGGAGTTTACCTTGATCCGGCTGCGGGCCCGGTTCAGCCATCCGATCGGCGCGACCGGGCTGACCTATCGCAGCAGGCTTGTGGGGCAGTATTCAGATGACACGCTGCCGGGGATCGAGCAGTTCGGCATTGGCGGCTGGAGCACGGTACGGGGGTTTCACGACGACAGCCTGTTCGGTGATACCGGCCTCTATCTGCGCAACACCATCGAATGGGGGGCTTACAAGGCCCCCAGGGTCGAGATCCGCATGAATGCCGGGCTTGATTTTGGTTACGTCAAACCCAGCACCCTGCGGCGCTGGTCACAGGATCATCTGTCCGGCGTCAGCCTGGGTGCGGATATCCTTCTGGACAATCGGGCCACCCTGCAGGTTCAGGTCGCCCATGCGCTCAGCCGACCGGATGAGACCCGGCCCGGTCTCAATCCTGCCTTCACCTCGGCCCGCACGATCGGGTTTGTCAGCCTGAGGGTACAGTTCTGATGCGATTTTCCGCCGCTCATAGTGTTTTACAAAGGTATCCCCATGCGTAAGCGTTTTCTTGAAAAAGCGGTTTCTTCGGTTCTGACCTTTGCGCTGACCGTTCAGCCCGCCCTGCTTCACGCGCAAAACATCCAGCCTGCCAACCCGAGCCCGGGACCTCGCCCGCATGTGGATCAGTCGCTGAACGGCACAACGGTCGTCAACATCTCAACGCCCAATGGCGCAGGTGTCAGCCATGATGTCTATACCGCCTTTGAGGCGGGTGACCTGATCCTGAACAACTCGGCCGAGATCACCAACACGCAGCTCGGCGGTGTGATCGAGGGCAATGGCAATCTGAGGCCCGGACGGGAGGCTGATCTTTGGATTGGCGAGGTTGTCGGCGGCAGCCAGACCCAGCTGAATGGTATCCTCGAAGTGGCGGGACCGCAGATGGATGTGGTGCTGGCCAATGAGTTTGGCATCACCTGCAACGGGTGCGGCTTTCTCAATACCGGGCGGGCGACGCTGACAACCGGAACGCCGCAATTTGGCGGCAATGGTGCCCTTACAGGGTTCGATGTGCGCCGGGGGACGGTGACCATCGGGGCGGATGGGCTGAACCCGGAAAGTCGGCTGGCGCTGACTGACACCAGCCGTGTAGACGTGATCGCGCGCGCGGCTGCGATTTATGGTGCGATGCGGGCTGATCAGCTCAACGTGGTCGCCGGGGCCAATCAGGTTGACTATAACTGGTCCTACGATCCGGAAACCGGCGCGGTGACGGGGATCACCGCGCAGGCGGGCGAAGGCACGGCCCCGGCATTGGCCGTGGATGTTGCTGCGCTTGGCGGTATGTATGCCAATGCAATCCGTCTGATCGCAACCGAGAACGGCGTGGGCGTGCGTCTGAACGGAAATATGGCGTCCTCGACCAATATTGCGCTGCGCGCGGACGGGCAGCTGACGCTTGGTGCGCCATCGGGTGGTCCGGCACCGCAAATCCGGGCGGGTGGGCGTGTGCAGGTCCGCAATCAGGGGCCCATTCTGCTGGACGGCGCGATTACCTCGGAAAGCGGTGATCTTATCGACATCAGAACCGGCAATGGTGACCTGACCTTCAACGGTCAGGCGGCAGGCGGTGCGATCCGCCTGGAAAGCGCCGGTATGTTGAACATCTCGGGGGCCATCGTGGCACGTGAGGCGTTTGCCGCTGCATCAACCACCAGCTCTGTGGCGTTGGACGGCACTTCCGAGGTCTTCGCACGGTCCATTGACGTAGATGCGCTGACGCAACTGTCCTTCGAGGGCAGGGCTGCCGCCCTTGAAGCGGCTGCGCTGACGGCCGGAACCGAGCTTGCAACAGGCGCAAGTTCGGAACTTGTTGCGGAGTCTGTGGCTTTCATCGGTGATGACGCTCGGATTGAAGGGCAGGCCCAGGCGCTTGACGAGCTGACCATTGAAGCGACAGACGGGTCGGTTACGCACACGGGATCGTCACGCGGGCAATTTGTCACCATAACCGGTGACGCGGTTCAGACCGGCACCGGTTCCCAGATCGCTGCTGTCGAAGACCTGTCCGTGACGGCGCAGGATCAGGCGGTTATCGATGGTGATCTGGTTGCCGGGCAACAGGCAAACCTGTTGGTCACAGCAGGGGATCTCTCCCTTCAGGGGCGGATCAATGCAGGTAATACCGACGTCACGGCCTCTGGCCAAACCAGCCTGGGTGCCGATGCACTGGCAGTGGGCCACTCGGTGCTGGAGCTTCGGTCGGGCGCGCTGAATGGAGGGCTGACTGTATCGCATTTCAGCCAGCTGCGCGCAGGTGATGGCCTTGCAGTCACACTGGACACAGGCGGGCTTTCTGTCGCCGCATCAGAACGGGTGGAATTTGACGGGGACCTCCTGCTTGATCTCGGCGGTGATCTGGAAAACCGCGGCACGATCAAGGCAAGTGGTGATCTGCAACTGCGCAGTGGTGCTGATCTGAACAACCGCGGCGGCCTTCTGAAGTCCGGCGACGCAATGCAGCTGGTCGCCCGCAACGGCACTGTCCTGAACCAATCCGGCCGTATCGAAGCAGATGGGGGTCTGGCCATTGAGGGACAGGAGGTCATCAATGAATTCACCGCGGTTTCAGTAGAGACATCGGATTCTATCGCCCGGATCGAGGGCGAAACCACGGTGGAAATCACCAGAGAGACCAACACAATTGGCACGATTGTCATTGGCACCGAAGTTCGGCCTGTCTCGGAAACCGTTATTGCGGATGATCCGAGTGAGTTACCTCCACGATCCTGCTCGGACAGAACGCGCTTGCAGTTTATTCGGAATGGAGCCTCTACCTGTGGAGGAGTGTTGGACGGCATCCCCGAAGGTTCCGGCACAGTGACCTGGACACAAGGGCAGGCTGTGACAGCTAACAGCGCACGCCCGGAAATCCTGTCCGGAGCGGGAATTGCCATCTCGGCTGATGTTGTGCACAACGATGCTGGCTTGTTCTCTTCCGCAGCAGGGACGGAAATTCAAAGCAGGCAGTTTGCAAACACCAGCATTGAAGACACGCAAACAAGCTTTCAGTCAACCTATTCCATCAGGTTCCGCGATGAGGTTAACAATAGCGGAGTCATTGATCGCATAATCCGCGAGACGACGGTAGACGTAGGGGCACCGGAAATCATCCGGCGACCCGATCCCGAAGCCTCTCTGACAGGTGAGATTCTTGCGGGTGCCGGGATCAACATCAACGGCTCAACCGTTCATTCGGATGGCAACATCAGGGCTGGAACAAGCTCTGTCCTTCTTCCGCAGGAAAATGCTGCTGTAACAGAGTCCCCTCTGCCCGCGCTGGTTATCCCGACCACGTCACTGACACCGGTGCAGCCAGACCTGCCAGAGCTTGCAAATCTGGATACCCTGATTGGCGAAGGCCGGACCAGTCTCGGGACAACCCCCGTCTCGTTTGAAGACTTCTTTTCTTCCGATTACTTTCTGGATCGGCTGCAAATCCAGAATGAACTGTTTCAGAACATCAATCGCCCAGCCGAATGGAATGGGTATCCGAGCGACGGAACCCCTTATGAGGGTGGGCCTGCCGTTCAAGCCCCCGGGCCCGGTTTTACCGGCTTTGGGGATCGGTTTGGTCTGTCCGAGACCGGGCTGGTTGCAGCACTGGATAAAGCCAATGCTTCAACCAGCGGTGATCTGACGATCATCGCGGGCGACATCGCGGGTGCAGGCGGTTCACTGGTTGCTGAGAATGGCGCGCTGTCTCTGACCTCATTCGGCGACATTACTTTTGAAAGTACCGAACTTGGTGCTGATCTGATTGATATCATTACCGGCGGCGACTTTTCGGGCAAGGCGCTGGTGATCAGATCAAGCTCTGACACTTCGATATTTGCAGCAGGCAACGTCACCATCGAAGGCTTGAAACAGACCCGCGAGAATTACACCCAAACCAGCACTACCCGTATCACCAGCAACATCGCCTCGCGCTTTGATGTGGGCGGTGATCTGTCGGTCATCTCGTCATCTGACCTGAGCATGGCCGGGGTCGAGGCACAGGTCGCGGGTGATACGCGCCTGACTGCCAGGGGCAGCCTCTATCTTCTCGCCGAAGACCGAAGGGTTCAATACAACGAAGGTGACAGAAGGAACGGCAAGGACAGGCTGTCCATCAAGTCACAGGTGACACGCCTTTCCACGGGCGGTGACTTCATCGCCAATGCGGGCGGCGATGCGGTGCTGATCGGGACGCAGATTAACGCGGGCGGGTCGGCCCATCTGGCGGCGGCTGGCGATGTGGTTCTGGCGGCGGCGCAAGACATCAAACAGTCTGAAAAGCGGAAAACCAGCAGCGGGTTCCTGTCGAAGAAAAAGGAAACGCGCTCTACCCTGGCCGTCACCAACCGAGGTGTCGGGATCACCGCAGGCGGCGATATCGATGTTATCGCTGAAACCGGAGACCTGACCACCGCCGGGACGGAATTCGCCAGCGCCTCGGGTGATATCAACCTCGCAGCGACCGAGGGTAACATCCTCGCCGGTACCTACACCGACGTCTTTGAAAAAACGCATGTCAAGGAGAAGAGCTACCTTGGCGGCTTGCTGAGCAGATCCAGCCAGCTGCACACGGTCGATCACATCAATACCGGCACCGACGCGCTGGCAGCGCTGGACCTGAGCATCGTATCCGGCACAGACACCACGTTGGTCGGCGCAACGCTATCTGCGGGTCAGAACCTGAACATCACAACCGGCGGCGACTTCTCGGTTCAGGCGGCCATCGACAGCCACCGCTCCGAGTTCTTCGAAAGCGATTTGGGCCTGGTCACATTGACCACCGTGCAGGAGAGCAGCTTTGCCGAAACTGCCCGGCTGACTGAGTTGCTGGCCGGACAAGGCATGAGTTTCGACATCGGCGGTGATGCCGAGCTGGTGCTGTATCAAACCGCCGGTGTTGATGCGCCAAACCCGCAAGACCTCTACCCCGAGGAGCTTCTGGCCATCGACGGGTTGGACCTGATCAGCCGGGATCTGGCGGATGAATATTTCTACGACAAGCAAACCCAGCTCTCGCCCGCGTTCAAAGCCCTCGTCGCGATTGCGGTTGCCGCTTATGCGCCAGCGCTCGTTGCTCAAATCGGAAATGTGGCGGCTGGAGCAGCCGCAGGCACGACCACAACCTCCATTGCAGGGATCACCACTGCGACGACAACAACAGCCACAGGCGCAATTCACCTCACAGCTGTCGGACAGGGGCTGTCGGCAGCGATCTCCAGCGCAACGGTTTCGACACTGGATGGCGTGGTCTCCGGTAATCTCGACCTGGGTGAAATCCTCGAAACAGCTGCGTTCTCAGGTGTATCCGCGGGACTCACATCAGGCCTCAATCTGGATGACATCGTCGGGAAGATTCCCGAAAGCAGCCCGCTCAACGATGCGCTACTTGGGAATTTCGGCAACGGTAGCCTGACAATAGCGGGTGTCCTGGAAGGAACGATTGATGGTGCCATATCATCCGGTCTCAGCTCCGCTGTTTATGGCACCGACTTTAGCGATAGTTTCACGGCTGGCCTCGCCAGTACCCTTGCCAATTTGGCTGCAGCCGATGCACAGAACGTAGTTGGAGCAACGTTTGAAGCAGGCTCTACCGGTAACATCTTGAGCCACTCGTTTCTTGGGTGTTTGAAAGCAGAGGCAACTGGGGCAGATTGTGCGTCTGGTATAGCCGGTGCGTTGAGTGAACAGGCTTACGTGGCATCAATCGGCGGTACAATTCCACAAATCGGCACTGATGAATACCTTGCGTGGAAAGGTCAACACAGCCAGAATATTGAACTAATAGGTGCAGCCGTTGGATTTGTATTTTCTGGCGGAGAAGCGGAAAACGTCAACGCAGCCTCAAGTTATGCAGTTTCAGCATTTCAGAATAACTACCTTACCAGTGCTCAACGAGCGGAAGTTGAACGCTTGCTGGCTGAAAAAAACGAACTTCTGGGCGGGGAGTGTCAGTTTGATGCGTCGAGGTGCGAGGCAATTGAGCAGCGCCTTTCAGAACTGGAACTGGAATCTGCGCTTAACACATTGGATCTGGAACAGGCCTGCAAATCCTCGCTAACCTCGGCGGCCTGTACCGCGTACGTCAATGAAGCCAGAAACTACATTGAATGGACCGACATCAATGGGCATCGGTTTGATGTAAACATTGGGCAGTTCTACCACCCCGGATTACTGGGGAAAGGCAAGGCGGGTCTCGATCAAAGCATTATCCAGGCCATCGAAGAAAAGCCTCAAGTGACGTCTTTGGACGATTTGCGCGACACCGTGCACCAGCTCAATCGGGCCGGATTGTTCACGGGCTATTTCGGAGAAGCAGGCGACCTGAAACATCAAGGCCAGTTGATGGATGAATTCGGTCGGTTGAACGATACCAACGATCCCCTTGTCGAAATCCCTTGTGCAGGTCCAAATGTGGCCAATGCCTGCTATAAAAATCGGCGTGCAGAGATCCGAAAAGAACTGGCCGGTTATGGTATCAAGGACTTCTTTGTTCCACGCACCATTGGTGGCGTCATTTTTGAAGTCGGCACCGCAGGCGCAGGCACGCTTGTCAAGTTGGGCGGCAAAACTTTCTTACGAGTTGGCGATGAGCTTCTAGAAGCAACTGCAGATGGTGCAGGTGGATACAAAGTTGCCCCAAATAAGACAATCGGAAGCAAAGCTGCGGAGAAAGTTACGTGGGTGGACGAAAATGCTAGTATGAGTGCAAGAGCGCGATCCTATGACGATGGTGCCACTGGGTCCCGCTCCAATGTTGAAACTCGGCAAGGCCAAGCTCCATCACTCACACGAACTACATCAGATGGGAAAACAGTTTCTGTTCGTTTTGATGGTGTTGACGGGGATGTTCTGGTAGATCGAAAGCTCTCCGTTGTAACTACACCAAAGGCAAAAAATCAGGTTCTACGGCAATCTGAGGCACTTGAGCAGAACGGGCTAACAGCCCGCTGGGAAGTTCCTACGCAGGCACAAGCTAATCGTGCAACACGAGTTTTCGAAGAGCTTGGGATAGAAAATATAACCGTGAAGGTAGTTCCCGAATGACAAACAACCTTGTACAACAACTAACTTATTTTCTGGTCGATCAGATATTTCAGATCGAAAGCGCGAGCGATGATCAAATCAACGAAGATTTTGCAGTGAGCCTCATGGAAACGGTTGGGGCAGAGTTACAATCTTTGCCTCCCGATGATCTTTCAAGTTTAGTCAGAGTGATTTCCGATATGGCCGCTTCTGAACGAGATGAAGAACGCAAGGAGTTTCTTTCAAGTTTTGTCGAGAATTTTGGTCTCGATGAAGGATTTTCCTGATCGTTTTAGAGAGCTTCTCATATGATCTTCTTTCACAAACTACTGCGCATTATTGTACTTTTGATCGTGACATTGGTAGGGACAACCGGTGCTCGGGCGTTTGATGAATTGCAGCCAGCAGTAAGCTATCCAGTCACGGTCGCTCCCCACGATAATCAGTCAATAAATCACGCTTTTCCAGCCAGAGCACCTCCCCGAGAACATCACACGGAACCTGAGCGCATTGGCCAAACTTACTATCCGACCAATAACGATTGGTTTGGGAAGGTCACTGCGGTAGCCAATCAATCGACCACTTCTAGCCATTTAACCCAGTTCACCGGGCACAATGTCATAATCACCGGTGCTCAGTATGCCAGCGCTGGTGGTCCTGATGTGTTGCTGGGCGTGAGCAACACAGGCGAAGTGTTAGCATTTTTGCATGCCTCTATTGTCCCAAATAGTGGATTTGTAATTCCGCCTACCCGGGAAATTCCGACTTGGCATGGCAGCGGTCCACGAGGCGGCGTAATTGGGCTTGACAGTGAGTCAAAATCCAACGGAGTACTTCGTAACTTTAACCCCAATGAGGGTGTAGAGTTTGTCTTTGACCCTTCTACGTCAACGTTCTTGGTCAGAGCGCCTTCAAGTCCTGTGAAGCACTCAATTTTGGCGGACTCGATAGGTGCGCCGCGTGATCAAGTTGTTGGCGGGATACTAACCAGAGGGCCGGATGGTAAATTCTTGACCAATGAAGCATCAGGGCATTTTCACCAGAATTGGACGCCGGAGTTGCGTACACAGTTCACTGAAACGATGAGGCGTTATGGGTTAGAATTCGATCATCGGGTAGGTATGTGATGGAATCTTTAATTAGGTGCCCGGATTCAGACCGAACTCTCCAGTTCGATACTGAAAAAAAGTCATGGTTTGTGACGGTTCAGGGGCATTGTTATTTGATCTCAGATGAGAGTGATCAGTCGGCACTGGCGGTGCTTCCGTTTCTGGAGCTGCCTCTTGATGACGTTGCAAAGCGTGTCTCTGAGCTTTTAGTAGAGCACCCGGATTTAAGGTTCCCCTATGAGTTCTTTGTTCTCGCAGGGTTCAAACATGGCTCCCCGCATTGGACGGACTGTTCTCTAAGGTGGCTCTCGGGCCTTGATTGGCTTGACGCTGATTTTACCAAAGACCTTGAAAAGGTTGTTTGTAGCAAAAAACGCTATAGCCAGAAATCGCGCCACCTCGCAAAAAAGCTGATAAAGCGCCAGACCTCTAATTATTCGCCCTCTGCTGAGTCTGGTTCCACATAGTCTGGCATGTGAATTGCACAGAATTTGGCACCTGACTGGCTGTTGATGATTTGCCCATCTGCTTGGTGTTGAACGCGGTCTGGATGTTACCGGCCTGTCGTGGCTTGAAGCCCTTTTTTTGATCCGGATAGCTGAACCGATATAGAAACCCGACATTATCAGGTGGACCGGCTTCATGCGCCTGAAGGAGAAACACATAGCTGCGCAGGTTGGTTTGCAGAATGAGGTTGCTCGCCTGCGTGGTGGCATGTTTGGCCTTCAGAACAAAGCCGTTGCCCGCGGTCAGAGGGATAAAGTCCCAGGTCTTGGGATCGCCCCGGACCTCATCGACCATCTGTTCACCGTCTTGGAGGTGAATGCTAAGGGCATAGCCCCGCGACACATCGATCTTGTAAACCTCGTCGGGGTGATAGACGAGGGTTCGGACACGCGCGTCCGTGCGGGTGCAGGTCGGGCGGGAAGCGGTCATCCGCGGCGCTGAAGAAGCCGGCATTCTGGAGAAACGGGAAAGCAGACCTTCAACTTGGTTTGTGAATTCGCACTTGCCGATGAAAGTTCTTTGCGCCGCCTTGCTGGCTATTCCCAACTTACCTATTCGGTCTGATTTATTCTCTTACCGTACTCCCGGGAATGAGTCGAAACCCTACATCCTTAGTGGACTTGGCTGGTTCGCCGTTGATTTGGGCCAGAACCATCTCGGCGGCGATCTGGCCGATTTTGAGATGAGGAACTGCAATAGACGTCAGCCGATAGGGTTGAATCGCTGAAATTGGCAAGTCGCCCCATCCGGCAATTCCAATGTCGTTCGGGACGCTCAATCCAATTTTCTGTGCGTATTGAAGCCCGCCAATCGCCATATTGTCATTCTGGTAGAAAACAACTTCGATATCGCGGTGGGAGGCAAGCAACTGCTCAGTGCCATAAAACCCGGTGTAAAAGCCTGGCGTGTCTTTCAGTAGCAATTGTTTTTCAAGCCGCCCGTTTGCATCCTCAATGGCTTTGGAAAAGCCGTTAAGACGAGCAGTTGCGGCATTTGCAACGTCATGTGAAGTGCCGACATAGCCGAATTTTTGATACTCCATTCCCGCCAGATAACGACCCATGCTGTAGCCGCTGTCAAAGTGGTTCAGACCTACGCACATGTCCAAAGGGCTTGAGTTGAAGTCCCAGATTTCGACCAATGGGATACTCGCTCCGCGCAGCATTTGAATCGCTTTTTGGCTGTGCGAGCGACCGGTGATGATCAGCCCTGCAGGTTGCCAGGACAGCACGGTCTCGATCCATTTTTCCTCATGGTCGATTTCATGCTCGGTCAGGCCGAGCACAGTCTGGTGCCCGAAAGCGCCGAGTTTGCGGTCAATGCCTTCCAGAACCTGCGCGAAGATTTCGTTGCCCAGTTCGGGGATGCTGACCCCAACAAAAGTGGACTTCTTGTCGCCCGCGAAAACGGTTGCCAACCGATTCGGCAGGTAGCCCAGCCTGTCCACTTCGGCCATGACCTTGGCGCGCGTTTTTTCCGAAAACCCGCCTTCGTCGCGCAGGACCCGGCTGGCGGTCATCTTCGACACGCCCGCAGCCTTTGCCACCTCAGCAAGGCTTACCTTGTTGGTTTTGCTTGATTTATCAGTGTCGCTGCTCATTTACGTTACGGGTAACTCTTTTTTATTGACAATGGCCGGGTCTGTGCGAATGCTAACGTAACGTTACGGGTAACTCAATACGATGTTGAGGAGCATTGGGGTTACCTAAGTCTAGGAGGAGGCGGCCTGTGCCCGGCACTGCGCAAAACAATCTGTTCTTTGACGGGATAAAGAAGCATTTCGGAGGCACCTATGCGCTGCGCGACGTGTCTCTGAATGTTGAACGCGGCGAGATTGTCGCGCTGCTGGGCGAAAACGGCGCGGGCAAATCGACCCTCATCAAAATCCTTGGCGGAATTCACAAGGCAGATGAAGGGCGGGTTCTGATTAATGGTGAGCCCTATGAACATCGCCCGGGTGGATTTGGTGAACGTCAGTCCGTGGCTTTCATCCACCAGGATCTGGGCATGATCGAATGGATGACGGTAGCCGAAAACATCGCACTTGCCTTGGGCTACTCCCGCAAAAGCGGTCTGATCAACTGGAAATCCGTGGAAAGCTTTGCGCAGGACGCACTGGACAAGGTGGGGTGCGAGTTCGACCCGACCACGCGGGTGCAGGACTTGTCGCGGACCGAGAAGTCTTTGGTTGCCATCGCCCGCGCTTTGGCCGTGGATTGCGATTACCTGGTTCTGGATGAACCAACCGCATCCCTGCCAGCGGATGAGGTCGAACGGCTATTCGAAGCGTTGCGTCCTTTGAAGGAACAGGGCGTCGGCATGATCTACGTATCGCATCGGTTGGATGAGATTTTTCAGATCGCCGACCGGGTTGCTGTGCTGCGGGACGGCGAGATGGTTGGTCTGCGCAGCATCGACCACACCACGCCCGAAGAATTGGTTTATATGATCGTCGGTCGCAAGACTCGGCAGGTGATGAAGCCGGACATCCCGCCGGGCGATACGCTGCTTGAGGTGTTCGGCTTGAATATGGAAGCAGCGCATAATGTCAGCTTTCAACTGCAGACCAATGAGATCGTCGGTCTTGTGGGCCTTCGCGGCGCAGGGCACGAGAACGTATCGCGTGCGCTATTCGGGTCGGAAGCGTTTAGCGGTCAGATTTCGTTGCATGGTGAGACGCCTGACCTGAGCGCTCCGCAGACCGCGATGGCGTCCGGGATCGGCTTGGTGGCGCGCGACAGAACCGAGGAATCGGTCGCCATGTCGTTGACCATCCGCGAGAATACGTTCCTGAATCCGGCGGCCATCGGACGGTCATTGCTGTCCTTCATGAGCCACCGAGCCGAGACGGAAAGCGCGGCCCGGATCGGTGCCGACGTGGCTTTGTCCCCCAATGATCAGAGCATGACGATTGAGAGCCTGTCGGGTGGGAACCAGCAAAAAGTCGTCATCGGGCGCTGGCTTGAAACCAAACGCAAGCTTTTGATTTGTGAAGACCCGACAGCCGGTGTCGATGTTGGGGCTAAGGCGGAAATCTACGCCCTGCTGAACCGCGCCATGGAGGACGGAGTTGGCATTATTGTCGTCTCGACGGACTTTGAGGAAGTCGCGGCCATCTGTCATCGCGCCATTGTCTTCAGTCAGGGGCAGATCGTACGCGAACTGATCGGCACCGAACTGACAACTGAAAACCTGATACAGGCTGCCTCGGCGTCGAACGCCGTGGCGAGTTAAGGAATACGACTATGCAATCGCTAGAATCCAACGCGCTGGAACCCACCAAGGCCGAGTTGAAGGGCGCCTCGGTTAAAACACGTATCCTGCGGTTTCTGCCGGTTTATGGTCTGGTCCTGCTGACGGGCTTTCTGATCATCCTGTTTTCGATCCTTCTGCCGAACACGTTTCCTACGCTTCTGAACCTGCGGGCGATTATTTCGGACAAGGCGATCATTGCGCTTCTATCGTTGGGGGCGATGATCCCGATGGCGGCGGGGCGTATCGACCTGACGGTGGGGTACGGGATCGTGCTGTGGCATATACTGGCGATTTCTCTGCAGACCTTGTACGGCATTCCATGGCCGATTGCGGTAGCGATTGTCCTATTGCTGGGTTTGCTGACTGGATTCCTGAACGGTCTGCTGGTCGAGGTTGCCAAGATCGACAGTTTTATCGCCACCTTGGGGACCGGTACCGTGCTCTATGCGCTGGCGCTGTGGCATACAGGTGGGCGTCAGATGGTCGGGGCATTGCCAGACAGCTTTTACGCGATCAACGGCACCTTTGTCTTCGGCCTGCCAATCACCGGGTTCTATGTGCTGGCTATCACGGTCGCGATGTGGCTGATCCTGGAGTACACGCCGATTGGCCGGTATCTCTATGCGATTGGTGCCAATCAGCGCGCCGCGCAACTGAATGGTATTCCGACCCGGAAATTCGTCATCGGTGCGTTCATGTCATCGGGCCTGATCACTGCCTTTGCGGGCGTGTTGCTGGCGTCGAAATTGCGGATCGGGCAAGCCTCGGTCGGTCTTGAATTCCTGTTACCTGCTTTGGTCGGAGCCTTCCTTGGGTCCACGACCATCAAGCCGGGACGCGTGAATGTTTGGGGAACAGTCGTGGGTGTCGCGATCCTGGCTGTTGGTATCTCGGGCATTCAGCAATTCGGTGGGTCCTTCTGGGTCGAGCCGATGTTCAACGGTGTCACGCTGCTGATCGCAATCGGTATCGCCGGTTACGCTCAGCGTCGCAAAGGCGCCAAAAAGTAAACAGCATAAGGGAGGAGATTATGCTGAAACGGACTTTCATGGCGGTATCCGCTGCCGCGCTGCTAACCGGTTTGGGTGTGCCTGTCACCGCCGAGACGGCGTTTGACGGACCCACCAGTGGCCCCAAGGCTGCCGAGGGCAAATCCATCGTCGTTGTTGCCGGGGACCTGAAAAATGGTGGTATTCTCGGAGTGACCAATGGTGTCGAAGAGGCTGTCGGAACAATTGGCTGGGACGTTCGCGTGCTGGACGGTGCGGGTTCCATTCAGGGTCGGACCGGGGCGATTGGTCAAGCGCTGGCATTGCAGCCGGACGGGATCATCATCAACGGCTTTGACGCCGTTGAACAACAGGCTGCTCTGGAAGGTGTTGTCAGCGCAGGTATTCCGATGGTTGCGTGGCACTCGGGTCCCAAGATCGGCTGCGACGCACCGGGCGGTATCTTTGCAAATGTCTCAACTGACGCCATGACGGTATCCGAAGTGGCAGCCGAATGGGCGATGGAAGATGGTGGAGACGGCGTAGGCGCAATCATCTTCACCGACTCGACCTATCAGATCGCCATCGACAAGGCGGACCGGATCAAGGAAACCATCGAAGCTGCGGGCGGTACGGTGCTGGAATATGTCGACACGCCCATCGCCGATACCTCGGCCCGAATGGGACCTTTGACCACGAGCCTGCTGCAGAAATACGGCGAGCAGTGGACCCACGCGCTAGCGATCAACGATCTGTATTTTGACTTCATGGGGCCTGCATTGGCGGCGGCGGGTATCTCGTCCGACGACGGGCCTCAAGCGGGCTCGGCCGGTGATGGCTCGGAAGCTGCCTTCCAGCGTATCCGCAGCAGCAATTATCAGACCATCACAGTGGCCGAGCCGTTGAATCTGCAAGGCTGGCAATTGGTCGATGAGCTAAACCGCGCCATTCAGGGGGAGGCCTGTTCGGGCTATATCACATCGCCCGCACTGGTGACCGAAGAAGGTCTGGCCAAGCTGGGCGACACCAACCAGTTCGACCCCGACAGCCCGTATCGCGACGCCTACGCGAAACTCTGGGGCAAGTAACCTTTCTGGGGGTCCTCGCCTGAGTTGGCGAGGACCCCGTTCGAAAAGATGACAAGGCGCAAAACCAACTCAGCGGTCCTGCGACCGCCATGGCGGAGCTTTGTGCAAAGGAGGAAACCATGAGCGAACAGCCATTGGTTCAAATGCAAGGAATAACAAAACGCTTTGGCGGGGTGACCGCGCTGCAGGATGTAGACCTGACGGCCTATGCGGGTGAGGTACTTGCCATTGTTGGCGACAACGGGGCAGGCAAGTCCACCCTGATCAAGATTCTGACCGGTGTGTATCAACCCACCGAAGGTCATATTCTGATGGATGAAAAGCCGTTGGAAATGGCCAGCCACTCTGACGCAATCGCCAACGGGATTGATGCCGTCTACCAGACGCTTGCGCTGGCAGATCACCTGTCTCCGGCGGCCAATATGTTTCTGGGCAATGAGCTTACCACAAACGTGTTCGGCATTCCGTTTCTGGACAACAAACGCATGAAGTCCGAGGCTGCACGGGTGCTGGAAGAACGGCTCGGCGTCCGGCTTCGGTCGATGGATGTGATGACTGAAAGCCTCTCGGGCGGTCAGCGGCAAGCGGTTGCGATTTCACGTGCGGTGTATCACGAAGATCTGCGTCTGCTGGTCATGGACGAACCGACGGCAGCTTTGGGCCCGCAGGAAACGGCGCGGACGCTGAAGCTGATCAAGGCCCTGCGCGAGCAGGGGTTGGCGGTGATCCTGATTTCACATTCGTTGGATGACGTTTTTGAGGTGGCCGACCGCGTGCATGTGCAGCGCCGTGGCCGCGCGGTTGGCGTCGTCAAAACTGCGGAAAGTTCCATTCAAGATGTTCTGGGCCTGATCGTCGGCGCCCAGGATGCGGCCGCGTGAAGGAGAACGACATGTCCGCAGCTATGACAAATCCTGATCAGAGAACCATCATGGACCGGCTTGAGCCGTATCTGGCTTTCATCGGCCCGATGGTCATGATCCTCGCCATTCTCATCTTCATGGGGATCGCGGAACCGGCACGGTATTTCCGCCTGACCAACCTCAATCTGATCCTTCTGGATGCAGCGCTTTATATGCCGATGGCGATGGCGATGACCTTTGTCATTACGCAGCGCGGAATTGACCTGTCAATTGGGTCAATCGCGGCGCTATCCGCGATCCTGATGGCCTTTCTGGTCAAGCAATACGGGTTTCCGGCCTGGGTCGCGGTGCCTTTGGCCATTGTTCTTGGCGCGTTGATGGGGCTGATCAACGGTTTGGTCATCACCCGGTTCAAGGTGCCGGACCTGATCGGCACGCTGGCCATGGACCTTGTATATCGCGGTCTGGCACTGGTGATTGCCAAGGGGCTGGTACTGGCCCGTTTCCCCGACCTGATTACCGAAATTGGCCGCGGCCAGATTCCTGGTTTCATTCCGGTGCCGGTTGTCTTGGGCCTGCTCACAATGGCGATTGGCTACGTGGTCCTGACCCGAACTTATTTTGGCCGCTACACGATCGCGATCGGCTCGAACCCGGAGGCCAGTGAAATGACCGGCGTGGCCGTCGACCGCCACAAAATCTATGCCTATGTGCTGATGGGTGCTGCTGCGGCGATGGCCGGCGTGATGCTGACTGGTAAGTTGAATGCCATTCAGGCGACCTCTGCCCCGTATTTCAACCTGCATGTTATTGCGGCTGTAGTAGTTGGCGGCACGTCCCTGTTCGGCGGTCGCGCCTCGATGCTGGGTTCTCTGGCCGGTGTGCTGTTGCTGTCGATGATGATCAACGCACTGGTAACGCTGCGGATCGAATTTTTTTGGCAATCCGTCGCCTCGGGAGTGGTGATTGTCAGTTCAGTCGCGCTCTACACCTGGATGCAAAAGAAAGATCGCGATGGCGCCCGCAGTCTACTGGCTGGGTTGCGCACTAAAGAGGCTCAGAAACTGATCCGTTTCTCTGCCGCTTTGATCGGCGCTCTGATCCTGTTGCTGGCCCTCGGGGCGGGACTGGCAACCGAGCCTGCGCCTAGCGGCTAAGGCAAACAAGAAGTGGTGCGCCGGGAGGTAGGAGTCCCGACGCACCTGCAAGACCCCACAATGTTCGCGAAAGGGAGGACTTACCGTGAAACAATTGAACAAAGCACTACTGACGACAAGCGCGTTTTGCCTGTGTGCCGCCACGGCGTTTGCTGAAGGCAACCTGCCGTTGAAAGAACTGCCCGGTATTGCAGACCGGGACTACTGGGTGCCAGGTGAGGTGAATGCCGATGGCAAACTAGAGGCTCTGCAAGCCACAACGGGTGCTGCCGCTGTGCCTTTTGCGGGTACGCAGGACGCGCCGCTGCAGATTGCACTGATCTATCCGTCGGCGGATACGTCGGATTTCTGGGCGCGCAATTATCTGGCGATGTCAAAACGGCTGGATGAGCTTGGCATCAAGTATGAGACCACCGAATTCGCCAGCCGTCAGATCGAGCATAGCCTGCAATCGACCTATGCCAATCAGGTGGTGCAGGACGCCGATCTTTATGACTTTGTCATCTTCGGCCCGTCGGAACTGGCCATTCAGGCCGACAATATCGACAAGATGTCCGGCAATGACGGCTTCGCAACTTTTGTCTGGGCCTTTCACACTCCGCCCAAGGATCTAAAAAATCAGCCCGATGCGTGGTTTGACTTCAGCTCTGCCGCCGGTGCGTTGACCATGTGCGATTACATGTTGGAACGTCTTGGCAATGATGTGACCATGGCGATGAACCGCGGTATCCCGGGCATCACCGATGACCAACGCTCGGGCGATTTCAAAGCTTGCGTCGAGGAAAGAGGCAACTGGACTACTGTTTACGAGCACTACGGTGAGTATCAGCGCGAGGGTGGGTTCGAAGGGACCAGTCTGATCCTGCAAGCCTATCCCGAGGCCACGATCATCCATAACGCCAACACCGCAATGGCGATGGGCTCGGTTGAAGCACAGGTGGCTGTCGGCAAGGAAAAGGATGTGTTCTCAACCGGCTGGGGTGGCACCGGGCTGGAACTGGACGCCATCCGCCGCGGTGAGTTGGACGCAACACCTATGCGCATGGGCGATGACGTCGGCGCGGCCACGGCCGAAGCGATCAAAGCCCACATGGAAGACCGTCAGGACGAACTGCCCTTTGTCTTCCTGGGCCGGATCACCGTCGCGCATGACCAGATGAGTGCCGAAGAGATTGACGCGCTGGAACAGGAAGCCTTCCGCTTCTCGGGTGTTGGCGCATTGGAACGCTGAGGAACCAGTTTGTGGCCGGTTATTGTTCGAACCGGCCACAGACATTCAAGTAAGACGACCACAGGAGGGAGATCGAATGGCGCAATCCATGATGCTGATCGAAAAATGCAGCCACTGCGTAAGCTGGTATGACATCGACACGGGCGCTTTGCAGGGGCGTTTGGATCTGCCGCATTTCCCGCATGAATTCGTGGTCGATAATGACTTTCACTATGCCTATGTCGGCCACTACGGCGTGCAGAATTCCGGCATCGACGGCACTGATGGCCGTTCGGTCATTGTGATCGACATCCGCACGCAGGAAATCGTGCATACCTATGATCTGGGCGAACATGCGCGCCCGCACGGGATCGGGTTGGACGGGCAGGGACGTCTTTATGTTTTGTCAGAATGGACCGGGCATCTGCTGGTCAAAGAAAACCCCCGCGCGTTTGATCAGGGCTGGGATCACATCACGCCAACTGGCGGTACCAAATGTCATCTATTTGCGCTGACAAAGGACGGGCATACGGCCTACTCGATGAACCTGACCTCGGGCGATGTGACTGTGTTCAATCCTTATGACGCGTCGGTCACGCCGATCTCGATCAAAACCGGTGAGAAACCCGAAGGCCGCTGCCTGCGGGAAGAGGCGCAGACGCTTTATACGTCGCAACGCATCTCGAACACGGTGGCTGTGATCAATACCGACACGCTTGAGATTGAGCGCAGCTTTCCAACACCGGATGATCCCTGCCGCATCTACTATGACGAAAAGCGCAACCGTCTGGTGACGATGAACCATTTTGGCGGGTCGTTCTCGGTCTTCGATGAAGCAACCGGCGAGATGTTGCACGAGCAGAAAACGCCGGCGAACCCGCTGGCGCTGTGCATTGATGATGAGTCCGCCTTTGCCTACATCGCCATCGATTGCGAACAGGTGCAGCGGTTCAACCTTGATACGTTCGAGGTGGTGCAGACCTTTGATACGGGCAAGGAACCGGATGTGATGGTCATCTTGCCCGACGGATTTTCAAAACACTGGGAGAGCGCGGCATGACCAAGCCTCGTATCGCTATTGTGCCCGGCGACCCTTCGGGGATCGGGCCAGAACTGATTGCCAAACTGCTGAATCAGGAGGGCGTGCAAGAGGCCGCAGATATTGTGCTGGTGGGCGACCGCCACCTTTGGCAGCGCGGCGCGGAGCAGGCCGAACTGGACGTGCCGCTGAACACGGTGGCTGAGGTGGCAGATCAACCGGGTCTGACTCATCTGGAACTGGACACCATCGCGCCCGAAGACGTGCAGATCGCCGAAGTCACAGTCGAGGGCGGCACCACATCTCTACGCTGTCTCGACAAGGCGATGGATCTGGCGATGGCCGGGCAAGTGGACGGCATCCTGTTTGGCCCGTTCAATAAGGCTGCGATGACCGCCGCCGGGTTGAATGCCGAGGATGAGCACCGCTATATGGCGCGGTATATGGGGCACACCGGCTATCACTCGGAACTCAATGTTCTGGATGAGTTGATGACGACCCGCGTGACTTCGCATATCGGGCTCAAGGATGTGGCGGCCAATATCACCGAAGAGGGGATTTTGAAGGCGGTCAATCTGGCCAATGACACCCTGCGCAAGGCGGGCAAAGCGCGCCCGAACATCGCAGTGGCGGCTTTGAACCCGCATGCAGGCGATAACGGCAAGTTTGGTCGAGAAGAGATCGATATCCTCCAACCCGCCGTGCGCAAGGTACAACAAAAACAGATGAATGTGACCGGCCCATGGCCCTCGGACACGGTGTTCCTGAAAGCGCAGCGTGGCGAGGTTGATGCGGTCGTAACCATGTATCACGATCAGGGCCAGATCGCGATCAAACTGATGGGATTTGAACGCGGCGTGACCGTTGCGGGTGGCCTGCCTATTCCGGTGGCCACCCCTGCGCACGGCACCGCGTTTGATATCGCCGGACAGAATAAGGCCAATCCCGGCGCAACACGGCAGGCCTTCGATCTGCTGGTGCGCATGGCCAAAACACATCGCGCCGAACGCGGCGCGGACTGAGAGGATAAAGATGACCAAGATCAAATCCGTACGTACCCGCGTCTGGAACTGGACCGGGCCGACCGTGCCGCCAACCGGCAATTTCTGCACCAACGCCTCGGACGTGCTGTACGAAAAAGGCGATGCGATGTCGTCTTTCCGGTTCCATCAATGGCTGACCTGTGAGGTTGAGACCGAAGATGGCACCGTCGGTATCGGGAACGCCGCACTGGCTCCTTCGGTGGTCAAGGCGGCCATCGACGAATGGTTTGCGCCGCTCGTGATCGGCGAAGACCCGTTCGACTATGCCTATCTGTGGGAAAAGATGTACCGTCGAAGCCATGCCTGGGGGCGCAAGGGGATCGGGATGACAGCGATCTCGGCTGTCGATCTGGCAATCTGGGATCTGATGGGCAAACTGGCGGGCAAGCCCGTGTTCAAGCTGCTGGGCGGGCGCACAAAAGAGAAAATTCCCGTTTATTACTCTAAGCTCTATTCCGGCCCCATCGATGTGATGCAGGCCGAAGCCGCCGAGGCGCAAAAGAACGGCTATTCAGCTTACAAGATGCGGTTCGGCTGGGGTCCCAAGGACGGCATGGATGGTATGCGCGAGAACCTCAAACGGGTCGAAGCGGTACGTGAAGTCATCGGATACGACGTTGACCTGATGCTGGAATGCTACATGGGCTGGAACCTCGACTACACCAAGCGGATGTTGCCCAAACTGGTCAAATACGAACCCCGTTGGCTGGAAGAACCGGTGATTGCCGACGATGTTGAAGGCTACCGCGAGTTGAATGCGATGAATATCGTGCCGATCTCGGGTGGTGAGCATGAATTCTCGGTCATCGGCTGCAAAGACCTGATCGAGAAAAAAGCCGTCAGCGTCCTGCAATATGACACGAACCGCGTCGGCGGCATCACGGCAGCGCAGAAGATAAACGCGATAGCTGAGGCGTTTCAGGTGCCCGTAATCCCGCATGCGGGTCAGATGCACAATTACCATCTGACCATGGCCAACGCCAATTGCATGATCAGCGAATACTTCCCCGTTTTCGATGTCGAGGTCGGTAATGAGCTGTTTTACTACATATTCGAAGGTGACCCCGAAGCGGTGGATGGGTTCCTTGATCTGGATGATGACACGCCGGGTCTTGGGATCGAAATCACGGACAAACACCTCAAACACTTCCAGATTACGGAGTAAACTATGAGCTATTCTGGTATCTGGCCCGTTGCGCCAACACCGTTCCGCGATGACGGATCGCTCGATCTGGATGGGATGAAGCGCGTTCTGGATTGTCTGATTGATCAGGGCGCGGATGGGATCTGTGTTCTGGCGAACTTTTCCGAGCAGTTCCTGATCTCGGATGAGGAACGCGCGATCCTGACGCGGCTGAGCCTTGAGCATGTGGCCGGGCGTGTGCCGATGATCGTAACGATCAGCCATTTCGCCACGCAGATCGCGGTGGAACGGGCCAAATTTGCCAAGGATCTGGGCGCGGATATCGTGATGATGATGCCGCCGTATCACGGCGCGCTTCTGAAAGGGAACGCACAGCAGACCTTCGAGCAGTTTGCTGCTGTGGGAGAGGTCGGCATCCCGATCATGGTTCAGGACGCGCCGCTGTCCGGTGTCGATCTACCGGTGCCGCTGCTGCTACGTATGGCGCACGAGATCGAGATGGTGAAGCTGTTCAAGATCGAATGCCCCCGCGCGGCCAACAAGCTGCGCGTGCTGATTGCCGAAGGGGGCGCTGCGATTGAAGCGCCTTTTGATGGCGAAGAGGGGATCACCCTACTGGCCGATCTGGATGCGGGTGCCACGGGGTCGATGACCTCGGGCATGATCGTGGATCAGATTAAGCCGGTGATCACGCACCACCATGCCGGACGTTATGACGAAGCCACCGCTGCTTATGGGCGTGTCGCGATGGTGATCAACCACGAAAACCGTCAATGCGGCTGGCAGTCCTGCAAGCGGCGATGGTCGAAGCGGCGTGATCCGGTCCGAGTTTTGCCGCCACCCAATCGATCCGCTGCAACCGACCATCCGCGACCGGCTGATCGACCTTTTGAAACCGTTGGACCCGATGGTCCTGAATTGGGGAAAATAAGATGATCCTTGGACAAAACCTGATCGACGGCAAATGGGTCGGTTCAGACAACCTGCGCGCCTCTGATGATCTGGAGAGGCAGAGCTTTGCTCAGGCCACCGCCGCGCAGGTGGATGAGGCCTGTCGCGCGGCACGGCGTGACTTCCGTGCTTATTCTGGCAAATCTCGACCCAAGCGAGCGGTTTTCCTGCGCGCGATTGCCGAACAAATGGATGTGCTGGGCGATGAGATCACCCGGACCGGCATGCTGGAGACCGGCCTGCCCGAGGCGCGCCTAGTAGGTGAACGTGGGCGCACAACCGGACAACTACGCATGTTCGCCGACCTGATCGAAGGGACCGGATATCTTGATATCCGCAAAGACGGCGCACTTCCTGATCGGACGCCACTCCCCCGTCCTGATCTGCGCCTGACGCACAAAGCCATCGGCCCTGTGGCCATCTTTGGTGCGTCGAACTTCCCGCTCGCCTTTTCTACGGCGGGCGGGGATACGGCCTCGGCGCTGGCTGCGGGGTGCCCTGTCATTGTCAAGGGGCACAGCGCGCATGCAGGCACCGCCGAGCTTGCGGCACAAGCCATCGCAAAAGCGATTGAGCTCTGCGACATGCCCGCAGGCACGTTCCAGATCGTTCAGGGCTCGGGCCGTGAGGTTGGCTCGGCCCTGGTGCAGCATCCCGAAATTCGGGCGGTTGGTTTTACTGGATCGCTGGCCGGGGGCCGGGCGCTCTATGATCTGTGCCATGCGCGTCCACACCCGATCCCGTTTTACGGCGAGTTGGGCTCGGTCAACCCGATGTTCTGTCTGCCCGCCGCGATGGACGCACGTGCGGCGGAGATCGGTGTGGGCTGGGCCGCGTCGCTGAGCATGGGAGCCGGGCAGTTTTGCACCAACCCCGGCGTCGCGGTCATGTTGAGCGGGCCGGATGCGGATGCTTTGGAAGCCGCCTGTGTCACAGCTCTGAACCAAACAGCAGAACAGAAGATGCTGACCGATGGCATCCATGATGCCTATGAGCAAGGCGTGCGCGCCTTTCGCGATCTGATGTCCGAAGTCACATCCTGCGGTACCGCAGCTGGCAAACGCGTGGCCCTGCCTGCTTTGTTCAAAGTCAATGCGGAGGAGTGGATAGCGAACCCCGAATTGCAACACGAAGTGTTTGGCGCGGCGGGTATCATCGTTTTATGCGACGACACGGATCAGATGGTGGGCCTCGCCGAAGAACTGGAAGGCCAACTGACCCTAACGTTGCACATGGATGACGCAGATCATGAGCTCGCCAGCACCCTGATGCCCATTCTCGAAGAGAAAGCCGGGCGCTTGTTGGCCAATGGCTTTCCCACTGGCGTCGAAGTGTGCTCGGCGATGATGCATGGCGGGCCATATCCGGCCAGTACTGATGTTCGGGCAACCTCGGTCGGGACTCTGGGAATCGCGCGATGGCTGCGCCCGGTCAGTTATCAGAACATGCCTGGTGCTTTGCTGCCGAATGAACTTCAGGGTTAAGGATCCACGTTAGGCCACCTGTGGCCTGACCCAAAAAAGCCACGAACGCGCGTGCGGCGGCGGTTGAAAGAAAAACAAAGGAGCAAATGGATGTACGGCGTTCTGGACGGTACTGGATTTGAGGTCATCGAAAAAGAGTTCGAAGCCTGTTTTATCGGCCATGCGCGAGTCGAGCGATTGTGGACCGGCGCTCGCTGGTCCGAAGGGCCCGCCTGGTTTGCCGCCGGGCGCTATTTGGTCTGGTCTGACATCCCCAACAACCGTTTGATGCGCTGGGATGATACAGATGGATCGGTCTCAGTGTTTCGGCATCCCTCGAACAATGCAAACGGCAACACGGTGGATCGAGAGGGTCGGTTGGTGTCATGCGAACATCTGACCCGGCGTGTCACCCGGACCGAGCATGACGGGTCCGTCAGCGTTTTGGCCGATAGGTGGCAGGGAAAGCGCCTGAACTCGCCAAACGATGTCGTCGTCAAATCGGATGGGTCCATCTGGTTCACGGACCCCTCTTACGGGATCATGATGGACTATGAAGGCGAGCGCGCCGCAAGTGAGATCGGGGCCTGTCATGTGTATCGCGTTGATCCGGTTTCGGGCGAAGTGGAGGCGGTTGCAACCGACTTCGTAAAACCCAATGGCTTGGCTTTTTCCCCAGACGAGAATTTTCTTTTTATCTCTGATACCGGCGTCACGCACGATCCCGAAGGCCCGGCGCATATCCGCAAATTCGGCGTCTCAAGCGACGGCAAATCCCTTACAGGAGGCGAGGTCTTTGCCAACTGCTCAGCGGGATTGTTCGACGGTTTCAAGCCAGACCGCGAAGGCCGCATCTGGAGTTCTGCTGCGGACGGAATTCATTGCCTGAACCCACAAGGAGATCTGATCGGCAAGGTGCACATACCCGAGATGTTAGGAAATTTATGTTTTGGCGGCGCCAAGCTGAACCGGCTGTTCGCGGCCGGAACAAGCAGCCTTTACGCGATCTACCTGAATGTAAACGGTGTCGCACCGGTTTGATTTTACTTGCTACAGTAGGGTTACGAGCAGGAGAGCCATCCACAGAGGCCAACACAAATCCCAATCGAACGGTTCTGGAAAAAGTCACGGCACAAGGTTATCAAAGGATTTCTATTTCTTTAAAGAAAAGCTTTTAAGGCGTTCTTTGCGCCTGCCGTACAAATCATTGTAGCAGGGTTTGCAAGGCAATTTTAGATGAACGTAGTGAATGTCAGCAAAGCAGGCTGGGTGCGCAACAATTCTGGGTATTTCCCAATGACGGAAAGGACCGCCCTTGCGCAGATTCATAGCAGCAATCAGAGCTTCGAAGTCACTCGTGCAAGCAGCAGCATCAAGAGCAATGGGCTCACACCCCGATTTCGCCGCACAAGAAACGAACGGCGGTTTTTACCTAACCATAGAATTCTGCCCAATCCGGCATTCGACCACGCTTTGATGGTCTTGTCTCATTGGGTGTTTCAGGCATTGTTTTAGAGTTATTGAGAGGCTTGACGGCGCGACGCCGAAGAAAATTTGCTTACCGCAATATTATGCGCTCAGCTTTAATCGACCCCTGTTAGGCGACGCAAGCTGTATCCCCACGCGTGGTGATTGTCCCACCCTGCATTTCAGCAAGCGCAGCGCCATCGCCAGTGGTGCTCGCATAAAGCCCCTGGGCATCGTCCCCGCTGGTATCAACATCCCCGTCGGTCATATGCGCACGCGCATCGGCCGCGCTCCCCGCGTTTCTAATAAACGCCCGAAGCCCAGAGGCTTGTTTTCCCTCCGTTTCGACATCTCCACCCTCCAAACGCGCTGTCGCAGCGCCAAGGCCAGTGGTACGCGCAAAAAGCCCATGGGCACCGTCCCCGCTTGTATCAACATCCCCTCCGGTCATTCCCGCCATTTGCGCGGAACCGACCCTTCGGGTGCCAGCGAGGTGGGGGCATAGCGCCGTCCTTCTTCGTTCAGGCGGATGATCAGTGCCAAGGCGTCCAGGATAGGGCGCCAGATTTCGTTGTTTGAACGGAACCGCAGAACGGACAATAAGGACGGCAGCATCCGGCGATAGTGACTGGCGTAAGATCCCCGCATTACTGTTTGAATACGCACATCCAGTGTTCCTTTTGCGCGATGCTCATCAATGATCGCCTTCAGCTTGGCCGCGCCTGCAATTGGGAAAATCACATCCGCGACCTTCCCGTTCGGAGCCATCATCGCCGCCGTCGCAATGTCCACCAGTAACCGCTCCTTGCCGTGAACCTTTTCAATGTCGGCGGCGATTTTGCTGATCACCTTGCGTTTGGAGCGTGTGCCAATGCGATGAACAACGTCGACCAGCAGATCTACAAGACCATCAATCAGCTGCGATCTGCGCGACATCAGGTAGATCGCCAACAATCCCAGGCGCTTTTCCCGGCTATGCCGCCGCATCTCTGATGCTGTTTCGCCCTCAACCCGGCGGGTCAATATCCTTGCCCAAACTGGATCAACTCTATCGACTACATCGAAAGGCAGATTGAGACCTTGAATAAAGGCGAGCCGGTCAGCTGCATCGAGCACATTGTCCAGCGTGGCTGCGCCAACATCATCTTTCAGACGTTGAAAGCCATGGTCATCACGCGGGTCGGACAAGCTGGCCTCCAGTGCCGAAATGGTCTGAGATGGCAACCGGTTGCAAACACGTGTCAGCAAGCCTGCCTGAGAGCTATGCTGCGCGGAGCGTACCAACCGCTCCATGATCTTTCGGGATGGGATGAACACCGATTGGTCCAAGGCCCATTCATAGCCAAATTGAACCAGATCTTCTGTGGAGGTGCCCAAAACTGAAACCTGCGATGCAAGTGCTTCGCGTAGTTTGGCGCGATCCCGGTCATTGGCACGGCTAACGCCGAGAAAGCGTAGAATTTCCAACCGGTGGCGGCGAGCTGTGTCACTGGCGATGTCGTAATTCGGGACATGTGTGACATCCTCACCAAGTTGCTCAGCGAGATAATCCATAGCCGCCGATGGAATGTCGTTCAATTGCGCCGGAAAATACCCGAAGTGTCGAAAGTGCGCCAATTGAGCAGCCAACCCAATTCGCATTGCGTGCCGATAGCCGTTTACAAATTCAAGATCAGCGTAAGACAGACTCCAGATAACCAGAAATTCTCGTTCCAATACAAAACCCTCCAAACGAAAGGGCAAACTGTGTAAAGATCAGGTGCTCGTCAAGCTGGACTGTGTTCCGTTATCGTTCCTCATAACGCCCAAATATGCACGCTCGGTCCAGTTGGGCCCAATTGGTCGGACACTGAATTTCAATCAGTTGAAGAGGCGACCTAGGAGTTTCTCGAGTTCTTCCCTTTGCTCGACGTGCTTTTTCGGGTTGGCCTGTCCGGCTCATGGATTGAACGATCTTAGCAGAACGCAGCAATGCACGGTATTCACTCCCAGCATATTGGACGCCACGATCTGAATGATGAATGAGACCTGGTGCCGGGCCTCGGCGCCCCAATGCCATTTTCAGCGCATCACAACACAGTTCAGAACGCAGGTGATCGTCCATGGCCCATCCGACGATTTCACGTGTGGCCATGTCCTTAACTGCAGCGACGTAGAGCTATCCTTCGTTGGTATCGACATACGTAATGTCGGCAAGCCAAACCCTGTTCGGCAGCGCGCAATCAAATTGCTGTTCCAACAGATTTGGCGACGGTTTGAGACTATGGTTGCTGTCAGTGGTGCGCGGCTTTCGGCGCTTGCGCAGCCGCGGTGTGATCTTGTTCTGCTGCATTATCCTGGCCACACGCCGCTCCGACACCGCTTCACCGTCAGCCTTCAAATCTCGGTGGATCCGCTTCGACCCGTACCGCTTTTTGCTCCGAGCAAACGCTGATTTGATCTTTGGAAGCAACTCTGCATCTCGGTCTGCGCGCTGTTTTTTTCCGCTGATGCCGTCCAGGTTGTGAGCGTTCAAAACCATAAAACCAACTGCGGGCGATGCCTAAAACACGACAGAGCTGAGTGATCGGATAATGAGCCTTTTGGGCAACGACGAAATCACGTTACGCGTTCATGTCTTCGCTGCCCTTGAGGCGAAAAAAGCGGAAGCTTCCTCAAGGATCTCATTTTCCAGCTTCAAGCGTTTGTTTTCCTTCCGCAGACGATCCAGTTCCGTCGCATCCGCCTGTTGCCTGCGCAGTGCCGCCATCGATCCAGCAGCTTGGATCTCCAAGCGCCACGTCTTCAACTGAGAGCTCGTCACTCCAAGCTCCTTGGCAACACCGCCTTGTGTGGCACCAGGCTCATAAAGCCGACCAACAGCTGCGGCTTTGAACTCATCTGTGAACGTCCGTCTCGATTGTCCCATGCGATGCTCCTTTCGTGGACAGGGGTAAATTACCCCGGTGTCCGGGAACAGGGACGAAGTTCAGACAGACCTGTGCAGGTCGGCCAGTTCACACGCCCGACGCTCAGACAGGCCGTGCCGATCCATCACGTCCGACACGGCCCGTCGCTTCACGTCAGGCGTCAGTAGTTTTTTGTCGCGAGATCCTTGAGCGCCGCGTTGTCCAGCATGGCATCCGCCAGCATCCGCTTCAGACGATTGTTTTCGTCTTCCAGCGCCCTCAGCTTCTTCGCATCCGACACGTTCATGCCGCCAAACTTGGCTTTGTATTTGTAGAACGTGGCATCGCTGATCCCGTATCTGCGGCATAGCTCCTGAGCTTTAACTCCAGCCTCGTATTCTTTGATCATTCCAATGATCTGTTCGTCGCTAAATCTGCGTTTCATAGTCCATCCTTTGCTTGGACGGATTACTAACACCTCAGTGGCCTGATTTCAGGGGGCTGGGTCATCGCGGTAGGAAACGCCGTATCGAACGTAGAAGAATACTGCGAATAGGATCACATCTTTCGGATACTGTGCACCTTTGAAGGAAATCATGAGCTGGCTTTCGACTTGATACAACCGACGAGTCATTCACTCGTTAAATCCGAAAGCGTCAATGGCCGAAAGTTTGCAACGGAACCCCTGTTTGATCGTCGAATTTGTTCGCGTTGTTATGGCGCTTGTTCAATGAAGATCATTATTTCATCTTTTTGCGCATTACATTATCTGATTTGTGAAAACACATTATATCCGATAAGTATCCCTTATTATGTATGATTAATTTTCCGCGAATTTCGACGCAAAATAGGCCTCATGAAGCCCCCTACCCCATATCTCCCGGCTGCCTCCCCTGCCCTCTCTATCGAGGACCAGGACGCCCTGACGGACCTCTATGTGCGCGGCACGCCGGCCAATACGCTTCGCGCCTATGAGCGCGACCTGCTTTACATCACCGCCTGGAACCAGGCGCGCTTCGGGACGGTCCTCAGCTGGCCGGAAAGTGAGGCCACCGCCCTCGCCTTCATTCTCGATCACGCGCGCGATCTAAGCGACGCGCCTGAGGATGACATTGCCCGTCAAACGGCGGAGATGCTGATCGCGCAAGGGCTGCGCAAGTCGCTGGCCTGCCCGGCCCCATCAACGCTGGACCGGCGCATCGCCTCCTGGCTGGCGTTTCACCGGATGAAGAACTTGGCCAGCCCGTTTGCTGCCCCGCAAGTGAAGCAGGCCCGCGCCAAGGCGCGGCGCGCCGCCGCCCGGCCTCCTGCCCCAAAGTCGCAACATCCGATCACTCGCGAGGTGCTGGAACAGCTGCTGGCCACCTGTCGGGGGTCCCGGCGGGATTGCCGCGACCGGGCGCTGCTGATGCTGGGCTGGGCCAGCGGGGGCCGCAGGCGGTCCGAGATCACCGGGTTGATGCGGGAAGATGTCAGCCTGAAAGCGTTTGAAAAGGAAGGTCTGGTCTGGCTTTCACTGCTGGAGACCAAGACCACGTCCAAAGGTGAGACCCCGCGCCTGGTGCTGAAGGGTCGCGCCGCGCAGGCGCTGGTGCATTGGATCGAAGTTGGCAGGATCAGCGGCGGCCCCCTGTTCCGGCCGATCTCCAAGGCGGATCGCGTGCTGAAACGTCGCCTCAGCCCGGATGCGATTGCGCAGATCGTCAAACACCGCCTGAAACTGGCCGGGCTGCCGCAAGACTTTGCCTCCCCGCATGGGCTGCGCTCAGGCTTCCTGACGCAAGCCGCGCTGGATGGCGCCCCAATCCAGGCCGCCATGCGCTTGTCTTTGCATCGCTCCATGGCACAGGCGCAGAAATATTACGACGATGTGGATATCGCAGAAAATCCAGCAGCGGACTTGTTGGGGTAGGGCTAGTTATGGCGCGCGTCAGCGCGCTTGATCCAATCGGCTCCGCCATAGGTTATCGCCATAACAAATACCTCTTGCGCAGTGTCATTGACGGTAAAGGCGATGACCGCACGCCGCGCAGCTGGGATTGCGCGCAAGCCGGGCAGGATGTGGTCTCGCTTGGTGCCGCGATGGGGTAGAGCGCTCAGGCTCTGCGCGACTTCAGCGATTTCGACCAGTTTGCGACGCGCAACTGCGGGCCCGTGTAGTCTTCGATCAGTTCTGCAATGGCAATCAGATCGTCAGCCACCGATGGGTGGTAGCGTATATGGTATGTCACCCGCTTTGATCCAGCCGACGCAAGGCGGGGGCGAAGACGTCGTCGTGGTCAACGAAATCGGCACGTGGGGTGGCCGCGCGCAGGCGAATTTCCTCGGCCATGGCGTTCAAAGCGATTTCACGCGCCTGTTCATCCTCGATCATCCGCTCGACCGCTGCGGCAACGGCGGCTGAGGCCGAGGCATAGACGCCCTCTCCCACCTTCTCCTTCAGGAAGCGGTGGTGCCGGTCGGTAAAGCTGAGCGTGGTTTTGATCGTCATGAAGGGCCTCCTTGGTCATACTTGGTCATACTTTGTGTCCAAGTCAAGCCCGTTGGCCTTGTGGCACGTGATGTCAGTGCTACAGGATATAGAAAAAACACTTGCAAGAATCGCTGGTTCTGCCCCATTAATTACGGAAAGCAGTGAATAAAACGGCAACAAGCGTAACAACGCATTGCCAAATGAGGGCAGAGATGGAGCAAGCAACCGCAAGTGTCACCTTATCGGAGGCACAGCAATCTGGCCATGGACGGGAACGTATTGATCTGCTGGTGGGCGACCACGCGCAGCGCCTGTCCGAGCGGTTGCAGGCGCACCGCGCTCAGCTGTTCCCGCCCGACGCAAAACGGTCTCTGCGCAAGTTTACCTCGGGCGAGGCGGCAGAGCTGCTGGGCGTCAAGGATGCCTACCTGCGCAAGCTGCATCTGGATGGGCGGGGCCCGTCCCCTGAAACACGTGCCGGTGGGCGGCGCTATTATTCGCCCGAAGACATTCAGGCCCTGCGCGAATTGCTTGAGGCCGGAGCCAAAGCGCCAGGCACCTATTTGCCGGGGCGGCGTGAAGGCGATCATCTGCAGGTGATCACCGTGATCAACTTCAAGGGTGGGTCGGGCAAGACCACGACGGCCGCGCATCTGGCGCAAAAAATGGCGCTGGACGGCTATAAGGTGCTGGCGATCGATCTGGATCCTCAGGCAAGTCTTTCGGCGCTGCATGGGTTTCAGCCCGAATTTGACCTTCTGGATGGCGGTACGCTGTATGACGCGATCCGCTATGACGATCCGGTGCCACTGCAGGATGTGATTCAAAAGACTTATTTCACCAATCTGGATATCGTTCCGGGCAATCTGGATCTGATGGAATTCGAACACGACACCCCGCGTGCGCTGACGCAACGGGACGGTAACCTGTTTTTCACAAGGATCGGCGATGCGCTTTCCTCGGTTGAACAGGATTATGATGTCGTTGTTGTTGATTGCCCTCCGCAGCTTGGGTTTCTCACCATGTCCGCCCTGTCGGCGGCCACCGCCGTTCTGGTCACAGTGCATCCACAGATGCTGGACGTGATGTCGATGTGCCAGTTTCTGCTGATGACCTCGAACCTGCTGGGCGTGGTCAGCGAGGCCGGGGGCAATATGTCCTACGATTGGCTGCGTTATGTGGTGACCCGCTATGAGCCGGGCGACGGGCCGCAGAACCAGATGGTCAGCTTCATGCGCTCAATGTTCGGGGATCATGTGTTGAACCATCCGGTTTTGAAATCTACCGCGATCTCGGATGCGGGGATCACCAAACAGACCCTTTACGAGGTTGAAAAGGGCCAATTCACCCGCTCGACCTATGAGCGCGCAATCGAAAGCCTGAACGCGGTGAATTCCGAGATCGAGATGCTGGTGCAATCAGCGTGGGAGCGTGGCAATGGCGCGTAAGAACCTTCTCAAAGGGCTGATGGACGCGCCCCCTGCCCCACCCGCCGATGAAGCCCCCGCCCGTGTGGATGTGGCCAAGCCGCGCTATGGGTCTGGTGCGATCGGGGCTGTCAGCCAGTCGATCTCGGACCTGAAATCGCGGGCAGTTCAAGAGATCGATCCGCGCATGATCGATCAGGGCGGTCTGCAGGACCGGCTGGAGGAAAACGCCGGGCTGGCTGAACTGATCGAGTCGATCCGGGAATATGGTCAACAGGTACCGGTTCTGCTGCGCCCCAATCCCAATGACGGCGAACGCTATCAGGTGGTCTATGGCCGTCGCCGCGTTGCCGCGCTGCGTGAACTGGGTCAACCGGTCAAGGCCCTGATCCGGGTGCTGGATGATCGTGCGGTGATCCTGGCGCAAGGGCAGGAGAACACCGCCCGCCGGGATCTGAGCTTTATCGAAAAGGTAAATTTCGCGCGTCAGATGCAAGAGATGGGGTATGAGCGCAAAGTGATCTGCGACGCCCTCCATGTGGATAAGACATTGATTTCGCGTATGTTATCTGTGTCTGATCGCATCCCCGAACTGGTGATACAAGCCATCGGCGCAGCCCCGTCCGTGGGCCGTGACCGCTGGCTGAAACTTGCAGACCTGCTGCCGCAGGATCAGATGCAACGCGCGACAAATGCTGCACAAGGTGAAACGTCGGACGAGAGGTTCGAGGCCGTTCTGGCAGCCCTCAGCCCACGCAAGCCCCCTGCCCCGCGCAACCGCGTTCCGCTGAAAGGCGCAGATGGAACGACGCTGGGCCAGATGCAGCGCAGCGGCACCAAGGCGGTTCTAACCCTGAACAGCAAAACAGCCAAAGGATTCGAAGATTGGCTGGTCGAGAACATCTCAGAGCTTCATCACCGCTGGAAAACCGGTCGGGATGAGTAACCCCGCACAAGCGGGAAAATCGTGGAGCAGCGACAAGGAGGCACGAAACAGACAGGACGGAAAGAAAAGACCCCTCAGAACCGAAGTTCCAAGAGGCCTGAATTGGTGATTTAGCACCTCCGATTCTATGGCTTGTAGTTGACGGTTGTCAACTGGCGTCGAGTCCGGCGGGTAAAAAAGTTTTGTCTCGTGACAGCATATGGAACACATTACAACGACGCCCTTTGGGCGGCGGCCGGTAACAGCTGGTCTGATCGAACAGGCAATGGCACTGCAAGCCGCGCCTGAGGTGACGCATATCGACAAATGGGAGCTGCTGCGCGATCTGTGCACGGCCAGACGTGTGTTTGAGGTATCCGATCGTGATCTGGCGGTGCTGAATGCGCTGGTTTCATTCCATCCAAACGCTGCGCTGTCTGACAATGACAACCTGATCGTTTTCCCGTCGAACGTGGCGCTGTCTGAGCGCGCGCATGGTATGGCCGAAAGCACGCTGCGCCGGCACCTGGCTGCGCTGGTCCATGCGGGCCTCATCGCGCGCCACGACAGCCCCAACGGCAAACGTTATGTCCGGCGCGGCACCGACGGAGAGATCGCCCGCGCGTTTGGCTTTGACCTGCGTCCGTTGCTGCACAGTGCGGCCCGGATCTCTGAGGCCGCCAAACAGGCCCGTGCCGATCAGGCCCTTCTGGCTGCCGCGCGTGAGCGTCTGTCGCTGCTCAAGCGGGATGCGTTGAAACTGGCGCTCTACGGTCAGGAAAGCGCCCTGCCCGGCGATTGGGAGGGTCTGCTGGCTGCTTTGATGACCGTTCACAAGCAGATGCGCCGCAAGCTGACCCTTGTGGATTTGTCCGATCTTGAGGTCGAGGCCTCGCGTATTCTTGGGGATATCCAGGCGCTGTTGATGATGAAAACAGAAGAAATGAGCGGCAATGACGATGAATCTGAGCGTCAGTATCAGAATTCAAAACCAGATACTCTTGAATCTGAACTTTGCCCAAGAATGGACAAGGGCGAAATTGATGGGTCTACACTACAACCCGATCCGAGACACCCTTTGCCACGGATTCCCCTGGCCCTGATCCTGAAGGCCTGCCCAGATATCCTGCCCTATTGCGAACGTGAACCAGGTGACTGGCGCGATCTGGTGGTGGCCGCAGGTTATGTGCGGGGCATGATGGGCATCAGCCCTTCCGCCTGGCAAGAAGCACAAGAGCTCATGGGGCCTGAGACAGCAGCAGTCACGGTTGCCTGCATCTTGCAACGGTTTGCCGAGATCAACAGCCCCGGCGGATATCTTCGTTCTTTGGCAGGCAAGGCGGCTTTGGGTGCATTCTCTCCGGGTCCAATGGTAATGGCGTTGCTGAACGGGCCTAACCGTGCGGCGGCCTGAGTTGACAGTTGTCAACTTTGCTGGTTCGCATAGCCATGAGGTATGGTTGACAGCTGTCAACAAGACGTGGGCAAATCACGACTTGAACATTGCGACCCATTGAGTGACTTGAGAGTATGGAAGAATTGAATTGTCCCAATTGCGGCGCGCGCTGTTCGATTTTGTTAATGCAGATCAAGGTTACGACCTGCGCATCCTGCGGGACGACATTGATGATCAATGATGCGCAAGTTCGATCGGTGGGCAAACAGGGTGAAATGCATGATGCGCCGCTGCTGTTCGGACTGGGTGATCAGGTTGTTCTTGGCCGGACGTCGACCACAATTCTGGGTCATGCGCGCTATTCCTACGGGCGGGGGTTTTGGGATGAGTTCTGCGGTGTCGATCCGGAGGGTGGCTCTTGCTGGATTTCCGTCGATGAGGGCGATGTTGTCCGGCAGGTTCGTTTGAAGGATGAGGATGCACCGAAGATCAGACCGCCATTCAAAGCAGGTGAAACTCTGGATTTTGACGCTTCGGATTTCACAGTGACCGAGGTTGAGACCGCCGAGTGTATTGCGTTGCGCGGTCAATTTGATGAGATGCTGCAGGTTGGTGAAACGCATCGCTTCGTGAATGCTTCCGCCGGAGACGAAGCGCTGTTGTCGGGTGAATTCTGGGATGGAAATGCCATCTGGTTCTTTGGTCGTTGGTACGACCCGTTTGACGTCAAGGTCGAGCGCCAGACATGACACGGAATCCCGAACTTCTTTCGATCAATTGCACCAGCTGTGGTGCCGGTCTTGACGTTTTGGGCGGGGGCAGGGTGGTTGTTCAGATCTGCCCCTATTGCGGTGCTGAACTGGATGCGCAGGACAGCTACAAAACACTGCGCCAGTTCAAGGATCAGGAGCGGCCAGACACGCCGTTCTCGGTCGGGATGAGCGGTACATTGTTTGGAGTTGAGTTTACGATTATCGGTTTGATCGAACATACGGAACGATGGGCGGCGCGGTTCTATAGATGGGTTGACCATCAGCTCTATTCCCCGACCCACGGGTATGCCTGGCTGACGCTAGAGAATGGGCATCTGGTGTTTTCGCGGCGTTTTCGCGGGCCAGCCTGGATGTCAGAACGGTCGGTTGAGATCGCGGAATATCCACCGGCTGCACATGTCGAAGGTGACAGGTATCAATACTATGAGACCACGACCAGTTCGATCACCTATGTCGAAGGCGAGTTCACATGGCAGCCCAGGTTTGGTGAAAATACCACGACAATCTCTGCGATGTCAGACAGTGCAATGTTGGGGTTTTCGACCACCGGGTCCGAACGCGAAACCTATCGCTCGGTCTATGTGTCCAAAGAAGAAGCGCAATCTGCCTTTGGTACTCAGCTGAACCTGAACCCGTACCGCGTGCATCCATTGCAGCCTTTTGTGGTTGGTCCCAACTATTGGTTCCTTCTGCTGTCATCCCTTGGTTTTGCTGTTTTATGTCTGCTGATGGCGTTTGTCTTCACCCTGCGCGCTGGTCACCCGGTTATGAAGGGTCAAAATATCAGAGCGGACGACTTCCCGGTTGAGATCACGATTCCGCTGCAGGGTGACAGTCAGCTTACGCAAATCTCCTTTGTGGGGGATGTGAAGAACAGCTGGGCTTATCTGGATCTGGAACTGCTCGACCCGGAAGGAGAGCCCGTATTTCTTGCAGGCCGCACGATTGAATCATACCACGGGCGTGATTCTGATGGGTCCTGGAGCGAGGGGACCGGGCGTGCCAGCCTGCGGTTTCGACCTGAACAAACAGGGGATTATACGCTTGCATTGGACGTGCCCGAGCAGGGCGTTTGGCGAGGGAAGGGCGTCGGGCATGTTCCGAACCGACCGTTCAATCTGCTGAGCGTTAATGTGCGCTCTCATCTGTCCAGTGGCCGATGGGCCATGGCATTGGCCGGGGTGTTCGGGCTGTTGTTCCTGTATCAATTCGGGCGTAAGTGGCTGCATGATCGGGCGCGCTGGTCCGGCACAGATTGGGTAGACGAGGATTGATGTGACACTGTTCAGAATTGTTTTTGTTGTCCTTTCGACCGTCGCTGTTGCGTCCACCGGCTATGTCGCCTGGCAGGGATATGGTGCCGAAAGCCGCGACTTGGACACCTCGGTTCGGGTTGGCAGTGGCGGCGGTGGATATTATCGATCAGATCGAATAAAATAGCGAGGAATCAATGGATTACGTAGCAGGAATTCAAGTTATCGAGGTCATCAGCACGATTTTTTACACCTTTCTGGGCGTAACCCTGATGTGGGGCGTGTGGAAAGTCATCGACTGGATGACCCCGTTCTCAATCGTGCGCGAAATCGAAAAGGATCAGAACGTCGCGCTGGCCATTCTGATCGGTCTGCTCTTTGTGGCGGTGTCCATTATTATCGCGGCTGTAATCCTGTCATGACACCGGCCCGCGCGGTCGAAGCGCGCGCAGCGTGGTTGTTGACCGCGACCTTTCTGGTGGCCGTAGCGGGCCTGATCTACGAACTGATCGCTGCCACTCTGTCCAGCTATCTGCTGGGGGATTCGGTGCGCCAGTTCTCTTTGGTGATTGGGATCTTTCTGTCTGCCATGGGGGTAGGGGCCTGGTTATCGCGCTTTGTCGGCGATGCGTTTTCCGGCTTTGTCTGGGCGCAGATCCTGTTGGGTGTCATCGGCGGCTTCATGGCGCCGGTTTTGTTTCTGAACTATGCGTGGATGGGGCAGGTGGCCTTGCCGCTTTATGCAGCGTTGATCGCCATCGGTGTACTGTCCGGTATGGAGATTCCGCTGATTGCGCGCGTCCTTGAACAGATCGGTGCGCTGAAGTTCCGGTTCGAGAATGTCCTCAGTGTTGATTACGTCGGTGCTCTGGTCGCGTCACTGGCATTTCCTTTATTGGTGATCCCGCATCTGGGTTTGATGTCTGCCAGCCTGGCCTTTGGCGCGCTGAACCTCGCGGTGGCAGGGCTTTCGCTTCTGGTGTTTCGCGAATGGGCAACCCGGCTGCAGGTGGCCACCTGGATGCTGGCCTTCGTGCTGACCCTTGGTGCGTTGTGGCAGTCTGAGCGGTTGGTTTCCGTGGCCGAGGCCGAGCTGTTCGAAGACGACATCATTCTATCCGAGGCGACACTGTACCAGCAGATCACCGTGACCCGGTATCGCGACCGGGTGCGCCTGTTTCTGGATCATTCCATCCAGTTCGATTCACTGGACGAGCATCGCTATCACGAACCACTGGTCCATCCAGCAATGGCCCTGGCTCCGCGTCGTGCCAACATTCTGATCCTGGGCGGGGGCGATGGCATGGCTGCTCGCGAGGTGTTTCGGTATCCCGAGGTTGAAACCGTCACACTGGTCGATCTTGATCCGCGCGTGACCGAATTGTTCCGGGATCACCCGGAATTATCCAAGCTGAATCACAATGCGCTGGAAGACCCGAGGATAACGGTTGTCAACGAGGATGCCTGGAAGTTCCTTGAACATGATCAGCAGATTTATGACGTAGTGATCATTGACTTGCCCGATCCCAAATCCGTCGCGCTATCGCGTCTTTACACAAAACAGTTCTACGGTCTGCTTGCTGAACGCCTGAGCGGGCAGGGGGTGTTCGTCACGCAGGCAGGATCGCCCTTTTTTGCCCGGCAGGCCTTCTGGTCGGTGGTCGAGACAATCGAATCCAGCCGAAACCCACAGCAGCCGGGGCAGGGGCTTTTTGCGCGGGCCTACCACAGCTATGTTCCCAGCTTTGGTGAATGGGGGTTCGTACTTGCCTCGTTCGAGCCACTTTCAAGCAGGGATATCGCGCTGCCGGACGGCTTGAATTTCCTGAACAATGATGGCTGGCACGCATCGCTGGTTTTTGGCGCGGACACCGCGCGCATGCAGGCCGAGGTCAACACGCTGCAATCGCACGCCCTTATTGGCTATTACCTAGATGGCTGGGATTATTGGTTCCGTTAACCCGCGACGGATTTGCGTGATCTCGGCCCGTTCCGGGCGCAGGCTGGTTTTCAGACTGGCGGCGGCCAATTCCGGGCGCGCGGTACCACACATGAAGACATCAATGGCGGCGTAGCCCTTTTCGGGCCATGTGTGGATCGAGATATGGGACTCGGCCAGCAAAAGCACCCCGGTCACACCGCCATGCCCGCCGAATTTGTGAAAACTCCCCGACAGAATTGTCGCCCCGGCCGCCATCGCCGCCTCTTGCAGCGCGCGCTCGATCTGGTCTGGGTCGGTCAGACCTTTGCCGCCGAAATGATCAATCAGAATATGTGTGCCAGTTGCCGGGACAGTGTCATTCATGCCTTGCATCTATCGGCAACCCTCTTTTATCAAATCGACCTAAACTGTCCCAATGTTGCTGACGTTAGACCCGCACAGGTCCGCGTCATCCGACCGGCGCGTTTGATATCGTACCGTTGAACGATCCGCATTCAGCGCAGAACACGCCCGACGCCGGGTCACCTGATGACCTTCCATCAAATGAACCACCGCCTTCCTTTTGACATCGGTATCCGTCCGGTGAAGCTGATTTAACGCGTTTGATAGAGGGTGGCCAGTTGTATCAGATGGAATATTCACCCTCACTGTCCAACCGCAATACTCAGGTCGAATAACCTGGCAATGCCCTCGACACTTTTCCGACTGGGCCCGGTCAGTTGAATTTAACGTTCTTTCCAGTCCGAGGTAGATCGGAAACCGTTCCCATCCAACGCGTCATTGGCGCGTATGGACCAAAAAACCTCAAGTTCATCCTGCGGTACGACACCGTCCCGATCCAGGTCGTGGCGCGCATGTTCTCTGGTAATCGGAAACGAGTATTTTTGCGCCAAAACCTCCGGGCAGTCACGGTGCAACTGCCCGGAATCGAGCTTACTCAGCCGGGGCTGCCAGTTTCTGGCGTAAGCCATCGCGATAAAGGGCCTTGGCGAGGGCCACACACATCAGCCCCATGACCATCGTGAAGGGCAGTGCACCGATGATCATCGCGTTCCGCAAAGCATCCATCGGGTTGTTTTCGCCGGCTGCAAGGATCAGCGCACCAATCACCGCGGTCAGGATCAGGCCCCAGATGATCTTGTGCTTGTTACCGATGTTCTGATCGCCACCCGACATGATGGTGTTCATCACCAGAATGCCCGAGTCGGCCGATGTGACCAGAAAGGTCATAATCAGCACAACGCACATCACCGTGATCCCGGAGAGCAAGCCGCCGGTGATCATCTCTTGCAGAGTGACAAACAGCTTGGCGGTGTTCGACGCGCCGATGATCGCACCTTCGGCTGTGCCGTTCAGCTCAAGATCAATTGCTGTGCCACCCAGTATGGTCATCCATGCAAAGCAGACCAGTGCCGGTGCAAATACGCAGCCGATGATGAACTCGCGGACCGAGCGGCCTTTGGAGATACGCGCCAGGAACAGGCCGACGAAGGGCGAGAACGCGATCCACCAGGCCCAATAGAACGTGGTCCAGCCAGCCTGCCAGCCGAACTGACGGCCCGGATCGCCTGCGGCGTAGACCGACGCAAGAACCGATTCCGGCAGCGCTGCAGCATCGCCTTCCAGGCCTGACACGAACCCGTCGAACGACCCCCAAGGATTGGTCGCACCGGCATAAAGCGCGTCGGCAAACGGCGCGGCTTCGCTGGGCAGAACCGCATCAAACGCTGCGGTCGATTGCGGGTTGAAAGCACCGAAGCTGAGCGAGATGAAGTGCAGGATGTAGTCTACAAACGCTGTTGCATAGGTGGTCATCGCAAATAGGAAAGACCCGAAGACAACGAAGACCAGAAGCAGGATCAGCGACAGTACCAGGTTCAGGTTTGACAGGTACTTTACGCCTCGTCCAACACCCGAGACCGCCGAAATGATCGACAGACCCATGATCACGATCAGACCTGCCAGCAGACCTACGGTGCTGGGTGCAGGTGCGTCTCCGGTCATGTCCATCATCCATTCCATGCCCGAGATGGCATAAAGGCCGTCAATGAACTGCGAGACACCAAATCCAATGGTAACGGACACGCCCAAAATGGTGGCAACCACGCCCAGTACATCAACCACGTGACCCAGAAACCCGTTCATCAGCTTGCCAAACAGTGGTGTCAGCGCCGTCCGGATGGTCAGTGGCATGTTCCGCGTATAGGCGTAGTATGCCAGCGAAAGACCGGTCACCACATAGATCGACCAGGCATGAAACCCATAGTGCAGGAAGGTATACCGATACCCAGACTGCAACGCCTCTTCGGTGTTGCCGGTGACTGCTCCGGCAATAACGGTCGGGTTTGAGCCCCACAGGCCCAGAGGTTCGGCGGTCGCAAAGACCATCAAACCAACACCCAGACCGGCACCAAACATCATCGAGAACCATGAAAAGTCGGAGAATTCGGGCTTTTCACCTTCGGGGCCCATAAGCCGTTTACCGGTTTGTGGCAGCGCGGCGACGACAAACAGGAAAAACGCAAATAGGCCTACGATAATGATGTAGAACGCATTGAAGTCTTCCAGCAGGCGCGAGTTCAAGCTTCCCAGAACTCCGTTTGCGTTTGCAGGCCAGACCAGTGCCCAGATAACCAGCGCAACCATGATCGACTTGCTGAGCAAGGCAATTTCGACGCTATGACCTTCATAGAAGCCGCCCGAAGATCGCTTGATCTCCAGATCGGTAAAAGGATCTTTCATTGACATGTGTTACCTCCCTGTTCGCACGTGTCCTGATGTCCAGAAAAGATTGGCAGGTGTTCTGGAACTTCACCATTTGGGCCCTAAGTGAGCAGGGCTTCAATTTTCTCCAGCGTTGCCACGTTGACGGCTACACCTTCAGAATTGGCCACCAAACGCTTTGCCCGGCGACCATCACCGGGCAAATGTGCGCCGTCCTGACATCGGATCGCTTCGACGAGATCGACAATTCTGGTTGAAAATGCGTCATCAGCGGTCGCAGATGCGTCAATCGCGATAAAGAACTGACCCGTTTTAGGGGGGCCTCCGGCCGTCCCGGAAAAGGGTGAGGCATGGAGTCCAAGCATGGCACCTGTTAGCGCCGCAGCCAAAACCTCGGTCAGCAAGGCCACGCCGACGCCTTTATAGCCACCCGAAGGAGCCATCGATCCTTTGAGCCCGACATTCGGGTCGGTTGTGGGGTTGCCATCGGAATCCAGCGCCCAGCCAACCGGGATCGGCTTGCCTTCCCGGGCATGTTTCATGACTTCGCTCTTGGCGATGGTGCTGGCGCTCTGATCAATCAGCAGCACGGGTTGCCCATCGGTGCCCGGAGTGGCGATTGAGAACGGGTTGGTCCCAACCACCGGCTTAGAGCCTCCCGAAGGGGCAATAGAAGCCGGGGCGTTGGTGAAGCCCAGACCGACCAGCCCAGCCTGTGCCAGCCGGTGAGTGTGATATCCCAGAACTCCGCAATTATAACTGTTTCGGATCGCCAGCGCAGCAATCCCCTGCGTCCGAGCAGCTGGGATCAGCGCGTTGAACCCGGCCTCAATGGCTGCATGCGCAAACCCGGTGGCAGCATCGACAGTGACAACACCGGGGCGTGGCTTCGCCAGAACCGGCCGGGCCTGCCCATCGACCTTGCCGCATTGAACATGCTCACAGTAGATCGGGATATAGGCCAGGCCATGGCTGGCAACCCCGTCTGCCTCGGTCGCGGCGGTTGCGACCGCCAGAGGTCGCGCGTTTTCCTTACTTGTGCCCGCAGCGACCAGTGCCCGGAAAGACAGCTCTTCGATTTCAGCAAGTGAAAGGGTGCGGGTTTGGATCATGGCGGTCTCTTTTCAGTCGTTGTCGGAAAGCCCGGCACCCGCGCCCAGCAAACGGGATTCCTCCGTGGCCGGGGCGTAGGTGCGGTGTGCAAAGCGGCCAAGCATGTTCCATGCCGCCGGATCGGGCATCGCGCGGGTCTTTTGCGCGCGCGGGTTTGTCAGGGTATCACCCAGCGCAACCTCGATTACGCTTGCGTGGGCGGGCCACTCGTTTTTCAGTACCAGTTGTGTTCCGTCAGTCGCAGCAATGAAATCACCCGCTACGACGGTAACAATTGCGGTTTGACGGCGCGCGGCTTGGGCCGCAAATGGCAGCAAGACAGCAGGTGTGGCCAAATTTCTGATCCGGCTCGGGCCGGATTGCAGCAAATGCGAGCAATCCGACAGCAACGCGCCGGTCATCAGTGGACACAAGTCCATACCCCCGGCCCAGTCGGCTTCCATATGTATCGGGACGTGTTCGCCCAGATTATTGGCAAACCCGCGCTCCAACACGCGGGCCAATTCGGCCACCCCGTCAAGACCCTGTGCACAGAGCCAGCGCGTCGCCTTTCCGGCCTCTTCCGCCACACCCCAGTCATAGCCAGCACCGCGCGTTGCACGTTTGGCGGTGGCTTCGACTTCGTTAAGGGAAAAGCTCATTGCGCAAGCTCCGGATAGACCCAAAGATCGGCAGTGTCCGGGCCCAGCTCTTCGGGGTATGGCGCGCCTGCATACATACAGATGCGAACCCAGCGGTCTGAGCGCGGATCGAAATGGGTTGCGCCGAAAAACGAGAGTTTGGCGCGCAGCATGTCGATGGGCATCACCTCTGCGCCAATCGTATTGTCCCGGATTTCACCATAGGGGGCGACGCGGCTCATCTGCGCGCGGCGCACCGTGTGGCGATGTTCCGGGTGACGCAGCAGGAATTCTGCGACCGGGGCTTCGCCCGACCAATTGTCCAGCGCGTCAAACGCACGCGCCGCATCGCGCGCCGGCGCCAGAGGTTGTTCATAATCCGCGATTGGTTCGTCGAACCGTTCCCCCAGGCGGGGTTCAAGCTTTTCCTCGGAAACATACCAGGCGCGCGCGCAATGCGCGGCTGCGCTCCAATCCAGATCAAGCGCCCAGCCAAAGCTTGTGCGGATCAACTCGCGCACCTGGGTGACCGGCATCGCCCCGTCGATTGCAAAGGCTGCGCTGTTGCCATCCGCCATGCAACTGCTCAACCCGTCCACCAACGCTCCATATGGTTCAAGGATCAGAGAGGCCAGCAACTCTTGCCCTTCTTCGCCAAGGGCGGTCTGAGACCATAGGATCAGGTGTTCCCAGGGCTGGATTCTCGCCAGACCTGTCTGATCGAGATGCGCGGCTATCGCGTCCAGATCCGCATTCAAAGCAACAAGTTTTTCGATCTGGATCGGGTGCTCTGACAGCCACCACGAGATCGACAATTTGCTGCGCTCGAATACCTCGCGAAACATGGTCACTTCGGCGTCTGTTGCGGTCTCGACGGACCGAACGCGCGCGATGGCCTCTTCGCGTGCCATGATCCAATTGTTGAACAAGATCGGGTGGTTGACGATGAAGGGCGCCATGCCCAGCCCGGTCGAGTTGCCGATCCCCAGCCAGCGGGCGATATCGGGATCAAGCTGCGCGGTCTGTGCACCGCCCTTGGCCTTTGCCATGTGCTGCACCAGATCGCGGACGAATATCCGGGTCAGATAGACCGACAGCATCTCGGCCTGAAACGGGGCGCTGACCTCGGGGCGGTCGGCGATCTTTTCCCGGTCCGCCGCGCCGAACTTGCCCGATCCGTACACCGCTGTGGTGCGCATCAGATACCCAACTTTGTAGATCTGTGCGAGGTCCGGCTGCTGACCCGTAGCCAGCCGGTCGACCACATGAGCCCACAACCGAACCGAGCGGTTGGCGCGCGATAGCGACAACTCGCTTTCGCTGACCCGACCGGCCTCTTGCAGCGGTACATTCCGGGACAGACGTTGAATATCGTCCTTGGTGGGAACACCGTCGAACAGGGCGAAGGTGGCATCCCAGGCCTCGGCTATCACACGATCTGAACGTTGTTCGGGCGGCAGGTCATGGGCGAAGGCGACCAGTGAATAGGTGCGATCGGGTCCTTGCGCGGAATAAACCGCTTGGCCCACACCGTTAGCGTCAATATCAAAAACGGGCCGGGAAAAGACCCAGTTCTCAGCCGCCATGCGGCGGGTGAGCTGGCGCATGAAGCTGAGCCGACATTGATGCAATGACCCAAGACGTGAAAGGCGCATCACCCGGGCAGGCTCACGACGTTCAACATTTCGGGGCGTGGTGGTCATGGCTGCTGCGACCCAAAGTTTTCGGTGAAGAAACGATACCAGTTGCCACCCATGATGCCCGCAATCTCTTCGGCGTTCATGCCAACGGCGCGAAGCCCGTCTTTGATGTTGCCAAAGTCGCGATTGTCGCGGAACCAGTGCGGCATCGGAGGGAAGCCAGGCGCTGAGGCCGAGCCTTCGCCATAGTCAATCTCTTTCGTCCAGCGCCCAACCCGCATCCATTCGACCACGCTGTCGGATTGATCCTGACACAGGTCCGTACCAATCCCCAGATGCTTTACCCCGTATGTGTCGGCCGTGCGGGCGATCATCTCGCAGAAGCTTTCCAGCGTGCAGTCAGATTTGCCCTTCAGGTGATGCGGATAGACCGAAAAGCCGAACATACCGCCGTTTTGTGTCACTGCGCGGATCACGTCTTCGCGTTTGTTGCGCAGCGCCGGAGACCATTCATGCGGGTTGGCGTGCGTGATGGCGATAGGACGTTCTGAAATATCAGCCGCCTCGATGGTCGAGCGGTCTGCCGAATGGCTCATGTCGATCACAAGCCCGACGCGGTTCATTTCTTTAATGACCTGCTTGCCCATGCGGGTAATGCCGGTGTCTTCGGCCTCGTAACAGCCGGTCGCCAGCAGGGACTGGTTGTTATACGTCAGCTGCATGAACCGCGCACCCAGATCGTGCAGGATTTCGACCAGACCGATATCATCTTCAATCGGAGACGGGTTCTGGAACCCGAAGAATACAGCCGTCCGGCCCGTTTCCTTTGCCAGATCAATGTCGCTGGCCCGGCGGCCTTTCATGATCAGGTTCGGATATTGCTCGAACCAGCGATTCCATTTCTCAAAGTTCAGAACCGTTTCGCGGAAATTTTCATGATAGGCGATGGTGACATGGATCGCGTCCACACCGCCCTCGCGAAGTTGGCGGAAGATCTTCTCCGACCAGTTGGCATATTGCAGGCCATCGATCAGCATCAGACAGGACCTGCGCTGATATAGGCGGTTTTGACGGTGGTGTAGAATTCGGCAGCTGCCTTGCCCTGCTCGCGCGGGCCATAAGAACTGTCACCACGGCCACCGAAGGGCACGTGATAGTCGGTGCCTGCCGTCGGCAGGTTCACGGTGACAACACCGGTGCGCGCGTTGCGGCGGAAGTGGGTGGCGCGGGCCAGCGACCTGGTCACAATGCCCGAAGTCAGACCAAAGTTGGTGTCATTGACCACGCTCAGCGCCTCGTCATAGCTGCCGACCTTGATGACACTGGCCAGGGGCGCAAACATTTCCTCGCGGTTGATGCGCATGTCGTTGGTGGTGTTCAGGAACACGCCGGGAGACATGTAGAACCCGTCATGTGGCATCTCGAGCCGCTGGCCGCCGCAGGCAAGCTCTGCGCCTTCGGACTTTCCCAGATCGACATAAGCGAGGTTCTCGGACAGTTGCTGTTGGCTGACAACAGGTCCCATCTGGGTACCGTTTCCCAACGCATGACCCACTTTCATCGCCTGCGCACCTGCGACCAGCTTCTCGACAAAGGCATCATGGATACCCTCATGCACCACAAGGCGCGACGAGGCGGTGCATTTCTGACCAGTCCCGCCAAACGCTCCACCCAGTGCCAGGGTGACCGCCAGATCGAGATCAGCATCATCCATGACGGCCAGAGCGTTCTTGGAGCCCATTTCCATCTGTACCTTGGTCAGATTCTGAATGGCGGCAGCGGCGATCCCCTTGCCCACTGGCACGGAGCCCGTAAACGAAATCGCGTTGACCCTGGGGCTTTCGACCAGACGCTGCCCGATGGAACGACCCGAGCCCATAACAAGGCTGAACAAGCCCTTGGGAATGTCCTGCCGCTCGATAATCTCGGTCAGCGCCACAGCCGAGGCAGGCGTGATGTTGGCAGGCTTCCACACAACCGCGTTGCCATAACACAGCGCAGGCGCAATCTTCCACGAGGCGGTCGCGGTAGGGAAGTTCCATGGGCTGATGATCGCGACAACGCCAACCGCCTCACGTCGCACGTCGATCTCGATGTCAGGGCGCACGGAGTCAGCATTCTCACCGATTTGGCGCAAGCATTCAGCGGCATAGTAGGTAAAGAATTGCCCGGCACGGAAAACCTCGCCCTTGCCTTCTGCCAGTGGTTTGCCCTCTTCGCGGCTGAGCAATGTGCCGAGTTCCTCGGCGCGCGCCATCAGCTCATTGCCGATGTTCATGAGCACAGCTTGTTTACGCTCCAGCCCATAGGATGCCCATTCGGCCTGTGCGATGCGGGCCTGATCCAGCGTTGCATCCAGCTGATCGGCGCTGGCCTGGGCAAACAGGCCCACCAGATCGCTCAAATCCGACGGGTTGCGGTTTTCAATCTCGCTTTCGCCAGCCAGCCACTCGCCTGCAATCAAGTTCAATTTGGTCACTTTGGATTCCACCAACAGAAATTCGGATTACAGGAGGATGGATTCTTTTAACTACATCAGTCAAATTCAAATAAATTGACTAAACTTCAGAGGAATTGAAGCATGGCGATCAAGATCGAAATGCTGCGCTGCTTCTGCATCGTCGCGCAAACCGGAAATCTTGCCGAAGCGGCAGAACGGCTTGGCCGCACACAATCCGCTGTTTCAATGTCACTGAAGCAGCTGGAACAGCACATCGGAAAGCCCCTGTTTGAAGGCGAGCGCAAAAATCGACTAACCGTGCTGGGAGAGGAAGTATTTAAACTGGCACAGAAACAAGTGCGCCAATTCGAACACACAATAAACAGCATCGGAGAAACCGCAAAGTCCGAGCACGGCCTGGTCCGGATCGTATCGGTTCCGTCCGTTGGGGCGCTGATCTTTCCGGCCGTTCTTGACATCTTGGCGGCCCGGTATCCCAAACTGAAAGTCGAGATACGCGATACCGACACACAGCGCGTTCTGGATGCGCTTGCAGAAGGAGAGGCCGATATCGGGATCGCGTCCGGTTACCACCCGATCAACGGCGTCGAAGCGATCGCGCTGTTTGAGGATCGGTTTGGATTGGTATGTGCTGCGGATCATCCTCTGATCACGCAGACGGCCCCTCCGACAATTGAGGAAGTGGTTGCGGCGCCTTTCGTGCGAAATGCTCTGAGCGATAATATCCAAACCCAAGCCTTCGTGAACGCGATGGAGGGCGCGGCGATATTACTCCACAACACCCACACGCTGATTGCTTTGGTCAAAACCGGAAAATGGGTCACGATACTGCCCCAGACCGTTTCGCGATTTATGCCGGGAACCACAGCGTTTCGTTCCGTTTCGGACCTTCCAGACAAAAGACAGGTCTATCTATATGTCCGAAACAGAACACGATTTCGGGAACAGACCGATGCGTGCAAGTCGTTCATTCTGGAATGTATTGATGAGTGGCGAGCTGAGTAGTGATTGTCTTTTTTTGATTGTCCGGCCAGTTGGATGAATGGCTGAAGCGAAAGATTTGAAACCCAGCATTGGCCTGATCCTTCGTTTGATGAAACGACGATCCTGTTCAATGATGTTATTCAGATATTGGGCATCGTTACAAAGTCATAAGAGCCTGAGGGCGTTGTTCGATTTCCGCCTGGTCCTGCCAGCCAATATCTTCCCGAGCTGTCTTGAGTATGTTGGAATATGAGAACGTTCATAACGTGCCTCTCTTGCCCAGATCAAAAGAAACCGGGCCGCAGCTCGCGCCGCGGCCCAGAGGCGCAATCCTGCTGTCCGGCTCAAATATCCAGCGTGTTTTCCTTTTCCCAGCGCGAGAAATGCGACACGAAGGAATTCCACTCCTGATGTTTCATCTTCAGGAACGCGGATGAGAACTCGGCACCCATCATGGCCTTCAGGTCTTTGTCCTTGTCATATTCACGCAACGCATCAAGCATGTTCAGGGGCAGTTTCGGGGCGCCGCGCACCTTATGACCTTCGGAATACATGTCGATGTCCCAGCGCTTGCCGGGATCTGCCTTGGATCGAATACCTGACAACCCAGCCGCGATGATGACGGCCTGCAGCAGATAGGGGTTGGTCGCACCGTCCGGCAGGCGCAGCTCAAACCGTCCGGGGCCGGGGACGCGGACCATGTGGGTGCGGTTGTTTCCCGTCCACGTCACGGTATTGGGCGCCCATGTGGCACCCGACATGGTGCGCGGAGCGTTGATGCGTTTGTAGCTGTTCACCGTTGGGTTGGTGATCGCGGCCAGCGCCGAGGCATGCTTCATAATGCCTCCAAGGAAGTGCTTGCCGCGCTCTCCCAGACCAACTTCCCCGGTGGGGCCATCGCCGTCACCTGCGAACACATTGGTTTTTGCCGCATCGCCCGGTGCATCCCAGACCGAGATATGGGCGTGACAGCCGTTGCCGGTCAGGCCTTCCACCGGTTTCGGCATGAAGGTCGCACGCAGACCGTGCTTTTCAGCCACCGATTTGGTCATGAATTTGAAGAACGAGTGTTTGTCGGCGGTGCGCAGAACATCGTCAAACTCCCAGTTCATCTCAAACTGGCCGTTGGCGTCTTCGTGGTCGTTCTGGTAGGGACCCCAGCCCAGTTCCAGCATGTAGTCGCAGATCTCACGCACGACATCATAGCGCCGCATCACAGCCTGCTGGTCGTAGCAGGGCTTTTCTGCCGTATCGAACGGATCGCTGATCTGTTCGCCATCCGGGGTCAGCAGAAAGAACTCGGCCTCAATACCGGTTTTGACATGCATCCCTTCGTTTGCGGCTTCGTCGATCAGACGGCGCAGTACGTTGCGCGGGGCTTGCGCGACATCGCTGCCTTCCATCACGCAGTTGCCTGCCACCCAGGCCACTTCGGGCTTCCACGGCAATTGAATGACAGATGAAGGGTCTGGCACCGCCAGCATGTCGGGATGCGCCGGGGTCATATCCAGCCAGGTGGCGAACCCGGCGAAGCCTGCGCCGTCTTCCTGCATCTCGGCTATTGCCTGCGCGGGCACCAGTTTGGCCCGCTGCCCACCAAACAGATCGGTGAACGAGATCATGAAGTATTTGACGCCTTTTTCTTTTGCGAAAGCTGCGAGATCTGTCGTCACGATGGCTTTCCTTTCCCTGTTGATTTTTGGTTTTACAAAGCAAAAACGCGGCCCCCTTTCGGACGCCGCGCAATATTCGATCAGAACCCCTCTTTACCGGGGTACCAGTTGGTGCAGCCAACGGGACCCGCGCCATCGCTGCGGCCTCCATGTCAGGCACACAATCCTCGGGTTCGAGATTGTGCAGATGGTTATGTCCGCAAGCCCGCGCGATGGTCTGCGCTCAAGCGTCATGACTTCAGATAATTGCGCAGGCGGCGGCCCGCTTCGACCGGGTTGAGCTTGCAGCAAGTTCGGGGTCTTGCGTTGTTATGCCCGCCGGGTCTTGACTTCGTGCCAGTCATCATAGGCCCCGGTGGTGGTGCCCAGTTTCTGATACTCGGCCTCCCATTTCGGGTCATTGTCGCCCAGTGCGACAAGGGCAGCGGTTCCGATGGCGACCGCATCCGCGCCAAGGGCCAGCGCTTTGGCCGCATCGGCTCCGGTGCGAATGCCGCCCGAGATCACCAACTGCACCTCGCGATGTACGCCCAGATCCTGCAACGCCTGCACTGCGGGCCGGATACAGGACAGGGTCGGCAGGCCGACATGTTCAATGAACACATCCTGCGTTGCGGCGGTTCCGCCTTGCATTCCGTCCATCACCACCACATCGGCCCCGGCTTTCACAGCCAAAGCGGTGTCGTAATAGGGGCGGGTTGCGCCGACCTTGACGTAGATCGGCACCTGCCAACCAGTGATTTCGCGCAGCTCCAGGATTTTGATTTCCAGATCATCCGGGCCGGTCCAGTCGGGATGCCGACAGGCCGAGCGTTGGTCGATGCCCTTGGGCAGGGTCCGCATCTCGGCAACGCGGTCGCTGATCTTCTGCCCCAGCAGCATACCGCCGCCGCCCGGCTTTGCGCCCTGACCGACCACAATCTCAATCGCATCGGCCTTGCGCAGATCATTGGGGTTCATGCCATAGCGTGAGGGCAGATACTGATAGACCAGCTTTGACGAATGGCCGCGTTCTTCGGGTGTCATGCCCCCGTCACCCGTTGTCGTCGACGTACCCGCCGCAGACGCGCCACGCCCCAAGGCCTCTTTTGCCGGGCCGGAAAGGGCACCAAAGCTCATGCCTGCAATGGTGATTGGAATATCCAGCTCGATAGGCTTTTTGGCAAAGCGTGTGCCCAGCGTAACCGAGGTGTCGCAGCGTTCGCGATACCCTTCCAGCGGATAGCGCGAGACCGAGGCGCCCAGAAACAGCAGGTCGTCAAAATGCGGCACCTTCCGCTTGGCACCACCGCCCCGGATGTCATAAATGCCGGTGGCCGCAGCACGGCGGATTTCGGCATTGATCGGGTTGGTGAATGTCGCCGACTGGATCGGCAGGGTGCGGGGGGGCTGATCGTCCATATCTTTCATACCCTTCTTCCTCAGTAAGCGGCGGCGTTGTCGACGTCGAAATTATACAGCTGACGGGCCGAGCCATAGCGTTTGAACTCTTCCGGTTTGGCGTCTGAACCGGCACGATCCAGCAGATCCTTCAGGATCTCGATATGTTCAGGCCGCATCTCTTTCTCGATGCAATCCGCGCCCAGGCTTTTGACCGAGCCGCGCACGAACAGCCGTGCTTCGTAAAGGGAATCCCCCAGCGCGTCGCCTGCATCGCCGCAGACAACCAGATTGCCGTCCTGCGCCATGAAGGCCGACATATGGCCGATATTGCCGTGAACCACGATGTCGATGCCTTTCATCGAAATCCCGCAACGCGAGCTTGCATTGCCCTTGATCACCAGCAATCCACCATGGCCAGTGGCCCCGGCATATTGGCTGGCGTCGCCATCAACGATCACCTGACCGGACATCATGTTCTCGGCCACGCCGGGCCCGACCGAGCCTTCGACCTTCACCGTCGCCTGCTGGTTCATGCCTGCGCAGTAATAACCGGTTGACCCTTTGATCGTAACCTCGATCGGCGCGTCCAGCCCCACAGCAATCGCGTGGCTGCCCTTGGGGTTCACAACCTCCCAACTGGTTTGATTGGTTGCATTTTGCTGTGCCTGCAACGCCGAGTTCAGGCCGCGCAGGCCGTCTGCTTCTAGATCATAGGTCTGCATATCAGGCCGCTTTCTCTTGAGGGGCAGGACTGTCGCTATGAGACCAGAAGTACACCGTGGCGGGTTCCGGCTCCCACACGCGGGCGTCTTCAATGCCCGGCAGGTTGACCAGCGCGCGGTATTCGCTGCCAAAGGCCACGTATTGATCGGTTTCCGCCATCACCGCAGGCTTGCAGGCAATCGGGTCGCGCACCACTCCAAACCCGTCCTTGGTGCCCACGACAAAGTTGAAGAAGCCATCCAGATCTTCAAGGCTGCTTTCCAGCGCTTCCCCCAACGAAGCCCCGTTCATCATTTTCCAGGTCAGGTAGGCCGCCCCGACCTCGGTGTCGTTCTCGGTCTGGATATGTACACCTTCGCGGCGCAGCTTACGACGCAAGGAGTTATGGTTGGACAGCGATCCATTGTGGACAAGGCATTGATCGGATCCGGTGTTAAACGGGTGTGCGCCCATCGTCGTCACGGCAGATTCGGTCGCCATGCGGGTGTGGCCGATCCCGTGGGTGCCGCTCATGCCGCGGAGGTTGAATCGGTCGGCGACATCCTTGGGCAAGCCAACCTCTTTGTAGATCTCCAGCATATCCCCATGGCTCATGATCCGAACCGACGGGCGGATTTCGGCCAGCGCGGCGCGCGCGGGTTCGAACTGACCAGCAGGAATTTCCAGAACGGAATGTGTGTGGTTGTTTGTCTGACGAACGGTTGCACCCAGACTTTTGCCCAGCTCATCTGCCAGGCCGTTAAAGTCATTTTCGGGGCCCGCGGATTGAACCGTTATTTTGGTTTTGCCGGCCGACTCTGCGCCATAGATCGCAATACCCGCACTGTCGGGGCCACGATCTGTCATCGTGATCAGCATCTCGGTCAGCATATTGCCCAGTTGGGGCGCAAGAGACTGGTCTTTGAGGAACAATCCAACAATTCCGCACATGGCTGGCAGATCTCCTTGTGTGTTTCGTTATGATTCGACGATACTAACAAATCAGCGAGACATCAATAATCATAGGAAAGTTTTTTTCCTGTTAGGCAATGGGCGCAACTTCTGATTCTTTACGCCCATTGCCAGCTTTTAAGACTGGATCAATATCGTTCCAGCTGTATCTTCACCTTCTCTTCGTCACCGGTGTGACGCGCTTTTTCAAGGTGCTCGCCTTCCCGGACGAACTGGATGCGATGCCAGCCTATCCAGAAGGCGACGCCGATGATGACCATTAAGACCTCATAGCCCTGGAAGGGGTAGACCGGCCCGACTTCGGCCAGATCAACGGCCCAGCTTGTATATCCATTTGTAGACATATCTTTCTCCCTCACTTCGCGGCTACGCCACGGGTAGCCAGTTCTTCTTTATCGGCGGCAATGATCGCCGCTTTGGCATCTTCGTAGGCATGGTGCTCCGCGTAATCGAGGCCCTGAAGCTCAACTTCTTCCGGGATGCGCAAGACACCTACAGCCGACTGGATCTTCGCCAGAACCCAGCCTGGCAAGAACCCCAGAACAAAGAACATGATGACGGCACCGGTGATCTGACCAACCGGATTGATCGTAGCATAACCTTCATAGGGCGAAGACGGCACACCCCAGAGGACAAAGCCCGAAATCACCAGGCCGACGAACCCTGCATAGCCATGCACAGCAACAGCACCAACGGCGTCGTCCAGTTTGAAACGACGTTCAACCCAGTGGTGCAGTTTGTAAACGATCACGACACCGATTGCGGCAATGATCATCGCCTGGATCGGGTGATAGAGGTCGTTACCTGCGGAAGCGGTAATAATACCGGCCAGGCCGCCCGAGAATGTCCAGAACGCGTCGCCCTTGGACACGACATAAGCTGCCATCAAGCCACCTGACAGTGACATCAGGAAGTTGAAAGTGATCGCCGACAACGTTGTCGGGGCCAGATAAATATTGGTCGCCGTCCAGGTCACGCCAGTGATCTGACCGTCGATAGCCTCTGGTGAGATTACCGGAACGTTACATGCAGCATAGAAGCCCCAGAAACCGGTGTAGATAAGGAAAATCCCGATCGTCAGCAGCCATGGATTGTGTGGCGGGATATCCCGAGGTGTTCCGTCCTTGGCAAATTTACCAAGCCGCGGACCCAGAACCATGATCACGCCAAGCGCGTAACCGCCGGCAATTGCGTGGATAACGCCCGATGCGTAAGCATCGTGATAGCCTAGAACGCGCACCATCCAGCCGCCATAGTGCCAGCCCCAAGCGGCATCTATGATCCACCAGACTGAACCGATCATCACCGCATGTACCCACAGGGCCGAGGATCTGATCCGTTCGATCACGGAACCTGACACGATCGAGGCCGCTGTCCATGAGAACAGCAGGAACGCGGCCCAGAAGACCCCTGTGATTCTATCGTCCAGATTGGTTGCCATCGTATCGGCCCATGGCAGGTTCGCGGCACCCGCTTCAGTATCCAGACCACCCCAGAACGGAAAGTTCGGAAAGGCCCAGTAGATCCACCATCCGAAGAAGAAAAATGTAACCGTTACCAGCGGGATGATCATGATGTTTTTCATCAATGTGTGCATATGGTTACGAGCCCGGCTGGCACCGACCTCATACATGCAAAAGCCCACATGGATGAGGAACATGAAGACGACCGTTACCCAGTAATAAAACTCGGTAAAGACCGTCGTGAGTGCATTTAGATTACCATCCACTTCGTAGTCTCCCTGTTGTTGCAGCAGGAGGTTTCTCTGCCAAGAATTTCCTGCTGGGAATAATTATCTACTCAGGGGACAATTTCATTAACAACCTGTCAATAGATATGTGGGGCAAACATCTTTAGCGCCGGTGTCACGGGTACTTAGTGAAGGGCACATGCCTGCCGTAACATGTTGTGAAATAATTATTTTACGAAACTCTGGGCCTCAACTTCAGGGTTCGTAAATTGAAAGCAAATATTCCCATCAGGAAAAAAATCTGCACACAAGTGTTGATTTTCAATCTTACATCGGCCTCAATATGGGCAACAAAAGCAATCAACGGGAGACTTGAACCATGGCCATTCTCTGGAGGACGTCAGCCCTTGCGCAGCGCCATGCCGAGATCGGTGGCGAACTTGAGGACTGGAACGGAATGGGGACCGCCTGGTTCTATGACCACAGCCCTGAACGCGCCAAGGCGGATTATGAAGCCATCCGTACCAAAGCGGGTCTTATGGATGTTTCTGGTCTGAAAAAAGTCCACGTGGTCGGCGAAGATGCCGCCTATGTCATTGATCGTGTCACCACGCGTAATGTTGAGAAGATCATGCCGGGCCGGTCGATCTATGCTTCGATCCTGAATGCCGAAGGCAAGTTTGTTGATGACTGCATCATCTATCGCCTGTCAGTGAACACATGGCTTGTGGTGCACGGCACAGGAACCGGTATGGAGCAGCTGACATCGGTGGCGGCAGGCAAGAACTGCTCGGTCATTTTTGACGACGACATGCACGACATGTCCTTGCAGGGACCAGTGGCCGTTGATTTTCTGGCCAAACACATCCCCGGAATTCGGGATCTGGCCTATTTCGGCATCATGCAGACCAAGCTTTTTGGCTGCCCGGTGATGATTTCGCGGACCGGTTATACCGGTGAACGCGGGTACGAGATCTTCTGTCAGGCCAAGCACGCCGTACACCTGTGGGATAGTATTCTGGCTGAGGGCAAGGATATGGGCATCGCTCCGGTCCAGTTCTCGACGCTCGATCTGCTGCGCACCGAAAGCTATCTGCTGTTCTATCCCGGCGACAATTCGGAAACTTATCCGTTCGACGGTGAAACCTGCGGCGATACGCTTTGGGAGCTGGGTCTGGAATTCACCGTCTCACCCGGGAAAACTGGCTTCATCGGGGCCGAAAACCACTATGCCTCGCAGGGCAAGGAACGGTTTAAGATCTACGGCGTCAAACTGGACGGCACCACGCCTGCGGATGAAGGCGCGGACCTGCTGCAAAACGGTGAAAAGGTCGGGGTTGTCACTTTTGGCATGTATTCCGAGATCAACGGCCACAATGTCGGCATCGCGCGGATGCCGGTTGCCTGTGCGTCACCCGGAACCAAGCTGACGGTGCGCAACGGCGATGGGACCGAAATAGCAGCGACTGCGGAAGAGATGCCGTTCTACGATCAGGACAAATCGATCAGAACCACAAAGGGCTGAGTTTCAGAGGGCGCGACGGACACACCGTGGCGCCCTTTTTCCTATTTGAGGGCACAATGTCAAAGTTCGAATTTCCCAAGTCAATCGCAAGCCGCCCGGTCTGGGGCACGCTAGAGGTTCGCCCGGGCGAACATCATCTCATGATCGCCGAGGCCGAAGGGGCCGAAGCCGTTCTTGACATAGCGACACCTGACCTGATGGCCAAAACCCACCTGATCTATATCCCCAAGGGGGCAGACTTCACGACAAAGCTGCAAGCGCTGAATCCCGCGCAATTCTATGAAGGTCCGTCCTATGAGGCCGCGCTGCATCGCATTCGCCGTGTGTTAGAGGACGCGCATATGGGGTTGCAAGTCTATCTGACCGGCACCGAGGGCATGATGGGTCAGGCCATGAACGAAGTGATGGCCGTTGGCCTGCCGCACACGGCAATCCAGACCGAACATCGCGGATCGGTTGCGCGCCGAATGCAATGCGTACACTGCAAGGGTATCACCGAAGACGTCGAGGTTGACCCGTTTGTATGCGTTCATTGCGGGCTGAACCTGTTCGTGCGCGACCATTATTCCCGCCGCCTTGCCGCCTATCAGGGCGTCCGTGTCGATGCCGAAGATCATGGCAACGTGCCCAAGCCGAAGGGGATCTACGAATGAGCGGTGCCGAGAAAATTCAGGTCAAAGTGACCGAGATCACTCCACTGAACGAGTTGGTGACGCGGTTCCGGTTCGAACGTATTGATGGCGGCCAGCTGCCCACCTTTTCGGGTGGGGCGCATACAGTGGTGGAAATGCAGGATGGCGGCACCACGCGGCTGAACCCCTATTCGCTGATGTCCGACCCGTTTGATCAGTCATCCTATACCATCTCGGTCCGGCGCGACGATCAGGGCCGGGGCGGGTCGCTGTTCATGCACCGACAAGTCAAGCTGGGTGATGAGATGACAATCAGCTTCCCGGTCAATCTGTTCTCACTTGATCTGCGGGCGCGCAAGCACCTGTTTCTGGCCGGTGGTATCGGGATCACGCCGTTCCTGGCGCAGATCAAACAGCTGGAATTGCTGCATGGTCATTGGGAACTGCATTACGCGTGCCGTAACAACGCGTTGGCGTCTTATGCCGATCAATTGACAGACAGACATCCGAACGAGACGCATCTGTACTATGACGATCAAAACCAACAGATTGATCTGAAAAGCCTGCTCAGCGGGCAGCCACTGGGTACCCATGTCTATGTCTGCGGCCCCAAAGGCATGATCGACTGGGTGCGCAACGCCGCTGCCGCAGAAGGCTGGCCTGAGGATTGCGTGCACTACGAAGAGTTTCTGGCACCGCAGCCCGGCAAACCGTTTGAGGTGCGCTTGGCAACCTCGGACAAGGTTATTCATGTGGGTGAAAACGAAAGCCTGCTGGAAGCCATCGAACGTGAAGGCGTGGATGCGCCGTATCTGTGCCGTGGTGGGGCCTGTGGCCAATGCGAAACCGTTGTGCTGGATCACGACGGAAACTTTGTTCACCGCGATCACTGGCTGACTGACGAAGAAAAGGCGGCGGGCAAGAAAATCATGCCCTGCGTATCGCGTTTCGAGGGCAAGTCCCTCGTGCTGGACCGCTGAGAGGAGGCCCGACATGACTATTCAATTCAACGACGAATCCTTTCGCGACGATTATACGTTTCACAACTCGGATTGGGCGATCAAACGCTTTCCGTTCCCGTTTCATGAAGACAGCTATATGTATTCCGTCAACATGGAACAGCACCGTGGCGGGCCCGAGGGGTCAGTCTATGAGATGCGGTTCGATGTCGATGAACACTATGTGTCCGAGATGAAAGATCGCGCGATCGTTCTGGATCAGGACCCGCTGCGCTGTCAGTCCCTGCCGCATATGACTCTGGCGGGCTGGGATTTGTTGGAACTGATCATGGTCAGCAAATCCGAGGATTATCCGGACCTGTTCGAGCTGCATCGCAACGGCAACCAGTGGCGTTGGATCAATAAACCGTTGGGCATTGATCACAGCTTTACCTTCATGGATGAAACCACGCTGCCTTACGGGCCAATGGAATACATCACCCGTCAGGCGCAGGGTGATTTCGCCGTGCTGGATCAGCGGGATGAAATGCTGTGGATGGACGCCGGTATGGTGACAACCCAGGCCGACTGGAGCCTGGATTTCGACATTGGCATGAATTTTTTCGAATGGCATGCGCCGGTTCCGAAAGCCCATGAAATGGGTATTTTTCAGCGCGCCTTGAAATTCCTGCTGAACATTCAGCAGGGTGCCCCTGCGCGACGTCTGAACTGGACGATGACGGTGAATCCTCTGTTGGATACCAGTCCGGAAAACTATCACAAATGGGGCATCCAGAAGACGACGCTGACGCCTGAAAACATAGCACACAAGCAACATTTACGGGTTGAGCTGCAAACCTTCTTCCGCTTGCCCCGCTCAAACGCGCTGGTGTTCCCGATCCGTTGCTATCTGTGCAGTTTTCAGGATCTGATGACTGTTCCCAAATGGGGCCGTCGCTTGCATCGCGTTGTCCGGGACCTGCCGGTCGAACTGGCCACTTACAAAGGGTTTATCGACAACCGTCCCATGATGCTGGACTACCTCAGCCAGTTTGACGACGGATTGCCGACCTCACCCGGTATCTGGCCCGATCTGGAAACGGAACCGCCCTTGACCAAATAGATGAGCTTTGCGAAGTGTCGTGGCTCTATGACTGATCGGGACAAAACACCTTGGCTCATTCCGAGCGATGATATCACAATGCATGACGCGTTTGCGCTGCCTGCGCTGGAACTGGAAACACGTGTGGAACTCACTGAAAACCATCACGTGTTTTCAAGGCTTGGGTTTACGATCGTAGGTGCGGGCAGCCACGAAGGTTATGATAGGCCCACGGACTTTTTGTTGCGCAAGCCGATCAGTTTGTCTGAGGATAGCTGATTACTGAAATGTATCGCGCGGGTAGCGTGACCAACCGCTCTGGACCATGAGGTGCGTCGGCGTCAAAAAACAGAGTGTCGCCTGGTTTCAGAGGGTAAATCTGGTCGCCGTGGCGGTAATCTACCTCGCCTTCCAGCATATAAATCGTTTCGATACCACCATGCTGGAATGTTGGGAACACGTCGGATTCAGCAGTCAGTGTGATCAGATAAGGCTCAACAATCACACCTGACCCGTTGGCGCCAATATGCCCCAACAGATTATATTGATGGTTGGCGCGTGTTCCTTCGCGCTCCAGCTCGACGCCTTCACCGGCTTTTGTATGTACCGCCTCGCGGCGTTCTTCGAATTGTCTGAAGAAGCTAGTTAAAGGAACCGAAAGCGCGTCGGCCAATGACTGCAAAGTTGTCAAGGAAGGAGACGTATTGCCGTTCTCGATCTTGGACAGCATGCCGATCGACAATCCGGTTAGCTGGGCCAGTTCCGCGACGGTTATGTTCTGCTGCTTGCGAAAGGCGCGAACTTCGCGACCGATGGCAACTTCAAGAACTTTTTCTCTGTCACCCGAACGAACGGAATGTGGGTTCTGCGTCAGATTTGCAGCCATTTCTTTATCGCGTCTTTTCAATTTCACTCTTTCAACGTCTTGCTACACTTGGCCAAACCGGTTCTGCAAGCAGGCGCGGCGCAATACCCAACTCAATTCGGACTACCATAGCAGTAATTTTTCCTGATAGTAAAATAATCATGCTGACAGAAAAGAGTATAGAGATCGGATTCTTACTGTTTGACGGCTTTCCGATGGCATGTCTGACATCGGTGATCGAACCGCTGCGTGCCGCAAACGAGATCGCCGGGCAAGAAGCATTTTGCTGGTCCCTTGTGACTGAAAACGGGGGAAAAGTAAGTTCCAGCGCCAATATCCGGTTCGAGGCTGAACGAGATCTGTCGGATTGCCGTTCGATTGACATCCTTTTTCTCTTGAGCAGTCCGACCTCGGGATTCAGCGATCCGGCTCAGGGGAATGGAACATTACGTGCGCTTTCGCGCCACGGAATGATACTGGGCGGTATTAGTGGGGGGGTGTTTCCACTAGTACGATCCGGCGCAATGGCTGGACATCCGGTTTCGGTGCATTGGTGTTATGAGGCGGCATTTCTGGCCGAGTTTCCAGAGATCGAGGCAAGGCGAGAGGTGATCGTCTCAGATGCCTCCCGTTACACTGCAGCTGGGGCCACAGCCGCCTTTGATCTTGCCCTGCACCTGATCCAAGGCCGGTTAGGAGGCGAAGTTGCGCATGAGGTTGCGTGCTGGTTTCAGCACCCATTGATGCGAGGTGAAGGCGTGCGCCAACAGGTGCCAGACACCAGCAGGCCCGACACCGGCGAACAACTGCCGCCGCTTGTGGCAAAATGCGTCGAGTTGTATGCCAGTCGAATTGGCGATCCGTTGTCGATTGCCGAACTGTCACAGCAGGTCGGTGTCACACCGCGCCAGGTCGAGCGCGCCTTCAAACAGGCGACCGGTCAAAGCCCCAGCCACTATTTCCGCGCTATGCGCATGAAGGCGGCAAGACAAATGGTTGTCTATACCAAAGACCCCATTGCCGACATCGCAGCCGCCATCGGCTTCAGCTCGGTCACGCCTTTGGTCACGCACTACCGATCCGCCTTCGGGCTAAGCCCCAGCGAGGACCGCCGCCGCATCAACCGTTTTCGCGTCGAAGATAATGCTCCCTTGCCTTCAAGCTAAGCGCGGGGTTCAAAGGGCGGATTTCATTGCCGCCACGATGGCATGGCGCAACGATCCTGCCGAAGACCGCGGACCGTACAGGCTGAACGAAATCGCAGACTGGCACAGAACAAAGCAGCCAAGGTGATGGATTGATGTCCGTGCCGTCTGGCCCGGTTCCATCTTCCGGCAATCCAGAATGCAAAGCAGCTCCAGCACTGCCGGAACATCTGCACCCTCCAGATCAAATCGGGTCCAGGCATCGGTCTGTTCTGAGACGGACGCGGTGTCGCCGACACAGTTTTTTGTCTGTTGCGCCAGGTCTTCATGAGTATCAAACGGGGCTTCGATCATCCATTGATCGGGCCCAGTCCAGAACGCCAACACGTTGTCGCCCGCGAATTGACCAACCTCGGGTATTGATGCGCCGGTCAGTTTTGCAAGCGCCTTCCGGGCTTCTGCCGCGCGATCGGCGCGCGCGGCGACCGAGGCCAGCGCCACGGCGGGCACCTCGGTGCAGGTGACGTTTCCAACCGTATCGACACGGGGCTCAGATCCGCCCAGGGCGGTGATTGCTACCAGATCATGCACGAAGCCGTTCTCCCTCAGGGTCGACAAAATGGGCCGAGACGATCTCGACCTCGACGGTCAGATCGGTTAGCGGCGACACAAGGCGCATCTTTTCGCCCTGACGGTCATTGCCATTCTTCAGAAAGCCCAGACCGATATAGCTCTCCAGCGAAGGCGAGAACGCAGCCGACGTAACATAGCCCTGATCATGCGCGGCATCGACCGGGCCGGATGCATCCATGAGATGCGCGCCAGCGGTGATCTTGTCCGCGTTGTTCACGGGCTTGACGCCAACCATGTTCAGCGCATCAGGCTCATTCAGCCCCTCACGTTCAGACAGGGTTGATCCGATACTGTCTTTCTTCTTTGACACCATCCGACCCATACCAAGGTTCAGCGCTGTGGTTGTTCCATTCAATTCATTGCCAGCTGCGTGACCCTTTTCAATCCGCATCACGCCCAGAGCTTCTGTACCATAGGGCACAACATCAAACTCTTCGCCTTGCTGCATCAGACGCCGCATCAGCGCATCACCGTAACGCGCGGGAACCGCGATTTCGAATGCAAGCTCGCCCGAGAATGAAATCCGGAACAGACGCGCCCGCAGCCCACCGCAAACGGTGATATTCCCGCACGCCATGAACGGAAATCCTTCATTCGAGATATCAAATTCCGGGTCTACGATCTTTTGCAGCAGATTGCGCGAGTTGGGGCCAGCGACGGCATATTGCGCCCAGGCTTCAGTGGTCGAGATCAGCTGAACATCCATATCCGGGAACAGGCATTGCCGGACAAATTCCATATGCTGATAGACCTTGACCGCATTGGCCGTGGTTGTCGTCACCACGAAATGATCCTCGGCCAGACGCGCGGCGGTACCGTCATCCATCGCGATACCGTCTTCGCGCAGCATCAGGCCATAGCGGGTTTTCCCCACCGCCAGTTTGGCAAAGCCATTGCAGTAGATGCGGTTCAGGAAGTCCGCAGCATCGGTGCCCTGCACGTCGATTTTTCCAAGCGTCGTACAGTCACACACACCTACCGAGGCGCGCGTTTGGCGCACCTCGCGATCAACGGACTCGCGCCAATGCGTTTCACCGGGCAGAGGGAACCACTGCGCGCGCAGCCAGTTGCCAACCTCGACAAAAACCGCGCCCCGTTCCTTGGCCCAATAATGCGAGGGCGTCAGGCGGGTCGGGTGAAACTCCTGCCCTTTCATGCGCCCGGCCAAGGTGCCAATGGGCACGGGGGTATAAGGCGGGCGGAAAATCGTCGTTCCGGTCTCGGGGATGGATTTACCCGCCAGTTCGGCCATGATCGCCAGGCCACCCATGTTCGAGGTTTTGCCCTGATCGGTGGCCATGCCCATCGTGGTATAGCGTTTCAGATGCTCGACGGAGCGGAACCCTTCCTGATGGCTGAGCTTCACATCCTTGACCGTCACATCGTTCTGCTGATCCAGCCATGCGCGGGCGCAGCCTTTCACGTACCAGAATGGCGTTTGCGAGATCGGCGCATCTTCGGCCTTGGGCAAGTCGGGTAACGCGCCTTTGAGGTCCAGCGCGTCAGCCGCTGCTTGAGCCCCGGATTGCAGGGCGCCATAGGTCGACATCCTACCGTTTGCGGCACCAGCGACCGTCAGGCCGGGCGGCAGGTCTGCGCCGGGAACGAAGGCTGCCAGATCCTCGCTCCAGATCGGACGCCCGCGCTGATGGCAGGTCAGATGCACGTTCGGGTTCCAGCCACCGGACACACCAAGCGCGCCACAATCCAATGTGCGCTTTGATCCGTCGGCCAGTTTAACCTCGACAAAGCTCAGACCCAGACGGCCCTTGGTATCAATGACCTGAGCACCGGCCAGCACCTCATAGTCGTAGCTGATCGGCGCATCTGGCCGCACATCCACCACGGCCGCAATCCTGACGCCCTTGGCGTGCAGATCGGCAGCGGTTCGGTGGCCATCGTCGTTGTTGGTAAAGATCGCCACGCGCTGCGCTGCCGTGGTTGCGAACCGGTTGGCATAAGTCCGCAACGCGCTGGCCAACATGACGCCGGGGCGGTCGTTGTTCTCAAAAGCAATGGGCCGCTCGGTCGCTCCGGCGCAGAGCACGGCGCGTTTGGAATAGATGCGCCACAAGACTTGCCGGG
>DS999535.1:64886-80280 GCA_000158135.1 Rhodobacteraceae bacterium KLH11
GCGAGATGGTCGCCAGTGCGCTCAACGGCGCCATAGATGCCGTGATCAAACGCCCCGATCACCGTGGTGCGCGGCATCAGGCGAACGTTTGGCATCGCGGACAGGTCCGCCACTGACTGCGCCACCCATTCATCTGCGGGATTGTCGTTCAGTGCAAAGGTCTCGCTGTTTAACCGCCCGCCAAGCGCGAAATCCTCATCCGCCAGAATAACATCCGACCCGGCCCGGCCCGCAGTCAAGGCCGCCGCCAAACCGGATGGACCTGCGCCAATGATCAGCAGGTCACAATGCCGGAACCCTTTGTCATAGTCGTCGGGATCTTCCTGCATCGACAGCGAACCCAGCCCGGCTGCGCGGCGGATCATAGGTTCGTACAGCTTTTCCCAGAACGCGGCAGGCCACATGAAGGTCTTGTAGTAGAACCCGGCCGACAGGAAATTCGAGAACCTGTCATTGATCGCCAAAGCGTCGAATTTCAGGCTGGGCCAGCGGTTCTGGGATTGGGCTTCAAGCCCGTCGAACATCTCGATCGTAGTGGCGCGGGTGTTGGGCTCCTGCCGGGTGCCCGAACGCAGTTCTACGATGGCGTTGGGTTCTTCCGATCCGGCAGTCAGCACACCGCGGGGGCGGTGATACTTGAACGACCGCCCCATCAAGCGCACACCATTGGCCAGCAGGGCCGAGGTCAGCGTATCGCCAGGATGTGCCGTGTAGCTGCGATTGTCGAATTTGAAGCTCAGGGTTGTGGTGCGGTCGATCTGACCACCGCGCAGCCGGTTGGTTTGAGTCATTTTGAACGTCCCTGTGCCCGGGCCACGTCTCGGGCCATTTCCACGTCCGTGATCTCATGCGTCACGGTATTGCGCGTCACAACCAGCCAAGACCGGTCACCGCCTTCGTGAAACCACAACTCGCGGTGTTCGCCTGCCGGGTTATCGCGCAGATAGGCGTAGTCATAAAATGCCTCGGCTGCATTATCCGCCTGCCAATCGGGACGTGCGATCAAGGATGCGTCGCCAAGATAGACGAACTCAGAACTGTCGCGCGGGCCCAGCAAGGGATGATTGATGATCATGGTGCTGTTCCCCTCAGTGCAGGTTGGGCTGGTTGCCCATGCCTTTTTCGTCAATCATCCGCCCGGTGCGGAACCGGTCGAACCGATAGGCGGGTGCGGTCGGGTGCGGCTCGTCCTTCGCCAGCAGATGCGCAAAGCAGTAGCCGGAGGCCGGGGTCGCCTTGAACCCGCCATAACACCAGCCGCCGTTGAAATAGAGACCTTCGATACCGGTCCGGTCGATAATGGGCGAGCCGTCCATCGACATATCCATGATCCCGCCCCACATCCGCAGCAGACGTGCGCGACCGATCATCGGCATCAGCGCCATGCCGCCCTCGCAGACATCCTCGACCACCGGCAGATTGCCGCGCTGTGCGTAAGAATTGTACCCGTCCAGATCGCCACCAAATACCAGACCGCCCTTGTCGGACTGGCTGACATAGAAGTGCCCGGCACCAAAGGTGATAACGCCCGGCAGAACCGGTTTCAGACCTTCCGAGACGAAGGCCTGCAAGACATGGCTTTCGATCGGCAGGCGCATACCCGCCATACCCATCAACCGCCCCGAGTTACCAGCAACGGCACAACCAACCTTGCCCGCCCCGATAAACCCTTTCGAGGTCTCGACACCCAGACATTTACCGCCTTCGATGCGGAACCCGGTGACCTCGCAATTCTGGATGATGTCGACGCCAAAACCATCCGCCGACCGCGCGTATCCCCAGGCCACCGCGTCATGGCGCACAGTTCCGCCGCGTCGTTGCGCCAGGCCGCCCTTGATCGGGAACCGCGCGTCGTTGAAGTTCAGGAACGGATACTCTTTGCGCACCTGATCGGCATCCAGAAGTTCGGCGTCGGCGCCATTCAGGATCATCGCATTGCCACGTCGGATAAAGGCGTCGCGCTGCGCATCCGAATGGATCAGGTTGATGATCCCGCGCTGGCTGACCATCGCGTTGTAGTTAACGTCCTGTTCCAGACCTTCCCAGAGTTTCAGCGAGAACTCATAGAACGGTTCATTCCCATCCAGCAGATAGTTTGAGCGGATGATGGTCGTGTTGCGCCCGACATTGCCGCCGCCGATCCAGCCCTTTTCGATCACCGCAACCTTGCGATGCCCATAGACCTTGGCAAGGTAGTGCGCCGTCGCCAGACCATGACCACCGCCACCAATGATCACGATGTCATAGTGCGGCTTGGGTTCAGGATCGCGCCACGCCGGTTTCCAGCCTTTGTGGCCGGTAAGCGCCTCTTTGATGACTTTGAAACCAGAATATCGCATGAATCGGACCTTTTTTAGAAGAATCCGCGAAAAATAGTATTCTGGGTACTCTTGAACCCGACATCTGTGACCTTGAATCCGACTTGTTCGCTGACAAAATGGTGACCAATTTCCGCGATCTGTCGCAAACTTTGTCCCCTCCTGTCAGGTCGAGCGTAGTTCTGGTAGCGCATGCTCGAAATTGAAAGGAGCCGACAATGACGATCTTATTCAATGGCGCGCATTATCCGAAAGACGTGATCTTGCACGGGGTTTTCTTCTACTTGCGCTACGTGGTTTCATACCGGGATTTGGAAGAAATCATGGCGGAACGACGTGTCTCGTTTGACCACATCACGCTGAACAGATGGGTAAAGCGATACTCCGGCGCTATTACTGACGCAGTGCACAGACGAAAAGGATTGTGTGATCGATCCTGGCGCATGGATGAAACTCTGAGTAATTGAGCCGCAGCTCTCTTGGCCGGTGTATGATGGCACCGCGCGCAGCGCATTCACTAACTGGTTCTGTCGCAAACTTTTTTGATGACGGAACATCAGTGGAACTGGTGAACAGTTTACCCTGCCAGCTGGATGAACTGCTGAAACGGACGGAATTCGGGCGTGAACTGACCTTTGCGGATCATGTTGGCCCGTTCTATGCCTGCCAGGACAGATGCGGCTGAATCGAAAGATTTGAATCCCAGCATGGGTCTGATCCTTCGTTTGATGAACCGGTGATCCTGTTCAATGATGTTATTGAGGTATTTCTGCCTCACCATCTCGATCGGTATCGGGCAACCAAAGCTCTTGAGCATCTTGTTGATCGCCTTGATGCCAGCAGTGTTGGCACCACTTTTGTCGATGACGATCTTGCGAGGCAATCCGTTCACCTCGAGAGCACGGGCGAAGAACCTCGTCGCTGCGGCTTTGTTCCGGCGCTCGGACAACATGAAATCCAGGGTTTTGCCGTGTTTGTCGATCGCTCGGTAAAGATAGACCCAATTGCCTTTCACTTTCACATAGGTTTCATCCATGCGCCACGAACGGTCTGCGGGACGCTTTCTATACCGCGCTGTTTAAGCAATGAGGCCTGCATATCGGCTGACCCACCGGTTTAGCGTTGCATGGTCCAGGTCAACGCCACGTTCCGCCATGATTTCTTCCAGATCCCGATATGAAACACCGTAGCGCAGGTAGAAGAAGACCCCGTGCAAGATCACGTCTTTCGGAAAATGTGCGCCCTTGAATGAGATCGTCATTGTTGGCTCCGTTCAATTTCGAGCCTGCGCTACCAGAACTACGCTCGACCTGACAGGTGGGACGGAGTTTGCGACAGAACCGATCAGGGCCAAGTTCGAACAGTAGTACCCGGGCATGAAATCAGGCGGGAATGAAAAAATGGCCGCCTGAATACCCCGCACTTTGCGGTACTCTTCATCCCCTTTGACCTGATACGCGACGGACATTTGTCCAGTTGTCAAAACTCTGCACCGATTTCCCATTTGACAATCAATGCGTTCAGCGAGCCATCGTCTTTCATCGACTGGATGGCGGCATCAAACTTTTCTTTCAGCTCTGTGTCAGATTCGCGAACACCCATTCCGACGCCCTTGCTTAGAATGACGTCATCGCCAACAAAAATCAGGTCATCACTTTCAGATACGAAAGGGGCCAGAAAACCTTTGTCAGCCAGCACTGCATCTGCTTCGCCGTTGCGAACTGCGGCAAGGGTTTCTTCGGATGTCGTAAACTCGACCAGCGTTGCGCCAGTTGTGGCAACATATGCAGATTCAATTGTTGCTGATTGCGCAGCGATGACCCCGTTATCCAGGTCGATGTCAGTGGAGACCCCGACATAGGCTGAGGGATCAGGGCGGGTATAGTTTTGTGTGAAATCTATGACTTCATCTCGTTCGTCGGTGATCGACATGCCAGCCATGATTGTATCATAGTTGCCTGATACCAAGTTGGGGATGATGGAATCCCACTCGTTCGTCACCCATTCGCAGTCCAATTGGGCACGCTTGCACAATTCGTCACCCAATTCGCGTTCGAATCCGTCCAACTCCCCTGCATCGTTAATGAAGTTATAGGGCGCATAGGCCCCTTCCGATGCCATGCGAACGGTATCGGCAGCCACCATGGGTGCGAAACCAAGTGATGCTAAGACAATCCCTGCTGTCAGTTTTTTCAATTTGACCTCCTGAAGGTTGAGTGGCCGAGTTGAGTATCTGGCGTTTCCGCGCTGCGCTCGGTGCTTGGGTTGATGTCGCTGATTGGGCAGTTGTTATCCAACGGCTTTGCGACTGCGAGACTGGGCATTCTCTGTTCGATCACGGTTTTCATTGTTTGGTCTGGAGATATGTTTGGCCTGGAGATATTTGGTGTCCGAGCCAAAACGCCGGGCGAATGTGCCTTGGTCACTTCACGCAGAGCCTTGTGATCCAGCTGCCTAAACCATGTAGTCTCCTGTACTTGAGTTGGCGCTCGCTTTTATCTCTGGCACTCAATTTGTCACATCACGAATGGTCAACAAAGCTATAATATCTATATCAAGTTTAGATATTCTAAAATGATGCGAGAGCCGGATTCTGGCAAAATGGCGTGTTTGCGTGAAATTTTTGACGAGCTGACTTTGATCAACTTACCCGCTATACGACTGGATTCGCGAACCGGGGCTGTCAGAGCAGACCATAATCTTTTGCTGTTTGGAAAACATGTCTGCTGAGCGCCTCGATTTCGTCGGATGCAAGATCCCAGGTCTTCCAGTGCAACTCGGTTTGTATCTTGCCTGAATACAGCTGAACCCAGGTTTCACCTTGCCCGAACATCCTTAGATATCCGCTGGGAACCGTGCTCCACCCTAGTCCCATCCGGGTGGCCTGAAGCAGTTCAGCCGTGCCCGGGATGTAATGGTGGGGGGTTTCCCCTTTTCTGACACCGAAATGTTTCAAAACACCCTGCGTCACGCGATCGCGACGATCATAGTACAGGGCCGGGGCCTGCCGCAGAGATGTTGCGTTTATCCCATCCTCAAAATAACGGGCTGCAAATGCCTTGGTACATACTGCCTGATACGACAGGGGGCCCAGTAGCTTTGATTTACAACCCGGTATGGTGTTCGGGCTGCTGGTTACCGCAGCCAGCACCTGACCCTTTTGGAACAATTCATCGGTCTGTTCGCTGTCGGTTGATGTCAGCTCAACATATATGCCCGTTGCATTGGTGAACGCGTGAAGAGCCGATAAAAACCAATCGCCGAGTGAATCATGGTTGATAGCGACCGATATGGTTTCAACCGGATTGGGTTCGTTCAGAACATTGCGGTCCATCTCGTTGTGAAGCTGCCAGATGCGCCTGGCGTAGCTCATCAGCTTTTCGCCGGATTCCGTCAGATAGGGCGGTTGTCGACGTACCAAAAGCGGTTTTCTCACCTGCGCCTCCAGCCGTCGGATGCGTTGGGACACTGCACCAGGCGTCACATTCAATTTGCGAGCCGCGGCTTCAAAGCTGCCTTCATCAATGATTTCAACCAAGCATTTCAAATCTTTATGGTCGATCATCTCATGGCTCCTATAGTTTTCCTAAACATACACCAACAAATATAGTTTTGCGAGAAGTTGCTCTTGTGGAACTCTTGGGGCGTAACTCCGCCGATTGTCGGGCGGCCGATCAACGGCACCCGCGCAGGGTGGCCAACGCTGACGGCTCCGGATCAAGGCTGTCCGGGCAAACGGCCCGTGTCGGTGGATCACTATGAAGGAAAGTAAGTTGGACAACGAAACTCTCATGCGATGGCCGGACGGCAAGAAATGCGCTGTCATGGTGACATTCGATTTCGATGCGGAATCGATGTGGTGGTCCGAAGACCCCATGGCCGCCCGCCAGCCTTCGGTCTTGTCTCAGGGTGGGTACGGGCCACGGCGCGGGCTTGGAAAAGCATTGGAAGTGTTGCGTGATTTCGAAGCGCCGGCAAGTTTCTATACGCCGGGATCGACCGCAGCAAATCATCCTTATGCGATTGAGGCTATTCTGAAAGACAATCATGAGGTGGGTCATCACGGCCACAACCACATCTGGATCAATCCGGACAACCCGGAAGAAGAGATTGAAGAGATGGACAAGGGGCTTGAGGCCCTGAAGGCCGTTGGTGTTACGCCCAGGGGCTATCGCGCACCGGCCGCAACCTCAAGCGACCTGACCCTGGACCTCGTCCGCGATCGTGGCTTCTTGTACAATAGCGGCTTCCTGGATGACGTATATCCTTACCGGCATACTCTGAAAGACGGGTCCAAAGGCCCGATCGAACTGCCATTTCACTGGAACCTGGATGATTCCGCGATCACCCATTTCGAATTTCGAACCCAGCCTGCGATTTTGACAAACGATCATATCCTGCAGGTCTGGAAAGATGAATTCGATGCCATTCGGGATTGGGGAGGATTGGTCAATATCACACTGCATCCGCAACTTATTGGACGCCCCAGCCGGGTCACTTTGTTCCGGCGGTTCATGGATCACATGAGGCAATTCGACGATGCCTGGTTCGCAACCGGAACGCAGGTCGCCGAAGCCTTCGAAGCCTTCGAGAACTCAAAATGATCATGGTATACTGATGACTGATAAAAAACTCACAACGCCGCCCAGCGGCCCGCCGCGGACCTTTCTGGACTTCCCGCTCGAACTGGATCTGGACGGTATGCAAGCCGACATCGCCGTGTTGGGGATACCGTTCGGGATGCCCTACTATCCGGAATTCATGGCAAATGAACAAAGCCGCGCGCCTGATGCGCTGCGTCAATCCTCGCTGGATGTTGATTATGTTGTTTCGCACCATGATTTTGATCTGGGCGGGCCGCTGCTGGACAACCGCGATATCAAAGTGGTCGACTGTGGTAATGTCAGCGCAGACATGAGCGACCATGCGGAGCATTACCGCCGCGCCGAAGAGGTCGTGCGCAAGATTTTCCGAAAGAACACTGTGCTGATCTCACTTGGGGGGGATCACGGCATTCCCATCCCGATCACCCGTGCGCTTGAGGAATTCGGTGAGAAAATCACCTTGATTCAAGTTGATGCGCATATCGACTGGCGCGAAGAAATCAACGGCGAAACAAACGGGTACTCCAGCCCGATCCGCCGGGCGTCAGAACTGGACTGGATCGGTGACATCGTCCAGATCGGTATTCGCGGTATCGGCAGCGCGCGTACCCCCGAAGTGGAATATGCAAAATCATATGGCGCAGACATCATTACTGCCTATGAGATGCACGACATCGGCATGGACGCAGTATTGGATCGCATTCCGGATGGAGGTCCATATTATCTGACGATCGACGCCGATGGGATGGACCCGACAATCATGCCCGGCGTGATTTCGCAAACCCCCGGGGGCCTCAACTGGCTGCAGATTCGCAAGCTGATCCACGGTCTGGTGAAGAAAGGGCGTGTGGTTGGCATGGATCTTGTGGAAATAGCGCCGGCAAATGATGTGCAGATGACCACAATGGTGCATGCGGAACGGCTGATCTGCAACTTCATCGGAGCCACGGTGCGCGCTGGTTACTACGACAAGTAAGCAACGCTCTGGCCGTGGACATCGCGGCCAGAGCTATCCTTAAAGGATCAGGAAATGAAGGTTCAAAGCCCGGTGAAATCCAACCCGGTAGAGGTTCGTTTTGATAAGGGTCGTCATCACAGGGCGGCGCTTGGATTTGTCGTGCTGGCCTCTGAACAGACTGTCGAGTCCGACGTCTACAAACTCGCACCCGAGGGCGTCGGGGTGTTCTTTTCCCGCCAATCGGAAACCGGCGTCGGCTCTGCTTCGGATCTTGCGCTGTTGGAAACCGGCATAGACGACACAGCCGCACTTATCGTGCCCTATGATGATCTGGATGTGGCCTGTTATACCTGTAATTGCGCCACAATGGTCATCGGCGAGGAAACTGTAACAGCTGCCATGCGGCGCGGGCGCTCGGATGCTGTCCCCACAACCGTGATGACAAATGTTGTTCGCGGTCTGAAAGCTGTCGGCGCACAAAGGATTGTAGTTGCAACACCTTATCTGGATGAGGTGAATGACCACGTTCTGAATTTCCTGAAAGATGCGGGTTTCGAAGTGCTGGATTTGCAGGGGCTGAACCTGACCTATGACCGGGAAATGATCCGCGTCGATCCGCAGTTTCTCAAGGAATTCGTGGTCTCGCTGGATCGTCCTGACGCGGATGCTGTTTTCGTCTGTTGTGGGGCATTGCGGACGCTGGATGTTGTGGACGAGATCGAAAAGCAACTGGGAAAACCCGTTGTTGTAAGCAATCAGGCGATGATGTGGGATTGTCTTCGTTTGGCCGGGATTGAGGATCGGATCGAAGGGTACGGCAAGCTGATGACGTTGCCGCGTCTCGAAGAAATTTGAGCGCGGGCAATCACGTGCCCTGTTTGAAGCGTGATGTTCAAACAGTTCCGCCTTCACCCGCTAAAAAGGAGAAACAAGCTGTGATGGAAAATGGAAATGGCGTTTGTGCCGTCGACATTCAGGCTGTTGAGAAAGTCTATCACAGCAAGGGTCGCCAGCCTGTGCAGGCGCTCAAAAAGGTCTCGCTTTCGATCAGGGATAACGAGTTTTTCACATTGCTCGGCCCATCGGGGTGCGGGAAAACCACGCTGTTGCGCCTGATTGCAGGCTTTGAACAACCAACCGCTGGCGAAATCCTGTTGTTTGGCAACCGTATTGAGGGGTTAACGCCTTACTCGCGCTCGGTGAATACCGTGTTCCAGCACTATTCACTGTTCCCGCATATGACAGTCGCCGACAATATCGGCTTCGGTCTCAAGATGCTGAAGATTGATCAGGCCACGCGGGACAAGACGGTGTCTGAAATGCTGTCGCTGGTTCACATGGAAGATTTTGCAAATCGGATGCCGCACCAACTTTCCGGGGGTCAGCAACAGCGCATTGCACTGGCCCGCGCACTGGCGCCGCATCCGAAGGTTCTGTTGCTTGATGAGCCACTGTCAGCGCTGGATCTCAAGCTGCGTCAGGCGATGCGGCTGGAACTGAAACAACTTCAGGAAAAAACCGGTATCACCTTTGTATTTGTCACGCACGATCAGGAAGAAGCGCTTGCAATGAGCGACCGGATTGCCGTGATGTCGAATGGAGAAGTTCAGCAAATAGGCACGGCAGGGGATATCTATGATCGGCCCAGCAACAGCTTTGTGGCTGATTTCATTGGTGAAACAAATCTGATCGACGCTGAAATCACATCGCAGGCCGGGGCCATTTCAAACTGCGACTTCCCAGGCGGTACATTGCAGGCTGAAACCATCACGGGCAGGTCGGTTTCCGATAAGGTCACATTGACATTGCGACCAGAGAAATTGCGGCTGAGCACTGCGGAAGAGCCCGAGCAGGGGCGCATGATGGGCCATGTGGTCGAGCGCGTTTTCCTTGGGACCGACACCACCTATCTGGTTCAGATTTCACCAGAAGTTACCTTGCAGGTACGCGAACAAAACGCTCTGCCGGGCGCGACACGCTTCGATGTCGGTGCCAAGGTCTCGGTCGCTGCCGCCGACGGAGCAACCCGGATTCTGGAGGGGTAGCAGTGACTATTGACGCCAAATTCCCTGCGCCGAAGCTACCCCAGATACGCAGATCGGCTGATAGTGACTTCTTTAACCGATGGGCCCGGCTGTTTCCGTCTCTGTTCATCATCGGGTTCTTCATGCTGGCCCCTATTCTGGTTGTCGGAACCTATTCATTCCTTGAAGCAGACCCTTACGGCGGCGTGCGCCCGAACTACTCCTCGGCCGCGTATGCGCAATTGGTTTTCGAAGAGAATCTGGATGGAAGTTGGGGTTTCAATCCTTCTTACGTCAAGATTCTCTGGCGATCGATTCTGATTGCAGGGATTTCGACTGCGTTATGTCTGATTGTTGGCTTTCCGGTCGCCTATTACATGGCCCGGCAGCCGGTGGACAAACGTAACTTTCTGGTGTTGCTGATTACAATCCCGTTCTGGACCAATCTGCTGATCCGCACCTATTGCTGGATTTTGATCCTGCGGGACACCGGGTTGGTCAACAATTCACTAATATCAGCGGGTATCCTCGATGCGCCGTTCAAAATGCTCTACACAAATGGCGCAATTCTATTGGGCCTGGTGTACACATTTGTCCCGTTTATGATCTTGCCCATCTATGCCTCGGTTGAACGCCTGGATTTGCGTTTGCTTGAGGCGGGGCACGATCTTTATGCCACGCGCTGGCAAGTGATGCGTGAAATCATCCTACCTTTGGCCAAACCGGGCATCATCGCCGGATCAATCTTGGTGTTCATCCCTTGCATTGGCGCATTTATTGCGCCCGATCTTTTGGGTGGCAGTAAGAAATTGATGATCGGCAGCCTTATTCAATTGCAGTTTTCGTCGTCAAGAAACTGGCCATTTGGCGCTGCAGTAACATTGGTTTTGCTGGCTTTTGTGCTGATCGTTCTCATGATCTACGCCATGAAGTCCTCTGGCAAAAAAGACCTGGAGGCAGCCTGATGGACACTCCCGCCAAAAATAGTGCCCGAAGGTTCAGGATCGGTGTGTTCCCGGGTTTCGGTGTCTGGACGGTTCTGTTTTTTGTCTACCTTTACGTTCCGATCCTGATCCTGGTGTTTTTCTCTTTCAACGGGGGAAAATCGGCGACGGTGTGGTCCGAATTCAGCCTTAGATGGTACCAGACCGCTTTTAACAATGCAGATATCCAAAGGGCCGCTTATAACAGCCTGGTTATTGCGTTTGTCTCGACAGGAATAGCGGTAGTTGTTGCCGTTCTTGCTGCCCTTGTCACATCCCGTGGAGGAGAGTTCCGGGGTAAATCGCTGGCCTATGGTACAATCATGCTTCCGCTGGTTGTACCAGAGATTGTGACCGCTGTTGCCACATTGAGCTTCTTCGCGGCCTTGGGGATATCCTGGGGGGCTGGCAACCTGATTATCGCCCATACTGTCTTTTGTATTCCCTTTGCCTATCTGCCTATTCGCGCACGCCTTGAAGGTATGGATTCAAGCCTCGAACAGGCCGCTTTGGATCTTTACGCCAACGAATGGCGTACCTTCTGGTTTGTCACATTCCCCCTGATCATGCCCGGCATCATATCGGGGGCGACTTTGTCCTTTATCGTCTCGATCGACAATTTCATCATATCACTGATGGTTGCCGAGCCCGGCGTAACCACTTTGCCAATTTATATCTACAGCCTTGTACGTCTTGGCGTCACCCCCGAAGTGAATGCGGTTTCGACAGTCATGCTTATGATTTCAATCGTATTTGTGGCCATTTCATACATCGCGGGAAAGCGCTGAAGAAACCTGATGAAGATAACAATACCAACAGTTGGAGGAAAAAATGAAACCACAGAAACTTTCCATGATGGTATCGGCCATCTCGTTGATGACAGCCTCGGCGGTTTCGGCGGAAGACCTGTTCATCTATAACTGGACCGACTACACCGCACCTGAATTGATTGAGAGCTTTGAAAAAGAAACCGGGATTGATGTCACAATCGATACATTCGATTCCAGCGAAACCCTGCTGGCCAAACTGAAGCAAGGGGGTGCCGGTTATGACATCACTGTCGTCGGGCACAATTATGTCCCTATTCTGGTGAGTGAAGGCCTTATCCAACCTATCAATGCACCGGATCTGAACGGTGGTGGCAACATTGCTGAAAACTGGGCAGACCCTGAATGGGACGCCGGAAATGTTTACACTGTTCCCTGGAACTGGGGCACAACTTCTTTTGCGGTCGACACCAGTGTTTACGACGGAGATATCGATACCTATGAAATCTTCTTCAATCCGCCAGAAGGATTGAGCGGCAGCCTCGGGTTATTGCAATCATCTGAATACACAATTCAATTTGCGCAGCTCTTTCTTGGGCTGGACCGTTGCAATGAAAACCCGGAAGAAATGCAGCAGGTTCTCGATCTGTTGCTGGCGCAGAAAGAACACGTCAAGCTATACAGTTCTGCCGGTGTGATCGAGCGTATGATTTCCGGTGACACCGCAATGCATCAAATTTGGAACGGCGATACAATGCGCGCACGGGGTGATAAACCGACGTTGCAATATGCGTATCCCAAGGAAGGTGTCATTGCCTGGTTTGACAACCTTGTTGTGCCAACCGGCGCGCAGAACAAAGACAATGCAATAAAGTTTATCGAGTTCATGCTGCGTCCTGAAAACGCCGCCCTTCAATCGAACTATTCCGGCTTTGGGAATGGTATCTCAGGAAATGAGGAGATGATGGACCCCACCCTGAGCTCTGCCCCAGAGATTGTTGCGCCGGCAGATGTTAAACTCTATCCGACGGCCCAGTGTTCAGAAGAGGCCATTCGCCTCATCGATCGCGTTTGGACAAAGCTCCTCAATTAATTGGGGGTATGGTTTTGTTGCAATCTTGTAGCGGCTAGGTATTCAGCACCTGCAACCGCAACATTCGGTGGTTGCGCCGCAAGTCCGGTGTGGGTCGATGGTGTCAGGGCGGCAGGTGCTGTGCCAAGAACATTTCGAGCGCTTCCCAATATTCGGCACCATCACCGCTATCCAAGGCCGATGCGCCATGCCGCCCGGACCCATTTGGCACGAACCCGATAACAGGGCTTTTGATCTGCGTTTGCAGCGGTTTCCATTGCCCTGTTTCACCACGGGCGGCGGTCAAGAAGACGGGAACGGCGATATTGCCCACCTCGCGCGCGACATAATCGTCTGCCCCGTAGTATTCACCCGGCGAAAACGACATGACCGCATCCGCAAAGCCACGGTCTTTTGCCGACAACACGAGAACCAACCCAGCTGAATAGGACGAGCCAAGCACGCCAACCTTTTGTGCGCCCGCAGTTTGCCGCGCCCATGCAGCCGCTGCAATAAGATCAGGGATCGCATCAACAAAGTTTGTGCTGCCCCCGGCGGCGGCAACGGTTTCGTTCTTCACTCCATTGAACTGCCCGCCAGAGCGTTGATCCACGGCCAGCGTGGCATAACCAAGGGCGTTCAACCTCTCAGCGGTCTTCAGGTATTCCCCCCGGCTGGCCCCGGCCATGTGATAAAGCACAATCACCGTCGTAGCCGCAGCACTGGGCGTGTTGAAATCAGCGGTAACGGTTACACCATCTGATGCGGGAAACTGCACAGTCTTGGCCTGTGCGCCAGTGCTCAGCAAAAGTGCCGATGTAAGCGCGATAAGCAGACGCCTCATGATAGATCCTTTCGGTGTTGCTTGTCAGCGTACAGAGGCGTGCCGCCACCCGCGAATAACGATTGTGCGAGGCGCGATGAGCTTACGCTTTGGCGCGCGCCGCCTGATCTTCTGCAATCAGCGCCGCGATCTTCGGGCGGGTTACCTGCTTTGCAAAATAGGCTTCCAGTTGCGGATGACCTGCTATCGGCACTTGCGCGCGCGCCGAGAGCACGAGGAACCAGACAAGATAGGCATCTGCCGCTGTGAAGCGATCGCCGACAAGGAAATCGCGTGTGCTGAGATGTGCGTTCAGCAGTGCCAGACGATCCGGCGCAAGGGCGCGAAAGTTGTCCTTTACCGGGTCTGTTGCTTCCGGGTAAAACACCACACGCAAGATCTGTTTGTGCAGTTCGGTGGCCGTAAAGCTCAGCCATCGGACCAATTGAAAATATGCCGGATTGTCGGCGGCGACTTGCATGTCCGTTTGCGATTGCGATTGCACCCAAAGCAGGCAGGCGGAGGTTTCCGTGAGGAGCTCGCCTGTCTCAAGGCGCAAGGTCGACACCTGCCCCAACGGGTTCACGTCTAGGAGTGACCCTCCTGAGGCCAGCGCCTTGGTCGCAAAGTCAACAAGATCGATGTCCAGGGGCACATCGCCCTCTGCGGCGGCAAAACGCACTGCGAGAGAGCAATTGAACGGGCAATGATACAAAAGCGCGGGCATGATGGCGGTCTCCTCGTTTCGGGGCTTACCGGTTTATAGCTCCTGTATCGAAACCAGCCATTTGCGCAAGCGCCGCGAAATGACGCTACGCTAAGTGGCAATAGGCGTTGCAGCTCAGGTATCGCTCATCTTACGGGGTTGAGGCAGGGTATGGTGTTTTATTGGATGGGATGATTCGGTGAGTTTTTTGGTTCACCGTGAGCTTCTCAGTCGGCTTCGTTTAAAAGCTCAGACATTTTGTTTTTATGCGCGGAATTGCGGCGATAAACGGGCCGTGCGGTTCCCGGTTTGACGTGACTTGCCACATTGCAGCCATAGAGCTGACATGCGTAACTTTTTCGTGAACACCAATCCAATTTTCCCTCTTAACGTGTGCCCTAGGCTTTGCTAGCCCAGAGTCAACAGGGTAAACAAAAGGTTACGGAATGTGTATTTTGAGGGCCGCTTTTGGCGGGGTGGTTTCTGCATCCCTCGCGTGTGCTGCATTTGCGGATGTTCCTGCGGGCATCGCCGCTCTTGAGGCAGGTGATGTTTCGGGCGCTGTTGAGGAGTTTCAGGCCGGTTTTGACGATGGCGATGCCGATGGTGCGTTCTTTATCGGGCGCTTGTTTGAGATGGGTCTGGGAACTGAACGCGACATGCGCCGTGCTGTCGAACTCTATAGCGCGGCCGCTGATCAGGGCAGCGCTCTGGCGCAGAACCGGCTTGGCTTGATGTATCTGAATGGCGAACTGGTTCTTCAGGATTATCAGCGTGCCGCGGAACTGATCTGCGCGGCGGCTGAGACCGGCGATGCCAATAGCGCATTCAACTGCGGGCTGCTGTTTGCGGATGGGCAAGGTGTTGAGAAGGATGCGGCCAGGGCGGTGGCCTATTGGCAGCAAGCGTCCCGGCAGAACCACGTGGCCGCGATCAACTATCTGGGTCAGGCCTATCGCGATGGGGCAGGTGTTGCGCAGAGTTATGAGACCGCCTTCGGGAACTTCGCGCGCACCGGCGCAGCGGGCAACCCGTTGGGGCTGTTCGAACTGGCCAAAGCCTATCAAGCCGGAAACGGCGTGGGCCGGGATCTGATCAAAGCGCATGGCTATGCCAACCTGGCCTCTGCGCGCGGCATG
>DS999534.1:0-16606 GCA_000158135.1 Rhodobacteraceae bacterium KLH11
AAAGGGCGTACGGCTTACGGGCTTTTGCGTCGATTATAAACACGGAGAGCGTTGCCGATGCGCATGCGCATATGACGACGGGGATGTTGATATCAGCGGTGACTTTGCCCGTGGGCTTGTGGCGTTCAACCGGGGCCTTGGCGCAGCGGTTGCGCATTTGGAGGGTGGAGATGTTGCAACGGAGGGAAAAGAAGCTCATGGGTTTTGGGCGGCGATTTTCAACGCGGAAAACGAAGCTGAAGCAAGCGCACACATGACCGACGGGGATGTTGATACCAGCGGGGACGGTGCCTATGGGCTTTTGGCGAGCACCACTGGCGATGGCGCAGCGACAGCGCATTTGGAGGGCGGAGATGTCGAAACAAAAGGGGGTACGGCTCACGGGCTTTTTGCGGCGATTGAAAACACGGAGAGCGTCGCCGATGCGCGTGCGCATATGACCGGGGGAGATGTCACGACAGGCGGAGGCGGTGCTCATGGGGTTTATGCGAGGACCTTTGGCCTTGGCGCTGCGGTTGCGCAGTTGGAGGGGGGCTCCGTTACCACGAAAGGGGGTTTTGCTTCCGGACTTCGAGCCGAGACTAGATTCGCCGGGAGCGTTGCCGAGGTGCGTGCGCATATGACCGGCGGGGATGTCAAGACAAGCGGAGCTAATGCCCGCGGGCTTTTGGCGACCACCTCTGGCCTAGGTGCTGCGGTTGCGCAGCTGGAGGGCGGGGATGTCACCACCGATGGGGATAATGCCCACGGGCTTTGGGCAGAGATTATTAACGAGGAGAGCGCGGCCGATGCGCGTGCGCATATGACCGGCGGGGATGTCAAGACAAGCAGAGCTAATGCCCGCGGGCTTTATGCGAGCACCACTGGTCTTGGTGCTGCGGTTGCGCAGTTGGAGGGCGGGGATGTCACCACCGATGGACATTTTTCTGAGGGGCTTTTTGCGCGCAACACTGGTCTTGGCGCAGCGACAGCGCAATTGGAAGGTGGCTCCGTCACCACGGAAGGGGGTTTGGCTCACGGGCTTTTTGCGGCGATTGAAAACACGGAGAGCACGGCCGATGCGCGTGCGCATATGACCGGCGGGGATGTCAAAACAAGCGGAGACTTTGCCCGTGGGCTTTATGCGAGCACCACTGGTCTTGGCGCAGCGACAGCGCATTTGGAGGGTGGAGATGTCGCAACGGAGGGACAAGAAGCCCGTGGACTTTGGGCGTTTATTAGAAACGCGGAGAGTGCGGCCGATGCGCGTGCGCATATGACCGGGGGAGATGTCACGACAGGCGGAGACAATGCCCAGGGGCTTTTGGCGACCACCTCTGGTTCTGGCGCTGCGGTTGCGCAGGTGGAGGGCGGGGATGTCACGACAGGTGGAAACAATGCCCATGGACTTTTTGCAACCACCTCTGGCTCTGGCGCAGCGACTGCGCGGATGGCCGATGGCCGCGTCACCACGGATGGGGAAGGCGCCTTTGGGTTGGTTGCGCAGTCGGCTGCCGGGCAGGCGATTGCCCGTCTGGATGCGGATGCCGCTGTAAGGGTTTTCGGAATGAATGCAGACGGCATTCACGCTGTTGGAGCGACGGGCTTTGACATAGACGTGGCGGGGTCTGTGACGGGCGGCGGCGGAGCCGGCGCGGCAATCCGTTCGATATCCGGTGCCGGTGGGACGATTGATATCGCCAGCGGGGCCCATGTGCGTGCGGGAACTTCTGGTCTTGCGATCCGGGACGGGGATGGCAATGCGGTCATCACCTCGTCAGGGACGATCCTCGGTGATATTCTTCTTGGGGCGGGTGACGATATGCTGACCCTGACGGGAGGGCGTTTCACGGGTGCTGTTGATGGCGGTGGGGGGATCAATGATCAGCTGGTTTTGAGGGATCAGACTATGGTCTTCACGACGGATCGCTTCCGCAATTGGGAGCGTCTCACGCTGAATGACACGAAGCTGATCATGGTTGGCGGTGATACACTGGCTATGGATTTGTCCATCGACGCCAGGTCTGTGTTCCACGCCTCCGGCGGGGAGCGCGACATTACCATTGCAGGCGATGTGACCAATGCAGGGTCTCTGTTCTTAAGTGTGCAGGATGGAGATACAGGTGATGTGATCACCATTGATGGGGATTACACCGGATCAGGCTCGAGTGTTTTTGCACTGGATGCGGTTATGGGGGGCGACGATCCGAAGGGCGATATGGTTGTCATCACCGGCAGCGCTGGGGGCGATATGATGCTGTCGGTTGCCAGCCTGGACAGCGGCGGTGCAGAGGTCACCGCGCGTGAAGTTGATGTGGTTTCTGTTGCCGGAGCGTTTGACGGGACGGTCACCCTTGTAGATGGCAACCATGTCACTTCGGACGGGGAGCATGCGTTTGTCGCGGGCGCTTACGTTTATACGCTGGCCAAGGCCGGGGATGGCCGCGGTTGGGTGTTGAGTGCGATGTCCGATACCAAGAAGATCAACTGGCAACCCTCTGCGCCGATCTATGACAGCTATGGTCATGCGCTTCTGGCCCTCAACGGTCCCTCTTCGCTGCGCCAGCGGGGCAGCTCGGAGGATTTCCGGAGCCTGGCCTGGGATGGGGGAACAGCTGGCCAGAACACGGGCTCGCCGCTTTGGTTCCAGATGGGCGGGGAACGCATCACAACGGCGGAAGAGCACAGCACAACAGGAGCCGGGCTTGAGAGCAGTATCCGGGAGATGGAGATCGGCGCGGATATCGTCCTGAACGACGGCGGTGCGGGCCTGTTTGTGGGCGGGCTGATGCTGTCCTACGCCACCGGCAGTACAGATGTCAGCTCTGGCTTTGGGGATGGTTCGGTTGCGACCAGCGGCCTGGGTCTGGGCCTGGCTGCAACATGGTATGACAATCGCAGGTTTTATATAGACGCGCAGATGACACTGTCCTCTTATACAAGTGATCTGAGCTCTGCCCGTATCGGAAGTTTGGCGGAAGGGAACAGTGGCACGGGCTATGCCGTGTCGCTGGAGGTGGGAAAGCAGTTCGATCTGAACCCCGGACTGGTGGTGATACCGCAGGCCCAGCTGAGCCATTCTTCTGTTGCGTTCTCTGACTTCACCGGCGCGCCATATGGAGCGCGTGTGACGCTCGACGATGCGGCCAGCCAGACGTTGCGCCTTGGGCTTGAGTTTGAAACGCAGGCACAAGAATCCAGTCATCTTTATGGTATCGTCAACCTGTTCCACGAGTTTGGCGCGGGAAGCACGGTAAATGTCGCCGGGGTGTCCCTGACAACCGAGAGCGAGCCCTGGGCCATCGGGTTTGGCTTTGGCGGCACCTATGCCTGGAATGACCGCCTCGCTCTCTTCGGTGAAGCCTCCTATGCAACAGGACTAACAACCCTCGGCGATACCACCGAACTCAACCTCAACGCAGGACTCAAAATATCCTTCTAGGCAGGGCACCCATTAAGTTCTGTTCTTTCCCAGCGTCTTGTGACTCAATTTGGCCGAGACAACAGATGGGAGCGGAAAAATGGCACGATCGGGCATGAGCGATCTTGAGTGGGATTTCATCAAGCGGGTATTGCCCAACAAGTCACGTGGTGTGTTGCCCGCAAACTCGCGATCAAGCTATGGCGCATGACGGTGGAACCGCCGTCATCGCCAGTTGAGGGTGGCGCGCGCGGGTCTTGGTCGGGATACGCGCCCTATCTCGGCTTGTTGCTGTCGATCCAGCGGGACATCAGCGTGCGATCACGGAAACACTCGTCCGGGACAGCAGAGCGCTTGATCCGGGCGATGCGCTCGGCAAAGGCCACCTGCTTTGAGCTCGGTCGAGTGTCCCGCACGCGGGGCGCTGTGCGCTGCGTGTCGATCCACTGGCTGAGCGCCCGGCGATCCTGCTGGATTTCCCATGGTAAAATTACATTCTGTTGCTCTGCGAGTTTGCGCGCATAGGCAAGCTGCTTGGGTGTTGCTGGCAGCGCATTCGATGGGTCGGAATTGGCAGATTCGATCATCGATATTCCCCTTAAATAGCGTGCTTAGAGTGTAGAACAAAATAGGGGTAAACGCAAATATATAGTACATACTGTACTTCTTTACACATCATGTGGTGTCTCGGTTGCAGAGTGACAGCTGGCTTTTTGGGGTCGCACCCGATTGGCGTGCCGAAACGAAACCAGCAAGGATATTCCCATGAAAGTCGAACTGAAAAACATCAAATACGCAGCCTTCGCATCAGAGGAGACCAGCTGCTACAGCGCCAGCCTGTACGTTGATGGCAAAAAGATCGGAGAAGTCTCCAATGACGGTAAGGGCGGGTGCGATCTCTTCAGGGGCGATCATGTCGCCTACAAGGAAGCCGATACCTGGTGCCGTCAAAACTTGCCCAAATGGTCGCTGCCCGAATTTTCCGACAAAAAGTACGAAACAGATATTGAGCATCACTGCGGCAGTCTTCTGGAAACGTGGCAATACACCAAGGACTACAAACGGGTGATTAAGACCAAGGTTCTTTTCATCTATCCCGACAAGCCCGGCGTTTATGAAATCAAACACCGAGGCCAGGCTGAGCAGGTTATTGAAAAACTCCAGGCGCAGCACCCCGGAATCCGGATCCTGAACACCCTGCCACTGGATGAAGCCGTGGCCTTGTTCCGAAGCGCGTAGACCGTCGCGGCCGATCTCTGACCTTGCCCCTAACTCCGAGAGGAGAAGGGGGCTTCTTTTCGTGTGATCTCAACTGACGGATCGAAGATCATATGGAGACTACCAATGGCACAGGACAAAACCGTTCACAAAAGGAACATCAAAGACAATCTATGGCGCGACCTGCAGGTCTATTACGATAAGGGCGGGACCAACTTCTGGAGTTACGAGCAGAAACCCAAAGGCATTTACTTCGCGAGCCATATTTATCGCCTCAACGGTACCGAAGCCGGCAACATCAGAACCTGGTCGACCGGTCAAAAAGGCGATGGTTATCTGCTGATTGTCCTGCTCGAGCGATACAGCGCTAAACAGCTTCGCCTGGTGCGCGAGCGCGTCGAAGTCGATCCGGAGCGGGTTCATACCCTGTTGGATCAGGGCAAGATCAAGGAACTCCGACAAATCTTGTCTGGAGAGAATTTGGATCAGGAGAAAGCAGCATGAAACTCTCCGTCGCACAAGCGATCGCATCGATCAAAGCTGGCACCACTAAAAAGCCAGCAAAAACCAGGAAGATCTTTCAGATCACAGCGCACTACCTGACCACAGCTGGCCATCATCATAGCTGCCGTGTTGAGGTCGAGGCCGATGACATCACCAAAGCCCACGACCTTGGGGGGTCTGCTCCGTGAGAGGGCAGGATAGTACGTTAACGCCGAAAGCCCTGTCCGAAAGAGGATCGTTCTGCGTTACTGTTGCTCGCCACGTTAAAGCACAGGAAAATAGGCGACTTTCATGTGTCATTTAGCTGGTACGAAAAAAATCTCAGAAGGCCCACCGTATCCGTACACCTGCCGTTCGCCGGTGCAGTTTCGACCGGCAATGACGCGGACAATGCTGCCGTCAGTATCGCGGAAACGAATGTCTGCTGCATGCAGAAGTTTCAACGGATAGTCACAACATACTGGGCAAACTTCTCTGCCGGTGTTTGTAAATCTAAGTCCTTATCGGGCGCTCGTTGAGCTGTCTGGCGACTGCGCTTCGTACTTTCCTGCTTTTGCGATTTTTATCGCAGCGGTTTTTTCATCAAGACGAATGGCCCTTCCGGGTATGATTGCAATTCCACAAATTCATAGCCGAGAGCCTCATAAAACACCCGCGCGGTCATTGAGGAATGAAGCATCATTTCCGAGATTGCTTTTTGTCGCGCCTCCTCTTCAATTCTTGCAACCAACATTTTGCCCAACCCTCGCCGCTGAAAAGTGGGCTCCACGAACATCGAACGCAGAAAGTCATCCCTAAGCCCTACCGTTCCAACAAGTTCGCTGCCCATGAAGCAAAGAAGAATAAGCTCGTTTTCAATTCTTTCAGCAACCGGCTCCGGCTCAAAAATCGCGCATAGCATGTCGATAGATTTTTGATCGTAGTCTTCGGAATTTGAAACGCGGATTGTGTGCTGGATCAGCCCGCTTAGCGGGACTACATCGGCAAGGGTTGCCTGTCGGATTTTGAGCGACTGCATCATGGAATCCTACCCCGGGACATGCAACGTCAACAAGCTGCCAGAAAAGGCGAAAGGCAGGTGGAAGCATTTAGACTTCTCTGTATGTCCTAAATAAAGGGAAGCGGGTTCACAAACTTTTGGGATCCCCTGCCGGAACTATCGGATCAGATCATCTCATCACTATTACTGACATTCCTGCGAGGTGCAGCATCGGTCTCAATGGGCTCTCCAGACACCTTCACCGCGATTGGCACCAAGGGCCGGACCAGCGCGTAGAAGCCATCAGGGCGCTGCCGCCTAGAAGGCATGACCCTCCGGCGTAGCCCATCGACTTCCGCGCGCGCAGGCTTTTGAGCTGACGGCGCGCTTGTGCCGCCAGCACGGCGTATCCGAACAAGACCGAAAAAACGACCACGCAGGAGGTTACCATGAGGATCAGGAACTGAGGTGTCATTGGAAGTTCCGGGTTCATGAACTGCGCTAGAAAGGCCATGTAGAACATGATGGCCTTGGGATTGAGAATCCCCGTCACAAATCCCGCACGCAGACTTGCAGATCGATGCCCTACAAATCCTATGTCTTTCAGATCCTCTTCACGAAGCTGGCGCGCCTCTTTGATCTGGGCGTATCCCAGCCATGCCATGTAAGCCACACCTGCCCATTTCAGCACAAAGAACGCCTCGCTTGACGCCACCAGAATGACACCAAGACCTGCATAGGATGCAGTCATGACAATGATCCCTCCACAGACATCTCCCACGACGCAGAAGGCCGCAGCTTTCAATCCGCGCGACAAGGTTTGGCCAAGGACCATGAAGACGCTGGGTCCTGGAATGAGGGAGATGATCACTGTGGCTACCACATAGGCCAACCAGGTTTCAATATTCATTCCATCAACTCCGATCTGCAGTCTTCCGGTGCGTGCCGCCTCTACTTGGTGGCAGAGCCAGGATACCTGCGCCAACGATAACGCATATGCCAATCAACGCGATGATGCCGGGTAACTCGTTGAAAAACAACGACCCCCAGAGAAGGCTGAACACCAGATAACAATAGTCGAACGCGGCGACCGTCGTTGGTTGCCCTTTCTGATAAGCATAGGCCGCTCCGACACTCCCAATCAGGATCAAGACAGCCAGAACCGCGATGGTTCCGAATAAAGTCAGATCAAGCGGTTGCCACGGGCCAAAGACAAGTGATCCCTCACGGCCAGAGAAAAGACCAAAGACCACACCCGTCACTATGAATGCCACGTTCAGCGCCAAGGCCAAAACAAAGGGACTGTCTTCACTGCACTTTGCAGATGTCAGAACCATCGCACAGGCGTAGAGAAAGGCAGCAAGGATTGGGAGCAGGGTTGCGATTTCGAAGTTCGAGTTTTCGGGCCTGATAATCATCAACACGCCGATAAAACCACAAGTGATGGCCAGGAGCGCGCGGCCAGTAGGCCATCGGCGCGCAACTGCTGCGGAAAGCGCGACGATGAAAAGCGGTCCAGTGTAGTAGGCGGCTGCGGCCAGAGATAGCGGCATAAGAGGCAAAGACGCGTAGTAACTCAGCCACATGAAAACCAGGAGCGTACTGCGCACCACGATCCACAGTGGTGCATGCAATGTCACCGACCCCTGCCTGCGTGCCAGCCACCACAACAGGGGCAGCGCAAGAGCGGAGCGCAGAATGTACATCTGCCAAAGCGGCAGTGACAGGCTCGTTGCTTTTACGACGGCATCCCCCAACGACAAGGCCGCGACAGACGCAACAATCGCAAGGATCGGGCGGCGAGTGCGATTTGTTTGTGTGGAATCTGCCATGCCTTACCCAAGTCGTGTTTTGCGTCGATCTCCCACAGAGATCATGTAAACTTGCAGATGAAAAAGGAGTTTTCGTTCAGTTTGCATGAGTTCCAGTCATGGATAGCCCAACCCGTCGTTTACCACCCCTGTCACGTCTGAGGCCGTTTGAAGCGGCAGCACGTCATGAGAGCTTTTCCATGGCCGCAACCGAGCTTGGCATGACCCAGACGGCCATCAGCAAACAGATTGGGCTTCTGGAAAAAGAGTTGGGGATACCACTGTTTGAACGCCGGAACCGAGCGGTATTCCTGACGGATGCAGGCAGACGACTTGGACGGGTGGTTGGGGATGCTCTCACTGACGTTGCCGCTGAGATTGCGCTACTTCAAGGCAAAAGGCGGTCGAGCGAACTGGTACTGCACTGCCAGCTTTGCGAGGCATTTTATTGGCTCATGCCACGTCTCGCCAGTTTTCATGAACAGAATCCGGGTGTCGAACTGCGTGTTGTCAGTTCCCTAAAGCCGTTGACAGAAACAGCCGAAGGCTTCGACGTCGCAATACAAACATCGGGTCGCGCGTCTGGTTCGGCGCGGCTCGCTTTCACAGCAGCCGACGATATCTTTCCAGTTTGCGCACCGTCCCTCGTATCCGATCAGATCCTTCCGATGGAACCGAAAGATCTGGCAGTTTTCCCACTCCTGTCACACTCCGTTGTTCCTCAAGACTGGACGGATTGGCGCGACTGGTTCGAAAATGTCGGTGCCCAATACCCGAAGCGTCCGCGCCTTGTGCTTTTTGATAGCTACCCCGTGGCCTTGCAAGCGGCTGTTGCTGGCCAAGGTGTTTCGCTTGGGTGGAGGCGAACGACCGAAGGCATGATCGCCGAGGGCAAATTGATCAGGCCATGCAAACAAGTTCTGGAGCGCCCGACAGAGATTTCTGTGTTTCACGGCGCAAGCCGAAATCGTCACCCAATGACAGACCTGCTTATTGCTTGGTTAGCCGACGAGTTGGAGGAATAGCAGTCATCCGTCTATCACGCAGCATCAAGTGGAATGGGCTCTCACTTAGGTTTCGCCGCTCGGAGCGCGAACGACAACCGCTGACCTGCCAACGGCTGCTTATCGCGGTACCATCCGCCATGTCAATGGCTTGGCCGAGCAACCAGATGGCCGGTCTGGATCAGCCTACTACACCGGCATTGCCGCGTGAGCATTAGGCAGCGAAGAGCCCAAGTTGATCGATGCTGCGCTTTAGTCAGACTGCGGGTATGCGTAGATAACGGCCATTGCATAGCGAAGCACAAAGCCCATAGATGTAACTCTAAAGAAAACTAGATGTTGGAACCGCCAGTGCACCAAAAACAGAAATTCAATGCACAAGTTGCGAATTTTTTAGGTCACGGCAATGTAAGAACCGACAATCCGGATGAAAGTTGGTCATTGAACGTTCTTGAATTGAAACTTGGACGCTACAAGGTGCGTTTGACACAAGATCGAGAAGTAGTAGCGAACAAGGTCAAACCAAAGGGCCTGATTTATACGACCGATCTGGAGATTTTGGGAGTAAAGAAATACACCGAGGGCGAAACAGCTACAAACGATATATGCCGGTTGCTCTCACTCGCGTCGTTTTCCCAAGTTACTCCATTGGAATGTAGTTTCGATGGTTATGGTCGCCATCTGCTGAACCTTACCGATCAGGCAATGTACTTTCGACCACTAATAAACATAAAGTCCGGAGACGAAACGCAAGCATTTCTTGAGAAAACATGGGCCTCCTTCCGAAAGAAAAAAAGGAGCCGGAAACTCAGTGAAGTTATTGAGATGCTGACAATTGCGGAATTACCCATCCAGCCGCTGGAAATAAAACTGGCGCAGATATTTATCATAATGGAGAATTTAAAAGGGACGTATGCGAAGGCGAACGGAATTCCTTTTTCCAAGGGCTTTTTCAGAAAGGTAACTGATCCGGCAATGCCCCTCAACAAGCAACCTCGCCTAAACTTCGAGACCTTACTCAATTCTATGTTTGAGGAAGTTGGTATGCGTCCAAGCCTGAAAAGGATCATTCGACTTAGAAATGAGATCATACATTTTGGCCTGTCTCGCAAACCATACACATCCCTGCGAAAAGATTACGACTTTTGTCATGATATTGTCAGAGAGTATCTGTTGCGACTGCTGAATTATGACGGGAAGTACCGCCTATATAGCCATGCCTCAAGAACCGTGAAGGAGCTGAACTAGGCAAAAACATAGTTTGGCTTCGATTTCAGATTGCTATGCGACTTAGCTGGAACATGCGCGCCGCCGAATGTTGGGTAACCGCTAGGATCGGTCATACATTATATGAATGTGAACATTAACTTTGTCCGCTTAGCGACCTTAAGGCTTCACTTACTCTCAGCTGGTACATAGGCCTTTGTTGAGCGACCTCGTCGGCGCGGTTTGGTGTGGGGATGTCCGCTTTTTTCCGGGCCAAGTTTGGGAGCTGGTCCGCTTTGGGCTGCGACTTGCCAAATACACTGGCATCATCCTAATTCGACAGCAACGTCGGCTGTGGGCTCTTCTTTGCTACCGTTTGCGATATGGACATATGACTGTTGAAAGAATGCCTACCTTCTCGGCTTCAGAGTAGGACACGCTTGTGCGCCTCGTTCGAAGTAGCTTTGGACCTTCTCCGCTTTTGTCTGACGGCATGGCGACTTGTCGTTGAATATTCGGGATTCTCAGAGGAACAAGCACAATAACTTATTTCAGCCTTCAAAGTCCTCAGCATCTTCGGCGATAGCGTCTATTGATACATCATCAGCAGTTGGTTTGTCATGTTTGATCCTAGGTGCAGCCTTCTTCCAGACAGATAGACTTGCGCCGACTTCCCCATAAAACAGAGGAACAACTTCCTCTAAGTCCGATATGAAGTTGGCCTGCTGCGTGAACCGCCCGCCAAGGCGCCTTGATAGGAAAACGTGGAAGCCGTGCGTAACCAGGTGGTCCTTGCCTTCTTGGCAGATATCAATGTCTTCCCGGAGTTCTGAGACCAAGTGCTGCGTCGGCTCGCTGGCACCAGGCCAAAGCAAGCGAATATACAGCCCTTCCATATTGTCGACCTTGATCTGTCGTAGAAGCCAGTTCAGCCTGGCTTTGGTCGATTTCTTATCTTCTGGCGCGCGGATAGTCATACCCACGTCGACGCATCGCCGTTTCAGATCTGCGGTGACCTCGATAGGAGCGGCCGTGCCCGGGACATCCAATGTGCATTGGAGCTGGTGGTGTTCGCGCAGCATCAGCAGTTCATCTTTCTTCCGCTGTGCCGGATCATTGTTATGCTTACGCGACAGTTTTTCACTGACCGATGTTTCCACCAATCGGCTCAAGATCAGCGACAGGTCTCGGGTCTCCTGGTGCCAAGCGTCGACTACGATCTGCGCCTCCCGCGACTGTGCTGGAATGACACCACCAGACGACACCAGTTTGTTGAGATCGCCCCATTCTTTGGGCATCCTATGGAAGCCCTGCACACCAGCGCTCTCATGGTTGAGAAAGCGCCGAAGTTCATTCAGCAACAATAGTTGGTCCTTGTCCTCGACCTGCTCATTGCTGATCAGCAACTCCGCAGTTGTGACCACATGCATCCATGACCAGTGATAAACGGGAATCTTAGACCTGCTCTTCCTGACTTCCTCAACAGGATGCGCGGTCGGCGTAGTCGCGAATTGATTGGATATCGTGATGACGCAATCGACGCCGTTCTCTTTGGCAAGAGCACGGTATCTTTCAATTTGCTCAGCATTGAGGATGTTGTTCCCAACTTTGGTTTCAACAAGAGCCTTCCACTCGCGGGAGCCAACCTTCAGGACAATCAATCCGTCGGGCCGATCCTTGATTGTCTTGGATTGGTTCTTGAACACAACCTCAGTGAACGCATGTAGCTGAGCCCGTTTCCCGCGCTTCTGGCCTATTGATTGGAGCAACGCGGCTCCCAACTCTTCAATCTGAACCATGCAGGCCAGCACAATGGACGTTGTGCGACCTTCCTTTGAAGTGGTTGAGAGAACGGGGAACAAACGGGCGGCTTCGCCTTGAGCCAGGTAATCTGGCAGTTTCTCAGTCATCTGTGTGCCTACAACTTGAAATTGAATACCGTATCTCAAATAGACAGTTCCGGCAGCTTTCCGTCAAGTTTTCAATGAAGTACCGTTCTCAGAACGTAGAGGGAACCGGCCTCTAGCGTCGTTGAGAGCCACGCTTCTTAAGGAGTAGCCTACACCAATGAAGTTTCATTCTGATTGGAAGTTCATGCAATGGCAGTCAGTTGAACGAGTTGCCAACAATGACTTAACGCGGGTCGTCGCGTTGGTACCAATCATTGGCTATCTGATCCTATTCAACGACCAAATTGCGGAAATAGCTTCATTTCGATTAATAGCTGGAGTTGAACAGGGTGCAGCAACACCGTTTTACCTAACTGGTTTGGCCAAGATGAGGCTGGTCTTCTTTGGCAGTCTGCTTTTGTTGTTTTCAAATCTGATCTTTAAGGTATTTCGCCCACCTGTTTTAGAGCTTGCTAAGGGAGACATCGAATTTGCAGCCAGAGTAGGTGAGCGTTATAGCGTGTATGAGCTTGAAGAAATGGAATCACAAGTATTTTCCGACCATTGGAAACCGAGACTACCTTTGTTTTGGAATTTTGCAAAAGTGCACGGCAAGTTCATTAAGCATCCACAGGTGACCGGCTACAGACCCGATTTTCGTTCGAATATGTTTGCGGAGCATGGAGACTATATTAGTTTTCTTGCTCGAGAATGGTGGACAGGAGAGATGCACACATTCCGTTTGGCTCGTTTAGTTTCACTAATTTTGGGCATCACCGGAATATTCCTACTGGCAATTCCAACACTGGATATCACGCAAGCTGTCGTCGGAGATGTATTTTTAAACCTTGGTGAATTGCTTGGCAGCTGAGACTGATGTCACCACAAGAACCAATGACTGCTTTGGGTTAAAGTATTCCAGTGCAATTGCCGCAACCCAATTGTGCGGCAATGACCGGAAAGGGCTCTTTCGACACCTTCGCCTCGTTTCGCATGAATGGCGGTTCTCGCTACACGTACTATCCTGCCCCCTCCCGGAGCAGACCCCTTGGGATCCAGAAGATCAAAACTGACAAGCGACGCCGCTATGCGGGCAAGATGGATTCCGATTGTGTCGCGCTGCAGGACTGACCTTTTCCGATGCCGCTGCGAGCAGCCCGTAAAGCAAAAGAGATCTTTGTGAATTTGTGTCCCCGGTAGGGGGCAAGAAAGCAATCCCGGCCGATCGGCCAAACACTCAATTCCATCACAGGAGAAACGACAATGATTGATGGCAAACTGACACGTATGGACGCAGACGATGCATTCGCAGGTGAAATCGCCTCGATGGCCTTCGACTTCCCATTCACCATGGTTCCCAACGCGCACAAGCGCAAGGACAGCCACCCCGATTACGTGATCGAGGCCCTCACACCTAAGAACCGTGCCATTCGCATTGGCTCGGCCTGGGCGGCCCAAAGTCGCGCCGGCAACGACTACTTTTCGCTGGCATTGAACCTGCAACAGGGCGTGGTGCGCGCGAACGCGGTCAAAGATGAGGAAACCGGTGAAGGCGAATACCGGATCATCCCGTTGATGCCCGTTGCCGCCTGATATCGATCTTCGATCCCGGTCACGGCTGGCTTATTGTTGCGCCCCAGTGGATTGGGACAGCCGGGTTGAACCTTGGTGCATTCACCCCCTACAGCTACGTCGGTGACGATGGCACTCTCGCGCTCGAGGAAGACAACGATGCGCCTGTTTTCCTGAAGGCCTATGGGTGTCCTGTTGATCCCCGGCACCGGTGGCGCCGCGGCCAACAGGACCGGCGCTGCCGCGCGGGCGGCCGCAAAAACGGCCAGCGCTAGTGGTCCATCGAACATCCTGTAGTCGAGGCTGCTTTCCGATTTGAGCTTCGGGACAAAACGGACTCGCCTGTTAACCCCGGCCCCGACTGCGCAGGGCCGGGGGGCGAGGCGGCCGCGCCCCACGCGACCTCTCTTTCCTTTACCCGCGCACATCACGGCACCCAAACACGCCTCACTCCCCGACAGCCGCCAGTCGAACACTCCCGGGTTGAACCTTTCCGCGGGGGTGTGCTGCCGTTCTGGCAGAGGTCCGCCACCGCGCCAAGGATCACAAAACTTTTGCAGGGTTCGAGGATCACAGGTCAGGCCCTAAATGGCTCGGCCATCCGCTCCGGCCACCGGCGTTCTCGCACATCAAGGGTAAACAAGCCGCGCAAGCGCGGCCCTTGACCTGCGAGGCCCTGCAAGCAGGACACCACGCCGCCAACCTGCACAGATGCCCTCTCCCCACACTCCGCATCCATCGACAGTGCTCGTGGCCCGCCTGCAAAACTTTTGCGCCCAGCAAGCTGGCGGCTGCGCCGTCCTTGTCACGGCATCTGCCCTCAGCCCGCCCGTCAGCACACCCCCGCAACGGCGCGGGCGGAGAGCTTAGGAGAAAACGCACATGCTGGATAAAAGCGCCACCGTTTACGACCAGATTGAACTGTTCGGCCTGACCGAAACCGACGACGATCTGCCAATTCCCAATGATGACGAATTACGCACTGATCTGATGCAACGCACCTTTGACACCCTGTTTGAAGGGATGGCAGGCACCGGCCTGCACCGCGAAATCGAACCCATCGCGCATGGGCTGGCGTCGCTGATCTTTCGCCGCCGCAACGCGATTCAAAAGCAGCTCAGCGACACCAGCGACGCCCTGCAAGGTCTTATCCGCGCTGCCGATGGGTCCGAAGTGTTGGAAACCCAACTGGACCAGTTGCAGCGCAAGGCAGACCGCTTTGGCACCGATGCTGTATGATTACGTCATGAAACTCATGCCGCAGCCGCCAGCACCGGATCCCTATAGTCCTCGTTTTTTGTCAACATCGCCCATATCTGTCGGGCCATTTTGTTGGCGAGTGCGATCGCGACCAGCATCTTCGGTTTTCTCACCAGCATTTTGCCAATCCAACTCTCAGCCGGTATCTTGCGGCGTGCATGCCCCATGATCCGGGTCATAGCTCCAATGATAAGAAGCCGTCGGATATCGGCCTGCCCCGCCTTTGTGATACGTCCCAATCGCTCTTTTCCTCCGGAGGAATGCTGTTGCGGAACAAGTCCCAGCCAAGCAGCAAATTCGCGCCCTTTCTTGAACTGCGTCATATCGGGACCGAACGCCTCGATGGCCAAAGCCGTCAATGGACCTACGCCGGGCATGGTCTGCAAGCGCCGCGCTTTATCTGACTGGGCGGCGAGCTCTTTCAATTTCTTGTCCCTCGTGGCGATCCGTTCCGTCTTCTCCGCAATTTGTGCCAATAGATCCCGGCATTCCTCGCGTATCATGGTTGACAGATCACAGGTTTCCCCGTCCACCAACGCTTCCATGCGCTTCAGGTGACCTAAACCTACGGGAAAGACATGTCCGTGCTCATAGAGAATAGAGCGGAGGGCGTTGACATCTTCGGATCGTTGTCGGACTAATCGCTCTCGACCTCGGAACAGGGCAGCCCGTGCCTGCTGATTGATCGATTTCGGAGCCACAAATCGCATCTCGGGTTGGCGTGCGGCGATGGCAATCGCCTCGGCATCGGCTGCATCATTCTTTTGCCGTTTCACGAATGGTCGAACATACTGTGGCGCAATCAGTTTGACCTCGTGACCTATGGCCTCCATCTCACGCGCCCAGTAGCTCGCGCTGCCGCAGGCTTCGAAAATTACCAGGCTTGGTTCTCGCTTCGCCATGAACACACGAAATTGCGCGCGTGACAGTTTCTTGCGGAACTGCACCTCGCCGGTCATCAAAGCCCCGTGGACTTGGAAAACACGCTTTGCCAAGTCTACCCCAATCATCATATTCTTCATCTCGCCGTCCTCTCCGTTTTGTGGCTCTCAGACCACCAACTTGGCACATTGCGATGCCGTCTGGGGAGGGCGGCAACCATCCCATCTTGTCATTATCCCACACCGGTAAAGGACTTCACGCCGCGCAAGCGCGGCGCTCGCACGCCGCCTTCAGCGGTCCTTGACTCGGCGTGTCCAAATGCCCGCGACCGTGCAGGGTGGGCGAGTTCGCTTTGCTTTCACGCGGTTTACACCCTATATTCAAAGGAGATCATCAATGAGCATGAACGACATGACCGAAGCCGAATCAAAAAAGCTGGACGCCGAGATTGCAAATCTCAACGCATTGTCAGCCAAGCTGGTAGCGGAGACTTATAAGCTGAATGCCGAAGGTCATCAGAACGATGAGCGGTTCAGCGCCGAAATCGCAAAACTGGTTGCCGAGACGGCAAAACTCAACAGCGAAAACCGTTGGTACCCGCTGGTTGTTGGTTCCGGATTGACCTTGGCTATCGTCGCGATCGTCAAGCTGTTTCTCTAATAGTGAGCGGTCCTTCGGGGCCGCTTTTTTACGTTGCCGTCCAGAATGTGCCGCTCATTAGGGCGGCCTTCTATTTGGTGATGTTCTGGCCGTATTCGGTGTCCCGACCGATCGGGGCCGCGCCCCAATCAACCGGGACTGTGCGCTGCCCGCGCGGGGGCCGCGATGGCGGCCGGGAGCAGTCTCAACCGATACGCCAGGCGCGGCCTTGAATCTCCCGC
>DS999534.1:17047-65511 GCA_000158135.1 Rhodobacteraceae bacterium KLH11
CGAAGCGCTGGGGGATATTTTTTAATAGACCATCACTATGATTTTGCCGCGTATAAAGCGTGGAAACTGACACGCTCGATGTTCCAAAACTCTGAAGGAAGACAGAACCATGTTGCGTCTCTTATTGTTACTATCCCTCATGTCAGCCTTGGCTGCCTGTGATGTACCATTCGTACCCTTGATCTAGGCTGTCGTGTCTGTGGGGCTTCTGCCGTAAACACCGTCCCTACCTGTTAGATCGAACGCAGACTGGGTGTTTCGTCCGTATCGGGTAACGCCCACTTTTACAATTGATACGTGTACCGAAACTTTTCCTTTTTGGGATAGATTCCGGTAGAGGGCAGGAGACAGCCCTTACCAGACATAGCTGAGTGATCTGGTAGCTGCGAAGGCACAAGGCTGCTTACAGCACTTTGCCGACGTTGGCCGCCTACACGCTGATCGAGACCGCCAAGCTCAACGGCGCCGACCCGCAGGCCTGGCTCGCCGAAACCCTCGCGCGCATTCTGGACAGCAAGATCACCGCGCTCGACGACCTCATGCGGTGGAACCACCCGAGCGCCGCGTCGTCTGTGTAGTGTCCATCATCAATCATGGACACTATCCGATCCGGCGCTATCGCGACCCGGCCGAGCGATCAGACCGGACGCTCACTCTTCGCCGGAAACCCTCTTTCTGTGCCTCAAGACGATCAGCCAATATGGAAGAATACAGCATTGCATCCAAAGCGTTCCCTTCACTGGCGCATTATTGGTTCGCACTAGCGACGTCTCAACTTTCTGACTGTAAGGTACCGTTGAACCAGCTGATTACGCCTGCCAACAAACCAAAACCAACAGACAGGTAGTATGCCTGAGTAAAACTGAAATACTCTGCCACAAAACCTCCTGAGGATGCTCCAGCAACTGTACCAAGCCCAAGCCCAGTAGAAGTTAAGGCCAATGCCTCAGTGACACGTGCTGACGGAACGAGCCGCGTTGCTAAAGAAAACCCTGAACTTATAGCCGGTGCAGCGCCAGCGCCAGCGAAGAAACAGAAGGTGATTTGCCACATTAGACTTAAGTTTCCACTGAGCAGGAGGGTAAAGAGAGTCATCACGGCTATGCCAAGAATAGACAATACCTCCGCCCTTAGCTTTGAGAGGTGCATGCCGAGAAACAAGGCCGTTAGCCCACTCCCAGTCGCCCATCCCGCCAATGCAAAACCAGCATTGACAGGCATGTCTATTTCCATGGCGCTGGCTACGAGAACAACTTCGATTGAGCCCAGCATGCCTCCCATTGCGACGAAAACTGCCAAGAGTGAAATGAAGCTTTTACTCAATAGACGTTGTGTAGACGCGTTCGGTGCATCGCCACAAGGTTCAGAAGGCCTCGGTGCAGCAAGAATGGAAAGACCGACCCAGCCAAGCAAGGGTCCCATCGCCACCAGTACTAACGCATACGGGGTCTGTAACACTGCTATCGTCGTAACCAGTATAGGAGCTAAGGCAAAAACGGCTTCGTCCACTGCCGACTCAAACATAAACGCAGTGCGTTGCTTGCTCTCTTCCGGGTGTATGAATACCCATCTTGAGCGGACGACAGAGCCAACATCTAGCGAAAAGAATCCAATTGCGGCGCATGAGAGTAAGATCGGAATTGTGTTCGCTTCAAAGTGGCAGAGGGCAGCCAGTAACGCGTAAAGGAAAAATTGAACAAGGCCGTTGCGAAAAAGAACTCCGTTTTGCCCCTTTCGATCCATTATACGCGCCCAGACCGGAGCCAGGATCGCCGCAAACAATGCATAAACTGCTGAAGCAGACCCGGCTATCGCATACGAGCCAGTGCTTGCACTAACGGCTATAACAATAGCAACGCCTGCCGCGCCCACCGGCAACCTAGACAGAAACCCAAATCCCATTTGCTTTCGAACATGTTCGCCACGCAACAGCTCAAAGTAGTTGAACGTACGCGATGAAACAGAGGCTTCACTAGGCAATTTGTGTTGCCTCGGTCACTTGGTCAAACTCGACTACTTCCGCCACAAAATGTACCGTTTCCTCATGGTTTGTTGATCGTACAAAAGTCTCAAAGCCTTGCTTGAACCGAAGCGCTACAACGGTCTTTTTTGGTTGAAGGACCTCGTCGATTGGTATGCTGATTTGCTTGGAAACTGCGCCGAGCAAAGTGGGTATGTCAAAGTCATACTGAGTCTCCAACAGCCAGTGCCTTCCGCGGACATCTACTCTTTCCTGAACGCTCTTGTATTCACGGGTGTGTGGGTCGACAACGGGTCGTGTGTCCAAGTCGAACGCTAGCAACGCAGAAAAAACATCCAGTAATTCAAAACCTATCCGGGAGGGACCCAGTGATCGTAACCACTCGTGTGCAAGTATATCGAACTGTGGGTCTGTGAAGCAAACTTCGAGTATTGGTGCCAAACTATCCGGGTCAGCAATAGATTTTTCTGCCGCATTTTTCATACGGGCTGCTACTTCTAAATCGCTTGTTTCTACATAGCCTGCGAACGAAAGAATAATTTCCGATTGTTTGAAATTAAGAAGTGCGCGAGCCACGGGATATAAGTTTCTGAATACTAGATTTTCAGCAAGTAGACGCGCCCAGAAAATAAAGCGCCAAGCTTCCGAGTGCTCAGTTAAGTCTGCAGAATCGTTAGAAAGGACATAGTCAAAATCGTCGTTCACCCCCTTGATAGTCTTAAATCCATACTTCTCAGGATTGTCTCCATAGTCGGTATTGGGTAGTAGTAACATAGGATACGTCGCTATTCGCGAAACATATTCGGAAAGCTCGTCGTATCCATTGAGAAACGATTCCAAAGTTTCTCCGGGTGCACCCCAGATCAATTCTGCATATACATCAAGGTTTTGCTCTTGTAACCATAGTGCCAACTCTTTCCAGTCGTTGATTTTCATGTTTTTGCGGTTCATTTGATCCAGGGCATTTTCGTTAAGCGTTTGCAAAGCAATGGTGAATGAACTTTGCAGTCCAGCTTTGTTCATGCGCTGAACGATTTCATAAAACATGGCGTTTTTGTTCTTGGCCCAAGATGTTTCCAATGCGTGCGGGCGACCATATCGCTCCTTCAGCTCAATCAACAGTTCCACAAACTCTAGATCCTGCCTCAACATGCCGAAGTTTGCATCGCACAAGACCAGCGTCTCAGCACCAGCGCGCACTAGTTCAGTCGTCTCTGCGCGGAGTCGATCCATTGAAAACGCACGGATTTTCTGTCCTGTTGCACCACCCCAATAACAAAATGAGCATTGGTAAGGACAACCCCTGTTGGTTTCAATTAGCGCAACATCGTAGCGAAAAGCTCCACGATGGTCAGTTAGGGGTATGGTACCATTAAGGATGGGCGATGGTATTGTATCAAGGTCCACAATGCGCGCGCGAGGAGCTGTGGTCTCAACTTCGCCATCCGTCCCCACAAAAGAGATACCGTCAACGCCATTCAGTGGTAAGCTATTGACGTGCGCATGCAGGATATCTGCGATGGTAAATTCACCCTCGCCGTTGACAATAATATCAACGTCGTGCGTTTCAGTGAAAACTTTTGCAGCTTGATTGGACACATGGTTACCCCCGAAAACAATTAGACATCTGTCATTATACTGTTTTAACGTCCTAGCGACGTTAATGAATTGTTTGTAGTTCCAACCTAAAACGGAAAACCCTACGACATCTGGCACGCCTTTTGATATGATATCAAGTGCCATTTCGAGTGGAGATAATTTCCCTTGGAAGTTTTTTACTTTTGCACTACATTTTCCATGGAGACGCTCGTCGCTATTTATGCATGAGACAACGTAGCCAGCGGCAAGTGGCATTGACTCTTTTTCCATATGCCAAACACTTTGCTGAACAATTGCACACTGCAAAATATCTGGGCCCTGAATTATCAAATCCATTTATTTCTCCGCTGACCGTTGGATTATCGCTACACGAGCACGAGCGCCCACCCTGCGAATATTCTACCTTAGATTGCATAGTAGATTGATGGAACGAATTATCACCTAGCGAAACTCTAAAAGGTGTTTGCTTCCTCAGTCTATGAGTTCTATGGTGCATTTTTCGGCGAGAGCTCGCCGAAATTTGAATGTGTGGCGTATTGATGAAGCATGGAAACGCTGGTTCAATGTGGTTCTCAAGACACGTTGAGCCAGCGGTGCCATCCAAAACAATTGGCACATCATTGATTCCATGCAGAACCACTGAAACCGTTGCGGTGCTGTCCTCGCCATTGTCGTCAGCCACCGTATAGGTGAATGTATCCGTCAGGGTCTGGCCCTCTGCCAAAGCCTGAACAGCATCTGCACCGGTTGGATCATAGCTGATCGTCCCGTCGGAGTTCAGCGTCAGGGTAGCGCCATGCGTACTTGTTGCGGACACATCTGTCACCGTGAGTGCATCCCCGTCGACATCACTGTCATTGGCAAGAAGCGTGGCTGTATCAATCAAACTGACAGCATCTTCTGTGACAAGATTGGGGTTTTGAGCAATACCATTCGCATCAAAAACGCCGGCCTTGATGACACTACTGGACGTATCGCCTTGCTGCTGGCCATCAGACTCCCAAGTGACGACGAAATGGCCATTGTCCAGGGCTGTAATGCTCGGGAAATCTTGACGGCCATTGGCAAACTCATTGACCAGGAACTCACTGACGCCAACAAAATCATGACCTGCGGCAGGTGAGGTGTTCATAACGGTCATTGCGATCTCTAATTCAAGCTGGTGAGCAGCGAAAAACTGTTGCTACTGTCCCAACCGAAGTTTCAAGGTTTTGCTGTTGTGATTGCCCGCAAATGCTGCGGCCACTCAAATCGATTCTCGACCGACAGTGGAACCGGATCGCTGAATTGGAAAATACCGGGATTCTATATTTGAATATATATCGGCTATGGTGAGGCCTGCGCCTGTTAGGCTGTCATTTTGTCAACATGGCCTAACCAAGCAGTGGCTCAGCCGCAGCGAAGCTCTTTCGCTCCCGCTCACCCGCCATTTGGCACTTGAATTTGAGTGTCCGCAACATGCGCCTTGCGACTAGGTGCGCGAGCGAAATTCAAAATGACGACGAAGGTCTGGTCACGGCTCAAACTGCTATCTTTGGTGTGACGACTGCATCGAGTTTCTCTCGGGTGTTCAGTCTCAACAAGATTTGCTGCACAGTTCGAATTGGGGTGGATCTAGCCCTCTACCACCCGTTCCACTTCACTTTCATTTATTACAGCAGAGTTTTTGCGCGGACTTCCTTGCATCGCGCCTGGCTTTGCGGCTGGGATGGGTTCTTTTCAGAGAACGGCGAAGACTATTGGCCAGCAAATCCTAATCCGGGAACTCGCTGATCTGGCGGCTTTTGCAAAAGATCGGTGGAGATCCGCGCATGCGCGCGGCTCACATGGATTTATTGACAGGGCAGGGCACACGGGCACGCCCGCTTAGCCCCGCCCAAGCATTATCATGATTGACTGAGCAGACCGCTGGGGCGGTCTGGCCGGGCAGGTCATTCATGGCAATAGCATCAGCTTGGAAACCTACTCTGGTGCATACACCGCCGCGGCGCCGGTGTTCTTTACCGCCAATGGCGATCCGTTTGCCAAGCAGCGCGCCGAGCGCCAGGCACAAGCCCGGGCGGAGGCTGAACAGGCCGTACAAGACGAGGCGCAACGCAAATAACGCATCAAAGCGCTAGGCGACGGCCGGGCAATCAAAGGGGAACAGCTCATCCTCTTTTGAGGCTGAGTCAAATCTCGTCTATCAGTTTTGACATGTCCGGATAGCCGACCCCGCAACGATCGTGCAGCGCCAGGCCGCCCTGTTCGCGCGGGCAATCCTTGGCGATGATCCTGAGCGCGGCGGGCAGGGGAGTGCCCGCGCCGACCAATTCCAAAAATTGCTTTTTCGAATACTTTCCAAACCGACCGCATGTCTCGCAGTCGATCCGGACGGTATCGAACGGATAATCCCAAACCCTCACCAGCTGACCCCCGTCGGCGGTTTTTGCGCGCGGCCTCAAACCCGCGTTGCTGCGTTTCGTAGCACTATACCGAAGCTCTCAGCCCGCGGGTAGGTCAGAGGGGCGTGCTGTCCTATCCGCTTGCGAAGGCTGGGGGTTATCCAGTCGGGCCAATTTCAACCTTGGGCGAAATTGGTCTGACCTTGCAGGCTGTAAGCGGAGACCGTCAATCGTCGGAGCGTCAGCCTGTGGGTAACCCCCAGCCCGGTCGCCGTGCGACCGCCCGATCCTGACGCCGAGGCGGGGTTACCGGGTTGGGCTTTTGGTGCCGCTGTCCCACAGGGCAAGAAGCCCTGCAGGCCACCGGCCGGCGCTGCCGCGGGCGGGCCGCAAGGCGGCCCGAAATGCGCGCGCTGAGGCGCGCGGATATTGCCATATTGAACTCTAACGTGCCGGCCATGAGACAGGCGCTGTCCGGGCCACTCACAAATAAATGTGAGCGTCCCTGCGCCAGTCCGCCGGCACCCGCGCCTGTTTGAGAAAAAGGGACGGAACCCTTTTTCCGGCGCGGAAATTGCCACCAGATCGCGAAATTACTCCGACGCATATCCTCGGACAACGGGTCCTCGGATTCGCATCGGTTCGCTCTTGGTGAGTGGCAAGATTAGGTGCTTGTAATACAAAATTTACGCTGTTATAATTTTGATATGAGCAAGACCGCCGATTCCACCGTGTTCTCCGTCCGCCTCCAGTCTGATGCCTTGGCCAAGCTGGACAAGGCCTGGCGCTCTCTCGGTCTGCGCAGCCGCAACCAGGTTATCCACCGTCTGATCTATAGATTGCTCGGATACCTCGATCCGGACCCCGAAGTGGTGGACCTCTGGTGGAAGCATCTGAGCCAGATCCAGGGCGGCTACAATAACCTCAACCAGATCGCGAAATCCGCCAAGAAGGGAACAGTGATCTGGACAGACGATGACCGCCGCGATGTCGCAAATCTGCATCGCGCTATCATCCAACATCGCCGGGATCTGAAGGCGCTGATCACCGCCGCACAGAGTGGCCGGGAACCTGAATCTGTCATCCGTCGGTTGCTTCAGGACGAGTACAAAGGCGATGCCGCATGAGGGCAGATGCGCTGGATCTAACATCATCCGAACTTCTGGAGCTTGCGTTCCGATCTGCCGAGAAGGGCAGGGACCTCTCCCAGCGCGCAGCCCTCCAGCTGCAGGCCGCGCGCCGGATGAAGTTTCTCATGTCCCGCGCTTCGTCCATCAAGGCTCGTCTAGGGGCCTGCTTTGGGCGCCCCGAAGCGGTGATCAAATTCGTCCGCAAGGGCGGGGTGCAGAACGGCAAGGAACTGCGCCGCCAGATCAATTACCTGGTCAACCGCGCAGAGGGCATTCTTGAGATCCGCGAGAACGGTGTGTCTCCCCTGAACGCCCAGGAGATCGAAGACACCATCTCGGAATGGCATGACGGTTTCTCCGGTAAGACCAACTTCGGATACACCCGCCACATGATTGTGTCCTTCCCCAAGGACACCTATGCGGAAGCCGCCCACCAAGCCGGTTTGGAGTTCGCGGATCGTGTGTTTGGCAGCGGGGACTTCGGGGACACCTGGGACTATCTGAGTGTATTTCACACCGACACCAACAACCCTCATGTCCACCTGATCGTCAACTGCCGTGGCGTTGAAAACGGACACTGGCTCAAGACCGGCATGACCAGCGAGATGAACGTCGATGTGCTGCGCTCGATCCACGCGGAAGTCGCGCAAGAGTTCGGGATCGAGTTGACCGCCACCACCCGTTTCGAACGTGGGCTGGTCCACGAAGAGCCAAACGAGCGGTGGCAGATACGCGCTGGCCTGGCTGTCGTTGACGGGGTGCCAGAGGCGGAGACCAGGGCGCAGGAAGCAGCTCGGGATATGTCGGCTTTGTCCCTCCTCAAGATATCCGAACAGTTCACCGAGACATCAACGCTCATATCCGACCAAATCCAAAAATACGCGCTGCAGCTTGTCGAAGGAAAAACAGACATGGTTTCGCAACTGGACTACCTCTTGAAACAGGCCTATCATTTTGGCGATCCGTCTTATGTGTCGCAGCCGATCCTACAGGAGTTGCGGGATATTCACGATTCCGGCGGAACCGTCGAGATAGTGGGCGACGATCTGAAGGCCCGGATCAAAAATCATATCAATGACGCCAGAGGGGACGCGCAGAGCCACCCGTATCTGTCAGCGTTGGCGGAGATTGCCGAATACAGAGACTTCCAGAATTCCGATGCCTATGTGGCCGGATCAGAGCGCTACGTTCAGTTCATGAACGATCATCTGGGCGAAGACGTCTTCAAGGAGCTTGATGAGCAGACAACAGGTATTCTGCAATCCATTGCGGATATGGAGCGGCTGCCTGCCAAGGTTGAAAACCCGGAATTGCGCACGACAATGGAGCTTCAGATCGGCGACCTGAAAGCCCAGGTCGCGGTTCTGCGGCCCAACGATGCCAGGCTGCAAACCTTCATGGTAGACGACAATCGTTACAACAACGCTTTCGGAGCCGACCGGATGGACGCCCTGGAAGGTCCGGAGGCAGGCAAATGGGAGGCTGTCAAATCGGCCATCGTCGAACGTGCGGAAGGTGCAGGGCTTGATCCCGATCTTTTCCTGTCCCGCTTTTCCAGCCACGAGAATGTATCCCTTGGAACATCCATCGACTGGCGCAATACCGACGAAGCTGTTGCGAGCGCCTTTTTCAAAGCTAAAGGGGTCGGGGGTTACGACGTGCAGGCCAAGGCGGCCGTGGATGAGCTGCACCAGTTCGCCGCCGCCAAAATCAAGGAAATCGCCCAGGAGATCAGCCACACGCACGAGCAGACACTCTCGCGTGGGCATGAAGATGACGGGCACAGTCTGTAGCCACACGTGAAAAAACTGAACTCAAAACATAAGAGGGGTGGGGCAGGGGGTGCCGCCTTTTGGCCCTGCCGGTGCTAAAAGAGGCGGCGGTTCAGAATTGATCACAGGGACAGTTTGCAACCTGAACTTCTCATTTCTTTGTGGCCATGTAAGAGTTGCGAAAAAAAAGAAATGGAGGCGAGGCGTCGTGAGTTGGGCACTCTTTATTGATGAATCCGGGCAAGATCAGCGGCAGTCTCCCTACGAGGTGCTTGCTGGCATCGCTATCGAAGACCGAAAGCTTTGGCGGCTGATCCGGGATCTATCCGATGCGCAGGAAGAAATCTTTGGGCTCCGCCTCTTCGAAGCCTATGGCAGCGAGGCCAAAGCACAAAAACTTCTCAAAAAGAAAGTGTTCACACACGCCGCTCAGATGCCGGCGTTTCCGCCGGATCAACGCCAAACACTTGCCCGCGAGATTCTGCAGGATGGCACAGCCGTCAGTCGCGAACGCCTGACAGCCTTGGCACAAGCAAAACTGGCCTACGTGGACCGCGCTCTCGATATCTCTCGTAAAGCCAAGGCGCAGGCTTTCGCGTCCATCGTTCCCCAGATGGCCCCACGCCCGGCTGGAGGAATGCTGCGCAAGGATTATGCCTATCTGTTCGAGAGATTTTTCTACTTCTTAAACAGCCAGCCCGCAGACCCGATGGGGTACGTTGTCTTCGATGAGTTGGACAAGAGCGCAAGCCACATCCTGTTGAATCAGGTGTCCGAGTATTTTCTAAAGACAAGCAAAGGTCGAACCCGCTCACGTTTGATTATTCCAGAGCCGTTTTTTGTGCATAGCGATATGACGACAATGGTTCAGGTGGCCGACTTGATTGCTTACATCATTAGTTGGGGTGTTCGGTTGGCCGGTATGCATGCACCCAATCGCTCGGAGCTTGACAGTCTTTCCCGAAAGGTGATGCGACTGCGGTTCACGCAGCACACTCCTGGTGGTTACACCAATTACGGGTTTAAGATCATCAATGATCTGCGGGCAGCTGACGACCAATAAAAAAAGGCAATGCCGTTGCCAGCAAAGCCTCCGAAACAATATATAGCATCACCAGACCGATTTGTCCAGTTTGCAGAAGGCTACTGTGAGCTTCAATATTAGAAGCATTGAACTCGCGGTTACAGACTGGGGTGGATTCCGGCTGGGGGCAGGATTGTATCATAAGCGGTGACGGCTCTGATTTTTCCACCTGTATTCACCGGTGAGAAGGATATGAGCCCATCCAAGCGGTGAGATATGCGCGAGAAGGTCATCAGGGCAGTCCAGGCCGTTGTGCTTTCGTGCGGTGACCGCCTCTCCCAGATGTTTGGTGTTCCAGTAGATGATGATGGCGGCAAGGAGGTTCAGCCCTGCCATTCGATAATGCTGGCCCTTGGCAGTGCGGTCGCGGATGAGCTGCGCCAGTTCGCCGCCGCCAAAATCAAGGAAATCGCCCAGGAGATCAGCCACACGCACGAGCAGACGCTCTCGCGTGGGCATGAAGATGATGGGCACAGTCTGTAGCCACTTATTATCTTTTATTGGCAGCTGCTAACATTTTTTATGGAAATCGTATGAGTCGCAGCTTATATACGAGTTGTGAAGTCGCCCTGCTGTACCGAACTGTCTCCGTATGGTGTGCGTTCCATGGGTTCACATGGATAGGTCAGCAGGGCGCACCCTTATCTGAATTCCCAAACATCGTTGATGCAACCTGACCTTTCGAGCATGTTGCGCCATTTAGCACCGTCGCGGCGGGTGTCTGAATATGAACGCGCGATAGCTCCCGCACACATATCTGCAAGTTGAACAAGTGGATCTTTATGGGAAGCTCTGAAATCAAACTTCTTGATAGTCCCCTTTGGAAGCTCGCGCCTCATATAACCGACAAGTTCTTTCCTGAACCGTCTATCGCCAGTTCCATCAAGAACGACCTTTGCCCCTGTAAGTAAGCCGCCATCATGTTCGAACATCATTTTCGTGAAGTAATTGTAGAACCGGCGGGGTTTAGTTCTTAGATGGTGTGAAGTGATCGCGTCTTTCTGCACAACGACGGAGCGGCATTGGAAGTCCCAGGCTGCAGCGGCTTCAAAGAAAACATCTCGTGAAACATCACGCGTTTTCGAAAACTTCCACTCCGGCTTCACACGTTCAGTACCCATGAGAGCGGTAATCTCATCGCCCGCGTGTTTCGATGCCGCCGCGTCTTTGAACGCCACGACTGATAAAACAAAGACCTGTGATGAACCTTTGTCCAGTTTGAATCCTGGATCTCCGGATTCATCGATGAACGCCAATGCCCCCACTGCCCGTCATTCCTCCGTCTAGCCGCGATTTCGCTGGCCCAATCGCGTTTCGGCGATATTTGCTAAGTAAAGCTTTGCCACCTCGAAGTGAAGGCGATGTTTTAAGGTCTTTTTTGCTCGATTTGGCGCCGTAAACGCCTATAAAATCAGTATTTCGACAATCTCTCGGTATCAAGAGGTCGATTGCGGTTGAGTGCAGAATAGGGCGTTGAAGTCTCATTGGATAGTTTTTGATTACGTGGCCCATGTGGCGCGAACGACGAATTTCTCCCCGCTACCACCGCCCAGAACCTACGATTACTAGCCAAGATTTTTCCTGCACCGCAGCAAATGCGAAAAGTCCGACTGGGAAGATCTTCGCCGCAAATTCGGGACATCGATTTCTGCGCTAGCAACACGGTGTTTTTCAACACCATCGCCACCAAGCAGACACACGCTGCACTAGCAGCACCGACCATGACCAATGGCAGAAATGCGCAATAAGCAGACTTTGCAAAGTTCAGCGTACGGCCCTAAGCTACCATCTAACTCAGACCGTGATGCCGCAGCGCATTCCTCAAAGCGGGCATTCTATCAGTTTTGGAGGAGTTCGGCTTTTTGAGACCAGACGCCTTGAGCGAAATTGCGGATTGTTCGGGCGGCGACTTTGGACTAGCGACCGCCTAGGATTGCGAGTGTGGCGGAATTGATAGGCGCACCAAATTAAAGTTCAAGTGCCATTGGCGTGGGGGTTCAAGTCCATCCATCCGCACCACTAGCACGATCTTTTTTCGCTACAATTGAAGGTGGACTACGGTGGGCATCATTGAAGACGAGGTTTTGGAAACCATCGAAAAAGAGCTTGAAAATGCTCTGAAGAAACACCCCGAGCTAATCTCTGACGAACTTGAAACAGTGACAGAAGAGACGGTCCAGTCATCTCTTGCCGCGCTTTTTGAAGTGATGCCAGACGCGCTGGAAAAATCACCTAGGAAAACTGTTCGAAAGGGCAGAAGACTCCAACTCGGCTTCGAAAGGAGATGCTACCGAAGGTGGCGTCGCGCCTTTGAGCTTTATGAAATCATATGTGGTGTCGCTACCGAAATGGGAGAAAACCACGCTCGAGAGCACTTTGAGGCGAGTGAAGAAGAACGTGACTACATATTTGGCGCGCTCACTCACCTTCATCCGCGAATGCTGCTTGTCGCAAATGAGATCGGTGCGCTGTTGCGAACCGGGTTTCCAGATGGCGCACTGGCTCGTTGGAGAACTCTGCACGAGATATCTGTAGTCGCGATGTTCATCTCGCAGAGCGATCAAGAAACGGCGAAACGCTACTTGGCAAGTTTCCAGTTCAACGCATATCAAGCAGCTGTTCAGTTCAACGAATACGCCGAGCGCGCAAATCTCACCCCGTTTGAAGCGGAGGAGATTGAGGTAATGCGAAATGCTTGCGAGGCCTTCAAGAAAGATTTGGGCGGGGCAATTGGTCGAGACTATGACTGGGCGAAAGAGGCTGTCGGGAAGGCGCGTCCAACCCTTTTCGATCTAGAGGAAGCAACGGGACTGGATCATTGGAGATCGCGCTATCGATGGGCCTCACAGCATACGCACGCAGGGCATCGACCCATTGATAAATTGCTTGGAATGGTGGAAGCCCAAAAGCCGGTAAACCTTGTTGGTTCTTCGAACTCCGGTTTTGTCGATCCGTTTTCGATGGCCGGGATATCGATTGGGATTTGCTGCGCCGCATTCTTCGCGAGACGGTCAACTATGGATAGCGTTGTGGCAATGAAGTCTATCGAGGTATTGAGCGATAGGTTAGGCCAAGTCGCCCTTCGATTGGAGGCGAATACCTCAAAACGTCAACAAAATCTAAGCGCAGCCTTGGGACTTCCTAGGTGTATATTGGACTGGTTCGGGAAGCTGGTCAAAAGACCTTAGCAGTAGGTGCGTCGTGAGTTTCACTAGCTCGTCGCGCCGTCGCCCAAGAACTTGTAGAAGTTGTGAAGCTCCTAGACGCCTTGTCTGTGGACATCCTCAATACATGTCAGGGTAAACGGATCAGAGTTGCCTGTATTTGTCGTCCATCGCACCCAGATGAAAGGTGGCTCCTGGAAGATCACCGGGCGTGGCAGATATGGCAGGGTGACCGCCGAATGGGGCGAGCGCGGTACCGCCACCACTCATAAGGTGACTGCCGGGGACAAAGAGCCAGAGCTGGCGCTGCGCCATCGCTACCCTACCGAAGCTGAAGCCCAAAGCGCAGCCGATGCAGCCCTCGCGCGTTCGCGCCGGGCCAGCGGCAAGATCAGCATCGAGCTGGGTGGCTTTTGGGGCGACCTGCTGGCCGAAGCCAAGGTCGATCTTCAGGGCATCAAGCCCGAACTGACAGGCGAGTGGCTGATCACCCGTGTCCAGCACCGCCTGACCGACACACTGACCACCAGCTTTGACGCCGAGCGCGACAATGAAAAGGTATAATCGTGAAGCGATCCAGCGTTGCGCTACTCAGACCCACGGTTGCCAAGAACGGGCACTGGTACTTCAAGGTAGAGCTTACGAAACTCGGTCAGCACCATCTCAACTGCCGTATCAAAAGTCCCCGAACTGAATGATAGGCTTTTATTGACCTCATAGATGTAACGCCAATCTATGAAAGCGTCTTGGTGCAGAGAGAGGAGGCAGCGAAGATCGTAATCTACGAAAGAAAAGTCTGGATACAAAGGCGCTACAGACCGTTTGAATTCATGGTTCAGCCTATGTTGCGTTTCAGGCTTTAGCTTGTCGAAAAGCTTGATCAGGTTATGCAACTTAGGAACATCTGGATCGTTGTGATCGAAAACAAACCATGCTTTCAATGCAAATTCCATCGACAAAGCCAAGAGCATAGGTTCGACGCCGTTATGATCGAAGGCGTCGTTATCCCACTGCTTAGTGTCATATGCAGGCGGAATCTTCCGACATTTGACCAGAATGCCGTTGGCCGCTTTGGCGATACGGACCGCAGTGGTCAGACGGTGGTTCTTTGACAGGCTCATCGCCATCCATGTTTTCTAAGTAGTCGAGCCAAGAACATAAAGCTGAGTTATGTTGACTTCCAGCCCGAAGCCCACCTACGTCCAAAATCGGGCTTGACGCAAAGCGGACATCCCAACTCCAGACAACGCTGACAAGGAGCGCCACGGAACCGTCGTTCGCTGCACATTCGATGTTGGTTGTAACGAACGGCAGCAAGACCGCAAAAACTGACTTTCAATTTTTCTTGGTTTTCGAAAAGCGGAAATTGAAGGCTTGGATGCATCTGCGAGCGCACAAGGCAGCGGCGATCCCCAGGAGTATTGTAAACATGGTGTCCGTGGCTCCAAACATGTTACTTGGGGTATGGGATTCTTCTTCGTAAAAAATTCGCTAGATAAATGCTGCCTTTGTGGCTCGTCAGAGAGACTGACAGGTGAACACAAGATCAAACGAACCGGTATTGCGAAGGAATTTGGTACAGATACGATGACAATTGGTACGATTGGAGCCAAGAATTCACGCTTGCGCTATGCCCAAAGCCCAAAATCCAAGGCCTTCCATTTCCGCTCAAAGCTCTGCGCTGAGTGCAACGGTTCGAGAACGCAGGAGCCCGACAGAGAGTTCGATCGACTGCATACGCACATCTCAGAACTTGTCCAAGATGGCAACGAACCTAGCGAAGCGTTCGATAGCGCTGAGTATGCTGTCGGTACTCAGCGTTTCAACAACATCGCACGCTACTTTGCGAAGCTAATCTGTTGTCATTTGGCCGAGATAGACGCTCCCCGGCCAATCTACATTTCCCGCTTTGCAATAGGCAGTTTTATGCAAAATCGAATGTACCTCGGAGTGCATCGTGATTGGACTTTCGATCGCCACGTGGGCCCGGATGGCGACCGGAAGTACGCTGCACATGGTGGCTTGGTTGTTTCTGGAAATAGAGACACCCACGCACTTAACGGATTTCATTCGACGCTCACCTTCGGCCCCGTGCAGTATGGTTTTTTCTTCCGTCTGGACTGGAAGGAGTTACTAGAGCTACGACTGTTCCATTCGAAATTCTACGCTTGGGCTCGCAAACAGGTAAAGCAGGGGACGGAGCAGCCTCTGTCTGAAAACGAACGCAAAAGTCTTGGGCTCTGATCCAGTTTTAACATCCCATAGTGAACGTCGATGAATGCAAGACCAACCGCTGGTCGATAGTTTGTAGCTTCCGAAATGCCGACTTTGGGCTCACTTCACCACAATTGCAGTACTGAGTACCACGAACGGCAGCTTTGCGCTGAACGCAGATTTTATCTCACCTCTCGCATGGGCGCATAGAGTATCTCATGGTGTCCACTATCGGTGGTGGACACTTAGACAACTCTCCGCGACGACGTTAGGTCGGATTCAACGGACGGGCACATTATACTCGATCTTTGTCTCCATCAGGACCACGCGCAGAACGCGGTAGATATATACAAAATAAGCCAAACCCAGAGTGATGATTGTAAGGATGATCCAGATGAACGCATTGCCGATCATCGATCCTAGGGTCAGGTCGCATTTCAGTCGGCCGACCTCACTGCCATCGTGACCAATAACTGTTGTTTTTGAAATGATCGCCTTGGGCAAGTAATATGGGAAAACAAATGCTGCTAGCCCCAGCGTGACAACTATAAGGATCAACCAGAGGATCATGTTTCCAATGGCATCCCCTACGCTAAAATCACACTGAAATCGATGGGCTCTGTTGTCCATGCAAACGCACTCCCTCAAACTGATATTCTTTATCGAGTACACTCTAGGACACTGCGCTGAAGTACCAATTCCGAACTTCTATTCTGTGATAGGTCCTGGCTATGCTTCGGAGGTGTTTGAACCCAACGGGCCAACTTCAATTGAGCTCTGCGAGCAATCACGTTTTAAGTCGGCATATCGTCAACACTGTACGGTTGGACGAAGATAATCTCAACAGGTTCTGGAACAACGGGGCCAGAACTTAAGATGTCATTCTGCACCCAGCAGGAATAGAAAGTTGGTTCAACCAGCTCCGACTTGAGATGTGGCGCCAGAACCTGCAGACTTTCGGGGTGCCTGCTTACAAACTGTGCTCTGCAGATTCATGGCGGAGATACGCAAAATGCCCACCCCGTTCTTCAACCAGGTCCTTTGACATCTGGGTTATCTTGGCAGAGGCAAATTCGTGCAGTTCGTCGACAGCACGCACACCCAGCTCATCTGCGTTACGGTTTCCTTCGCTGGCAAAATGAATCTGTGCTTCGGTATAGTCCTCGGCTTTCCACTCCGCGGTTGTTCCGAGAGAAACGGCGGAATTCTGGGACAGATGAAAGGCCCGAAACCGCTCCAGGAACTGATCAGGGTCGATACCAGTTGCTTCCGCCCGCTCAACGATTTCGGCCTTAACACTTTTCCAGTCTTCTCCTACGCGTCCAGCTTCCCTGTCGAAGTGAAACGGAGCAAACTCGTTGGTGTAGTTTAAATCTTGGACGGTATAGGGCTGCAATTCGGTATCATAGGGCCGTACCTCGGCAATCTGGCCTCTGAGTTCACCGATTTCGATACTCATTCTTGCGCGCAGATCAAAGTCTTCCACCTGGTCTGCAATCTGGCTCATCTTGTTTATCGTGGTGATGATGCCTTGCGTATTCCGCTCCAACTCGTTGAACGCGTCCTCACCGATGGTATCCTTCATGTAATGAGCGAAGCGATCAGCGGGGAGTGCATAGTCTTCTGATTTTTGAAACTCGGTATCATCAACAATATCCGCGAGAGACGAGAAGTAGGGATGGTGCGTCTCTGTCTGCCTGATTTCGTTGATATGCTCGGAAATCCAAGTCTTCATCAACCGGGTGTCAGGCCCCAGTTCTCTATCGGGGTAGGCAAATTGCTCCTTAATTGCCTCGACAAGCTGAAACTGCTTGTCATGCTCTGAGACCCGTGCGGACGCGATATCCTCAATCTCCTGGCTCTTTGAAGAAATCGCCGGGGTATCATAGCCCATACGCCGGTAGTCCTTGATCACAGCGTCAACCCGCTGAGACAGTCGCTCATCTGTTGTCGCACTCTGATCAAACTTCGAATACGGCGCAAAATGCTCAACTTCCTTCAAAAGGTAATCTTCTCTCGAAACCATGATGGGTTCTCCTTTTCTCAGGTTGCGCTCCGCTGGCTACCAGCCAGTTTTTGTTGCATCAGCTCATGCGCTTCACGCGCCCGAACGCTGGCATCCACACGGGCCTTCTCGAACTGTTCAGCCAGGGCTGTATCACCCTCTTTCAGACCTTCAGGCAGCCTGGCCGCATCGGCCTTCGCGAGTTTGAGGTTTGTCTCCCTGGCCTGTTCCCGGCTCAGATCAATGTGCCTGCCCTTGATTTCCGGTGCTTTCTGACCGGCGAACTGCAGAAAATACGGATCTTTGAAGTGACGGATCTTTTTGGCGATGACCGGCATTTTGCCCTCGCGGATCAGCACAAGCTCATCGTCCGGCAATCGGCCGACATGTTCGGGGCGCATGAGCCTCATGCCTTCCTCACGTATGGACAGGCTGCCCATATCCATTTTGCCCATACTCCGGGATCGGGATTTGGAAATGACTGTCTTGTCGCCGATCGATTTGGATACATGCTCGCGCACTTCGGGGTCTTCGCTGGCGGCAAACATCTGCGTTCCGGCGTTCGCCAGCATCGCACGCACCCCTTCATGCCCATAGATTTCCTGAAGTCGGGAGATCGATTGAGAAATCAACACAAGCCGCCCGCCAAATGACCGCATGGTGTCATAAGCTTCAACGACACGCTCAAGGTTGCCGAGACGCTGGAACTCATCGAGCAGGATCAGAACCTTGAAGGGTTCGTCTTCCCCCGGCTCTTCGGTCTCTATGGTGTTGACCAGATCGAGGAAGAACAGGCGAATGAGCGTTTTGTATTCCTTCACCTTCTTTCCGGATATCGAAAAATAGATCGAGGCGGGCTGGCGCCGGAGATCTTCGAAATTGATATCACTGCCTTGCGTGACCCGGGCCACAGACGGGTTGCGCCAGAGCTGCAGGCCGGAGTTGTTCATCACGGATTTTGTTGACTTGAAAATTTTTGGCTCATCATCCGCGATGCTCAGAAACTCGTCGGCCGCCAGCGGATAACCAACCTCTTTTGCCAGTTTCTCGTATTCGCTTTGCCTGGTGGTTTTGATCAGGCGCAGGATTTCGGAAATGTATGGCCGGCCACGTTTGATCGTCAGCATCGCCATGGCACAGAACAGGCCTTCGACGCCGCCCAGAAAGCCCTGGGCACTCGAACTGGGCGTTTCAAACATCTGGGTCGCTACCTGGATGACTTCTTCCCAACGCCGTTCAAGGTCTCCTGCCAGCACAGCGCGGCGCAGCGGGTTATAGCTATGGCTTTTGGAGGGGTTTTCGGGGTTGAACACGTAGACATCATCACCCATTGCCGCGCGGCGACCGCCGGTCGCCTGGAATATCTCGCCCTTGATATCCAGGACAACGCAAGATCCGTTGAACCGTTGGACATTGGGAACGACGAAACCGCTGGTCTTGCCCGAGCCGGTCGGAGCTATGAACGCGGCGTGTGGTTTCTGGACGTCCGGATCTGGTTTGTAAAAGAGCGCATTTTTCTGATCTGGTGCGCCAAATTTTGCAAAGACAATCTCGCTGTCGAGCGGTGAGTTTGGCTTCAGCCGGGTCGCGTACCCCTCCTTGACGAGTTGGCGTGGTTTCGCAAACACCGCATCACCGTATTTCTGGGACGGACCGCGTATCGCCGCGACGACAAAGAGGGTGGTGAGCGACAGGATGGCCGCGGTTGCCAGCAGAAGAATATGCCGCTGCGTCCCGGCCGGTTGCAGGGCCAGTTTTGCCGGAATGGTCCAGAAATTCATTCCGGCAAACCGAAGTGTCATGATCCATTCGAGATAGAGGCCGACAACCAGGTAGGTCACTGCTGCTGTTGCAAGCAGGCCCACCGTGCCAGCCAACGCTATGCGAGCCGTGCGCGGCAGTTCCTGAAACTCGGTCATACTCAGCTCCTCACATCAGTTGGTCGGGGCGCATCAGGGGAGGGAAGATCACACCGTTCACCTTCCGCTCGTCACCGATTTTTTTCATGTGAATGATCATGTGAATGGTGGCGCGTATGTCATCGACCACCTCTGATTTCTGCACGGTCGGAGAGCCGCGCCGCACCATCTTGCTCAGACGGCCGACCGCATCGACGGGCGAGTTCGCGTGCATGGTGCAGACAGATCCATCGTGGCCGGTGTTGACCAGTTCCAGAAACATGTTCGCATCATCCCCACGGATCTCCCCGCAAATCAGCCGGTCCGGGCGCAGGCGCAGCGCGGATTCGAGCAGCTTGGTCGGAGAGCGGGGGCCGTTTTCTTCGGAGCGATCCGCCAGCAGACTCACGGCGTTGGGCTGCTCGATGTCCAGCTCCGCCACTTCTTCAATCGTAACAACGCGCTCGTCAGGATCGACGCGCTTCAGCATCGCGTTCAGAATCGTTGTCTTTCCTGATGACGTTCCGCCGGCAACAATCACGTTCCACTTGTTGTCCATGGCGAAACCCACCAGGTGCTCGAAACTCATCTCATCGAGGATCAGCGCGTTGCGAACCTCGTTCAAAAGGCTGTGGTCGTTCATTTCCGTCAGGGCCGCTTTGCCGCTGGTGAAGTTGAACGCGCCCAGATCGACGGATTTGATGCGGAGCAGGCGGATCGCCACGGACCCCACGCCGGTTGTCGCCGGAGGAATGACCACCTGTACACGCGCCTTGCCGCTCATCGTGGGGACATTGGCCGTGGCAATCGGCTTGTTTTCCCCGAATGTCACATCGCTGAACCCGGCCACACAGCGGCCCACATTCTCAACCTCATCGCGGGTCATGGTAATCTCTGTCCGGGTCATATGGGTCGAGCCCATACGCTCGATCCAGACAGTCCCGTCCGGATTGATGGAAATTTCACTCAGGCTTTCATCCTGAAGGAGATGTGCGATCTTGCCGGTGTAATGATCCAGCAATCCGGTATCGGTGTTCCCAGTCATCGCGAAAGCCGCAGAATCTCGGGCCATTTTGGCGGGGCTTGAGCAACTTCCAGAACCTTCAACGCTGCTTCAATCTCATCAGGTTGAAAATCAGGCCTGTGAAGCAACTCCGGAAGTTCATTCAGGCCGATCTTGTTCTGAAGCGCCAATGTGATCATCGAACAGCTGTCGCGGCATCTCCAGTCCAGATAAGGCTCTTTCTCCAACCCGCCACTGTACAGGACCTCACAAGGCAGACTGGGATCGGTTGTGCGATACCCAACTGTTATGGTTGCAAAGGAACCTGGTTGCACTTCAACGCGGCGGATCTCGGCAATCGGCAGATCGGGTATCTGAGTGTCTTTGCGTGCCATGATCAGAAGCTTTCAAACACGACATCGCGCTGCAGGATGGCATTGATGCGGCTGCCCTGGTCCACGTGGATCGTTGGTGTGATCCGGAGGTATTCTTCCAGTGCGGCCGCGGTGGCGTCCTGCATATTGGATCCAACCTGTGTTGCCAGATCGGTCCGCACCGAATTGTTGCTGTCGCGTTCGGAAACCAGAGCCACGGGCGCTATACCAATCAGGGAGAGCAGGGCGGCCGATCCGAAGCGTTTTCCAAAATGCGTCTTGATGATGCCGGTTGCACCTGTGCGCCCCTGTGCGTCTGTACCGGCTGATCCGATCTGCGCAGAAAGCCCGTCAGGGGTCATGATGCGGCTCCAGACAATCATGATCCGCGTTTGCGCCAGTTCCGTATCCGCGCGGTACTCGCCGTAAAGTTTGGAGCCGCGCGGTAACAGCAGGCGTGTGCCATCCATCGAATAGACCCCGCGTGTCAGCGTTGCCACAACACTGCCTGGCAATTCCGAACTGATCCCGCCGCCAAAGACCGCTTCCAGCACCGTGCCTTGTGTCAGGGTTCGTGACGGATCATCGATCGGGTATGCCCCAACAATGGGTGGAAACTCTTCGACCATGTTGTCTTGCCATGTCGTATTGGTGTTTTCCTGAAACCCGCGCTGTTCTTCGGGCCGCCGTGTGTCTTCCTTGGGCGCGGCCTGGGGCGGTGTCGGATAGGGTTGGAAAATGATCGGCTGTGAGGGCGTGTTGATTGGTTGGTACTCCGAGCTGGTCCCGCCTGAGTTTTGAGCGGCTGCAGTCGAGGCCAGGGCGATGAGTATAAGGACAAGAGGGGACTTTTTCATGGTTCCTGGTTCTTTCTGCCATAGGGGCTTTCATCGAACACGATGCCGTTCGACTGGTTTTGCGCCTCGCGCTGTTTCGCGCGGAGTTCTTCGAGCCTTCGCTTTTTTTCCTCGGAAAGACCCTGTGCGTGCATTACCCCCACGTTTGCCAGAGCGCGCGCCTCGGCATCCGCAATTGCCTTGCTCAACTCGCCTGCAAACCGCTTCTCGCGCTGGTCATATTGTTCCTGAAGACGTTTGAGGTTTTGGTCTGCGGTTGTGAGGTCGCTGTCCTTCCGGCCCAGTGCAACTTTTGCGTCCGTCAGCTCGTCCTGTAGCTTATCGATCCGGCCATTCAGCTTATCGATTGTGGCGAGAGCCGCATCGAGGCTTTTGGTTTCCATCTGGATCGGCGCTGCTGCGGGAGCGGGGGCCGTTGCGACTGAAATCCGTTCCGCTTCTGGCTCAGACTCAAGCTCATCTGTTTCCGGGCCGCGTGCCATCAACAGCCCGTAACGATCGCCGCCGTCTCGTTTTAGTGGATCGACCCGCACACCGCTGCGACTGCTGTCGTCACCATCGCCACCAGCAATAAGCCAGAGGAAACTGAAGAAGAAAACCGAAGCCGCAGCGGCGATACCGAGTTTCTTCTGATCGATCCTCTTGCGGGCACGCGGGGCCGGTTGTTCAGCCGCCAAACGCGCAGCGATGACGTTTTCCTGATTCATCTCTGGTCCGCCGGACGGTTGAGCAGGGCCGGATGTATAGGTTCCCTGGTGTCCTGGTACGTGGCATCGTTGCGAATACAGATCGATGTATCCTCAATTCGCAACGTCCAGTGATCTGACAGCCCTTGTACCTGGATCACACCACGCGGTTTGACCGTGGTGTTTACCATCAGTTCGCGACCATCCGGCAGCACCCGGAATATGCCGGGTAATTCGGCGTCCTGCGGGATCTGCATGTATGTATGCACGCCATCATCCCAAACAGCCGTGGGCACAAAGCCCGCCTTGCCTGATTTTGAATAATTCGAGTTCACGACCTTGCTCGTGGGCTTTGGCTCGCTGCGTGCAACCCGATGCAACCAGCCGGATGATGCGGAGGCCGCGCCGTACTTCTCATTCGGATATATCGTGACACGAAATGGAACTTTTGCGCGCTCCTCCTCCGTCGTGGCCGGGACAAGATAGAAGTTGTATTTACCCCGATTGGTCAGGATGGTCATGTTTGAATCGGAGTTCAGAATTTCCGGTTTGAAGGCGATCACCCGGCCTTCCTGCAGGCGGGTGATCTGGTAGCTTTTCGTATCGCCGGACCCGATGCTGCGCACTGTCTCACCTTGCGGAAAATGTATGTAAGTGATCAGCCGCTCGCCCACATTGATGCGATAGACCTGATTTTCCGAGTAGTGGAAATGTGCCACCCGAGGATCTGCATCTGGACCATCTGGTGTCGGGCTGAGCTCCGCATTACCGGCTGTCCCGAAGGACAGCAGCAGGGCGGTTACAATCGAAATTGTCTTGAATGGTCTCTGCATCAGAGATCTCCCATTGCATCTACGCGGTAATTTGTGACGGTGAAGCCAAACGGATTTTCCAGAAGCTCATCCATTGAGGTCACGATCTTTTCCTCGAACCCATAGGTGATGGTGATGACATAACGGGCTGAGGTCTCAGGCTGGTTAGGGGCGACGAGCGTCTTGCGGATCTCCACCTGCGCCGTGGTTTCATTGACGGGTGTTACACTCAGAACATCGGCCAGAACCTTCGTATTGTTCGTGTAGATTTCGTCGGGGTGGTTCGGGTTTGATCCATCCCAGAGATCGCGGAAGGACGATTCCGCTATCTCGCCTGACCGGCGCAGAACAAATCCGATCCGCTCCTTGTTGTCCTGAACGTCATAGGTTTCCCGATCCCGCACGTAATCGGCGATTTCGCGGAAGGCCATGCCTTCGGTAGCGTCTAGCTTTTGCACCTTTTCGGTCAGCAACACGGGTAGCTTGGTGTCCGGGTCGATCGTGAACGGCACCGCGCGGATTTCTTTCAGGGGCAGGATGATCAGCCAGCCGATGATGGATGCGACGCCGATCAAAGCCCCGAGAAACCCGATAACCTGCCACCTGTGCGCGTCCCGGCGGGCGCTCAGAAACAGCTCTTTTTCGTGCTCCGTTACATGAGTCATCTGTTTTTACCCCTGGCTGCTTCCTGAATTCTTGTTTTGACCGACCCGAAGGCCTGCCCTGAAGTTGTCGGCCGCGCGGCTTTGCCGGGCTGCACTGCCCAGGTTGCGGGACTGGTTCATGATTTCCCGACGGGCGTTCATCGCGCGCGATGCACTGTCCCGAATACCGGAGCCATCCTTTGCTGCACTCTTCATCGCAGCTGCCGTCTTGCCCGCGGCAATCGATTTCTGCACTCCGGAATTGGCAGCGTTCATGAGGTTTTTCAGCCCCCCGGCCGCGCCAGCGGCCGCGGCCAGGCCGGAGGATGCGGCAATAATTGCTCCTGCCATGCCGCTTGCCAGTGACGGGATCTGCGTCAGCATGACAATGGCAATGATGCAGACCGCGAGGAACTGACCCATCGCCGCTATCCCGGATTCAGTGGTTACAGCGGATATCTGGCTCTCAAACAGCGCGGTGATCAAGGAGACCACGCCCGTCAAAACCACGATGATCATGACCAACCCGACCACTGTCTTCGCCCAGGCTGCGAAGATATTGGCGGACCCGGAAACCATCAGGGTTGAGATGAAGACCGGCGCGAGACCCAGCGCGACAGCAAGTCCCCCCTTGGCGACCAAGGCGATACCGGTTCCGAACGCTGCGATGATGGCCCCGGCAACCCAGAGCACCACGCCTGTCAGGCTCAACCCCCATGTGGCATTCTGGAATGCCGAAGATCCAAGGGTAAAACACTTGGTAACAATCTCATCGAGGGCGCCCCAGACATTCTCCCCGTTTGTCATCGCACCGCTGATATTGTCGGCCAACCCGTTGATCCCGTTATAGATCGGTTCAAAATTGGCCCAGCTCGTTGCCATGAGAATGATGATGGCAATGCGCACATACCAGCCTACGTAAGCCAGCACACCGACCTGTTTGATTTGCAGGATAGCGTTGAGCATCATCACGATAAAAACCAGCGCTGCGATCTGCCAGAGCGCGGAGGCAAGGCCCTCCGCCAGCTTGTTGAAAGCTGTTTCGGTGAAGTTGTTGATCGCATCCTCAATGGTGGCAACGAAACGTTCGATCATGGTCCGCACGCCTCGACAAGTTCGGGTTTCAAAGCATCGAACCGGGCCTGTTGTTCCGCTTTCAGGGGGCCGAGGTGCCTGGAGGCTCCGGACCAGAATTCATCCTTGTCCGCTCCAACACGGGCAACGGCATCTTCCAGGGTGAGAGACCCAAGCGGGCAGGTTTCGTCGAAACGCTCCCCAGCCTTGCGGAGACGGCATTGTTCGATGGTGTATTCCACCGCCTCGATCAGCTGCTCATTGAGGATGGCGTCCGACCAATTGTTTCTCACAAACAACTGCTGCGGACCCTGACCGACGGCACGCATTCGGGTGAGCGCGTAATCATCCAAAGGTCCGCCGACCTTTTGCTTTCCCGTATAACCCAGACAGGTGTGGTACTCTCCAAAGGGCCAATCCACCTTTGGTTTCGGGACCCAGTTAATTTCCACATCCGCCATTGCGGGCGTTATGCTGGTAAGTGTTGCGGCAATCAGAGCGGGAATGCAGATATGTTTCATGGTCAGTCCTCTCGCGCGTAGTTGATCTGGGTTGCACCTTCCGCCGCGGTGGCCGCGGCCTCCGTTCCCGTTGTCAGGGCGATGGCCGAGATCCCGCGCAAGACCTCGATCTGCACCTCCAGACTCTTCAGAAGAACAGCGGTGTTGTAGTCGACCGCTTCTTTCAGCTCTTCCTGCTGTCCAAGCTCATTGCGCAAGTCTTCGGCATCTTCCGCCAGCTCATTGGACTGGTCGTAGCCGTTTTCACCCAGTCCCGAAGTCACCAGCCCGGCGCTGCCGCGTTCCGAGACAATGCGTCGGGCAGGAATGTCGGATGTTCTGTATGCGCCCAGAAGACCGTCATCGAGGCCCAGGGTGATCGAGCGGCGCTCTATTGCTGCCGAGGCGGTATCCGGGAGGCTGGTGGCGTCTGCCGTGGAATCGAGCGTGTAGCCCAGCATATCGATCGAGTTGGCAAGCCTCCGAACCCTGCGGCTGCTGAACTCCGACAGATCCGTCCGACCAGACAATGCGTTGACCTGGTTTTCCAGCAAATTGCGCTGTTGTTCGAGCATCCGGTATTGATCCAGCATTTGCTCGTATTGCCGTACCATTTCTGCAACCTCACGCGCGGAATTGGTGATATTCTGGGCCATGCCTACCGGGTCTACGACCGGCACCTGCGCAGTTGCGACAACCGGAACGGTAGACAGGATGAGGGCGGCGGCGGTGCTCCGGATTGTTCTGAACCTCTGCATCAGACCAACTCCAGATCTACAGGTTTCAACGCTTCGAAATCGCAGGCGCAATCACTGCGATAGCCCGAATAGGTGCCAGTGCATGCGGCAACAGCGGTAAGAAGCGCCAGGGTAAACACAAGCTTTCTTGTCATAGTATGTCCTTCCAGAAGTTGGGATTTTGACGCCAGTCAGGGTCGGGAAAAGCTTTGCCGTCCGACCCGCTCAGAACGCGGAGCAGGGGGCCGAGTGTACTCAGATCGACATCGAGCCAGACCGACTCGTTACCTTTCTTCATGAGCATCACCCGATCCCCGAAATGGGCTCGGAGCGCGCTCAGCTCCGCATCGTTCAGCCCCATTTTCCGATAATCGTCCTCATCCCCGGCGCGGGAGGGGAAGAAGAGCTTTGTGCTGGTGTTTTCCAGGATCGACTTGCTGGCCCGCGACGACAGGATGTGGTCGGGGATTTGCGTCATCATCATCATGGCGACGTCCAGTTTGCGGAACGTGGTGTAGCCGTTTTTCAGGATTTCCGCGCCATATTCGTTCCCGGCGATCACCCAGGCTTCATCAATGACAAAGATCGTTGGCACTTTTTCAGCGCAACGCCGCTCGATCTGGCGTATGACGTAGCTGATCCAGGCCAGCCGCACCAACTCGTCATCCAGTACCTCGGAAATATCGAATACCAGGTGCCGGTCATCAGCGGCAAACGGGTCTTCACCCCCCGCGCCAAACATCCACTCCAGGCGTCCTTCGCTGGCCCACTCGCCTGCCCGCTTGAACAGGGCGCGCCCGTCATCAAAAGCCTTGAACCGGTCCCGCAATGAATCGAAGGTCTGCAGGGGGGGCGGGAGCTTGGCATTCGCCTGGCAGCCGCGCGTTATCTCTTCTTTCTGTTCGGCCGAGAGGGGGTCGTCGTAGCTGAGCAGGGCTGTGACCCAATTCGAAAGCCAGCTTTGTCCCTCCTTGTCGGTCTCGGTTCGGAACGGGTTCATGCCCGTTGGCTCCCCCACACGAACACGCGTATATCTTGCCCCGAGCGCCCGAAGCGGCGCTTCCATCGCGTGATCCTTGTCGAACGCAATGATCCGGGCACCCTGGGCGACGGCCGAGGTTGCCAGCAGCATCGCGATTACGGTCTTGCCGGAGCCGTTTGGTCCCAGAACAAGCGTGTGACCGGAAGGCAGGTTCTCGGCATCATCGCTTGTTTTGGGAAGGTGCAGGGACAGGTCGTACCGGTCGCCCTGCGTCGTGGGAAATGTCGCCAGAGGGCCAGGCCAGGGCAGTTTGCTCGCCGGGAGGCCCCTGGGGCGCATGTGAAACGCCACTGTGTCGGCAAAGTACTCATCGGTGACCATCTCCTGGCGGGTGCGGAAGGCAAAATTGCCCGGATGCTGCGCGAAATATACTGCGCGCGCCGAGAGAGATTCCCGCTTTATCGTGCCGCCCGCGATCTGGACAGATCCGATGATGTGCCGTTCAGCGGTTTTCAATTCCGCCTCTGTCCCAAACACACAGATCGACAGGTGGTGTTTTCCTGAAGAGAGCCTGCCCGAGGCGATGCCATCGGCAAAGATAGACAGATCGTCTTCTAGGGACTTGGCCTTGTCACCGGCAGAGCGCATACGCCCGGACTGAACGCGCTCCTTTTCCTGTGCCTGCGATCGGGAGAGCGGCAGATAGGATTGCGTGATCACCATGTCCACCGGCAGGTCCAGGCTGTCAAATATGCCTGGGAAGGCGTCCTCTGGATAACTCTTCAGGGAAAAGACGCGCACCCCGCGCTCCTGACCGGTCACCGTGTCGATCCGGGCTGATTTGCCCTGAAACAACACATCCTCCTGCGGCATGTTAAAGGCAATCGGTTCAGCGATGTTGGCATGGACAATCGGCTGGTAGCGCCCGTTCAACAGCATTCCGTAATATCCGAGCCACTTCCCTTCACTGATGCGCAGCCGGCGTACACGGTCATCGCCCAGGGTTCCGGCCAATGTTGTGAACACACCGTCGAGCTGGTCCAGCAATTCGCGACGCTCTTCACCAACTGTTTCACCGGAAAGTCCGAAGATTTGCTTGACCTTCGCGTCCTTTCGCCGCTGCAGGATTGCGCTCAGGATGATCTTGCGTTCCTTCAGCACACCTTGTTTGGCGGCATCGTTCAGGGCCTCGGCCACGGCACCGGCAAACCCGTCGCGATCCGTAATGACATGGCCGGTGTCCGCCGGCACGGTCAGCCGGTGAATGTAAAAGGCAATCTCCTGTGACGTATGGCGCAGGATGCGCTCATACCGTTCTGCCAGAAACTCGAACTCGCTCTCATCCAGCGTATCCGCGTTGATGCCGGTGATTTCCGCTGCTCCGATCAGCCCGCCATTGCGGGTCGAGATCGTATAGTCGTCTACAACCAGCCCGTAAGGCAGCATTTGGAACAGGTGAATTTCATCCTTGCGCCAGGTCGGTTCCAGGAGGGATCGCGCAACGGACCAAAGTTCGGCAGGCTTAGGCACTGTAGAAATCCCCCCCGTGATGTTTCCGGTTCGGGGTTCTTGGTGTTCTGGAAAGGGTCACGAACAGGATGCGAAAGAATGCAGGTTCCCATTCGTAAAAGAGGCGCAGGGCCGTGTAGAAAACAAAACCCGTTACGATTGCCGGTGTGACTCCCAGCCAGTAGATAGCCGCAGATGTCGCCCCGGCTATGACGATCAGGTAAAGGGCAGGCAGGCCGCCCCATTCAGCGGAACGGCTCAGGCCACGGTAGAGTTTGCTGCTGCGCGCCATCTCTACTACCCACCAATGAAGCTGGGGGCCAGAGTGATCACGACCCCGATCAGAACGGCTGCGATCGGCAGTTTGAGAGATCCCCAGCCAAAGATGTAAGCCAGAAGGCCCCAGATAAAGCCAATGGAAGCTACGGTTACGCCGACAATTATTGAATCTGCCAGAGTTTCACGCACAAAGTCGCCAATGGCATCATTCAGCCAACCGGCATGTGCCGGGGCTGCACCAACGCATATAAACGCCAGCGCGAGGGTTACTGTTTGCTGAAGAAAAAGAGATCGTTTCATCAGGAATTGCTCACTTTGCTGAGAATTGTGCGGACGTAGTTCCGGGTTTCGTTGAAAGGCGGGACGCCGCGGTACTGGACAACGCGATGAGGCCCGGCGTTGTAAGCCGCCAATGCCAGCTCCCATGTGCCAAAGGTGCGATACTGCGCCGCCAGGTATCGGGCACCCCCATCCAGATTTTCAGCCGGGGCTTTCGGATCCACGCCCAGATACTTCGCGGTGTCGGGCATCAGCTGGGCAAAGCCGATTGCGCCCTTCGGGGACACAGCATCAGCGCGAAACCGGCTTTCCTGCCAGATCAGGGTCATGAAGAGTTCGGACGGAATGTCATGCCGGTTCGCCGCTGCGTGGATCTCTGCGGCGATCCGCTCGCGCGACCAACCGCCCGACGGTCTTTCGGGGCGGGGAGCGCGACCTGAAACATCTGTTTTGCCAGAAATACCGGGCTGTTTTGTTTCTCCAACCGGCTCCGTGGCTTCCCGCTCAGGCAGGCGCATTGGCTGAACGAGGCCATCGACGAGTTCAGCTCGTGCTCCATTTACATACACACTGCCGTCCGGTTCATACTCGATGACCTGCGCGGTTCCGGCGGTGGCGAATGACATGAGAATGGGCAGAACAAACCCCGAAACCACACTCCAAGAAGAGGTGTGTCGCGCATTCTTGCGCCTGCCATGGGCCTGCATTAGACGGAATACATCGTTCCGGTCCCATTTCCAGATGGTCTGCAACGATCCCCCTCTCCGTCCTTTGACCCCGCCAGGTTGAGCGGAGAGGGGGCCTTGCTTATGAAAGAAGATCATCTCATATGGTCTCCTTTCACAGAAGCTGTTTGGCTGCGCGGTTCGGGAAAGTCCTGCATCGGCTCTTCGTCGATCCAGAGCCAGGCGGGAAAACGTCCCTCACTGGCATTCTCAGCCATCGATGCAATCATGTTCGTATTGTCCGGATCATCTGCCACGAACAACGCGACGGGTTCCGGCGTATCGGTCAGAACGGCTGCGGCGATAGGTGCATCGGCGCCGAGGTTGAACCGCAGCGATTTCTGAAACGCCCGTTTCTGTTCTGTCAGGGCTGTTACAACTTCCAGCTCGCGCAGATACTCAAACGGAATCCAATTCTCCGTCACCAGCATCATTCCGATCTCCTGCAGCACAGGGTATCCGGCTTTTGCCACGCTGAAGCTGGCGATCACGATGACATGGCCGGTTTGTACGAACTCCGCCAGTTCTAAGCGTTCCGAAAACACCTTGTCGAAACGATCCGCCAGATCCTTATCCGCAAAGAATGGACAATCGGGCAGGTGCTTGAACATGAATAGCCGCCCGCCGGTTCTGGTTGGTTTGCAGCCTTTGTATTCAGCGATCAGCAGGCCGAGCGGAGCCGGACCATTCCCGGTCGGCCGAAGCACGCGGAACATGCTGTTGCGCCGTGCGGCAATCTCCGCTTTACGCTCAAGTTTGAAATTCTCGGGCACGTACAGAACCTGCGCGAGGTTTTTTCCCTTGGCGTGTTTTCCCGCAACCGCGCTGCGCAGCGCGTATTGCACAACACCCCACCATCTCTTGCCTTCCATCGCCGGGTACCAGCGGCCAAGATCAGCTTCGTGCCACAGGAAATGCAGCAGGCTGGTGATCGTCATTTGCCGTTCCGGCGCTTTGGCTTCCATAGGTTTGCCGTTGGAGCTTTGAGAGCCTTGGGCAATCGTGCCGCTTTTGCGGTTTTTCTTCAGGGGGAAACCCAGCTTGAGGGTCGTACTGCCATCATCAGGGTTTTCCGAGATTGCACTGCCCTTGATCTGCGCCAGACCGGACAATTCTTCGGGAGGCAGGAACGATGCGCAATCCGGGGCATGATCCGGACCTGTGTCTGGCATCCGCTTAACAATGAACTTGCCACCGATGGTCGCTATATACATCTTTGGGTGGGGTGACCGGCAACGGCATAAGACGCGGTCGCCGGCGCGATGGGCTTTCGCCAGCGCAGCTTGACCCGCGTCGCTGTCGATATCGAGTGGGTTATCCCAGAGAAAAGGGGTCACTCTAAATGCCCCCTTAATTCGGGTTCGCGTCCCCTGATCCCAATGTCTTCCGGACAATGCCCGGTTTCAGGAAGACGGTAATCCTCCGGCAGCGACAGACAATATCGCGCGTCCGACAACCCATAGCGGAGCAACAGATCCTCTATGTCTTCTATGGCCCGAAGACGCTGATAACGGCATTTGACGGCGAACCTGGGGCGCTCGATCTCCCCGGCGATTATCGTGTACGCCTTGTCCTGTGCGCGGGCGGTTAACAGGTAATAGTCTTCAGCCGATGACCAGTAAGGGCTCAGAATCTGGCTGAAGCGCGCCTCATCTGTGAGCGGTTCGGTTGCGACCGGGAGATGTGGGTTTTCCAGCATCATTGTCCCGCCTTCGTTTGCTCGTCTGAACCACCCGGGACGGCTACCTGATTGTTGGTTTCTGCCGTTCGCTCCGCCCATTGTGGTGGCTGCTGCACCACATCAATCACCCAGCCAACAAGGCTCGCATAGGTCATACTGCCCAGTTCGGTTTCCCGGCGCGACAACGATTTGGCGATGTCAGACGGAGACATGTCATACTGCAGGAGCAGTGAGATCAGCACGCACATGTCCTGCATGTGGTATTCAAGATCACTGCCGGACTTGAAACCTTCGCAATAGAACACTTCACGCGGAATCATGGGGTTCAAAGGGTCATAGCCCACTGAGATATAGGCTGTGTGCCCGTGCGGTGTCTCAACCCGGCGGGTTTCCGAAAATCTGCGGTTCGGCAGGGGTTTTCTTTGATGGGTCGTCATGCCTGACTTTCCCGTGATTTTAGGTCAGCGCTACTGACAGTATTTAACATAAGATGGATTATGTATGATGGACAAACCGACAGCGCGCTCCCCGTGATTTCCGAGACATGACCAATCATTCGACGTCCCTCCTGGCGCTGCGGCGACGATCCAGGATCATCCCTGCTACAGCCATTGCGACGGTCAGGGCCGCAACCGGTACGCTCCATTCAACAGCGTTAGCCCGCAACACAGCGTTGTTCTCCAACCAGCCCGAATTCCGGAATACAGACGCGCCCAAGGTGATGTTGATGCCAGAAAACCGGGCTATGAAGATAAAGAAGATGGTCAACCCACCCGGTACTGCCCCCGGATACCGGCTGAACCGGCGCGGGCTGTTCTTTTTTGACCGGGCGCGCTGATAGCTTTGTGCGGTTAACAGGCTTATGAGAAAAAATACGAGAATGGCGCTGAGAGAGCCGCCCAATCCGGCCAGCAGCCCCATCACCGGCAACAGCCACAAATCCCCCTGCCCGACTGCACGGCGCCCCATCACATATCGGATCGCAAGCCCCGAAAACCCCCAGACCACACAGCCCACAACCATGTCTTCAAAGGGAATGCCCAGATATAGATTCAGGCAGAACCCCGAAAGCGCCACTATTGCGAGCGCTACGAAATCGATCTCAAAAGACTGTATGTCTTCCACGATCAATACCAGCAGGAACAGACTCAGGAGGATGACATAGAGAATCATTGCACAATCCCCTTAAAATGCGCCGCGCTAACGCGAAGATCCGACAGTTCCACACGCATCACTCTGCCCCCTTGTAGCTGCCGGACAGAGCCGCGCAGAATTCGGGTGCGGCGATCTCTTCCATGCAGTTCTGCCGGGGCTGGCGTGCGTCGAGAGCATCCTGGGGGTCCTCTTCTGCAAGGCGCAGCAGACCCGCCTGGTAAGCGGCAATACGTTTGAGCGCCCGCACATCTGCCAACAACTCCTGCCGCAGGGCGATGATGTCGCGCAGATCAGTGTTTTCCGGGTCAGCCTGTCGAACCTCCTGTGCCGGCGCTGTCGTTGCAGTCACCAACAGACCCAGCCCGCCAAGAAAACCCAGCTGTATTATGAGTAAGACCTTCAGCATCCCGAGCATGTCCCCGTGGTCAATATCTGAATCTGTCCGGTGGTTGCGGTCGTCTCGGTCCCAAATACATCGTCGGCCGCCAGCGTACCTGCGGTCACGGAATGTGCCTCGATGTCACCAGCCGTCAGACCTGTCACCGCCAGAACATCCAGTGTCGTGGTGCCCTCGACCACGATATCCTGTTGCACAGCAACCGAACCGCCGACTGACAGTGTGTCCGCATCCAGTGTTCCGATGGTGGCCTGATCGGTGACCGATATTGCGTCAGCCGTAACCGAACCGTTGATCGTCGCCGTGCTGGCACTTATGGAGCCGGTCACATTCAGGTTGCTTGTGGCCGCAACATCACCATCAACCGAAAGTGTTCCGATGATCCTGTCCGCCTGCAGTTCCGATGTGACCGTCACCTGATCAGCTTCCAGTGTCCCTGCCCCGGTGAGGTTGAACCCGTTCATGTCCAGATCCGTTTCCATCCGGTTCAACTCGGGATAGTTCGGCTGCGCCGTGCGATGCAGGAAGGGCAGAACATCCCGGTCCATGCGCAGTATCCGGATTGCAACTGCGTCCCATCCCAACGGCGCGTCGGCGAGGGACTGAACCCCGGACAGGTCGTAATCAATGCCCGGCCCACGCAGGCGGGTCGTGTCATCGGGCGGCACAAAGCCCACCAACCCGACCCCTTCCCCGCCTGCCGGTATATAGGCAGCGTTGTCTTCACCCGGGAGCGCAGTGGCGCGCGCCAGCAGAACCAACTCCTCCGAACCGCGCGCATGCAGGATGAGCGTGATCTCGCGGCGCAGCGCCGTCAGTTGGTCACTCCCGGCGCTCCAGAGCCCTTCCGCTTCCAGATCCGCAAGCGTCAGAACCTGTGCATTCCCCACCCCGATCTCCGAATTGATCCGGTCGTCGAGATCGCGCAGGGCCAGCGTTGCTCCTGCATCCACCACCTGCGTCAGCAAACGTGCCTCGTTCAAGCCCTGGTGATCGCGGACATAGCGCGCTCCTATCTCTATCCCAAGCCCCAGAACCGGGATGAGGATGAGCAGAACCAAAGCCGTCTCGATCAGCAGCGAGCCCCGGCGTGCGCGGCGAGGAATGCGCAGGATTTGTGTTTGGTATAACTTCAGCATCCGTCGCATGATCCACTCACTGTCAGTTGTTGAATCGTGGCGCGAACGGCGGTCAGGGTTGTTAGATCGGCCGTGCCCGCGTGCACACGATCTTTGGCCAGCACATCGCTGGCGATCACATCGTTCACTCCGATCATGTCACCCTTGATCGTCACCACATCGCCAAACATGTCCGTGGCCTGGAGCGGACCAGCTGTCACCGAGAACGTGTCTGCGGAAACAACGCCTGATACCGCGGTCTGCCCAGCCTGCAGCTCCGTCGCGCCAGCCAGACCAAGACCCAGAGCGGTTGTGACCTGCAGAGAAGAAGCCGTGATCCCGTCATCGAGTGCCAGACTGCCGGACACCGCCTCAAGCGAACCTGTGTGCTGTTTTGCCTCGACATCTCCGGTCACAGTCCCGATCGCCGCGAACCCTGCCGTGCTGCTGCCCATCCCGGTGATGTCATTGCCGCCCAGATCAAACGCTCCATCCCCGTCAGCAAAGCCAGGAACCGGGTGGCCCGCCCGCTCGTCCCGAAGTACGTAGTCTTCCGGGACACCGGAGAGTGAGGCCGTCAGGATGGCAGTTTCGTTATCTTGCAGCTTCCGACCAAGGATGTCTTCGGCCCGGTCCACTGCCGGAAGCAGACGATCGGCCAGATGTTTACCCTTGCGCCCCGAATTCAGTCCCATCCCTTCCAGCGCATCGAGAAGCCCGTCCAGATCTGCATAGGCCGCATCTTCGTTTGCGCTCAACAGAAGCAAGCCGTAATTGTCCGGTTGTGAAGAGTTGCCTTCATAGAGATCGAGCACAAAATAACTCAGGTCGAACCCGGCAACATCCCAGGACACGACCCCATCCGCCCAACTCTCAAAATATGAAGTACCCGTTTCTCCGATCTGCATGCCGCGCTGGGGCGACGCACCAGACCAACTCACGGATTCATCCTGAATCTCTTTGATGTAAAGGTCGAACAAAGACGCGATCTCCGCGATCTGCTGTGCCCGGGCGAGGTTGCGGGCCAGTTGCGCCTTGCGCAGTTCGCCCTGCATCACCAGTGATAGGGACATCGTGGCGATCAGCAGCGCCAATGCCGCACCAGTCATGAGCGACCCGCGTCTGGCCTTGCGGGGCATCCGATGCAGTTTGCAACCGCTGACCGGGAGCCAGCGGCGTAGACGGGATATGCAGACGCGGATCACGGGGGTCACCTCAGAAGGTCAACTCTACGTCGTTGGTGGTGTTGTCGCAGGCCGTGTCCACTGCACTTTCCGCCATCGGCAGAGAAATGGTTGTGGACTCGATTGTCAGGCTGTCCAACCCTGCGCCTGAATCCCGAAATGACAGCGCAACAGACTTGCAAGCCGAAGCTGACAGATCATGCACCGTGACCGTGAAATCCCGCTCGCCATCGCCCACAATGGTGATATCTGTGTCAAAGGGAGAGGTAAAAATCCATGCGTTGTTGTTATCCCGTGACAGTTGCTGATCACTGAACCCCTCGCCGTCGAGAAAACCCACCAGGCTTTGGTTGGCATAGACCCCGGAATAGCTGTGGAACCGCTCGATCACGGAGACCGCCCGGACCAGTTGAATTTGCAACTCGGTGGATCGCTGCGCATCCCTTTGGCCGTTGTAGAGCGTGACCGCCCCAATCACGATTGGAATAATGAGCATCAGCGCAAACATCGCATCCGTCATGAAACTGCCAGCACGACTGCGGCGCGGGTGGCGCATCCTGCACTTCGCGCGCGATGTGCGGGTCAGCACAGGGTGTTCCATCATCGGTTCTGTCCGGTCACCGGGATTGCCCGGGAAAACAAGGGGTGGTGTCATCATAGGCCTTCTTTCTTGGGTCAGGATTGATGAGAGTGAGTGGTTTGAAGACGGGTGTTTCGAATGAAGATGTTTCCCTATTGAACCTGGATGGATTGAACGATCGACATGGTACTGAGCATCGTGCCGCCCATGGCGGCGGCGATGGCGGCGAGCACCACCACATTCAGAATGGCGGTGCGTTCTTTCACAACCGTGTCGAACCGGTCGATCCAGCTGTCCAGAAACCCTGAGAATTTGTCGATCCAGTTCTCCTGGCCTGACAACGCCCCCAGCGCCGCATTCAGATCCCGCGCCGGAAAGTCGTGACCGGTGGCCTTGAGGGCATCGCTCCAGCTGCGCGTTCGAAGTTGCCGGGCAATGGCGCCAATACGGGATTTGAGATAGGGAGAGGCGTCCGCCGCCATCTCTTCGAGCACCGCCGAATTGAGCGTGACACCCATGCGGCCGAGTTCCGTCACCGTGAACATGAACCCGATCCCAGCCTGCATCTTGTAAAGCGAGAAGGGTGGGAACCGGTCAAAAAACGCCCGTGGAGCCTTGGTCCAGCGCACCGTTAGAACGCGCATCCCGATGATCGCCAGACCGATACAGACCAGAACAGCCCATTGGTTGGCGCTGAACCAGATGCAGAACGCCCCAAGCCATTGTGCGGGAAGGGGCCACTGGGACATCGGGGCGGTTTGCGCCAGAACCGGGTAGAGCGACGTGCCCAGCATCTGAAATACCACGCCAACCAGTACGAGCATCAGGATCGGGCGTGCCAGTGCCGTTCGCAGCGCTCGCCTCAATGTGTCGCTCTGGGCCGCCAGCCGCATCGCTGCCCGGACAACGCGCGATGACTCAGCGCTGCCAACCATCCGGAACAACAGCGCTTCCGCCCCCGGCGCATAGCGGCTGACCCGTTCCTCAAACTCGGCGCGGGGTATGCCCTCACGGATATCAAGCAGAACAGCGGCAACCGTGTCCTTGCGCTGTTCGCGGGCCACATCCGCCGCCGTTTCCAGCGCATCGGACAGCATCAGACCCGAATCCATGAGATCGGCCACCAGTCTCCAGGTCTCCGCCCGGCTGCGCGCGTTGAACTTGAACCGACGCCAGGCTGTTGTCAGCATGTGCAGCATCAGCGACTACCTTTCGTGGTGGCGGAAGACGGGCTTTGCCGATCGCTGCCATAAAGCACATCACAAATCTGGCCGGGTACATCATAGACCCGGCACTGGTCTTTGCTTGTGTACCAGGCAAGAACCAGCAACACCGCAAGGAGCCCGATCCCGATTTCGCCCCGGCTTAGTGGCATCAGCCCTCTCCCCATTTGAGAAACGCTTTCTGAACCGCATTCATCCGTTGGGTCAGATCGCCACGTTTCAGAACAACGTCCCGCGGATCGACACGGCCCGACAGAGCCAGTTCGGTCATCTTCTGAGAAATCGTAATGCCGCCCAAACCACCATCGACCCGCGGCTTCAGCCAATGTTCCAATGCACCGATTGCATCCTTGTCCCGGACGCATTTGAGATACCCGGTGTCAGGCTCGATCACTTCCCCAACTGCAATCTCTCGCCGGTAACCCCACCAGGCCAGCCGCCCTATCTCGTTGCTCTCCCGCTGGCAGGCCGCACAGCCCTCCGGGTTGCGCAGAAACAGCTCATCGCGATTGCCCTTAAGCGGGGCAAGCAACATCCTGTCATCCTCAGACAGATCAGCGTTCTTCATTGGGTGTTTGCAGTGATCGCAGAGCAGCGGCAACAGCGTTTGCTTGATCAGCAACCGGATCAGGCCGGGGTGGCTCAATTCCTCCGCAGGCACTCCCATGGAAATGAGCCGGAACGGAATACCGTTGGCACTTTCGACATGCAGGGTCGAATATAGCTGGTGACCCGACAGGATGAATTGCAGCAGCTTCGTACCGGCAATGCCGTTCCGGATTTCGCTGATGATACCCACATCGGGATTGATGCGCATAAAATGGCGCATCGCGTTCCCATAATGATGTGCCTGATCGTCTTCATTGCCTGCTGATTGCAACGGAATCTGGATGACACCAGAGCGTGTCAGTCGGTATTCAACCGGGTCTTCCACGGTTACCACCGATTTCCGCCCACCGTGCTGGTCGTAGAGCTGCGCGCCGTTTTTGATCAGCGTCGTTGATTTGCCATCCCCTGTCGCGCCGCCGAAGATGATCCCACCTCGCAAATCCGCCCGGGCCTGGCCAAGTTTGCTCAATATCTCGGCATCAAAGCCAAGATCATTCAGCCTGCCCGTGTCGTGGTCGTTGCTGTAAAACAGCCGGATCACCAGATGGGGAACAAGCTTTGTCTCACCTTCATGCGGGCCCATCGCGCAGCGCAGCTTGATCACGTTGGACGGAAGCGGCAACTTTTCCTGCGGGCTGATCGAAAAGCCCTGCATTCCCGCATCCTGCATTGTAGGCGCACCGGCCCCTTTGTCCTGGGCATCAAATGCATAGGAAATTGCGGCAATGCCCTCGTTATGGGTCCAGGGTTGCCCGTAATTGAACTCGTTTCCGGCAACCCTGAAGCGGACTTCTGTTTTTGTCTCACGAAGATGGATCTTGATATCCGAAGCGCGCGCCTCGGCCGCCGCAACAATGGCATCCCGCAGACGCTGCTGACCGCGTGTCTGCGCTGATTGATCCAGACCCGCATCCAGACCTGTTGAGAGTTCCGGTCGGTACAGATTGCGGATCTCTTCCAGCTCGACAGGTTCACGGGTACCGATTTGCGGGATACGCCCTGTTTCCTGCAGGCGCTGCAGCCCTTCGAGAAACACGTCCTGATGCTGGTAGCCTGCTGCCACAAAGCATGTGCCATCCTCGCGCACCGCCGCGATGGCGGCAAAATCTTCATCTTCGTCCAGCACATCAATAATGCCATTGGGCAGTACCCGACGGTCCGGAGCCGACTGCCTGAAACGGCTTAAGATGTCTTGCAGAAAACTCATTGCGTAACGATCTCCGCGTCATAGAGATCTTCTACCGTTGCCTCTTCCGGGATCAGGCTGCCGCCATCACTTACTGCTGGCACGCCGGGATGCTTGAGCAGTGGTTTGCGTTCGCCGCAGGCCACAACCATCACCCCATCGCGCGTAATCTCGTCGATGCGCACATCATCGGGAAGGGTATGCCCTTCCCTGACGGTTCTCTCTTCACCCGTCGCAACATTCACCACCACGGCATTCAGCCCCGGCCCCATTACCGGAGAGCCAAGAATGGCGACGATCTGGAACGGGGCCGCGCAGACCATCGCATCCGCCTTTTCATCTACGCGGCGGGCGTTTTCCAGCTCCTCCGCTTTGGCGGTCTTCAGGTCCACCGGGTCCGGGACAGGTTCGGGAGGCGCGATCGGCGCAGATACACGCGGCACAGATCGCTCGGGCTGATCCGGTTCGACCCGGGCAACCCGCGCGGGCTCCAGCAGGTCCTTCAGTTCACCGCGAACCGCTTGCTCGTTGCTCAGGATCAGCTTCACCTGCCCCTGGATGCTGACGCAGATCTTCAACACCTCGTTGTAAAGCGCAGCCGCATTCATCTGCTGTACATCAGTGTAGAGCGAGGTGTAGGCCGCCGACAGCTCATCGAACGGGCAACTCAGGATATCCCGAGACTGCTCATCCGACCCTGCCTCAACCGTCATAAAGGCTTCAAGCTCGGTTTGAGCACGGCTTTCCACCACAAAACCGGCGCAGATTGCCAAAAACAATATTGGTGCGAGTGCAGCGCGTTTCATGGGTTTATTTGTCCTCGTTCTGTGTGGGAAGGACGATCAGATCGGTCAGGACGATGTATGAATATGCCCCATCCAAAGCGAACACCTCGACGCCAGGTGGCAGAATCTGCCAGTGCCCGATCACCTCACCCGCATTTGCACCGGCAAATACGGTTCCGCCTTCAGCCAATTGCGCACCCTCCGGCAGTGACCCGACAGGGCCGACCAAGCGGTTACCTATGATCTGTTCAAGCCGGGGAATGAACGGAGGTGTCTGATCCAGGAAAACGAGTTGATCTGCATTGGAAGCATCAAGAACGTCGATATCACCGCTTCGCCAATGCAACTCCAGCCGCCAGTCAGGCCGTGGTTTCGTTTGGACAGAGCCCCGTTCGGTAATCCGGCCATCTTCGAAAACACGCCAGACTTCGTCTAATGGCGCGTAGAGAACCACCCGTTCTTCGGTCGGCAGCTTCATCACCTTCCCAAAATGCCCCACGATCCGGGACAGGTCATCTTCCTGTGTTGCTTGTTCGGCCGACAAGGTGGTGCCGAAGCAAGCGAAGACCAGAACGGTGGCCAGGGCAGGATATTGCAGGCGAAAAAATCGCATCAGTTACCGCCGCCCGTCTGGCAGTTCTTGCGTGCTTTTCTGCCGTACCACTCATGGGCACATTCATTGACGAATTGCGGGCGCAGGATGCGTTGTCCCGGATCCTGTCGCACCAGCTCATTATAGTAACGTGAGGTCTGTTTGGTATTGACCTCGGCTCCAAGGCTTTCGGCGGAGGGAAAGTCCGGGCAGATCTCCCAGGTCACAGCTGGGATGCGCGCTTGCAGGTGACCGACGTCGCTCTCCCACCACTTGCGGTTCGCGGCGATGAATATGGTCAAGTCGCCCGTCTCGCCATTGTAGCGCAGCATTTGATAACCGAGATCCCCATTGGGATGAGTTTTTTGCTTGAGCGGATAGCGTACTTTATGGCCTTTGAGGTCTATCGTGCGACCAGCATAGACAGCGGACCAAGCGTCTCCTGACTTTCCTTTTGTATCGGTCAGACATCCATATTCACGCCCATCTGCCCCATGCCAGACGATACGGGTATAGCTTCCCCGTTCTGTATTCTGGCCGTCCCAAAAATGGCTGACCCGGGCGGTATTGGCGAGCAGCGGGCGGACATGCTCGACGGCGACGTTCTGGAAAATCCCGCCGCGTTTATACACTTCCCGTTTCTTGTCCTTGGCAATTGCCGCTCCCGTAGTAAGTGCAATTGCCAGAAACGCTGTGAACGCGGTTTTTAATCCAATCATTGTTCTCTCCCGAAATGCTTTGTGAATCTTTTCTGATTGCATCGTGAGTGTTGAAGAACGGACCCTCATGACGAGCCCCCCTCATCTCCGCCACCGCCATGGCCGACGTCTGGGTCGTTATCATCTCTGTCCTGAGCGTCGTTCACGCCGTCCCCATCATTGTCTTCACGGCCTTCGGGACCGCCCCGCTCACCACGATCGCCAGGGGAATTGCCACCGCTGCAGGAGCCGCCCTGCCGTTGGACCTTCCAGGCCGGTTCGCACTTCCCGGACAGGTGTTCCCAATTACCAATTCTTGTGGTGATCTGATCGGCCTTGCTCTGCCAGTCCCATCCCCTGGTGGTCACCACTCGCTGGTGCCTCACCTTTCCACTGCACTTGCAATCCGAGGTCTTTTTCTGCGTTTTGGTCGAAGAGACCCACCTGCGGCAGCTGTTGTCCGTCAGGTTCCAACTGCCATAGCGCACCACATCAACATCGGTGGCCGAGAGACCACTTTCCCAGTCGGGTTTCATACCGGAATAGGTGTAGGTCGTCGTGATGACGGTGCGCGCGTAATCCCGGTCCCCATGCGTCCAGGGCTCAGCACAGCCCAACGTTCGAGTTTCTATTGCCGTGCTGACCGATGGTGTGACCGAAGCCGTGGGCGCGAGGTTATCGCAGTTCGAATACTGCGACAGGATGCCAACAGGCGAAGTTATGAAATTGCCATCGCCGTCGGAGGGCAACCAGATCGTTTTCGTGAAGTCGGTCGGGTCCTGCGCTTCGGTGACATAGTAGTCATAAACCGCCCGGCCCTTGCCCGGCATCGTCATGGTTCGGTTTGGTCCCCTGATCACCGCATCGCAGGCTTCCACATCCCGCTTTCGGATCGTGGTCGGTGCGCGGCAGAAATCAGCCGTGACCGCCCAGTTACCGTCCCCACCTTCCGATGTGTCATAGTAAGGGTCACCTATCTGTTCATGCTGGGCGCTATATGGCGTGCTGAGATAGCGGCGCTGGGTTTGGCCAAGTCCCACCTCACCCTCGGGGCAGGCTACGGTTTGCGTTTCCCGCTGACGCCGGATGCGCGCCACACCGTATTTCTGGGGCGCATCTTTCACATAGCCCAATGTACCAACATCAAGATCGGCCGCATAGTCACCCTTGACCAGGCACTCCGGAACATTCCGACGCTGCCCGCCACTGGCCAGTGCCAGGATCATTCCGTCTTGCCCGGCTTCCAGAACCCCGATCCGCCGCCCGGTGAAATCCTTACCCCGGCGCTGGGATCGCAGGATGGGGGCTTCCGCAATCTGTCCCGCTGTCAGGTTGTGCTTGAAGTCCGGCGTCCCGAAATAGGTCAGCAACTTGCCATCACAATACCGGAACCTCACGTCGTAGCTCGCAAGCGTTTCCTGTGACAGCGTGGGAACCAGATCATCCGTGATGGTCTCGCTGGCCTCAATGGAGGACAGAATATCCGCCGTGCGTGCCTCCTGTTCCTGCTCGCTCAACCCGGTGGTCCAGCCCTTCCAGGTGATGTACTTGCTGACCTCCGCATGCGCCGTGCGCAGTACCGTCGTGTAATTCGCGGCCGAGTTCACAACTTCATCCCGCAAGCGCGAATGATCCCAGCTTTGCGCATGGGCCAGCACTGGCAACAGGCTCAGACAGGAACCAAGAGCGGAGGTCAAAAACAGCCGAGTCATTTCAGAGGTCCTTCTTGATGCTGGAAACCGGCACGAAACGCGGTTTCTCGGGTGTCAGATCCAGAGTGACGGTCTCGCCCTTGCGAGACAGCCGGGAGATCGCGGTCACGGGCATGCGGCGCGCTGTTGCAAGCACCTCGTCAAAGCTGCCCTGCAATTCGATACGCACGCGGGGTTCCGCACCAGCCGGAAGAGAAATTTTGAGACTGAGACTGCCCAAAAAGACTGCAGAGGCTTCATCCCGCAGGTCTGCCAGGGATGGTTTGGTCGGAGGGAGGCTCCCACCCTGCCCCACCTCGATAAGCGGCGCATGGATGACCTTGGTAGCAAAGAGACGTTGTTCTTCCACGTGTAAGGTTACTTGTGTGCCCTCATGCACTGCCTTGGCAGCCCGGCGGGCGATCTCGCCGTTGTAGGTTTTGTTCAGCCTGTATTCGCGATAGGCCAGCGCTTCAGTGCGCAATACCCCGTTCAGGGCCGGATCGCCCATGTCAGGTGTGGCGCAGCCTTCGCCGGTAATCTCCCAACCCGGTGCACGCGGCCAACCTTCCCGGAACGCTTCCAGACAGCTTTGCTCAAAGACCGCTCGGTCGATGATCACTGCAACCTTCGGGATGACTTCCGGCTCCGGCTCTGGCTGTTTCGACCAAAGCAAACCGGCAAAAACTGCACACCCTGCCACCCCAACCGCTGCGACAGACCCAAGCAGCATCCGATGCGTGTGTCGTTTGCGTGTCGCACCTTCAACGCGAACCGGAATATGTGCCTGTGCCAGATCGCCGATAAGGGCAATTTTAATATCCGTGTTGATCAGCTCGGCCAACTCCGCTGTTGTCGCAATACCATCAATCCCGCCACTGCCGCATTCCCGGTTCACATAAGCGAGGAAAGCCTTGCGATCCTCAAACAGGGACTCTTCCGCCAGTCGGGGTTTGCCGTTCACGGTTACCGCCGCAAAATACAGATCCTGCGAGGCATCCTCGAAAGCAAAGAAAATCGTACCCCGCGACGCCTGATCCGGCAGGCTGCCCGCCAGAAGCGAAAGCAGGCTGAGGGTTCCGATCAGGTTTTCCCCGTCCGGCAGAAACGCAGTTCTGGTGGACCAATGCGCAGCTATTGGCGCGGCCCGCCAGAACGGGCGGTCTGCCCTGCTGCCCCACCGCAATCCGGCGACTGCCTTCTGGCCCTGATATGTGACAACGCGGGTCATCGGGAGTAGTCCGCGGCCGGAATGATGGCCGGACGCACGAATACGACCATCCGGACTTTGCCGACCTCGCCCTTGATACGACCGCCCAGGCCAATGAATTTGGCGATACCTGTGCCAGTATTTGAGCGTGTTGCCTTGTCCTGTTCGTAACCTGACAGGATCAAGGTTTCGCCGGGCGCCAGAAGGGAGTCGTTCTGAATGGCGCGCTGGTCGATCTTCGGCAGTTGGACTGTGCCGTCACCGGTGTCGAAGTCCTCCAATTCGGTCAGATCGTTCTGGACAAGGGTCAGCGACAGTTGAATGCGGTTGTCCCGCACAAGCCTTGGTAACGCATGGATCGAGATACCGGTGTCGATCGTGTCTGTCTCAACCGTCGTCGTCGTTGTCCCGTCTTCGTTTTTCGTCTCCCCGATGGAACTTACGTAGTTCACCAATGCGGGCAACGCGATCGGAGCGATGGTTCCGGACTGGGCAATGGTGGATGCAAGGCGGTAATCCACCACTGAACTGTTTTTTGCCAAAGCCTGAAAGTTGATCGAGCCAAAGTCATTGGTGAGCGTGGCAACACCGCTGCCCGTCAGGGCTCCGACGGCACCCGAGATTGCGCCATGAGTGCCGGAACCTTCAAGCCCGACAGCAAAAGTGTCAGTCTTGCTGGTGTCGATGAAGAACACAGCCACTTCGATAGCGATACGGGTGGAATACACCTCTTCGAAATCCGCGATCACCTTGGCGGCGCGTGCCTGAACCGAAGGCGGGCCAAAGACAGAGACCCGGCCCATACCTTCGCCGAGCGTAATCTGCGCCGGTGGTGGTGCCACGGCCTCCAGTTGCGTATTGAGGTCTATCCAGGCATTTTGTTCCTCAATGTCGCGGCTGAAGGTGACGCTTCGGTTGCCATCCGCCCCGCCATTGCCCACGACACCGCCGATGCGGGTTTCCAGTGCGGATCCACCAACCGGCAGCGATAACCGGTACCGTTTCGTGATCATCCGGTCGAAGGTGATGGCCTTACCATCATAGGACCACGCCAGATCCATCCGTGCGCCGATCTGGTCGAGCAGTTTGGATAGTGGCCCCTCGTGATCCACCGACATTGTTGTCCTGATTGGAATGCGCAGAACCTGATTGTTCGGCTGGCTGTAGACGGTGCGAATGTTGACCGGCATATCCGCCTGTTGAGAAATCAGCTCCGCCAGTTTTTTGATTTCCACCTCGGAGCCGCCCGTGGTCACAGAAATGCTGTCCGGTTTCTCAAAATGCTCCGGCAGCGGTTCTCCGCTCCGATCATCCCGTTCGACCCGGATCGCTTTCCCGTAGTATGGCCGGTCAATCTCGTGCAGCTGCCCGCGTTGGGCTGCGCGCAGGCGGGACGCCTGCTCTCCCGCACGCCATGACAGGTCGCCGGTCACATTATCGGCTTCCTTGATTGCATCGCAGCCCGACAGCAGGCTTACGCTTGCAAGCAGTGCAGCCGAGTTCAGAAAAGTACGCATCAAAGAGGGCTCCCGATCCGGATGATCTTGTTGCTGTAAAGGCTGATCGCGAGGGGGCGCCCACTGGCCTCAAAGCCACGGATCAGGCTTTCCAGCGCATCTTTGAAATCTCCCCGAAGCGAGATCGGGACATCTACCTCCCACTCATCCGATCCATCCTGAACCACCGTGTAGCCCGCTTTCCGCGCCCAGCGGGAAATGACGTCGGTCAGATGCTCACCCGGACGCGCCGTCCAGACCAGAGCCGGAGCGAGAAGAGGTGTTCCGTGAGTGATTGGCCCCTTCCCGCTCGTCGCGCAAGGCATCTGCAGTAACTGCCCCGGGTGGATGACCGAAAAGCCCGTCAGCTTGTTCAGTCGTGCGATCTCCGGCCAGCGGGACATGTTACCCAACTGGCGGGAGGCAATAGTGGAAAGCGTATCCCCGGCCACGATCGTGTAAGAACACGTCGCAGCCGGGGTGGTTGCCGGGGAGGCGGACTTGGGGGTCAACGCACCCTTGCCCCGGAACCTCTCAGGAAGCGGCAGGGGGTCAAGCCGCTCTGATTTAATCGGCTGCTTTGAAGCCAGTTTCGGTGCTTCCTGCAGTTCTGGAGTCTGATGTGGTGCAGAAAGAACAGGCCCGCATGCGAACGAGATCAGGAGTGCGAGAGCAGCACCGTACCCATGTGTGGCAGCCGTTGAATTGAGCGGACTTCGAATGGGGTGGACAAGAAACGTTGGGACTGGTGGCATGATCTTTGTCGCACTTCTCTTCATGCCCCGCAGGGCAGCTCAGGACGCAGACATGTGACGGCTCAACATGACGGCGTGGTGAATTTTGCTTGACCGACATGCCAGATCGTTATGAGTCTACATTTTCATTCTTTAAATTGGAAAAAAATAGAAATGTCAATATTTAGAAATCAACCAATGAAGACACGCTCACACCTAACGCACGACTGACATCTATCAGCGACAAAACGGTAATGTTGCCTTTGTATTGTTCCAGCCTGTACCATTGGCCTGAGTTCCAGCCGGCCAGTTGCGCAGCACGGGTAACTGGCAACTTTTTTCTTTCCCTCTCTTCCTTTATTCGATCAATCACCTGCTTCGTGTGGAGATAGGACGTTCCCTTGGGAACCTGCTTCCAATGATTGAAGTCTTTATCCAGTAACCAACTTGGGTGAACTTCCAATGATCGAGCTATCCGTATGAGGTTTCCCACCTTTGGTAAGCTCACTGAATTCTCAGTCGTTGCAAAGTATTGAGGCAATAAACCAACGCGCTCTGCGGCTTGTTTGCGAGTCAGGTCAAGAAACTCACGGCGTGAGCGGACGTTTACTCCTACGAGTTTCTTTAAACCTTCATCCGTGCGTCGAGTTTTCATTGGCACACTCAAATACAGCGCTGGAACGGTTGTGTTCAAGGCCTCAGCAAGAGTTTCGACTGTGCCAATTGCGGGGTTGGTGAGATCGTTTTCAATCTGACTGATCGTGACTGTGCTTATGCCTGAAAGCTTCGCGAGGTCCGCCTGATTCAGACCTCTCGCCTTTCGCAAACTGCGAATAGCTTTGCCCAAGCTTTGCATAACCGCCAAACCAATTAATTCCCTGTCTAATGGTACACTCACTGACCATTGAAAGGGCTGAGTCGTAAGGAGTTTCGGTGGCAAAACAGAGAGTTTTTGAAGATTTTTTGACAGTGTGATTTTTCGAGAATCACCCGAAAATTAACCCGCCTTAATAATTTTTATTGCTTTCGATTTCGCGCGGCGCTACCCCTTTACCTAAGGTCAATCCCAAATGTGGGGGACATTACAAAGGCAACCATAAGAGTAACCGCTGCGTAATTTGGACGGCCTGGTGCCGCAAAATCTGTTCCCCCGAGCGGGCTTGTTTTCAGATTTCAATTGCCAAATGGAGAAGCGTGATGCTGAACACATTTCGAAGTTCCACCGCTGGTCTGGCCATCGCCGCAAGCGGTCTGTTTGCCACTCCTGCTGCAGCTTATCCGATCGATTGCGCAATATTCCTCTGCCTTGTTGGTGGCTGGCCCTTTTCTGCGGAATGTAGTGAAGCCAGGGAAGAATTCATCCGGCGCATTACACCCTATCCGGTTGAACCGCCACTTCAACTCTGGCGCTGCCCGATAGGCGGATCTGCAGGAGCGCGGGATTTGACTCCAATGCAACGCCTCAATCAAATCAAACGAAATAGTGCAGTCCCCTACCCCGAGGTGCCTTCGAAAACTCTGCCCACAACTGTTCAGGCATCGTTTTTGGATCAATTCCGATCACCCGTTGTCAAAATCAGCTATACGGTCGATCTGTCCAGTTCGGACTTTGATGTCGTTCGATCGATCAGGGTTTGGCATGTCCACGGCTATAGCTATAGGGTCACGGAGCGCGAGGGACCTTGTGTCGAAACGATCCGTGCTGAACTCGGCACTTATAATGATCGCACCGAATACCAGCTGACCCGAACCGGGGCCGATGCGATCCCGTCCTGGATGGGCATGAAGCGGACATGTGGAAGTTCTTTCCGCGGCGTTGGCGTCGAATGGACCGATACATTCGGTGCACATGACTACGAGGTCGTGAGGTACTGATGGCTCATAGATTGCGGCACAAGTTTTTGGGTAATAGTGGACGTGCAACCACTACATCTATCCGCCATCCCGTGATGCTGCTAAAATCTGGGCCAGTTCACCATAAGAATCAGGAGAAATGACAGAACCCTAAAAGAACAAACCCCCGCAAGGCGGTGGCCAATACGGGGGGATGCGTAGAAAATCAGTTTGCACCTATTTTCTACTGCATTCCCTACAGGACAGGCAAGTCAAAAACGCATTCGTGCGAATAGAAAAATTTTGCCAGCACCTGAGACTCACAATCGCCTTGCTTCCAAAAAACAATTGAGGAGCAGTGAGCATGAACGCCCATTTGAAGGCGCAGTTTCGCGAACCTGAAACCTACCCCGTGCTGCCAGAAGGTATGCAGCGCAGTGATGTGGAGCGCCTGATGCGCCGCATCGGCAAAACAATCGGCATGACCGATGGTCAGATCAACGTCCTGGAACTGATGATTCAGGAGACACGGCCGTCCGACTGGATCGATCCGCACACGCAACCTGTTTGTCACACAAGCCAAACCAACATCGCATATCT
>DS999534.1:65685-72065 GCA_000158135.1 Rhodobacteraceae bacterium KLH11
AGAGAAGCTGTCCGCGCTGGTCATCGAACACCCTTCGAACAGCATCCTTCTGCGGATCGCGGAGCAAATGGAATCCTGGCCTCAACGGTTCTCGGCTGCAACACCGACACAGATGATGCAGGAGCTTCACAGCGAAGTTGTTTCAGTTGTGGAAAAGCTTGAAGAATTCGAGTTGGAAAACACTCAAGAGTCCTCCCTGCCGGACTCCAGAGTCCGCCGATATATACAAGATACAAATAACGATCATATTGTATTCTGTAACACAAGTGTGCATATGCAGCCTGCCGGCAAGCCGGCAGAACCAACATGTGAAAATGCACCACCTAACGGCGGTGCGATTTGCTTAGAAAATAAGTATGGAACCTCAAACGAGGCGCGCAAGAGTGAAAGTTTCGGCTGGCTCACACCGCAGATCATTTATGATCTTTGCTCGGATGAAATGAAGCTCCAGATCATGATCTCCCAGGGTGATAAGCCCTCCCCTGCCCCACTGGATATCATCAACGCGTCCATCGACAGGCTTGCACCCCTCGGCATACGCAGATCCGCCTATGACGATGCTGTCGCTGAAATGGGCGACGCTAAAGCCGCGTTGTGTATTCTGGTCATTGATCGCAACCGCTTCCATCCGGAGACGCCAATCCGCTCACCGGGCGGCGTCCTCGTCGAGATGACCAGGCGGCATGCAAGTGATACCCTGCGCCTCAATGCAAGTTTGATTGCGCTGCGTGTCAGGACATCGAGAGAGCCGGAGGATCGAGATCGTGAGCAGTAAAGACAAGGCACGCCTGCAGGTCCGGCCGGAAATATCATGGCACGCGCCGCGAAACCGGCCGATACATGCTATGAACACCGATTAACCCACCGCGGGGGTCCTCTGAGCCTGAGTACAACCTTAAAGACAGCACCTCCCTGCGGAGCTCAATAGCCCTTTCCTATCGTAAAATAAAATTCAGGAATTAGAGTTTTGAAGCGATGTCGTGGGAATATCTGGAGACAAGGACTAGGCTCCCTTGGGTTTATGAAACTGACCGATGCAAACTATGCTCGAAACGCTTTAGTACGTGCCAATAAGCGGAGATAGAATTTTATGGACGAGTTTCGAATCATACAGACTCTTGAAAGACTTGCCTCAATCGAAAGCGTTATTGAGCGCGAAGAAGCCAGAGACATTCTTCGAGGCGACGATATGTCAACCGGTGCAAATGAGTTGAGGGCACAATATAAAAGCGAATTCGACACTGCGAAATCTGTCCTGAAAGCATATGCCGAAAGCTTGCAGCCAGCAACTTTGGAGACAATGCAGCAAAAGTTCTATTTCTTAACAAATAGTACTGAACTTTCGGATTCAGCGGTCATAGTTAGTGCGGTAAGGTGTCATCTCGATGTGGCGTGGGACGGCGTAGGGCCTTGGCAAAGATAAACACTTTCGACTTCCCTAGGCGGTCTGGCCGAATTGGGATGAGTGAAACATAGGGCGCTTAGCTATCCAAACCATAAAAAATGTGTGCCAACTGATGTGGTAGATGTCCCTACATGAATGGCATCGCAATGTTCAAAGTTCGCCCATCTCCGATTGCGCACAGAACTCGAAGTTTAATATAGAATACCAAACTACGCCTCTCACTTGTAGGTCGATCTCCTACGAAACATGACCTGCTCCCCTTGGAATCCGCGTTTATAGGTTAGCTCTGTTTGGACCTGTCGCGGTTTGATGCCGCTCCTTTGATAGCATTTATTGCAGCAAAGGAGACTGACTATGGGACTGAAACGAACGGACGAGTTCCGCGCTGATGCGGTGCGGATCGCGCTGACAAGCGGGCTGACGAGGAAGCAGGTCGCATCAGATTTGGGGGTTGGCATATCGTGACACTGAGGTAGTATCTGACCAAGACTTGGACCTTGCCCGCGAGAACGAACGGCTTCGACGCGAAAACCGTATTCTCAAGGAGGAGTATCCGTCTTGGTCAAGGCCGAGTTTCGGTCCACATGCGATTGCCGCGTAGCAAGGCGTTTGCCATGACCAGCAACTTCCGCATGATAGCGGTCAGTGCGACCTTTTTCTCTTTGCCTGCGTTGATGAGCTGATTGTACTTTCTTGCCATATCGGGGTTCACGCGAGTGGCGACAAGGGCTGGCATATACAGAGCTTTGCGCAGTTGTGCCCGACCGCCTTGGATCCTTTCTTTTCCCTGCCATTTCCCCGAACTTTGAGAGACCGGGGCCAGTCCAGCCAGGCTCGCGGCCTGCTTGTTGTCTATGCCTCCGATCTCAGGCATGTCGATCAAAAGCGTTATAGCTGTAAGCTGGCCGATACCCGGTATACTGGCAAGAATTGCGACCTTCCGAGCGAATGTTACATCTAAGCTGGACAAGTTTCGCAGAGCGTCATCAATCTGGTCAATGTCTTTGACTATCTGTCTCAATCGGCGTCTTAGAATCGTCTGAACAGAGCCGACAGCTGCAGTCGCCAGTCGTGTGCGTGCAGCGGTCTGATCTTTGATGAGAGCCCGTCTTGCCGCGAGTAGCTCCCGCATATCATGCAATTCTGACGTCGCTGGCGTTTGCGGTGACAAATCGAGGACAGCCCCCATTTTAGCGAGCATGGCAGCGTCGACGCGATCCGTTTTGGCAAGCTTTCCGATCGCTTGTGCAAAGCGCCGCGCTTGTTTGGGGTTAACTTTGGCAAATGGAACTGATGCATCAGCCAAATCCACCTCCAAACCGCGATGATAAGCGCCGGTTGCTTCAAAGACGACGAGAGCCACCTTGTCCCCAATCCAGCGAAAGAGTGCGCGGCGCCCCATGCTGTCATTTTGGAATTGCGCATGAGCGCCGTCGTCCGTCCGATGTACATCCAGTGTCTCTTTCGAGATGTCTATTCCAACGTTCCTTGTCATTGCTCTTTCCCACCTCTTCTTGTCATTCAGGCCCCCGCATAAAACGAGGCCTCAGTATCCGTTCAGGTCAGCAAAAAGAGCGGGGGCGATCCTACTCCTCCAAAACCAAGAGGGAACCGATCCGACCCCCGCTATCCCCGGCATAAATGCCGTGCCAGGGGATAGCTCTGATGTGCCACATGCCTTCGAAATCTCTAAGACAAGAGGGATATCTTAAAAAAGGCAACGCAGTTCTTCGCAGGGCAAAAGCCATGAGGTTTAAGTTCATCGAAGAACACCGCCACGCCTTTTGCACCAAGCGGATGTGTGACGTGCTGGATGTCAGGTCGCGCGGTCTGCGTGCCTATCGCAGCCGTCCGGCAAGCCAGAGACAGCGGGCCGACATGATTGTGCTGGCTCACATCAAAGAACAATCGCGGCTCAGCCTGGGCAGCTATGGCCGTCCACGCATGGCAGAAGAGTTGAAGGAGTTGGGCCTGAACGTCGGCCACCGCCGTGTCGGTCGGCTAATGCGCGAGAATGGCATACGAGTTGAAAGATCGAAGAAATACAAAGTAACGACCGACAGCAACCATGCCTTCAATATCGCGCCAAACCTGCTGAACAGGGACTTCCACGCCGATCAGCCGAACCGGAAATGGGCGGGTGACATCAGCTATGTGTGGACCCGAGAGGGTTGGCTCTACCTCGCCGTCATCCTCGACCTGCATTCCCGGCGGGTAATCGGCTGGGCCGTCTCGAACCGGATGAAACGTGATCTGGCCATTCGCGCATTGAAAATGGCGGTCGCGTTGCGGCAGCCGCCCAAAGGTTGCATCCATCATACGGATCGTGGAAGCCGATACTGTTCACACGATTACCAGAAGCTCCTGCGCCAGCACGGCTTCTAGGTATCGATGAGCGGCAAGGGAAATTGTTACGACAACTCGGCCGTCGAAACCTTCTTTAAGACGATCAAGGCCGAGTTGATCTGGCGCAGGTCATGGCAGACGCGAAGAGAAGCAGAGCTGGCCATCTTCCAGTATATCAATGGCTTCTACAATCCGCGAAGACGGCACTCAGCATTAGCCTGGAAAAGCCCGGTCGCCTTCGAACGAAAAGTGGCCTAAACGAGCACTTGGAGCGGCACAGAAACGTGACAGGTCCAATCTGATCCCGGAACACACGCGAACAAATGCGCCGATCACACCGCCGCCACCCCCAAAACGGTGCGGCCGTCCGACAAAGAACGGAGTTGCAAGTCCATAAACCGGCTGACAACCGAAACCGCCAAACTGGGGAATTTTAACCTGCCCGTTTTGCGGAAAATTGAGATGCCATTGACACGCGCTTGCGACCGCCCCGTTTACGAACGGTTAACTCCGGTTACATTTCTCGCGACCACCCAAGCTCTGAAAAATCGTGTTGATCTCAGATTCCAAATGCTGACCTCGATATACAAACGAAGTCTCGTGGCGCGCGTACTTGCCATGCCGATCTGCGCTAAGCCAATTGTAAGATCCAATAGCCAAAAGATCGTCGTCTACGGCTACGATCTTGCTGTGTAACCGAGGTACTTCGTGCAACCGTGCACCGATCTTGGCGAGCGTGTCCTTGGCCAACGTCATTTGGGTTTTAGCGCCATTCGCCGCATTGGTGTTCAGAATGGGATCTGAGAAAATATCTACGCTCGCGCCCCGACTGATCGCTTTCTCAAATGCGGTCAAGAAGCCGACATTCTCCATGGTACGCGCAATGATCCATGGGCTAACGATCGAGTAGCGCCGCCCGTTGCCAGCAAGAGCAGCGATGAGGAACGCATCGTGCTCCTTAGCATCGCGAAGCATCTGGAGCTCGCCACTATCATCCTGCAGATCGCTCCTCGGTTCCGTCTCGAACTCAAGTGCGTTGTCATTTGAGCTGAACAGGAAATCGCCAAGCATTGAGCGAGGTGATCCGGGAGCGGCAGTAGACAGAACGTCCATGTCGCCGAAAACAAGACAGCTGTCTTTGGCGCGAGACACGGTAACATTAAGCATGCTGGCCGAGGCATCGATGAAATTGCCGTCAGCATGTTTTGAGTAGACAGGCGAGAAGATAACCACCGGTCTCTCTGCACCCTGCAGTGAATGGACCGTGCCGATTGTCATACCACCGCGCAAGTCAACCGAGATACCTCTGCTTGCGCACGCGGTCCTGATTTCACGCACTTGCCGGCCAAATGGTGTCACAACGCCAACGATTTGCTCGAGGCGTGCCCGATAGCGACTCTCCAACTCGGATCTATTGGCATCCAGCCATGCAGCAATCGTCCGAGCCTCTAGTAGATTTGCGCGACTACTTCCCAGGCGAATTGCACGGCCATCGACATGCAAGTATCCCAACCCTGGTAGCTGAGCGTCGGCCGGGACTGGGCCTCGTAGTGGACGCAGTTTCCCTTTGTAGCAAAGTACGTTGCTGTACCCAATGATCTCATCAAAGCAGCGCCGGTGTTCGAAGAGGTACAGCCCTTTCTCAAGTTCGGCGTATGGTGAAACATAACAAGCTTCTTGTGCAACCCGCATGGCGCTGCCGGTCGTAGTACAAAACCCTCTTTCCGACAACGCGTTCCAATCATCATTGTTTTGCAACAGGCCAACTTCTCGGAGGTTCCCGATATCCACTGGTTTTGGCACAGATGAGATAGGTTCAATCTGCTGGGTGTCGCCAATCACGAGAGCTCGCTTCGCCAGCGAAAAACTCGCTCCGGCAACTTCCGGCAAGACTTGTCCAGCCTCATCCACAATTAACAGATCAATGAAGTTGTACAGGTACTCTTTCGCCCATTTACCACCAGTCTTGCGACTGTATGTCAGTTTTCCTGGCAAGCTGGCGAATGTGGCGACGGCACAAGGTGTTAGCATCATGCGTCGTTGCCAACGCGGGATGAGTGTCGCTTTTCCTGTCTTGTTAGATGAACCCGAGATGCCCGCAAGATCTTCCTCCATAGCCAGCAACCAACGCCCTTCCCAATAATGGGTCGCCAGCAGAAAGAGTTTGAAGCGAATGTTGAGATCAGCGGCGCTCTCCAAGTCCAAGTCTCTCTTGGTATAGCCAACAGCAAACTTAGCGCGATACCATCGGTTCTCAGCGTCCGCGAGTGAGGAACGAAGACGGCGCGCGTTTTCTAGGTTATGTGCAGTCTGCTTCATCGACAACTCGGTGGAACGAAGGCTTTCAGTGACATGAGCTTCCACATCTGCAATGCGGTTGAACCCATCGGCATTTGGCATGAACTCTTGGATTGCATGTCGAGCCAACAACACCCGTTTCTTCTTGATGGTTGGCAGAAAACCGAAAAGCGCTGAGAATATAGACTCCGCTGCCAGATGCGTTTCAAGAGCGGTTTTTGCGGCCTTGATCCGGTCTCGGGTCCGCTGGGCCTCGTCGACCGCCTTAGCTAGGCCCTTTTCCGCTTCATCAGGCTTCTCGCCGAGGACCGCCTTAACGGCCTCCTGAGCT
>DS999534.1:72085-87798 GCA_000158135.1 Rhodobacteraceae bacterium KLH11
GGGAAAGCGACCTGCGCGAATTGAATGTATTCCTCCTTGGCTCGTGAGAAATATTCAACGCTTTCGCATGCCGTCTGAAAATCCTCAGTTTGATACTTCTTTGATGCCTCCAACTTACGAGAACGCGCCGGAAGAAAGATTCCGAAACTCCCAATATCCGGGAGCCATCGACCAGCAAATGGTCCATCACCCCTGGCGAAGTCTTTCCCGAAGGCATCAATGATGTTTGTCACCGCCTGGTTATTGGTGGATGCAGCAACGATAATCGGCGCGTGGTTACCCTTGAGAGCAGCTTTGATCCAAAGGCTTGCCACTGCCGACAACAGCATTGTGGTCTTACCTGTCCCAGGCGGACCGTTTACCGCGATAACTTCTGCAGGAGATGACACATCAAGGTAGGTCAATACCTGACGCTGGTGCTCCGACAATGGGAAGTGAGGATTGGAGTGGCCTAAGCGGCGACTGAATTCACTCTCTAATTTAGGGTCCGGAGGGGATTTTGTTTTGCGCGGCGCAGCTATTTGTCTCAATAGTGGCGAGTCTGGCTTGTCGCTCAGCAACTTGTCGTACAGGTCAACAATATTGCGGATTGTGGCACTGGCATCTTCAGCCAACTCAAGGAAACCGAAGCCCATTGACTGGTAGTCTTGGTCACCATCGGGCCAACCCTCTGCGACAGCATCGACCATCTTGCGGCAATGGCCGAGGTATTCTTGCCATGAATCTTCCCCGATCATTTCAGGCAAAGGTGTCTTGGTCAGAAAATCATCAAAATCTTCGACACTTCCGATTGAAAACTCATCAGATGGAAGAGGTGATAAAATATCTCGTGCCAGTGCATTGCGCACAGGCGTGATCTGCCCGTCGCTTTCGATTGTTGCTTCCGTCACAACAGGTGCGACGATCTCGGGCAGACCATCGACACGTACCGCGCCGTGAGAAATCTTTCGAGCCAATACGAGCGGCCAAAATCGTACCGCGACGCTTGTAGCTGACTTCTGACCACCAAAAACTTTATCGAGCATCGCGTCAGGTAGCTTTCCCGAACGAACAGTCTCCCCGGATACCTCAATAAACCGTTTTAGGTCTCTTTGGGTGAACTTGCCGTCCCCTAAAGCGCTGTCGACTAGCGAAACGCGCCAATACTCGAGGATCTTCTCTACGTCTTTGTCCATAGGTCCTGAGGTAATTTACTTGGTTGGTCAAAGGCCCCGACTCATCACTAAAGAGCAAAGCCCAATTGTCAAATGCCTAGCAAAGCGGGGGGTCTTGGAATTTGGACCTGTCACGTTTCAGTGCTGCCCCAAGCACTCGTTTAAAGCCTTATGGTCTGAGCAGATAACATCGAAGAATACTGTAGGGAAACAAAATTCGTTGGTAAACGTGTTTTCACTTGTGGGGTTAACACTGATCATTTCAATTTTCTGATCGCAAGGTCGGTCAGATAGTGCTGTTCGCGTATCGGTTCCCTGGCAGGATCGTAGTTTGCCTCGACCTCGTCCCAGAATGGAGTTTTCTCGCTGAGTTCGCGGCACTTTTGAGAAGGCGATTTGCCGCCCAGAGATGAGTGTGGGCGGTGCCAGTTGTAGAACATCTGCCATTCGTCCAGGCGCAATTCCAATTCGGGATCGTCGATGTCCTGAGTTGCGTAGAACTCCTGCAAGTCGGTTTTGTGACCACGTTCAACCTTGCCGTTAAGGTGGGGCGAGCGTGGCTTGATTGGCCGGAATTTGATGCAGTATTCCTGCAGCCATTCCTGAACTTTCACAGCAAAGAACTCGCGGCCCCGGTCGGTTTGAATGCGCTGAATCGGAAAGGGCATTTCTTCGATGACGCGCTCAAGAAATCGGATGGTATTCGCAGCCGTCCGGCGCGGATACAGCCCCATGACCTTGTAGCGCGTGCAATCATCCACCGCAGCATAGTGATAACGCCCCGGAGCGATCTTGCAGACATCTATCTGCACTCTATCCCCCGGAATGGGGCGGCTGTAGCGCTTGGAGGATTTTCGTCTTCGGATTTGGCCGGGTAGGAACTTCTGGTCATTTCGGTTCAGCACTTTCTGCACTGACGGCGGTGACAGGGAAATCTCATGAAGCCGCAGGAGCTCATTGCTGATCCGCTTGCAACCAAGCTTTCGCGTCTTCCGCATATCCAGGATCAGATCTGCGATTTCATTGGTTATCTTGGCTCTTGGTGATGAATGCGGGCGGCGGCTCTGATCGGTCAGCCCATCGGCGCCGTGCGCGTCGTATCTTCGAACCCACTTGCGGAGAGTCGGCCGACTGATCCCATTGCGCCTACAGACCAAACCGGCGTCGTTTGTTTCCATATATTGCTTGACCCAACCAAGCCTGGCACGCTGTCGCTCGTCCATCCCAAACGCATATCAAGTGAAAGGGTGTCTGTTAACTCCACATTTCAGCACGTCGGGCGGGTCGCTGCCGTTTTCTGCACCTGCTCGAACCTCTCTTCGAATGGTTAAGAGCAGCCATTCCTTTGCGGTAGTATCAATTGGCGTCAACCTTGCGCTTAGTAAGCGACGCGATGATGTTTTCTAGCCGACGTAGAAGGTCATCATATGTAAGGATGTCGATCATGTTAGCATATTTGCGCTTGATAACTTCCAGATCAAACAATTGGTTTGCATCCATACCTTCCTGTGATCCCGTCGAACCATCACGCCCAACAATAATCAACCCCTTGGGATTAGTGATACGGATCGACATTCCTTCAGGTAACTCTCTTTTGTATTCTTTGGTCAGCTGGCGCTCACCATCAATCCCCCATTTTGAAAGGTGGAATATGTACTTTTCAGTCTGCATGACACTGCCGGAGAGTTCTCGTGTTGGGACATAGTTGTCCCGGTAACACCTTTTCCCCAAGACTCCATTATCGAATGGTTTCTTGATCTCGATGACATCAATATTTCCGGCGGCATCCACCAAACAAAGATCAATGAACCGATCAGTCTTTTGTCCTCTCGGCTTGGAATAGTAGTCCGCAATCTTCACATTTTCGAGGACAGCGATGTACTTCGGGAAAATAAGAAGGATGATCTTGATGATCATCTTTTGCCAATCAATCTCTGAACGATGCGTCTCACTTTTGAGCCAATTTCTGATCGTGTCGCACAAATATATGTATTTATCGATCTCCGCCTGGAGTATCTCGTCTTGGGGCAGTGGTTCATTGCTTATGGTCGATTTTTTCTTACTAAGATAAGCTTCATAGCTGTCCCGCGCACTCCCCATTTCATCGAAATAGTCCCCGATAACAGTCTCTACCCTTGCGCGTGCATATCTGTTCATCTCCCCAGTGTTGGGGAACTTCGCTAAAAGGTTCCGAAAGACCTCCCCTGGTATGCTGTTCGCTTGACTGCCTCCAACGACTATTTCTTCTCCGCTAGGTCTAAGTTTGGCAACGTGCTTGAAGATGTTGATATTGCGCTCGGCGACGAAGAGTTTCCGCTCTATGGCAAAATCATCTTCAGCAAGTAATATATCATTCTGGATACCTAGGATGCGACCCAGAACTCGATAGTAGCCCTTTTCCTTCTTGGCGAAGCGAAAGCGAAGTACCGTCTCATTCTCATCTTTGTCAAAGCTCTCAGGAAACCGCCCCAGCAAGTCTCCTGGTAAGAACTTGAAAACACGGCTGATGGTGACTTTCCCCTTCTGCTTGAGATCACGGGTCACCCATGCGGGACTTCCGAGCTCTGGCTCGTATTCCAGAACGACTGTTCGTTTTTTTACCTCAAAGCTTATCATAAGGACTCCATCATGAAGTGCGATAAATGCTTGATATCCCAGACACATATTTTGGAGAAGGTAGGTTTTTTGCCGTTAGCAACCACCAGTGCTACGCACGTACAAACCCCCGAACCACCGTACAACTGAGTCCCGTTTCGCAATGCGCACAAACCTGTTGCAACTATGCGTCAGAATTAGCCGCTACATCTACTGCGCGCTTTCGACAGGTCCATTGGCTGGTCTCTCGCTGACATAGAAAAAGAGATCATCGGCATCCTCCAAAAGAGGAGTCTCCTCTCTAATAAAATAGTTGGCTTCTCCGTCGAAGTAGGGTCCGTTCTTTTGAAGTGGTTCAAATCCCGAAATGATTTTCTCCGCTTCTGATCTGTTTCCCAGAAAACCAAAAAGCCGATAGTTGTTGTTCCATTCTAAGGCCCACGACCACAGAGCTTCCGACGGATGCTTCTTGATTAATGCTTGGAAATACCCATTGGATGTTGGTCCGCCTCCGAAACTAAATTCCCAGTTACAGACCGCAGAGGAGAAACTAGTTTTAATGGGATTTCCCCAGTCTGCGCGACGTACAGCGCCAAGTGGCATAAACTCTCCCGGCCAGCAGTAGCCCTGGCGCTGTTCTTCGTCGTAGGTAAGGAGAAAGAAAAAACCTGCAATCTGATACCGAGCGAGCCGGTACAAGCGGCCCGTATCCACTTGCGCGGGGGCACTGAAGCCAAAACTAATTGTAGCGTCGCCAAACTGTGTTACAATTTTGGAGGTTTCGGAACTAAGAGATACAGGCTTTCTTGTTCGTCGACTGGTTGTCTTGCCCTTCCGCTCGGCCTCCTCTGCAAGGGTTACGTCGAACTCACCGGATGGTCCGGCTGTTTGGATCATCGAAATCGCAGAAATATCGTTCTCAAGGGCACTTTTATCCTGATTGCAGCGGTGGCAAGAGTTCAGGTGCAAATTCCACTGTCCGTTGTGTGAACCTTTCGGAACGAACAATCGCCCGATAACGTGTTCCTTCTCCGGCTCACTATCATCAGAAAATTCAGCGTTGCAGTAAGCACAGCGATTGTTCTTGATGCGAGTTGGTTGGTTGTGCGGAAGGTCGTAGGTCCGAGTCATTGATGAAATTCCAGTCGTGTCCAATGGGTGGTACGCTATTACTCCGAAAGAATTTTGAAAAGTCCGCTTCGGGCTACGACTTGCCGAATGCAGTCGCAGCGCTCGATTGGCACGGGAACGGCGGCTGTGGGCTCAGTTCGAATTGGGGCTGATCTAGCTCTCTACCACCCGTTCCACTTCACTTTCAGTTTTTACACCAATCAATTAAGGATGTGTTATCGAAACCGGCGAACTCAGTCCGACTTGACGAGGATCATTTAAGGGGTGCCACGTTTTTCGTACCAAGTCCGGCAGAACTTGACGAAATGTCGGGCTGGATGTTTGGGTTCAATCTCTTCCTTACCACACCAAGCCCGCCATTCCTGCTCAATCATCCGAACATCCCAACCAGGCGCAGCTGTGCGGGCATCATGGTAAGCTTCCGGATCTAAGTTGCCTTCATAGATTTCAACAACGGGAACCGGAACTGTACCTTTGCTTCGGAATACGACAATGTTGCCTTCCAAGAAGGGATCCAGTTTTCAGGGGGTAGAGCACGCATAATCCATGCGAGAAACTCGTTGCGAGACTTGTGGCCGTCAATAAACCTTTCAACAGGGACAACCGGCTTTCCTGGATTCGAGACTTCAACCCGGTTCGGATAGATTTCAACGAGCGGGCCGCCGTTAGCGGGCCAGAATGACCTACATCTGGTGGATCAGCATCACGATAATCAAGGGCGATACCCGTCCAAACTTTGGGGAGTAACTAAGATCTGAAAGGGTCATTCGAAGGCAGAATCTGCGCCTTCAAGCAGCTTGCGAAGCTAGTTGTCTAAACACAGCAATTCGCACCTAACTTCGTAGTTCAAAAAAGTTCGCGACAAAGCCCCACTACAACAATTCCTGTGCGTCCAGTTTAGCATTCCAAGCACGACGTGATCCAAGGAGACCAGAGACGACATCCCTTCGGCGAGCGCTGCCTGTAATATGCAGGCTAAGGCCAGTGAAGGTTGCAAGAAACCCAAGCAACCCAGAAGTTGCAGCGGCAACTGCTGTTGACGGAAATGGAAGCTCGCCGGTGGTCAGAAAAACCGAAATCACAAAGTAGCCCAGCAGAGCGGATACACTGAATCCCATGATCGCCAAAACACCAAAAAATTGGAGGGGAAAGAAAGACACCCAGTTCAAAAATGCAAATCTGCATATTCTTATTCCATCTCGGAGCGTCGAGAGTTTCGATTCCGAGCCTTCTGGGCGATTCCCGTAGCTGATGGGCAGCTCAATCGTTTTGGCTCGTGCATATGAAGCGACGATATTAAGCTCGGTTTCCAGCTGAAATCCGCTACTTCGGATAGACAGCAGCGATACAAAAGGCGCCGACATAATGCGTAAGCCAGAGAGCACGTCGCTGTACTGCGTTCCCGCAAGGAACGAGATATACCGCGTCAGAATGCGGTTGCCCCAAGAGTGCCCGATTCTAGTATTCTGTTGGGCGTAACCGCCGCCGGTTACCCTGTCACCCACGACCATATCGCAACGTTTGGTGATGAGTAGATCATAAGCCCTGCGTGCATCCGAAGCGGAATAGGTGTCGTCCCCGTCGGTTAGGATATACACATCAGCTTCGGTGCGGCTGAGACCGCTGCGCACGGCCTCTCCCTTGCCCTGCCGTTCTTCAAACAACAAATGATCACCGGATTGGAGATGCTGTTTAGCAATCTTCGAAGTATCGTCGTCCGAGTTGTTGTCGATCACCACAAATGTTGCATCGGGAAACTGACTGCGATAATCGGTGATCACCTGACCAATAGCGGCAGCCTCGTTATAAGCTGGAATGACAATACAAATTTTCAATTGACCCGCCTCACACACATTCCGTCAAGGCTTTAACGGTTGCGTAACCTAGGGACAAGTGGGCACAAGCAGAACGTAAGAGGCAGCGATGGCGTCACCGATACCAAAATTGAAAGACTTTTTACGATTTGGTGTTGTGGGCATAATCGGGTTTTTGGTGAATCTAGCAGGACTGAGCCTATTTCTGCTCTATGTCCCCCCTATTCCTGCACAGTTTCTAGCGTTCCCGCCGGCCGTGGTAACAACGTGGTGGCTCAACCGCAGGTTTACGTTCAAAAGCAGAAATCCATGGCGCACCGAAGCGTTGAGATATCTGTTGGTGAACTGTATGGGCTGGCTGGTTCTCAACGGCACTTATTCAATGTTGGTGCTCTGGTTTAAGGCATTCCAGACGTACCCTGGCTTGGCGCTGGCCGTCGGGTCTGTGGCCGGGATGTCATTTAACTTCTTGCTTTCTTACGCATATGTGTTCCGCAACAGCCATTAAGAGCTCAAGCGCGCTAAACATCTGATTTACGAACACCAAAGCGTCGCAAGGCGACGTCGGTCAGAATAAGCAGAGCGATGTACCAGCTGATCAAAGACCATGTCAAAACCGCGCCAACAAACCAGAAGTGAATAATCGAATGGTTGCGAAGCGCCGCAATCCAGATAATGGGCAGCAGACCTGTGATAATGGTCAAAAGAACGATCTTGCTTGCCGTATCCGAGCTATTTACTGCAGGCCGACCTCGAACCGCGCCAATCAATTTTGCGGCCACTGCAACCAGACTAACCAATACAAACGGGATGGCCGTTTTTTCCATTAAGCCGAAGTTCCTGTCTAGGCTGCGCGCAAGGGATGCATCCTTTCCAAACGTCTCGCCACCCAGGCGTTCCTGAACTTTGCCGGAAACGATCTCCATAACCTGATCAGGTCCAAGCTGAACCATAACCAGCGCCCATTTCAGCGACCAGAATCCGGCATAGCCCACAAACCAAACCACATTCAGGGCCAACAAATTTGTGACAGAGGGGTTCTTCCTCTCTGCGTGGCAACTGAGCAAGTAGCCCAGACTTAGGGCTGTGGGCACAACGATGGGGTTGTTTAGAATATCAAAGAAAGCCAGACAAATTCCCGAAATCAATCCGACCATTACGGCCCGCTCAATCCCAATGGCCCTAGAGTTCACGAGTATCGCAGCCGCTGTGAAGCCGATGATCCAGGCAGATGCGTGTGGTAAGATAAATACCTGACTGTAGATGGGGGCCGTCGCAATCAACATACCCGTCCCTACCGCAATCCAGACCCCGTTTCTTTTCAACAAAGTCAAAACGAAGGCTAAGGCCGACAGAACAAAGGCGCAAAAAACAACAAGTCGAATTGCCTGTACGCTGTGAAAATATAGAATGGGTCGAGCAATCACCTGACCACCCAACCAGTATCTAAAGTAGCTGTATTCGCTCTCGTCGGAGTGCAGACGCTCGCAGTTTCCCAGGACTGGCGAAACCACAGCATCTCGCCAGGCATCGGCGGCAGACACTGGCCCTTGCCCAGGGTTGCGTTGCAGCCCGCTGGACAGCAACACGCATTCCGTCCATTCATCCAGCTTGACGCTTTTTAAATAAGGGTGTTTCGGGTAATGCTCGGGCGTTGAACTGGCAAGTAGATTCTCTTTGATCGGCGCATCTGGGATCAGATTGACGACCCACAGCGACAGTAACGCCAAAAGAAAGAAACCTACAAAGGTTAGAACAACGGTTCTTATCAACTTCATTGCCATTAATCCCGACGCCGCAGGGTTTGCCCGCTCCATTTATCGCCGTCCTCTTACATCTCCGATGTTTCTATTGACCAGAGCCGATACTATACGCGCCGATTGTACCGAAAAGTGATGCAGATACCGCTCTCTCTGCACGATTTCTCAGAACATGTCACCTGTTCAACCGAGATGCATGCTTAGAACGTGCGGCTGCCACTCTATGGTTTGAACTCAAGACACTTCTGCTATACCAAACTCTAGCGACTTTGCGATTTGGCACGTCGCTGAAACGATTTCCGGAACAACTTCCAAGGATACTTCTCGGCCCGCTCTAGTTCTTTGGAAAGTCGCGAGTTCTCTCGCTCAAGCTCTTCTAATTGCGTGCGGTCTGCGTCACTTGTGCGAGGCAGTGACATGTGACCAAAGGGAACCGTTTCAACCTTCTCAAATACTGCGCGCTCGCTTGCACTGTCATCTACACCATACACTCTGACCTTTCCGGGGTAGTCAATGATGGTTGTCTCAGGAGTATAAGGCCACGGTAAGGGCTGTTTTCCGATGTTTAGCAGATGTTGCAGGCTGGGATTCGGGCTGGAATCCGGATTCCTTTTCAACACATAGATATTCTTGCGAAACCAGTGCAAAGAGGACAGAAAGCGTGCCCCAATTGTAAGTTTGGTATCCACCTGCCATCCGGCATCCCGATAGATCGACAACCACTCTGAGGCGTCCTTAAGGCAAATATGACCCGAGCCATGCTGGCCTGGCTGCGCTGCCGAAAACAGTACGACCGAAGCGTTGCAGTTTGCAATTTGTTCCACCAGCCGCTTCGCTGACGCTTCCGGAAGATGCTCTACCACCTCAAGGCACATGACCATATCGTATTCACCGATAAGCGTGTCAGGCGTATTCGATAAATCGACTGTTTCATAGTCTGTTTCATCAACAAAATGAAGATCAGACCACTTGCTGCCATCGATCCCTTTCACCCGGCATCCGCGCTCCGATTTCATAAGTTGCAGGTAAGCGGCTAACCCACAACCTATATCCTGAACCGAATTTGCACCCGAGGCATTGCACAAATACTCAATCGGCGGCCAATCGCACATGAGTTGGCTGATATGTTGTGCAGGTGAAAAGGTGCCTTTCGGAAGCTCTTCGCCGTGCGACATGGGTTCTTGCGCCCGTCTGACCAGTTTGTTGATTGGGCCCACTTTTGGTACCAGATATCTTACTAGGCGGTCGACCACCTTGGTCCTAGGAGGCTCGGGTTTGATCAGATGCGCATACTGAAGTTTCTGACGCGGGAGTGTTATCGGTGTTGCCCCGACTTCCACGCCTTCGCTGTGGTCGCGACCACCCTCAGGACAGTGAAATTTTGCAGCTAAGGCACTCAGGTTAACAGCTTTGCCCTGCCCTGCGGACTTCAATATGTCCTTGAACATCTCGCCGTCATGGTCCGCGCCCACCTTGCCTGATGACAAGGCGCGCATCGCCGAAATCGTTGCGGCCTTGCTATAAAGCTGTTCGGCGCTTCTGACTGGAATATGAACGACATATGCGGAGTCGATGGTGCAGTCTGCCAAACTGGTTCCATCAACATCGACAAGATTCTGCATTTTGTCCTTGATCGGCTGGGCATGACTGGTTGCAACCCCTTTGGGTTTCAGTGCGATCCCAGTGCCACCAGGCCCATCCAGCAACCCGGTAAACTCGGACAGATCCACGGCAGATGTTTCGATGCCGCTTGAGGGCGGCAGGGCGATTTTTCTGCGAATATTGCCTCGAGCTCCTTCCGGTACCTGGCGGATGTCATTCAGAAACGTGTCCTGATCACGGACGATGAAAACATCGCACGCATCGAAAACGGCAATTGCCGGATTATCCAAGAAATCCTGAACGCGCAGATAGATCGACGACATGATCTGCACGTCTTCCAGCTCGCTGACAGGCAATTTCCAGGGAATTATCGCCAGACCCTCAGCGGACAAAGCTTCGACAACTGCCTCTGTTCCGTCAGTCGACGGGCGAATTACGACGACTATCAGATCAAAAACCTGCAAATTGTTCCGCAAGGTGGCTTCGATAACGTCTGCATCGTTCCATGCAAGTGTGACGCCGATCAGATAGTCGGTGCAGTTCTTCATTTTTTCCTCCGAGAAATACTTCTCTCAATCAGCCGCCAGATTGCCTGTGCTTGTCGCCTCAAACATCAACCAAAGCTCTGAACGCTTTGATGATAGCAATGCGTTGAAACAACCTATTCGGCAAGATGCAAGTCCATAAATGGTGTGTCGAACTCAGCCTCTGCGCATCACCTGTTAAGCCGCGACTTAATTGCGCCCACCAGGTATTTCCATGGGTAACGTCTGGCATGAGCAAGAGCGATTTCGACTTGTTGCTTTTCTCGTCCGAGCTTCTCCAGTTCCGACACCACTGAATCCAAAACGTGGAAATCTGATTTCAACGCCTGCATTTGCGGCTGTAGAGACTTCTCATCCAAAAACTTCAAACACTCGGCCATTCCAAATTTCGCCATCAAAAGGAGGTTGATGTACACCTCTTTGTCCTTGGCCTCCCAATCGTTTTGATAAATATTCTCGCTATGGAACCGAAAGCTTCCATTCACGGTACGCCTGAAACCTTCGAAATGCCGGGTGATTAGGTCATTCTCATTCAAAAAAAGGTAGAGCATTCTGAATACGCGCAGGTAATCCAGAACATGTTTGTCACTACCGGTTTTGGATATCGCCCCTTCTCGAACAAGATAGTTGTAGTCGACACTGTTAATCCTAATCACTCGGTTAGAATTGGCCAAGAACCGTGGGGTGGTTGCAAGATCTTGATAATAGTAGTTACCGGGGAACCAAATGTCGTGCTTCAGGAACACATCGCGGCGCCAAAGCTTGTTCCAAAACGCGGGGTTTGTCAGATTAAAAATATCTATCTGGTTATCATCGTTGCGCAGATCATCCTCCGAACTTCCATACGGTTTGTTGGTAGGCTGATAGACTTGAAACTCTTTACCTTCAGTATTGACCCTTCTGAACCCTGCTATCACCAAATCGACCGGCGGACCGCTGGCTTGCATGACCGGAGCAACGAGATGCTCTAGAAATCCTGCATCGACCCAGTCGTCACTGTCTACGCTGGCAATATATTGCCCTTTGGCGAGCCTGATACCTGTATTGCGTGCCTCACCCAGCCCGAGATTCTGCGAATGGCTATGGATCGTCAATGAAGGAAGGCAGCCTGTGAACTGCGCCGCACGCATTGCTGACCGGTCCGGGCTGCAGTCGTCAACACATATGACTTCAAAGTCCCGAAACGTTTGATCACACAGTGATTCTATACATCTTTCAACAAATTCTTCAGTCTTGTACATCGGAACGATTACCGAAACCAAGGGTTTAGTCAGTATCTCAGTCATATCGTTCACTTTGTTATGCTAAGGATTTCGAAAGCATCGAATGTGGATAAGTGTTGTTGGTACCACTCACAGAATCTCAATCCATTCGTTGCAACATCCAATTCCAGCTTGTCTTACTCATGTGGTCGAGATCTCGTTTGGCTTCGAACCCAAGAAGTGCGTTTGCGTTAGCAGGGTCGGCGACGACTTCACCTACATCACCCGGACGACGAGGCATTACTTGGTATGGTAAAGTTCTTCCACATGCAGTTTCGTAAGACTTCAGCATCTCAAGTACCGAATAGCCCCGACCTGTACCGAGGTTCACGATGTGGCTGCCGGCACCATCCAGCAATTCCTCAAGCGAGAGCACATGACCTTCGGCCAAGTCCATAACGTGGATATAGTCGCGCACCCCCGTACCATCCAACGTATCATAGTCGGCCCCAAAAACTCGCAGAAAGGGCAACTCCCCAGTCGCAACCTTTGCAATGTAGGGCATCAAGTTATCTGGAATTCCAGTCGTGGATTCCCCTATCAGACCAGAAGAATGCGCGCCCACCGGATTGAAGTAACGCAATATGCCAACATTCCACCGCGGGTCGAACTTCTGCAGATCAGAAAGCACATTTTCGCAGACCAGTTTGGTAAAACCGTAGGGGTTGGTGGAACTAAGCGCCGCGTTCTCACGGACCGGCAAAGTTTCTGGACTGCCGTAGACTGTTGCGGATGATGAAAAAACAAGGTTAAAAACACTTGCCCTACGCATCTCCTCCAACAAGCCGATCAAACCAGAAACATTATTTTCATAGTATACAAGAGGTGCCGTGGTCGACTCGGCCACTGATTTCTTAGCGGCAAAATGGATTACCGCGTCAATTGGGTGATTATCAAAAATCCGACGTATCGCGGATCGGTCCAACAAGTCGTCAGCATAACAAATGACCTTTGAGCCTGTGAGTTGCTGAAGTCGTTCAGGCGTATCTTCAAGTGCATTTGAGAAGTTGTCGACAATAATGACTTCGTAGCCCGCCTGCTTCAGGGCAACGTAAGTGTGAGACCCAATAAAGCCAGCGCCTCCTGTCAATAGAACTGCCCGTTTCCCAGGTGAGTCCTTTCTTGGTATCCAATTGTTTTGCTTCATCGAACAAAGATTTTCCGCGTTTTTTGTTTCAAAGACCAAAGCATGTATTTTCGCTTCTTGCCGGACAGCCCCTTAGCTCCTTTTCTGAAGCTCCGCAGCAAGGCTCGCGCTTTTCGAAAATCGCCCGAGTCTTCGAAATACTGTACAGACTGAAACACGGTCTCGCTGAACTTGTATGCGAGATCAGGGGTTGACACGATTTTCGTTGCTTCTGAAACACCTTCTGAACGCAAAAAATTTAGCAAGGCAAATGCGAGAGCTTCAGGGTCGTAAGCTCCGACCTCCGCATTGCGTCCAATCAGTTTATTAATCCAGCCCCTGTAGGCGCGTAAATCTTCTTCTTGGAATTGTTGAAAATTCGACGAGACCGCCTCGATAAACACTATATCCCTTTCCGACATCGATTCGATTAGGTTGTCGAAGTTCCGCTTTATGATAGCTTTCCGGGTATCGCTTTGCGCCTTCACACGTTGAGTGCTTATTGAGCCGTCATGCTGGCGATAGTAAACAATCGGAATAGGCAATACGTGGCCGGTTGCCGCACTGTTTGCGGCGATGTTTCTGCTGACCCAATCATAGTCAACACCCGCGACCAATTTGTTATCAAACGGCTCTTGGAAAAACCGTCGACGAAACGCATAGCTCGGGAACCGGCCGGCCATTCCGACAAGAAGCCTTGTCTTCAGATCGTAGAAGTTTTTTTCCTTAGGTCGACCGCCTATACTGGCAAGGCTGTCCTCACCGTAAGTCGCAAACGAAACGACATCACAATCCGGGAACGCTTCGAAGTACTTCATTGTCAGGCTCAGTCGGTTCGGTACACTTACATCATCAACGTCTGCAATGACGAAGATGTCTCCTGTACCGGCGCCAATCGCCGCATTCAAAGCGGCAGAGCGCCCTTCTCCGCTTCCTTCAACCACAACAAACCGGGTATCGCGTTCTGCGATCTCTCGGATCTTTTCGAGTGTATCGTCAGTAGATCCATCATCTACGATAACGACTTCATAGTTGTCATAGTCTTGATGCGCCCATGTTAACTCATAGTCGTCTAGCCAGTCCCGTCCGTTTTTGACCGTGGTGACGACAGTGATTTTTTTCCCGCCCCCAGCCGCGGAATGGCGGTTTGCCTCGCGATCAATAACGGCAAGTGCCGCGCTGGCTTCCGGCAGATAGGCCTGATTGCGCAGCATATCATGCAAAAGAAAGCAATTAGGTGTCACCTCTTCAACATATTGCTTCAATGCAGCATACCGTTTTTTCTTTTGTTCCAGATGCGCGTCACCTTTTGAATAATCATGCAACAACACAGCGCTCGGCTCGTAGACAAAGCCAAGAGGACCGTAGAACCGCCACATTCTTGCACATAGTTCCACGCCCTCATGACCAGCCAATACTGGATCAAAGCCATCAAATCTCAGCAAATCCCGTTTCAGAACGCAGGACACACCTTCACCGTTCAGAAACGAAAGTCTTCGATAGTCTCCTAGATCGTAGTTGCTGGGTGCCTCAGCCATATCGAGCGTGAGCGGTTTGATCCGACCTCTGACCATAGGTGCGCCAGTTTCTTTCGCGCACCTTAGTAAGCTCTCAACGCAACCGTCTTCGATAAGGCCATCATCATCAAGAAAAATCAGCCACTTTCCACGAGCAAGCCGCGCGCCGATGTTGCGCCCCATGCTGCAGCCAACCACGAATGGCGTTGTGATAGTCTGAAACTCCGAAAAATGTGTCTTTGCCCGGCGTGTCAGTTCATCGTTGCCATTGCTGAGAAGGATGAGTTCCAACTCGCTGTTAAATTGTGCGGCCAGTCTGGAAAAGGCCTCACTGATTAGTTCGTTGTCTTTGTGACTCAGGATCACGACAGATGCTGTGAATGTCCTATCCGTCGCCAAGTTTTCCCCGAAGTGTTCGATCGTGCATTCCGGCAATAGGTTCGCTTCTACATATCGCAGCGACTCCTGCGCTTCGTGAAAGCGGCCTTCCTCGAAACTCTGATGTCCCTGCTTGAATCTCTCTTCTAAAATACTGATCAATGAACTTCTCCCGTAGCAATACGCTCGCAAAGTCGATGCGGACTAGCATCGCTAAGAATTCGTGCGTTAAACAACGTGAACGAGCAATAACGTCAAGAGACTTTGTTACATAGATCAGGATTGAGGCGAATTTTTACCGGCTGAGCGAACGCTCTCCCATCTTCGTTGCCGCCCCCAGGCGCTGTTCCAAGCGCTGAGCAGCCTCATCTGACTGATCCAAGTTGATTGTTAGTGCATCATCGGCCTGTGATCCATTGGTATGATGGTTTCGGGCGCTGGCGGGCGATAAGGGTATCTTCGACAATGGTATCAAAGTTTCTCAGATGGAATTGGTACTCGCGTTGAAAAGCGGCCCCTTCGCGCGCTTGTATGTGCTTTGGCGCGGTCAGTCTCATAGCGGTCCATCTGAGGCAAATAGGCTTCGCCAATACTGCGTAGACCATCTAATTTGTGATGGACGAAGAAGCTGCGGGCCGCTTCGATCATGTTGGACCTGAGTTGAGGGTTATCGGATATGAACGCCGTCAACGCATCTTCGTTGTCCAGCCCAGCTTCTGCCATTATGTCCCAGCCGCTGTCGTATGCGCCCTGCCAGACGCCGCCGACTTTCTCTCGCATCTCATCAGGTTCAACACCCGCCATGCGCCCGATGGTGCCTTCGTCCATA
>DS999534.1:87976-161424 GCA_000158135.1 Rhodobacteraceae bacterium KLH11
AGCGGAAAAAGCGGTTTTGGTCGGATGAAGAGAACCGTCAGGCGTCGATAGCTGGCGTTTCTGTGGCACAGGTTGCCCGACGCTACGCGGTGAATGCCAATCTGATTTTCAAATGGCTGAAAGACCCGCGCTTTGCGCCGGATGTGATCGACGTTTCGGCGGGACCGGTCTTTTTGCCGGTTGAGATCGGTTCCGAGGTGGAGGGGTCCGTTGATCCGATGCCTGCCGCCATTGAGCCGTTGCCAGCTTCTTCCGGCCGGATCGAGATTGAGCTTGCCGGTGGCCATAAGATCAGCGCCGAGGCCGGGTTCGATCCCGATATTCTGGCGCGACTGCTCAAAGGGATCATCCATTGACCCCGGTCCCGAGCAACACGCGGGTGTGGTTGGCGGCAGGCGTGACGGACATGCGGCGGGGCTTCAATACGTTGGCGGCGCAAGCCGAGAAGGTCCTGGCGGAAGATCCTTACTCGGGTCATCTGTTTGTGTTCCGGGGCCGTCGCGGCGACCTGCTGAAGATCATCTGGTGGGATCAGCAAGGGGCGTGCCTGTTCTCCAAACGGCTGGAGAAAGGCCGGTTTGTCTGACCTGCTGCAAAGGATGGCAAGATCAGTGTGACGCCTGCGCAGTTGTCGATGTTGCTGGAGGGAATCGACTGGCGGATGCCAAAAAAAGACCTAGCGCCCGCTCAGCGCCGGATAAGTCAATAAACACAGGCCTTTGATATCTTGGCAATGTAAGCCCGGCTGACTTCGAAGAGCGGTAAGCGGTGCGCTGATCACACCTGCGCGGAGTGGTTCCACGGCAGCAGGTCGTTGATTTGGGACTGTTTGTGTCCTCGCGCGATGGCGGTCAGTGTTTGGGTGAGCCAGGCATGGGGATCGATCCCGTTCAATTTGCAGGTTTCGATCATCGAGGCGAGGATGGCCCAGTTTTGCGCTCCGACGTCATGGCCAGCGAAGAGTGCGTTCTTGCGGTTCAGAGCGATTGGGCGGATTGTCCGCTCGACACTGTTGGAATCCAGTTCCACGCGACCATCATCGAGGAACATGGTCAGGCCTTCCCAGTGCTTAGCAATGTAGCTCAGGGCTTCGCCGATGGGTGATTTGGCGGAGACGCGGGAGCGCGTTTCCCGGAGCCAAAATTCCATCTGATCAATGGTTGGTTTTGAGCGTTCCTGCCGCACTGCGTTCCGGGTGGCCGGGCTTTGGCCTCTGATTTCCTTTTCGATGCGGTAGAGCGCCTGGATTTGCGCGATACCTTCATCCGCAATCGGAGTGGCTTTGCCAGCTTTTGCCACATCAAAGAGCTTACGACGGGCGTGTGCCCAGCAGTGCGCCAACCGGATCGAGCCCTCCTGCCGTTTGAGCAGGCGGTTGTATCCGGCATAGCCATCAACTTGCAGTGTGCCGTTGAACCCTTCAAGAATTTGCTTTGCGTATTCACCGGCGCGGCCGGGTGCATATGTGAAGGCCACACCAGGCGGGTCGTCCCCACTCCAGGGCCGATCATCGCGGGCGAGCGCCCAGAAGTAGCCTGTTTTGGTTTTCTTGCGACCGGGATCAAGGACCGGAGCCACGGTCTCATCCATGAATAGCTTGGTTGACCGCTTCAGATCGGCCATCAGCGCGTCATAAACAGGACGCAACTCAAATGCTGCTCTGCCAACCCAGGCGGCCAGTGTCGAGCGATCCAGAACAATGCCTTGCCGGGCGTAGATCTGAGCTTGGCGATATAGCGGCGTGTGATCCGCGTATTTTGAGACGATCACATGGGCGATGGCTGCCTCGGTTGGCATCCCGCCTGGGATCAGATGCGCCGGGGCCGGAGCCTGGACGATGCCTTCTTCGCAGGACCGGCAGGCATATTTCGGGCGGCGGGTGACGATCACCCGGAACTGGGCCGGAACGATATCAAGCCGTTCACTGATATCCTCACCAATGACATGCCGTTCAGAGCCACAGCCGCAGATGGTGCTGTCCGGCTCGATCACCTCTTCGATGCGCGGCAGATGTTTCGGCAACGACCCCCGGTTGCTCTGGCGCGGCGCGGAAGTCCGTGTTGGCGTGACAAGCGGATTGGTTTCGCCCTCGGCCTCAATCTGGGCAATCCCGGTTTCGATATCTTCCAATGCCAACTCGAACTGGTCTGGATCAACCTTTTCGGATTTACGACCAAAGAGTGCCTTCCTCAGCGCCGCGACCAGTGTTTCCAGACGCGCATTCTGCTCGCCCTGGGCCACAATCATGGCTTTGAGCGCATCAATGTCATCGGGAAGATCAGCGGCCGCAATCATGGTCGTGATCTACCAAAACGGACACTTGGCTGCCTGCCCAAACGGGTGCGCGAGTCACTCTGCCGCAGTTGGTGGACGCGCTGACAGTGCCTTCACTTTCCGCCAGTCCAACCCGGCAAACAGCGCCTCGAACTGGGCATGATTGAGCGACATCAGGCCATCTCGGATCGCAGGCCAAGTGAATGTTGTCTCTTCCAGCCGCTTATACGTCATCACCAGCCCGGTGCCGTCCCAATAGAGCAGCTTCAACCGGTCGGCGCGCTTCGAGCGAAAGACAAACACGGTTCCGGTGAACGGCTCCTTACGCAGTTCATTTTGCACCAGCGCTGCCAGCCCGTCATGACCCTTTCGGAAGTCCACCGGCTTCGTCGCCACCACGATCCGCACCCGGTTCGACGGAAAGATCATGAGACCCCATTCAGAGCGTGGACGATCTCGGAAATCCGTTTGGGCGACGTGGCTGCGCCGAGTCGAATAGCCACGTCACCGTGGACAATCTCAAGCCAGTCAACGGGTTCTGATGGTGCCGTCGGAGCCTCAGGTTCAATCACAACCGGCGCAAATTCTGCGCCGGCCAGTTCCGGAACAACCAATTTACCTTCTCGCGCAAGGCGACGCCATTCAGACAGATGGTTCGGCCGCATTCCAACTCGCCGCGCGACTTCGTTTACGGTCACCCCTGGAACCAGCGTTTCCGCAACAAGCTGGCCTTTGAGCGCTTCCGACCAGCGCCGCTTACCATCCCGCCCGATCAAAACCTCATGGCCCGCAACGGACTCCAAATGTAGCTCCCGATGGACTCCCATAATAACCTCCTGACAATTCTTCACTCCGCAGCGGAATCGCAGATCAGGCAGACTTCAGGAAGGTGGGGTTGGGACACCGCTTACGAAGAGCGGTCAGCCGGATCTTTTGAAACCGCCCACTGAAACGGGGCAAGACGAGCGCCTGCCAAATGCCCTGCAGCATCTTGGCGGCACGGCAACGTCCGCTTCGGGCTCCACTACCCTGTCGAGCAGACAGGATTGGAGTGTGGCTACGATTTAGTACCCATCACTGCCGGCAGGATCACCGGGTTGAAACAAAATTGCCGTATTTCTCTATTCCGTATACAAGACTCATAATCAATCTGAGTTATCCCGGTCGCACATCTGAGCTCGGTGTCGGGATCTGGAGATTGATCGGCAATAGTTTATTCATTTGTCGGACATGCTCGGGAAGACAACGGGAAAGGAAGTCAAATCGTTCAACCACCGAGGCACGCGCTTTAGGGCCGATGTGGGTATAGGTACCGGGGTTGGTGAGCACGTCGATCACTTGATCAGCCAGTGCTGCTGGGTTGAAGAAATCCACCAATAACCCATTTTCCCCATGGGTTATCGCTTCACGCACCGAGGCGACATCGCTGCTAACCACTATCGTTTGCATCGCCATGGCTTCCAGTAATGACCAGGACATTACAAAAGGCATAGTCAGTGCAATGTGACATCGGCTGAGTTGGACAATTTGGCAAAAGGTGTCGTAGGGCACTGTGCCCACGAAATGCACCCGATCCCAGTCGATCAGGTGCCCAACTTCCGCCTCCAATTCAGCTCGAAATCCACCTGCGTGCCCGCTTTTACGCCCGTAAGACGTATCGCTACCCCCGATGACAATTACTCGCGCTTTGGGGCGTTCCCTGAGGATTTTCGGCAGGGCCCGCATGAAGATGTGAAATCCTCGCGCGCGCTCCATATTTCTGGCCATATAGGTAAAAACTTCGTCCTCGCGTGAGACTGTCCGTCCAAGCCGCTCTAAAGGTATTCTGACCGCCGGGTCTGGCCCCAGAAGATCAGTTCGGATTCCGTCATGGCAGGTATAGAGCTTACTCTGGAAACTGCCCGGGAATTGGTCTCGCTGCCACTGGGTTGCGACACGTCCCAGATCGACTGTGTTGATGGAAGCATAAGGAACGGCATTGCGTGCCTGCAGCAAAAAAGGAGTATGGTCCGAGATTGGTTCTTCTGGATCGAACCCCACAAGCCCGCCCGTGAGGTTGTAGAAATATTCAAAAAAGCCCAGGATAGGTACGTCGGGCCAGATTTGTTTGAGGAACAGCAACTCTCCCCAACCGGTATGCCCCAACACCAGATCGGGTCTGAAGCCCTGTTCTTGTTCTAGTCGCCGGGCAGCCATAGCAACACCAAAGCCCACACCAGTGGCCTCTTCCCAGACTTTACTGAGACCATAGGCATAGGCATCGGGCCTGTGATGTGGGTGGTAGACAACCGTGGTTACGCCAGCAAATTGTGGCGCTGGATTGCGCTGGGTCAGGAAAACCAGTTGATGGCTGCCTTGCGCGGCTAGCCATTGAACCAATTCACGATACTGGCCGGGCATGTTCTGATGCACGAAGAGCAATTTCATAAAAGAACTCTTAGCGAACACAAATCAGAAATCATCCAGGATGCTGTACAAATCAAGGATGGCTGGGCCTCATGGACCGTTCGGAAAATCACGGAGTTTTCGATCAGAACCATTATTTGACTAGTCTTATTTGATACCGAAGACGGGGATTTTGACGATTAGTTTGTCTGAGAAAACTTTCGAGAAGAACTACTGCGGCGATGTCGACTGGAATTCTGGGTTCGAAAGCCCATCCCTTATGTATATAGGCAAAAAAACCCCCCATGACCTGAATTGAAAGCTGTAAGTCACTGGCCAACGCCACGGCGCCGGTCACACAAAATATGAGTTATTGTTTTGCAGCTCATATTCTGAGTTACCGTGCGCACATGGTTGTAAAAATCAAATGAATTGGAATTCGTTAATTGTGAAGTTCAACGCATTAGCGTTCAAAATTTCAATTAAGTCATCGCTTCCATATGCAATCTCCACGTTACCTCCAACTTGCGTTATTGTCAGATCGGCGAAAGTCAGTCCATCGAATTGAATGCTATCTTTAGCTACATCATAATCTGTAATCTGATCTGAGCCGTCGCCGACCTCGAACAAAAACTGATCGGCCCCATTGTTCCCAATCAATACGTCGTTACCTTGACCGCCGTTGATTGCATCATTTTGAGGTGTGCCAATGATTGTATCATCACCACCGGTGGCTTGATCATCAATTGCACGAATTCGAATGCTAGCGTCATCCAACACAGTATCAGAGAATATGATATTCTCGATGTTTGACCTGTAACCGGTGTCGTATTGCAGTTGATAAGACAATTGGATTTCGCCGTCAGGAGTTTGGATAAAAACATCAAATGTGTCAGCACGGAATTTCACTTGATTCGAGCTGTATTTGCTTAGATCGAGCGTGTCTGCGTAGTCCCAGCCGGCAGATATGTAGTCATCTCCGGCAGAATAAATTATGAAATCATCGCCACTACCGCCATAAATTGAATCCTGGCCAGCTCCACCGTTCAGCGTGTCGTTTCCTTCTCCGCCCACCAGCGAGTCATTCCCGAACCCGCCGAAGAGCTTATCATTTCCCAAGTCTCCATTAAGAGTATCGTCGCCGGTGCCTCCGTGCAACTCGTCGTGATCCTTCCCACCCCAAAGAAAATCAATGTCGTCGCCACCATACAGTATGTCAGCCCCGTCATCGCCACTTAGGCTATCCTGACCCTCACCGCCAAATATGGCGTCGTCACCGATCCCTCCTGAGAGTGAATCGTTGCCGATTTGACCGTGAATGTAGTCATTTCCGGCATCTCCCGTAATGGTGTCATTTCCCAGATCACCATAGATCACATCGTTGCCGTCACCTCCGGAGACGCTGTCGTGACCAAGAGTGTCACCATTGTCGTCGCCATGGAATACATCGTCACCAGCACCCAGTTGAACCGTATCCTGCCCGGCTCCACCCCAGACGCGGTCGACCCCCTCACCAGCATCAATCTGATCATTCCCTTCATCTCCGTAGAGCCGATCATGACCGTTTCCACCTGCCAGGGTGTCATCTCCAGCACCACCGCCCAGGAGATTGTCGAAATCGTCCCCCGTCAGATTGTCTCCATGGTTCGAGCCGATGATATTTTCGATGTTTGTCAATACATCCCCGGTGGCATCGCCGCCGGAATGGAGTCCCGTAGAGAGGTTGACAGTGACACCAGCTGCGGAATTCAAATACACAGCTGCATCGAGCAGACCGACCCCACCATCGAGGATATCTGCACCCGTTCCACCTTCAAGGTAGTCGCGCCCGTCCCCTCCGATCAACGTATCGGCTCCAGCTTCGCCCCTCAGGATATCATCGTCGGCCCCACCATCGAGGGAGTCGTTTCCGTTGTAGCCGCTCAGAATATCAGCACCTGAGCCACCAAATAGACGATCGTTATTGCTGCCACCGGAAATCGTGTCATTCCCGGCTTCGCCTTCGATCCAGTCGTGACCGGAGCCACCAATTAGCCTGTCACCGCCAGAGCCACCTTTAATAGTATCATTGTTTGAGCCGCCTTCTATGTAGTCGTAGCCGTCACCGCCATACAGTTTATCATTCGCCGACCCACCGTAAATGGAGTCATCACCGCTATGGCCGTAAATTGTGTCAGCACCGCTTTCACCGTATAATTTATCGGAACCGGCCTCGCCATAGATACGATCATTCCCCTTTCCGCCTTTTATACGATCCGCGCCGGAACCTCCGTATAGATAGTCACGGTCATCGTTCCCGTAGATTTTATCTGAACCATTACCACCCTTCAGGTTGTCGTTTCCGTCGTATCCACGAATGACGTCAGATCCGCTGTTCCCCTCGATCTTGTTAGAATCGTCATCATTGCCCTTAAGATCATCATTGCCAGTGCCTCCGCGCAGAACTGACCCCGAGAGCTGTGTGAAGAATTTTCTCACGGCGACATAATCCCCGCCATCGCTATTGTTTCGAAACTCTGACACCGTTTGATAGTAACCGAATTTCTTATGATCCTTGTCGTGAGTTCCTATTGAGGTATCGCCATAGTGCCAATGTGGCTGAGAACGCGAATAGTTGTCACTGTTATCAGCCCGGGTATTGGTGCTGAGAGTCTTTGTTGATCCGTCTGAATAGCGAATTCGCTCAATGTCCTGAACATCGATGATGTATTGGGTGCCGTCACTTTTGTTTCTAAATATCTGCCATTGATTGTTGCCAATGTATTTCGGATTACTAAATCCGCCCGCATTCAGCACCAAAGTATCAAAGCCTTTCCCGCCTTGAATGATACTCCAGCCTTGCAGACTGGACGTTCCATGGTCGTTGCTGCGTGCCAGATGGAATGTGTCATCACCATCTCCACCAATCAGCTGATCGTCGCCATGCCAGAAATAAAGGGCATCATCGCCTTCTCCTCCCAGCAGTTGGTCGTCACCATATCCACCCTTGAGCACGTCGTCTCCGGCTCCGCCCTGGATAAAGTCGTCACCACCTTCACCTGACAATGTGTCGTTCCCATTATCACCGAGAAGCCAGTCGTCACCATTGCCACCGAATAGAGCGTCGTCTCCGTCATTCCCCTGAACGATGTCATCCCCATCTTGTCCGAACAGCTGGTCATCGCCAGTACCTCCGGCAATGTAATCTGTACCGGAACCGCCCGAGATCTGATCGTCGCCACGCCCGCCGTTCAGCTGGTCTGCGCCAGAGCCACCGGAAATCGTGTCATTCCCGGCCGCGCCATCAATGAAAGTGTCAACCAAACGTGTGCCGGCAGAGATATCGTCATCTCCTGCGCCGGAATGGACGACTTCGACGTTTAAAGTCTCCAAGTTGATAGTTGCGGCTGCGTCATCAACAAATTTCAGCGTGTCGATGCCTTCATCACCGCTCACATTGCCAGCGGCAAGGTCTTCAGCATCAACGAACAGGACGTCATTGCCGCCAAATCCGCGGATTTCGTCTGCTCCGGCATCGCCGGCCAGGAAGTCGTCATTGCTGCCGCCCCAGATTGTGTCATTTCCAGCGCCCCCGGATATTTGCACTTTGCGGGAGTGATCGCTGGCTTGCAGGACGTTCGCACGATCATCACCAAACGCGCCATCCAGGACTTGATCATCGAGATCAATGTCCGCAGACCCTGTGCCATCAAAGCTCTCATAGCGATTGATCAAAGTCTCTTTTTGCCCAGACGTGAGATGCTCAACACTCTTGGCGATGAACAACACGAACTCTGCACGCGTCATGCTCGCACCTGTACCCAGATGCCCGGTCCAACGCGCAAGTTCATCCGATTCCGGCGGACGACCAAAGGCGTTCTGGAAGACGTGAATGACGAAATCATCGTCGCTGAGTTCGGTCAGGTCAAATTCAGAATCCGGGTCCAGATCGGAGGTTTCCTCCACAAGACGTGTTGCCAAATTTAACAAAGTTTCCCCACCGTCCAGCGCTCGCTTGGCGACGAGTTCAAGCGCTTGATCGACGAGCCGGACATCATAGAGGATATTCACCAGACTTTCGACAACATTCCAGACATATGCCTTGTCCAATGAGCGTTCTGCCTGCGCCGGGTTGAGCTGCGGATCAAAATTGTTGGTAAACATATGTCCGTTGCCAACAACAACGTGTTCCGAACTTTCTGAAACCTCTACCAACAACTCTGCCCGAGAATGACCACCTGTCACGAGACCATCGAAAGCATCGGTGAATTCGGCAAGGCTCGCGCCGCGACCGAAGGTATTGAGATAGACTTGATCCACGAACGCGGCGTCAGAAAGGTTCGGGAACCTCATCTCAAATTCATAAGACTGAAGGAGCCCGGAAGCCAAGCCTTCTAAGTCAAGCTCGCCGTTCTGGACATGCGCCGCGAGAACCTCATATTCAAATGGCTCGAGATCACGATCCAAAACGGTGTCGAAAAGACGTTCTGCCTCCGCCAGCAGGCGCGCTTTAGACGCTGGATCCAACCGGATTTCGAAGTCCTGGTTTGTGGTCGCACCTGAGTCTCTGTTGGTAATCGTGCGCGACAGCGACCAAGTCTCGATGCCAGAACCGTCAATGTGGTGGGTACTGGAGAAACTCAGGTATTCACTGTCATAACTGGTCTCGTAACTGCCGTTCGCGATTGGGGATCGAACGACGGTGAAGGATGTGTCGTCATCTGTATCGACGTCAGTGCCACCATCTGTTGTGGTTGTTGTGATCAGACCATCGGCGGTCACTGAAGTAATCCGGGTCACGTCCGGATCACCCTCTGGGTCGTAGGACATTTCGGTTGTTATCAACCTGCCGTCAGCGCCATAAATGGTCGTCATGGCATGATCATCATTTCCATCACCGTCATAATCACGGGTTTCGGTGATCGTTCTGCCATCCGCACTGACATCTCTCAGGCGCGTGGTCGCATCGCCGGTTCTCCAATAGGTCGTGGTGTCGTTTGTGCTTTGGCTGCCGTCGTCGTTCAGCGTGGTTGTCACCTGAGTTGTGGCATCAATTTCCCCATCGCCGTCGTAATCAACATCACTGGTCCTTTGCAGCCCGGTAGCCGTTTCCGTAACTGTCTCGGCAAATGTCAGGCGTTGACCATGATGCTGTGTCACCTCGGTAACTCGATTGCCCGTTGCGTCGAAGCCTGTGTCGGCACTGCGTGTAAACTCAGCCTGCCCATCGCCATCGAGATCAAAGGTGTATTCTGTGTCCGCTCCATTTGCGCTCTCAACGCTAGTCACAACGGCGGTTGCGACCGCTGCGGTATTGAGATCCCGCCAGGTCGAGGTTGTCGTTCGATCAAGATCAACCTGGATCACCAGGTCACGGTCATCGGTGCCATCGCCATCCTCATCCACGCGCGTTGTCAGCGTGCGGCCATCGGCGCTCTGGGTCGTAGAGACCTCATGAACTGAAGAGCCATCCGATCCAAACTGCTGCTCGGTCTGGGTCCAGGACCCATCGGCCTGTGTCGTCCGGCTCTGAATAATGTCGTTTGCACCATCTCCGTCCAGATCAAACTGCGTCGATGTGCTCAGCCCGTTTCCGGAGGTTGTGGTGGTGGCGCTGGAAAGCGTGTTGCCAGCACCGTCCGTGGTTGTGGCGGTTTGCACCACATCGCCATGTGCCTCAAACGTGGTGGCGCCGGTGGTGACAAACTCATTGGTACCATCGCCATCCAGATCAGCGCTCCAGCTGGTGCTGAGACCATCGTCGCTGGTGGTTGCAACGGTTTGGGCCAGTTGTGATCCACCGCCATCGGTGTAGTCAGTGGTCACGCTCCGACTGCCGTCTGCCCCAAGCACCGTGGTCGCTATTGCGACGAGCTCATCCGTTCCATCGCCATTCCGATCAGTTCGCGATGTGACGATCAGGCCATCGCCGCTGGTACTGGCCGATGTGTTTGCGATCAGCGTGCCGGTGTCGTCGTAATACTGGGTCTGTTGGTTTTGCGTGCCATCATCCGCAATTGTCGCGGTTGACACCATGTCGTTGATGCCATTGCCGTCGGTATCGACCGACCGGGTTGTGCTGCGTTTGTCGGCGCTGACTGTTGTTGTATCGGTACTAAGCGTGGAGCCATCGGCTGCAGTACGGGTGACGGTTGTGGTCTCAACCCCAGTGGTACTCAGGTCATAGACCTGTGTCGTCGTCAGATCATCATCGCCATCATTATCCAAATCCTCCCGCGTGGTGGTGGTCCAGCCATCGCGCGACGTGTCCGTGACCATGCGACTGTAGACCGTTCCATCTTCCGCCTTTTCCTCCACGGTTTGGGTGGTTGATCCATCCGCATTGAGCACGGTTGTGCTGTCCATGCTGCGCTCATAAATCCCGTCGCCATCCGCGTCATATTGCGTGGTGCTCTCAAGCCCGGTATCGCTGGTTGTCGATACCATCCGGCTTTGCAGAGACCCGTCGCTGTTCAGCTCGCTCTCAGTGACCGTGACAAAGCCATCATCTCCGATGACGCGATGGACCTGCATGTCGGCATGGCCATCGCCGTTGATGTCCGTTGCCTCCAGTATATCCCGGCCATTGTCACTGGTCGTTGTGACAACCTTCGACCGCAGAACATCGCTGGTACCGGTGACGTCTGTGACCTCTGTCGTGACGGTCGTGCTGCCATCATCGTTGAGGGTTGTCACGCTGGTGGTGACGATATCCGCAGTCTGATCCCCATCAGTATCCGCGCGGGTCTCAACCGTCAGCCCGTCATCGCTGGTTGTGGTTTCCGAGCGGGAGAGAAGCGTTCCATCGCTGGACTGCACATCTTCGGTGGTCTTTTGTGATCCATCCGCATTCAATACTGTTGTGGAGGTCACACTACGCTCAGCAATCCCGTCGCCATCTATATCTTCGGTAGTGGTGGTGACCAACCCATCGTCGCTGACCGCGGTGACCATCTCGCTGCGCAGGCTGTCATCGCCATTGCGCACTGTACTGGTTGTTGTCCGGCCCCCATCTGCATTCAGAACCGTGGCCTGAAGTGAGGTCGTATCCGTATCGCCATCTCCATCCACATCCGAGATGGTTGTAATCGTCAGCCCGTCCGCGCTGACATCTGTCTGCCGGGTCGAGAGGGTTGTGCCATCGGCGCTGAACCGGGTGTCCAGCTCGGTCATGCTGCCATCGGCATGCTTCTCCGAGCGCAAGGTCATGTCCGTCGCGCCATCCCCATTGGCGTCGCTGGTGGTGATCGTCAGGCGACGGTCCGCGCTTTGTGAGACTGTGCTCTCGCCCAGCAGTGTGGCCTGATCACCGGCATAGCTGGTTGTGGTCTGCAAGGTGCTGCCATCGGGGTTTGAGGCCTGCGTTGAGACGGATTTCCCATCCGTCACACCATCTCCATTGACGTCCGACAGTGTCGTAACCGTCAGGCCATCCGCGCTGGTGGTCACCACCTGTTCGCTTTTGAGCGCAGCATTTTGCGCCGTTTCCGCGATGGTCCGGGTCGAGCTGCCATCGGTGTTCTCAACCGTCACATCCGAGATCGACAGATCGGTATCCCCGTCGCCATCCGCATCCACAGTTGTATTTACGATCAACCCGTCTTCGCTGGAGACCGAGACTGATTGCGCACTGAACGAGCCATCCGCATTGCGGGTCCAGCTGGTTGTGGTGCGCTCGCCAGTGGTGCCGTCGACGGTCACGCTGCGGCTCAGGTCCGTGGCCTGGAACGTGCCATCCTGATTGTGATCCACCCAGGTCTCGGAACTGACCTGATCGCTGCCCAGCGTGACCTTAGTCTTGGCACGCACGGACCCATCCGCATTGGTCAGTGTCGTCTCGGTCTCCCGGCTGCCATTCGCGTTGATCACCGTGGCCTCAACCGTGGTCAGATCAGTATCGCCGTCGCCATCCTGATCCACGGCCGACGTTTTGGTCAGCGCATCCTCGGACTGGCTGTGCGTCGTGGAACTGCGCACACTGCCATCGCCATTCTTCACCGTCAGCGTAGAATCCGTGGTGCCATCCACATTGACCGTGATGTCCAGCTCCTCCTGAACATCTGTATCGCCATCGCCATCCAGATCGCGGGCGATGGTCTTGGTCTGCCCATCGGCGGACACGCTTTCAGTCACCGCACTGCGCAGCGAGCCGTCCTGGTTGAAATGCTCAATCGTTTCCGACCGGCTGCCATCCCCGTTGATCACGATGCTATGGGTGATGGTCAGATCCACCAGCCCGTCGCCATCTTCGTCAATCGCGTCCGTACGTGTCAGCCCGTCGGCCGAGACCGTCTCGGTCGAGCTGCGGATCACCCCTCCGTTTGGATCGCGGTCCGTGGTCACGATGGTCATGCTGTCATCGGTGTGGGTGGTGCGGACCTCGGTCTGGTCATACCAGCCACCACCGGTGGAATCCCGCTCGATGGTCACCGTATTGCCATCTGCGCTGGTGGTGGTCTTGGTCTCGCTGAGCAAAATACCCGTGGCCAGATCCGCGCCCAGCACATTGGTCACCGTCTCGCTGTTGCTGCCATCGGGGTTGGCCACCGTCACGATGGTCTGCAACTGATCCACAACCCCGTCACCATTGGTGTCATAGCTGTTGGTGATCGACGCCCCATCCGCCGTGGTCACCGACGTAATGACAAAAGAAATGGCGCCATCGGCGCCATACCCGGTCTGGATATGCGTGCGCACCCCTTCCGAGTCGACAGCCTCGCTTTCTTCAATGCGGTAGCTGGCCGTGTCCGAGACCAGTGTTGTATCCGCCACCGTACCTGTCGAGCCATCCGCATAGGTAAACGTCGTCTTGCCGGTGATCACCGAACCATCGGGCAGTTCGATATTGGTCGCATCCGCCGTCAGATCAATCGAGGTGATCCCCAGCTCCGCCAGCGTCTTCGCCTCCAGCGAGCCATCGGCATTGGTCACCAGAACCTTGAAGTCATCCCAGGCCTCGTCATTGGCGTCAAAGACACCATCGCCATTGCTGTCAAACACCGCCCGCAGCGCCTCAATGTCACTCGTCGCCGTCGGATCCCACTCTGTGAACACATATTCCCGCTTCTCGGAGATCGCCCCATCCCCATCCGCGTCATAAAACAGAACCCCGTTCCCAGAAGCAGCCCACGCCGTCCGGTTCAGCAATCCATCACCAGAGCTGTCCACAAATACCGTCGAGTTCAAAAGCTCCGTCAGCTCAACGCCAGAACCGTCCAAATCAAGGACAATGGGATGCTTGTCCTCGCCACGATGGGAATCCGCTCGCCTACCAGCTTCCGTACGATTCCCACCACTCGATGATGAGCCGCCAGAATAGTTGTCATTCGACGATGAACCACCCGCGTTAGTTTTTGCTACATATTCGCCATCAATAGTCTTCTTGTTCCATCTGCCAGACTCTAGATAGTACTTCTCGCTTGGACCAAGACGTTCGAAATTTTGCCGATAATCTGCGTCATTGGCCAGCCGAGACTCATGGACAATTCTACCATATTCAAACGAATCCTCCGCTGGGCGAAGCTGAGGGCGGATCGAGGTAACAGGAGCAGAAGAGATATATGTTTCAGGTGTAGATACAGGCGCGGGCAGCGTTCCAAAACTCAGAGGCGAAGTCAGTGTGGAAAAATCAAGCCGGGAATAGGTAGGCGCTGGAAGCGGAAGCCCGGCGCTTGGGGGGAAGGAAGGCTCACTTGTATTTAACGTTAGCCCGATCAATGCCGCCTCAGGTCCTTCAAGATCATGAATTCCCCTACTTGCAAAACCTGTAGAAGAACCCACCGAAAAGCCCGGATAAATAGCCCCAGGTGTTCGGTCGAGATTATGGTTATATGAAGAGTCTCGGAAGCTTCCCGGACGGCCAGGAGCATCAGCAAATGGACCAAAGCCGTCGTCGGAGAAATAGTTATACTCTTTTGTCCGGTCAAAGTCTTCGACTAAACCCCATTCAGATTCAGAATAGTCAACATCAAAGCCAAAAAAATCCTCCAGCCCGCTATTGTACAAGTTGGATGGATGAGACGGGTTCGACGCTTTCGGTAAGACTTCGGCCACAGGGAAAGAGAAACTCGGTTTTACAGGTTGGGGCTTTATGTCCCAGTAGTCAGGTAGCGAGTCGCCTCGGGCCAACTGCGCTTGAAGCAGATCATGGTGCAAACTTGGATGAGCTGTTGGGTCAGTCAGTAAATCGTCGGCCTGTGGAGTCGTTCCGAAGATTGTCACACTATCCAAGGACCCGGCTAAATATCTTTGAACAATGTAACTATCTACTATCGTATCAATTTCTTGAGCTGGAACGTTCTCGTATATTTTGTTTAGCTCAAAAGCATATTGCCTGTCGCTCAGCCCTGTGATTGAGTAGCCAGTAAGCTTGTTGACCATTTCTCCATAAAACGCCGATTGGTTTTGAATTCCAGGAACGGGAGCGAGGGCACCGATATCTATTTTGGCTTTAGGAATTGGCATGCCACCTGTAAAATTCGGTGATTTGCTCGCCGATGAAATTGGTTTTTTCCCCATTATTATTCCCCATTAAATTGGATACACTTTTTGAACTTCGGTGTTACGATAAGTTGTCGCAAAGGTATCGAAAAAGCATCGGTTCTTAGAAGGCAAAGCAAAACAATATCAGACCTTTCCTCTAAGATATTTTTCTCGATACCCTCTATGATTTCATCAAGCTCAAAATATCTATCGATAAGTTGGCAATTAAACTTATTATTCTGGCAAACGTCCTTTATAAACAGAGATTTCAAGTCACTTAACACAGACGAATAAAATGAGGCACGAACTTGATCCCCTGACAAAATAAGGTCCGAATACACCTGCCTATCTGCAATGTCCATCCATATAAAGGCAGCTGAATAATCTCCTCTAACTATTGACCTTTGAGCGTTCGCCAAGAGAAAGAGGCTTGATTTTTCATCCGCTTTCTCCAAATATTCATCTAGAAATTCCAAAATATCCAAATTCGCGCTATTTGAAATAAATTCCTGCGTCTCGGTACATTCGGAGTCTTGAGAATTTCTCTCCAATCCTAAAAAATCCTGATATTCAGCGCAAATTGGGCGGTCTTCAAAAATATCACCTTCATTTATTACGTCGCCAAGCGCAGTTGTTGCTATTGCCGTAAGGGTTAGCCCTAATAAAAAATTTGAAAATAGCATTTTTGATTTCGATACCTTCATAGTTATCTATCCGCGTCCTTAAGTAGTTGACCATTGAAGAGCACACGCAAAAGATGAGTGGAAGGTTCATGACTCAGCATATTTTGTCAACACTTTGTGAATACATGTGATTACATTTTATCATTTAAATATAAAGTTTTATAATGACAAACCCACCTCCCTTCCGGCTCTGCAGCCCACACGCGATGTGACCCAACATCTATCCCAAGCGTGGCCTGCTTGCTTCCTGCAATGAACGAGCGGCTGTGCTTTGGGGTGATGATGATCACTTGAGTGCGGCAAACGTTGAGACGTCGTTGCAGATTGGGAGGTCATTGGATTTTGCTTCTCATTTTGCGCTGTATGTGGTGCCCGTTATAGTCCTGGGCTGTCCAAGAAAGTACCTAAGTTCGGCGTACATGGCGCGGCTAATACTAAATCCCCATCCACACCGCGCCATGCCATGCGCGACGAAGTCTCTTTAAATCTTGAATATATTGAGATTAAAAACAAATACCGATGAGCTATTAAAGCATATCTACAAACTATCGAGGGGGTCGCCTCTTGAAGCGAATGAGGTCGTGTGTGGATGCCCTCAGTTTTGCAAGGAATTTCTGATCGGTTTGAAGGCGATTGATTGCGGTCGTGTGTCAGGCCTCGTGTTGCGGCTTTTCACGCGCCGCGGGCCAAGATGGTAAGTTCGCTGATCGGTTCCAATTCGATTCCGCGGGCTATTTTGGCGCCCGACCCCTATCTGGCTCTCCGATCAGGACTTGTTCAATCGACGTCCATTCTTCTCAGTGCATTCCTCACGCTCTGGCGCCTGGGGCGGCGCTCAGATTTCTATGTCGCTACTGCTCTCGGCAGGTATTTTTCTTCTTTGGTGATCATGGCCCAGATCTGACGCGCCATTTTGTTGGCCAAAGCGATCGCGGCAACCATTTTGGGTTTACGATCCAACTTGTCCTGAAGCCAAGGCTCTGCGCGACTGTTTTGTCTCGCATATCCGGCAATCCGGCTCATTGCACCCGTGATCAACACGCGGCGAATATCACGCTGCCCCATCTTACTGGTCTGGCCAAGGCGGATTTTTCCACCCGACGAATGCTGCTTTGGTACAAGGCCAAGCCAAGCGGCGAAGTCTCGCCCTTTCTCAAAATGCGCCATGTCTGGCGCGAAAGCCTCGATCACCATAGCTGCAATTGGCCCAATTCCAGGCATGGAGCGTAGGCGTTTGGCGGTATCGCTCTCACGACAGTGATTATTGATCTTGGCCGCCAACGCCTCGATCTCACAGCTCAGGCTGTCGATGCGATCAAAATGCAGCTTGGCCATTTCTGTGACGAGGGTGGGGATGTCCGAGGCATTAGCAAGGATTGACCTGAGCTTGGAGACATTTTTGATCCCCACTGGCGCAATGATACCAAACTCAGCCAAGTGACCCCGCAACGCATTCACCGTAGCTGTACGTTGTTCCAGAAGCTGATCTCGCGTGCGCATCATCATTGTCGCGGCTTGTTGATCCGCCGACTTGGGGGCTACGAATGACATGCTGGGACGCAAGGCGGCTTCCGTGATTGCTTCAGCATCAGCCGCATCGTTTTTATTCCGTTTGACGAAAGGTTTAACATAAAGTGGTGGGAGCAGACGCACATCATGACCCATAGCTTGCAACTCACGGGCCCAATAATGTGATGTCGAACATGCCTCCATCGCCATCAGACACTTGGGGTGGCCCTCGCAGAAAACCCTAAACTGCGCACGCGTCAGCTTCTTGCGAAACAAAACCCGACCGTCCCGTCGCGCGCCGTGCAACTGAAACACATTCTTTGCCAGATCAACTCCGATAATGATACCTTCGCTCATGGATGCTCTCTTTCTCTTTGGTGGCTTCGATAATTCCACCATGGCACATTGCGATGCCGTTTCAGGAGAGGGCATCCACCCCATCAATTCCGGCTGGCCTCACATCCCTCTCATTGCTGAATACAGATGGAAGTTCCCAACGGTCGCGGCTTATGATGTAAGCCTGCCTCCTAGGCGACCATGATCCCAATCTCAAAGACATTGAACACGTGGCTACAGACTGTGCTCTGCGTTTTCATGGAGGAGATACGCGCCCGGCTTCCGTGTCGAAGTGAGACGGGGCAAAATCGTTGATGTAGTTATAATCCGCGGATGAGAGCATGACAACACTCGGTTCGGCCCACCATCTCCAGCGCCTGCACAGGCTACAGACTTTGACCATTCCGCGCCAGCGGGGTAGTCTCATCGTGTCGAGAAATCCAAAAACGCTCATAAGAACGTAGGATTCTGCCCCGTCCGGCAATCGACCCCTACGTAGCCTCCAATCAAGATTCGTTACTGCGTCGCGGCGATCTTGTGTGCATTTGGAATGTCTATCCGTTCCAATGAGTGCGGATCTAGGGCTTTTGTTGTCAGCTCAGCGTTGAGCTTTCTAGCCGCTTCACCGGCCTGCAACCAACCCTCAGCACGACGGACGTTAAAGCGCACTTTCCGCCTGCTACCGTGCAGCAGTCTCAAAAACTCTGCTATTTCATCGACACGATAAAGCCCGGCCATCGTTGGCATCGACATTTCACGTTGTTGTAAAGCCTGACGGCTAGCACCAATCCTCTCGGCAACATCCGCCAGACTCACGAGATCTGGACGAATTTCGCGAAGCTCAGATCCTTCTGGAAGACCCTTTAAGATCCCTTTAGCAGCATCGAGTATTGCGCTTTCCGCATCGGCACCCACAGCTTCGATTTCAACGGCAAGCATTCGCGGATCGCCGGTGCCTATGACTGCTTCGTCATACCCCGCCGCAAACACAGCATCCGAGAGTTCAAATGGATCGTACTCACCAGCGGGCAGGCCGAAGACGAGTTCGAATTCGAACAATTCAGTCATTTTGCCTCCTTTTCTCGACAACACAGCCAAGTGCCTTTTGCCGAAGTTTCGCCGCATGGTTTTTTGCATTCTGCGGCGTGCTATTAACCGTCATCTGACAATATTTGCCACAGCGGCATTCGTCATTTGGTGTAGGGGCAACGCAAAATCGCCCACGCATGTCCTTTTGACTTTCGTCTAACAACAGCCCATCCGAGAGCCTCAAGCTCTTGCAGAACTTCTTCAACCTCTTTCTTTGGGTGTCTCTCACGCCTACTCAATTAGATGTTCCTATATATCTATCTTGTCAACCGACAAGTTGGAATTGTGATATTCTTTTGCCAGAGTACCGCCTGCTTGCCATGTAACTAGCTGAAATATTATACAAATACTTCGGCTCGGAATGATTTGAGTCACGGTCTTCCGCGCCTATCAAACCAACTTTTGCAGAATTTGAGGAAGTGGCGAGTGGGATGTTTTGGCTCGATTTCTTCGTCTCCGCACCATTTCCGCCATTCATTCTCCAAGAACCGAACATCCCATCCTGAAGCCGCTTCTCTCGCATGATCGTAGGCGTCAGAGTCGAGCTTGTCCTCATATATCTCTACAACACTACTGACAGATCCGCGGTTCCTGAAAATCACGACATCCCGAGCAGAGTCGAATTCTATTGAATAGTCAGGCAGATGATCATTCGCTTCGATTTCTCGCACCGTATGCCGAAACCGCTTCAACTGTGTCCTGGCACCAGATCTCTTCAACAGCTTCTCTAGACCAATCTCAAATCGTTCCTGAGGCCCGCACATCTTGCGAGCCAGCTCGTATATTCTCCGCTCAATTGGCTTTCTGAGACGGAAGTAGTCCCGGCTTAGCGTCAGGACCTGATTTCGACGAATACTGTTGAAAATCCACTCACTTATCTCGACATCGACATGCATAATGCGGCCATCGGCACGCCCCTGATGCCGAACGATCGCTGCACTCTCGATCAGGTGAAAAAAGCCCGTCTTCTGTAAGCGGTGTCCCAACCCCACCTTCCTGAAGTCTGCCTGATCTGCGATTCCGCTGCGGAGTGAAGAATTGTCAGGAGGTTATTATGGGAGTCCATCGGGAGCTACATTTGGAGTCCGTTGCGGGCCATGAGGTTTTGATCGGGCGGGATGGTAAGCGGCGCTGGTCGGAAGCGCTCAAAGGCCAGCTTGTTGCGGAAACGCTGGTTCCAGGGGTGACCGTAAACGAAGTCGCGCGGCGAGTTGGAATGCGGCCGAACCATCTGTCTGAATGGCGTCGCCTTGCGCGAGAAGGTAAATTGGTTGTTCCGGAACTGGCCGGCGCAGAATTTGCGCCGGTTGTGATTGAACCTGAGGCTCCGACGGCACCATCAGAACCCGTTGACTGGCTTGAGATTGTCCACGGTGACGTGGCTATTCGACTCGGCGCAGCCACGTCGCCCAAACGGATTTCCGAGATCGTCCACGCTCTGAATGGGGTCTCATGATCTTTCCGTCGAACCGGGTGCGGATCGTGGTGGCGACGAAGCCGGTGGACTTCCGAAAGGGTCATGACGGGCTGGCAGCGCTGGTGCAAAATGAACTGCGTAAGGAGCCGTTCACCGGAACCGTGTTTGTCTTTCGCTCGAAGCGCGCCGACCGGTTGAAGCTGCTCTATTGGGACGGCACCGGGCTGGTGATGACGTATAAGCGGCTGGAAGAGACAACATTCACTTGGCCTGCGATCCGAGATGGCCTGATGTCGCTCAATCATGCCCAGTTCGAGGCGCTGTTTGCCGGGTTGGACTGGCGGAAAGTGAAGGCACTGTCAGCGCGTCCACCAACTGCGGCAGAGTGACTCGCGCACCCGTTTGGGCAGGCAGCCAAGTGTCCGTTTTGGTAGATCACGACCATGATTGCGGCCGCTGATCTTCCCGATGACATTGATGCGCTCAAAGCCATGATTGTGGCCCAGGGCGAGCAGAATGCGCGTCTGGAAACACTGGTCGCGGCGCTGAGGAAGGCACTCTTTGGTCGTAAATCCGAAAAGGTTGATCCAGACCAGTTCGAGTTGGCATTGGAAGATATCGAAACCGGGATTGCCCAGATTGAGGCCGAGGGCGAAACCAATCCGCTTGTCACGCCAACACGGACTTCCGCGCCGCGCCAGAGCAACCGGGGGTCGTTGCCGAAACATCTGCCGCGCATCGAAGAGGTGATCGAGCCGGACAGCACCATCTGCGGCTGTGGCTCTGAACGGCATGTCATTGGTGAGGATATCAGTGAACGGCTTGATATCGTTCCGGCCCAGTTCCGGGTGATCGTCACCCGCCGCCCGAAATATGCCTGCCGGTCCTGCGAAGAAGGCATCGTCCAGGCTCCGGCCCCGGCGCATCTGATCCCAGGCGGGATGCCAACCGAGGCAGCCATCGCCCATGTGATCGTCTCAAAATACGCGGATCACACGCCGCTATATCGCCAAGCTCAGATCTACGCCCGGCAAGGCATTGTTCTGGATCGCTCGACACTGGCCGCCTGGGTTGGCAGAGCAGCATTTGAGTTGCGTCCTGTTTATGACGCGCTGATGGCCGATCTGAAGCGGTCAACCAAGCTATTCATGGATGAGACCGTGGCTCCGGTCCTTGATCCCGGTCGCAAGAAAACCAAAACAGGCTACTTCTGGGCGCTCGCCCGCGATGATCGGCCCTGGAGTGGGGACGACCCGCCTGGTGTGGCCTTCACATATGCACCCGGCCGCGCCGGTGAATACGCAAAGCAAATTCTTGAAGGGTTCAACGGCACACTGCAAGTTGATGGCTATGCCGGATACAACCGCCTGCTCAAACGGCAGGAGGGCTCGATCCGGTTGGCGCACTGCTGGGCACACGCCCGTCGTAAGCTCTTTGATGTGGCAAAAGCTGGCAAAGCCACTCCGATTGCGGATGAAGGTATCGCGCAAATCCAGGCGCTCTACCGCATCGAAAAGGAAATCAGAGGCCAAAGCCCGGCCACCCGGAACGCAGTGCGGCAGGAACGCTCAAAACCAACCATTGATCAGATGGAATTTTGGCTCCGGGAAACGCGCTCCCGCGTCTCCGCCAAATCACCCATCGGCGAAGCCCTGAGCTACATTGCTAAGCACTGGGAAGGCCTGACCATGTTCCTCGATGATGGTCGCGTGGAACTGGATTCCAACAGTGTCGAGCGGACAATCCGCCCAATCGCTCTGAACCGCAAGAACGCACTCTTCGCTGGCCATGACGTCGGAGCGCAAAACTGGGCCATCCTCGCCTCGATGATCGAAACCTGCAAATTGAACGGGATCGATCCCCATGCCTGGCTCACCCAAACACTGACCGCCATCGCGCGAGGACACAAACAGTCCCAAATCAACGACCTGCTGCCGTGGAACCACTCCGCGCAGGTGTGATCAGCGCACCGCTTACCGTCTTCTCCACTTTCCCGACTGGGACATCATCACCTTCCTGTGCCGTGCTGATGTTTGTCTTGATGACGGTTCCCATCAACCGATCAAGCGCGTCACAAAACGCATAGTAATCCCGGCCCGATGTCCCTCTGTTCACGAAGATAAGTAAATCACGAGGATTGAAGCGCATTCGACGGTCGACTTTTTCACCTCGGTTCAGTTTGTGCATGATCTGGCTGACAACGTAAATCAGCAGGTCTTTGTCGTAGATCGTAGCCTGCCCTTTTACGCTCGGCGTGATTTCGACCCACTTGTCATCGTGCTCGTATCTACGAACAGAAAGATCTGGTTTCTTTGAAAGACTGTAGAAGGGATGCTCCATCGAAGGGATCAAGTCTTTCAGAATCGCATCCGCCACATCACAAATGAAAAAGTCACCCTGAGGATGTCGATCCGGCAGCAGGGCGTCTTTATTCGTGGTATCAGGAACCAACAAGCGTGGTATCAGGAACTTCGCATGTGTTATTTATGTTTTCTTTCAATAACTTAAAGAAAAGTTCCCAGCGCTAAACACTATATAAACACATATAAACACAGTCGCCCCTATGGATAACTCGTTATTGTTGAACGTCACACGAACCTGACCCAACCGTCACAGTGCGGCCAGGACAGGGTGAACGCTCGACATGAGATGCCGCCCTAAAGCGCATCGGGGTACATGCGGCGAACAAAAGTCTCGCTAGCGAATGCCGTTTCAAGCAGGCTCATAGCCTTGGCTTCAACGCGATTTAACGTAAGCGTTGCATGTAGCCCCCAAGCGAAGGGCTTCGCACTACGCCATTGCGCGACTATATTAGCCTCAGGGCCAATACGAAGCCGACATAATTGTCGTATTGGTCTCCGAGCTACCTTTAAGCATACATAACCATTGCTGCGGTTCGGCCGGTCATTCGGATCGCTCGCTCCCGCGTAGCTATGCGATTTCACTTGGGCTGGGAGCAAGTTAGAGTTTTACTCTTGGTAATCGTCATCCGTGTCCGGCGCGGGTTCAAATCGTCCAAAATTCAGCTGTCTATACAGATGCATGTTTATACGCACCGCCGTGGCGCGGCGAAGTGTGGTAACGCCATTTGGATCATCCAACGCAGTGGCTCTGATCATGTAGGTCGCCCAAATTGCCAACCCGCGACCCTCGGCGCTTGCGATGAGTTGCCAACCAAGCTCCGGCTCGGGAAAACCAGGACCCTGGTTGATCTCTATTTGACCCAAGCATTCCCCAGTCTGACGAGATATGATCGAAAGATTTCCAACATCGAATAGTTGCCACAGCGCGATGCCGTGGCAAAACCAGCCCCAAGCGACAGGAACGGAATATGGTCCTCCCATGTGATTAACACGATCAGAGGTCATCAATGTCTCAAAATTCGGCCAGTCTTCAAGTTTTGGCAACCTGAGTATCAGGCGATCGGTTTCGATTGTAGGAGTGAACCTCATGGTCTTTTTCCGTGTGCAACTATTCGTTGCGGTTCGTTATTCATCAACTCGCACCATAGCTGACGGTGAAATCTCGATGTAGTTTTCTCCATTTTCGTAGCGCCGCGTCTGATGGTCCGGCTTCTTAGAGATCGAGAAAGCAGGATGTTCTATGCTGGCCATGTCACTCTTCGGCACCGCATCGAAAATATCACAAATGAATAGGTCCGGCTGTTGAAACCGATCCGGCAGCAGCGGATTCGGTAACCGCTTCACTGGCTTATCACACACCGGATGTTTTGCAAGGTATTGTAAAATTTAGGATAATTTCGAATTTTAGAACCCGTAACCCATAATAGATACCCCATCTATAACACAAACGTTTGTCCCCTACCCTTCCGACTGTTGAGGTTCACATGAACCTGATCCAACCATCATAGTGTGACCAGTAACAAAGTTCTTGCTGGCTTACCGCACGCCAGGGCAGCGTCGAATTCACATTGACCAATGAAAATATGCCAGTGGCCTATCGCACACCGATCAGCTGCGTACTTGATTTAATGTGAATCCATGAAGTGCTTGGGAAGATTGGTGCAACTTGGCCAAGTCTGCCATAGACAATGACCTTTGCTCGAATGGCGAACTTGAAATTACCCCCCAGTTTCGTATATTTACCCGGCTATGACCAAAGCAATGCAAACAGCGATACTGACCACGGTGAACGCTCCGTACCAGACCATTCTGGATGCGGGTGAACTCGCGCTGGCTATTTCCAAGCACGACATCAAGCTTGCGCAAGTCGGGTCTTTCTTCACCGAAACCCCCGTTGACGCACAGATCGCTTTCGCTGAGGCGCACGGAATTTCCAAAGCTGAACTGAAAGCGACAGCTATTGAGTTTGCGAACTGGTCTGGCCAGCCCGTCGTACTGGCTGCCTAAAGGTGGCACCAGCCGCGTCTCGATAGCGCGATCTTATCCAAGAAGCTTTCCGCATCCTTGATCGTGTGAACAAGGATTACCAAATCATCGACAACTGGTCTTTTGGGGGCGGCACGGCAATGATGATCCAGATTGATCACCGTGAAAGCCATGATGTCGATCTTTTCCTCGATGACCCGCAGCTGCTTCCCTATGTGGAGGCCGCGGTCGCAGAGATGCAGTTTGCCCTTGGAGAGGCAACCTACAACGGAGATGGATCCGGCCATCTGAAAATAGCCTTTGATGGCATCGGAGAAATCGACTTTATCGTGGCCGAGCTCATCACCGATGCGCCGACAACGGACCAGAAGATCGGAGGTCGCTCGGTCGCTCTGGAAACTGTCTCAGAGATCATTGCCAAGAAAGTGCGTTATCGCGGTTCGCGCGTACAACCCCGCGACATCTTCGATATCGCTGCTGCCGTAGAAGCTGGTCAGAGTGATGACATCCTTGCCGCGCTTTTGATCATTCCAGACTACGCAACTGAAACTGTGACCCGGATTGAGGCGTTGTCAGAGGACTATGTTTCCACCAGCATTGCTCAATTGGCGCTGCGCGAGACCAGCAAAGGTCTCATTGACACTGCCTACAGCATTGCCCTGGACCTTTTACGTAAAGTGTAACCTCAAACAATCAAACCGTCTTTCACGATCTTTGGGATCCAGTGGCCCTGCCCTTCTTGGGCATCCCGGCCTCAAATGCCGCATTGTCTGCCTGAATAGCCAGATCGATCCCTTTTAGGGTCAGGATGCATTGATTTCTGTTGCGCTGCGTGATTCACGCCTTCGAAAACGGAGCGTGACATGAGCGATCTCTTCTGGCTGAGCGACGCGCAGATGGCGCGTCTGGCTCCCTTCTTTCCCAAGTCACACGGGAAGCCCCGGGTTGATGACAAGCGGGTGCTGAGCGGGATTATCTTCATCAATCGCAATGGCTTGCGTTGGCGAGATGCGCCTGCTGCATATGGCCCTCACAAAACACTCTACAGCCGATGGAAACGTTGGAGCGAAAAGGGCATCTTCGCGCGGATGATGGCCGGGCTGGCGGCGGAACACGACGAGAAGACGACCGTGATGATCGACGCAACATACCTCAAGGCCCACCGAACGACGACCAGCATGGCCGCCAAAAAGGGGGGCGTGGTCGCCTGATTGGTCGAACCAAAGGCGGTATGAACACCAAGCTGCACGCCATCTGCGACAGTCAGGGACGACCGATCGACCTGTTCGTCACCGCCGGACAGGTCAGCGATTACATCGGCGCACGAGCGCTGCTCAGTGGCCTGCCAAACGTCAAATGGCTACTCGGAGATCGTGGCTATGACGCTGATTGGTTCAGAGAAGCGCTGCAGGACAAGGGGATAGGTTCAAAGTAATCTCTGGTCCCATTCCAAGTATGAAGCACCTGACCACAGTTCAGACACTCGTTCTCGCCTCGGTCCTTCTGAGGATAGTCCTTGTATGGGACTGAGTGTTTGGTGCCGCAGTGATCGCACACAAAAATCTGAGTGCCGTCATACCTCATCATTTGCACCTTTCTTGGAAGTCCAGTTGCTCATCATAGGTTGGTCGGCGGGGTAGGAGCTTGGGGAACCCGCTCACACCAGTATGGCAGTTCACAAGGTTCTGGCTCACCTGGCTCGTACCACTTGTGGCCGGTCCACATCCAAACCTCCCAATCCCTCCCCAGCTCGCGGACAACATAGTAGTAGCCTGGGCGACCATCTTGCTTCATGTGACTTCCTTGGAATGTATGGTGACGGCTTCGGGATCTGCCCCCGAGCAACTTCTGATACCGGGCCCAATACTGAAGGGCTTCCGTCGTGTCCGCCTGCTACCGGCAACCGCCATCAATCTGCACCTTTATTGGAACGTGGTCGGCCGCGGGAACGAAGACCGATACCAGCGTCCTGAAATGCATCGTTGGTCAACCCGGATTTCGACAGCCTCACAGCGTAGATGAAGGCATCCCTCCGTATGCTTGGGCGGCCATCTGGGGTAGTATCATGACCGTCCGCAGCGGCGACAAGTATTTGAACGTTGTCTTCAGTTTCGCCAGCTACGAAAGCAAGGAACACTTCTCCCGGTTGGGTATCCTGAAATCCATTCAAATTCCTTACCCAGTAACAGCCATACTCACCACTATCGAGCGTATCAAACGTTAGTTGGAATTCATTCAACGGGAGATTTGGCTGGATTGGATTATGCCATTCTCCTTTCCAATTGTAGTTTGCGTTAGGACAATCATCGAAGGCCCATACCCCGTTCCCGGTCAAAGACGTCACTAACAGAAGACTGGTAAGGTATTTCTGTTGCATCAATTTTCACCTTTCTTGGAAATCAATTGATAAAATTCAATGCAGCCTGAGCCGCCACTACCAGAAACGCAAAAATCGCAGCTGCCTTGCCGTACCAGCTATAGATTTGATCGCGGTTCTTTACTTGTTCGGGGAGACGATAGGCTGACTGGTACCAGCAGAGCGCCGACATTGCGCCGAATACGACAACAGCCGATTTCAAAAGCATTACGATCATTCTGCACCTTTGTTGGAGGAATTGGGGTCGATGCCAGCCACATCGAGCGCAGCGGCTTCAGCTCTGAGATTGTCGGCATTGTTATAGAGTGTGGACTTGCTCACCCCACCGATGCGATCCGCGATTTGTACGAAGGAAAGACCTTCGCGGATCAATCCAACGACCTCAGTCCACGTGTCGGACCCCGGAACGAGCAACGCCTTCCGGCCAAGTGTCTTGCCTCGTGCTTTTCTTGCCGCCAGTCCTGCCCGGGTCCGTTCAGAAATCATGTCCCGCTCAAACTGAGCGAACATACCAATCATATGGTACATCAGCTTGCCAGACGCAGATTCTGTGTCGATCTTCTCTGTCAAAGAGACGAGCTGCGCTCCACGCTCCCTCAAAAGGTCGGCGGTTTGGATCAGCTCAGAAAGATTGCGGCCCAATTGATCCAGTTTCCAAACCACTAGAACAGCACCCGGCCGCATGGCTTTCATTGCGTTTCGGAAACCGGGACGGCCAGCCGTGCTTTTGCCGCTAGCTTGATCCGTGAGAATGCGGTCCCTTTCCACTCCATATTTCAAAAGTGCGTCGATCTGAGGGTCGAGCCGCTGATCGTCGGTCGAAACGCGAGCATATCCAAAGAGAAGGCGGGGTTGGTTTTGTGTCATTACTTTGAGATAACATATCCTGACACAGCCGCAAATATTTTATGGAATGTATTCTTGGAATCTTCGCACTTGCATCATTCACATTGGTGGAATAGTTTGTTGGAAAGCGAAGATCGAAAACCAGATCAGCAGCGCTTTTTCGGAAGGAGTCTGAAATGCCAGATACAAAACCATCGCAAGCTTTGAAAAAAGGCCGTGATACAATCCGGCGGCTTGCTGCCTTGCACCGCACGGTGAATCCGCGCGTGTTTGGCTCCGTGGTGACGGGCCGAGATAATGCGAAAAGTGACCTTGATGTCTTGGTTGAGCCCTTGCCGGAGACGACGCTGTTCGACCTAGGAGGATTGCAGGAAGCTCTGGAAGAAGCTCTGGGTGTGCGGGTTGATGTAAAGACGCCGTTGGATCTTCCTCCGCACATTAGGGCTGATGTTTTGCGGCACGCGGTGCCAGTATGAGTGCAGTTGATCGACTATCCGACTATTTGGACCAGATGGTCCAAGGTTCCGGTGATGCTGTGACCTTTACCGAAGGAATGGACGAATCCACATTCCTTACTGACCTTAAGACCCAGCGCGCGGTAGTCATGTGCCTCATGATCGTGGGGGAAGCTGCCAGCCGAATAGTTGCTGAACACCCGGAATTCACAAAGGCCAATACGTCCGTCCCATGGCGAAGTATCCGGGGAATGCGCAACAGGATTGCACACGGCTATTTTGACATTGATCTGCACGTCGTCTGGCAAACGGTGGGCGAATTGCCATCGTTGGTTGCCCAGCTTTCAAAAATTTCCAACTAACGCCCAAAACGAAACAACAGGAAGGGTACAGAGGTCAGAGCTGGGCGCTCATAACGCTTAGGTCGGGCGTTCGAATCCCTCCCCTTCCGCCACCAACCCCTTGTCTATGCTCCGTTTTCCCGTTCATCCTGTATTATCCGGACGTTTCAAACGCTTGCGCGGGTGCGCTTTCCACGTAGACGCGTGCTCTGCACATGTAGCCCGCACGACGAGCCTCTTGTCTCTAGAGACCGATTTGGGAGGTTCCATTGTGACTGATTTTGGGGCGCTGACAGATTTTACAGGGAATTGTTTTTTTGGAGCGCCGGGAGATATCCCGGATCAGGGGGGTACGAAGCTGCCCTGCGAAGGAACTGGATGGGGCCAGAGACTGTAGTGGCTTGCCTGGCCCGAGCCATAGCAGCAGAGGTCTAAAGGCCCAGCATCTGTTCCTGAGTGTTAGTGGCAGTCGTGTACGAAACAGCATGGCGCGCGCCTGTTGAGCCTCGGACTTCAACGCAACAAACCGCATTGTTGGCCTTGAGGCCGCCTCAACAATGGCTTCAGCGTCAGCAACATCGTTCTTCTGTCTTTTTACAAACGGCTTCACATAGTTTGGTGCAATCAGTCGCACCGTATGACCCAGTTTCTCAAACTCCCGGCCCCAGCAATGAGCCGTCGCACAGGCCTCCATTGCAATAGTGCATTCAGGTTGTTGGCTCACAAACGCAAGAAGCTGAACACGCGTCATTTTCTTACGGAAAACAACCTCTTCGTTTGCGCAAGCCCCGTGAAGTTGAAACACGCGCTTTGCAAGGTCTATGCCGATTATGCTAACTTCTGACATGGATGCTTTCCCTTTGAGTGATGCTTTCTGAAACATCACTGTGGCACATTACGATGCCGGTAGGTGGGGGCATCCACGCCATCAACAAAGCCCCATAATCGCAACATTCATCTGCAATCCGCATTTCGGCAAAAGCTATGCCATCAACCTCAACCATGCGCATGAAGAGCTGCAAGATTTGATCGAACGGGTGACGATTGAGTTGGAGTTACTGAACGTGGCTGGATGAAGTGAACCCTGTACTGGACCAGGTGCAGTATGTTGGTCAATTGGAACCAATTGCATTTGACCAGGTTGCGTTCCATGATGCCAAGTCACATCAGATGTCGGAGCACCCCTTGGAAAGGATCCACGTGGGCCGGGCTTAACCCCATCAACAATGCCCGGATACAAGTTTTCCATTTGTGCAGTGTATGCCGGGTCCGCCTCAAAAGCTTCATGCATTGCTTGGTTCGATATTTGGTTGTGACGGCGACGGGAAACTCCAGGATACGCATTTGATGGCAACTGGACTTCCGTTGCTACCGAATAATTTGGACTCTCGGATGGCCTGACAAGTGCACCATTCGATGATTCAATCGGTGTTCTATTTGGAGCATCTAAATCAGCGCCAAAACCCAAGCTCGCCACAACGGTTTCAGGCCCATGCCTGACGAAACCGTTACCGTACTCAGCAACAGCGGCACCTGCAATCGCAACATTGATGCCGGTCGGCGGTGGGGCGTGAGCTGCGAAGTGAATGTTGGCGTGTTCAGCTACGGCAGTTTTGTGCTGTGGGAGAAATTTAGCTTGATGTGATACCGCTGGTGCCAAAGGCATGGCCACCATACTTAATGCTGAAAAGAAGAAACGCAACGATTAAGCCGATTACTCTCAACGTTTTGCGCTCCCTTTCTCAAGCACATCTTCCAAAAAATTAACACCAAACATTCGGAACACCTCAAAGTACGAGACCTCAGTATCAGTTGGATATGCCCGGTTAGTTCGAATTTGCATCCCGCTCTCATACAGCTTCCCTTTGTGGCATCTGAGCGCTGCCTCAATAACGTCGTTCGGCACAACGGCATCCAACTTTTCTCGCTGTTGTTGCGAGACAATGTTCGGCATATCGTCAAACCAGTCTGCATATTTTTGATCTGAATAATCACGCAGCACCTTCATCAACAAATCGGGATCATTTCGGCATATTGAAGTTAGCTCCCAAAATCTCATCTACCTGCTCCCAAATGGAATTGCGTTCACTGTATAACCAAGCCCTTCCCAGTAACGAACAGTGTTGTCCCATTGTTGCTGAGTAATGCCCGCACCGTCGCCAAAACGACCGGAGCCAGCGTTAATGGTGACAGTGTTGTTGGGGCCAAACCAAGCTTCGCCGCCTATCGCAGCGCGATCACTTAGATTGGTGTGAACGATATTTCCTCTTGGCGTCGCCGCTGGCGTCGTTTCAAGTGCAATGTTCACCCCACGATCATTGATGGTGTAAAGGTAAGTCGTTGCGCGTTCACCATGTGCACCTTGCACCACACTATCAAACGTACCAGAGGTTCTGCTCTGCAATCCTTGTGCTGGGCCGATTAGGACATCTTCACCTTCCAGTAATTGGCGTGCGGGTGGTCGTAATTCACCAATATCAGATACTGTTGCTCTATTTGGTGCAATAGCGGAGTGAAAAAAACGCCGATATTTCCTCTGTAACACTCCGGCGAGACAGTGTGTGTTCACCGCCCACGCCCCTTAGGTGAGCAGCTGTGATCGCAACATCCAACGCCACTGCGCGACGGTCGACTGAGTTCGATGCACCGGTGAGAGTAACATTGTGCCCGGTGAACTGGGTCAATTGGCCGAAAGCGATCAATTGATTGGCCGTGCCAGAAACATGGCCGAACCAGCCTGCTGCTGCAGAGCCAGAATTTTCGTGCGAGCTTTCGTTCACTAAATTTGGCGCTTGAAGAAGGTGTCTGGCCGCAAAGGTAAGACCACGTGACTGAACCGTTCCACAATTTTCTGTTTGTGTATACCGAAGGCTAGGCCAATTTCCGTCTGGCAAAACCGACGCAAAAACCATTCCTGCTGCTATGATCAGCAGCAAAAAGAAGGTCTGGATCAGATTGTGGACGAGCGTCATATAAAATCAGTTCAACGGCAGTTAAATGTAGTCACCTGAGTGCAGGCACCCAATAAAGGCATCCCAATCGCCAAGAACTCGAATATCTTCCTCAGAACCAATATCAGGGGCGCAAATATAGCTAATATTGCTTGAACTTTTGAAAAACCCGAATTTACTTCCTCCACCATCTGTCGCAAAAAAATGGTACTTGGAGGGGTAAGTTTTCGATATGATTGGCTCGTACTCCTTCACTTCTTGCGGCTTCCATATTCCGATATAGCTTTCGCCGATCCAACCCTCCGCTGAACAGAAGTCTCTGTAAAATTTGTTCATTTCACAGAGGTCACCATAGCTAGGCCACACGTCGAGGTCACCTCGGACTGCATTGGTAGGAATTTTGTTGGGTATTTCTGCAAACACATTAACCTCCTAAGTCCCTTTGTAATTTGTTCCACCACGGTGTTACCTGTTTCTCATGGAGTGATTTTGGGATCACAATTTTGTTTGCAGGATCAGTCGGGCTTCCACCATACTTCACGGGGACTATTTCGTGTATCTGATGATCCGCAGAAACATTCCATTCCTTACGCAGCTTTCGGTTCGTATTGTTAGCCAGTTTTCGCGCATCATTATACTCAGTTCTGGTCAGGAGCCGATAGGTTGTTCCTTCAGGCGGTCTTGGAACACCATTGGGGTAACCTTTCCAGTCCGAAACGCTAAACGTTCCATCCTGATAGGTCTTTGTAAATTGCCCTATTCTATTTGGTGCATTACAACACTCCGACGCGACTTTGGCGTGGTAGTCAAAATTCTCCAATGATGCCAATTGGATAGCGTGTTGATGCTCTAATGCGACCGGCTCAAAAAGCTGATATCCCCCCGACGCGGGTTTTGCCTGCGCAGCGCCAAGCGCCAGAAGCGCCGCTGTCAGCACAGCCAATAGGCCCGCAAAGAAGGATTGAAGTCGCAAGATCATAGCTCTGTCATAGACCGGATACGGCCCGTTTGGGAAGCCGTAAGCAATTGGCTGCTAAAGAAGAATGAGGCTCACAATGGCCTGACGTTTTCCATCAGCCTTGCGCCATGGATCACAGCGGCAATGCGGATGTGATCAGGATAAACGGCATAGATCAGCCGCCAGCGATGGACAAAGACCTCCCGTACATCCTTGTCACCATCATATTCGGGAACACGTCGGCCTTGTCCGGGCTGGTCAATCAAGGCATCTGCCCGCGCGAACATTTTCCGGGCAAATAAAGCGGGGAATCTTTCTCGATATAGCTAACGATCTCTTCCAGATCATCCAGCGCCCGATCCGACCAGATCAGTCCTTGAGCCATTTTGCAAACCGCGCCTTTGCATCCTCGTGGCTCACGCCGCCATTCTGATCAATGCTCTCAAGCCCGTTATGGATTTTCTCCAGCACATAGAGCTTGTATTGCGCATCTTCATAGGTGGCGTCTTCGGGCAGCGCCCGAACCATGGCCTCGATCTCCTGCTTGGCGGTTTGCATCGATTCAGTCCTCATCAGTTACCACCATCATACATGGGAGAGGTTTCCGCTTCCACAACATCCTCACCCTGCGCCTCTGCGCCCATTTTCGCCGGATGTGTGAGGGTATGGATCTGCTTGAGCTGTCGGATAGAGACCTGCGTATAAATCTGGGTCGTATCGAGTTTCGCATGGCCCAGAAGCTGCTGAATGTAGCGGATATCAGCGCCGTTCTCCAGCATCAGCGTGGCGCAGCTATGGCGGAACAAATGGCAGGACCCGGATTTGCCAATCTCGGCCGCATTGATGTGACCCCGCACTAGCTGGGTCATGCGGTTGGGGGTAAAGGCTTCGCCAAAGCTGGTTAAAAAGAAAGCCGGATCATGGCCGGTCAGATCAAACTGGGGCCGCACCTCATGCAGATATTTCTCGCACCAGAGCAAGGCTCGCTCCCCTATCGGCACCATCCGATCCACCTTGCCCTTACCTTCGCGGATGAAGATCGTGCCGCGCTCGATGTCAAAATCATCCCACCTCAACGCAATCGACGGATCCCTTGTCGTTGCCCTTGCCAGGACGTCCGTAGCGGTCCCGGATCACGTAGTGGGACAGCATCTCGCTGAACAGCCGGGCGCGTCTGCGAGTTCCGTCGGGCTCGATCTTAGCCACAAGGCACCGGTCGTTGTCGTACAGGATCGACTGCGGAACGGCCCCGAAGAACCTAAAGGCATGAACGTGCCCGTCCATCCAGGCCTCGGCCGTCGCCGCCGGATAGGCCCGGACGTAGCAGGCATCGCTGTGCGGCAGATCCAAGGCAAAGAAGTGAGCCTTCTGCTCAATGCCTCCGATCACCACCATTGCTTCGCCGAAGTCGGCCTGAGCATGGCCGGGTGCATGGTTAAGCGGTACGAACATCTCGCGATGCCGTCGACCATGTTCCCGAACATAATCCTTGATGATGGTGTAACCACCCTCGAAGCCATGCTCATCACGCAGTCGCTCGCAGATCCGCTTGGCCGTATGCCGCTGTTTGCGCGGTCGTTGCCGATCTTCCGACAACCATTGATCAATGATCCCGGTGAACCCATCCAGCTTGGGCCGCCGGATCGGTGCTGACCGACGGTAACCAGGTGGGACCGAAAACGCCAAGATCTTGCGAACACTGTCACGAGATATCCCGAAATGCCGGGCCGCTTCTCGCTGGCTCATGCCCTCGGCACAGGCCAGACGAACTTTACGATACAAATCCACGGAAAAGATCCTCCCGCCCCCCTCCGTTACGAAAAGAAGGGCAAAGATGGACGACTTTTACGCCGCCCGCAGCAGGGTCATCCCGCCGCTACCGTGGTCGACTTTCTCACCGCCGTTCTCACCGATCAAAATGGGATTGGGCGACATTGGGGTGTGCAATGCTGGTCAGCGCAGCGCTGGCGGGCGCTGGCGCGTTCTTCTTCGCCAAGGACCAGATCAGAGCAAACGACTTCGACCGGTCAGTCCGCCTCATCACCCAAGATGATGACGCTTATTGGTGCAGCCAAGCAGACGGGCAAATCATCAATAGCCAGTTAGGCGCAAAATTCTGCGCCGTCCACATGCCAAACTACGTGGTGCCAAAGGCGGCGGAGTGAGGATCAGGGAAGGTTTCGATTGCCCTTATTTGGTTTTGGCTTTTTCTGCTTCTCCAATTGAACAGAACCATCAGAGTCAAAACCCAGCCTTACCACATCGCCAATTTTTAGCTTCGGCAAACAGTCTAAATAATCCTGAAGCACGGATATCTGCTCATCAACCGACGGCAGTACCTTCGTTCCTGACTCAACGATTTTCGCAAACACATCCTCGACAGACACATCCCGGCCCACGTAAACCACAGCACCAAACTCAATGGGTTTGAGTGTGCTTAAGGACACAAAAACCATTTTGCCATCATCATGGATCGGGGCAACAAACGATTTTCCGACTGGGGAGGCCTTCTCCATCGAAAATGGAACCAGCATTTTTTTTGTCATGTCTCACTCCCAAGGACGATAGTACTTATGCCTTGTTTTATGGGTCGCAATATCTTTGAGGCGCATATTCAAAGGGCTGTCTGCACCACCGGCCGAAAGGGCTACTTGGTGATCAACATTATATCCGGGCGGCACTTTACCCTTGGATAGATATTGATTCATCCATTTAGGTGCTTTGCCGCTAGCACCGAGTTGTTTCAAGAAGAACGACTTCGCAGCCTGACTACGTTGTGCACCAGTCTGAATACCATTGGCCTGCTTGTAGAGATCCCAACCTTTCGCCGCATCAGCTCGTGAAACAAACTGACCCTTCGTCGCTGACTGAAACTGGTTCCAAGTCTTGATGTCGGACGGCAGATCTATAGGTCTGCCTCCCCTATTTGGTGCAACAAAATCGCCACCAAAGCCCAAGCTTGCCACATGGGTTTCTTGCCCATGCATGATGATGCCCTTGCCATGCTTAGCAACAGCGACACCTGTGATCGCAACGTTTGCCACCGCCATAGGTGGTGCGCGGGCTGCGAAGTGAACATCTGTATGTTCAGCGATCTCCGTGTTGTGATGTGGAAAAAACTTAGCCTGATGTGATGTTATTGGTGCCATTGGCATGGCCACTGCACTCAAAGCAGTGACCAGCAGAGCAGCGATCAAACCGATGATATGACGAAGAAAACCCATGCTTTCGTTTAGCAGATGTCAGTGATCAAAACCATCCTCGCCAGTTTCATCGGCAATCCACGCTTCGGCAAAAGCTATGTCGTGAACCTCAACTATGCACACGAAGAACTGCAAGGTTTGATCGAACGTGTGACGATTGAGCAGGAGCTGATGAATGTCGCAAAGGAGTTGGATAGGTAAGCACAACCAGCTACTTTTGGTTCGCAATCAGCTTAAGTTCGGGTGTAATTCTTTCAGTTTTTTGAGGTGGGTTTTAAAAATCTGATCTGCTTTCGTTGAGCGCAACCATTCTTGCCTAATTCCTTCTGCATCTGTTGCATCGACAGCCTTGCCAACAGCTTTGCGGTCGAGTGCACGAAGCCATTTTGGTTTAGCAACCCGGTAAAGCTCAGAGCCAAGTTCGGTCAGATCACTTTTGCGCCATTCAAAATCTTCGGTAATACTCTTTGGTCCATCAACTAGCTTACGCGTCAGAAGCCCATTATCCTGAAAGAACTTAACGGGCACATAGAGATAATAGATCACTTGATCGAAGGTATAGAGAGGCTTTGTTATCGGTTTTTTTGCTTCTCTATCATGTCCTATAATCTCTCTACGTTCTAAATACCGCCTGGCTGACGTCAGAACAAAATCATCTATCTTGCGTTCAACCATCATTCCATCCTTTCAATATTCGATATGGGCACTTCAATTAGCTCACCAGTATTGGGATTTTCAACAAATGTTCCGCCCTGTTCACGTATACGCTCTTCCTTTGCGATTTGATCCACCTTATTAGCGGTTGGGCTGGTTACTTCCGATGTAAACGTTCCACATTGCCCATTGACGACCACACAATCCAACCTCCGTGCTTCGCCAGTTTGAGGATCACGCACTATATCTCCATCCGCATCACGCAAATAGCGTTCTGTCAAAACGTTCTCTTCACCGTAGATATCGGCCATTTCCTGTCGATACTGTTCTTGTCGGCGGGTTCCATCTGCACGGTTTTGGTCAAGTTGCTGACGCCGTTGAACGTAATCCTCTAGTGAGCGTGGTGTTTCACCTGCATCCGACTTGCGTCGAACATAGGCATCGTAGTCAGCTTGAGAATAAGGACTGCCATTTGGGAGTGTTCTATTTGTGGCATCAAAACCAACTCCAAAACCCAAGCTGGCCGCATGGGTTTCATGCCCGTGCACGATGATACCGTTGCCATGTTCAGCAACAGCAGCGCCTGTGACCACAATATCTGCACCAACTATTGGTGGCGCACGTGCTGCAAAGTGAACACTGGTTTCCTCAACTACGGAGACTTCTTGTGGCTGGAAGAATTCAGCTTGGTGTAACGCCGATGGTTCCATTGGCAAAGCTATAGCGCCCATTGCTGAGAAGAGGATAGCAGCAATCAAGCTGATGATATGGTTTAGAAAATCCGTGTGACTGCTTACTTGGACGCGAACTCTGGACGACAACAAAGGCTATTCATCTTCAATACTGATACGAGATAGAAAATCCTGAAAGCTCGAGGAGACCTTTGTCGTAACAGTCGGTCTATTGTAGAAATTTATGAAGTGAATACTCCCGTCGTCACCTAACACCCATATATTGCCAAGCTCACAATCAGCTATAGGGATTGCACGGTTTTCTTTATACGTGGCGTTAAACTCAAAGTTTGAAATCACTTTCTCAGAACTAAAAAAACCAGATACTGGAAAATCCGGTGAAGCGTCTACTAAACCGCCTACGAACGCATCTCCATATTTCTTTGCAAATTCACAGTAAGCCGATGGCAGGCTGAATCCAGCAACTCTATAGATTTGCTCTAGTTGCTGGTCTGTGAATGGGTCTCCAGCCTCGATAAATTTCTCAAGCATCTTCAGTTCCCGTTTCTAAGTTCGGCCGCGCCACCTGAGTGATGTAGTCTATGAACTGGCTCAGGCACAATTTGAACTCGGTTGCCACCTGCGTGATGCAAACGAACATCATTCGATCTCAACCATCGTTCGACCGACCGTTTCGACATTCCTGTTGTACTGGCTATCGAGTCAATCATCAGTCTTCTATCGCCAGTAGGCGAGCCAGTCATTCCTGTTACTTCAAATGATTTTGGATGACCTTGTGGTCCTGCAACAGCAAAATCATCGAAATCAGGAACTCCTCGCTTCCATTGAACAACTGAGCCACGTGGTAAACCCATTTGGTCAGAAGCTGCATCGGAAAGCTGAAAGGCTGAATTTCCCTCTTGCCCGACAAAGCTTCCCTTATCAACCGCGGGTCTTTGGGAATTGCTTGGTGGCGTCCAGTCTGTTCTATTTGGGGCAACAAAATCCGCAGAAAATCTAAGAGAAGCCACACAGACTTCAGTACCGGTTGGCACATCAGCATAGCCCATCGTCGCAAGCTCGGTACCTGTAAGCGCAACATAACGCCCAGTGAACCGGATCAAATGGCCGGAATTGATCGACTGATTGGCCGTACCAGAAGCATGGACAAACCAACCTACTGCTGCAGGATTAGAAATAGCGGGAGAGCTCTCGCTCACTCGGTTTAGCCTTTGGGGAGGTGCTCTGGCGGCAAATGCAAATTCACGTGGTCGACTGTCGTCATAGCTGACAGCGACCGGATAGTGGATTTCAGACCAGCCGTCAGACATTGCCCAAGCCGAACCTGCTCCAAAAACTGTAATCAGCAAAAACAGGAAAACTTGAACTAGGCGAAAGAGCACATTCACTCCACCTCTAGCCATACAAGACCCGCGTATTCAGTCGCGCCTAAACCCGCTGCCTCCATTAGATTATTGAGATAACAGTAATGACCTTGTTTCGGAACTTCCGACCAAGGACTTGGCCTAATGTCTTCCTCTGACAACCAAGTCTCTTCAGATTCTTCACATACATAGACGATCTGCCCAGTAGATTTTATTCGAACTGGGACAACCCAACCTTGATCGCAGTTTGGACACCAATGTTTCTTTAGGGCCATGGGTAAGCTGTCCTGATTTCGCTGCCGTTTTTGGTCATAGTAACAATCCGAATATTGGTTTCGCCAGCCATTCCTACCGTCCGACCCATTGGGACCACATATGCCAATGGATCATTTGGATCAGGTGCTCCGCGTTTTTTCCAAGCTTCATCGACCAAAGCTAGCGCATCATCACCCTGAGCATTAAACACACTATGCTTCCTCTTGTTGAGGTTGGGTGCTGTGTGGTCAAGCACATGATCAACACGGTTTCCAAATTTTGGATCGCTTCCATATTTCAACCCACCCGGCGATATATGAACGATGTCGCCGTCTGGCGTTCGATATGATGTGAACCCTTTTGGTGTGCTGACTTGCGCCCCAACACCGCTGACCGGTCGCCAATCGTCAGGTACCTTATTTGGTGCATTAAACCCTTTCTTTCCATCTGCGATGACTTCAATAACGACGTCACCGCGCCTAAGAAGGATCTTTGCGCCATCACCGATGGGCCCGAGCCAGCCAACTGCCGCTGCTGTGCATGTGGATGCATCAAGCGTTGAGGCACACTGGACAGTGGCAACGGCATCCCCAACAGGCGTAAGATCTACTACGACGCCGACCCCGCCTAAGAATGCCTCAAGCCGCTCGAGATTTTCGGTGCGCCGCCGGACATCATCTGCCAAACGTTTAACCTCGGCATTGAATGCAACGCCGCACTCGGCTGTAGAGAGACCGTTACATGAGGTGTTTTTGAACTCGTATTCAAATTGTTTGCCCGCATTGTGCCAGGCAGCATCAAATGTTGCACCAGAGGCGATGTTTTCGGCCGTTTGATACTGTAGATTTCTAAATGTTTCTTGATACCCGTTCAGACCACGGGGAAGACGTGAAAGCAGGTCTGTTACATCTGCGAAACTTCCGGAAACTTCCGCTGCAGCGATAAGTGTCAAATGCCGCTCAATGCAGGATTGATTTGTTCCACAAGCGGCCAGTTCAACATCATGAACTGTGCTAAGGTCCCGATATTCGTTGACCACTTCCGCGCAATCCACTGCAGCATCCGTTATGCATGCTCGTAAGTCTCTTTGGAACAGGGCAAGTTCTGTGTGTGTCAGGTAGTTGTTGACCAGTCCTGACCGTGCGATTGTCGAGGCTGCGGATACGTTTTCTCCGTCACCGCGCGAAAAAACAAAACCTGCCAACCCGCCGATGAGTTCTACATTTCTGGTTTGAGACGCAAACCAGGTTTGATATGCAGCGTTATAACCATCGGGGTCACCTGCAAAAGCATCGGGATCGGGTTTGTTGCTTCCCGCTCCAGCGTAAACGCTCTGCGCGATTCCACCCGCTGCACCAGCGGCACAATCGGCACCTTGTGCTTTGGCCGCAGCACATCCTGCCAAGGCATGCAGGAACGCATGTGGCGCGGAACCTTCCTTGATGCCGAACTTTTTTGAATAGTCCCCGATCCCATGCTGCACATCGGCTATTGCGAGGTTGACAAGAGTGCTTGCGAAATCTGCTTTGAAACTGTCGCTAAAGTCCGTGCCGTATACAGCAGTGTTTAGGCCGGACCTGATCGCGGCATCAAGCGTCCCTTCGAGCACATTAGCGAAAGACAATCCATTTGTTGGACCAAGGCCGAATACCGAATCTTTAGCCGCGTCTCCGAATTTCACACCAAAATCGAACCAGTCTCCCTTTGCATTTTGCAGATTGACCCCGGCAGTCACGCCTGCGGTAACACCTGAGAATGCAGCTGTTTTGAGGGTTTCTTCGAGATCGAAATCACCGGAGACAAAACTATCCAGCGTCGAAACAGTTGCACTGGATATCGCTGCGGACATTCCCGTTCCAAGTGCTGTAAGCTGAATACCTGATGCTGCTGTTGTTGCGGTTGTGAACCCAGCAATAGACGTTGTTGTGGTTGCCGCGCCTGCTGCAGCGGGAGCACTCTGGCCGATGTGAACGACCAGGTGTGGCGCTATATAGGCCGCAATGGCAATCGCAACGAGGGCTTTGAACGCCGGCGAGAGTTGGGCAGTATCTTCGTAGAAGTATTCATCCGCCAGATCCCGGCTGATCAGGTCCAGCCCGTCGACGGCCAGAAGCTCCTCGGGGTAGAGATCTTGTAGGTTGGGTGCATCGACACCAGCCGTTTGGTACAGCACCAGCTCGGCATCACCGCCGATGTCGAAACTCATGCCTTGTCCGGCCAGCAACTCGGTCAGAACGGCCGTTTCGGTAAAGCTGCTCTCCTCAACAGTGGTCAGAGTGACCATTCCCATGTCAATCTCAAAGTACTCGGAGCGCTTGGAGTCAATCGCAGCCTGAACCGAGAAGTCACCTTCAGTGGTGATGTTCAGGTTTTGACCTGCGGAGAGTCTTGCCCCGACCAACGTGGTGTCTGCGCCGGATACGATGCTCAGGTCCAGCGCCGCCAGCGCATCGGTGCCGGTATTTACATGATCGACCGTGTACTGCTGGCTGGACTTGTTCAGCAGCCCGCCAAGGTAGCCCCTCTCACTGGTATGCGATTCCTGGAAGACATCGGTGTAAGTACCGACGAGGATGTTACCCTCGATCGCCGTGAGGTTGATATCTCCAGAGGCGCTGGCGAATTCCGTCCCGGCGGTGGTCAGGTCTCCGGTTTCAGCGATAACATCGATATTGCCGCCTGCGGTGATCCCGACACCTCGGTTGGTGACGGCCAGGGTGGAGCGCGTTTCCTTTTTCTTCGACAGGAACCCGCTGCTGGTTTTCCGCTTTTCAGACTGTTTGATATCTTGCGCCGCCGCCAGAACCACATCCCGTGCGACAACCAATTCAACCGCTCCACCCGCATCAATCTGCGTACCGACCAGGACTGCATCTCTGCCGACGCGAGCGATGAAGTCTCCGCCGGTCGTCAATTGGGTGACCTCTGCTTTTACAGACAGAGCGTCTTCACCATTCTTCGCGTCACCTTGGCTGTATTCAACACTGGTCTGCTCGGCGAGCAGATAGAGGCTACCACCCGCCGTTAGTCTCGTGTCACCAACAACTTGCGCCTGAACGCCAGCCAGCGTCATGTTGGTGGAAGAAATGATGGAGAGGTCGCCACCAACCTCAAAGCGGGATGCGAGGTTCTCGTTGATTTTGGTGACGCTTGAGTTGGTGTAATACTCTTTTGTATGCGTCAGACCTTCGATGGTGACGTTGCCTACTGCAAAAATCGAAGTGTCAGAGCTTGATCTGATCACCAGCGCCTTGCCGGAGAAATCCCCACCTGTGATGATGTCGACAAAATCGCCACCAAGTTCGGTGTCTTCCAGGGCAATGTCACCAAAGGATGTCAGGGACAGCGAGCCATCTTCGGCAATCAGAGATCCGCCTGCACCCGCGATGTCGCCCGCGATGATCGTCAGATCACCGCTGGTTGAAGCGTTGGCTTTGTCCAGCGCTGCAACCAGCCCGGTCTCGGACAGACCAAACCGATCCCCAAAGCCGGTAAAACCGGGCCCGGGGGCTTGGACGGCAGGCCCACCCTCATAAGGGGTTCGGTCGCTCGGATACCCATTCCATTCGGCTGGGCGATTGATGTTCTGAAACAGTTCATTCTGGATTTGCAGCCGATCCAGAAAGTAATCGGAAGAAAAGAAGTCTTCAAACGAGACGGGGGTTGTCCCGAGACTGGTCCGGCCTTCGCCAATCAGGGTATCCAGATTTGCAAGCTCTGGCAGGTCTGGCTGCACCGGTGTCAGTGACGTGGTCGGGATAACCAGCGCGGGCAGAGGGGGCTCTGTTACAGCAGCATTTTCCTGTGGAAGAAGGACAGAGCTTGTTCCAGCCCTGATGTTGCCATCCGAGTGAACGGTCGATCCGTTGATGTTGATCCCGGCACCCGCAAGAATCTCACCTGTCAGAGAGGCTTCGGGATCGGGTCGCCGGATGATTTCCGGTGTTCCAACATCGATGTCTGTTATATTGAATTCACGATCGCCGTTCGTACCATCAATTCCGCCACCACCGACTTCTGTATCTGTGGTTTTGGTATAGGTCGCACGGGACGTTGTCCGTGTATCCTGATAGGCCGCGTTTTCAAATGCACCAGCTGTAACAACCACGCCGTCTTCAGCCGAAATCAGGCCGGCATCGTTGCGAACCGTATCCGCAGCGATTGCGAGGCCTGCACCCGACAAGATCTCCGGTTGCGCACCAGTGGTGTCAACAGCTGTCCCCTGGGTCCAGGTCACGGTTCCCGAGCTGTCGGGCACACCGCTGAACACGCCCCCACAACCACCGCCCCGACCAGAGCGAACCCTGCTAAAACAGGATTGCGGAGGAAGATCTCTGGGGTCCGAGGGGGTAACCGTTCGCGATACCGGTACAACAACGGTTTCTGTTCTCAAGCAACCATCAGAATTACTGCGCACGCATCTGACAACGCTATAGCTGCCTTCGATGACAGCACGCCCGGCACTCGTGTCGACACGCAGTGAAGAGAACTGATTGACAAGATTGCCTGCCTCAATGGCCAGACCGCCATCTGCTTCGATACGGCCGGATTGGTTCAGGACAGTGCCGTTGCGGGCGACCAGCTGCATTGCGTCGCCGGATTTCAGAAGGCCGCCGCGGTTGCTCAGATCTGACCCACTGCGCAATTGCAGATCACCGCTGGCCTTGATCGTGCCGCGGTTTTCCAGATCACCGCCGAGATCAAGCAGGAGGTCCCCGTCAAATTCCACCCGTTCTGATGCGGCGACAGAAAGCCCGCCTGTGTCCAGTGTGACTGCAAGGCCATCACCTGCGCGCAGCTGGCTGAAATGCGATACAGTCAGCCCTCCAGTCAGCGCGCCCGACCGAAGCTCCAGCACCGAGTGGCCCACTGCCAGTGCATCGGCACCCAGGCTGGTTTGGCCAGAGGCCGTGACGTCGGTATTACCTGCATTGATCCGCCCCTGAAGGGAGAGATCCCCTGCTGTGACCAACAGGTTTGCCTGTTGCCCGGCAACCAGATCACCATCGATAACCGCCTGATCCTGCGCCGTCACGGACAGGTCTTCGACAGCAGCGATCTGGGAACCGGTGCCGGTCTGAACCGCGTCACCGGTTATGGTGACAAATTGCCCGCGTGACGATCCCGTGTGCGTAACCGACCCGTCTGTCGCTTCAATGGTCAGCTCGTCAAGCGCCTGGGCCTGACCTTCAATCCGAGCGTCATCACCGATGAGAGCCACAGACTCCGCAACAAGTTCCGAACTTGCGCCTGTTGCAAGCTCGGTTCCGGCCGTCAGCGCAGCCGCTTCAAGGGCGGCAGCCCTGCCCTCGAAGGACAGTTGCGTCAGCGCATCTACGTCAATGGACCGTGCGAAGACCTCGGAAGTGCCGTCCAGCGCCACAGAGCTGGTGGTTGATGCAGCTGCAAACGCCTCACGTGCCACAATGGCCCCCGAGATGTTCAGCATACCGGCGCTTTCCAGGCGGATCGCACCGCCTGCCGCCTGACCGTTGAAGGTCAGGTCACCATTGCTGGTTCTGATGTCGATAAGATCACCGCTTTCCGAGGTAATCGCGCCGTCCAGCAGAATGGGACCCCGATTGCGGACCTGCACACGCCCACCCGCCCGGATTTGCGGTGCCGGACCACCCGATGGCGCACCAAGCGTCAGCTGCCCGTCCGCGCGCAGCGCAATATTGGTCGAGGACGCCATATCTCCGTTCAGACGCACGCCCACGCCGTTCTCGGTTGCGATCAGACGGATTGCATTGGCATACATACCGCCAAGCGCAGCAACATCCACGGCCAATGCCGGGGCCGTGCCTTCGCCCGCCTGCTCGGTGATCCCCGTCACCGCGCCGGTTTCCGGATCGTAGGACCAGTTATAGTCAACCTGATTGGCCCCGGCGACCACGTTGAGCTGATCAGCCCGCATCGCACCATAGATTGCAGCCGCGCGCGCAATCACGTCTACACGGCTGGTGTCAGTCAGCGCCAGCCGACTTTCCGGGTTCAGCCCATCCGCCCCGATGGTCACCGTCCCCCGGCGCACATCGAACCCTGTGAGCGCGCCGTTGCCACCAAATTGCGGCGTTCCGGTTGTCAGCGTCGCCCGCCCGGTATTGATGAAGCCGCAGCCGTTGCAGGTGATGCCAAACTCGTTAGCAACCACCACATCCATGCGTTTCCCGGCCACTTCCAGAATACCGTTCAGTTGGGCCTGGTTGCCACCAACAACCTCACCGATCCAAAGATCCGCTTCCTGCCCTGGCCTCAGGTTACCGTTACCTTCGATAAAACCACCAAGCTCTGTATTCGTGAACCCGGCCGAGTTGTTCAGGATCAGGTCATCTGCCTGAAAGTCAGTGTAGACATCGTGACTGACGCCTGCGCCATTCGGGGTTGAGATGTTGACGACTGTTGTGCCGTTCAACGACTGGTCCACATGCGGACGTGGACCTGAGTTGGACCCGACATGTCGGATGTTCTGTGCATGTAGCAGAGCAGGTTGTATCGTCAACGCGAGCGTCAGAACCGAAGAAATAACCTGTTCTATAAAACGATTGGACATGTTTAATCTCTTCCGAACTACGAAACTTGCTTCTCATCCCCGCATATTTTACCGGGGTTGGGTTTTGGCAGGCGGCTCTCCTATATCCCGCCTGCGCAACTATTTCCGTAATTACGGTTTTTCGTTCAGGGTAAAAAATGGCGGTCTGTAGCTGTAGTCATCGTTTGGACGATTTCCGTGAGCTGCAGCAACGCCGGAAGCGATCAGAACTCCCAGCATTCCGTGTTGAGAGCCCGATTTTGAAATGTTTTCCCGAGTTAGATTTCGAACCTCAACTGTCTTGACTTTAGTCTCACCTTTGTATGAGCATTTGAGATCAAGTTCGGTGGTTTCGGCTCCATAGACAGGCAGCTTGACATTTGCAGGAGTCTGGTACGCCGTCCGAAACATCTCGTTGCGCAATTTGCAGGGAATCCCAACTAATTCTGCTCGTTTACCGTCTTCGCCATAAGCAAAAGTACGCGCTTCCAAGGTTACAACTTTTTGGACCGGCACTTTCGAGATGATCTTGGATTCAATCGGTGGTGCCGTGATGTCCTGCAATTCTGTTGTTGCACAGGCTGAAAGCCCAAGCGCGGCAACCGTCATTCCTGCCATCAGTTTGAGGGAGGTCTTCTGTGTCATTTCAAACTCCATTTGAGGCTGACATAGCCAACAGTCGTATCGGACTAGAAGGCTGGATTGGTGTTTGGTGGAGCCTCATCAGGTCGGCTCAACGCTTGTGCCACCTAACTTCTGCAAGGCAGCCTGATTGTTAACCATGAATTCCGTACCCACGCTGACCCCAGCCAGATGATACTGTGACCACCTGCACACGACCGAGGTTTTGACATGACCGAAATCGAGGTCAGCGTTCGTGAGTGGCTCGAACCTCGGCACATTGTAGGCTCCCCATAGTATAGAAACCTTGCTCTCCTTCTTTGGCCAAGTCTCGCTATTCACCGCAACACCCTCTCAAAGGGGTGGGGGCAGTCGATGGGTATATGGAAAGGGTCACCCACTAACACGCCGATGCTCAAGCCGTAGAACCAGATCGCTATAAGGAGAAATACCGATGCACTATTTTAAGATAGAAATCGGTTATGGAGATGCGCCACTTTCCAGAAACGAGCCGCTATACCCCGTACTAAAAAGCCTTAAGTTGATGAACTGAAACGGTTCTTGATGGCAATAGTCCCACTACTTGCCTATTTAATTCTCCGAAAGTGCTTCATTAGAACTGCAACCTCAGGCTGACATACCCAACGGTCTTATCAGACTCGAAAGCTGGGTTGGTGTTGGGTGGGGAGTCATCAGGCCGGCTCAACGCGTGTGCCACCTGCATCTGCAAGGTAACTTGATTGTTCACTATGATATCCGCACCCAAGCTGACACCAGCCAGATGATCCTGTGACCAACGGCGCGAGGCGGAAGGCTTCACATATCCAAAGTCGAGGCCTGCGTTCATGAGCAGCTCGAGCCTTGGCGCTTTGTAGGCACTCCATTCGACCGTATTGTTTAGGTAAATCCCGGTTTCGCCATACAGGCTATCGTCGTGAAAGCCCCGAACCGTGCTCCATCCACCGAAACCGAACTGTTCAATCCCCGGCAGGACGTCGTCCGAATACTGCCCGGACAGCGTTCCTCGATAATTCAATCCGCTATTTCTAATAGGGGCGGAGAAATCTGTGCGGAGTTTCACCAGACGGAACTCCTGATCGATCACACTGCGTTCCGGAATCTCAGCCCCCAGGGCATCAAGCCCAGCCTTCAAGCCAAGGTTCCAGAAGAGCCGTCCCGGTCCGATTGTCTGTTCACCCCTAAGACCAAATGAGGCAATCGTCAGGCGCTGGCGTTGGCTGGTAATCTCGATGTCATTGATCAAGGTTTTGGTTCTGTTCAGTTTCAGGTCACCATAGGCATAAACCTTAGAGGTCTGATTCCGCATCAACAGACGCTCCGTCAGCAGGATCAGGTATTGGCTGCGCCCCTCAGTGACAAAGGACTGGTCTATACCCTGGGTGATAAACCGATAATCGCTGGCCCCCAGATCTGCATTGAACAGCCAGTTTCCCAACGGGAAACCCCAGTTGACGGAAACAGAATCCGAATAGCGTTCCCCACGCTCTTCAAACGGCGTGGTGGTGATCCCGATCCTCAACTGGTCATTGAGGTTCAACCCGTTGTCGAGACCAAAGGTGCTGGTGCCTTTGATCCGTCCTGTGGATTCAAACCCTGAGTGGTCAAACAGGAAATCCAGATACCACGGACGTTGATCCTGCACATCAATCTGGATGAAGGACCCGCCTGGGGATTCTCCGGGCACGAGCTGGAACTGGCCGCTGGCCGACCGGGGCGCATTGATGTTCTCCAGGCCCTGTTCAAGGTCTCGCAGATTCAGAAGATCGCCTCGTCCGGGCGGGAAGGCAGCATTCAGCCGCGCATCCGCTGGTTTTCCGGTTCCATAGACGTAGCCTTCGATGCGACCCGGCACGATGGTAATTACCAGAGACCCATCTGCAATGTCCTGTTCAGGGACATAAGCACGGGTCGTGATAAACCCCAGTTCCTGATAGAATGTGTTGATCTCGTTCAGTGTCTGCGTAATGTCTGCTGCCGTCGCACAAGTGCCGACCAGATCACGATAGCCTTTGGGCTCACGCTTGAAAGCTTCAAAGCCTTCGAGGTCAATACTGTGGATATCGAAACAAGGGCCACCCGGGGGAGGGGCATAGAGGTCCGCGCCGGCGGTTTGATCCTGCACCACATCTTCACGTTCTTCGAATTCCCGGCGACGTTGCTCCTGATCTTCCGTCTGCTGAGTTTGTTGTTGTTGGATATCGTTGCCTATGCGCCGTAATTCATCTGCCGAGATGCCCTGCGCCAGCGTCTTGCTCGCAAGCCACCAAAAGACAAATATAAAAATTAAGAAGATAAAATACTGAGCTTTTTTCTCCATCAATTGGCACTCGCTCAGCTTAGCCGTTCATACGCAGCGGTGAACCCGTACAACGAAACCGGGAAATCAACAGCCTTGTCGCGCGCCGTCCAGACCCGGACCCTTACTTCCAGCCCTTTGCGAAAGGCTGACAAGACATCCCCGTCCATGCGAAATCCGGCGTGACAGCCAAGTTGGTCGCAAACTTCGTAAAGCACTTTGAAGGGTCGACGTTTGTCTACGTTCAACTCAATACCAGGAGCCAGATAGACGCCAACGGGAACTGTCATGACGGCATAGCTTTGGCCCGTGTCTTCATCTGTAGACACGCTCAAAAGGAAAACAGGCGGACCATCCTCCCTGACGGCAACACTTTGCACCATCTGACAAACTGTGCTTTGCGCTGCGGATTGGCACAGAACACGCCAATCCGAAAACACCTCTTCAGTAGGCTGTAATTCTGCTACTTGCGCCAAAGCCGTCGAGTGGTAGAGGCCGAGGCCAATACAACTGGCCAATCGGCGCAGCGCATGGCCATTCACGTGCATTTAAAGGTGTATGTCACACGAACATGTGACGTGTTTACCGGAAAGCTTGCCGTCTGTACCATTTGGCCGATAGCCGGGTTCCAGGTCTGCTGTGTGTATGTCGTTTGTTTGTTGAAAGGTTCCGAAACAGATCGGAACGCGATGATCGCGGGCCCCGCACAAATTTCGTTGAACGCGTTCTGACTGAACTTGTCCTGCTGAGCTGCACGGTTCTCGCGAACTTCGATTGTTGCCGCAAAGCTACCGTCGCTAGTCGGAGAAACGCCATATAGCACCTTAAGCTGCTCAGGTGACGTCTCTGTGCAAGCGCCCAAGATAACTAGAAAAACGGCAGAAAACTTGAAGATCGTATTCATGGTTCAAATAACCAATTTGATATGCTTAGAATTTGAAATCGGTTGCACGCTCTACGGGCCATCCTGATCCAGCGGTGCCGCTTCCCACTCGCGGGCAAACCTCTGCGCTGCCTCCAGATCATCGCGATCCAATTGTGTGCTTAAGGTGTCTCGGAGAATGCGGGCCTCATCCATACCTCGTGCAGAAGCCAGGTTTGCATAGCCATGCGCTTTGATGAAATCCCGTTCCACGCCGTTTCCTGATTGATAGGCTTTAGCCAGCTCGAAGAGACCCAGCGGATTGCCAGCCCCTCCCGTGCGCGAAAAGTTTTTGACAGCAGTCTCATAACTCTGTTCAACACCTTCGCCATCGCGATAGGCCTGACCCAGGTAGTTGATTGCCGCCACGTGGTTCTGCTCAGCGGCTTGCTGCCAGTAGGTCACCGCCTTGGCCGTATCCTCGTCAACGCCTTGCCCATCTGCTAAAAGTAGCCCGCAGTTAAACGCGCTGTTGGCATCGCCGGACTCGGCCGCCGAACAAATCAATTCCGCGGCGCGCTGATAGTCCTGCAAGACCAATTCGCCACTCAGATACATCAAGCCGAGCCGGTTCTGTGCCAGCGCGCTCCCCTGATCGGCGGCCGCGCTATAGAGCTCGACAGCGCTGCGCATGTCGCGCTCCGTTCCCAGACCCATTTCAAACAGACGCCCGATGAAGAACGCGCCGTCCGCGTCGCCGTCTTCAAAGCCCGCCCGGAACTCCTCGACAGCACCTGATACGTTGCCAGCTTCAAGGGCGGCTATGCCTGCAGAAACGTCCGCAAGCGCAACACACGCGATAGATGCAGACACCGCTCCGCAAAAAGCGGTTCTCAATGTACTCAATTCACTTAACCTTGCTATTTTGCGTTTGGCCGGGGAACGTCAGCTATGCACATTTTGCCCTCCTTCAATCACTGACCCGCAGCTGAAAATCCGGACCTCACGTGACGCAGTTGACAACATCCCCATCACCACCGCGCCACGCTCGTGTCCAAGGGGGTGTGAATATTCATCGGCTAAATTGCGCCAGAGAGCCAATACCGAAGCGCTACTTTAGAATAGCCATTAACTATTAAAGCGTGGTTGTGGCCCTGTCAGAAGAAATTGACTTGAGGCCGTCCGCTATTGGTCGAACCGTTTCGGCCCGATGTTTGCATCCGAGAGTGGGATGATCTCGGCGGCTCAAAAAGAACAGCTTTATTGGTCTAGCTGAGACTGTTTCGAATTTGTCTGACAGCACCACCAAATTCCAAAATAGACCAAGGAGTAAAGACAATGCCAAGTGAAGAATATAACGAGGGTTTTGCTGAGGGAGTGTGGAACGGCATGCAAAATTGACCCCAGTATTGGGGTAATCGGCGTCCAAAGAGTCGGGCTGAATCGGCATTTCGGACAGCCACGGAGGCTCCTGTTTTCAGGAGCCTCCGCCGCAGTTCTCTCTATTTACACAAAACCCCAATCCTGCGCATCCGCAACAAGAGGGTTGCTTTCCAGACCGTCAGGCAAGTCCAGACCAACCACAACTTCGATGCTTTCTATGCGCGTGGCCGTAATACCCAGATCGGCCAAAGTCAGTTCTCCGGCCTCATAGGCGGCGGCGGTGTCCGCCTCAAGGCGCAGCACCAGATGGTCGTTGCCCCGACCGCCGATAAAGAGGTTGGAATCATCGGAGTCATCTGCGCCATACAGCGACTGTTCGGTGAAGATGAATACATCATCCCCGCGCCCGCCGACCAGAACGTCCGAGCCCAGACCGTCAATCAGAACATCCTCGCCGCGCGCCCCGATGGAACGGTCATTTCCAGAGCCGTCCGCAATCACATCATCGCCGCGGCCACCCGTTAGCAGATCAGACCCACCGCCGCCCGAGATCAGGTCATCACTGCGACCGCCCTTGACAATATCCGCGCCAAGCCCGCCCAGAGCCACATCGTCTCCACGACCCAGGCTGATGAAATCACTACCGTCGCGGCCCAGAATCATGTCCTGATCCCGCGTGCCGGTCAGATAGTCAGACCCCGAGGTGCCAATCTGGCTGTTGCCGGTCAGCACGCCCAATTCAAACTGCAACATGACTTCGTTGAGCTTTTCCGAAGGATGGATAACATCCGTCATCGCGATCTGGTCAATCGGCACGCCTTCGACAGCGGGGTTGATTGTTTGTGAATCCAGCGTTTGCGGGTCGTCGAAGGTTCTGAAACCAAAGGTCAGAATTTCGCCCTGAACCTCGTCGAACAATTCGGCAAAATCGACAAGTTTGATGTTCAGGCCCAGATCCGCGAACGCGTCGGTCTCGGCTCTCACACGGTCGTTGAAATGTGCCGAGGCAATGTCGGACGCCGCCAGAATGTCTTCCGAGAGGAACCCGAATTCAGAGTTCAGAGGCAAGTCCCCCTGTTTCGGAATCGTATACAGGATGAGGTTTTCGACCCCCGCATCCTCAAGACGACCGGCCTGATTGAGAACTTCCTCAAACAGACGATCCCCAAAGGTGATGGCATCTGCTTCGACGGAATCCCCGGTCACCGGGAAATCCGGGGCATTCACATCGTTGATGCCAATGAAAATCGAGGCCGTCGCGTTGTCTGACAGACCATCCTCGGGGATGCCTGCAAGAAAGGAATCGACCTGCCCAGACAGATCCATACGCTCCAGCCCTTCGGGCGCATCGGGGTCTTTCGGAATACCGAATGTGTCGAGAAAGTCGAAAATCGTCCGGTCAACCAGCGCCCGTGCCCCGCTTACCGCAAAGTTCTGTGTGTCTTCAACACCCAGTTCTCCGGGTAGGAAATTCGCGTAGTTGAACCCGTTATTTGCCTGGCCTTCCGTAAAGATATCCGGGTTCACCAACGGGTTGGTACCGGTCCCGGTTGCGCCGGACAGCAGTTGGGTAAATCGGCCGCCATCTGTGTAGCTGTCGCCAAAAAAGAGGATGCTTTCAATGTCAAAATTCGTCATGTGTTTCTCCTCTGGTTTTATTGGTGGGTCCCGTCGCAGCCCATCGTGTCACCCGGTTTCCTCCAAAACCGGCACATTCTGATCCTCCGACACGTTTTTTGTTCAGACGAATGTCGAAAAAAAATCAGATGGTCGTGACCGAAATCTGGCTCAGTAACTCGCCAAATGCTGTTTAGGCTAGCCGTATGTGCATTACGGTGTGCGAATGCATACCAAAAAAACCTATAGTGGAAAAAGAAAAACTTTACTTTACCAGAGGGCGGAATGGGTGAAACTCTTAGCAGTTTGAAAAGGAAAGATATTCTCCGAGCATCAATGGAGGAGTTTGTTTGCAAAGGTTTTGACGGCGCGCGGATCGAGCGAATCGCACAGCGGGCAAAAGTTTGCGACACATCCCGAACATTGCGCGGATGCAGAACCAGTTTGTTGGGCTCTGTGCAAAGATTTAGCTGTTGACGTGCTAGGGTTTGCGAAAGATCCACTTGCAACACATCCCGTGATAATTAAAGACACTGGAGTCTCAATGCTCATTAATTGATAAATTTGCGCACTTATGTGCCGATTTCAAAAATCCCTTATCATGATTGATTGATTTTCCGTGAATTTCGGCGCGCAAATCTGCAATCACTCAAAAGGAACCAGGACAGAAGTGATCAACTTTTGCCGACCGAATTCAGTCTTTCTGCTATCTCTCTGTTTCGAACTTCAGGAACTCCGCTTGCATCCGCGAAGACGGGCCACTGTTCTGTGGCAAGGCGCACTTGCTCAATGATCTCGAGCGCAAGTCGTTTTCTGATGCTTGTGCCCTCCCCCACTGCAACCAAGTCACTATGAGTCGGATTCCTGCCGTTTCCATTCACACTCAGATGATGCTCGCCGCCGGGCCCGTCGGAAAAGCTCAGGTCATATGCGGGCGACAAGCGCCACGTTCCGTGATGGTCCATCAGGAAGGCGTGGTTTTTGATGTGGTCATCGCGATTGTGGGCCAGAACGTTGAACACCAAGCGCCGAAACGCCTCTTCAACGTCACCCTGATGGTTGGTCATGAAATAGGTCAGTTTCAACAAGGTTTCATAATCCACAACTGGAGCGGTGAAATCGGCATTCAGAATACCCGCGACCGTGTGCATATGCAGTCGCCGACCTTCGGGCCGGTCAAAGCGACGAGTTGCGAACAGGTCTTCACTCGAACCGGTCGAAAGCAACCGTGTTCCCGACATATTAATCCCGGCCGCGCGGGCCATTTCGGCATAGGCTTGTTCCTCACGCGCAGCGCTGACCGGGTCGGACGAAGACCGGAACTTTATGAGGTAGTGACTGAACCCCTCTCCTGCGGCGCTGCGATGATCCCGCAGCACGCCGGTTTCAGCGTTCAGCAACGCCACGAATTTTGGCCGCGCGCCGGCCGAGCCGCCACTGCCAGCACGAAGCCGGGACAAGTCTTCGACGGACACGTCCTCTTCGATATGCTGGACAGTTCGGGCGAACCAATCCAGGTCAATATCTTCCTGTTTGGTCAGTTCCTCTTCGGGATAATAGCAAAGCGCGCCCATGCCGTGCTGACCCACGATGGCCAGACGGTTCACTGGCGTCAGCTCATGAACCGCCCTGCCCCGCCGCGCCAACTCACGGTCAATCAGCAAGCGGCCCCAGCCATCAGGCAGTGAATCCGCCAAAACACCCGACAGTCCATCAAACGGCGTGTGATCGCCAAAATGCAGCCCCTGCCAGGATCGGATCGCATATGGCGAAATCGGCAGCGGGTTTGCAACGAAATCCGGTTCCCATTCAATGGCGGCGCGTCGCTGGTCCTTGACCCAGGCCACCTGTCCGACCACGCGCCGATGATCGCCAAAGTCCAGTTCGATATTCAGACGATCAGCCATCTGCCCTACCTTTTTCCGGCCCGTTTGCGGTCAACCCTTGCGGATCCAAGCTCCTCCAGTGACTCAGCCGCTGGCTTCGGGAACAGATTTTCGAATGCGTCCATCGCCCCCAACGCCCCGGCAATCGCCAAAAGTGCCGCCAGTGAGATCTCGCCACTTTGTTCAAACCGTTTGAGTGTCGACAGCGGCACGCCCGATTTTTCGGCCAAAGCCTGCTGTGTCATATTATGAGCCAGACGCAGACCGCGGGCAGACATGCGAATCTTGTCCTGCGCCGAACCGGGTGTTGGGGTTTCAAAGTTAAAGGCCAATATATTGCTCTTTCGCGCAAAATTTACCATCTAAGGATAATATAATGTCTCTTGAACCCAAAAGAAACCCACGAGCGCAGCCCGTGTTCGCCCCCTGCCCCACCTTCTGATGATTCCCGAACGTCTGATTCAACCCTGATCCGGGGCTATCACTAACGTTTTACGAGATTTTTTGTGGGTTCGAGGGTAGTTTTAAATTTTTCTGTGTTATCAATAAGTTATAGTGATTGTTGTTTTAAGAGGCCCCTCTTCTACTATATATTGCAGGTCCTGCGATATCTCGACTTTGAAGAAATTGTTGCCAAAGCGCCCTCTTCTTGCGTAAAAAAACGATAAAAACAGCGTTGGCGAAAAACAGCGTTACTGAAAGAGGGCAGACGTGGCTGAACCTATCCACATCAATCAGCGTGTTCGTGAGAACGCTGAGAATCTAACTGCGGCTTTGGAAAGCCACATGATGACAGTGTTCGCTCCGGACGCGCGCAAGGAACTTCGGCTGTTCAGTGCTGGAGAAGCCGCCGGCCTGTTGGGTATCTCACCCAGCTTTCTGCGCAAGCTGCATTTCGACAGCCGAATACCCGATGTTCATACCACCCCGGGTGGCCGACGCCACTACTCCGCCGAAGATCTGCTGGCCATTCGGAAAGAGCTGGAGTCGACGGCAAAGACAACCGGGACCTATCTGAAAGGCCGCCAACCGGGTGACAAGGTACAGGTTCTGTCCTTCCTCAACTTCAAAGGCGGGTCGGGCAAAACGACCAGTGCGATCCACACAGCACAGCGTCTGGCGTTGAAAGGATACCGGGTTCTTACCGTCGATATCGACCCTCAGGCGTCGTTGACCACTCTGTTTGGCTATCGCCCTGAATACGACTTTCTGCAATCGGGCACGATCTACGACGCCATCCGGTACGAAGACCCCCTGCCCCTGTCCAGCATCATCCAGAAAACCTTTTTCACCGGCATCGATCTGGCCCCGGCTGGTTTGATCCTGCAAGAATTCGAGCACGAGACCCCACAGGCGTTGCTGAACAACATGCAGCCCGCGTTCTTTGCGCGGATGGCAACGGCCCTGCAAGAGGTCGAGAACAATTACGATGTGATCATCTTCGATTGCCCGCCGCAACTGGGCTATCTGACCATGTCCGCGCTGTGCGCGTCGACCGGGGTGCTGATCACCGTTGTACCCAATATGCTGGACATCGCCTCAATGTCCCAGTTCCTACAAATGAGCGCAGAGCTGCTGGACGTGGTTGCCGAAGCAGGAGCGCCGATGGATTTCGACTTTCTGAGGTTTCTGATCAATCGCTATGAACCCAGCGACGGGCCCCAGCAACAGGTTGTCGCCTTCTTGCGTCAGCTGTTCGGAAATGAGGTCATGGTTGCGCCGATGCTGAAATCCACTGCGATATCCGATGCTGGGCTGACTCAGCAGACGGTTTACGAGGTTGAACGCAGCCAGTTTCACCGCAACACCTATGACCGTGCGGTGGACTCATTGAATCTCGTCAATGACGAGATCGAGTCATTGCTTCAACATGCATGGGGGCGCTGATGGCACGTAAAGGTATACTGACAACCAACCTGAACCAATCCGGTGGGACGGCAAAACCCGAAAAACCGCGGATGATGCCGCGCGGCGCCGTTGGTGCCTTGCAGTCCTCCTTGTCGAAACTGCAGGAAAACGCGGTGCAAGAGATTGACTGCGCCCTGATCGACGATGCTGGGCTGAAAGACCGGTTGGGGGTGGACAGCGAGGCACAGCGACAACTGGTCGAAAGCCTGCGCACCTACGGACAACAGGTTCCGATCCTGCTGCGCCCCCACGCCAAGGAACCGGGCCGGTTCGAGATCGTCTATGGCCGCCGCCGTCTTATGGCGCTGAAAGAGCTTGGCCAGCCGGTCAAGGCCATGGTGCGGCAACTGGATGACCACGCACTGGTTCTGGCGCAGGGGCAGGAAAACACCTCGCGCCAGGATTTGTCCTTTATCGAAAAGGCCAGCTTTGCCGCACAGTTGAAAGAGGCCGACTACGACCGCGAGACCATCGCGGCGGCCCTTTCGATCGACCAACCGATGGTGACGCGCATGCTCAAGGTGGGGACGGCGTTCCCCCTGCCCTTCCTGCGCCAGATCGGGTCCGCCCCCAAAATTGGCCGCGACCGCTGGATGACGCTGGCCGATGCCCTAAAGGACAAAGCGGCCGCCAGCCGCGCCGGCACTTTCATGAACCGCCCCGACTTTCTGACGCTGGATTCGGATCAGCGGTTTGAGGCGGTCCTGAAACACGTACAGAAGAAACCGAGCGCCAGCAAACCCGCCGCAGTAAAGCCACGCACCTTGCGCGACGCCGCAGGCAAGGCCCTGGCCGATGTCCGGCTGACAAATCGCGGCGTGACCCTGAACATTCCGTCCCGCACGGCGGAGGGCTTTGACGCCTGGTTCGAAACCAATGCCGAGGCCCTGATAACCGATCTTCACGACCGCTGGAAAAACGAACGGTCGGACGACTAAGACCACAGAGGAAGCAACCACAGGAGGCACGAGCAGACCACAAAAAAGCCCCCCAGGACATGTGATCCCGGAAGGCCCTTTTCAATCTTAGCACCTTTGAAATAGCCCCTCCGAATCGGTCCTGTCAACTCTGCGCGCTGCGTGGGGCAGGTTTTTTTGTGTTTCGTGAAGAAAAATATGAAACATGCGTCCCAAAGTGACTTTGGGCGAGGGGTAAGTGTTGCCTCGTCGTCCGTCGACAAATGGGAAGTGTTGTCCGCGCTGACCAAGGCATCAGCGGATTTCGACATCTCTCATCGTACATTGACCGTGCTGAAAGCCTTGTTGACCTTTCTGCCGGACCGGGACATTCCGACCGACCCGGGCAAGGCGGTTGTGTTCCCCGCAAACCGCACCCTGTCCGAACGTCTGAACGGGATGCCCGAAAGCACCTTGCGCCGCCATCTGGCGCGGCTGGTACAGCTGGGTCTTGTCAACCGTCATGACAGCCCCAACCGCAAACGGTATGCCCGTCGGGTAGGGCAGGGGGTCGAGCTGGCTTTCGGCTTTGACCTGTCGCCGCTGAACGGTCACGCAGATCAGATTTTCATGACCGCTGAACGTTCAACGCGCCGTGCTGAACGCATCAGAACTCTGCGGGACCGGATCGCCCTGGCACGGCAACAGCTGATTGCCTTGAATGACAGCCGCTTTGCCGCGTTGATCGAAAACGCCCGCCTGATCCTGCGTCGCAAATCCTCGGAACAAACGCTGCAAGATTTGACCCGGGAAATGGAAGACACAGCCGACCAGAATGCCGGTAAAGCGGTCCAACAGTCTGAGTTGCAAACCCTTCAACTGAGCGGCCCTGACGGTCAAAATGAGCGGCACATACAGGATTCAGATGAATCTAAATTTGACTCTGAAGAAGAACCCTCCGGCCCGCAAATTTCGGCTGACAAAAAAAACGATAACGCCAATCTTCATATCGTTCTCGATACCTGCACCGAGTTTCAGGACTACTATCCCAAACCCATCACGGAATGGGCAGAGTTGGTAACAGTTGCTGAGAAACTGTCGCCCATGATTGGGATAGATCCTCCGGTTTTCAACGAAGCGCGAGTCCGCATGGGAGCCGCAGCCGCGGCAACATCCGTCCTTTGCATCCTTGAACGTCTGCAAGACATCCGAAGCCCTGGAGCCTATCTACGCACGCTGACGCAAAAAGCGCAGGCAGGCACATTTTCATGCATGCCCATGCTGAAAGCCTTAAAAAACAAAGGGAAATTGGGGAATTGCCAGCTGACAACCTGAAAAATAACGTAAAAACAATGGCGTAAGAAGTTTTTGGAGTTGGAAAATTGCTAAAGTTTAAAATTCAAGCGCTTTTGAGATCACTATGAACTGGATTTCAAGAGCTTACCACTTGCACAACGGCATTCCCCACGTATTCTGCGCGAAGTTACAGAGTGATACATGTGTTTCAGGTTGTTTACCATCATTCCAGAACGGCAAGAGCGTCTCTCTATTACATCAGAAAATTTGAACATAAAGACATATGACTACAGATCTTTCTCAAAGCTCGACAGCTGACAACACCACGGCCGAAACAATCGAGAGAACAGCCCCCGTCGCCAGCCTACAATTTGACATGGCAAAAAAGGTGAACTTCGCCTCTGCACAAAATGATGTCCCCGTTCTCAAGGCGCTATCGATAACCAATACGACCGAAGACGCGTTGGACAACATCCAGATCACCCTGACCGCGCAGCCGGCGGTGATAAAATCGAAGACCTGGATCATCGACCGGTTGTCCTGTTTAGTCATGGTCACGCCTGGGTCGGGGTCTGGCTCACCAACCGGGACTTTGGGCATGTGACCGAGCCTGACGTGATCACCGTGCGCAAGGCGGCGCAGGCGAAAGAATTCATTCCGGTCGAAACCACGCTGCTGACACAACGCCCGACTGCCGGATTTGAACAGGCGGTCGAGGCCGGGCGGTCCCGTCTGTCCGAGGATCGTGAGCAGGAATTCCTGATGGCGGTTGACATCACCCGCGCACGCTCGGCCCGGATCCGTCCGTTGGCCAGCCACGCGGCGGCTGATGCAAGTGTGGCCGAGCATATTGAGGCTGCCCCGGCGAAGCTGCCGGACCCGATCGATTTTGGCCTGTTGCCTTCGGAAGTGATTGAACAGGTGCCCGACACGCCCAAAGGGCGGATCGAGCGTTGGCAGGCGAAGCTGTTGGACCTGTCGCTGCGCAATCGCTTGCTGAACTTCAAGCCAAGCAAGCAGACAGTGCCCTGCCTGGTGCCCGATGTTGGTGCTCTGGAGGACGCTTTGGCAGCGGACAAGGCGTTCCGCGCCTATCCGTTGATGGAGGACGATCCCATTGGTGAACGTCAGCTGTCGCGGCAGGAACGGGATGCGATCATAAATAGCGCGACGGAGGATGCGTTCAACCGCGGGCAGATCACGATGCCGCTGGATCGCAAGGACGCTGACAACCGCCTGCTGGCCCTGTTTCGAAAAGCCAAAAGCGATCTTCAGGAGGGTGGGACAAATACTCTGTTTCTGGCGGCAGGGTTCCTGCGCTGGCAGCGAGAGGGCGAAAAGCGCAGCTATCGTGCTCCGCTGCTGCTGATCCCGATCAAGCTGGAACGCAAATCGGCGCGGTCGGACTTTAGAATCCTGCACCACGAAGACGAGGTTCGGTTCAACTCGACCTTGCTGGAATTTCTCAAGCGTGATTTCGACCTGACCCTGCCCGAGCTTGAGGGCGAATTGCCCCGCGACGACAGCGGCATCGACCTGCCGCGTATCTTTGAATGGATGCGCCAGCGGGTGCGCGACGTGCCGGGGTTCGAGGTTGTGGAAGAGATCGCGATCTCGACCTTTTCATTCTCGAAATACCTGATGTGGAAAGATCTGGTCGAGCGCACCGATCAGTTGCGCAATAACCGGCTGGTGGCGCATCTGGTCGACAACCCTGACAAGACCTTTGAGGGCGGCGCAGGGGACGCGATCCCGGCGGAACAGATGGATCACCGACTGGCACCCAAGGATCTGGTTACACCTCTGCCCGCTGACAGCTCGCAATTGTCAGCCGTCGTTGCAGCAGCTGAGGGGCGGGATTTCGTATTGATCGGCCCGCCGGGCACCGGCAAAAGCCAGACCATCGCCAATATCATCTGCCAGTGTCTTGCCCATGGTAAAACGGTGCTGTTCGTCGCCGAGAAAGCCGCAGCCTTGGATGTCGTGCAACGCAGGCTTGAGGCGCACGGGTTGGGCGACGCGGTGCTTGAGCTGCATTCCAACAAGACCGACCGCAAGCGGGTTCTGACGCAGCTTGGCCGGGGATGGGACAGGGCCTCGGCCACCAGCGAGCAGGACTGGCTGGACATCACCGAGAAGCTGCGGATCAAGCGCGACCAGCTCAACACCTATGCGTCACGGCTGGGGCTTTGGGGGCAGGGGCCTGAATACCCGTTCCCGTCCCGGGACCGCTTTGTCAGTGCGATGGAGGCCGGTGGCGTGGCTGCCATGGAAGTGGTCGCCCGCGATCTGAAAGCGCTTGGCCTCTACACAGCCCGGGCTCTGAGTTTCGAAGGGGTCGAATATGACATCCTCGAACACACGCTGACACCGGATCAGGTCGAACTCTACGACACATACGCGAAAGCCTTCAAAGTCATCCATTCGAACCTTACCGCAGCACTGGAGGCAACCGGGATTACGAATACGGGCAGCGAGGGCGCAGCAAAGGCGGCCGGCGCGGCGCGGTCTGCGGCGATCTCTGCGTTTGAGAGTACCAAGCAGCGGTTCTTCAACCATCTCCTTCAAGGCCTCAAGGCGCCGTCTGTCATCGAACAGCTCCGGAATGACATTGAGGTCGGTTGGGCACCCGTGGTGCAGATTGTCTCAACCGGTGAGGCCTTGTTGAAGCGGCGACTCGAAACGCTCGATCCCGACGAGGATCTGACAGCAGGTGCGCTCACTCCGCGCGAGTATGTCGTGTCCTACCTCGAACGCGCCTTTCCCGTCACACAGCACGTCCTGATCGAACAGGAGGATGGGTCTGTTCTGTCCCAACCATTGCGCGACCAAGATGGTCAGCTCGTAATCTCACGCGAAGCGAAAGCACTGCGGGACGCTGCACTTGAGGAAATCATGTTGCTGGCCGCTGTGCCGTCCGCGTTGGATCAAATCATCTGGGCCTTTGGTCCGGAGATTGTCACGGAAGTGACGGGGCGGAACCAACGCCCCGTGAAAGACGACGCGGGTAATCTGCGGATCGAGCGGCGCGGCGCTAGTGCCAATTCCGCCGAAACCAAGGCGTTCATGAGTGGCGACAAGGTGGTGCTGATCTTTTCTGATGCGGGTGGGACCGGCCGGTCTTATCATGCCGCGCAATCGGCGAAGAACCAGGCACGTCGACGCCACTACCTGCTGGAGCCGGGATGGCGCGCGGATGCAGCCATCCAGGGCCTGGGGCGCACCCACCGCGCGGCGCAGGTATCGGCACCGTTTCTTCGGGTCTGCACATCGGACGTCCATGGCGAGAAGCGCTTCACCTCGACCATTGCCCGGCGCTTGGACACGTTGGGCGCGCTGACCAAGGGACAGAGGGAGACCGCATCGCAAGGCATGTTCCGTGCCAGCGACAATCTGGAAAGCTCGATTGCGCGGGGTTGTCTCCGCAGCCTTTATGGCGATCTTGTCCGCGGAGAGTCTCCGGCAATGAGTTACGATGAGTTCACCAACTGGACCGGCCTGAAACTCTCGACACCCGAGGGCGTCATGCTGGAAGAGTTGCCACCTATCCAACGTTTTCTCAACCGGGTGCTGGCCCTGCCGATCGTGATGCAGAATGCGATCTTTGCGGAGTTTATGGAGAAGATCGAATTGGCCACCGAGCGCGCGTTGGCGGCGGGCACGCTTGATGTTGGCCTGGAAACCTTGCGCGGCGATCGTATCACGGCTAGAGCGGCACAGGAGCTGCGCGCGTGTGACAAGACCGGTGCCATTACCTCGCTGGTGCCGCTCACGATCGAGAACAGGATGTTCTATCGAAGCGCTGGTACCGTTCTTGAAGATCACCCCAATCTGTCGCCCATGCGCAATGCAAGCTCGGGCAATGTGGCGATGGTCAGTAAGCGGCCGCGGCAGGTTTACGGTGATGAAGGTGAGATGGTGTTGGAACGTCGGATGGTCCGCCCGGCAAAGAATAGATTCCTGATCGAAGAAGCGTATGTGCGCTCCGCTTGGGAACCTGTTGCAGCATCCACCTTCAAGACACTCTGGGATGCGGAGGTGGCGCAGTTGCCCGAAACAGAAACGCAGCAGCTGCACTTGCTGACCGGTCTGATCCTGCCGATCTGGACGGAGATTCCCGGTGACAATACCCGTATCTACCGGGTCCAACCGGAAAACGGTTCTGCTCTGCTCGGCCGCGCCATCGACGAGACCCAGGCGGCTGCCCTGCGCGGCAAGTTCATGAACCTCGATGCGGCGACGCCGACCGACATGTTGTGCATTGCGCTGGACACGGATCAGGCTGTGGATCTCGGAGGTGGCATCAGCCTGAAGCGCCGGCGCGTGGCCGGACGGCAGCGACTGGAACTCACGGGAGTCTCGAAAGACAGTTTGCCCTGGCTAAAGTCGTTGGGTTGTTTCACCGAGATCCACCAATACCAATTGCGGGTGTTCCTGCCGATAAAGCCGGAATATCAGGCGCAGCGTATTCTCACTGCAATCCAAACAATCCACGTTGCGGACAAACCAGTCGGGATTGCAGCAGAATGAGGCTTAATGTCCGGGGGCGGTATTTGTTGCTGCCTCCGGACCAACATACCCCCTGCCTCACACCCTTTCCGTCCCGTTGTTTTCCGTTTTGGAGCCGCTCCATTCTATCAATCCGGTTGCGAAAGCGCTGCAAGGTTTTTTGAAACGGGGACGTCGTGGCGGCATAACCAGTCTCGCAGCACGGCCCAGTGGTCTTGTGGTGACGCATCCGCTCGTCGTTCATGCAGTTCGGCCATGTTCACGTGCAACCCACGATACCACTGGATTTTGAGTTTCAGGCCGTGGCCTTTGGACCAGCGACGAAAAGCCATCTGCCAGTCGTCCGTCCTGGCGGCTTCAAGTGCAATCTGCAGATCATGAGGGATGGCTTCGGGCCAGTTTTTCATATGGGGCGTTCCGGTGTTGCTCTTGGTTTTTACCGCTGGATACAACCCTGAGGAGAGGCAGTGCAAGAGCGGCTATTCGATGTCGGAAGAAACCCGCTGCCGCTCCCCGTAGGGCGGCAAACAGAGGAAAAGAGAACTTTTGTTTGGGTGTTCCATACTTAAACAGGAAAGGAAAACCCAATGGACTTGTCTGATATCAACACTCGCATGGAGCAAATGGCGCGCGAACGGAAAGAGCAGCTGAAGGCTGTGCGAACAACGATGCTTGGCGTTTTACGCGAGGCGGGTGTTACGCAGATTGAGGCGTCGTATGACGGCTATGGCGACAGCGGTAATGTCAATGATGTGATAATCAAACCGAAAGGTAGCAAGCTGAATGCGGAACAAGACAAAAGACTAAAGGACTTCCTCTGGGATGTTCCGTACAGCTTGCATCCCGGATTCGAGATCAACGAAGGGGGTTATGGTGAGGTGATATGGGATGTGTTGGAGGACAAGATCGATGTCAGCCACGTTGCCCGCTTCGTTGATACCGACCACTATGATCACGAGGATGTCTGATATGGCTCATTCCTGGTATCACGCTGAAAGCTCCGCGCGAAAGTTTGGCGGTGTTGCTAACGATTATCTGTCGATTCACGCTTGGTTCGATGAAACGAAATCCTATCTGGCTTTACCCGGACACAGAGCATTGCGTCACCACACTCTCGGGATATTCGAATGCGAGCGGATATTTGGTGTGACACTGACAAACAGCGCGGGACGAAAGGTTCCGGTTCGGTTTATCGGTGAACAACATGTGCGTGAGGACTGTCGCCGGATTCCGACGGTTGCGGACTGGTTGAAAGCCTTGCCGATCACGCCTTGGATGGTGAACGGTGTTCTTCTTGAGGATGTCGAGATCGAGCCCGAAGACGCGGATCTCAAGGCATGGAAACAAGCTGTTGCGAATAGTCAGACCATCCTTGGTTATGCGGATTGGAATACCCAGCATCTTATGCGCGCGACAAAAGTGGCCGCGTAAGCACATCCCCGCCAGAGCTGCGCTTAAAGCTGTTCTGGCGGTGTCCGCATCCGGTCGTGTGGGTTTGCATTGATTTGGTGGACGCCTAGAATTGGCGCGGAATGAGCCGGAAGGTGTCGAATGACAAAGCCGAAGTAACACAAGCGTTGCAGTGCGGAGTTTAAGCGGGAGGCTCTGCGGGCGCATTAGGCAGATCGCATCCCGAAGCGGGGGTGATCTACACGATCGACCCCACTTGGTCATTTGTGTAGAGGGCGGTTTCCAGAGATTCACTTTTTGCCGCGTCATATTGCCAGAAACGGGCTCATTAGCCCGGCGGTATTGCGCTATTTTGGGGTGGCGACCAATGGGCGTTCCTTTTTGAAAAAACATCTGGGCGTGACTACAGCTTTAGCGAAACCAACAATTTGATATCCAATCTCAAAAAGCCTGTGAACGCTTCTCAAAATTTGCCTTTCCTGCCATCGGTCTCACGACGCTGATCTGAGTCTCAGCAATGTGAGCCCGTCTCAGTTAATCTGCGCCCAGTCGCAATTATTGTGAGCCAGAGCAAATTTAGCGTTTCAAACAATCTGAGCCGAAAATCGCGATGATCTCGCACCCAACGATTTATGATCTCAAGCCGCTACAGGTACTGTGCCGTTCGCGTCTGCAGCTTCATCTCAACAGCGGTGACTTTGCAAATGTCATTATCTACGCACAGTCACGACAGACAAAGTAGCAGAATGTCCACAGGCCCGATACTCCACCCTAAGGCTGTGGCCAGCGATGGTCCGGAGCGGAGTTCCGGTTTGCATGATGAGCCCCGTCACTCCCGAAAGTCAAAGAAAGCTTCCGGTCATGGTGATTTTCACCAAAGACCCAGGAGGCCGTAATGGGCAATCAGAAATTCAACATTTACGAACATGTGACTGAAACGATTTTTGCCGAGATGCAGGCGGGAACCGTGCCCTGGCGCCAGCCTTGGAGTGGCGGCGCGGGTATGGCGCTGCCCCTGCGGTCCACCGGTGAGCGGTACCGCGGCATCAACGTTCTGATGTTACTCATCGCCGCCATGAAACGCGGCTATGATTGCCGTAGCTGGATGACCTATCGCCAGGCGCAGGAACTGGGCGGTCAGGTGCGCAAAGGTGAGAAATCTACCACGGTCGTGAAGTTTGGTACGATCACCAAGGAGGGTGAAATCGACCCAGTAACCGGCGCAGAGGGTGAGGAACATGTTCGCCGCTATGCGCGTGCCTACCGCGTGTTCAACACCTGCCAGATCGAGGGCCTGGATGAACACTGGTATGATAGGTCAGCGGCACCAAAAGAGTTTGGCACGCAGAGCGATCCGGCACTGGATGCCTGGTTTGCATCTTTGGGCGTGCCCATCGAGCATTCAGCCGATCCACGCGCTTACTATCACATGGTTCGGGATGTCATCCACTTGCCGCGCGTTCAGACCTTCGAGAGCGCAGCTGGGCTCTACGACACGTTAGCACATGAGGAAGCTCATGCGGTTGCGGTAGAGAAACGTTTGGGCCTGACTTTCGAAGGCAAGACCGCGGCTCTGAAGTTGGCAACGGAAGAATGTTTCGCTGAGTTAACCGGCGCGATGGTTTGTGCCCGACTTGGAGTTCCAGCGAGTGCCGGGCAGAACGCGGCTTACATTAAACATTGGCTTGAAATCTTAGGCGAAAGTAACGGGGCTGTTTTCAGGGTTGCCTCTATGGCGCAAGCCGCGGCGGATTGGATGTTTGCCAAAGCCGGAGATCCGGATTGCGACATCCCAGCGGTTGCGGCCGAATAAACCCGTGCCTCCCAGGTCACCAGTAGGGGTAAGAGTGAGAGGTGGCTTGGGTTTCTTTTGATCCCGTTGGGTGGATCGAAAAAAGGGAAACCAAAATGACAGATTCCATCACTGCTCTCCCCGCTTCTGAAAGATTCAACAACCTATCCCAGGGTGACACGCTGGGCCGATTTGAATGGTTCGAGCTGGTTGCCTGCCGAACTAATGAACTTGAGGGATGCGTTGTTCAATGTGAAGCCGGGTCCGCCGAATTCTGGGGCATCTACGGACGTTCCAACGAGGGCACGAACGAGGCCCCGAATATCTGGCAACGGCAATCCACGATGCTCGTGATCCCCTTGAGGCCGTGCGGATGGCGCGCCAGATCTCCATCGAGACCGGCAAAGGCTTCGTCGCGGGGGATAATCACTTTGGGCATTTTCCGAGACTGACCCACGACGCGCAACCGGCGGTAGAGTTTACGACGATTGCGGATGATCTGACGTTCGCGATTCACGAAAACCTCGACGACACGATACCCGAAGCGGATCGCCGCGATGACGATTTCGACAATCACGCACTGGCTTCACTGCGCGAGGCGTTTGTCGAGTTCTCCGATTACTCTGGCAGCGATCAGCGCGATCCATACACCGCACTTGATAATCAACCTGAAGGAGGGCGACGCCTATGACACGCAGGATCGAAATGCGATGCACATACTGCGGCAGCACCGACGTTCGCCACGACGCTTCTGCCGAGTGGGATCCCGAAGCGCAGGATTGGGTGCTCGTCGACACCTATGATCATTCGTGGTGCAATAGCGACAAGTGCGATGGCCGAGAAACGTGTTCTATAGCCCCTTTTGACATCGACACTGGCGAAGAGCTACGCGAACCACCAGACTCGTTCGAATACATTCCCAAAGCTGAAGCCGATGTGCTTTGGGCCGCAGAGAGGGAAAGGTGGATGGCTGAGCGCGCAGCGCGCAAAGCACGGGAAAAACACGAACAGCACATTGGTGAAATCGAGAAGACGTTGGCGGCCGCCCATTTACCGTTCGGTTCGAAATCGGAGAGTCTGGATCACTCAATCTGACCTTTGATGAAGACGAACAGATTGTGGCATCAGCCAAGGTCGGACCGATCCGACGCCTGCTGCTGAAGACGACAAGCCAACCCGGCCCCATAGCCGGTGTCTATTCAAGCATAGGATTATGGAATTTCCGCGGGAAACAATCTGGCTCTAGAATTTAGGTATGAGATGCATTGATTGGCCCTCGAATATTCGGCCAAAAATCGCCAATATACTCAATAAAGTCAGTACCTTGCTTGACGATAGGGCGGAAGCTCCATATCATCGGTTCATCGGTTCATCGGTTCATCGGTTCATCGGTTCATCGGTTCATCGGTTCATCGGTTCATCGGTTCATCGGTTCATCGGTTCATCGGTTCATCGGTTCATCGGTTCATCGGTTCATCGGTTCATCGGTTCATCGGTTCATCGGTTCATCGGTTCATCGGTTCATCGGTTCATCGGTTCATCGGTTCATCGGTTCATCGGTTCATCGGTTCATCGGTTCAAGAACCGTGGCGGCGCTTTGGCGCAAAGCAGAGCGCTCTCCGGTTACATCCTCCTGATACCCGACCGCAGGTTGGTTATTGTTCAAGGTTTAATTGGCAGTCTGATCTCGGTTTCCGGATTGGATGATCAGTTGCGCTTCTCTCCGATCAGCGCGCCCTGCGATGTGGTGACCACCGGTTCGGGGTCGGATGTGAAGCCCTGGCAGTTTCCCCTGATTAAAGACGACGGCGTGGAGGCGACACCGCCGATTACTGACGCCGGTTCGCGTCCGGTTGCGTCTGGGGCAACGCCTGCGGCCGATGCCGCTCTCAATATCCGTATTTATGACAACCAGCTGCCTGCCTGGCGGACATGGTGGTGCCTTTGCCTGGTCGGTTTTGTGCCCGTTGGCTCGGCCCATCACAGGAGTATTTCAGAATGACAAACCAGTGCTTTGATTTCCAACGGGTCTTTCCCCCGCTCAAGGTTTTGGTACGTGGAGGTCGATTGACCAAGTTCAAGGGGCGGGTCGCGAGCATAGCGCCGGGCCTTTTGGGTGTGGCGACCGGCGCAACAGCAGGGCTGTTGTTGGTAACTGACGCGGCGCATGCAGCCAATGAGTGTGGGGCAGACGCCTCTGGCCAGGATGTCGTTAACTGTGCTCCTGGAAATTACCAGATCGGCATCGCCTATATCGGATCAGACGGGCTTACTCTGGTACTTGATGACCCAGGTGTCACGGTGGGTGGCTCTGGAGTGCGTGGGCACGGAGCGGGGACGGCTGATGGGAATATGACTGTGCTCCTGCAGAGCGGCCGCGTCACCACGGATTGGGTTGATGCTCACGGGCTCTGGGCGGGGATTTTTAACGAGGAGAGCGCGGCCTATGCGCATGCGTTTATGAGCGGCGGGGAAGTCAAGACAAGCGGAGGCTGGGCTCGTGGGCTTTTTGCGAGCACCACTGGCCTTGGCGCTGCGACAGCGCAATTGGCGGGCGGCACAGTCACCACGCTTGGGGAAAATGCGCGTGGGCTTTTTGCGGAGATTGGTAACGAGGAGAGCACAGCCACGGTGATGACGCTTCTCTCGCTTGGCAACATTAATACGACCGGTGACTTTGCCGGTGGGCTTTATGCGACCACCTCTGGCTCTGGCACTGCGGTTGCTGAAATGCAGGGCGGCACAGTCACTACGCATGGGGAAAATGGGCGCGGGCTTTGGGCGGAGATTGGTAACGGGGATAGTACAGCCATGGCGACGGCGCGCCTGACCAAAGGAGAGATCACGACAAGCGGTAACTGGGCCAGTGGGCTTTTGGCGGAAACCTCTGGCTCTGGCGCTGCGCTTGCTGAAATGCATGGTGGGACAGTCACCACGTATGGGGGAAATGCGCGTGGGCTTTGGGCGGTGATCAACAACGAGGATAGCACAGCCACGGCGACGACGCGCCTGATCAAAGGAGAGATTAATACAAACGCGAGCTGGGGCATTGGGCTTTTGGCGACCACCTCTGGTGATGGCGCTGCGGTTGCTGAAATGCAGGGCGGCACAGTCACCACGTATGGGGGAGATGCGCGTGGGTTTCAGGCGTATATCGCCAACAAGGAGAGCACGGCCGATGCGCGTGCGCATATGAGCGGCGGGGATGTCAAGACCAGCGGAGCCAAGGCCCACGGGCTTTTGGCGAGCACCTTTGGCCTTGGCACTGCGGTTGCGCAGTTGGAAGGCGGCTCCGTCACCACGGAAGGGGTTTTTGCTAACGGGCTTTGGGCGGAGATTGACAACGCGGGGAGCGCGGCCGCGGTGCATGCGCATATGACCGGAGGGGATGTCGAAACAAGCGGAAGTGGTGCCCAGGGGCTTTTGGCGCGCAACGCTGGTCTTGGCGCAGCGACAGCGCAATTGGAAGGCGGCTCCGTCACCACGGAAGGGGGTACGGCTCACGGGCTTCGGGCGGAGATTAGATTCGCCGGGAGCGCGGCCGAGGCGCATGCGCATATGACCGGAGGGGATGTTGATACAAGCGGGGACGGTGCCCATGGGCTTTTGGCGAGCACCGGTGGTCTTGGCGCAGCGACAGCGCAATTGGAAGGCGGCTCCGTCACCACGGAAGGGGGTTTGGCTCACGGGCTTCGGGCGGCGATTGAAAACACGGCGAGCGCGGCCGATGCGCATGCGCATATGACCGGGGGAGATGTCACGACAGGCGGAGACAATGCGTCGGGGCTTTTGGCTTGGACCACTGGCCTTGGATCTGTGACTGCGCGCTTGGAGGGCGGGGATGTCGAAACGGATGGGGATGATGCCCACGGGCTTTGGGCGAATATTACGAACGCCGGGAGCGAGGCCGATGCGCGTGTGCACATTACCGACGGGGATGTCAAAACAAGCGGTGACTTTGCCCATGGGCTTTATGCGAGCGGCAATGGCTTTGGCGCTGCGGTCGCGCAGATGGAGGGCGGTCGTGTCACCACGGAAGGGAGTGGGGCTTTCGGACTTCAGGCGGCGACGAACGTAGCGGCGAGTGGGGCCGAGGTGCGTACGCATATGACCGGTGGGGATATCGAAACAAGAGGATTATTGAGCCATGGGCTTTATGCGAACACCTACGGCCTTGGCGCAGCGGTTGCGCATTTGGAGGGCGGAGATGTCGCAACAAAAGGGCGTACGGCTTACGGGCTTTTTGCGTCGATTATAAACACGGAGAGCGTTGCCGATGCGCATGCGCATATGACCGACGGGGATGTTGATATCAGCGGTGACTTTGCCCGTGGGCTTGTGGCGTTCAACCGGGGCCTTGGCGCAGCGGTTGCGCATTTGGAGGGTGGAGATGTTGCAACGGAGGGAAAAGAAGCTCATGGGTTTTGGGCGGCGATTTTCAACGCGGAAAACGAAGCTGAAGCAAGCGCACACATGACCGACGGGGATGTTGATACCAGCGGGGACGGTGCCTATGGGCTTTTGGCGAGCACCACTGGCGATGGCGCAGCGACAGCGCATTTGGAGGGCGGAGATGTCGAAACAAAAGGGGGTACGGCTCACGGGCTTTTTGCGGCGATTGAAAACACGGAGAGCGTCGCCGATGCGCGTGCGCATATGACCGGGGGAGATGTCACGACAGGCGGAGGCGGTGCTCATGGGGTTTATGCGAGGACCTTTGGCCTTGGCGCTGCGGTTGCGCAGTTGGAGGGGGGCTCCGTTACCACGAAAGGGGGTTTTGCTTCCGGACTTCGAGCCGAGACTAGATTCGCCGGGAGCGTTGCCGAGGTGCGTGCGCATATGACCGGCGGGGATGTCAAGACAAGCGGAGCTAATGCCCGCGGGCTTTTGGCGACCACCTCTGGCCTAGGTGCTGCGGTTGCGCAGCTGGAGGGCGGGGATGTCACCACCGATGGGGATAATGCCCACGGGCTTTGGGCAGAGATTATTAACGAGGAGAGCGCGGCCGATGCGCGTGCGCATATGACCGGCGGGGATGTCAAGACAAGCAGAGCTAATGCCCGCGGGCTTTATGCGAGCACCACTGGTCTTGGTGCTGCGGTTGCGCAGTTGGAGGGCGGGGATGTCACCACCGATGGACATTTTTCTGAGGGGCTTTTTGCGCGCAACACTGGTCTTGGCGCAGCGACAGCGCAATTGGAAGGTGGCTCCGTCACCACGGAAGGGGGTTTGGCTCACGGGCTTTTTGCGGCGATTGAAAACACGGAGAGCACGGCCGATGCGCGTGCGCATATGACCGGCGGGGATGTCAAAACAAGCGGAGACTTTGCCCGTGGGCTTTATGCGAGCACCACTGGTCTTGGCGCAGCGACAGCGCATTTGGAGGGTGGAGATGTCGCAACGGAGGGACAAGAAGCCCGTGGACTTTGGGCGTTTATTAGAAACGCGGAGAGTGCGGCCGATGCGCGTGCGCATATGACCGGGGGAGATGTCACGACAGGCGGAGACAATGCCCAGGGGCTTTTGGCGACCACCTCTGGTTCTGGCGCTGCGGTTGCGCAGGTGGAGGGCGGGGATGTCACGACAGGTGGAAACAATGCCCATGGACTTTTTGCAACCACCTCTGGCTCTGGCGCAGCGACTGCGCGGATGGCCGATGGCCGCGTCACCACGGATGGGGAAGGCGCCTTTGGGTTGGTTGCGCAGTCGGCTGCCGGGCAGGCGATTGCCCGTCTGGATGCGGATGCCGCTGTAAGGGTTTTCGGAATGAATGCAGACGGCATTCACGCTGTTGGAGCGACGGGCTTTGACATAGACGTGGCGGGGTCTGTGACGGGCGGCGGCGGAGCCGGCGCGGCAATCCGTTCGATATCCGGTGCCGGTGGGACGATTGATATCGCCAGCGGGGCCCATGTGCGTGCGGGAACTTCTGGTCTTGCGATCCGGGACGGGGATGGCAATGCGGTCATCACCTCGTCAGGGACGATCCTCGGTGATATTCTTCTTGGGGCGGGTGACGATATGCTGACCCTGACGGGAGGGCGTTTCACGGGTGCTGTTGATGGCGGTGGGGGGATCAATGATCAGCTGGTTTTGAGGGATCAGACTATGGTCTTCACGACGGATCGCTTCCGCAATTGGGAGCGTCTCACGCTGAATGACACGAAGCTGATCATGGTTGGCGGTGATACACTGGCTATGGATTTGTCCATCGACGCCAGGTCTGTGTTCCACGCCTCCGGCGGGGAGCGCGACATTACCATTGCAGGCGATGTGACCAATGCAGGGTCTCTGTTCTTAAGTGTGCAGGATGGAGATACAGGTGATGTGATCACCATTGATGGGGATTACACCGGATCAGGCTCGAGTGTTTTTGCACTGGATGCGGTTATGGGGGGCGACGATCCGAAGGGCGATATGGTTGTCATCACCGGCAGCGCTGGGGGCGATATGATGCTGTCGGTTGCCAGCCTGGACAGCGGCGGTGCAGAGGTCACCGCGCGTGAAGTTGATGTGGTTTCTGTTGCCGGAGCGTTTGACGGGACGGTCACCCTTGTAGATGGCAACCATGTCACTTCGGACGGGGAGCATGCGTTTGTCGCGGGCGCTTACGTTTATACGCTGGCCAAGGCCGGGGATGGCCGCGGTTGGGTGTTGAGTGCGATGTCCGATACCAAGAAGATCAACTGGCAACCCTCTGCGCCGATCTATGACAGCTATGGTCATGCGCTTCTGGCCCTCAACGGTCCCTCTTCGCTGCGCCAGCGGGGCAGCTCGGAGGATTTCCGGAGCCTGGCCTGGGATGGGGGAACAGCTGGCCAGAACACGGGCTCGCCGCTTTGGTTCCAGATGGGCGGGGAACGCATCACAACGGCGGAAGAGCACAGCACAACAGGAGCCGGGCTTGAGAGCAGTATCCGGGAGATGGAGATCGGCGCGGATATCGTCCTGAACGACGGCGGTGCGGGCCTGTTTGTGGGCGGGCTGATGCTGTCCTACGCCACCGGCAGTACAGATGTCAGCTCTGGCTTTGGGGATGGTTCGGTTGCGACCAGCGGCCTGGGTCTGGGCCTGGCTGCAACATGGTATGACAATCGCAGGTTTTATATAGACGCGCAGATGACACTGTCCTCTTATACAAGTGATCTGAGCTCTGCCCGTATCGGAAGTTTGGCGGAAGGGAACAGTGGCACGGGCTATGCCGTGTCGCTGGAGGTGGGAAAGCAGTTCGATCTGAACCCCGGACTGGTGGTGATACCGCAGGCCCAGCTGAGCCATTCTTCTGTTGCGTTCTCTGACTTCACCGGCGCGCCATATGGAGCGCGTGTGACGCTCGACGATGCGGCCAGCCAGACGTTGCGCCTTGGGCTTGAGTTTGAAACGCAGGCACAAGAATCCAGTCATCTTTATGGTATCGTCAACCTGTTCCACGAGTTTGGCGCGGGAAGCACGGTAAATGTCGCCGGGGTGTCCCTGACAACCGAGAGCGAGCCCTGGGCCATCGGGTTTGGCTTTGGCGGCACCTATGCCTGGAATGACCGCCTCGCTCTCTTCGGTGAAGCCTCCTATGCAACAGGACTAACAACCCTCGGCGATACCACCGAACTCAACCTCAACGCAGGACTCAAAATATCCTTCTAGGCAGGGCACCCATTAAGTTCTGTTCTTTCCCAGCGTCTTGTGACTCAATTTGGCCGAGACAACAGATGGGAGCGGAAAAATGGCACGATCGGGCATGAGCGATCTTGAGTGGGATTTCATCAAGCGGGTATTGCCCAACAAGTCACGTGGTGTGTTGCCCGCAAACTCGCGATCAAGCT
>DS999533.1:0-6739 GCA_000158135.1 Rhodobacteraceae bacterium KLH11
CCGCTTTATGCCCGCAATGTTGCCCGGAAAATGTTCGCGCGGGCAGATGCCTTGATTGACCAGCCCGGACAAGGCCGACGTGTTCCCGAATATGATGGTGACAAGGATGTACGGGAGGTCTTTGTCCATCGCTGGCGGCTGATCTATGCCGTTTATCCTGATCACATCCGCATTGCCGCTGTGATCCATGGCGCAAGGCTGATGGAAAACGTCAGGCCATTGTGAGCCTCATTCTTCTTTAGCAGCCAATTGCTTACGGCTTCCCAAACGGGCCGTATCCGGTCTATGACAGAGCTATGATCTTGCGACTTCAATCCTTCTTTGCGGGCCTATTGGCTGTGCTGACAGCGGCGCTTCTGGCGCTTGGCGCTGCGCAGGCAAAACCCGCGTCGGGGGGATATCAGCTTTTTGAGCCGGTCGCATTAGAGCATCAACACGCTATCCAATTGGCGTCATTGGGGAATTTTGACTACCACGCCAAAGTCGCGTCGGAGTGTTGTAATGCACCAAATAGGAGACCTAATCTTTCGCAAAGTCGGATTGACGAAATTGTTGGGACACCACATGGCCAACGACCCGATCCCTCAACTTATATGTCCCAAGCAGAAATTGACGCTCACTTGGCTCGCTTTGACGATGGTGCGGTTAGGTTTACAACACGAGGAAATCTTGAAGAATATGGAACTGCAGGTGGAGCCGATGCATTCGTCATGCCCAAATCCGAGTTTGATCAAATCGTATCGGATGCTGGTGGTAACATGAGAGTGGTGGAGCAAAGATTGGGGCTAGACGCAGGTACGCTTTCAAATGGTGACTCAGTGGCTCTTTATGTTCCACCACAGAACCTTAACGGAATTAGGGTGCCAAGTGGGAACGAAGGTGGAGCCAACACTCAATGGTTGCCAGGTGGATTTACATCGGGCGGCACAGCCGAAGCCGTTGTTGACTTAAGAAATGCTCCGCTCATCGAAATAGAATTTTAGTGGAGGTCGTTTTGAAGCTGAAGCCTTTGAAAATTGATACGTCAAAAAGAAATCGCCACTTAGAGCTGAGGGGCGGAGAGTACTATTTTTGTAATGCGAAGGGGAATGAGACTGAACTTTTAGGCATGCACTGTAAGGCTTTTCTCTCAGATGGTGCTTATTTTTTTCAGTTTGACAGCGGGCACTTTAAGACCAAGTTTATCAACGCTGAGATAACAGAGAAAGAGTTTACGGCGCTGAGGAGCGGTGAAATTTCCTTCGATAAACTCAATAAGAAATACTCAAAACCTGATTGACCGATAGCTGCTAAGCAAAAGCATGAGATTTCTGCGCCATATCATCGGCTTGGTTACCGTCCTTCTGCTCTCAGCTTTGAGTGCGATAGCAATTCCATTGGCACCAAGTGTAACCAACCAAGCTGAGTTTTTTCCACAACAAGAATCTGCCATAGCTGAACACTCCACCGTTCACTTCACAGTGCGTGCGCCACCAGTCGCTGCTACCAATGTTGCGATCACAGGTGATGTCACTGTCATGCATGCGGGTGCATTTGTTTTGCATGGGTATGAAACCCATGTGGCGAGCTTGGATTTTTCTGCCGATTTTGTTGCTCCAAATAGGGGAGGCAGACCTATAGATCTGCCGTCCGACATCAAGACTTGGAACCAGTTTCAGTCAGCGACGAAGGGTCAGTTTGTTTCACGAGCTGATGCGGCGAAAGGTTGGGATCTCTACAAGCAGGCCAATGGTATTCAGACTGGTGCACAACGTAGTCAGGCTGCGAAGTCGTTCTTCTTGAAACAACTCGGTGCTAGCGGCAAAGCACCTAAATGGATGAATCAATATCTATCCAAGGGTAAAGTGCCGCCCGGATATAATGTTGATCACCAAGTAGCCCTTTCGGCCGGTGGTGCAGACAGCCCTTTGAATATGCGCCTCAAAGATATTGCGACCCATAAAACAAGGCATAAGTACTATCGTCCTTGGGAGTGAGACATGACAAAAAAAATGCTGGTTCCATTTTCGATGGAGAAGGCCTCCCCAGTCGGAAAATCGTTTGTTGCCCCGATCCATGATGATGGCAAAATGGTTTTTGTGTCCTTAAGCACACTCAAACCCATTGAGTTTGGTGCTGTGGTTTACGTGGGCCGGGATGTGTCTGTCGAGGATGTGTTTGCGAAAATCGTTGAGTCAGGAACGAAGGTACTGCCGTCGGTTGATGAGCAGATATCCGTGCTTCAGGATTATTTAGACTGTTTGCCGAAGCTAAAAATTGGCGATGTGGTAAGGCTGGGTTTTGACTCTGATGGTTCTGTTCAATTGGAGAAGCAGAAAAAGCCAAAACCAAATAAGGGCAATCGAAACCTTCCCTGATCCTCACTCCGCCGCCTTTGGCACCACGTAGTTTGGCATGTGGACGGCGCAGAATTTTGCGCCTAACTGGCTATTGATGATTTGCCCGTCTGCTTGGCTGCACCAATAAGCGTCATCATCTTGGGTGATGAGGCGGACTGACCGGTCGAAGTCGTTTGCTCTGATCTGGTCCTTGGCGAAGAAGAACGCGCCAGCGCCCGCCAGCGCTGCGCTGACCAGCATTGCACACCCCAATGTCGCCCAATCCCATTTTGATCGGTGAGAACGGCGGTGAGAAAGTCGACCACGGTAGCGGCGGGATGACCCTGCTGCGGGCGGCGTAAAAGTCGTCCATCTTTGCCCTTCTTTTCGTAACGGAGGGGGGCGGGAGGATCTTTTCCGTGGATTTGTATCGTAAAGTTCGTCTGGCCTGTGCCGAGGGCATGAGCCAGCGAGAAGCGGCCCGGCATTTCGGGATATCTCGTGACAGTGTTCGCAAGATCTTGGCGTTTTCGGTCCCACCTGGTTACCGTCGGTCAGCACCGATCCGGCGGCCCAAGCTGGATGGGTTCACCGGGATCATTGATCAATGGTTGTCGGAAGATCGGCAACGACCGCGCAAACAGCGGCATACGGCCAAGCGGATCTGCGAGCGACTGCGTGATGAGCATGGCTTCGAGGGTGGTTACACCATCATCAAGGATTATGTTCGGGAACATGGTCGACGGCATCGCGAGATGTTCGTACCGCTTAACCATGCACCCGGCCATGCTCAGGCCGACTTCGGCGAAGCAATGGTGGTGATCGGAGGCATTGAGCAGAAGGCTCACTTCTTTGCCTTGGATCTGCCGCACAGCGATGCCTGCTACGTCCGGGCCTATCCGGCGGCGACGGCCGAGGCCTGGATGGACGGGCACGTTCATGCCTTTAGGTTCTTCGGGGCCGTTCCGCAGTCGATCCTGTACGACAACGACCGGTGCCTTGTGGCTAAGATCGAGCCCGACGGAACTCGCAGACGCGCCCGGCTGTTCAGCGAGATGCTGTCCCACTACGTGATCCGGGACCGCTACGGACGTCCTGGCAAGGGCAACGACAAGGGATCCGTCGAAGGGCTGGTTGGCTATTCCCGGCGCAACTTCATGGTGCCGGTCCCGAACTTCCCCACTTGGGATGCCTTCAACGACTGGCTCGAAGAGCAGTGCCGGAAGCGCCAGCATGACAAGCTGCGCGGGCACAATGAGACGATTGGAGGGCGGCTTCAACGCGACCTGGAGATCATGGCGCCGCTTCCCGCCCGGTCCTTCGAAGCCTGTGACCAGGCAACGGGCCGGGTCAGTTCCTTGTCGCTGCTGCGCTTTAAGACCAACGACTATTCCGTGCCGGTTGCCTACGGCCATCGCGATGTCTGGATCCGCGCCTATGTCGACCGGGTGGTCATCGGATGTGGCGGTGAGGTCATCGCGCGGCATGTTCGCAGCTACGACCGCGAGGACATGGTCTTCGATCCGGTTCATTACCTGCCGCTGATCGAGAAGAAGATTGGCGCTTTTGAGCAGGCGGCTCCTCTGACTGGATGGGAACTGCCCAAGGCATTCACCACCCTTCAGAAGTTGATGGAAGCGCGCATGCTGAAAGCCGGACGGCGCGAATACGTGCAGGTCCTACGGCTGCTCGAAAGCTTCGAGATGGAGGAGGTTCATGCTGCCGTGAAGACGGCTCTCCAGATGGGAGCAATCAGTTTTGATGCCGTGAAACATCTGGTGCTGTGTCGGGTGGAGCGGCGGCCGCCGAGACTCGATCTGGATATCTATCCTTATCTGCCACGGGCCAAGGTGGCGACGACGTCACCCTCCAGCTACATGTGCCTGACAACAGGTGCCTCGACATGACGGAGACACCACAGATCCTGCTGAACCACCAACTCAAAAAGCTGAAGCTGCCGACCATCCTGCGGGAATACGACAAACAGGCTCGGCTCTGTGCCGCCAAGGGCCGCGACCATGTCCAGTTCCTGGCCCGTCTGATCGAGCTCGAACTCATCGACCGGGAACGGCGGATGATCGAACGCCGGATCAAGGCAGCGCGGTTCCCTGCCACCAAAAGTCTCGACAGCTTCGACTTCACGGCGATCCCAAGCCTCAACAAGATGCAGGTGCTGGAACTGGCGCGCGGTGAATGGATCGACCGCTGCGAAAACGTCATCGCCCTCGGCCCCAGCGGCACTGGTAAGACCCACGTGGCGCTCGGCCTCGGTCTGGCCGCCTGCCAGAAAGGCCTGGCGGTTCGCTTCACGACCGCTGCCGCAATCGTCCACGAGTTGATGGAGGCCCGCGACGAGCGCCAGCTCCTGCGGCTGCAAAAGCAACTGGTGAAACAGAAGCTCCTGATCATCGACGAACTGGGCTTCGTGCCCCCTTGTCTGACGTCAGCACCAATGGGACAGTTTAGGTCGATTTGATAAGAGAGGGTTTCTGGCACATCGTAACCACCAAGGAGTGGAGATGAGACAGAAACCCGGAACCCGTAAGAGCCACGGCGAGAAGGTCGTCAAAGACATCCGTCGAGCCACCCGCAAGCAGTATTCAGCGGAAGAGAAGATCAGGATCGTGCTGGATGGCCTGAAGGGCGAAGAGAGCATTGCCGAGTTGTGCCGGCGTGAGGGCATTGCACAGAGCCTCTACTACAGTTGGTCCAAAGAGTTCCTTGAAGCCGGTAAGAAGCGTTTGGCAGGCGACACGGCCCGCGCAGCGACATCGACCGAAGTCAAAGATCTGCGCCGGGAGGCCCGCGATCTGAAGGAAGTGGTTGCCGAACAGGCTCTTGAACTGCGGTTGCTCAAAAAAAGCATGATCGCGGATGGGGACGACGACGAATGAGGTATCCTGCATCTGAAAAGCTGGAGATCATCCGCCTTGTCGAAGGTTCACATCTCCCGACCAAGCGCACTTTGGAAAAGCTGGGCATCCCGAAGACCACCTTCTATCGTTGGTATGACCAGTATCTGTCGGGTGGTCCTGAGGCGCTTGAGGATCGCAGTCCCAAGCCATCACGGGTCTGGAACCGTATTCCGCAGCCAATGCGTGAGAAGATCAAGGACCTGGCTTTGAAGGAAAGCGATCTGTCGCCGCGCGAACTGGCCGTGCAGTTCACCGACACGGAAAAGTACTTTGTGTCAGAGGCTTCGGTCTATCGCATCCTCAAGTCTTACGACCTGATCACCAGCCCAGCCTATGTGGTTCTTTCAGCAGCAGATGAGTTCCACGACAAAACGATACGGCCGAACCAGCTCTGGCAGACCGACTTTACCTATCTGAAGGTGATCGGCTGGGGATGGTTTTATCTCAGCACGATCCTGGACGATTACAGCCGATACATCATCGCCTGGAAGCTTTGTACCACGATGAGGACCGAGGATGTGACCGACACACTGGACCTCGCCTTGCAAGCCTCAGGCTGTGATCAGGCAACGGTGCTGCACAAACCACGCCTGCTCAGCGACAACGGGTCCAGCTACATCTCTGGTGAGCTCGCCGAATGGCTGGAAGATCAGGATATGGATCATGTTCGAGGCGCGCCATATCACCCACAGACCCAAGGCAAGATCGAGCGCTGGCACCAGACCTTGAAGAACCGCATCTTGCTGGAAAACTACTATCTGCCCGGTGACCTCCAGCAGCAGATCGATGCTTTCGTCGATCACTACAATCACCGGCGTTACCACGAAAGCTTACAAAACCTCACGCCCGCTGATGTCTACTTCGGACGCGGGCAGACCATTCTAAAACAGCGAGAAAGGATCAAACAAAAGACAATCGAGACCAGGCGCTTGCTTCACCGCAAATCCGCCGCATAATCAAACCAACCAGATGCGCCAGATCCTCTCTTACCTCAGGCAGCCATCTGTCCCAAAATCCCTGACGACGGACATTTATGCCCGCAATGTTGCCCGGAAAATGTTCGCGCGGGCAGATGCCTTGATTGACCAGCCCGGACAAGGCCGACGTGTTCCCGAATATGATGGTGACAAGGATGTACGGGAGGTCTTTGTCCATCGCTGGCGGCTGATCTATGCCGTTTATCCTGATCACATCCGCATTGCCGCTGTGATCCATGGCGCAAGGCTGATGGAAAACGTCAGGCCATTGTGAGCCTCATTCTTCTTTAGCAGCCAATTGCTTACGGCTTCCCAAACGGGCCGTATCCGGTCTATGACAGAGCTATGATCTTGCGACTTCAATCCTTCTTTGCGGGCCTATTGGCTGTGCTGACAGCGGCGCTTCTGGCGCTTGGCGCTGCGCAGGCAAAACCCGCGTCGGGGGGATATCAGCTTTTTGAGCCGGTCGCATTAGAGCATCAACACGCTATCCAATTGGCGTCATTGGGGAATTTTGACTACCACGCCA
>DS999533.1:6759-8530 GCA_000158135.1 Rhodobacteraceae bacterium KLH11
CATATCACCCACAGACCCAAGGCAAGATCGAGCGCTGGCACCAGACCTTGAAGAACCGCATCTTGCTGGAAAACTACTATCTGCCCGGTGACCTCCAGCAGCAGATCGATGCTTTCGTCGATCACTACAATCACCGGCGTTACCACGAAAGCTTACAAAACCTCACGCCCGCTGATGTCTACTTCGGACGCGGGCAGACCATTCTAAAACAGCGAGAAAGGATCAAACAAAAGACAATCGAGACCAGGCGCTTGCTTCACCGCAAATCCGCCGCATAATCAAACCAACCAGATGCGCCAGATCCTCTCTTACCTCAGGCAGCCATCTGTCCCAAAATCCCTGACGACGGACATTTATGCCCGCAATGTTGCCCGGAAAATGTTCGCGCGGGCAGATGCCTTGATTGACCAGCCCGGACAAGGCCGACGTGTTCCCGAATATGATGGTGACAAGGATGTACGGGAGGTCTTTGTCCATCGCTGGCGGCTGATCTATGCCGTTTATCCTGATCACATCCGCATTGCCGCTGTGATCCATGGCGCAAGGCTGATGGAAAACGTCAGGCCATTGTGAGCCTCATTCTTCTTTAGCAGCCAATTGCTTACGGCTTCCCAAACGGGCCGTATCCGGTCTATGACAGAGCTATGATCTTGCGACTTCAATCCTTCTTTGCGGGCCTATTGGCTGTGCTGACAGCGGCGCTTCTGGCGCTTGGCGCTGCGCAGGCAAAACCCGCGTCGGGGGGATATCAGCTTTTTGAGCCGGTCGCATTAGAGCATCAACACGCTATCCAATTGGCGTCATTGGGGAATTTTGACTACCACGCCAAAGTCGCGTCGGAGTGTTGTAATGCACCAAACAAGGGACCGCGCATCACGATCCGCGATCACTACGAACATCACAAAGCGATGACGGATGATCTTAAATTACAGTTGAGGGATCAGGGTTACCGGGTTTCAGACAAGGAAATTTCGTTTGGCAGTTCTTGTGGTACTGGGCGTTGCCGTCCGGACATCGTTTACGAAACACCCGATGGCAAATGGGGCATTATCGAAGTCAAAACGGGCAATGCTGATCTGACCATTCGTCAGAGTGAAATCTATCCGCAGATCAATAGTGGAGACGCGATTCCAAGAGGGGATGTCGCCCGCCGATTTGGTTTGGACCCTGGTGTTCCGCTACGTGATCAAGGGTACCCGAATGGTATTCCGATTGAAATCAGGACATTTCCGGGAGCGGGTCAATGAAAATGAAGGAAGTGACACAGCTTCTTAAAGCTATGGGCTGGTCGATATACACCGACGAGGTTGGTGATAAGGTCGCGCATTTTATACTGCATGACCGAATTGTAGACATCATCTATGGCCTTGACAGAATTCGAGACCAGCAGAAGCTCGGTGCGATGCTTTCTTTGTCTACAGACGCATTCTCAGAAATTTGTTCGCAAATTAAAGGTGAGCAGAGACACTTTTATCCTCTTGCTCGAGCATGGTCTGGTCCAGACATTCGCGCGCCTGAAATCCTTGAGGAACATGTGCGTCAGGCGTCTGATGAAGCGATTGCGTGGGCGCAAGGTCAGGATTTGGACATGGCGTTGCAGGACTATGCAGCGTTACCCACGGATGCGCCGGGTGCGCGTCCAATTTGGCATCTGGGGGCATTAGCGGTGCTGGGTGATGCCGCCCGCCTGCAATCCTATCAGGCGAGCTTTGAGGAGTGATCATCTTGGCTTCGTCAATTACGTGACAAAGATTACATTGATCGTGCAGTA
>DS999533.1:8550-116615 GCA_000158135.1 Rhodobacteraceae bacterium KLH11
TGCCTTGATTGACCAGCCCGGACAAGGCCGACGTGTTCCCGAATATGATGGTGACAAGGATGTACGGGAGGTCTTTGTCCATCGCTGGCGGCTGATCTATGCCGTTTATCCTGATCACATCCGCATTGCCGCTGTGATCCATGGCGCAAGGCTGATGGAAAACGTCAGGCCATTGTGAGCCTCATTCTTCTTTAGCAGCCAATTGCTTACGGCTTCCCAAACGGGCCGTATCCGGTCTATGACAGAGCTATGATCTTGCGACTTCAATCCTTCTTTGCGGGCCTATTGGCTGTGCTGACAGCGGCGCTTCTGGCGCTTGGCGCTGCGCAGGCAAAACCCGCGTCGGGGGGATATCAGCTTTTTGAGCCGGTCGCATTAGAGCATCAACACGCTATCCAATTGGCGTCATTGGGGAATTTTGACTACCACGCCAAAGTCGCGTCGGAGTGTTGTAATGCACCAAATAAGGGATCACAGATTGCGCTGAATAGGCAAAACGGTGCAGTATTCGAAAACCAAGTTGTTGATGCACTGAGTCATGTTGGAGGCGTCAAAAACGGTACGCCTGTGACTGTTACTTTGCCAAATGGGAAACAGGTTACAACGATCCCTGATCTTTGGGGGCGAAACACTGGTGGCATTCTTGAGGTAAAGAACGTTCAAGACCTCTCAAACTCTAACCAGTTACGCGCTCAATTGCAGCTTGCTGAGGAGACGGGAACTCCCTTCAATCTGGTTGTCAGTCCCCGGACACAAAACATTTCGGGTCCTCTGAGAGATCGTATTGACGAGGTGACAAGCAAAGTGGGAGGTGGAATTTATCGTTATGACCCATCTACCGGAGACTTGAGTAACTTCTGATGGCTAAAGATGAAATAAAGTTTTCCGCGATCACCTCTAGGCCAACGACTGAGTGGTCTTTAGGTAGGCAGGTTTTGGCAGCATTTGAAGAAGTTAGCCCACAACTTGCCCCTGAAGTTCTATATCAGTGGGAAGACAAAATAGGCCCTTTTGAATCTGTTGAGGCAACTGAACCTTACTGGGCACAACTTGCCCAGATGCGGGTAAACGGTGCTTTATCTGAATTTCCGGTTGGTCTTCGCTGGAAACGTAATAGAGCTGCGAAGTATGAGGCTGAGATTAGTCATACACGTAGTGATGCAAGAGGGAACACCATTGATGGACGTTTGAATGTCTATGCGGCTGTGCACAAAAAAACGAACTGGTGTCTTTTGGGAGCACGATTGGGAGAGTTGATGAACGCTGACTTGGCTATGCTCCATTGCTTTGCATCTTTTGACAATCAATCAGTCAGGTCCAACACACCAGAAAGCCGCTTTCGTTCTTTTACAATACTGGATGGGAAAGTTCCGAATATTGGGTGGGGAATGTTTTATGGTGGTAGGTTCGTTCATGAAGTTGACGCGGCTGCCATCTCTGCGGCTGGCTTTCCTGTCCAAAAGATCGGTGACGGATATTTTGTGCAGGTGACGGAAGATATCAACGATGTGGTCAATGACTTCGCCATGTTCTCGAAACGTCGCGCTAAACTAAAGTCTTTGTTCCGGGATGATCTGTTCCTGATCAAAGATGAGCCAACAATATCTTAATCATTCTGCCTGTTCTGGTTCGACGTAGTTTGGCATGTGGACAGCACAAAATTTTGCGTTTGACTGGCTGTTGATGATTTGGCCTTGGGCGAGGTTGCACCATCCGGCATCGGTGTCTTGTGTGATGCGGTTGACGGCTTGGCTGAAACTGTCCTGTTCGATGTTTGCCTTGGCGTAGAAGAACGCGCCACCACCTGCCAGTCCTGCGGCCACCAACATGGCGCATCCGAGTGCCGCCCAATCGTATTTTGATCTTTGGTCTCGTTCTTCGAGGCGGGTTGTGATGCTTGCGAGGGTTCGGCTTTCCCTATCGAGCTTTTGGGCTTTGTCTTCGATGTCCTTGGCGGCGGTGATGGTCTGGTTTGCCGCACCAAGGCTTTGATCGGCGGCTTTGAGGTTTGCCTCTGCACCATGGATTGTGGCTTGCGCTGCCTTACCCATGAAGTGGTCGATATTGTCGGCGACGTGCGCGCCAAGCGCTTCAGGATCGAGTGCGCGTCTTGTTGTGTCGATTGATGCTTTAAGGTCTTTGATATCGGCGGCGTATTGGGTGCGTTGCGCGATGACGTCGGAGATCATGACCTTGGATTGGCGTGTCTCATCGACGAGGGCGGCAAGGACGTCTGTGATCTTGTCGAGCTGTGCTTTGTCGGTAGGGGAGGTGGGGTTGTCACTCATTCTTGAAACCTGTCTTCTGTTCTTGTTGTTCTTTTAGCTGCTGGTGTTGCCATCGTCTGGCGCACCTTCCTATCTCGCCGACCGCGAGGTCTTATGGAACACGGTTGAGGCAGCGGAGAAACGCAAGGACGCACAGGTGGCGCGAGAGGTGCAACTGGCGCTGCCGCATGAGATGGACGCAGCGGGGCGTGAGGAGCTGGTGCGCGGGTTTGTGCAGGTGCAGTTTGTGGACCGGGGCATGGTTGCGGATGTGGCGATCCATGCGCCCGGCGTGAAGGGCGATACCCGCAACCACCATGCCCATGTGTTGCTGACAACGCGGGCCGTCAGCCCGGATGGGTTTGAGGGCAAGAACCGGGACTGGAATGCGAAAGACCTGCTGGAGAGCTGGCGCGAGGAATGGGCGGATGAAGTGAACGCGGCGTTGGAGCGGTATGACATTGCTGACCGCGTAGATCACCGCAGCCTTGAGGCTCAGCGGGCAGATCATTTGGAACGTAGCTAGGACGCGCTGGAAGTCGGGGAAGTAGAACGGGCATCCGAGCATACGGTTGAGGCGGAGGCGCTGGACCGGGAGCCGCGCATTTACATGAAACGGGAAGATTACCAACGAGCGATCAAAGACCCCGGCAGCTAAAGGCAAGGTGGACCGGATGGTGCCGATAGGGGAGCGGGCCTTGCTCTGGTGCGAGAAATATCTGCATGAGGTGCGGCCCCAGTTTGATCTGACCGGCCATGATCCCGCTTTCTTTTTAACCAGCCTTGGCGAAGCCTTTACCCCCAACCGCATGACCCAGCTAGTGCGGGGTCACATCAATGCGGCCGAGATTGGCAAATCCGGGTCCTGCCATTTGTTCCGCCATAGCTGCGCCACGCTGATGCTGGAGAACGGCGCTGATATCCGCTACATTCAACAGCTTCTGGGCCATGCGAAACTCGATACGACCCAGATTTATACGCAGGTCTCTATCCGACAGCTCAAGCAGATCCATACCCTCACACATCCGGCGAAAATGGGCGCAGAGGCGCAGGGTGAGGATGTTGTGGAAGCGGAAACCTCTCCCATGTATGATGGTGGTAACTGATGAGGACTGAATCGATGCAAACCGCCAAGCAGGAGATCGAGGCCATGGTTCGGGCGCTGCCCGAAGACGCCACCTATGAAGATGCGCAATATAAGCTCTATGTGCTGGAGAAAATCCACAACGGGCTTGAGAGCATTGATCAGAATGGCGGTGTGAGCCACGAAGATGCAAAGGCGCGGTTCGCAAAATGGCTCAACGACTGATCTGGTCGGATCGAGCGTTGGATGATCTGGAAGAGATCGTCAGCTATATCGAGAAAGATTCCCCGCTTTATGCCCGCAATGTTGCTCGAAAGATGTTCGCGCGTGCAGATGCCCTGATAGACCAACCCGGACAAGGGCGAGGTGTTCCTGAATATGATGGTGACAAAGATGTACGGGAGGTCTTTGTGCATCGCTGGCGGTTGATCTATGCCGTTTATCCCGATCACATCCGCATTGCCGCCGTGATCCATGGCGCAAGGCTGATGGAAAACGTCAGGCGGGTTAGAATATCCACGTGATGACGAAATATCCAACAACACCGATGACGGCCAATCCGATGAGACCTTCAAGAACAGAGCCTTCTTCCTGATTAGCCGTCTGGTCCTCTTTGATCTCTGCCTTTTTGGTGGCTTTGCGCTTCTTCGGCGCTGGTTTGGTCGTGTAACTCAGGCCGGTGCCGGGAATACTTGCGGTCGTTTTTACCCCGCGTTTGCTGATGTTGGTGGTGAGGCCCTTGCCGCCAACACTGAGCGATGAACGTGTCTTGCCAACATTTAGGCGCACACCGGGCGCGACCTTGAATGACTTCCTGAAACCAAATCCCATGGTCAAATCCTTTCTGAAAATCTTGGTGAAACACTACTCCAAATTGTGTTCCGCGCAAGATTAATTCCTCCATTCTTCTTTAGCAGCCAAATGCTTACGGCTTCCCAAGTGGGCCGCATCCGGTCTATGACTGGGTTATGATCTTGCGACTTCAATCCCTCTTGGCGGGCCTTATGGCTTTGCTGACAGCGGCGCTTCTGGCGCTTGGCTCTGCCAGCGCAAAACCCGCGTCGGGGGGATATCAGCTTTTTGAGCCGGCCGCATTGGAGCATCAGAAGCATATCCAACTGAGTTCATTGGGGAATTTTGACTACTTCGCCAAGATCGCGTCGGAGTGTTGTAATGCACCAAATAAGGGAGCGTTTAGAACAACTGATGCTGTTGGTGTCACTGGTACTAGGGCTATCGATAAAGCTCAATCATATGAGACTGGTGTCCGTGAAATTTATGGTGGTGCTTCGCTTTCAGATCGCTCTTTCACAGTTATTTTTGATGGTCGTCGAGTGAACGGCATTGCGGACGATGTGACAGTGATTAACGGCAGAACGACAGCGGTTGACGCAAAGTTTACTGATGATTGGGCTAACTCTATTCGTAATCCAAACAGTCCAAATGGAACTCGATCTTGGGCTGTTGCTGAACAACAAAAGATGGTCGATCAAGCTAGAATCTATTCTGAAGCGTTTGATGGTGGAGCCATCTACCATACAAACAACCCAGCTTTAGCGCAGCATTACACAAGGGTTTTCAATGATGCGGGGATATCAAACTTTGAATTTGTTGTTACGCCAACGCGGTAGGGTATTGTGATGAAAAGACCAAAGACACACATGGAGACGGTGCTCGGTAGCGATATCGCCCAACCTGATGAGCTTGAAGTTCCAGGTTCAAAGGATTCGGATTGCGATCGCGTATTATATTTTACGGTTAACAAAGGCAAAAATGCTCGAGCATTGTTTCAAAAGATACTGAACTTTTCTAATCCCCCTAATGCACAATCAGGCGGAGCGCATGAGGGAGGTTGTTTAATAACAACGATGACTGCAGAGGTTTTTTGCTCGGTTCAGTTTAGAGGCGATCTAGTTGGATGGCGAAAGGACATTGAACTGGGCGCAGCTGCGGTAGGCAGCGAACTTGCAACGATTGAAAACGGTAATTTAGTTACCTTTGATGGGCGGTCCTTTAGCCTTGCAGAATGCACGATTGAATTTACCTGATCACCTTTCCAACTCGTTGGCTACATTCATCAACTCCAGCTCAATCGTCACCCGCTCAACCAAATCTTGCAGTTCTTCGTGAGCATGGTTCAAACTGACGGCATAGCTTTTGCCGAAATGGGGATTGCCGATGAAGCTTGCGAGGATGGTTTTTGTGACGGATAGCTGGTAGTCAGCAGCATGGGTTTTCTTCGTCATATCATCGGTTTGATCGCTGCTCTGCTGGTCACTGCTTTGAGTGCAGTGGCGATGCCATTGGCACCAATAACATCACATCAGGCTAAGTTTTTTCCACATCACAACACGGAGATCGCTGAACACACAGATGTTCACTTCGCAGCACGCGCACCACCAACGGCTGTGACAAATGTTGCGATCGCCGGTGATTTCTTTGTCATGCATGGCAGTGCATTCGTTCTGCATGGGAATGAAACCCATGTGGCGAGCTTGGATTTTTCTGCCGATTTTGTTGCCACAAATAAGACAGCCACGCAGGCTGATGTTTCGGATCATTTTCAACAGAACCGTAAATTCTGGACACAAGACCCAATCCAATACAACGGCAACAAGGTTTACCAGCGAAATGACTTGATTGACCCCACCAAGGTCGATCCGAAAACGGGTAAAACCAATTTGGAGCTCATGCAGGCTGGTCGCGCTCCTCTCGGCCCTGATGGGAAGCCTGTGAATCTGCATCACTTGACGCAAAAACAGGATGGTGCAATCGCTGAGGTGACGCAGACATTGCACAAGGATAATCACGCTACGCTGCACATGCCCAACACCGTTCCATCTGGCATTGATAGAACACAATTCAACAAATGGCGCAGAGACTATTGGAAGAATCGTGCCAATGATTTCTAGGGGCTTTGAATGACGATTTTGCTTCAAGATGTGATCGACGAAATCAATGTGATTGATGACCCAAAAGGGCGCAAGCAACCTTTGCCAAACGACGCTCTCATAGCAAAGTATGAGGATGCTATCGGTTTCACTTTCCCTGATGAATATAAGGTACTTTTGAAAACGGTGAGCAACGCGTTTGTCGGCTATATCTCTCCCTTCACATTGAACGAAGGGCTTCTAGAAGAGTATGGTGATCTTCGGGTTGGTGCTGATGAAGCTCGAAAGGTTGGTGTGCCGCAAGATTGGCTTCCAATATGTGAGGACAATGGCGACTACTATTGTATCGCCCCAGACGGTAGCGTCCGATTTTGGGACCACAACGGTTCATCATCTGAATCTTGGCCTTCTTTAGCGGTCTGGGCCAAAGAGGTTTGGATAGAGGAGGGTTGAACTTGTTTGGTGCTTGCGTACCGCCTCTTACTCCGCTGGTTCTGGTTCGACGTAGTTTGGCATGTGGATTGCGCAGAATTTGCTGCCTGCCTGGCTGTTGATGATTTGGCCTTTTGCTTGGCCGCACCAGTATGCGTCATCATCTTGGGTGATGAGGCGGATGGATCGGTCGAAATCGTTTGCTCTGATCTGGTCCTTGGCGAAGTAGAAGGCCCCTGCACCAGCCAGCCCTGCGCTGACCAGCATTGCACATCCCAAGACGGCCCAATCCCATTTTGAACGGGCATCGCGTTCTTCGAGACTGGCGGCGTATCGGGCTGGTGAGAAGTTGCAGAACGCGCGTGACGGGATGGAGCATGATTATTGGCTGTGCTGACAGCGGCGCTTCTGGCGCTTGGCGCTGCGCAGGCAAAACCCGCGTCGGGGGGATATCAGCTTTTTGAGCCGGTCGCATTAGAGCATCAACACGCTATCCAATTGGCGTCATTGGGGAATTTTGACTACCACGCCAAAGTCGCGTCGGAGTGTTGTAATGCCACAAATAAGGGACTTTTGCCGGATCGATATGATCTTGATGCTGAAATCGACGGCATTCGGAGCTTAGGCGATCCAAGTGCTGGTGTTGTAAACACTGACAGAGTGCGCCCAGTTAATGGCCGTGTTCCAATTAACTCGCAGCAGTATGCAGGCACAACTTTTGAACTTTCAGGCGAGCTTGGACAGCGATACCCGCATGGCGTACCGTTTTCGGGTGCTGGCTATCCTGATTTTTCCCGCTATTCGCAAGCGAACGTTAGAATTGAACTGACAGGCAGTCGAAGTGCTGACTTTGCCGCAGCCAACAGAGCAGCTGGTTTGGATAGTACGCCGCCAAATATGACATGGCACCATCACCAAGATGCTGGCTATATGCAGCTTGTGCCCACTGATTTGCATGAAACCGTGCGTCACACTGGTGGTGTTGCAACTTCCGGTATAACGCCATACAGGTGATAAGATGGTTGAAATTAGCCCAAGCGTTGAATCTACGAATCAACACGCCATTGACCTATTCCAACGGTTTATCGGCAAGAGACTACCTAAAGACTATGTAAAGTTCTTGCTGGACTATAATGGCGGTTCACCTGTGCCGGATGCTTTTGATTTTAAAGATGGTACCGGTGGTTCCAGTGTTCGTTACTTTCACGGTCTGCGGAAAAATGCTGATGATGACGACCTCTTAAGGAATATTGACGTCTATAAAGATCGTATGCCTTCGGATTTTTTGCCGATTGCATCAGACTTTGGTGGAAACAAGATTGTGATCGCTGTCAGCGGTCAATACTATGGCCGTCTTTTCTTTTGGGACCACGAAAATGAAGTTGATGAGGGTTTTATAGCTGGCGTGGAAAATATGAGCCTGATTGCTGACAGTTTTTCTGTGTTTCTGAGCGGCTTGCACGAATAGCTGCTCGCCTGTGCTTGTTACTTGATCACCGTTCGCTGCTCACTCTGCCGGTTTTGGCTCTTGATATTCCGGCATGTGGATTGCGCAGAATTTTGCGCATGACTGCTGTTGATGATTTGCCCGTCTGCTTGGCCACACCAATAAGCGTCATTGCCTTGTGTGATGAGGCGGACTGAGCGGTCGAAATCATTTGCTCTGATTTGGTCCTTGGCGAAGAAGTAGCTTCCTGCGCCTGCGAGTCCTGCTGCCACGGCCATCGCTGCCGCCAGCGTAGCCCAGTCCCATTTTGATCTTGTGTCTCTTTCTTCGAGTCTGGATGCGAGGCCTGCGAGGAAGTTTGTCTCGCTGGTGATTTTATCGGTTTGGGCTTTGAGGTCTCGGGCGGTGTTTTGCAGCTCGCGATCCCGCGCGGCCTGTCCTCACCCGACCTGCTCAAAGAGTTCAAGCTGGGGTACTGCAACCGGACGCTTAGCTATCGGTTGCCAAGCAAGCACACGAAGGCCGGGAAGGCGATCCGGGCGACGTTGAAAGATGCCGGGATTTATCGTCAGACGATGTTTGAGCATTTTGGCGGCTGTCTTGTGGTGCCGGTGCTGGACCCGGAAACCGGCGCGGTGCTGGAAGCCTATGGGCGCAAGATCAGGCCGGATTACAAGATCGGCAAGAATGAGATGAAGCACGGGTATTTGCCGGGTCCGCATCGGGGCGTGTGGAATGTCAAGGCTTTTGTCGCGTCAGATGAGATCATTCTGTGCGAGGTGCTGATTGATGCGATGACCTTCTGGGTGCAGGGGTTCCGCAATGTGACGGCGATTTATGGTACGTCTGGCTTCTCTGCTGACCTGAAACGCGCCTTTGAAACCTCTGGTATTGCCCGCGTGTTCTTGGCGTTTGACCGGGATGAGGCGGGAGACCGTGCGGTGGAGAAATATACCCCTCGGTTTGCGGAACGCGGCATTGAGGTGCGGCGTGTTCAGTTCCCGAAGGGGATGGATGCGAATGAGTATGCGCTGAAGGTGCAGCCTGCGGCAAAGGCGCTGGATCATCTGCTGCGGTCTGCGGAGCTGGTGAGTGAGGGGCATGGCGACCCTGGCAATGGCGGGGATGGACTCGCAGGCGGTGGCGCGGGTGGTGACGATCAGGCATTGGCAGCTAAAGAAAAAGGAGCCGTGGTGCCGTTATCAGCGGTGCGGGCGGATGCTGGCCCTGTTCTTCATTTAGCTGCTGATTCTGACCGAATGCCCCGGTCTGAGATGACTCTGGAATAGGGCGATCACGAGCTGCATCTGGGTATTGGGGATCGGTCTTATCGGGTGTGTGGTTTTGAGAAGAACCTCAGTTACGGGGCGCTGAAGGTCAATCTGATGGCGCGATGTTCTGATCTGTTCCATGTGGATACGCTGGATTTGTATCAGGCACGGCAACGGGCGGCGTTTGTGCATCAGGCATCGGTGGAGCTGGGTCAGGCTGAAGAACGGATCAAGTGGGATCTGGGTCAGATCCTTTTGAAGCTAGAGGGGTTGCAGGCGGATCAGATCAAGAAGGCGCTGGAGGTGGTGGAGCCGGAAGCAGAAGCGGACGCCGAGTTGCGCAAGGCTGCGCTGGACTGGCTCAAATCCCCTGATCTTGTTGAGAACATCCTTGCGGACTTCGGGCGGCTCGGCGTTGTGGGCGAGGATACCAATGTGCTGACGGGGTATCTTGCGGCGGTATCGCGCAAGCTGGACCGGCCCTTGGCGGTGATCATCCAGTCCTCGTCGGCGGCGGGGAAATCGTCGCTGATGGAGGCGGTTCTGGGTCTGATGCCAGAGGAGGAGCGGGTGCAATACTCGGCCCTCACGGGCCAGTCCCTGTTTTATATGGGCGAGACCAATCTCAAGCATAAGATATTGGCCATTGCCGAAGAAGAAGGGGCCAGCAATGCGTCTTATGCGCTGAAGCTGTTGCAGTCGGAGGGGGAGATCACGATTGCCAGCACCGGCAAGGATGATGCGACGGGTCAGCTTGTGACAAAGGAATACCGGGTGGAAGGCCCGGTGATGTTGTTCCTGACCACGACGGCGATCGACATTGATGAAGAGCTTTTGAATCGCTGCATGGTTCTGATAGTGAATGAAAGCCGAGACCAGACGCGGGCGATTCATGTCATGCAGCGGCAGCGCCAAACCTTGGAGGGGTTGCTGGCGGAGGTGGATCGAGGTGCTGTGACGGGATTGCACCGGGCAGCACAGCGATTGTTGCGCCCCCTGAAGGTGGTGAACCCCTATGCAGCGGATCTGAGCTTTGCGGATGGTCAGACACGGACCCGGCGCGACCATATGAAATACCTTGGCCTGATCAGCGCGATTGCCTTGCTGCATCAATATAGCCGGGAGGTGAAGCGGGTGGAACATCAGGGCCACGTCATTGAGTATGTGGAGGTCTGGCCCAAAGACATCGAGCTTGCCAATAAGCTGTCCTCGGTGGTGCTGGGGCGGACGCTGGACGAGTTGCCGCCGCAGACGCGCAAGCTACTGATTGCGCTTCAGGACTGGATCAGGGGGCGGGCCGACACGGAAGATGTGCCGGTGCGGGATGTCCGGTTCAGGCGGCGAGAAGCACGGGAAGCGCTTGGCTGGACGGACACGATGCTGAAAATCCATCTGGGGCGTTTGGCGGAGCTGGAATATCTGCTGGTGCATCGTTGGGCTGTTCGAGGCGGCATGTCCTTTGAATATGAGCTGGCCTGTGACGGGTCTGAGTTGGGGGGCCTTGGCCTGAAATCCCCGTTTGTTGCTGATGCCCCGGTTTAAGAGGTCACAAAATCCCCAAGTGGTCATGGATTTGGGGAAGTGGTCGTTAAGTGGTCATGAATTGGCTGACCTCTTGAATGATTTAAAACCAATGGGTTGCGTTGAAAAAGGCGAAGCGGTCATGGATTTTGAAACTGCATACTGGAAGATTAAACACGTTCGCGCCTGCGTTCTTAATATCTTCTCTTTAGTAGCCTCTCTTTTAGTTGCTTCTGAAGATCAAACCCCATCCAGATCAGGCCATTGCGTGTTGGTGCTGACCGAGCGCCGGATTGCAGGCCGGGTGATGGTGGCTCTGGTATTGGCGATGCGCGCATCCGTGGCCCTTTCTTTTTTAGCTGCTGAAAGAAAAATCCTTTCCACGCAGCCCGGCGGTTCCCATGGGTAAAAAGGCCAGCATACGCCACTGCCGCCGATTGGTGACCCCAGTGATAGCAACACGCTCTATAACTGGATGCGTCGGTTCCTGGCGCATCAGTTGGAGAAACATTATAGCCCGCGCACGGTGGCGAACCGCGAAACCTATCTGCGCTACTTCGTGGCTTGGGCCGATGAGCGGGAGCTCCGTTACCCGCAGGAGATCACCAAGCCCATTCTGGAGGCATATCAGCGGTATTTGTTCCATCACCGAAAACAGAACGGCCAGCCCTTGTCTGTACGGTTCCAGCATGGGCGGATCATTCCAATCCGGGCGATGTTCTCTTGGCTGGTGAAGAACAATCACCTTCTGAGCAACCCGGCTTCTGATCTGGAGCTGCCGCGGCTGGACAAGCGCCTGCCCAAGGCGATCCTGAGCCAGTCTGAGGTGGAAGCCATCCTGAACGGGATCGACATATCTGACCCGATGGGCATCCGGGATCGGGCCATTCTGGAGGTGCTCTACAGCACGGGGATGCGACGCATGGAGGTGATTGCGCTCAGGTGGGATGATTTTGACATTGAGCGCGGCACGATCTTCATCCGCGAAGGCAAAGGCAAAGTGGATCGTATGGTGCCGATTGGCGAGCGGGCGCTTCTCTGATGCGAGAAATATCTGCATGAGGTGCGGCCTCAGTTCGATCTGACTGGCCATGATCCCGCTTTCTTTTTAACCAGCCTTGGACCCCGAATCGCATGACCCAGCTTGTGCGGGGTCACATCCGCGCGGCCGAGACCGGCAAGAGCGGCTCCTGCCACCTGTTCCGCCATAGCTGTGCGACACTGATGCTGGAGAACGGGGCTGATATCCGTTACATCCAGCAGCTTCTGGGACATGCCAAACTCGACACCACGCAGATTTACACCCAAGTCTCCATCCGCCAGCTCAAGCAGGTGCATACCCTCTCTCATCCGGCGAAAATGGGCGGGGATGGTGAAGTGATTAAAGATGAATCTTGAAAATAGGTACGTAATCGCGTACTTATATGAGTATGAGAGCGACAACCTATACCGACTTCCGCCGCAACCTGTCCGCCACGATTGACGGGGTTGCTGATGATCATGAACCCGTGCTGATCACGCGCAGCGGCGGCAAGCCTGCGGCTGTGCTGATGTCTCTGGAAGACTTCGCGGCCTTTGAAGAAACGCGTTATCTGCTGAGCAGCCCGGAAAACTCCAAGCGTCTGCTGAAGGCGGTGGAAGAACTGGACGCGGGCAAGGGCGTTGAAAAGGCCCTGTTCGAGTGAGGATCATCTTCCATGAACAGGCTTGGGACGATTACCTCTATTGGCAAAAGCGTGATCGCAAGCTGCTGGACCGCCTGAATAACCTGATTAAAGAATGCATCCGAACCCCGTTTGATGGGACTGGTAAACCTGAGCCTCTGAAGGGGCAACTCTCTGGTTGGTGGTCCCGCCGTCTGAATCGGGAGCATCGGCTGGTCTACCGCGTTGAGGATGATCAGCTTCTCATTGCCCAGTGCCGCTATCATTATTGAGATAAATATGAGCCAGATTGACAGGATACTTGACCTGCATAAAGACCGGCTACAGTCCCTTGAGGACGGGATCATTGGGGAGGTTATTGGCGTCGCTCAAGCCATTGATGAATTGCGCAAATCCCTTGATCAGTTGAGCATGTTGCTTAACGAACGAAAGTTCGGCAAAGCATCTGATCTGGGTTATCGCGAGATCGCGTCAAACTTCGTATTTTTGCAGCGAACCTTGGCAGGGCTGCAATCGGTGGACCAAGATGTCTCGTCATGTATCTCGGACATGGCCGGTGATTTAGAATGTTCCTATGAGGACATCGAAGCGGACGTGAAATCCAAGATATTTTGCTATCGCACACGAGCGGAGATCGCCGAAGACGAAGCCGCTGAATGGAAACGTGAAAACGCAGAGGCGATTGAAAACGTTAACCGCTGGGTCGAAGAAAGCGGCCTGCCGCTGAGCAAGCATCAGCCCGAATAACCACCCATTCTTCTTTAGCAGCCAATTGCTTACGGCTTCCCAAAGCGCCGCGTCTCAGTCTATGACTGAGCTATGACTTTGCGACTTCAATCCTTCTTTGCGGGCCTATTGGCTGTGCTGACAGCGGCGCTTCTGGCGCTTGGCGCTGCGCAGGCAAAACCCGCGTCGGGGGGATATCAGCTTTTTGAGCCGGTCGCATTAGAGCATCAACACGCTATCCAATTGGCGTCATTGGGGAATTTTGACTACCACGCCAAAGTCGCGTCGGAGTGTTGTAATGCACCAAACAAGGGACCTGAAACGCCCGGTATTTCACCGTCTCAAATCCAGCGCAATAAGATTGCTGGAGATAGAGCCTCTGATGAAATTGCGCTTCAACACCCAAATTCGCAACGTGAGGTGATTTTGCGCACAACGAATGGGCCACGCCGTGTTGATGTACTGACAGAAGATGGCGGAGCTATTGAATCCAAAGTAGGTCGTACGTCCGCAGATTCCACTACGATGCGACAGGTGAATAAGGACCGAGAGCTTCTAGAAAACGGCGACGTGACTTCGGTTACTTGGGAGTTTCGGCGGAGTGCACAAACAGGTAGGGTTGGGCCTACGCCAAGGCTGCAAGCAGAGCTGGAGACAGCAGGCATTGAAATTAGGATTATTGATTGATGAGCGAATACGAAGTTTTTCAGCCGAAACTGGATAAACCGTACAATCTGGCGGAACGTAAAGAAGCCAAGGCGGCATATGATTGGTTTGTTGAGTCTATTCCAGCGCGCATAGAGATGTTGCAGTGTTTTGTGCGTAAGTGCGGCCATCCGATGCTAGAGGGGAGAGATTTTCTACCGGTTCTGAACGATTTTTATTTTGGAGTCTGTTCGGAAATCTCCGGACAAGAAAAATTAAGCCTTCTAGAGCTTTCACTTGCCAATGATATCAACATGTATATCAGTGATCTTCTAGTGCAAAAATTTGATAACTTGAATTGGGCTTTCCATACTTTCGGAAAGTCCGATGTGAGCTATCAACGCCCCGTTGTCATGGGATTCTCGAAGGTCAAAGACAAAAAGTATTCGAGAGAGTTTTTTAGGCCAATTTCAAGCTACGCTATCAGGATCATTCAAGGTAGGCCGAAAGAGGATGATTTATTTTTTAAGCTCTACGATTCTTGTGAGAGATTCGCCTGATCACTCCTCTTCGGCTCTGGTACAAAGTTTTGGCCGTTGACGTTCGCGCCGCCAGCAGGTGAATGACTTTCGAAATTATCAAGTCGAAAGTCAAATCATTAACGATTTCTAAGGCGCAAAGTATCCTAGGCAAGCGATCTGTTCACGGTGTTCTTCTATGTCTGATAAGGCGTGATACCGAGTTCTGGAAGAATTCATGCACGACCGAGGCGTCTCTGTTGACGCGATTGTTGCAGCGACACCGTTTTCATTCGCTGCTGATGCTGATGACGCGGTTGTGTCCGTCGTCAGAGTTCTTCGGAATTCTGAGGTGTTTTCGTAACGGAGGCTCTGGTTCGGTTTCTGTTTGAGTTTAGGCGGCAGCGGCTTGGTGCTGCAACCGGCGGTTTCTGATTGTCTCCTTCTTGATCTCCTCTCTCATTTTCAGAATTTTCGCGCCTCGGCTGTAATAGACGTCGGCGGGGGTCAGGTTGGCCAGGCTCTCGTGGTAGCGCTGGTTGTTGTAGTGATCGACGAAGGCACCGATCTGTCGTTCAAGATCTCCAGGTAAGAAGTAATTTTCCAAGAGAACACGGTTCTTCATGGTTTGGTGCCAACGCTCGATCTTGCCTTGGGTCTGAGGATGATGCGGTGCACCGCGAACGTGATCCATTCCCTTACCGTCGAGATAATCCGCCAGATCGGCCGCGACGTAAGACGAGCCGTTATCGCTGAGTAGCCTCGGCTTGTGCGCGACCGTGGCCTGATCGCAGCCCGAGGCCTCCAACGCCAAGTCCAGTGTGTCGGTGACATCCGCAGCCTTCATCGTCGTGCAAAGCTTCCAGACAATGATGTAGCGGCTGTAATCATCGAGGATTGTGCTGAGGTAGAACCAACCCCAACCGATGACTTTGAGATAGGTAAAGTCGGTCTGCCAGAGTTCGTTGGGGCGGGCTGTCTTGTCCCGAAACTCATCGGCCGCACAAATCACCACATGGGCCGGAGCCGTGACTAGGTCCTCAGCCTTGAGGATACGATAGACCGAGGATTCCGAGATAAAATATCGTTTCTCATCAGTGTATTTGACCACCAGTTCACGTGGCGTTAGGTCCTCGTGGTCCAGCGCAAAGTCAACAAAGGCCTTGCGAATGGTGTCTGGAATCCGGTTCCACACCGACCTTGGCCGGGGAGAGCGGTCAGTGAGGGCATCAACGCCGCCTTCGACCCAACGGGCATACCAATCATAATAGGTACTGCTGGGAATGCCGAGCATGGCAAGTGTCTGCTTCACCGGCAGATACGACGCTTCCACCGTGCGAATGATCTCAATCTGTCCGTCGTCAGAGTTTTTGGAACCAGGAGCGGCGTAAACTAAGAGAGTGTTTGGCTCATCTGGTCGGTTTGATTATGCTGCGCGTTGGCTGTGATGCCAGCGTCGCGCTTTGAACGTCTTCTGTTTGATCCTTTCTCGTTGTTCCAGAATGGCTTGGTCACGCCCAAAGTAGACGTCGGCGGGTGTGACGTTGTTCAGGCTCTCGTGGTAGCGCTGGTGATTGTAGTGATCGACGAAGGCTTCGATTTGGGCTTCGAGATCGCCTGGTAGGAAGTAGTTTTCCAGCAAGATCCGGTTCTTCAAGGTTTGATGCCATCGTTCGATTTTACCTTGTGTCTGAGGGTGATATGGCGCACCGCGTGAGTGCTTCATGCCTTTGTCTCGCAGCCATTCAGCGAGGTCACCAGAGACATAGCTGGACCCATTATCGCTCAGCAGGCGCGGTTTGTGGACGACATGGACCTGATCACAGCCAGATGCCTGCAAGGCCAAATTGAGGGTGTCTGTCACATCCTCAGCCCGCATGTTCGTGCAGAGCTTCCACGAGATGATGGAGCGGCTGTAATCGTCCAGGATCGTGCTGAGATAAAACCAGCCCCACCCCAGAACCTTGAGATAGGTAAAGTCGGTCTGCCAAAGCTGGTTGATGGCCGTTGTCTTATGCTCGAACTCATTTGCGGCTTTCAGCACGATGAACGCAGGGCTGGTGATCAGGTCATGTGCCTTGAGCGTGCGATACACTGTGGATTCCGATACAAAGTACCGTTCTTGGTCTGTGAACGTCACCGCCAACTCGCGGGGTGACAGCTCTGTTTCCTTCAAGGCGAAGCTGACGACCTTGCGCTTCACCTCGTCAGGAACGCGGTTCCAGACATGCTTTGGCTTGGGAGACCGATCCTCAAGGCCAGCCTCTCCGCGCTGCAGGTATCGGTCGTACCATCGGTAGAATGTGGTGCGAGGGATACCCAGTTTGGCCAATGTACGACGTGCTGACAGATGGCTTTCTTCAACCAACCGAATGATCTCCAACTTCTCAGATGCAGAGTATCTCATTCGTGGTCGTCCCCATTGCCGGTCATGCTTTTTTTGAGCAAGCGCAGTTCGAGAGTTTGTTCCGCAACAACCTCTTTCAGATCGCGAGCTTCGCGCCGCAGGTCCTTGACCTCGTCGGTTGTCGCTGCACGTGCTGTGTCACCGGCAAGCCGCTTCTTCCCGGCTTCCATGAAGTCCTTCGACCATTTGTAGTAAACACCTTGGGAAATCCCCTCACGGCGGCACAGCTCTGCAATGCTGTCTTCTCCGCGAAGGCCATCCAGAACGATCCGGATCTTCTCTTCGGCTGAGTACTGTTTGCGTGTCGCCCGCTTGATGTCTTTGACGATCTTCTCGCCGGGGCTCTTACTTGTCTTTCTCATCGTCCACTCCTCAGTGGTTACGATGAGCCAAGAACACTCTCTTATCAAATACCGCTATTTGGACCCAAAGGCGCTGACGTCAGACACGCAAATGAACTGGGCGTGCGTGCCGTCGATGAACTGCACGAATTTGCCTCTGCCAAGATAACCCAGATGTCAAAGGACCTAGTTGAAGAACGGGGTGGGTATTTCGTTTAAGGGCATTGACCAGAACAAAGCCCTTAACCGGGCAATCTGGTCGCTCACCGAAAAGATGGCCGAGCTGAAGGGCGAAAGCCTCGCAGCCTGAAGAACAGCGCGCGGCTCGATCTGGGCCGCGCAATCCTCAGGAAACTGTCAATTAGGTTACTTATTGTAGTAACAAATATTATGCCTTGATCTTATTTAGTGTAGTAACGATATATGAAGATCGAATATGACCCAGCGAAACGCCAGACGAACCTTGAAACTCGCGGTTTGGATATGGCGCAAGCCGGGGAGGTATTTGAGGACGCACATATAACGGTTGAAGATGACCGCCGCGACTATGGCGAAACACGCAATATCACCATCGGGTTCTTAGGTGGTCGAATGGTTGTTGTGGCTTGGACGCCGCGCGGCACGTCGCATCGAATTATCAGCATGAGGAAAGCCAATGAACGAGAGCAAAAAGCATACGGCCCCGTACTTGGGCGATGAAGCTGACGACGACCTACCGGACCTGTCGCAGGCCTATTGGACTGAAAAGTTAGCCAAGGCTCCGGTTAATCGCGGCAGGCCCAAAGCCGAAGTTACCAAGGTTTCTACAACCATCCGTTTGGACCCCGAAGTATTGGAAGCGTTTAAAGCCGATGGCAAAGGCTGGCAAAGCCGAATGAATGAAGCGCTGCGAAAGGCGGCGGGTCTGTGATGATCCGGCTTTATCATCGAGTTCTTCCAGGCGGGTTATAGTGGGATCGGCCTAACTTCTCAAATGATCCGATAGTGTGTGTTGAGAGCACGGGATGGGGCCGCGGTACTGACCCCACGGCTATCTGCGCGTCCTGTTCTTTCTGTCACCTGACACCCGGGTGAGGTCCGGATATGCGGTGGCACAGGTGCTGAAGCTCAAACGCTTGGTTCAGCCATGATTTCTTCAAGAACACGATAGGAAGCTGTATAGAGCGAGTAGAAAAACACAGCATACAAACTACCGTGTGTGCTTCCGGCTATAACGGGGTGCTCCATTTATGTTGAAATAGGAGCACCCCAAACAGCGCCTCTCGATTCTGCCTCAGTTGACGGTGATGAGGTAATGGAGGTCTTTCCGTCCAGCACTGCTGACATACATTTAGCAGCAAGATAGTGGGCAGAATAATACTATATATATATACTTGGATAGGAGTAAGGTATACTGAAGCCCCATCAAAAATCTCATGTATGGGCGACAATCTTATGACGGACTTACTGCACTAAAACTGGACCGTTTAGAGCTGGAATTTTGTACCTCAAAAGCCTCCAATGCTGCTAAGGCAGCGACTGGTTCTTTGCCTTCTTAGAACGCTACCCGTCACCGCATTTCACCTCCGCCATGAACCAAGACGCTTTCATTGCCGACGCCTGATAGGTTGTCTGCTAAAAAATCTCAAAAGAACGCTTTCTTGCAGAAATTTATAAGACCGCGAAGTATTCGGTAGGTTTGCCAATCGCATCGGATTCTCACGTACCAGAACGTTTCGTTTGGTCTTGAGCGAAGGGCTGAACTTCGTCCCTGTTCCCGGACATTGGGGTAATTTCCCCCTGTCCACGAAAGGAGCATGGAATGGGACAATCGAGACGGACGTTTACGGATGAATTCAAAGCCGCAGCTGTTGGCCGGCTATATGAGCCTGGTGCCACACAAACCGGCGTGGCCAAGGAACTGGGTGTGACGAGCTCGCTTGAAGACGTGGCGCCTGGAGATTGAAGCGGCAGGATCGATGGCAGCTCTGCGCAGGCAGCAGGCCAATGCAGCGGAACTGGATCGTCTGCGGAAGGAAAACAAACGCTTGAAGCTGGAAAATGAGATCCTCGAGAAAGCTTCTGCTTTTTTCGCCTCAGGGGCAGCGAAGACATGAACACGAGACATGCATTTGTCGCTGCCCACAAGACAGTTTACCCGATCGCTCAGCTCTGCCGCATTATTGGCATTGCGCGCAGCTGGTTTTATGGCTGTGTCCAGTCGCAACCCGCTCGAGATCAGCGGCACAAGCTGCGTACTGACCGGGGCTCTGAGTTGCTGCCTAAGATTAAAGAGGCGTTTTCTCAAAGCAAAAAACGGTATGGGTCAAAGCGGGTCCACTAGGATCTGAAAGCCGATGGCGAGGACGTTTCGGAGCGGCGCGTGGCCAGAATAATGCGGGAAAACAATGTCTCGCCGCGCCTGTGCAAGCGCCGCAAGCCGCGCGCCACAGACAGCAATCACAGCCTCAAACCCTCACCAAATCTGTTGGAGCAACAGTTCGATTGCACCGTTCCGAACCGTGTTTGGCTCGCTGACATCACTTATGTCGACACCGCTGAAGGCTGGCTCTACGTGGCTGCCATCAAGGACATGGCCACGCGTGAAATTGTGGGCTGGGCCATGGACGATCATCTGCGAGCCGAACTGTGCTGTGATGCCCTGAACATGGCCTTTGGGCGCCGCGGCCCGGTACCAGGGCTCATCCACCATAGCGACCGCGGCGTGCAATATGCAGGCAGCGAATACCGCAAATTGCTGAGGGCGGCACGCATCACGCAATCCATGAGCCGCACCGGAGAATGCCTGGATAACGCACCGATGGAGAGCTTCTTTGCTTCACTGAAAAAGGAACTGGTTCATCGGGAGCGCTTCAAAACGCGTGCCCAGGCAAAGGCTGCGATCTTCGAATACATAGAGGTCTTCTACAATCGCCAACGGCGTCATTCCGCCATCGGCTACCAAACACCCGCGCAAGCATACGAAACCATGATTTGGAGAATTGCCGCATAGGGTCAATAATCAAACTGTCCGGAAACAGGGGCGAACTCCAGGCGTAGCCTTCTTGCACAACGTATTGAGATTGAGGATCGCGCCGTTGAGCTGCTCAAAAACAACAGCGAATACAAACTCCTGACTTTAATCCCAGAGATCGGGCCCATCAATGCCCTGATCATTCTAGCAGAGACCGCCAAAACGCATGCGGGATAGCTCGCAGCCTTACAGATGGCCTCCGTATTAGAGGCATCGCTCTTCTGCCGCTTCACAAAGGGTTTTACATACGCAGGTAGGATAAGCCTGACATCGTGACCAGGGCGACCAATCTCCCGATCCCCGTAATACGCGCCAGAGCAAGCCTCCATCGCAACCACTCAAAGAGTTAGCCGGCCGAAGAACTCGAGAACCTGATTCCGGCGTAGCCTCCTACGCAAAATCGCGAAGTCTTCTACACTCTGCGTGAAGCACAGATCCTGATCGAGCAATGGAGGAAAAACTACAGCACTAAGGGGCCACACAGTGCATTGGGCTATTGAACTCCTACGCCGGAAACAATCATACCGATGGAACCAATGTCAATGATGCGCTAACAATCAAATTGGATCAGTCAGATGAGGCTGCTCACGGTGATTATAATTGGATCCGAAGGTATTGCACCAAACGCGTCCATTTCCATTGCGGCTTGCTTCGCCAGAGCGAGCACAGCTTTTCATCGCGGATAATATCGCTCTCCTGCCGGGGTTAGCGACAGATGTTGTGTCGTGTGCATTGCCAATTTGATACCTAATTGTGCTTCAAACTTTTTCAGACTCTGTCTGATCGCGGACCTTGCCAGATCCTATTCATCCGCTGTCCGGGTGAACGAACCCGTTTCGACAATAGTGACAAAGCTTAAAGACAGCGTTGAGAGCGTGACTATTTGTTCTCCAATATTGAACAGTGTTTTCATTTATGGTTGTTTTTTTCAAGTAATATTAATACTACTAATACGTGCAGTATACCAAATGTAAATTGATTTTGGTTGAAGTTAAAGATGAAAAAAGAAGCGCTCTCCACGCTTGACGCAATATTGGCCACAAGCGTGTCAACCCAATCCCTGTCTGAAGATGTGGCCGCAAGTGCTGCGCGTGAAATGGCGCTTAGTATCGCTGTCGCCAAAGGTAGTCTAGCAGTTCGCAATGCCTTCAACACAGGCGACGCGGTCGGCGTGGCTGAAATGTGTGAAGAAGATGCGATTATGGTAATTGAGCCTTTCGGCACCTTTGAAGGTCGGGCTGCGATCCAAGCTCTTTGGGCTGACATAATATCAAAAGGATTCAATGATGTAGTCTATATCAACACAACAACCCATGTCATTGACCAAACACTGACAGCCGCCAGCGTTTCTGCAGATTGGAAAATGAACAATGCTAAAGGCATCATTATAGACGAGTTGTGGATAATGCAGCCTGATGGGACAGCTCTGATACGCGAAGCCCATTTCGAAGTCACACAATAACGCAGTGAGGCCTGAAAAAGACAGGTCCATTGCACATTTGAAACACTCACGCTCACATCTTACACGATGCAGGAATCTAACCTGTATTGGCGATTTTCATTTCCAATGATCAGTATTGATTGGATTGCGCGCAAATTTTACAGCGAGATTTGCTGTGCAGTGAACCCGACTAAGTCATGTTGATAAATGCCGGATCCAGATGTGGATCAAAGCAGTCTCGATGAAGCCAAGGAAAATCTCCGCCGCCCTGCCTGTAAAACTTCAGACTTGCTCTGACGGGCACCTCAATCTGTGACGCTGAGAATGAATTGGACACCGTCCGATAGATAGTGCGCTTTGATCGTCTTCTCGACAGTTATGTGTAAGGTTTCGCGGAATGTTTGCATAGGTGTTTTGCCATAGCAGTATCTTCCCGAATGCGGTCGCCGCTCGTTGTATTTCACCAACCATTTTCCTGATCGGTCTGCGGTTCCTCCACTGAGCGGTAAAGCTACTTTCGGAAGGCGATGTCGTAGAATTCGTCCTTGATGGTCTGGTGGAAGCATTCGCAGATGCCATTCGTTTGTGGTGAATTGGCTTTGGAATGATCCAGGTCCTCAACCGCCAGGTAAAGCTGGTGTGCGCAGGCGTCGTGGCGATATGCGGTTAATGATGACGAGTTCTTGCCTGTCGAGATTCAGGGCGATGTTGTTCACGAAGGCATTTCTCCCGAAGCGCCACTTCGATCTCCACCCTTCCTTCCGTTCGCCAACCGCGTCGATATCACGATAAGTACCACGACCCTGGCACCATTGCTATGCCGTTATGGGAGGGTGGCAACCATTCCATCTGATCTGCCCGGCCGTAACGAACAGGCTGAGCGAGCGACCTTGGCTATCACGGGTAGCACGCAGCTTGGTATTCATTCGGCCCTTGGTACGCCCAATCAGACGTCCGCGCCCCCTTTTTTGAGGCCGTACTGATCGCGGTCCGGTGTGCCTTGAGATAGGTTGCGTCGATTAAGACGGTCTTCATTTCGCCGTGCTAGGCAGACAGGTCGGCCAATATCCGGGCGAAAACACCTTTTTGCTCCAACGCTTCCACTGACTGTAAAGCGTCTTGTGAGGCTCGAATTCCTTGGCGGCCGTTCGCCAGCGCAAACCATTACGATTGATTATTGTCCCGCTCAAAACACGTCTGTCTTAAACCCGAGGCTTGCCATGCCTCTTCGGGAAGAAGGAAGTGAGCTTCGCAATCTGTTCGTTGGTCAGCCAATAGCGGTCGCTCATGTCTCTACTCGTTTTTGGGAACTATGAGTCACGCAGCGAAGCGAAAATCAATACATCCTGCCTCTGAACAGATCGCTGATTTGGTCCAAAACATTTATAACATAGCGTCATGCAGATCACATGCCATCTCCTTAGCGTTGTGATTGAACCTTGCATGACGCTATGTTGAGGGGGTATATTATCTATCTTGCGTCAACGCTAAATCCAACGCCAATACATTAAAGCTATATATTAATAGACAAATTTTATTTCCAACATTGCTATATTTCCAGCATTATTCCCGTAATCGAGAAATGTCAGTGATTGAGTTGGGTAGAGTTGGCGATCGTCATGGAAATGAACCAAATTCGGTATTTTTTGGCGGTTTTTGAATATCGAAATTTTACACACGCGGCGCGAGCATTAAACGTTTCCCAACCTTCACTGACCACAGCAATTAAGAAATTAGAGGATAGAATGGGAGGTGAATTGTTTCTGCGTGATCGCGCTGGATGTAGCCTGACGCCGCTTGGTACAATCATCTTCCCATACTTAAAGGAAGTGATGCGCCAGACTAACAAAGCAATGGCAGATGCCCAGAGTTATGTTCGTCTAGAAGGTGTTCCTATCAGTGTTGGAGTTGGTGAAACGATCGGGCAATCCAGAATAGCGAACGCAATCGCGCGGCATCACGCACGCGTACCAAATGTCAATATTGAGGTTATTGTTGCAAGCCAAAATAAATTGTTTCAAGGGCTTCGGGAGGGGCGTTTCGACATCATCGTCATAAATAGCAGTGCCTCACCCGACCTTTATAAGATAGAACCGCTATACAGTGAAGACTACCGAGTTGTTGTTTCTTCAACACACCCACTTAGTCAAAGAAAAACTGTGAAGCTGGATATGTTGGCCAATAACAAAATGCTGGCAAGGGTGAATTGCGAGATGCGTGATGTTTTGTACAGCGTTTGTGCAGACAAAGGTAATTCACTGAATTTCGATCTTCGCTCGAACAGCATTGACTGGCTTTTAGAACTTGTGAGAATGGGAGAAGGTTTCTTAATTTTGCCCGATACAGCAATCCCTAAAACTGGCGAGTTTGTTTCGCTTGCCATTGAAGATATAAATATTCAACGGCAAGTTTTCGCGCTTCGTTATCTCCATCAATCTACACGTCCTGAAGCCCGAGGGTTTATTCAAGAATTGACCAAACGTATACCATTAGATGAGTGCTGTATATGATTGTTTTTAGAATTTACACGCAGCGCCCATTCAAAGTTACTCGCTGATTTTAGCCACATTAGGCGTAATCAGAATCTATCGTTAAATAGAGTATGGGAATTGGTGTTTCAACGAAATATCGTAGAGTGCTATACGAGGTGGATAATGTCATGAAGGATAAATCATTTAATTTAGATGATACGTTTGAATACCCAACTAATAAGTTGGGTAAGATACAGATTGACCATTTTGCGAAGTGTCGGGAAGATACTTTGAGCGCCGAACGTGCTGCTCGGGAGTTTACTTTACCTCTTCTCGCGACGATACTGTTTAGTATTATCGTTGGGGTGTTTTCGGCATTTATCGCGTTGAAGGCTGGGTACGGGATTATTGTAGCTATGGCCTGCTACACTGCTAGTGGAATTGTGGTTTCACTATTGCTACCTTTGGCATTTCATAAGCTGATCATTCTCAGAGCAGATTTAGGTTTTCGGAATTGTTTAAAAGGCGGTTTGAGCGGTGGGTTAATCAAATTTGTCCGGCATGTTTTGAGTGAATTTGGAAAACTCTGATAGACAAGACGGCAAAACTAAACTCGAAGAGTCTTGGGGTCCTCAGGTCATGTTAGTCACGAGCGAAACAGGTGAAGAAGCGTGTGATATCCCAAACTTACTAACGGAGATGGGTTTAACTATGTCACTGACCTCCAATGTTTTGAGGATGCAACACTGGTTATTCTCGCTGCGCCGGAGCGTTGGCAGTTGCTGTGCGTAGATCTTGATGCTTTCGCCGATGTGATGAATCTTGGTATTGTTGTGGAGCAGCTTGTTTCATTTGGGTATACCGCAACCAACTTACCTGTATTGCTTATGTCTCGCTCTGATATCCTGGGTAGCTATTATTTGTTTTACAGCGCCTTTGTTCCGATGGCGTTTCGCAAATCCCTACTTCACCTTCAAATGCGCTGAAAAGTGTATAAAGAAGTTTGTAAAGATATTTTGATTTTTAATATTATTATTGTCAATAACTAGACTCAGAGTTTAAAAGTAGCCATTGACAATATGTACGACGGCAATTTCAGATTAGTAGAGCTTGTTAAGAGCGCATTTATTCTGTCGTACTTTCGACTCTTCGCTCATGTTTCAGGCGCTCATCTCATGATCTCGATGCGGATTTGCGTCAGCAGAGCAAGGTATCGCGCCAAATAAACACATAAGCATGATTTGGGATGCGGGATTTTGTTTGTTTTCAGTAGTGGCTGAATCAATGAGCAACGTAGACGCCATCTCTGAGTAGTCAGTTAAAGTTGGACATAGGCATACCAAGGCTTGTTCCTTGATGCGCACAGCTATATCGCGTTCCAGAGCAAAGAGTGAGAATACCATAACGAACTTTTCTATGGCACTTTCTTCTATTTTGGCAAAAAACAACTTCAAACGACAGGTCGTTCGGACAAAAATAGATCGAGACAGGAGAGAGGACAACCATAACTAACTCCTATCTAAAAATAATGCTTTAGTATTTTCTGACACAACACCTCTGGTTTAGGATTTAAGCGAGAGACAAAATAAATAGTCAAAAAAATGCTCAGCTAAAAGACGATGTTAGGAATAAGACGATGTTAGGCTCTATGAAGCGGGCTGTTCTCCCTACTATTTATGCAAGTCGCCAATTGTTAGGTCGCATCCTGTGTAGTGCTCTGCCGCAGAGCACAACCTTGGCTGTAATTTATGTCGTTCTGACGTTTGAATTTTGGGTGAGTCCCGCTCGTGCGGATGTGGCGACAGGTCAAAGCGAAAATCAAGAAACTCACATTTCCTTAAGTGCCGCCGAGAGCAATACTTTCGGAACTTTCTCAGATTTACAGTATAAAATACAAAAGTCATTGATGAGTTTTAACGGGAAAAGGCTGAGTTTTGTTTCCGAACTCTATGCAGAGCAAAACGGCAGTGTGTATGAGGCTTCTAGAGGGCGACAACTTCCAGCAAATTATAATTTTCATCGAGACCGAGGCAATGACATTGCGTCTCTGAACAGTCGTCTCAGTTGGCTTGAGAGTCGCAGTGATATGAAGTCAGTCGAGATCAGAGGCTTTGAGAGCGGCAAAGGATTCACTATTCCCGGAGTTTTTGTTGGAATGGATTCTGAGCTGATAGAGGACGACCCGAAGCCTTGGAGTATGAGCGTCTTCCTGAAAATAAACTATTTCCATGAGTTTGGAAACCCCATCCAAATCCAGGGATTCAACATAGGTGCCCTGTTTAATTTTTAATGTAATGCAACATGACTTGAGCTAAAATTCGTGAGACAATTGTCGAATAAAGTGACTGTAAAGAGAACGTCATAATAAGCCTATTTCGACTTATGCCCGTAAGTTCTGGACCTAATAATTTGGTTGCCGTCATCTCGACTGCGTGATTCAAGCCCATAAGTTTCAGGGTTATTACATGAGCAATCTATTCTGGCTGACCGATGAGCAGATGGCGCGGTTTCAGCCTTATTTTCCAAAGAGCCATGGCAAGCCGAGGGTTGATGGTCGTCGTGTACTGAGCGGGATTATTTACACAAACCTTAATGGGTTACGTTGGTCAGATGCACGCGTGAGTATGGGCCGCCAAAGACGTTGTACAATAGCTGGAAACAATTGAGCGACATGGATGTGTTCGCTCTGATCATGAACGGGCTGGTTGCTGAAGGCACGGATCGTAAGACCATCATGATTGACGCAACATACCTCAAAGAGCACCAAGGATGGCATGAATGCGAAACTGCACGCTGTTACCGACAGCCTCGGACGCACCATCCGCTTCTTCACTTCCGCAGGCCAAGTCATTGATTACACGGGCGCCAAGGCTCTGGTGAACAATCTGCCATCGGCTAACTGGCTGCTGGGAGATCGAGGCTATGACGCAGACTGGTTTCGCGAAGCCTTTAATGACAGGTGAGTTTGGCCCTGCATCTCAGGTAGAAAATTACGCGACAAACCCGGTCGGCACGACAAACGGCGCTACAAACACAGAATTCGCATTGAGATCATGTTCGGACGACTGAAGGACTGGCGACGCGTCGCCACCCGATACAACCGATACCGAAAGGTATTCAGCCCGGCTGTCGCTCTCGCTGCTACAGTCTTGTTCTGGCGGTAAATTGAATTAGTCTCGATGTGATCTGACACCGCCCCCAATTTTTCAAATTGGATTGGGGGCGGTGGTTCCCTTGAAGGGAGATGGTTGTCCGTTTTGATGGTGGTGCCAACCAACCCATCGAAACGAGGAAACCACGATGTTGAATACTACCGACAAGATCATCAAACACAAAACCGGGCTGCTGAACCTGGCCGAGGAACTGGGCAACGTCTCGAAGGCCTGTCAGGTGATGGGCTATAGCCGGGACACGTTCTATCGCTACAAATCAGCCGTCGATGAAGGCGGCGTGGAAGCGCTGTTCGAACGCACCCGGCGCAAACCTAATCTGGCGAACCGGGTTGATGACGCGACTGAGCAGGCGGTGATCAAATCCGCCACCGATTTCCCGGCCTATGGTCAGGCCCGCACCTCCAACGAGCTGCGCAAGCTGGGAGTTTTTGTCTCGCCCTCCGGCGTCCGGTCGATCTGGCTGCGGCACGATCTGGCCAACTTCAAGGCCCGGCTGGAAGCGCTGGAGGCCAAGGTTGCTGAGGATGGCGTGATCCTGACCGAAGCTCAGGTGCAGGCACTGGAGAAGAAGAAGCTGGATGACGAGGCTTGTGGCGAAGTGGAGACCGCCCATCCGGGCTATTTGGGTTCCCAGGACACGTTCTATGTCGGCACGTTGAAAGGCGTCGGACGGGTGAATCAGCAGACCTATGTCGACACCTATTGCAAGGTGGCGCATGCCAAGCTTTACACCACCAAGACGCCGATAACTGCTGTTGACCTGCTCAATGACCGGGTCCTGCCGTTCCATGATGAGCACGATCTGCCGGTGCTGCGGATCATGACCGACCGGGGCACGGAATATTGCGGTCGGGTCGACAAGCAAGACTTCCAACTCTTCCTGGCGATCAACGATATCGATCACACCAAAACCAAGGTGAAGTCACCCCAGACCAATGGCATCTGCGAACGGTTCCACAAGACGGTGTTACAGGAGTTCTATCAGGTCGCGTTCCGCAAAAAGCTCTACGACAGCATCGACGCGCTGCAAGCCGATCTGGACGACTGGCTGCATTACTACAACCACCAACGCACTCATCAGGGCAAAATGTGTTGCGGCAGAACGCCGCTCCAGACCATGATTGAGGGCAAAGATATCTGGAAGGAAAAGTTCCTGAACCAAACTTGACCTGACAGACGCCGCCGGAAAAACGGCCAACTGTCAGATCATATCGGAACCACTACAGGTAAATAAATGAGTCTGGAACCTAGTCACCTGAATCTAAAGTTCGCCGCATAAGTTTTGCTGAGTTCACCGGCAGAACCGTTTGACGGATGCGAGGATTTCATCTGCGGATTTGACCCACTTGTACGGCGTTGGGTTCTCGTTGTGGGCCTCGATGAATGCCACAATGTCGGCCTCCAACTCTACGGTTGATCGGTGCACGCCACGCTGTAGCTGCTTGCGGGTCAATTCGGCGAACCAGCGTTCGACCTGGTTGATCCATGACGCTGACGTCGGCGTGAAGTGGACATGCCAATGCGGGCGGCGCGCCAGCCAGGCCTTGACCCTCGGCGTTTTGTGGGTGGCGTTCAACGGGGGATCGATCCTCCGGATCAATCCCTTGTCCGCTTCACTGTCCATGACGATATGCACGTCGGGGCCTGCGGGCACGTGGCGGTCGATCTTTTTGAGAAAGTCCAGAAACTCGGTCGCGCGGTGGCGTTTGTCGCACTTGCCGATGACGGCACCGGTGGCGATATCCAGCGCGGCGAAAAGAGAAGTGGTGCCGTGGCGGATATACGTGTGAGTTCGCCGCTCAGCCACGCCGGGTGCCATGGGCAGGATCGGCTGTTCGCGATCCAGCGCTTGAATTTGGGATTTCTCGTCTACGCACAACACGATAGCCCGGTTCGGCGGCGACAGGTACAGCCCGACAATGTCCTGCACCTTGTCCACGAACAACGGATCGGTTGAGAGTTTGAAGGTCTCGCTGCGGTGTGGCTGCAAGCCGAAGGCATTCCAAATCCGCCGAATTGTTGTGTGAGACAGCCCCGTCGCGGCAGCCATCGAGCGGATCGACCAGTGGGTCGCGTCCTTTGGCGTGGTGTTCAGCGTGCGCTCGATCACCTCGGCCACCTGTTCATCCGACACCGTGCGCGGGCGACCGGGGCGGTATTCGTCGGTGAGGCCTTCGATCCGATCCTGCGCAAAACGCCTGCGTCATTTGCCCACCGTGTGCTCGTGCACACCAAGCTGTGCAGCCACTTCCTTGCTGAGCAGTCCCTCGGCGCACAACAGGATCATCCGACAGCGATCCGACAAAGACCGTGGCGTCTTGGCCGCCGAACCTGACCTTCAAGAAAGCGGCGCTCTGCATCGCTCAACACCACCGCATCCGCCACCCGTCCAACCATCACATCACCTCCCGAAGCTCAATTCATAAAATGATACAAATTACAGTTCCAGATGACTAGCTGCGGGCGAGTTCACGAATAAGCTCGTTGGTTTCAGGCCTTGATGACTGATGACGGTAGCGGACAGCAATAACATCTCGTCCCATCTGATGTTCCTCAATTGGTAAAGATACCAGACCTGAATCCAGTGGAATTGACGTCGTCGGTAGGATCACGACTCCCGACCCTTGCCGTGCAAGTTCGAGCAGGCACTCTACCCGATTTGATCTGTAGGACGCGTAAAGCTCGTGTCCTGCGTCTGCACATGTGCGGAGTAGTTCATCCCGCATTTCACAATTTAGTCTATCCAACATTTCTGTATTGGCTAAATCCTTAATCGAAACTGCTGTATTTTCACTCAGTCGATGGTGTGCAGATACTACAACCCGGTATGTTTCTCGATAGAGCTGATCAATTCGATACAGCTCATCGCTGACCATTCCCGTTGTGACCGCTAGATCGAAGACACCATCTCTTAACTGGGACATCAATGTATCACGAGGTCCGACAATCAGTTCGATATCGGCCTGTGGCAACCGTGTTCGAAATCGGGTTACGGCTTCTGACAATTTTTTATGCCCAATCGTTTCGCCAATACCGATCCCGATCGGAATTCTATCTAACTTGGCATGCCGAGCGGCTTCCGTCTTTGCTTTTTGTGCCTCTTCCTGAATCTTTTGAAGTCTGGGTTGCATTAATTTGCCAAGGGAAGTGAATCTACACCCAGCGCGATCTCGCACAAACAATTTGCCTTCCAACTCCTGTTCAAGCTTTTTGATGGCAGTAGTCAAAGAGGGCTGAGAAACATTGCAGGCTCTTGCGGCATGTGTAAAGTTGTGGTGTTCACAAACTGCCAAAAAGTATGAAATCTGCCTCATCTCCATGAGCGTCTCCTGATGTTCACACGCGTAATTCGAAAAGAGGGTGCTCATGTGAAACCATGAAGAACCATAGTCGAGAACAACAACAGAATAGAAAAGTGAATTCTCTGAACAGTAGGGGGTTTGCACGCATATTGAGAGAAGTTTCAGCTGCAGGGTTTGTAAGTGTTTTTATGTTAAATTTTCTGACAATTGGACCTGAGTACAGTTGCCAACATTTTGAATGTTTAACATCATCGGAAGCGAGCATGTCTATGTCGTCGAACGCATTTGAATGCTCTTTCTGAGAGGAGCGTTTTTGAGCCATTCAGCAGCTTTGATTGTTTCGAAAGTCTCATTGGATAGCACCCCAAATGACATGTTCATCCGAAGCAGGAATAGGGTTATTCTGCAGGTATCAGTCAGCCAGAATTGCTTCTGATAATAAAGTTGGAGTGTGCAACACACGGGCTCAAAAGTGTCGCGCTATGTCTCAAATTATTAATCCACATTGAACTTTAACCCTTATCGGCAACCAATTTTGGGTCTGACTCAAATTTGATGCACATTTCTGACTAAATCACCGACCGGCTGGCGCCGGTGGGATTTGCGATGTGCTGTTCGAGGTACTGAAGTACGATGTCTTCGGTAATGGCCCCGTTGGTGGTGGAAAAATACCCACGTCCCCAAAACCGCCGTCCCCAATAGCGCCTGCGCAACTCGGGGAATTCGCGTTGCACCTTGTGAGACGAACGGCCCTTCATCCTGCGCACCAGATCGGAGATGGCAATCTTCGGCGGCACCGACACGAACATGTGGACATGATCAGAGGACAATACCCCGCGCAGGATGTCGACCTCGTTCTCGCGACACACCTGGCGGCAGATGTCGCGCACCCGCAGACGCACCTGACCGGTCAGCACCTTGAACCGGTACTTAGTGGACCATACGAGATGGTAGCGATGGTAGAAAACGCAGTGCTTGCCGGTGTCATACCACGATTCTTCGTGCTGAAGCGGATCCGACTGGAAGTCGGAGGGTTTGCTCCAAAACGTGGAAACTAAAAACCAACTCTACCTTCCGGCTATCCGCGGGAAGATCCGCGGGTCGACGACCGTACCGGCTGTGAACGTGGTGTGAAATCGTACCACAATGCGGGCACCCTGCCGCGGCTTTGTATGATCGGGAATGGATCCGGATCGTATTCCCAACAAACCCAACTTGATCGGTCTTGAGGCTTGCTGGCAGAAATGAAAACCGCCATGTGGTTAACTTTTGGGCAATACAAACGGTCGGCTCCAGATAGAGCCGACCGAAAGTCGATTTTGTGTAAAAAACACGACTTAATCTGACATTTCTGCTCTTTTGGAGCGCAAACACGGAGTGACGATCAATGATAAGCAATCAAGAGAAGATCATCATGCTGAAGATGAGGCTGTTGGAACTGACCAAGTGCAATGAGCAGCGACCACATTCAGGAAGATGCCGCTGCGGCGAAAACCTGTGCAGACCTTTCGAAAAACGCTACACAACATGAAAGACAAAAGAATTTTGTCTCCTAAAGCATTGGACAGCCACCAACTCATTCTCAGCACCGTTCGCTGACGCATCAGTTAGATCAAGTCTGAAGATTTCATTACGATTTGACCGAATTACAGATAGTCTGACCCTCTTCGGTTGTGTCTAGATTTGTGCCCGCCGGACAGCTTGGTGAGCCGAACTTGTTATATTCGGGTGTGGTATAGACCGGTGTAGGTTCTTCTGGTTGCGAGCACGCAGCGAGAGTAAAGGCAATTGCGCATACCGCAGTGAGATTGAGTTTCATGTTAGTTAACCCTCTATTAACGATTTGATATTGAGCCGTGGTTCGGAGCTGAAGTCAGTATGCAGCCTCCTTTACCATTACAGCTGCTGTTTAGCTCGGCCTTCGCTGTTTCCAGATTATTGTTTATTTGAACATTCCTCCCACTGAGACTGGATATCTCCAGACTTATTTTTGAAATCAGACTACTGTGCCTGTTTCTTAGGTGTCGGACGAGGGTAAGCTCTCGTCCTATTCTTTTCGATCTTTGCCAGCCCAGTTCAGAAGATGTCTTCACCGTGCCAAAGGTTCCTAATTCTATCCCGGCCCATGGATTGATCCGCCTAACAGTGCCGTCTGAATTTTCGGGCACCAACACCCGGCTACTACAACGATGGGAGGTTGAGTCCGACCCTCGATCTAAGGTCTTCCGCAGATGGGTTAGCTCAATTGATAGTGATTTGAACTTTCTAGTTTGAGGTATCCTCTCAACTACTGAATTTTCTGGCAGGTCATCAACTTTGCCAAGGGTACCATAAGTCTCGACATAATGATTTTGACTTTCAGGACACATCGTTTCGTTTTTTGGTGCAGCGTACTCTCCGAATTCGGATAACCTGTCCATCAATTCATCCAAATAGAGTGCAGCGAAAAAATCCCGTATAACGAGAGCTTGAAGTTTATGTAAAACCAGCCAGTCGGAAATCAGGAACAAGTTTCAGAATCCTAACCTTACAAACTTGATATCTCTTTGGTGTTTGGGTGATTCATCCATGCTTTCAACGCCCAAACGCATCATCCGTATTCGTAGCTAATTTCATAGCGCGGTCTGAAGCGCATGAAATTCGATCTCATAAAATCACAAAAGAGCTGGAGTTCTAATTCCGATTTTCTATTTAACGATAGAATTCGGGTATGTAAGGCCGCGGAGATGCTACATCTAGGTGTATAGTCCCCGCATCTGGTGGATCGGATTTAGGATGAATCGGTTTGGTTCTGATGTCCAGATTTTGCAGATGTATTCGTAAGGTGTTAGGCCGCTGAGCGTTTTGAGGCGTCGGGCATAATTGTAGGCGTTCAGGAAGTCCGTGAGATGGCTTCGACGCTGATCGTGGCTGTCTTAGTGGTACCGTTTCACTGTCGCATCTTTGATAGTCCTGTTCATCCTCTCGACTTGGCCATTGATCCATGGATGGTTTGGTCAGACGGTGTTCGATCTCATTTGCTTCGCAGATCATGTCAAAGCGCATGGGCCGAGAATAGACTGTGTTCCGGTTCCGCGGCTGCTCTGCGAACTGGATGCCGTTGTCGGTGAGAATGGTATGGATTTTGTACGGAACGGTTTGCAGCATGTATTCAAGGAACTCCCAGGCGGTCTTGCGATTGGCTTTCTCAACCAACTGTGCCACCGCGAACTTGCTGGTTCGATCAATCGCAACAAAGAGATGTCGCTTACCTTCCTCGGTCCTGACCTCCGCTAAGTCGATATGGAAATAGCCAATGGGGTAGCGCTTGAACTTCTGCCGCTTCGCCTTGTCGCCGGCGACATCCGGCAAGCGCGATATCCCATGCCGCTGCAAACATCGGTGCAAAGAAGAGCGTGTCAGGTGCGGGATCGATGGCTGTAAAGCATAGAGGCAATCATCCAGCGGAAGCAATGTGTGCCGCCGGAACGCGACGACCATGGCTTCCTCGTCGTCGCTAAGAACGGTTGAGCGCGGCTCCCGCAGTCCGGTCTTCTGATCTTCGACGGTCTGTCGCTTGCGCCACTTCGCAACCGTCTTGGGGTTGATCCCCAGCTCTCGGCTCAGCTCCGCGATCGCTGTATTGCTGCTCTGACAGTGTGTGTGGTCGTGGCGCTGCCATGACGAACTTGTCCCATAGGGCTTCCTTCCTTCCATTCATGTGAAAGGATCACACCATCAAACCGTGGGATCAAACACCAGGAGTCTCACTGTTTCTACCTCACTATTTATGAAATTCGGGGATTAATCCGAAAATCAATAATGAGCGAGGGTCAACAGCCGCCTAACCTTCAGCTTCTTGCTGCACTTGGTTAAGTCCCGAGTATGTGACGCATGAATAGTTATCGGACACGACACACTGTATCAATCAGCACCTTGCAGCGGTATTTCGTCGACCAGACGATGTCGTAGCAATGTTAGAAACCGCAGTGAGTGCCGGTATCATAACACGATTCTTCGCACTGAAGTAAATCCAACTGGACGTCGGAGGGTTTCCACCAATGCGTCGATACTAAAAACCTATTTTAAGAATTTGCCGCTTCAAATCAAAACCTATAACTGACCAAGAACCCAAAGTACGGATTTTGATCACCGCCGCGTGCCCGGTATCCTGTGTTGAACACAATACTGGATCCGGCAACCTCTGAAGCGATCTGGTAGGTCAGGCTAACATCTATTGGCCGAACTGAAGATGTAATGTCCACGGTTTGAGAGGTTCTTGTCACGCCTGTGCTTTCCCGACCGGCCTCTGCGGCAACCCTGTCCTGTGGAAGATCGATCGAGATCTCGCCAGATGTTATATGAAGCGGGCTGGAGACTGACAGGCTCATAGTGCCTGCGCTTCCGAGAAAGCGGTTTTTGCTGATCGAAACCTTGCCGGCACGTCCCATCAGGTTTTTGCCGCCACTGATCAGGCCTGCCTGTTGGAAATCTGTCGTACTTTGCGTGCCAGATACCGTCAGGAGAGTGCTCTGCCCAACTACGACGGATCCGGATATCTCAAGGAATGTAGTAGAGCTGCGCCCGTCTTGACCTGCAGCTCCGAAAAAGCGTGATCCAAGCACGGTCCCGTTTTCTTCTATGAGGCCGAACTGAACCGAAAGACCTGTCCCATCCTTATCTTTTGCCTCAAGCCCTACACTGGCCTTTGTGAAAGAGTTCGTGGATGATCCAATTGCATGGTCAGTCGTAAGCGCCATTGCTTCTGTGAGTTTGAACCTGTGTCCGAATGAGTAGCCTTCCGTCAGAAGCTGTCCAAATGGATCTGCGTCCGGATTTGTGTTGCCGAAGTTTACCTCTGAGGTCGAAACATCTCCATCAAAACGGAGACCCATGCTGCGACCTGAACGCATGATTGTCAGGGTATCGCTGACCTTTGTTTCCCTTGTGGTCGTAAGGCGGGGTTTTGGCGCTTTGATCTCGGAGACTAGGGCACTGGCGGTGAGAGAGAATCCACGCGTATACGCATCTGCAACCATCAAGGTTTGTCCTGCGAGGGCCTGGTTGAGGGCTGGCGTCAGGGCGCTACTGGCGATTATACCAGTTTCGGCGAGAGGGATCGCTTCGCTTTTTGTGGTGTTCCCCTGGTAGACAACAAGTTCACCGGCAGGACGCATGGCGCGGGCCAGATTAAGGAGGCCCCGCCCGTAGACGTCGTCTACGCCCGGGTCACCGAGATCCTCAGCTGTATCAAACATAATCTGAGCGATTTGAGGGGCCGTCAACTCTGGCCACTGGCTCTTTAGCAGAGCGTATCCTCCAGTGACGTGTGGGGCGGCCATGGACGTTCCACTCAACGGAGTAACGCCACCACCATTTCTAGTGCTAATGATCCTTACGCCGGGCGCCGCGAGGCAAAAGTCTTTTGCGACGCCACAGCGGTTGGAAAAGCCCGCTATTTTTTTGTTCTGATCCACCGCCACAGCGGCAATGAAATAGCCGTCGTATTCGGGCATTAAGTGTGGAACGCCTGCATTGTATCCGACCTCGGGCAGGCTGCTGTTTCCTGCGGCAACCACAGATATCAGGTCGGCGTCTTTGGCGGCATTCAGGGCGTTGATAATTGCGGGTCCAAGAGCTCCTTCGAGTTGGGAGCGACTTGTAAAATCAGTTATTGGTATGGTGACATACTCACCATTTACCATTTTTACATAACCCCAGCTGTTGTTCATGACGTGCGCACCGGCGTCGATTGAGCGGTTTATGGCATCAGCCCAATTTCCAATTCCTTTGAAGATTACAAGCTCAGATCTAAAGGCAACGCCGTGTGTGCCCCGATCGTCTTTCCTGCCTGCAGCGATACCGGCAACGTGGGTGCCGTGGCCGTGGGTGTCCGAAATATTGCTGGGGTTCCCGACATAGGAATAGCTATTTTGAAAGTCGATTTTTCCAAGGAAGTCTAGGTTGTTGATATCGATGCCACTGTCCAGGATCGAGATTTTAATGCCTTGTCCTTGTCCGCCTTTTGCGTATCTCTCATCGGCTCCAATCAGAGACAGACCATTGTTTCGTTTGAATTCCGGGGTTTGATAGTAGGTGGGATCGTCAGAGCCGGGACCTGGGTTTGGGCCGGGACCTGGATTTGGGCCGGGACCGGGACTCGCCCCAGAGTCTCCACCACCATCTGCGAGAGCAATTGCAACCCCAATTCCAGCGATCCCGAGAACGACCATCAAATCAGTTCCAGAAGGCTCCCCGGCGCCTGCCTTCGAAGAAGACTCTCTTGTTCTGACTGGCACCCGGTTTCGGGTTTGATGCAGGTATTCCTCCATAATTCCTGGACGGTTCAGGGTGATGTACTCGTTCGCATCCTCGTAGGTCGATGGATCTCGAACATGTTCATTAACGAGGAATTTCAAAGCCTGCTGATCTGAATGGGAGGCAAGTTGGTCTGAGTAGCTGTTTGCAGAGACGACGGTGGCCAAGGTGACAATTGCCGTCGTTGTAAGAGTTAACCTCTTAAATGAGTACATGATCACTCCCATGTCTTATCCGCGGAAAATGTAAACTTGGCTGTCAGGGCAGGGCTTTGGCTGTCACAAGCCCGCTGCACCGCTCTGATGTCTTTTGTCAGCGATTTGGGCGTGCCTTGCGGCCCATGGTTTCAGATTTTAAAGGTGATGTAGCGTGGTGATGTAGCGTGTATTGGAAGGGATGAGATGTGAAGATGTCAGTGAACAAGCTCTTATGCGCGGGTTGATTCCCACATTAACGCAAGTGCGTCCCGAGGCTATTTCTGACTTACGTTGGACATCAAAGAGAGCAGGCCACGAGACAGATGCTCCTTTGTTGAAATCTCAGCGCCACTAATATCCAATACTAGAACCAGTTGGCAATAGCGGTAAAATACCAATTTGGTATCTTTAGATAGAGATTCCCTATGGTTAGCATCACCCTTGTCAGGTTTTTATTTTACCATCACGGCCTGATGAAAAGGCGCACTCAGCTGATCCAGCGGTGCAACACCTTCAGCGAAATGGCCATGCTCACGTCCCGGCGAGGACGTTAGAGTGTACTCAAAGACTAAATGCGAGCGTGATACCGTCCCGCTGCCGCCTCTGCACTTTGTTTGAAGAGCCTTCCGGTTTTGAGCATTGCATGTATTACGATGGCCAGCATGCGTTTTGCCCCTGTGAATAGCGAGGAGTCCAAAGGGCAGCAATGGTTTTTGAGCTCGGGAGCTTCTGGTTCGCGTGGCTTTAGCCAACAAGATGGCGAGGATCGTTTGGGCTTGATGAGCAAAGGGGAAGTCTACCGGGCTCCATCTACGCGCGTCTAACACATGCGATTGTGGGGCGGCGGAAGCGGAAGAGGACAACGGCGGCATGGCACCCGGATCGAAAGATCAGATCAGGAAACCCAGCTTGCGACAGAGTATTTCGAGCACGTGGTTCTGAATTGGACCTGATCTGCTAATACCATACTGGCCAGCGGCACGTGCGAAGGGCGCGCAATAGGTCGAACACATGTTAGCACCCGAGTCGGCGCGAAAAAACAACCCCAAATACCTCTTGCGTTCTGGGCGTCTAAATGGACGTGTCGCGGTTTGATGCCGCTCCTTTGATAGCATTAATTGCAGCAAAGGAGACGAACTATGAGACTGAAACGAACGGACGAATTCCGGGCAGATGCGGTGCGGATCGCGCTGACCAGTGGGTTGACACGCAAGCAGGTCGCATCGGATTTGGGTATTGGCTTGTCGACACTGAACAAATGGATCACAGCACATCGCCATACGGCTTTGGTTTCGGGCAAGAATCTTGACCTTGCCCGTGAGAATAAACGGCTTCGGCGGGAGAACCGCATTCTCAAGGAGGAGAGGGATATCTTAAAAGGGCCACAGCCTTCTTCGCGAGCCAAAAGCCATGAGGTTTCGGTTCATCGAAGAGCATGGCTGTGAATTCCCAACCAACCGCCTTTGCCAGGTTCTGGATGTCAGTGAGCGTGGCCTGCGCGCCTATCGCAGCCGCCCGGCCAGCCAGAGGCGGCGAACCGATATGGTGGTCTTGGCCCATATCAAGGAACAATCGCGTCTCAGCCTGGGCAGCTACGGCAGGCCGCGGATGACCGAAGAGTTGAAAGAGCTTGGCCCGGAACGTTGGCCATCGCCGCGTGGGACGTTTGATGCGCGAGAATGGCATCCGTGTCGAACGGTCCAAGAAGTATGAAGTATAAGGTGACGACCATTGTCCGGCAGGCGATTGCAAAGCAATCTGCCGAGAGGGGGATAGCAATCACGCCTTCAACATTGCGCCGAACCTGTTGAACCGAAACTTCCACGCAGATCAGCCGAACCAGAAGTGGGCCGGTGACATCAGCTATACTCGTTCTATCAGGCAGCAACGTTTGCAATACATCTGTTTCCCTTGTTTCCTAGCTTCCTGCAAGCGGGATAGATGTTCCTGTCGGTATTCCTTCGGTGACAATTCGAATTCCTTTTGAAACGCACGGGTGAAAGATTGTCTTCCTGAGAAACCTACGCTATACGATAGCGCCTCAAAATTTGTACCTTTACCGGATCGAATGACTTCCGCGGCCTTTCTCAATCTAGTTTTTTGAATTAACTCTCGTGGTGGAATCATCTTGCGACAAAGTCGATATAGCGTCGCTCGCGACATACCGGTCGCAGCGGCAATTTTATCAGGCGATAAGCTTTGTTCACTATAGTGTTTTTCAATGTAATGGAGCACCACGTTCAGCCTGGATTGATTTCCTATTTCCACGCTATCTAAATCTCGAATCATATGAAAACGAAGTGTGTCGATGGTAAGCTGGCGTAGATGACCCAGCATTTGAACAGCTTCCAAATCTGAGGCTGATCTAAGTTCCTGAAACACGCATGGTATCAGCTGACGCAGTGTCTTGGATAGTGAACTATCACGAATGAAATCACCGTTCTGATCGCTGCCGAATGGAAGTTCGCCTAATACTTCGCGATGGCTCATTACCAGATTCATGCTCTGAAATCTGGGCAAGTCTACATAAAATGATTGCTGAAAGTCAGTAATTCTCAGGTCTTGAGGCCCAGCAATACAGGTGTTGTTTCCAAAAATGGCTGCTAGGTCCGTCCCAGCCGTTCGGTAGTGTAAAGATATCCGATCCGACTTCGCGGTCACCATTGATTTTTCCGTTACTTGAACTTGGAAGGGATCGCCAAAATCTACACTTTCTAAAGCAAAGCATGGAATGCTATAGTGCTTCACCCTAAACTCGAAAGGTGCCTTCGTGGATTCTCGCCGTGCAACGAGCAGTCCGAGTTTAGGAGCAAGTTCTTCGCGCAAAAAACCAAACTGATCAGAGTCCCGCCACGCAATGGAATCCAATGTGAACGAATTAACAACTGGTCGACGTGTCATTATCGATCGCCTTTCTGTAGCTCCAAGCATCTGTCGCCCATGTTTCAATCTAAGGTTGTATTTATACTCGAGTCTTCCCCATTCGATCATAGCTTCTATTGCCGCGCTGTTCTGGAAGCGGAAACCCGCCGAAATGACCGCCTTTGACAGGCACAAACTTAATACCCACACGGAAACCCATAGCGCACATGTGTTTCGCAATTGTCTTTAATGTGAGCCTTAGGGTCAGGATTCATAACGAATAGATGACGGTTGCCGCGACCCCGATCGCAGAAAGGAATATTTTGGGGCAGCGATCATAGCGTGTGGCTAATCAGCGCCAATCCTTGGGCCTGCCAAACATGATCTCGATCCGATTGGGGCGCTTGTCGTATCGGACAGCTGTCTTGCGCTGTTTGCGGCCTGGGATGCACGCACGTATCCCTTTGTCTTTCAACCCTTCTCTTCGTTGCGAACGAGGATACACTCGCCTGGCAGCGATGAGGCCGGGATATGCTGCATCATTCGGGTTTTGTTGGCCTGCTTTTTGCTGTTTGCAACCCATTCCATTGCCTGGGCGGGTAGGGATGATGGTGCCCTGCTGCGGTTTAATGGGGCATTGGATACCAGAGAGATCGGCTGGATCAATACAGGGTCGCTCCTGCCTTTTGCTGTTGCGGTTGTCTCGCAAAACTGGACGGTGCGACTTGCATGTGTTGCGGGGTATTTCGGTTGGGTGGCAGCGATCTTGGGCTGGGGGTTGGTGAGTTTGGGGTACCCAGCCCACATCGTGATGCCAGTCTGGACAGGGCTGACTGTCTTGTTGGCGTTTGTGATGGCCCGGCTGGGCATCGGCCCGACCTGCCTGGTTCTGGTGCCGCTTCACATGTTCTCAGGAAATCCGCTTCTCGCCACGGGCGGTGTATTCCCCGGGGCAGGTCAGTACGCCATTCTTCTTTTGGTTGTTCTGGTGTCCCGGACAGAGCTGATGCCCCGATCGAAGCATCGCGCACTGATGCTCTTGCTGATCTTCGCTGCTGGCAATGTTACTGGTGTTCTCCTAAGGGGCAGGTTGCAGGTTCGAATCCTGCCGGGGTCGCCATCACTTTTTCAAGCATTTGATTCTTTTGTCTTTTTTGGTTGAGTTGGAACTTTGGTCGCGGAAGTTGGAACTTTTTGTTCTGTTTCCGTGCTGCTGAGCACCTTTCTTTTGTTGAGGTCGCGAATGTAGCGTTCGATTTCCGATAGGCTTTCGTGGCCTGTCCAAGCGCCGATTTGAACTGAGTTTCCGCCTGCTTCGGCCAAGGCCCTGGACCGGCTTTTCCTTAGACCGTGTGCGGTCCGGCCTTGGATGCCAGCGGCTCGTGCTTTGGCTGCAAACCACTGTCCGGCAGCCTTTACGCTTCGCGAGGTCCCGAAGGCAGCAGGTGAATGCTGGTGCAAAAACCACCAATGGAACAATGAAGATCAATCAGGCGACTGTTCGGGGGTTCGCGGTTCCAATACCGCAGTTGGAACAACAAGGGGAATTCTCGCGACGCAAGCTGTCTTTGGAAAACGATGTAAAGCCTCGCTCGATTGCTCAGTTGGAAGGTGCGGAAGCACTCTTTTCCTCACTACAGTATCGTGCCTTCAGGGGGGAACTCTGAGATGCGCGTTGAGATCTTCAGTGTTCGGTCCGAGATGCGGCGGCGGATCCGGCACGCCTCATTGTGTTAGAAAGAAGCGGAAATCTGTGACACAACTGGGTTTGTGATACTTTGAGACTCTGCAAAGCTGGTTGTGTAAGAGAAATCTCGAAAATCATTACACAACGAGGGTTGTGTTGGAGAAAACATCCACAAACGTATTTGTGTTGCATAAATGATGAAATTTGTTACACAAGGGGCGTTATGGAGACCAAATCGCCCAATGCCGTTACACATTGATGACTATGATCACAGCAATGTGGTCGACTACCACTACGGGCACTTCCCGCCGAAAGCGCTCGATCTGACCAAACTGATCGAGCCGCTCGCTCGCGCACAAGACTCTGTCTCGCGCTATGATCAAATGTTGCTGTCCTTGCCCAATAGTGAGCTCTTGCTTGCGCCGATGCGCCACAATGAAGCTGTGATTTCATCGCGGATGGAAGGCACGATCTCGACCGTGGATGAGGTGATGATCTATGAGGCCGACGCGGAAGACGGCGGCAAGCCTGACGCACGCAGTGATGCAATCGAGGTGTTTCTCTACAAGGAGGTGCTGCGGCGCGCGCAAGAGGCGGTGTCTGACGGAGAGCCGATCAACGAGGGGCTGATCAAGAACGCACATCGGGTCTTGCTCAGCTTTGGGCGTGGCGCCAGCAAAGACCCTGGTGAGTACAAGGACAAGCAAAATTATATTGGGGATGATCGCCGCCGGATTATTCACTTCAAGCCCATCAGCCCGTTGCAACTGCAACCTGCAATGTCCGCGTTGTTGGAGTTTATCGAAACCGACGAAATGCTGCATTTCTTCAAGGTTGCAATCGCGCATGTAGAGTTCGAGGCGCTGCACCCGTTCAACGACGGAAATGGTCGGATCGGGCGCTTGCTGATCACGCTGCTGATGTGGAAATTCGGCTTGATTCATAAGCCACATTTTTACGTCAGCGCCTATTTTGAGGCGAACAAAAACCAGTATATTGAGTTGATGCGTTCTGTGTCGAAGGATGATGATTGGACGACATGGATTGCCTTCTTTCTTGACGCTATCGCATCGCAGGCGGAGACCAACCTTAAGACGGCGCAAAATATCACTGCTCTATATGAAGAAATGAAAGAGCCGTTCCGCGAGATGTCTGGCTCGAAATGGCACATCGCTGCGCAGGACTCGATTTTTGAGAATCCTGTCTTCAAGAATAGCCAACTCATAAGACGATCTGGCATGCCCAAGCATGTTGCAGTGCGGATCACACGGTTGTTGCACGAAGGGGGACTCTTGCGAGAATTGCGGCCCGCCAGTGGGCGAAGGGGTGCGATGTATATGTTCGAACCACTCATGAACATTGTCCGAGCATGACCCAGTTTACCTTTTTGACATCTGACTTCCCGGACCTTCTGGTCCATGCAAAGAAGGCCGAAAGCGCGGCCCTGTCGGACCCACGAGGATCATGCTTCTGGGCACGTCTAACGTTGGAAACTGCAGTCAAGTGGGTTTATCGCAATGACCCTTCGATGCGTTCCCCCTACCAAGACACCTTAGCCGCATTGATCGCTGAGCCCTCACTGGCGCAGCTTACCGGCCCCGCTATCGTAACCAAAGCGCGCTTCATCAAGGATCAAGGCAATCGCGCGGCCCATTACAGCGGTAAGCCAATCAAGCCCCAGGATGCCGCTGTTGTTGTGCGCGAGCTGTTCCATGTCTGCTACTGGATTGCGCGGACCTACGCGAAGGGCACTAAGGCGGACCCTGCTTTGCAGTGCGACGCGTCAAAGCTTGAGAAGACCCTGACCATCAGCGCCAGCACTGTCGCGCAAATCCAGGCTTTGAAAGAGAAGCACGATGCCGACGCAAAAGCGCTGAAAGATGCTGAAGCAGCTGCACTTGCATCAGAGGAAGGGCGAAGGGCGCTTGAAGCTGAGCTTGCGCAAGTGCGCGCAGAGATCAAGGAAATCCGCCAGGCCAACACGGCTGTTCAGGATGATCACGACTACAATGAAGCTGCAACACGAGACGCCTTCATTGACTTACTTCTGAATGAGGCTGGTTGGCCGCTCGGCCAGGAACGCGACCGCGAGTTTACGGTTGCAGGTATGCCTAATGACAAGAGCGAGGGCTTCGTCGACTACGTACTCTGGGGAGGCTGCAAGACCAATTGGATGGTATCGCGACCTGCACGACGTTGCTCATGCGCTCTCAGGTCGCGTCAATGAGGGCGTTGCGTGGCTTGCTGAACGAAGACTCGCTGGACGAACAATTGCAGACGAGCTTGAGCTTAGCGAAGGCCGCCGAAGAGAGGCTGAAACAGAATTGAACGAATTGCAGATCGAGCGGGGCCATACCCACGACCTGGAACTTTGACAAGGAAGGGAAAGCAATGAGTTTTGCGCACGACCACTTCACCATGAGCTATCATCAGGCCCGCGACTACGGCATCGACTATCGCAGTTTCGAAAAAGTGGGCTGCTTGCCAGATTGGGTTCAGCTCGTTGCCGTCGCGGGTGTCTGGGGTGACTACCAGAACATCCGCTGCCTGTTTGTGGACGTAGTTGGAATTGGCTACATGCGAAATATCCGTTGGTGGGGCGATAAAGGTTATCCGATCAAGGAGTTGGGTATCGATGCGAAGGAAATTTCCGTTGGACAGCAGTTTTTCCTCTCGGAAACTGAGTGATTTCTGCTCGACCCTCCCAGTACCTCAATGACGTTGAGTGGTGTGGAGTTTGAATGTGTTTGGCAGTATCTGCGATACTATAGCATGGTAAAATCATGATGTTTGTCATGCTGTGGCATTGCAACTTTCAAAATTATGACATACTAAGATATTACAAGAACAAGAGAGATGCAAATCTATAGGTTGGCAGATGTCCGTTTCAAGCGCAAAACAGCGGCAAGCCGAAGGCAAGATAAATCAGGTTAGACAAGTGGCTCAGGTCTTCGCCAAGCCACTTGGTGGTTGGATCGCGACCTTCCAGGAAGCCATTGGCATGAGCGCACCAGCGCTAGCCGAGCGGCTCGGCGTGTCCAGAAACAGCGTCTACAGCTCTATTCAGAAGGAAAAAGCTGGAACAATCTCCCTTAACCAGCTGGACAAGATGGCTGAGGCGATGGGCGGCAAACTGGTCTACGCGATCATTCCGCACAAAGGAGCGGTCGAGGAGATCGTCATGGCTCAGGCTCGCAAGAAGGCCAAACGCATCATACAACGCACCCGCGCGCACATGGTCTTGGAGGAACAGATCGAAGGCCTGCGTAGCCAAGAAGAGATGATCGAAGAGCTTGCGAGAGAAATCGCACGTGAGATGCCGAGGGATTTCTGGAAGTGACCTTGGAACTGCTCGAACCCACCGGCGCAACACCACTGACACCGGACGAGTTGCTTGGTCTCAGGGCCAAGCACATCACCTCGCGCGGAGAGTTGAACGAGCTGGAGGGAGAGAACATCATCGAGGGGCTGATCTGGCTAGATCGGCGACGCAAGTCCTACGACATCCTTACCGACGATGCTGCCCGCGAGGTTCACAAGCGATTGTTCGGCCAAGTCTGGGATTGGGCTGGCGTCTACCGCCTGACCGAGAAGAACATCGGCGTGCAAGTCTGGCACATTTCGACCGAGATGCGCACCTGCCTCGACGATGCCCGATATTGGCGCGAGAACGGCACCTACGAGCCGCTCGAAGCCATTGCACGCTTCCACCACAAGCTGGTCTGGGTACATCCCTTTGCGAACGGCAACGGACGCTGGGCAAGGATCATGGCGGATGCCTACCTGGCTACAATCGATCCGGATGTCTTTCTCGACTGGTCAGGTGGCGGAACGCTCACCTCCGACAGCGACCACCGGGCGCAGTATATCGCGGCGCTTCGGGCAGCGGATGAGTTTGAATTTGAGCCGTTGATCGAGTTCGTTAGGGTGATTTCCGAGTAACGCGGCGGGAAGCGAAATAGCTATCTCGTCACAGACGCCGGTCAGAGATCAGGTGACTTCCGCTTCTTCCGCTTCAAAATCGACCTCGGAAATCTGGAACTTCTTGAGCTCCTCAGAGTAGGAGTTCCTGTCGAAAATGAAGGTACAGAAGGGCCACCCAGAAAACTGGATCACCGTGTCGCCACAGATGATGGACGAGCTCCTGGCGCTACCGCCCAAGCGTCCAAAGAACCGCAAGACTGGAAAGCCGCGCGTGTTCGGCTATGGCAGCTCAACAGGCTACAACACGCGCTGGAAGACCATCTGCAAGAGCGCGGGCATCCCGTATCTTTCAGCACACCCGGCAGGCAGGCATGGCTTCTTTACCGAATTGGTCGTGCGCCAAGGGGTCGACCCCGTCACAGCAGCCAAAGCTGGGCGCTGGTCAGACCCCAACTTGCCCATGCGTATCTATGCCCACGCAGAGACAGATGAGGCCGATGTTAGAGCCCGATTTCGTACAAATCACGTACAGGATGACGCTGTACAACCACCCAAGAGCGAGAAATCACAGAAGGAATAGCGCTATGAACGGTTCCCTCCTGCAGGGACAATCTACCGGGGCGCAGAGGCCCCGGTCTACCGAACCCTGTGGATATCTCTAGGATCTCAACAATCACCGAACGCGGCTATCATCAGGCGCTGGGAGCATTATGCGTCCCGGCCACACCTACGTAAAGGCGCTCGATTTGCTTTGTAATGTTACCAAATCTCAATCAGAATCTGAAAGCCGCCCTGAGAGCAAGTGTGTCAAGATCAAGATCGACGTCAAAAATTCCATCTTCAAACGCTGCACGCCGGGCGAGGTACTCTATCCCGATGACAAAGTTGTTTCCGAGGTTGTAATCAGCACCAACGCCAAAGTTAAATCCGTTTGCATGGTCACCAGTCTCTTGTTCCGAGATGCGCGAGAAGCCTGCCACCCCATAAAACAAGATGTTGTTGACCACGTAACCAGCACGACCTTTCAGATCGAAGATACCAAAATCAAAAGTTACCTCTCGTCCATCAACTTCAAATTCGAGATCGGGGGTCCGTAGGAAAGCAACCTCACCGCCAAAAACAAAGTCGTCATTCTGTACGGTGTAACCGCCGAAAACGCCAAGAGCAGTACTTGAGTCAGCCTCGAAACTCCCCGTAACGTTACTAGACAATTCATTTGTAGTGTTGGTGCCAAGTGAAAAGCCAACATATGCGCCGTTCCAATCGGCAAGCGCATGCGTTGGCAAGGCGACTGCAAGGGCCAATAAAGCAGTTTTTACGTGATAAGTCATTGATCATTCTTCCGGAGCGCGAAGGGTTAAGTGACGTTGGTGTATCTTTCTCACAAAGGTGAATTGTCTGCGATTGCGCTACTGGGACATCCAATTCAAACTGTGAGCGATTAACGTTGATCTTGTGGGCATCCCGAGCGCGCCGACGATGGGTAGGAACTCGATGATGTTTCCCCAGTCGGCGCTTCAGGGCTTTGCTGTTTGAGTTTTGTTCCTTCATTTCCCGCAACTGCGCCCGATCAATTCGTATGGTATCCAGCATTAGAACCAGCTCGCCATATTCGAAAATACTGAAATTCTATGCTTAGATAGCCACGGACTATGGCCGAGCTTGCACCTGTAACACTTTCACTTTGTCAACACGGTCTGTTCAGGTTATTCACGGCGAATCTTCTAGCGCAAAAACTCCAGAAAGCTCTTTCAACAGACCAAGGACCACCTGCGCCGGGCACGTTACGTGTACCAGTGTTGTGAACAGATGGGGCCAAAAGAGTGCAACAGGAATCGCGGGATGTTTTTGGTTCGATCCACAATACTCTAGACCATATTTGTAGAGTCAATCGGTCTATTCTGACATTCCTTGATGGTACTTTGCCAGAACAGAACTTGCCCCACGAAGTAGTGTGGCCTGGCTGGGGAGAGTTGAAATCCATCCGTTTCGAGCAAGACGATTTTTTCAGCGGGCGCCCGCGAATGGATAGAAACCTGGTTATCCGGCAAAACGACGAAGCGCGATATGCAGGGAAACGACCTGCCTGCGATACCTCGTTGGGTGATGGTCGTGCAGATATTTCAACACCAGACTCACCGTAAGCGGTGCGTGACGATCACCTTCCAGTCCTGTGCCTGATCTGAGATGTAGAACACACGACTTGATCTGACATTTCTGCTCTTTTGGAGCGTACTCTATCGGGCTTGTTATAGCGCCCGCTAGTTGAGCCAGAAGTTTCAAAAACTATCGCGGCCTTTACAATCCCCGGACGAAAACACTCGCCTGCGCTTGGTCTGAACGGCTGGTCTGGGAAACGAACGATTTCCAGACGATAGGGCGCTGCCGGACGCGGGATCACAGCCGTTGAAAATTGTTGTCTTGAATCCCGTCTGACGATCTACGTTCTGTGCTTCAATAACTTCATGGGAAGGTAGACATCTGAAAACACGCTGCAAATCCCGTTGCTGAAAATTTTGTTTGGCGCCTTGCTACCCTCGCGCACCTTTCTTGGAAGTGTGCTCGGCCGATCTTTCATGCTCGGCTTTTTCGGCCCATTCCTCCAGATCGTCGGCATCTTGAAATCCGTATCACAGAACCTAAAGTTTCGACCGCTCGTTGGCTAACTCTGCGGATTTGTCACTTGGATCAACGGGCATCAGTTTGCATCTCTTCTTGTATCTATGACACCGTTCCACTTGCGACCGATAACCGGCGATGCCAACATTCAAACCGAAAGATCAGGCGGCTGCACTAAGAAGTGCTGAGGCGTTATTTTTAATAGATCAAATCTATGGTTTGGCCGTGCAGCAAGTGACCTGTGTGCCGGGGTGGGGTTCATCATAGCTGATGTCTAACAAAATATAGGGTGGGAGTATTTCCAAAAACAGTAAGCTGGTTCTAATGTTCCGTATAAAACGAATTGACTGGCTCTCGATTGCTCGTTCAAAAATTGCTGATTTTGCAAAAAGTCGGTTTTTTAGCATTGCGTACCAGGCGGAACCATCGGTTCATCGCGTTCGCAGGGCTCTTTTTCTGATGGAGGTTCTAACAACGCCTCTGGCTGAGATCAATACCAATGCCCGACCCGCATTTGTGTCAGTCAACTGAGTGTCTGAAGGCAATGAGTGGAATGCGGATTGAAGAGGTCTTTTTTGAAATCACATTCACTGCGGACCGCGCAGGTAAAATAAAGCATATTGTCAAACAACCCTGTGAAGAGGACGCGTTGGACCGTATCAGGGCCGCTTACCCTGGCCAAACTTTCGCAATTCATAAGATTCGGAAACAGGTTTGGGTGCGCGACACCAATTCCAGCTGTTCCGCGCGGCTGAAGGCCAATCTCAAAACTACCACAAAGTAAGAGAAAATTTCTTTGCTACCTATTTCCACTCTTGGAAAAAGGCAAAATCCAGTGCTCCCTGCAGAAAAAACGCGCGAGTTGATCACAACGTAAGCGTTGCATGCAGCCCCGGACCAAGGCCTTTCGATGACAGAACCGTCGCAGTATATTGGCCTTACGGCCAATATACAGTGCGGCAAAATTAAGTGCTTCCGGTTCAGCGACGAAATCCACTAGCCATTCGAGATGCCGCAGTAGCAGCCCGCTTTGCTGCCATTCGCTGTATCAGCAAGATAGAGGGTTCGCCGAACATACACATCGCGTAAAACTCTTAGATCCGCTGCGCAGACACAGATGTCAACTGTGTGAAGCACGCCTAAGGTGGCAGCGCTTATTCTCGGCAAGCTGTCCCGCCGATAATTTGACTACCCAATCCCGCAAACCCCGCAGCGGACAACAAACTCTCTGCCAAGTCGGGTACCTGCAAGTGTGGGTTTAAGTTGTCTCAACGTTCGCTCGATACGATCCACTATTCTGGCGCTACGTTCTTTGCGTATTTGCAAACGGTATTCAGCGGGATTTTCCTTGATGCGTCGTTCAATTCTGTAGAGTGCCCTGATCATCGCAATGATCTTGTGGGCTTCAGGCGAACCTGTCGCTTTGCGGACGTCAAAGAACTTTCTACGCACATGCGCCCAGCAGTTCGCCAGAAATAGTGGGCCACCATTACGATCGTCGGACGCTAGCCGGGCGTTTAGCGGCAGGCAGGTTCGTAAGTCAAGTAATTTCAAAGCGTTGAAATCGAGACGCTTGAAAGCAGCCGTTCATGAAAGTTGCGGAGAAAGTCAGCGAAGAGCCCTATCTTTACCGATGCTGCACCAAATACGAACGGCGGCTGCCTTTCTTCGCGAAGTTAGAGCCCTGTTTGATCGGCATGGAGACGTGCAGCATCGCGCATCATTGGGCGCGAACTGACTGCATTGGATCACGATGTCCGTCTGATTCCGCCTATGACGGTGAAGCCCTACATCTAACGTGGGAAATCGGATGCCTGGAGTGCCCCATTTTGATTTCGAACACCGTTGTGTTTGAGAAACGGAGGACCGAGAAGGTGGAACAAGAGACACGAGCCAGAAGAAGCGCAAAAGCTGCGGCAAGTTGATGTGTTTGTCGGCCAGGCAACTTAGAAGCGGAAGATTGCTCTTAGCTCAGCAACCGCGCCATAGCCGCCATCAAATGTCGGTTGGAACTCCCCATTGAACCCGACGGTTCGCAGCCCGTCTGCCGAAGAGTAGCCGATATCGAGCCCGATGAACGCCCCCACAGCGTCATCGGCATTGGCAACAAACGAAAACGGAGTCGCCGCCACGATCGCATCAATATCATCCGATCCCGCATCAAAGGTTGCGTCGATACCCGCCGACCAGTTGAGGTCGAGTGTACCACCGTTTGATTGCGCAACGGTCCGGGGAAGATTGAGTTGAACGCGCGTGTTGAACAACGAAACACTGCGATCCTCAACCGTCAGAGGAAGGTCTGTGCCGGTCTCGGTGTACTCATCCAGTTGCAACAGCACATAGTTTGCACGCGCAGTAAGATAAGCGGGGGTTGCCCAACGGTTGATCGGCACTGACACCGCAACGGAAGGTGCATAGAACACACCGTCGAAATCGCCGTCAGCTTGCCCGCCGTCGACATTTCGCGTTGCGTCGTTATCTGTTGCACCGATCACAAATGCGGCGTTTAGACTAAAGCCGCTGAAATCGCGCTTCCAGTAGGCACCACCGAAGTATGAGGTGATATCAGTCTCGCCTGCATCGGCATCCAGAGACACGCGGCTGTCGCTATAGCCAGCCAGCAGCCCAACGCTACCATTGTCGAGTATCTCGCTGTTCTCAGCCCCAGCAATCAGACCGTAGAAGCGATGATCGTAGCCGACATTCGACCCATCCGCGTCGACATCCCGATACCCACCAAGGGTTGATAGCCAAACCTGCGATCCGCTTTCCACACCGAAGCGATCCAATGCTCCGTAACCTTGGCTCACCTGATTTTCTGGCGCTGCCGGAACGGGTTCAGCCGTATCGATGGTACTGAAAATCGTATCGGTCAGATCGCTGATAAAGGTCCCTTGCGCCGCGAACCCGGTAGTGTCCACTGCAACGGCAGTCAGGCCGTTGTTGACTAGTACACCTGCACCACCGAAGTTGATGATCTCGGGCGCTGAGGCCAGATCGCTATCGGCAACTTGACCAGGCTCTTTAGGCGCATCGGCGAAGTTCACCACGCCATTCAGTCCCGGTGCGAAATTCAGCGTATCAACGTCGTTTGCATCGTTGTTTCCGAAATCCACCGCACCATTCAGAACAGATCCGGGCAGCAGGTTTACAACATCGTTACCTGCACCCTGCAGATCGATAGCAAAACCGTTTCCACCGGTGAGCGAGCCACTATTGGTAATCGTCGCCGGAGAAACGCCGGCACGATCGATTACCGCGATTGCGGCACGACCGTTGGAAGTGACGTCGGCACTGTTAACAATGTCGATCGAACCATTGCCGTTCAATTCGGCCACGATACCGAAATCATCTCCAAAGACAGTTCCGTTGGTCGTTATCGAGATTGTCCCGTCACCGTTCACGTCTGCCTGTACACCATCGTTGTCGCGCCCAGCGATGTTTCCGTTGGAGACAATCGTGATGTTGCCGTCCCCCTCTACTTGAGACTCGATACCGCTGTCTTCGGCATTCACGTCACCGATGGAAATGATGGTGATATCGCCATCACCATCAACGTCACCCTCAAGGCCATCATCGGTTTCCGCAAAGACGTTACCTCGGGATTCAATTCTGATGTCGCCATCGCCATTAAGCTCGAGCTCAATGCCGTCGTTGTCAGAGTTTATGTTACCAATTGATTTAACCGTTATACTATTATTGGCGTCTTCACCGGTATCACCGGTCACGTCCACTTCTATCGCTTCACCGCCATCAGGCAGCGTATTCAAATCGCCAACCGAAACGACGACTACATTGCCTCCGTTCAAGACATTGATATCAATGGCATGATCATCAAGCGCCGTAATGTTGCCGGTCGAGTGCAGGCGAATGTCGCCAGTGTTTGTCTCAAGGTCTATCCCATCCTGAACTTGAGTTACGATGTCGCCTAATGAGTTGACAGTGATATCCCCGTCTCCCGCTATGTCTACAAAGATACCGTTTTGATCTGCGCTGATGTCGCTGGTAGATCGAATGGATACATTGCCGGCTGGGGTAGTGAAGTCTATTCCGTCAATGCCAGGCCCTGATGCAATGCCTGGGGCATCGACATTGTTTATAATAAGTGTGTCGATCGTGGGCCCGATAACCTCTACACCTGATGAAACGTCACCTGTACAAGTTGCCGTAGCGCCATCGATAACACAGGGTCCGCTCGATGGTGGTACAACAGTCTGAGCCAGTGCGTTTTGCGTCATACTTAGCAATGCAGTCGCCCCGAAAGCACCTGCTGTTAACAAACAGCGCTCAAACGTTTTTGTTGCAGTCTGTAACTTGGCATTTCTTTTCCGCGTCAGAGCGTTCGATTTCCGGCGCGCGCGGCGATTCATCATATCGGAATCTGGCATATATATCTACTCGTTACCCTTGGTGTTTTTATATCTTTTTGGGCGTGACGGTGACCGCCAACGCCGTTGTAAACCAGAGCAATTTTTGCCGAATTTCAAATTAACCTTTTCGTAACAACTGGCATCTTTTGCAAATGATGCAAAAATGCCATGATGTTATATCACATTGATACTAAATTGATTTTTACAAATCACATTGAGACTATCACGTCCGAATGCGTTAGCAGCCCTACCTGTGTGTCCAAATTTTGATTGTTAGTGCGTGACCGGCCTTTGGCCCATTTGAACGATGGCTTCCGGACCCGGTGAGTAATATCCCAGAGCACTGTGCGGGCGTTTTGTGTTGTAGTGTTTCCTCCACTCTTCGATCAAAATCTGCGCTTCTTTCAGGCTGCAGAAGACATCTCCATTCAGGAACTCATCTCTGAACCGCGCATTGAAACTTTCACGGTAACCGTTCACAATGTAGACGCTTCGTTGGATCAGCTTCGCCAATTCTGGGCGTCGAAAATGGAGGCGCTGGCGACAGAGATCGAACACGGCAAGCAATCTGACAAGCTTCCGTAGTTGACATTCGAATTTGCTCTTCGGACGGCAACTTTGTCCCGCGTCTCGGTTGCCCGACCTGGACGCAGCGAAAGTGCGGTTCCGCCGTATCCGCCTGTTGAGGGCCGTTCTTGCAGTCGACCCAATTGCACAACGGCGCAATGTAGCATATATTGCTAAAAATCGCGCAAGGAGCGAAGAATGGCCAGAAATCCAAGTGTTTCGCTGACTGAACATCAACAAGAGTTCGTCCGGTCGCTGGTGGCAAGTGGACGCTACCATGGTGTGTCAGAAGTCGTGAGAGCTGGTTTGCGGTTGCTTGAAGATGAAGAAGATCGGCGAGCAGCTGAGCTCGAACGACTTCGCGAAGGCGTCCAAGCTGGTTTGGATGACATTGCAGCAGGGAAAGTCAGGGACTTCGATCCAGCGCGAATCATCGCAAAAGGGGAGGCTCTGCGATCCGGCCGCTCGTCCTCCGAATAACTCCGACAGCTGAAAACGATCTGGCCGACATCTGGGCGTACATCGCCGAGGATTCCGCAGCCCGCGCCAGCGCTTGCATTGAAGAGATCTCGGAGCGGTTCATTCCACTGCTTAACCACCCGGAAATAGGCCCGGCCCGCAACCAGTTGGCACCGGGCCTAAGAGCACATTTTCACAAGAATTACGCGATCTATTACACGTTCAACGAGACCGAGTTGATTATCGTCCATGTGGTGCATAGCGCACGCGACATCAGGGCTATTTTCTCAGGTGACATTGGCGAATGAAAGACTGCATCCGAGCAAGGTTACAGCCTTTTGGGGTCCTTTGCGGTACGTGGCGAAATGACACTTTAAGCATTTTCGGCTAAGCCGACGTTCATCCACAGCGCGGCGGATTCAAGGTCAGAGCCCATGGTGTTGGATGCTGCGTGGCGCACGAATGACTGCCGTTAATCCAATAAAGGTTCTTGCTTTTCGTATCGAAAAAACACTTTTGCAATCTGCTCTACACAGTCCTGGCGCAAATAGTTGATGTTTGCTTGTGAATTTGGGGAACCGTTATGCTCAACTTGAGCAGCTTTCTCTCCATCGCACATCGCAGTCCAATAAGTCTTGGCCCCGGAAACACTTGGGAGATATTTCTCGACAACACTTTGGCTAAGCAACTCGCTGAGTAATGGTGGTTGATCGAACGAATATTCCATTGGGTTTGGTGCAAAAACGTCGTCTCCAGCGCAAACGCTATCCCTTTCGAATATAACCTTCATCTGAAGCTCCGGTATCTTGCTGGAAAACGATAAGCTGTCAGTCGAGATGTTTCAATAAATGACCGGAAAGTTGCGCACCTTACCAATTCAGTACACGCATACCGAACGTCCGATGTTTCCGTAGGACAAGGTCAAACCAAAGCCAGCCGATTAATCCTTCGTGACGTAACACGTCTCCAGTCAAGCCCTTCAAAAAGAGCTTCAAACTGAGTTTTGCTGATGGAAATCACACCATCCTGCATCCTCGGCCACTCAAATCCCTTACCTTCCAACCGTTTGTAAACCAGGATCAGTCCGGTGCCATCCCAGACGATCAGTTTCATCCTGTCCAATCGTTTGGAGCGGAAAATGAAGATCGCCCCGCTGAACGGATCAAGTTGAAATTCCTTCATCACGATTGCGGCAAGGCCATCCATACCCTTGCGAAAATCTACGGGTTTCGAGGCCAGATATAGTTTGAAGTTGCCCGCCGGAGAGATCACGTCCTAGTCTCCACCGCCAAAACAATCTTGATCAGATCGTCAATCGGGAACGTCTCTGGCAGGATAAGTTCAACCGAACCAGCACGAAGTTCGATGTGTGAAACGGTCGTAGCTGCGGCTTCCGTATCTTCAAACTCCCCAACAACAATTTCCGAGAACACATGTTCTTCTCGTATTTCTGTTCGTCCACGATTAGCCCGCCGCACATCTACCCGCCATTTGTAGACAAGAGACTTTGAGACATTGCAGTCGGCCATGACTTGGTCGACGGTGAATTCACCGGAATCGAGCTTCTACTTTACAAAGTGTTTGAAACTGGGTGGCCAGACACGTCGACCGCCTGCATGGACTTCAATTGTGAAACCATATGCCTGAAATGAATGCGTTTCCATGATGCTCGATCCTTTTGGAGGCACCCAATGCTGATTACAACAATTGGTCTCGACTTCGCCAAGAACGTTTTCCAAGTTCACGCTGTAGGGGCAGATGGAACGGTCGTTTGCAACAAATCACTGCGCCGTTCACAATTGCATTCGTTTTTTGATCGAACGCCACCTTGCCTTGTGGGTATGGAGGCTTGTGCGACAAGTCACTATTGGACCCGTGAGCTTACAGCATTGGGGCACGATGTTCGCTTGATCCCACCGACTTACGTCATTTGCGGCGATCAGGTGGACTTTGGTGTTCCATCCACCGCGCGACTTACCAATCGCTTGCCGTCCGTTTTTTGGGTGCGCCGGTGCCATCGGGATGTACTTTGACGCTTGTGCTGTCGAGGCCCAAACAATCGACGGACACGCGGATCATGTGATGCTCTTGAAGCGCATCAAACAGCCGATCCAAAGCACTCGCGTCGGCCCACCGGCGCATCCGGGTGTAAACCGTGTGCCACTTGCCGAAACGCGGCGGCAACGCTCGCCATTTGCAGCCATTCTCAACGACAAAGAGGACGGCGTTGATCATGGTCAGGTTCGAAATCCGCACATTACCGCGCTGAACTGGCAGGTAGGGGCGGATGAGTATGTACTGCTCACGTGTTATCTCATTTATAACAAAAACTTAACAGGTATCTGCATCATGTGATAGTGTTAACAGGCCCTAGCTCAACTTTGATTTGATGAGCGCCCAAAATTCCTCCCTACTGTTGCTATGCGGAAAAGGCTCATGAGGAATAGGTACCTCTAGAAATGTGCAAAGCGGATTCCAACCTTTAGTCACATCGAAAATGAGAATCCTGTTCTGAGCTGGATAGGATCGCACGTCCGCGTCACGTCTTTTGAAGGCCTGTAACGCAGCGGATTTGTCTTCGTGAGATGATCCAAAGGTTTGCTTCGCGATCATCTCATTGATCAATTCAGGTACATTGCGAATTTGCTCCGCTCCGTCTGACGAACCTTTCATACCAATGACCTTGCCCACAGTCGATGAAAAGCTTGTCCACCACTGTTCCGGTGCGCGTGTTGTATGAATGATTTTAGCCTTAGGGTATGCGTCAGCCAATTGTTCCCAAAAATGTGCCGCAGGCCAATCGACCGCGCTGCGATATCCATCAAACACTGTTGACCAATCGACATCATCTCCTCTCAACGCTTGCCGCCAGACTGGAAGCTGGTCGGGGTTTGCGATGACTTCATCCATATGATGACAAGGCCCAACGCCGAGTTTGTTTAGTGCGGTTTTTAAAGACATCGTGCCGGTTCTGCCGAAGCCCGACCCTATTATCGAAAGTGACATATTGATTCCTCGTGTATCAGCCCAGGTGATCAATCTAAGAGTGTTGTCATCACAGTTATTCTAGCTTAGATTGTAGCACAAACAACCTAGAGATCCAAATTCTCAATTGATTGCCAAGCACTCTCAGAGAGTCGGGAGATTGGTCGCCTTGGTCACGATGTCAGGCTTATCCTATTGGAGGCCGACACTGACGTCCGCGTGATCCAGGTACTGCTCAGCCGCGCCAAGCTGACCACGACGGCGCGATATACCCAGCCACACGCACGAGCAGACACTGCCCCACAGTTTGCGGTAGAAGCGTTGCACTGGCATCAAAGGCAAATGGCTTTGAGTTGGTGCATGTTGTATAGTAACTGCAACTGCCGCTTTTAATCGGAACGAAACACCACGGCGACCCGATCCAGAATCTGAGTGTTTGCGTTTCGCGACGCTTGTTCTGCCGCGGCAAATAATTCCTCCATCCGAAACCGCACCGATGAAAGTGTCTTTAACGGTTGCCGTGCAAAGAAGTCATAAATCGCGTCGATTCCCAGATAATCCGGTATCTCTCGCCGCGCAGCGCTACGTTGGCTGACATCCTTTTTGGCTTCAATCCAGAATGAATCGAGTTCCTCGGCCCAGGATTCGGCGAGTTTCTCCAGCGATGGTAGCGTCAGGTGCCCGAACCGGTTGTAGCCTTGGTTCTTTGAGGGGCCAGACGCGAGAAACCTATCCAAAGACTCCAAGAGTGAAACCGTTCGTTCGGGTCGGATATCCCAGTGCATCAGGCCTTCCAGAGTCGGTTGGAGACCCCCGATCACGGAACTCAATTCTGCTTCTTTCGGTCGGACCCGATGTTTCCCAGTCTTAACGGTCTCGCCATAGGCCTCACGCAGCAACCTCATCACTTTTGGCTGATCCCGGATGATTTCTTGGCGATCATTGATCTCGCAGACGGCCAACAGTCGTGGTGGCAAATAGGACGCTTCGACCAGCGATGGCGAGCGCCCACCAAGCGCAATGATGGTCATCGGTGACTTGCCGGCGAGAAGACAAAGCTCAGCGCCCCAAAGACTTTGAGGTTTGATGCGCTCCATGGACTGGAGGAGGTCGTCAGGTAGTTTACGCCGCATGTCTTCGACCAGATCATAGAGGTTGTTTCGGCGAAGTGGCCGTGGCTTCTTGTGCTGCTCTAAAATCAAGTCCGTCAGGTCCCCAGCGGAAAATTCAAGATACTCGTCTGCGAGGTCTGAAGCACCGACGCCCGAAAGCAGGGCGATGGATTCGATACGATCGCGACCTTTTTTGTCAGAGGACAGAACAAGCCCAGGAAGATCGAACGTGGTGTAGGTAATCTTGGAATGCGGACTATCGATGCGGTCAATCCGACCAAGTCCCTGAAGCATACTTTTGATGTCTGAGGTCACGCCGACAATTCCGAGGGCGCGTGCACGCTGGAGGTTGATGCCCTCTGCCATTTGAAAGGTCATGAACATGGCTCGGCGATGGTGGTCGGACGCCTTCTTTCCATCGAGAGCCAGGTATTCTTGGGCTACAGCGCCATTTCGAGCGACGGTAATCCCGGTTCCGGGGCCCAATTTGTGATTGGCAGCCACGAGGATCACGTCGGACTTGGGGCCCTTCCGAGAGGAGAGGAAGCGTGCGTAGACCTCCAAAACACCAATCCGCTCAGAGAGGAAAATCACTTGCGTATGCAGATTGAGCATCTCTACCATATGTTCGGCGCGCTGCTCATCGATCGCATCAAGTTCCGAGCTCTGCAGCAATTCCCCGATGCGGTCGCAAATTGGCGTAGTGGTCCGTTTGTCGAGGGGGAGCTCGCCGCTCTTTGGTGTGATAGTGATTGTTGCGGTCTTACCGCCGCGGCTTTCACGCTCGGATCGCCTCAGGCTCTCGCCGATGGATTTTGGGCCGCGCCCATCTGCGTCTACGGCTCGTCTACGTTCCCAATCCTCTCGTGCGAAAGTGATCGACGATCTTAAGATCGCCAGAAAATTCCGAATGTGGATCCTCGCTTTGTCGTGAAATCGGACCTCTGTGTGACCCGCTCGTTTCGGGTCGGCCGACACAAGCGTTGTTCCCGTCGAAATACTCTCGGCGAGTTTTCTGATTTCGTCCAGGGTGGCTGATTGCTCGGGCGTGAGATTGGTGTCGATCCGGATGCTTTCGATCTCAGGGTATGCAAAGATACCAGGTCCGCGTTTTTTGGATTCTCCAATGCAGTGCCGCTGACGCCTAACGACATAGGGCGCCAGTGCGTCCGCCATGTCAGCCTGGATTTCGCGAGGATCTAACCGCTTGCCCGCAAGTCGTTTTTCGGCTTCCTCAATTGGTTGTGCGAGGTCTGCTTCGGACAGGAACATGTCATCCATGCCAGACCGCTGACGGTCCTCAAAGTTCTGCCGAAAGTCGCGTAGTGCATTCAACTCTGATGCTCTCTCGCGTCCTCGTTTGAGATTGTCGTTAATCGTTGCCGTGATTTCGGGGGGCACGTAGATCGACGCACGTCGTTCATGGAAGGCGAGCAATCCGTCCAAACCCTGATTTCCCATCAGTGTTGCTGACAAACACGATGTCCAGATCGCAGGGCTCAGTTCGAAGACAAGTGAACGTCGCGATGGTGCGAGATAGCGAGAATTAAGTCGATGGCTTTCGTCGACGATCATGGACGCTGCCGATCGCGCGCATCGGTTTATCTCTCCGAGCTCCTCGGCTTCATCGTCTTTCTTCCTTGATAACCGGCTATGTTTGATAAGGGTGAGGTTCGTGGGTTTGATTTTGTCCCAGTTGTTAAGAACGCTTGCTGGAATAATACCGAGCGCGCCATTTCGTGTTTGATCAGGGCGTTCACCGCCGTGTCGAAACACGACACTGGAGTGCATCGTCGGCAAAACTGTGGCGAGATGTTTGCCGATGTCGGTCTTTCCAGCACCAGTTGGAGCCTCTACGAATGCAAACCCGTGTTCGTACGTTGTGCCAGCGGCCTCGTACACGAGATCGGTCTGGAACGGCAGCGGCGGACGCCCAGCCGCGCCGTCACCACCGACGCGCCAAGGCGCAAAGGACGTCATTTCGTGGACTGTTCGCGCAAGGGCTTCCTCAGCGCTCACTGGTCTCAAAATTGCTCGCAAAATTTCGAGAGCTTGTTCCGCCCAATCGGTGCCTAGCGTCCAGAACGCTTCTCCGGCCTTGCGGCGCGTTGTTGCGAGATCAGGGACCGCTTGCAGATCGTCGACGTACTCGAGATTGCGACTAAGGCCGCCAACCGAAAAGTTGGCGCTGCCCGCGAGCACGCCGGCGTCACTGGCGAAGAGCTTTGCGTGCAACATCGCGTGGGAACGGCCAAAGCGCTCCTGAGCAAGCTCTTTGTCGAAGATACGAAGAGAAATAGCGCCTGATTTGACTGCATCGTAGGCTAGAACAGCCCGCAATTCGTCGAGCGAGCGCAGTGAAAGCCCACGTGTTTCGAGAAAGTAATCGCGGGCCTCCTCTGATAATCCGCTTCCGCTTCCGTCGAGGTGGCTTTGGTTGTCAGTATTCGTCCCAAATATGATCCGGATCGTTTTAGGAGGTTCTGTTGCAATGCGCGGCCGAACGCGAAGAATGATGGACATCGCGGACAGGAAGTCTTGGTATCCGGTAACGACGAGAGCATCTGAGCCATTCAAAGTGCGCTCAACGAACTTTCGGACCGACCGTTCCCCATTTGTCGCCCAGACTAGCTCACTTTCCTCAACGTTATCGATGGCTGGCACCGTTTCAGCACCGGCGCTCAAAGTTTCCTGGTCGCGTTCCTTGGAACTACGGAACAAAAATCTTGATATGAAACTGTCTGCTTGCTCGCGCGCCATTCCAGTCACCTCAAGTTCAGTCTATCGCCGGTAGAAAATTGACCAAATACTAGCTTTACATAGTGTGACAAAACTGGCGTTTTGAGCCATCTCGTATCTTCGGCCCAAAGCAATGTTGGACCAGTTCTTCGAGGATTTTCGTGCGCGCTTCTTTGAGCCGCGACAGTTGAGCAGCAATAGAAGTTCGAAACGCACAGTTTGTCAATCGGCATTGAACTTTGACCCCCTATCGGTATCTGCTCCGGCAAGGGGCAGGATAGTACGTTCTCATGAGCGTTTTTGTGCTTCCCCGCATTAAAAGACTACCCCTGGATAGCTGCCCCAATATTTCGCTATGGTAAGACATAGGCACACAACCTATGCTAAGAAAGTGCAGGATGTTCCCTCAATGTTCGATTTATAGAAGAGCTCTATGACGCAATCGCTATCAATCCAATCGTCGTTTCAAGGTTCTTGTCCAATCAGCGAAGCCGTGGAGCGCTTGGCGAGTGAGAGCGGCATCGAAGAACGGGGAGCGATTTACACCAAACGAGAGGTTGTAAATTTCATTCTCGACTTGGTCGGATACACAGCCGATCAACCTCTTACGGAATTTCGTCTTCTAGAACCTTCCTTTGGCGATGGTGATTTCATTCTTCCTGCCGTGGAGCGGCTTTTGGCTGCGGCACAACGCAAGCAGAACGGCCTCACATTTGCAGTGCTAGCACCTGCAATCCGAGGCGTTGAACTGCACCGTGAGACGTTTTTGCGGAACCGGCAAGCCATGCGTTCTATGATGATCGAACAAGGCGTATCTCAGAAAGACGCTGACGCCTTGCTCGACACCTGGCTTTCACAAGGCGACTTTCTGCTTTGTGAGTTCGACCAGGATTTCACTCACGCCGTAGGTAATCCCCCTTATGTGCGCCAGGAAGTGATCCCCGACGTTCTCATGGGAGAGTACCGCCAGCGCTACAGCACGATCTATGACCGGGCGGATATCTACGTGCCGTTCATCGAGAAATCGCTTCGTGCCCTGGCAACAGGTGGGAAGCTGAGCTTCATTTGTGCGGATCGGTGGATGAAAAACCGATACGGCAAGAAGCTGCGCGAGCTCGTCAGCAAGGATTACCACCTAGCGACCTATGTCGATATGGTCGGCACAGATGCGTTTCACTCTGAAGTTAGTGCCTATCCGGCAATCACGGTGATTGAGCGTCGTGGCTCAAGCCAGAAGAGCAACGTAACGCGGGTATTTGCAAGACCAGAGATCAGTGGAAAGGCCCTCGGCCGTCTAGCACGTGAGCTGGCCAAGCCGAAGCTTAAGGCCACGAGCGATGTGCGTGAGATCGACAAAATCGCAGCAGGCGGAGAGCCGTGGATTCTCGAAGATTTTGACGCACTCGCGCTTGTGCGCCGCCTCGAGTCAAAATTCCCCGCAATCGAAGAAGCCGGATGCAAGGTCGGGATCGGTGTTGCCACCGGCGCTGACAAGGCATTCATCGGGGACTTTGAAGAGCTCGATGTTGAGCCGTCCAGAAAGCTTCCCCTAGTCATGACCAAAGACATTCTCGAGGGGCATGTTCAATGGCGGGGTAGGGGGGTAATCAATCCCTTTGGCGATGATGGCAAGCTTGTCAGCCTCGAGGACTATCCAAAGCTCAAGCGCTACCTGGAAGAGCGCTATGCGCAGATCGCGAAGCGGCATGTGGCGACCAAGGCACCGCAAAACTGGTATCGCACGATTGATCGCATCTATCCTGATTTGGCCAGACGCGAGAAACTTCTAATCCCCGACATCAAAGGGGATGCTTCTATCGTCTACGAAGGCGGAAAACTCTATCCGCACCACAACCTTTATTTCATCACGTCCGACGAGTGGGACGTGCATGCGCTACAAGCCGTCATGCGCTCAGGTATCGCCCGCCTTTTCGTATCACTCTACTCGACCAAGATGCGCGGCGGGTATTTGCGTTTCCAGGCACAGTATCTCAGACGCATTCGTCTTCCCCTTTGGGAGAGCGTCAGCGTAGAAACGCGGGATCGTTTGAAACGCTTTTCTGCAACCAACGACCGGCATGAGCTCAACGAGATTGTTGCAAGTCTTTATGGTCTTTCGGCTGACGAAATGAATTTGATTGAAGGGAAGAGAGCAGAGTGAGTCTTGATTTAGCCAACTACGAAGCCCAGGCCCAGAACGCGGTAAAGCTCTTCTGGGGCAACCGTGAAGCCGCGCTTGCCAAGCAGATTGAATCCGGCAACCAAGATGCGGGATCGCGCGGAGCAGTGACGGCGGGAAAGAACATGGATGGTTTTCTCGCCATTGCCCAATCGCTGATCGAGGCCAATGGGCTCGGCCTGGCAGACATTTGCGTGCAGCAACGTGTTTTGACCCTGCCCGGTTTCTTCCGGCCAACGAAGCTATGGGACATGCTCGTGATGCATCGCGGCGAGCTTGTCGCAGCGCTCGAATTTAAGTCCCAGGTTGGCCCGTCCTTTGGCAACAATTTCAACAACCGCTCTGAAGAGGCTATTGGCACTGCACATGACCTCTGGACGGCTTATCGGGAAGGCGCATTCGGTGAAGATGCGCCGCGCCCGTTCTTGGGGTGGATCATGCTTCTCGAGGATTGCGACAAGTCCAATTCTCCGGTTAGTGCGACGTTGCGCAGGCTTCCATTGCAACGATACATCCGGGTTGATCAGCCAAAAATGCGAGGAGTTGTGGGCGCGAAAGTTTCTTGCGGAAGCTCACAGAGCCATCACTTGCTGCACCGTGAAGCTGAAAGCTGCGTTTCCCCAAATCAATTCCAATTATGCTAATGTTTTCCATGGGTGCTCTCCCTATGTATGACAATTCAAACCTTTGTCATTCTGGCACATTGCGATGCCGCCGGGTGGGGCATCCACCCCATCATTGATGTACTGGAAGATGGCGATCTCGGCGTCGCGTCGCGTTTTCCAGGCGATGGCGCGAATGGGAGACGGTTTCTACGTTTAAAAACCCTCATACGCGTGTCACAAGCACTCGAAACCCAGCCGACCTGGCTTATCTCGAACGGGTTTGATGTTACGGCCTCGGTGCCAGCTGAGGTGATATACCCAGAAGCTGCTGAAGTTATTCAGATATTCGAACGACAACGAAAGCTTGGAAAACTATCTGTCGCCAAGATCGAGTCTGTGATCGGTCATACTCCTATGGTTTGGTACCATATGCTACAATCCACCAACACAACGATTGTAGTGTTTTTGGAGATATGTCAGGCTCTCTCCATAGACCCGGAAGATTTGGTTGATGCTCGATCCCCGGAACGAGATGCTTCTCTGGCTAGAAAGTTTTTCCGGTAAGTCTCTCTCACCTATAGATTTTGACTATTAAAAAATAGAAAATCTGCATTTTCCTGACCCGGGTACATCGCTCTAGAATTCGAGAGTTAATAACTCTTGGGGACGCAACCCCCACTACACAATTGGCGGAACTTAGGGGCCTCGGTCGGTGAAAAAGCATGGTTTCTGCATTTCACCTCCGGAACAAGCCATAGGTTTAATCTGTCCATGATGGGGCGTTTCAGTTGCGATCTGATTGGCTCGGCAAGATATCTTCCTAGTTTACTGGGTCCTTTGAGGTAAGTCGTTATAGGCAAGAAACGGAGACAATACTGACAATACTAATGCATAAGCATCTCCAGATTGCTTTCTTAAATTTGCCTCTGGTGTTGGGCGCAGGTCCGGCTTTGTCTGCGCCGCTGATTCAATGCCCGGACTGGCGGCAGTATGTCATCGAGAAGCCGGGGGCGATGTTGCGGTCTTCTCCACCAAAACAGTCTTTTGAGGTTGCTGTTGCCAACGGCAAAGCAGTTCAGGCGAAGACAAAATCCCAACAGAGCCCGGTTCAAAACAAACGCACCGATCCATTTCCGCTGCCAAAAGGCTTTTGGGAAAAGTTAAAACCACGCGTCAAACCTGCGGCTGCCAGTAAGAGTCCTGCAGCAGGTGGCGCAACCGCTATCTCTGCGCAATGTCGCTATGTCGTCGTGAAAGGCGACACGCTCAGCAGGATTGCGGCCAAAAAACTTGGAACCGTAAAGCGCTGGAAAGAAATCGCGCAGGTAAACGGGCTACCGGGCTCATCCCCCTTGCGCCCGGGACAAGTCCTCCAATTGCCATGCGCGACCGGCGGGAAGGGACCAGTACAGACACCAGTACAAACGGTAGCGCCTCTTCCCGTCTGGACTGCCCGGCCCGGCGAATATGTCAGCGACGTGGTCGCGCGCTGGGGCAGGACGGCCGGGTACAAGGTGACACGAGACGGGGTGGAGGAATGGAAGGTGATTGTTCCGATTGTCTTTCAGGGCAGCTTCCAGGATGCGCTGAAGGAACTGATCCGTGGCTTTGAAGGTAGTGGGCGGCCTCTGCCAATCAGCATTTATGCCAACAAGGTTGTCAGGATCGGGAGGCCCATTTAATGCGCAAGTTTCCAACACTCGTTGCGCTATTCCTGGTCATCGGCCTTTCTGCAGGTTGTGATGCCATCCGGGATGCGGATCGGTTGTCCGGTGACGTTATCAAGCGCACGGCAGATGAGCGGGCGCGGCTGAGGGCTGCTCAGCGTGGTCAACTTCATGTCGTTGACCGGCCTTTCTACGGAGAAGCGGTTCAGGTCGAACGCGGCTCGCGAAGTGGCAAGCCACTGCCAAAGCGCCTTGAGGGCGCGCGCAGCATCTCGATTACAACGGGCGGGAACAGGGAAGATATCAAGACATTAGCTGACAGGATCTCGCAGCAGGCAAATATGCCTGTAAATATCCGGACCGTCTACACCCGACCGGACGGTGAACCCATCAGGATTCCGATCGGCACGACCATGCGAGTGGATCATGAGGGGGCGCTGTCCAGGCTGCTCGACCAGATCGGCGCGCGGATGGATATTGCGTGGTCTTACGACGGCAATGCCATCACCTTCGATCGGATGGTCACAAAACGCTACAAGCTGTCTTTGCCAACGGGCACGTCAGTAATGACCAGCAATGTTGGCGGTGTGGTTGGCAGCGGGGGAGCAGAAGGCAATCGCAGCGTCACTTTCAGTCGTGACATCCAGGAACACGATGCCTGGGCGGACCTGGAGAGGCAGCTGGATGCTGTGACTCCGCCACCAGCCCAGGTCACGTACGCTAAATCGATGGGACGGGTATCAGTATTTGGACCACCTTCGGTGCAGGCGCGGGCGGCACAGGTGATCACGGATTTCCAGGAGGTGTATTCGACCCGGATCGGTATCGAGATTGCGGTGTATTTCATTGATACCAGCAAGAGCGATACATTCGCAGTTGGTCTGGAAGGCTCTGGCACACACGGCGCAATTGCCGGAGCGATTGGTGCAATCACTGGCAATGGCATTGCCACAATCGCAAACGACTTTGGATCAATCAATTTCCAGTCGCTGGCAGAAAACAGTTCCGTTGTAGATTACCGCCTGACCTCCACGATTGCCCAGTCCGGCACCATCGCACCAATCTCTCTGCCCAGGTCACAAAACTATGTGAGCAAAACAACCACAACGCCCGATTCAAACGGGAATGTCTCCACCAGCGTTGAAACAGCGACGATCGATACAGGTATCTCGATCCATGCGCTGCCGAGGCTGGTGCAGAACAACCGTATTCATCTGTCCCTCACGCTGATCCAGAACGATCTGACGGAGCTGGAGAGTTTCGAGTCCGGCGGCAGTACGGTGCAATTGCCGAAGGTGGATCAGCGGATGATCCTCAACGACAACATACTGGCGCCAGGTGAGACATTGGTGTTTTCCGGTTACGAACAGGACAAGGCCACCCGCTCCAACACTGGTGTGGGCAGGGCACGGTTCCTCGGGCTGGGCGGGCGAGCCAGAGGCGGGGTCGACAAGATCCGCATGGTTGTGCTGGTCCGCCCGGCAATTATTCCGGTGGCGGGCTGATGGTCCGGGTTGTGACATATCACGGTCAGGAGGCCGTCGCCAGGCTGCGCTGGGAACGGAAGGGTAGCCACCCGTTCTGGAAACCCGCGCCAATTGCCGCAAACTGGGCTGATCGGACGGCCCTCCTACCGGATGGAGAGGATCTGATCGGGACGGCCAGCCTGCTGTCTCTGCTGGCGGGCAGCCTGCCGGAAAACATTGTTGATGACACGGTGTTGCTGATCTTTGCGGACACTTCACAAGATTTGTACTTCGCGGCCGTGATTGTCCGAGGCAAACCCAAGCTGGCCGAAGAATTCCTGTTCGATGATCGCAAAAGCTTTCTCGACTACGTGACCCGGGAATGTGACAGCGGTCGGATCGATCGGCTGGCAACGACTTCGGATATTGCCGATGAGTTAAACACAGATCTCAAGGTTACCCTGTTCGAAGCACCGCCAGATTCCTCGAACCCGGTTCGCATTGAAGGCAAGTCACGCAAGGAACCGTCACATCATCTGTTGCGCGTCGGCGTTGCCGGTAGTGGCGTCGTAGGTGCCACAGTTTTTGGGACGATGCTGTGGTTGAGTTTTTCGACACCAAATCAGGCTGTGGTCCCAAAAGTTGCGGTCATTCTTGACCGAACTGCTTTCGAACACAGCTGTCTCGAGGCGTTTGCGGAAGGCTGGCCTCGCGCGCCGGGCTGGGACATCGTGAAAGAAGGCTGTGCCACACCGGAGATGAACGATCCGGCATTGGTCAGAACTCCGCCCCCGAGCGCGGTAGCCTACCGGGAATACAAATTGCGGGGCGGCTATAACCCTGAGATCGCCCGCCGCGCGGCCGAAGCGGTGCATGAAAATACAGCCGTTGACCTCCACGTGGGGGACAATCGACTCTTTGCAACCAAGGTAATCGAAGCACCCCTCATGGAAATGGTGCCGGGTGGAGAGGCGATTTCGACTGCGGAACTGCGCGATGCGGCAGCTGAGGTGTTTTTGGGCAGCGCCCGTCTCAGGGTGACGGTGCCGAGTGGCGCGGAGACCCGCGTCCGTATCGAGATGCAAGGCAGTCTTGAAGACGCGTTATCCATGGCCGCCCGTCTGCCGATGACCGGGATCGCCCGGATTTCCCGCATCGGTGAAATCATCACCCTTGACCTGTCCCCTCTGACCCCGCGCTACATGCCGCGCTCGACCTTTGAGAAGGAGCCGATCTGATGCAGCACCTGTTTTTTGCATCCACCCTGTGCACGAGTCTGTGCCTTTACCCGATGGCTACAGATGCGCAAAGTTTGGACCATACACGGCTCAACGACGAGGTTCTGAACTCGGCGGCCAACTATACCAACGTGTTGCGCACGTCCCATACCGAGGTCCGAAGGTACATCAACTGGAGAGACTGGCGGCCCGGAATGAGCGCTGATGAGCAGGAAGCGCGTACGTCCTCGATCCTGACCTCTATTGATGCCAGCGAGACCATCAACGAAACGCTTGTTCCGTCGTTGACGCCGGCCACGCTCGAAAGCTACGGGGTGCGGTTTCGGTATTGTGATGGCAAACTGCTGAGCTACTTCGGAACACCCGGTTTCAAGCACAACCTGACGGGATCGCAGATTGCAGAAGCACCAGTGCTGCGGGCCGAACGGCGAGGCAAACGCTATGCCGGGCGCCAGGTCGGTGTGGTGAAAGCGGGACCGGATGGCATGGTCCTGGCCTTTTCGACCGGACGGCAAATGGGTATTCCCGACTGTCTGGTTAAAGGCGATTATCCAACCAGCCTTGCCCCCGGTACGGTGGCCTATCTCAGCTCGGCCCTGCAGAAGTACGGGGTGGCCCGGACGGGTCGCACGCGGGAAAAACAGAAAGTTGCCTGCCCGGCGGGAGAGGTTGGGCTTGGCCAGAGCCAGCGCCGCTATCTCAGAACGGACTACAGTGCACAAGGGGATCAGGTCGGCACTCCTTACTACGACACATCGGAAGGTGGTGACGGCAACTGGACGGTGACTGCGGACTTCTGTCGCGCACCGGGGACGGTTCGAAAGCGGGATGTACAACCCTGCGATGCGGTAATCAGAGGGCCAACCCGAACCATGACGGTACCGGGCAAGGGTCGGGCGGTTTATGACTACTATGTTACCGAAGCGCAGGACCCGACCGACTTCACAAAAACGGTCTGGTTGCCCTCCGATGCAGATGGCAATTTCACAACTTCACCTGTTGGTATCCTGTCGCCCCTGTCAAACTGTGACAACCTCGCACCTACGGCCACGGTCACACCTGCGCTCAGCACGGCAATGGAAACTCGAACGTTGGGCTGTGCTAAGCCCTGGACGCATGGTGACCGGGATTACGAGCGTAGTGTGACCAACATCACCTATACCTATTCGGGTATGAAACCTGGCTGGGAGAGTGGTCTGTCCGCCAGCAACGTGAGCCTGGTGCGCCGGGGCGACTGGAACCTGACGGATAACAGCTGCCGCAGGTGGATCTCTTCATCCAAAACGGAAAACAAACTGAGTACGGGCCATTCGTCGACAAAGGTCTGCAAAATTCGTCACCGGCGAACTGTGCAGAAGAAAGGTTGGGATTTTCAAGCCCGTGCGGACCAAATCACCACCTCGTATGGCAGTTGGAAACTGGTGTCTCGGAAATGCAAAAACAAAAACTCTGGGGGCGGGGGCGGTCCCGAAGGTCGCGAGGACAATGACGGCGACGGCGTGAACGACGCTCAGGACAGAGATGATAACGATCCCGGCGTGGGTTGATTGCGCATAACAGCTTTCTGTTCGCCCAACTCACCCGCAACCACCCACATCATAAAGGAGGACACAATGACGATTTCCAAATGCGCACTCACGGTCGTTTTAGCGCTGACACTTACAACCGGAACGGCCTTTGCAGAGAAGCGCAAGTACTACAAGCGGGGCAAAATTTTTCAGAACGTGGCAGCCGAGCATGTGCAACCCTTGCTCGCCAACACAGCCTGGGTTTTGACCTGGTGGACCGGGAAGAACAAGAAGAGGGGTGGTTATTTAAGCGTTGTCTGGTACGATGTGGACGGAGTTGAGCATGGTTGTTCGAGCAGCGGCAACTCTACCCCCACATGGTCTGCAACGTATACTGGCGGCATCGTTGACCACCAGCGCCGTAACGTGCGTTACCCGCTTTTGATGCGGGTCCGTGACGGCGAGCGTTTCCATAAGCTTCTGCGCTACAATGGTTCGACGGGTGAGATGGCTACCTATTTGATGGAGCGCCCCCGCTGGGCGGAGGCTCATTACGGCCACCTGCAGGCGCGCATCCCGGCCGTGACCTGGGAGATTTGCCCGGACTTTCCGTCCGCTGAAAGCCTTGGCGCCGAAGTGAACACCAGGCAGACCTCGCGTTATTACAACGAACTTCTCAAGCAAGACTCCGGCGCACGCATTCTACGACCGCAATATGTCAATGAGTGCGCCCATGAGTGGTATGGCAAAAACGCAGACAAAAACTGTCAGGTCGCGGGTGGAAACTGATGCGATCCGTCCGTCTGCGATATTCGGTAACTACCGCTGTTCTGATCGGGACCTGCCTTGGCTCGCCTCTGCGCGCCGAGGAAGCGGGGCAGGGGGATACCCTGTCCCGGCTTGTGGCGCATTTCGGAAAGGTCGTGGTTTTGCCTTCGTCGCAGCGGGTGGTGTTTTACGCGCCTCAGAATGAGGTTTGGGGCTTGTCCAAAGACAACAGCATCAGGGAGCGCGGGGACGTCGAAGTTCAAACCGGTCCCGATTGGCGACTGGAACTGCGTTGGCGCTTCGGGGTTCTCGACGTTCTCGACTCCTCAAACGCAAGTGATCTTAAGTTTATCGACGAAACCCCTCTCATCATCGACCAGCTGAACCAGATTACCGGCAAGCGGCTGACGCAGGACATTCCCCCTTTGCTCGAAGGCACCCAATTGCTGGAAGGCGGGATCGTTCTGGACGGCGCAGACAATGAGATCGGCGGCTGGGAAGTCAGGACTACCGGTATCGGCTTTTATCCGCCAGATGGACCTCGTGTCGATTTCCGCATTGCCGATGTCATCGCAGCCCTTCCTAAAACCAACGCGGAGAACAACTGATGCGCAACAGAAACATGATGTGCGGAGCGGTCTCGGCGCTGACCCTTGTGCTTGGTGCATCAGTCGCCATGGCGGAAAGCCTGATTGAGTTGGAAACAGAAACCAAAGATGCCGTTTTGGTTGAGGCAGGGTCGAACGGGCAGGGTCAGGACATTCTGAGCTGCCCGTTCGATGAACTGCTGGCGGAGTATACATCGATCTACAATGATGTTCAGCAGATCACAGCCACCGCCCTCTATTACGAGGTGACGCAGATTTGTACCGAGCGGCAGGACCAGGTGAAGCAGATTCTGGTCAATGAGCGAGCGCTGAGAACTCTGCTGGCCGGTCTGATGGAACCGATGGTCCGGAACGAGTCGAACCAGAACGCCGCGTGTCCGCAGCCTGAACCCACTCAGGAACAGGCACTTCCAGCCGTTCCGGACCCCGTTGATCTGAAGGCGGCCAAGGCGGAGGAGATCGCCCGGGACGCGCTGTACTGCGCCGCTCCGTACCAGGTAGCAGCCATCCTCGGTTCCCCGGTTCTGGGCCCGGGTCTGAATGCCATTTTATTGGACACGGCCTCGGGCAAAGAAGTGACCGTGCGGGAGGGAGATGTCTTGCCCGGCGGCGTGCGCATTGATGCCATTACACGGCAAGGTGTGACGGTTGAAGCGGGCGGTGAGCGGGAGCGACTGCCCAAACGCCAATCCTTGCCGGAAAGATACGATGGTGGAGGTTTGATTACGGAACCGGCAACAGTGCAGGAACTGTATGACCCAGAGATTTCGGCAACACCAAACCCGTCGAGGGGAGCGTTAGGCCAATGAGTGTTCTGAAGAATATTCTGGGCGATCTTAAGCCTTCTGCGCCGGAACGGCGGGTATTGGCGAACGGCATCATTGACCTGCCGAATGATGACAAGTTCAAAGATATTGCTGCCGTACACGAGGACGGGACCTGCTTTGTCGCGGAAGGGAAGTATGCGCACGAGGACGTGTTCGTAGAAGGGCTTCAACGTTTGCGGAAACGTGGTCACATCCCGGAAACGAATCCCCCTGAGCCACGCAGTCTTGCGGAAATTCGCGCGCTATATCGTCCGGAAAATACCGCCAGCCAGACCGAGCTGTTGCGGATGTCCGAGGGGCGGAAACGTTTGCAAGCCCTGGTCGATGCGGCAGCGGAAGCGCGGGCCTCGGATTTCGAGATCATCGACCAGGAGACACATACCGATGCGCGGATCAAGATTGCAGGGCGTTGGTTCCTGCATGGCAAACCGTGGACGTCGGAAGAGGGCCAGCGCGCGATTGCCTACGCCTTTGATGTCCAGGACAAGGGGACAGGTGAAACCACCCTAAAGGAGTACGGGTTCCAGGGATTTTCAATCAATCCGAAGGATGATTTTCCGCTCCCGGCCGGTGTAGCGAAGCTGCGATGTTCCCGCGGGGCGCATGAAGGGGAAACGAGGCTTGCCTCTCACCTGGTGGGTCGGCTGTTTTACAACACGGATAACGACACGAGCACGCTTGAGGATCTGGGTCTTGATTCTGAGGTGATGGGTAAGTTGGCAAAGGTGCGGTCGGGCTTGCGGGGCGGGATCATCATTGGCGGAGAAACCGGTGACGGAAAGACAACTACCCTGATCAGGAACCTCGCGCAACTCTGTGATGAGCATGGTCACCTGAAAGTTCTAATGCTGGAAGACCCGGTTGAATACCGGCTCAAAAATTCTTGCGTTGTCCAGATCCCGTTACAATCCGCAGGTGACGAGGAAGAACGCACGCGCCAATACCGGGATGCGTTCCGTCATTTCGTGCGGAGTAACCCGGACGTGGGCGTGATTACGGAAATCCGGGATGGGGTTGGAGGCAGGGAAGCCTTGCAGTTCATTCTGTCGGGGCATCAGCTTTATACAACACTGCACGTGGATTGCGCCCACCGGATTCTGTTTCGGTTGCCAACCATAGGTGTGCCGGCAGCAGAACTGGCCGAACCCGGACTGATCCGGCTACTGATAAAGCAGACACTGGTGCCGTTGCTCTGCAAGCACTGCAAACGCCCGCTGCGCGATACGGATCTGTCAGCGAAAGATCAGGCGATCGTCGAACCCCTGAACAATGACAGGGATGTGGTGTTTCTGCGCAACCCTGAAGGCTGCCCCGAATGCAGGCGCAAGACCAGCGACATCGGTCGATTGGCCTGGTGGGGGTATAAGCGCGAGGTCGCCGTCGGCGAGGTAATTGAACCGGATGATACGTATCTCGGTTTTGTGCGTGACCAGGATTCAATCGGTGGGCTGCAACACTGGCTCAAACCCCGCAACGAAGGCGGCATGGGCGGGATCACAGTAGCCCAGAAAATGACCGAGCTGGTTCTCGCAGGCCGTGTCGATCCGCGGGATGTCGTGCGCAAGAAGGGCGACCTGTCCCAGCGCATGACCGCGTTTCAGAAAGCGGAACTCAAATGGGGAGACGCAAATTGAACGACACCCATGCCAACGATGAGATAGACCTTTCGCTTGAACATCACGACAGGGCCTCTCGCCGCCTCAGGCGTTTGACTTTTATTCTGACGGTGATCGCCGCGATCGTGGTCGCCGCCAGCTTTACGATCGTCACAAAGACCGTCAGTTCGTCCATCCGGACCGTGGACGGCTACCAGGACAGACTGGACAGCTGCTGGGCCGCGCGGAAAAGCCTGAGATCGCAAAATCCGGGGTCAGACCAATGAGAGGCGAGCTGATCTTGATCTGGCGGCGCTTGCATTTCCATGCCCGCGTGCGGGCATGGACCTGGCGCCTGGTCGCGGACCTGGTGGAAGCAGGCCTTTTGCTGTCGGACGCACTGGAAACGGCAGCGACCGTATCACGCGAACAGGGCAAGGGGGTTGTGGCCGACATTCTTCTCGACATCCGCGAAGGGGTTCGCGATGATGAGTTTGAGGACCGGATTAACCTCTATGCACCGGGCGACGAGGCCTTGCTGTTCCATAATATAGCCGGGGCTGGTGCGGAGGCGGTGTTTCGGGCGGCAAGGCGCCTGGCAGAGCTACAGGACAAGGTGCATCGGGCCTTCCGGTCAGCGCTGGCACAGCCGTTACTGGGGTTTGTCCTGCTCGGGGCTGTGGCCTACATGCTGGGTACCTCGTTCTTTCCGACGATGCAGCAAATTTCCCCGATGGCGAACTGGCCGCTGGGGGGGCAGTTGATCGCCCGGTTCAGCATCTGGTTCAGTGCCAATATCTGGATCGTGCTGATTGCCGTCGGGCTGGTGATCTTCGGGCTCCGGCTAGTGATTGATCGCTGGACAAGTGCCCCGCGGCAGTTCTTCGATCGGTTTCCACCCTTTTCGTTCTACAAGACGCGAACCGGTGTGAGCTTCTTACTTACGATCACCGAGCTTGGCCGCATGGGTGAGACACTCAATTCCGCCCTGCTGGACCAGATGACGGCCAACGCATCACCTTATCTCCGATCCCGGATTACAGCAATAGCCCGGGAAGTACAGGACTATGGCTGGGGGTCTCTGCATGCCACCGGCCATGATTTTCCCGGCCGGGACCTCAATGCGGTTCTGGGGGCGCTGACGCAGCAGGACAGCTGGGTCAAAAAGTTCTCCGGCTTTCTCGATCGCTGGCTCGAAGATTTCGACACGACAATCAAGGAACGAACAGCCATTCTGAACGTGCTGCTGATGGCGGTGATCGCCGCAGCGGTTGGTGGCGGGGCGCTTAGTTTCATGTCCATCATGCAAACCCTTTCGATTCATTAGCGGAAAGGAACGGTCAATGCTGACACAGATATTTTCGCGACCAACTCACCCTCGGTGTCATACCGGGACGCAGGTCGAAGACACCACCCTCCCGCAAGCTCAAGGCAACGGGCGCAGGATGAGGCATCCTCGCCGCGCTCGTCGGGGAAGCCTGATCAGTGGAATGCTCTACCTGCTGGTGATTACTGTCGTAATTGTGGGCTTGTACGGGTTGTACAACGGCATGATGAACATGCTCCGATCCAACCAGCTGCACAGCCAGTTGACGCGGGCAGTTGCGATTGTCGAGCGCTACCACAGCTATACCGGTGTCTATGCGAATGAAAGCTTGCTGGGGTTTCTCGATGGAGAGGGCTTTACCAACCAGGAATTGGTCCGGGACGCGACGGGGAACTTCATTTTCACGTCGCCGTATGACACCGACATCACCATCCGGGGCAACGGAGCACGAGATTTCACCGTAACCGTCAATGACCTGCCCGGCCCAGCCTGCAAGAAGGCCGCGCTGGCGTTTCAGGGTTCGGGGTCCGGGTTGGACAGTCTCGTCATCGAGGCCGCGACCGTTACTCTGCCAATGACGGAAAGCGCGGTAAATGCAGCCTGCAACAACGACACCAACGACGTGTCGCTGATCTTCTGAGACCCTGCCCATGTTTATCGTCCGCATACCACTCCTTCTCCCCCGCTTTCGGATTTCCGGCAGCCCTGCGCCCCGTCGCCTGGGACGCAAGACCCGTCGCGGTGCGCTGCTTGTGGGCACGGCCCTGGGATTGGTGATTGCAACGATTGCGCTGACGCTGGTTATGCAGAGCAGGATGCGTGAGGCCCGTCATGCCCGCAATCTGGCCCGGGCGCAGCAGGTTGCGGAGATCGCGTCCTTCTTCGATCTCTATGTTCACAAACATGCCTGGTGGGGCGAGAGCAACAATCTGGGCTATTACCTATCCTCGGGACAACAGGCGTCTTTCGAGGGCTGGATGGACGGGGTTGCTTCGCCGGACATCGCCGGCTTCGATCTGACCTACATCGTCCTGACTCTGAACGAACAATTTAGCTACGACCCGGATTTATACGGGCTGCTTTTGCTCAGCGCAAACGAAGATCCGGCTTATGCGGATCTGGATGGGCTGCTCCATGCGCTGGAAGCCATTGGGCTGAATTCGGGAAAAAAGGGGGATGATCTTCAGGATCGCCTGCTGTCGGCTGAGAAGCGGGTCGAAAACATCCTTGGTCGATCGCTCGGGAGCGATGAAGCGGCCATTCTGACCTCATCCCTGTCCGGGGTTCCGGAAGATTATCTGCTGCGGGAATTTCGGGTTGGTCACGCGCTACCGGAACTCGGCAACGAGGGTGGGGCGTTTGACCTTGGCGGTAACACGATCATTGGGATCGGCCAGGTTACGGCAGAGAGCGTCACTGCTGGCAGCGTGACCGGGAGTGTCGAAGGTAACAATCACAACGGGTTATTGGATGAGGTGACCGGTACGCTGGAAGTGGATGAGGGTGTCACGATATCTTCTCTGCAGGTCACCAACGCTCTTGGATTAGGCGGGATCGCTGTAACGCAGGCCCAGGCCGGGCAGGCCACGGTCATACAAGGTGTTGCCGCCGGCACGGTGACAGTTACGGCGGGACCGCTTGAAGCGGCGGATATGTTTGGGAAGACTGTGACAGCGAAAGACAATGTCACCGGGCTTGATGCCGTTCTGGCCAGCGATGTTCTGGCCAGGGACGGGATTTCGACGGGCCCGGCCAATCTCACAACCCTGACCGCTGTGCAGGCAAACATACAAAAACTGACGGTGAGCGGATCATGCGACGGATGCTGAGTATCATGGAAAAACAGGGTATGCGAAGGCCGCGCCGGGCTCGACGGGGATTTAGTCTGATTGAGGCCATGTTCGTTCTGCTCATTTTTATTCCTGTTCTAAGTCTCGGAACAAGATACTGGACACAATATGTCCGTGACATTGCCGGCCTGAATGAGGCACGGCTGTTGACGCAGGTGGTGGATGCAGGGGCGACACTGGCCCTGCGTGATCTCCATGGGACAATCAACTCCAATATCGGTGTGGGTAATGCGCAGGTTCTGGACCTGGCGGGTTTGGAAGCAGCGGGTCTCTGGACTTCAGGCAGCAACCAGCTGACAGCTCTCGGGCGGGAGGTGTCGCTGATCCTGCACGCGCGCGGTTCGGAGGAGTTGATCATATTGGCCCGGGCCTCGGCACTTTCGGGAGAAGAAAACCCGACCTATGTGCCCCGGGGTGGGGAAGGCGTGGGTCTCGTTGGTTTTGTCCCTCCGAATGCAAACGATCGATTGCGCGGGCCGGGACTTGATTACGATCTGTCGGCGCTTCAGGCCCTGATTGGTGCACCGCAAGGCCTGGATGCGCTTGCTATCCGCGTGCTTCGGATGGATCGGGATGTTTTGCCCTTTCTGCATCGTACAGCGCAGCCGGGTTTTCCCGAGCTGAACGAGATGCAAACCGATCTGCTCATGAACGGGTTTGATCTTGTTGGTGCAGGGGGGCTGCAGGTGAACAAGATCACGGTTGGCACAGCTCTGCAGGCGGGGAGTTGACCGCCAGCGAAGCGACAATCAGCGGTGCAGTCACGGCCGACACGTTAACCGTAACGGATCAGGCCACGGTCGGAACACTGAAAGTGGATGCTTTGACTGTGAACGACTCGGTTTCCGTAGCACAGGACCTTGTGGCTGAGGGGACCGCAACACTGGATGCGCTGGCTGTTACTGAACTGTCCGCACAGGGCATCGAGGCAAAATCGCTGACAACCGGCACGCTTGCGGCGGACGACGTGTTTGGTTCCGCAGTCACCGCGACGACCGGTCAGATTCAAACTCTGCAAACAGGGAAATGCTCAGGATGTTGACGACCAGAACAGGACTGTGTTGGCTGCTGGCAGCGGCAGCGTTAATCGCAATCGCCGGGGTCACTTCCACGTTGGCGCAAGAGATACAGGAATCTGACCCGGATGACCCTGATCTGCGGAGCATGATCGCCCTCCGGCAGGCCCTGTTGGCGGATGTGCAGGCACTGCAACGCATCGCGGAATACCAGGCAGGCCTTCTGGACTTGGCAGAGAAGGATCCCGAAGACGCGCTTGGTGCACGCCAGTCGTGGCAGGACTGCATCGACGAGATCGATGCCGCCATTCTCTGCAACGCTCTGACCGGTAGCTACAAGAGGGCGGAATGAAGGGCTGTCTCGGCAAGTGTTCGAAACAAGTCATGTAACGGAACAAGGAGAAAAGGACCCAGAAGCAAGAGCTACATAAACCGAACCGTCCCACGGAGCTCACAACCTGTCGGACGGCCACCGGGTTCAGGACCGTGTTCCTGAATCCTTTTCAACACCAAGCATACTCCAAAATTCCTGATCTGCGAGTCAGGAACCGGGAGAGATTTGTCTGAAGAAAGAACACAGCTTTGCCAGTGAACCCGATATACCCCGAAAAGGGCCTACACGAAAAACCCGTTTGCACCCGGGACGCTTTGCCGGCCTCTGCCGGCTTGCTGACGGGACTGATCAGTGGAGGCGCGGTGGGATGATCCTGTCAGTCGCGACACTTGGCGTGTTCACACTTGTTCTGATCGTTGATGATGTCCGTTGGTTCGAGATCAACTATGGGGCACTGAGCGTCGTAACGCTGAATGGATTCTGTCTGAACGTTCTGCTGGGTGTGTCCGTCATCGATATGCTGAGTGGTGGCTTCACCTGGCTCATTGCCTCGGTCCTTGTTCGTTTTGTCTGTGGTCCGAATGCTCTGGGGCAGGGTGACATCTGGCTGATGGGTGCCATTGGTTTGCTCGCCGGGGTAAACGGCACGCTGGCTGCTCTGGGGATTTATGGCTTCCTGACGGTTGTCACGCATCTGGACTATAGGCGGGCCAGATACCGGTCGAAAGGACGTCGGATCATCAGCCTTATCCCAGCGGCGCTGCCGGGCGGTTTGACAATTCTGCTGCTGTTTTGCTGCCGAATAGCTGGCTTCGACATCAGCTTTGGTCTGGCCGAAGAAATCAACACTGAATTCAACTATCTGGTGCGCGCCAGCGTGGCGATCCTGGGCGACCCTATTGCAGTCATCAGTGCGGCACTTGGTGTCATCTGGATCGTGTTTGACCGCCACTCTCTAAAGGGATGGTGGATGAGATGAGTGGTCCGGTTTCATCCGAACGTCTTTGGCAATCCGTTGTGATAAAAGTCATTCGGGATCTCTGTAACGACAACCCCCACGATCACGAGAGTGCCGAGAGTTGGGTCGGGTCATACCCCAACGCCGATTTTCAGGAAGTCTGTCATCTCGCAGGGTTAGATTCACACCGCACTCATACGACCCTGTCCCATCTGTGCCAGCTTGCCCCGGCAGATCGCAAAAGACTGCTCGATAAGTTCACACCGGTACTCCGCAACAGGAGGGCGGCATAATGATCGCGCGTCAGCTTGAGTTTTGCCGCCAGAAGGGCGGGTTGAACAGCACCTCACGGAAGAACAGCTTGCGCGGAATCCGCATCGGCCAGAACTGTCGCCACAGGATCCGGAAATACTGCGGATCATATGCCGCGTATTCGCGCAACTTGATCACACCAGCCGCAAAGAAGACGGGGGGAACCACCAGTGCGGCGATCATCATGTCAAAGGAAAACAGGATCACCGCGAGCATTGCCATTGAGACGATCAGGGCAATCATAGGCTCCCGCTCCGCATCAAAAAGGGTCTTGTGCACGGGGCGGGATCTCATCTCGATCATTGGTCTCACTGGGATGGCCTCAAGTTGGTTTGTTTTGACGCAGGTTACTGCGCAATCTGTGCGGGGGGCAAGCTGATGCTGGACTTCGAGCGTCTTCTTGGGCCGATTTTCCCCTACCTGCATGATCCGGACGTGGTCGAGATTTCTCTCAATCCGGACAGGAAGATATTCGTAGAGCACTTCGGGGCCCCGGCCAAAGGGGTCGGCACGATGGACCCTGATCTGGCGGAGCGGTTCATCCGCAGCTGTGCCACGGTAACGGACATGCTGATTGATCCGAAAGAGCCAATTTTTTCGGGACGCATTCCGGGAACCGCACACCGGATCGAAGCAGTGCTGCCCCCGCTTGTCGACGGCCCAATGCTCTCGATCCGGAGGCATCGGGATCAGGTTCTGCCTCTGTCTGAGTTTGCGCCGGCTGCGGACCTGCGTTGCGAGATCGAAGAGGCAATTTCAGAGCGGAAGAACATCCTGGTTGCAGGTGGAACCGGGTCGGGCAAAACCACGCTCACCAACTCCTTGCTGGCCACACTTTATGAACAGGCTCCGGACACCAGGTTACTTGTAATCGAAGACACACCGGAACTGAATGTCGGGTTGAGTAACCACGCCAGGATGCGCAGTTCTCATGACGTGAGCATGGATCGATTGCTCGTATCCGTGCTGCGCCATGCCCCCAATCGTATCGTGGTCGGGGAGGTGCGTACCGGTATTGTTCTGATGACGCTCTTCAAGGCCTGGAACACAGGCCATCCGGGCGGGATCACCACGATCCATGCCAACTCGGCTGACGAAGTCCTGCCCCGGATGCAGAGTTTGGCGAGTGAAGTCAGCGTGACGGATCAGATCGCCCTTATCACCTCCTGCCTTGATCTTGTGCTGTTCGTCGAGCGCAGCACCGGATCCGCGCGCATCACACAGATTGCCCGTCCGGTTCCCGGCCGGGATCCTTCCGCCCCATTTTCCATGGAGACCCGACATGTTGAACGTGACTAACAGAACCATCCTGTTGGCGGTTTTACTGCTGCTCGTATCCATCTGTCAGGCCGAACCGGCTTTTGCAGAGGTCAATGACTCTATTTTTGAAGAGGCGCAGCCATTTCAAAAATTCATTGGCTGGGTTACAAGTGGGTTTGCTACCTTCCTGGCGATTATTCTGGTGCTTGTTGCCGGATTCATGCTGGCGGCAGGCAGCGATTTTTCGGGGTTCGAACGGCGCATACCAACAATGTTGCTGGGGCTTGGTTTCATCCTGCTCGGCACCAAATTCATCACGTTCCTGTTTGGAACTTCCGGTGCCGTACTGATGCCGCATGAGATTGCCGCGATGCAAACACCGGCCCTTACGCGACCAGCCGTGGAAGTGCAGGAAGAAATTACCCTCGGACACAACCCAATACCCGGGTGGATCACCCATGTTCGGTAAAGGTATATGCTCCAGAATCGGCGAAGCTGTTTTAGTCCCTCTGGCGAGCCTGCTGCTATTCGCTTTAGCGACCTACGTGTTTGCCCTTTTTTCGTTTACGTTTCTTACTCTTGTGGGTTTAGAAATAGGCTCCTATCCGGGCTACGGCAAAGCCTTCCTTGGATATCCCGGGGCGTTTTGCGCGATTTTGCCAGTGATCATTTCAGCGTCACTGATCGTACTGATCCCTGATCTTTCCGTAACTGAGTGGCGCATTCTGGCAGCGGTCGCTGGCATGGGGATCATCCTGTTTGTGGTGCATGGCATCGTTGCCATTTGGGGGGAATCAGATATCGCCACGCATGGCACAGATGTTGTTTTCCCCAAGTCTGGGGAGAACGCCCGTGTCTGATAACCGCCTTCTCTTGTTATCTTTTTCCGTTGTGTTCAGCCTGGTGCTGCCCGTATGGGCCCAGGGTCCGGCCGACGAGGAAATCTTTGGCTCTGCCACGCAGACAGAAACCGGGGACGGGGAGCTGGATGAACTGATCCTCCCTGACAACCCGGTGGAAGAGCCGAGCATCCCTGCTTCAGATATCACGTCGTCGCCCATTGATACCGAGCAATTGCCCTCGGCAGAGAACGTTGAAGAGACCAGCGCGCCCGCGCCAACACAACCGACCACGCCACCAGTGGCTTCTGACACATCTCAACCGGAACCGGAGCCCAGGACCGACCCCACATCGGGACCAGATCCAGATACGATCAGCGTTCTGGCGAAAGCGATTGCGGCTGCCATCATGGAAGAGGTCAGGGAATCTCAGCCTGCGCAAACTCCGGCTCCAAGTCTGACCCAGACTGAACGGACCCAGAGAGCAATTGAGTTCTGGGCAAACCGGACCGGGGCTGTAATCCCCGGACCGGACGGGCGGGTAGTGCATGTTTTTGGCCAAGCCACTCCAACGCTTGTGTGCACGCCTGGCCAGGCCTGCCTGCTGGAACTGGAGCCGGGTGAGGTGGTTCAGGACAATGTCGTGCAGGCGGACCTGATGGGCTGGTCTGTCGAGCTCCGTCTTCGCGATATCGACCCGCCGCAGATATATTTTGCATTCAAACCGCTTCCGGAAGCCCCTCGGCTGACCAATTTTTTCATTATCACGGATCAGCGGATTTACAACATCAACCTGGTCAAGGATCTGCGCTACAGCACGCCGATCCTGAGCTTCATCTATCCGGATACGCAACAGCGCAAGATGGAAGAAAGGATCGAAGCACTAAAAGTCGCAAAGCAACAGAAAGCCGCCGCAGACCGGGCGGAGCGTGCCACCAGAACAGCCCGCACCGGCGTGAGCACCACGCGGGGCACAGTGCCGGCCGATGAGCTGGATTTCGACTACCGCATCGCGGGGAGCGCCCCGTTCAGACCCCTGCGTGTCTATAACGACGGCCGCCGGACTTACGTGGATCTGCCCACAAACTACCGGGGGGATTTTCCTTCGGTGATTGGGGGCAGGGCCGAAAGCAACCGGGCCCTGAACTTTCGGGCCACGAAAGGCGGGCAGCAGATTGTGATCGACGGGGTGCTGGGCAGCTTTGAACTGCAGGTCGGTCGCAAGATCATCAGGATAAGGAGGCGCTCGTGAAGCCCCAGATCACCGGGTTGATTGCCACCGCCCTGTTTCTCGTGGGCTGTGCACCGCCGATCCCGTCCATGAACAGGAATGGCTACAACCTGACGCCCGTGCAGGCCTGCTCCATTGGCTACGATATGGCACGGACCATCCATCAGACGATCTCGCTGCGCAAAACCGTGGTGATCGCGCCGGGTCGTTCCAATTCCTGCGAGACGCACACGCTGAACTACCTGCGACTGGCCGGGTTTGCCGTGGATGAAAGCGGCCGGGGCGATGCCCGCACCGCGCTCGATGTTACCGTGACCCATGGCGAGAACGAAGAGATCACGGCTTTGGCGACGGTCGCTGGCGACCTGCGGATCGCACGGCGGTACCGGCTGGCCAATCAAGGGGTCTACCCGACCTCCGCGCCTTCGATCATCCATCTGCCTCCAGAATATCGCCGCAAGGGACGCGAACGGTCCCTGATACCAACTTTCCGCAGGGAAAGCCGCCGATGAATTTCCGCGTCATACCCTCGCTTGCTCCGCCCCGTGCGCGGCAGTTCTCTGATGTCCTGAACTGGTCCGGACTGTTGGCCCCGGGCATTCTGGGCTGCAAGGATGGCTCTTTTGTCTGCGGCTGGGAAGTGACCGGCCTCGACACCGAAAGCCTGGAACCGGAGGAGATGCAGGTCAGACTGGAGCAGCTGGCACATGGATTTTCGGGCTTCGGCGATGAGGAGTGTTTCTGGATACAACTGGATCGCAGGCCTTTTGCCGGCCTGCAACAGAATGGGGATCCGTCGCCTTATCCGGCACTGAACATCCTGGAAGCGGAGGCCCGCAGTCTGCTGTCCGCAGATGGCACGCTTTACGAGAACACGATCCATCTCCTGTACCAGTGGCGACCTGCCGATCCCGGCATCCCTCTCGAACAGGGGCTTGAGGGATTTGCGCAAGCCTGCAGGACCGTGGAAATCCGGTTAGGGATGGTCTTTGGCCTGCGGCGCCTGGGGCTTCAGACGGAAGAAGACCTCGACCGCAGGGTTGATCGCTTCGACGAATTGGCAGGCCTGCTGGCGAGCGCATTGACAGGGTCGGTGCAAAGGTTTCGGATCCCCAGGAACCTTCAATACATGTTTCTCGATAAGTGGCTCGGGGTTGATTTCGAGCGCGATCCGGAAAGTGGACTGCCTCGTATCGAAGGCTGCCCGGCAGTCATTCTGACGCTTGAAGGGGTTCCGAAGGCGTGTCCGCGGGGCGTGCTGGAGGTGCTGGAAACCTACGGCCTCGAGTTCCGCTGGACCACGCGCCTGTCGAGTATGTCCCCTCGCACAGCCCGCAAGCACCTGCGGAAAGACGAAAAAGTCTGGGCCCAGAATGCCGCGGATCCCGTCGCACAGATTGTCGATGGCGGTGGCGGCCGCCGCGACAGGTATGCCGAAGAAATGGCACTTGGCGCCGAAGAGATGGCCACGGATGTAAACCGGGGTGAGGCGGTCGGTATGTACCTGTCGACGCTCACACTGATCGGGGGAAGATATACGACACCGGAGGAACTCCAGGCCGCGGCCGAGGAGATCGAGGCGGTGCTCGTGAACGCCGGCTTCAAAGTGCGCTATGAGCGCGAGGCCGCGCTGGAGTTATACCTGGCAAGCCTACCGGGGCACGCGCACCGGGTTCTGCGGGACACCATGATGCCAGTGTCGGACTTCGTGGAACTGATCCCGCTGCGGACCAGCTGGAAGGGAGAGGTGCACAATCCGTCACCGCTTTTTCCGTCCAATTCACCCGCATTGACCTGGGCGCGCTCTATGACGGGTGAGCTGTTTCATTTTAACCTGCACGTCGATGACGTCGGTCACACATTCATGTTTGGCCCGACCGGCGGGGGTAAATCGGTCCTGCTCGGTTTGCTCTCCGCCCATTGGCTCAAATACCCCGATGCGCGGGTTATCTACTTCGACAAAGGGTATTCGTCCCGGCACCTGGTCAATGTATTTGAGGGCAGCTTCACCTCCTTTGGCGGAGAAACCGGGCGGGGCGTCGCGCCGTTGATGCATCTGCGCGAACTGGGTCTCGAATGGGGTGTGGACTGGGTCGGCGAGATGGCAAAACTCAGCGGTGTGTCTCTGACACCCGCCCTACGGGACGAGATCCGCGCGGGCTTGTCCAATGCGCTGAAGACCGGGTTCCTGACACTCTCGGAATTGCAAACCTACCTGCAGAATCCTGAGCTCCAGTCCGCAATTCGCCGCTTCAGCAGGAACGGTGGGTCAGGGTTATTGGATGATGATGACGTTTCCCTGGACTGGGAAAACCTGACGGTTTTCGAAGTGGATGAGCTGTTTCAGCAAAACGAGGACATGGCGCTCCTGGCCCTGGATTATATCTTTGCTCAGGTCGAACGCCGGTTTGATGGCAAGCCCACTTTGCTGGTACTCGACGAGGCTCATGCGTTTTTGGGGCACTCTATTTTTGCCAGCCGTATCCGGCGTTGGCTGAAAGAGGCCCGCCGATCAAACGTGACAGTTTTGATGGCAACGCAGAGCCTGTCCGATCTCACGATGTCGGATCTGGCCGACGTGCTTCTGGAAAGCTGCCAGACGCAGATTTTTCTCCCCAACCCGAAGGCCCGAACGGAAAAAGTTCGCAAGCAGTATCTCACCCTTGGCATGACCAAAGCCCAAATCGATCTCATTGCGTCGCTCACGCCCAAGCGGGACTACTACCTGGTCAAGCCGAGCGGCCAGCGCGTGGTGGAATTCCTGCTCGGGCCGTTGGCTCTCTCCCTGCTGGGCAAGACCAGCAAGGAACAGAGCATCCTTGCCGGACAGCTTCATAAGGAAAGCCCCGATTATTGGAGGGAAGAGGTCCAGGACATCCTTGATCGCCATTACCAGGGAGATTCATCCTCATGACATCTGTTTCATTACGCATGTTTGCAGTTACCGCGAGCCTGGTGCTGTCGGCTCCTTCAACCTTGCACGCGGGACCCTCCGCGGGTGGGGCCACAGAGTTTACGCAGTTGCTCAACCATATTGAGCTGGCAAGCATTGTTGGTCTTGAAGGCGAAAGCCTTGCGGTCAATGCGGAGACTTTATCCACCCAAATCCGGCAACTGGCGACGCAGATCAAGACCTATGAGGCAATTCTTCAGAACCTCGAACAAGTCCCCGATACGCTGCTGGATGAGTCCATGGAGCCGGTGCAGGAACTCTATGCCCTCATGAGCGAAGCCCGGGCCATCGCGACCAGCGGCAAAGCGCTTGATGAGTTTCTCCGCTCCGACCTTATTGAGGACCCGCTCTTCGACGGAAAGCCCCTTTCCGATGCCCGTTTGGCCGAGCGATACGACAAATGGGTCGATACCTGGGATGGAGCCCTGAAAACCGGGTTGGGGCAGGTTGGTTTGACCCTTGAGGACGTTGGAACCGAGGCCGAGCTTCTGGACCGGATCAACGGCCAATTCCCGGGAGTGCAGGGCAACCTGCAGGCTCTGCAGGTGTCCAACGAGCTGTCCTCATCTGTGGCCCGTCAGCTGGTCGACCTGCGCGCGCTCACCGCAACACAAGCACAGCAGAACGCGGTGGCCTGGGGCAGGGTTCTGGCCGATCTGGACCGCAAAGAGAGCGCCCAGCGGGAAGGGGAGGTGATGATCCAGGAGAGCATCGAAGCTTATGAGGCCAACGACAACCACCGCACCATCAACGAAATTCTGGAGCTTGGGAAATGAGCAAAAGAAGCAGCAAGTTCGTATTCAACCTAAACGGAATGATCGCTCTGATCTTCAGCCTGATGGCCCTGGTGGTCTGTATCGGGATTTATATGCAACTCGGCCGTCTTACGGCGGAACTCGACCGCAAGGAAAGAGCCCAGCGGGAGGGGGAGCTGATGATCCAGGAGAGCATCGAAGCCTATGAGGCCAACGATAATCATCGCACCATCAATGATATTCTGGAGCTCGGGAAATGAGCCTGACCCGCCAGCCGCTTCCGGACCGCCGCCTGACGGAGACCCGGCGTGTTGAGACGCCGCAGGGGCATACGGCCTTTATCTCTGTGGGATATCATCCGAGATCGCCGCTAAAGCCCCGTGAGGTGTTCTACTGCGAAGGTTTCAAATCCGGCAGCGACCTTGAGTATCACATGCAGGACATGTGCGTCCTGATCTCGCTGCTCCTGCAGTTCGACATGACGCCTTCAGACATCGCGCGATCGCTCTCCCGTCGAAAAACAGCGATGGGGGAGGTGGCTTATGCCAGCATCGTGGGTTGGGTTCTTGAGACGATGTCTCAGCCACCCGAATGGGCCGACCAGGTGAACCTTTCCAATGATCCCGTGGGACAGGAGGGCCGTTCAGATGAAACCCGGTAGTTATGGCCTTTCCCCCGATAAACCTGTGTCCGACGAAGATCGCTTTGCCGAACTCCTGAACCCGCTCTGGTCCTCGGCTGATGATTATTACCTGCTGACCGAACGGGCGCAGGGCAAGCGCTTCGCCATTATCGCCGGAGAACTCGAACGCAACCGCATTACCGTCGAACGTCGCTGGCAGCGCTTGCAGGCGGTCGATGATATCGAGGACCTGTTACTCCGCTACGGCTTGTCGGACATGCGCTATTGCCGGTCGTTGCCGGAGGATTACCGCCTCCCCTCTGATCCTTTCGATGCAAAGGGAAGGCGGTTTTCCCCTGTCAGGAGGCCAAGCCCTTGACCCTCCATCTTTGGAATACCGAACTAACCGTTGAAAGCACGGAAGGTCAAGCCGCGCTGGCGCGGGCCCACCGGAAAGGGGAGCGTGTCGAATGCCGTTGCCGGGTGCCGTATCCAAAGATGTACGTGGCCGCCGTGAACGGTCGCTTCATCGTCAAACGGATGCCGGATACCGGGTTTGAACATGCGCCGGACTGTCCATCTTATCTGCCCCCTGGCGAGCTTTCCGGGCTGGCACAGGTGCAGGGCTCTGCGATTACGGAATCGCCCGAGGATGGGACCACCACAATCCGGCTGGGTTTTCCCCTGAAGAAAATAGGCAAAACCCGCGCAATGCCGGAGCTGACCGGCCAGCCTGCGACCGAGGTCAAACAATCCCCGTACAAACTGACCATCACCAGTCTGTTGCATTATCTCTGGCACGAAGCAGACCTGGGAAAATGGTACCCGGCAATGAGCGGGAAACGCTTCTGGGGTGTTGTCCACTCCGCATTGGAGCGGGCCGCAGCGGGCAAGGTCGTTAAGGGACAGAATCTTGCCCGCATTCTCTATGTGCCCGAGTTTTTTCGGGTTAAGCGAAAGGACGAGATCGTCGCCCGGCGCAATGCTCTTTTTGCGCATCTTCGGCCCGGCAAAGGCGGACCCGCGCCGCTCGGTCTCCTGATTGCGGAATACAAGACACATGAACCAACGTCCTTGGGGGCAAAGTTCGTATTCAAACACGCGCCGGGCTGCCCCTTCTTTGCTGATGAGGATATCGCCCGCCGGTTCAACACCGTGTTTGCGGAGCGGCTTCGTCTGTCGGAATTTGTTGAAGGCAGTCATCCGATCATGATTGCCAGTTTCAGCATATCCAAATCCCGGTATCCGGTCCTGCTGGAGATGGGAATGATGCTGGTGACATCCAACTGGATTCCGTTCGAACACACGCGGGACGTGGACCTGATCACACGGCTGACCGACCAGAAGCGGGCTTTTCAAAAATCACTGCGGTTCAATCTCAAATCCGATGCGCCGATTGCCTCGGTCGTGCTGCTCGACACGGTGGATCCGGTGGCTCTTTACGTGGCCCAGGATCCCGACTCAGCAGAGGCGGTTGCGGCACTTGTCGAGACAGCAAGTGAAAGCCGTTATTCCAGTTGGTTATGGACAAGTCATAACCCAATGCCCGATTTGCCTCCGGATCGGCGAAATACCCCACTTGGTGATCCATCACAACTGTCGGGTAAGGCAGCAGACCATTCCCAAACCACCGCGGCGGCTGGCCAGAAAACCCACCGTAATCCGTCCAAAACACCGAAAGCTCACGAAGGAGAAGCGCCCAATGGCACCTGAGAAGTTGTCGTTTCCTATCTTTGTCCTGCCGGCGTTGGCGGCCTGCCTTCTGGTCGCGCCGGATTTGGTGCAGGCGCAACCAATGGGACTGTTCGACGCTCCGGGAGGGAACTCCCTACCACCTTCACAACCCGGAGATACATCGGCTGCGGATGGAGTGTTTGATGATCTGAAACTGATCCTGACCCGATATGCCCAGGGTATTCAGACTGCGGCAACGTACTTGCTGATTGCGCTGCTGGGAGCGGACCTGGTGATCAACACCGGCAAGACGGTGATCTCAAACTCATCGCTGAGTGAACTGCTGGTTCGGTTCACCTACCGGCTTTTATTCGTGGCTTTTGCGCTGTTTCTCATCAACAACATCGCGGACGTCGTTGAGATGGTGGCGGGTTTGGCAGTCGATCTGGCGCAGAGCGCCTCGGAATCCGAGACACCCATTGATGATATCAGCATCAGTTCAATCCTCTCCGATGGCGGCACAATAGCATTGGAGATGTTGAAAACCCTGTCGGTGTACTGGCTGGTCTATGCGATCTGCGCGGTTCTGTGGCTGGTGATGACGGGCATCCAGGTCGCGATGATCATATTGGTTTTTGCCGAACTCTATATCGGTGCGCTGGCCGGGTTGATTACGCTGGCCTTTGCCGGTCTCGATGTCGCAAAGGATGCAGCCACCCGCTACATCACCACTGTCATCGGCAAGGGGCTCGCGATCCTGACCCTGTTGCTGGTGTTTTCCATGTTCGGATCCCTGGCAAACTCTGTGGCGGGCGGGGACACCCGGTCCTGGGGTCTTGGTAATCTGTTTACCGCAATTATGCTGCAGGTCATTTGCCTGATGCTGATGTTGACCCTGCCATCGCGCGTGGAAAGCCTGGCGGGAGGCGTGGGGTCCTCTGCAGCGGCCAGCATTGCCGGAGGTGCTATTGCGGCAGCCACGATGGTGCCCCTCGCGAAGGCAACGGCAGGGGTGGGAGTAGCGGGCGGTGCCGCTGCGGCCAGTGGTATATTCAAGGGTGCGAGCAGCGCAGCCAGTGGTGCGGGAATGAGTTCTTCCCTGAAATCCGCAGGAGCCGGGGCCGTGCGTACCGGCGGGCGATATCTTGGCTCCACTTTTTCGCGTGGCCGGTCGGTCCGGGGTGAGATGGCCAGTGACGCGGCAAAACTGGCCAATCAGGTCAGGGCCATCCTTCAGAAACCATCCAATTCCCCGGGAGGCAACGAGTCATGACTTCGGAGCAAGGGAAAGAAACCCGTGCCGCCCCCGATCCTGACGCCGGCTATCGCCGGGCGCGACAGGATTGGGATGAGCGCTTCGCTGGCCATGCACAGGCAGCGCGCCAATGGCGGATGATGGCCATGTTCAACGGTGTCCTGATGATTATCGGTTTGGGTTACGGCGTCTGGGCTTCGGCGATGTCGAAACATGTGCCGTATATTGTCGCCCATGATGAGCTTGGCCGTGCCGTTGCAACAACGGAAGCCAAAACCGTGACCGACTGGCCAGTGCCGGTGGTCAAACGGGAGTTGGGGGATTTTGTTTCCCGGTGGCGCTCTGTTCCAGCCGACATCGAGGTTCTCAGGGCCGACCTTAACCGGATGTTCAGCTACACGGTGAATGGCAGCGCAGCGTCCCAGCGGATCAAGACGCAGGGCCGTGCCAATTCACCTTTCGAAATCATCAAGACGCGCACCAACGCGGTCGAGATTATCAGTGTTCTCCATGAGCGGGGCAGCACCTGGCAAGTGGAATGGCGTGAGACCACACGCGCGCGCGGCACTGGCAAGACGCTCGGGGTCGGGCATTACAAGGGCTCGTTTGTGCTTGAACGCGCGGCCAAGCTCTCTCCGGAACTCATCTCCGTCAACCCGCTCGGCATCATTGTCGCGCATTTCGACATCCAGAAACTGAACGGAAACTGAACATGGCACAATCCCCGGGCGTTTGGAATCTCGTATTCACATTGGCGGTCACAACGGCCATAGCCGGCGGGGGTGTGGCAGGGCTGTATTTCGGCGGCCGTTACGTGCTGGAGCAGGTCGGAGGAACCCCCAGGGAAGAGACTGCCGGTCCGGATCAGCGCACCACTGCACAGATCGAACGGGAAATAGCGGCACTGGAACGTGCGGCGGACAGGTTCAACGAAAGCGCCGCTGAACCATCGACGCAGGTCACCCGCCTGCCACAGGTAGAAGAGACGGAAGTCCCCCCCGAACCGCGGTCAGATCGGCTCCCCGCGGTGCTCACCGAACAGGCTGCAGAAACCCTGAAGTTGAGGGAAGAGCGGCGGCAGACTGCGCTGACAGCTCCTCTTGGGAAAAGCCTGTTCACCATTGAAGGCATTCGCGAGGCAAGGCGGTCAGGACAAAGCGCACTGGATGAATCATCGCCACCAGGGAGCACACCCCCGGCAGAGCCTGTAAGCCCGGGCTCGCTTCCGTCACCCGTTTCTGCGGATGTATCAGCGGACCTAGCGGCAACGGCTCGGGCGCTTGCGGCCCCCACTTCCGGCATTGACAGCTATTCCGTGCATCGGCCCGGGCAGGTGTTGCTGGCGGCAGGCTCGATCATCCCGGCGGTTCTGGTCGACGAGATTCGCTCGGACTTGCCAGGTCTGATCCGCGCCACGATCACCAATGATGTTTATGGTACGCTTGAGCCCGGGCACGTGGTCATCCCGCGCGGATCCATGCTGGTTGGAACCTACGCAAGCCAGACGCATCCCGGTCAGAGACGCCTGTTCATCACGTGGACGCGGGTTCTGTTTCCAAATGGTGTCGCGCTCGATCTCGAACAGGCCGGGGGCGTGGATGCAGACGGGGCCAGCGGGATCAAGGGCCGCCGCCGCACCGGGTTCTTCACCGCTGTCCTGGGAACGGCCCTGATCAGCACCGCGCAGAATGTTGGGCGCAAAGACACAACCAATTCGGATATTGCCGAGGCCGCCCGAATTGCCACAGGCACCGCCGTGGGCACTTTGTCGGAGCAATACTTCGGGAACACCCTGTCCCAGGGGCCGACATTTGCGGTCCGGGCCGGAACCATACTCAACGCCCAGACCGAACGGGATTTCTACCTCGAAGGATACACCCAATGAGGCGGTTGCTCGGGATATCGATGATCCTTGCAGGTGTCGCGGGTTTCCTGTTGCTCGGCGGGCAGGGCTTTGCCCCCGATCTTCTGCGAGATTTGTCGTTCCTGTTTGCAGAACAGGAAGACGGCAAAAACATCCGGGGCGGCGCATGGGTGATTGATGGGGACACGCTCGTGATCAGCGGCCAGCGCATCCGCATTGCCGGAATCGACGCGCCAGAACTGGATCAGCCCTGCCTTACACCGAGTGGCATGGAATGGCGCTGTGGCGACGTTGCCCGGGCGGCACTTGGCCGTCTGGTGGTGGGCAAGACCGTTGAATGCATGGGGTCGGGAGACGATCCGTTTGGGCGCTTTATCGCAACCTGCCATGTGGACGGTCGGGACGCGGGCGGATGGATGGTGGAACGGGGCTGGGCCATGGCCTACCGGGAGTTCTCACTGGCCTATGTTGCAAGAGAGGTCCAGGCACGGGAAGACCAGCGTGGTGTCTGGATCGGCACGATGCAACCTCCATGGGAATGGAGGGCAGCGCAGAGATGAACCGGAAAGCGCTTCTTCTTCCTTTGCTTCGGGCCGCACTGGCGCTTTCGTTATGGCTTTCTGCCCTCAGTGCCGTGGCCTGCACCGAACGGACAATGCTGGAGCTGATCGGGACACTCGAAGCTCCGAAGGGGTATGATCAGGTCTACTCCGGGGTTTCGGTTCAGCCACCCAGGCCGATCACAACGATGACGGTCGGGGAAGTTCTCGAGTGGCAGCGCCTGGCATCCAAAACATCCGTCTCCAGCGCCGCCGGTCGCTACCAGGTGATCCGCGGAACACTAAGCAACATGGTCGACCAGAGGGTGGTGTCCGTCGACGACATTTATAGTCCCCGCACGCAAGACCGGATTGGCTTGTATCTTTTGCGCAGCACAGGGTATCGCAATGGGTCGACTTCGCCGGAGGTCGCCAACAGGGTGGCCGGAATCTGGGCCGCCCTGCCGCAGATCGGGGGTCCGGAAGCGGGGCTGTCGGTTTACGAGGGATATGCGGGCAACCATGCGCTTGTCACGGCCCCCTCTTATCAAGGTGTTCTCGACTGTTCTCTCGATGTCGCGAATGTCGAGATGGAAGCGACAGTTATCCGTGCCGGCACCCGGCTGGGCTTTGAATTCGATCACATTATCGAACGGATGCTGGAAGGCAGCGAAGCCATGGCGGAGCCGTTGCAGAAGGCAGCCCTGTTGCTGCTGTATGCCCTCGCCATCGCGGATATCGTGGTGACGTTTGGCCGTTCTGCAATCACTGGTCGGCCACTTGGCGCGGTGATGCAGGACCTGGTCTCCCGGATGCTGGTGATCGGCTTTCTGAGTTTCATAATTCTCAATATTGCGGACATCGTGCTCATGGTGGCGAATGTGGCCGCGCATCTCGCGGAAGACATCACCAACAGTAAGGGTATATCCCTCTCGGCCTACGCAAGGGCGAAGACGACGCTGGTGTTTTCCTTCAGTGAAGGCTTCGGAAACATCCCGTCTCACAGTTCGCAACTGGTCTTTTCCCTGTCGCTGATAATCGTCTTGCTGACAGGGGCCATCATGTCACTGGCAGTGCTAGCTTATGCCCGGCTCTACATCGGGACGATCATAGGTGTGTTCACAGCCGGGTTGGGCGGGTTCACCGCGACCCGGAATGCACCCCGGGCGCTGATCTTCAGCACGTTGGGGAACGGACTGCGCCTGCTGACGCTGATGATCATCATGCACCTGGGGCTGGAGATGGCACAGGCCCTGCGGGGATCCAGCCCAGGTGAGACTGCGGCGTTGCTCACGCTGATGGTGGATATCATCATAGTGTTTCTGTGCTGGCAGCTGCCCACCACCATCGCCAGACTGACCGGGGGGCCTGGTCTGTGAGCTATGCCCGGAACCTTTTCCTCTGCGTCCTGCTTATCCTGCCTGCAAGTCCGGTGAGGGCGGAACACAGCGACACAACCCTTCTGACCTTCCTGCGGTGGTTTGAATCAGGAGGCAGCTACGACCGTTATGAACACCGGATACACATCCCGCCTCCAAAACGTTTAACCAAAATGACCGTGGGCGAGGTGCTGGTCTGGCTGAGCGCGCTGAGGCGGGCCCGTGTCAAGTCCACAGCCGCCGGCGGATACCAGATCATCTACAAGACGCTGGATGATCTTGTTCGCCGACACCGGATTCCGCGGGACACCCTGTTTAATGCAGCACTGCAGGACCGGCTGGCACGACACCTGATCGATGATTGCTCCGAGGCGCGTGCGCGCAACACCACGGCCTTTGCCAATTGCCTTGCAGGGATCTGGGCCGCGCTGCCGCTGGTGTCCGGGCCCGGGAAAGGCCGGTCTGCCTATCGCGGAATTGCGAACAACAAGGCCCGCACCACGCCTGCAAACGTGCTGGCCATGCTGAATGGTCAGCCCTTCAGCACCAAACCGACCCGGATCGCCCGGGAGACCGCCGGGCCAGGGGAAACATCGACTCCTCAGGTCGCCACGCCGCGTTATGTGCGAATTCAAAACGCCATGCGCCAGGCCGCTCAGGCTGCAGGGAACAGAACCGTCCCGCAAACCTGGGCCATCGATCCTTACGCGATGGAGTAAACGACATGGCCATCACAACACACATATGGGATATGTTCACAGGCATAGGGCATATGAACCGGACCTTCATTCTGCCCGTGTCTGCCACCCTGGTCTGCATTGGTTTTTTTGCTCCGGGTGTGAACTTTGCTGTTGCGGTGGTACCCTTCATCTTTGCCATCTGCGCGAATGACAGGGTCATCAAGTTCCTCTGGGTGGCGGGGTATTTCGGTTGGGTAGCGGCAATGAGCTGCTGGGGCCTCCTAAACCTGGGCTATCCCGCAGCTGCCGTGATTCTTGCCGGGATGCTGAGCACGTGTCTTGTAGCGCTCCTCTATGCAAGGCTGGGTGTGGGCCTCGTGTCTTTCCTGTTGCTGCCGATCCATTTCATCCCTGGCAATCCGCTGCTTGTGGCCGGTTCGGTACTGCCCGGCGCCGGGCTTCAGGGGATAATTGTTGTTATTCTTATTGTGATCCTGGTTGAAGACCTCTCGAGGACCTGGCTCCGCGCGGTCATCCTTTTGCTGACCATCATATTCGGCAACACATGGCACGATCTGACCGGGCACTCACGACCGGAAATGGCGGAGGGTCCACGCTACCAAACCCTCGACATCGCAGACCTCAATGCGGTTACGGAATATGGATACAACGATGCGCTCGAGCGGCAGATGCGGTCGGGTCACTCCTACATCACGGGTGAGAACCTTATCCGGTCCGATGATGCGGGTGCCGTCGCCCAGTGGTGCCGAAGTGTACGAGCGCGCAATATCACTGTCTATCTTGGTGTTCAGGATGCCGAAACCGGGCAGGGCCAGGTCTGGGAGTTCAGCGACAAGACCTGTCCGGCCCCGGACATCACATATGCCGCGCGCACGGGTATTCCCGGATTAACCGGGGGCGTCTGGCTGATGGACGGGCCCCAATCCAGCCATGCACCGGCTTTTCTTGCCTGTTTCGAAGCCTTCAGTCTCTGGCGCTGGACCGAGGTTTTGCAGCTGCGCCCACAAAGCATCGTCACCATTGCCAATGATCACTGGACCGAGCCGCTGCCCGTTGGACGCCTGCGTCGCAAGATCGGGGCGCAGTTTGAACGGCTCCTGTCTGTCCGCGTGTTTCATGCAGAAGCGCGAAAAACAATGCTTGTGATGGTGCCAGAGCAGGGGACAATTCAATGAGCAGGGCGTGGTTCAAAATCAGGTCCAGACTGTCCTCCCTCGGCACCGCGCTGCGGCGTTGGTTGGAAAACCTTCTACCGCCAGAACGCCAGCTGAGCTACGACTGCGATGGCTGGAGAGGTCCGGTCTCAGCCGTGCAGGGCGGAGCAGAAACGACCGACCTGAAAGAAATCCGGGCCCGCTTCGCCATCGCGCCGGAACGGATTGTCAGTGATACTCTTTATGCACCTCAAGCCAATGGGTGTTGGGTGGAATACCCCGTTCAACAGCATCTGCAGGACGCGGCTCTGCCCACCGAAGTCACTGATCCCAACACATCCGGGACGCGCCCCCTGGTCTTCGATCATTTTTACTGCCGGGGCTCTGAACCGGATCCGTGCACTGCGGCCGGGACCCGTGAGCTAAGCCGACGTATTCGGCTGTTTGCGGAAGTGGGTCTGATGTTGCGCCATAAGCAGCCTTACCACAGCAGCATGGTCGTCGAGGCATTCCTGACGCGCTATCCGGATATTCCCCGATCTCAAGCCTGGTTTCTGCAACCGATGCTTTTGGGGGTACATCTGCCATTCAGGCACGGACCGTCCTGCATCTGGATTGATCGGGTCGGGGATGCCACAGCCCCGCGCCTGTTCAGTCAGGCTCTCACCCAAAAGGGATACCCGGTTGGCGCAGCACAGAGCCGACCGATCAATGCCTGGACCAACCGGAAAGCCCGCCTTGATCTGGCAGCCTTCGAAGAGGGAGGTGATCCATGTTGAAGCTTTTGGCGGTCTCTTTTGGTTTGCTCGGAATGCTGTGGCTGGCGGTCCTGACCGGGCAGTTGACCGGCAACCTGTCTCCTTCAGCTCCAGTGGGGCTCTATATTCGCGCTGAGCGTGAACAGGCTCGCTATGTGACCTTTTGCCTGCGCGCGGATCACTCTGGTCTGCCGTTCTATTCCCGGCTTTGCTCCCCGGACATTCCGGACGGGCAGCGGATCATCAAGCAAATCACCAACCGGCATGAGGATGGCAGTCTGACGGTGACCGGAAAAGTACCGGGATCGATCGATTCCAGTCTGATCGGGCGCATCCAGCCGGATCAGGTTCGCGGATATTGGAGGCATTGGCACCTGTGAGAAAACCAAGGCCATCCAGTCCCGCCGAATACGAGGCCGAGATTGACCGCGTCCGTCAACGCGAGGAGAGGCGGCTTCTCACGGAAGCCCAACGGGCTGGGTACTTTGATCTGAAAATCACCACACCCCAGTTGCGAAAAATGTTCGGAGCCTTGCTCAAAAACCGCACCCGGATCTCGCAACTCAGAGGATTGGAGGAAGCCATGAACGACATGAAATCAAACCTCAGCAAGCAACAGCGCAAAGACGACACACGGCGCAAGATTCTGCTGGGGTCGTTTCTGATCGCCCAGATGGAGCACAGACCGGAAGACTTTGGTTGGGTCAAACAGGAACTCGACAAGTTTTTGGACACCCATACCAAGGCGCACATCGTCACCCGCAACAAGGCTCTCCTGAATGAGTTTCTGAGGTGATGCTGAATACAGGTTTTGTTTCGGCCAGGTACGCACAGTCCCGCGTTCACTGATGCAACCCCTGAATTTCCACCCCGGTCCGGGGAATGACAAAGAAAGAAAAGAGAAAATGAAACACATATCGAAAGACGGTCACTTGGCAACGGTACGAAAAGCACGGCTCGTGGATGTTCATGTTGGCGAGCGTCTGCGCCAAAGACGTCAACAAGCTGACCTCAGCAAGTCTGCACTCGCGCGAAAGGTTGGGCTGAGGTGGCAGCAGATCCAGAAATACGAGAGCGCACACAACCGTATACCCGCCTCCCGGCTATGGAACATAGCCAAAGCCCTGGATGTTCCGGTCAGCTACTTTTTCGAAGGCTTAAAGCCGAGCATCGATGACCTGTTCCCGCAGGCAGAGACTTTTGAACTGCTAAAGGCCTGGAACCGCATGCCCAAGACCCAGCGCAAGTTGCTGCTCGGACTGGTAAGGGACATGGCCCAAATGACTAAACAGGCCAGCACATCCCAACACTGACATCTCTGTGCTTCGCACAGTCTTAACAGGCAGGCGTAAACTGAACAAAAAAAAGGGCTGCAGACATGATAACCCAGGAAAACTATCAAATCTTTGGAATCTATTATTTGGCCGTGTTTTGCATGATCCTCATGTTCTACCCGCCGATTCTGGCTATGGGGTACCGCCCCTACAACACATGGTTCCTGCTGTGGTCATTTTTGGGACCTGTCCTTCTGCTTGGTAGTATGGCTGCGATGGCCTATGACACTCTGAGCTGGCGGCAAGTCCGGTTCGGGGCGTTCTGCATCGGGGCAGGGTGGTTGTTGGGGATCGCCCCACCATCGGACAACTCACCTCAAGCCATCGGACTGTTGTGGAAACCGCTCTGGAACTCAATCCTCCGCCTTCTGACCAATCCCGGCACACTCTACCCCGTCGAGCTTCTGCTCCTGACTCTGACCACTATTGCATTCCTGGGGATGTGCTGGGGGTTCGGGGGAATGTTTCGCAAATCTACGACGCGCAAGGACCCGTTTCTAACGCGGGGAACATCCAAGGGCGGTGCCAAAATCCAACGTGCCCGATGGGCAACGCCCAAGGAAGCGACGCAGAACCTCAATGCACCGGGTGGCATTGTTTTGGGAGAAATGACACCCGTGGAAATTGGCGGGTTCAATGCGTTCAAACCCGATGATCCATCCACGTGGGGCAAGCAGGGCAAGGGACAACTGCTCACAAAGTCACCTACGGATGGTAACGGGCAAATCCTTGTTTTCTCCGAACCCGGTGGCTACAAAACATCCGGCCTCGTGGTCCCTACTGCGCTCACGTACCAGGACGCCCTCTTTGCCAACGATCCTAAACTGACACTTTATGCCCAAACGGCCGATGCACGTCGCCAAATGGGGTTTAATCCAATGAAGATTTCCGCGACGGATGGGCTTGATCCGTTTCGGATGCTGGCACCTCTCCTCGATGGCCATCCCTCGGTATTCTATGCGTTGGCCAAGACCTTGATCCCGCAGGGCCCTGGCGCGACAGAAAACTCGATCTACTGGCGGGAAAAATCCGTCAACCTGTTGACCGCCCTGATACATTACTTCCTGGAACAAAATTCCCAGAACATCTCTCTCGAAATCGCACACTTCTTATCCCAACCGAAAAGAGAGGTTCTCAAAGGAGCAGACCAGATCGCCGCCAGCACTCATGAATCCTATGTGCAAATTCCAATGGATGCCCTGCACAGTGAGAGTGACGAAGGATATCCCGGGTTGATTTCCGGAGTGCTCAACAAATTCTCGTTCAGCCAGTTTTCAGATGTGCGGGGATTTCTGCTGGAGCCGCCAGAAAGCACTAAGCACCGTCTGGCGCTGGACCCCAAGACCGATATTTTCCTCAACATGCCCACGGCCACGATGAACAACTTCAGTCCAATGGTCAGGTTACTCTTGGCTTCGTTCCTGACGGCAGCACAATTGACGGAGCAACCGGAGCGACCGCGTGTTCGCAGATTGTTCATTCTCGATGAGGCAAAGGGGTTCGGCAACATGGATTTGCTGGAAACCGTGCGTGATGAGGGTCGAGCCATCGGCCTGCATCTCATGATGATTTATCAAACCTGGGGCCAAATGGAAAAAATCTGGGGACGGGGCTCCGCCAAAGCGTGGGAAGACACAGTGGATGCCCGCATTATGGGAGCGATCAGCGATCCGGACAGAGCCCGAAGTGTAGCAGCGATGCTCGGCAAGGACACAATTGCGATCAAAACCGAGACAAGTTCGACTTCATCGTCCAAGTATCAGATGTTCACCGGGACGGTTGGTGAAGGAGCCCACGAACAACTCAAGGAAATCTCGTTGCTGTCGGAAAGCGAGCTCGCAAAAATTCCCCGACACGGGGCCCTGATCCTGACCCGCGACCTTCCTCCAATCCTTGCAAGCAAGGCGATTTACTTCACCCGGGCCGATATGAAAGACAAGGTGAAGTCATTCAGCGAAATTGCGCCGGAGCTGGAAGAAGACCGCCAAAAAGTCAAAGACGCAGCAAAAACGTCCGAACCACCCGAGAGCGAATGCACCCCAAACTCTGGAATCCATGACAGCCGCGACGCCGGTAATGTGCCTGACAATAACAATCATCGCCACGAACAGCGGACCAGAAACCGCCAGGAAGAAATGCAGAGCAGCACGCAATCAAAAAGTACTGAACGGGAAACCTTCGATCTGTTCGATAAATCTGAATACGAAACCCGGGAGGCATCTGCGCAAAAGGAACCGTCTCAGAAACCGAGGAAAATCTAGACCGCTTTGAATTGATAGTGGAGGTTTTCAGATGATGGAAAACAACATGACAGAACTGACGATCCCGCAGGTGGCCTGGCTTCGGTTTGCCGAAAACAAACAGTCTCACCGCGCCTGGAGGATGCTGGTGTCCGCAGCCAACCACGGAGATGCTGATCGGGCTGAGGTGCTCTTGAGCATTTTGTCTGCGTGGGGCAAGACCCGGAAAGACCCGGCCAGGTCCGTATCAACAACAGGCATTGCCGAGGCACTGCGCCGCATCAAAACCGGTGGCGGTGCAGCTCTGGCTCTTAATTGGCAGTTACAATTCTTCGAGGTAGCCGAGCTGGCAATCCGGACGGACATTGGGCCAAGCACGGGCCGCAAAGACGGCTACAAACTCCAGCCACAAAGGGGGCGTTTGTGAGCGACGAGCTAGTTGAACAACTAAGAGACGATATAAACACTCTTATGGACAACTTGATTGACCCGTCTCAATTCGAGGTTTCCAGAGTAAGAAGTGTTGCTACAGCTATTTGTCGTCGGTGGTTGATCGATAATGGTCTGACTGATCTCGCGCGGACTTTGGGTGTTGTCCCAACGTTGCCGGTTATTGATGTCCGCGATCATGTGAAGATCGTAGACAAATGGGATGCGATTAGCTTTTACACAGCAGGCGGGGTTTCACTAAACGGGTGGCCAATCAACTCGATCTACAAACTGCGTGGCGGGTTTCCGGGGCGTCCAGAGTTCCCAATACCGCCGTATAAAACCTTACATCCCGGAAAGTTCCTGCGCCGTAGATGCACATACGGGCTGAACACCTGGTTCACGGTTGAAGATGTGATGCGGCACATGGCCAACAAAGCAGGAGGCGTTCACTTTGACACGAAAAGGGGCAAAGTAGTTGATCAAAAGATCGACGATGTTCGTGCCAGGTTTCTCATTGGTTCCGAATTGAAAAAACCCGAGCAGTGTGATGCACAGTACATAGGCATCAAAGGTACTTTTGAGGAAAAGTTCGACTTATGCTACCTGGAAATGATGTCAATTGCGCAGTCTCTTTGCAACGTCCGTTTTGATGACCAACCTGTTGTTCACAAAATCCGAATAGGATCAGACCATGCGGGCTTCGGGGAGGATGTACTGTTGGGTCACACGCATCATAGAAGAGTAAAGCTTTAGCAGCGTTGCCCTGTTGGACGCAGGGTCCATCCACCTTGAGGTTGATCTTAAGAGCCGTCTTTGTAGCTATATAGTGTCTGTCTGGTGAACCCGGCCAGTTTATGAATTTGATTACGGTGCGTATCGCCAAGGCAAAAGTTCATCGAGGCGGTCGAATTAGTAATCTGTGATGCGCTTCAAAACCCAGTTTAGCTAGTCTTGTGGGTCGACGCTATTGAGTTTGGCGGTCTAGATGGGGTCGTTTAAGCACTCTGGGTGTTAGTGGTGCGTCAATCATTCTCGCTGAGATTGAACAGAATTTTGTGGCAACGAGATTCTTGCTCCGTTAGACGTGTGTCATGAGGGAATATTGATGCAGCTACCTGACCATCTTCCGGATTTCACAGATCCACCGCTGGACGAAGTTGTATTGGGTGTTCAGTTTGCTCCTGTTCCCTCGTATACATCTGTTTATGCAATGGAAATTTGGGAGCTTTTCAAAGAATCGTTTCCCAAGGTTTTGGAGCAACCAATTCTAGAACCGCAATTCGAGACATTTGGTGGACTGAATGTTCAAACTGGCCCAAAAATCCAGTTTGGAAGCCCTCCTGTTGGCAGTAGACTTTGGTTTCTGTCCAACGATGAAAACCACCTCCTTCAGTTCCAGCCAGACCGATTTCTCACAAACTGGCGACGGCAACCTAACCCGCAGCCATACCCCCGGTATGAGGGTATTGCAGCTTCGTTCTTGGAGAACCTAAAGAAGTTGGAGGCGCACTTTGCTGATAGGTTTGCTTACAAAATCGATATCAATCAGGCTGAGATTGGATACATAAACGTAATCCCCGTCGACGACTTTTCTGAAGCAAGCGACTGGTTTCGCATGTGGAATGGCGCGCACCTAAATACAGAGGCGCTAAATGCAAGTTTCAACGAAGTGATCACGGATCAAGAGGGCAAGCCACTTGCAAGACTGAGACATGATCTCCAATCAGTTTTCTCAGTGGATGGAAAATCAAGGGCATTTCGCCTATCTTTAACATACAAGGGTAAGCCTGCGGGTAGCGATTTAGTGTCCGCGATGGAATTTATTTCAGGTGGCCGAGAGGCAAGCGTTGAAAAATTTGACGAGATAACTACAGAAACAGCCCATAGAATTTGGGGAAAACAGGCATGACGGCACTAACAAAATTTATGACGGTAGCATTCCAGAATGAACTCCCTAATTTCATCCCAACGACCGAGAACATCTCTTCCCTAACCAACCGAAATTCACGTGTACGTGTTTCTCAGAACAATTCTGTCTGGGAACGAGAGCTAAAACACAAGCTGAACGACCTCACTTCGTTACCGAAGGGATGGGATGGCTATGCTGGTCAGCCAGTTTCATTCAATGTCGCTCAATTTGCTGCCAATCTGATTGAGAGGCTATGCATTGACGAAGTTCCCGCGCCGCAACTCGTGCCAGGGTCGGACGGCACAATGCAGCTTGAGTGGCATCTGAATGGGTATGACATCGAGATTGATGTATTGGCTCCGTTTAATGTTGTCGCCTCACGATATGACCATCTTTCTGATGCCGAAGACGAGATTGAGGTGCAGTCAGACTTCTCCGAGTTGGCGAATTGGATGATTGCCCTTGGTGAAAATAGGGCGGTAGCCCAGGTGGCAGAGAACTAATTCCTTTGGCAGTTGCTCCCTATGACGAAGAAGAAATAGGATCGGACGACACGATCATCCGGCGCATTAGCCCCGAACAACATGTCGTTTGGGACGATAATCGCGGGTGCAATCGGATTTCCAAAAAGGCCTATTCCAAGTCCTCCGGAGAAAACGGCGGGATGTCAGTAGATATCGAGGCCCTGATTGTTGCCGACGCAGAAGACCCGGCGAGTTGGGTGACATCACCCAGATTTACCGGTTCAGTGTGCTTTTCAGCCCATCAGATCAGGGAGCTTGATCTAATCGTAGGCTACGACCCCATCAAGGATGAGCTTGGAGTGCCTGATAACCCATATCACGGTGAGGTCTGGACTTCGGAACCCTCCAAGCGGTTCAGCAATGGGCAGCAGAAGGGCCTCCTGAAGGCCGCCGAGTGGTATGTGGAGCTGGAAGACGTTGAAATTCGATAATCGAAATCTGAGCTGCAGATAAGTGCACAACTCAACCGGCGGCGCGAAATTCACCCAGAGCCGTTCCGTTGCCGGGCCGTGGCGCCAAAAGACGGCGAGCACCCTGTCCCGCCCTCTTGTGTTCTGAGTGCAGTTAGGGGTAGGTGAAGGCCACACCCGGCGGGTCGTCACCGCTCCACGGTCGGTCATCCCGTGCCAACGCCCAGAAGTAACCCGTTTTGGTTTTCTTGCGACCGGGATCAAGGACGGGGGCAACCGTCTCATCCATGAACAATTTGCCCGACCGTTTCAGATCAGCCGTCAGTGCGTCATAGACTGGCCGGAGTTCAAATGCCGCCCTGCCAATCCAGGCTGCCAAGGTTAAGTGATCCAGATCGATCCCCTGACGGCTGTAGACCTGTGCCTGGCGATACAATGGCAAGCGAGTCGCGCGAGGGGATTTCACCCTCACGCGCTCCCAGAACCGTACGTGAACCTCTCGGCTCATACGGCTCCCAGCATTCAACCATTTGCGTAGAGTAGAGCAGTTTCAGCCTGTCAGCGCGCTTTGAGCGAAAGACAAACACTGTCCCGGTGAACGGTTCCTTGTGCAGCTCATTCTGAACAAGCGTAAGCGGTGCGCTGATCACACCTGCGCGGAGTGGTTCCACGGCAGCAGGTCGTTGATTTGGGACTGTTTGTGTCCTCGCGCGATGGCGGTCAGTGTTTGGGTGAGCCAGGCATGGGGATCGATCCCGTTCAATTTGCAGGTTTCGATCATCGAGGCGAGGATGGCCCAGTTTTGCGCTCCGACGTCATGGCCAGCGAAGAGTGCGTTCTTGCGGTTCAGAGCGATTGGGCGGATTGTCCGCTCGACACTGTTGGAATCCAGTTCCACGCGACCATCATCGAGGAACATGGTCAGGCCTTCCCAGTGCTTAGCAATGTAGCTCAGGGCTTCGCCGATGGGTGATTTGGCGGAGACGCGGGAGCGCGTTTCCCGGAGCCAAAATTCCATCTGATCAATGGTTGGTTTTGAGCGTTCCTGCCGCACTGCGTTCCGGGTGGCCGGGCTTTGGCCTCTGATTTCCTTTTCGATGCGGTAGAGCGCCTGGATTTGCGCGATACCTTCATCCGCAATCGGAGTGGCTTTGCCAGCTTTTGCCACATCAAAGAGCTTACGACGGGCGTGTGCCCAGCAGTGCGCCAACCGGATCGAGCCCTCCTGCCGTTTGAGCAGGCGGTTGTATCCGGCATAGCCATCAACTTGCAGTGTGCCGTTGAACCCTTCGAGAATTTGCTTTGCGTATTCACCGGCGCGGCCGGGTGCATATGTGAAGGCCACACCAGGCGGGTCGTCCCCACTCCAGGGCCGATCATCGCGGGCGAGCGCCCAGAAGTAGCCTGTTTTGGTTTTCTTGCGACCGGGATCAAGGACCGGAGCCACGGTCTCATCCATGAATAGCTTGGTTGACCGCTTCAGATCGGCCATCAGCGCGTCATAAACAGGACGCAACTCAAATGCTGCTCTGCCAACCCAGGCGGCCAGTGTCGAGCGATCCAGAACAATGCCTTGCCGGGCGTAGATCTGAGCTTGGCGATATAGCGGCGTGTGATCCGCGTATTTTGAGACGATCACATGGGCGATGGCTGCCTCGGTTGGCATCCCGCCTGGGATCAGATGCGCCGGGGCCGGAGCCTGGACGATGCCTTCTTCGCAGGACCGGCAGGCATATTTCGGGCGGCGGGTGACGATCACCCGGAACTGGGCCGGAACGATATCAAGCCGTTCACTGATATCCTCACCAATGACATGCCGTTCAGAGCCACAGCCGCAGATGGTGCTGTCCGGCTCGATCACCTCTTCGATGCGCGGCAGATGTTTCGGCAACGACCCCCGGTTGCTCTGGCGCGGCGCGGAAGTCCGTGTTGGCGTGACAAGCGGATTGGTTTCGCCCTCGGCCTCAATCTGGGCAATCCCGGTTTCGATATCTTCCAATGCCAACTCGAACTGGTCTGGATCAACCTTTTCGGATTTACGACCAAAGAGTGCCTTCCTCAGCGCCGCGACCAGTGTTTCCAGACGCGCATTCTGCTCGCCCTGGGCCACAATCATGGCTTTGAGCGCATCAATGTCATCGGGAAGATCAGCGGCCGCAATCATGGTCGTGATCTACCAAAACGGACACTTGGCTGCCTGCCCAAACGGGTGCGCGAGTCACTCTGCCGCAGTTGGTGGACGCGCTGACAGTGCCTTCACTTTCCGCCAGTCCAACCCGGCAAACAGCGCCTCGAACTGGGCATGATTGAGCGACATCAGGCCATCTCGGATCGCAGGCCAAGTGAATGTTGTCTCTTCCAGCCGCTTATACGTCATCACCAGCCCGGTGCCGTCCCAATAGAGCAGCTTCAACCGGTCGGCGCGCTTCGAGCGAAAGACAAACACGGTTCCGGTGAACGGCTCCTTACGCAGTTCATTTTGCACCAGCGCTGCCAGCCCGTCATGACCCTTTCGGAAGTCCACCGGCTTCGTCGCCACCACGATCCGCACCCGGTTCGACGGAAAGATCATGAGACCCCATTCAGAGCGTGGACGATCTCGGAAATCCGTTTGGGCGACGTGGCTGCGCCGAGTCGAATAGCCACGTCACCGTGGACAATCTCAAGCCAGTCAACGGGTTCTGATGGTGCCGTCGGAGCCTCAGGTTCAATCACAACCGGCGCAAATTCTGCGCCGGCCAGTTCCGGAACAACCAATTTACCTTCTCGCGCAAGGCGACGCCATTCAGACAGATGGTTCGGCCGCATTCCAACTCGCCGCGCGACTTCGTTTACGGTCACCCCTGGAACCAGCGTTTCCGCAACAAGCTGGCCTTTGAGCGCTTCCGACCAGCGCCGCTTACCATCCCGCCCGATCAAAACCTCATGGCCCGCAACGGACTCCAAATGTAGCTCCCGATGGACTCCCATAATAACCTCCTGACAATTCTTCACTCCGCAGCGGAATCGCAGATCAGGCAGACTTCAGGAAGGTGGGGTTGGGACACCGCTTACGAACAAGCGCCGCCAGACCGTCATGGTCCTTGCGGAAATCCACCGGCTTCGTCGCCGCTACGATCCTCACCCGGTTCGACGGAAAAATCATGAAACCCCGTTCAACGCGCGAACGATTTTAGCGATCCGCTCCGGCGGCGTGGCCGCATCCAGTCGAACCACAACATCACCGCGCAGCAGATCCAACGTTGCAGGCGCTGGCAAATTCTCAGGAACAGGATCAGAGGTTACGACCAAAGGTGCAAAGTCGGGTTCTTCGTCAGCAGGCAGAACCAACCGACCGTCCTTCGCCTCGCGCCGCCACGCCGACAAATGGTTTGGCCGCACATCATACCCGGGCCGAAGGGAGAATGTGCCTGGCTGGTTCCGGTCTGGCGACGGCAACGCCGGCGTCAGACTAGAGCTCGGCCACGAGCTGAAGGCTCGGGGTTTGCCACACCATAAATCAGTTCATTCACCTCTTGAAGCGTGTACACAAAACGAGTACATAATATTCTGGCGGACCACTCTGAACCGCTTGGAGAACTGAAGTAATTTAATTGAGAAATGGAGAATGAAAATGACACCAGCCTTTGGAAACCAAAAGGATACGAACAATGCTGTTCGAATGGGACGAAGACAAACGTCAGCAGAACTTCACAAAGCACGGGGTAGATCTTCTGTATACCGCTTTAATCTTTGAGGGCCCAACTCTAACCAAAATTGATGACCGGTACGACTATGGAGAAGAACGGTTAATCTCTTTGGGCTTGGTTGATGGTGATCCCTTCACCGTTGTTTACACCATGCGCGGCGAGTACATCCGTCTAATTTCCGCCTGGAGAGGAGGTCGGAAGGACTATGAAAAGTACAAAGACAGCTTCCCTTGAGGAAATCAGGGCGATGCAGCGTCGCGGCGAAATCAAAGCGCCGAACGACGATGCCGAAGCCTTGGATATGCCAGATGGCTTTTGGGATGACGCCGACATTGTTGAGCGCCAGCCAAAACAGTCTGTACATCTGCGCGTTGACGCGGACGTTCTTGAATACTTCAAGTCTGGCGGCAAGGGCCATCTGACACGGATGAATGCAGTGTTGCGTACGTATTACGAGGCACAAAGAAACCGGGGCTAACCCGTCTGTGGCTCGGGTCACGCAAGGCAATGGTATCAATTTCGAGGATATTCGGAGCAAGCCCACCTCGATCTATTTTTCGATATCGGGAAAGAAGGTGAAGGAATACAAAACGCTCATTCGCCTGTTCTTCCTCGATCTGATCAACACCATAGAAACCGAAGAGCCAGGCGAAGACGAACCGTTCAAGGTTTTGATCCTGCTCGATGAGTTCCAACGTCTCGGCAACCTGGAGCGTGTCGTTGAAGCTTATGACATCATGCGGTCATTTGGTGGGCGGCTCGTGTTGATCTCGCAATCGATCTCCCGTCTTCAGGAAATTTACGGACATGAAGGGGTGCGTGCGATGCTGGCGAACGCCGGAACGCAGATGTTTGCTGCCAGAGAAGACCCCGAAGTGCGCGAGCATGTGTCCAGATCCATTGGTGACAATCCCCGGATCGCCAGCGTGAGTATGGTGAATATCGACAAGAAGGTGCGGTCGACCGTGTTGGGCGGCAAAGCCGCTGTGCAACGAGTTGGGCAACTGGAGAAATTGGCACGTTCCAGATTTCTGAATTTCACCCTTTTCCATTTTGGTCCAGGGAAGCCCTCATCGACGACGAACCGGTTCTTCAGGAAACTTGGTATGAAAATCGGGGGCAAGCTATGGCATGCGCGTACTTTGAGCGCATCAGTATTGGTTAGAAGGGCCTAGTCAGGTGAAGAAATTTCCATTTAGAATAAAGCATAAACCAAACTGCGAACAACGATTCCAAACCCGACTTACCAGCAAGTGGCTTATTGCGACTACGCTTTGTGTATTCATTCCCTCGAAATCGCTGTTAGCAGAAGGTTTCGAGGGCAGTGGTCCTTGCGAAATGGTTTGGGCGGATATCACTAAGCAGATACGTCCTCTGGTTTCGGGACCATCCAAAAACGGCATTAAAGTGGTTTTCGTTGGGAAAGATGGCATCGCATACAACTGCCTTGACATGGAGATTCCGATTGAGGTTGTCGAAGCGATTACTGTCATAGAAACACAGTTGGAAGATTTGGGCAAACAACTGGGACGAAACCAAAGCAATAACGCTAGATCAAGATATTGCAGCTCTGCGCGAGGCACTGTGCAGGGCTTGGATGTAGTAAGGCTTCATTTACCCTATCAAAAATTAGAATTGGCATCAAAAAGCTGTACTACACGGCTGCAGCCAGAAATTGATCTAATAGAATCCTATTTTACAGAAAGCGGTAATTGATGGCTGACGAAACCAAATACAATTCATCAAAAGGTGGAGTCGAACTTAGCATCGGTGTGTCTGACTTCAGCACCTACCGGGTAGATTTAGGGGTTTGAGTAACGGAGGATTTCTGGTTCATCGAAGCCATTATGGAG
>DS999533.1:116999-155097 GCA_000158135.1 Rhodobacteraceae bacterium KLH11
ATAACTGTCCGGGTTCCTTTGCGAAGTTTTACGTGTGATCCAGCTTGTGACACCTTTTCAAACCCTTCGCGTTGCAACCGAGCAATTATCTTTTTGCTGTCGGTTTCCATGTGTATATATTTACACAAACCACGTATTCCCGTCAATAGATGGTGTGTAAATAATTACACACATATCGTGTCTTGCTGGTCACTTCTGACTCCTGCAAATCAAGGCCATGACAAACTGGCCCAACCGAATCCCGTTCGACCTCCACAAGGAACTTGAAGCTCGCCCGATCACCGATTGGGAGGCTGCGATTCGGACCTGGGCCAAGGCTCACGGCCTAAAGCTCAAAATCCAGTGGTATCCACAGTTACAGCGGGCGATCTCTGATCTGCATTCACGACCATACACCGCGAAGCCCCAAGATCATTGGGCAGCGATCAAAGAATGGTTGGAACGCCATGATGTCGAAGCACCCGCGAAACTGCCGATTTGGCCGGAGATAGATTCTGTGAAGTACTAATTACCTGAACAATCGACCTCGTAAGGCATTGAAAAATATGGTGTGTACTTTTTGTTCAGGTTTGAGAATTCTCTTTTAATTTCAATGTTTGTAGCCATCCTCAAAGGCTCAGAAGTCACAGGATTAAAACTCGCGAACGGGGAGGTTCGAGAGGTTAGTATAGATTCACAATAAGGAGGCTGTGCAGATGGGTTTGGCAACTGCGTTTTGGCAGCATGACGAAACCTGCTGCGGACGTGATCCTATTGTCGGCTCAAGGTATCGCTACATGCGAATAGACATCCTGACCGGCAAAGAGATCGGGTGGATGGGCCTGACGGTCGAAAGTGTCGAGCCGATCCGGCATGACAGGATCACTTGCCGCTGGATGGTGCTAGAAAGAGACGATGGCGAACGATTGAAAATTCAGGTTGCGAACTTCTGGGCTGACGAACGGTGTGAGGCTGTCGGCAATATTGTAGAAATTCACAAATAGGAGGCGAGGCTGATGGATGATCGCGGCAGGAAGATGCAAGCTTCTATCCGACCTGATGGACCTGCAGAACCTTGCTTACATCGCGGACGGTTGGAACCCGGTTGAGGCTAGTAACTGCGGTCCGCCTACTGTCACGCCAGAGGGCGAGAAAAGCGCTTCGTGATTTTCACCGCGACGCGAAAACTGTAGTCATCAAATAGGAGAATTGCTTTGTTTGTTGAAGTGTTGAAATGGGCCGTGGTGATATTCGACGGCTTCTCGGCCTACAACTGGTATAACGCCTCTTACCATCTATCTAAGCAGGTGAAGAACCGTGAAGAGGTGATCAGTGGCCGGGGTAAGCTTGCAGCGGCATTTGTGTTCTTAGCAGTTGGGTCGCAAGCCCTCCTAAACTTTTTGAGCTAGTTCAAAATAAGGAGCGCTACGGCATGCATGTGGTTTTCAACCTTCTTGCTGAAACCATTTGTTAGGCGAGTGAAGCGGCGCATGTGCATGGTGGGGTTCTGGCGCTCGACATGTGACATACTGATTAGGGCCTTGTCGGGCCGCCCTTCAACGGTACGCTTCTTGACCCCGGTGCATTGCCGTACAGCTTGATTAGCTGAGCATAGTCCACGTCACCACCGAATGCGCCTTCCACGGCTTCCAGATACGCCTTGTGACCGTCTGTGGTCAGTGGCGCCCGGTTCGTCAGACGGTCGTGCAGATCGTCCATAAATCCGATTGCATATTCGCTGTCGCGACCACCGACCATGTAGGACACGATCAACTTACTGCCGCTGTCGATGGCTGTCCAAGTCCAAGTGTCGCCCGCGCCCTCCGGTGCCGCTGTAGCTGTCTTTATGTTCTTTTGTTTGGCGTAGGTGAACGACCAGATTCCGTCGCACTGGATCACAGATGCTTTGACGTTGCGCACATGCTCATCATGGTACATCGCGCAAGCCCGCCCCGCGTCGATATTCATCGATTGCTGACGTGAGCTTATGATGTATTGGCGAGGGCAGGTTCAGTCACGTAACAGATATCCGAAGCGCCGATGGGCTATATTTTGATAGGCCCATACTATGATTTTACCTCGTATAAAGGATTGAGACTGAAATATTTGTTGGTAGTCAACATTGAAGAAAGACAGAACCATGTTGCGGCTTTTATTGCTACTATCCCTCATATCAGCCTTGGCTGCCTGTGATGTACCATTCGTACCCGGCATCTAAGCTGGCGTGCCTGTAGCTGTACAATCCTCTTGTTGGATTGAAACTTCCAATTGAGCGACTGTGTTGTACGGATCGAAAGAAAATGAAGCGGATTCCGAGCTTCATCGACGAGAGTATGGGGGCCGTGTCGATCATTTAAACTGGGCAGAATTTCTTGAGATTTCAGGTTGAACATAAACTGTCAAAAGATCGTCCGAACCAGTTCACAATTGGGAGCATCGCCTTGCGCGAATTGATGAGTCACAAAACGGACGCCGTAAACTTCTTGAAGGCCATGGCTCACAATGGGCGATTGAATATCCTCTGCTCCCTCATGATCGGCGAAAAGACCGTTACTGAAATCAGTGAGGAATTTTCTTTCAGGCAATCAGCTGCGTCACAGCAGATTGCTAGGCTGCGCTTAGAAGGGCTGATTGAAGGTCGGCGTGAAGGTAAAGCAATTTACTACCGTATTGCAGACGAGCGGACGTACCGTGTTGTTGAGTTGCTGCATGAGCTTTTCTGTAGCGGTGAACTACACAATTAGGAGAATTGCTTTGTTTGTTGAAGTGTTGAAATGGGCCGTGGTGATATTCGGCGGCTTCTCGGCCTACAACTGGTATAACGCCTCTTACCATCTATCTAAGCAGGTGAAGAACCGCGAAGAGGTGATCAGTGCCCGGGGTAAGCTTGCAGCGGCATTTGCGTTCTTAGCAGTTGGGTCACAAGCCCTCCTAAACTTTTTGAGCTAGTTCACAATAAGGAGCGATCAGGAATGGCGCAAATTCACCAATCCCAGATTCCTCAAGAACCATTCGGCGTGCGGGTGTTCTTGAATAGCCCCGAAGATGCGAGGGAGTTAGAGCGAATCCTATCGTATGGTCATTGGTACGGTGGAAGGCCCATCAAGAGTTGGGAAGAGACACCATCCCACTATGGTATCAGTCGGTCTAGCATAGACGTTTATCTGCGTGACGAAGACGCGAAATAGGGATGCTGAGCTTGATCGCCTTCGTCCTTTGGCCGAAGCATATGTAGATCACCTTGAGGCTGAGTTTGAGGCCAGCAACGATGACGGGCGAGAATGAAAAACCCCGCCGTAGCGGGGTTCTCTGATCACAATCGGAAAAATTTGCTCAAGCAGCTTCCCAATGGTCCTTCGTCAGCCTGAATGAGCGATCTTGCTGTTCGATGATCTGGCCATCTAGCTCGGCAACCTCATCCATAAGCTTGCGGAAATCTTCATCCGATTGTTTCGCTACATAGAGCGCACCCAGCGCAAAACATGCCGGGCCGTTAACGAACTTGTCGCGCTCGGCCTCCCAGCGCTGGACATTCTTCTCTGTTGATTTGATGCAACCCGCCAAAGCGCGTTGAGACAGATCCAGTTCAATCCGGATGAACCGGAATTCTGCACCCGTCATGCGTCGGGGGCTGCTGATAATGTCCATCGCAATTTGATGATGCAAGTCATCAAGATTAGCGATTGACGTGGCTGTGCCATACTCCGTCTCAGTGGTTTCAACGCCACCTTCCAGCCAAATGTTCGGCAAGCCAGAATCAACATAGTGATACAGGTCATGTGTCATTGGTTCAGCCCTTTCTGTCTTGGTACTACCTAGCGCTCTTGTGAGCGGTCACCACGGTCACTGTCATTGCGCCCTCACGGATAGCGCAGACAACGGACAACCGGATTCCAGCAGTTGTACCAGTTACTTTTCCTTCCCAATTTGCGTTGTCAGCGCTCCATTTCGGGTCAGCTGCCAGCGTTCCTTTCTCCAGAACCTTGATTACCATTCGTCGTGTGATGTCCCGTTCGATCATTCGTTCCAAGGCGTGATCTGTGATCATGACCATATGATGAAAGCGCGCGTAGTCCTGCACATTTGCAAGAAACTGCGCAGCAGTCATCAATGGAACTAGATTGTTCGGACCCCTCATGCACCCCAATATGGGGGGTAAATTGCCCCTTTGCAAGTGAATTACACCCCATTATGGGGGGATTTGATTAAGATTATGTGACCAGAACAAGGCGTTGCGCCGCATAGGACAGGTGCTACCGTGTCCAACCCTACGGGTAAGGGCGGCACTTGCCTTGCATATTACTGACGGTCACGCACTGTTCCGGGCAATCCTAGGCGATGGTCTCCAGTGCTTGCGGAATTTCGTTGTCTTCGCCTACGATCTCTAGAAAGCGCGCTTTACTATAGCGGCCAAATCTACCGCAGTGGTCGCATTGCACCTCGACGGTTGGCAGGGGGAAGTTCTTAGCCTACATCCTTTTCTACTTGCAGCGGCTTAGTGAGGCGGTCCTTCCATTCCCAGTTCTCATATTTGTCGCCGCTTTCTTCTAAGTGCGTATAGCGTTGCAGGGATGCCCACGATCTGTGCGCTGATACAGCAGCTACCTGTGGAATTGTAAGGCCCATTTCGAACAGTCGAGACACGCCATCGTGCCGCAGATCGTGAAAGTGCAAGTCCACTATTTGTAGAAACTTGCAGGCGCGGGTAAAGCGGGCGCTGATGGTTCTTTCGTTGTAGGGGAAAATCTGATCGTCGGTCTTCGGCATAGCGTCGGCGATAGCAAAGGCTGGGTCGGGCAGATCGCAATACACGTCGTTGCCTTTCTTCTGGCCGGGGTGTTTCAGGTCTTTCACCAGTATGCGCTTGGTCGCTTCCTTTAGGCCGTCCCATTCAATACGGGCGATCTCTTCTTGCCTGCGTGTCGAAAACACCGCAAAGACCCGGTCAGGTCCGTATCAACAACAGGCATTGCCGAGGCGCTGCGGCCACGCCGCCTTTACGGTTCCTCTCTTCGATGAATTCATGCGCAGGATTGAGCCTTAAGAGAACGCGCTCAAAAAGTACGGTCGGCTGGAAGGGTCCGTCGGACTTGTGATGGTGTATTTGGCGTGCAGAGGAAGGTAAGCTGGCAGACAATTACTCAAAGCCGCGGCCTCTGCCCGGAATCCGGAACATATCCCGCTTGATGGCATCCTGATGGTCCCCCCAGGGGGCTGCGTTGATTTTGTCCTGCTGGAAGAGTAACTGCAGCGCACCTTTGAACCCTGACAAACCCTGCAGCGCGACATCAATCCCGCGTGGTGGTCGGGTGTTGGGTTTGACCAGCTGATCAATTTCCCGGATTGTAAACACCTTGTAGAGTTTTTCAGCCAGGGCGTGTCTGCGATTTTCCGGCGGCTCAGCGCCACTGGACAGCTCTTCCAGAACAGACAAGCGATCCTTGCGCAACTCTTCCGGATCGGGCAGGGGCTCGATTACGGTCGCGTGCACGACCGCTTTAGCCAAATCTCGTGTGTCTTCCGGAAGTCCTTTGGGCAGGAAAGCCGCTGCACGGGCGATTGTGCGGTCTGTATTGGTTGCCTCATAATCTGACGGGACCATGTCTTGCAGGCGAACCTGCAAGACTTTCTCGTACCTGGCGGCGTTTTTGGAGTTGAGAGAATCAAACGGGTTTTTGCCTCGGTGGACCGCCTTGACAGTATAGTAGTCATCCCGTTTTTCTCCGGATCCGCTTTCCTTCAGAACCTTATCGATGACGTCCAGCTTGACGGCATTGATATGTCGGCGGCGCGCGATTTCATGCGCGGCCGCTTCGACTTTTTCTGAATCCTCGGGAGCAAACTGCGCCCCGTCAGAGAGCAATCGCCGTATGTCGCCCCGCAGATTCGCACGATCATGAACCGGGTCGCTGCCGTCGATATGCTGCGTGACAGCGGAGGCCAGAGAGCGAGCCAAATGCCCCAGCCGCGGTGGGGCAGGGCGCGCGGGCGCGGTTGACTGTGGGATCTCCCGCACGGGTGCTGGCTCTTCAATCAACGGCTGGCCGGTATCGATCACCAATGTGTCGTCGTCGGTGCGTGTCAGCGTGGCCCGGTTATCAACCGTCATCCGAGGACTGTTTTCCTTGTAGGCCTTGAGGAAGCTCTCGACAAAGCCGGGACCCCGGGATCTGGGCGGCACGAACGCATTGATCACGGCCCGCGCCGCGGCAGCTTCGCTGTTCGGGATGAGATTGGAGAGCCGTCGGGGTGACGGAAGCCGGATAGGTGATCCGCCGTGCCGCGCATAGGGAGGCAAGGGTCGTGTCTGTGCCGGTGCGGGGGCCTCGGGAGCCTTCGGGATTTGCTCGACCACCCGGGCCTCAAGCGTTTCAATGCCGGGGCCAGCGCGGGCAATGTGCGCCTGCTCGGCATAGAGATCGAGACCGCTGCGGAAGTGAGTGACAAGATCAGCCTCACCCTGTGTCTCCGCCAGTTCCACCGCCCGGGCCAGAACCAGGGCCGCGGGCAAGGCCTTGCCGTCACGGCCCGGTCCGGCTGTGGACAGCGCCAGATGCTCCGCGCGCGCCAGAAGGTCTTTTGTACCGCGCTGTCGGAGGCCGGATTTTCTCTGCAGTCGAATGGCCTGCCTGACAAAACCGTCGAGCTTGTGCCGGATATCCGGAGCCGGAGCTGTACCAGTCTCGCGGATCGCGCCCGCCATCACCTCACCGATTGCTTCTGCACCGACGCCTGCTGGCAGCCCATCAGACCCTTCCAACCGCAGGGTTTCACCGCCCGCAGCCTGCCGCATCGCAAGCGCGGGATCAAAACCGTAATCCAACGCCCCCCGCGCCCGTCCGTCTGTCTGCAGGATCTTGCGAACAACGGAGATGTGCCGGTCTTCACTGGCCGGCACCATCACATTGAGCCGGTCCTTATGCAACGCCATTCCCGTGTTCAGAACTTCGCGGCTCATGGCCGGGTTGACCAGCAGATGAACGGACCCATGATCCAGACACCGCGCCCCGTGAACGGTGCTGGCAAAGGCAAAGCGGTACCGGAACGCTTCATCCTCACCCTTGAACACAACTTCCTTTTCGGCGCCGCCAGGTCTGCGCAGCCGGATCCGAACACGCTCCGCATCCCGCGCCACCACGTCGCCGATGCTGCCAGGCCCCAGTGCCGCCGCATCGTAATATTCCGTCAGGGCAATCCGGTCGCCAACCTGCAAGGCCGCAACCGGCCCAGCGTGCTGCGCCGTGTCTTTGAACGCCGCTCGCTCCGGCATGATCTCGTCCAGCTCTGCACGGATTGCCGTGTTGAGCTTCTCTACCTCGGCACCCGACCAGGCCAGGGCGCTCTTTGTTCCGGAGCCATCTGCCACATAGTCCCGCGCAAGGGTCTCGATCGTCGCGTGTGAAGTACCACCAGCCTGGAACACACCTGCTGCTTCCAACGCCTTCAATCCTTGCGCCGCCCGCTCGCCCTGCTCCGGTGCAGCCAAGTCGAACAGCGCCTTCGCGAGACCTGGATCGCTCTGCCGGTGGCTGTCCCCGAGCGCGATCGACCCCATGCGCGCCTCCAGCATCTGCCAGACCGACCCCGCACCAAATGGACCGGGTTGTTCCGGATCCGCCAGCAACACCAGCTGCGCACCGCTCTTGTCAACCAGATCAAAAAGACGATTGGCAGCTTCCACATCAAGCTGGCCCGCGTCATCGAGTACAATCATGCTGCCCGCTGTGAGCGATAGTACAGGATCAGCCCCTTTGGGACCTGCCGATGCCAGTTCCGTAAAGTGACGCACACTGAACACCCGCCGCTCTCCGGCCTCCCGCAAGGCCCCAAGCCCCGCCCCGGTGGGGGCGAGCGTATAAACATGATCGGACCCGGCCTCGCGATACCCTTTGGCCAACGTGCTGGCCAGCCTTGTCTTACCGGAACCAGACGCGCCCCGAACAAGGCTGAGTCGGGACCCGTTTGCAACATCGCGCAGCGCCTTCGCCTGCTGCTCGTCCAGCCCGTGCCTGCGGACAAGCTGGTCGAGCAGGATACCATCCGGGCGAGGGACCTTTACATCCCGCCCCGGCAGATGGGTACTGAGCCCCAGCCGCAGGCCCTGATCGACAACACCCGCCTCGAAGGCAACCTGTGATTTTGTGCTGTAGATCCGACCCTCACCACCGATTCCCTCATCGCTGATAATGATCAGGTCCGGATGCTGCATCGCCTCGCGGAAGAGGCGCAGGAAGGTGGCGGGATGTTGGGTGACGCGGGTCAGCGCACCCGCCACATCCGCCGCGCGCAGGGTCGATTGCTGTTTCAGAAGATCATCCACCACTTTTGCAGGGCTGGACGTATAGCCCCATGGATCTTCACCAACCAACGCCTGCCCCTGTGTGAACTCCGCCTTCAGCAGCCCGCTGATCCGGTTGGCAACCCCCGACAGATGCGCATCCGCTTCGAAGGCCACAACGGGAGCCGGAGTGTCTTCCGGCAGCAGATCGGCACGGGGCTCAACCACCCCTGGGGTGGCCAGGCCGGGTGAAGACCGGCGTGGTGACAGGGCAGGGCTGGTCGGATCCGCATCGGGATCGTCCAACCGCAGATATGCGCTGCGCAGCATTGCGGCCTCCAGCGCAGCCATGTCCTCCAGCCGGTCTTTCGGAGCATACAGCTCGAACGCCTGGTGATGCCGGGTCGCCATTACGGTGAGTACATGCCGGTTCATATAGCCATGGCCCAGCCCATAGACATAGTCTTTGGACATGCCCTGGGACTTGTGAACCGTGGTGGCATAGCCATAGTCGAAGCTGCTGAACTCATTCAGATCGACCGTAACCGGCCGGGTATGCTTATCGATCAGGATGTCCACCTGCTGCGCCCGGATCGCCTGGACCGTGCCAAAGCTCGACTTCGGGATTCCCAACCCGCGATGGCTCGCCGTGAACATGATGCGATCGCCCGTGCGCAGCTTCAGCGGCAGGTGGATTTTCCGCTCCCGCTCTCCGTCCCGCAGGATGCGCACGATCTCGCCGCAGTCCCGCTCCGGACCCTGCAACTCACCGCGCTGACCCGCCTCCGATCGCAACGCCGCGTTCAGGGCCCAGACATCCCTGTTTGTATAGGCGAGCGCAATCCGCTTATCAGGTGCGCCACGCTCGAAATATCTCTGGGCGATCTGTGCGATGGCTCCAGACACATCTTCTGTGAAGCGGATATCGCCCTTATCATGGTAAAACCGCAGCGCGCTGATTGCCTCGCTGCCGCCTTCTTCCAACTGTTTCGAGGCATGGCGTTCGAGATGGTTCTCCTGCCGGATCACCTCATACATTGCGGTGAACCCGATCTGCTCCTGCTCCATCAGAACCAGCTGTGCGCTGCTTTCGCTGGTGGGCTGCAACTGCCCCGGGCCACCCACGGCGACCAGCTTACCGCCAAGCGCATCAATCCGTTTTTGGACCCGCGCCCAGGTGTCACCCCCCACCATACCGGCCTCATCCATGAAGAAGACAAACCGACCCGATGCCGGCCGCCAACCCCGCTCCCAGCGCGCCTCCCAGGCCGCCAGCGTCGCAACATCCATATGTTTCACATCTGTGGCCAGATCTTGGGTAATCGGGCCGGATGACGCACCGCCGATCACCTCGTAGCCGCGCGCCTGCCAGACTTTGGCCGCCTCACCGATCACGTAGCTCTTGCCCGCTCCGGGATCGCCTGTCACCAGGGTCAGCCGCTTTGCGTCCAGCATCGCCAGCGCTCCCGGGCGCTGCCCTTTTGTCAGACTGGGAGACAACAGATCGAGATGGGCCTGTTCATCCACATCAAACCTGTCTGTCGCCATGGCCACACCCCGGGAGATCAGGTCCATCTCCACCGCCGAGCGCGCGCCGGTACTGTATTGTGCCTGTCCGCCCGGTCCCGTCTGCGCGATCTGCACCACTTCGGGCATGTCGAGCACCAGCTCAGCCAGGTCCCGCGCCTCTCCGCGGCCCGCTTCGAGATAAGAACCGGCGGAACGGACAAGCTCCTCCTCCGTAAAGATCGCCCGTTCCGCCGCAACCAGGCTCAGCATGTGTTCGGGATGTGCCCGCAGGAACGCCGCGTTCGCCGCGCGGATCTCCACGCTGGCAGGGCTCTCCAGCACCGGGGCAGGGGCTTGGGACCACGGGTCCGGCAGTTCATCCACCAGGCGCGGCTCAAGCCCTTCGATGCCCGGTCCCCGCCGGGCTTCTTCGGCACGTGCCCCATAGAGATCCAGACCACGCTGGAACCGCTCTGCCAGGGCATCCTCCCCAAGAGCTTCCGCGGCAACCACCCCGCGCGCCAGGGCCAGGGCGGCCGGCAGGCTGCGTCCGTCGCTACCCGGACCGACCCGGTCCAGCGCCAGCTGGTCGGCGCGCGCTTCAGCCCCGGGCGGAAGGCGTCTGCGCAAGATTTGCCAGCCATCTTCTTCGGCAACATGGCGCACCATATCGATCAGCGCGCTGTGCACCGCATTTGTCGGCGCGGCCCCTGTTTCAAGAATCTGCGCGCCTATCAACTCCGCCATTGCTTCGCCGCCAATGCCATGGGGCAGGGCGCGGGCAGGGGGCACGTCTGTCGGCCCGATCAGTTCCGGTGCTGGTGTGTCCGGAATATCTGTTTCGGGGCTGACCGTCTCCGGCCCCATCCAAAGCGCCAACCGTTCCGCGCCCTCCACGATCGCATCCTCGCGCAGCTCCACCGCCTGGCCCCGCAGAGCCTCGCGCGCCGCCAGCGACACATCGAACCCGTAATCCAGCGCGCCCCGGCCGGTCCCGTCCTTCCGCTGAATGGCCCGCACCGCTCGCCCCAGGTTGTCTTCTGGCACCGGCAGAACCACGTTCAGCGCGGTCTGGTGCAACGACATCGCCGCGTCCAGCACATGGCGGGTCATGCCCGGGGTGGCCAGCACATGTACGGACCCGTGGCCCCGGCCATCCGCCCCATGCACCGTGCTGGCAAAGCCAAAGCGATAGCGGAAATCCCGATCCTCCACCGAGAAGGTCAGATGCCGCTCCGTCCCATCGGGCGCGGCCATCAGCAGCGCAACTCCATTGTCATCATGGCGCAGGACCTCGCCCTCACTGCCAGCGGGCAGGTTGGCCCCGAAATAGCCGCCCGAAAGCAGGATCCGATCCCCCGGGCGCAGCGCAGCGATCGAACCCACCGGGGCTTCGGCAAGCTTGTCGGTCGTCCCGAACGGGCTCGCCTTTATCGTGCGTTCGGGATAGCGCGCATCCATTTTCTCCCGGATCAGCCGGTTAAGCTCATTCACATCCGACCGGGTCTGGGCCACCACGAGTTTCGAGGCCACCGCGTCGCGCACGTAATTCTGCGCGACACGGTTCATCGCCAGATCTCTTGTTTCTCCCGCCTGGAACACACCCTCGGTCATAAGGGTAGCAAGACCCCGTTCCGCCGGACCTTCCCCCTGCGGATCGCCGGGAACGCCGGTCGGGGCCTGCCGGAACTCTTCCAACATCTGTTTGCGCGCCGGATCGACCTGCCGCAGGCTGTCCCCGAGACGGTGCCCACCGACCCGGTCCTCCAGCATCCGGAAGATCGGGCTGGCCTCCAGGGCGGCAAACTGGTGCGTATCCCGCAACGCCACGATCTTGGAGCCATGGGTTTCTGCAAGACCGATCAGGCGATCCGCTGTTTCCGCACCCACGAGACCGGCATCGTCGAGCACGATCACGCTGCGCGGCATCAGTGCGATCCGCCCGTCCGCAACCCGCTCCTCGAACTGGCGGATGCTCATTGCACCGTCTTCTCCGGTTCGCCGCAATCGGTCGACGCCGGCGCTCGTCGGTGCGATCGCGTTGACCTCCTTCACTCCGGCCGCGCGATAAACCCGCGCCAGCGCCCCCGCAACCCGGGTTTTGCCAGATCCCGATGGCCCGCTGACAAGGCTCAGCCCCGGCTGATCGATCGCTGCCCGGAATGCGGCCTCTTGTTCCGGGGTCAAATCGGAGGTCTGGATTTCGGCTGACAGGAGCGCTTCTTCCCCAATTCCATGTAGGGATTGGCCGAACGCTTTCGACCGGTCCGTCCCTGCATGGGGCAAATGCTCCAACAGCGACAACCGTACGCCGCGATCCAGAACGTCCATCTCCTGGGCCACCTGCGTCCGCGTACTGTAGATCCGTCCTTCACCATTGCGGCCACCCTCGTCGAGGATGACCAAGTCGGGATGTTCCATCGCCTGCTTGAAGAGCCGCAGGAAGGTCTCCGGGTCCTTGGTGATTTGCGACAGCGCATCCGCAACATCTGTTGCCCGGAACACCGCCTGTCGTTCCATCATCTCGTCGATGACGCGCCACGGATCCTGCGCATAACCTTGCGGGTCCTCTTCCAGGATCGGGTCCCCGTCCACGAATTCCGCCGAAAGCAGGCCGCCCACGCGCGAAGCTATACCTGACAGGTGCGGATCGCCAATGAACCGTTCACGGACCAGCTTCTGCACGGTCTCGCTAGCGGGTATGAGATCCAGCCGGTCCTTCGCAAGCCCGCTTTCCGCCAGCCCGGTACCTGCACGCCGAAGCTCGTCTGGCGTCTCAGACCCATCGATCCACAGATGGCTTTTGGTACCGAACAGATCTTTCAGATCTTCGAGTGTCTCGATCCGGGTCTCCGATACGTAAAGATCCACCCCCTCTTCATGCCGTGTCATCGCCACGTTGCCCAGGTAGCGATTCATCCGGGGATGCGCCAGAATATGTATTCTTTCTTTCGACATGCCCTGCATTTTATGGATCGTAGCCGCGTAGGCGTAATCGAAGCTGTTGAACGCCTCCAGGTGCACCCGCACCGGGGTATCGGTGTCATCAAGCAGGATATCCAGCGCCTTGTAGGGCATTGCCACCACCGTACCCATGCTGGACTTCGGGATGCCCAGTTCGCGATGGGAGGCTGTGAAGATCAACCGCTCGCCCTCCCGCACCAGGAGCGGCAGCTTCAGGCGCACATCACGAAGGCCCCGGTGGTCGATCCGAATGATCTCTCCCAGCTCCTGCTCCCGCTCCCCCAGCACGCCACGATTGATGGCCTCGGCGCGCAGCAAATCCTGCAGCGCCCAAACATCCCTGTTCGACACCGCACCTGCAATCCGTTCAGAGCTATGACCGACAGGCGTATCGAAATACCTCTGAACCAGCGCGGCAAAGGTTTCCTCGTTATTTTCCAGGAAGTGGATATGGCCCTCACGGGAATAGTAATCGAGCGCATGATCTATATGTTTTCCGCCCTGCGCCAACTGCCTGGACGCTTCCCGCTGGTAACGGTTCTTCTGCCGCACGATCTGGTCCATCAGCACCGGCTCTTTCACTTCCAGCAAAGCGTCCACGATGCTTGAATCCATGACCGGCTGAAGCTGCTCGCCATCACCCGAAACGATCAGCTTGCCTCCCATGTCCGAGACCCGCTTGAGCACCCGTACCAGCGTATCACCCCCGACCATGCCAATCTCGTCGAGGAAGAAGACGAACTTGCCTTGTACGGGCAGAGCGCCCCGGGCCCAACGGGACTCCCAGGCCGCGAGGCTGGCGATCTCCATCTCTGGTATTGTAGAGAGCTCCTGAGTGGCCTTGCCTGAGATTGCCCCACCCAGAACCTCATACCCGCGGGCTTTCCAGACCTTTGCGGCCTGACCGATGGTGTAAGTCTTTCCCACGCCACCGTAGCCGGTAACCAGCGACAACCGGTCCGGGCTGACCATCTCCAGCGCCGCATTGCGCTGCGTCTCCCGGAGACCCTCGGACAGCAGATCCAGCCGGTCGGACCCATCCACATTGAGTGACTGACGTGCCAGGACCTTTGCATCGAGAACGAGATTGCGCTCCCTGTAGGCCCGGGCCCGCGTGGTCAGCCCTGGCCATTTCTCACCCGCCCGATCCTCAATCGTGCAGTCCAGTTGCACCAGTTCACGCGACGCCATTGCCGCATCTACCAGTGACATGATTTCGTCTGGAGCGGCATTATCGAGCCGCCTTTTGAACTCGTTTTTGATATCCTGCTCGGAGAAGATCGTGGCCTTCGCGGAAACCACGGTCAGCACGTGTTCAGGATGGGCGCGCAGATAGGCGGCATTGTCGCGCCGCACCTGGGTGATACGGTCTTTTTCCCGAGCCAGATCGCCGGACTGTTCCGCATGCTCGGCGACATGCGGGTTGTAGGTGTCGGGCTTCAGCTCGATACCCTGTTCTTCGAGTGTGCGGTGATCGATCCGCTGGTGCAGGCCCGCCCGTTCCAGGGCTATATTGGCCGCGTTTGCCCATTCCATCCGCCAGCTGCGCAGCAGGGACTTGTGGTCCCATGCCATATTCTTTTTGCCCCATCCATCGGATCCGAGATCCCGCATGCTGGCCATTACGTGGATATGCGGGTTGTCTTCGAGATCGTGAAAAGTACAATCTGCGATCATGCCACGGTCTGCAAAGCTGCGCGCCACAAACTCCCGTCCGAGCTTTACCTTCTCTGCAAAACTCAGCTCCAACGGCAGTGCAAAGGTTACGCTTCGGGATAGCCGGGCTCTGTCACGACGGGAATGTTTGCTATGAACCTCGATGATGGTCAGGTCTTCCCACAGCCTTGTGGACACCTTTGCCACTTCGGCCCGGGCCTCCGGGCTGTCTCCGAGGAAAGTCAGATAGCGCTGCTTTGCCCAGTTGGGGGCATCTTCTGGAACTGCGATCCAAGTATAGGCGACTTCATCTTTCCCGGTGTAATCGAAGGTTTTGCCTGTGGTGACGTCTTTGACCTTGATGCCATGACGATAGGCGGCGGCTGCGATGGCTCCGTTTCCGCTGCCGCGGGACAAAATACTGACGTTGAAGTAGTAGACAGCCATGAGGGATTGGAACACCGTCTGTATGAGATGTCAATCTCATACGTAAACGCGCCTACGCCGATTTCTGCTAAATCAGTTCAGATGACTCTCTGTCGCAGGCTTCGTGCCAACCCAGAGCCCTATTCCCGTGGTAAGCGCCAGATTTGCCACGAAGTGCCAAAGGCGAAATCGACAGCGAACCGCTCAAATCGACCAGCATCGCATGACGCCAGCAGAGCGATCATAGCGCAAGACCGGACAGGCAGGGCATCAACCCATCCCGTCGCGCTTGTAGCCATCCGCCTGCAAGGCTTTCAGCGCTGACGCGCTGGCTGTCCCGGCCGCAACGACGGCCACATACCCGGAACGCCAGCGCCTATGGCAAACATAGCGGGCAGGGGTGACCTGCAGAAATCGCCACAGGCGCGATATCCGGGCCACTGAGCGCGGCTTCTGTATTTTGGCGGGGGGGGGAGGGCCACGGACCCCTGTTAAGCCCGCTCTGCGGCTCGCTAGCTCTTTCGCCTTCGACCTGTCGGACATGCGTAGCCATTTATTGCCATGGCAATTCATGCGAAGCACGATCATATCACGGCATAACCTGCTGTAGCATCGTAATACATGTTGCCAAGCCTTGGCTTGTATTACCCCTCTTGCCTTGCATGACACTTGAAAACATTGCAAAGATTGGCGCAGTGATCGACAATTGACGAAAGGTTAAGACATGGCAGGGCAACCCGGCGCGTTCGAAAATGCACTCGACAATCTTCGGAGCACCCAGAAAGAGAAACCGGACAGGGACCGGCCTGCCTCCCAATCCGCCGATCAGCCCGATCCGAAACCTGCTTCGGCATCGAAGAAACCCGGCACGCCCCCAACGGTTCGGCGTCTCCGGAAACCCGGAACTGTCGCCAACACCGCGTCGTTCAACCAACGCGTTGATATTGACGTGATCAACTTCCTTTATGACACTGCCCGGGAAACCGGCTGGACCATGAACCGGACCCTGCGCGAAGCCGCGCGGACACTGGCGAAGGCACGGGGCGACAAGAAAGGGGCAGGACTGTGACAAAAAAAGAAACCGCTGCACGTGGTGCGAAGGCCAAGCCAAAAAAACGACCCTCACTGGGTCTCTCGCTACGTGGACGCAGAAAACCCGGAACCGAACCTTTCAACCACCGCATCGATGCCGAAGTCAAAACCTACCTCTATGAGATGGCTCTTGCTAACGACTGGACCATGAACCGAACCTTGCGCGAAGCAGCCAAGGCATTGGCAACAGCACGGGGCGATCAAGAAGGAAGCACACTTTGACAATGCGACCGCTTTCCGACGTTTCTCAGCAATTGGGGCCGCCTGGGCGGCCCCGGCACCCAACCTCTGAAAGTCTGGCCCGAAATCTTCTGGAGGAAATTTCGGCTCTCCGATTTCCCAGAACCGGGGGTTTCGAAGGGGGACACCCCCTCGGCGACTGCGCAGCCATTGGCTGCGCACCGGTCGCGCGGTGCAATCGCACCGCACATCAAACCGCCCATGTGTTGACAGAGATACAGGGCGACACCAAAGGAAGTGAACTTTGAGCGCGCATGTCTGGGCCACCGCCAGCACCAAGGGCGGTGCGGGGAAAACAACACTCATCGCAATCCTTGCCGGGGAGATTGTGCGGCTTGGCGGAACCGTCGCGCTCATCGATGGCGATCCAAACACACCGTTGCTGAACTGGGTGAACCGCTCGGACCTGGCGAAACGGATTCCCGTCATCGTTGACACCGATCCGGAAGGCTCCGAATTGCAGAGCAACATCGAGAAGGCGTCCGGGCAGGCGGAGTTCATTTTGCTGGATACGGAAGGCACAGAAAACGCGCGATCGGCGCTGGCCGTTCAGCTGGCCGATCTGGTTCTAATCCCGATGCAATATTCCGCCCTCGATCACGATGAGGCGACCAAGGTCAGGACTTTCCTTACCAAGCTGGAAACCCGTACCGGCCGGGCTCGACCGAACGTGATTGTTCCGACGCGGGTTCCGGCCGCGATCAAGTCGCGCACTCAAAAGGGCATTGGCGAACAGCTGACGGCTCAAGGCTTCCCGGTGCTGGATCCACCGGTATTGGAAAAAGACGCCTACCGCCAGATATTCAGCGAAGGGTGTCTGTTGCAGGATTTGCCACCGGCACCTGCGCTGACTTCAGCGCATCAGAATGCGCAGGCACTTCTGCAAGGGCTGGCCAAGATCTACGGCGCAGCACATGCGGCATGAGGGGCCTGCTCTCGGCGATCCTGCGTCCCGCGATCCTCTGGACGGTCGCGATCTCAGCGGTCGCCGGTGTCCAGACTTCGCTCGCGCTGCCTCAACTGACCTACCTTCTTGTGATCGTCTTCGCTCTTTTTTGGAGCATTGAAGCCATAACCTGTTGCCTCGTCTGGTCACCGTCCGAGGGAACGCGCGATGCTTTAGGCTTGCTCACCGCTTTTGTGTTGTTCCGATACTGGCCGAACATCGAGGGCGGTCTCACGGTGCAGGCCACCGGGCCACGATTCGAGTTACTGACGGACTCCGGTCTGACAACGTGGTTGATTGCGGGCGTGGCGATCTCCGATTGGCTGTTGCCATGGGTGTTGATCGTCTCGACCGGGATACTTGCGCTTGGCAATGTCATGCGCCATCTCCGGCCAAAGCCATCAAACAAGCTGGCAACCGATGCGTCGGCGGCAGGGCCGGTTTCAACCGCTCCCCATCAAAGCGGCTACATTGCATCTGAAGAAAATCCTCTCGACACATTCCGGCGTTTATGAGCAATTGGGGCGTCAGTTTCGACCGACGCCCTTTGCCTTCCGAGCATTAATTGCTGCGATCATTTTCTCCTGAACCTGCTTGATGAACATCGCGCTAAACTCTCCAAGTTTCGCTTTCGGCTCTAGGTAATAAGTGCGCTGATACGCATCGTAATTGTATTCGTTTGCAATGATCCACGCCCGAACAGACGGGTTCAAGCCTCCCCGGCGCATTTCGGTTTCAGGCACTTCAACCGCAAAAGGGTTGTTTTCTGGCTCCAGTGTCGTCATTGGCACCAGCATGACAACTGCTTCACCATCTGTATTAGTTGTTAACAGGGAGACGGCTGTCGGTCTTTGCTTTTGACCGTCAAGACGACCGGCGTCTGCTTCGTGCCTCCACAGGAACGGATAACGCCAAACCTGCCCGATCTTCGGTGCGCCGTTGTCAGTCATTGCTTATGCTGGCCTCTAACTCGGCCACAAGACGCGCAGCCTCGTCATCATCCAAGTCATCAACATGATGTGCGGAGCGGCTGTCTTTGCCAAGACGCAGAGTTTCGAACTCCTCAGTTGACAGAACCACAAAGCGACGCTTTCCGTGGCGAGCAATGGCGACGGGCTGCCGTGCCGCGATAGCCAGAACATCACCCGTCTTATTGGCGAGGTCTGTTGCAGAAAACTGTCGCATCGTATTCCTTTCTTGATTTCAGCTAATTTAGTTAATTTAGCTAATTTATACAATACGCTGAGCGGTTTAACAATAGGTGTTTTAGCTAAATTATATAAAATTTGGGTGCGACAGGTCCGGTTTCAGCCGCTCCCCGTCAAAGCGGCTACGTAGCATCTGAAGAAAATCCTCTCGACACATTCCGGCGTTTCTAGGCAATTGGGGCCGCTTGGGCGGCCCCGGCACCCAACCTCTGAAAGCCTGACCCGAAATCTTCTGGAGGAAATTTCGGCTCTCCGATGCCCCAGAACCGGGGGTTTCGAAGGGGGGTACCCCCTCGGCGACTGCGCAGCCATTGGCTGCGCACCGGTCGCGCGGTGCAATCGCACCGCACATCTTTTCGATTGTTATGAGACAGGCGGTTACCCAAGATTATGCGGAAACGCAGAAAAGCGGCCCCGAGGGGCCGCAAACTGTCAGGCTCCGAAGAAAAGCTTTGCCATTGCAATGCCTGCAGTCAGCAGGACACCAGCCAAGCCAGTTCCAATAACCAATGGATACCAACGGTTTTCACTATTGATCTTGGCCGTCTCCGCTGCCAGCTTGGCTGACAATGCGTTGAGATTTGCAATCTCGGCGTCCAGCTTTTTTGATTCAGCTTCGGTCATGTCGTTCATGCTCATTGATGATCTCCTTTGAATATAGGGTGTAAACCGCGTGAAAGCAAAGCGAACTCGCCCGCCCTGCACGGTCGCGGGCATTTGGACACGCCGAGTCAAGGACCGCTAAAGGCGGCGTGCGAGCGCCGCGCCTGCGCGGCGTGAAGTCCTTTACCGGTGTGGGATAATGACAAGACCGTGTGGGGGTGGGCCGCCCGGCCCTGGGCCGCGCCCGGCGCGGGCCAGGTTAACAGCCGGGCACAAATGGCACGGGATCCGCCAGGCGCAACGTGCAAATGATGCGATTGGCCTGACCTGCAACAGTTGTAGGTTCTAATTGAAAGGGGCGATCCACCCAACAAGAAAAAGCCCGCCGAAGCGGGTCACTAATGCCTGACAACTCCGTGCATTGGCGGGTTACAAAAGCTTGTCGAGGGCTGTCACCAGCGCGACAATTCCAATCCCCATCAGCCAGAGGTGTTTGTAGAGCGCGGCAAACTCGGTTTTGAGATCAACTTTTACTTCAGCAATTTCGCCACGCAGGAAATTCTCAACATTCTTGACCTCGGCACGCAGCTGCGTGATGTCATTCTTGACCACGCTCCGCAACTCCGTGATGTTGGTTTTTGTCGCGAGATCGGATGTATCGACCTTTGAAATGCCTTCGACGATGGCCTCGGCCAGTTTCTCGTCTGCGCCAGCTTCCTTGAGACGCTTCGAAAAGGCCAGAGTGTCGATTTGCAATGACTGCGCCATAGGCATGGTCTCCTTCATATTGAATATAGGTGGAAAATGGTCATCCCGCCAGTGGTTTCGGTTGGTTATAGGGCAGGGCCTTGCAGCGTTGACCGTAGCCAAAAGCCCTTTCATTGATCGCCTCGGTCGGTGTTGATTACTCCAAAATCATCGCCCCAAGGTGACATGTAAGTCAGCTGATCGCCGGTCCATTTGCGGACCTCAGTCAGATGGCTGACCTCAGTTTCACTATCCTCAGAGCAGCGCACCACGGAACCAAACAGATCAATGCGGATCATCACTCCATCGGCCATCATGACCCGGACGTCACGCTCATGAACAAGGATTGTTTTCCAACCGATCGCATTTTCCCGAAGAAGAGCGATGAAGTCAGGACGCAAAGCGATATGCACATCCTCGGCGTCCGCGCCCTTGGTGCTTTTGAGGCGAATGAACGCTTCCTTATCATCCGGGTTCTCGTCGATCTGAACGCCAGCACGCTCTGGTTTCCAGTGAAACGGCTGGTTGCGGGCATTGCCGAACTTGTCCTTGTTGAAGGCCATATAGAATTCGGCGGCCTGCCAGACCCGGCGGGCCATTCGCGGTGGCTGTTTTTCGGAACTCTCTTCGAAGCTTCCGAAAAGATCCTGCTGTGACGGGCGGCAGACACAATCGGCCCCACTCGGTGACATGATCGCATCGACATACTGCGTTTGTTTGATCACGCGACCGGAACGCTCGACCGTCGTCACATCATCACCGCTGTCGCAGCGAAAACTGCCATCCTCGGGAATAGTGACGAAAACACCGTTGTTGGTTGTGACCCGAACGCAGCGCTCCTCGACGATGACATTCTGCCAACCAATCGAGTCTTCGCGCAGCAGACCTATGAAGTTGGGCCGCAGCGCGATGTGCACATCTTCGGTGTCCGCTTGCTTCGTGCTTCTGACCCGAACGAAAGTCTCTTTCTCATCGGGCTTGGGGCTCAGCTGCACGTCATTGGTTTCAGGCCGCCAGTAGAATGGGGTTTCGCGCGTCTTGCCCATCTGGTCGCACTTGAATGCGACATAGAAATTGGCGGCTGTCCAAACCCGCCGGTTTTCGGGTGCCTGTGTATGGGTCATTGTGCGACCAGTTCCTCAGCGATCCTTCCAATCAAGCTCGCACAGGCATTAGACCCGTCGGGCAGCTCGACCCGGGACAGGGATTTGGAAATCTCATCGGGCCGAAGCCCATACTGCAACAGCAGCGAGAACAGAATGCAAGAGTCCTGCACCTGAAATTCAAGTTGCGAGCCGGACTTGAAACCACCCGAATAGAACACCTCGCGCGGGCGGTCCTGCTCTTCGGGATCGTATCCGACGGACAGATGAACCGTGTGGCCCTCCGGTGTTGTGAACTGCCGGTTTTCGGTCAGACGGCGGGTCGGCAAGTGGTGACGTGGCGCTGGAAATTTGTGGAACTTGGACATTGTGATTAACCCTTGTTCATTGGTCTTCAGCATAGCAAAAACAGCCACACGTCGCAAATATTTAATGTTATAAAACAACAATTTAGTTCACTTTTTCGCATGAAATCGCAAAAGGTTGCAGACCACCTTTTACCACCCGCTCCAACCTCAAAAGCTTCAGCTTTTCTCAGCAGACTCACACGCGCAACAAGGGTTCGCAGAAGGCAGGAACATCTCAACTTGCGGGCAGGCAGGGCCTGCCATCGACTGTGATGGGCACAACCCATCAGGGGTCCCCGCTCGAGCGGGGATTGCGCGCCCTGGCGCGTGACGCTGCACCTCACGCAGCTGGCCGCTTACGGCCGATCTTTGCCAACTGCTGGATAATTTCTAAGTCAGCATAACTGACTTATTTAACATAATGCTTATTACGTCGCTCGTTGGTTCCGCCAAAATCTCTCACTCCGGCTGCCAGTCATCGTCGAGCGAGGATTGCACTCCACTTTCTGTAATCGAAGCATTGTGCGTGGCAGTTTCGAATGCTGATAATCCTGATGGTGAACGTTAATATGATGATGGCAAGGACTACTTTACGCAGCTTTAACTGAAAGAGTACGAAAAAAACTCGCAAGCGCACTTCAATACCAATGAAGTGCTTGCGACGTTTTATAGGTACTTCCTGTCGATTCCAGCGGTTCCGATTTTCGACGTGAGGGCTGGGCACATGCAGCAAAGACATCGCTCAGCCTAAAGGGCGTTACATTCCAGATGACAGCTTGTTGGAGTTTTTGGAAACGCACTGTTTATGCCGATACTTTGGGGTAATCAGTTCGAGCTAGTCGCAGTATTTGTCGCTGGCGCGGCATAATCCGGATATCGGCATTATGGGCAAATTCGTGGGCAAGGGTGTCATACATTCGCTCGACAGAAAGAAAGGTTTCGACGCGTGGCATGTGAATGACATCCCGAACAATGTGGTAATAGCCCGTGGATCTGCCGAGTATTCGACAGGGATTCCAAGGCGCGAGAACCAGGCATCGATGACAGGGTCGCTCTGCGTGCCAAACCCTCTTGGCTTGGCGGGCTGCTCATACCACTGCGCATCGAGCCCATCTATCTGACAGGTGTTAGAAAGCAAGATACATCTGCGCCGATTTCCAGACGCGGCGAACAACGCTCTCTGTGGCGGTTGGGGCAGTGACTTTGACCATTCTTCCAGTCCTTCAATCGGATGGGTGATCCCAAGGGTTCAAGACATTCACGCCTAAAAACTGAAATGGCTTCACGTCTCGGGTTGCGACTGAAAAACCATGCGTCTTTGCAATCGCAGCTATCTGTGCATCTGCCAACTTGACGTCAAAGGCTTTCGCTTCGGCCTGCATGGTTGCCATTGCCTCCGCAGCCGCACGGTCAAATGGCAAAATCCGATTGCCGCACAGACGGCCCAAGGTAAAGTCAAACCCCTTCCAAAGCGCAGACTTCCGCTTGCCATCAGGCAATAATTCGATCCCGTAACGAACCTCAAAGATGGTGATCGTCGTGGTATAAAACTGCGCGCTATGCAGCGCATTCAACCACCCAATCACTGCCTTGGAAGGGTTCTCCTTCATAGGATCAGACAGTACGTTTGTGTCTAGAATAATCACCCGAAGTCCACCGGTTCTGCTTTGTCGTCACTACGTTCAATGTCTGGCAGGAACGTATTAAGGCTCTGCACGTACTCAACAATCACATCGCCAACCTTCTCAGCTGGCCGTGATGCTTCATCAAGAAGTTGCCGCGCGGCTTCTTCGGTGCTGATCCCTCGCTCTGCTGCAACAAATCGCACGCGGCTATGAACATCATCAGATAGATTTCTGACCGTAATGTTTGCCATTTCAACCTCCATGTTTTCTTTTGATAGCATATCGATTATATGATAGCGATGCAATCATTTATCAAGTTTGCTATCACCCTTCATTGCATTCCAATTGGCACCGGTCGGGATATCATCCGCCTCACGTTTCAAAACCGTTGCCCGGTTGCTCAGTGCCACGATGATAGGCGTAGAAGGGTGCGATGCTCTATTCCCGCGCATGGGCCTACAAAGGTAAGAGGGGCCATACTTCAAAAAGTACACAGCGGTTTGGATTAAGTGAGCCGCGCACCGCGCGCGGATCTCATAAACCTCTTCAACACATCCAAATGCCGATGAGCTGGTACGGATTCCCAACATCGCAACCCGAGGGGATCGGCAGTTTTCCAGTGCCCGTGATTTCGACCCTGGGAGAAAGGGATTTCGGCACACTTGACGAAAGCCCTGCAATCATTCGGGCACCGCAGCAGGCCACAAAGGCAGCACGCGAGACCGCGAACAACTGGCCTGTGGTAAACTGTCGATCCCGGTCGCCTAGGTGTTCAACGCAGGTGCGGGGAGAAGGTCGATCCAGCCGACTTAGGTGTAACGGATTGCACTTATCCGGTGCTCGGATCCCAAACGTCCCGGATTCTCGCTCGAACCAAATAATTCTGTCCAGGATGCCTGTAAGAACAATTCAACCTTAAGTAAGAACAGAAAGAAATTGGGGATGAAACAGACAGCGTTGCTACCGACAATACCGGGCGCGTCTCAGCCGCGACTTGGCTGCAGGGATTTCCAGATGTTGGTACCGACCACCGGAGTACCGTGCACAATCCAGAGCATGTCCTGCCGCTATCACAGCAGCACCTACATCTTCGCCGTCCGCGTAGCAAATACCTACCCATCGGTCGTGCGTGCGCTCCCCGTTCAGGTCGCAATCGACGGTCTTGCCGGCCAGATAGTTGATCATCCAGCGCTTTGCGTTTTGACCGGACTGCGTGCCCAGCTCTGGTGCATCAACACCGTTGAGACGTACCGGTGTCCCGTCGACAACGATTGTATCTGCATCGCGCACATAGGTGCCACCGGCCTGGGCGGTAGTGGCGGGAAGAGCAATGGCCACGGCCACTAGAAAGATATTCATGTAAGTGCCTTTGAGTTAACGCATCGTCGTTGCAATGCGCGTGGGGTTAGTGCCTTTGCAGAAAGCCGTTTGCACTAAAGGAATACTCTTCTTTTTTTCCTATGATAACATGGTCATGTATGAGAATTCCAAGAGTATCGCAGGCGTCCAGTACCCGATCGGTCATCTCTATATCCGATCTACTGGGGGTGGGATCACCTGACGGATGGTTGTGGACGAGAATGAGCGAGCTCGCATTCAACTCCAAGGCTCGTTTCACGATCTCTCGAGGGTACACCGGCACATGATCAACCGTGCCCTTGGCCTGCTCTTCATCCGAGATCAACACGTTCTTTCGATCCAGGTACAGAACACGAAACTGTTCCACTTCCCTATGCGCCATGGCCGTCCGGCAGTATGTGACCAACGCGTCCCAAGACGACACAACATCACGTTTCATGACCTGCGCCTGCGCCATGCGGTGACCAAAAGCTTCTACCACCCGAAGATGGTAGTAAACCCAGTCATTAGCGCCCTCGACCTTGAGAATGCGGTGCTTGGATGCCGCGATTACCCCGTTCAGATCGCCGAATTCCGCCAATAGGCGTTTGGCAAGAGGCTTGACGTCGATCCGCTGAATGGCATTGAAGAGCAAGAGTTCCAGCAGTTCATATTCCGGCATTGGGCCATGGCCGCCTTTGAGAAAACGCTCCCGCAAGCGTTGGCGATGACCCCAGTAATGCGGACGTTTGGCGCCGTCGTCACCTTTGATTAAGCCGCCACCAGCCGCGTTTTTTTCCGACAGACGATCACGATGCACATAAGGAGGCGAAAACGCAGGCTCTGTCACGACATCTAGCGGAGGCGTGCGTGCTTCCAGATCCTGAAGCCCTTGTGCCGCTTCCTCCGAGAATCCATTTTGCCCATCGAATTTGACCAGTCTGCCGAACCTTGTTTTGTCCGAAGCAATGAACTCCTTGAGCTGATTTACTATCTGGTTCTTCATAGCCGCATCCGCGTCATCCCATGAGGACGACCATGCGCAAAGCTGGTTAACGGATGGTAAATCAGAGTAGGACCTATCGCCTTTTTGTTTCAATGCTGGTGCAGAAAACTTCAAATTTTTAGGTCGGGCATTGCCCAGATTTACATCAAGGGCTGCTGCGAGATATTCGGCAATCTCTCCAACTGCGGCTCACTTCCGGAAACCACAAAGGTTTTTCTGTAGTGCAGATTTTAACCGCCACCGAGACATGCGAAGTATTAAGGCATTATGAACGGAGCGTATTCATGAAGACCATTTTACTGCTTGGCCAGCTTTCACCCTTTCATCTTCGATCGCGATGGCCCAAGCCACACCAACTGCTCCGCACCCTGAACAGCAATCCATTTCAACAACATCGTTCTTGAGCCTCGTGGTTGGCAGCCAAGCCAAGGTTGTAAATGCAGCGTGCCGTAAAGTGTGCCGAAAAGGGAAGGCTTGTGGGGATAGCTGTATCAATCGAAGCTATACTTGCCGAAAGGGTTCCAGCTGCGCTTGTAACGGGTAGCAATGCATCTTAATCGCTCAACCAGCCAAAACTGGGCCGATGCATTACGCTATGTACTCGAACGATCAGTATAGCAAACACCGACCTTTGCCTCCGCTACCCTTTGACAACTATCTCCTCTCACCGCATCGTCTCCTCATGGCCTACCCCTCCAACCACCCCCAACGAGCGGGCGACGACGCTGCAGGCATTGATGTCACGGACGAATTCGAACGTTTCAATCAGCGCAATGACATTTTTACCCGCGCCTTCTGGGATGAGCGGGTCCGCAGCAAACAAACCGACGCCTTCTTTGCTTCGTACCGGATGGAAGCCGCCCCTCGTCGCGGCGATGGCTTCACCCAACGCGACTTCGCGCTTAGAAACGCATCCTGGCTGATTTCAGACCTGATCTCCGAAAGAGGCGGTGAAACTGGCAAGCGCGAAGGCTTCCAGGCCCCTATCGACAACGACACACCCATAGCCCCGACACAGGAACCGGTAGATGACCCTGTTGCGATGGCCAGGGAAATCAAACGCATCGCGAAGTTCTTTGGCGCCGATCTCTGCGGCATTACCGAAATGGACGACCGCTGGCTCTACGCTGCGCGCGTTGACACCCGTGATTTCTCTGATGCGCCCAACGATTTACCAGAAGGCATGACATCAGTCATCGTGATGGGCCACCAGATGGACGAGGAGCTCGTCGCCACCTATCCCTCTGCTCTCGCAGGAGCTGCCACCGGCCGCGAATATTCCCACGAGGCCAGTATCGTCATGCAGCTTGCTGCCTACATCCGGAATCTGGGCTATCAGGCTACAGCTTCGATGAACGACACCGGCCTTGTAATCCCCTACGCGATCAAGGCGGGTTTGGGCGAATATGCCCGCAACCAGATGGTGATAACACCTGAATACGGTCCGCGCTTGCGTTTCTCCAAGGTGTTTACCAGCCTTCCACTGGCTCACGATCCACCCAAGCCCTTGGGCGTCCGCGCTTTCTGCGACATCTGCGCCAAATGCGCCGATGCCTGTCCGGTTAAAGCGCTCCCGTATGGCCCGCCTGAAACCACTGAAGACCAATCAGCCATCAAAGGTGTGCGCAAGTGGACCTCTGACGCTGCCAAGTGCTTCGGGTTCTGGGCCAAACTCTCCTCTGACTGTGCCATTTGCATGCGCGTCTGCCCGTTCAACCGCGACTTCACGCAATGGCGCCACCGCCTCTGGTTGACGCTGGCGCTCTCACCCTTTCGCAGATTTGCGCTCTGGTTAGACCGTAACCGCGGCAAACGTGCCAAGCCTACCGATTGGTGGCAAAGCCCATAATATCAGACATGATTGAGACCCCAATATAGCTCCATGCATAGATACTTCCCCGGCGGGTGCGGCTTCATCGACAGCGCGAGGATCGTTTCCCCGGCCCAGAGCTGCCGCTCACGTTGAAACCAAATGCTGCGATGCAGCTTCCCGCCCTCAGTGCAGAAGTGAGCGGTCGAACAACAAAATAGGTTCGGTGGCTTGCCCACTACCCTGCCCGGCTGAAGCCACCAATTTAAACTCCTGGTTTCAGTAATCCACGCCCTGCCGGGTATCCCAGAGACGTAGGATTTCTATCTGACTGGGCATTACACGATAGATCAGCGTAAATGGGGTTCGCGGCACTGAAAGCTCCCGTATGTCTTGCCGTGTGTCACTTGGGTGACCTGCATAAGGGTTGGCTGCAAGAGTAAGCTGAATGGCTTTGAGCTGAGCTCGTGCCCTTTCGCTGCCTTCAGGAAAAACTGACGTGTAATAGTAGCGGAACCATTGAATGTCCCGGGCTGTATCTTCGAGAAATACAATTTTCATTGGCTATTTGGATTGCCCGCTTGCTACCGGTGCCGAGAGTTCATTCTCGGTATCCCAGCTGTCTATCCAGGTATTCATTTCGTCTGCCGTGATGAACTTACCTAAATCTGCTTTTTCAACAGCTGCATCAATGGCTGCACGTTTTGCGGCCTTGGATTCCAACATCATTCTAATTGCCCGCACGGCAAGTTGTGCAGGCGGTCGATCTTCTATCGCAGCTTCTCGTTCCAGGGACTTTCTCAAGTCTTCATCGAGACGGATTGAATATGGGCTGGCACTCATCGTAATCACCTGTATACGCTATGTAGTACAATGTAATACATTGGCATGCTAATCACAATAGAACGATGGCATAAACTACATCTGTTGCTCTGAACTCATGAGCGAGATGAGGTATCATAGGCACGGCCTGCACACCTGCGGTTATTTTGAATTTTGCAGTAACAACGCGGTTGGCTGCATGTCTCCCCGATCGATTTTCAAAGTCAGGGAAATCAAATCGGCCTGGTGAGACTTTATGTTCTCCGCTCGTTGGAAAACATATCCCAAAACGATGAAACAGAGAGCTGGGCCATGTGTCAATTTCATAGCATTTCAGGTCTGACCAGGGGTTCTGTCGCAAACTGTTCAGATGGCAGAGCATCAGTGGAATTGGTGAGCAGTTTACCCTGCCAGTTGGGCAAACTGCTGAAACGGATGGAGTCCTGGCGTGAATTGACCTTTGCGGATCATATTGACCAATTCGATGCCGGCCAGGACAGATGCAGCTGAAGTGAAAGATTTGAAACCGAGCATCGGTCGGATCCGACGTTTGATGAACCGATGATCCTGTTCGATCATGTTGTTATCCGGCATGAATGATCGCGACGCTTCAATCGGAGGTTCTGAAGGCTTCGATGTGGATTACTATTGGTCCACCGGGATTGGGGCGTTGGGAGCACGAATGGCGGGCAGGCCGAAGTATCTGATGAGCTGTGAGGTCGAGTTGTTATCTGGCCGCCCCTTCGACTTGTCCGGTTGCGCTGCGAGCGCAGATCCGTAGTTGTCGTGTACCCGAGAAAGCCGCTTCGATACTTCTTTACGACGGGTAAAGGCGGCTCTCCATGTTCAGGGATGTCAATCGCATGTACCGCCGTCTCATTTGGGATTGTCCTGTTCAAAAGCCAAATGGGCGCCCCTATCATACCGCCCGGGCAGGTACGCAAGGGGCTTTTCCAGCCCAGTGCTGAGTGGCGGCGGCGCGGATTGTAGAAGCCGTGTCGGGAAATGAAAAAACTGTTGTAGCGGTTCCTTTCCAATTGATGACCTTTCATTACATCTATCCTTGATCAGGAGAACCTTCATCCTCGTCCAGGTCCAACACCGCCGGGTCGATCATGCGTTTGCTGGCACTCTTCTTGACAGAATTCCGTATGGCTTTACTCTGCCGGAGCAATCTCCGGAAACGCGCTTCGTCGAGCACAAGCAATGTCGAGGGTGCCAACACCCGCACGTTCACGCGACGGGGCCGCTGCAATAGCATGGCCAATTGCCCAAACATTTCGCCACGCCCTAACCGCGTGGTGTGTCTGCCGAGCTCTACTTCAACTGCCCCGGAAGCAATGAAGAATACACTCCGGGCAAATTCTTCTTTGGAAATGATCGTGTCACCTACGTTGGCGTAACGAGTACGCAGCGCTCTACTAAGTTTTCTCAGTGAAGCTTTGTCGAGATCAGAGAATAGTGGAAATTGCCTGACCAGATCCCGCCCTTTTAGGGCGATGTCCAACACCGGTCGCCCTTCAGATAAAGCACGTCGTGCCGCCACTTCCTGCATCAACACTGAATAGAGCTCTTCGCCTACCAGGCCATCCTCGCGCATGACCGCGTATTCACGCTCTTCCAGTCGCAATGCAGTCCTTCGGATGAACCGCCGCTCCAGCTTTTCCGCATAGCCTGGATATTGGAGTCGCAATCCGTCAAGCGCTGTCTCAACTGCCTCGGATCGACGCGCCAACAGGTCGTCAAGCAACTCCGCAACCCGACGACCGTGGATCCGACGTATGCGACTACGGACAAATCCGTCGAGATCCCGAAGGATCAGGCGCTGCATGAGCAACCTCTCAAACCGATCCGTTGTAATACGAGTGAGCGGGAATGAGATTCGAAGCCGGTTATGCAGAAACACGGCGATCCGAAAAGACTTGCCATAGACGACGGATCGATTGGACGCGCGCTGATAACCAATCCGACCACCGGTCCGTGCCCCTTCAATGAGCCGATCCGCGTCAGACAAGATCTTCTCGCTCAGAACCGATGACATGGTGCGCTCGCGCATTCGGGCCAACACGGAATCTCGCTCTGCACCGGCCAGCGCAATAAGACCAAGCGTGATCCGGTCACGATCTAGGATCTGGGCGCTGTCTTCGGCGGACTTTACGGCCTCATCGAGGCGTTCGCTAAACTGTTTGGCTTCGTTTCTGACGATATCGTGAGTCAGGTTGTAGTTTTCTGCTGTACAGGCCACGTCCTCGCGAACCGATTGCAAGGCGACCGCGACCACCTGACGTGAAAGGGCTGTATCCAGCGGGGAGAGCTTGTCGAGCCCCAGTTTTGTGATCACCGAGCGCAAGGTTGTTCCTTGGACAATCAGTGTAAACAGCGTAAAGCCTGTGGCCAGGATTCCGACCAGGCGCTTGGTTTCGAGCGGAATATGCGTACTTTCGGTAACTGCCAGCGCCAACGCTAAAGTCACGGCCCCCCGCAGCCCACCCCACAGCATCGCAGTGCGATAAGGGCGTTCTACAGCTGGCGATAGTCCGATTGTCGTGAGCAATGGCAACAAACCGAACAGAACCGCCGCCCGCGCAAGTGTTGCAGCAAGTACCACCACAGCCAGCAGGCCAAAGTCAGAGGGACGCACCCCTGCTAACAAATTCGGTATCAGCAACGCTGCAAGAATAAAGATCAGTGCTCCGGCCCAATGTGCCAGTAGGTCCCATACTTCTTGCAGGTTTGTCCAAGCGACCGGTGACAATCGGCCGGGACCAGAAAAGTTTAGCGTAAGACCTGCGGCCACCACCGCGATGACACCCGAGGCCCCAACGCTTTGTTCGGCAACGATATAGGCGAGATAGGGCAGCGCAACGGATATTGAAATCTGCGCCATGTCCCAGCGGTCCACGAAAGCCATCAGCCAAACCGCCATGCGCGCCATGAGCCAACCGGTGAGCACTCCGCCTGCGATCAACATCGGAAATTGCCCCACGGCTTCACTTAGTAATGGATCGGGCCGTCCAAGCATGACAAAGCTCATGAACAACCCGAATAGTGCAATCGCAGCGGCATCGTTTAGGAGGCTTTCGCCCTCAATAATTCGCGACAGCCTTCGCGGCGCGGAAATTGATCGAAAAATGCTGACAACCGCCGAGGGATCAGTTGTCGAAACAATAGCACCGATTAACAAGCAGGCGGCCAGTGGTAGCGTACTTACCCAACTGAGCGCATAGCCAATGGAAAGCGTCGCCACAATTACTGCCACAACGGCCATCATCAGGATGGGCATCCAGTCATCCAGCATCCTGCGCAGGTTCATGCCGAGTGTCGCCTGAAAGAGCAACGTAGGCAGAAACACATAGAGGAACACGTTGGACCGGATCGGAAGATCAATTATCGCTTGCGCCCCCGGATTCAGCACATCAGTTAGGTCCGTATCGAGAAAGAACGTCGCGCCAAGCCCAATCACTACCCCCAAGACGGCGAGAATAACGCTGAAGGGCAAACCCAATCGAGCGGCGAGTGGCTCTGCCACACCGATTACAACAAAAAGAGCAGTAATGATGGTCGTAGTGACGACAATATCCATCAGTACGTAGTATCTGAGAACTCGAACTAAGGGAATTCGCCTCTCCAATCGGATCGGCTTTGTGGGATCAATGTGTTAGCTTACAAACATCCAGATTGTGCAGTTGCAACGAATGTTTACATTGGCGGGCCGCTCTTTGACACTAGCTCTGCAAGTGAACCGCTGGAATATGCCGACCACCGCGCTTTGCAAAGCCCGCTTCCTGCACATTGCTGTAATTGGGACATCGCGCAGCATCGGTCAAAGTGGGCTCTTTTTCTCTTTCGTCGCATGGAGCGCGAAGGTTTGTTTTTGCCGCTAGCGTACTATTTCGCCCCCAGCCGTAAGCGACCTCAGATTGCACCAAAACCATCGAAGCCTGTAATTGCAGCTATGTGAAGTTCTTTGGACCGAATGCCCGCCATCTAAAGTCAAGATGGGTTGCATGTTGAATTCCGGACGGTTTTCTCAAAGCCGCAGGCGCGCAGCAGGCGAAAGCTCCACCACCTTCAAACTGCTGTTGGACGCAACACTGACCTGCCCGTTGTTCCACGCGTAAACAACCGCCATGGTTTTGCCAGTGTGTGCGTCCTGCACTTCAATTATCGGTTCGCCTTTTTTTTGCGCGATCGGTTTGTTGCTGTGTCGACATCTGCCTTCCTCGGTGTTCGTCAAAGCGAATTCAAGTCGATCTGCCACACGCGCACCGTTTTGACCAACGAGCTGGTGGCCTTCCCAAATCGGGATGACCTGCAGGTGAAAGGAATGAAGCCCGGTGGCGGCACAGACCGCCCTTTTCTTCAGGCGGAGGCGATGGCCGGTCTGTCCGGCCCTGGGCCGCGCTGGCGCGGATCAGGTTAACCGCTGGACGCGATCCGCAAGGGTGTGACCTGGTGCGGCGCTGGTGCCGGGTGCCGGCCGCGACCGCGGCCGCCAAAGCGGAGCGCCAGTCGCGTTGGCACGTGGGGCGGAGGCCCCAGGTACCAAGCGACACCAGAGGAACATCGCCGCCAGCACAACGGCAAAAAAAGAGGCCCGCTGAAGCGGGCCAAGTACCTCTCACCACAAGAGAAAAGACGCTATCACTGGGATAGCAATTGTTCGTCATAAATCTGGAAAACGATGCTTTCCGGGTCACTTGGAAATCGGCTGTCCAGATAGAGATTACTTATCTGTTTTTGTGACACAGAACGCGACACTTGACCACAAAGGATATGCTCTGGTTTGAATACTGCCTTGGTGTCATTGAAGGCTGTGAGCGGGCCAGCCAGATCACAGTTTTCAAGCGGGCCGCTGGTGAACCGGAATATTGCAGGGCTGTCCAGACGCAAGGGCGCGCTCAGTGCGAGGGCCGCGCCGGATGCTATCCCCGTTCTGGGTTCTGGTGGAACTTCAGCAACAGACATGATCCGGCTTCCAAAAGCGGGTGCCACGATCTTGCCAGCCAGAACGATAATCAGGAGCGCGACGGCACCGCCACCAATCAAGTTGATCTTGGAAACTTTCGGCATCTGCTCAATCACCTTGTCGCTTTCGCGCCCGGTCCACGACACCATCATGTGTAATGGCCGCAATGCGGTCTTCTGTACGCCGTGCCATTTCTATCCCGTCACCGGTCATCGTTGACTCTGCGTGTGGCGTCCATTTGAAAATGCTGCCATCCGCTTCAACATGGGTTTCGTCCTCGGCAGACCGGCGTTTGATTGACCCGTCATGGCGAATTTCAATGATCGTATCGTCGGCCATACGGACAGTAACTGAATGATCGTCAACCGCCACACCCTGCCACCGGAAATCAGCATCACGCCGCACTACAATCCGGTTGGGATGCAGCTTGATTTGAACATCCTTGGTCTCATCAGGATCAGCGGCCTTGACCACAACAATAGCCTCCTGCTCAGCGGTATCACCATGCAGCGACGCGCTTCCGTTTTTCGGCGGCCAGAACTTCGGTTCCTTGCGCTCGCGCTTGTTCTGATCCTTGTGGAACGCAAGGTACATCTGCGCCGACTTCCAGACGCGGCGGGCCGCGCTCTCGGTCGTCTTTGGAGTGGTGACTTTAGTCATGTCTGCCAGTCCTCATAGATAAGATTTTCAACCCGGCGAAACTCTTTAACATTATTGGTGATGAGCGTCAGGGACCGTGCAACGGCCTGCCCCGCAATCAGCAAGTCATAGGCCCCGATGGGCGTTCCTTTCCTCTTCAGGTCAGCCCGGATCAGGCCAGCGACTTTCGCGTCGGCGGTGGACAGGTCCAAAACCTCAAACCTGAGCGCATCAACGCGGGCCACATTCTCAGCCACTTTGCCGCTCTTGTATGCGCCCCAATAGAGTTCATACATGACGACAGAGGGCACCGCGAAATCGCTTGGAACATGCGCAGGCAAGCGGGAAATCAGGCTGCTATTGGCCGCGATAATCCCAATGACGGCATTGGTGTCGAGCAGGAATTTCACTTGAACACATCCAATTCTGGGCGGTCCTGTGGCGGCATATCTTCCTCTGCCGCCTGTACCGCATCATCATCCAGCGGACCCAGCTTGTGAAGCTCGTTCAGCCATTCCCAATCGTCTTCGATAGGTTCAAGAATGACCTTCGAGCCTTCCGCTCTGATCCGCACTTCTTCGGTCTTGAACCGAAATTCTTTCGGCAACCGCACCGCCTGCGACCGGCCGGTCATGAACACTTTTGCAACCGCTCTATCTGGCATTGTTACCTCCATTTGATATCTATCTTTAATATATATCACGCAACCGTTGCTTTCAAGCTGATGCTGACTGAAATCCAAGTATCATGAGCGGTTTTTCACATTCGCTTTCAGCCAGTTATCACCTTTCGGGACGGTATCCGCCTCACGTTTCAAAACCGCTGCCCGGTTCCTCAGCGCCACGATGATAGGCGTAGAGGGATGAGCTGCGCGGTTTCCGCGCGTGGGCCTGCAAAGGTACGAGGGGCCATATTTCAATAGGTACATAGCGGTTTCGATAGCCTCCAGATCGGTCTCTGCATAGATCATGGAGAGCGGCATACATCCGCTATGGGTGGTAAGGTCACGGTTGCGTTTTTCCGATGACCGGCGACGGTCCAGATTGAAGGCCACAAAGCACCATTCCCTAACATTTGACCATGTGACGCGGGTTCCGGGTGTCGTATAGATGATCCGTTTCATGGCTGATCCGCCAACTGGTCGGCGTGGGCCTCAAGGCGCGCGATGAGCGATACGATCTGTTCGCGCAGCGAGGCTTGTTCGGCCAGCTTGAGCGCGGCCCGCTGGCCGACTGTCAGCGGTTCAAACTCGGGTTGCTGCGTCGGATGATCGATCGTTGCCAGCACGCCAAGTGCGGTTAGTTCGTCGGTAAGCGGGCGCAGCATCGCGGCCAGTTCGTCGGCCCCTGCCCCGTTTGAATTGGCGGAATCGACAATCTGCTGAACTCTTGCGACCGCCTTTTGAACTCGCTTGGTGTTCGTATCATTCTGAAAAGTCATGGTTCTATCTCCTGTCCGGTGTGGCAGGGCGCTTGCGCGCCCCGCCTGCGGGTCTCAGACCATGCCCTCAGGCAGCCATGTGGCGATGCGCTTTTCGCCCACCTTGAGGCTTTCAAAGGTGTTGAGTTGATAGTTGCCGGATTTCAGGCCCAGAAGTTTGGCCCAGATGTCGTTGAGGTACGGCCCCGCGATGCGGCTAAAGAAATTCTCAAAGGTCGGCGTCCAGACCGCGCGAATGTCGGTCTTAACCTCCTTGTCGATCAGGGCTTTCAGCTTCTTATCGCCTCCGCTCAACAGTCCCGCCAGATGCCGGATCAACTCGGCCTGAACGTGGTCGTCGCCTTTCTTGCGGAAGGCACGGAATGCCTTCGCAAAGTCACCCTCGCGCGTGTCATGCGCCCATTCGGTCGGTGTTGTCAGACGCTCGTCCAGTGCGTAGCCACTGGCCTCAGTCGTCGGCCAGTTTGGCACATCGTTCTTGGTTATGCCGACTGGTTTGCCGTATTTCATACCGTCCGCCATCTGAAAGGCCAGCAGGGCAAGGATCAGATCGGGGTTGTTAACCGCTGCGTGTTGCCGCGCACCCGTGACAACCCGTTTCAGATCATCGACAAGAGCCTGTGACATGTTGGGTTTGTTAGATTTCGGGGCTTCGATCTTGTTCTCAGATTTGTGTTTGGACGCCTCCAATACACCGGCCTCAATCGCGGCCTCTTTGTTCTCTGGCTTCACCAGACCTTCGATCGCGCTCAACTTACCGGTGCTGTCCACATACAGGACGATACCGGCGTGGTCTTTCTGGATCAGGCTGTATTCGCCATCAATGATGGCTTGAAGGTCGGCCAGTTCCTGTTGGCCCGGCTCGTCCAGTACCTCGCCATTGGCAAGCTCTGACAACGCGTCATAGCGCTCGACCTGTTCCTCGGTCAGAACGCCGTTTTCGGCATAGATGCGGGCCGCACCCATTTCGTTGATGGCATGACCGCCAAAATCACTGGCAAGCGTGAAATCAGCCCACAACCAACCATCACCCTGACGCATGGTGCGCGCCGCTGTGGTCAGCTTTTCCGAAAAACACTGTTCAAGAATTGCCAGATCATCCAGCAAGGTCTTTTCTTGGAAAAGATCAGCGGACACACGGCCACCGGCCTGTTTGTACGTATCCAGAGTGACGAACTTTGCCCGCCGATCCGTCGCGCTAACCGCATCCGGTTTCAGCTCTTTCTTGATGTGGTACTCGGAAATATAGCCTTTCCGTGCCCGTTCCAGCACGGGCAAGATCAGATCAGCGTCATCGCAGATGGTGAACGCTGCCGCTTCACCAAGGCTAATTTCTCTGGCGTCCAGCGCATCAATCACCTGTTCCGGCAGTCCCGCCAGTTTGAGCCGCTTGTGAACATGCGCCTCAGTCACGGCAAAGGCGCGCGCAATCCCGATGGCAGGCGCACCGGCCTTGTCCATCTTGCCATAGGCTCGGATTTCTTCGGCAGGGGTCAGGTTCTTGCGGGTGATGTTCTCTGCATTGGCCCATGTCTCAGCCGTTTCAACGTCCGGTGCAATCATCACCAGCGGGTTCGCCAGTTCGGGTCGGATGCTGGCAAGGTTGTCGTGCTTTTCAGCCAGATATTGCAATGCGCGCAGACGACGCCCACCAGCCACGATTTCTGCGCCACCTTTGTCGTCGGCCAGACCGGCGATGCTCTGGATCAGGCCAACCGTCCAGATGGACTCGGCCAGTTCAACAATCTCGGCCTCGGGCACGGTCTGGCGCGGGTTGATCGGGGATAGTGTCAGCAATGCCAGAGGAAAGCGGGCCTCGGTCGCGGTGATTTTGGTTTGCTTAGTCATAGGGTAAACCCTTTCTCGTGGTTTGTTTTCGTGGTATGGGTGCCCCAGCCCTGATGGGCTGAGGCGGGGCCGCTTAAACGGCTGCGTGGTTATTCAAGAAGGCGCGGGCAATCTTGGCTGAGAGGCCGCCCTTCTTGTGATTGCTCCAAGCCAACTTGCGTTGACGCTCAATCGTGTATGGGTTCATATTCTCACCTCCTTTCCTGCGCGGGTTGCGCATCCAGCCCCGACCGCATGGCCGGGACCGAACTCAGTAGTCGCTCGGGAAAAGGATGGTCAGGACGCGGCGCGTCTTGCTCAAATCAGTGGGCGCGGATGTCCCGTATTTGTAGTTCTCGTCATACAGATCGATTTTGAACCAAACTTTGCGGCCCATGATTTCCATGAACCCCATTTCGCGGGTGCCGTGGGGGTCGTTGTCCTCGGTGAAGTCGTCATAAGCGACAATCTGGGCCAGACACGCAGCGACATAGCTTGGACCCATATCGTCAATGGCGGTTGTCTGAACGATAATCCCTTCCCCGCCTTCGGGCAGGCCCTTTCGGAAAGCGTCATTCTGTTGACCGATGAGGGCATAATCGGCCTGACCGGGTTCAACGGTTTGATATGCGGTTGCAGCCATTGGTGGCCTCTCTTTCGTGGTGATGCGGTGGTCGATGTGCGCCCGACCTGTCCGCAAGTGCTTCGGTTTGTTCCAATGGGCCAAGGAGTGAGGGTTCACCCGAACGCCCATTGGCTGTGACATCGACACCCGCACCCACCCGCGTTTTTTCCCGGCGAAGGAGGGGGGCCGATGGAAAAGATCCGTTTCTGATCTGAGGACTGGGAGTCAGGCTGAAAAACGGAAGGTTTGGCCGCAAAGCGGGTGAAAGCCGTTTTTCTGCTTGAGGCGCACAAAAGAGATATGTGAGCCGCGCCCTGGCGCGGGTCTCTCTTTGCGCTTTCCCCCTGGACCGGATCAGATACGAGAGCTTTTCGGCCCCGCGACGCTCGGGAAAACAAGCGCAGCAGACCGCCCCGCGGTCTGCTCAGCCAATAATAATAACATCAGGGCCGGGGTGAGCGCGGGCGCAAGCCCGTGTCGATCCCCTGCCCTGCCTATTGGATCAAGTGAGCCGCGCGTCTCGCGCGGATCTCATAAGCCTCTTCAACACATCCAAATACCGATGAGCGGGTACGGATTCCCAACATCGCAACCCGAGGGGATCGGCAGTTTTCCAGTGCCCGTGATTTTGACCTCGGGAGAAAGGGATTTCGGCACACCTGACGAAAGCCCTGTAATCATTCGGGCACCGCAGCAGGCCACAAAGGCAGCACGCGAGAATGCGAACGGCTGGCCTGTGGTAAACTGTCGATCCCGGCCGCCCAAGCGGCCAGGTCGCAACCTGCCATCCGGTCGGCCGATACCGGGCTATGACGCCCGGCGTTTGATGGTGAAGGTAACTTTGACGATGAGCAAGTTTAGCTGAATGCTGAGGCTCAAGTCGATTTTCTGAAGCTGCT
>DS999533.1:155117-411388 GCA_000158135.1 Rhodobacteraceae bacterium KLH11
ATGCACCGATAGCTTCGTAGGCCGACGACACGCACAGGGCCCCGCGCGATGGTGGACTTCCTCAGCCGCAAAAATGAGGGGGACAGGCCCTAATATCTACAGCTCAAGACAACAGAATGCGCCCAACCACGCCCCATCGGACAAACCGATATAAGGTCGATGGAAATAACGCTTCGAGATTTCCACCCCTAGGTGTAAATTGGAACCCAATTTAATGACCGTTTTAGAAATAATTTGTTCTGAGGACCATTCATCATGTCGATATTGAAGAAAATTGTATTTACTCTGTCACTGACCCTATTCAGCGCGGCGTCACATACTTACGCCGAAGGCACTGATCAACCCGCACTTCATGCAACGTCAGTCTTCCGGGGAGAGGACAGCGCTGCGGTTGCGCTGGTACAACTCAATTCCACAAATACAGGCAACTGGAGCGTCATCGAGTCTTGGGTTGCTCAGGCAAAGGCCAAAGGTGCCGAATTCGTGGTATTTCCGGAGTCATCCTACCTGGGGTGGCTGAACCCGGAAGCCTTTTCGGATGCCACCGTCGTTCCCGGCCCTGTCACAGAGGCCTTGGCCGAAATTGCTATTGAGCATGAAGTTTACATCGCCTTTGGGTTTGCCGAACAGGGGCCTCAAGTGTCCGAGGATGTCTTTCTGCCCTATGATGCCGGAACTCTGATCGGGCCGGATGGATCTATCTTGATTCACAGCCGTAAGCACCAGGTCCTGAAGAATGCTTTTAACCCAGCAGATTGCCCTGAAGGCACCACCGGCCCAAGTGGCGGATGCAGTTACTATCAGGCGACTGTCGACATGATCCCGGTTGTAGACACACCGCTTGGCAAGACAGCCGTTCTGGTCTGTGCAGACGCCTACACCTACGACACAGCTGCGTTGGATCATGTGAAGACCCTTGGTGTGGAGACGATCATTGTGGTTTGGGGCGTCGCTGCGGGTCAACAGGATCAGTGTGGAGCTGAGGGTTTCAACGCAATGGGGTACGCCAGTCAAACGGCTGAATATACTGGCGCTATGGTGATTGGTGCCAATGCGGTCGGAGAGCGTCCCTACGGCCGGTTCCTGCCTTCCGTCTATTGTGGCTATAGCGGTATCGTCGCTGCAGATGGGACAATTCTCGGGTCCGCGCCCGTTGACGGCGGTGTTTTTGTTTACGATGTCCCTATCCCCTAAACAATAGGACCCTTGACGTCGAGTGGGATGTTGCGGTTCCCCGTTCAGCTCTTGCAACCGTAGTAAGAGCACGGAAATGGCGGGCTACATATGCCGAGATATTTATTGTCGGAACACTGATACGTGTAGCACGTCTGTCCGATGCAAATGCAGTACAATCCGCTCAACTGTTCAACCGAGGCATCAGTCTGAACAGGGGGGCTTAGGAGTTTGGGACGCACTTCAGGCGACACGACAACTCCGTCTGGGCTGACCTCAACATGGTCCTTCCTGAACGCAATAGCACCTGCACCGTCCAGACCCTCAAAAATCAAATCGCCGTCTTGCTCGCTGTACGGGCCAGTCAGTGTATAGGGGGATAGCTCGTTATCGGTCATCGCAAATAATCCTCTAATCTGAAAAAATTCTAAGGCATTGATCATATATTACAGGCCAATCTACATGATCGGGAAGCTTTTGATGGGGATTTCTGTCTACGACCCTAAGGCACATCTCCTCTGCCGAAAGCCGCAACGCGGCTTCCCGTAAGCGGACGCTTGTCAGTTTTTCGGTTCCGATGCCAGTAAGCCGTCAATCGCAATCCTCACAAGGGGCCTCATCGGGTTTTACAAGAGCTATCTTAAGCCTCAACGGTGGTGAACAGTGCGACACCTGCTCGGGCCATTAGTACACAAAACGGCACTGAAACCTGTTCGGGGAAATCGAGTTCGGCGACCATGGTCAGGCTTCGCAACTCCGCCAGCGCAGCCAATGTGTCGAAGCTGATATCGCCGGAGGCCAGAAACTGAACGACCCGGGGAAGAGCAGCTTCAACTTCAACAGCAAGCTGCGGAGTTCGCGCAAGTGCATCCGCAAATGCCATTCCTATCCGCTCTGGCATTGCATTTTCAAAGAAGGCCAGGGCCTCAGAAGATGCCAGCTCAGGAACATTCAAGCGTGGTATGCGCGGATAGCATAGAGCGTTTAGTGCCGAGGATACCGTCTCGCGCCATTCCTCCAGTTCAGGGCCGGTGCCATACGACTGCAGCAATTACGTGCCAATTGAATCGAAATGACGAATGATTTCTGTGCTGTCCTGAATCAGCGTCTCACCATCCACCAAAATCGGAACGGTCAATCTGTCGACCCTGCCCTCAAGCTCGGCTGGAGTCTGCCCCGGCGCCACATAGACGAGTTCGGGCGACAGACCCTTCAGGCCAGCCATTAGGCGGGCACGCACGCAAAATGGACAGGTTTCAAAGACAAAGAGTTTCAACGAAGTTACTCCGCCACCCTCACAGGTAGACAACGCCAAAACGTCCTCGATCAGCTTCAGATCTCGCACGCCGGTTTCATTCTGGCGAGACGTTTCGGCCATGAAATCCTCGGCCCAATCGCCGGGGAAGATGTAGCTGGTCAGCTTGGCGGTCGTATCGCCGGAACGCGACGACCATGGCTTCCTCGTCTTCGCTAAGAACGGTTGAGCGCGGCTCCCGCGGCCCGGTCTTCTGATCTTCGACGGTCTGTCGCTTGCGCCACTTCGCAACCGTCTTGGGGTTGATCCCCAGCTCCCGGCTCAGCTCCGCGATCGAAGCTTGCAATCGCTGTATTGCTGCTCTGACAGCGTGCGTGGTCGTGGCGCTGCCATGACGAACTTGTCCCATAGTGCTTCCTTCCATTCATGCAAAAGGATCACACCATCAAACCGTGGGATCAAACACCTAACCAAGAGACGGTAGTTATCATAAACAAGTTTTGCCCCGCTTCTTTCAATTACCTCCATGTACGAGGAAATCATTTTTAGAAACTGCGCGGTGGATGCAACATCGAGCATTGAAGGCCCATCCTGATTGGAACCAAGGCGCGGTGTGATCCGAATCCAGTTTCCCATTCTGAGGCCCGTAGAACAGTTATTGATCAGGGGGTTGCGGACGCGTGGGACCGATATGCTCTGCCCCCTGAAAACTGGATCGTTTGAAGTTGGAGTTTCCCGCTAGATTTCCCTAGCTGGTAGCCTAGGTCAATAAGAGCTACATGAAAATCTCGAAATGACGCAAAACGGATTCCGTTTGACGTTATTTAGTCGAATTACTTTATCGAGTGAGTATGTTGTTAGAGAAAATTGTTTTTTTACAATAAGTTAAAATTCATAAATTTACTTAATATATAGATGAGCGAGATAAAAAGTTTGTTAATTGAATTTTCTGCTAACTTTGTTCACGCTTGCGCTCAGATAGTCTGATCACAGAAAAGGGAGTGGGAGCAATGAAATCAAGCGTGTTGCAAACATTTCGAAGTAATTTCTGCCCCAATACAAGCCTCTGATCGCAATCGGGCAAGCAGGAGCGGTTGTACTTAACCAAAATGGAAAGAAAACGCGCTTCAAAATTTGATCTCAAGACAAGCTACGACAAAGTGAGCATCAAGTACTGCCTCAGTGCAATTGCAATCTTAAGAAAAAGCTTATGGATTCCAGCAGTAATGCAGAAAGCAAGATTCCGAAACGAGAAGCAAAGATCTAGCTTTTTAGATCGAGGGAGCTTTCCAAAATTCTGCGAACAAAGTTCGGCGTATTTTCTCGCTTCGTATTTGTCCTCCAATATCGGAAACAATGGCTTCAATTTTATCAAGATCAGGGAATTCAAAAAAGGGGAAACTGTCTTTTTTCAAGATGAAGAAGCTGATTTTCTCTATATTATTATCGAGGGTATAGCCAGGCTGGGATGTTGTGGAGCAGATAGCAACGAGTTTACTTATGCCTTTGCTGGGCCTGAGGATGTTATTGGAGAATTAGGGGTATTTCAAGGATCAATATATGCTGAATCTGCAATCGCAATTTCGCACCTAAGAACACTTGCGGTTGATAGGAACGCATTCTCATCATTAGAATATGAAAAAGATAAATCCGTTCTGGGTGCGTTGTCTAAACTAGTTGCGCATAGATTTCGAACCTACATCAAATCAACCCGTGTTGTCTGCTCGGGTGATATGACCATGCGCGTCGCCGGCGCGTTGTTGCAAATTGGAGAGCAAATTGGTGAAAATGCAGAATTCTGCGATCAACGCGCCCTTCGTATATGCTCATTCGTAACTCAAAGCGATATCGGGCGGTTGGCCAATGTTTCTCGCAGCAACGTAAGCCGTAAGTTAAAAGAATTCGAGAAAGCAGGCTTCTTGAAGGCCGATGGACGATCAATCTACCTTCTGGACAAGTGTTCTCTGAAACGGGTTCACGAGGGTTGCTACTAATTATATGGTTCATGCTTTCAACCTGGCCATTGGTCCACGGATGGTTTGGTCAAACACCTAGCGTCAGCGAAGCAAGCATCGTCAGACACGACGTAGCTACTCTATTTTCAACAGTAGAAGCATTGCTCTTGGCGTAAGTTAAAAGTATTATTTACAATTGTTTAACGTTCTCTGAAGGCTTCATCCTTGTACCTCAGAATTGGAGTCAGAACAAATTCGATAATACGGCGAGTTCCGGTCTTTAATTCGGCTTGCACAGACATACCCGGTGTTAAAAGAATGTCATTGCCATCTATGGTAAGTTGTTGCTTGTCAATTGAGACGACAGCGTCAAACACAAGGCCTAAATTTTGATCTTCAACGGCATCTTCGGATATGCTTTTGAGCTTCCCAGTCACTGTTCCGTACTTGGTGAACGGAAACGCGTCGATTTTTACTTCCGCTTGCATTCCCGGCTGAATGAAGCCTTTGTCCTTGTTGAGGATCTTTGACTTCACCTCGAGTTCAGCATCACTTGGAACCACAACCATAAGTGGCTCGGCCGGTGACACGACCCCACCGACGGTATGAATGCTAAGTTGTTGCACAGTTCCGTTGACCGGCGCTTTGAGGCTATTCAATTCCTTTTGCCGCTCGACTGTCTGCAAGGCCAATTTGGTCTGGTTAAAGGTTTTTTCCGCCTCGATCAGTTGCGCAACAAACTCGCTTCTTGTGTCCGCTGTAAACTTTTCCAGTGTTCGTCCCTGCGCCCGCGTGCTCGCTTGGATTTCGGCCAGCCTGTATTGCTGTACGATAATATCCTGAGACGTTTCTATTCGCCTCGCGCGCATTTCCAGCACCCGTTGTTTTGGCGTCAACCCTTTCTCTAGAAGGGAATTCAATTCGGTTTCCTGCACCTCAAGCAAAGGCAGGAGGGCTTGCTGCTTCTCTAGTTCCGCGAGAATAGCGGCTTCTTCGGCAAAATTTCTTTCGATTTCTGCTTGGAAAGAACTTACCTGTGCTTCAAACCCGATTTTATCGGCTTGCAGTTGATATAGGCTGACACGCAATTTGTTCTGGTCGAAATATGCGCTGGGTTCGATCACGCCGCCCTCTTCACCATCTATGTGATCAAGCAGAACACGCAGTCTTGCAATGTTTGCACTAGCTTCCGCAAGCTCTTCCGCCAGTTGCCCAGCATCGGAAAGAGAATCCGTAGGATCAAGTTCGATCAGCACATCACCGGCTTGGACTCTTTTTCCATCATATACCTCTATGCTTCGAACCGTACCCGACTCGAACGGCTGGATAACTTTTACCCCGCCGACCGGTACCAACTGGCCTTGCGCGACAACCACAATGTCGACACGTCCAAAGTAGGACCATGCAATCCCAGAAACCACCAATGTCCCGATCAAAAGCCCCAGCATCCGACTTATCGGATTTGGAGGTGTTTCTAAAACCTCAAGTGCCGAAGGCAGAAACTCGCGCTCTCGCCCGTCGCGGCGCAAGCCAAAGAGCAATCCCAACCCAAACCTGGATACCTTCGGCGAAGTGGTTTCGTCCGTGAGACCCGGCCTTTTCTTTATCGAATTTATTTTTCCGATTTGTTGGCTGTATTCAGCTTGATCAGTGTGACCGTCCGCCCTCATACCCCACCTCTTTCCAGTGTCATCCCCAATCTTTTGCGCGCTTGTAGTTTCCAGAGCTTTGCGTAGCGACCATCCTTCTCAAGCAATTGGTCATGCGTTCCAATCTCGGAAACTTCGCCTTTTTCCAATGTGATAATCCTGTCTGCGCTTTGAACAGTTGAGAGCCTGTGCGCAATCATGATCACCGTTCTTCCTTTGCAGATCTCCGAAAGGTTTTCCTTGATTTTGGCCTCGGACTCATAGTCCAAAGCGCTGGTCGCTTCGTCCAAAATCAGGATTTTGGGATCGTTGACCAACGCCCTCGCAATGGCCAGCCTTTGTCTTTGACCACCCGACAGATTTGAGCCCCGCTCGCTCAGGATTGTATCGTAACCATCCGGCAATTTGTTGATGAACTCCGCAGCGCCAGCCAACTCCGCCGCTCGCTCTACCTCTTCCATCGGCAAACTGAGGTCTGCCAAAGCGATATTCTCTCGTATCGAACGGCTGAACAGGATGTTTTCTTGTAGAACCACTCCGATTTGGCGGCGTAGCCAACTGGTATCCACCATCGAAAGATCAACACCGTCGACAAACACTCTGCCACTTTCTGCCACATAAAGGCGTTGGATCAGTTTGGTCAAAGTGCTTTTTCCAGAACCGGATGGGCCGACTATCCCGATTGTTTCACCTGCTTCGATCACTAGGTTCAATCGCCTAAGAACCTCTTGCAGTTCCGGCCTGTACCGAAAAGTGACGCCCAGGAACTCTACGCGACCTTCAATATCGCTGAGGGTCAATCGTGTGGGATTGTAGCTCGGTTCCGTTTCTTCATTCATGATATCTCCCAGCCGATGTAGCGAGACTTTCGCTTGTTGGAAGTCTTGCCAAAGCTGGGAAAGACGCAAGATGGGCGCGGTAACATGCCCGGACAGCATATTGACGGCCACCAGAGATCCGACCGTCAATGTACCAGAAAACACCTCACGCGCTCCAAAGAACAAAATCAGGACCGTTACACACTTGCTGACGAACTGAATACTCTGCGCCGCTACAGTACTGACATTGTCAGCCTGACGACCGGTCTTTAGATATTCCGCCAGTGAGTCGCGCCATTTTTCACGGAATGTGCGTTCTACAGCCATTGTCTTAATGGTTTCAATCCCACGAACCGATTCAATCAATTGGCTCTGAGCTGCAGCCCCCAGTTCGAAGCGTTTTTCCATTTTTTGAAACAGGATTGGCAGAGCGACTACAGCGATTAGCGAATAGACCGGTAACGACACGATCACAATCGTGGTGAGCGTCGGACTAAAGTACCACATGGCGGCTAGAAAAATGAAAATAAAGGGTAAGTCGATCAGAGATGTCAGCCCTGATCCCGTCATGAAATGGCGGATTGTTTCGAGTTCCCGCACCCTGGAGATCGTCTCTCCTACTAACCTTCTACGAAAAACGGCAAGCGGCAAACCAAGAAGATGCCGAAACAGTCGGCTCCCCAACTCGACATCGATACGGTTTGTAGTGTGTGAAAATAGGTATGTTCGGAACAACCCAAAGAATATCTCGTACAGGCTTACAATTCCAAATCCCAGAATGAGAATCTCAAGTGTATTGAAGCTTTTATGCACAAGTGCCTGATCTACTATCGCTCGAAAGAAAAACGGAGTAACAAGCGCAACCAACTGGATCAAAAGTGACGCTATCAGAACCTGCTTTAGAAGTGGAAAGTACTTTCTTAGGAGCGGGGCGAACCACGCAATCCCAAATTCCCTTTTGAAAACCGCAAAGCGATTATCCTTGGCGACAAATATGATTTCACCAGACCAGGCATCCCGGAACTTGGATATAGGTATCGTCCGATCTCTGCGGTCACCGACGATTGTAACCACTGTTTCATTGATGTTTTTTACAATGACAAACGATTGATCAGTGAGAACTGCAATGAATGGCAAAGGCCGATTTGGTATATCGCTACGGGAAAAAGAAATCAGCTTTGATCGCAATGATACTCTGCGAAAGCCCCGAAGGAGCGCGCTCACATCAGTGCGCTTGGAAGGATCTAGCACATGCATCCGTATCTGCTGCTCATCCGCCGGAAAGCCGAAATGTCGTAACATGTAAGAAATTGCGAGCACCGCCGGATCTTCAAATTGAACGTCCTGCATGCCTGCCTCAGGCTGCAAAGGAGTGAGTTCAACTGCGCTCTGCATCACGAAGCTCTCCGAACTGAGAATTATAGAGTTGTGCGTATCGTCCCTGCTGAACAATCAATTCGTCATGGCTCCCGTCTTCAACGATCACTCCGTCTTCAAGCGTGATGATACGATCCGCCCGGGCAACCGCCGAAAGCCGATGCGCCACGATCAAAACGGTACGGCCTTCGCAAATCGCACTCATATTACGTTCAATGATTTCCTCGGATTCATAGTCGAGCGCGCTGGTTGCCTCGTCAAAAATCAAAATTCTCGGGTTACCAATCAAAGCTCTTGCGATCGCTATTCGTTGTCTTTGACCACCCGACATGTTAGCGCCCATTTCCTCGACAACGGTGTCATAACCCTCTGACATTTCCAAAATGAAGTCGTGGGCACCGGCCTGCTTTGCAGCATCGATTACTTTGCTTATTGGCACCGATGGATCAGTAAGGGCTATGTTTTCTCGTATTGTTCTGTTAAATAGCAGGTTTTCCTGCAACACGACTCCAATTTGAGACCTAAGAGAAAGTGGATTTGCATCGCTTAGGTCCAAGCCATCGATGAGAACTTTGCCACGCTGGGGTGTGAACAGCTTTTGAACAAGCTTGGTCAGCGTACTTTTGCCCGAACCCGATGCGCCCACAATTCCAACTTTTTGACCGGCGGGAATGACTAAGCTGAGGTCTTTGATGATGGGGTCGCTGTTCGGATCGTACGCAAATGAAACCGACTTAAACTGGAGGCTTCCTCTGAGCTGAGTGATATCATAGCCACTCTGCGAAACAACCTCCATAGGTGTTTGTATCACGTCGTTCAATCGATCAACGGACAGCTTGGCCCGCTGATAATCCTGCCAAAGTTGCGCCAATTTCAGAATCGGCGCGTTCACTTGCCCAAGCAACATATTGAAGGCAATCAATTGTCCGATTGTCAGATCACCATCAATGACCTGCCCCGCTCCGACAAACAACACAACGACTGTTGTCATCTTGGCGACGAGCTGAAAACCATTGCTCATGATCGCCGAAATGATTGCCGCCTGAAAATTCGACGACACAGACTCGGCCAGACGCGTTTCCCATGATCTTTGTGTAGCGGCCTCAACCGCCGAAGCCTTCAAAGTTTCAACACCTGAGACAGCCTCAACGAGGAAGGTTTCCTTGTTTGCACCAGCCCGAAATACCTGCTCGATCTTGTCTTGCAGAATCGGAGTAAAGGAAATCGCGATCAGCGCATATAGCGGTATCGAAACCAGCACGATTGACGTCAACGTCATCGAAAAGACGGACATCACCCACAGGAAAACGAACACGAACAGGAGATCGACAGTCAAAGCCAGACTGGCTTTGGTCAGAAACTCTCTGATCTTATCGATTTCACGAACTCTTGCGACACTCTCTCCGACTTTGCGCGCAAAAAAATATGAAATCGGAAGATGAATCAAATGATCGTAGATTTTTGCACCCAAAACCACGTCAATTCGAGTGGTTGTATGGTTCATCACATACTGTCGTATTCCGGTTAAAACAGCTTCCAAGGCAACGCCCACAAACAGGACGATCGCCAATACTTCGAGCGTTACCGCCGCATTATTTGATACAACTTTGTCAATTGTAACCTGGAAGAAAAGCGGGATCATCAAAGCCAGCAAGTTGATTAGAAACGACGCGATCAGAATTTCTGCCAGTAGCGCTTTGTATTTGAGAAAAGCCTCTGCAAACCATTTTACAGTTATACCTCTAAGGCTTACGCCACCGGAAAATGTTATGTTCAGAGCTTTTCCCTGAATGTTTTCTTCAAGCCAAGCATAGGTTTTGACCTCAGGCTTTTGCACTATTGGATCAAAAATGAGAACCTGTCGTTCCTCGGAATTTACCTTCGCGGCGACAACATAGTGCCCTTGTTTTAGTCGGATAATCTTTGGAAATACCTGCTTGTCCAGTTTGGATAGTGAAACACCTACAGATTTCAGCTTTATGTCGAATTTAGAGCATATTCGTTTGACACGTTTCAAATTGAAACGGTCCGTTTGAGCCAGCATGTCGGCACAAGACAGCACAGTTTCTTCCGGCACATTGACAAGCGCGCCACACACCCGAAGGCAAAGTGTAAAGGAATGAAGGCAAGCTTCGCCTTCTGCTCGTATCACCTGATTTTACCTTATTTACTCTTGCAATGTCGCTGTCACCACAGATTTCGCCGAACTCAGCTTCGAACACGAGCTGCATTTCGTATCTGTGTAGGCAACCGTATCTTGCTCAACGGCTCATTACCTGAGCCGTTGGATATTCGATGCCTGTTGATTAGTTGAGTTTATGATCTGCCACCGCCGGAGGCTCGGCGTCAGACTCGGTCGTTTCTTTGACCGCAAGGTCCTCGTCCTGTGTCGGTTTAGCATTCTCTTTAAAAACACCTTTTGAAATCAGTTCATCAAACATCTGATTGAAGGCTGCCCGCGTTCTCAAAAATGCTTCGGGTGACAGAACCAGACTGGCTGACTCTTCTCGTGCAGCTCCATCACCTTCGCCCGCAGGCGCAGCCTGCAGTGCAAAAAAAGATATGCGCACCGCGTTGCCAGCAAATGCGATATGTTCGACGCCATCCACATGACTGTTTTTGTTCATAACTTACCTCACTTTGATCCTGACACCAAACTGGTGCCCTAGTTTCCACTGTTCCACGCGACCGCGATCGACACTCGCGCCTGTTGCAATTCCTGTTCGTCTACAGAGTTGTTTGTGCCTGCAGGGCCCGTGAAGCCTGCCATGGCTTCTACCAGAGACTGAACGTTCTGAAGCTCTAGCGTCGGCCCACCGGAAACGGTGAACCTGTCAACCCGAGCACTCTCGTTCGTAAACCAGCGTTTGATGGAAACTTCGTCGGATCTACCGACAACGCTGATATGCAGGTCGGTGCCTTTTCGTTCAAACCACAGATCATTCTGAGTGATATTGTCGCCGAATACCACAATATCCAGATCCGACGATCCAGAGTCGAAGTTGTCGACCACTGTGGTTTGATCCCCCAGATTGACCCTGTAGGTGTCATTTCCGGCGCCACCGATCAGGACATCATTTCCTGAACCACCGTTAAGTGTATCGTTTCCGTCGAGTCCTTTGATTACGGAATCTCCAGAGTTTCCGGTCAGTGAATCAGAAACTGAACCACCGTTAATCCCCGTTAGATCAAGTTGGAGATTGAGGTCCCCACCTGTAGCGGCATCCGGAAGCTGGGCAGCTTCGCCCCAATTTTGGTTACCATAAACGTCAGTATCGAGTAGAGAAGCCGTTTCCGAACTGTTCAACGAATTGTCACTGAACGTTACCAGATTCTGCTCATGCAGCGTATTGAGTTGCTGTCCATTGACGGATGCCACCCAACCATCGCCGATTTCGGAGAACGTAACCTCAGCGCCATCGACCAATATCGGGTTCCGCTGCGCGCCATCTGGCAAGATGAAGAACCCGATTTCCGAAGGCTTGGCGTCCGCCACGATGAACGCAACGTCTTGGTCGACGCGGTCCCGGACGTTGGAAATAACAATCGCACCTGTTGTCGGCTTACCCGTTCTGTCTTTTCTGAAGTAACCGTAGCTTGATGCGTAAGAACTTGTGACCGAATGAACCTTCACATTGAACGAAAGTTCGTTCTCGACAGGCGCATGCTCGATGACAACAGCCATCTCGGCAGGTTCACTATGGGCGATGACGCCCCCGCTCAGGGGAACTGTAATCCGTTCGTCGTTGATCGTGAGTTCAAAATCTCCCACTTGCGAAAAATCAGGCAGGTTAGCTGAGAACTGATATTGCCGCAAAGTTGCATTTTGCGAAATCAGTTGAACACTCAATTCTCCCCCGCCTGGGCCAGCCGCAGTGACGGCTGGAGCATCCGTATACGTCTCGCCAGACACTTCGAATATCAACCTTTGCGACGCCCGATCTACTGTCACCGTTTCCAGACGCTTATCCAAAGCCAATATGTCAGCGAACAGCTGATACCTCCCGGTCTCCACAGCAGTCGCAGATACGCTGAAGTTGACTGTACCAGTGTACCCCACCGGTGGGGACACCGTCAGGTTGCTGAGTTGCTCGGAAGACAGTGACCAGCTTCCATCTCCGTTGTTAGTCCCGGCAGAGAACGTCCAGTTTGAAGGGACATTCGATATCCTGACCTGGAAAACTTCCGATCCATCTAGATCACCTGTCTCCAATGCAATGCTGATTGGCACTACTTGATCGACGATGCTGGTTGAGGGAAGAGCGGCAATAGACAATGGATCAACAACGCCTGCGATGGTCAATCTGCTTGAACCGCTTTCAATAACAGTTCCGTCCAAATCGACCACCTGAACCGACAGATCAACCGTCCCGTCGAAATTAGCTGGTGGCGCGATGTATGCGTCGTTCAGCCGATCAGCGTCCAAGAACCATGTTCCATCGCCTTCTTCTGTCCCCGATCCAACGATAGATCCCTGGGGCAGGCCAGAAATTCGAACACCTCGCGTATAGGCACCATTCTCGACAATGAACGGTAATTGCGAGGTGGTGTCTTCAGAGAGAGTACTGTCCTCGATTACCAATTTGGGTCGATCAACTTCTGACTCCGCCAAAAGTAAACCCGAACCAACTGTGGCAAGATCATAGTATGCGAGGATACTTTCTCGCTGGTTTTGGGAAAGTCCCGACAGGAAACCTCCGTACGATCCATATTGCTGGTTGTAATTGGCCATTTCAGCGACCAATCGTTCCAAAGACTCGCCAGATATGTAGGTGTAGTCGCGTGAACCGCTCGACGTCGGCAGACCTGTCGACAAAACCAGTTCCGCACGAGATTCCAACTTGAAATAGTCTGTTACGCGCACGATCCCGAAATCTCCGTCGCGATGCTCATTTGAACCACTTTTGTTGTCACCCGGGGTTGTATTGCTCCCAGCTATAGAACTCCGACCCTGGTCAGTGATATGATGGATAAACAGATCATCACTCGTACGAGTGAACCAGTAATTTCCGGCATCGAAACGTTTATCAAGAACAATCCAGTCTTCGAAAGCCGCATCGGCAATGACAGTGTTCCGGTTGTCCATTGAGATGTAAAAACTGTCAGTACCACTTCCGCCGCGGATCGTGGAGGACCCACCAACAAGGATCGTGTCGTGACCCGATCCACTGTCTACACGAGTATCCTGGGTGCTTTGATCCAGCAGAATAACATCGTGCCCGGATCCTGCAACGACCAAACTTGAAAACAGGCTTGAACGGATGACGTCATTGCCAGCACCCGCATCAAGCTGCACCTCACGACCCGATACGTACAGCTTGTCCGAGCCATCTCCTCCTAAGATGAAACTCTGTGCAGAGGACGCAACAATGATGTCTTCACCGGCACCGCCGTCAACGGAGTGATCATAGCCGAAAGCAAGAATATAGTCATCTCCCGCATCCCCGCGCACCCAACCATTCCGCCCCAACAGCAGCACCTGATCATTGCCTGAACCGCCTAGAATTGTCGTAGACTTCCCGGTGGAGATGACCTGATCATTCCCGTCACCGGCCAGCACGAGGTTGCTGTCACCAGCTGCAATCAGCCTATCTACGCCCTGATTACCACTTAATGCGTTGTTATTTCCAAGACCATAGATCAGATCGTCCCCTGCCCCACCAAATGCAGTGTTGTGGCCACCCAATTGGGCAATCACGTCAGCACCGCCGCCTCCGTAGATTGAATTGTTGATCCCGACGCTGGCGAGAAGATCGCCGTCCGAAGATAGATACCCTTTCTGGCGCAAAAACGAGATCAGCTTTTCTTTGGTGTATTGCGCATCATCTGTCAGGAAACCCGCCAAATCCTGCAGCAGCGCGGGCAAGTCATCAAACGCCTCGCCCAGATTTTTCGCTGGATCAAACAGGAACGCGCCAGGGGGCAGTTCCGGCAAATCCAGAACCTGGCCAATCTGCTGTTGCGCGTTTTCGGACGACCCCGCGATCACCGAAGTTGCCAAATCAGCATTTGCTCTGCGCAAACCATTTGAGATCAGGAAGGTTTCGACCTCGCTTTGCCCGGCATTTGCAGCTTGAATTAGTGAAGTAACCAAAGCACTTTCGGATGCCAAGTTCTCGAGCGCCTGCCTGTGGCGTGGTGCTACTGCTGTCACAATCTGGCCAACTCGTTGTGCAACCTCCGATGTATTCGGGTCGGAAGAGACAACATCGCCTGCTTCATCGACGGTCAGTTCGTACAGTTGCCCGAGAGTCATTTCCGCCAACACCTGACCACCGCGCGCCGCAATTCTGTTAAGCACATCAGCCGGTGTATTGCTGGCATTAAAACTGATGTTGTTCTTTCGGGTTATCACCCCATCAACGTTGGTAGTTGTTTGTGCGATCGAACCAAACAATGAACCAACCGTTGTGTCCAGAATGGAACTGGCAAGATCGCCGAACACAATATCATTGACGCCACGGTCAAAGATGATGTCGGCACCTTCTCCACCCACAGAAAGATTATCGGTTCGCAGGTTTTGCAGCTCGGCAATCTTGTCTGCACGGGTTTGGTCAGCCGAGGCCACAATCCGTTCGTGGCGTTCGACCGTACCATCGACGGGAACAGAACCCAAAGACAAGCTATTGTCAAAAAGCGCGGCATAGTCCGCACCGGACGTGCGGTCCAAACCTTGTAGTCGAATTGTAGCTTCCTGAATTCCAGATGGAGACCACAACTCCGTTTGAGCAGCCAGTCCCGCCTGATTTTGTTGGGCGAGGAAACCGTCAAAGTCGGTCGTAGTGAGACCGAAGTAATCGATTTGCTCCGGACTCAGTGCCAACGCGTCCCGCACCTGATCCGCATTTTTAATCTCTGCTGGTGAGGTAACAAATTGACCACCGGGACGTGTTGCTCCAAAGAATACGTCAGCTTGAACAACGTCACGCGAGCGGAACAGTTCAATTTTGCCAACTTGCGCCAGACCATCCAAGCTGGTTACCAGGTTGCTGGGTGCGGATAGTACACTTGAGGTTCCAGGCAAGGCAGTCCGGGCGTCTCCCACGACAAAGAAATCGTTGCTTTTACCCGAGCTGAACAGAACATTCTCGCCGCCTTGAACCACGGATGCGCTCTGCAAGCCCAGGTATCCGTCTAAATTGACCTGAGCTGCCCCCACTGAGGCATCGCCAACTCGGACAACCCCATTCTGGGTGCCCTCTACCGTTGAACCGCTAAAGCCTGTTCCCAAGGTGACGTCAAACAAGCCTGCGTGATATCCGACATGTTCAAAGCTTTGCGACTGGTTGGAATTGATCAGACTGACAGGGCCGGGACTACTAATCACCTGGGATTGAACCGACGCTATTGTCTGTGCATCAGAGCCAAAACTGAACTTTGGTTCCGAATGACTGATAAATGGCAAGTCATTGGTCGAAGGTACATGCTCATACCGGAATCGAATCTGGGATTTGTTTTCACCAACCGCCCAATCTTTCAGTACTACCCGGGCAGCACCAATCGAATTTGTCAGGATCAAATCATTACCCGATGTGGAAATCTGATGATCAACAAAGGTCAGGTCCAGATGCAATGTGTCCAGGTTACCGTTGCCCTCGGCAAAATCGATCGTGAAGGTACCTGGTCCGGTAACATAGTAGCTGTCAGCACCTGCACCGCCGACAAGAATATCACCTCCTCGACCATACAGCCTGTCCGATCCAGCACCGCCCTGAAGCGTATCACCGCCGGTACCAAAGAGGATATCATCCCCGCCTGCTCCGGATAGTGTAAGGTCTCCACCTCTGCCTGCCCTCAGGACATCCGCGTTTTGTGTGCCAACGATTTCGTCAATGCCGGAGAAGGATTGCAACACACCTGTCGACAATGAATTCTCATGCGTGAAACGCGCTCTTGACGTTTGTAGATCCAGAATGACGCCACTATCCCCATGCGCGACGGGAACCGAGAACATTACGCGGTCATGACCATCTCCGCCGTCCACGGCATCTACAAAATCAACATGCAACGTGTCGTCACCAGTACCGCCGAGCAATGTGTCTTTTCCAAACCCGCCGACCAACGTATCGTTGCCGTCAGAACCATCCAAGTGATTGTCATTTTCGTCACCTGTGAGGGTGTCAGCGAATTTTGATCCCACGATCCCTTCAACATTCGCATAGGTATCGCCGGATCGGTATGTGGACGTGCCATGGACATTCGTTTCGAAATTGATCGAGACGCCGGCAGTGGCATTTTTGTAGGACACAGTGTCCAAACCATCGCCCCCGTCGAATTCATCGGCCGATTGGTTGGCAACCAGCGTATCGTCGCCTTCTTCGCCACGAAGAACGCCACCGCCTGTGCCTCCGTCCAGCACATTTGCCTCTGTATTGCCGATAATCGTATCCCTGAAACCGGATCCGACGACATTTTCGATGTCTATCAGCGTATCAGTTCCGATCGCGGTGCCTGAGGTGATGTTACTCAGATCGACATTTACGGCGGACGTTGCATTCGCGTATGTCACCGTATCCTTACCCGCACCACCGTGAAGTGTATCGTTCCCTGAACCGCCCTGAAGGAAATCGTCGCCGCCTCGGGCTTCGACATAGTATCCATTACCATCCAACGTGATGCTGTCGCTACCAGACGTGCCGATCAGGCGCTCAACATTTTGTATCGTTCCCTGGTCGACCACAGTGGTTGTGCCGACTTCACCCGATCCATCGCTGGTTTGGTTCTCTACGATCTGGTACTGAAGCTCCCCCTCTGCTGAACCGGCATTCAAACTAATCACCAGATGTTCGTCCGTGGTCAATGACACGTTAGAAAAATCGACCGTGTCGGTCCCCGATCCACCATCGTAGTCGCTCAACTCACGGTTAGCGAACAAGACATTATTGCCATCACCTCCGACTGCGTCCACCTTTTCGCCAGCATGCGTGACTTTGCGAATAAACCCTCCAACGTCGGAAAGAGCTTGTCTCATTGAAAGGAGTGAGATTTGACCACTCGACCCAGAAGCGGCATATACCGTACGAAGGGTATCACCGTTTATGAAACCGTCGCTGAACTCAATCGTTTCGACCGAATTGAGTGTGATGATCGCGCCATCAAAATCCAACAATATGTCGTCATTCGCGGCAACTGAAACGTCGGCCTGTAGATAAGAGTTGCTGAGTTTGACATAATCATTCCCGTCACCGCCTCTGAAAACATCACCAGCCCCTGCGTAGAACAATTCATCCTGCGCAGACCCTACAATCGTTTCGGCTAAACCACTGCCTTTAATATGTTCGATGCCAGTAACATTGAATTCAAAGCCATCAATTATGACAACTCCACTGGCGAGGTCGACAGATGCTCCGGGCGCAGAAGCGTTCGACAGGTTCAACAGATCTACGCCAGCACCACCATCAAGGGACGTTACGCCTCCCCGGACTTGGAATGTGTCGTTGTGATCCGAGCCGATGACGGTTTCAACACCTGAGATGTATGTTGATCCCATCACACCGACATAGTTTGCCAGAGAAGGGGCAGTAAATATGCTAACCCCGTTTGATGTGCCGACAAAAGAGACATGGTCGACGCCTTCGCCTCCGTCTATGTGCAGAAGAGACGAGGTTGAAACGATGGTATCATCGCTGTCAGTACCGATGACCGCCTCTATGTTTGAAATCGTATCTCCGGCTGCATCCCCACCAGAGTGTGCACCGGTCGCGAAGTTTAATTGGATCGCTTGAGTCGACTGCGAATAGTTCAAGATGTCATAGCCATCACCACCGTCGATCTCATCAAATCCACCGTCGCCATGAATGTGATCGTCTCCTTGCATGCCCAGCAAAGCATCATCACCAAGCCCACCGAACAACTGGTTAGCTTGCGCATCACCCCTCAGAATATCGTTGAAGTTCGAACCGGTCAGATTCTCGACACCCTGGTAGGAATCCCGTTCGGCAAAACCCCCTGCAAAACTGGAACTGGTCAGGTCAATACGAACGCCTTGCAGCGACCGTTCAAAGGACAGGCTGTCCACGCCACCAGCACCATCAAACGTTTCGCTCTGGAAGCCAGCGACAAACACGTCGTTTTGTCCGGTTCCCTTAAACTCTTCGACGGATATAAACGACCCTATCGCGGGTCCGGAAACCAACGAAATCGTCCCGTTACCTGAGTCAATCTTTGCGCCTGACGTCCAAACACTAAGGTCAATGCTATCTTGGCCGAGGCCTGCATCGATACTGTAGGCCGTCTGTTCCAACCGGAAGCGGTCATCAAATGATGTCCCAACGAATTGCTCAATGGACTTGAATGTAGTCGACAAACCAGAGTTGGCGTCAACCAGGTCAATCGAAATCGCGCGCTCGTTGTTCTGATATGAGACAGTATCGGTTCCGTCCCCACCGTCGATTTCCAAAATACTTTCGGACGCGATAAATCTGTCGTCGAACCCGGTTCCAACCACTTTTTCGATATTGGAGAAGGTATCACCTTCAGCATACCCTGACTGACCCGTACCATCACGCAGATTCAGCACAACAGATTGTATGCTTTTCCGATAACTGATCGTATCAGCGCCAAAGTAACCGTCGAAGTTATTTGCATCAGCAGAAGCGATAAACGTGTCATCATTCCTCGTGCCGATAGCGCTTTCGAAACCGCTTATACTATCGGTTTCCGTGCTGCTAATACTCGTCACTGTCCCACCGTCCAAGTCAAATACCTGCGCCTGTTCCAGTGCAATGTATTCGAGCGTATCAGTGCCCTCGCCACCAATGAGCGTGTCACTGCCCGCATCACCGATGACTTTGTCATCGCCACGGCCTGCTTCAATCCTGTTTTCCTCGGCATTTCCGGCCAGAGTATCCGCAAAATTGGTACCAACGACGTTCTCAAAATTCTGCACTTCTGCCTGAACCGATACAACCGAGAGATTGACCGGCGGTGAGGTTCTCTTTGTCCCTTCAACAATAAGTATGCCGTTTTCCCGGGATCTGCCCGCGCGGGCGCGGAAACTGGCAATTCCGGACGCGTTTATCTGATCAGCGAAGGCCACGGCGGCATCGATCGAATTCTGTCCCGGAGTCAGGGTATGCTGGTACTCTTGCCCGTTGAAGTTCAAGGTTACCGAGTTTTGCTCATCTAAACCGCCAAGCTCCAGAACGCGCAAAGGAGTACTAAAGATTGGGTTCACCGAGCTTGCCAGACCATTCGAAAAGAAGTTGTAGTCGACCGGTCGTATGTCACCGACATCTGTTCCATCCACAGTAACTCTGACGGGCAACAATGGACTTACCCGACCATCCACGGTTAATGGTTGAGTTATCCTGACAACATTGTTTGTATTGGAATGCACAACCAACCTGATAACTGACCCTTCGGCAAAATCATCAAATTCCAGCTTGTAGTCAGATGTTTGCGTATCTCGTGCTTCGAATTGAGCGATGATGTCTTGCACCCAAGTCGTAGGGGAAGTGCCATATATTGCACCGTAGCTTTCGTCACCAATCTGCAATGTAACCTGCTTACCTTGCAGATCTAAAACTTCACCGAAGTGGCTGACATTGAAAACACTGGCCAAACTTATTGGGTTGCCGTTATAAATCGGTGTAGAATTTGTATATACTCCGAAAGATCCTCCTACCGCGTTTTCATGTACTTTCACTGTCGTTCCCAGCGAAAAGTCGACTGCGCGATCGTAGTTGCTGAAATCAATAGTATCCGTACCGTCTCCGCCATCAGCCAATATGTCATGATCATCCGCAAAAACATGATCATCACCTGTACCGCCTTGCAAGATGTCGGCACCCTCGCCGCCTACCAAAGTGTCATTGCCCAGGCTACCTTGCAGGGTGTCATTGCCGTCTCCACCCTCCAAACGGTTAGCACCGGTATCTCCTTTCAAAGTGTCTGCAAACCTGGAGCCCGTAAGACTTTCAATAGAGTTGAAGGTGTCGCCAGCCGCGTCGCCACCACTCGCCAAGCCGGTCACCAGATCAATCGAAACACCTTCAGCGGAGGACAGATAGGATGCGGTATCGATACCTGAGCCACCAATAAGAGTGTCGGCACCATTGCCGCCTTCTAGCCGGTTGTCCTCGGCGCTACCTGTAAGCGTGTCGTTGAAGTCTGATCCCACAACACCTTCAATCGAGGTGAACGTGTCGCCAACAGCGCCACCACCGGAAATTCCTGACAATTGAACATTTACGCTTTGTGTTGCAGACTTGTACGAAACAGTGTCGTGCCCATCTCCGCCATCTGCGCTGTCTGAGCCTTGATCAAGAATAAACAGGTCATCCCCGCTATCGCCCTTCAGCGTGTTTGTGCCGATACCTCCTCTCAGGACATCGTTGCCGTGGCCGCCTGAGATCGTATCGTCACCCGCACCACCTGAAATGACATCCGCGCCTTCGTCACCATACAAGGTATCATTCGCGCTGCCAGCATTGATCGTATCGTTTCCTGCTCTTCCATGAACCGTGACTCCGCCCGCGCCGCCGATAAATGTATCATCGCCAGATCCCAGATCGACGGAATCGCCTGCGTTGCTGGCTGTCACATGATCATCGCCAGCAACCGCCTGAACGGTCGTCGTTCCATTGCCAGTCACTATCCGGTCATTGTGATCCGAGCCCACAATAGTCTCGATATCAATGAACGTATCGCCCTCAGCAGCGGTACCGGACGCCGTGTTCGCGGCCCGGTCAATGACGACACCTGTCGCGGAGTCAGCATAGCTGACCACATCGTTACCACCTGTTCTGCCAACGAATTGATCAGCGCCAAGCCCACCAGATAGAGTTGTTCCCTGTGGAAGTTGGACAAATCTGTCGGCTCCACTGGCGCCGCGCACTTCTTCGATCGACGCGAAGTACTGCGTTTTTTCGGACGACCCGGATCCGAATTTCACTGTAAATACATCTTGCGCTTCAGTGGATTGTGTCACCACCAATGGGGTCGGGGTCGCCGGAGTAAATTTCAACTCACCAGCAACTTCATCAAGCTCCGAGTCGATCAGAGAACTTAAAGAAGAGTCCCCATCAAACAACGCTTTGAACGTTCTCAGAACACTTGAGCGGTCATCGAGAGCGCCGACCTTAACAGTGTGCTGCACAGAGTTTATGGTGATGCTGATCTTGTCAGCGGGTACAAGTGTTCCTGTCACCCGCAATCGGCTTGTGACTACACCATCGACGTTGACAGTGTCGAGAGAGACAAGCTGTCTTTCGCTTCCCGCCAAGGTCTGGATATACACATCTGTGTCTACCTCCAGTGCGGAAAGGTCAACAATATCATGGCCTTCTCCGCCATAAATAACATCGCTCCCATCACTGCCCAAGAAGATGTTGTCTGAGCTGTCGCCAACCAGAGTATCACTGGCACGACCACCCTGAATGTTCTCGAAACCGGAAATCAAGTCTTGTTCGGTTCCACTCTTACTGGCAAATCCGCCATTCAAACTTACCCGAACGCCCTGCGTGGCATTTGAATACGAAATCAGATCGTTTCCATCACCACCTGCGAGAATATCGCGGCCGTCTGAAGCGTAAACGATGTCATCACCTGCACCAGCATCAATGGTGTTGTCCGATCCATTGCCGACAAACACATCATCAAAAATGGAACCAACGATGTTTTCGACATTCGAAACGTGATCGCCGATAATATGAGCAACCCCAGAAATCGCAACGGTTCTTCCAGGCGGTCCCTTGACTTCAATGTCTCCATTGGACAAGCCACGCGAAAAGTCAAATCCAGAGGCGCTTAGGGCAACGTTTGTCTTTAGCGCTTTAAGAAGAGCTTCACGGACGTCACGCGCATTCTGCGCGAACTCCACAACGTGGGAAACCGTATGAACACCGACCTGCACAGCGAACTCGCTGCCAATGACCGTTTCGCCAATTTTGAGAACTGTGGTCTGGCGCTGTCCGACTCTACCAGGCTCGTTTATGATGCCCGAAGTCGGACTCTGCCCATCTACCAGAACAGAAACCGATGCAGATACTGCATTTACATCCTTAGCAACAAAGGCAATCGAGAACGCGTCATTTTCCAACGAAAACGCATTCTGTAGTTCTTCATTTGCGAGGTAAGCATTGACAAGCTGCTGCCCCCAAGGCTCACCCGTCCCAACCGGATGGGTCGCCGAGATGGTATGGCCTGCGATTGAAATTGAAATGGTCGCTCCGGCAGGAACGTTGGTTTCAGACAGGGACACCAATACGCGCTGTGCTGTTCCTGGTGTTCCTGCAGCACTCTCTTCGATTTGGATACCTGGGACGTCGGCATCCAATTGAACTTCGACACCTGAGCGTTTCGCACCTGTGACGACCGAGCCCAGGGCAGTTTTCAGGCCCGAATAGTCGATTGTATCGACACCTTCACCGCCATCTATTCTGTCGCCATCCGCGAAACCTATCAGCTTGTCATTTCCGGCTTTGGCGTCGAGATCATCCCTTCCTAGACCGCCAGACAGGACATCCTCGGCTACTCCACCGGTGATGACGTTTCCAAGATCGTTGCCGGATATTCTATTCTCCGAAACAACGGAACCGGTGACATTTGAAACCAATTCGTTGCCCGAAGCGTTCAGGTCAATTTCAACGTTGGCATCCGAAGTCGAATAATCCAATCCGACTTCTTGTAAATTGACACCTTGTGCCCTAGCGGCCAGATAGCCATTCGTAGCCTGATCTGCGACGGTTCTGTCAGCGTCGTCGTTGCCCCGGTCTCCGGCGATGTCAACGAAAGCAGCAATGTCCGACAGATCGGCATAGCTGGGTTGATCACCCAGGATATGTGTTTTTCGATCGCTGCCGGCGTAGCTGATCTGCGCGCCAAATGTCGTGCCTTCCTGAGGTGTGACTGCTTGTGTGAAAACAGACACCTTGTGGAAACCTCGGCGCAACTGCACCGTGCGCTGTTGAACTTTAGAGCCTCCAACAGCGCTTATAACGACATCTTCCTCGCTCTGAATTTCAAGAACAGTTGATCGGTCGCCCTGAACTGAGAACGTGTAATCGTCCTGACTATCAAGGAAGATATAGCCTGTTGATACATATCCTAAATTGAGCGTCTGCTCGAACCGACCATCTTGCAACTGCGATCGAAGGGACCCAAAGAAACCCGACGCATACAAGTCGCCGGAGGCAGCTTCCGAGAAGCCAGATTTTGACAGATTGTCGACTGTCAAACTCAACGCTGGTGTCTCGGAATTCACCAAAACCGTTCTAATGAACTCCGCATCGCTATTTACACCCTGCAGATCTGAAAACTCGGGTGCTAGATAAGCGTAGATATCGGTTTTGAATCCAGTCGATACAGGCAGGTCACTGGTTGCTTCGATCTGGAACGATCGTTTATCTGCGGTCACGAAAGTGATCTGCCCTGATGTATTTTCCCAATCGCTGACAAGGACATCCAGAACGCCGGGCGCGTCTTCAAGTGCTGGACGGCTCTTGATGTGGAGACCGTCCGCTTCGAAAGCTGCGTGCAGATCGTTGTAGTTTACGTCGAGATAGACCGTATCCGTATCACCAAATTTAGCGGTTTCGGACAAGGTAACCTTACCAAAGCGCGAAATTCTGTAGGTATCACTTCCTTCCCCACCGGCAAGGACATCGCCTTCACTGCCGTTCAGTAGGGTATCATCTCCAGCACCGCCGTACAGTTTTGACTGACCACCGCCAACAAGCCGATCATTTCCGGCGTTGCCGTACAAGGTAGAGCCCGCCATTCCGCTAATCGTATCTGCGCCGGAACTGCCCTGTACGATTTCGATACCATCAACGCGCCCTATTAGCGAAACATCTGAAGCAACTTCATCAGAGAAAAGCAAATCGCCGGAGACCAGATCGAGCGAGGCACCGACGCTACCTGTCAGGACCAGTACGTCAGATCCGGCTCCACCAGAAATCGAATTATCACCAGCATCTGCATAAATTGTATCATCACCTGCACCACCATGAAATTGGTCGGTGCCTGCGTCGCCAAGGAGAAGATCATCGCCGTCACCACCCGAGATGATATCGTTGCCGACTGCGCCCCGGATCACATCATCACCATCGCCGCCGTCAAACCGTTCAGATGCATCTGAGCCCACAAACTGATCATCATATTTCGTGCCGATGAAATGCTCTGCATTAGCAACCCACTGGTCGAGACCTTTTCCGCGAGCACGATGATCTGCAGTAATCGCGGTATTGGTTGTCGAAGAAACGACCTTGGACAGATCAATCCCCGGCGTTTTGGGCGACAACGCAATCACGTTGTCCGACAACGTCAAACTTGCGCTTATAGCGGAAGAGAATGCAGATGATGAAGAATTCACAGCTGCAACAAGTCCCGCCGCGACCTGTCTTACTGTATCCCCGAGAACAGCTGTATAGCGTGCTTCGACGCCTTCGTAGGTGAGTCTGTAAACGTCCCCAAATTCAACAGCACCTTCTATCGCGACGGAGCGCGCACCTGCAGGAATGTTATTAGCCGCGAGAAGGAGCTCATTTGCACCTGTTTTTAGCGGTTTATAGGTATTTTCCGTCGACCTTTTGTACTGGACATCAAAACGGAAGTTGCCTGAGGAAGACCCAAGCAGGAAGCTGAAATCATAGACACCGGCCGTCGCGAACGTGTGTGAGACCTCGAACCCATCGGATTTAACCGGACGGGCTCCATCCACACCCTGGCGCGAGAATATTACGTCTCCATCGATTGAGAACTCCGCGGCTTGGGAAACCGATACAAAGAAATCATACGATCCGGCTTGTGTGACATTAAATGCGCCGTCGACGATCACACCAAGGTTGGCGCCGTGACTTGCTTTGGGGCTTGTCAACCCGGACGCATCAGCTCCGAAGATACCCAGGATTTCGGTCCCATTGAGAACCGTTGGAGTGCTGTCACTACTCTCGTATGAGAGATTGCTCGGACGGAAACTAAAGTCCGGCTCCCCAGCATGGTTGTCAATATTATCTTTCCAGTCTGCAATCGTTTGGCTTGCGCTCAGTGAGAAACCGGCTTCAAATGTGGAGTACACTTTTACGATCGGGTTAATTCCACTGGATATCTCGAGACGTTGATTATCAACACCTGCACTTTCAATCACAATCCCCTTGCCATTGGAAAGCCGACTGTAATCTACAGTGTTTGTTCCACCGCCCGCGAAAATCTGATCGTTGCCAGTTGATGCGACAAATGTGTTGTTCCCCGCGTCGCCGGTCAGATGATCGTTGAAAGATGAGCCTTCGATGTTCTCGAAACCAGATATTTCATCACCAGATGCATCCCCACCGCTTGCAGCTCCGGTCTCGAGATTAATCGTGACGCCGGCATCTGAAGATTTGTAGGATACGGTATCAACCCCTGTTCCACCTTCCAATTTATCTGCACCTGCCGCGCCTTCGATAAGATCGTTGCCAGCACCGCCGCTCAAGGTGTTGCTCGCAGAGTCACCAATTAATGTATCTGCAAGACTGGTGCCTACAATGTTCTCGATATTTCGAATAGAGAGTTCGACGGATGAGACACTAAGATTAACGGCCGGAGAACTTCGGCTGGGACTTGATACGTACAAATAGCTTTTGCGGCCTGCTTCAGTGGTATGCGCCCGGAAACCAGAGATGTTCGCCGCATTGATCTGATGTGCCAACTGTATCGCTGCATCGCCAGCATCTTGCCCGGCAAGCAGTTCGTAACTAAAAGACTGGCCATTAAGGTCGATCGTGATAGATTCATCTTCCTTAAGCTCACCAAGATCTAACAACTTGTATGGCGTGTGGAAAATCGTCCTGAATGACGTCGACACACCGTCTGTGAAGTATCCGAAGTCTGGTTCTCTGAGATCAATCCCGCCAACAGTTACACGCACTGGCACGAGCGGGCTGCTATCATTCAGCGGAATTATGTTGAGCAGAAGACCGATTTGGTCGGGCAATCTGTCAAGTGTCAATCGGTACTGGTTCGTTTGAGACCCACGAGCATTGAATTGGTCAATAAGTTCGGACATCCAGGTGACCTGAAGCCCTTCATCGGCGATGACGGCAGAATATGCTTCTGTCCCAATTTGCAAGGTTACTGTTTTACCGACGCGCTCGGGCGTTCTTCCGGTAAATGGTGCGGCGACTGTCGCGCTCAGTGTTAGCTGACTCCCGCTTGCATCCTTGCCAAAGTTACCACCGACTGCATTCCGGACCAGACCAACCTTCGCTTCCCGAAGGATGGCATTGATAGCCACTGTATGTTCGCTTAAATCGAGTGTGTCGGATCCTGCTCCACCATCGATCACTCTGCTGTCAAGATCATCGATAAACCTATCATCTCCAATGCCGCCGAAAAGAGCATCCCTGCCTGTACCGCCGCGAAGCGTATCGTCTCCGGCGCCACCTTTGACTGTGTCGTCCCCAGCTCCGGCATCGACGACATATCCTTTGCCGTCCAGTGCGATATCGTCATCCCCGGATGTTCCAACAAGGCGCTCGACGTCCTTGATGGTCCCCTGATCTGCCTCTGACGTGACACCAACCGTGCTGTCACTGCGCGTTCCATCGACTGTCAGAGCAAGACGATCACTATCCGTCAGACCCGCAAGGTCTACCGTGTAGTCAAATCCGCCTTCGTCAGCATTTAAGCCCCCCGATGTCACACCTAGTACCGTATTCTGATTTGCAACGGTCACCGAAGGTTCAGCAGGGACTAGGCCGTTGGAATGGAGGCTCGCAACCTCTGTCTGGCTTAACGCTCGGTCCACAACTACAAAGTCATCAATCTGGCCGTCAAAAGCTGCATCCGCCGACCAGTGGCTCTTGCCGACGTAATTGTGCGTCCGAACCACTCGCTCAGGCACATACCCATCCGTTAGTTCGCCTGCCAGAACTCCGTTCTTGTAGACACGCATGACACCGTTGCTATCGACGCTTGCCGCTACGTGAATCCACTCGTTCGTCGTCCAAAAATCTCCGATCAACAGGTTCTTGGCCGAGGAGTTACTGTAGGTCTGGAAGGAAAGCGTGTTGCTTGTGCCATGGTTAGCAACAAGAATGTTATTGGTACCAGTCCCACTGCCGAAGTCAAAGACTCGCGACCACGAATTCAGATTGTGAACATTAACCCAAGCCGCAACCGTCATCGCGCCGCCAGTTTCGATACCAGACAACTCTGCATAAGAACCATCAGACAGATCCAGAGCAGCCGACCCGTTCCGTCCCGTCGATGTAGTGGCGTTGTCATTCAGGATGAGCTTATGATCTTCGCCGCTGAGGTCAGAAACCGAAACGCCACTCGCAGTGCCAAAATCGAACGCCGCTGTGGTCGATGTATTAAACAATACGCCTTGACCGCGTACGGTGAAGGTAATCGTTTCCGCGGCCTCGTCGGTCAATGCACGTGTAACATCTGCGCGCGATGCAACCGCATCCTGCACGGAGGCCAGCAGAGTAGCCTTGTCGCTCATTCGTGACGACACAAATTCGTAGTGCAGTTCTCCCTCGGATGACCCTGCATCCGAGCGAACAACAAGTCGTTCCCCGTTTGACAAGGACACGCCGTCAAAATCAACGGTATCGATACCTTCTCCACCATCAATGTCGTCACGACCGCGGCTGGCGAGCAGCATGTCATCGCCACCTCCACCGATCAATTGGTCTGAACCTGATCCACCGTCCAACGTGTCGGATTCCAGACCGCCTAGCAAACGGTCATCCCCTTCACCGCCCCTGATAATGTCTGCGCCGGCTCCCCCAATCAGAATATCATCGCCTCTACCTCCGATCAGAGTATCCGCGCCGGCACCGCCCGTCAGAGTGTCCTTTCCATCCCCGCCATCAATGAAAGTTGCATGATTGCCGGAGGTGATCGTGTCATTCGAAAGTGAGCCAACCAGTTCTTCAACTGAAGACAAACGTTGAATTCTCGTCACGCTGGTCGCAGGATCAATAAACTGAGCTACCTGCACGACAGAAACGTTTGTCGTCACTTCGTGTGACGTCCCTGCCCGCTTTCCTATGAGTGTAATTGTCGGAGCATTCGGCGTCGTCGACGCAGTCACGTCATCCGATGCTCTGGAACCTTCGCTATTGATTTGTCGAACGATATCCTCAACTATCGAATCGAGACTACTTGTTGCAGTTACAACATGTACGAACAATTCACCGTCAATGAAGATCTCAACTACATCACCTTCCTCGAACGATCCGTTCAGGGTAATGACAGAAACCTGCGCAACGGCGCTTACCGCGTTTCGGTCTTGTTCGATATGTGTCTGAAGTGCGTTCGATGCGGTCGTCGTAGTTACCGTGACAGGAACAACGACACCATCGGTCCGAGCCTGAATCTCAAGACCCGTGACAAGGGAAGTATCGCCCGTAATCACCTGCTCACCGTCGATGACAAGATTTGGATCTGGACGCCCGACGACAGTCACGATGTCAGAGATCGCTTTCGTCTGAACCAAAGCTTGCAACAAACCCGAGTAGACTTGTTGCGCGGTATCGTCGGTTTTTGCCGTATAAGATACAACAATACCATCAATAGTGACCGTGATCACATCCCCGGCGCTGACCGTTCCTGAAATCGTTACGGTTTTGCGATCTGGCTCACCAACCACGGCATTTGTCACAACCTGGCTACTTGCCGATTGCCCTTTGTCCAATGTGGAGACAGTCACGGATGCGTCCAGGGCCCGGAAGTCAACGCGATCATTGCCGGAACCACCGTAGATCTTGTCACTGCCCCCGGTTACAAGGAAGATATTGTCGTTGTCGTCACCAAAAATAGTGTCGTCACCTTTGCCGCCGCCAAGACCTTCGATGCTTGTAAATTGCGCAGTCACGCCGAATGCGTCGACAACTTCACCCGAAGCCAGATTTAGCGTCAGATTTGTTGTGGCGTCCCTCAGCCACAAGATATCTTTTCCACCACCACCGTGAATGGTATCACCACCACCGCTAAAGATGAACAAGTCGTCACCGCCGTTGCCATCCAGGTATTCAACGTCTTCCGTTCCAGAAATCACATCACCGTAAACCGACCCAACAACGGCTTCGACATTTGAAATCAATACACCTTGTGACTTTACATCAAACACGGCATCTCTGACCGAACGAGAACCGTCCGCAGCATATGTGACTTTGATGAGTGAATCCGAGACACTGGCTGCTGTCAGCGTCTCAGACAGCAGCCCTGTTGGCTGTTGATGCGTGGCCGTAACCGCAGTGGCATCCGCTATTGTCGTTTCGAAAAGCCGCGCATTATCGAGAAGCGGGCCGCTGCCGGTGTTTTCCGAAGCAAGCTCGTTGAATGCCAGTCGCGATGTTGATGCCAGAGGTATTGGCAAAGCCAATGCAACCGTCGTCCAGCTTTGATTTGAAGTGGAGAAAATTCCTTGTGATACTCCACCCCAAAAGACTTCGACACTCTCAGTGCCACCGCTGCGCGAACGCAGGTCAAACTTCAGTTCATATGACTTGTCGGTTCGGGTTGCAACGTCCTGATAGATTACATCCGGCACCCCTCCACCATCTTTATCCAACTCAATCAGCCAATCGCCGTCCGCTGCAGCGTTCGAGTCGACAGCCCCGCTTCTCCAGACATCAATTGTTCCGGTCGAAGAACTCCAACCATCTACGCTGGTATGAGACGAGACCGTGACCGAAGAGCCGGGTGTCTCAAAGCTGCCATTTCGCAGCAGGTTCGGCCCCTTGCGCACGACGTCGACAACAAAAGTCAGTATCTGCGTTTCGCTGTTGATTGAAGCAGCCGATACAGAACTGACCTCTTCAAGTTTCCCAGTCAGGTTTGAAACCCGGTCGTTGTTGCTCAGGGCGAAGTCGGACGTCACTTTCAACCCATTGATGTTGAGCTCCACCTCGCCGTTTACCTTAGATAAATCAACCGTGTAAGTTACTTTTCCTGAAGCTTCATTCGCACTTTCCTCCACGGCAAGATCCAAAGTGTTACCGGGTACATCCGCAGTTTGCTGTGCGAATTGATTGATATGCTCGGCGACATGCGCACCTGTCTCACCGAGAGACAAACTGATATCGGTCGAATATCCGCCGAAATCCAGGACGGCTGACGCACCTGGCTGAGCCGAACGGAGATCTATCCAGGCTAGCTTGTTGTTCGCGCTATCATATTGCGAGATCAGGGTTTCGGCCGGTCTGTCATTCACCAATAGCGAAACCGCCAGCGGAGATGCAATTGTGCTGCCGCGCCCGGTGACCACCAGCTTTGAATCCTGCACGACAGCCAGGAATGAGTTTGATTGTGATCCAGCGGTCGCAGCATTGATGTCAGCCGCCAGTGCATCCATCCAGCCAATGCTTGAATTTGCAGACACAGCGAAGTTTTGTGCCCCGACCGAAAGCGATATTCTGGCACCGGTCGGAATGTTCAGGCTGTTGCTTTCCTGGATCTCGATACGTTCGCTGGCACCTCCACCCAATTGCACGATTTGCTTAATTCTTGTGTCCGAGTTGAGATCAATGAGAAGACCATTATGGGCAAATCCGAAATCCGCCACATCCCGGCCAGCGCCACCATCCACGACACCGCCTTCGCCTGTCGAAACGATGTAATCATTACCTGCTGCGCCGAAAATCGTGTCAGACCCCAAAGCGCCATCAATATGGTCCGATCCGGACGAACCCAAAATGATGTCCCGGTATAATGACCCAGTAACCGTTTCCACAGCTATCAGGGTTTGCTCTATACGACCTCCGCGATAACTCGCGACCAAAGCATCACTTTCGGTCGAATCCTCGCTTGATTTCAGGACTAACAGGAAACCATCTTGCTCAGACGATTGTGGTAACTGAATCTTCGAATAATTGATACTGTCGGCACCGCCCTTCGCGTCGATGGTGTCCTGACCAAGGCTACCCAGGAAGAAATCCGATGCATCGGTGCCCCTGATGTCGTCGTTAAAGCGCGAGCCTTCGATGTTTTCGATTGAATACAGGTAGTCAAAGTCTCCGTTGCCCTTGTCGACAAAACCTAATTCCAGATCGACATATACCGCGTTCTTGTTAGAGTCATAACTGACTGAGTCCGAACCGGCGCCACCGTCAAGTCTGTTGCGGCCACGCCCTCCGTCCAGAATGTCGTCGCCACCGTTTCCGGAGATATCGTCGTTGCCGGCACCACCTTGGAGTGCTTCATCCGTGGCCGAGCCGATTATCCGATCATCATAGGCCGATCCGACGACAGCCTCGACGTTGGAAATCTGATCGCCTTCAGCATCGGCTCCATATCCATTCCCCGTTGTCAGGTTAACAATCACACCGCTTTGAGTGCTTGCGTCGCCAAAGTATTGGATTGTATCTGATGCACCGTCACCTCCATCAATCCTGTCGGCACCCGCGCCGCCGATGATGATATCGTTCTCACCACCACCCAAGAGATAGTCCCGGCCATCGCCGCCATGCAGGATATCCGTCCCGGCCCCGCCGGTAAGGACATCATTACCTCCTAGTCCAAATATTTCATCGGAACCAGCACGGCCGGAAATGTGGTCGGCCCGCGACCCGCCATGCAATTTGTTGTCTAGGTCATTTCCAACAATCCGATTGGTCAGCCTGTGGCTTCCCGTCACGGAACCATCGTTAGAAAACAGGTTGTCGCTCTTGTTCAAATCAAGCTCGACGCTGTCCGTGCTGTCGCTGTCATCCAGAGACGTATAGCTGATCGTCAGATCAGGATTGATTATAAATGTCCGACCGTCAAACGTTGTGAACCTGGCATGCCTGTAGTCTTCGCTCAGCTGCCAGTTCTTCAGCCGTACAACATAGTTCGGATCTCCGTCAGGAGTGTCCTTGTTTGGTTGCAGATCAGGTAAATCATTGTTTGAAATACCTGTCAGACGGGAAGAAAGATCAGAATCCTGAGGCGGAGAACCAAAGAAATTTAATACCAGATCATCGCCGTCAAACGCCAGCCGCAAGTCATTGAAGGAACGGGGTAGAATGATGTTGTCGATCGCCCGACCTTCATCGAAATTGTTTATCGTGACTTCACCAAGTCCTGCACCTGACTTGATACCGACCGGCAACCCTTTGTCGTATTCGAATGCAATCAGCACGTACTCGTCGTTGCCGCCGCCGCCAACGAGCGTGTCGTTGCCGAGCCCCGAGAAAATCCGGTTGGACCCATCACTGCCGTTTATCGTATCCGCATAGTCTGAACCATAAACTGTCGCGACGGAGGCAGCCGTCTTGGCAACCTTGTTCTCGGGATAGACCGCACCTTCTGGCGCATTAAGCGACAGTGCAGAAGTCTCAAGCAGTGATGCGCCAGGTTCATTGAAGCCAATAACCTTGAAAGCTTCATTGGTTCCCGAGCGGCGCGTTTCGAACGTTGCTTGGGCCGGGCCAACTTTATCGTAGTACAGAATGTCAATTCTGTGCCACCCTGGGGCCAGACGTTTGGTCGCTACATCGGCAGCAGCGCCGCGATCTCCGGCGAATGAACTGATGACATCCCCATTTATCTTGAATTCATAACCGTCATCGGTCGTTGTGCGGAACTCATAGTCTGCAGACTCCGCAGCATAGACATAGCCGCTCAGTCGGATAATCAGGTGCTGTGCAAGATCCACGACACCAGTCAAACCGGGCGCATCTTCGCCAAGGAAGTTATCCAAACGGCTCCTCGTCCACCCGGGCGTACCGCTGTCTGCGATAGAATAGTCCAGCTCTGACGCCGAAAAACGGGCATTTGGACCGCGGCCGGTGTCTGCAGTTTGAACAAACGCTTTGGCCTCTGCGAGGCTTCCGACTTGAGTATCCAAGACAGTGAAAACTTCACCAAAAAGTCCTCGATCCAGCGTGTATTCTTCTGCACTGGCGTCATACTCTACGGCGTTTTTGTTTGTCTCGAACGTAACTTTTTCCAACACCAGCGAAGCGTCATCCGCTATAGAATACGAATAGCCATCCGACGTTGTGACGGTCAGATTGCGTGCGGCCGGATTGATTGCGCCTTGCGATAGCAGAATTTCTCCCAGTCGCACCCCGGAAATGACAATGTCATCCCCGACTATTCTCGAGAATGCCAAATCATCGACGCTACCGTCGATAAACAAGGTACCGGGATCCCCCGTGCCCGAGTGTTCGACAATGACCTTACGCGGGCCGGACACCTTGATGCGATACACATCCTGTCCCCCACCGCCAACAAGCGTATCATTTCCGGAGGAACTAGAAAATATCTCGTTCTCTTTACCGCCAGTGAACCGATCATCTCCAACAAAGTCAGAGACTTGTCGAATTGACGTGGATGAGATGTCTTTGGTTACTCCAACGCTTTCCGACTTCGAATAGTCGATCGAATAGGTCTCGAACGTAGCAAAGGCAGGCGCGCCATCTTTTGCCGCGTTGTAACGCAAATGAGAGGTAATCCCATCTCCGCTGCGAACACCTATGTGCCTGCGCTTGAAGCCACCATCTGTATCGCCTGCTTGACCAAACCAGTCCTTGATCCGGGCTCCACCTGCATCCGCTGCATCAGACAATCGAAGTAACAGGTCCTGCCCATCTCTTTGCAGCGCAAGCTCACTCTGGTTCGCAGAGACCTGAATGACGTCGCTTTCTGTAGATGTCGTGTGTTCGTCGTAGTTGTCAATAACGACGATTTCACTGCTGCTGTCAGAAATGACATAAGTATCGTTACCACCACCACCTCTCAGTTGATCAGCGCCACCCGAGGTCACGATCACATTATCCAACGCGTTTCCGGTCAGCGTATCTGCAAACCTGCTCCCCGCTATGTACTCAATCTCGTCATAGTGCGCTGCCTCCGCGTCAAAGCTGACCGCCGTCGAGGAATTTTTGTAATCTACGGCTTCGAAACGGAGATGCTGATTTCCTGCCTGTGTTGGCAGGAAAAACACCGCATCGGTGGTTTCAATATCGAGATGACGTGTATTTAGATCAGAGTACCAATTGCGAACAATAACCGTCGTGTCTTTTGTTGTATTGATTTGCAGGTCATTTCCTGACTGCTCAACCCCAAGAATGAAGGTGCGCTCAAAATTGAACCTGATCGTGTCCAACAAGCCGTCTTGTGCGGAGTTATCGATGGTGATGGTACCGTCGCCTTCAGAGACAACATAATAGTCGTGCCCATCTCCGCCTTTGACCGTGTCCGAGCCCTTGCCGGGTGTCAACACATTATTGAGCGCATCGCCCGTCAGTGTATCTGAAAAATCTGACCCTTCCAGACGCACAACAGATACTAACTGAGTACTGCTTGAAAGATCGACAGAAACAGCCGACCTGGATGTCGAATAGTCAACTTCCCTGATCTCTTTTTCGATCCCGGCTCCTTCTGCCACACTCGAAAGACTCCCAGTCAATTCAAACAAAACACGGGACTGATCAGCCTGGGTCTCAAAACCTTCATTAGCGATGATTGTAAGGTGCTGGTACTTTTCGCCAAGGAACCAGTTTTGGAGGGTAATTTCCTCGGTAACGTTATTTGCCTGAATGACTTTCAGGATCGCGTCGTTGCCCCGGCGGACAGCTGTGATCGCCTCGAAAGTCGCATGAATCTGAATGGCATCCTGTTTTTCGTCCAGCGCGTAATTGTTGATAACAGCGCCATCGGTTCCAGGAACAATGACATATGCGTCCGTCCCTTCGCCTCCGGTCAGGCTATCCTTGCCCTCCCCACCATAAAGAGAGTCATTGCCCGCCCCGCCAACAAGCGTGTCGTTGCCGGCTTCACCGAACAGATGGTTGTCCAGAGCGTTGCCAGTCAAGACATCATCGCCGCCGCCACCTCTGATTGAAATGATATCAGAATAGGCGTCACTTGATGATGTATCCAGACTCTGGTCTTCTGTTTGATCTCTGAAATCAACTGCAATCGCTTTGTTCGACAGCGCGCCTCCGGAACGGTCGGTGGTTGGTATGGCGCTTCGTAGCAGCGCGGTGGGGCGAAGTTCAAAAACGAAACCATCCCTGGTACGGATCGCGATATGCCTGTTGTTCGATGATGCCGAAAAATCTTTGATAACAGCAATCTGATAGGCTCTATCGGATTGGTTCAGACTGGCAGGAGTGACAAAAATCGCCAAATCTGTGCCACCGGGGATCGGAGCCAAACCACGGTTCTTGTCAACGACAGCCGTCCTTGACTTGAAACTGTTTCTCTTGACCAGTTCGTCCTGATCCGTTTGCAGAAACGAGATTTCACTCCTGTTGTAGTTCAAATAGATCGTGTCGCGCTTGTCATCTGTTGCGCTGTTGTCAATTGTGACATGCGATCTGTTCCCGGAATTGAAGTCGTGGTCAAACTCCAGATGGTAGATGTCCTGGCCCAGACCGCCCTTCAGATAGTCATTCCCACCCCTTGAAAAGAAGACGTTGTCGTTCACATTGCCCAGAAGCCGGTCATCATCCTTTGTACCGGTTACACTGATCAACTCTGAGTTCAGTGATGTGCTAGCATCCAGATAAACTCCCGGTCGCCCTTTTGCTTCAAAATGCAGCAACGCAGCTTCTTCTTGTGCGAATAAAACCGGGCCGCCAAGTACGCCGAGGGGCTGGTTGTGAGCGGAAACTTCGATCTTGAAGTCACTTAGTGCGCGGTCAACAGTTCCACTGTAGTTGTATTGCCAGTTGAGAACTTCAATTTTGTGGACACCGGCCTCAAGCTGCACCGTTCCTCGAAAATGAACGTCAAGGTCATCGGATTGACCGTCACCAATGGTCTGAGCGGTCGCTTCCCTAATTTCGCCCTGTGCAGAAAACAATCCTCCGTTGGCAACACGTGTAACCGCATCTCCATTGATCCGTAGTGAATTGGCCAACCCATCATGCAATTGAGCAGAAGTGAAGAACGTATATTCGCCTGCTTGCTCTGCAACAAAATATCCTGAAAGCTTTACCGCCAGATTGCTGGTATCAAACTCGGTTTTTCCCGAGTATGACATGTGGCTTTCACCAAGATATTTGTTGAGTTGCGTCGCGTTTACAGTACCGCTTCTCGGAGCGTTGCGGAATTCAACGCGGTCCGACGTGAACGTACCATCAGCATTTGTTTCCTTAATGAAGTTCGACAAAACTTCTTCGTCAAACAAAGCAATGCGCGTTGATGCGCTTTGGGTTTCAGTTGCTTGCAAGAGCGAAGAGAAATCATAAATCTCCCCCTTCAAACCCGAGCCAACAAGATCGTTATAGTGGACGCGGTACTTTTCGCCGTCAAAACCGGTGAGGTGCAGGTTCCCTTCTCCGTCAGGCGAATACTGGTATCCGTCCGCAGTGTAGATTGTCAGGGTTCTGTTCGCATCGTTGTCCCAGTTTTTGACAATGGCAACCGGGGTGTCAGGTTTCTGTTTCGTCAAAAGCGACAAGCCGACGGTCATCGTTCCGTCATCAGCGGCTAAAGATCCCACTTTCCAACTCAAATCCGAATTCAGGACAGGTAGGAACAGTGTATCTTGCGCAAAATCGGCCGCCGAGTTATCGATGAACGCGGTAGAGAAATCGCCGTCATAGCCATGCCCAATCACGCCAAAACTTGACGCCTCGGTACCTTCAGCCAGAATATAAGAGTCGGCTCCAGAACCGCCGACAAGCAAGTCGGACCCGCCAGTGGTCGCAATCTGTCCTTCGCTGGCGGCATCTTCTATGATCCGAGCACGGATATAGTCGTTGCCAGCGCCACCATAGAGTTTGTCCGCTCCGGTCCCACCCAAAATGACGTCATTACCACCTGCACCACGCAGTTCATCATTACCAGCAAGACCAGCCAAGTGTTCATCACCGCCGGATCCAGTCAATTTGTTGTCGGCGGCGTTACCCTGAACGGATTCCAGTTTCTGGAATTTGGACGTACTGATATCAAAATGAGATTCACCAGTGTCGATGCTCGAAGACTCAGTTGCTGTTGAACTCAAGGTTTGCGTGCTTTGGCCGTCTCCCTCAACCAGAACTTTGGCGGAAACCGACTCTCCAGCAATTCGGGTCTCGGAATCCACTGTTTTCGACGCATCTGCAAGGTCGGCAGAGTTAGTTAGATTGTCAATCGATTTGACAGTTTTCGGGTCTATTTTCAGAGTAAAGCCGTCTGCGGTGTGGATCTCGATTTTGCGATGGTCGTCATCAACAAAATAGTCCTTGATATAAACATCAGCCTGTTTGAACGCATCAGGTAGCAGGACCAGTTGATGATCGGAGATTGTTGAGTCATAGGTCCCTGCAACCCAGTTCTCGACAGATACGCCTTTGGGAAGAACAAGGTACCTGCGATCTGCGTCCACCACAGTCGTGAGATCACCAGCAACCGCAGAGGTCACTAGAGCTTGCGGAACCAGATCAATCTGAACAATGGCCAGATGATTGCCGACACGTGCAATACGGAGATCATCGAAACCTGAACCGAGGATCAGGGTATCATCAACATGGTCATTCGAACTTGTATCAATTGTGGTTCGGAATGAAACAACATTTCCATTCGCATCTTTACGCTGATCGATTGACCACTTGTGCTTGTGATTTACGACATAAACGTCGTGTCCGTCTCCACCAGCAACATTGTACTCGGACTCTCCGATGTGAAATACATCGTCCCCTTTGCCACCAGATATGAAGTACTGGTGACGACCAAGGTTGTTTTGCTGCGTCGTAACATCATTGACATATTGTGCGTAGCCGTCAGCAAATGCCTTGATAAGTTGTTGGACCCAAAAATCCGTATTATAGCTTACATGCTGGGTACGATTGAATTCGGACGTTCCTGATTGACCTTCAAAGTATCCTGACTTTAGGATTTCTTTTTCATATTCTTTGTCGCGATAACTAGCGTCCGCATCGTATTTTTTCAGGTACTCCTGTGCCTTTGTCTTTACTTCACCACCACCAAATTCACTAAGCTCAAAGACATAATCTCTGAAAAAGGACGCGGCAAAACGGAACAAAAGGTCTGGGTCTGTTCTGACCTTTTCTTCTGTGATAGATGACGGCGTATCAGCCGGGACCGACAGATCTTCGTAGGTGAAACCGACGAAACTATTGTCAAGATCATTGCCCGTCACGTTTGCAACCGCGACGACCCCCTCTTTTTCGCCATCATCACTAACGACATCCGCGCCAGCAACTTTTAACGCACCAAAGAACCCAGACTTGGATACTTCCTTTGTCGAAAACGAGTGCTCATTTCCAGTGCTCAGGTATACGATGGAAACACCTGGATCGAAAAAAATCCTTTCTTCAACTGTGTGGCTGTCCAAACTACCTAAGATAACAGTCGACGTATTTACAGCTTTGGCATTCAAAGAGGTTTTTTGATCCGGATTAATATCCAGTGCCAGGAAATCCGGGTTGACTGTTGGCGTATCTGGGATTCCTCCTATGGCGATACGAGACGAAGTATAGGGGTTTCCAAGATCAAGACGCGTATTCCCCGCGACTGACGACTCAATACCGGCTGAAAAATCCACAGCTTGCAGTGTGGAATCCTGAGAAACTCTATGGATCGAATAAAAGGAATCTGCACTCTGAAGCCGTCTGTTTCGGGCAAAAGATGTACGAGCTTGTCTATCAAATAACCTCTGATAATGGTCCTGAGCCCCTTTGCTCACAAAACCAAAATTCTGACCAAAATTCAGGAATCCCTGACGAGCGCCTCCAAAGACAGCTGCTACTTTTGTGTGTTGCGAAGCCGATTCAGGGAGGCTTTCGTAGGCTTCTTTTACTTCACCGATCGTTTCATCGAACACGAGTCGCACAATGTTCAGCGCGATTCCCAACGGGGCTGTAACGATTTCAGCAGGTGGAAAAACTAATCCAACGACATCCAAAATAGACACGGTTGTATCAATAGCCAAATCAACACTGGCTTGAACGATGTCAAAAGTGTCACCACCTTTGATCGCCTCAGTCAAATTGTATAGGTCCAGCCCGACAAATCCGAATGAAATCGCTGTGTTCACGAATGGTATGGCCTGCGACGCAACGCGGACACCACTCGATACAGCTTTTCCTACAGTCTCTGCGGCTGATACTACGTTTTTGACAGCACCTTGAGCCAACAAAACGGCTGCTTTTTCAGTTGTGACCCCAGCCGTTTTCGCCAGTAGTCTGACAGACGCTTTTTCCAGAACCTCCGTGGATTGAGTAAGCAAACGTTCCGAAAGCCCAGCCGTAATTTTTCCTGAAACTTTCGCAGCAACCTTTTCCGCAGCACTAAAGGTGGCAGCTCCTACCAACTGCGCACCACCAAAGGCTGCCGCGCTGGCACCAAAAATGGCCTGAGGGTTTCGATTCTGTTGCAATGCAGTGATGGCTTGAATCAAGCCGGTAATAGTTAAAGCTGCCCCCGCGAGATGCGTGATTGAGCCACCACCCTCAGTTGGACTATTGCGCGCACGTTTAAACCGCTCGAACAGGCTCAGTTCTTCGCCGGAACTGATCGTACGCTCAGGGTTCGCGGTGAATTGCTCCGCTACTTCCCGCGCGCGCTCCAGAAGACGCGGTGCCTGAAGATCAAGGTCAGCGACCGCAATCCGACGCTCGACTCCAACTTCATCTTCTGCGCCATTGACGCGCCGAAGCTCTAAGGTGATTTCATCATTGTCTGCCGCAACACTGCCTTCAACAATCGTATATTCTTCGCCAGCTTCCTTAGAATAGTTCTCGGCGTTTTCAACGAGTGCGCGAGCAATTCTGGCCTGATCTTCAACCGCCTCGGTTTGGGCCCGCACATAGTTCTGGACCACCGAAACAAGGTCGTCCTGCGTCAGAAGGCGGTTGGATAGGCGCCGGGCTTCCGCACGCCCTTCCGGACCAAACGTACTGATTTGCTCGTTGAACTTCGTTTCAAGCGCCTGAGAGATGGCTGCAATGTCCTGCGATTGCAGCACATCATTCAAACGTCCACGTAATTCCTGACTGCGGACAAGATCAGAATTCAGAAGCGCCAGATTTCTAGGTTGGGCCGCCAAGACAATGTCTGACACGATCGATGCGCTTTCCAATCGAGCGATATCGCGGAATTGCTCCAACAGCGTGCCAGTAAACGTGTCAAGCGCACCGTTCAGATTAGGAGTAGCACGAACACGCCGCAATATCGACGCAAGCCGCCTTCCGTAAGCAAGACCGTCTCGGCTGTTTGTCCTTAGACTGTCTAGCGCATTTCGATAGTCACGGTCAGTGCCAAGCCGGAATCGCATTGCACTGTCCGGATTGAGTTGCTCGACAATCAGGCCAAAGACACGGGTTCTCTTGGAAGCCGATCCAAACTGTGCAATATCGCCAATTTGATTGGTGCCAAGCTCGATCTGCGCAACACCGCTTGGAGAGAATGGTGAAAAGCTCACCTGTTCCGCGCGGAAAGAGGGTTGGGTTTCGACCAGCAACTGGTTTACAAACGATCTGAACGTTCTGACATCTAGCGGGCTTGCAGCCGAGTTTAGGTTATAGATGCGCGTAATCGCTTCAGAGATGGACGCATTTACCGACGCATGGAGGCCTTGTTCATTCGTCCTGTTTACCGGAATAAGCGTAGACCTGATCGCGCTGATCACATTTTTCAAGTGAATTTCTGTAGTGTTAATTTTAGCGAGATCACTATGATTCCGTGTGGAAACCGGCTTCTTGAGACTGCCGGCAAATCGAGACGTCAAATTTTTGTTAAAACCTGGATCGAGCCACTCCCTGAAGGTCAGTACCATCGCTTCAATGATACCAGCCTGGTTTTCCAGTATTTTCTGAGACGCGGACTCATATTCAGACCTAAGTGTACCCTTATCAACCTCAAGGAGCTCGGAAGTCCGGCTGGAAGACAACAATTTGCCCAGCGATATTCTGGTCGCCACATCATCGGGTAAGCGTCTCAAAAACCCAACTGTATCTTGTGTCGAATTAAAGAACTTTGAGTCAATCCCTCGAGAGGAATAAGGCTCGTTTGATGCAGCTATAGGGCCTAGAATAGTAGGAAATGGAAAATCGCGCTGCCCGGCTTTAAGGCCATAAGATACAATAGTTCTGTTTGATCCAAGTTCCAAAGCCGCCTGGTTTTCTGAGTACCAGCCAATCAAACCGTTTCTTGGTGTACCGCCCGAGGCTTCAACACCGTATAGCTCTGTTCCGGAAGCCAATAGCTCTTCCGTAATACCGGATATTTTCAGTGTGATATTTTTCGTCGCATGAAGTGTACGCCCGGCATTGCTCAGCGCAAACAATACATCTTCACGTGAAATAGGTGCGTTCTCAGACAATTCTGTAGCACCTACCACACTCGTCAAATGGTCAACGATATGCGAGTTTTCGTGAACTATGATGTTGTCAAATGCTGGGTTTTTTAAGTTGGCGGAATCTATTTCTATCAGCGTTCCCCCGATGGCGAGCGCATTTACACTTTTTTGGTCCGACAATCTGCTTCTGGATAGGTACACAACGCCTGTTTGAGGAACATCGAAGACACCATTGACGAGGTTTCCTGAAACCCTTCTCAGACGAGAAAGCACAAAAAGTTGCTTTGCCGTATATGTATTGTTTAGAAAGCGACTCAGAAAGTCTCTGACCTCGGTGTTTTTACGTTTTAGAATCGAAACCGGTGATAAATCTGTATCCTGATTCAGATTCCGGGACTCAAAGTTCCGTCGGTTTGTTCCAATAGAAACATCAGGGATATTTGTTCTTTGAACAACGATATCGGATGTTGCTTCTGATGAGAGCCTATCTAGTGATACAGATTCTGCTGCATCGAAAACGACAACCAGATTTGGAATATCTGGAAGCGCGACGAATCTACGTGATTCCAATCGGCTGGTTAGCAACTTGTTCCATGGCGTGTCCGCAACTTTAGCACCTGTGGAAAGGCGCGCCGCTGTATTGTCGGCCAGACGCAACAATGTAGTAAAGTCGCCATCAACAAAATTGCGGAATGATTCAGCCGTTGTTGATGCGCCATCCAATTCCCTAATTCTTGACAGAATGGCATCTTTTTTATCAAGGATCGGTGCAACGTTCTGGTCTAAAGCCAGAAGGTTCAAATTTGTCTCCGGAATGCTGTCAAAATATGTTTCGATAGATTGTCCGATGTCTTTGATGGCCGCCAAGTCAATCGTATCATCGGTGGAAGTCTTTGGGACCATTTTGACTGAATCAATAGGTAAAGACAGATCTTCGCCGACTATCGCTTCCACTTCTTTGCGAAACAGCGTTAGTCTTTGGATCAGATCAGGTTCGAAATACCCAATAGCGCGGCTAATGGCCAATTCGCGGCCAAAACGTGCGACCAAGCCCTCGGTTCTCAAACCAAGCTTTGTCGCAAATCGTACACCGTCTGCCGGGGTGTCGTTCGGCCTCAACGGAACATCCAGGCTTCTGATAGCTGTAATCGCGGTGACAAGATCATCGTAGTATTGCGAGACATAGTCGTCATAGGCTTGCAATACCGTTGAATGTGAGACACCAAACGTACTGGAATTGCCGCCAGGAGTAACAATACGGCCGTCAATAATCGGAGCTGGTCGTTGCCGCACAACTCTGTCGCCGGGCGTCACTCCGACAAATTCTGTTTCTTGCGTGACAAAGCGATTTTCTTCCTGGGACGGCACTTCGTCGTGATGACTGCAGCGGCAAATATGCGCATCGATATGTCTGTATCGGATGTCCGAGTTCCGGACTTGCTCGATCACATCAGAAAGCTTGACGTTTTCACGCGCCTGCTTCCGGACGGTAATGATATCAACACGCTGGCCGTTCTCACTAAGGCGTCTGACGATATGCGCCAGATCTTCTTCCGTACGTCGCTGCCGAACCGGATCTGATCTGTCGCCGGTCAGAGGCACACGCGCTTTGAACAGCGTGTAATCCTTTAGCCTGTCGCCACCCCTCGCGACATCAAAACGCTCTGCTCCTTCGATATTCAGCAGAGTTCCTGCAGGGTCCTGACTGACAAGCGGCGCACCGTCTGGTGTCAGGAACGCAACCGAGGGGTCTTCGTTCAGCAGAGCAAACCCGGCCTGACCGTTCGCACCCTCAACCGCTTCATACCCATGTGCATAAAGCACGGCACGATCAGCAAAGCTTTGATCGTTAGCATTTGTCCTGTTCGTGTAGATGTAGATTCCATCACCAATCGCAATGCGGCTGAGACCGAGGTTCTTTTCGGCCAGTTCCTGCAAACGTGCATCAACATCTATGTTGCCAACTGTCCCACTTGCCTCATCGATCTCTGCCGCGTTCGGGCCGACCTGCGGTGACACGACAACTTCTTCCTGAAGCGGCCCTAGATTCAAGGCCAATTCAGTCCGCCGGGTTCTACCCGACAGATTCCGTTCTGGTGTAGCAAACGAGGTTTCTACTTCTTGCTGGACATCCGGTGTGTCAATACCGAAGTCGCCTTCGTGGCCACCCGCTAATAAGAAGCGCTCCTCAGTCAAGGATGTGACTGGTTGAAGCACCAGAGTACCACTGTCCCGACCAACCGTAAAACGAGCAATTGATTTTCCTAGACTGACTGTTCCATTGGCAGTCAGACGACCAAAAAAATCAACTCCGGCCTCTTTGAAACCAGCGGTACGGGTTTCATTCAGGTCGACCTGCGTAATAACAAAATTGTCAACCCTTCCGATCACATCATTGATCGCCTCATTGATCTGTAAGGCCTTTCGCGCCGCCGAGTCTTCACTACGGGAAATCGCGGCAACATTATCGTTTAAATGACGCAGTATATCTTCTGTGATATGCAAACGAACAGTTAATTTACGAGAGCCTTTGAACTCATTTCTCGCTGTTTCAAGCCTTGAAAGCAGCCGATCAAATCGATTGCTGGTCTGGCGCAAATCCGCGATCTGCTTGCGAGCGGCTTTCTGCTGATCAAAAACAATGTTGTTTTGCGGGAAACCCGTGATCGTGAAGTCCGTCTCCAGCTTAGTCAAAGGCAGTGTAACGTCTACAGAAAGCCCCTTGATCTTACCGTCAGTACCGGTTGAAAACGCCGCAGTTCCCCAAGTGAACTTTTTGCGCAGTATGTTGGAAAACCTTTCGCCAACCTGGGCAAGCCTGCCAACTCTGTTCAAATCGGTGATTTGCCCCACCCCAGTGCCAGCCAACGTGCCAAAAACAAACCCTGTTCCTTCTGTGTTGGTTGACTGTAGATACGGACCGATGTCGTAGAACGATCCAAAGTCGAGATTCAAAAACCTCAACTGCGCGCCGCTGCGTCCCTCGCTTGCCAATCTTCGGCCTGACGCAGCTGTGCCACCTTGAGCGAATGTCAAATGAGCGTTGCCAATTTCAAGATTGAAATTCACACCAGTATCAAGTCCGACTGCGACTCTGGTTTGCCCAAACTCGGGAATCGCGTCGACAAAAAGACTGTTTCCGCCAACTGCAGCACCAACATCTATGCCAATATCAGAGGTTCTACTGTTCCGAGATAGTGCCGTGGAGGCAAATTTCAGAAGTTCACTTGAAGGTATGGCTTGGCCGTTGAAAATACGCTTGATCAAGTCCAGTGCCTCTGCGCGGTCCTGAGGCGTTTCTGTTGGCAGAAACAAAGAACCACTGTCTTGAAAATCCAGTGTTCCGCGCCCTGTGACTCTCGGGATCACCCATCCCCCGTTTGTCAATACGTCGTTGATATGCGTAGAACCTCCGAACAGAACCGCACGGCTTGATGCAGATCCTGAAATACCTCTCTTTTCGCCGAAATCGATGGAGTATCCACCTGTTTCCGACGTTATTTTGATGTTGCCACCGGCGCCAATACCTACGCCTGCGATAATTTGAGGTGTCAAAGCACCGGTGTTTTCCAAGGTCCCTTGATTAACCAATCCATCGACTAGAGCAGCGCCGCCACCGACAAGTGTTCCGCCAAATTGCAGCGCGTTCCCGAGGCGTTGAGCATTACGACTAATTTTGGCGCCGCCGCCTTCGTAGTCCCGTGTAAAGCCTGCAATACCGTGAATTGCTGTACCGACACTACTTGTTGCAAAGGCCGCAGATTGCACACCGGTTGGAATAAAATTGAAATCAGAGTTGGCGCCTAAGCCAGAGCCGCTTCCTCGTTCAGGGCTTATGTCGACAGGCAGCCGTGATTGCACTATCGGCAGCGGACCATTTGTTGCACCGAACTGCTGCCCGAACGAGAAAGCGATAGACTGACCCGTTTTTAGCCCTTCTGCCAGCAAGGCGACGCGTTCGGAAAACTGAATGGCGCTGTTTAGTCTTGTCTTTATTGCTTCATTCTGCGTATTGGCCGCGGCATTTTCAAAAAAGTTGTTGAACTGAAATTGTGAGAGCCGCGCACCATCGAAAATATTTCCAAATCTTCTCGCTTGATTGTTGACAAGCTTGACACTTTCGTCAAAGGCGACGGGCTGATACACACCAGCATCAACCAACTGGTTGAGAAAACCGTTTTCGCCCAGACCCTCCTGTCTGTTGCTAAAGCGTCTTCCAGTTTCCTCGATCAAGTCTTGCAATGCCCGTTGGGATCTGTCTCTCACCCTTTCCAATTCAGAGGACTCTTCAATATTGAGCATTGACTCGGGGAATAGAGCCAATTCACTTGAAAAGTAGCCCGCCCGCAGCCTGTGAATGGTCGTTTGGTTTTCTAAAAACTCAGCAAAAATGGTTTTCACGCGCGTCCAGTCGGTGAATCTGTTACGCGAAATCAATGATGACAGCTTAAACGCCGGAGACTCCCTACCTCCTTCTGGTAGCCCACTGTAGATTGTACCCGTTGCACCGATCAATGTCACAAGGTCTGCGAAGGCACCCAATCGGCTGGTTCCTGGGGGAGTGCCAAGAAGATCTACAAGGCTTTTCCGGGATTGCTCTTCAATGCTGCTGTCATCCGCATCCCGTGTGAAAGTGACGCTGTAGTCGGCCTGTCCACTCAGTTCTGACAGCAGTGCGACAAGCTTTTGGTTGCGAGCCACGAGCATCTTGATCAGATCTTCGTTCCCTGCTGATCTGTCGGGATCATACCTGAAATCGGGAAAGATCAAATCGCTATTAGTCTGAGCTCTTGACGCTCCGTGAAGCAACCGCATGTTGTCGGCGATTATCTGGTTCGTGGCAGCATCGTAGTTGATTATGCCATTTGTATTTGTTGCGACACGCTCGTAAATCGCCCGCCCCGCCCCGGATACGGCACGGACAACGGGAGCCGCAGCACCAAGGAAGACCGAAGCGGCTTCGCGCGAAACTCCGTTTAAGAGCTGGCTTGTTGTAGAACCGCCAAAAAATGATCGAAGGTTGTGAGACTGGTTAACCTTTATCAGGAAGTGCAGCGGCAACGTGTCACCCGATACTGGAAATCTCTCAAAAACAGTATCAAAAAGGCTAAACCGTGATCCGGTTTCAACTTCAACGACTGAGTGCGGCGGTGTTTCCACACTCCTCTCGTTCCCTATTACCCGTCCATCGAACAGACCCGGTGTCGTAGCGACGGGCGTCCGTAGACTATCCGACACTTCACCAACCGAGCTTGCGGTTTCGGAAATCGGCGAAAACCGCGCACTTCCTGCTCCCGATCTATTGGCCAAAGTGTCAATCGGCGGAGGATCGAGAATTGCTTTGCTATACTCTTCCGCGGACCGGGAATTCGTAGGTGCCACGCGCGCAAGCGCTCTCCCACCAACCTCAGCCAACTCCTGAACAGACAATTCCGAAGACGACCGTGACGCTGTAGGGTCGGACAAGACAATAGCAGCTTCTTTCAGATAATTGAGCACAATTGCCTGGCTCTTACTTCTCAACACTCCCGTAGACAAAGCTCTGACCAAACCTTCAAACACCGCCAGTGGGTCACGCCCACTGCCGCCGTTGCCTCGTTCGACAATTTCCTCAGAAACACCGAATGTATCTGATCTTGAAATCCGGTCAGCCAGAATCAGAAACTCATTCAAGGCCTTGAGTCTTTGCTTGGATACAACGAACCTAGCCGAATCCTCATTCACCTGACTTTTTATCTCTAATGTTATATCGACCGGTAGATTGGCCAGTTCCGACTGGTCCGAGAGTATTGGCCGGAAAGTCAGAGGACCGGTTCTTGGCAGCGACAATTCGATTGTCTTGTAAACCTGTGTGTTCAGTATGACCAATGCGTCACGGTTGAAACCCGAGGCTAGAGCACGCGAAACTCGTAAAGCGCCCCCGGACACATTTTCGGGAATCGATTTCGACCCGTTGATCGAAACTGATTGTGCATCGAACAAACCTCTGAGTGCTCTTGGATCTATTTCAACTGCGCCGTTCCTTTCCGTCGCACGCACCCGCAGAATAATTCCTTCCACCATTTTACTGGTCGGTTCAATTTGCAAATGAATATCGTATGGCATATCCACGGAAAGGCTGTCATCTGCCACGATAAGAAAACGTGAGGTATTTGACTTAAACGAAGAAAGCCCGACTGTTTCGAGAGGCGACACACCAAATTCTGAGGCAACCTCCTTACTTGTACCTAGCGCCAGCGATGTAAGGACATCTACTCCCAGATCACGGTATCGGCCATTGCGCACACCACTGTTTCGAATTCTACCGACCCAAGCATCCAAAGCCTGTCGTAGTGCTTCTGTTTGGTTTACGTCATCAAGTTTGTTCCAACCGAGCGCGAGTCCAGGCAGGTTCCCTTGCTGAAGAAGTATTTCTCGGTTCGCATCAGATAAAGTTATGGAGAAACTTCGAGGCAAGCGATCAACTTGCGGAAGGACAATTGCTCTAGCTGTCAAATCGGTGCGCAGTTCAGACGGGAAACCGGCAAGATCAAAACCCGGCGCAGAAGCTAATTTCTTACCCTCGCTGGTTAAGTCAGCCAGTAATGTCACGTATGCTTCGACGATTTGCCGTTCCGAAAGCTGGCTGAAATTGGTTTCACTTTGCCTGACTAAGTTCGCGAGCTCACTGCTTTTTTTCACCAACTCCTGAATAACCGATGCGTTTCCTTCTTCAGCGGCGACTGCATTCAGATCGTTCAAGTATCTCTCAAGCCGCTTTATCGCGGTTTTGTAGCCGTCGATGTCAAAAGATGTCGGGGCGGTCGTTTCCAGAGAATCACTTAATACTAAAAGCTCCTGTCCTGCTGGCAAAGGGAAGCTATCGGCAAATTGACTTTTTATCTGAGCTTGAGTGAGGCCAGACACTTCGGTCAACGATCGCGTCAAAGCGCGCAGATCTGCGCCAGCCTGGGCAGGCACATCTCCAGCAGACAAGCTCGTCAGAATATTAAATCGAATGCTTCTAAAACGATCTTCGAGATAATTCAATTCCAACTCCTTACGGGCGGAAATCCTGGAATTGTCTGCACCGGTTCCAACCAAAGAGAAAAACTTGTTCAGTTGATCAACGTATGTTTTCAAAAAGTTAACATAAGCTGCCTTTTCCGATTGGTAGGACACGGTATTCTCCCCAAGGTTGAGAAATCCAAATTTGATCCGAGCTCTATCTTGGTCCGTCAATCTCAAGTGTGCCCTACGGCACATGTAACAAAATGTGATCAGTTTTTAACAAAATGTGATCAGCGCTAAACGCAGCGGCACAATTGTGAATCGCGAATGTCGAAGGTTCTCTAAACTTCGGGTAATATATTAAAAAATATAATTTTTTACCAATTACAGGGGTCTAAACCATGACCCCGTTAACAAGGTTTTTTGACTATATTTGCACGGGAGCTCCAGCGTCGGATCCATCTTCTTGCAAAATGCTAACCGTGCTGGCTTCGCGTTCCAAAGTCCGGCACATCCTGTTGACGTGGACAACGTCGATGAGCAATGTGTTCTACCTAAGGGTGTTTTGCGTAAACGGTTCTTTCACCTCACTTTCCGGACGGCTGCCTGATCTGCGATTCCGCTGCGGAATGTAGATTTGTCGGGAGGTATTTTTGTGGCATTGCCATTTGTGGACAGCTCCTATTTTGCAAGGATTTTCTGTGTGATTTTGATCTTTATGCGTAGCAGCCATTTGTCCGGCCTGTTTACGCGGCGCGTTTGACCGCTGGCCCTGATGAAGTCCGCAAGCTGGGCCCCTATCAAGTTGTCGGTCTTTTGTGCCCTCTGGCAATACCTTGGGGTGTTCCGGCTGCGGCGACAAAGATCATCGTCACTTCGATTGCCCTTGCAACTCCTATAGGGTGCGTTTCCACCCCCTGAAAGGCTTTGTTGTAAAGTTTTGGGCTGAACGAACTGTCTTGGCAATAACAACGTAGTTAGACATTCAGTTCTGCGAAATGTGGAAAACACAGGAACCAAAGATCAATTCACACCCAGACTCTGTCCATTTCTACAGTTCGCAGAACTGGCGAACTAACCCATCGGCACAAAAGCGGGTTTCCGAACAACCGCAAACGTTGCAACGCAACCACAGTGCTCTAACTCGCCGGGATATACCTTGGCAAAGGCAACTTGTTCAGCCCCGTGTCATTCCCTGTCTGATTGGCAGGTAGCCAACCACGACGAGATCGCCGATTTCGTTGAACCGGAAAACTCAGCTGGGTCTGCCGGGTCAAACCGATGGCGGGCAGGGTCATACAAGGTTGGGTATCGACCCGCTGGACGTGACACCCAAACACACTCGATTGTTCCGCCGCCATCTGTCTCGGCAATGTAAAGCACTTTCTTCATGCCTACCCCCCTTCAGAACGTAACAATTCGGGAACGTTACTTGGAATTACCTTGCTCTGAAAGGGGTTAGGATGATGCACGTGATCGCAACGAAAAACGCAGTCTCGCTGGCCCGGTCACTCCTGGCTTGCTGCAACTTGAGCCTTGTATGAAAGTGACTGGGCCGGAGCATAGAAATCCTCCGGCCCTGTCGTTGTCTTAGACAAACATCAGGCAGTTGTCTTCGCACTCGGCGTCGAAGATTGTGACGGTGCCAAAGGTCTCATCACTGCTGACGGTCACGATGCGCGCGCCATCGACCTCTTCGACTGCGATGTCGTCGCTGTTCACCTTGGCAAAGATGAACTGTTCCACCTCTACAGAGTCGCCGTAGACTTCATCATTCCCGAAATCGCCGTAGAAGTGGAACACGTCGCCTCCATCGACATTGACAAAGACATCATCGCCTTCGCCGCCGTCCAGCTTGTCCCTGCCTCGCCCGCCATCGATCAGGTCATTGCCGTCGCCGCCGTAGATCGTGTCACGACCACGTCCGCCAAAGAGCGAGTCATCGTCTCCGCCCCCTTTGATCACATCTCTGCCGCGGCCGCCGAAGATGAAGTCATCGCCGTCATTGCCGATCAGAAGATCACGCCCCTTCAGGCCCAGGATGATGTCATCACCCGCATCGCCCTCAAGCGTATCTTTCTTGCGAGTACCGATCAGGAACTGATCCTCGGCCGGGGCTTCCAGCGTGAAGCTGGCGACAATCGGCTCGTGATCTGAAGCTGAGTCCGCAAAGTCCACATTCACGTGCACAAAGTCGACATTCGCGCCTTCCAGCAGACTATCGGTGACAAAGATATGGTCCAACGCCTGAGAGTTGCCTTGGAAGTTGAAGCTATAGGCCTCGTCCCCTTCAGCCAGTTCGATCAGGTTGGTAAGAACCTGCTCATCCCCAACACCCGGCAGATCTTCGGTCAACTCGTCGGTGAAGTCGAAGGTGTTCAGGTCACCCAGAACCGCGATGTTCGCATCCGGGTCATTGGCCAGCAAACCATCCACCACTTCGTTGATCGTCAGGGCTTGCGCCTCACGCTCATCTTCACCGCCCTGATTGAAGGGTTGCGGTCCGCCGAACACCGGCTCGGACCCGAAGCGCGACGAGAAGTGGTTGTTGATCAGCGTGATTTCCTGACCGTTGAAGGTGAACACACCCAGCAGCGGATCGCGTGAGCCTTCGAACGTATCGGGATTGGTGACCCCCATATCCGTCAGGACATTGCTTTCCAGCGTCAGGAAGGAGTTCGCCTCAACCCGCTCTTCATTGTAGAGGAACGCGTTGCGGATATTGCCGCCCGGCACGCCGCCGTTTTCACCGTCTTCATCCACAACGGCGCTTTGGAAGCTATAGACCGGGCCACCCGCTGCCGCGATGGCATCAACGATGGCCTGCAGAGTTTCGTCTGCGTCCAGAGTACCGTCATTCGTCACACCCGAGTTGTCCTGAATTTCCTGCAGCGCAAGAATGTCGGGACTACCCAGATTGTTGACGATCTGCTGTGCCAATTGAGCAATCTGATCCGCGTCGCCGTCAGCCTCATTCGAGGTGACATTGAGGACATTATAGGTCGCAACGGTCAGCTCGGTCTTTGACCCGGCGATCTCAGTGACTTCTGCAACATTAGATGTCGGTTGTTCGACAGTGAACGCCTCAGTCACGTTGATCTCATAGTTGCCGAAGCCGTATCCAACCACACCTGTGACATTGCTGAGGTCGTCACCGACATTCAGCTCGGGACCGGTGAAGCCTTCAGGCAGCAATCCGCTGTCATATTGGATCTGGATCCGTTCGGGGTTTAGATCGCCCAAACCATCTGCGTCGGCATTGAGGTTCAGACCACCCCGGTCATTCAGACCCGGCGATGTATTGGCGCCATCATCCGCAACAACCCAGGTCTCCCCAAAGCGGTTGGTGGCCGAGATGGCGACCGGGTTGTCCACGGTGACGAGCATCCCTTCGAGGCTTTCGTAGAAGTCGATGCCGTCGGTTTCAGGGTTGAACTCACCCGGTTCGTCTTGCAAATTGACCGGCGTTTCTTCCGGCGAGATCACGACCTCGGTCGGGATTGGACGGCCATTTGCACCCAGAACCAGAGCGTCTACCGTGTTGCCTGAGGACAGGACCTCTTCGGTGTTGGCGCTGATCTGAGTGATCGACAGGTTGCCGGTTCCCGCGCCACCCGGAATGAACTCGGACACATCGCCCGATACGGTAACCTCATCCCCTACGGCTACCATAGGGGCTGAGTTGGTGAAGATGAAGATACCGTCTGACGTTGCGTCGTTGCCGTCACCCTCGGCGTCCTGCAGATAGTAGCCGTTTGTGTCCACCGCAGTGACGATGCCCGTGGTTGTAACTGTACGGCCTTCGTATTCCGAGATGTGGCCTTCCCCCTGAATTTCAGGGATCGTGACGATCGGGTTGATCGAGGTCAGATCGTAGACCGCCGTGGTTCCGGACACTTCGTAGGAAACCGCGATTTGCGCATTGCCTGTGCCGCTTTCCTCTTCCGAAATGAAGGCGATTACTTCGGGCGAATGCAGTGCGGGTTCCCCTTCGGCTGCGTTGTCGACATGAAGCGGCGGAATGTAGTTCACGAAGAACGCGTTTTCCGGTTCCGAGATGTCATAGAGCATGATGCCGCTGTCCCGCTCCAACCCGATAAAGGCATAGAGGCGACCACCTACTTCACCTACCGCGATGGCTTCGGGTTCCGGGCCTTTGGCGTCCGAGCGATCCTCGCCATCGTCACCGTCATCGTCGTTAAACCGTTCAGGTGCCAGATCGGCGATGATCTGTTCGAATTGGGACCCCGAGTCAAAGACCAGATTGCCATCCGCATCGAAGATCGAGAAGGACCGAGACGAGAAGGTGTGCAGCACGTCTATATCGCCGTCGCCATCCGTATCCCCATCGGTGGTCGAAACCTCCAAACGCTCCAACCCGGTGATGTTGACACTTGGGTCAATCAGATCGGCCTCTGCCAGATCACCGACGCGATCTTCATCAAAGTCCCGGCTGTCGCCTTCGTTTGCCGTAGCGAGGAAGGTCTGGCCATTCACTTCGAACGAGGTGATCGCATCCGCCATACGGAACCCGACCAGATTGTCGAAATTGGTGATGTTGATCTCACCATTGTCATCCGCGTCCAGAGCGCTTTCGCCACTGAAATCAACGGTTCCCAGCGAGAAAACGTCGACAATCGCGTTGGTGGCCAGATCAATCTTGGCGATGGCATTGTTTTCCTGCAGCGAGACAAAGGCCATGGCACCATCGGGGCTGATCGCGATGTATTCCGGCTCAACATCTTCGGCAAAGCTGACGCCATCCTGAATTCGGATACCAGCGTCGCGGGCCAGGTCCTCGAGGCCGTTGAACTGTGCGAAGTCCAGAATTTCCGCGCTTGGCGCGGTCGGGTCTGTGGTGTCAATGACAGCGACTGTACCCAGTGGGTTGTCATCGTTGTCGCTGTCGTCGTTCTTCTCACCTTCACCGGCAACCAGCAACTGCGTCCCGTCTTCGTTGAAGGTCAGTTGATCCGGTAGATTGCCCACATCAATGGTCGACAACAGCTCCAGAGTTTCCGCATCGAACAGAGCAACAAACCCGGCCTGCGACAAGACTGCTGTGCCACCAAAAACCGATGTTTCGACTGGCGCGCGAGAGATCGCGACCGCAACAACACCATTCTTCACCGCGACCGACTGAACGCCGTCGTAGCCATCCAAGCCGCTCAGATCAATCGCATCCGCAGGCTCTGGGTCTGCGCCAGCCGTGTCGGGTATGGTGAAGATGTCGATGCGATCCTGAGCGCCGTTCGTGACATAAAGCTTGCCTGCCTCGTGTGCCACAGATTCCGCGGCGCCATCCCCGTCACCGAGTTCTTCGCCTTCACCCTGGAAGATGGCGACCTGCTCAAAGATCACATCGCCAGTCGCCTCTGGGGCGGGTTCTGGTTCGGGCGTGTCGCCGAAGATTGTATCTTCAGTGAAGCTCAGGTTCTGGATCCGCAGATCGCTTTCTGGGCCAACATCAGCCTGATCAAACGCGTTCTCTGCGTCTGGGAAGTTGTCATCCAGATACTCAGCCAATGCATCCTGTTCGCTACCATCCGCTGCAAAGGAAGCATCGCCTGTGAAGAGGTCGTCATCAACTCCATCACCGTCCAGATCGATCAGGTCCACTCGGTTCGGGTTGGACAGGTTCGACAGGATTTCGTCGCCCGCGTTGGCAAGGAAGTTCAGCGTCACGACGCGGAACGTTTCGTTGCCGTCGCCGACAACCTCTCCGTCGCGCACGATCTCGGCGATCAGTTCACCGTCCTCGTCAAAGATACCAGCATTGATCACCCGTTCACCAGCGACCAGAATGTTCCCATCAACATCATAGGTTTGGGCCGTCTGCGTCTCGTCGAACGAGAACCGCAAGCCGGAAAGCTGGGGGAAGCCGCCCGATGCGCCAGTTGGCAGCGCCGAGACAGAGCCTTCCAGGAAGTCCTTCAATTCCTGCCGGGTCATATCCAGCAAAGTAAGCCCGTTGTTGAACGCCAGCGTGGTCGCAATGTCGTTCTGGCTGATGCCGCCTTCAGGCTTCACCTCAAAACCATTTTCGTCCAACACGGCCGAGTTCGGTTGGCGAACGGCTTCGGTGCCACCGGCGGGTACAACAATCTCACCGATATTGGCCCGGATACCGCCACCGTTTTTGATTGAAATGACCACAGTATCATCAAAGCCTTGAGCGTATTCCAGATTTGCATCCGCCGTCAGGTTGCCAAGGTTGGTTTCCTGTGTGCGCACCCCATCCGGATCGTCCGCTGCAAAGGTGCCCGAGCGGTTGCCGTTCAGGAACACGTTCGACACACCGAATACGTTGCTCTCAGTCGCGACGATCTGCGACTGAATCGCATCCGTGATGGCATCGATTTCTGGATCAACCAACCCTTCGGCATCCAGATCTGCAACGCCCTGATCGTCGGTTGCATATGCACCCGAGACCTCTTCGTCATAGCTGGTCGGGATCAGGTTGCCATCTTCGTCAAAGTCGATGACCAGACGCCCAACATATTTGTAATTGCCATCGGTATTGACGACCGCAGTGGTGGTACCGCCGGCGTTTTCGATGAACAGCGGGTACTGGCCCTGATCGCTGTCGCCGTCGCGGATTCGGTCGTTGTCGTCAAACAGGCGCGTGTTCGAACCGCCCGCAACGATGATGTCGACATTCTCAAGCCGCGCCGCCAGCTCTTGCTCGATCGAGATCTGCTGCATGTGCGAAAGAAGCACGACCTTGTTCATGTCCGGGTTGTCGGCCAGCAACTGGTCTACCTCGGCCTGCAGAATAGCGGCGAGCGCGTCCAGTTCTTCGCTTGTCGGTGTGCCGCTCGCCCAATCTGGAGAGATACCCAGATCAGCACCGGGGCTGGAAATCGATCGGATCGTTGGAACTGTTGCACCAACAATACCGATGAGTTCACCGTTTACATCCGAAACCACTGACGACGTCACCACGTTGTTCAATGTCGCAGCGTCCTGTCCACCGGCAGTCTCCAGCGGTGCCAAGTTGGCATCGGTTGAGAAGTCGAGGTTCACCGAAAGGTACGGGAAGGCCGCGCCAGTGAAATCTTGCCCGTCCAACGCGGTACCGGTTGTCAGTGCTGAGAAGTCACCCGCTGCGGAACCGTCGATAAGACCGGCCAACAGACCCGTGCCCAGATCGAACTCGTGATTGCCCAGAGCAATGGCTTGAACGCCCAACTCGTTCTGAATCTGAATATCGGCGATACCTTGAGAGCCAAAAACAGCCTCGGAAGCGTCGAAGAACAGACCTGGGATGATGGCATCTCCTGCTGACAGCGTCAGGGTGTTGTCAGGCAGACCGTCACCGCCCAGATCCTCGGCCCGCAGCGCATTCAGAACTGCAGACAGGTTGTCGATGTTGTCGATAGTGGCAGCGTTTGCTTCCTGATCTGTAAAATGCAGCAGTTCCAGTGTGAACGCGCTGGCGGGTGCAACAAAAGACGCGTTCACCTCACCAAAGTTGGTGGTATCCGCCGGGTTTTCGGTAAATTCGCCGACGCTGATCGCATTACCATTGGCATCAAATACTTCGGTATCGCCGACCACATTAACTGCATAGAGGTCCCCTTCCGATCCGCTGCGGAAAACGCGCGCTGGCTCCGCACCGGTGAAGCTGAAATCGACGCCACCCAGTTGCGCGCCGTAAACAAAATTTTCGTCTGCCTCTGAGTCAGGAATCCCGATCGCATCATAAACCTCGGTGATACCCAACAATGCAGGGTCAATATCCAGAACGCCGTCATTGTCCGTGTCAAAATCGTCGCCTACTGACCCTGTGAACTCATCAACCAGAACGTAGGTGAAGCTTGGGTTTTCCAGATCGGGAACCTCGACCGTCAGAATTCCGGATGCGTCGAATGATCCGCTGATCTGGAATACACGATCTACGGTACCCGCCGATCCGCCCTGATCGCTTTCGATGCTCAACAACCATGCTGAAAAACTCTGCCCCGCAGGACCAAAGAGTTCAATCGTCTGAGTCGAAGGGTCGGAACCAGCTGGGTTGGGTTGGAATTCACTGATCAAAGCATTCATTTTAGTGCCTTTCAAAGCCAGGAACGGAACTGTGTTCTGGGTGGAACAATCGAGTTGTCAGACGACAATGCGCCAGACCCTCTCATTGGTTTTTGAAAGGCATGAGTCATATTTTTGACAAATTTATAACAAAATCTCGACGTGATCTGATCGGCGCGAACTCAACCATTGAGCAACCTTTCAGATACTAAAACTGGTCGCAACACACCAAAATCAATAGCATTCAAAGTCCTGCAAAATTGGTTCGATCGCTATATCGTACAAGGAGCCCTTGTGAGCGGTTGGGAGGGAAAATGGAAACCCAAGTAGGAACCAACTCGTTGAGCACTTAATGAGTGATTTCGGGCTCCTTACATAAATTGCAAAGACACTTGGTCGAGAACGCGATAAGTCGCTCACAGTTTTCTTGAAATAGTCAATCAAGAAGCATGGAATTGCTGAACGTTTTCGCAAGTTTCTTTTGGGCGTTAGTCCTGATCGCAACTTCGATAGTGAGTGGACGACCTCGTAACATCGGTCACTATCTGATCGCGATCAAATCGAGGGCAGCGTCACAACCAATGTCCGGTCGAAGCTGCCCGCCTCATTAAGCTCGCATCTGCAGCGAACTTCCGCGACCCGCCGATTCTGTTGAAAAACAACGTGTTGCTGGCGCAGAAATTGAGGCGCTGAACAGAGCGCGAGTGCCTTTCTGATCAGGCTTTGCGTGTTTGCTGCGGTGCGGGAAAGATCTTGGCCAGTTTTCGGAGGTTCTGGGCGGTGGCGGCGAGGAGAAATTCGTCATTTGCCCCGCAGGGGTCGCGTAATCGGAGCCGCCCGAGGCCGAGGATGCGTTTGAGGTGGGCAAAGAGCATCTCGACCTTCTTTCTGAGCTTCATCGAGATGTCGTACTGGCGGGTTTTGGCGATGTCGCGGGCAACCTGACGGGCGTCTTCGTGCTCTTCGCGGGTAATGGAGCGGAAGTCCATGTTCGGGCAGCACTTCGGTTTGGAAGGGCACGCCTGGCAGGTGTTCTTCAGCGCGCGATACTTGGCAACACCTTTGCCTGTGGGGCCGCAATTGGGGTCTGAGTAGTTTCGACGGAACTGCTTAAGCGCCTCGCCCTCAGGACAGATGTATTGGTTGTTCTCAGCATCCCATTCGAAGTCTGCCCGCGTCCAGGTGCCGTCGTTGCGCCCGGACTTGTCGAAGACCGGGATGTGCGGGGCGATGTTGCGGTCGACAAGCCAGCCCAAGAGCGGCCCGGTGCCATAGGCGGTGTCAGCGATCAGGCGCTCCGGATGCAGATCGAACTTGTCCTCTACCCGATCCAGCATGGTCTTGGTTGATCCGAACTCAGCTTGTCGGATGGACCGTGTGGCCTCGACATCAACGATAACGCCATGGTCCGTGTCGATTATAACTAAACCACCGACCGGCTGGCGCAGGTGGGATTTGCGATGTGCTGTTCGAGGTACCGAAGTACGATGTCTTCGGTAATGGCCCCGTTGGTGGTGGAAAAATACCCACGTCCCCAAAACCGCCGTCCCCAAAACCGCCTGCGCAACTCGGGGAATTCGCGTTGCACCTTGTGAGACGAACGGCCCTTCATCCTGCGCACCAGATCGGAGATGGCAATCTTCGGCGGCACCGACACGAACATGTGGACATGATCAGAGGACAATACCCCGCGCAGGATGTCGACCTCGTTCTCGCGACACACCTGGCGGCAGATGTCGCGCACCCGCAGACGCACCTGACCGGTCAGCACCTTGAACCGGTACTTAGTGGACCATACGAGATGGTAGCGATGGTAGAAAACGCAGTGCTTGCCGGTGTCATACTGCATGATTCTTCGTGCTCAAGCGGATCCGACTGGAAGTCGGAGGGTTTGCTCCAAAACGTGGAAACTAAAGAATGCTGGACCTTTACGGGCCGCCGTCCACTGGCTGGCTGGATCGGAATGGGAGGTGAACTTGGGCTGAACTTCGCTGGCTGCACCAAACGCGGCCTCATCCAGAGTATCCAAATACTCGCGGACCGCGCGAGGCGCATCTTCTGGATCGATAGTTGATGCATCGCATTCTTCTTTTGGCGTTGAGTTCTGTTTGTTTGCATCGGCTTCGATCAGACTGGCATCGATTGCCATGCGTTGATCGCTGACCAAACCTTCCGCGATGCACCGCGCAACAGTCGTCTCGAAAAGGTGGCGCAGCAGTTCGCTCTCGCGGAAGCGTCCATGCCGGTTCTTGGAGAACGTCGAATGATCTGGCACCCGGTCGGTCAGATCAAGACAGCAGAACCAGCGATATGCCAGATTCAGTTGCACCTCTTCGCACAGCCGTCGCTCAGAGCGGATACCAATGCAATAGCCGACCAGCAGCATCCGGATCAGCAGCTCAGGATCGACCGATGGACGACCGGTGTGGCTGTAAAAATCCAAGAGATGGCTCGAATGCTGCTCAGATCAACAAAGCGATCAATCGACCGAAGCAGGTGATCCTAGGGAACGTGGTTCTCCAATGAGAACTCCTAGAACAGCGACGATTGCGCTTCCTACCTCGGCCCCATCATCGCCAATCCTCCCACCCATTGGAAGAATTGAATCAGCAGTTCATGCACCGATCAAGGAAGAGTTTTTCAACAAAATATGGCCTTGGCGCGCGAATCTGCCATTTATCCCGGGTATTCCGGTGGGTTTCCGCGTGGCGCTGTGAAGTTTAGTAATGTGTCATTTTCAGTGCTATAAACGCTTTAAATATGTATTTTTCAAAGAAACGTTCTTGCCTTATCTTTGAATTTATATGATTTAGGGCGTCATGAACGCTGGAAGATCGCAAAACCTGAAGAAAGTTCTCGACTCGGTGCCCGCGGGATATCTCGTCGATGCCAACTGGCTCACCGCCCATGGCATAGCCTACGAAACTTTTCGCGACTATGTAAAACGGGGCTGGCTCGAACGCGTTCACCGCGGCGTTTTCCGCCGACCTGTTCCCAATCCGCCCGCATCAAACACCGTTGACTGGAAGGCCTGCCTGATCTCGATACAACATATCATGGGCTATGATATTCATGTCGGCGGAAAAACCGCTCTCTCACAACAGGGCTACGACCACTACCTGCGTTTGGGCAACAACGCCCCCGTCTGGATCTATGGCTACAAAATACCCAACTGGCTCATTAAGCTGCCACTCAACGCACCTATAGAAACGCGCAATACGTCACTGTTCGCTGACCAGGCACTTGGCGTTACAAATGACGACATAAAATCTGAAAACTCCCTCCCGTGGGACTGGCAACTGCGCATGTCGGTCCCCGAACGGGCGGTCATGGAAGCCATGGATGAATTGCCGGACCATGAGAGTTTTCACAACCTCGACATGGTGTTCGAGGGTTTGACGACGTTACGACCAAAGATGCTCTCGGCACTTTTGCTGAGCTGCAGGAAAATAAAGGTCAGGCGCCTCTTCTTCGTTTTTGCGGATCGTCACAATCACCCCTGGCGCAAACGACTTGATGCTGACGCCTTCAACCTCGGGACGGGGGATCGAGCATTGGTCAAAGGTGGCCGGATACATCCGCGATATCGCATCATGGTACCCGAAGAGTTCGTCACGACAGGGGCAGAAAATGGCGCGTAGGAATTATGAATCCCAAGTCGCCCTTCTCGTGCGTGTATTGCCTTACGTCGCGAAGGAAGAGATATTCGCGCTCAAGGGCGGGACAGCAATCAACCTCTTCTATCGCGATCTACCGCGACTCTCGGTTGATATCGACCTGACATATCTGCCGATCAAAGAGCGTGAACAGAGCCTCGCCGAGATCAACGAAGCCATGGATCGTATCGCTAAGTCGATCGAAAAGGGTATCAGCGGGGCGAAGGCTCAAAGAATAAAAGGAGGTGGGGGCGGCGCCACCCGCGTGCTTGCGCGTCTGGAAGGTGCAGAAGTCAAAATTGAGACTTCGCCTGTCACACGCGGCGTTGTTCATGACCCCGAAATCCGGGCGGTCTCCGACGCCGTAGCAGACGCGTTTGGCTATGCAGAAATGCAGATCGTCTCATTCGAAGATTTGTTCGGCGGTAAGCTCCACGCAGCCGTGGATCGCCAGCACCCGCGCGATCTTTACGACGTAAAGCTTCTCTACGAACACGAAGGCCTGACGGACGATCTGTTTCGGACCTTCCTGATCTACATCGCCTGTTCGGCACGTCCTGCACACGAATTGCTGAATCCCAACCTGATTGATCTTGATCAGCCTTATGTGCGTGAGTTCGAGGGCATGACCAAGTCACCCGTCGGCCTTGATGACCTGCTGGCGACGCGCAAGCAACTGATTGCGGATATCCAATCTCGCTTCGATAAACCCACCAGACAATTCTTGCTCAGCCTGCAGGATGGTACGCCGGATTTCACTGCGATAGATCTACCGCAAGCAGCCGATCTTCCCGCAGTACGTTGGAAGCTTCTCAATCTGGAACGCCTGATCCGGGACAACCCGAAAAAGCACGCTGAGCAGAGGGAAGAACTCGAGAAACTCCTAGGTCGCCTCTTCGACTGATTGAAATTCAGAGTTCGACCAATTGAAAGCGCGGGCACATTTCAACGCCGCTTACCCGCCCTTCGTGCCGTATTTCAGCCCCCTACCCGTCCCGATCTAGCTTTAACCAATATCGCGTGTATCGGAGTTCACCCGTTCTACTCAGAGCGCCCTTCTCGACCAGATCCTGGAGATCCCGCGTCGCCGTGGCGCGCGACGTTCCGGTGATCGAGATATAATTCTCAGCACTTAATCCCCCTTTGAACCCATCCGGTCCAGCCTTGAACAAACGTGCGATTACTTTGCTTTGCCGGGCGTTGAACTGATCACGAAACCGGTCATAGAAATGCGTCTTGGATATAAAGAAGCCAACCCGCTCAAGCGTCACCTGCTGTGCTGTAAGGACTGTCTTGGCAAACCAGATAAGCCATGGTGTAACGTCCAGTGTCTTTTGATGGCGTTCGAGCTGATCGTAGTAAGCCTTCCGCTTTCGCTCGATCGTGAAAGCAAGAGCAATCAAACTTGGCTGACCAATGTTTTGCGCCAAAGACTTTTCAGCCAGCGCCCTACCCAACCGGCCATTGCCGTCCTCAAAGGGGTGAATGCTCTCGAAATACAGATGGCTCAATCCGGCCCGGATCAGTGCGCGCAATGGTTCGAGACCATCTGGTGAGGTCCGGTTGAACCAGGTTACGAAATGGTCCATTTCAGCCGGAACCTGATGCGAAGGTGGCGCTTCGAAATGCACCGTTGGGCGGTCCAGCCTGCCTGAGACGATTTGCATCGCATCCTCATGGCTCCGGTATGATCCAATCCTTTCCAGATGCCTATCATGGGACAGAAGCATGTCATGCCACCGAAACAGGGTGTCGTGTGACAGTGGTTCCGAATAGTTGGAATAAACATCCACCATCATTTCTGAAACACCTTGCTCGCGCGGTTTGGAGGGATAGCTGTCGGGAGCCAGTCCAAGATGCCGACGCAAGGAAGATTGCACGCTGAGACGATCCAGTATCTCACCTTCGATCGCGCTGGTCTTCATCGCTTCTTCGCTTAGCAGGTCGATACGCAATTGATCCCGATCCGATGCACTCACATGATGTACCGCTCCAAGGACTTCGCCGGAGGACAACAGAAATTGTTGCTCGTATGGTTCGAGTGTTGTGGCATCGTAACGAAAAGTCGGCCAATCAGGGTACTGCCAGTTCCACATCGTGAGGTATAAGCCTCCTTTCTATAACTCACTATTTATCGCTACGTGATTTATAGAGGTCAATCCTATTACTCACCTTTTTCAAACCAACCGATCCAATCATCGATTGGACGTGTAATCTGAAAACGGTAAATCTCGTCCTGTTTCCCCAAATTTACGTAGCCTTGGAGGTTTGCGACAGCATTGCCTTTGGGGACAGCTCTCCCTTTTCGATCTTAGCCAGCAACGAAATCAGGTAAGCCCTTGGAGACTGTATGTTCTCAGCACGTTGAAAGATGTATCCGAGAACAATGAAATGAATAGCTGGGCCAAACGTTGATTTCATTGCATACCAGGTTTGGCCAAGTCGTAGATACTCTGCGATATCATCCATAAGCCGATCACAGTGGTGCTGATCTTTTGCAAAGCGTAGTTCTGAGCATAGCCGTGGAAAACTGCGCTCCATTTGGTCTGGAGAAACCTGAATCTGAGAAAGTTTTTCTTTCTTAACTTCGGGATTCAAAGAGTCCTCTTTGTGCCCCTCAATTTCACTGTCACTGGCCCTCAAATTTTCTGTATCTGTCTGTGTTATCTCGGAGATTTCCACAGAGATTTCCGCCAGCAGCTCGCTGAGTACATTCGCATCCGGTTTGCGACGCAGAGCATTGCGTACGGTGGTCATCAAATCAGAGATCGCGGTGTCATTTGCTACGAGGCCCCTAAGGCGCGCCAGAGCGGCGGAAACCTTGTCACGGAGTACAGTGAACTCCAGAACGCGATCAGCATGCCTCTGGGCTTCCTGGATGAACTCAGGGTGCCGTTCAGACAAAGGCATCAAGGAGAGCCCCGTTGCGGTGACCACCCTGCCCTGTCGATCCCGGCGCGCCCATCGCTTGCCATTTGCGCTCATTACGCGGCGGACAAGTCCAAGCTCAACCAGCGTTGAGATGTGACGCTCAACTGTCTGCACGCTGACATGAGTTCGTTTGGCGATCGCCGCGTTGGAAGCGAAGCAGATGTGATGATCATCATGGTCCGCAGCAATTTGATCGCCGCCCAAAAAGGAAATCATCGCTCTCAGGACATTGAGGGTTGTGGATTTTAAGCCAAGAGGTTCTTTGGCCTCTTCAACGGCGCGAAGAAGTATCCATTTTTGGGGCGTACTACTCCCCTGCCCTGCCGTTCCCGACAAGGTCGCTCCATTTGGAGCCAATGCTGTTAGTGTTTTCATGAGATTTTGTCAGCAGACAAAGAAAACCTGTTCACCCAGAGGCGTTTTTTATTGTGTCGTGATTCGCGGGCTGTTAGGGTTTAGGTGTCTAATCTACAACCACTAGTTGGTTTTCAGCCCTCGGAGCCTCAGGTTTCGGGGGTTTCTTTTTTGCTTTCCTCCTCTTTGCTCGTTGCCTCATGTAGAGTTAACATCTGTTAACTCGCTTACTCCTCGGCGCTTTCTTTGAAACGCTCGTAGGATTCTTGAATGATTTGTCCAAGGTTGTCCGAAAGCCAACTTGTGTAGGCTTCATTGTCCCCTGCCCTTTTGATCGTCATGTTCACCGCAGAATCGCTGGTCTTGATAACAACGTCGGGCGCCGGCCGGACTTCCTGTGCTTCTTTCTTAGGAGTCAAGCTACACAGGAGCCCGTTTAACCGATCGTCCGAATTAGCTATATTGAGCGTCTCCAAAAGCTTCTTGGCCTTGTCCGCTGTTATCACCTCTTTTCGCAACGCATCGGCGAGTGCTGTCCATTTGGGCCGTCCGGATTTCGGTGCTGGACCAATCATATCCCCGAGATCGTCCGGAATATCGTTTGTGACTCGCTCCAACTGTGACAGCGTGTTCTTGGAAATTGCTAGCGCTGTGATCGCTTCCGAGCGGTCATATCCCTGGTTTAGAATTTCGCGTGCGAACCGGGCTCTCTCGTAGTAACTGAGGTCAACCCGAGAAGAGTTCTCCAGACCTTTTGCCTGAAGCGCTTCCTTATCACCAAGGGTCCTTACCAGCGCGCGAACAGGCTGGTTTAGATACTGACAAGCTAAGATGCGACGGCGACCGTAGATAACCTCGAAGTGACCGTCGACTTCCTCGGAAGGACGTAACAGGACGGGAACCTGTTGGCCCCCTGCGTCCTTGATGCTTTCAGCAAGTTCCAGAACAGCTAAATCGACGTTCGCCTCGGCGCCAGAGTTAACAGGTGTTAACTCGATTCCAAGCCTATCTTTTGGGCCCCAGGGTAAAATGAGTGAGGTATCGATGTCTTGGATACCTCCGGCTCCAACACGCACCGATGCAATTGTACCGCGTGGAAGTGCCGCATTAGCGCGTTCCGTTTTTGTTGGTGGAATTGGCGGGTTTCCGGCTGCCGCTGCAATCGCTGCAGCCATACTGGTTTTGTTTTGTTTAAGTGCCATTTCAACGGCCCCACGCAGTTTGAATCATGTTTGAAACTTCGTGCCCAACGGCATCCATGCTTGATCGCGCGCGGTCATAGGTCGACCGCGTCATTTCTGATCGAACGACTTCGTACATTGTCATTTTCAACATCGCAGCATCAGCAATGGCAGTGCTTCGTAGCGCAGTTGCACCGATCACTCGATCCTGAAACAACGCCCGCATCAGGCTGACAATTTGCTGAGACGGGGTATCTGAGGGGTCGTCCCGTGTTATGAGAAACCGGAAATTGTCATGGACGATCGGAATCCCGGAGTTTTCAAACTCTTCAAGGTACGCCGAAGTCATTTCAAGAAACTGCTGTGTGGAGGCTACGTCCAACATGCTCGGTGTTAGCGGCACAATGACAGATGTTGCCGCGAACAATCCCGCCAGCGTCAGGAAGCCCAAAGAAGGCGGGCTATCGATAATGATCACATCGTAGTCTGCCTCTACCGTCTCGATTGCATTAGCGAGTCGATTATAAAAGGGGACACCTTTTCGGGCGTAGACAGCGGTTTCTGTTTCAAACTCTGACAGGATCAACTGAGCGGGGGAAAGATCCAAGCCAGGGAAGTAGGTGGCCCGAATACACTCGGACATTGGGACCGGATCTTCGTAGCGCAAAGCATCATAGATTGAGTTTCCCTCAAACTCGATCTCAGGCTGAATTCCGCAGAATCCAGTTAGGCTACCTTGTGGGTCAAGGTCGATGGCAAGAACGCGATAACCTTGAAGCGCAAGATAATGACACAGATGAATGGCAGAGGTGGATTTGGCACTGCCACCCTTGAAGTTCATGAGTTGAATGACCTGAAGACGGTCGCTATCGCGACGGCCGGGGAGGTATTTCCCGGGTTTTCTGGAGCTGCCTTCAAGAATCTGGCGCATCGTTTTTATTTCGGCTCCGGAATAAAAACGTCGGCCGTTTTTGTTGACTTCCGGTTCTGGAAGAGAGCCTTCAGCATGACCTTTTCGCAAGTATTGTCCGGTTGTGCCAAAAAGGTCGGCTACCTCTGTCGCACTGAAGAGACGAAGGGTCTTTGACAACTCAGGAGAATAGGCCTGAGTTAAGTGGGTCGTCAGTGCGACTTGTAGACGATCAGAGATTTCACGTGTAACATGAGACTGCGTCGCCGCAGCAATGGGTGTGGTCTGTAGCATAGTTGCAGTTTTCCTGCTCATTTTTGTATGGTTGCGCAACTTGCGTACATTTAGGCACTCGTATTCCGATTCATGTCAAGAGAAAAATCAATAACTTGTGGGTTGCTGCGAGGCCTGCACAAGTGCTCTGAAGTTAACAGCTGTTAACTCACGTATTTGCTGAGCGCTTAAGAAGCGCTTGGAGGTTGCATAGTGCCGATAAGAATTCAGATTCCCAGTCGGTATTTTTAAAGGATGCTTGACCTCAGGTGCATTGTTGCTTCTTTGAGTTCAGTAATGCTTCACGCCGCCCCAATACTGAACGCGCGGATTTTCCTGACAAACGTCGACTAATTTTGACGGGATAGGGCAGGGCGGGTGGGGTTCGAATTACAGGATCTTTGCGCCAATAAGATACGGACGTGGTACTGTTATCGTTGGGTTTGGTCTTTGAGGTATTATGCTGCGACAGTACAAAAATCTGATGCTGCAGGTCAATTGAACCGATGCTTTTTCCACTTTTTTATGGCGTTCGCTCGGACTTCGGCGATACCGTTGTCGTCATGGTGTTTCTGTTCTTGTGCCATGAAGCGGTGCGGTGACAATCGCGTGGCGGTTTGGATCGGGGGCCATCCGAGGCCACTGAGTCAGAAACTCAGAACGCAGTCCATGGATTGAGGCGTGTTATCTGATAAATCGCATCCGGGTTGAGACGCTGTTTCAAGACACCTTCGCCCGTCCTTGGAGGCGTGGTGGAACTAAACTCTTCTTCTCGATCAAAAGAAACCAGTTAGCTAAAGTATTTCTCAGAAATGAGACCAGCTCGACTAAACTGCTTGGGCTATGTTCTCAATCGTTGAACCGGCGGTCTCGTTGGCATATATTGCCAAAGAGGAGGCTTGCGCCATGGTAACCCGCAATGTCGTACTTACAGAATCGCAGGATCAGCTGGTGCAGAACCTGGTTGCGTCCGGTCGCTATCAGAACGCCAGTGAAGCGTTGCGCGTGGGCCTTCGGCTTCTGGAGCGGGAAGAAGCGGGGCTGGAGTCTCTCAAACATGGTCTGCAGGAAGGTGTGGCCCAGGCTCAGGCAGGAGATCTGGCAGAAGGCAACGGTACGGATGCGATCCGTCGTGCCTTTGCGATGGCACGAACCAAAGCGTGACCAGACTTTTTCGACTGACACGCCGTGCTGAAGCCAGCCTGGTGGAAATTGCCTGATGGACCATCGACAAGTTTGGGCCGCATCAGGCCGATCTATATGAGCAAGAGCTGATAGCGCGCTGTCATGCCATCACCGAGGGCAGGGTGGCCAGCCGCAGTTGTTCTATATTGGTCGAGGAGGCGGCTGATCTCAGGTATGTGCGGGCAGGAGAGTATTTTCTAGTCTACCTGGACCAACCGGATAGCGTGATCATCGTCGATATCCTGCATTCCCGTTGTGATCTGCCGCGACATGTTTCCGCGCTGACCACGTTAACAGATGCGACAGGAAACAAGATATAGGCACAGCAGCCGGAGTTTCCCTCAAGCGGGGATTTTTAAATAGTCAGTAAGTACTCACCCCAGTAGATCAGTCGCCGGGTTATCCGCGATGTCCACATCGTCGTAATATTTCTGCGCCTGGGCCATGGAGCGATGCAGGGAGAGGCGCATGGCGGCCTGAATCGGAGCGCCGTCGAGCGCGGCCTGGGTCAGGAATCCGGATCGCAGGCCGTGGGGTGAGGCAAAATCTTCCGGCAATCCGGCTAGCTTCAACCTGTGTTTGACAATCTGGTAAATCGCGTCCGGTGACAGGCGGCGCGTCAACACGCGATCCGCTTTGGAGACAGGGCGGAACAAGGGGCCGTCGCTGATCCCGCCAACCTCGATCCAATGCACCAGCGCCTGCGCGGCGCGGCCCTTCAACACCAGGCGCGGGGTCTCACCTTTGGACGTGGTCTTGGTCTCCAGCAGCGAAAGCCAGACCAGACCTTCCTTTTCGAACGCTTTCAGGCTGACATCTTCCCGCATCAACCCGGTGATCTCGGAGCGACGTCGGCCGCCAGAAGCCCAGCCCAGCGTCAGGATCGCCCGGTCGCGGCAATCCCGCCGGGACCCCCGACAGGTGGCCAGCAGCTGTTCCAGCACCTCGCGAGTGATCGGATGTTGCGATTTCGGGGCAGGGGGCCGGGCGGCGGCGCGCCGCGCCTTGGCGCGGGCCTGCTTCACTTGCGGGGCAGCAAACGGGCTGGCCAAGTTCTTCATTCGGTGAAACGCCAGCCAGGAGGCAATGCGCCGGTCCAGCGTCGACGGGGCCGGGCAGGCCAGCGACTTGCGCAGCCCTTGCGCGATCAGCATCTCCGCCGTTTGACGGGCAATGTCATCCTCAGGCGCGTCGCTTAGATCGCGCGCGTGATCGAGAATGAAGGTAAGGGCGGTGGCCTCGGCCTCAGGCCAATCCAGCACTGTGCCGGAGCGCGCAGCCTTCCAAGCAGAGATGTAGAGCAGGTCGCGCTCATAGGCCCGCAGTGTATTGGTCGGCGTGCCACGCACATAAAGATCAGTGAGCGCCTCTTGATCTGTGTCCGAGAAGGCAGGGGAGGCAGCCGGGAGATATGGGGTAGGGGGCTTCATGAGGCCTATTTTGCGTCGAAATTCGCGGAAAATCAATCACACATAATAAGGGATACTTATCGGATATGATTTAAAGAGCTTACAAACATCGATATAATGTGCAAAAACTTAAAAAAGCGCGCAATTACAGAATACCAATTTGGAACTATGATACTTTCAACGGATGTGTCGCAAACTTTTGGAACGACCATAGGCAGTCAACTACTGGACACACCTATCCTGCGATCTCGGCAAACATCCGAAAACCCGAGGACGTATTGCAGGGGAATTGCCGCTTCCGGATCATGTTGGCGACCTCGATGCCGTCCAAAGTAGCTGATGCCGATCTGAACGATTTGAACCCACACATGTGCCGTACGCGACGCTTGATAAATCGATGATCCTGTTCGATCAGGTTATTCAGATACTTGGACCTGACCGTTTGGATTTTGGCTGGGCAGCCAAACCGATTGAGGATTTTGTTCACCTCTCGAATGCCCGCTGCGTTGGCGCCACTTTTGTCGATGACGATCTTGCTTGGGATTCCATTTGAAGACAGGGCTTTGGCAAAGAACCTTGCTGCTGCTGGACGGTTCCTGCGCTCGGACAGCATGAAATCAAGAGTATTTCCTGCCTTGTCGACGGCCCGATAGAGGTACACCCATTTGCCGCGAACACGAATATAGGTCTCGTCCATGCGCCATGAACTCAATGTTGGACGCTTTTTTGATTGCGCACGGGCTGCGACGATCGGCGAGTATTTCACAACCCACCTATTCAATGTGGCATGGTCAACTCGCACACCGCGCTCAGCCATGATCTCTTCCAAGTCACGATATGACACCGTGTACCGCAGATAGAAGAAAACAGCGTACAAAACTGCATCCTTGGGGAAATGACAGCCCTTTAACGAGATCATGCTCAAAAAACCTGTTCGAAATATTTCGACCAGTAAAAACCTCAGATCACGCAGGCTCGTCAACTAGACCCCATAGTTTGCGACACATCCATAAGTATCCCTTATCAGGGCTAGTAGGATAGATGCAAAACTCGCCTGATGCCAATGGAGTTCTAATAGGGGTCGTTTACGGCAGGACTAAACGTAAGCGTCCGGTCATGCCGTAAACGATGGCTTTAGGAATTCTTCCATACGATCAGATTTTAAAACGTACGATCGCTCAAAGCCGCTCGGACAGCTTCAATCACCTCTTTCACGGAACGGGGAACTAACATGTCGTAGGTATGAACAGCGGTGCACCTAAACTGAGCGGATCGGTCCAGAAGCCCAGGTCATCTCATCGAGAAGCGCACGTCCCCGCTCGATCCTTCGTTCGGTGGGTGGATGCGACAGCCACAAAGATGGCCGGTACCACTCCTCGGACCCCGCCTCAGCGCCCCAGGTCATCTCTAGGAAAACCAGCAGTGCGTCGTCCTGGGTCAACCGGATCGCATATTCGTCAGCCCGATACTCTTGCGGCTGGTTCAAGCACGACAGGAAGAACTTACAAAGTCGAAAAAGCAGGGTTGCCATCACAGGAACGAAGAGAACCGTCAGCACAAAGCAACAGATGGCGATGTAAATAAAGCTGCCAATGAGGCTCGCTGCAGCTCTTGCCTCTAAGGTGAGCCCGATAGATGAGGGCTTAGGCTCAGATGCCTCTGAGAGGACTGCGAGAATTGGCGCACCGATGAGCGTCAGGGTCATGGCTGGTCCGAAGCCTGCAATCATCTTTAGGATCGGCAGCGTATCGTTCGTCACATGGTGCCCAAGTTCATGAGCAAGTACGGCATTCAGGAGCCTTGCATCCGCGACATCAAGCAGGCCGCTGGTGACGGCGACGGAACGGTAGCCGTAGGCCAAGGCGTTAATTTCTTCGGTGTCTATCACTCGAAATCGCACTGACCTTGGAATGGGCATCCGGTTATCAGCGGCCTTCTGGCGGAGCTCCGATAAAGCGCCGCCAAGTCGCTCGGCCTCGGCCTCAGTAGGCGCCCTCGCAGAGGCTGTGGAATCGAGAATGACGTCAGCGAATACAGTAAGGTAGAGTGATGAGTAGGAGACCATCGCAAGACAGAACCAGCCCACATACTCGTTGAAATTGAACATGCTCCAAAACACGTAGATCACAGCGACGTTAGCGAGAAAAGCGACCCCCGACGAGCGTTTTTTGCATCAAGATCAGCAAGATGGATTGGGTCGCACGATACAAGGCAGTGAGCCTCCCCAACTGAACTGGTCCACCGTTATGTTTAGGAAACGGAGGACCAATTCAGTGGGGGAAGACCAAAGGCCTGGCTGGTGAACGGCAGCACATCCGCAGCCTTGGCGAGGCTTGAATCCAATCCGGCAAGCGCCGATCTGGGCACCGAGATCTTCTGCGCAAGATCTCCGATCCTGTCGGCCCGCACTTGAGTCTGGGTCTTCTTCGGCTTCCGGTAGCGATGCAGAGGGATAGGTCCACCTGACGGACGATAGGGGCCAAAGCGCTTGTCGTTCAGCTCGACGAACAGCTCGTGATCAAACAGGCCCCACCAGAGGGTGACGGTCTCACCTGCGAGGTCAGGATCTACCTCGTAGAACGCACCATCAACACGAATGCGGGCATCCCCGGCAACTTTGCGGGTTTCCGGCTCACGGGCGAAGGTGCAGAACCGCTCCCAGGAACACATCTGCCGGATGCCTGTTGATGGGAGGTTCTTTACCCAGTCCTCAATCCGGCTATGCGGTTCACGGCGATGGGGCTGGGCATTATACTGGCCAATGAAGCGCGCCAACCAGGCATTGGCTTCCGCCTCGGTTTCCGGTTTGTGGAAGTGATACAGCGTCTCATGGGCTTCTTTCACGGTGCGGAACGGACGTTCGACTTTGCCCTTTGACCGCGCAGTGGGTCGGCGACCGTCGCTCCCTGCCGGGTCATGGGTCATCACACGGATGCCCAGCCGTTCCATGACAGTGTGAAAGATTCCGCTTTTTGCGATGGGCCCATTGTCCAGATAAATCGCTTCCGGAATACCTTGCAGTTGGGTTTCATCTCCTTCTTTCGGTGCCATCGCATTGAACAGGAAGCGTAGCCCGCTTTCGACATCTTCGCCGTAGACGCAGCGGTATTCTTGGAAGGACGTGCCAGAGCGATCATCAACGACGCTGAACAACATGGGCACAGGAAGACCTTTGCGATTTGGATCAATCCAAGACGGCTGTTCGATCTGCTTTAGGTCCGATGGGCTGATATCAAACTGCCAAAGGGCATTGGATGTTCGCGCTTCAAACCGAACGGCAGCCGGTGCCCTGGTCATCCGGGCATGATCGTACCCCCAGAGGCGGAGATACCGATTGACCGTGGCCTTGTTCAGTTGCCCCTTAGCGGCCTGAACCAAACCTTCAGGGGTTTCAACACCATGATCTTCCAGCAGTTCGATGGCCCGAGCTGTTGATAGGCGACGACCTTTTTTATTCGACGTGCGGATTTTCAATGCGGCGATGATTTCGCAATATCGTTCCAGCTCAGTGCGAGGGACCGCGCGCGGCTCTCCCCGGTCCACGCGACGCAAACCCTTGGGCCGCAGCTGCCCTGACAAAGCGCGATATACAGTGGCGCGAGAAACACCGAAGAGACTGGCCGCGCCCTCAATCAAAACTCTCCGACCCGGATCACGGGATGGAAGGTCATCAAGCCTCCGGCGCAAATCGAGCAGCGCTTCCGCCGGAATGCCGCCATCCTTGCTCATGCTTGATCACCATCCAGCAGTTTCTGACCGGGCGCTTTCGCAGTGCCGTCCCCATTCACATATTCATAGAGTGTTGTTGTGGTGATCCCGAGCCGCTTTGCCAGATCTGAGGCATTGGTTTCACGATCCGCCATGGCTTTCATGGCCATTCGCAACATGGTCACATCCATCTTGCGCGGACGCCCGCCTTTCCGCCCCCGCGCACGTGCTGCCGCCAGTCCGGCACGCGTACGTTCAGCGATGAGTTCCCGCTCGAACTCGGCGAGGCTGGCGAAGATGCCGAAGACGAGACGGCCATTGGCGGTTGCCGTGTCAATCTCGGCCCCTGCGCCAGATAACACACGGAGACCAATGCCGCGTTCTCGCAGGTCATCAACCGTTGCCACGAGATGCTTGAGATCGCGCCCGAGGCGATCCAGTTTCCAGATCACCAAAGAATTACCCGGCTGAAGCGCTTTCATGCAGGCGTCGAGTCCGGGTCGATGATCCTTCCGCCCCGATGCCTTGTCTTCATAGATGCGCTCGGCATCAACACCGGCTTCGGTCAGCGCATCGCGTTGCAGATCAAGGAGCTGGCTCCCATCCGCCTTCGATACCCGTGCATAGCCGATGAGCATGACAACTCGCCCCGCCAGAATAAACAGGATGCACCATGCAACCTCACTATGATTTCCGCAACGGTTTTTCTGGTATCGTTCACGGCACCGTGTGACCGCTGCCGAGACCATAAGGAAAACGCTCGTTTTCCGTGTGCCGGATACCTCTAGCAACGCTTCGCACAGCTAATGCAGTTACATAGAAACGGCTGTCGCGCTTCTATATCTAGGAAGAGACGTGCCCTTAGGCTGTGAATCAACTACGCGTTGACCATCTCAAGATTGAGGGTACTGTGCACAGGAGCGGCGTTCCCATGCTTGGGAAGTATCGAAGCTGTAAACAAGAGGGTCCGAATGAAGATTTGGGAGTTTGCGACGGCGTCCGTTGCTCGAACGATTATTTCAATTTTGGTGCTTCTTGGCGTTTGGATTGTTCTCCTAAACGCGTTGATTGCACTTCAAGTTCCCGAGGGTGTCAGGCTGATGGCTTGGTTTGTGGTGTTGTTGGTCGCCGTACTCTTAGTTCGAAAAATTATTGTCAAACTTGAAAAAGGTGAGGGTTCGTAATGGGCTTTTTGGTTTCAGGACCAGGAATTGATTTCTATAGAGGCGAACAAACTAGCGGCCCATGGGAAGTCAGATCACATGTGCAATACAACGTTCCCGAGTTTGTACTAGGAGCTTCTACGCTCGGTTCTGGCTCTCTAGACGTAAGCAAACTGGATTTAGATCTAGGTGGATCATATAAATGGGGTAATGGCCCTACTTCATTTCAGATTAAGGGCTCCTACAATCCATCCACCAAGGCCACAAAGTTTGAAATCGGGGGCGCGCAATTTGGCATAGGTGGCGATATCTCTCTCGAATGGGATCCCGAGAACGGAGGTTGGGTTCCTGACGTTTCTGGATTTGCTGGAGCGAAGGTAGTTATTGGCAGCCAAAAAGAGGTCTTGGGTGTAACATGGGGCGGTGTTGGCACACTGCAATACGGGGTCTTTCTTGGAAAAGACGGCTCGCTTGATCTGGGATTGCAGTCGTCAATCACACAAGGTTTGATCATAGGAAGCCTGGGTGCCGGAGCGTTTGGTGGTCTCGAAGTAATTTCAGAAGACGCTATCACGCCAGAGCAGATAAAAGCGATACTTGACGCAATCGATCCAAGACTCTGGGATGTCTACAAGAAGCATGATGCACTGGCCATTATGGATATGTTTGGCATCAGCACTGGCACTGAGTTACTCGATAGCTGGGGCCAAGTTGACCACTGTTTTCTAAAAGACACCCCAATTTCCATGTGGCCAACCGATTCATCGGTGATGCCGCTCAGGGATGGCACGTATAATGAAAGTATCGTGCTTTCGAAGGTATGGGAAAAACCAATTAGCGAGATCAAACCGGGTGATCTCGTTGTGTCATACGACAAAGAAGGCAGAATTTATCCAGGCCCTGTTTCGCGAACAATGCGGAACCGGGTCAAACACGTTCTCGATTTCTGGGGCACGGGCGTCACGCCCGGTCACGCTTACTTCTGCGCTGATGGCAAGTTCAAAGGCCAGCATGTGCCTTTGCTGGATATTCTCCGCACCGATGGCACGATCATGAAAAGCGACGGCACTCAGATCCGCGCCGCAACCGGTTGTGAGGTTGGCTCGATCCACGACCGGCTCGTTCACGCCGTGGCGGGCGACAAACAACCCGACGGGCAGATTGCCATCCGGGAGCAAGGACAAGTCCGATTGGGAACGCGCGTCATTCTTGAGAACGATGAGCAGCATTGCGTTCTGGATATTCTCAACGCAAACGGCGCTCAGATTACGGAAGACGGCTATATCCGCTCCGGAGCCGGAGGTGCCAAGGTGCCGTTGAGCTGGACCTTCTCCGAACAGCTTCCAAAGCCCGAGGACTATATCCTGAGACGCTCGAAGGTAACGCTTGAAGAGATTTACGCTGCGGGCGAATGGGAGCAGATTGGCCCGAGATTGCCTGCCCCAGATGGCTCGAAGGCTTCTCCGCAACTTCGCAAAGCCACGCCGGTCGGCAACCAAAAGCCATTGGCTACGGCAGACGGGATGCGTCAGCCAACTCGCGCACTCAACCGCAAGCAGCGTAAGGCAATGGAAGCCAAGCAACGCAAGGCTGCCAAAACCGGAAAGCGACTGGTGAGTTGATTCATGAGCGAGAGCGACGGCATCAAATCTGGCGAGATAGTTGACGCCTTTGAAGTGGTCCACTTCCCCAAGGGAGATGGGTTTCAATGGGCAAAGCGGCCGACGCACTATCCAGAGAAACGGCCGCTCACACTCTACGGTATTGAGGTGGTCGATGAAAATGGCGATCCCGCCCCGTTCATTGCGCATCCGATACCGTTCAAGAACACCCTGAACTGACTCACGACTCCCTTGAGTGCCAGTAGAGACGGTTGCAATCGGCGATCACCAGGCGTGGAACCACGATGGCGCAAGTGCAACGATGCGCTTGCCTCTTGCCAGCGTCGTTAACCGGGCTGGAGCGAAAGCCATCCCGCCCTGAGCCCCGCTAGATACCGGTGCAAGCACGTTCTCACTTAACCGATCCCAGTCTCAGCAATGTGAGCCCGTCTCAATTATTTTGAGCCCATTCTCAAATAAAGTGATCCCAAATCAGTTTATAGTCTCAAATAATCTGAGCCAGAAACGGCGATAATCTCGCGCCCAACGGATTATAATCTCAAGCCACTACATATACGCGTACGCCCAAGACTTCGCAGCGCCAAAGGTTCTCTTTCACAGTTGGTTTAGGCGTTGCGCTGGCACATGTTATGCTGGATCTCGAAATCTTGCGAGAGGGGACTGAGAGTTTTGAGCTTGGATTCAAAAGTCACCCACTTCTTGAAACACTTGAAATAGACATTTCAGAGGTCAAAATAAAAAGACGCCAAACCTGCCTTAAATGCATCGATTGGAGCGAGCGTGTCCCGCATGTAGCCGGGCCTTTTGGTGCAGCATTGGCCAAATCTCTGGAGAACATCTCAGCGATTGAGCGTTCGCCGGATGACCGTTCCGTCAGTGTCACACCATTTGGTTATGAGTTCTTAGAAAAGCACCTTGGTATCACCAAAGGGCGAATTATTTCGTAATTTAACGGATCCTATTCAATAGAAATATCATAAAGAAAACGGCCGTTATGCCCCAAGCGGACGACTCTTGGAACGATGCGCACGAATTAGCACGCATTGCGGTTCTTAAACGAATTGAATAACTGCTGAAGCGGCCCGTTCCTTTGCATTCGGGGATACATAGCCGATATTGCCGCCTACGCGCGGTTTTGAGTGAACAAAGCAGAAATCAACTCGCGTGATCTTAGCAAAGCCTCTGAGATCGAGCTTATGTCACGAAAGAGCCGTCCCATATGGAACGGCCCTTTGTTATTCTGATTGTGGCTGGCAACCGGCCCATTTTGGTGGTCTCGCGCAGCGCCAATTGAGCAATGCTGGTGGAAACATAGTCCTCTGACAACGCCTCAATCCGGGTCACAGTTTCAGTTGCGTAGTCTGGAATGATCAAAAGCGCGGCAAGGATGTCATCACTCTGACCAGCTTCTACGGCAGCAGCGATATCGAAGATGTCGCGGGGTTGTACGCGCGAACCGCGATAACGCACTTTCTTGGCAATGATCTCTGAGACAGTTTCCAGAGCGACCGAGCGACCTCCGATCTTCTGGTCCGTTGTCGGCGCATCGGTGATGAGCTCGGCCACGATAAAGTCGATTTCTCCGATGCCATCAAAGGCTATTTTCAGATGGCCGGATCCATCTCCGTTGTAGGTTGCCTCTCCAAGGGCAAACTGCATCTCTGCGACCGCGGCCTCCACATAGGGAAGCAGCTGCGGGTCATCGAGGAAAAGATCGACATCATGGCTTTCACGGTGATCAATCTGGATCATCATTGCCGTGCCGCCCCCAAAAGACCAGTTGTCGATGATTTGGTAATCCTTGTTCACACGATCAAGGATGCGGAAAGCTTCTTGGATAAGGTCGCGCCATCGAGACGCGGCTGGTGCCACCTTTAGGCAGCCAGTACGACGGGCTGGCCAGACCAGTTCGCAAATTCGATAGCTGTCGCTTTCAGTTCAGCTTTGGAAATTCCGTGCGCCTCAGCGAAAACGATCTGTGCGTCAACGGGGGTTTCGGTGAAGAAAGACCCAACTTGCGCAAGCTTGATGTCGTGCTTGGAAATAGCCAGTGCGAGTTCACCCGCATCCAGAATGGTCTGGTACGGAGCGTTCACCGTGGTCAGTATCGCTGTTTGCATCGCTTTGGTCATAGCCGGGTAAATATACGAAACTGGGGGGTAATTTCAAGTTCGCCATTCGAGCAAAGGTCATTGTCTATGGCAGACTTGGCCAAGTTGCACCAATCTTCCCAAGCACTTCATGGATTCACATTAAATCAAGTACGCAGCTGATCGGTGTGCGATAGGCCACTGGCATATTTTCATTGGTCAATGTGAATTCGACGCTGCCCTGGCGTGCGGTAAGCCAGCAAGAACTTTGTTACTGGTCACACTATGATGGTTGGATCAGGTTCATGTGAACCTCAACAGTCGGAAGGGTAGGGGACAAACGTTTGTGTTATAGATGGGGTATCTATTATGGGTTACGGGTTCTAAAATTCGAAATTATCCTAAATTTTACAATACCTTGCAAAACATCCGGTGTGTGATAAGCCAGTGAAGCGGTTACCGAATCCGCTGCTGCCGGATCGGTTTCAACAGCCGGACCTATTCATTTGTGATATTTTCGATGCGGTGCCGAAGAGTGACATGGCCAGCATAGAACATCCTGCTTTCTCGATCTCTAAGAAGCCGGACCATCAGACGCGGCGCTACGAAAATGGAGAAAACTACATCGAGATTTCACCGTCAGCTATGGTGCGAGTTGATGAATAACGAACCGCAACGAATAGTTGCACACGGAAAAAGACCATGAGGTTCACTCCTACAATCGAAACCGACCGCCTGATACTCAGGTTATACACGGTCAAGAGATTGGACACCGCTGGTCATCAACGCTGGACATACTTGATCGTTGAGATTGGGTATTTTGGTAATGCAACCACAAAGCCTCTGACACGTTCTGCTTCTGTTGGCGAGCGAGCATCTTGGCGCACGCGCGCTCCCAAAAAGCTGGCGTGTGCCAAGATGCTTTGGTCCGATAGGACCAATCGGGGCATCAGAGGCGTTTGAGGTATGAACAACCGACTGAATGTGGACTCGATATCTGCGTAACACGAACGCAGCCGGCAACCACCACGATAGACCCAGCGTGGCCTGAGGTGTTCACCTGTAGATTGAACGTGACAAAAGGGACGCTTACGGATTATCCTTCTAAGGTCGAATGTTTCATGCGTTGAGAACACTATGATGTTTCGTAAGGGTTGCCCGAAGAGCAGATTTAAGGTTCCGCTTACCGTACTTGTTTTGAGATTTGGATTTTGGATAACCCTTGCCGGATTAGCGCAAGCAGAGACGAAAATAACAAATCCAAGTGATTTGAGGCCTCGCCATATCCTTGAGAAATTCTCGGTCGTCGCTCCTGATTATCTTGTTAAGTTGATCAAAGAAAATGACTTTAACTACAATGTCGGGACTATTGGCGACCAACAGATTGCAATTTTCTCGGAAAGACAGCCGTGTCCTTCGTATGGTTGTTCTGTTGTATTACTTAAGGCGACAGATGATAGATTATTCGACCCAATTATCTTTTTTTCTCATGAGGCAAGAGTTCCTTTCTCCTACACACTTGAGAAGGACATCGACGGCGTCGTATTTTGTTTAACTGGCCAAATGGCTTACGCTTGCTAAGGAGCGGCTAACATGGATAGCACGGTAAAATTCAATTATAGGGACCAACAGGCGATTGACCACGTGCAGCCTATGGTAGAACGGCTGAGGGAAACAAATACATTTCGAGAGCTTGAGGCTATGGCGGTCGCAAATGGCTACAACAATATTGATGTCCGTACAATTGAACAATCTTCTACGCCGGGCAGGTCCATCGTTACAGAAGACGGAACGGCTGTAATACAAATCAACACGAAAGAAGTGTTTTACTCTGAATCATTCGTACCGGGTGTCTACAATAACCCAACTGGTTCCAATGTCGTAAATATACCCACCTTTTCAAGGGCTCTCCCGCAAGGTGAGATACTTGGTCATGAACTCGCACATTTTGCTCTCGGACATCACGAGGATGGGAAAATAGATCTATTCTTCGGTGGAGTGTTATTGAACGAAGAAGAAGCTATTTATTGGACGAACCAACTCAGACTTGAACTCGGATTGCCGCTGCGTGTGGGTCATGCATTGGACCCTAGGATAGCTGATGGTTATTATCCATTCGATCCGGCGAGCAACTTCAATGATGAGTGCTTTGTCGCCGAAACCCCGATCCAGATGTGGCCAACCGATCCTTCAGTGAAGCCACATGAAGACGGTGCGTATGACGAAGAACTGGTGCTTTCTAAGGTTTGGGAGAAGCCTATCCGCGAAATCCGAGCTGGTGATCTGGTTGTCGCCTATGACGATAGAGGTCGGCTGGCACCTAAGCCCGTGACGCGGACTATGACTAATACAGCCAAGCATGTTCTCGATTTCTGGGGCACAGGTGTCACCCCCGGTCACGCTTACTTCTGCGCTGATGGCAAGTTCAAAGGTCAGCATGTGCCTTTGCTGGACATTCTCCGCACCGATGGCACGATCATGAAAAGCGACGGCACTCAGATCCGCGCCGCAACGGGTTGTGAAGTTGGCTCGATCCACGACCGGCTGGTTCATGCCGTGGCCGGCGACAAACAACCCGACGGGCAGATTGCCATCCGGGAGCAAGGACAAGTCCGTCTGGGGACGCGCGTCATTCTTGAGAACGGCGAGCAGCATTGCGTTCTGGATATTCTCAATGCAAATGGCGCTCAGATTACGGAAGACGGCTACATCCGTTCCGGAGCTGGAGGTGCAGAAGTACCGCTAAGCTGGACCTTCTCCGACCACCTTCCAAAACCTGAAGACTATATCCTGAAACGCTCGAAGGTGTCACTTGAAGAGATCTACGTTGCGGGTGAATGGGAGCAAATTGGCCCGAGACTGCCTGCACCAGATGACTCGAAGGCTTCGTCGCAACATCGTATAGCCACGTCGGTCGGCTCCCAAAAGCCTTTAGCTGCGACAGACAAGATGCGTCAGCCAACCCGCACGCTCAACCGCAAACAGCGAAAGGCAATGGAAGCCAAGCAACGCAAGGCTGCCAAAGCCGGAGAACGGCTGGTGAGTTGATCCATGAGCAAGAGCGTCGGCATCAAATCTGGCGAGATAGTTGACGCCTTTGAAGTGATCCATTTCCCAAAGGAAGATGGCTATCAATGGGCAAAGCGGCCGACGCATTATCCAGAGCAACGGCCGGTCACGCTCTACGGTATCGAGGTCGTCGATGAAAATGGCGACGCGACAGCTGACGCCATCATGGATCGGCTTGTGCACGCCAGCGAACAGATCGAATTGAAGGGTAAGTCCCTCAGGGCTGGCAGCCTGGATAAAGCGGAAGAGCCGGTGGCAACCTGATCATCAAGTGACCATCACAGGCTGGACGTGTCCATCATCTAGTGGTGGTCACGTCCAACAGTCGGTGAAAATTACTGTCCAATCTCGTGACATAAAACGTCCAACTTCGTGACTGTCACCACTCAGGTTGCCAAAACTTGAAGACTGGCCGAATTTTGAGACATTAATGACCTCTGATCGTGTTAATCACATGGGAGGACCATATTCCGTTCCTGTCGCTTGGGGCTGGTTTTACCACGGCATCGCGCTGTGGCAACTATTCGATGTTGGAAATCTTTCGATCATATTTCGTCAGACTGGGGAATGCTTGGGTCAAATAGAGATCAACCAGGGTCCTCGTTTTCCCGAGCCGGAGTTTGGTTGGCAACTCATCGCAAGCGCCGAGGGTCGCGGGTTTGGGTGTCGCGTTAGATGTGGCGGTATTCCACGGTGTTAATTTTGGAACTGAAGTCGATCTTGGCGAAGAATATGTTCTTCTCCCATTCCACGAGCTTTCAACGCATGTGGAAATGGAATGGTTGGAAGAAGTGGCCGCGAAGCAAGTCTGTTGGCGTCGTATGGAGCCTGTTTTTGGAATTGTACGCAGATTTCCGTGGCAACCAAAGTTTGGTGGTCTGTATGATCCACCAAGAACGCAAACGAGGCAGCCCCCACCGCTTTTTCATCGGTGGGCCGCTGAATTTTCCAATCTTCTTTCGATAACGCTAGGTCGACGTGTGTCCTGGCTGGCAACATTCGAAGGGTGTATTCCCCGACGGGCAGTTGGTTTTCTTCGCAAAAATGGAAGCCCGGCGAACAGCCACAAAGGGCGCTCTATAAGCCATCTTTTTTCTTCGTTTCAAGAGTTTGATGTAATCGAAGAAAAACAGATAGAAGTCGTGAAAGATCTCTTTGCTCGAAGGCGGCAGACCGAGTATCCTGAATATGCCGCAATAATACAAAGGCTTGCGGAAGCCCATCGTAGAGAAGGCCGGTTCGCTGCTGAAGACAGGATTTTGGACTTGGCGATAGTTTTTGAGAGGTTTTTCAAGCCTCGGGGACGGTCGATTGCCAGAGAGCTTGCAAATGCGGCAGCTGACTACTTGGCCAACGATGATGGCGAAAAAACCAAAATCAAAGAGAAGATGAGACAATTCTACAAGGTTCGTTCTGCTATTATTCACGGCCCGACCGATGATCGTAGAAAACGCTTGATAGGACAAGCGGATGACTCTTGGAACAATCCGCACGAATTAGCACGCATTGCGGCTCTTAAACGAATTGAATAACGGCTGAAGCGACCTGTTCCTTTGCATTTGGGGATATATAGTCGATATTGCCGCCTAGCCTCAGGTCAAAGTTGTGGTGTTTTTTACAAACTGTGAAGCACATGTCCATTTCATTGCAATAGGACTGTTCGGCTTACGGCGGCATCTCATGTTGAGCGTTCACCCTGTCCTGGCCGCACTGTGACGGTTGGGTCAGGTTCGTGTGACGTTCAACAATAACGAGTTATCCATAGGGGCGACTGTGTTTATATGTGTTTATATAGTGTTTAGCGCTGGGAACTTTTCTTTAAGTTATTGAAAAAAACATAAATAACACATGCGGAGTTCCTGATACCACGCTTGTTGGTTCCTGATTCCACGAACTCCACGATCTCGGTTCCTGAAACCACGAATAAAGACGCCCTGCTGCCGGATCGACATCCTCAGGGTGACTTTTTCATTTGTGATGTGGCGGATGCGATTCTGAAAGACTTGATCCCTTCGATGGAGCATCCCTTCTACAGTCTTTCAAAGAAACCAGATCTTTCTGTTCGTAGAACCGAGTGTTGTCATGCTCTCATCCGCGAATTACCGTCAAAGATTATAACTACATCAACGATTTTGCCCCGTCTCACTTCGACACGGAAGCCGGGCGCGTATCTCTTCCATGAAAACGCAGAGCACAGTCTGTAGCCACGTGTTCAATGTCTTTGAGATTGGGATCATGGTCGCCTAGGAGGCAGGCTTACATCATAAGCCGCGACCGTTGGGAACTTCCATCTGTATTCAGCAATGAGAGGGATGTGAGGCCAGCCGGAATCGACCTCATTCGCTTCAAGAGGCGACCCCCTCGATAGTTTGTAGATATGCTTTAATAGCTCATCGGTATTTGTTTTTAATCTCAATATATTCAAGATTTAAAGAGACTTCGTCGCGCATGGCATGGCGCGGTGTGGATGGGGATTTAGTATTAGCCGCGCCATGTACGCCGAACTTAGGTACTTTCTTGGACAGCCCAGGACTATAACGGGCACCACATACAGCGCAAAATGAGAAGCAAAATCCAATGACCTCCCAATCTGCAACGACGTCTCAACGCCTGCCGCACTCAAGTGATCATCATCACCCCAAAGCACAGCCGCTGGTTCAGCGCAGGAAGCAAGCAGGCCACGCTTGGGATAGGTGTTGGGCCACATCGCGTGCGAGCTACAGGGCTGAAAGGGAGGTGGGTTTGTTACTACAAAACCATATATTTAAATGATAAAATGTAATCACGAATACTCACAAAGTATTGACAGGGCGTGTTGAGTTGTGAACTTTGCATTCATCTCTTGCGTGTGCGGCCTTGCTGATTGCGCACTCAGAATATTGTAACGAAACGATGTTGAGAATTCATGAGCATTTGCCGAAAGCGAATTAAGATTAGCTCAGTGCAATCGAGTGATCGTGACAAGGTGCTGCGGTTTCGTCGGTCTGCGCACAATGAAACCATCTTCAAGGATACACATTCGCCTGCAAACAATAGGATGATATGGTTTTGAGGTTGTTCACGTTCACAGCAGCTTGTTTGATTCCAGTAGCGATTTTGGTGCCGGTTTTTCAAATGAGATTCTTAATTTCATTGGGCCTGTTTGCAAGTGTGTGTGCATTGTTTTTCGTCTGGGTAGCGTGTTCTCTAAAGCTGAGAACTTGGCTTTCAGCCGATGTCGTACGCGCGAATCTTGGGAGAACACTGTTCCTGTCTTTCTCCTGCCTATTGATTTCAACCTTAAGCCTGGCTGGATTGTCGTTGGCCACAATCGATTGCCTGCGATGGACCAAACTTGCAGGTGGTTGTGGCACATTTGCGATTACGACGGCAGTATCGTTGGTTTTGGTGGGGGCCCTTTTTCTCAGTTTAGTCTACTCAACGATTATGAACCTCCAAAATAAGTACTAGGAAAGAGGGAGAGCATTTTGGGTATTATCTCAAGTAATAACTCTATGAGTTTTGTCCGAGACTTCTTTTTAGGAAGCGATACGCCGGGTGTGACCGCGTGGGATTTTTCTAATGGTTTTGCCTCTGGAGCTCAGGCATACTTAACAACGCAATCAAGCGGTATATTTAGCCGTAGCATTCCGATTGCACGAGTCTTTGGCGAGAACGAAGCAGTTCCCCGAGCAAATCTTTCGGGAGCGCTTGCCGATACCGCAAAAGTAGTTGGCCGTGCTGCAATTGCTTTGGATTTTGTTGGAACAGGTGTCGAAACATTCCGAGAATTAAGCGCGGGCAATACTCCAGGAGCTATCCGGGAGGGAGCGACTGGCATTGTCGCGCTTGGCGGAGCTGTTGTTGTTGGTGCAGCTGCAGGCACAGTAGTAGTGGGGTCTGCTGCCACTGCTACAGTCATCGGTACAACCGCTGGAATCGCCGTGTCACTCGGGGTTAGTAATCTTTCAGATGCTTATAGCGATGAAATCGATGCCTTCATCGAAAGCGGTCTGGCTACAGTACTCGACAATGGTGACGTGTTGATGACGTCGGATGCCTTCGCAAGTCTTGTCGGATATTCAAGTAAGTACGGCACGGAGTTTGTTCAGGAGTTTTACTCCAACGCGACTAGAGTAATCGAAGTTGACTTAGCCGGTCTGCAGCACTTTGTGAACGATTACTATAGCTCAAGTTTTCGAGCGGAGAATTATCAGCTCAGCAACCAGTGTTTTCTCTCTGGCACTCAAATCCAAATGTGGCTTGAAGGATTACCTGTGCACGTTGGTATCGGTGACGTCTCTACCCCTGACTTTGACGATGTCAGTATGGTGGTTTCGGCGTCTGGATTGGAAGTTTCCGGGGCGTCGGGTTCTTCGTCTGAGACCGGTATTCTCTCTCGCGGTGCATCTAAGCCGATTGAAGAGATTTCAGTTGGAGATATTGTTGTCTCCTACGACGCTGAGGGTCGATTGCGGCCTGGGCGTGTGACGCGGTTGTTTAGGAACCGGGTACGGCATGTTCTGGACGTGTTTGGGCTGAAGGTGACGCCGGGCCATGTGACGTTGTGCGGGGATGGTGTGTTTGAAGGGCGCCATGTTCCGATTTTGGACATCCTGCGCTCGGATGGTGCGCTGGTGCGGGCAGATGGCTCGAAGGTACGCGCGGGTACGGGTTGCGATCTGGGCTCGGATGGCGACCGGATGGTCATGGCAGTTGTTGGGGAACGCCAGCCGGATGGCCAGATCAAGATCGCGGAAGCGGGCAAGATTCGAGCCGGTACGCGGGTTATTCTGGAGACGGGTCAGGATGTATCAGTTCTGGATCTGATCGAAGCCAATGGCGGAGTATTGAGCGAGGACGGCTATGTGCAGACCTCGTCGGACAGCCCGAAGCTTCCGTTCCGATGGACATTTACGCCCCATTTGCCGAAGCCGGAAGACTATGTGCTGCAGCGCTCTGCGGTGACGCTGCCGGAGATTTACGAGGCGGATGAGTGGGAAGCGGTCGCTCCGCGTATGCCAGCCCCGGACTACAATTCAATGCAACGGATAGAAGAGAAGACAGGGCATCATAAGTATCTGATTTAACGCCGTTACATCAATAACAAAGACAATTGCATCCGTCGTTTCTTCGGCGGTGGAAGGGGACAGTATGACCAAATTTGTAGGCAAAAACACCGAACGATCACCCGTGGCTGCTGGCATTCTGGCACATGACGACAAGAGCTTGATGCGAGAGGGTGGACTTGTTGACGCCTTTGAATGCGTGGCGTTCCCTTCTGTGGCGGCTGAACACTCCGGGACACCCATCGTAGTCATCGATGGCTTGCAGGATCTGCGGAACGCACAAGGAAGCTTTGATGTCTACAATTTTGAGGTGGAAGAGCATCACACCTACATTGCGGATGGGATCAGGGTCCACAACCAGTCTCTAGAGTACAGTTTGAACGATGATGGTACGATTGCGAGTTTAGTTAACTCCAACGGTGAAGATGTGCCCTTTTCGGGGACTTACACACCCGCATCCTTGTACCATTATGGGCGCGTTGAAGTTGCCGACGATGGTACCGCCAAAAGTGTAGTTTCAGGTACTATCGGTCAACAATTTGGGTCCTTTGCCCGAGCGTTTGCGGACGCTATCGGACTTGATGGTCAATTTGGGTACCAAGGTACATTTAGAACAACGGAAAACGCGCACCTTTTTGATGTTCATGCGCCGAATGAGATCGATGAGGATGGCATCTCCATTCCATTGGGCCTTCTCGCGGCAGTTGCAGAGGCAGTTTCCTCTCAACCAAAGCCTCCCCAAAAGACCAAAACCGAGGATAGTGGCGGTGGCTACAGCTCGGGCGGTGACGTATCCCACGAAGGCAATTACGGCCGCAGCGGGCGCAATGTTGGGACTGGTCTTTCTGGCGAGGACCGTCCTCTGATCCTTGATTTGGACGGTTCTGGCGTTGAGCTGACGGAGCTTTTGAACTCGACGGTATTTGTGGACAGCTCTGGTGATGGATTGCTGAACCGGACGGCGTGGGCTGCTTCTGGGAACGGGGTTCTGTTTTATGACGCGGATGGGGATGGGGCGATCTCCGAGAAGCGGGAATATGTGTTCACAGAGTGGGATCCGACGGCGACGAGTGACATTGAGGCGCTGCGGGCGGTGTTTGACAGCAATGGCGATGGTGTCTTTGACGCCAATGACGAGGCCTGGGATGACTTCAAGGTTCTGGTGACCAATGCCGATGGCTCGCTGGAGGCGAAGACGCTGGCGGAGCTGGGGATCACCTCGATTGATCTGACGGCGGATGCGACCAATATCGAACTGCCCGATGGTTCGGTGATCACCGGCAAGACGACGTTTACCTATGCGGATGGCTCGACAGGTACGGTGGCGGATACAACACTGGTCTCGGACACGGCCAGCTACCGCATTGAAGAAAGCGAGGCTGTCGACTCGGAAGGGGTGCGCACGCATATCCAGACCGGGTATGGCGCCGATGGCGCCATTTCTTTTGTCATTACGTCGGTGACCACGGCGGATGGGGCGTCGATCACCAACAGCTATGACACCAATGGTGACGGGGTTGTGGATCAGTTGCAGACCATCGTGACGGTGGCCAACCCCGATGGCAGCAACAGCGAGACGGTGACCAATGTGCTGGGCGCGGATCTGGCCACGGGTATTTTGCTCAGCGAGACCAAGACCACCACCAGCGCAGATGGCAATACGGTGACCATCGAGCGGGATTCCACCGGTGGTGGCTGGTATGACCAGACCGAGGTCCGCACCACCCACACCGATGACAGCATGACCATCGTGACCACGGACCGCGATCCAAACGGAGGGGTGATCCGCAGCTCGACCGAGACGGTCTCGGCCGACGGGCTGACACGTACGGACGCGATTGACGAAGATGGCGACGGGCTGGTGGATCTGACCATCACCCATAGCATCGTGATCAACGGGGATGGCAGCCGGTCGGAAACGATTGAGCATTTCAACCAGGACGGCTCGCTGCGCAGTGCGGTGACTGAAAGCGTGTCCGCCGATGGGCAGACCAAGACCATCGCCCGCGATCTGGATGGCGATGGCGATACAGATGTTCAGGAGGAGCTGGACATCACGGTCAATGTGGATGGCACCACGGATTCTACGCTGACGGTGAAGAATGGCGATGGCAGTGTGCGCAGTTCCACGACGCACAGCCAGTCCGAGGATGCGCTGACCAAAACGTCGGCCGTGGATCAGGATGGCGACGGCGATACTGATCTGACCACGGTTGAGGCCACGGTGATCAACGCGAATGGCAGCCGGGAGACCGAGACGACACTGACCAATGCGGATGGGTCCGTGCGTGCCAAGACTAAGGTCACGCTGGGCAGCGATCAGGTCAGTTCCGAGACCTGGGTGGATCACAATCAGGATGGCACGTTCCAGGCCACGGACCTGAGCCGCAGCGTGACCGTCGACGGCACCACTGGCGAGCGCACCACAACCAGCTGGACCCGCAATGCGGATGGCTCGTTCAGTGCGCAATCAGTCTCGGTCTCCAGCGAAGACGGGTTGATCGTAAATACAACTGTGGATGCGGATGGCGACGGGGATACCGATCTGTCGATCTCGGATGTGACGGTTGAGAACACCGATGGCAGCTCGACCCGGACCATCGCGGAAACGGCGCAAAATGCTGCGCTCAAAAGCGAACAGGTGGTGACCACCAGCGCGGATGGCCTGACGGTTACGACACTGTCGGACGTCAATGGAGATGGTGTGACGGATGGGAAATCCGTCTCAACGCAGGCCTCAAACCCCGATGGCAGCACCTTGCAGACCACAACCAGCTATGCCGGTGATCAGGCCACACTGCTGGGCGAGAGCACAGTCTCACAAAGCGCGGACCGTCGCCTGACGATCACCACCAGCGACGCCAATGGGGATGGCGCGACGGACATGACCTTGCGCTCGGAGAAGCATGCCGATGGCAGCATGACCGAGCTGGACACCCGGTTCAGCGCCGATGGCACAACCCTCTCGACCCGGCAGACAGATGTCAGCGCGGACGGGCTGACGATTACAACCATCTCGGATGTGGATGGAGATGGCGATACGGATACGACCTCACTTCAGGCCACGGTTCTGAATGCAGATGGGGGCCGGACAACAACCAGTACAGTGCGCAATGGCGATGACAGCCTGCGCAGCGAGATGGTCACCGCGGTCAGCGACGATGGGTTGGTCACCACCACTACCGAAGATATAGATGGCGACGGGATTGCTGAGCGTAGTGTGACCTCCACAACAGTATTGAATGCGGATGGATCACAAAAGACCACCGAAGATGTGCAGTCCAGCGATGGAACGCTTCTCTCCCGCTCGGAAACCACAACCAGCGATGACGGGCTGACGGTTGAGACCCGCGCGGATACTGATGGGGATCAGACTGCGGATATCGTCACCACCAGCGTGACAACCCTCAACGATGATGGCAGCACGACCGTCACGACAGAGGTCACAGACGTCACCGGTACCAGCGATGTTCTGCGGTCGAAGGTTGTCACAACGACCAGTGACAATGGCCGGGATATACTGGAGGCAACGGACATCAACGGCGATGGCCATGCCGACATGCAGGTCCATCGCGTCATCGGAGATGATGGCTTTGTCACGGTCACTGAGAGCGAGCTGAACAGCGACGGGTCTCTGCAAAGCCGGATGGTATCGACAACCAGCGATACCGGGCTTGAGAGCACCACGCAATATGACGCGGATGGCGACGGGATTTATGAGCGCAGCATGGACAGCACAACCGTGCTCAATGCGGATGGATCAACCACCCAAACCGTGGAGGAAAAGGCGGAAGATGGAACGGTCTACAGTCGCATGGTCACGGACACGTCGCGCGATGGCTGGACCACCACCACGCGGGAGGATTTGGATAATGATGGCGATGATGATCTGACGACGACACAGGTCTATGACCTGAGTACCACTGGGGTTGAGACCACAACCGTCACCCGTACTGCAGCCGATGGCTCCACGCTTAGTACCGATACAACAACAGTCAGCGCCGACAAACGCAGCACAACCCGGTCGGTCGATACCGACGGCAATGGCATCAACGACATGGTGTCAACCGCGACAATTGCGGATGATGGCACGCAAAACCAACAGACCCAGTATTACGACGACACCGGCACGCTGATCGCAAACACATCGGCCAGTACCAGCGGCGATGGCCTGATCGTCACATCGCGAACTGATCGGAATGGCGATGGAACGGATGAGCTCGTCGCAATAGCGACCACGGTGCTTGGGGCAGACGGCAGTCGGAGCGTGACCACTGACTACACCGATGGCGGTGGATCACAACTGGCCCAAACCGTTGCAACCACCAGCGACGATGGTCTCAGCACCAGCTGGAGCGCTGATCTGGATGGCGATGGTACCAATGAGTTTGTCACCACCGGCGCCACCACGTTTGAGGCACATGGCGATGTGGTGCAAACCGCCACAACCACGGACGGTGCTGGCAACACGCTTTCCAGCGCCACCACCACAACCTCCGGAAACGGGCTGAGCACATCGACGCAGTTTGATCTGGACGGAGATGGTGCAAACGACATTATTCAGAGCCGGACGACACAGGCCGATGGGTCCTGGACCCAGACCGAGCAGCAGTTTGGATCGGATGGCTCTTCAGTTCATGAGGTCTCTACGACCCAGAGCGCCGATGGCCGCACGCTGACAACGCGCGTGGATGAGGATGGCGATGGCACCGATGACCGTGACCTGGTGATCCAGGTTGATCTTGATCGAACGACAACCTCGACCTGGCGGGATCTGGCCACAGATGGATCGGCCGACACAGTGATAGTCGGCACAGAGCTGTCCAACGGCACCGAGACCGATTATGCGTTCGATCTTGATGGAGACGGCGAAGCCGAGTTCACGCGCAGCTCAGACATGCAATATGATGTCGTCGGCAACCGCATCACCCGGATTGAAGAGCAGCATGCGGATCGCCTTACCTTCACCAGAACGATCACCGATTCCGCAGATGGCCTGTCCCAAACCGTGGCGACGGATATCGACGGGGACGGCAGTACCGACAGCACCAGCCTGACCACCACCACCCTGCACGATGATGGCCGTCAGACCGTGCGCATCGACGCCACCTACGCAGATGGCGAAACCAAATCCACACTGGTCCGTGATACCAGTGCTGATGGGCGTAATGTGACGGAAACCCGAGACTATGATGGGGACGGCAAGATCGACCTGAACGTCACCGCTGTTACGGGCGCGGACGGCCGTATCACAACGACGGAACGGTCCTACGACGCGGAAGGGGATATGGACAACACGCGGACGACATCCGTGTCCGCAGACGGGCTTGAGACCACAATCACCACCGATGAGACCAGCTTTACCATCACCCGCTCGCCACTCGACAACGGCAGCTATGAGGCCAGCTTCACGGGTGAAGACACGTCGTTTACCAGTGAACATCAGGTGGATGGGGCCGGTATCGAGACCTGGAGCCTGCAGCGCACCGAAGGCTTGATCACCAGCAGCTTTGAAGCCCGGCTTGATGCCAGCTCAAAGGCGCGGGTGATCGCAGAAGCGGAGCGGCTTTATGATACGCTTCTCGATCGCGATCTTGACACCCATGAATACGAGACCCTGGTTGCGCATATCGAGAATGGCGAACTGGATCTTGAGAGTCTGGCCGAAGAACTGATCACCTCTGATGAGTATCAGGCGCGGTTCCCGGGCATGAGTGATGGCGCGTTCATTGATCGGGTCTATACCAATGCTTACGGTCGTGGTGCCAGCCTGAGCGAGTTTGATACCGCTTTGACAGCCCTTGATGCCGGTGATGTGACGCAGGCGCGGTTCGCCACGCAAGTCTCGGAAAGCTCTGAACATCTTGTGGTCGGCAATAGCCATATGGCCAGCAACAACTTCAACGTTCTGCTCAGCCCGGCACAGGCCGAACGCTCTACCGATCGCGCTTACATCAAGTCGACCGCCACGCGCATTATTGATATTCTCTATGGCAAGTCATTGTTCGACCCGGCGCTGACACTGACAGCTTTGCACGTGATCAATGGAGCGGAATCGATCCAGGGGTTCGCAACAAGGCTTGTCGAGGAAACCACCGTCCCGGACCCGGATTCCGATCTGGAGCTTGCTGATCTGACCGATGCGCAGTTCGTCTCCCACATCTTTACGAACGCCTTCGAAGTGGTGCCGCCGCAATCTGATCTGGATCTGTGGCGTGCGCATCTGGAGAATGATCGTCTGACACGCGGAGAGCTGGTGGTCCTCGTTGCACGCAGCACTGAGTATCTTGCAACAGGCAACCAGCAATCCAGCGACTTCACACAGATTGCGGGGAGCGACCCTGCAGACCTCATTATCGGCGCGCAGCTTCTTGAAGGCGTCGCCGGTGATGACCGCAACAATGTCATCGACGCCAGCAGTTCGACTGTGCAAAACCAGCTTTCCGGCGGCGCGGGCAACGATACGCTGCTGGGCGGCAGCAGCGGCGACATCCTGATCGGCGGCGCAGGTGCGGACACCCTCCAGGGCAACGGCGGAGATGACACCCTGTTCATCGATGCCGCCGACCTCGCCAGCGGGAACGTCCAGGGTGGGGATGGATATGACACCGCCCGTATCATGGGGTCCGATGACGTCACACTGATCCTCGCACACCACGGCCTGGAGGCTGCCTTCGGCGGCGATGGCAGCGACACCATCTCAGGCGCAGGGTTAACCGACAACACCACCCTCTATGGCGGTGACGGTGACGACACCATCACCGGAGGTAACGGCGACGATGAACTCTTTGGTGACACCGGAAATGATCAGATCAATGGGGGCGATGGCGGCGACACTATATTTGGCGGAACAGGTGCCGACACAATCAACGGTGACAAAGGCGCCGACACCCTCCTCGGCGGCACCGGCAACGACACCCTCAACGGCGGCATGGGCCACGACTACATCAACGGAGGTGACGGCAACGATATCCTCCACGCAGGTGAGAACAATACCGTCGAGATACGGGAGATTAAGCGGGCAACTGTCGATGAGCACCCGGATCGCTTGATTGTAGGGGATTTTGACGGTGATGGATATGATGACAGGGCCGTCTTTTGGCGGGATAGCGGTCAAAATCGGATCCTGTCCGGGAACGCTGATGGAGGCTATAGCTATAGCGGAAACCCAATCAGCAAGACATCTATTGACGAAAACCCTAAACACTACGCTGTAGGGGATTTTAACGGGGACGGTCGCGATGATTTAGCGGTTACGTGGAGCTCGTCTGGTCAAAACCGGTTCTACTTCGGCAACTCAAACCGAACTTTCAGCGGTCGCAGCGACCCCATCAAAAAGACAAACATTGATGAAAGCCCGACGCGCGTGATCACAGGTGACTTCAATGGAGACGGTCGCGATGACCTGATGTTCCATTGGAGCAGCACAGGGCAAAATAGATTCTATTTGGGCAATGCAAACAAAACGTTCACTGGGAACTTCAACCCGATTCAGAAGACAAAGATTGATAATGGGTCCACGACAGGCAACGTATATGCAGTGCATTCTGGTGACTATGACGGAGATGGCTACGACGACTTAGCATTCTTCTACAAGGATTCAGGATCGTTGAAGTTTGTATATGGCAACAAAGAAATGTCCCTCAGCGTCACACATGCCGATGTTGAGCACAGCTTGATCCAGGGTGCAAACTTCGTCCGTGCCGGTGATTTTGACGGAGATGGGCTTGATGACATTGTCTTTGCTTCGACAACCAGCGGAAACAACATTGTTATTCTCGGCTCCGAAGATCGGTCGCAGGAGGCGCTTCGCTACAACGCGTTCGCAGCAAATACGTTCACGGGCAGCAACAAGAAATGGGGCATCGGTGATTTCAACAACGATGGTGTTGACGAAATAATGAAGCTTGATCGCTCCGGTGGAGCGAACGCCTACTACAACATGGAAGTGCCGGACGTTCTACTTGGCGGCGAAGGTGATGACACTCTGCATGGTCACAGCGGTCGTGATTATCTTGATGGTGGCGAAGGTGACGATACCGTAAGTTATGAAAGCTCCGACAGTGGCGTCACAATCAACCTTGAGACTGGCTCGGCATCAGGCGGCTACGCTGACGATGACACCTTGGTCAACATCGAAAACCTCACCGGCAGTGTGCATGCGGATACTCTCATAGGCGATCTGTTCGATAATTCGCTTAGCGGGAACGATGGGAGCGATGTAATTGAAGGTCATGGCGGTCGTGATTTGATTGACGGTGGAAATGGAAACGACACGCTCTCTGGCGGCGGCGGTAGTGATGTGCTCAAAGGCGGGGAAGGTTCGGACATATTGAAAGGTGATACCAGCCTAGGAAATCATCACGAATTCGCATCCACCGTTGATGTTTTTGGCGATGGGCAGTTGATCTGGGAGAAGACCGCCCCGCTGGTAGGGGATTTCAACGGCGATGGTCTGAGTGACATAGCCTATTCGCTCTATAAAGACGGCTCCGGCCACGAAATCCGCACGAAGCTTTCCAACGGGGATGGCACCTATGTGTCCACCGTTGATGTTTTTGGCGATGGGCAGTTGATCTGGGAGAAAACCGCCCCGCTGGTAGGGGATTTCAACGGCGATGGTCTGAGTGACATAGCCTATTCGCTCTATAAAGACGGCTCCGGCCACGAAATCCGCACGAAGCTTTCCAACGGGGATGGCACCTATGTGTCCACCGTTGATGTTTTTGGCGATGGGCAGTTGATCTGGGAGAAAACCGCCCCGTTGGTAGGGGATTTCAACGGCGATGGTCTGAGTGACATAGCCTATTCGCTCTATAAAGACGGCTCCGGCCACGAAATCCGCACGAAGCTTTCCAACGGGGATGGCACCTATGTGTCCACCGTTGATGTTTTTGGCGATGGGCAGTTGATCTGGGAGAAAACCGCCCCGCTGGTAGGGGATTTCAACGGCGATGGTCTGAGTGACATAGCCTATTCGCTCTATAAAGACGGCTCCGGCCACGAAATCCGCACGAAGCTTTCCAACGGGGATGGCACCTATGTGTCCACCGTTGATGTTTTTGGCGATGGGCAGTTGATCTGGGAGAAAACCGCCCCGTTGGTAGGGGATTTCAACGGCGATGGTCTGAGTGACATAGCCTATTCGCTCTATAAAGACGGCTCCGGCCACGAAATCCGCACGAAGCTTTCCAACGGGGATGGCACCTATGTGTCCACCGTTGATGTTTTTGGCGATGGGCAGTTGATCTGGGAGAAAACCGCCCCGCTGGTAGGGGATTTCAACAGCGATGGCCTCAGTGACATAGCCTATTCGCTCTATAAAGACGGCTCCGGCCACGAAATCCGCACGAAGCTTTCCAACGGGGATGGCACCTATGTGTCCACCGTTGATGTTTTTGGCGATGGGCAGTTGATCTGGGAGAAAACCGCCCCGCTGGTAGGGGATTTCAACAGCGATGGCCTGAGTGACATAGCCTATTCGCTCTATAAAGATGGTTCCGGCCACGAAATTCGAACCAAATTCGCTGCGGTAGATGAAGCAGACGAACTCTATGGAGAAGCGGGTGATGACCAGTTAGATGGTGGCGCAGGCAATGACTTCCTTGATGGCGGATTGGACAATGACATCCTGACTGGAGGCACCGGTGCCGACGTGTTCCATTTCGAGGAAAATTTCGGAACCGATACGATTACAGACTTTGAAGATGGAAGCGACTTGATCCGGATCGATATCGATGGTGCTTCATACGGCGATTTGGACATCACAGAAAGTAATGGTGATACTATGATTTCACTTGATGGGCACGGCTCAATTACATTGGAAGATGTCGCCGCGTCGCTGATTACGGAGGACGATCTGAATTTTGTCTGATGTGTGTTGATCTGTGACAACGTCGTTGGGAGCAGTTGTAGCAAGGGCTCGCCGGAGGCCGGCCCTTGCTGGGCTTGGCCAGCCTTGCAAACACCCTGATCGCCGATGGCCCAAAAAAATATATATCATCCGATCTATTATAGTGCCCGCTTCGGCGCGATAGATCAAACAGAGACAGGAGGTCGTTCGCCACGAGCAACAACACGTTTCCAATCCAACCCCTCGAAAAGAGCCTCAAACTGCGATTTATTCACTTTCATCACCCCATTACTGATACGGGGCCATTCAAAGCCTTTTCCTTCAGTCCGCTTTTAGACTAATACGAGGCCGGTTCCGTCCCAGACAATGAGCTTCAATCGGTCTGCGCGTTTCGAGCGGAAAATGAAGATGGCAACGCTTAAGGGAGCCTGAATCTTAACCTGACGGATTTCGAGAATGGTGAATGAACAGATAGAGCAGTCCAATTGCCGGACGATGAGCTTGTGCTGATCCGCGAGGGCAAAATGCCCGTCATCGCCAAAAAGATCCGTCACTTCAAAGATCCGTATTTTCTGCAGTTCGCCGGTCAGAAAGCACCGGAAATCAAGGGCAGGCACATCGATCTGAGCCGGGAACAGGCCAGGGAGACAAACCTCAAACTCGCGAAGGCCGATGCGGCCAGGCTGCCTGAAGGTCTGAAAGAGGGTGATACAGCCCTGGCTGAACAGTTCGAGAAGGCCCGTGTGGATGCCAGCGTTCGGGCGCGTGAAGCGCATGAGCTGATGCAACAAAAACTGGCTGGTAGCCAGCGGAGCGCAACCTGAGAAAAGGAGAACCCATCATGGTTTCGAGAGAAGATTACCTTTTGAAGGAAGTTGAGCATTTTGCGCCGTATTCGAAGTTTGATCAGAGTGCGACAACAGATGAGCGACTGTCTCAGCAGGTTGACGCTGTGATCAAGGACTACCGGCGTATGGGCTATGATACCCCGGCGATTTCTTCAAAGAGCCAGGAGATTGAGGATATCGCGTCCGCGCGCGTCTCAGAGCATGACAAGCAGTTTCAGCTTGTCGAGGCAATTAAGGAGCAATTTGCCTACCCCGACAGAGAACTGGGGCCTGACACCCGGTTGATGAAGATTTGGGTGGCCGAGCATATCAACGAAATCAGGCAGACAGAGACGCACCATCCCTACTTCTCGTCTCTCGCGGATAGACCCACAAACTGCGCGCGCCGGTCTCCGGTGCTGACTGCATCGGGCTTGAGTTCAACGCTCTCGACCAGCTAGCACATGAGACTTTAGTTGGAGTGAATAGCGACAATACTCAAGGGCGATATGGATACAATGATGATGGTGTTTACGTCGATCGACGCCCTGATTTAAATCGGGAAAACACTGGCGGGGGTTGGGACGACCCTGGATTTGGCCCTGCAGCGGGTTCTCCTGTTGGCCCTGGGGATTTCCGTGACCCGACCCGTTCTTACGACCTTGGCAACGAACCTTTTACTACAAAGCCGGGGTTTTCAGTTCCTACGCGGTCCGGATTCGCCCTTCGTGGTGTAGAAGCCGCCGAAGGCCCGGAAGCGGCTGGGCTTGGTGGTTCATCGAGTGGAGGCGGCCGCAGAGGATGTGTCGCAAACTTTTGGAACGACCATAGGCAGTCAACTACTGGACACACCTATCCTGCGATCTCGGCAAACATCCGAAAACCCGAGGACGTATTGCAGGGGAATTGCCGCTTCCGGATCATGTTGGCGACCTCGATGCCGTCCAAAGTAGCTGATGCCGATCTGAACGATTTGAACCCACACATGTGCCGTACGCGACGCTTGATAAATCGATGATCCTGTTCGATCAGGTTATTCAGATACTTGGACCTGACCGTTTGGATTTTGGCTGGGCAGCCAAACCGATTGAGGATTTTGTTCACCTCTCGAATGCCCGCTGCGTTGGCGCCACTTTTGTCGATGACGATCTTGCTTGGGATTCCATTTGAAGACAGGGCTTTGGCAAAGAACCTTGCTGCTGCTGGACGGTTCCTGCGCTCGGACAGCATGAAATCAAGAGTATTTCCTGCCTTGTCGACGGCCCGATAGAGGTACACCCATTTGCCGCGAACACGAATATAGGTCTCGTCCATGCGCCATGAACTCAATGTTGGACGCTTTTTTGATTGCGCACGGGCTGCGACGATCGGCGAGTATTTCACAACCCACCTATTCAATGTGGCATGGTCAACTCGCACACCGCGCTCAGCCATGATCTCTTCCAAGTCACGATATGACACCGTGTACCGCAGATAGAAGAAAACAGCGTACAAAACTGCATCCTTGGGGAAATGACAGCCCTTTAACGAGATCATGCTCAAAAAAACCTGTTCGAAATATTTCGACCAGTAAAAACCTCAGATCACGCAGGCTCGTCAACTAGACCCCATAGTTTGCGACACATCCCCCCATAGTTTGCGACACATCCACGGCGAGCGCACACATGATTGCTGGGTGGGTATTTGCTACGCGGATGGCGAGGACGTCGGCGCAGCCGTAATCGCAGCCGGGCATGCTCTCGATTGCGCTCGATATTCCGGTGGCCGGTATAAGAACATCGAAACACCTGCGGCCAGACGGCCTTCTGCAGTTGTCAGGTCAAACGGCGGAGAAATGTACAACAACCCCAGCCCCGGAACCAAAAGGGGTGGGCTGACCACGATCCTTGAAAAATCTCTGGGGGCAGTTGCCAAAGGCAGCACGGCTCCACTGAGGGATGTCTACTTGTACGCGGAAATGATAACCAAAAAAGGTTTCGTATTCATGGATATTCGAGCGCTGTTTTACTCTTTGTGCAAAAGTTTTCCCCTGCGTGCAATATCGAAAAGTAAAATCGGTAAACGGGTAGACTTTTTATTGTGATTTTGTGACGCTGAATTAACGGTGGCAGGAATTAATTTTCTGTCTACGCTAATGCAAGCATAGCTTGCAAATCTATAAAGCGCGTCTTTGCTAAAGAGGGTGGATCAAAAATGTCTTCGCCACGGGTTGATATTGAAGTTCAAAAAATCTCGAAATCATCAAAATCAAAGAAGAAGGTGTCGGGCACAAGTCACGAAACCTCACGAGAACCCCCACCACATCCTAAAAAAATTAACGTGAACGAGATGACAGAAGAATCAGAAATGGAGACCGCGGAAAGCTATCAAAATTTATTTAACATACTCGAAAAATACGAAAATATTGTTTTTGACCTGGGTGATGTGATTTTAGATTGGGATTCCACTCACGAGACATCAATTACGATGGGGGTAAATGATTTAAGAAAACTGCTATGTCACCCTATTTGGCAAGACTTAGAGAGAGGAGTTATAAGCCGAAAACTCGCGCTTACTCTGCTTAGCAGCGAGCTACAGACTCCCTACGAAAAATTGAACGAGATTCTAGAGTTAAGCATCGCTAGCTTGCGGGCCAATAATTCACTCCTGAGCGTGTTAAAAACCTTACATCAGAAGAATAAAAAAATACTCTGCGTTTCAAATATAGATATGGATTCATTTTTACTTCTATTTCGGAATTTTGAGTTTTGGGGTTATTTCGACAGTATTTATGTTTCCTCCTTGTTGCAATTAAGGAAGCCAAATAGCGATATTTTTGAGTACATCGTTTCAAACTCTTCCTTGCGCGTGGAAGATACCGTTTTTGTTGATGATAAGGTTGAAAACCTTAAGCAAGCAGCAAAATTGGGTTTAAACACCGTAAAATACTCTCGTCAAGGATTCACGCATCGTGTCACCGAAAGACAGGGTTCCGGGAAACGCAAATTACTTACTACTGTTGACGAGAATAGAAGAAAAATGGGGCGTTCATATTTGAATAAACGTCTGCGGGATTTCCCGCTTTGCAGAAGTTGTGTTGGCAATGATGTCGAGTTAATTGCTAGTTCTGATTTCTCTCGAGAGATATTCTCGACTGCTGTGATTTTGCACTCCCTGTCGTCCCTCCCTGAAGACGTCGTTGAAGCAATGTCTCAAGAGATGTTGAAGCACGACGGGAAAAACAAACTCCGTTGGTGCTTTTACAAAAATGAAGCGCGACCAGCGGGATTTCCTGATGATCTAGATACGACCTCAATGATTTTATCATTCCTGGTAAGCAGTGGTAAGATGACAAAGGAAGAAATCTGCGACCTGACAGAGGAAATGATAAGTAATAGGAATAAAGATGGAATAATTCAGGTATATTTCGATGATACCCGACCCAGAGTCGACGCCATTGTCGCTACAAATGTTCTTTATCTGTTAAACCAAGTAAGTCTCGGATCCAGAGAAGAGCTGGTAGAGACAGAGGACTTTATTTTTGATTTCCTGACCAATGATAAATACCTTGAAGGTACACGGTACTACCCGGCTCCTGATGTGTTTTTGTTCTTTTTATCCAGGTTAGTTGTTGATTTTCCTGGCAGGTACAAAAGGTTTTCAAAACCTCTTTCTGAGCGACTCATATCACGTGTCGACCTTACTCCTTTTCCGCTTGAGCGTGCGTTGAGGGTTATTGCGATGAGGAATTTGGGAATAATAAACCGTACGGATTTTCTTAAATTGATGGACAGCCAGCTGGAGGATGGGGGCTGGCCGATGTACGGGCTATTCATTGCTCCGACTTCAAACACTTACTTCGGAAGCAGAGAGCTTTCCTCTTCTTTCGCTCTCGAGGCAATGAACCTGATGAACTAGCTGGAAGAATAAGAACGGAGGAAACACACACGTATGAACAATTCCTGAATCTCTAACGGTCTGCGTGCCAACATCAAGAAATCACGGGATTTTTACGCATCGACCTAAACGTTCTGGGGTTAAAGTATGACACCCGATTTGAAAACCCACATGGCGGTTCAAGCTATACGCATAGAAACTAGGCTAGATCATCTTCTGGGCGGGTCTGAGTTCCTCGAAAGCAATAAAAGTCCGCCTAGACTGTTGGCGGCGATGCGTCACGGCGTCCTGAATGGAGGTAAGCGATTAAGACCTGTATTAGTCCTAGAGTGCGCCGCACTTTTGGGTCGCTGTGATGAAGGTGTACTTGACGTTGCTTGCGCATTGGAACTCATTCACTGTTATTCCCTTGTGCATGACGATCTGCCAGCTATGGACAACGACGATTTGCGCAGAGGAAAGCCGACCGTTCATAGGGCTTTTGACGAAGCAACTGGAATCTTAGCCGGCGACGCGCTTTTGACGCTTGCGTTTGACGTTATCGGTCAAGAAGCAGCCCATCCAGATGCCACCATACGCCTCCAACTTTCGCGAGAGCTTTCAAAAGCATCGGGTGTTGTTGGCATGGCAGGCGGACAGATGCTCGACCTGCAAGCCGAGCATTGCGATAGGACAGAAATCGAGATCTATAAGTTTCATGCAATGAAGACCGGAGCGCTGCTTCGCTACGCTTGCAGAGCTGGTGCTATTTTGGCTGACGCGTCCAACGACAATATCGATCGGTTGACCCGGTTCGGTACAACAATTGGATTATCGTTTCAAATTGCAGACGATCTTCTGGATGTGGTCGCAAGCCCGGAAGAACTAGGCAAGGCGACAGGCAAGGATGCAGACGCAGGAAAAGCCACGCTTGTTGGGCTATGGGGCGTTGAAAGATCTCGGAAAGAACTCGATTGGCTTTTAGCTGATGCCAAAGAACTCCTGGAGCCGTTTGGAGCTACGGCAGAAACGCTCAACTCAATCGCAGCTTTCATTGCCACCCGCTCAAGTTGACAGAGGTGCCGGTCGCTAAATCGGTAGATCTCAAAGTGATCCTGCACAGCAATCGAGCTTAGGCGCAAATGCGGTCTTTGGTGGCCCCGCAGGTCGTGTCCAGGCCAAAACATGAACTCAACACTCGGCCATACGTAGGAGATATCAACTTCAACAGTGGGAAATGTCGTATAAAGCCATGAAAATAAACTATCTTTTGCTTCTGAAAACGCAACAACCACAGCATGCGCAAAGGGGAAAGTTTTGACAAGTTTTGAGACACGCGACGGCGATACGACATCGGTTCAAAGCCGGAAGAATAACCTTGATCCGTTCACACCCATCCCAACTCAATGGGTGGGTCCAATCGAAATTAATGGGGAGCATGTCGATGAGAAAATCAGCGTTCCTCTTGCAACATTTGAAACACCACTGTGGCCGTCTACGGCCCGCGGAGCTCGAGTTTCGCAGCATTCGGGTGGGATACGCTGCACATTGGTCGACGAACGGATGTCGCGCTCAATCATGCTGCGCGCTCAAAACGGGACGGTTGCTCGATCAGCTTGGAAAGCACTTGCTGCACGTAAGGATGAGATTGCAGAAGTCATTGCGACAACGGGTCGATTTGTTCGACTGCTTTCAATGAATAGTCAGATCATTGGGAACCTGATCTATATTCGAATGGAGTGCAGTACCGGAGATGCTTCCGGCCACAACATGGTGACGAAATCCGCGGACACAGTTATCGAATGGATTCTGCGGCAACACCCGGAGCTGGACTATGCAAGCATTTCTGGCAACTACTGCTGCGATAAGAAAACCTCTGCCGTAAACGGCATTCTTGGCCGTGGAAAGTACGTCATTGCCGAAATTGAAATACCCCGGGAAGTAGCCACTCGCATGCTGCGCACCACGCCGGAAAGGATGGCTCAACTCAATTTGGAGAAAAATCTGATTGGTGGGACTGTTGCAGGGTCTTTGCGCAGTGCCAACGCTCATTTTGCAAACATGCTTTTGGCTTTTTATCTGGCGACTGGCCAGGACGCAGCAAATATCGTCGAAGGAAGCCAGGGGATTGTTCATTGCGAGGCGCGCGATGAAGCACTCTACTTTTCTTGCACACTGCCAAATCTGATTGTTGGAACTGTCGGTAATGGCAAGAACAACCCACAGGTGAACGCTCACCTGGAACGTCTGGGTTGCCGCGAGGAAAGGACCCACGGAGAAAATGCGCGCAGACTTGCTTGTATTTGTGCTGCAACCGTTCTGTGCGGAGAACTGTCGCTGATGGCAGCTCAAACTAATCCTGGCGAACTAATGCGAGCACACATCAAGATGGAACGAGCATGACTGATCATCCTTCAAATCATGCTGTCTCTAGCCGTAAACACGACCATTTGCGCATTATTGCTTCGGATTCGGGTGTCGAACGCCATACAGGCGGCTTTGACAGCCTGCGCTTAAACCACCGGGCAATGCCCGAGCTTGATTGGGACAGTGTCGAAACGCATGCGCAGTTCCTTGGGAAGAGGCTCAGCTTTCCGCTTCTCATTTCCTCAATGACTGGTGGAGACGGTGAACATATATATAGAATTAACAAGAACTTAGCTGAGGCAGCAGAAGCTACAGGGGTGGCGATGGCAGTCGGCTCTCAGCGAGTGATGTTCACCAACACTCAAGCTCGCGCAAGTTTCGAACTACGCGAATTTGCACCGGAAACCGTTCTGATCTCAAATATAGGGGCGGTTCAACTGAATACTGGTATTGGCCTTGAGGAGTGTTCCGAAGCGGTCGACGTATTAGATGCAGATGGACTTTATCTCCACTTGAACCCTTTGCAAGAAGCTGTGCAGCCCGAAGGCGATCGGGATTTTTCTGGTATTGCAGCGGCAATCGCTCAGTTGGTTCCGGACATGCGGGTACCGGTATTGCTGAAGGAGGTTGGCTCTGGCCTTTCAGCCTCCGACATCAGGCTTGGACTAGCAGCTGGGATTCGCCATTTTGATGTGGCCGGTCGGGGAGGAACATCCTGGAGCAGGATTGAGTACCATCGCAGGGAAGCGGCCTCAGACGATCTTGGATTGGTATTTCAAGATTGGGGATTAACAACGGTTGAGGCTCTGCTCGCGGCACGGCCAATTCTTGAGAGCAGTAAAGAGCATGCAACGTTGATAGCCAGCGGCGGGATTCGTTCAGGCATCGACATGGCAAAATCCATCATTTTAGGAGCTGATTTGTGCGGTCTCGCCGCCCCGTTTCTTTCGGCCGCTCAAATATCGCGCGATGCGGTGATCGAAAAGATCCAACAACTGCATCGCGAGTTTCGAACCGCAATGTTCTTACTTGGGTGTTCGGATTGTATGGCTCTGAAGAAAAACGGGAGGTTTTTGAAATGACGAGTGGAGCGAAAAACGTGAAGGTTGGGATAGATTCATTAAGTTTTTTTGTGCCTGGAGCTTATCTTGAACTGGAAGCGTTGGCAGAACGTCACGGAGTCAACCCTGATAAGTTTGAAGTTGGTCTTGGGCAAAAAAAGATCGCGTTGACGGGCTTTGATGAGGACGTCGTTACCTTGGCGGCCGAAGCAGCCTTGCCAATACTTGATGCCGAAGGCGTCGAAGGGATCGACACGCTTCTCTTTGCAACGGAAACTGGCATTGATCAGTCAAAGGCGGCCGGCGTCTACGTTCATAGACTCTTGAACCTCTCCCCCAACTGCCGAACTGTTGAGCTCAAACAAGCATGCTATTCGGCAACGGCCGCACTTCAAATGGCCTGTGGATATGTGTCGAGGAATCCTGAAAAAAAAGTACTCGTAGTTGCTTCTGACGTGTCGCGTTACGATTTGGATTCTGCAGCAGAAGCGACCCAGGGGTGTGGCGCAGTAGCCATGCTGGTTTCTGTCAGTCCAAAACTTCTGACGCTCGACCCGGTAGCTGGCTGTTTTACAGAAGATATAATGGACTTCTGGAGGCCAAATTATCGTAAGACACCATTGGTTGATGGTAAGTATTCAACCCTTCGCTATCTAAACGCTCTTGAGCAATGTTGGAAGGACTACCAAAAAAATGGGGGCAGAGCGTATGGGGAGTTTGTCCAATTCTGCTACCATCTACCATTTTCGCGAATGGGGGAAAAAGGCCATCGCCATCTCGCCAAGTTGGCCAATGGGGAGCCAAATTTAGACCGGTGCAAGGCGAGCTTGGTCTATAATCGCGAAGTCGGGAATTGTTATGCTGCGTCGCTCTATATGGGGTTGGCATCAGCTCTGGAAAACACAGAGATCGATCTGACAGGAAAGCCTATCGGCCTTTACAGTTACGGTTCAGGCGCTGTTGCAGAGTTTTTTGCTGCCGAGGTGCAACCCGGTTACGGGGATCATCTATTGAAGAAGCGGCATAAGGCGCTCTTAGACGATCGTAAAGCAGTCAGCTATGATACCTATCTCTCTCTCAGAGCAGTGCCCGACCCACAAGACGGAAGCAGTGTCGAAATGCCTCGACTAGCCAGAGGGCGGTATAGACTGGCTAAAATTGACAAGCACAAACGTCATTATGTCAATGCTTCCAGCTAACGTTCCTCGAGCACATGCTCCCGGCAAAATAATTTTGTCGGGGGAACACTCGGTGGTGTTCGGAGCTCCGGTACTCTCCGTTTCGATTGCTCAGTATACCCAAGTCTGGTTGAAGCCAATACACGGCAGTGGAGGATTGTTTACTGCTTTCGAGCAAGTTTCACGCGGTGAGTTTTATCCATTTGCAACGCTTAGCAGTTTCAAACAGACTCTTGATCACCGGTTTGAGCAATTTGTGGGTGGCAAATTGCCGGTTCAAAATATTCTTCAACGGCCGGATGATTTGGTAATGTATGCTGTGGCCTCGTTCATACAACAATTGCCAGTTCCTGAGGTTGCTGATGACCACCCTCTACCTGTTCCAGGAACGCTGGGTAGCTGTTCATCGTTGCCGCTGGGAGCAGGGATGGGATCGTCGGCGGCTGTAATCGCTGCGACATTTGCTCTCTACGAAAATCTGTTCAATGAAACTATGACACCAGAGGAGCGAATTGAGAGAATTCGTTTCTGTGAGCGGTTGCGACATGGAAGAGGTAGCGCCATTGATGCTGTTTCCGTAGTTTACGGCGGTGTGAACAGGGTAGAAGGAAATCAATTTAGTCGCCCCAACATTCCCACACATCACGCGTTGTGGACAGGTGAAGGCTGGTACTGGGTTTTGCACGGAACGCCGGCAAGCGCCACGGGAGAATGCGTAGCGGCGGTGCGCCGACTTTATGAAAAGGACGTTGCGTTGTGGCAAGAGTTCAGCGATTGCACCAACGCTTTGCAAACCAATCTTGAAGCAAACGTCAACCCGATAACAACACTACGTCACAATCACCGGCTTTTGGTTCGAATAGGAGTGGTACCAACTGCGACGCAAGACTTTGTAAATGCTGTGGAGAGAGCTGGTGGTGCCGCAAAGGTCTGCGGTGCTGGATCAATAAAGGGAGATCAAGGGGGAGTGGTTTTAGTCTACATCGAAGACAAAGACGCCATGAACGTACTCATGGCTGACAAGGGAAACCTCCGTTGGGCACCATTAAAGGTCTCTCCTTCAGGTGCTGTGCAAGGTGCAGCTCCATGAACTACACTCCCATCAAGGTTTCGGCTCCGGGATCAATCATGATCACGGGTGAACATGCTGTTGTCTACGGCCAACCTTCTATTGTGTGCGCAATAGACCAAAGGGTCACCGTCGAGGCATTGCCATTGACCGAAAGGCGAGTTGAAATCGTATCTGACATAGCTCCGCCCGTGACGTTGCCGCTTGATGTTATTTCTGGGGATGGCCCTTATCGCTTTATTCTCAGTGCCGTTGAATTATTTGCCGGACGCCTCAAACATGGGGTACGACTTACCGTTTCATCCAAGATCGACCCGTCTTTAGGCTTGGGATCGTCAGCTGCCGTGACCATCGCAAGTTTGGGTGCTCTGGCGACGATGCTGGGTGACCGTTTGGGGCTATTGCTGCACACCAGAGCGTTGGCAATAATCAGGCGACACCAGAAACGCGGAAGTGGTGCGGATTTAGCGGCGAGCGTCTTTGGCGGCATGATTGCCTACAAGCTTCCAACTGAATTGCTAAACAAAGTCCCGGCGGCAGAAACATCGGCAAAAATTACCCCGCTACCCACACCTCCAATTCTAAGCCTATGCTATTCTGGAAACAAAACTCCAACTTCCGCAGTTCTTGCCAAGGTTGCGCGATCCATGGTCGGGAGGGAAGAAGAGTTTGCAGCTCTTTACGAGCGCATGGGTCGGGTTGTCAGGGACTCAATTGCTTTTGCAAGAGTTAGAAACTGGCCAGCCTTTGGGGATACTCTTTCAGAATATCAAGGTATGATGGAAGAGCTCGATGTTTCCGACCCAACCCTTGAAAGGATGATTGATAACGCACTTGCTTGCCCAAAAACTCTTGGCGCAAAGATATCTGGCTCTGGACTGGGTGATTGTGTTCTGGCCGTTGGTGCCGTGCCCAGCAATTTTTTTCAGGCACCCGTCACTTCGAAAGGATTGCACGTGTATGCCTGATCCGGTTCAAATATTTTTCGACAGTGTGCTCCCCAACAAGTTACCACGCCCAGAGTCTTATGAAGCCTATTCACCTAGCAACATTGCGCTCGCTAAGTACTGGGGTAAACGAGACCAGACACTGAACCTGCCATTAAACAGTTCACTATCTATTTCTCTTGGGCACCTTGGCAGCAAGACCCATGTGTCCTCTGCGACTGATGGTGTTGATGGCGTTTGGTTCGATGGTGATAAACTTCCCAATCAAAGCCGTTTTGCACAAAAAGTACTAGCATTCGCAGACCTATTTCGGCGCGGCCAGAATTTACCATTACATATTGTCACCAAGAACACTATCCCAACGGCATCAGGGTTGGCTTCATCGGCATCTGGGTTTGCCGCTTTAACCCGAGCGATCTCCGGGGCTTTTAAACTTGCTCTTTCGGATGCGCAACTCAGTATGATTTCCCGTTTCGGCAGTGGCAGTGCAAGTCGGTCCATTTGGCATGGATTTGTATGTTGGGACCGAGGTGTACGAGACGACGGCACTGACTGTGTCGCTCGCCAATTGCCGCACCATTGGCCAGGTTTTCGAATAGCAGTCATACCCGTCGACACGGACCTTAAATCTGTCCCGTCGAGCGATGGGATGCGGCATACTGTGGCGACGTCCCCTCTGTTCGAAGCCTGGCCAGAACATGCTGAGGCTGACTGTATTCGAGTGGAAGCAGCTGTCTTAGCCCGCGACTTTACGGTGCTTGGTGAAACCGTGGAAGCCAACGCGCTAGCAATGCACGCAACGATGCTAGCGTCAAGGCCGGTATTGAACTACTTACAACCGGCAAGTTGGACGTGTCTGGAGACGATCTGGAATGCCCGAAAGGCAGGAATTGAAGCTTACGCCACAATGGACGCCGGAGCGAATATCAAGGTACTATTTCTGGAAACGAACAGGACACAAATCGAGACATTGTTTCCACAAGGATTGATTATCGACCCCTTTGCTGACCATACCCAAGAATGCGAATTTAGCAAGTGATTGCAAAAAAGGTCTGAGCCAGGCACTTGGTGAAAGGTCAATTCACGCCCGGACTCCGTCCGCCATACCCGAAACGGCCCGAAACAAAGGGGGCAGGGCAAACAAGATCTTAAGCGCATTGAGTCGTCTTGACGTTTTTTAACCTGTGCTATAGCCAGAATTTCACCCCAGACAGTGTTGGAAGTTGGCTTTGTGGCGGTCATGTCCCAGGCGCAAAAATTTGTGTTTTTTCTGACGGATGAGTTCTCACATCTCGCGTTTTCATGCGCGGTCGAGCCGTTGCGAATCGCAAATCTCATCAGCGGGAAAGACCTGTACGAGTGGTCGTTGCATTCTGAGGACGGTGAACCCGTTGCGTCCTCGAACGGATCCAAGATATCGGTTTCTGGAGATTTCTCCGCGGTCGCCAAATGCCACAGGCTTTTTGTTCTTTCCGGCATCAACATGCGGGACCATGTCAGCCGACCACTACTGTCAGCGTTGCGCCGAGAGCGCGCAGGGGGAACCAAAATCGGCGCTCTGTGCTCGGGGGCATGGATCTTGGCCGAGGCCGGGTTCCTTGGCGGATATAAAGCTGCCATTCATTGGGAATACCACGATAGTTTCATGGAAGAGTTTCCCGATGTAAATCTGGTGCGCAGCGTTTTTGTTGCCGATGAAAAACACATCACAGCGTCTGGGGGAACCGCAACAGCAGACCTTATGCTGCATTTGATTGAAGCAGATCACGGCGAAGATCTGGCTCTCGAAGTAGCGGATCAAATGGTTTACGTCGCGGTCAGAAACGCGACGGCAGAACAGCGAGTTTCGCTGCAATCGCGGAACGGCATGCGTAACAAGCATCTTGCGGGTGCAATTCGCATCATGCGGGATCAGATTGATGATCCGATCCCTCCGTCTTCGATTGCAGCCAGACTTGGTATTTCAACCCGCCAGCTTGAGCGGCTTTTTGGGAAATACCTGAATTCGACACCTAAAAAGTACTATGTCGAAATGCGCCTGGACCGGGCTAGGAAGCTTTTGTTGCAGACCGAAGATTCTATAACAGATATTGCTATGGCCTGCGGCTATGAAAGCCCCGGTCACTTTGCCAAGGTCTATCGCGCGCGCTTTGGTGTCTCTCCGCACGCGCAGCGGAACAAAATCAGCTAGAAGCACAATTCAGCCACCGGTCCCGATCGCCGTCACTCGCTTTGCGCAAAGTAAATCGGGCAGAAGGGGCGGATAAGCGCATGTGACAAAGATATGTCGCATCTATCAAAATTACTTCGCAAGACGGAACGCAGGATCGTCAGCGAAGTGAGATAGTTTGCAAAATCATTGGAGACACACGATGACCACTGAAAGCCGTACCCGTTCTCGTTCGGGCGGTCGTTCTGCCCGTCGGGCGATCCGCACCGCGCCTAAGTTTGATATGCTACCCGGCCTGACCCGTAACATTCCGTTGTGCGAGGTGATGGATCGTACTCAGGTCGAGATGATCGACAACGCAGCCATGGACATTCTGGAAAATGTCGGCGTCCAGTTCCGCGATCCGATTGCGCTGGAAGACTGGAAGAAAGCCGGGGCCAAGGTCGATGACGAACTTGTCTACCTGGACCGCAACATGGTGCGCGAGTTGATCTCGACCATTCCGGCGCAGTTCACCTACCACGCCCGTAACCCGGCCAATAACGTCAAGCTGGGCGGCAAGCACTCGGTCTTCGTGCCGATGACCGGCGCGCCGTTCCTGCGCGATCTGGACGATGTGCGCCGTAACCCGCTGCTGGAAGATCTGGCGATGTTCCACAAGTTGGCGCATATGATGCCCGCGTTGCACAGCTCGGCCCACCACATTGTCGAGCCCTACGATCATCCGATCAGCCAGCGACACCTGCGCATCACCTATTCGTCGATGAAATACTCCGACAAGATGTTCATGGGCATGACAACCTCACCCAGGAACGCCGAGGATGTGATGGATATGTGCGATATCCTGTTCGGCGAAGGCTTCATTGACGAGCACCCGGTCACCACTGGCAACTGCAACGGGAACAGTCCGTTGGTCTGGGATGAGACCATGCTGGGCGCGATGCGTGCTTTCTGCCGCCGCAATCAGCCGGTGCTTTGCTCTCCCTTCGTTCTGGGTGGTGCGAACACGCCCGCATCCGTTGCCGCCGCCGTGGCCCAGCTGACCGCCGAGGCGCTTTCAGCACTGGCCTACACGCAGGTGATCCGCAAGGGCACACCAGCGATCTGGGGGCACTATCTGTCGACCGTGTCGATGAAATCCGGCGCGCCGATGGCGGGTACACCCGAGATCAGCCTGATGAACTTCATGATCGGCCAGATGGCTCGGTTCTATGACGTGCCGTGGCGCACCTCGAACACCCTGGGCGGGGCCAAGACCTTCGACGCTCAGGCCGGATACGAATCCGCCACGACGCTCAGCGCAGTTGTCCATGCGGGCGCGAACTATATCTGGCACTCGGCAGGCTGGAACGAAGCGGGCATGCACTGCTCGGTCGCAAAGTTCGTTGTGGATGCGGAACAATGCGCGATGGCGTATCGCATGGCCGAAGGCCCCAAGTGGCACGACTTCGATCAGGCCATTGCTGCGGTGCCGGATGTGGGTCCCGGCGGTCACTATCTGGGCCATCCGCACACGCAGGAAAATTTCCAGCAGGCGTTCTTCATGCCCGAACTGTTCGACAACAACTCAATTGAGCAATGGCAGGCAGAAGGCAGCGTTGAGATCACGGAACGTGCCCTCACGCACGCCAAGAAGCTGTTGGCTGAGTATCAGGAGCCAAAGCTGGACGAGGCCAAGAACGAAGAACTTCTCGACTACATCGCCCACCGCGAGCGCGAGATTCCGGCGGTGGAAGAGCTAAACCAGATTTACTGAAGCAACTTCCCTCCCCAAACTGGCCCACCTCAACAGGCGGGCTTTTTTGGTTGAAAGGAGGCGGTGCCGGCGGATATAGCCCATCGTGCGGTGTTCCGCGACGCGGGTGCGCATATCCTCGGGCGTGCCCGCGTAGATCGAGCTGATCGCGGGCAGGCGATTGCCCGTCGCGCCGCCCAGCAGTTTGTGGGCCGGCAGGCCGACCGATTTGCCGAACAGGTCCCAACAGGCCAGATCAAGGGCCGATTTCGCGTGGTTATGGCCCAGCAGCGCTTCATCCATCGCATCATTGATCCGGTCCACATCGCGCGGGTCTCAGCCGATCAGATAGGGGGCGATTTTCTCGACCCCGGCGCGGGCGCCCCGTGCGTGGGCGGCGATGTAGTTCGGGCCGAAGGACGTGGATTCACCCCACCCATCGGTCCCGTCATCGGCTGTGATACAGACGATGACACTGTCGAACCCGGTGTAAATGCGCCCGCCCGACAGCTCGTAAGAGCCGCCCGCATAGGGCAGATGCAGTTCAAAAAGCTCGATCTTGCGGATTTTCATGAGGTTACCTGTGGCGGGATCAGCACCAGCTGCCCGGTATGGGTTTTGGTCAGAAACTCTTCCTGAGCCGTAGCTATCTCTCTGAGCGGATAGGTCTTGGCGACGACAGGGCGGATTTCTCCGGCCTCGATGTATTTCACGAGGTTTTCGAACACGATGTCTTCCTGAAAGGTGCAGCCAAACAAGGTGAGGTCTTTCAGGTAGAGCGTCCGCACGTCGATTTCACAGATAGGCCCGGCAATGGCTCCGGCGGTCGCATAGCGCCCACCCCGGCGTAGCACGTCCAGCAGGCTGGGCCATTGCGGACCGGCCACCAGATCAACCACCACATCGATCGAGCCCTCTCCCAGTTCAGCCACCAGATCGGCGTTGCGGTTCAGTACGCGATCTGCACCCAAAGCCTGAACGCCCTCGGCCTTTGCAGGAGAGCACAGCGCGATCACATGCGCGCCGCGCCGTTTCGCCAGTTGCACCGCAGCCGAACCAACGCCGCCCGACGCCCCCGTGACCAGAACGGTCTCGGGTCCGACATTGGCGCGGTGCAGCATGCCCTCGGCCGTAGAATAGGCGCAGGGGATGGCGGCCAGCTTGACATCCTCCCAGTCGCAATTCACAGCATGTGTTTCCTGTGCGGGGGCCACGCAGAACTGGGCAAAACCCCCATCGCATTCGCTGCCGATGGTCCAACACTCATAGGGGCGGTAGTCGACATAAGTCCGCAGCATGTTGCGCACGATCACACGCTCGCCAACGCGCGCTGGGTCGACCCCATCGCCTACGGCAGCAACATAGCCACAGACATCCGCGCCCTGAATGCGGGGAAAGCTCAATGGCGTGCCGGACCAGCCGGCATCGACATCATCCACGGTTTCAAATCCCGAGGCACCACCAGTATTGGTGTCTTCGGTGACCGCCTTGGAATACCAGCCGATCCGCGTGTTGATGTCGGTGTTGTTCACACCTGCGGCGGCGACGCGGATCAGAACCTCTCCGCGCCCCGGCATGGGGACGGGTACGTCCGAGCGGTAGTCCAGCATCTCGATACCGCCATGGCCGGTCAGTTGGACCGCATACATGGTTTCGGGGATCATGGTGTTCTCCTTAGTATGAGGCGACAGGCGCGCCGAACAGCGTCTCGTCGGGGGTGACGCGCAGGCCCGGCCCGCTCGGACGCTGAATGTGACCGCCTTGGATAGTAATGCCGTTTTCGGGATCGTAATTGCTTTCGATATAAGGGGCGGCGAGCCACGCGCCCTCCATCAGCGTCGGACGCACGGTCAACCGAAGCAAAACGCCGCCCCGGGTTTGGGGCGACGACAATTGTTTTTGCTGTGTAGGATTGACCTATTCAGCGGCCTGTGTGGCTGCGTCGTCACTTTTATCGCGCAGCCCGTCGCGGAACAGGGCCTTGCCCAGTGCGATGCACATCAGCCCCATAACCATGGTGAAGGGCAGCGCGCCGATGATCATTGCGTTTCGCAAAGCGTCCAGTGGGTTGTTCTCACCCGCCGCAAGGATCAGCGCGCCAATCACTGCTGTCAGGATCAGACCCCAGATGATGCGATGCTTGATGCCCGTCTCCTGGCTGCCGCCCGACATGATCGTATTCATCACGAGGATGCCCGAATCCGCCGAAGTGACGAGGAAGGTCATGATCAGGATCACGCACATCACGTTCAGCATCGACAGCAGACCGCCATCCAGCATGTAGGACAGGGTCACGAACAGTTTGTTGGTGTTCGATGCGCCGATGATTGCGCCTTCGGCGGTGCCTGCCAGCTCAAGGTCGATCGCGGTGCCGCCCAGAACCGTCATCCATGCAAAACACACTAGTGCAGGTGCGAAGACACAGCCCAGGATGAACTCACGCACGGTGCGACCCTTCGAGATGCGCGCCAGGAACAGGCCCACAAACGGCGAGAACGCAATCCACCAGGCCCAGTAGAACGTGGTCCAACCGGCCTGCCAGCCAAACTGACGGCCTTGCTCACCCGCTGCGTATGCTGCGGTCAGCGTGGCCTCATCCAGTTCCGCCGCTGCGCCTCTAAGGCCTTCCTTGAAACCGGCAAAGCTGCCCCAGGCGTTGGTAGCGCCGCCCATCAGGTCACCCGCATGAGCCTGCGCTTCGGCGGGCAGGGCAGCAGCAAAGGCTTCTGCAGACAGCGGGCCATAGGACACGAAGCTCAGCGAGATGTAGTGCAGGATGTAGTCAACCATCGCGGTGCCGTAGGTGGTCATCGCAAAGACGAACGATCCAAACACAACAAAGGTTCCCAGCAGGATGATTGACAGAACCAGGTTCAGGTTCGACAGGTACTTAACGCCCCGGCCAACACCCGACACGGCCGAGATGATCGACAGGCCCATGATCACAACCAGACCGGAAATCAGACCGACCTTGGAAGGTGCAGGCACATCGCCGCCCAGATCCATGACCCATTCCACACCGGTGATTGCATAGACACCGTCTATGAACTGGCTAATGCCATAACCGATGGTCACGGAGACACCCAGGATGGTCGCAACCACGCCCAGAACGTCGACCACATGGCCCAGGAAGCCGTTCATCAGCTTGCCGAACAGAGGCGTCAGCGCCGAGCGTATGGTCAGCGGCATGTTGCGCGTATAGGCGTAGTAAGCCAGCGAAAGACCAGTCACCACATAGATCGCCCAGGCATGGAAGCCATAGTGCAGATATGTATAGCGATAGGCGGACTCGACGGCTTCAGGTGCATTCGCCTCAACAGCACCCGAAACTACAATGGGGTTAGACTCCCACAGACCCAGAGGCTCAGCTGTGGCAAACACCATCAGGCCTACGCCCAGGCCGGCACCGAACATCATTGAGAACCACGAGAAGTTCGAAAACTCGGGCTTTTCTCCTGGCGTTCCCATTACCCGTTTCCCGGTGGACGGTATGATGGCAACAATAGCCAGAAAGTAGAAGAACAGACCCACGATGCTCACGTAGAAGCTATTGAACACTTCCAGCAACTGGAAGTTCCAGCTGCCAAGGGTGCTATTGGCATTGGCCGGGAACACCAAAGCCCAGAGCACCAGAGCAACCATGATGCCCTTACTGACCAGAGCAATCGGGACACTGTAATTCTCATAAAACCCGGCGTCTGCTGTTTCTATTTCCAAATCCGTAAATGGTTCTTTTATCGACATTTGGTTTCTCCTGTGTCGTAGCTTTCTACCATTATCTAGTTGTTTTTATTGGCATTATTGCAACTCTTACTCAATCTCTTCTGGCTTTCCATTCTTTCCAGCGCAGCACGGCGTTTGCGCCGATTTTCTGGAAGGGTTGGGGTGGCAGGCGTTTTGGTTGGGCTTCGGTTGAGAAATGCTGGGAAATGGGTGAATTGTGCCCACAGGCCAGTTCTGCTGCGGCGATGCCTGTGAGAGTACCGCGTGCGGTTCCAAGCCCGTTTTGGACACAACCGGAATAGACGCCAGCGTCAATCTCGCGAGTGACCGAGACGCCGTTGAGGCTGAGGCACAAGTGGCCCGCCCATTGATATTCCATCTGTATCCCGGCCAACTTCGGAAAGCGCTGGTCGAACTTGCGCTGCATGACGCAGGCCGCACGCTTCAAATCTGCCTGCGTCGCGACCATTCCGGGCCGTAAGGTGGCACAGGTACGAGTCACGATGCGATTGCCGCCTTGACTGGAATCAATACGACGCATGGTGGTGCCCATCGGATCCGAGGGGGTCACAGCCCACCGGGGCTGGCCACCCAGCCTGGTTAGCTCTTCCCGACCCAGTTCCGGGGTCATGACGGCGAACAGGAACAACTGCAATAGCCTGTCGCGTTCGATGCCGAAGCTTTCCAGATGGCCATTGACTGTCAGGACCAGTTTCGACGTGGTGACCGTGCCCTTGCTGGCCTGCACAAGCCAGCCTTCGCCGTCCCGCGCAAAGCCGGTGACGGAACTGTTTTCAAAGATGCGCACACCTTGTCCTGCCAGTCCGCGCGCAAGACCGCGGATATAACCTGCAGGCTGTAACATTACCGTGCCCGGCGTGAAAAGGCCTGAGATGTAGTGACGCGAGCCAGTCAGCTCATGCATCTGCTCACGGTCCAGCGTCTGACTGTCCTCACCCAGCGAAACCAAATGCTGAGCATAGCTTTTGTTATGTGCTTCGGCGGCTTCGCTGGCCGCGCCATTGACCTTGCCGACCTGGTCAAAATAGTTTGGATCAATCTGGTATTCGTCGACCGCTGCGCGGGCAAAATCGATGGCTTGCCGGTTCAGACCGATCATCTTGTGGTCATCACCGCTGCCGGCATAGTCGTCTGAGGCGAGATCATGGGGCAGATCAATCATGAAGCCCGAGTTGCGGCCCGCAGCACCCTCGGCCACACGGCCCGACTCGATTACCACCACTCTGGCTTCAGGCTCAAGCTGGGTGATGCGTCGCGCCGCGGTCAGCCCCGCAAACCCAGCTCCGACCACAACAAAATCGGCGCTTTGATTATCTTCCAACACCGATCTCGGAGTCTGCGGTCCCAAAATGGCATTCCAGGCTGCCGGGCCGCGTTGAACCGGCAGCGATTTTGCGGTGTACCGTGTCAATTCACCGCCTCGTCAGCGTCGTCAGCCAGATCGATCCAGATGGTTTTCAACTGGGTGTACTGATCATGCGCATGAATTGAATTGTCGCGGCCGCCAAAGCCGGACTGCTTGTAGCCGCCGAAGGGCGTGGTGATATCGCCTTCGCCAAAGCTGTTCACCGTCACAGTACCCGCCCGGATCGACCGCGCACCACGGATGGCGCGTTTGGCGTTGGCAGTAAAGATTGAGGCACAGAGGCCGTAGTCAGTGTCATTGGCAAGTTTGATGGCCTCATCAAATCCCGAGACTTCGATCACTGACAGGACGGGGCCAAATATCTCTTCCCGCGCCAAGGGTGCATCATTGCCGGGCACTTCGACCACGGTGGCTTCGACAAACCCGCCGTTTGCATTGCCGCCGATCACAACATCCTCGGCCTGTTCCAGATAGCCGCAGACCTTGGCGAAATGCGCTCGGCTGACCAATGCACCCATGCGGGTTTTGGGGTTCAGCGGGTCGCCGATGTTCCAGTGTTTGGCGTGGTGTGCGATGCGCTCCAGCAATTCAGCCTTAACATCCTTATGAACGATCAGACGCGATGAAGCCGAGCAGTTCTCGCCCATATTCCAAAACGCGCCATTGACAATATGCGCGGCCACGCGGTCGAGGTTTTCGGCATCTTCCATCACGATGGCGGGATTTTTACCTCCCATCTCCAGCACGACCTCCTTGGCATTGGATTCTGCCGAATAGCTCAGGAAGCGCTTGCCGATGATGGTCGAACCAGTGAAGGACACCATATCGATATCCATATGCCGCCCAATAGGCTCGCCCACTGCGGTTCCGCCGCCCGGCACGATGTTCAGCACGCCACGCGGAAGACCCGCCTCCATCGCCAGTTCAGCCATGCGCAAAGCGGTCAGCGTGGTTTCCACCGCAGGTTTCACCACCACCGAGCAGCCCGCTGCCAAGGCAGGCCCGATCTTCCACGCCAGCATCAGCAGCGGGAAGTTCCACGGCAACACCAGACCAACGACGCCGATGGGTTCGCGCACCACCATGGTGATATGATCATCGCTGGCGGGTGAGACCTGATCGTAAATCTTGTCGATCGCTTCGGCATGCCATTTCAGACAGTGGATCGTCTCGGGCACGTCCACGGTTTCGCAATCATAGATTGTTTTACCGCTGTCGATGCTTTCCATCACCGCCAATTCGCGCGCGTTGCGGGTCATCAGCTTGCACAGCCGGATCAACACATCTTTGCGGTGCGACGGGTGCAGTTTCGACCACCGGCCATCGTCATAAGCCTCGCGCGCCTTTTCGACGGCGAAATCGACATCTGCGGCAGCGCAGGCGGCAATATTGGCCAGCTTATCGCCGGTTGCCGGGTTAACGGTTTCGAAGGTTTCGCCCGAGGTTGCCGGGCGGAACGCGCCATCAATGAAGGCTCCAGTGGGCAGGGTCAGGCCCGCGGCGATGGAATTGTATTCGTCCTGTGTCAGCAGTCCCATTGCTCAACCCTCCGCCACGATATCTGCGATTTTTTTCTTCAAAACGCGCGTCACCTGTTCCAACGCGCGCTTGTCGTCCTTGTTCAGACCCTTCAGCGGAGGCCGCATCGCCCCTGCGTCAATCCCATTCATGGTCACGCCATGCTTGATGGTCTGGATGAACTTGCCGCCCTGTTCCAGCACCCGCATCAGCGGCATCATCGCGGACATGATCCGGCGGCCCTTGGCGAAATTGCCCTCGATCACGCAGGCATTGTAAAGCGCCACATGTTCAGCGGGCAGAAAGTTCGATCCGCCGCAGACCCAGAACGGTGCGCCCCAGGCGAAGAACTCCAACGCCTGATCATCCATGCCGCAGCCCAGTTGGATATGCGGATAGTCGCGCGCCAGCAGGTGTACCCTGTTGATATCGCCCGAGCTTTCCTTAATGCCGCAGAAGTTCCGGCTGCGGCCCACGCGGTCGAGGAATTCTTCGCTCATCATCGTGCCGGTACGGTGCGGATAATTGTACAGCATCACCGGAAGGTCGGCCGCCTTGTCGATGGCGAGGGCGTTTAGCGCGTTTTCCCGGTCGGTTGGCACCGAATAGGGCGGGCTGGCCAGTAGGATCGTATCTGCGCCAATCTCGCGCGCGCCTGATGCCAACGTGATCGAATCCGACGTCAGCATGGCTCCGGTTCCGACGACCAACGGCAATTGCCCCTTTAGTTGATCCTGTGTGAACCGTGCCAACTCCAGTCGTTCCTCGACTGTCTGGGCATAGTTCTCACCGGTCGAACCGCCGGAAATCAGACCATGCACGCCGTTCTCGATCAGGTACTCAATTACGTCGGACAGGGCGTCCCAATTCACGCTGCCATTGGCGTGATAAGGGGTCACCACCGGAGTGTAGATCCCTTCAAAATTGAATAGGGGAGTCATTTATTTCCTCATGCAGGGGTTTTCCGCGCCATCGATCCAAGCGGTAGATCAAGCCCGGCAGGCGTGACAAACAGTTCGATCTGATCGCGCGACAGGTTCCAGTGATCAATGGCCAACTGCCCAGCCGCCGCCTCATTGCTCGCTTCGATGGCGGCAATGATGGCGTCGTGTTGGGCACTGGCAACGGATAGGTTTTCGGCCATATTGGCGTCTTGTGGCCGATAGAATGTCATGCCAATTCGAGCATGATCGATCAGCAACCGCTTGAAAGACGGCAACAGATAAATGTTATCGGCCATTTCGCCGGTAATCTCATGAAACAGATTGTTGGACATCGCCCGATCCGCGCCAGAACCAGATCGTAAAGCAATCTTAAACTCCTTTTGCGCATTCTTGAGGCGATCAATCTGCTCAGGCTTTGCGTTCTTGGCGGCCAGCTGGAGAATTGCGCCATACACCATCGGCGCGGCCAGAAAGAAATCGCGCAGTGTGGTGTAGGACATTCCGGATACCCGCGCGCCCCGATTTTCTCGGAGCTCAAGATAGCCTTCGCCCGCGAGCTGTCGGAACACCTCACGCAAGGGGGTACGTGACAACTTGAACTCTTCAGATAGCGTCGCTTCGTCCAGGTCCGTGCCCGGCTGTAAGCGCTGGGTCATTACGCACATCTTTAAATGTTCAAAGAGCTCCTGCTTTCTACGCCTGGACGCGTCTTTCATATCTGACCTCCTGTAGGAAAACTTGCGTCGTTGTGTTGACCGAAGTGCCGCAATGAATCCATTGTTTACCGACAATAGTATAAAATTCAATTTGTATACAATAAAAAAATATGCAGTATGCATTACAAATTCAAAACTGGGGAGAAGCCAGTGAAGAACTCTTATGACGCCGCCGTTATCGATTGCCGGAATCTATGGAAGATTTTTGGCGAACGGTCCGGTGAGGCTATGAAAGCCGTTCAAGAACAAGGACTTGGAAAACTAGAGGTGCGGGATCGTTTTGACTGTGTGGTTGGTGTCCAAGACGCTACCTTTACGGTAGGGCGGGGTGAGATTTTCTGTATCATGGGTCTGTCAGGCTCGGGCAAATCGACGCTGATTCGTCATGTAAACCGCCTGATTGAGCCCACGTCCGGTCAGCTTTTTGTTGAAGGCCAGAACGTAAACCGGTTGAACGCCCGTGACTTGCGAGAAGTGCGCGCCGAGAAAATCGGCATGGTGTTCCAGAACATGGCGCTGATGCCGCATCGCACCGTACTGGATAACGTTGCTTTCAGCCAAGAAGTCCGCGGCCACGACGTGACTGAGCGTCATGAGAACGCCATGCGGGCCATCGACGCCGTGGATCTCAACGGCTGGGATCAGAAGTACCCAGACGAGCTGTCTGGCGGCATGCAGCAACGTGTGGGTCTGGCCCGCGCCATTGCCGCTGATCCGTCGATCCTGCTGATGGATGAACCCTTCTCTGCACTTGATCCGCTGATCCGCCGCCAGTTGCAGGACAAGTTTACGTCGTTGTCGGCCGAGATGAAAAAAACCACGCTGTTCATCACCCACGATCTGGATGAGGCGATCCGGATCGGCGATCGGATCGCCATCATGAAAGATGGTGCGCTTGTGCAGGTCGGTACACCCGAAGACATTGTGACCAACCCGGTCGATGATTATGTGGCCGACTTTGTCGCAGGGATCTCCAAGCTAGAGCTGATCTCGGCTGGCAAGATTATGGAGCCGGTTGAATCATTCGAGAAACGCCGCGGCCCGGTCGATCACAACGCCTGGCCCGAAGCAGAGCCCGATCACTCTTTGGATGATCTGGTCAACCTGTCCATCGCCACCCAGCACCCCGTTGTTGTCAAGGCCGATGGTAAGCCGATTGGGATCGTCACCAAGAATGCCCTTTTACGCGGCATTCAGGGCGAGGTCGAAGACCCGGCAACCTTGAAACACTGAGAGGGCATCATGGCAGACATTGAATTCAGCATTCTGGATCCCTTTTCCTCGGTGGATCTGGGTATTGCCGAAAGCGCGGATGGCGTAAAAGGCTGGGCCATTGCCAATCGCAGCATCATTCAACCGATCAAGAGTTTCTTCAATGAAATGATCGTTGGCATCGACACCACATTGAACGCAGTGCCACCCCTGATCATGTTGTTCCTCCTGATTCTGATCGCTTGGCAGGCGGCGGGGCGGCGCACGGCCATTCTGGTCGGTATCCTGATGACCGTTCTGGGCTTCTTGTCGCCCAATGCATGGGGTTTGGCAATGACCACGCTGGCCATCGTGGTTTCGGCGGTGATCATGTCCTTTATCATCGGGCTACCCCTTGGCATTCTGGTCGGCAAGAATGACCGGTTCGAGAGCGCCATCCGCCCGATCCTGGACACGATGCAGACAATTCCGGCCTTCGTCTATCTGGTGCCGGTGGTGATGTTGATCGGCATCGGCAACGTATCCGGCGTTGTTGTGACGGTCATCTTCGCGCTGCCGCCGCTGATCCGCCTGACATCGCTGGGTATCCGAGGGGTGAATCCCTCGGTGGTTGAGGCCGCCCGCGCCTTTGGGGCCAACCCGCGTCAGGTCTTATTCAAGGTTGAGCTGCCGCTGGCAACACCCACCATCCTCGCCGGTGTAAACCAGACGATCATGCTGTCGCTTTCCATGGTTGTGATCGCCTCAATGATCTCGGTCAAAGGGTTGGGCAACGAGGTGCTGCGCGCCATGGGGCGTCTGGATGCTGGCAAGGCATTGGTTGGTGGTTTGGGGATCGTGATCCTGGCCATTGTGTTGGATCGCATTACGCAAGGCATGGGGCAATCCGGTCGCGAGCGCGGGCACCGTCACTGGTACGAAGGAGGCCCGGTCGGCCTGGTTCTGCGACAGATCAAAAAGCCCAAAATCAACCAAATAGAAGAACCACAGAAAACAAACGCATAAACTCGGAGGTTTATCTACTATGTTCATCAAATCAAACTTGGCTGCTTTTGCTGCCACAACCATTCTGGCCACTTCAGCTTTTGCAGCAGATGACAAGCCCGGTGAAGGTGTCACGGTACGTCCGGTCATTCAGCCAATTGCAGAAGAAATTTTCCAGCACCGCATTCTTTTCCGTGCATTGAATGATCTGGGCTACGACGTTGCTGAGCCGGAAGAAGTTCAGGCGCAAACACTGCACCTTGCTTTGGGCACAGGCGATGCCGACTTCACGGCTGTTCACTGGAACGGTCTGCACGACACGTTCTTTCAAGAGTCCGGTGGTGATGAAGTCCTGGAGAAGGTCGGGACATTGATCGACGGTGCTTTGCAAGGCTATCTGGTCAATAAAGCCGCCTATGATGCAGGCGTTCAGAACCTTGGCGACCTGAAAGACCCGGAAAAAGCAGCCCTGTTTGACGCCGATGGCGATGGTAAGGCTGATCTGGCTGGTTGCGTGCCCGGATGGGGTTGTGAACGCGTGATCGAGCATCAACTGGATGAATTTGGCCTACGCAACACCGTGAACCACAACCAAGGTGAGTACAACGCGATCATCGCCGACACCATCGCACGCAACGAAGGTGGCGAAAACGTTCTGTACTATACGTGGACCCCTTACTGGGTATCGGGCGTTCTGGTGCCGGGCGAAAACGTCGAATTCCTCGCCGTGCCTTATTCAGCACTGCCTGACGGCGCAACCGCAGAAACTACTTTTGATGGTAAAGACCTGGGCTTTGCGGTTGACAGTATTCGCGTCGTGGCCACGGATGAGTTCCTCGAAGCAAACCCAGCCGCTGCAAAGCTGTTCCAAGTTGCCAAGATCGATATCAACGACATTTCGGCCCAGAACAAGAAAATAGCAGATGGTGAAGACAGCTCGGACGACATCGACCGTCACGTAGATGAGTGGATCGCAGCAAATCAGGCAGCATATGATAGCTGGTTGGAAGAAGCCCGAAACGCGGCGCAATAAACTACAAAACTCTGATCTAGGGTTAAACTGCGCGGGTCACTCCGCGCAGTTTTGGACATCGGTCGCAGGTCTTAAAATCAGAGACCTAAACCGGGAAAGCTTATTTTTTGATTTACCTGCTCTTTTACCTCAACCTCGACCTTGCCGATCGGGTTCTAACAACAGCCGAGGATGTATCCATCCTCAATGTATTCCTGCGATATTCCGCCATTGTGGGCCATGTGGACCTCTGCGGCGGTCTTCTTAATTCTGCAGGTTCCGCATACATCGAATGGACAACCCGAAATGTCTGTCTCAGCGCCACTCGCTGACCTGCCTGGCAGTCACAAACAGGTTTAAGCCGCCGCTCAGATCGAATGCTTTGGCAATAGCCCAACAACTGCATCCGGATCATAAGTTCTGGCTCAACCGAAGGGCGACCAAGCGAGCTATAGGATTGTGCCAGAAGTGGGCGGACTTCCGACAAATCAAGGAACCGATCAATCTCACGCAAAGGATGATCGGCAGGAACAAACTCTTCAATCGAGAATTCGTAAAACAGCGCGCCTTGCGCCATCCACCAGCGCAACCAGCTGCCTGTCCACTTCCACGTATTGCTCCTTCAGAGCCGCGCGGGCGTGCAGCGTTGTAACCACTGCTAATTCCAATACAGGATTGCCTTCAGCCAGTTCTCGTATGCGGGCTTCATATTCCCCTTTGGAGACCTTGCCCACCTTTTAGGCCGAAATAGCGCAGGACGCCGCGGGTCGAAAGCTCCAGATTGATCACAGCTTGTTGCAGGGATTTTCGGGCGGTCAGTAAGACGCGCATTTCCTGCGATGAAACCGATTTGCAATGCACCGGTCGGTACCAGCCCGTCTGCAGTAGTCGAGCGATGCCCTCGGCATCGCGCTGGTCAGTCTTGATGGGCATGGCCTTAAGAACACTTTTAACCTGACGGGTTTTCATCATACGAACCGCGACCATGCACTTCTCAGCTGTGGCTTCCACTTGGATTTCCGCAGTCCTTGCTCAAGCAATGCCAAAGCGTCAGCGGCTTCGGAAACCATTCGAGCCCTGAACCCCTTGCCCATAGCTAGATTTGGGGGTCCGTCGGGCATGCGCGCTGAATAAAGGTACTCTTCGAACGCTGTACCTTTGGGTGCGACGCGTTTTGTAACCACCTTTTCGCCATAGGGTCGACTGAAACGACACACCTTTCCGTCCGCGCCCACCCAACGGCTTAGGTAAAAGATCGGTAGATAGTGATGATCGACAGGATCACTCATATATAAGCCACCTGATTGTTACATCTGGTGATTGATTCGACTGGAACCTGATCAAAGCCGTTCAGAGCACATCCGAGTATTGAACTGACCTACAGTCAAGGGTTACCAAACACCCGGTTCCACCGCTGACGCACAATTTTCCTGACGGCTCGGCTACTACGATTCCTTTTGCATACATGTTCAGCTGCTTGGTCAAGTTTCTATAGTTAAATAGGCCCCAACTATGGTTTGGCCGTGTAGAAATCGCTTTGTAGAACTTCTACGGACCGACTTCAAATCGCGCGAAGTTTCAGATCCAGTTGTGAACGGTTGGACAATGGAAATGTTCTGTCAGAAATCTCAATAACGCGAAGGTCAAACCAGTTCGATGAATGTCTTTAGATTGTGTCTTTCTCTCACCTTGTGCCTAGCATTCGCCACGCCCGGATCAGCTGACACCAGTTTATTGAAGCACTTTCTTAAGAGATGTGGTGAAGCCTATTTTACTGGCGAACAACTTAGTTTTCCAGACTTACCACCTTACGTAGCAGGAGACGCGGAAGGCCGCAGATTTTTTGAGCTGACGAATGGGTACATACTTATCGCTACTTCTTATCCTGGTTTCGGTGTCGGCAATTGTGAAGTAAGTCTGGTTTTTCCGGACAAGTTGAATCGAAGCTTGCAGGACGAAATAGACGAGTTCCTGCAATGGGCGTCCGAGAAAAAAGCAGAAGGTGTACTGTATGACAAATCGTTCAAGAAAGATGATAGGCAAAGTTGGACGACCTACTATTTTCGCAACACAGAACTTCCAACCCAATGTTTGGTTTTGTACTTTGTGCAAGGGATAGACCAGTCGCCCCCTAAATTGGATCTAGTGTTTTGGAGAATTGAGGGCGCCAGATGCGGAGAATTTAACGACTCATGAATTGTGTGGATTAGGATCCTCGCCTTGCCAATGCGATGAGGCTGGCGTTAATCCGCAGATCTTCAACGGCGTAGCGCGCGGGCATTGCTCCGAGAACACCGCTTGGGTTCTTGATCGGCGTCAGGTGGTGTCCCTTAAATGATCCTCGTCAAGCTGGACTGCGTTCCCGGAGGCGCCCACACTTTGCGGTACTCTCCAAAAACTCCATATGAGCGAAACACCACCGGCACTTGGTCGATCGCGTCATCAGGTAATCCCAGACCTCCGCCATACTTTTCAGCAAGCGCTCGTGTTCGAACGGCTTGAGGCGGGTCAGATGACTGCGCTCCCGCGGCGCACTGGGAGTTTGATCCGGTGGGGCAGAGGGCGCATCACCCTGCGCAGCCGGTTTCGATTGCATTTCCGGCCGGGCTTGCGATCTTGGGATGGTCGGGATGGACACCCCTGCACATCCTTCGGCTCCTGGGGAGTGTCGGCCGACTTCGCGGCGCGTGCCATGATATTTCCGATCGCCTGCAGGCGTGCCTTGTCTTTACTGCTCACGATATCGATCCTCCGGCTCTCTCGATGTCCTGACACGCAGCGCGATGAGGCTGGCGTTGAGGCGCAGGGTATGAATTGCATGTCGCCTGGTCATCTCGACGAGGACGCCCCCGGGGGACCGGATGGGTGTCTCGGGATAAAAGCGGTTGCGATTGATCACCAGAATACACAACGCGGCTTTAGCACCGCCCATTTCAGCGACAGCATCGTCATAGGCGGATCTGCGTATGCCGAGGAGTGCAAGTGTCGGGCGACACATAGTTTTGCCTTTCAGAGATGCCTAAGCCATTGATTTAGGGTCATTCGATTTTCGATGGGTGCACGGGTTTTACCATTTACGACTCAAAGGCCTTCCATCACATTCGAGCAGCCGATCAAAATCTAGACTGAATTTTGATCGTCTTCTTCGGCGCAGATCGTAGGTAAATCTATCAAAATCTCGGCCAGTTCTTGTCTGACAAGCCTCAACCGTTCTGCCGATATCGCTTCGATACATCCCACCAATTCGAGTGCAACTGCGAGCATTGTGGGCCGTAGCCAGCGAATTGAGCTTCAACGACAACGTTTGGCTTCGTACTGCAAATCCCTCAGAAAAGTAGCCCTCTCGTCGTCCCATCCCTGCGAAGTGCAGTTTTGAATGCCATTCAACTTGGACCAAAGGTGGTTTTGCCCGAGTATAGCAGCAGAGCCACATAGTTTATGCGCCGCTTGCCTATGCGCAATATCTAACTCTTTGGATTTATTTAGACTATCAATAAGATCAATAACCTCTTTGTTAAGCTCCTTGCAGGCTTCACGGAATTTGTCATCTCCAAAACGGATTCTAAAGTCGTTCTCTGGCTCTGTGATACCAACCCTTTGCGCCTTCACAACCTCAGCCAGTTCTGATTGTAAAGCAGCCAATGGAACGGGTTTAACCAGCAACCCTTGAAATTCAGCCGACCGTATGGCTTCGTGATCTTTAGGGGCGGCATGGGCCGTGACTGCAATAGCTGGCAAACTGCGCCAGCTGACATTCAGTTCGCGAACTTTTCCGAGTGTTTCGATGCCATCAATTCCAGGCATGCTAATATCCAGAAGAAGTACGTCGAAAGGCTCCACGCCGAGTCTTTCCAAGGCAGCATATCCATTTTCGGCTTCGGCGACCTCAAAGCCGATATCCGCAAGCATATCCGTCAAGATCATCCGGTTGATTGCGTTGTCGTCCACCACCAACGCTTTCAAACCTTGTTGAAGGCTTGCCTCTGGCATTTCGGAAGTATCCAGTTCGTTCTCCATGTCAGATCTGAATGCTGGCAGAGGCAGCCGCATGGAGAACAGGCTTCCCTCGCCGAGTACGCTGTCGGCGGAGATGTCACCTCCCATCGCCTCAGCCAATCTTTTGGTAATAGCCAGTCCTAATCCTGTTCCGCTTTTATCTCGCGCAAAGGCGGTATCGATCGTGACGAATTCATCGAAGATAACATCTAGGTATTCCGGCGATATCCCCACCCCGGTATCTGCAATTCGAAACTCGACCAGGTCGTTGTGCCGAAGTCTTTCAACTTCGATAGTGACAGAGCCATCTCGCGTAAACTCGATTGCATTGCCCAGGAGGTTCACCAGGCATTGCTGCAGCGCCGTTCTGTATCCAAGAACCTCGCAAAGCTCTTCAGATAGAACATCAACCTTCAGATCGTTGCCACGCGCATCGGCGTTTGCTGTGAGGCTATCCGCGACCTCCCTCACGACTTTGCATATGTCAAAATTGGATTTGTCGCGCAAAGCATTGCCGGAACCCAGGCGAGAAAAATCTAGAACATCGGTTACATGTGACAACAATAGCTTGCCGGACACTTCGATTGAATGAAGATGCCGCTTTTGCCTGTCCGTAAGATTGCTGCGATCAATCAGTTCGGCAGACCCGAGTATTCCGTTCAACGGAGTACGCATCTCGTGACTCATTACTGTCAGAAGATCAGATTTGGCCTGTTCACTTTCCTGCGCCTTGTCTCTCGCGGTGCGCAAATCTTCCTCGGCCTTAAGGTCTTCGGTAATATCCCGAAGAAATGAAACAAAAACCCGCTCCCCGTTGGTTTCGGCAAGAGATATCGAAAGCTCGACCGGAAAAGTCTCTTGCGATTTGCGCAAACCCTCCAGCCGCACACGACCAGCGCCGATGACCTTTTGCTCTCCGGTCTCCAGAAATCGCGCCATACCCTTTCTGTGGAGGTCACGAAGGTGCTCAGGAACGATGAGATCAGCCATATCAGCACCGATTGCCTCGGCCTGGGTGTATCCAAAAACATCTTCGGCGGCGCCATTGAACTCTAGGATCCGACCAGACGTGTCGACGACCAAAACCGCATCCAATGAAGACGTAATGGCCGCCTCAAACCGATTGCTGGCGGACTGGCTTTGGCGGGCCAATAGCTGCCCCTGCCGAAACAACTTCACAAGGATTGCGAATGCCAAAAGTAGCGCGATGAAAAGCACGACGAGTAGCGAAGCCAATCGGATCAGCGTTCCGGCCAACTCAGCACGTCGGTCTGCGTTTTCCTGCGCAAACCCTTGAATTCCACCAAGGGCAAGTTCGCGAATTTGAGGGCGCAGTGCCTGGATTCGCATTCGCAACTCAGGAAGCCCCACCCGCAACTGACGATCCGGCCCATCGATCAATGGGATCAGCCGGGTTTTGAAGTCTTCGGTTGCCCGCAGGACGGATTGTGCTGCCGCGTCCTCTCGCAAGAATGAAAATAGTGCGCTGCCGGACAAAGTATCCGCGCGGCTATAGAAGATATCGAAACGATTCCGGACGGCCGACAAATCAACATCTGCGTCTTTCGAAGCATCAATAACCGCAACTTCGAGCCTAAGAAGTTCGACTTCGAGCTGGGACATCAGCCAGCTTACGTTGTCCGTTTTGGATGTCGCTAGGGCATCGAGATCTGATTTAACCTCGCGTCCAAGGGAAAATACGATCACAAGGCCTACAGACAGCAAGCCTATGAACGCAAATATCGGCCATCTCTTCATGTTGACGAAAGGCTCTTGTGTATCGATGGCCTTCTCCTTGATCCCTACTGCGCAACGATTTCCAATCGATTGAGCTGCCAAATGCTGCGGGCATAAATTTCTTCGGACTGATACGCTTCGTTAGTATCGTAAGGGTAAATGATCCACAAAGGTCCTTTGTCGCGAACCGACATTGCCCGGCTATTACGCGAGTAGGCGACGATCGGGCCACCCTCTATTGCATCACTGGTTGGGATGGTGACGGCGTAGTCGTTCAATGCCACCGCTCGTATGGTCCCGTCTTCCGCTTGCACATGGTTCAATAAAACATCAAGGGAAACGCCTTCAAAGCTTTGCATGTCCTCGGTCCAAATCGTCGTTGTTTCGATTGACTGACTGGGCAATGCTTTAAGGGCCTTTCTGTCAAATGCCCAAATGTTCTGACCGTCGTTGGGACCCACATCGCCAGAAACTGTTAGGATGACTTCATCCGCAAGTGTCGATGTACCAAGTGATACGACAAGTACGACACAAAGTGATTTGAGTGTTTTGAACATACGAGATTGTATCCGTTGGCAGTTGCGACTTTGTTTAGTGAGTTTTGACATGGGTCCCGAAAACAGTCTCACGTGTAAAAGTATAGACCACTATACTTTAGGATAGGTCACCGCGCCAAAGGTCAGATGATCAACCTAATTTGTACGCATTCACGTTCCCCATTCATGCCACCAAGGTCAGCGCGGCGTTGGTCAAGAGATCCAGCCGGCCAGTGTGACAGAGCAAGAGTTTAGGGAAACAACATGACTTCACAAAGTTTAGCGAATAGTAACCCTTTGTATGGTTCAACTATACCGGGTGCTGTACAACCGGATCAAAGCAATCGTTCAAGGTCACCGATATCGATGCGGATTCTATTGGCTGATGATCACGGGCTGGTTCGTGACACGATTTCCTCCTATCTCGAAACCGAGGGGCGCGCGGCAGTTGTAGCAGTGCCAGACTACATGGCCGCAATGAAAACACTGTCATCCGAAGATCCATTCGATCTTGTCCTCTTGGACTTTGAAATGCCGGGTATGAACGGGATCGACGGGCTGTCCGATGCAATCACCCAATTCCCTGAACAGGCATTTGCGATCCTGAGCGGAACAGCGCCAAACAAAATAGCGCAGCAAGCGGTCGAAATGGGCGCCGTTGGCTTCTTGCCCAAAACTATGGGTGCCAAATCTCTGGTCAACGCGGTGCGCTTTATGATCGCTGGTGAAACCTTCGTACCGGCCAGCGTTCTAAGCATGGATGGCGACGTCGAAGAAAGCGATTTTTCCCGTCAGCTCAGCCAGCGGGAAAAACAGGTTCTGCGTGGATTGTGCCGAGGGCAATCCAACAAAGAAATCGCGCGCGCGCTGGATCTTCAGGAAGTTACGATCAAGCTGCACGTGCGCACGCTTTGCAAGAAACTGAATGCAAAAAACCGGACCCAGGCTGCTCTCATCGCGCGGGATGCAGGATTCGAGTAGCCGGGGTCCGGAGGTTGGGACCTCAGAACAGGAAGTGGTCGTAGAGCTGGTTGAAATCCGTAGCTGCGCCTTCAAGTATCAGCGTAGTATCGGCTGACAAAGCGACGGACACATCGGTTCCGTCCACGATTTCAGAGTTGGCATTGAACCACTCCAACGTGTCAGCACCACCGCTATCCAGATTGAGACCACGCAGATCGAGCAAATCGCCATCGCTTAGCGAAAAGTCAGTGATCGTATCGGTCGACCCGTCCAGATCCTCATTGCGGAAAATGAACCTGTCCGCATCAGCGCCACCGCTTGCGTGATCGTCCCCTGCACCAAGGTAAAGCCGATCTTTCCCTGAACCTCCGTTCAGAACGTCGTCACCGCTGGAGCCATTGAGATAATCGTTGCCAGCGCCACCGATCAACTCATCATCGTCGGAACCGCCCTTCAGCGTGTCGGAACCCTCGCCGCCAGCTAAGGTGTCGTTTCCGGAACCGCCGTCCAAAGTATCAGAGCCGAGACCACCTATCACGGTATCACTACCTGAGCCCCCTGAGAGACTGTCGTCGCCCACACCGCCATCCAGGTCATCGTTGCCAGATCCTCCGGACAGCGTGTCGTTTCCGTCATCTCCAGACAGAAAATCATCACCGGATCTGCCTGACAAACTATCGTTCCCATCGCCACCGTTCAGGACGTCCGCGCCCGATCCGCCGTCGATTTGGTCGTCGCCTATGCCACCGAATATCTCATCATTGCCCGAGCCTCCGTCCATTACGTCATGGCCACCTTCACCTCGCAATGTGTCGGCCTCCGACCCGCCGCGGAGTGTGTCATTGCCCTGGCCACCGATGAGGATGTCAAAGCCTGAACCACCATCCAAAAGGTCATCGCCGGCACCACCATCTAACATGTCGTGCCCGGCCGAGCCCATCAGGTGATCGTCGCCCTGCCCGCCGAACAACGAGTCATCATCTTCTGTAAGAACATTGCCAAACTGGTCGTACCGCACACCGTCTTCGTCATATTGCGAGACAATGCCGCTGTTGGCGCCGACGCCGGCTCCACCGTGCAGCAGATCGTTGCCGTCATCCCCTTCGAGCACGTCCCCTGAACTACCACCCGTCAAGGTGTCTGTGCCGATCCCACCGTATAGGGCATCGCTACCTGCATTGCCCGAAAGGTCATCATCGTAGCTCAAAGCGCCTTCGGTGGTCGCAACAAGTGTTAGATCCTTGACCAAAACGCTTGCATACAAATCGACGGGCGCAAACGGACTGGTTGCTGTCGGGTCGGCGGCACCATCATTCGAATACGATTTCGGCGCCTCTTCGATAAGGTGCAAACTGGCCTCGCCGGTCACATCATCTACGATGACCTGGAAAATCGCGCCTGTTGCAGGTGTCGAGTCATCCATGTCATGGTCGCCAGAGTTGCCACCAACAAACAGGTTTCCGTCCGCGTCAATGATTGCCGCACCAAACGTCATTAACGGGACTCCATTCAGGACTTCACCGTTAATCACTGTCGATGTGACTGAAACCGTTCGAAACTCTGGTTCACCCGAAGAGATATCGACGATCAACATAACCGTAGCTGCACCTTCGGAACTTGGGCGAGAGACACCGTAGAACGACTGTGAGGCCGCGTCGAATGCAACATCGTAGACTTTGAAATCCACAAGATCGGATGGCAACTTGTACACTGTGGTTACCGGGTTTCCATCCACATCGAACTGATCAACATCAATGACTGCGATACGGTCCATACTGGATTGAAACGACCAAAGGTTGCCCTGATCATCAAAATCCCCGGTCCAAGACCGATATGGCGTGCTGCCAACACGGTAGCTGTTTCCTTCGGCGTCCAGCATCACCAAATCAGAGCGGCTAACCACCTGTCCCAGTGAATCCACGCCGTCGCCTACTGCGATGGCATACAGAAGGTCGTCTTCCGTATTGTAACCCATTGAGTTCACATTGACCGTGCCCTCGACGCCCGCCATTTCATATGCTTGGGTTTCGACATCAAACACCTGCAGTGTTCCATTTAGAACCTGATAGAGATTTGATTGCCCATCGGCGAATGCGGAAACCGTCACGGTTTGTCCGCCAATCTCGACATCCTTGTCATAGTGAAACGCAGGACCGGACGTATCAATTGTTGGACCGCTGCCTGACACATCAATCGATCTGATCGTAATGGTCGAGCTGTCATCGTCGGCTGTGAATTGAACGGAATGAGATCCGAAGGCACCGCTCTGAGAAGAAAACTCGGCGACCACCTCACCATCGACCAGCACTTCGATGGCAGCTCCGGAACGACCTGCAGCAAAATTTGTCGCGAGATCCAGGTTCAATTCATAGACGCCTCCTGTTTCGGTCGTGATCTGCTGCTCCATCTGCTGGTGGCCGTTTGCAAGATCACTCAATCCCCATTCGCCGTTCTCGGCGTAGTCGGAAAAACTGACAGCACCTTCTGTGCCTTCCAGCAAGTTTGCCTCGGCATAGTCTCCGTGCAACACATCATCGCCAGCTTGCCCTTGGAGTTCATCGTTTCCGGCAAGCCCTATCAGGGTCTCCTGCTCACTTCCGCCAACAAGTTGATCGGACAAACCCGTTCCTGAAATTACATTTGAAGATACCGCAGGCATCATTTCACCTCTTATTTTCAGCTATTTGGAGTAAAAATTTACCAACCGATGCCGTCGATCCGACGATTCACCGGGTTCTCAGGAAACAAGCGCACCACATCCACGACCGGCATCTCTGGTTTACTGGAAATGGCGTTCTGATAAGCGGGGTTGCGGTGGCAGACGATGACGGCCTCGGCCTGTTCCATTACGTCTTCTATGCTGTCGCAAAGCATCGATTTGATGGATCCTGCGAGGCTTCGAATGCCAGAACCCGCGTGATGCATGTAGGCTTGCAACCCACTCAGAGGGGTTTCTTTTGTCACCGCCGGATCATGTAAGACCAACTCCACCCCCTCGGCATGCAGTTCAGCCATGACTTCCAGAATTGGGCTTTCGCGCAGGTCGTCCGTGCCAGGCTTGAAGGCGAGACCAAGAACTCCAACGCGCTTTGCTCCTGTTTTTCGCAGCATCTCGGTCGCCTGTTCGATCTGCTCCCGGTTTGAGCGGTCAAGGTTGCCAATCATGGGCAGTTCGACGCCCAGTTCTTCTGCTATATGTGTAACCGCCCGCACCTCTTTTGGCAGGCAGGAGCCGCCATAGGCGAAACCCGGTTTCAGGTAGTAAGGGGACAGATTCAGCTTTGTATCTTGGGTAAAGACATCCATAACCGCGTGGCTGTCAACGCCCAGCGGCTTGCACAGGCGGCCGACCTCGTTGGCAAAGCAAACCTTGGTCGCGTGCCATACATTGTCGACATATTTGATAGTCTCAGCCACTTCGACTGTTGTCACAATGGGACTTGGATCAACCGGCGCAAAGATGCGCTTCATAATTTCCGCCGTGCGGAAATCGTTGACCCCAAGCACTGTTTTGGGTGGGTTATGGAAGTCGTCAATGGCCACGCCTTCGCGCAGAAACTCAGGATTGAAGCACACCCCAAAGTTCTGGCCCATCTTCTTTTCTGAAAGCCGCTCAAGGATCGGAACCAATACGTTCATCGTGGTTCCGGGCGGGATCGAACATCGCATGGCAAAGATGTGGAATCCATCCTTTTGGCGAAGGCCAACTGCCATTGAGCGGGCTGCCTGTTCTATATAGCTATAGTCGCAGCCCCCATCCGGAGCGGTTGGTGTTCCTACCGACACAAAGGTAACGTCGGTTTCGCGTACAGCTGCGCTCAGATCGTCCGTCGCAGATATCAGCCCCTTTTGAATGCCTTGTTTGAGCGTTGAGCCGAGATTTTCTTCGTGGATCGGGCTCTCACCGCGCGCAATCTGACCCACTTTATCAGGGTCGATATCAACACCTATGACCTCGTGTCCAAGTGACGCCAAACATGCAGTTGATACGGCACCAACATACCCCAGCCCAACAACACTGATCCGTGATTTTTGAGAAGACGCCGGGATTACAATTTCGGCGTCATTCTGAGTAATTTTTCTGAGTTCCATAGATTTACCTCCGATTTGAATCCAAGGTAACGCACTGATAATTTGGTGAAATGTATCGGCAGACTATCCGCAGCGCGTAAATGACGCCGAACATATACGAATGGTCATCAACCCCATACGAGAGAAAAAACCCGCGTGGAAATCCACGCGGGCCAGTCATTAGGAGGGTGGTGCAATTGAATCTAAGCTACAGCGACACGGTCATAGATGTCCTCGTATCTCACGATGTCGTCTTCACCTAAGTAGCAGCCGGATTGAACTTCGATCAGATGCAAAGGCAGCTTCCCCGGGTTTTCCAACCGATGGACTGCACCCAGCGGGATGTAGGTCGATTCATTCTCGGAAAGCAGGCTGACTTTATCACCAACCGTCACGCTTGCTGAGCCACTGACGACAACCCAGTGTTCAGCGCGGTGAACATGGCTTTGCAGGGACAGCTTGGCGCCGGGCAGAACCATGATCCGTTTGACCTGAAACCGAGACCCCAGCGATAGGGTTTCGTAGTAGCCCCATGGACGATGACGCCGGCGAAACATCTCGGCCTGGTTAGACCCTTCGTTGCGCAACTCGTCTACAACCTTGCCAACTTCGGCGCTGTGCGACATGTCCGCGACCAGAATTCCATCGTCGGTTGCGACTGCGACGATGTCCTTCAAACCTAATCCGACCAATTTGATATCCGGGTTTTCCGACCTCAGCAGGCTGTCGCGGCAATCAATGGCTGTCGAATTTCCAGAAGTGACATTCGCCCCCTTATCTCCCTGACCCTGATCCTTCACCGATTTCCAGCTGCCCAGATCGGACCACCCGCAGTCCAATTCAAAAGCCACGACACCGTTTTCGACATGCTCCATCACCGCATGATCAAACGAGAGGCTCGGACAGCGGGAAAAGGCGTTTTGATCCATTCGATAGAAACCCAGATCCTTTTGACCGAGAGCTACCGCGGCTTCGACCGGTGCAGACATCTCAGGGGCGTGCGTTTCAAACGCCTTTAGCACCGTGTCTACTCGGAACATGAAGATACCAGCATTCCACAGCCAGTCACTGCCTTCCAACATGCCCTTCGCGGTTTCGACATCGGGTTTTTCCGCAAACGTAGATATCAGCAGTGCCCCTTGGTACCCCCCCGCAACCCGTAGGTAGCCGTACCCCGTCGCGGCATGATCGGGCTTGATGCCGAAGGTGACGATCTTGCCGCGTTTGGCTGTTTTCTCCGCCCGCATCATCGTTCGACGGAACGCGGATACATCCTCAATCGCGTGATCGCTGGGCAAGACAAGCAGGACCGTTTCCGGCTCTTCTTTGTGTCGAAGCGCAGCTACCAAAACAGCAGCGGCGGTATTGCGGCCAACAGGTTCCACGATCAGTTCAGGTTTTTCTGTATCAATATCTGTCAATTGTTGTTGGGCAATGAACCTATAGTCTTCACCCGTTACGATCAGTGGTGCCGAAAATCCAGGTTCGGCCACACGTTCAACGGTTTTCTGAAACAGGCTTTGATCGCCATTCAGTTTTACGAACTGCTTTGGGTAACTCTTACGAGAGACGGGCCAGAGACGGGTGCCGGAGCCACCAGCAAGGATAATGGGCTGAATCATGTGAAACCTCTTCATTACAAGTCTGCTTTCAGATTATCGATCTTCATTTTTTTTTACTTTGTATCAAAGGCTTAAATTCGCAATCGAAAGGATAGGTCTATTAGCCGAACGGCATCTCGACGAGGCCAACATAGATCAGGACTGCGGTTAAAAACGTCAAGATTGCGGTGACCATCTGAAACTTGGCAAACCCGCTTTTAAGCGTCTCGACAAAGCCCGATCCACCGCCCGAGCTTTGGTTACCTCTGTTCGACCATTTCTGCTTGGACAAGTGAAAGATCATGTAGATCTTGACCGTCGCGTTTATCACTTGGTTGAGATACAGGATGAATGGCCAACTCATATCCGCGCGCCTGCTGTACCCGAAAAGGAACAGGCATAGCACGATCCGCGAAAACAGCACCCAGATGATGCAGTTCCAGAAGTAACCCGGCGCAACCATACTGCCAACGACAGCCATGACCGGACTGACCATCATGGTCCACATGGCGATCCTTTGATCAACGACACACCACCAGATAAAAAAGGGCATTGCTGTCGGTCCAAGTGCGATTGCGCGGCTTCCGTTCCGCAACATGTTGCCCGACCAACGGCGGAAATTCTGGATCATCCGCATGAGGCCACTCTCCTTGATGACCTCAATCGTGTAGACCGTCGCATCTGGCACGTAGGTCATTTTCGCGCCTACGCTCAGCAGGCGATACCAGGTTGATTTGTCGTCCCCGGACAGAAACCGGAAATTACCCCAAAGCCAGTGATGCAGATGATCCGCCTCGATCGTGCGAATGAACTTCTCGTCTAGGATATGGCGCGCGCGAAACACGCTCATTCTTCCCGTCAGCGTCAGAACGCGACCCGACAAGGCATGGCTTTGCATCGCAAGACGACGTTGCGCGAACCGCATGTCCAGCCATTTGGCGATCCAAGCCGGCCCGTAGCATATGACCTCTTCATCTGTGGTCAGTGCCTGCAACTCTGGATCGCTTGCAAACATTGGCAGGGTTTTGCGTAGAACATCCCCACCAAACAGGGCGTCTCCGTCCATGAAGATCACCAGATCATCCGGTGACGCCCCGGATCTGCAGATCGCTCGCAGGATCAGGCCAATCGCCATTCGCTTGCCCGGCTGGTTCTGACGGATAAATACTAGGGTCGCCAGGTCATCCGGGATATCCTGCGCGTAGGTTTCGACAAAGTCGCGAATGATCTGCTCGTCATATGCGCTGCCTGTGCCGATATAGATCGTTGTCGGAATCCGTTCGCGGCGGATTTGCCCAAGTATGGACCCCACAACACGTTTTGTGATGGAGGGTTCCTCAAAGTAAGTCGTCATCTGGATATGGAGGTGTTTGGGGCGCCAGCCTGCATCCCAAATTGAGTCCGCCCGACGCCGCATTCCCGGCCATTTGGCTTTCGCATAAATCTGAGCCCTTAAAGCATGAGTAAACCACCAGCCAAATCGCCAGAGCCCAAGTGTTCCAAGTACCATTGTGACGTGCAAAACACTCGGGTTGAAGAACCGGTTCGGTACGCTGGCCAACAGCCAGAGCAGGCCCATAAACAGGAGCAAGAACAGAGTGAACTGCGGTAGTGACCACTTGCAAAAATAGTTCGGAACATCTGTTTGCAACTCCCTTAGTCGCCGTGCCAGATCCTTGTCGAACTCGTATTCAGTCATGGGATCGACCCACACGCGGGTCCATGGACTTTAGCCAAGCGCGGAAGCGTGTACCCAACTGTCGCTTTGCTTCCAGATTGACCGGGGCTCCCAACCGCAATTGGGTTTTTGTTTGTTTCGAGGACAGGCCGATTGCGCGAACCGTGACAATGATTCCGAACTCTCCAGGTCGTTCAGGGTTGTCCCCGGCGCGTACGTCCCAGACCTCACCGGGAATGGTGATCTTTTTCCCATTCTCATTGAAGCCAATCGTTGCGGGCATACCGATATAGATTGTTTCAGCAAACCGTTCCGACACCCATCCGATTGTCATACGAGGCTCAGCCGTTTCAAAGACCAACTCGTCTGCTGTGCCACCAAACGGCTGGCCCTTCCGAACGATGAAATCCTGAACAATCCCGTCTGTTGTCGCACGAACGTGATTGTTTTCTATTTTCTGTTGCAGAGCGTCTCTTGTTGCTTCCAACGACTCTACCGCGGACGCGCGATTGCGTTCTTCAGCTTGAAGTAAGTTTGTTACGATCAATACTGGATCAACCGATTGCGCCAGCGCAGGGTTGCGCTCACGAAGGCTGAGCCATTGCCGCCGCATATCGTCAAACCCGCCGTCTTGTACAAACTCTGCATAGAAGCGCATGGCTGCCGCGACGCGTTCAGCCAGTACCTCCGAGCGGGATTGAGCCCTAAGATCATTTAAAGCCTCAGTGATGTTGACGTGCTCGGTGCGTGCAAGTGCCAGTTCCGCCTCGGTGCGTTTGAGGGCTGCCACAGCTTCTGCTTCGTCCATCAAAAACAGAAGGTCACCCTCACGGACCTCTTGCCCGGCCTTAACTTCAATATGTTCGATGTAGCCGTTGGCTGAGGGGAAAGAAGGGATCATTGGGGCGAGTACGCGCCCGTGTTGAATGTCAATTCGGTCCAAATTGGTGAAAATGTTGTTTCCAATAACGCCAATCACCGCCGCTGCGATCAGCAGATAGGTCGCCACATTGAGTGCAACACGCAGAGACCGTGGAAGAAATCTCGCAGGCTTTCGGGATTGTTCGCCTTCCGTCTCCTCCATCGGCACCAAGTCAACCGGAGTGTCGAGACTGGTTATCACATCTGCGCTGCTGGCCATTCGTCCCGACAACAGAGAGCGATAAAACAGAGCCAATGTCTCGCGTTGCCTACCGCTCAAACCTTTCAGCTGTACTGTGGCGTTGGAACCTGGCGTCGACAAACGTACAGGGAAACGGATATCTACGCCCTGAAAAGGGACGCTGAGTGTTGCGGTTTTAGGGCATTCAGGCGCGTCGTCCGGCCATTCCAGCCCCGCAAGCGACCAGCGTTCAATCGCGACCGCCGCGCCAGATGGTGTCTCCACGATCAGCGGTGCTTTGACCTTCCAATCCAGGTCCGACCCCGGTGTTTCGTGTAATATACGCAATGTCGCCTCAGAAACTGTTGACAGGGCTGAGGTAGCAACAAATGATAGCTTCTGACGGACACACGGACGCATATTTGTACGCAAATAAGATCGCTTCCCATACTAAAGTATATCGGGAAAATCTTCCTGGACCGTGCCAGAGCCTTTCATTGTGTTCTCGAACTTCTGCATTTGCGCCTTAGTTCAGAGGCGCGAGCAGACAGCCTTGGGTTGAAACGTTTCACAGTAACAAACTGCGAACATACTTGAAGCGGTTTTATGTAAAGCGATCTCTGGTTGAGTAGCACCCACGCGAAGGGAGACTATGGAACCACCCGAAACGAAGCTCAGCGGCAGTAGATTTCCGACACTGCCGGAGGTGTTGGCAGCGCGGTCTGCCACCGAATTCATCAATGCCTGAAGTTTTGCGCGATCGTATTTTAGCCGATGATCCAGAGCATCAAGCTCTTGAGCTACCAAACGCAGCTCGCACAAATCCTGAAGCATCTTTTGTTTTGTATTGAGCATCTTCAAAGCTTCGGTGGCCGTTATCCGCCCTTGAATTTCGTTGGATATCCTGGCCACGTCCTTATGCTCGATTGCGCGCTTCAAGGATATGCCATCAACGCTCCCACCACGTTCAGCCAAGCCTTTGCCGATGAGGTATCGACCGATACGTTTGCGTTCCATTCTAAGCGTTTTGCAGGCCGCCTCGACAGTATAGACAGACCGTTTAGTGCACGCGCGACCAAGTACCTCGTAACCATCCGGTACCGGGTAGTGCTCAAAGATATATTCTCGCACGATACGGCGGACAGGCTCCACTTCTTCCGGAAACGGAATCTGACGCATCCATTCATAGAATGCACGAAGATCTGACTTCTGACGTATCGTTGATAGTGCCTGATCAGAGATCAACGTTCCCAACGTATCCAGCAACCCGTCCTGGCCAGATTTCAAGGCATCATACCCCACCGTCCCTGCTCGGTGCATTTCCGCTTCCGTGGCCTTGGCAAACGGAAAAAACCCAGCCATCGTCTAAGTCATGGCGTTCGGTGTTTTCATCCATCGTACTGATTCAATCTACGACGATATTCCGTCAGAGCAGTATCAGTTTCCGAAGCAGTACCTGTCACGTGCTCAGCAATGTGAAGGAGATTGGATTGTCTATCTGGAACCCAGCAAGGTCAAACTTTCAAAAGGCTATTTCGCGATAGCAAAGGTCCAAGAAATCATCGTCGATCCAAGACGCAATGATATGTACCTGGCCATCATTGAGCCTGGAACTTATCTCGACTTCGGTGACCCGGTGCCATTCCGAGATGAGTCAAGCATTGTAGAGACCGGTCTGCTGAATGACCAAGGCAAGATGTCTGGAAGGGCACAGTCGGCTGTCCGCACGATATCCACAGCCGACTTCTCTAGAATCGTGGATCTTGGGCTGGTCGATGAAGATCACATACTTCCTCGGACAGATAGATCTGTGTCGGACGGGTTCCACGAACAACCGATTAGTTTCGAACACCTTAGCTCCCGAGATCGTGTCACTCGTTTAACGAACCGGGTAGTTCGGGATCGTAATTTCAGAAAGAATGTCCTTAGATCATATGGTGAAAGATGTGCAATCACGGGCCTTCGCCTCATAAACGGCGGCGGCAGAGCAGAAGTGGAGGCAGCTCACATTAGGCCGGTAGAGTACGGCGGCCCCGATATCATCAGCAACGGCGTCGCATTGTCGGGGACTGCTCATTGGATGTTCGACAGAGGACTTATTGGGTTAGCCGATGATCTTACGATCATCGTGTCTAGGCATTCTAATGACCCCGAAGCAATTCAAAAGATGATCAACGAAGATGGGCGCCTAATCGCACCACTGCGAGCATCAGAAAGACCAAGAGCTGAATTTGTTTCTTGGCACCGGGAGTACTGCTTCAAGAGCTGAGACCTATTCTTTAAAAACTCAATTGAAAGGCAACCTATGGCACGAAATCCAGAGGGGCACTTACAGATGACGAGAAGCGAATTGTAAAAGGGTTTCTTGCAAGAGGTGACCGGAATCAGGACATCCAAGCTTTGGTCAATCTTGGACGCAAGGCGGCGATCAACAGTGCTCGAGTCACTGAAGTCAAGCAGGACGACGCAATCGTTCCGGCATCTGACGCGGACTTAGATTTCTTTAAAGAGAAAAAGAAGTGCTATGACCCTCAAACTGGCTTGAACCTATACGACGATGAGCGATTGATCCGAGCACGAGAGGCCATGCTATTGGCCGTTCAGGTATTCAACAGTCCGACACTTAGGTTCAAAGCAGAGGTATTTGCTGTTCAAGCCAACATCGCTTGGACTTACTTGCTGCACGAGTTCTACTTGCGAGAGGGGGCACAAATAATCCAGGACGACGGAAGATCACTTCTGTTGAGCCAGATGATCGCCCGGGAAGACTGCCCGCTATCGCAGGGGATCAAAGATATTTAGAAAGCCTCAAGTGCGGCGAACAGCCGCTAAGTAGTGATCGAGAATTTTTCGTTAGTTGTGGCGAAATTCGACCTGACAAGTTCAGTCAAAAAAATTCGGCAAGTCGTCGTTACGCACCCGTACCTTATGCGACCAGACCCGAGGTTGTAAAAATGAGACCAGACCCAACCACTTCTGTCTAATCGGATTCCGATGCAAGCCTTCACCGAATGGCGCACAGCGAAACAACGAAAAAATGAAGGGTCTATCGCCAGTGGAACGACTATGGATACCAAATCGCAAAACTATGTGTCGTCCCACAGCAAGTCTGTCGGTCGAGGCGTTGATGATATCCAGTGGGGCAGGGGAGGGCTTATCACCCTGGGAGATCATGATCTGGAGCTTCATTTCATCCGAGCAAAGATCATAAATGATCTCGGGTGTGAGCCAGCCGAAACTTTCACTCTTGCGCCCCTCGCCGGAGGTCTCATATGCACACTTGTGTTACAGAATACAAGATTCTCTTCCTTTGTATCTAGTATATATTGGCGGACTCTGATCTCTTTCGGGATTCACCTGACCCCGCTGATCCGGTATAAGATCAGCGATGCTGAATGACTTCAATATCGGGTCCGATGACCCTTTTGAACTGCGCCGCGCCAATGCGCTGCTGGCAGGTGAGGTCAAGTCGCAGGCCTTGCTGATTGGAAAGCTCCAGCATTAGTTGGCAGGCCATAACCGTCACCGGCTCGGTTCGAAATCGGAGAGTCTGGATCACTCAATCTGATCTTTGATGAAGATGAACAGATTGCGGGGTCAGCCAAGGCCGGACCGATCCGACGCCTGCTGCTGAAGACGACAAGCCAACCCGACCCCATAGCCGGTGTCTATTCAAGCATAGGATTATGGAATTTCCGCGGGAAACAATCTGGCTCTAGAATTTCGATATGAGACACATTGATTGGCCCTCGAATATTCGGCCAAAAATCGCCAATATACTCAATAAAGTCAGTACCTTGCTTGACGATAGGTCGGAAGCTCCATATCATCGGTTCATCGGTTCATCGGTTCATCGGTTCATCGGTTCATCGGTTCATCGGTTCATCGGTTCATCGGTTCATCGGTTCATCGGTTCATCGGTTCATCGGTTCATCGGTTCATCGGTTCATCGGTTCATCGGTTCATCGGTTCATCGGTTCAAGAACCGTGGCTGCGCATTGGCGCAAAGCAGAGCGCTCTCCGGTTACATCCTCCTGATACCCGACCGCAGGTCGGTTATTGTTCAAGGTTTAATTGGCAGTCTGATCTCGGTTTCCGGATTGGATGATCAGTTGCGCTTCTCTCCGATCAGCGCGCCCTGCGATGTGACGACCACCGGTTCGGGGCCGGATGTGAAGCCCTGGCAGTTTCTCCTGATTAAAGACGACGGCGTGGAGGCAACACCGCCGATCACTGACGCCGGTTCGCGTCCGGTTGCGTCTGGGGCAACGCCTGCGGCCGATGCCGCTCTCAATATCCGTATTTATGACAACCAGCTGCCTGTCTGGCGGACATGGTGGCGCCTTTGCCTGGTCGGTTTTGTGCCCGTTGGCTCGGCCCATCACAGGAGTATTTCAGAATGACAAACCAGTGCTTTGATTTCCAACGGGTCTTTCCCCCGCTCAAGGTTTTGGTACGTGGAGGTCGATTGACCAAGTTCAAGGGGCGGGTCGCGAGCATAGCGCCGGGCCTTTTGGGTGTGGCGACCGGCGCAACAGCAGGGCTGTTGTTGGTAACTGACGCGGCGCATGCAGCCAATGAGTGTGGGGCAGACGCCTCTGGCCAGGATGTCGTTAACTGTGCTCCTGGAAATTACCAGATCGGCATCGCCTATATCGGATCAGACGGGCTTACTCTGGTACTTGATGACCCAGGTGTCACGGTGGGTGGCTCTGGAGTGCGTGGGCACGGAGCGGGGACGGCTGATGGGAATATGACTGTGCTCCTGCAGAGCGGCCGCGTCACCACGGATTGGGTTGATGCTCACGGGCTCTGGGCGGGGATTTTTAACGAGGAGAGCGCGGCCTATGCGCATGCGTTTATGAGCGGCGGGGAAGTCAAGACAAGCGGAGGCTGGGCTCGTGGGCTTTTTGCGAGCACCACTGGCCTTGGCGCTGCGACAGCGCAATTGGCGGGCGGCACAGTCAGCACGCTTGGGGAAAATGCGCGTGGGCTTTTTGCGGAGATTGGTAACGAGGAGAGCACAGCCACGGCGACGACGCTTCTCTTGCTTGGCAACATTAATACGACCGGTGACTTTGCCGGTGGGCTTTATGCGACCACCTCTGGCTCTGGCGCTGCGGTTGCTGAAATGCATGGTGGGACAATCACCACGCATGGGGAAAAGGCGCGTGGGCTTTGGGCGGAGATTGGTAACGAGGATAGTACAGCCACGGCGACGGCGCGCCTGACCAAAGGAGAGATCACGACAAGCGGGAGATGGGCCCATGGGCTTCGGGTGAACACCTCTGGCGATGGCGCTGCGCTTGCTGAAATGCATGGTGGGACAGTCACCACGTATGGGGGAGATGCGCGTGGGCTTTTTGCGGCGATCAACAACGAGGATAGCACAGCCACGGCGACGACGCGCCTGATCAAAGGAGAGATTAATACAAACGCGAGCTGGGGCATTGGGCTTTTGGCGACCACCACTGGCTCTGGCGCTGCGGTTGCTGAAATGCAGGGCGGCACAGTCACCACGTATGGGGGAGATGCGCGTGGGTTTCAGGCGCTTATCGCCAACGCGGAGAGCACGGCCGATGCGCGTGCGCATATGACCGGCGGGGATGTCAAGACCAGCGGAGCCAAGGCCCACGGGCTTTTGGCGAGCACTGGTGGTCTTGGCACTGCGGTTGCGCAGTTGAAAGGCGGCTCCGTCACCACGGAAGGGGTTTTTGCTAACGGGCTTTGGGCGGAGATTGCAAACGCGGGGAGCGCGGCCGCGGTGCATGCGCATATGACCGGAGGGGATGTCGAAACAAGCGGAAGTGGTGCCCAGGGGCTTTTGGCGCGCAACGCTGGTCTTGGCGCAGCGACAGCGCAATTGGAAGGCGGCTCCGTCACCACGGAAGGGGGTACGGCTCACGGGCTTCGGGCGGAGATTAGATTCGCCGGGAGCGCGGCCGAGGCGCATGCGCATATGACCGGAGGGGATGTTGATACCAGCGGGGACGGTGCCCATGGGCTTTTGGCGAGCACCGGTGGTCTTGGCGCAGCGACAGCGCAATTGGAAGGCGGCTCCGTCACCACGGAAGGGGGTACGGCTCACGGGCTTCGGGCAGAGATTATTAACGCGGAGAGCGCGGCCGATGCGCGTGCGCATATGACCGGCGGGGATGTCAAGACAAGCGGAGACTTTGCCCATGGGCTTTATGCGAGCACCACTGGCCTTGGCACTGTGACTGCGCAGATGGCTGATGGCCGCGTCACCACGGATGGGGATGGGGCTTACGGGCTTCGGGCGCATATCTCCAAAGCGGAAAACGAAGCTGAAGCAAGCGCACACATGACCGGAGGTGATGTCACGACAGGCGGAGACAATGCGTCGGGGCTTTTGGCTTGGACCACTGGCCTTGGATCTGTGACTGCGCGCTTGGAGGGCGGGGATGTCGAAACGGATGGGGATGATGCCCACGGGCTTTGGGCGAATATTACGAACGCCGGGAGCGAGGCCGATGCGCGTGTGCACATTACCGACGGGGATGTCAAAACAAGCGGTGACTTTGCCCATGGGCTTTATGCGAGCGGCAATGGCTTTGGCGCTGCGGTCGCGCAGATGGAGGGCGGTCGTGTCACCACGGAAGGGAGTGGGGCTTACGGGCTTCGGGCGACGACCGTAGTAGCGGCGAGTGGGGCCGAGGTGCGTACGCATATGACCGGTGGGGATATCGAAACAAGAGGATTATTGAGCCATGGGCTTTATGCGAACACCTACGGCCTTGGCGCAGCGGTTGCGCATTTGGAGGGCGGAGATGTCGCAACAAAAGGGCGTACGGCTTACGGGCTTTTTGCGTCGATTATAAACACGGAGAGCGTTGCCGATGCGCATGCGCATATGACCGACGGGGATGTTGATATCAGCGGTGACTTTGCCCGTGGGCTTGTGGCGTTCAACCGGGGCCTTGGCGCAGCGGTTGCGCATTTGGAGGGTGGAGATGTCGCAACGGAGGGACAAGAAGCCCGTGGACTTTGGGCGGCGATTTTCAACGCGGAAAACGAAGCTGAAGCAAGCGCACACATGACCGACGGGGATGTTGATACCAGCGGGGACGGTGCCTATGGGCTTTTGGCGAGCACCGGTGGTCTTGGCGCAGCGACAGCGCATTTGGAGGGCGGGGATGTCGAAACAAAAGGGGGTACGGCTCACGGGCTTTTTGCGGCGATTGAAAACACGGAGAGCGTCGCCGATGCGCGTGCGCATATGACCGGGGGAGATGTCACGACAGGCGGAGGCGGTGCTCATGGGGTTTATGCGAGGACCTTTGGCCTTGGCGCTGCGGTTGCGCAGTTGGAGGGGGGCTCCGTTACCACGAAAGGGGGTTTTGCTTCCGGACTTCGAGCCGAGACTAGATTCGCCGGGAGCGTTGCCGAGGTGCGTGCGCATATGACCGGCGGGGATGTCAAGACAAGCGGAGCTAATGCCCGCGGGCTTTTGGCGACCACCTCTGGCCTAGGTGCTGCGGTTGCGCAGCTGGAGGGCGGGGATGTCACCACCGATGGGGATAATGCCCACGGGCTTTGGGCAGAGATTATTAACGAGGAGAGCGCGGCCGATGCGCGTGCGCATATGACCGGCGGGGATGTCAAGACAAGCAGAGCTAATGCCCGCGGGCTTTATGCGAGCACCACTGGTCTTGGTGCTGCGGTTGCGCAGTTGGAGGGCGGGGATGTCACCACTGATGGACATTTTTCTGAGGGGCTTTTTGCGCGCAACACTGGTCTTGGCGCAGCGACAGCGCAATTGGAAGGTGGCTCCGTCACCACGGAAGGGGGTTTGGCTCACGGGCTTTTTGCGGCGATTGAAAACACGGAGAGCACGGCCGATGCGCGTGCGCATATGACCGACGGGGATGTCAAGACAAGCGGAGACTTTGCCCGTGGGCTTTATGCGAGCACCACTGGTCTTGGCGCAGCGACAGCGCGTTTGGAGGGTGGAGATGTCGCAACGGAGGGACAAGAAGCCCGTGGACTTTGGGCGTTTATTAGAAACGCGGAGAGTGCGGCCGATGCGCGTGCGCATATGACCGGGGGAGATGTCACGACAGGCGGAGACAATGCCCAGGGACTTTTGGCGACCACCTCTGGTTCTGGCGCTGCGGTTGCGCAGGTGGAGGGCGGGGATGTCACAACAAGCGGAAACAATGCCCATGGACTTTTTGCAACCACCTCTGGCTCTGGCGCTGCGACTGCGCGGATGGCCGATGGCCGCGTCACCACGGATGGGGAAGGCGCCTTTGGGTTGGTTGCGCAGTCGGCTGCCGGGCAGGCGATTGCCCGTCTGGATGCGGATGCCGCTGTAAGGGTTTTCGGAATGAATGCAGACGGCATTCACGCTGTTGGAGCGACGGGCTTTGACATAGACGTGGCGGGGTCTGTGACGGGCGGCGGCGGAGCCGGCGCGGCAATCCGTTCGATATCCGGTGCCGGTGGGACGATTGATATCGCCAGCGGGGCCCATGTGCGTGCGGGAACTTCTGGTCTTGCGATCCGGGACGGGGATGGCAATGCGGTCATCACCTCGTCAGGGACGATCCTCGGTGATATTCTTCTTGGGGCGGGTGACGATATGCTGACCCTGACGGGAGGACGTTTCACGGGTGCTGTTGATGGCGGTGAGGGCATCAATGATCAGCTGGTTTTGAGGGATCAGACTATGGTCTTCACGACGGATCGCTTCCGCAATTGGGAGCGTCTCACGCTGAATGACACGAAGCTGATCATGGTTGGCGGTGATACACTGGCTATGGATTTGTCCATCGACGCCAGGTCTGTGTTCCACGCCTCCGGCGGGGAGCGCGACATTACCATTGCAGGCGATGTGACCAATGCAGGGTCTCTGTTCTTAAGTGTGCAGGATGGAGATACAGGCGATGTGATCACCATTGATGGGGATTACACCGGATCAGGCTCGAGTGTTTTTGCACTGGATGCGGTTATGGGGGGCGACGATCCGAAGGGCGATATGGTTGTCATCACCGGCAGCGCTGCGGGCGATATGATGCTGTCGGTTGCCAGCCTGGACAGCGGCGGTGCAGAGGTCACCGCGCGTGAAGTTGATGTGGTTTCTGTTGCCGGAGCGTTTGACGGGACGGTCACCCTTGTAGATGGCAACCATGTCACTTCGGACGGGGAGCATGCGTTTGTCGCGGGCGCTTACGTTTATACGCTGGCCAAGGCCGGGGATGGCCGCGGTTGGGTGTTGAGTGCGATGTCCGATACCAAGAAGATCAACTGGCAACCCTCTGCGCCGATCTATGACAGCTATGGTCATGCGCTTCTGGCCCTCAACGGTCCCTCTTCGCTGCGCCAGCGGGGCAGCTCGGAGGATTTCCGGAGCCTGGCCTGGGATGGGGGAACAGCTGGCCAGAACACGGGCTCGCCGCTTTGGTTCCAGATGGGCGGGGAACGCATCACAACGGCGGAAGAGCACAGCACAACAGGAGCCGGGCTTGAGAGCAGTATCCGGGAGATGGAGATCGGCGCGGATATCGTCCTGAACGATGGCGGTGCGGGCCTGTTTGTGGGCGGGCTGATGCTGTCCTACGCCACCGGCAGTACAGATGTCAGCTCTGGCTTTGGGGATGGTTCGGTTGCGACCAGCGGCCTGGGTCTGGGCCTGGCTGCAACATGGTATGACAATCGCAGGTTTTATATCGACGCGCAGATGACACTGTCCTCTTATACAAGTGATCTGAGCTCTGCCCGTATCGGAAGTTTGGCGGAAGGGAACAGTGGCACGGGCTATGCCGTGTCGCTGGAGGTGGGAAAGCAGTTCGATCTGAACCCCGGACTGGTGGTGATACCGCAGGCCCAGCTGAGCCATTCTTCTGTTGCGTTTTCTGACTTCACCGGCGCGCCATATGGAGCGCGTGTGACGCTCGACGATGCGGCCAGCCAGACGTTGCGCCTTGGGCTTGAGTTTGAAACGCAGGCACAAGAATCCAGTCATCTTTATGGTATCGTCAACCTGTTCCACGAGTTTGGCGCGGGAAGCACGGTAAATGTCGCCGGGGTGTCCCTGACAACCGAGAGCGAGCCCTGGGCCATCGGGTTTGGCTTTGGCGGTACCTATGCCTGGAATGACCGCCTCGCTCTCTTCGGTGAAGCCTCCTATGCAACAGGACTAACAACCCTCGGCGATACCACCGAACTCAACCTCAACGCAGGACTCAAAATATCCTTCTAGTAAGGCAAAGAATAAGCGGACAATATAAGGTGATACAAAGGGGACGATCCAGTTTAACAGTGTCCGCCCAATGAACCTGATACCGCACTCAACACCCAACCAGGTTCACGCCAAGACCGGGAGTGTACCGCCAAGTGCGGGGCAGTTAGGCGGCCCTTTTTTCGTTCCCGCCTGATTTCAAGTCTGGGTACCACTGCTGGAATTTGGTCCTTAGCGTTCCATTGAGGGTGCGAGCGCAGGTTTGAAGCATCAGGTGGGCGCCTTGTTTTGACCAGCGCATCTGCTACTTTTTGCCAAACCCGATGACAAGAAGGGCTAAAGGTTCTTTTTGCGTGATGGCATCTGGAAACTCCCCAATGTTGAAGATGTGACAAGCGCACTTACAGCGTCCGACACAAAACCTGAATCGTTGGGATGTGCCAGGAAGCGCGCTTGAACCTTGCATAACGCTGCATCTGTGCTTGCATTTCGCCGGTGGTTTTCAGGTTCAGCCAGAGCGCGCCCAAAAGCGCATAGCCCACCAGCATGGCACAGCCGGCATCAGCAAAACGGCGTCAGCCAGTCCCACCAGCCGCTCGCATAAGTCCCTCAGAGCTGGCAGCCTAGATAAAGCGGAGGAACCAACGGCAAGCTGATCAACAAGTGACGACCACAAGCTGGGCGTGCCCATCATCTAGTGGTGGTCACGTCCACCAATTGGTGAAAACTGCTGCCCAATCTCTTGGCACTACATGTCCAGCTTCGTGACTGTCGCCAGCTCATGGCTTTTAGCTCGAAATATGTAGTTTCTCTTTATGAGAACATCAGCCAGAGGCAGGATCTCGACTTCAAGACCCACGATGATTTTACTCTTGATGACTTCCGAGAGAAGATTGGCATCAAACAGGGCAAGTATCCGGCATTTGGAGCTCTCAACAAGTGTGTCCTGAAGCCTGCGGTCGATGAGATCAATGCGTTGGCTCCATTCAATATTTCTCTTCTCCCTGTGAGAACCGGTAAGAAGGTCAGTCACATCAGAATTGGTTTGTGGAAGAAGACAGAAGACGAGTTGAAAGAAGCTTGGGCGGAATCTAAGAGGTCGCGCGTCGGGCGAAAAGCTTGCACTTCTGGTCGAGTTGAGCACGTGAAGCCGATGCCATCTGTCTCTTCGATGACGAAAAGAGCTCGTTTAATGAGTAAATCTACGAGCTCCTCTGTTTTGAAGAGGAGTGAGCTCCTTAGTAAGATTGACTTAGAGAGTGCCAATTATTATCTTTCCCTCAAAGGGGAAGAATTATTATGGTTACCGCAAGTGAAGCTCTCACTGTGAATGAAGCTGCGTTTCTCGCAGGCGTCTCAGCAAGGCGCATCGAGAAAGCTGCTGAAGAAGGTATCGTTCCAAAAACGAAGATGAGGCTATGGCTTCGTCGCAATGAGGTTGCGCATGTCCCAATGCATACAGTGGCTTACGCGGTGACACTCATGAGAATGCGCGGTGTTCGAATGGAAACATCTGCGAAGAAGCGTATTTGGAGCTTTCTTAAGCGCACTCACGACGAAAATCTCGGCGTTGTGCATCTCTCAGCCGGGCTTTCTTTGACACTCAATGATGTCGCGGGCACAGAGTGGATTAAAACACTTCGATATCTTCGCGCAAGAGAAGAGCATCTTTCGTCAGATCCGGAGGTTTTCGGTGGAGAGCCAGTCATCGCAGGGACTCGGATTACTTGTAGGTCGGTCCTTGGACGTGTGTCAGGCGGCGAAACTCTCGATGAACTGACTGAAGATTATCCTGAAATACCTCGGGAGGCGTTCGAAGCGGCAGAGATCTACGCGAGAACACATCCTCCAAGAGGAAGGCCTGAATCCGGTAAGCCATGGCGTGCTTGAGGCTTTAGGACTTGAAGATATTTTTGGATGAGTGCCTGTCGCCTCGCACTGCAAATGAATTGATGGAAGAGGATGGGCACTATGTTGTCCATCCTCGCAACCTCGGTGGACTCGGTGACCCCGATCACCGGGTTCTTGAGAGGTGTATCGAAGAAGATCTCGTGATCATCACAGAAAACGCGCGAGATTTCCGAGCGCTAGCGACCAAGGCTGATATGTGGAGTTAACAGACATCCTTTCACTTGATATGCGTTTGGGATGGACGAGCGACAGCGTGCCAGGCTTGGTTGGGTCAAGCAATATATGGAAACAAACGACGCCGGTTTGGTCTGTAGGCGCAATGGGATCAGTCGGCCGACTCTCCGCAAGTGGGTTCGAAGATACGACGCGCACGGCGCCGATGGGCTGACCGATCAGAGCCGCCGCCCGCATTCATCACCAAGAGCCAAGATAACCAATGAAATCGCAGATCTGATCCTGGATATGCGGAAGACGCGAAAGCTTGGTTGCAAGCGGATCAGCAATGAGCTCCTGCGGCTTCATGAGATTTCCCTGTCACCGCCGTCAGTGCAGAAAGTGCTGAACCGAAATGACCAGAAGTTCCTACCTGGCCAAATCCGAAGACGAAAATCCTCCAAGCGCTACAGCCGCCCCATTCCGGGGGATAGAGTGCAGATGGATGTCTGCAAGATCGCTCCGGGCCGTTATCACTATGCTGCGGTGGATGATTGCACGCGCTACAAGGTCATGGGGCTGTATCCGCGCCGGACGGCTGCGAATACCATCCGATTTCTTGAGCGCGTCATCGAAGAAATGCCCTTTCCGATTCAGCGCATTCAAACCGACCGGGGCCGCGAGTTCTTTGCTGTGAAAGTTCAGGAATGGCTGCAGGAATACTGCATCAAATTCCGGCCAATCAAGCCACGCTCGCCCCACCTTAACGGCAAGGTTGAACGTGGTCACAAAACCGACTTGCAGGAGTTCTACGCAACTCAGGACATCGACGATCCCGAATTGGAATTGCGCCTGGACGAATGGCAGATGTTCTACAACTGGCACCGCCCACACTCATCTCTGGGCGGCAAATCGCCTTCCCAAAAGTGCCGCGAACTCAGCGAGAAAACTCCATTCTGGGACGAGCTCGAGGCAAAGTACGATCCTGCCAGGGAACCGATACGCGAACAGCACTATCTGACCGACCTTGCGATCAGAAAATTGAAATGATCAGTGTTAACCCCACAGCTGATATTCATCCTAGGATGATCATCTTGCCTTGCGTCGATCGGCACACAGCCAAGCAACTCATTCACACTGCCGTGGTGCACCTCAAGGGCATGGGGAATCCAGATGATGTGATGGTGAATCGAGTGCTCGAAATTGACGAGCAGGGGGCGATTGTGATCTACGATCTGCCGGAAGCGTAAGTCGGCCAATGCTGCAACCAAGTAGAAATCGGGGCCAACTCCGCCAAATATGCGGCTTGTTTCCCGGTCATGGTTCTCAGCTCCGGCATTTCGATCAGCATCGAAAAGGCGGTGACCCTTGAGATGCCGGGGATGCTTGTCAGGATGTCGAACTGCGCGGTCAGTTGAGTGTCCTTCGTAATAAGATCCATAATGGCCTGATCGATCTGCTCAAGGTGCTTCTCAACTTGCGCCAGTCGCTCCTTCAGATGGTGTTTCAGCAGTTTTTGCGTGGCTGTCTGCATCCGAGTACGCACCGTCACATGATCTTTTATCAGACCGCGCCTGGCCGTCATCATCGTAACCGGTGCTTTGGCCCCACCTTCTGTTTTGGTTTGTGATTTGAGAGTAAGCGGTGCGCTGATCACACCTGCGCGGAGTGGTTCCACGGCAGCAGGTCGTTGATTTGGGACTGTTTGTGTCCTCGCGCGATGGCGGTCAGTGTTTGGGTGAGCCAGGCATGGGGATCGATCCCGTTCAATTTGCAGGTTTCGATCATCGAGGCGAGGATGGCCCAGTTTTGCGCTCCGACGTCATGGCCAGCGAAGAGTGCGTTCTTGCGGTTCAGAGCGATTGGGCGGATTGTCCGCTCGACACTGTTGGAATCCAGTTCCACGCGACCATCATCGAGGAACATGGTCAGGCCTTCCCAGTGCTTAGCAATGTAGCTCAGGGCTTCGCCGATGGGTGATTTGGCGGAGACGCGGGAGCGCGTTTCCCGGAGCCAAAATTCCATCTGATCAATGGTTGGTTTTGAGCGTTCCTGCCGCACTGCGTTCCGGGTGGCCGGGCTTTGGCCTCTGATTTCCTTTTCGATGCGGTAGAGCGCCTGGATTTGCGCGATACCTTCATCCGCAATCGGAGTGGCTTTGCCAGCTTTTGCCACATCAAAGAGCTTACGACGGGCGTGTGCCCAGCAGTGCGCCAACCGGATCGAGCCCTCCTGCCGTTTGAGCAGGCGGTTGTATCCGGCATAGCCATCAACTTGCAGTGTGCCGTTGAACCCTTCGAGAATTTGCTTTGCGTATTCACCGGCGCGGCCGGGTGCATATGTGAAGGCCACACCAGGCGGGTCGTCCCCACTCCAGGGCCGATCATCGCGGGCGAGCGCCCAGAAGTAGCCTGTTTTGGTTTTCTTGCGACCGGGATCAAGGACCGGAGCCACGGTCTCATCCATGAATAGCTTGGTTGACCGCTTCAGATCGGCCATCAGCGCGTCATAAACAGGACGCAACTCAAATGCTGCTCTGCCAACCCAGGCGGCCAGTGTCGAGCGATCCAGAACAATGCCTTGCCGGGCGTAGATCTGAGCTTGGCGATATAGCGGCGTGTGATCCGCGTATTTTGAGACGATCACATGGGCGATGGCTGCCTCGGTTGGCATCCCGCCTGGGATCAGATGCGCCGGGGCCGGAGCCTGGACGATGCCTTCTTCGCAGGACCGGCAGGCATATTTCGGGCGGCGGGTGACGATCACCCGGAACTGGGCCGGAACGATATCAAGCCGTTCACTGATATCCTCACCAATGACATGCCGTTCAGAGCCACAGCCGCAGATGGTGCTGTCCGGCTCGATCACCTCTTCGATGCGCGGCAGATGTTTCGGCAACGACCCCCGGTTGCTCTGGCGCGGCGCGGAAGTCCGTGTTGGCGTGACAAGCGGATTGGTTTCGCCCTCGGCCTCAATCTGGGCAATCCCGGTTTCGATATCTTCCAATGCCAACTCGAACTGGTCTGGATCAACCTTTTCGGATTTACGACCAAAGAGTGCCTTCCTCAGCGCCGCGACCAGTGTTTCCAGACGCGCATTCTGCTCGCCCTGGGCCACAATCATGGCTTTGAGCGCATCAATGTCATCGGGAAGATCAGCGGCCGCAATCATGGTCGTGATCTACCAAAACGGACACTTGGCTGCCTGCCCAAACGGGTGCGCGAGTCACTCTGCCGCAGTTGGTGGACGCGCTGACAGTGCCTTCACTTTCCGCCAGTCCAACCCGGCAAACAGCGCCTCGAACTGGGCATGATTGAGCGACATCAGGCCATCTCGGATCGCAGGCCAAGTGAATGTTGTCTCTTCCAGCCGCTTATACGTCATCACCAGCCCGGTGCCGTCCCAATAGAGCAGCTTCAACCGGTCGGCGCGCTTCGAGCGAAAGACAAACACGGTTCCGGTGAACGGCTCCTTACGCAGTTCATTTTGCACCAGCGCTGCCAGCCCGTCATGACCCTTTCGGAAGTCCACCGGCTTCGTCGCCACCACGATCCGCACCCGGTTCGACGGAAAGATCATGAGACCCCATTCAGAGCGTGGACGATCTCGGAAATCCGTTTGGGCGACGTGGCTGCGCCGAGTCGAATAGCCACGTCACCGTGGACAATCTCAAGCCAGTCAACGGGTTCTGATGGTGCCGTCGGAGCCTCAGGTTCAATCACAACCGGCGCAAATTCTGCGCCGGCCAGTTCCGGAACAACCAATTTACCTTCTCGCGCAAGGCGACGCCATTCAGACAGATGGTTCGGCCGCATTCCAACTCGCCGCGCGACTTCGTTTACGGTCACCCCTGGAACCAGCGTTTCCGCAACAAGCTGGCCTTTGAGCGCTTCCGACCAGCGCCGCTTACCATCCCGCCCGATCAAAACCTCATGGCCCGCAACGGACTCCAAATGTAGCTCCCGATGGACTCCCATAATAACCTCCTGACAATTCTTCACTCCGCAGCGGAATCGCAGATCAGGCAGACTTCAGGAAGGTGGGGTTGGGACACCGCTTACATTTGAGATTTCAGCCTGAGTGATAGTTTTCAGGGAGTTTCTCAATGGAGCAGTCTACGTCGTTTCTCAATGATATTGATATGGTGGTCGGCCCTCGTGGTCATCGGCGTTGGCCACGTGATCTGAAGGCACGGATTGTCGCGGAAACACTTGTGGAGGGCGCGACAGTGAGTGATGTAGCGCGGCGGTATGATATGCGACCGAACCATCTGTCGGCTTGACGACGCGAGGCGAAGGACGGTCGGTTGGTTCTGCCTGCTGCCGAGGAGCCCGACTTTGCACCTTTGGTTGTCGCCGCTGATCCGCACGCCTGGCTCACCCAAACCCTGACCGTAATCGCAAACGGGCACAAACAGTCCAATATCAGCGGCCTGATGCCCTGGAATTACGCCGAAGACGTGTGATCGGCGTACCGCTTACTCATCATCTATTTGAGAATGTTGAGATATTCAGCCTTGATAGCCTTGAAGAAAGTTTCGACCGCCGCGTTGTCGTAGCAATTCCCCGTCCCACTCATTGACACCCGGAAACCATGCTGTCGCAGGATTTTTGGTAGTCATCTGAGCAATATTGGCTGCCACGATCCGTATGTACTCACTGATGGAATGGCAGCTAAACGCTGCTGGCTATCACGCGGATTTCAACGATTGCGCCCGGTCTTCTGAGTGAGGCCACCTCTACCGCTGTCCAAGCAGGAAAGGGTTCGGTGACGTATTCACATCGAATTTCATTGAAAAGGTCGAAATGGTCCTCAATTCCAACATGGTACGTTGTCATCTCGACGATTGCGTCGTGACCCAAACCCGCCTCCGCCAAAACAGAACCAATTTTCTCAAACGCTGACCGCACTTGGTCTTCGACCCCTTCGGGCATCGATCCATCTGGGCGGCTACCTGTAACGCCGGTTAGGAAAACATGATCACCTGATATGATACCCGGTGACACTTTGATTTGAGAAGCCGGACCTTCTGAACCGGGCGGGAAAAGAGGCTTCTTTGTCATGATATCCCCAGGGTAAACGTGCGGCAAGCATGGCGGATCGCGACACAACACTCAACGACTGCTTCACACACACATCCGGCTTTCGGACAGCACGCAGCATCGGTAAATCAGGCTCGCACCGGACTTTCTCTGCGATAGGCTCGAATTGGTCGAATGAGCCCTTTCCGGACTTCCGTTAGCATCACTGACTTTGCTAGCGCAACACGTCGTAATCCGCAGAAAGCGGACAATCAATGAGCATTTGCAGCCGCACTTAGGAAAGGGCATGCCCGACTGGATAGTGCCCTGACTTTCAGCCCGGAAGAACGACTTTAAATTGCCAAGTCATCAATCGATTTTCCAGCTTCGAGAGCAGCGTTGACCCATGCTGGCTTACGTCCTCGCCCAGTCCAAGTTTGCGATGGATCATCAGGGTTGGCGTATTTTGCGGTGGCTTTGGTGCTTGGTTTGCGACCCTTACCCTTATGAAGCGCAATGACGTCTTCAAAGGCCACGCCGAGTTTGTCTGCAACAGCGCGCATTTCCTTCAATGCTAGATGCAAAGACTCTTTTTCCACCTCGACGATCCGCTTTTCAATTTTTGATGCCAGCTTTTTCAGATCTGCAGCGTTCAGACTATCGATATCAATCGACATAACTTTCCCCTCTTTTTCGTCCTGTTGCTAAAGCAGAGAGTGAGCCTTACGGCAAGTTTTGATTGCGACACCCAAGCCTCTCTTGGAGAAAGAGCCCTTTGCCGCCATTGCCGCTCAACTTAGGCGCTGCGGATGAATTCGGCGGCTTTCGGTCGATTGCAGACCATGTTCCTCGGGGTGATGAAAACGAACACTGCGGGACCAACCCGCCTTTTGCTCTCGCCGCTATTGCTGACGCAGCAATTGCTCGCAGGTGCGAAACCATGATCGTTGCTGCGCGGCGGTTGTCGTCAAACCGGTCATTGACCGGCTTGGTATTGTGCCGATCCGTGACCGTACTTTCGCCGCAGACCTTTCCGACAATTCAGACGCGGACTGAGCGTATGGGAATTGCCTGACCAACAAGGCATATAGAAGTGGCCATTAAGGTCGGGTATCTGTCGAGTGTCGGATGTTTGGACATAGCGCAGCATCGGTCAAATTGGGCTCTCTAGTCGCAGTTCGCGCTCTGGGCGGCGAAACCGGGATGCGAGCCCATTTTGACAAAAGCTGCGCTGCGCACGAGTAACTTCGATGCTCTGATTGCAGCCATTGGTGTGCGCAAGGTGGCCCATGGCTGGACTTCATCTACAGGTGTCGATGCTGCGTTGCAGCAGGTTGGAACGGCCATTGGCTGCTATCAAATCGTTCTCGGTCAACCGATATGCAGCAACACGGGTGTTTGCATTAAAGCCGTTGATAGCGGTACTTTGAACTTTGACTCATTGAAAACCAGCAGCACCGTAGCGCCGACCCTGCGAGCAGCTTGCTAGCAATACTCGTGAGGCCGTCTCTCCAACTCACGCCGGACTCAATATTCGGCCTCTCAATTTCTCTGATTCCGAGCTTCCAACCGTTCCAGATTTATAACTGTCGAAAGCATCAGACGATCATGGCTCCAATCCTGGGTTTGACGCACCGAGGCCGATCCAATGGCAAGCACAACAACTAGAGAAAGCGTCAACCCAAAGAAAATTGCTGGCAATTGAGTGGTCGTCACGGACGCATCGGTCAGGGCGATCACACGCTGGCGCAGAACATGCTTTGCTTTCGGCCCGTTAACCAGGGCCACATGAAGAATGTGAGGGTTTTTCAGCTTAATCGATCGTGTACAGTAGTCCAGCAGACAGGCGGTATAGTCGGTCGCGTCAATCCCTTTGCGCGAGACAACAGACTGATCGCAGGCCAATTCGCGAAGCCGATCAAACTGATGTTTCATGGCCAAATAGGTCGGGTTCCAGAACAACAGGGGGCGCAGAAGCTCGAAACCCAGTTCCCATTCCACGTCCAGCGCGCGGATGTGCTGGAACTCATGTGCCAGAGCAAAGCGCAAATCGCGTGGCGAGCTTAGCAAATGGCTAGGCAAAACGACGTGACGGCGGCGAAGGCCGCGCACTGCAAATGGCACGGTTACGCGATCCGAAAGACGAATGTCCACCTTTGCCGACTGTCGCCAAAGAAAGCTGGACCGTATGGCTTTGCGAATTGTAAGCGCGTTGCGGATAACCCGGATTGTCAGAACAGCCGACAGAAGAACCAGCGCAATCAACGCGCAAGTCACGAAGACAGAGGCACCTGACAAGATATAGTCGAGCCAGCGTTCGCGTGTATTCAAAAGGGTTTCGAACTGCGCAGCCGGCATGGCGATTTCGCCGCGCAGATAGGCCGCCACTGCGATATCCCCCAGCGCGACACCACGTCCGGGCCATACCTGAGTGACAAAACCCGAAACACCCATCGCCAGAACCGGGCTGAGCATCACGCCGATGCAAAGTATCTTGAACGAACGAAGCTGAGCAACAAAGCCGTACCGCATGGGCGTTAGCGCAAGGCCTCCTCGCACGGCCAGCCAGATCAGCGCCGACAATCCAAGCACAACGTTGAACTCGAGAAACGCATCGAGAACCGGTTTAACCGCTGTCATTTTGCAGTCTCCTCTCTACCAGTGCTCGAATCTCCTCTAGATCATCTTCTGTCAGCCCCTCATCGTCGACCAACCTTGCAACCAGAGTCGCAGGCGTGTCGTCAAACAGGGTCCGGGACAGATTCTGCAGCGACCGCGACTGATACCTGTCCTTCTCCAGAAGGGGTCTGTAGATCAGCGACTTGCCGTTCTTCTCGCTTTCGACAAAGCCCTTTTCATCAAGGATCCGCAAAATTGTGGCTCCGGAAGTGTAGGCCAGATTGCGATCAGGTGGCAGGCGATCAAGGACTTCACGGACCGAGCCCTGACCAAGCGCCCAGAGTTCGTTCATGAACTCAAGTTCCACGTCGGTCAGAAGATTTGTTGTCTTTTTCTTTCGCATCGATCTCGGTGTCGCCATTTTTTAGTATGCCTGACAGACAAGCATCCTTTCGCTGTTTCGCAAAGCCTAAACTTTCCAGAAGACGAAGACGCCCCAACCGATGGACAGGAAAAGAGGCGTCCAAACAGGTTGGCCCACCAGCCCGAGCCAAGCCAGAAAGATATAGGTCGAGCCCAGCAGGGTGATGAACAACCGATCCCCCAGCGTGGTAGTCAGGCCCAGCACGCCGCGCCGCTCGATCCCGTCTCGGAATTTGAACCCTTCCAGCAAGCCAATTAGGGCGATGGCCGAAAAGATACCGATGAACACCGCCAATGTTGCCGGAGTCCATGCCATCCAGAAATCCGGCCACAAAGGAGCGGTCCACGAGAACCCTTTTTCCTCTTGTTGGCCAACACTGCCCCAACCGGCTTGTTGGGCATAGGCCACTGAAGGCAGGAAGGGCAGGGTGAGAAGAAGTTTGCGCATATCGAACCTCACACACGTCCCATCGCGAAACCGCGCGCGATGTAGTTGCGGACAAACCAGATGACGATGGCACCGGGGATGATGGTCAGCGTGCCAGCGGCGGCCAGCAGGCCCAGTTCGTACCCCGCGCTGGAAGCGGTGCGGGTCATCACGGCGGCGATAGGCTTGGCCTCGACCGCGGTCAGGGTTTTGGCCAACAGCATCTCCACCCATGAGAACATGAAGCAGAAGAAGGCTGCGACGCCGACGCCAGCTTTGATGTTCGGCAAAAAGATCGTCACGAAGAAACGCGGGAACGAGTAACCGTCGACATAGGCGGTTTCATCCAGTTCCTTCGGGATGCCACGCATGAAGCCTTCCAGAATCCACACCGCCAGAGGCACGTTGAACAGCGTATGTGCCAGAGCCACGGCAAGATGCGTGTCGAACAACCCGATCGAGGAATAGAGTTGAAAGAACGGCAACGCGAACACGGCCGCCGGGGCCATCCGGTTGGTCAGCAACCAGAAGAACAGCTGCTTGTCGCCCAGAAACCGATAGCGTGAGAACGCGTAGGCCGCTGGCAGCGCCACACAGACCGACAGCACCGTGTTGATCGTCACGTAGATTATCGAGTTGATATAACCCCAATACCACGTCGGGTCTGTGAATATGGTGATGTAGTTCTCAAGCGTGAAGGTTTGGGGGAACAGGGAAAAGCCCGACAGGATCTCGTTCGTGGTCTTGAAGGACATCGCCACCAGCCAATAGATCGGCAGCATCAGGAACGCGATGTAGAGGATCGGAATAAGAGATCGCTTCTTCATTGCGCGTCATCCTTTGTCATCAGAGTGTAGAAGACCCAGCTAACCAGCAACGTGATGGCGAAATAGATCAGGCTCATCGCGGCTGCAGGGCCAAGGTCAAACTGTCCCAGCGCGATCTTCACAAGGTCGATCGACAGTAAGGTGGTTGAGTTGCCGGGGCCACCGCCGGTCAACACGAAAGGCTCGGTATAGATGTTGAAACTGTCCATGAAGCGCAGCAGAACGGCGATGGTCAGGACGGTCTTCATCTTGGGCAGCTGGATATAACGGAACACCGACCATGGGCTTGCCCCATCGATCTTGGCAGCTTGATAGTAGGCGTCAGGGATCGACACGAGACCCGCATAGCACAGCAGAACGACCAGCGAAGTCCAGTGCCAGACATCCATCACGATGACGGTGATCCAAGCTGACAGCGGCTGTTGTGTCATGTCATAGTTGATGCCCAGAACGTCATTCAGGAAGTATCCCAGCAGGCCAATTTTGGGCAGGGTGAAGATGTTCCACATCGAGCCGACAACGTTCCACGGGATCAACATCGGCAGTGCCATCAGAACCAGGCAGACCGGCACCCAGAACCCTTTGCGCGGCATCGAAAGGGCGACGACAATACCCAGCGGCACCTCAATCAGTAGGATCAGGAAGGTGAACAGGAACTGGCGCCCTAAGGCTGCCTGAAACCGGTCAGAACGCAGGATTTGCTCGAACCAGCCCAACCCTTCCCAGAAGAACTGGTTATTGCCAAATGTTTCCTGCACCGAGTAGTTGACCACTGTCATCATCGGCACCAGCGCGTTGAACGCGACCAGCGCCAGAACCGGCAGGACAAAGAACCATGCCTTTTGGTTTTCCGGTCTCATTGCGCCCGCTCCTCAGTAGCGATCCAGCCGTCTCGGTAGACGCGGGATTGTTCAGGTTTGAATTGCAGGAAGACCTGTGAGCCGGGCTCAGGCACCACATGTTCTGTCACAGCCTTCAGCGCGGTATTGCCGACCATGGCGCTGACCACATAGTGGCGTCCAATGTCCGAAACTTTGGTTACATGAGCCGGGATGCCCGTGTCGCCGAAGCCTACATATTCCGGGCGGATGCCCAGATCAGTGCGGCCCCCGTCGCCATGAGCCGAGCCTTCCAGCATAACCTCGTACCCTTCGAAAATCGCGCGGTCACCCTTGGCCTCGCAGGGCAGGACGTTCATACCGGGCGAGCCGATGAAGTGGCCGACAAAGGTGTGTTGGGGCCGCTCGAACAGCTCAACGGGAGTTCCGATTTGCACCACTTCACCTTCTTGCATCACGACCACTTCGTCCGCGAAAGTTAACGCCTCAGTCTGGTCGTGGGTTACGTAGATCATCGTGGCTTGCACACGCTGGTGCAGTTCTTTCAGCTTGGACCGCAGCTTCCATTTCAAATGTGGGTCGATCACTGTCAGCGGCTCATCGAACATCACTGCGTTCACGTCATCGCGGACCAGACCGCGGCCCATCGAAATCTTCTGCTTGTTGTCCGGGCTAAGGCCGCTTGCTCGGGTGTTCAGCATATCCGTGACGTCTAGCATCTCGGCAATCTCATCAACGCGACGCTTAATCGTAGCCGGGTCAACACCCCGGTTTTTCAACGGAAAGGCCAGGTTTTCGCCAACGGTCATCGTGTCGTAGATCACCGGAAACTGAAACACCTGCGCAATGTTGCGCTGATCGGGGGGCAAGGCGGTCACGTCCTGCCCGTCGAACAGGATCTGCCCCTCGGACGGAGTCAGCAGACCCGAGATAATGTTCAGCAACGTGGACTTGCCGCAGCCCGATGGCCCCAGAAGTGCATAGGCCCCGCCGTCGCGCCATGTCACGTCGATTTCCTTCAACGCATAATCCTCAGGGCCTTTCGGCGCGGGCATATAACTGTGTCGCAGGTTTGAAAGTTTGATCTGTGCCATGTCAGGCTATCCTTTTGCCGTCTTGGCCGAAATACCGGCAATGGGCCGGGTTCATGTAGAAACTGTGATCCTCGCCCACCTGATAGGGGTGGACACCTGAAGCAAGTGACACCCAAGCATCATCCCCATGCTGGAAATGTGCGCTGGAATCCGAGCCCGACAGCTCTGTCACGATCACGCGGCCCGTTAATTCCACATCTGCATCCGACGTTCGGAAAGGTGTCACGCGATGCGGCCGCACGGCGACCATGTAATCTCCATCCGCAATGCCCGAGACCACCCATCCGCCGCCGCCTGCCAACTGGGCCTGCGCGCCCGAGACGGTGATGCGACCCATATTGATCGGCGGGTCAGAGAACACGCGCGCGGCGGCGATGTTTTCCGGGTTTCGATAGATATCAGCGGTTGGGCCAAACTGAGTGACATGGCCGTCCTCCATCAGTGCTGTGTAGCCCCCCAGCAACAGCGCCTCTTCCGGTTCCGATGTCGCGTAAACCACGACTGCGCCACGGCCTGCGAACAGGTCGGGCAATTGCTCGCGGAGTTCTTCGCGCAGTTTGTAATCCAGGTTTGCCAACGGTTCGTCGAGGAAAACCGCGCGGCTTTCCTTGGCAATCGCACGGGCCAGCGCGGTGCGTTGTTGTTGCCCGCCCGACAACTCATGTGGGCGGCGATGTAACATCGGGCGCAGTTGAAGCAGATCTGCGGCTTCTTCCACGCGACCCTCGATCTCAGACTTGGCCATGCCTGCAACACGCAACGGAGAGGCGATGTTGTCGAAAACTGTCATATGTGGGTAGTTCACAAAGAACTGATGCACCAGGCTGATCTGCCGCTTCTGCGTGTTCAGTTTAGTCACATCCTGCCCATCCATGAAGACCTTGCCCGAGGCAATCGGGTCCAGCCCGGCCATCATCTTGATCAGAGAGGTCTTGCCCGATCCCGTCGCGCCCAGCAACACGTTGAAATGGCCGGTCTGCAGCGTCAGGTTGGTGGGCTTTATATGGATGACGTTGCCGACCCGCTTGGTCGCGTCCTGTAGTTCGATCATGTCCGTGGGTTCCGGTCCTTCAGTGCGTGGCACTGGTCTTAGGGTGGGGATGCCGCGCCCCATCCCCGGTTTCGCTTGCTTACTGAGACTGCCAGCGCTGAACCAGTTCGTCATAGTTGACGGTCTGGCCCTGCGGCTTTTCGTTCTCAAGTTTGGCCTTGGGCGAGCCCTCTTTCTCCAGCCAGAACGAGGCGTCCTGCGGCTCGTTCAGACGTGGACCACAGCCACCATAGACACCGGCGCTTTCATCCGCGGCCTGCATACGGGCCATGGTGATGTCCATTTCTTCAGCCAGACGGTCCATCGCCTCTTGCGGAGTAAACGCGCCCGAGTTCACGTCACCGATCTGCTGCCACCAGATCTGGGCCAGCTTCGGATAGTCCGGCACGTTGATGCCGGTGGGCGACCATGCCACGCGGTCAGGTGAGCGGTAGAACTCAACCAGACCGCCCAGTTTGGGTGCGCGTTCGGTGAACGACTCGTGGTTGACCGAGCTGTCGCGGATGAAGGTCAGACCCACATGGGACTTCTTCACGTCAACAGTCTTGGACGTCACGAACTGAGCATATAGCCACGCGGCTTGAGCCCGATCTTCAGGCGTGGATTTCAGGAAGGTCCACGACCCCACGTCCTGATAGCCAACCTTCTGGCCATCTTCCCAGTAGGGACCGTGCGGGCTAGGCGCCATCCGCCACAGCGGCGTGCCTTCGTCATCCACGGTGTTGTTACCTTCGGACTTCGGCTTCACCATGTCGGCGGTAAAGGCGGTGTACCAGAAAATCTGCTGTGCCACGTTGCCTTGGCTGAGCGCGGGCAGCGACTGATAGAAGTCATATGACGCCGCACCCGGAGGAGCGTATGCCCGCAGCCATTCGTCCCACTTGCGGATCGCATAGACCGCAGCGGGGCCGTTCGCAGCACCACCGCGCGAGACCGACGCACCAACAGGGTTACAGGTACCTGCTTCCATGCGAATGCCCCATTCGTCGACAGGAACACCGTTCGGCTCACCCACGTCACCGGCACCAGCCATCGACAGCCACGCATCGGTCATGCGCCATCCAAGGTCAGGCGCGCGCTTGCCATAGTCCATGTGACCATAGATCGCCACACCGTCGACTTCTTTCACGTCATTTGTGAAGAACTCGGCAATGTCCTCATAGGCTGACCAGTTGACCGGAACGCCCAGATCATAGCCGTATTTTTCTTTGAATGCAGCCTTGTTGGCCTCATCATCGAACCAGTCCTTACGGAACCAGTAGAGGTTGGCGAACTGCTGGTCTGGCAGCTGGTACAATTTGCCGTCCGGGCCGGTGGTGAACTGAATGCCCATGAAGTCATCCAGATCCAGCGTCGGCGAAGTTGTCGCTGCCCAGTCGCCTTCCATCATATCTGTCAGCGGATAGGCCAGCTGAAGGCGCGAATGTGTTCCGATCAGGTCGCTATCGTTGACATAGCCGTCATACAGGTTCCGTCCGGTTTGCAGCTGAGTCTGAACGGCCTGAACCACTTCACCTTCGCCGAGAATCTGGTGATTGACCTTGATCCCTGTGATTTCCTCGAACGCCTTTGTCAGAACCTCGGATTCATAGGAATGCGTCGGGATACCCTCGGACAGGACATTGATTTCCATGCCCGAGTACGGTTGTGCAGCTTCGATGAACCACTTCATTTCGGACAACTGTTCGTCCTTCGACAAGGTCGATGGCTGGAATTCGTCGTCAATCCAACGTTGTGCTGCGGCTTCGTCGGCCCAAACAGGACCATGCCCCGCAATGACGGCCGCTGCCGCCACGGCGGAAAGTAGATGTCTCCGCATCTGTCTCCTCCCAAGATTATGTGATCCGGCGCAGACCGGATGGCATTCAGCATCGGTGATATTTAGCGCAGCTGTCAAACTAAAATTTTAGTAATAGCGCTTAGCGCTTTTAAATATATGGTAATGAATATTATTTTTACTATCTAAGATTGAAGTTTTGTTCAATCAACTCGTATCCGTAGGTGCTGAAAACATCGCAAAAACTAATTCTTGAGCTGGCGTAACACCCGCTGATCAAATGCGAGTTGGGCGAAACACAAGACTGACGTCTGTGAACTTCAAAATTCAACTAGCCTGTTCGCAACTGCAGCGAAAGATTATCATCCCGCTTGACCTGCAAGAGGCAGCATTCGCGATCCGCCGGCAGCTGCCGTCCGGGCGACCGCAGCGAACTCACCCTTTGTCCGCGTCTCGGTTGCCCGACCTGGACGCAGCGAAAGTGCGGTTCCGCCGTATCCGCCTGTTGAGGGCCGTTCTTGCAGTCGACCTAATTGCACAACGGCGCAATGTAGCATATATTGCTAAAAATCGCGCAAGGAGCGAAGAATGGCCAGAAATCCAAGTGTTTCGCTGACTGAACATCAACAAGAGTTCGTCCGATCGCTGGTGGCAAGTGGACGCTACCATGGTGTGTCAGAAGTCGTGAGAGCTGGTTTGCGGTTGCTTGAAGATGAAGAAGATCGGCGAGCAGCTGAGCTCGAACGACTTCGCGAAGGCGTCCAAGCTGGTTTGGATGACATTACAGCAGGGAAAGTCAGGGACTTCGATCCAGCCCGAATCATCGCAAAAGGGGAGGCTCTGCGATCCGGCCGCTCGTCTTCCGAATAACTCCGACAGCTGAAAACGATCTGGCCGACATCTGGGCGTACATCGCCGAGGATTCCGCAGCCCGCGCCAGCGCTTTCATTGAAGAGATCTCGGAGCGGTTCATTCCACTGCTTAACCACCCGGAAATAGGCCCGGCCCGCAACCAGTTGGCACCGGGCCTAAAGCCTCCAACCAAAAACCTGAATCGTAGAGATTCCCATAGGCGCTGATCTGTGATTCATCCTGTATGGGAGGATGGATCATGTCAGCACCATTGCCAGACGCGCTGCGGGCGCGGTTTCAGAAGTTGGTTGAAGAAGGTTTAAGTGGTCGCGCGGCGGCGTTGCGTCTGAAGCTTTCGCCCGCCACCGGAGCACGTTGGGGTCTTGCGATCCGACGAACCGGACAAGCCAGAGCTGCGCCTCAGGGTCGCCCGCGCGGCAAAGGCAAGCTTGATCCGCATCGCACCTTTCTGATCGAGCTGATTGACCAGGACGGTGACATGACCATGCCCGAACTGGCCGGTGCGCTGGCGGATGCGACCGGCGTTCAGGCGCACCCGGATGCGATTGGCCGGTTCTTGCGCAAGCTGGGCTTCACGTACAAAAAAAGACGCTGGTCGCCACCGAGCGACTCCGCGCAAGGGTAAGAAAGCAGCGCGACCATTGGTTCAAACACCGCCTGCCAGCCGTGTCGGCCCGACCGGATCACGTTGTCTTTATTGACGAAACCTCTGTCAAAACCAATCTGACCCGCCAGCGTGGCTGGTCTCAGAGAGGCGAGCGGCTGGTCATGGATGCGCCCTTTGGGTCATGGGGCACACAGACCTTCATCGCAGGCCTCAGCGCCGACGCGCTGATTGCACCTTGGGTCATCAAGGGCGCAATGGATGGCCAAGCCTTTGAAACCTACGTCGAGCAAGTGCTGATACCAGAACTCGAACCGGGCACTGTTGTCATCCTGGACAACCTTGCCACGCACAAGAATGCCGCCGCTGCCAAAGCCATGCGCAATGCCGGATGCTGGTTCCTGCCGCCCTACAGCCCCGACCTGAACCCAATAGAGATGGCATTCTCCAAACTCAAAGCGCACCTGCGCAGAATTGGCACGAGAACCTTCACAGATATGTTCCACGCTCTCACAGAAATCTGTGACCTCTTCTCAACGGAAGAGTGCTGGAACTACTTCAAGGCTGCCGGATATGTCTCAAGTTAAAAGTCGGACGCTTTAAGAGCACATTTTCACAAGAATTACGCGATCTATTACACGTTCAACGAGACCGAGTTGATTATCGTCCATGTGGTGCATAGCGCACGCGACATCAGGGCTATTTTCTCAGGTGACATTGGCGAATGAAAGACTGCATCCGAGCAAGGTTACAGCCTTTTGGGGTTCTTTGCGGTACGTGGCGAAATGACACTTTAAACATTTTCGGCTAAGCCGACGTTCATCCACAGCGCGGCGGATTCAAGGTCAGAGCCCTGAGCGGAAGTGTCAAAATCTCGCTGCGCATGCTCGCAGCACGAAAATTGCCGCGACCGCATCATTTTGGCTCGCCTGCGCGGCTTGACAATCAGCCGTTCCTGCATGCCGCAGCGAAGTTGATGAAGGCAATTTACAGGGTGTGGACTTTGACGCCGTTGCCCTTCAGGGATACTGCTGGCGCAGCACTTTTTTGCAGGTGCGAGACGGCTGTTGTTGCAGCGCGGCGAAAGCAGCCGATCCTGTCGTTCGTGAGTGTCGAATTCGCTCAAACTGAGTCCGCGCTTTCGCGCCAACCTAGTCAGGTCTCCAAAACGCAGACAAAGTGCATATTCGCCGCCCCTGCGCCAAAGCACACTAAGCTGCCGTTGTCGCAAATTGCCCCAACTCAGTGCTTAGATTTCATCTAAGATTGCCGGGTTGATACCAGCTAATAGCAATCAACAGCGCGTCGAAGCAAACGGGTCTAATCGTCCGTAGATCAGTCGCCCAACGGCTGTGGCCCAGTTCTTCCATGGTAAGCTGTCAATGACGCTCGAATTCGTCGAAGATTCTCTTTTGTTTCGTCCGTCATCTCCTGCGCCACAGTCATGGCTAGTGCGTCGACAATGGCAAGATGCGCATATCGCGAGGCCGTAGGCTTATAGATATCGCTGTCTTCCGGCAGCTCTGTGAGAAGGGCAATCTTAGATATGTCTGACAACCGTGTATTGGGTTTTGTAATACTGATGGTGGTTGCGCCATAACCATTGGCGACTTCGGCGGCACTGACGATTGCGTCAGCTTCACCACTTGCTGAAACGAGAAAAAGAACATCTTCGAGCCCGAGCGCCGCCGCGCGCATTTGCAGGACGTAGCTGTCATTCACAAAGAATGATGGAATTCCGAGCCTGAAAAAGCGATTGGATGCTTCCTGAGCGACAAGAGAGGATCCTCCTCCTATTCCCGCGAAAAGGATTTGCCGCCGGTCTAGGCAGGCATCCCTTGCTTCTTCAAGCCTCTCCGTGTCGATTTGACCGCGCATGACATCCAGGGTCGCGAACAAGGCCCCCAGGACTTGGTCAATCGCTGAATTCGCGTCAGAGCTTTCATCACCGGCATTTCTGTATAAGTACTGAGCGCTTACGGCGACGTTTTGGGCCAGGCGAAGCTTGAAGTCCCGAAAGCCTTCACAGCCGAGGCTACGGCAGAACCGCACAACCGTTGGCTTACTGACCGAACAACGTTCCGCGAGATTCCCGATGGTCATCGAGCTGATTTCGTTGAGGTGGTCCTTTACGTAGTCAGCGACTTTCTGTTCCTGAACCGCCAGTTTGGTCTGTGAATTATGTAGTGCCGGGATTAGATCCACAGCGCCAATGCGGCCCTTATGCGGGGGCGCGTTTTCATCTGAGACAGGGCGCGGTTGGTTCGGCATGTGCGTGATTTTCTCCTGGTCGCTCATGAAACTTAGTTACACTCATAGCTGTGATCGAGCAAGAAATTCACTGATATTCGCGGAAATTCCTCAGTTTCAGCCATCAAAAAGAAACTAAATTACATTCTTTCATTGAAAATTCGAACCTGATCGCGCAAAGTGTAACCAAGTTACAGATTCGGATCCTGGGGAGGAGTGCGAATGTCAGACTGGTTTACTACCGCTAGCGCAAAGATAAACTCAGTCGTCGAAGGTATCGTCGCCGCGTTGATGTTGTCCTTGGTGCTGGATGTCTGGCTTGGCGTCGTCGACCGTTACTATTTTCATTGGCAACTCCCGTGGCCAGAGGTGCTGGCACGCTACCTGATGATCTGGGCCGCATTGCTCGCCGTTTCTTCCGGAATCGCGCGCAGGGACCACATCGGATTGACTGCATTCATCATGATACTTCCCGTCGGTTTGCGCCGTACTCTGTTGGTTACGATGGACGTTTTGGCGCTGGCTTTGTTCTTATACGTCGCATTTTTTGGGATCAGCTTCGCCGAAAGCGGGGCTCCCCGTCAGGCGATGATCTTTGGCGCCAGCCTTGCTCCGTTCTACGCAGCCATTCCCGTCGCGGCGGCACTGTCATCTATACAGCTGGTGCTGGTCCTGTTTCGGGATTTGGGGTCGCATATTGACGAACCACCCTTTGCCACTGAGGCGGAGGAAACGCTGTGATCGTCGCAATCGTTTTTGTTGCCCTTATCCTGTTCGGGATGCCAATTGGGTTTGCCATTGGCCTTACCGGCGTCGTCGGTCTGATTGACATGGGCGGAACGCAGTTCCTAGCGATTGGTCCCAGTAAGATATTCAACGGCCTCAATATCTTTCCTTTTCTTGCCATGCCGTTCTTCATTCTGGCCGGTGAGATCATGAATGACATCGGGATCACCAGCCGCCTTGTGAAACTGGCTCAGGTTCTGGTTGGACGGTTTCGCGGTGGGCTGGCCCATACCAACATGCTGGCTTCGGTTTTCTTCGCTGGACTTACAGGCTCGGCGACTGCGGACGCGGCGGCCTTTGGTCGGACACTTGTGCCTGCAATGGTAAAAGAAGGTTACAAGCGTGATTATGCCTGTGCGGTCACGGCAGCGGGATCCATCATCGGCCCAACCATTCCGCCCTCGGGGCTAATGGTTGTCTATGGGTCGCTGATGGGTGTTTCCATTGCGGGCCTGTTCGCTGCAGGCGTTCTGCCAGGCTTAGTGATTTGTGTCGTTTGCATGGCGGTCATAGCCGTCGGTGGTAAGCGAGAAAACCTTCCAAAAGCACTGCGCGGTGCGACTCCTCGCGAGGTCTGGGATACATTAGTTTCCTCACTGACTGCGTTGGCGATGCCTGTGATTATCCTGGGGGGCATTCTGGGTGGGATCGCCACCCCGACAGAGGCTGCGTCGATTGCTGTGGCCTACGCGATGTTCATCGGGATTTTTGTCTATCGGTCGCTTACGTTCAAAGGCTTCTACGCGATGCTTGTCCGTACGGCGCGCATCACTGGTGTTATTTTTGTGATTATTGCCTTCGCCGGCATTCTCGGCTGGTGGATGAGCTTTGAACGAATTCCGCAACTGATTGCAGAAACCGTTCTTGGTCTTTCAGATAACCGGTATGCCGTCATCGCGATCATAATCGGATTGTTGCTGATTGTTGGTATGGTGATGGATATCACCGCCATCCTGATCATCCTTGCGCCGGTGTTGGTTCCACTCACACAGCAGGTTGGGCTGGAACCCATTCACGCCGGGATCATCTTTGTTCTGGCGCTAAACATTTCCTTGATGACGCCGCCGGTGGGTGCCTGCCTCTTTGTTCTATCTTCCGTGACCGGCGAAAAGCTGGAGCGGATTTCCATCAAACTGTTCCCGTTTCTGATTGCCGAAATCGCAATCCTCTTTGCCTTCGCGGTCTGGGAGGATGCCGCCCTTTGGCTGCCCCGGATGTTGGGCTTTGCTCAGTAAATTCCCCACGAAAATCAAACCAACAGGAGAAGTATCATGAAAAACATTCTTTCGGGTGCGGCGCTTACCGCAACCATGCTTGCGACCAGTGTGCTGGCCGAAGGTGGTGTCATCAAATTTGGGCACGACAACAAAACGGATCCGTTTGAAAATCCAGCGCACGCATGCACAGCCGTGTTCTCTAATCTCGTGAATTCCGGCACCAATGGTGGCGTTACGGTGGAAGTGTTCGGCTCGAATCAACTGGGTTCAGCCGCTGAGCACGTTCAACAAGTGCGGGATGGTATCATTCAAGCGACCCTGACATCGACGGGTGCCCTGGCCAGCTACTACCCGCGCATCGATGTCCTCAACCTGCCATTTGCCTTTAACGGCAACGCCTCGACGTATGAGGTTTTTGACGGCGATTTTGGCGAAGCCTTGGCCGCAGATATCGAAGCAGAACTGGGTGATGTTGTGGTGCTGGGCTTCCCTGATACGGGCGGGTTCTTTGCGGTCACCAACTCTCAGAGACCTATTGCGGACCTGAAGGACTTTGATGGCATTCGCATCCGCACGATGACTTTGCCTTCACATCAAAAGATCGTGCAAGCCTTGGGCGCAGAAGCCTATCCCCTCTCGTGGGGCGAGGTGTATTCCGGCCTTCAAACCGGCGTGATCGACGGCCAGATGAATCCGGTCCCGATCATCTCCTTCGCCAATTTTGCCGAAGTTCAGCAGTATCTGACGCTGACCAACCACCTGTTCTCGCCCTACACCTTCATGATCAACCGTGCCTTCTTTGAAAGCCTGTCAGAAGCCGAGCAGGCCACGATCCGCACAGCGGCTGAAAACTGCGTAACTGCAAGCCGCGGTCTGTCACGGATCATCGAATCCTCAGCTAGAGGTCTTGCGGGCCTCATGGATCAGATTGAAGTGACGGCCCTGACTGACGAGCAACGCAGTTCCATGGCGGCTGCAACGCAGCCTGCTTTTGAAGCGCATGTTCAAGAAAACCTGGATGAGAAAGCGGCCGAGCTTTTGGCAAGTTTCAAGGCTGCGGTAGAGAACGCCAACAACGCGTCTTACCTTGATTGATCCTCCCTGACTGCCGGAACCAACCGGCAGCACCCTTGTCGGAGATCAGTTTCTGGTCTCCGACCCAACCAACGAATTGGATTAGACATGCGGGTTTTCTGTGCGTCCATTGCGACCGAAACAAATACGTTTTCCCCCCTGCGCACGGATTTTTCCGATTTCGAGCAGAGCTTTTACGCACCACCCGGCGAACACCCCGTTACCCCCACGTTGTGCAGCGCCGTGTTTCCGGCGTTAAGAAAACGGGCACAGGCCAATGAGCTGGAGTTGATCGAGGGCACCGCTACATGGGCGGAACCGGGCGGGTTGCTAAACCGCGAAACTTGGGGACGCCTGAAGCAAGAAGTGTTGGATCAGGTCAGGGCTGCGCTACCTCTGGATGGAGTGATACTTGGTCTGCATGGGGCGATGATTGCCGAAGGGTGTGTGGATTGCGAAGGTGAATTGATCGAATCTATTCGCGCGATTGCCGGCCCCAGAACGGTTATCGGAGCCAGCTTCGACCCGCACAGTCATCTCAGCCAAAAACGTGTATCGAATGCGGACGTAATCACTGTGTTCAAAGAATTTCCGCATACTGATTTTGTTGAAGCAGGGGAAGCATGCGTCGATCTTACCCTGCGCACGATCAAAGGAGACATTCGGCCCGTTATCTCAGTTTTTGACGTTCGTATGTTGGATGTCTTGCCAACTAGCCAGGAACCCATGCGCGGATTTATCGATAACCTAAAACAGATGGAGGCAAAGGGTGATATACTCTCTGCTTCCGTCATTCATGGTTTTATGGCCGGGGACTCTCCGGATCTCGGCGCCAAAATCGTCGTTGTGACGGACGATGATCAGACCAAGGCGAACGACATAGCCCAGAAATTGGGACGTGAGCTGTTTTCTTACCGCGGGCAGACAAAGCCAGACTACCTGTCTCCGGTTGACGCCTTGAGAAAGGCCCAGAAAGCCGCGCATGGACCTGTGGTGGTGGCCGATGTGTGGGATAACCCAGGCGGAGGCGTCGCAGGGGATTCAACCCTGATCCTTGAAGAGGCCATTGCTCAAAACCTCAATTCTGTTGCGTTCGGCACGATATGGGATCCCATGGCTGTTCGTCTATGCCATGCAGCCGGAGAAGGCGCAGTATTCGATCTACGCTTCGGAGGCAAAACGTCGGCTCTCGCAGGTAACCCAATTGACGCCACGGTCACGGTCGTCCGCAATAAACGCAATGCAGTTCAAAGTTTTGGTGCATCTGTCGTCCCCATGGGGGACTGCTCGGTCATTCGTTTGGGTGGGATAGAGGTCGTTTTGAACTCAAACCGAAGTCAGGCTTTTTCGCCAGACCTGTTCACTAACCTTGGCATCGATGTCACTGAAAAAAAGATACTTGTCGTCAAATCTACAAATCATTTCCATGGCGCCTTCTCTGACGTCGCTGCCGAAATAATCTATGCAGCCGTCGAAGGCCCCTATCCGAATGATCCCACCAAAACACGTTACAAGAACCTGACACGCCCAATTTGGCCTATCGTCAAGAACCCTCACGAGGAAGTTGTGGAATGATTTTTCCTGATATCGACACACCGGCTGTCCTAGTCGACCTGGATATCGCCGAAGCGAACATCGACCGTTTTCAGGGGCATTGTGCGAAACACGAACTCGCCGTCCGACCGCACATCAAAACCCACAAACTCCCCAAGCTGGCGCGACGGCAGTTAGAGGCGGGCGCTATAGGCATAACCTGTCAGAAGGTCAGCGAGGCCGAGGCAATGATTGCTGAGGGTGGTATCGACGACGTGCTGATAACCTTTAATATCCTCGGTGACGCCAAGTTGGCGCGGTTGCGTGCCCTGTCAGAGAAGGTGAGATTGTCTGTTGTCGCGGACAACACCGAAACCGTTGACGGTTTGTCGAAATCTTTTTCTGATGCCGCGACACCACTGGGCGTACTTGTAGAGTGCGACACCGGCGCGGCGCGTTGTGGCGTAACCACCCCTGAGCAGGCGCGAGATCTGGCACGTTATATCGATAGCCAACCAGGTGTCACGTTCCTCGGTCTAATGACCTATCCACCGGTGGGCCAGGAGGTTGCTGTTCAAGAGTGGCTCACCAGAGCCAAACGAGAAGTCGAAGAGGCAGGGTTGCCGGTGCACGTCGTGTCCCATGGCGGCTCACCAGGCATGTGGCAGGCGCAGGATGTTCCAGTTGCAACTGAATATCGGATTGGCACCTACATCTATAACGACCGCTCCCTACAGGCGCTGGGAGTCTGTACCTGGGAGAACTGTGCGCTGAGCGTCCTCGCCACGGTGATCTCAGTCCCCGCAGACAATCGGGCTGTGATTGATGCGGGATCTAAAGTGTTGACCTCAGACCTGTTGGGACTGGAAGGCCACGGGTACGTGATAGGTCGCCCGGACATTCTGGTTCAAGGTCTATCAGAGGAACATGGCGTTCTGAAGGCCGACAAGATCAATCTGAAAGTTGGCGAGCGGATCCGGATTATTCCAAATCATGCTTGTGTTGTGACCAACATGGTTGATCAGATTGAGACCATTCGCGGCGATCATTCGCTGGGGCCTGTTCCAGTCGTGGCGCGGGGCAAAGTTCAGTAACGGCGAAACCGTAGCCCAAAGACGCTGCCTGCGTCGGACATCAATAAGGTGCAACATGGCTGACCTCATATGTTTAGGGGAACCCCTGTTCGAATTGAACGCTTGCCAGGATGGCCTGTTCAAAGGGGGATTCGGTGGAGACGTTTCCAACGTCGCTGTCGCTGCCGCCAGACAGGAGATAGACGTCGCTTTGATTGCGCGCGTCGGAGACGACCAATTTGGCGAGAAGCTTCGGGGTTTGTGGTCCCGAGAAGGTGTGAACCACGAGCACGTGTTATCTGCTTCAAGTGAGGACACGGGGCTCTATTTTGTCTTTCACGATGGAGACGGGCACCATTTCGTTTGCCGTCGGAAGGGCTCCGCCGCCAGTCGGATGTTACCGGAACAAATTCCAGGCGATGCAATCTCCAATGCCAGGATGTTTTACACTTCTGGGATCAGTCTTGGGGTAAGTCCAGAGTTACAATCAACAACTCAGCAAGCAATCTATACAGCGCGGCAGTCCGGCGTCTCAATTGCTTTCGATCCCAATTTGCGTACAGCTCTTTGGCCATTGGAAATGGCCCGGCAGGTTACTCACGATGCAATGCAGCGCTGCAATATTGTGCTGCCAGGGCTCGATGACGCTCGTCAATTGACGAGCCTTCACAGCCCCGAGGACATAATTAGCTTCTACCACAATCTGGGTGCTGACGTTGTGGCGCTGTCGCTTGGTGCGGACGGTGTATCTGTATCCGACGGGCAAGGCATTCACACAATTCCCGGAGTAACAGTCCCGACGGTCGACGCCACCGGCGCAGGAGACTGTTTTAACGGAATTTTCTTGTCCGCTTACCTGAAAAACAACGATGCCATGAAATCTGCTGAACTCGCAAACTACGGCGCGGCCCTTTCGACTACGGGCTTTGGTGCCGTGGACCCCATTCCTTACGGAAAAGACCTAACAGAAGGAAATCACTTCAATGACTGAGAAAAAGATCTTGCGCTTGGGAGATGACAAGACAGGTGCAGGTGGACAACCGCTACCCTTTGCTCCAGCTGTAAGAGCCGGCGACTTTGTGTTCATATCCGGGCAGGTGGCAATGAAAGAAAATGGGGAAATAGAAGCGGGTGGCATCGAGGCACAAACCCGAAAAACGATGGAAAACCTGATTGCAGCTTTGGCGCTGGCTGATTGCACTCTGGATGATGTAGCGAAAGTGGGCGTCTGGCTGGACGATCCTCGCGATTTTTGGACGTTCAACCGGGTTTACGCGAGCTACTTCCCAAATGGCGGCCCGGCGCGCTCAACAGTCCGTTCGCAAATCATGGTGGACGCCAAGGTCGAGATTGATGCGGTCGTATACAAACCGCTTGGCTAATTCCCGCAGTATTCAATCCAAATTAATAGAGCTGGCGTTCTTCGCCAGCCTATCTACTTTAAATTGAACTGAGCAGCCTTCTGACCGGGCGCTTTTGTGACTTATTGGGGCAATGCGAACGCCAATGGTTTAGAAGGTATTGGCCGGTTAAGTTAAGTGAAGGGTGAAGGCGCGCGACGTTGAACAGGCGGGATGACGCAGAATTCCGCCGTTCAATTAAGTGTCGAGCATGTCCCATTCGTCACCCAATACCCAACGCAGAGCGGAGAGCTTGCCGTTCAGCATACCCCATTCGAAATCATCCCACGGCCCGAGATTTTCAATCCCGACCTCCTGACGAGTTTGTTCGCCAGCAACAAGTGCCTTTTCCCAGACGGAGTCGAGTATTTGGTCCGATTTGTACGGGCTTCGAGAATAGTCAGCCTCTGGCACCACCTTCGTAATTCCCTGCTCCACACGGTAGCGAAGATTCATATGTCGATTATACCAGACTTGTCGGAAAAGAAGGTTCTCCGCCTCGGTCAGCTCCGTTAGCGTTCTAAATTCAGGGCTATAGCCCAGTTCGAAATCCCCCAGCTCAAGTGCGCCGGGGTCGGTCTCTTCGACGAACTTGCCAATGTCCAAGATGTATTGAGACCGTTCACCGAACGCGTGAGTCAGCTCTGGATGCGGCGTGCGATTGTCACCTCGGGGATCGCTAAAATCGGTATGATTGGTCGTCGCGAAGTCACCATTTGAGGGGATTGATGCTGCAAACGCGGCGAATGACCGCTCTGTGGGCGATGGTGTTGAAAAACATCGTACTGCTAGCGCAGAAATCGAGATCCAGAATTTGCGGCGAGTGCCTTCCCAGTCAGGCTGTTCGCATTTGCTGCGGTGCAGGAAAGATCTTGGCTAGTTTGCGGAGGTTTTGGGCGGTGGCGGCGAGGAGAAATTCATCGTTGGCACCACATGGACCACGTAATCGGAGCCTGCCCAGCCCGAGGATACGTTTGAGGTGGGCGAACAGCATCTCGACCTTCTTCCGCAGTTTCATAGAGACTTTGTATTGTCTGGTCTTGGCAATATCGCGTGCGATCTGCCGGGCGTCTTCGTGCTCTTCGCGGGTGATTTTACGTGCATCCGTGTTCGGGCAGCACTTTGCTTTCGATGGGCAGGCCTGACAGGTCAGTTTGAGGGCGCGATAACGGGCGGTCCCTTTTCCGGACAGGCCTCGGTTGGGATCCGAATAGTTGCGGCGAAACTGTTTCAGCGCATGGCCTTCGGGACAGATGTATTGATCGTTTTCAGCATCCCACTCAAAGTCGGTGCGGGACCATGTACCATCAGGGCGCCCAGCCTTGTCGATCACCGGAATATGCGGGTCGATACCCCGGTCAACAAGCCAGCCCAACATCGGGGCAGAGCCGTAGGCCGTGTCTGCGATCAGCCTTTCAGGGTGAAGATCGAACCGTTTTTTAACCCGGTCCAGCATCGTCTTTGTCGACCCCACTTCGGCTTGCCGGATGGATCTGGTCGCTTCGACATCCACAATCACGCTGTGATCTGTATCGATGAGGTAGTTATCGGAATACGCAAAGAATGCTGGCGCCTTGTGCGCCGCCGTCCATTGGCTGGCAGGGTCGGAATATGAAATGAACTTAGGCTTGACTGGCGAGGCGGCACCAAACGCAGCCTCATCCAGGGTTTCCAGATACTTCCGAACAGCGCGCGGTGCGGTCTGGGCATCGATCTGTGCAGCATCCCATTCCTCTTGTGATGCTGAATGCTGCTTGGTCGCTTCTGCCTCAATCAAGCTGGCATCAATCGCCATACGCTGGCCGCTGACCAAACCTTCTGCAATGCACTGCGCCACTGTCGTTTCGAACACGTGCCGCAAGAGTTCACTCTCGCGAAACCGACCATGACGGTTCTTGGAAAAGGTCGAATGATCTGGCAGTCGATCAGTCAGATCGAGACTGCAGAACCACCGATATGCCAGGTTTAGATGCACCTCTTCGCAAAGACGCCGTTCGGACCGAATACCGAAACAGTAGCCGACCAGCAGCATGCGGATCATCAGTTCAGGATCAACCGAAGGGCGGCCAGTATGGCTGTAGAAATCCGACAAATACCCTCGAATGCCGCTCAGATCGAGATGCCGCTCAATCGACCGCAGCAGATGATCTTGGGGAACATGCTCTTCCAGCGAGAACTCGTAAAACAGCGCCGCCTGCGCTTCTTGCTTCGGTCCCATCATCGCAATTACTCCCGATCAACATGGGAATTGAATCAGCAGTTCAGCCCTCGATCAAGGAAGAGTTTTTCAACAAAATAAGCCCAATTTACTCTTTCGATTAGGTGCGACGAAGGTCTGCTACCCAGGGGCTTTTAGGAAAGGTGATTATTACATTGACTAATAGCTTTTTAACTATGTATATGGCGATTATGCCTGATCGTCTTGAACAATCCAAAGCCCTCGCCAGCGAAGCACGCTTGTCTATCCTTGAATGGCTGTTGGAGCCTGATTTGCATTTTTCACATCAAGTCACGGGGAAGCCGTCCGAGATTGGTGTCTGCGTCACCTTGATCACCGAAAAACTGGACATGGCACAGCCTACCGTCAGTCGCCATTTAGAGCTGCTGCGCCGGGCAGGTTTTCTGACTGTTAACAAGATTGGTCGCTGGTCGTTCTTCAACCGGGACGAAGCGGCGATCTCGGAGTTCAAAGGGTGGATCAATGACCATCTTTGAAGAGGCCGATGCAAAGCTTCTTCCGGAATTCACACGTCAGCCGATTGAGATCGATGGTAAGCTGGTCATGACCTTGTGTGCAGGCAGTGGTCCCGCGCTATTGATGCTGCATGGCGATCCCCAGACGCATCTTTGCTGGCACCATATCGCGCCGAAACTGTCCGAGCGTTTTTCAGTTGTACTCACGGATATTCGCGGTCGGGGTGAGACACACAAACCGGACCGTGATGCACGAGAGAATGCCTATACCAAGCGTGCTATGGCGGAAGAACAACTAGCCGTCATGCAGGCTTTGGGGCATGATACTTTCGCAATCGTCTCCCACGACCGTGGTGCGCGCGTGGCAAGACGGCTGACGTTGGACCACCCTGAGACAGTGACGCAACTTGTGGTCATGGACATTATCCCGGCGCTGGATTTCTACGAAGCATTGAACGCCGAGATCGCACAGGACTACTTCTACTTTTCCTTCCTGACACAAGACCCTCCGGTTCCGGAACGCCTTATCGCAGGTGATCGGGAAGGTTTTCTGCGCCTCATCTTGGAAGGACTGTCAGACAAGTCTGTTCAATACGATCAAATGGCGATGGCGGCTTACCTTAAAGCCAACGCAACGCCTGAAGCTATCTCCGCGATGTGCGAGTGTTTCCGTGCCGGGATTCATATCGACAGGCTGCACGATGCTGAAAACCGCCGATCCGGACGGCAGATCACCTGTCCAACACTGATTATGTGGGGCGATAAGGGCGTAGTCGGAAAGCACTTCGACGTGGAGCGCATTTGGCATGGTTGGTGTTCAGACCCCAGTTTTGCATCCATGCCCAGTGGGCATTTCATCCCTGAGGAAGCGCCCGGCGCTGCTTTGGCGGCTATCCAAAACTTTTTGAAATAGGGAAGCATTTGATGCGCAAGACTTTCATCACCTGTGCTGTAACCGGAGCCGGGGACGGTTTCAAACGCAACCTGAATGTTCCTATTACACCAGATGAGATTGCTGCTTCTGCACTTGCAGCGGCAGATGCAGGAGCGGCCATAGTTCATCTGCATGTCCGTGACCCGGAAACTGGCGAAGGGTCTCGGGATGATGCTCTCTACAAGCAAGCCGTTGAGAAAATTCGGGGTCAAAACCGAGAGGTCATCATAAACCTCACGGCTGGTATGGGCGGTGATGCCATCTTTGGCACCGGTCAACCTGTACCCTTGCTTAAAGGAACGGATCTCGTCGGCCCTGCCGACCGGTTGACTCATGTTGCCGAACTACGCCCGGATATCTGCACATTGGATTGCGGGTCTTATAATGTGGGGGATGGCAATCTCGTCTATATCAGCACGTCTGAGTATATCCGAACCGGCGCAGAGCAGATTGCCGAATTAGGCGTGCGACCCGAGTTGGAAGTGTTCGATCTGGGACATTTGCGATTTGCGTTGAAACTGCTCTCGGAAGGTATGTTTGCCAGCCCGGCCATGATCCAGTTCTGCCTTGGCGTGCCCTATGGCGCACCGGCAAACACAGGTGCCATGACTGCAATGGCCGATATGGTGCGGGATCATGATGTCATCTGGTCCGCCTTTGGCGTCGGGCGCGATCAGCTTCGCATGGTCGCCCAGGCCGTGCTGCTCGGCGGTCATGTCCGGGTCGGGTTGGAGGATAATCTCTATCTGAAGCGCGGTGTTCCAGCGCGAAATGAAGAGCTGGTGGCGCAGTTGCGTAACATCATAGAAACATTGGGTAATACGGTCATGGTTGCCAGTGAAGCTCGCGAGGTGCTTGGTCTGAGTGCAGCCTCATGACCCAGAAACTGATCATTACAGCCGGTGCGAGTGGAATCGGCCTGGCGATAGCGCGGCACTTTGTCAGCAACGGGGCGTTGGTCGCTATTTGTGATATTGATGCTGCCGCCATCGGCCAAGTCACAGATGAGTTCGCCCTCGCGACAACATGCGATGTCACTGATGTCGAGGCCGTGGCGTCCTTTGTGGATCAAGCCGTGGAGCGCATGGGCGGGCTTACTACGGTGATTGCCAATGCAGGTACGGCTGGCCCAACAGCCCTGATCGAAGACATTGTCCCGGAGGATTGGGCGCGAACCGTCGCGGTAAACCCCACAGGGCAATATGCCTTATGCCGCGCAGCAGTCCCTTATCTCAAAGCACACAACAAAGGCTCGGTTATCTTGATGTCTTCTGCGGCTGGACGGCTCGGATTGCCGATGCGCAGCCCGTATGCCGCAGCAAAGTGGGGTGTGGTCGGGTTGAAAGAGACCCTCGCAATGGAACTTGGACCGCACAGCATCACGGTCAATGCAATCTTGCCGGGTTCGGTCAAAGGCCCGCGCATGGATGCCGTATTGGCCGCCAAAGCTAAGGCTTCTGGCATTTCGCTGGACGCAGCGCGGAATGCCGAGGTTCAGAATACGTCCCTTGGGCGCATGATCGAACCCGACGAAATCGCGGAACTCACATGGTTTGTCGCTTCGCCTGCTGCACGGTCCATTTCCGGGCAGTCACTCGGGCTGTGTGGAAATTTTGAAACATTGAGATAGGATAAAATATGGGCAATACCAACTTACTCAAGCTGGATCATATTACGGTTGTGGCACAATCCCTCGAAGAGGGCTGCACTTATATCAAAGACGCGCTTGGGATCGACATGCCAGACGGTGGCGCGCATCTCCGAATGGGTACCCACAACAAACTGATGTCTCTGGGCGACGACGTGTTCCTGGAATTGATCGCCATTGATCCGGATGCTAGCGCGCCTGACCGTCCCAGATGGTTCAATCTGGACGCTTTTGATGACGACCCACGGCTGGGTACGTGGGTCGTCGGAACTGACGATATTGATGCCACTTTGGCTCAGCTGCCTCCTATCAGCGGTCCTGCAAACGAGATCACGCGGGGCGATCTGACGTGGCTCATTTCCATTCCTGATGATGGCACAATGCCGCTTGGTGGAGCGTGTCCAACGCTAATTGAATGGCCGGATCGCCCTCACCCTGCGTCCAGAATGACAGATTTGGGGTGCCGCTTAACCTCATTGACGATCGAACACCCGGAGGCAGGAACAATCCAAGGATTGATCGGAGACCGCATCGACAGTGATTTTATCACGATCACTGATGGGCCAGGAATGAAGATCAAAGCCTCCATTCAAACACCATCCGGTACAAGAGAACTTTCATGAAAGATACAAATGAAATGCGTACTTTAGCGCTGATCGGCGGCATGAGCTGGGAGTCGACAGCTCTCTATTATTCGGGTCTTAATCGCGGCGTAGCGGAGAAAATGGGTGGTCTTCATTCTGCCCCGTTGCTCATGGCAAGTGTCGATTTTCAGAAGATCGTGGATTACCAGTTATCAGACCAATGGGACAAAGCAGGTTGTGAACTTGCTGATCTTGCCAAGCGACTGGAAGATGCCGGAGCGGATGCAATCGCCTTGGCCGTGAACACAATGCACAAGGTAGCTGACCCCATTCGGGATGCAGTTTCCATTCCGTTTCTGGATATTCGAGAGGCGTTGGGCACTGCGCTAACATCTACGGGTGCCGACAAAGCCGTGTTACTGGGGACAAACTATGTTGCCCGTGAAGACTACTATTTTGGGCAGGTTGGGGCGAGATTGGCTGGCGAAATGAAGCTGTCACTCTTGCCCGACGACGAGCAGTCCTTCGTTCACGACATCATTTATGGAGAGCTTGCGAAGGGGGAAGTATCTCCAGTGACACGGCAGAAGATTGCAAATGGAATTTCCCGAGTTGTATCCGAACAAGGCGTTGGCGCTGTCGCCTTGGCTTGTACTGAATTGCCTATGCTGGACCTGGGGAAACTATTGCCCGACCTACCAATTGCTGATTCAACCAACGCGCATATAGCTGCCTGTGTAAACTTCATTACGAACAGCTAGCGGGGCATAGAGCGGGCATTGGTCGAACGGCAGGTTCGTCCGCACCTTACCTGTAGGAAGGTGATCTCGCGGATGGCACGGATTGCGTAGCCCGGCCTTTCGTCAAAGATGCGGCGAACCAGCCTGAAGAGCCCCCTTCAACCGATGCTGCACCGCGCGCACGGGCCGCAGGGAGAATGTATCGTTTTGGTTCCGTCCGGAGGCCGGTGCAGCCGGCGTCCGGATAGAGCCCGGTCACGAGCTGAAGGCTCGGGATTTGCCCAGACCACTACCGACATTCGAAAACAGATCAGAGATCTACGCATTGCGGACGAAGCATGGGTAATAGGGCTGACCGGGTTGATGGGTCAGGTTCTTGATAGAGTTGCAGGATGTTTCTGCAATTTGAGGAGAACGAAATGGATTACTATGTGGGTTTGGATGTGTCGTTGCGGTCGGTGGCTGTCTGCGTGATTGACGCTGATGGCAAACATATCTTCGAGCGCTCGATGGCATGTGAGGTTGAGGATATCTCGGCCTGCCTGCGCGATGTACCTGCTGGTCAGTGTCGGGTTGGATTTGAGTCCGGTGCAATGAGTCAACATCTTTACTTTGGCCTGCGGGCAGCTGGCTTTGATGTTGTCTGCATGGAAGCAAGACAAGTGAACGCGGCCCTGTCAGCTATGCGCAATAAGACCGACAAAACGGATGCGCGTGGGATTGCACAGGTGCTGCGGTCCGGATGGTACGGCAAGGTCTTTATCAAGAGCCGCGAAGCACACGCGTTAAGAGCGCTCCTGAGCAGTCGCAAGGCGGTTCAGAAGAAATGCATCGACCTGGCCAATGAAGTTCGTGGCTTGTTCCGGGTCTTTGGCTTGCGCTTGCCACCCCGTGTCGATCAGGGGTCATTCGATGAGCGGGTCCGTCCATTGATCGAGGCAGACCCGGATTTGTCTCATGCACTTTTGCCACTGCTAGATGCGCGGGCTGTGCTTTACAAAACCTATCGCGAGTTGGACCGCCGTGTGAAGCAGGCGGCAAGTCATGACGAGATCTGTCTGCGCTTCATGGCGATTCCGGGTGTCGGCCCGATTGCGGCCCTGACGTTCCGTGCGGCTGTCGATGATCCAGCCCGGTTTGCCAGCTCTCGCACCGTTGCCGCTCACTTCGGCCTAACCCCGCGACGATATCAGTCCGGGGAGATGGACAACCCAGGCCGCATCTCAAAGGCAGGCGACAGAGATGTACGTGCGACGCTCTATGCTGCGGCCAATGCGATGATGATGCGCTCTGTTGCGAGTTCCGAAATCAAGAGCTGGGGCCTGCGCCTGATGCGCCGCAAAGGCCGCCGCCGTGCTCTGGTCGCCGTCGCCAGAAAGCTGGCCGTCATCATGCACCGCATGTGGGCTGACAACACCGAGTTCCGTCATGGGAAAATGGAGGGAATTGCATGAACTGATACCCCTTCCAGAAGCCAAAGACGGGATCGTCCCTCACCGGACGAGGTCTGTGGATGACGCCGAAAAAGCTCACTGCGCAACTTGAAGCGCGAGACTAAGCGGGGCGCTCCACGTCCAATCCGACACATGCATGCAGCGGTCCAACCGAACCGGGCCATCAATGACTGCGAAGAGAAGTGTGACCCGGATGAGAGACAGCGACCCCAAAGCGCGGAAACAAAACGATGAAATGAACTTGACCCAAACGCCCGATTAGAGAAGTTAGCTTTCGCTGCGCTTGTTCCAATGTCTGCTACTGCCTTTTGAAGAGCTGATGTCTCAACCCGGATGGATCAAGCGCCCCCCGTAAACAAAGACCTGTTTCCATTTGATGATCGAATACGATTGCCTGAGGCCAGTCGGCCAAAACGGGTCTTCATGCACCAGTTGATCCACGTCGTCCCCTGAGCTTGCTTCCACAATCCATAATCCGTCGCGTCCTTGACCTTCGGCGTCAAACAATGGGCCAGCGGCCTTGATCTTGTCTGCGTTCCGCTCCAAGAAATCAAGGTGCTTGGCCATGTGTGTTTTGCGGATATCAGGGTCGGCGTCACATGCGTCTTCGAACAGGATGATGAACTTCATGTCTTTCGCTCCTTGGGATTTGTGAAACCATAGCTGCCACATCATAATTGAAGATTGAGTCAGCAAGTTTGCCGCCTTACACTGCAAAAATGCAGAAGCATGATTGGAACGATCTCAAATCTCAAGCATCTCTTGGCGCTTCACCGCGAAGGAAGGCTGACCGAAGCAGGGCGGGCGGTTGGCGTTAGCGATACAACGGTAGCCCGCCGGATAAGAACGCTCGAAGAGGCATTGGCGACGACACTGTTCTTGCGCAGCGCAAATGGACGGTACGAGCCGACAGACGCGGCGCTGCAGATTCTGTCACACGCTGAGAACATTGAAGCCAGCCACGCTGCGATAAGCGCAATCTTAGGCGAAAGCACCAACGGGGTCACAGGTTCGGTGCGCCTGAGTGCGGTACCCGTTATCGTGAACCGTTTCCTGGTCCCTCAACTTCATCATTTGATCCGTCTGCATCCAAACCTCAGCATCGAGCTTGTTCCGAGTGCGGAAAATCTGGACTTGTCCAAGCGCGAGGCCGATCTTTCAGTGCGCTTTGCTCGTCCATCTGATGGTGGGCTGCGCACCAAGGTGCAAAAGCTGGGCGAGGTATCATTCGTCGCCTGCGCTGCAACTGTTTTCTCGCCGGAGCAATGTGCGACTTTGGGCTGGATCACCTACGACGAGGTGTACTCTCGCCTTCCGCAGGCGCGTTGGCTTGAAAGGAACGCAAAGCCTGAAGACCGGTGTGCATGTTTGCGAGTAACGGATGTCGAGACGGCGATGCGGGCCGTTGCGGCGGGGATTGGAAAGACGCTGCTCCCAAAAGCAATCGTATTGTCCGATCCAAGATTTCGAGTGATCGAGCCAGATGATTGCGCCAAGTATCCAAGCAGGGAAGTTTGGATGTTGTCGCATGTGGATCAGACATCAAGAGTGTCAATTACGGCAGTCAAAGAGTGGCTAGTGAATCTGAGCTGGCACTAAAGAGCCTGCTATATAGCGGTCATTCATACAAGCCGCAGCGCCAGTCCTCTTTGGGCTGATGTTGTTGAAAAACTCTTCCTTGATCGACGCCTAATTGGCTGATTCAATTCGTTCATTGAGCGGGAGAATTTACGATGATGGGGCCGAGACAGGAAGCACAAGCGGCACTGTTTTACGAGTTTTCGCTGGAGGAGCATGTCCCGCAAGACCACCTTTTGCGATCGGTTGATCGGCATCTCGACCTGAGCAGCATCCGTGGACATCTGGCAGGTTTCTACAGCCACACGAGGCGTCCATCGGTCGATCCTGAACTGATGATCCTGATGCTGTTGGTCGGGTATTGTTTTGGCATACCGAGGACGATCAAGGTGCGGAGCCAAAGTGATCCATTATCTTGGAAACTTCCCCCAAACCGCTTCTTGGGAGGATCGCCTACAGAAACTCGATTGCTCCCTCGGGGCTTGAATCTGCGATCTCTTGAAGAGCGTCACGCGCGGCGTGAACAAAGCTCTCTGACCTTGTGTTGGTTTTTCCAGTCTTCAAACGAAACGCGCCGATTCGCCACCAGGTTTCGGGGGCAAGGGGGATGAACCGCATGCTATTCTGAGCCAATACATCGCAAGCTGCGACGCAATCGATAATCGCGGCGCCAATGCCTTGAACAGCGAGTTGGCAGGCCAATAGCGACGAGGAGGTTTCCGAAGCAAATTGAGGTCGGATGTCGGCATCCCGGAAAATCTGATCGATCTGCTCCCGAACCATAAGCCCGGGCAGATACCCGATGCAGGGCGTCGTGATCAGGTCCTTGGGCGACACCTGATCGCGGTTTGCGAGGGGGTGTTTATCGCGCACTAGAATCCCTGCACGCACGCGTACCAAAGGTTCAGTGACCAGCGCCTGATGATCCAGCGGAAGCATGCCAAGACCGATGTCGAAGGGCCGGCTGGCGGCCCATCTCTGGATGTCATTACGCCGCAACACAGAGGTCTGGACGGTGTCACTCTGCTGGCCTTGGGAATACAGCCGTTGCGCCCGCGGGAGCAGCCCAAGCGAGAGCCGGGGCATGCAGATCACCGAGAGCGTTTCGCGTTCTTCGGACTTGATCGTCTCGACCATGGCCGGGATTTCCGCCAGCCCATGCAGAACATGCTGGATTTCGGAATGAAACCTCAGGCCTTCAGGTGTTGGTTTGAGTTGCCGATTGGTGCGTTCGAAGAGCGAAAGTCCGATATCGCGTTCCAGCTCCAGCAACTGGCGGCTGGCGGCGGACTGGCTGGTATTGAGCAATCTAGCCGCAGCGCCGAGCGTGCCCGTCGTGATGATCGCATCGAAGATCTTCAAAGATCTGACGCTGAGCCCTGCCATTCCTGCATCCCGATTTTCGCATCATTTATATCCATGTTTGCAATATACAGGTTTCAGGTCGTCGGCTAGGCTTTTCGCAAACGGAGGATCACATGCTCGACGTCACAAAAGACCCTCGCGACCGCCGCGCCACGTTTCGCGAGGCCCTCGACACCGGAAAACTGCAGCGCTTTGCGGGATCGTTTTCGCCCTTTGTTGCGCGTCTGTGCGAGCAAATCGGGTTCGACGGGGTCTATGTGCCGGGCGCCTCGTTGGCCAACGACCTGGCGCTGCCTGACATCGCCCTGACGACGCTCACCGAGGTGAATACCCGCGCACAGCAGATCGTGCTGGCGACGAACCTCCCCACGGTCCTCGATGCGGATACCGGCTTTGGCCCGCCGCAAAGCGTCTATCGCACGGCCTACGAGATGGACGCGGCCGGCATAAGCTGCATTCACATCGAGGACCAGGTGGAGCCGAAGCGCTGCGGTCATCTCGATAACAAGGTGATCTGCTCGCGCGAGATCATGGCACAGCGCATTCGTGCCGCGCAGGACGGCAAGCGGGATCCGAACTTCTTGGTTATGGCACGAACCGATGCGCGCGCCGTCGAGGGGCTGGATGCGGCGGTGGACCGGGTGAAAGCCTATGTCGATGCAGGTGCCGACGCGATCTTTGCGGAAGCCATGCATGACGAGAGCGAAATCGCTGCGATGCGGGCAGCCTTCGACGTGCCGCTTCTGGTGAACATGACCGCCTTCGGTCAATCCAAGCTTCTGCACAAGGATCAATTGCAGGATCTGGGCGTGAACATTGTGATCTATCCCAACACGGCCTTCCGTCTGGCGATGAAAGCGGTCGAGGATGGCATGACGCGCCTTTTTGAGGAGGGCATTCAGACCGGGTTCATTGACGATCTGCAAAAGCGCTCGCGCCTCTACGAAATCCTCGACTACTCGGCATACAATCGTTTCGACGAGTCGACCTTCAACTTCGACGTGCCCGACGGCGATGGCCGCACGAAGGGACAGGTTAAGGCGGCCGAGTGATGCGTCTGACGGACGAAGAAGACGCGATCCTGAACGGGTCCGCCGGGCCGATCCGGGCGCGAGCCATGGCGCATATTGTCGAGGTGGGACGCTTCTTCGACGCGGAGAGGCTGGTCGAGGTGAGCCAGGCGCATATCATGGCTGACACCGAAGCTCTGGGCGAGACCGGGGTCGCTTACCTCGAAGGGCTCGCCGCCGCCGACTGGGAAGATCGTCGCGTCGTGATCCCCACGATCACCGATCCGCGCGGCGCCGACTTCAAGGCCTACGATCGCATCCGCCATGACCGCGCTATCGTGACACTGGAAGAACGCGCACGTGACGCCTTCATGGCGCTCGGCGTTATGATGACGGACACATGCATCAACTATCAGACCATCATGCCGCCTGTGAAAGGTGAGCACCTTGCCTTCGGTGATACCGGCGTCTGCATCTATTCGAACTCAGTCTTTGGCGCGCGCACGAATTACGAAGGCGGGCCGTCGGCTTTGGCCTCCGCCCTCACGGCGCGCGCGCCTGCTTATGGCTTCCACCTGGACCGAAATCGACGGGCGACGCAGCGCGTGATCGTGGAGGCCGAGCTTGCCGATTACTTGGACTGGGGCGCGCTCGGTGCGCTCATTGGTGAGCGGATGGGGTCCTATTTCGAAGTGCCGTATGTCGAGGGGATCAACGCAGCCAATTCCGATCAACTCAAGCATTTCGGGGCGGCCATGGCATCCTACGGATCAACCGCACTCTACCATGTTGCCGGCCTGACGCCCGAGGCGGATGAGGCGCTGGACGGTCGTGAGGTGCCGGAAATCAAGCTGAACAGGGCGGACATCGACAGTTACGCCGACAGGTTCCGCCGCGAAGATGACACGCTTGACGTCGTGGTCTTCGCTGTACCCCAGCTTTCGCTGATCGAACTTGGCGAATTGGCAGGCCACCTCGACGGGCGGCGAGTGGTGGATGGTACGACATTGATCGCCACCACCAACCCCGAGATGAAATCCGCCGCCGACCGGATGGGGATCACCAAACGGATCGAGGATGCGGGTGGTATCCTGCTGGAGGGTGTCTGTTATTATCAAATGCATGCCCGCGAACTGGCCGAGGCAAATGGCTGGCACCGGCTCATGACTAATTCTGCCAAGCTGACCAACACCATCGCGGGTTATGGATATGCGCCGATGGTCGCGTCCATGGCGCGTTGTGTCGACAGCGCCGTTGCCGGGAGGGTCGTCTGATGGGGCGCGTCTATCAGGGTCATCCCGGTATTGGGACAGGGCTTTTCGAAGGTGAAGCGCTTGTCGCCAGTGACGGCTTTTCTGCGCGCTACGATGTCGATCTGACCAAAGGCGTCTTTTCGCGCCCTGCGCACAAGCTGCATGGTGAAAGTTTTGCCGAGCGCATCATCGTGCTCGACATTGCGAAGGGCGGTGTCGCCTCGGCCTGGATGCTGCGCGTGCTGATGCAGGGCGCACACCGTCCGAAGGCGCTGATCCTGAACTGGGCAAATCCGATCATGGCGCAGGGAGCGTCCTTTGGAGAAATGCCGCTGATCGACCGTTTCGACTGCGACATCACCAAAGAACTGAAGACCGGCGAAAGACTTCGCATCCTGCCTGAGGAGGGGCGGGTCGAAGTCGTCGGATAACGACAAAGAGGGGAGAAATATCCATGAAACTCACATCACTCATCACAGCGGCAGCCATTGCCGTCGCAGGCAGCGCCTCGGCGCAATCATTTCCCGAGCGTGAAATCGAAATACTCGTGAACTACGGCGCGGGCGGTTCGGTTGATCGCACCGCGCGTTCGGTTCAGCGTTTTCTGCCGAACGCGTTGGGACAGACCGTCGTCGTTGAGAATGTCGGCGGGGCCGGCGGACGTTTGGGCATCGAAGCCTTCATGGAAAAGCCGGCCGACGGCTACCACGTCCTGACGTCCTTCGCACCGGCAACCACTTACGTGGCCGTGACCAACCCTGACCTCTACAGCCTTGATGATCTCGCGATCATAAACGTGCAGTGGATCGATCCCGGTGTGCTCGTCACGCAGCAATCCGCAGGCTGGCAAACGCTCGGTGACATGATCGAAGCGATCCGCGCCGAGCCTAGTCGTTACACCTTCGGATCGAGCGGCGCGACGTCGGTCGGTCATGTGCTTGCCATGGACCTGTTCGAGAAACTGGGGCTTGAGGTTCGGGTTGTGCCCTACGAAGGCGGCGGCAAGACCCGTGCGGCATTTCTTGCGGGCGAGGTGGACATGACCGCGGCGGGCATTCAGGGTGCTTTGCGGCTCGAGGAGGCTAGCGTTCCCGTCGCCCTTTTTTGGAATGAGCCGAGCGAGGTCTGGCCGGCAGCCGTTCCGGTCAACGAAGCGCAGGACGAGGTCGAGGCCGAGATCGGCGGCGCCTATCGGTTCCATGCGGTGCATGCCGATGTCCGCGAGAACCACCCTGAGCGGTTCGAGGCGCTGGTCGAGGCCTTCCGCCAGACAACGACCGAGAACCAGGAGTTCATCGCCTTTGCCGATGAAACTAACGTGGGCCGCGACTGGCGCGGGCCAGAGGCCTCGACCGAACTTCTTGAACGGGTCGAGGCCAGATTTTTGCAGATGTTTGAATAGGTTGACCCTTGCGGCCCGGATTGACCCGGGCCGCGGAGTCCTGTGACCTGCCCTCCATGTTCACTTTCGCAACACTCAAGAAGGCCGCCGGGCCGTCTCTGGTCGTCGTAGCCGGGCTGCTCTGGGCCGTCTTCTACCTCGGTTCCGTTGCCGACAATCCCCGGCACGATGAAAACGCGCTTGTGCTGATCCGTCCGCTGACCTGGCTGATGGTCCCCTTCGGTTTGATCGTCATCGCTCAGGCATTCTGGAACGCGCGACGCGGAAAGGTCGACGAGCGACATGGTCTCGATGAATGGCGTCGATTGTCCTACCTCGGCGGAGCAGCGCTATTCCTTGCCGCCCTGCCATGGCTCGGCTTTCTCGGTACGGGGCTCCCGTTTCTGCTCATCATGGCTTGGGTGCTCGGCTTTCGCCGCCCGCTGCCCCTTCTGAGCGTAGCGGTGGGTGTCGGCCTTCTCTTCTGGGCGGGGTTCAATATCGGGTTGGATGTCGATCTGCCTCTGCTCCCATGGGCGATACAATGATCGATGTCGGTCAACTTTCGGATGGCGTAGGACTCCTCCTGAATTGGTACATGCCGCTGGTCATCCTTGCCGGCATGACCCTTGGTCTGATGATCGGCGTGATTCCCGGCATGACGGCGGCCCTTGGCCTTGCCATCGTTCTTCCATTGACCTTCCAAATGGACGCGTTGACCGCGCTGATCCTGATGACATCGGTCTACACCGGCAGTCTCACGGGCGGCGGCATTCTGGCCATCCTGATCAATACGCCCGGCACGCCCGGTGCGGTCGCGACCACCTTCGACGGATACCCCATGGCGCAGACGGGCCGCGCCAACGAGGCGCTCGGCCTGCAAATCGCGGCCTCGGCCTTCGGTGGTGCGGCAAGCTACCTTGTCCTCCTCTTCTTCATCCAGCCGATGACTAAATTCGCGCTACAGTTCCAATCCGCCGAAATGCTTGCGCTCACCCTTTTCGTGCTCGTGGTGGTTGGTGTATTAAAAGGAAAATACCTCTTCCGTTCGCTCTTTGCGGGGGGCATCGGGCTTTTGCTGGCAACGGTTGGGACTGTCATCACGACCGGCGAGCCAAGGGGCACCATGGGGTTCGGCGAACTCGAGGATCGCCTGCCCATCGTGTTGTGCGTCATCGGCCTTTTCGCGGTCCCCGAGTTGATCCAGATCCTGCCACGCCGCGCGATCTCGGAAGGGGAGGCGCGCATTCGACACTCCGCTTCGGAGCTTTGGCAAGGGTTTCGCGGTGCCTTTCGCCGCTGGCCGACGCTGCTGCGCGGCTCTGGCATAGGGGTTGCTATCGGTATTCTGCCAGCCGCAGGCGCAACACTGGCCTCGATCCTCAGCTACACGCTCGCCTCAAGACTGGCAAAACACGACGAGCGATTTGGAGAAGGCGAGCCCAAGGGCGTCGTCGCAGCAGAGAGCGCAAACAATGCCTCCGAAGGCGGTGCAATGGCCATTCTGTTGGCCCTTGGCATCCCAGGTAGCGCCTCCACCGCTGTCATTCTCGGGGGCTTCATGCTGCACGGTCTCGTGCCGGGTACGGGGCTGTTCCGGGACAACGGCCCCCTTATCTACGGGCTGATCCTCGGCAACATTTTCCAGATGTTTCTGCTGGTGGGCGTCGCGCTTGCGGTGGCTTACTTCGTGGCGCGGATCGTAACAGTGCCGACAACGATCCTTGTCCCGGTTCTCACGCTTTTGCTCGCAGTCGGCGCTTACAGCTTTCGCGGACAACTCTTCGATGTTTACGTCGTCTTCGCTTTCGGCATTATCGGTTGGTTCTGTCGCCGCTACGACTTTACACCGCTCTCACTCATGATCGGGCTATTCCTTGGCAGCCAGCTTGATCAGGAAATGATCCGCGTCTCGATCCTCTACAGCTTTGAGCCGCTTAGCATCTTTGAGCGCCCCATCGCGGCGAGCTTCTTCGCGCTGACAGCGATGCTCATCTTCTGCCGCGTCGTCACCCTGTTTCGCAGGAAAAAACGTGGAGCGCCCGAACACGTATGACGGAGCTTGGTTTCTCTATCTCAACGTTTGAAGCCTTTCCGCTTGAAGCACCGATCTCGACGCCCCGCAGAAACGCCTTTGGCATCCAATCCGCGCGACATGCGCTTTTTGTCAGGCTGACGCTTGAAGGCGGCGCCACCGGATGGGGAGAGGTCTTCGCCAACTGGCCCGCCTTCGCTGGACCCTACCGCGCACGGGTTGTCACCGAGCTTCTCGCTCCAAGAGTTGTCGGAAAAGCCTTCACATCTCCCGCCGATCTCTGGAGGCGATTGACCGATGAAACCACACAGATCGCTATTCAGTGCGGGGAACCAGGACCTTTCGCTGCCGCAATCGCCGGCGTCGAAATCGCGAGCTGGTCAGCGTTGGCGTCGGAACGCGCAACTCCGCTCTCCGAACTTCTTGGCACAGGCGGCCGCAGCGCCCCGATCCCTTATGCCAGCGGCATCGCCCCGGAAGCCATTGAAGCACTTGTTCCGTCGCACTTGGAAGACGGATGGACTGCTTTCAAGCTCAAGGTCGGTTTCGGTGCGGAGATAGACCGAAATGCTCTGAAGCACCTGCGAGATTTGGTTGGGCCTGAAGCGGACGTTATGGTCGATGCCAACATGGCGTGGACGCCAGCAAACGCACCCGCCGCCATCGATGCACTTGCCGAGTTTGATTTGACTTGGGTCGAAGAACCGATCCGAGCCGATTGCCGACCGGAGGATTGGGCGCGACTGGCCGAGGTGTCGGCATCCTCCCTTGCGGCGGGCGAAAATCTGAGGGGCCGGGCCGCATTCGCGAGCGCACTGGAGGCGGGCGTCGGGTTTCTTCAGCCTGATCCGGTGAAATGGGGCGGTCTGTCAGGATGCATGGAGATCGCCGAAATGGCGCGAGAAGCAGGCGCACAGTTCGCCCCACACTTTTTGGGAGGCGCCGTCGGATTGGAGGCAACACGGGCTTTGGCCGAAGCGGGGGGTGCAAGCTATGTTGAAATTGATGTGACGGAAAACCCGCTTCGAGGGGCATTCGGCCCGTACGATCGGGCCGAGGTGGAGCAAGTTCTGGCGAAATTTGCAACTTAGTCATGTGAAATGGCGTGCCGGTTTCCGGTCACCAAGTCGGGATTATCGCGGCCAAAGGCCTCTTTCACACTTAATCAGGCAACAGCCGTTACGCGGGACTTTGCTGCCGTTTGATAGTGCCGCCGCAACGACTGCTTTGTACGGAAACATTGCTGTGATAGTGATCTATCATGGCAACGATCAGACCAATTGGCGGAGAATCTCCGCTCGATTTTGTTCAGCGAGCAGACTCACTGAAAGTACCGGAGGAAGTGATCAACAAAGTTCTCACGGATCACTTTGGCTATGCGGCTGACGGCGAGATAAAAAAGCTCAAGCTGCAGTCTAAGCCATTTTGGGATCAGTTTTATCGAGATCGCGTCGAAGGGATATTTCAAAGAGGTGGCACTCGATATGCTGCATTGAGGTTCGTACAGAGAAAGAACGACAATGCGGACGAGCATAGAAGGCTATCCGAAGTTGAGATTGAACGAATTGTAGATTCGGTAGGTGAATGGCCTCGTTAACCCGGTTTTCGCACAGCAGCAATTCGTGCATGTTGCAGCATCGGTGGCTTTGGGCTCGAAGCCGACCTTGGGTGTCTGGGAAACGGGGGTTTCCTTGACTGTCCGTCACCGCCAGGGTCATACCCAGAGACCCCAGAGACGTTGCGAAATATTGTCCTGAAACTGCGTCTGGAAATCTACGTTCAGGTCAAATTCTCCACGTTGAGTTTTCAGATACCCCCAAGGCATTGAAATTGAAAGGCATTCATATTCGCACATAAAATGGGTTTGGCTCGATGATTGCAGGCTGGTCGCAAACAATCTGGGTTCATTCGCAGATAAACCGGGTTTGAGGCCCCGATAGTGTCAGATAATTCGGGCCGAAAATCGCGATGATTGCAAGCCGAACCGATTATGATTGCAGGTCACAACAGGTATGAGCACCAGAGGCTTTGTGGGCGAACTGCGCACCCCGTGTTAAAAAAGCGTGATAAATCAACGTTCGCCGACATTGATGGGAAATGCAGATTTTGTCAAAGTGGGCGCTCTTGGCACCTTTGCCGCTCGATGTAGCAATGCCTGCTGTCGGCAACCGCTATCATCAGCATCATCGTCCGTGAACTGGTTAGACGCCGGATGGAGCGCTCTTTCCTTGCCGTCTAATGAATGGCCGCTGTTGAGGTATCCTATCCCATGATACAGAATAGCCATGCTAACTCTTGATCACCTTACGATAATTGCTCCCACCCTGACCGAGGGAGTCAAGCATGTTTACAATTGCCTTGGAATAAAGGTGCCTTTCGGAACACGGCACCTCTACATGGGAACTCATAACCATCGCCTTCAGCTTGGCGACAATATCTATCTGGAAATTGTTGCACTTGACCCTGATGGCGTTGATCCGGGTAGAGCGCGTTGGTTTGGCGTCGACGATCCAAAACAAGTTCGCTCAGACTGGGAGCAGAAGCGACGACTGAGGGGATGGGTGGCGGCAATTGGCTCTATTGAAAACCTTGTGCACCAGCGATCTGAGTTTGGAGAAGTTGTTCCGCTACCTTTCAACGATCCAGAGTTTGCCTTTTCTATTCCAGCTGACGGTTCATTGCCCTTGGGCGGCGTTCTTCCATCGCTGATTGATCACCGCGATGATCCGACGCGGATGTCGGACATCCCCGACCTTGGAGCACGCCTGATTTCCTTCTCCCTTCAGCACCCGGAGACTGAGGAGGTCAGAGCTACGTATGACGGTTTGAAGATTGACCGGCCACCAGAGATACAGGCTGGTGCGCTATTTCGATACGAAGCCAAAATCGAAACGCCGGATGGCTTGTGCACTCTGTGGTAAGCCTGCCAGATAGCGGCCGTTCGCGCTTTGCGCGAACGTCGGCGCCGGTCATGTGGGGTCACAATATGTTCCTATGATCGTAACCAAAGGGATGCTCTACCAAGAACCCGCCAGCGACTGTATAGTTCGCCCATGACCAGCCTATCGCTTAACCTTTCTAAAGAAATCCTCGCCCACGCCTCGCGAGAGATGTTACCTGCTGGCAGTCCGTTGCCGGTGAGCGGACTTGCAAAAATCTGTTCGGTTTCGCGGACGCCGATTGTCACTGCACTGCGGGATCTGGTCGATCGAGGGCTCGCAGAACACCGTCAGAACAAGGGCTATTTCCTGACCAGAGACGGCCGCGACGCAGAAGCACAATTTAGCGAAGGATCGCGGCCCTCAGAAGATTACCTGGCATTGACCCAACTGGTGCAAGACCTCGGTGACGGGGGGACCACAAGCGCGATGGATCTTGTCACGGCACTTGGGATCACGCGCGCCCGGGCACTGACGCTTCTAGAACGTGGCGCCTCGGAAGGATGGCTGAACAAATCTGCCGGTCATAATTGGATCATCCAGCTCGGAATCACATCCGAGGCCGACTATATGCGCTTCTATCGGTTTCGGGAGACTATTGAGCCTGCAGCTCTGCGTGAGCCGGACTATCAGGCAGATATGGCGGAACTGGATCGGTTGCGTGCCGTTCAGATGCGATTGCTTGACGGAGAGTATCGCACGATTGCAGCTGTTGATCTTTTTGAAATCAACCGCGAACTGCATGAGACGATTGTCGCATGGTCTGGCAATCGGTTCTATCTCGATGCCCTCAAACGCAGCAACGACTTGAGACGATTGATCGAGTACTCCAAGGTGTTAGAGACGCGGAAGATCGACACTTTCGCAGCCGAACACATCGAGATTCTCGAGACGATTGCGTCTGGAGAGATTGCGAAGGCCGAACAACTCGTTCTGATGCACCTCCAGTCGGCGCGCAAAACCAAAACCTAGAGACGCTTCTTCAGCCCGATATGGCTGTCTTCGAACCCCTGTGAGGAATAGAAGCGCAAAGCCTCATCGCGTGCCTTGTTGGTGGTCAATTGCATCAGCCCGCATCCATGGTCTCGGCAATGACCTTCGATCATCTGCAGGAACCGCTCGCCATAGCCGCACCCACGATGGTTTGACGCGATGCGCACACCTTCGATGTTGGCGCGTTTGGTGGACTGCAAACTGAGATTTGCGAGGCGATTGACCTGTGCGCAGCCGATGATTTGGTCACCGAGGGCGGCAAGAAGCATATCCGCGTTCGGATCAGCAAGTATCTCGGCAAAGGCGTGCTCGTAAAGCGCTCGACCGTCTGACTCGCGGGTGGCGCCCAGAACATCGTCACGCAAGAGCGTCAGGATCAGGTCGAGATCGTCAGCCCGCGCTGCACGAAGGGTCAACCGCGCTTCTGTCATCAATAGACCCCGCGTGCGGCAATGGACCATATGTCGACTAGCCTGTCCCCGTCCACGACGTGCAGTGCGTCGAAAAGATTAACCGTCGGATCGCAATGTGGGGGGATGACTTCGAGGATCTCGCCCAGCCTGAGCAAGGGTGATCCTTTCAGTTCACCGTGTTCGTCACTGACCGGGCGGAACTCGGCGCCCAGGTAGCGATTGGGAGACGCGACCCTGGGTGCCGCTCCATATTTGTTGGCGAACCGTTTGTCGCCCGCGTCAGTGATGACGTGGGTTTCATGTCCGGCGCTAATGACCCGTGTGGCGACGCGCAGCGCCGGCTCGAAGGGCAGGGGGTTGCCGTCCGGCGTGGCCTGGACCAAACCGTATTCCACATCCATCAGTGCGTAGCTGCCCCATTGCAAGTCGGTCAGCGCGGAGGACGCCAGATCGAACATCGAGGCACCGGTACTGCCGCCCGAACAGCGCAACGGGCCGTCAGCAATCGACCCAACCGCCGCCAGGAACGCGCCTGCGCGCCGGTCCGATGCCGCCGCCTGTTCTTCTCGGTCGTGGAAGTCGTTCATATGTGACAACTGCCCGGCGTAACACTGCAACCCAGCCAGGTTCAGATTTGGTGCGCCCATGATCTCCCGTGCCAAATGCACAGCTTGCGCTTCTTCCGTGCAGGCCGAACGACCCCGGCCCATATCTATGTCGATCAGCACCGATACCGTTGCGTCAAGGTTTGCAAGCGCACGGATGTTGGGAGGCGTGTCCACCACCACCGTCAGTTCGGACACCTGTTTGGAAAGTGCTGCAATGCGGGCCATCTGACGACCCGTAACCGTCGCGGACGTGATCGTGAGGGGAGTGTCGCCGTACTTGGCAAAGACCTCGGCTTCTCCGATGGAGGCTACGCAGAAACCTGCAGCACTAGCGGCGCACTGCATTTCTGCAATGTCTGGCGTCTTATGTGCCTTCAGATGCGGTGTGAACGCCTTGCCCGTATCGGCAACCATCTGGGCCGCACGCTCGATATTCTGTTTAAAAACCGGGAGATCGACCAGGAGGCATGGTGTATCGAGTTCTTCCCGACCGCCCGGAATGTCGACCAGGTCGGCGTTCGAGGAAGGCACTGCTGAAGGCGTATCGTGGCGGTTCATTCCGTGCCGCCTCCGGCGCGCACCCGGGATGCAATCTGGAAGCGGATGGACACGTAGAGGCTGAGGGCACAGGCCGCAGCAAGCCCGATGGAGAGCGGCGAGTTGAAGAGTGTGGTGATCCAGTCTTCGCCGCTGATCAGATGTGCCTTGCGTAGGTTCTTTTCGGCCAGAGGGGCGATCATGAAGGCAATCACCAACGGAGCCTCGGGGATACGGAACAGGCGGAAGCCGAGGCCAATCAGCCCCATCACCAGCATGATGATGACATGATAGGGGTTCTGTTGATAGGCGTAGGTCCCCATCACGGCCATCAGACCAATGAGCGGGATCAGATAGCGCCGGGGAACCTCGCCAAGGCGCGCATAGATGCCCGCAAAGAAGCGTCCGATGAAGAGGTTGGCGACGTTGCCGACGAGAAGGATGATGAAGAGCGAATAGATGATCTCCGGAAAGAGCGTGAACATGCGCGGGCTGGGTGTGGCCCCCTGCATCACCAGCGCGCCGCCGATCAAGGCAGCGGTGGCGCTGCCAGGGATGCCAAAGGCGATCAACGGAACAAGGGTTGGACCCACCGTGGCATTGTTGCCGGCCTCGGCGGCAGCTACCCCTTCCAGGGCACCGTCCCCGATCCCCTTGTTCGGGCTGGCTTGCTTCGCCACCGCATAAGACAGGAACGCGCCCACTGTCGCACCCAAACCCGGCAGCAAGCCGACAAAGGAGCCAACGCCGAGACCAATGCCGATTTCTTTCCAGCAGCGCAAGAATTCGTGCAGCTTCAGCCCTTCGGATTTCGACTTCAGCAGCGTTGCGACATCAGCCAATTTTTCCTTACCCGCGCCGACGACCTCGGGGCGCAGAAGTTCCTGAAAGACCATGGACATTGCGAAGACGCCGATGACCAGCGGTGGCAACGGAATACCATCGCGCAACCACCAAAGATCGAAATTGTTGCGCGGCACCAACCCGATCGGATCGCTGCCCATGGTCCCGATATAAAGGCCCAAGACAGCCGAGAACATGCCTTTGGCCAGCTTGCGTCCCGACAAAGCCCCAATCAGGGTGATTGCCAGGATCAGCACCCAAGAGCGTTCGGACGGTCCGAATTTCAGGGCGATCAGCGCCAGCGCAGGCGCCATCAGGATGGTGAGAACATCACTCAGGAAATCCGCAGTAACGGACGAATAAAGCGCCATGTGCAACGCCTTCTTTCCCTTTCCGCGCCGCATCAGGGCATTGCCGTCTGCCACGGTTGCGGCCGATTCCGGCGCGCCCGGTGTTGCGAAGCTGATGGCGGAGATCGAGCCGCCATAAACCGATCCTTTGTAGAGCCCGATCAGCAGACCGAGTGCTGTCGCCACCGGCATGTTGAAGGTGAGCGGCAGCATCAGTGCCACGGCGGTGGAGGATTGCAAACCCGGCATGGCACCAACACCGACGCCCACTGCGATTCCGGCCGCCATCCAAAGCAGTGTTTCGATCTGGAAGACCATGGAAATGGCCAGAACGAGGGCGTCAGTGTCGAGGCTCACCAGATCAAATCCCCAAGGCTCGAGGCAGCACGGTCAGCTCGAACCCCAACAGCGTGAACAGAAAAAAGAGCGCGGCGCAAACACAGGCCGCGTAGATTGCAAGCCCCAGAGGTTTGCGTTGCCCCATGAAGAGCGCATTCATCACCAGAAACGCTATACAAAGCCCAACAAACCCCAAATCTTCGTGATAGAAGGCAAGAAGCAAGGCCCCGATCAAAAATGAACCGATCTTGGCTGCGCCGGGCAGGGAGATGTCAGCGACATCGTCGAGCGTCTCAGCCGGCGCGCCTTTTGCAAAGGCAATCAGGGACGCGAAGAACAGACATAGCGCGACAAACGCCATCGGAAAGCTGCCGATCAACGTGCCATCGCGCATCTCCTCGAAGGCCCAGTTGGATGTCACGACATAAAGGCCGAGTGCTGCTGATACAACGAGAAGCACGAACCCCGCCTGTCGGTCGGTAAAAGGTGTCATTCAGGATGAGTCCCCAAAGAAAGTACCCGCCGCAACAAATGTCACGGCGGGCAGTTGGGAGGTTACTTGCCGGTAATGGCAGGGGCGGCCTTGCGGATGCCCTCGACCAGTGCTTTGTATTGCGGTTGCGCGTCCTGCCAGGGTACGAAGATGATTTCTTCTCCCATCTTACCGGTAATGCGCTGAACAGATTTCTGTTCCAGCATCGCCTGCACGTGGTCTGACAATTTCTCAACGATCTCGTCGGGAGTGTCGGGATGCACACCAACCCACCGTGGAAAGTTGATGGTCTCATAGCTGAGCGCGGCTGCATGAGGTGGATTGCCCAGCTTTTCGGAGACCTCATCGGACAGCGGCAATGTGGTCACATTGATCAGTGCCACGGCTTCTTCGGGGACCATATTCAACGCGGTCGATTCCGTCACGCCGATCGCATCCACGTGACCTCCCAGAAAGTCCGTGACGCTGTCAGACGTACTGTCATAGGGAATGAGTTTCACGTCGATGCCCTCGGACTCAAATGCAAGCTGCGCGCCAACCATTTCAGAGAAGGTCGAGCCGAGGGTGATCTTGCCAGGGTTGGCCTTCGCGTAGCTGACAAAGCTGTCCCAGTCGGACCACTCCGTGTCTGGCTTCACAAGAATAATGCCCCGGAATGCGCTGATAAACGCGACGATCTTAGCCTCGTCGGGTTCAAAGGGCGCGTTGGGTTCAGTCACCAGCGCGATGATCGGGGTGGGTGAAGAGAGCATGACAGTATGCCCATCGGCAGGCTGCTTGAGCATTTCGCCCCAACCGACAGTCGCAGAAGCGCCTGGAATGTTCCGCACCCGGACGGCCTGGTCCATGACGTCAAAGGCGACAGAGGACAGGGTACGCGACCACCTATCCGCCCCACCACCTGCGCTAAAGGGTGCGATCCAGGTGATGGTCTTGCTCGGGTAGTCCTCGGCAATCGCCGATGTCGAGAGCAGGCCAAGCGACAGTGCCGCCGCGGCTGCCCATTTCAGAATGGATTTCATGATATCTTTCCCTGTTGGTTTGAGCGGCAATATGCGATAATTGCATTATTGAAGTGAATAATGCAATAGAGTGTGGTAAGAAAGCGAGGTCATCCAAGTGACCAAGGGAAATGCAGTGGAGACACTTGACGTAGCAGGTCGCCAGGTTGGCGTGCGATCGCTTTCCCGCGCGGTTGGCGCGCCTCTCAGCAAACTGCCCTACGTCCTTAGGGTATTGGCAGAAAACGCCTTGGCTCCGGAAGCGGATCCCGATGACCTGAGCTGCATCCTTATGCGTGAAGGCGACATGATCGAGTTCCGGCCGTCGCGGCTGATCCTTCAGGACATGCTGGCCCTGCCGCTTTTGCTCGATTTGATGCTGTTGCGCGAAGTCGCACGGGACAGAGGCGCACACAAGAATGCGACAGACCTGACCCTACCGATCGACCTGGTGATCGACCATTCCATGACGGTTGAACACTGGGCATCGCCGGACGCTCTTGCTGAAAACCAGCGCCACGAGTTTGAAGTCAACCGAGAGCGCTTTGCATTCTTCAAGACCTGCGAGGCCGAGTTCGCGGCGCTGAGGGTCATCCCACCCGGGGGTGGGATCATGCATCAGGTTAACCTTGAATACCTTTCCCAAGTGGCTGAGCTTGTTGGTCCAAGCCAAGCGCCTATTCTGCAAGCCGACACAGTTCTAGGCACGGACAGCCACACGCCGATGGTCAATGGGTTGGGCGTTCTTGGCTGGGGGATTGGTGGGCTCGATGCAGAACGGATCACACTTGGTCACCGCCTTGCACTCAACGTGCCGGAAGTTGTCGGTTTGAGGCTCCACGGTGCCTTGCCCGACAGCGCGACGGCGACCGACATCGCGCTATTGGTCACGCGAGTGTTGCGCGAGGTCGGCGTGGTCGGAGCCTTCGTCGAGCTTTGCAGTGACGGCTACGCGAGCCTCTCTGTACCTGACCGCGCGACCATCGCAAATATGGCTCCGGAATATGGCTGTACCTGTGTCTATTGTCCTATCGACAAAAACACCCTTGGCTACCTGCGCATGACCGGTCGATCCGCGAGCCATGTCGCACGTGTCGAGGCCTGGGCCCGCCATCAAGCGCTCTGGCGCGACCCGTCCGCCGAGGCGAAGATAGACTACGACCGCATCGTGGATCTTGATTTGAGCCGAATAGGCCACTCCGTCGCTGGCCCTGCGCGCCCCGAGCAGCATGTCGCGCTCGCCTCAGTGCCGCAACGGCTTTCCGATCTACCCAACGTCCGTCACCCAGTGCCTGGCTGCGACTTCGATCTGGGCAACGATGATGTTATCATCGCCGCTATTACCAGCTGCACCAATACCGCGAATCCGCGTAACATGGTGACGGCAGGCCTGATCGCGCGCAATGCCGTTCGGCGAGGGCTTCGGGTCAAAACTTGGGTGAAAACATCTCTCTCACCGGGTTCCCGCGTGGTGGCGGCCTATCTGCGCGACAGCGGGCTTCAGGCCGATTTGGACAGGCTGGGCTTTCACGTGGCGGGCTTTGCTTGCACGACCTGCAACGGCATGTCCGGTCCGCTCGATCCGGCGATCGAGAAGACCATCCAGAAACACGACCTCGACTGCGCCGCCGTCTTGTCGGGAAATCGCAACTTCGCGGGCCGCATTCATCCGCTTGCGGCCAAGAACATTCTCGCAGCACCGCCGCTCGTCGTGGCCTACGCGCTGGCAGGATCACTGGCGACAGATATCGCGGCGGGCGTATTGGGCTTCGATCAGAAGGATCGCGCCGTCCGGCTTGATGATCTCTGGCCGGATCAAGCGGACGTCGACGCAATCCTCGACGCCTATGCTGGACCGGACACCTATCGTGGCGTCTACGCCAATGTGGCTGATGTCTCTGAGGAATGGAATGCACTTACCGCAGATGGGGCATTTCGGTGGCCTGAGGGGTCGACCTATATCAGTCGACCACCCTATCTGGATGGCATGTCGAACATACCAGAACCTATGAGGAAGATTGAAGGGCTCCGACCGCTAGTTGTTCTTGGGGACAACATTACGACCGATCACATTTCACCTTCTGGGTACATTCCCACTGACAGTGCAGCCGGTCATTACCTATCATCAAGAGGCGTGGCTGAGCGAGATTTCAACTCTTTCGGCACACGCCGTGGCAGCAACGACATCGTCGTGCGTTCGACATTTTCGTCAATCCGGCTAGTGAATGAAATGGTAGCAGGACGCGAAGGTCCGTGGACGCGCATATTTCCTAGTGGGCGAAAGGCATCAGTCTTCGACGCCATCGAGCATTATCTGGCTGAAAATACACCGCTGATCGTCATTGCAGGCAAGCGTTATGGCGCAGGTTCCAGCCGCGACACTGCCGCCAAGGCGCCCAAGTTGGCAGGCGTGCAGGCGGTTCTAGCGGAGAGTTTCGAGCGCATTCACCGCTCCAACCTGGTCAACATGGGCATTGCACCTTTGGTGTTTCCCGAGGGAGTGACCCGGCGAACACTGCGGCTTGATGGGTCAGAAACGTTCGATCTGGAGTTCAACGAAGCGTTGGACGCTGCCCAACTGACAATCCATCGGCGAAACGCTCAAACTGAGGTTCAATCGCTCCGAATCGCACTCTTCAATACAGCTGAACGAAAAACGTTTCAGCACGGCGGGGCGCTCCAAGAAAGCGCGAGAGCACTTGTCGCCTGAGCGACCATATGGAAACTTCATTCGTTAGGAGTTCATCATTATTCTGAGGGCGGACCAGAGCCGTGCCGTCAATTCGAGGCCGCGGTTTCTTGAAAGCAAACATTTGTGCAACCCGCAGCATCGGTTTAAATGGGCTCGCTGCCGTCGTTCTCTGCGATGAGCATCAACAGGACCAACGAGCCCACAGCCGCTGTTGCTCCAAATACACGCGCATGCAAATGCGGCATGATGGTGCGGCCCAAAGCTGACCCTGAACGCCACATGCCGTTGCTGCGGTGCGGCCAGTCGAAGCGGATGGGGTGGATGGCTCCTGCTCCAACAGCGTCGCAATGCGCCATAATGCAGTTGTTATCGACTGCTAGGAAAGGAGCCACCCAATGCAGGTTACAACAGTCGGCCTAGATCTGGCCAAGAACATCTTTCAGGTGCAGGGGATCATAGAAGATGGAACGGTTGCGTTCAACAAGTCGCTTAGGTGTGCACAGCTTTTGCAGTTTTTCGAGAACCTTGAGCCCTGTCTCATCGGCATGGAGGCCTGTGGATCAGGTCACTACTGGGCGCGGCAGTTCCAGAAGCTGGGCCATGAAGTCCGATTGATGCCTGCAATGTACGTGAAGGCCTACGTCAAACGTGGCAAGTCGGCCGCCATCGAACGCGAGGGGTTTTTTGTACTCGTGCCAATAGGGATTTTCGCCTGGATTTTGCGCCACTACTTCACCATCTCATTGGCGCGGTTTTGCAGATCGGCCAACTTCTCCATGAGGCCATCAAAACCAATTGCATCCGGCCGCAGGAGGCCGGCGTCAGTCGTCTTTTGATAGTCCTGCCGAAGAGCCTCTAAAGGCTCGCCAGCGGGCACCAGACAAAGTGTGCCGGCAACAGCTGTCGCGTAATCGATCACCTCTCCTGCCGTGTCGGTCTCGCGAAAGAAATGCTGTTTGTGTTCCGCCACGGCGTTGGCGAGCCCTCGATCATCAAAGGCCCTTTGGGCGACCCCGACCTGATCCAGGCAGTCAAGGTCATACCAATGTCGCGCATAACGATCACCGCCGCGAAATGCACCTCGCAGGCAATAGGCGTGAACCGCAGTGGCCTTCTCCCAGAATGTGCGCTCCGCCGCCATGACCCGTGGATGAGCGGTGGGTAATATGAGCCCTTCTACGCCCTCAACAAGATCGCACTTCACTTTGTGACATTCGGTCGGCTCGCCTGTCGAGCGTGCACCGAATTCCAGAAGTACCGCAGGCCGAACGTATCCATTTCCGCCGCGCACGGCCTCGTAGTCGAGGTAGACAATGTCGTTCTCCTGCCGCAGTGACGCAGGGAGGTTTTCGTTATGAATACTCGTTTTTAGTAAAGGAACCACATTGGTTTCGATCCATGCAGACAGGCGTTCTCGCACCGCCTCTGTCCACTTTTTTGCCTGGGATCGACTTGGTGGATAGGGGCTCTCGGGGTCTGGAATGAGATCAGGAATAATGTGTCGAATGTCGTAAGTTACATCGACGTCTTCGGAAAAACGGTCGATCGCCTGATAGACTTTTGACAGGGACGTTCCGCCCTTGAACACGAGATGATCGCGCCACTCGCTTTCAAAAAGTGCATTGAGGGCCCAAACGACCCAAATATCCTTTTCAAGGAGATCTGCAGGCCGCCCCAAATTTGAGGCGGCCGCTTCGAGTGCGTCGATTTTGTCTTTTTTGGTAAGATCGAAATAGCTGGTGGGTGGTGTCATCACGCCACGGCTAAGGTGCTGAGTTCTTTCGCCATCCAAGTCGGCGCGCTGGCGCGCAAGGCGAGGAGCTCGCGCCGCTCGTCTTCACTTAGTTGGGACTTGATCCTCCCCAAAGCTTCACCCGCTTCTGATTTGCCGAAGTAAGCCAATGCTCTGAAGGCATGCCCGGCTCGACTGTTTGGCGCTCGCAGTTGCCAGCTTGGAACATGCTTCAATTCCACGCTTTGAGCTCCAAGTTTTAGATACCGGCTGGGACCGGACGTCCAGTAGATCTGACGGGAGGGGTTTTGCGTTGACAAACCAAGCATATTGGCCGCGGAGGCACCACTTAGGGACACGCGTTCACCTGTGGTCTTCGCGATGTTCTCAACAACGGCTTCAACAGATGGGGCACGCGCTCCGAAACGGGTCTTTACAGGCAGCGCGAAGAGCCCGCGCCTTACCCGCATGAGCTCGCCACGCTTCACCAATCGAGACAAGGCCTGGTCGATTGCAGCGCGCTCTCCAAGGTGGAGAAGCTCTTTTGCAGAAAGGGTCGCACCTTCCGGCAACGCTGCCGCATAGGCTTTGATCGCTTCGGATGTGGTTCTCATGTCAGCTCCTTTATGTCAGATATATAGTTTGTTTTCTGACGGTTTGCAAGATAAAAGCAACGAAAGGAACGCGCTGGAGAAACCAAACTAACGAATTGATTTACGGCAATTATGAACTTGATATGTGCATTGAACCCCTCAGAAAACGAACAATAAGCGGAAAGCTCTATACCCGGCAGGATGAGATTATTGCGTTTATCCGCTTGAGCCTTGATTGGCCCTTTGATGAACTCCTGGATAAAGCTGCGATGCGAGATCGGCGGCACGCCGACTACGTGCCCTCCGAAGTGCTGCTCTATCATCTGAGACAAACCAAGACCGACAATGCGGATGGCCGGTTTGTGGCCTCCTCGTCGGCGCGGTTTGGTGTGGGGATGTCCGCTTTTTCCGGCCCAAGTTTGGGAGTTGGTCCGCTTTGGGCTGAGGCTGTGTGGAAACTCTTTCGGTTTCTAGACCATTTTGGGGCTTATTACGCCGGAGGGAGGGTGGAAACTGAGCTCTCACAGCGTTTCCCGCCGTACAATCTGAACGGTTCGCCCCAGTTTAGGTCGGAATGGCTGTCAGAAGCCCACGTACCCCGATCAGGGCGATCATCCGTTTGATGTTATAGGCGAGGACATGGAATGCCATCTCGGTGCGGACGTTCTTGAGCGTTCGCATCCGGAAGTGCGTCGCTCCCATCCAGGCTTTGATCGTGCCGAACGGGTGTTCGACGGTCGAGCGACGGAGACCCATCAAGGCCGGGTCGCGGCTCAATCGGTCGCACATCTGGTCCACCAGATGCTCGTGTTCCCACCTGGAGATCCGCCGTTCTCTGCCGGTTGTGCAGCGCGCTTTGGCCGGACAACTCAGACAGGCATTGGTCCAGTATCGCCGTACCGACAAGCCGCTTTCCTCGGTCGTGTAGCGGTATGTCAGCGTCTCACCTGCTGGGCAAAGATACACATCTTCGCCCGCGTCGTAGGCAAAGTTTGCCTTCACATACCGGCCCTTCTTGCGGTTGCCGGATGTCTCGGGCCGGGGGAGGGTTGTGGTGATCCCATCCTGGTGACAGGCCAGGATTTCCCGACCGCTGAAATAGCCCTTGTCAGCGACCGCGCTCATTTCGCCGCGTCCCAGAGCGGCCTTCGCCGATTTGGCCATCGGCGACAGCTGTTCACGGTCGTGCCCGACGTTGATGACGTCATGCGTGACGATCAGATGGGTCTCGGTATCCACTGCGGACTGGGCGTTGTAGCCCACAAATCCGCTGCCTTTGGCGCTGGTGGCCATGGAGCGGGCATCCGGATCAGTCAGGGAGATCTGACTGTCCGGGCTCGGCCTGAGCGCCTCACCCATGTCCACCAAGCGCGCGATCTCCTGCCGGATGCGCTCGCAGCGTTGCGCCAGGTTGGCGATCTTCTCGACTCGGGCCTCACCCTCTTCCTGACGGTCGATCCGGACCATTTCATCAAGGTAGCGCTGAATACTCGCGACCAGATGGGCCGTGCGGCTTTTGATCTTGCCTTTGGTGAAGTTCTTGTCTCGATTGTTGTCCGCCTTGAACTTGGAGCCGTCGATGGCGACACAATCCCCCTTTAACACCCCAATCCGGCGACAGAGTTCGACGAACTGCGCACAGGTTCGCCGAATAGCGGGGCCGTTATCGCGGCGAAAATCAGCGATTGTCTTATGGTCGGGCGCGAGCCGCCCGGTCAGCCACATCACCTCGACATTGCGACCAGCCTCCCGTTCAAGCGCGCGGCTGGAGGGCACGCGGTTCAGATAGCCGTAGATGAACAGCTTTAACAGGACCGATGGGTGATAGCCGGGCCGCCCTGTCCGCGCCGGCGCCGTCCGCTGGAAACCTGTCTCCTCAAGATCAATCTCCTCCACAAAGAGATCAACCACGCGAACCGGATTATCCTCGTCAACCCAATCTTCAAGCCGGTCTGGAAAAAGCGTCACCTGACCCCGCTCCGCGCCCTCGATATATCCTGACATACCCGCCTCCAGCCTTTGCTGAAAAGTATACAACATCCGGAGTTTTCACACAGCCTCGGCTGTCTCCTGCCTAATGCTCACGCGGCAATGCCGGTGTAGTAGGCTGATCCAGACCGGCCATCTGGTTGTTCGGCCAAGCCACTGACATGGCGGATGGTCCCGCGATAAGCAGCCGTTGGCAGGTCAGCGGTTGTCGTTCGCGCTCCGAGCGGCGAAACCTAAGTGAGAGCCCAAAAGCGCCAAGTGCTGCGATTACCTTAAATGACTGCCTTGCCATCGGTGTAGCTCAATACAAGCTTTGAAACATCTTCGACGTATTGACACTGTCCTTGGTGAGATCCTGCGACCACAATTCATAACGAATACCGTGCTTTGCAAGTTCCAAAAAAACCAGATGGGGATTGAGGCCTGAGGTTGCGCGATCGAAAGTCAGGACTCGGTCATCGGCCAAGTGAAGCTCGAAGCGTTCCCTAGTTTCGGTGTATTCGCCATCACTGTCTTTGGCTGTACTAAGAGTTTCCAGCCGTAGTGCTTTTGCAATATCCCTGAGTTCGATATCTATCGGTAAATTATCACAGGGTATGGCTGCATCCCATTTCAGCCTGCCAGCACTTATTCTCGCCTTCCAGTCTCCCGGTGTGCTGAAAATACGCCACGTTCGTCGACCCTCGCTCAATGCAAAAACACCGCCTGCCAAAGCGCAAAGCGCAAAAAGCACTTTGAAAAACCCTCCGATATGATCGGCCGGGTGAATCGCGAAAACATAAAGTACAGGCCAAATCAGCCCGAAGCAGACGCACATAATGTGTATGCTAGCGACGCGCAGCTTCGTTGATTGGATGACATTCGGCTCTATCACAAGCGTTCGTTAGCACGGAACTGCACCGAAAATATGGCAACACCTGCGTCAGAATATGGGGTGCTCGTTTTCACCGAGATGAATACCGGCCAATCACAGCATTTTTTAACGATAGCTTTGTCCGTATATTGACCATGATCCGTTGAGAACCCGTAGCGGAGGGAGCCGAAACTTGTACAAATCCTTGTTTTTTGCCCCAAGCGCAGTAGTCACAGTTTGACCACATTGGACCGGTAACCACCCGTCGTATGAGGAAAATTGTATTAAGTCTTGTTGTTGCCTCAGCCGCGTTTGCGGCATGGCAGTACAAACTGATGAGAACTGCAAACCAACAGCTTGTTGTAGCAGAGCAGCGGGTTGCAGATGCAATTTCTTCCGGAACCAATAACTTAGACTTCAGCGACCTTGTCGATCTTCGGAAGCTGCCAGCAAAAATCGGCGATGTTCCAAACTTAAAATATCTGAATGCACGGGGAACCAGCCTAAGCGATCTGACCGGGCTGGAAGGGAACGCGACGCTCGAACATCTTGACGTGAACATGACACGGGTTTCTGATCTCAAACCGCTTCAGGGCTTGCCGAACCTGAAGCTGGTTTACCTTCATGATACCTGGGTGTCTGACGTGTCGCCCATCGCAGCATTACCGTCACTTGAGCGCCTTGATATTGGCACGACACAAATTGACACGCTGCGGCCTGTTACACAGATCGAAAGTTTGGTCTGGTTGAATCTCCACAACAGCCACGCGCTTGATGGGTCTCGTGAGCACTTTGCCATCCTGGAAGAGCGTCCATTTCTTGAGTTGTCAGGTGGGAGCGCCTACCGCCAGGATTATCAACCGGGTTGGCAGTACAATGCAATGCAGCGCTTGTCGCGCCTGCGAGAAGAACTTGGGCTCTGATCACTTTACGTTCAAGGGCAACGCAGTTTTCCCGAGAAACAAAAGCGATCCTTCACAAGCCTGTAGACAAAGTCCGCTCAGTCCGCGTCTTTCAAGCTCAAACAAGGCGCGACGAATGTCGGGAAGGCTTTCTGATACGATTTCGCGCAGGACAGGGTTCGACAATAAGCCAGCATCACCGCTATTTTGACAAATATACTACTGAGTAGTATATAGAGTATAGGAGGCACTAAATGTCAGTCAAAGCATCTGTATCAATCTCAGAACAACAAGACGCCTACGTGCGCGATCTGGTAGATCAGGGGCGCTTTTCCAGCGTAAGTGCGGTTGTTCAGCAGGGCCTCGATCTGCTGCGTAAACAGGACGAAACAGAGCTTTTAGAAGCAGCTGCGCTGAAATTGTTGCTTGAAGACCGCATGGGCGGGCCATTTGTAACGCACCAGGCCTTCGCCCAGAACACCGCCGATATGTTGGCCAAAAAAAAGCATGACCTTGGTCTGGAAGGTTGAACTTGCTGCTAACGCGGTCGACGATCTATCGCTGATTTTTGATCACCTGTTCGAAACCTACCGGGATTTGGGTGAGCCAGATGATGTGGCGTTTGAAAGGGCGGCTGCGCGTGTCACAGGTATCCAGGACAGTGCGTTAGACCTTGCAGACAACCCATATCGCGGAACCCGGCGTGATGTGATGGGTGAGAATCTTCGCAATATTACCATCAATAAGGCGATCATCTGGTTTCAGCTCGATGACGACCGGAAGTGCGTCCGCATCCTGGCTTTCTTCTTTGGGGGGCAGGACCACATTCGGTATATGCTGCGCAGAATGCTCGATGACTGATGTCCATGCTGCGGCGGTTGGCTGATCATCCTCGTCACTTTCGTGCCAGCGCAACATCCCAGAGCACCGCCGAAATCGACAAGGGACGCCACATGAAACACACACCGAACAGGGGCGCCAATCCCAGCGAGCGCGTATCCGGGCGGTGAAGGATTTTGCTTCGTTTCTGGGGCATTCACCGGATACGGTCACGCATGAGGAGTTGCGCGCGTATCAACTTCACATGACGGACACCGAGGTCACGCCCTCGATTTACAACGCGCGCATCACCGCCCTGCGTTTCTTTTTCTCGATGACCTGCGGGCGGTCTGTTCATCTGATAGCACCATAAATTTTTACTCCGCGTGATCGTTGAACTTTAGGTTGCTCTCATCCTCGCGTCACGCTGAGTTCGACGCCCTCATGCTTCTTGAGGTGCGCCACCATCGCCAACAGATTGTCGGCGCGTGGATTGCCGCTCCCGCTCAGCATACGCATCAGACTTTTGGGGTTCTTTTCCATCTCTTCGGCTAAGGCGTCGAAACCAACTGTCGCATTCACATAGTCGCGCAACAGGGTTTTTCCCAAGTCCAGCTCGTCATTGAGCAGCGCATGCAAAGCTTCTTGGAATAGCGCCATACGAAATTCAGGATCGCGCTCAGCGCGAGCCTTGATCGTATCTTTGAAATCGCGTGTAAGTGGCATGGCTCAGTCTCCTTTCTTTCGCGGTTTATATTCGGCCCAAAGTGTTTTTGCGGCCTCAATGTCTTTGCTCTGTCACTTCTTCGATCCACCGCAAAGCAGTATGACCAGCTCGTCACCATCCCGGCCAAAATAAATGCGATAGCCAGGTCCGAAAGTTATTCGCCTTTCAGACATCCCCTGCCCGATTGATTTGACATCGCCAAAATTGCCATGTTCCATGCGCGCAAGAGCAGTTGTTACCTTCGCCGCTGCTATGGGATCAAGACCGTCAAACCATTCATCAAACGGGCTTTTTCCATCAACAGTTTCATAAACACGAAGAGCAATCATACAAAGATATAGTAACGTATATGTTACTAAGTGTCAAGAAAATCTAACCCCTATGCCTACCCCTATCATTGGGTGGTTAGTCCAACCTGCCCTATCCACCACCCGGTCGGAGATCGAAGGGTAGTCGCATGTCTCCGAAGCCAAAAAGCGTTAGAAGGGGTCGAGTGCGGCTGAGTGCTAAATCCCCCTTTAAGCGTTTTTCACCTTCATTTGCCGCCACCTGTATTCACCTGTGAGGATGATGTGAGCCCAGCCAAGAGGCGATATGTGCGATAGGAGATATTCTGGCGTTTTTAAACCGCGCTTTTTTCGTTGCGCGACCGCGATGCCAAGTTGTTTCGTGTTCCAATAGATGATGATTGCGGTGAGCAGATTCAGCCCAGCGATGCGGAAATGCTGGCCTTCGGTCGTGCGATCCCTGATTTCTCCCTGCCGCCCTACCGAAGTGCATTCTTCAAGGCGTGATGAGCCTCACCCTTATTGAGACCGATTTGAGCGCGGCGTTGCATCTCAGTGTCGAGGAGCCATTCGATGATGAACAACGTCCGCTCGATACGCCCGATTTCGCGAAGGGCGATGGCCTGGTCATGCTGGCGCGGCCGCGCCGCTAGTTTCTTCAGAAGCTGACTGGGCTGCATTCTGTCTGAGAGCATTGTCGCGATACAGCGCAGAACATCTGGCCAGTTGGTGATGATCGTGTCTTCGCGGATGCGATCACCGACCAAGCCCCTCAGTTCAGTTGGAACACTGCGGCGATCAAAGACATGCAGCCGCTTGGAAGGAAGATCCCTGATACGCGGAATGAACAGATAACCGAGCAACGAGGTGGCAGCGAACACAAGATCCGTGAAGCCACCGGTATCGGCATATTGTTCCCTGATCCGTTTGCCCGTTGGGTTCATGAGCAGACCATCCAGAATATACGGCGCTTCGTTCACTGTGGCGGGGATGACCTGTGTGGCGAAGGGGCCGTATTGATCTGCCACATGAGTATAGGCTTTCAGGCCGGGTTTATGGCCGTACTTCGCATTGATCAGGTTCATCGCCTCGCCCTGGCGCGTGGTGGGAAAGAACTGACCATCACTGGAAGCAGTTTCGCCAACACCCCAGCATTTTGCCATTGGCAACCGCGCCTGTGCCTCGATCACCGCGGCCAATGCCCGATTGATAACGTCACTTTCCACATACCAGTTCGAGAGCCGTGCCAACTGGGTAAAACTATGCGTGCTGCTGGCCCCCGCCATCTTGCTCAAGCCAAGGTTCAAACCCTCTGCCAGAATGACATTCAGCAAACCAAGCCTATCTTTGCAGGGTGCCCCGGTGCGCAGATGAGTAAAGGCGTCGGTGAGCCCCGTATCATTGTCCACATCCACGAGGATATCTGTAATCCGCACCTCCGGCAGGCGGCGATAAAGATCAAGGATGAGGTTATCGGCTTCAGTGGGCACATCAGCTTCAAGCCGTTCGACACGCAATCGGCCGTCCTCGATGACACCGCCGGGGAGAGTTCCGTTTTTGACCGCCACCGCAAGTCGATGTAGCCCGTCTTCCAAGCGCCGCTTGCGATCCTTAATCCATACCTCCGGCGCCAATGGCATAGACAAACCCATGGTCTGCGCGGCTTCAACCGGAACCAAAGCCTGTTTCATATCAGAATAGCGGCGCGAGTGGGCAAGCCAGACATCCCCGGATCTGAAGGCTTCGCGCAGATGGAACAATACCGCAACGATCCATAGCCGGTCTCGATTGGTTTCTGGATTCCGCAAGTGACTTCGCCATTTCGACTGTGGCTGAAGAAAAGGCGCAGAGCGACTTGGAATTTCCCGCCTGTCGCGGATCACATCGGCCGCCGCAAGCAAAGGCTCAGCCACACTGGCTCCCGTGATGTCTAATGCCGTCAGCATTCGTGGAGCATAGAGTTTGAAGCGATGATAGCCCTGTTCGACATAGGCCAGCGCATCCGCCTTGACGGTCTTACCGAGTGCCCCTGCCGTTGCAACGAGGTTTTCCAGCTCACTCCAACCACAGGACGCATCCACAGCACCAGCGACTGCCACTTCATCACCTTTGGCCATCAACAGTGTTGTACCCAAGGTCTCGAACCCCGCCAGATTGATCCAACGATCCGGTCATGGGTTTCGATGACGGTATCAGCGATGGCGGCTGACCACTCCACGACACAGGTCGTAAGAATGGCCAAACGGCGATCACTGGTGATGTCCCTGAGACCGTCCGTAAAGTAACGCTCCCCCTGACGGCGCAATTGCGCAACCCGATGCGCAGGAACATCGCCCAGGATTGCGGGAGACAACGCGATCCGTTGCAGAAATTCCAACCGGTCGAGTTGGCGGTTGATGTCGGCAGAGTTCTTACCCACCTCAAACTGCCGCAACCAGATGAACCGGCTGACCCGACCATCCACCTCTTCGGTCAGCAAGGCATCAAGGCGTGCGCGGATCTTGCTACCGAGACGAGCGACAATACGGGCATCGACCCGCCGCTCGGCGTCAACCAACGCATCCGCACAATGACGTTCTATTCTGGTTGGGCCGGGCAAGACGATCTGTCTCCGACGACATTCTTCCACAAACCCACGCACCATGCCTTCACTGGATTGTGCGGCCTCGGCGTGCTGATCGAGCCAACGTTTCATCTTCTTTGCGGCTTTGCCCGTGAACATCTTGTACCCATAGATCTTGCGCAATACGTCAAGATGCTCGTAGCGGGTGTTTTCTCTGGCGGCGTAGGGAAGAAGATCGTCAGGCTTTAGGCCAATTTGAGCAGCAACAAAACGCGAGACAGGCTCATGGATCACCTCACCAGCCTTCAGCAAACGGCCCGGAAACCGAAAAGCGCAGAGTTGGAGCGCAAAGCCGATCTGGTTTTCTGGTCGCCGTCGCGTGCGGATGTGTTTCTGGATGTATATTGTCGTGTAGTCAGACCATTTCTAACGGCTTGATGGCTGAAACATCCACGTTGGCATTAGCTAGGTCGTAGCTGGACTGCATATTCAACCAATACTCTGGCGTTGTACCAAAGAAGCGGGACAACCGCAGGGCGGTATCAACCGTAAGACTGGTTGTTTGCTTGGTCAGCCGCTCAATACGGGTGCGAGGCACGTCGAGCCTCTTGGCAAGCTGGCCCTCACTCATGTCAACAGGAGTAAGATACAGCTCTTTCAATACCTCACCGGGGTGGCAGGGATTCTTGAGTAAAGACATCTCGTTCTCCTTTCCTAGTGGTAGTCCACTATCTCGACGTGTGACGGACCCTTATCGGTCCAAACGAAACAAATGCGCCATTGCTTGTTTATGCGCACCGAGCGCTGCCCTGATGGATCACCGCTCAAAGCTTCCAAGTGGTTGCCTGGCGGAAATCTAAGGTCTTCAATAACAACGGCGTTATCCAACGCGGTCAGCATCGCTCTGGTACGCTTCACAAGGCCTGCAGGAAAGCCTTTGCCGAACTTACCATTTAGGGCATTGGCGGCGAGCTTTCCCTTGGCACTTTGTATCATGTAACGATACATAGTCTGTATCATGCTAAGATACAATAATAAAGGTCAAAAATAGGTAATAAAGTGTAATCGGAGTGTTACTTGATTATCGCAGAGCGATGTCATCGCCCTCTTATGTTTTGAGTTCAGTTTTTTCACGTGTGGCTACAGACTGTGCCCATCATCTTCATGCCCACGCGAGAGCGTCTGCTCGTGCGTGTGGCTGATCTCCTGGGCGATTTCCTTGATTTTGGCGGCGGCGAACTGGTGCAGCTCATCCACGGCTGTCTTGGCCTGCACGTCGTAATCCCCGACCCCTTTAGCTTTGAAAAAGGCGCTCGCAACAGCTTCGTCGGTATTGCGCCAGTCGATAGACGTTCCAAGGGATACATTCTCGTGGCTGGAAAAGCGGGACAGGAAAAGATCGGGATCAAGCCCTGCACCTTCCGCACGTTCGACGATGGCCGATTTGACAGCCTCCCATCTGCCTGCCTCCGGACCTTCCAGGGCGTCCATCCGGTCGGCTCCGAAAGCGTTGTTGTAACGATTGTCGTCTACCATGAAGGTTTGCAGCCTGGCATCGTTGGGCTGCAGAACCGCGACCTGTGCTTTCAGGTCGCCGATCTGAAGCTCCATCGTCGTGCGCAATTCCGGGTTTTCAACCTTGGCAAGCAGCCGCTCCATATCCGCAATGGATTGCAGAATACCTGTTGTCTGTTCATCGAGCGCCTTGAAGACGTCTTCGCCCAGATGATCGTTCATGAACTGAACGTAGCGCTCTGATCCGGCCACATAGGCATCGGAATTCTGGAAGTCTCTGTATTCGGCAATCTCTGCAAGCGCTGACAGATACGGGTAGCTCTGCGCGTCCCCTCTGGCGTCATTGATATGATTTTTGATCCGGGCCTTCAGATCGTCGCCCACCATCTCGACGGTTCCGCCGGAATCGTGAATATCCCGCAACTCCTGTAGGATCGGCTGCGACACATAAGACGGATCGCCAAAATGATCGGCCTGTTTCAAGAGGTAGTCCAGTTGCGAAACCATGTCTGTTTTTCCTTCGACAAGCTGCAGCGCGTATTTTTGGATTTGGTCGGATATGAGCGTTGATGTCTCGGTGAACTGTTCGGATATCTTGAGGAGGGACAAAGCCGACATATTCCGAGCTGCTTCCTGCGCCCTGGTCTCCGCCTCTGGCACCCCGTTAACGACAGCTATCCATTGATGTAGCGCAGGCAGGCCTCGCGCCCCTGTATCCGTTCAGGTCGATAGAAAAGACGGGGGCGATCACACTGCTTTTCAGTCCTTGCACGACCTGAAACATCCCGATCCGTCCCCCGCCGCTGCCCGGCATATTTGAGGTGCCGGTCAGCGGCTCCGTTATCGCATGGGAGCCAGGAAGCAGCCTAAGACAAGAAGTGTCACCGTTGGGCGCGACGTGAGCAAGGCTTAGCAGCCCGGAGACCTCAAATATCGCAGGGCTGAAAAGCCTTGCGGGATTGGTTAGTCTGCAACCAAACCACACTTTTAGTTTCCACGTTTTAGAGCAAACCCTCCGACTTCCAGTTGGATCAGCTTCAGCACGAAGAATCGTCGTATGATCGTATCCTCCCAAAATGAACCTCCGATCCGGCTCCGGTTCATTTTGGGAGGAATCTGGATCACTCAATCTGATCTTTGATGAAGATGAACAGATAGCGGCGTCAGCCAAGGTCGGACCGATCCGACGCCTGCTGCTGAAGACGACAAGCCAACCCGGCCCCATAGCCGGTGCCTATTCAAGCATAGGATTACGGAATTTCCGCGGGAAACAATCTGGCTCTAGAATTTCGATATGAGACACATTGATTGGCCCTCGAATATTCGGCCAAAAATCGCCAATATACTCAATAAAGTCAGTACCTTGCTTGACGATAGGGCGGAAGCTCCATATCATCGGTTCATCGGTTCATCGGTTCATCGGTTCATCGGTTCATCGGTTCATCGGTTCATCGGTTCATCGGTTCATCGGTTCATCGGTTCATCGGTTCATCGGTTCAAGAACCGTGGCTGCGCATTGGCGCAAAGCAGAGCGCTCTCCGGTTACATCCTCCTGATACCCGACCGCAGGTCGGTTATTGTTCAAGGTTTAATTGGCAGTCTGATCTCGGTTTCCGGATTGGATGATCAGTTGCGCTTCTCTCCGATCAGCGCGCCCTGCGATGTGACGACCACCGGTTCGGGGCCGGATGTGAAGCCCTGGCAGTTTCTCCTGATTAAAGACGACGGCGTGGAGGCAACACCGCCGATCACTGACGCCGGTTCGCGTCCGGTTGCGTCTGGGGCAACGCCTGCGGCCGATGCCGCTCTCAATATCCGTATTTATGACAACCAGCTGCCTGTCTGGCGGACATGGTGGCGCCTTTGCCTGGTCGGTTTTGTGCCCGTTGGCTCGGCCCATCACAGGAGTATTTCAGAATGACAAACCAGTGCTTTGATTTCCAACGGGTCTTTCCCCCGCTCAAGGTTTTGGTACGTGGAGGTCGATTGACCAAGTTCAAGGGGCGGGTCGCGAGCATAGCGCCGGGCCTTTTGGGTGTGGCGACCGGCGCAACAGCAGGGCTGTTGTTGGTAACTGACGCGGCGCATGCAGCCAATGAGTGTGGGGCAGACGCCTCTGGCCAGGATGTCGTTAACTGTGCTCCTGGAAATTACCAGATCGGCATCGCCTATATCGGATCAGACGGGCTTACTCTGGTACTTGATGACCCAGGTATCACGGTGGGTGGCTCTGGAGTGCGTGGGCACGGAGCGGGGACGGCTGATGGGAATATGACTGTGCTCTTGCAGAGCGGCCGCGTCACCACGGATGGGGGTTTTGCTCACGGGCTCTGGGCGGGGATTTTTAACGAGGAGAGCGCGGCCGAGGCGCGTGTGCATATGACCGACGGGGATGTTGATACAAGCGGGGACTGGGCTCGTGGGCTTTATGTGAGCACCACTGGCCTTGGCACTGCGCTGGCGGTAATGCAGGGCGGCCGCGTCACCACGGATGGGGATAGTGCGCGTGGGCATTCGGTGGAGATCAACAACGAGGAGAGCACAGCCACGGCGACGGCGCGCCTGACCGGCGGGGATATCACGACAGGCGGTAACTGGGCCCATGGGCTTTATGCGACCACCAATGGCGATGGCGCTGCGGTTGCTGAAATGCAGGGTGGGACAATCACCACGCGTGGGGATAATGCGCGTGGGCATTCGGTGGAGATTGGCAACACGGAGAGCACAGCCACGGCGACGGCGCGCCTGACCGGCGGGGATATCACGACAGGCGGGAGATGGGCCTATGGGCTTTTTGCGATCACCACTGGCCTTGGCGCAGCAACAGCACACATGACCGACGGGGATGTCAAAACAAGCGGAGCTAATGCCTATGGGCTTTATGCGTGGGCCACTGGTCTTGGTGCTGCGGTTGCGCAGATGGCTGATGGCCGCGTCACCACGGAAGGGGTTTTTGCTAACGGGCTCTGGGCGAGCATTGCTAACACGGAGAGCGTTGCCGAGGTGCGTGCGCATATGACCGGCGGGGATGTCAAGACAAGCGGAGCTAATGCCCGCGGGCTTTTGGCGACCACCTCTGGCCTGGGTGCTGCGGTTGCGCAGCTGGAGGGCGGGGATGTCACCACCGATGGGGATAATGCCCAGGGGCTTTGGGCAGAGATTATTAACGAGGAGAGCGCGGCCGATGCGCGTGCGCATATGACCCGGGGAGATGTCACGACAGGCGGAGGCGGTGCTCATGGGGTTTATGCGAGGACCTTTGGCCTTGGCGCTGCGGTTGCGCAGTTGGAGGGGGGCTCCGTTACCACGAAAGGGGGTTTTGCTTCCGGACTTCGGGCGGAGACTAGATTCGCCGGGAGCGTTGCCGAGGTGCGTGCGCATATGACCGGCGGGGATGTCAAGACAAGCGGAGCTAATGCCCGCGGGCTTTTGGCGACCACCTCTGGCCTGGGTGCTGCGGTTGCGCAGCTGGAGGGCGGGGATGTCACCACCGATGGGGATAATGCCCACGGGCTTTGGGCAGAGATTATTAACGAGGAGAGCGTTGCCGATGCGCGTGCGCATATGACCGGGGGAGATGTCACGACAGGCGGAGACAATGCCCATGGGCTTTTGGCGACCACCTCTGGCTCTGGCGCTGCGACTGCGCGGATGGCCGATGGCCGCGTCACCACGGATGGGGAAGGCGCCTTTGGGTTGGTTGCGCAGTCGGCTGCCGGGCAGGCGATTGCCCGTCTGGATGCGGATGCCGCTGTAAGGGTTTTCGGAATGAATGCAGACGGCATTCACGCTGTTGGAGCGACGGGCTTTGACATAGACGTGGCGGGGTCTGTGACGGGCGGCGGCGGAGCCGGCGCGGCAATCCGTTCGATATCCGGTGCCGGTGGGACGATTGATATCGCCAGCGGGGCCCATGTGCGTGCGGGAACTTCTGGTCTTGCGATCCGGGACGGGGATGGCAATGCGGTCATCACCTCGTCAGGGACGATCCTCGGTGATATTCTTCTTGGGGCGGGTGACGATATGCTGACCCTGACGGGAGGACGTTTCACGGGTGCTGTTGATGGCGGTGAGGGCATCAATGATCAGCTGGTTTTGAGGGATCAGACTATGGTCTTCACGACGGATCGCTTCCGCAATTGGGAGCGTCTCACGCTGAATGACACGAAGCTGATCATGGTTGGCGGTGATACACTGGCTATGGATTTGTCCATCGACGCCAGGTCTGTGTTCCACGCCTCCGGCGGGGAGCGCGACATTACCATTGCAGGCGATGTGACCAATGCAGGGTCTCTGTTCTTAAGTGTGCAGGATGGAGATACAGGCGATGTGATCACCATTGATGGGGATTACACCGGATCAGGCTCGAGTGTTTTTGCACTGGATGCGGTTATGGGGGGCGACGATCCGAAGGGCGATATGGTTGTCATCACCGGCAGCGCTGCGGGCGATATGATGCTGTCGGTTGCCAGCCTGGACAGCGGCGGTGCAGAGGTCACCGCGCGTGAAGTTGATGTGGTTTCTGTTGCCGGAGCGTTTGACGGGACGGTCACCCTTGTAGATGGCAACCATGTCACTTCGGACGGGGAGCATGCGTTTGTCGCGGGCGCTTACGTTTATACGCTGGCCAAGGCCGGGGATGGCCGCGGTTGGGTGTTGAGTGCGATGTCCGATACCAAGAAGATCAACTGGCAACCCTCTGCGCCGATCTATGACAGCTATGGTCATGCGCTTCTGGCCCTCAACGGTCCCTCTTCGCTGCGCCAGCGGGGCAGCTCGGAGGATTTCCGGAGCCTGGCCTGGGATGGGGGAACAGCTGGCCAGAACACGGGCTCGCCGCTTTGGTTCCAGATGGGCGGGGAACGCATCACAACGGCGGAAGAGCACAGCACAACAGGAGCCGGGCTTGAGAGCAGTATCCGGGAGATGGAGATCGGCGCGGATATCGTCCTGAACGATGGCGGTGCGGGCCTGTTTGTGGGCGGGCTGATGCTGTCCTACGCCACCGGCAGTACAGATGTCAGCTCTGGCTTTGGGGATGGTTCGGTTGCGACCAGCGGCCTGGGTCTGGGCCTGGCTGCAACATGGTATGACAATCGCAGGTTTTATATCGACGCGCAGATGACACTGTCCTCTTATACAAGTGATCTGAGCTCTGCCCGTATCGGAAGTTTGGCGGAAGGGAACAGTGGCACGGGCTATGCCGTGTCGCTGGAGGTGGGAAAGCAGTTCGATCTGAACCCCGGACTGGTGGTGATACCGCAGGCCCAGCTGAGCCATTCTTCTGTTGCGTTTTCTGACTTCACCGGCGCGCCATATGGAGCGCGTGTGACGCTCGACGATGCGGCCAGCCAGACGTTGCGCCTTGGGCTTGAGTTTGAAACGCAGGCACAAGAATCCAGTCATCTTTATGGTATCGTCAACCTGTTCCACGAGTTTGGCGCGGGAAGCACGGTAAATGTCGCCGGGGTGTCCCTGACAACCGAGAGCGAGCCCTGGGCCATCGGGTTTGGCTTTGGCGGCACCTATGCCTGGAATGACCGCCTCGCCCTCTTCGGCGAAGCCTCCTATGCAACAGGACTAACAACCCTCGGCGATACCACCGAACTCAACCTCAACGCAGGACTCAAAATATCCTTCTAGTAAGGCAAAGAATAAGCGGACAATATAAGGTGATACAAAGGGGGCGATCCAGTTTAACAGTGTCCGCCCAATGAACCTGATACCGCACTCAACACCCAACCAGGTTCACGCCAAGACCGGGAGTGTACCGCAACGTGCGGGGCAGTTGAGTTTTGGGATTGATGCTGGCAGTGACTTTGCATGTCAGCGACTCCGGAAATCTGCCAGTTGAAAATTCGCCTTTTAGGGATCAGCCCGATGATCTGGCGGCGGGTGTTGGTGCCGACATCGACGACCCTGCGCGAACTACATGGCATTCTGCAGGTGGCGATGGGCTGGGAGAGCATTCATCTGTTTCTCTTCGATATCTATGGCAGATTTTGATGTGCCCGGCGGATAACCTAGAGCATTCGACTTTTGACTTGAGACATATCCGGCAGCCTTAAAGTAGTTCCAGCACTCTTCGGGTGAGAAACCGTTTCGAACGAGTGGAGATCTGCTTATGAGGCGGGTCCGACTGGATATGGTCTGTATCGTTAGATTGAGGCATTTGGCTCTTGCTGCCGTGTTGTCGCACCATCGCTTAGTCTCAAAGACTTACATAAATTGCGGGCTGTGAGCATATGTTGTGTCTGAGGTCTCTCTGGGGCCCTCTTTGGAAATTGACGGTTTTTAACATGTTGTTGATTTTCAAATGAAAGTTATAATAAATCGGGGTTGACACACGCTTTTAGAAGAAAAATCACTCAACATCTTGTAGGGACCAACTTGGCACATAGCGTGCATACTTTCGTGACGCACCGACGGTTGGGTCAGGCGATACAAGTCCAGATCCTACAGTGGCCTTTATAATCTTGGAAGCTGTAGCCTTTCCCGACTCGTCCAAGCCAAACCGACCGCAAAGTGACTCGTTGGTCATGTGCTCTCGCACGACATACTTCAATGCGCAGTGCTGATAGCAGGCACGCACTTTATCATCAGAGGTCATCTTCTGAAAATCACGCGGACCATAAACGACAATGGTAGTAGACTCGAATGACTGAATGAATTCTGGCGCCGGTAGTTGGAACATCTCCGCCGTCCCAACCACCCTGTCAATGCCGCTGCTACGTTCTTCACAAATATTAAGTTGGCGCATAATCCATGCGAGAAACTCGTTGCGAGACTTGTGGCCGTCAATAAACCTTTCAACAGGGACAACCGGCTTTCCTGGATTCGAGACTTCAACCCGGTTCGGATAGATTTCAACGAGCGGGCCGCCGCCGGTTGCATAGAAATCTTGGTGGATGAGCGCATTTGCGATGATCTCTCGCATCGCACGCTCAGGGAAAAGCGGTACAGTCCTACGAAGAGCGTTTTCGATGACTTCATTTTGCGGCATATGTTGCATGCACTGCCGAACCAGCCCTTGGAAGCCCGCCGCGTAGCCACGCTGGCCCGTTATGTCGATACGTGTATCCAGCTTGTCCACACCGTTGTAGACGATCAAACGAGGTGCTTTTCGGATCAGTTCGGGGAATGAATTCAGATCTTTCGCCAAAACCACGGCGGCCGTATTCGTCATGGCAAGTTTGCTGCCATCCTCTTTCAGAAGGCGCATATTCTTGAGCCGGTCTACGATATCGTGGATGTTTTCTGAGATTGGAAGTTCGAGGAATTCGAAAAGAACCTTGGTGTCCAGTAATTCGCACACCTCAAGTTCCGTCAGGTTTTCCCGAATTATCCCTTTGTCCCAAGCGAGATCTTCTCCGAAAATCTCCCGCAGCCGATCCTCTGACATAGGAACAAGATCTTCACCGCAGCGCATGTAGTACGCGCCCTTAAACTGGTAAGCCGTCCCTTTCGGGCGACTGGGCGCACGGATTGCGAGAATGCGCTTACCTTCGACAATCAATTCCTGGGCTTGCACATTGAAGCCAACATTTGTCCGAACGTCCGACTTCAACACGTTCAAGTCTTGGAAAGTCGTGGTACCTACAATCTTCCTTGGCCTCTTGTCGGTCATTCCAAGCACAATGTGACCGCCGCCCTCATTAGCGAGTGCGACTACGTATTTGTACAGCTTGTCCCTGTGGAAGTTGTGTTTTGCTTCCTTGAACTCAAGGTTCTCGTTCTCAGGTTCGATGTCTTGCCAAGAGATGATTTGCTGCTCTGAAACCATGCCGTCTACATTATAATTGATATCCCATACCTAATACCCATAGGGCGTTTTAGAGACAATCATCTATAGCGAACCTTCGAACAGGATCGCTAAGCATGTAGCCTTTTCAACAGCTGCGCAGGGCCAGCCGCTGCGCCTTTTGCATTAAGTCATTGGAGATCCGCGCGGGGCGCGCGGCTCACATTGATTATTGGACAGGGCAGGGAATCGACGGGCTAAAGCGCGCTCACCCCAGCCCTGGCATTATCCTAATTGGCGATAGCAGCCCGCTGGGGCGGTCTGCGACGCTTGTTTTCCCGAACGTCGCGGGGCCGAAAATCTCTCGTATCTGATCCGGTCCAGGGGGAAGGCGCAAAGAGAGACCCGCGCCAGGGCGCGGCTCACATATCTCTCTTGTGCGCCTCAAGCAGAATTTGTGAAAATCCGGTTTCTCCCACACGCAAGCGCGCGGGTCCCCCCCCCAAAAAAATTTCCCCAATTTCAGCCTGACCCCCAGTCCTCGGGTTTGATCAGGCCATCGGTCACAACCGGATCACCGGAGTGACTGAAATAGACGACAATGCCCGCGTGATCTTTTTGAATGTCCGTAAACTGGCCATCCATCAAGTCCTGCAGATCGGCAAGTTCGGCGGTGCCTTCCTCGTCCAGAACCTCACCATTCGCCAGCTCGGCCAATTCGTCGTAGCGCTCGGTCTGTTCTTCCGTCAGTTCGCCGGGTTCAGCATAGATACGTGCGCAGTTCATCTTGTCGATATCCGCGCCGCTGAAATAGTCATCGTCGATCACTTCGGCCCATTGCCACCCTTGCGCCTGCCGGATGCTGCGCGCTTCTGCGGCCAGCTTCTTGTTAAAAAGGTCCTGCAGGATTGCGGGATCGTCCAGAGTGGTGCGGTCTGCAAACAGGTCCGTTGTGACGCGGCCTCCGGCCTCCTTGTAGGCGTCCAGACCCACAAACTGCGCGCGCCGGTCTCCGGTGCTGACCGCATCGGGCTTGAGTTCCCGTTTGATCCAGCATTCCGACAGATGGCCCTTGCGCGCCCGTTCCAGCACTTCAAGGATCAGTGTTTCATCATCGCCAATGGCTAATATGCTGCGCCCGCTGACCGACGAACTGGCCAAGATGGGTGTTTTGCCACCTGCAGACCAGATGGCAGACGCGCAGAGCTACCCGTATCTGTCGGCGCTTGCAGAGATTGCCGAATACAGAGACTTCCAGAATTCCGATGCCTATGTGGCCGGATCAGAGCGCTACGTTCAGTTCATGAACGATCATCTGGGCGAAGATGTCTTCAAGGCGCTCGATGAACAGACAACAGGTATTCTGCAATCCATTGCGGATATGGAGCGGCTGCCTGCCAAGGTTGAAAACCCGGAATTGCGCACGACGATGGAGCTTCAGATCGGCGACCTGAAAGCCCAGGTCGCGGTTCTGCGGCCCAACGATGCCAGGCTGCAAACCTTCATGGTAGACGACAATCGTTACAACAACGCTTTCGGAGCCGACCGGATGGACGCCCTGGAAGGTCCGGAGGCAGGCAGATGGGAGGCTGTCAAATCGGCCATCGTCGAACGTGCGGAAGGTGCAGGGCTTGATCCCGATCTTTTCCTGTCCCGCTTTTCCAGCCACGAGAATGTATCCCTTGGAACGTCTATCGACTGGCGCAATACCGACGAAGCTGTTGCGAGCGCCTTTTTCAAAGCTAAAGGGGTCGGGGATTACGACGTGCAGGCCAAGACAGCCGTGGATGAGCTGCACCAGTTCGCCGCCGCCAAAATCAAGGAAATCGCCCAGGAGATCAGCCACACGCACGAGCAGACGCTCTCGCGTGGGCATGAAGATGATGGGCACAGTCTGTAGCCACTTATTATCTTTTATTGGCAGCTGCTAACATTTTTTATGGAAATCGTATGAGTCGCAGCTTATATACGAGTTGTGAAGTCGCCCTGCTGTACCGAACTGTCTCCGTATGGTGTGCGTTCCATGGGTTCACATGGATAGGTCAGCAGGGCGCACCCTTATCTGAATTCCCAAACATCGTTGATGCAACCTGACCTTTCGAGCATGTTGCGCCATTTAGCACCGTCGCGGCGGGTGTCTGAATATGAACGCGCGATAGCTCCCGCACACACATCTGCAAGTTGAACAAGTGGATCTTTATGGGAAGCTCTGAAATCAAACTTCTTGATAGTCCCCTTTGGAAGCTCGCGCCTCATATAACCGACAAGTTCTTTCCTGAACCGTCTATCGCCAGTTCCATCAAGAACGACCTTTGCCCCTGTAAGTAAGCCGCCATCATGTTCGAACATCATTTTCGTGAAGTAATTGTAGAACCGGCGGGGTTTAGTTCTTAGATGGTGTGAAGTGATCGCGTCTTTCTGCACAACGACGGAGCGACATTGGAAGTCCCAGGCTGCTGCGGCTTCAAAGAAAACATCTCGTGAAACATCACGCGTTTTTGAAAACTTCCACTCCGGCTTCACACGTTCAGTGCCCATAAGAGCGGTAATCTCATCGCCCGCGTGTTTCGATGCCGCCGCGTCTTTGAACGCCACGACTGATAAAACAAAGACCTGTGATGAACCTTTGTCCAGTTTGAATCCTGGATCTCCAGATTCATCGATGAACACCAATGCCCCCACTGCCCGTCATTCCTCCGTCTAGCCGCGATTTCGCTGGCCCAATCGCGTTTCGGCGATATTTGCTAAGTAAAGCTTTGCCCCCTCGAAGTGAAGGCGATGTTTTAAGGTCCTTTTTGCTCGATTTGGCGCCGTAAACGCCTATAAAATCAGTATTTCGACAATCTCTCGGTATCAAGAGGTCGATTGCGGTTGAGTGCAGAATAGGTGAGCAAGAAAACTCACCATTCTGAATGTGCAGGATATCGATCCTTCGTTGCGACCGGTTGTAAGACTTCAAAGTGAACTAGAATGGAGGATTAGAAAAGATGCGCCGGAACATAGCTATTCGGCCTGGAAGTGGACAAGAGCCATCTAAAGTCGAGTAGAATGCGTCGGACATTTCATAAGTCGACCAGAATGCAAATTCCCAGCGAAATGCCACGTGAATCCCAAAAAAATGTTGCCGTCCAATCCGTTTAAGAACGTGCTTCCCGGCGGATGCAATCAATCACTACACATCAGCTTATTCGACAGAAGCGCCACCAAGCCGCCATTAGCTGCGTTTGCAACACCGACCATGACTAATGGCAGGAATACGCAGGAAGCCGACATTGCAAACCTGCTGAGCTTGGTGAATGCTCTGAGCAAGGAATAAGGTGGTTCACATATGGCGCCTAATTGCTCAACGACCTCCACCCTCTCGAACTTGATAGAGACAATTATGCCCGACGAACTGCTACCTGATTTCCGCAAAGCCCTACAGTCTCCAACTGAGGACTTGGACGTCGAATTTAAGCGCTCACTTCCCTTAAGCGAAAATATCGGCAAAGCGAAGCTCGCGAAGGAGATCTGCGCTCTGGCTAACCATGGAGGCGGATGGATCGTATTGGGGCGCGACGATGACGGATCTTACCCGGACGCAAATACAGCAGAGATTGTGGATGTCGACCAAGACCAGGTTAATCAAATCGCGGCCGCGTATTTGCAGCCTGCGCCACACTGTACGGTCAGCAAACAGCAACCTGAGGGCATAGACTTTGAAGTGCCAGTCATCTGGGTACCCCCATGCGGCACGTCACCGGTTTGCGTGAGAAAGAACGGGCCAAACGACGAACGAGGGCGCACGCAAGGCGTTACCAAGGGGACCACTACATTCGTAAGGCGGGCCCTGTTTCAGCGCCTATTGAGTCTCCAGACGAATGGAAAGACGTGATAAGACGCTGTGTTCTCAGCGATAAGGTTTCATTGCTAGGTGCTTTGTCGACGATGATCGAACAACCTCGACCAGCACCTGAGACTGAGGAACAAAGCGTTTTTGAAGCTGACTTCGACCACACCGTCGACAGGTGGAAAGAAGAGGCCCAGGATCATCCGTATGAGGTTGATCTCACGAGTTGCTTTGTAGGCTACGGTTTCCAACTAGTCGATGCTAAGCCGGTTACAACCGATCAGATTATCGAGTGTCTACGAGCCCGTCCGCAGGCGGTGCGGAGGGGCCGTGACTTTTTTGAAAGCAGTTACAATTCTCCGTAAGCGGTGCGCTGATCACACCTGCGCGGAGTGGTTCCACGGCAGCAGGTCGTTGATTTGGGACTGTTTGTGTCCTCGCGCGATGGCGGTCAGTGTTTGGGTGAGCCAGGCATGGGGATCGATCCCGTTCAATTTGCAGGTTTCGATCATCGAGGCGAGGATGGCCCAGTTTTGCGCTCCGACGTCATGGCCAGCGAAGAGTGCGTTCTTGCGGTTCAGAGCGATTGGGCGGATTGTCCGCTCGACACTGTTGGAATCCAGTTCCACGCGACCATCATCGAGGAACATGGTCAGGCCTTCCCAGTGCTTAGCAATGTAGCTCAGGGCTTCGCCGATGGGTGATTTGGCGGAGACGCGGGAGCGCGTTTCCCGGAGCCAAAATTCCATCTGATCAATGGTTGGTTTTGAGCGTTCCTGCCGCACTGCGTTCCGGGTGGCCGGGCTTTGGCCTCTGATTTCCTTTTCGATGCGGTAGAGCGCCTGGATTTGCGCGATACCTTCATCCGCAATCGGAGTGGCTTTGCCAGCTTTTGCCACATCAAAGAGCTTACGACGGGCGTGTGCCCAGCAGTGCGCCAACCGGATCGAGCCCTCCTGCCGTTTGAGCAGGCGGTTGTATCCGGCATAGCCATCAACTTGCAGTGTGCCGTTGAACCCTTCGAGAATTTGCTTTGCGTATTCACCGGCGCGGCCGGGTGCATATGTGAAGGCCACACCAGGCGGGTCGTCCCCACTCCAGGGCCGATCATCGCGGGCGAGCGCCCAGAAGTAGCCTGTTTTGGTTTTCTTGCGACCGGGATCAAGGACCGGAGCCACGGTCTCATCCATGAATAGCTTGGTTGACCGCTTCAGATCGGCCATCAGCGCGTCATAAACAGGACGCAACTCAAATGCTGCTCTGCCAACCCAGGCGGCCAGTGTCGAGCGATCCAGAACAATGCCTTGCCGGGCGTAGATCTGAGCTTGGCGATATAGCGGCGTGTGATCCGCGTATTTTGAGACGATCACATGGGCGATGGCTGCCTCGGTTGGCATCCCGCCTGGGATCAGATGCGCCGGGGCCGGAGCCTGGACGATGCCTTCTTCGCAGGACCGGCAGGCATATTTCGGGCGGCGGGTGACGATCACCCGGAACTGGGCCGGAACGATATCAAGCCGTTCACTGATATCCTCACCAATGACATGCCGTTCAGAGCCACAGCCGCAGATGGTGCTGTCCGGCTCGATCACCTCTTCGATGCGCGGCAGATGTTTCGGCAACGACCCCCGGTTGCTCTGGCGCGGCGCGGAAGTCCGTGTTGGCGTGACAAGCGGATTGGTTTCGCCCTCGGCCTCAATCTGGGCAATCCCGGTTTCGATATCTTCCAATGCCAACTCGAACTGGTCTGGATCAACCTTTTCGGATTTACGACCAAAGAGTGCCTTCCTCAGCGCCGCGACCAGTGTTTCCAGACGCGCATTCTGCTCGCCCTGGGCCACAATCATGGCTTTGAGCGCATCAATGTCATCGGGAAGATCAGCGGCCGCAATCATGGTCGTGATCTACCAAAACGGACACTTGGCTGCCTGCCCAAACGGGTGCGCGAGTCACTCTGCCGCAGTTGGTGGACGCGCTGACAGTGCCTTCACTTTCCGCCAGTCCAACCCGGCAAACAGCGCCTCGAACTGGGCATGATTGAGCGACATCAGGCCATCTCGGATCGCAGGCCAAGTGAATGTTGTCTCTTCCAGCCGCTTATACGTCATCACCAGCCCGGTGCCGTCCCAATAGAGCAGCTTCAACCGGTCGGCGCGCTTCGAGCGAAAGACAAACACGGTTCCGGTGAACGGCTCCTTACGCAGTTCATTTTGCACCAGCGCTGCCAGCCCGTCATGACCCTTTCGGAAGTCCACCGGCTTCGTCGCCACCACGATCCGCACCCGGTTCGACGGAAAGATCATGAGACCCCATTCAGAGCGTGGACGATCTCGGAAATCCGTTTGGGCGACGTGGCTGCGCCGAGTCGAATAGCCACGTCACCGTGGACAATCTCAAGCCAGTCAACGGGTTCTGATGGTGCCGTCGGAGCCTCAGGTTCAATCACAACCGGCGCAAATTCTGCGCCGGCCAGTTCCGGAACAACCAATTTACCTTCTCGCGCAAGGCGACGCCATTCAGACAGATGGTTCGGCCGCATTCCAACTCGCCGCGCGACTTCGTTTACGGTCACCCCTGGAACCAGCGTTTCCGCAACAAGCTGGCCTTTGAGCGCTTCCGACCAGCGCCGCTTACCATCCCGCCCGATCAAAACCTCATGGCCCGCAACGGACTCCAAATGTAGCTCCCGATGGACTCCCATAATAACCTCCTGACAATTCTTCACTCCGCAGCGGAATCGCAGATCAGGCAGACTTCAGGAAGGTGGGGTTGGGACACCGCTTACAATTCTCCCTTTCGCCCATTTGTGATTGAGGTTGCGGGCCATAACGGACTCGAGGTTCATGCAAATACCACAGAATTCGATCATCGTTCGGTTTGGCGGCTTAGCGAGCGCTTAAGCGGAGCGGAAGTCATCTCGTATTGGGAAGACACCGAATGGATAAAAGGCGCGGTTGAGCAACGGTCTTCACGTACATGGGAACGTGGTCAGCATATTTGGATAGCGCAGCAAATCGCATATGCGAACAGCTTCCTCGGGACGGTGAAGCACATCGCGGACTATTTCAATTTCACTGGCGACGTCCGGATACGTGTCCTCTTTAGTGGGTTGAATGGCCGAAATCTCAAGTCCACTGATATCAGCGTCTACTACAGCATGGACTACCGCGCTCACCAGGACACAAAGCAAATCGACTTTGTTCTGAAAGCTGCAGAGTTGGCTGCAGAAACCCGAAGCTCAGCCATCGTTTCTATGATTCAACCGATGAACAAACTCACCCAAGGACCAGTGGTGACCGCTGACAGCGTTGTCCGCAGTCTCGGTGCCAACTGAGGATTGAATTGTCTGCCAAGAGGTCGTCTATCCGCCTTTGGCTGCGTCATTTGTCAACATGACTTAGTTGTTCCAGAAACACAAAGGCCATACACCTGTCAGTGAGGATAAGTGCAATTCACAACATATAGCGTGGAACATCACTGCAGCGCCGGTGGTAGTCCAGCATAATTTCGCCCATAGACAAACTATATTTTTGTTGTTCAGCTTTAAGTTGTATTCTTGTGTGACATCACCTCAATGAAAACAGATCGGAGCTGAATCATTGGTGAATAACGATAGCTTCAAAACTTTTGCCTTAGGGCTAGAACTGCTTGATCACGATGGGCTGCTTACTCCGAAATTGCAAAAACGCTTTGGAAGGATCTTCAGCAAGCAAACCAGCGCTCGTAAAAGCCGGCTGCACTATTTTCGCAGGTCCACCCTGTATCAACAGTCGTCCAACTGCCGAATCCTAGAAGCAACGCTGAACATTAGCACAAATGCGGTACCCGAGAAGTTGATTGATACGCTGCGATCAACCCAAATCCCATTTGGCAGTTTGTTAGAGGAATTTGGAATAGAGACGAAAATTATCAACCGAATTTTGACCGTGACATGCGATCGGACGAAAGGTGAATTGCGGCTTGGACGACAGCATCAGATCACGAATGCAAAGACTGCAGAGTTCATCTGCGACGTCGAGGAAATCCTGTTTCCAGAGGCGGAACTGAGCAAACTTACCCACCCTGAAAAAGAAAGGGAGAGCCATGTATAGCTGCATAGTAATCGGCGCCGGTCCCGGTGGCCTTGTCAGTACAAAAGAGATTTTGGAACAAGATGCCGGGACGATTTTATGCCTGGAGCGATCACAAACAATTGGTGGCGTGTTCTCCAATAGCTACGATAGTTTGAAACTCACATCTTCTTCTGTTTTTAGCATGTTTTCAGACTATTGGATCGGGGAGGGTCGAAATCACCATTTCTGGAACAAGGCAGAGGTTCTCGAATATTGGGAAGGTTATGCCAAGACATACGGTGTTCTGGATCACATCCGTTTTAACTCAACGGTCCAAAGCGTTTCTGACCAGGGGGAAAGCTGGAAAGTAGCCTTGGCAACAGGGGAAAGTTTTGAATGCAAACGACTTGTGCTAGCGATCGGAAACAACAATGTCGTGAATTACCCGGCATGGCACCATAACTTAAAAGACATCACATATTCGCATTCGAAAGACTATTTGAATGCGGATGATTTCAAAGGCAAACGCGTGCTTGTGGTCGGGGGCGGAGAGTCTGGCTCCGACGTAGCTTATGAAATTTCGGCCGTTGCAGAAAAATGCTGGGTGAGTTTGCGTGAATCTACTGGCTGGGTGGTACCGCGCAAACGTGGAGATCACGCTTCGGACGTTTCGACACATCGCGGCATCTGGGGATTGCCCCGTGAGTACGGCGAAAAACTAAGCCCCAAGATTCTTGAATTGGAAAGAGCGCGAAAAGATCCGGTATTTGAGGCGCTGGCCGATCTGAACGAGATGGTCAAAACCCGCCGCGGTATTTGGGGAACCTACGGAACCAAAACGCTTGCACTGCCAAAGGCCATTGCCCATCACGGCTGTAAGGTTGTCAAAGACGTTATCGAGGTCAATGAAGGCGGAAGGCAGCTCACAACGGCCTGCGGTAATCATCTTGAAGACGTCGACGCGGTGGTTTTCTGTACGGGTTATAAAAACGGCGTTTCCTTCATGCCTGAAGATCTAAAGGAATGCGACCCGCGTCAGCTTTACAAGCATATGTTTCATCCTGATTTGAAAGAGCGGCTAGCTTGGGTGGGTTGGGCCCGGCCAGGGTTTGGCAGCCAGTTCCCAATCATGGAAATGCAGGCCCGGTATTGCGCAGGCGTCTTCGCGGGAACCCATTGTCTCCCGACGCGAAACGAGATGACCGAGGTCGCGCGACATGACATGACTGTTTATGAGCGCCAGTTTGAGCATAACGCCCTGAGGATTCGAAGCTTGGTCGACTATTTCCGCTATATGGATGATGTCGCCTCATTGATCGGGTGCCAGGTACCGCTCAATCGGTATTTCTGGCGTCACCCTTTGCTGTGGCTCAAGCTGGTCTATGGACCAATGCAGGCCACACAATACCGTCTGTCTGGACCAGGGAAGAAAGTGACGCTCGCACATACATTGCTGCGCAAAATGCCCGTGAGTAGCTTTAACCACATCGTAAAAGCCGGACTGCGAGGCAGAATGTACTACCTGCGCAAGTCTTTGCTATCTCGCATTACCCGGGTACCGCCGGTCAGTACGAAAGAAAAATCCGGGCAGAGCATCGACAATGCATAAGCTGATATTTCCCACCAGTGCCAGTGTTCTGGATCTGCAGGCTCTGTTTGGGCGCAAATTTTATTTCTATCTTCGCTTAGGTTTCTTTGTCCTAAGTTGCGCGCTGTTGCTGGCGCTGTTGATCAGCTCCGACCAGCTAAAACCATTTCTAGAAGAGAGCCATTTCTGGAAGCTGGCCTATTTTTTGGTTGGGATTTGCGCCGCACTTGTCGCCAATTCAACGGGCGTGGGCGGTGGGGTGGTATTCTTGCCGGTGTTCATAAGCCTTGGAGTCTCTCCGGCTGAAGTTCTGGCGACAAGCATTGCGATTCAATGCTTTGGCATGACCTCGGGAAGCTTGTCGTGGCTGCAATACCGTTTCGTGAAACGCATGGAAGAGGAGCAGGGTTGGTCGCAGTTCTGGCCCATTTTGTGGATGAGCACATTGTGTGCTTTCATTGGCGTCGCCTGCGTTCAAGCCTTCTCCCCAACGCCTCCTTGCGACATCAAACTTTTATTTTCCATATTTTCGATTGTGGTCGGCTGCCTCATCGTTTTGACAACGATCAAACGGCGTCAATTGAGTAAAGGCAGCGTAGGTGTCATGCCATATCAGCATGCCATTTACATTGTCGCTTCGGGATTTGCAGGGGGCGCTATTACCGCTTGGATATCTATTGGCGTCGGTGAGATCTTGGCGATTTGCCTGATACTGCTCGGGTATAGACTGAACATGGCGATTGCACTTGCTGTCTGCGTCGGCGCCGCGACCGTTTTTTTTGCTTTGCCTTTCCATTTATCTGTCCCCGGATTGGTGAACGTTCAGCTATTGGTATGTGCTGCGCCTGGCGCGTTGATTGGGGGCGCCGTTGCCAGAAAAATCACAGTCGCGATAGGTGCTAACCGGATGAAACTTTTGATGGCGCTATGGATCATATTCAGCGCCGCGGTCTTTCTATTTGTTTCTTTAGCATGAGAGAGCCGGATTTAACCGGAAACAAGTTCCGACAAAATGGAGCAAGAATGACCACAGGACAACGAGCCAAGCTAAGGCAGAAGATCAAAGAATGGCGAGCTGTCGCAGAACCGGTCGGGCCACAACATGTTCTTTGGGAAACGATATTCGATGCCGAGGCACTTCTTGTGGGACGCGCAACGTTCCGTCCGAAAGATGAGATTTTGGCGATGGCAGAGCATTCACACTAGGGAGCCCTTGGCATTTCTGAATGTCAGCATTGAGGCTCGCTGAGAGAGTCCATCGGCTCTGAAATTCACTGACTACTTGAGCTTAAGTCGTTGGCTTTGCAATCGCAGCGAAGGGCAGCTCTGTGGCGACTTTCACGACGTGCAGGCCAAGACAGCCGTGGATGAGCTGCACCAGTTCGCCGCCGCCAAAATCAAGGAAATCGCCCAGGAGATCAGCCACACACACGAGCAGACACTCTCGCGCGGGCATGAAGATGATGGGCACAGTCTGTAGCCACACGTGAAAAAACTGAACTCAAAACATAAGAGGGCGGGGCGGAATCTTCGTACACATTCAATACTAAGCGTGATAAAGTGGTGTCATGAAGAAGAGCACCGCACTTAGGAGATCAGCGACTACCGGTCGCTTTGTCACGAGGCCTTTAGGTAAATCCAAAGCGGCCAAGTTCGCCAAGGTTGAAGGTGTCACGATCAGTCCCAAATCCGCCAAGATGTTGGAGATTTACACTGATCGCGGGCTCAAAGGTGACGCACTTCGCTCTGTGATTACCGGTAGGTTTGTCACCAAAAAAAGCAAATGAGCCGGTACGACATCACAGAAGACCCCCTCTGTTACCCTGGCACTGGAGTTCTTCGAAACAAGGCCAACCTGACGGATCAGGACGAGCTTGATCAGTTCGAGCAGATCATGTTTTTAACTCGGTCGGAGGAGCCATTACCGGAAGGGGAGCTTGATTATGCGCATTACCGGGCGATCCATCATCACTTCTTCCAGGATGTTTACACGTGGGCGGGGCAGTCAAGACAAATTCGAACCGCCAAAGGTGGGAACTGGTTTTGCTATCCAGAGTACATCGACACTGAGATGAACCGCATCTTTCGAGAACTCGCCGAAGAGAACCACCTCGCCAAGACGAATAGTTTGCAGGACTTCGCCATGCGTGCGGCGCACTACATTGCCGACATCAACGCTGTCCATCCGTTTCGTGAGGGCAACGGGCGCTGCCAGCTCACGCTGCTAGATATCCTTATGCAGGTTGCGGGACTTGAGATGGTCGAGGACAACATCAATGAGGACGAGTTCATGGATGCGATGATCGCAAGCTTCTGCGGAAACGAGATCCCTCTTAGGAATGCTGTCATCAGGATGGCGACTTGACCCGAAATTTATGGGGGTCGAGTGCGGTTGAGTGCAGAATAGGGCGTTCTCATGAGCGTTTTTGGCTTTCCCGGCATGAAAAGGCTACCCCGTTGGTGCGGGAAGGTCAAAGTTTGTAACCTGCACAGGCGCTGGAGACGGTGAGCCGAACCGAGTGTAGTCATGCTCTCATCCGCGGATTGGATACCGCCTTACCAAATACGACGTGAGATTGCCTCTCTCTAAGACCGAGTGTTTGCTCCAACGCACTCCGAGGATTTCCCCATCAATGGCTCCCATCTCCAGCGTACTGCACAGGCAGTCTGGATAGGCTGGTCAGGGTTTCAGCGGTGTCTGACGGGCGATGTCCCAAACAAACCCGGCCAATTCCCGAGCGATGGCTGACAGAACACGGGGTTACGGTTTGCCTGTGCGGCTGAGATTCCGATACCGTTTGCACAGCCTGGTTTGAGCTTTCCAACCGATGTCTTTGATGTGCTGTGGCAAGTGTGTCGACCGTTTAAGATAGGGCTGCCCTTCTTTCGGCGGGTGACGATATGACCACCCCGCCTCCACAAGCATTGTCCGGGCCAAAGCATTGCCTGTTTTTGTCAATCGACCGCGACGTTTTGTGGTTCCACTGGAATGCTCGCTTGGCACCAACCCCAACCAAGCCATGAGTTGGCGTGGATTCTCAAACCGGGTGATGTCACCGATCTCGGTCGCGACAGTCGCCGCTATAGTTGTATCGATCCCGCGCAGGGCACGTAAAGCATCAACAACAGGCGCGAAATGCCAGCCAGGAATGGCATCATCTATCACCTTATCCAGCGTTGCGACCCGATCCTCAGCTTGGGTGACTGCACGCTTGTATTCTTCAAATGCAAGCTGCTGGTGGGGAAAACGAAAGCGACGCATTTCTGCCAGCCAACGGCGATGGCGTTGTGTCCAGTACTTCCCCTTCTCATAGTGAAGACCATGGCGCAGCAGGAAACTCAGAAGCTGTTGTTTGGCAGTCTTCACCGCATCCATCGCCTGTTTGCGGGCGCGGATCAGATCCCGCATTGCCTCTTGTTCTTCGTCAGGTGTCCAGATCGGGGTCAGTTCCCCAGCTCGCCAAAGTCGCACCAGCATCCCGGCATCACGCTGATCTGTCTTGATCCGATCACCTGACTTGCGCGGGATCATCGAAGGCGAAACGACCGCGCATTCAAACCCGAGCTTCGTCAAATGGCGATGAAGGCCGTATCCACAAGGCCTCGCCTCATAGCAGAAGGTTGGCGTGCAACCGTTCTTCGTCAGTGTTTGGTCAATCTCAGAACCGCATCTGCCGAGTTGATGATAGTTCCGTGAAACCTGATCTCACCGCCACGACCATCCTCCGCAACAGCCACCGCAATCGTATCTTTGTGGACGTCCAGTCCCACATACAGCGTTCTGTTCACTCGCATTTCCTCCGTCGAACAATCCATGTTCGCCGAGAAAATCACGGATGATGCGCCCGCCGCAAAAACGCTCATCTGGTCTAAGGTCTCATTGGATAGTTTTCGATTACGTGGTCCATGTGGCGCGAACGACGAATTTCTCCCCGCTACCACCGCCCAGAACCTACGATTACTAGCCAAGATTTTTCCTGCACCGCAGCAAATGCGAAAAGTCCGACTGGGAAGATATTCGCCGCAAATTCGGGACATCGATTTCTGCGCTAGCAACACGGTGTTTTTCAACACCATCGCCACCAAGCCGCCGTTCGCCGCGTCTACAGTTTTTCTTTGATTTAGACCAGATAAATAAGAAAAGTCGCATACCGGAACGGATGAAGCGATCACCGCCGTCACTGACCATGGGATTGAAGAGCTACGCGAATTGATCTTCGGCGCTCGACGATCCCCCAACGAATGGCGCAACTTCCTCGAAGACTTCGTGTCAGACCCAGACATCATCGTCCGCGTCAAAGACAAAGGGCCGCGGTAACAACCGAGCGGTTACACTCAATCTGACCTTTGATGAAGATGAACAGATTGCGGCGTCAGCCAAGGTCGGACCGATCCGACGCCTGCTGCTGAAGACGACAAGCCAACCCGGCCCCATAGCCGGTGTCTATTCAAGCATAGGATTATGGAATTTCCGCGGGAAACAATCTGGCTCTAGAATTTCGATATGAGACACATTGATTGGCCCTCGAATATTCGGCCAAAAATCGCCAATATACTCAATAAAGTCAGTACCTTGCTTGACGATAGGTCGGAAGCTCCATATCATCGGTTCATCGGTTCATCGGTTCATCGGTTCATCGGTTCATCGGTTCATCGGTTCATCGGTTCATCGGTTCATCGGTTCAAGAACCGTGGCTGCGCATTGGCGCAAAGCAGAGCGCTCTCCGGTTACATCCTCCTGATACCCGACCGCAGGTCGGTTATTGTTCAAGGTTTAATTGGCAGTCTGATCTCGGTTTCCGGATTGGATGATCAGTTGCGCTTCTCTCCGATCAGCGCGCCCTGCGATGTGACGACCACCGGTTCGGGGCCGGATGTGAAGCCCTGGCAGTTTCTCCTGATTAAAGACGACGGCGTGGAGGCAACACCGCCGATCACTGACGCCGGTTCGCGTCCGGTTGCGTCTGGGGCAACGCCTGCGGCCGATGCCGCTCTCAATATCCGTATTTATGACAACCAGCTGCCTGTCTGGCGGACATGGTGGCGCCTTTGCCTGGTCGGTTTTGTGCCCGTTGGCTCGGCCCATCACAGGAGTATTTCAGAATGACAAACCAGTGCTTTGATTTCCAACGGGTCTTTCCCCCGCTCAAGGTTTTGGTACGTGGAGGTCGATTGACCAAGTTCAAGGGGCGGGTCGCGAGCATAGCGCCGGGCCTTTTGGGTGTGGCGACCGGCGCAACAGCAGGGCTGTTGTTGGTAACTGACGCGGCGCATGCAGCCAATGAGTGTGGGGCAGACGCCTCTGGCCAGGATGTCGTTAACTGTGCTCCTGGAAATTACCAGATCGGCATCGCCTATATCGGATCAGACGGGCTTACTCTGGTACTTGATGACCCAGGTGTCACGGTGGGTGGCTCTGGAGTGCGTGGGCACGGAGCGGGGACGGCTGATGGGAATATGACTGTGCTCCTGCAGAGCGGCCGCGTCACCACGGATTGGGTTGATGCTCACGGGCTCTGGGCGGGGATTTTTAACGAGGAGAGCGCGGCCTATGCGCATGCGTTTATGAGCGGCGGGGAAGTCAAGACAAGCGGAGGCTGGGCTCGTGGGCTTTTTGCGAGCACCACTGGCCTTGGCGCTGCGACAGCGCAATTGGCGGGCGGCACAGTCAGCACGCTTGGGGAAAATGCGCGTGGGCTTTTTGCGGAGATTGGTAACGAGGAGAGCACAGCCACGGCGACGACGCTTCTCTTGCTTGGCAACATTAATACGACCGGTGACTTTGCCGGTGGGCTTTATGCGACCACCTCTGGCTCTGGCGCTGCGGTTGCTGAAATGCATGGTGGGACAATCACCACGCATGGGGAAAAGGCGCGTGGGCTTTGGGCGGAGATTGGTAACGAGGATAGTACAGCCACGGCGACGGCGCGCCTGACCAAAGGAGAGATCACGACAAGCGGGAGATGGGCCCATGGGCTTCGGGTGAACACCTCTGGCGATGGCGCTGCGCTTGCTGAAATGCATGGTGGGACAGTCACCACGTATGGGGGAGATGCGCGTGGGCTTTTTGCGGCGATCAACAACGAGGATAGCACAGCCACGGCGACGACGCGCCTGATCAAAGGAGAGATTAATACAAACGCGAGCTGGGGCATTGGGCTTTTGGCGACCACCACTGGCTCTGGCGCTGCGGTTGCTGAAATGCAGGGCGGCACAGTCACCACGTATGGGGGAGATGCGCGTGGGTTTCAGGCGCTTATCGCCAACGCGGAGAGCACGGCCGATGCGCGTGCGCATATGACCGGCGGGGATGTCAAGACCAGCGGAGCCAAGGCCCACGGGCTTTTGGCGAGCACTGGTGGTCTTGGCACTGCGGTTGCGCAGTTGAAAGGCGGCTCCGTCACCACGGAAGGGGTTTTTGCTAACGGGCTTTGGGCGGAGATTGCAAACGCGGGGAGCGCGGCCGCGGTGCATGCGCATATGACCGGAGGGGATGTCGAAACAAGCGGAAGTGGTGCCCAGGGGCTTTTGGCGCGCAACGCTGGTCTTGGCGCAGCGACAGCGCAATTGGAAGGCGGCTCCGTCACCACGGAAGGGGGTACGGCTCACGGGCTTCGGGCGGAGATTAGATTCGCCGGGAGCGCGGCCGAGGCGCATGCGCATATGACCGGAGGGGATGTTGATACCAGCGGGGACGGTGCCCATGGGCTTTTGGCGAGCACCGGTGGTCTTGGCGCAGCGACAGCGCAATTGGAAGGCGGCTCCGTCACCACGGAAGGGGGTACGGCTCACGGGCTTCGGGCAGAGATTATTAACGCGGAGAGCGCGGCCGATGCGCGTGCGCATATGACCGGCGGGGATGTCAAGACAAGCGGAGACTTTGCCCATGGGCTTTATGCGAGCACCACTGGCCTTGGCACTGTGACTGCGCAGATGGCTGATGGCCGCGTCACCACGGATGGGGATGGGGCTTACGGGCTTCGGGCGCATATCTCCAAAGCGGAAAACGAAGCTGAAGCAAGCGCACACATGACCGGAGGTGATGTCACGACAGGCGGAGACAATGCGTCGGGGCTTTTGGCTTGGACCACTGGCCTTGGATCTGTGACTGCGCGCTTGGAGGGCGGGGATGTCGAAACGGATGGGGATGATGCCCACGGGCTTTGGGCGAATATTACGAACGCCGGGAGCGAGGCCGATGCGCGTGTGCACATTACCGACGGGGATGTCAAAACAAGCGGTGACTTTGCCCATGGGCTTTATGCGAGCGGCAATGGCTTTGGCGCTGCGGTCGCGCAGATGGAGGGCGGTCGTGTCACCACGGAAGGGAGTGGGGCTTACGGGCTTCGGGCGACGACCGTAGTAGCGGCGAGTGGGGCCGAGGTGCGTACGCATATGACCGGTGGGGATATCGAAACAAGAGGATTATTGAGCCATGGGCTTTATGCGAACACCTACGGCCTTGGCGCAGCGGTTGCGCATTTGGAGGGCGGAGATGTCGCAACAAAAGGGCGTACGGCTTACGGGCTTTTTGCGTCGATTATAAACACGGAGAGCGTTGCCGATGCGCATGCGCATATGACCGACGGGGATGTTGATATCAGCGGTGACTTTGCCCGTGGGCTTGTGGCGTTCAACCGGGGCCTTGGCGCAGCGGTTGCGCATTTGGAGGGTGGAGATGTCGCAACGGAGGGACAAGAAGCCCGTGGACTTTGGGCGGCGATTTTCAACGCGGAAAACGAAGCTGAAGCAAGCGCACACATGACCGACGGGGATGTTGATACCAGCGGGGACGGTGCCTATGGGCTTTTGGCGAGCACCGGTGGTCTTGGCGCAGCGACAGCGCATTTGGAGGGCGGGGATGTCGAAACAAAAGGGGGTACGGCTCACGGGCTTTTTGCGGCGATTGAAAACACGGAGAGCGTCGCCGATGCGCGTGCGCATATGACCGGGGGAGATGTCACGACAGGCGGAGGCGGTGCTCATGGGGTTTATGCGAGGACCTTTGGCCTTGGCGCTGCGGTTGCGCAGTTGGAGGGGGGCTCCGTTACCACGAAAGGGGGTTTTGCTTCCGGACTTCGAGCCGAGACTAGATTCGCCGGGAGCGTTGCCGAGGTGCGTGCGCATATGACCGGCGGGGATGTCAAGACAAGCGGAGCTAATGCCCGCGGGCTTTTGGCGACCACCTCTGGCCTAGGTGCTGCGGTTGCGCAGCTGGAGGGCGGGGATGTCACCACCGATGGGGATAATGCCCACGGGCTTTGGGCAGAGATTATTAACGAGGAGAGCGCGGCCGATGCGCGTGCGCATATGACCGGCGGGGATGTCAAGACAAGCAGAGCTAATGCCCGCGGGCTTTATGCGAGCACCACTGGTCTTGGTGCTGCGGTTGCGCAGTTGGAGGGCGGGGATGTCACCACTGATGGACATTTTTCTGAGGGGCTTTTTGCGCGCAACACTGGTCTTGGCGCAGCGACAGCGCAATTGGAAGGTGGCTCCGTCACCACGGAAGGGGGTTTGGCTCACGGGCTTTTTGCGGCGATTGAAAACACGGAGAGCACGGCCGATGCGCGTGCGCATATGACCGACGGGGATGTCAAGACAAGCGGAGACTTTGCCCGTGGGCTTTATGCGAGCACCACTGGTCTTGGCGCAGCGACAGCGCGTTTGGAGGGTGGAGATGTCGCAACGGAGGGACAAGAAGCCCGTGGACTTTGGGCGTTTATTAGAAACGCGGAGAGTGCGGCCGATGCGCGTGCGCATATGACCGGGGGAGATGTCACGACAGGCGGAGACAATGCCCAGGGACTTTTGGCGACCACCTCTGGTTCTGGCGCTGCGGTTGCGCAGGTGGAGGGCGGGGATGTCACAACAAGCGGAAACAATGCCCATGGACTTTTTGCAACCACCTCTGGCTCTGGCGCTGCGACTGCGCGGATGGCCGATGGCCGCGTCACCACGGATGGGGAAGGCGCCTTTGGGTTGGTTGCGCAGTCGGCTGCCGGGCAGGCGATTGCCCGTCTGGATGCGGATGCCGCTGTAAGGGTTTTCGGAATGAATGCAGACGGCATTCACGCTGTTGGAGCGACGGGCTTTGACATAGACGTGGCGGGGTCTGTGACGGGCGGCGGCGGAGCCGGCGCGGCAATCCGTTCGATATCCGGTGCCGGTGGGACGATTGATATCGCCAGCGGGGCCCATGTGCGTGCGGGAACTTCTGGTCTTGCGATCCGGGACGGGGATGGCAATGCGGTCATCACCTCGTCAGGGACGATCCTCGGTGATATTCTTCTTGGGGCGGGTGACGATATGCTGACCCTGACGGGAGGACGTTTCACGGGTGCTGTTGATGGCGGTGAGGGCATCAATGATCAGCTGGTTTTGAGGGATCAGACTATGGTCTTCACGACGGATCGCTTCCGCAATTGGGAGCGTCTCACGCTGAATGACACGAAGCTGATCATGGTTGGCGGTGATACACTGGCTATGGATTTGTCCATCGACGCCAGGTCTGTGTTCCACGCCTCCGGCGGGGAGCGCGACATTACCATTGCAGGCGATGTGACCAATGCAGGGTCTCTGTTCTTAAGTGTGCAGGATGGAGATACAGGCGATGTGATCACCATTGATGGGGATTACACCGGATCAGGCTCGAGTGTTTTTGCACTGGATGCGGTTATGGGGGGCGACGATCCGAAGGGCGATATGGTTGTCATCACCGGCAGCGCTGCGGGCGATATGATGCTGTCGGTTGCCAGCCTGGACAGCGGCGGTGCAGAGGTCACCGCGCGTGAAGTTGATGTGGTTTCTGTTGCCGGAGCGTTTGACGGGACGGTCACCCTTGTAGATGGCAACCATGTCACTTCGGACGGGGAGCATGCGTTTGTCGCGGGCGCTTACGTTTATACGCTGGCCAAGGCCGGGGATGGCCGCGGTTGGGTGTTGAGTGCGATGTCCGATACCAAGAAGATCAACTGGCAACCCTCTGCGCCGATCTATGACAGCTATGGTCATGCGCTTCTGGCCCTCAACGGTCCCTCTTCGCTGCGCCAGCGGGGCAGCTCGGAGGATTTCCGGAGCCTGGCCTGGGATGGGGGAACAGCTGGCCAGAACACGGGCTCGCCGCTTTGGTTCCAGATGGGCGGGGAACGCATCACAACGGCGGAAGAGCACAGCACAACAGGAGCCGGGCTTGAGAGCAGTATCCGGGAGATGGAGATCGGCGCGGATATCGTCCTGAACGATGGCGGTGCGGGCCTGTTTGTGGGCGGGCTGATGCTGTCCTACGCCACCGGCAGTACAGATGTCAGCTCTGGCTTTGGGGATGGTTCGGTTGCGACCAGCGGCCTGGGTCTGGGCCTGGCTGCAACATGGTATGACAATCGCAGGTTTTATATCGACGCGCAGATGACACTGTCCTCTTATACAAGTGATCTGAGCTCTGCCCGTATCGGAAGTTTGGCGGAAGGGAACAGTGGCACGGGCTATGCCGTGTCGCTGGAGGTGGGAAAGCAGTTCGATCTGAACCCCGGACTGGTGGTGATACCGCAGGCCCAGCTGAGCCATTCTTCTGTTGCGTTTTCTGACTTCACCGGCGCGCCATATGGAGCGCGTGTGACGCTCGACGATGCGGCCAGCCAGACGTTGCGCCTTGGGCTTGAGTTTGAAACGCAGGCACAAGAATCCAGTCATCTTTATGGTATCGTCAACCTGTTCCACGAGTTTGGCGCGGGAAGCACGGTAAATGTCGCCGGGGTGCCCCTGACAACCGAGAGCGAGCCCTGGGCCATCGGGTTTGGCTTTGGCGGCACCTATGCCTGGAATGACCGCCTCGCCCTCTTCGGCGAAGCCTCCTATGCAACAGGACTAACAACCCTCGGCGATACCACCGAACTCAACCTCAACGCAGGACTCAAAATATCCTTTTAAAAATGCGGCGGATAGCGCGCCTATGGGTAGGGCGCCCCGATCACCCAGGACTCTGCGCTACTCGCACGCAGGGTCACTAATCGGTCGGGAACCTCCGCAAACCGGCCAATATCTTTTCTGCACCGCAGCAAGCGCGAAAAACCTGACTGGGAAGGCGCTCGCGCTATATTCTGGACATCGGTTTCTGCGTGAGAAACACGATGTTTTTCAACACCATAACCATATTCTGTTGAAAAACTCTGTCTTGATCGAAGGCCATTCTGGTGATTCAATTCTCTTGTTGAACGGGAGATTGGACGATGATGGGATCAAGGCAGGAAGCTCAGGCCGCACTGTTCTATGAGTTTTCGCTAGAGGACCACACTCCCCAAGATCATCTGCTGCGGTCGATTGATCGATCTGTTGAACTGAGCAGTATCCGCGGTCACTTGGCCGACTACTATAGCCATACAGGTCGCCCTTCCGTGGATCCGAGTTGCTGATCCGCATGCTGCTTGTGGGCTATTGCTTTGGCATCCGGTCGGAACGGCGGTTGTGCCAGGAAGTGAACTTGAACCTTGCGTATCGTTGGTTCTGTTGCCTCGATTTGACTGATCGAGTGCCGGATCATTCGACCTTTTTCAAGAACCGCCACGGTCGGTTCCGTGAGAGTGAATTTTTTGCGGCACGTGTTCGAAACGACAGTGGCACGGTGCTTTGCAGAAGATTTGGTCAGCGGCCAGCGTATAGCGATTGATGCCAGCCTGATCGAGGCGGAAGCGACCAAGCAGTATTCAGCGTCACAGGAGGAATGGGATGCTGAACAGATCGATGTCGATACCGCGCCACGTGCTGTTCGGGAGTATCTTGATACTCTGGATGATGCCGCGTTTGGTGCTGCGTCGCCGGTCAAGCCCAAGTTCACATCATATTCTGACCCAGCCAGTTAATGGACAGCGGCGCACAAGGTGCCAGCCTTCGTTGCAGACTCTGATAACTACCTCGTTGATACAGACCATAGCATCATCATTGACGTTGAAGCGGCCAGGTCCATCCGGCAGGCCGAAGTGGGGTCAACAAAGACTATGCTGGACAGGGTTAAAGGCGGTTCGACCTTCACCCTGAGAGGCTGATCGCAGACACGGCCTACGGATCTGGTCCGATGTTGGGCTGGTTGGTTGATCGCAAGATCGCTCCTCATATACCGGTGATCGACAAGGCCGCGGCCCTGATGGCATATGGTCCCGCACTGACTTTGAAAAGGATGGTCGAAATGTCCGGGACATGGTTTGCAGCCCGCAATCAGTTCGCCATAATGTTCGGCGAGCGCTTCGATGCTTGAGTATCTGAAACCGCATGGGCTGGGCCAGATACACAGGTTTCATGACACTCCCTTTGGGCGTAGGCCTATCGACTTTGAATAAGTGGATTTTAGCGCACTGCGACACGGATGTTGTTTCCGACAAAGACCTCGATCTTGCCCGTGAAACTGGGCGTCAGGCGACGACGGGGCCGGAAGCGGGCGCGTGGATCTCGAACACCGATGTCAGAGGCCACACTGCCCAATCACAGGTGTTCGCTGGACTCCCTGTCTGACACGTTCGGGGTATCGCACCGGTTCCGTAAACAATCGATAGATTGACACAAATGATCGAGTAATGTCGGAGCTTTGAGGTGCAGTTCGACTTGATTGCGGTTGCTTCGATCCCACGTTTCCCTGGGACTGAAACCATATTGCTCTTTAAATTGCCGACTGAAAAGTGATATATTTGTGAAGCCGTATTGATATGCAATTGTACTTACATATTTTTGGTCATTATTATTTGACAAAGCTTTGTAGCAAGCTTGAAGTCGGGCGGTTTTGATGTATTTGGCAACACCACCATATTCTTCGAAGATATTATATAATGTTCGGCGAGATACGCCCAACGATTTGCAAATAAAGTCTACGTTGAGCTCCGGCCTTTCTAAATGACGTTGGACAAAATCTCGAACAATCTTAAGCCTGCTTGTATTTAACGCTGTTGTCGCATAATAGCGATTTTCTGCCGTTGGCTCAATCGATGCTGCTAGTAGATCAGAAAAAGACTGTGCCAGCATTGGTTTTTGATCCTCGGTAATATTGTGTGCTTCATCAACGAGCATTGCAATAAACGTTCTAAGTAGTCCCTTTAGGGACCCATCAAGCAGTGGGCGATTACATGAAGTCATCCAAGAATACTTATCACAATTTATTCCCACCGAAACAAAACTCCGCCCTACACAATGTGATTTCCACGGTTGCGCATGCGAAATGAGCATTAAATCTCCTGTTTCGGCCTTTACCAAATCATTATTGTGTTCATTAAAAATATGCCCGTTTCGAACGAACCAGATTGCGCAACTATCGAAAGAAGAATTTTTGATCTTTTCCCTTGTTCTTTCGTAAGTACTCGGGTCAACCTCCCAAGAAACAAAATCTATTCCGTGTAGATCGAAAGCAGAAAATTTAGCATGAAATCCACTATTGATCGAGCTGAGCCTCTTGAGGTCGCAAACAGGGGAAACTATTAGTGAAAATGCATCAAATTGATCCGCAGCATCAAGATCAAGTGTTGAGTACTTTACTATTTCTATTGGGGTTTGTTTGATTTCCATCAGAACATTAGATTTTTGCTGTTATGTTGATAGAAGTTTCAGGAAGCAGGATTAAGAATATCCTGCAGGTATCAGTCAGCCAGAATTGTATCCGAAGATAAAGTTGGATTGTGCAACACATAGGTTCAAAAGTGTCGCGCGACGTCTCAAATGAAGTCCAAGTGCGGTATCTTGAGCTACCCCCCGAATTTCGGACACTGACGTAAGCTACGATTTGTTGTCTGCTGATCTTCGACGAAGAGGTGCCGTCAGACAAATTCGAACCAGTCTCACGCAAGCCGGTAGAGCAATCCTCCAATCGTCCATCGATAGCTTTTGGATATACCAAAATAGCGCTTCAGTATTGGTTCCCGAGCGCAATATGGCCGATAAGTATCGACACTCCATGAGGCGCTAGCCTGACGCGGCGGTGTGGATGGAATTTCGATTCCAAGTCAGTGGCTGAAAGGAAGCAAGACGTAAACAGTTAATGTTCCCCTGCTAAACACATAAACAAAAGGTTAGGGAATGCGCATTTTGAAGACGGCTTTTTGCGGAGCGGTGTCTGCATCTATCGCGTGTGTTGCGCTTGCGGACGTTTCTGCAGGCATAGCCGCCCTTGAAGCTGGCAACGTATCAGGTGCTGTCGAGGAGTTCCGGGCGGGCTTTGAAGACGGCGACGCGGACGGCGCGTTCTTCATCGGGCGTCTGTTTGAAATGGGTCTGGGAACGGAGCGCGACATGCGCAGCGCTGTCGAGCTCTATAGCGCGGCCGCCGATCAGGGGAGCGCGCTGGCACAGAACCGGCTCGGCTTGATGTATCTGAATGGCGAATTGGTCTTGCAGGACTATCAGCGCGCCGCGGAATTGATTTGTTCGGCGGCCGAGTCCGGCGATGCCAACAGCGCGTTTAACTGCGGGCTACTTTTAGCAGATGGGCAAGGCGTTGACGAGGATACGGCCAAGGCGGTGGCCTACTGGCAGCAAGCCGCTGAGCAGAACCACGTGGCGGCAATCAACTACCTGGGTCAGGCCTATCGCGATGGCGAAGGTGTTGAACAGAGTTATGAGACTGCTGTCAAAAACTTTTCGCGCACGGGAGGGGCTGGCAATCCGCTGGGTCTCTTCGAGCTGGCTAAAGCCTATCAATCAGGAAACGGCGTGGAACGGGATTTCATCAAAGCGCATGGCTATGCAAACCTGGCTTCTGCACGAGGTATGGATGAGGCCCGCATTCTCCGAGACACCTTAAGCACACAATTGGATCGCGATGATCTGGAGGCAGCGCAGAGGTTTGCCCGCGAGTGGGAAGCGGCACCGCTGGATCAGGATGGCCCGTAGAGCGTGCAACCGATTTCAAATTCTAAGCATATCAAATTGGTTATTTGAACCATGAATACGATCTTCAAGTTTTCTGCCGTTTTTCTAGTTATCTTGGGCGCTTGCACAGAGACGTCACCTGAGCAGCTTAAGGTGCTATATGGCGTTTCTCCGACTAGCGACGGTAGCTTTGCGGCAACAATCGAAGTTCGCGAGAACCGTGCAGCTCAGCAGGACAAGTTCAGTCAGAACGCGTTCAACGAAATTTGTGCGGGGCCCGCGATCATCGCGTTCCGATCTGTTTCGGAACCTTTCAACAAACAAACGACATACACACAGCAGACCTGGAACCCGGCTATCGGCCAAATGGTACAGACGGCAAGCTTTCCGGTAAACACGTCACATGTTCGTGTGACATACACCTTTAAATGCACGTGAATGGCCATGCGCTGCGCCGATTGGCCAGTTGTATTGGCCTCGGCCTCTACCACTCGACGGCTTTGGCGCAAGTAGCAGAATTACAGCCTACTGAAGAGGTGTTTTCGGATTGGCGTGTTCTGTGCCAATCCGCAGCGCAAAGCACAGTTTGTCAGATGGTGCAAAGTGTTGCCGTCAGGGAGGATGGTCCGCCTGTTTTCCTTTTGAGCGTGTCTACAGATGAAGACACGGGCCAAAGCTATGCCGTCATGACAGTTCCCGTTGGCGTCTATCTGGCTCCTGGTATTGAGTTGAACGTAGACAAACGTCGACCTTCAAAGTGCTTTACGAAGTTTGCGACCAACTTGGCTGTCACGCCGGATTTCGCATGGACGGGGATGTCTTGTCAGCCTTTCGCAAAGGGCTGGAAGTAAGGGTCCGGGTCTGGACGGCGCGCGACAAGGCTGTTGATTTCCCGGTTTCGTTGTACGGGTTCACCGCTGCGTATGAACGGCTAAGCTGAGCGAGTGCCAATTGATGGAGAAAAAAGCTCAGTATTTTATCTTCTTAATTTTTATATTTGTCTTTTGGTGGCTTGCGAGCAAGACGCTGGCGCAGGGCATCTCGGCAGATGAATTACGGCGCATAGGCAACGATATCCAACAACAACAAACTCAGCAGACGGAAGATCAGGAGCAACGTCGCCGGGAATTCGAAGAACGTGAAGATGTGGTGCAGGATCAAACCGCCGGCGCGGACCTCTATGCCCCTCCCCCGGGTGGCCCTTGTTTCGATATCCACAGTATTGACCTCGAAGGCTTTGAAGCTTTCAAGCGTGAGCCCAAAGGCTATCGTGATCTGGTCGGCACTTGTGCGACGGCAGCAGACATTACGCAGACACTGAACGAGATCAACACATTCTATCAGGAACTGGGGTTTATCACGACCCGTGCTTATGTCCCTGAACAGGACATTGCAGATGGGTCTCTGGTAATTACCATCGTGCCGGGTCGCATCGAAGGCTACGTCTATGGAACCGGAAAACCAGCGGATGCGCGGCTGAATGCTGCCTTCCCGCCCGGACGAGGCGATCTTCTGAATCTGCGAGACCTTGAACAGGGCCTGGAGAACATCAATGCGCCCCGGTCGGCCAGCGGCCAGTTCCAGCTCGTGCCCGGAGAATCCCCAGGCGGGTCCTTCATCCAGATTGATGTGCAGGATCAACGTCCGTGGTATCTGGATTTCCTGTTTGACCACTCAGGGTTTGAATCCACAGGACGGATCAAAGGCACCAGCACCTTTGGTCTCGACAACGGGTTGAACCTCAATGACCAGTTGAGGATCGGGATCACCACCACGCCGTTTGAAGAGCGTGGGGAACGCTATTCGGATTCTGTTTCCGTCAACTGGGGTTTCCCGTTGGGAAACTGGCTGTTCAATGCAGATCTGGGGGCCAGCGATTATCGGTTTATCACCCAGGGTATAGACCAGTCCTTTGTCACTGAGGGGCGCAGCCAATACCTGATCCTGCTGACGGAGCGTCTGTTGATGCGGAATCAGACCTCTAAGGTTTATGCCTATGGTGACCTGAAACTGAACAGAACCAAAACCTTGATCAATGACATCGAGATTACCAGCCAACGCCAGCGCCTGACGATTGCCTCATTTGGTCTTAGGGGTGAACAGACAATCGGACCGGGACGGCTCTTCTGGAACCTTGGCTTGAAGGCTGGGCTTGATGCCCTGGGGGCTGAGATTCCGGAACGCAGTGTGATCGATCAGGAGTTCCGTCTGGTGAAACTCCGCACAGATTTCTCCGCCCCTATTAGAAATAGCGGATTGAATTATCGAGGAACGCTGTCCGGGCAGTATTCGGACGACGTCCTGCCGGGGATTGAACAGTTCGGTTTCGGTGGATGGAGCACGGTTCGGGGCTTTCACGACGATAGCCTGTATGGCGAAACCGGGATTTACCTAAACAATACGGTCGAATGGAGTGCCTACAAAGCGCCAAGGCTCGAGCTGCTCATGAACGCAGGCCTCGACTTTGGATATGTGAAGCCTTCCGCCTCGCGCCGTTGGTCACAGGATCATCTGGCTGGTGTCAGCTTGGGTGCGGATATCATAGTGAACAATCAAGTTACCTTGCAGATGCAGGTGGCACACGCGTTGAGCCGGCCTGATGACTCCCCACCCAACACCAACCCAGCTTTCGAGTCTGATAAGACCGTTGGGTATGTCAGCCTGAGGTTGCAGTTCTAATGAAGCACTTTCGGAGAATTAAATAGGCAAGTAGTGGGACTATTGCCATCAAGAACCGTTTCAGTTCATCAACTTAAGGCTTTTTAGTACGGGGTATAGCGGCTCGTTTCTGGAAAGTGGCGCATCTCCATAACCGATTTCTATCTTAAAATAGTGCATCGGTATTTCTCCTTATAGCGATCTGGTTCTACGGCTTGAGCATCGGCGTGTTAGTGGGTGACCCTTTCCATATACCCATCGACTGCCCCCACCCCTTTGAGAGGGTGTTGCGGTGAATAGCGAGACTTGGCCAAAGAAGGAGAGCAAGGTTTCTATACTATGGGGAGCCTACAATGTGCCGAGGTTCGAGCCACTCACGAACGCTGACCTCGATTTCGGTCATGTCAAAACCTCGGTCGTGTGCAGGTGGTCACAGTATCATCTGGCTGGGGTCAGCGTGGGTACGGAATTCATGGTTAACAATCAGGCTGCCTTGCAGAAGTTAGGTGGCACAAGCGTTGAGCCGACCTGATGAGGCTCCACCAAACACCAATCCAGCCTTCTAGTCCGATACGACTGTTGGCTATGTCAGCCTCAAATGGAGTTTGAAATGACACAGAAGACCTCCCTCAAACTGATGGCAGGAATGACGGTTGCCGCGCTTGGGCTTTCAGCCTGTGCAACAACAGAATTGCAGGACATCACGGCACCACCGATTGAATCCAAGATCATCTCGAAAGTGCCGGTCCAAAAAGTTGTAACCTTGGAAGCGCGTACTTTTGCTTATGGCGAAGACGGTAAACGAGCAGAATTAGTTGGGATTCCCTGCAAATTGCGCAACGAGATGTTTCGGACGGCGTACCAGACTCCTGCAAATGTCAAGCTGCCTGTCTATGGAGCCGAAACCACCGAACTTGATCTCAAATGCTCATACAAAGGTGAGACTAAAGTCAAGACAGTTGAGGTTCGAAATCTAACTCGGGAAAACATTTCAAAATCGGGCTCTCAACACGGAATGCTGGGAGTTCTGATCGCTTCCGGCGTTGCTGCAGCTCACGGAAATCGTCCAAACGATGACTACAGCTACAGACCGCCATTTTTTACCTGAACGAAAAACTGTAATTACGGAAATAGTTGCGCAGGCGGGATATAGGAGAGCCGCCTGCCAAAACCCAACCCCGGTAAAATATGCGGGGATGAGAAGCAAGTTTCGTAGTTCGGAAGAGATTAAACATGTCCAATCGTTTTATAGAACAGGTTATTTCTTCGGTTCTGACGCTCGCGTTGACGATACAACCTGCTCTGCTACATGCACAGAACATCCGACATGTCGGGTCCAACTCAGGTCCACGTCCGCATGTGGACCAGTCGTTGAACGGCACAACAGTCGTCAACATCTCAACCCCGAATGGCGCAGGCGTCAGTCACGATGTCTACACTGACTTTCAGGCAGATGACCTGATCCTGAACAACTCGGCCGGGTTCACGAATACAGAGCTTGGTGGTTTTATCGAAGGTAACGGTAACCTGAGGCCAGGGCAGGAAGCGGATCTTTGGATCGGTGAGGTTGTTGGTGGCAACCAGGCCCAACTGAACGGTATTCTGGAAGTGGCCGGGAAACGCATGGATGTGGTGGTTGCTAACGAGTTTGGCATCACCTGCAACGGCTGCGGCTTCATCAATACCGGGCGGGCGACGCTGACAACCGGAACGCCGCAATTTGGTGGCAACGGCGCGCTCACAGGGTTCGATGTGCGCCGGGGGACGGTGACCATCGGGGCGGATGGGCTGAACCCGGAAAGTCGGCTGGCGCTGACTGACACCAACCGTGTAGACGTGATTGCGCGCGCGGCTGCAATCTATGGTGCGATGCGGGCTGATCAGCTCAACGTGGTCGCCGGGGCCAATCAGGTTGACTATAACTGGTCCTACGATCCGGAAACCGGCGCGGTGACGGGGATCACCGAGCAGGCGGGCGAAGGCACGGCCCCGGCATTGGCCGTGGATGTTGCTGCGCTTGGCGGTATGTATGCCAATGCAATCCGTCTGATCGCAACCGAGAACGGCGTGGGCGTGCGTCTGAACGGAGATATGGCGTCCTCGACCAATATTGCGCTGCGCGCGGACGGGCAGCTGACGCTTGGTGCGCCATCGGGTGGTCCGGCACCGCAAATCCGGGCGGGTGGGCGTGTGCAGGTCCGCAATCGGGGTCCCATTCTGCTGGACGGCGCGATTACCTCGGAAAGCGGTGATCTTATCGACATCAGAACCAGCAATGGTGACCTGACCTTCAACGGTCAGGCGGCAGGCGGTGCGATCCGCCTGGAAAGCGCCGGTATGCTGAACATCTCGGGGGCCATTGTGGCACGTGAGGCGTTTGCAGCTGCATCAACCACCAGCTCTGTGGCGCTGGACGGCACTTCCGAGGTCTTCGCACGGTCCATTGACGTAGATGCGCTGACGCAACTGTCCTTCGAGGGCAGGGCTGCCGCCCTTGAAGCGGCTGCGCTGACGGCCGGAACCGAGCTTGCAACAGGCGCAAGTTCGGAACTTGTTGCGGAGTCTGTGGCTCTCATCGGTGATGACGCTCGGATTGAAGGTCAGGCCCAGGCGCTTGACGAGCTGACCATTGAAGCGACAGACGGGTCGGTTACGCACACGGGATCGTCACGCGGGCAATTTGTCACCATAACCGGTGACGCGGTTCAGACCGGCACCGGTTCCCAGATCGCTGCTGTCGAAGACCTGTCCGTGACGGCGCAGGATCAGGCGGTTATCGATGGTGATCTGGTTGCCGGGCAACAGGCAAACCTGTTGGTCACAGCAGGGGATCTCTCCCTTCAGGGGCGGATCAATGCAGGTAATACCGACGTCACGGCCTCTGGCCAAACCAGCCTGGGTGCCGATGCACTGGCAGTGGGCCACTCGGTGCTGGAGCTTCGGTCGGGCGCGCTGACTGGAGGGCTGACTGTATCGCATTTCAGCCAGCTGCGCGCAGGTGATGGCCTTGCAGTCACACTGGACACAGGCGGGCTTTCTGTCGCCGCATCAGAACGGGTGGAATTTGACGGGGACCTCCTGCTTGATCTCGGCGGTGATCTGGAAAACCGCGGCACGATCAAGGCCAGCGGTGATCTGCAATTGCGCAGTGGGTCAGATCTGAGCAACCGCGGCGGCCTTCTGAAATCCGGCGACGCAATGCAGCTGGTCGCCCGCAACGGCACTGTCCTGAACCAATCCGGCCGTATCGAAGCAGATGGCGGTCTGGCCATTGAGGCAGGCAATCTTGTCAATCAGTTCTCTTCACTGCGTGTCGACACGAGTGCCGGGCGTGCTGTCATCGAAGGCAGCTATAGCGTTGTCAGATGCGTGCGCAGTAATTCTGATGGTTGCTTGAGAACAGAAACCGTTGTTGTACCGGTATCGCGAACGGTTACCCCCTCGGACCCCAGAGATCTTCCTCCGCAATCCTGTTTTAGCAGGGTTCGCTCTGGTCGGGGCGGTGGTTGTGGGGGCGTGTTCAGCGGTGTGCCCGACAGCTCGGGAACCGTGACCTGGACCCAGGGGACAGCTGTTGACACCACTGGTGCGCAACCGGAGATCTTGTCGGGTGCAGGCCTCGCAATCGCTGCGGATACGGTTCGCAACGATGCCGGCCTGATTTCGGCTGAAGACGGCGTGGTTGTTACAGCTGGTGCATTTGAAAACGCGGCCTATCAGGATACACGGACAACGTCCCGTGCGACCTATACCAAAACCACAGATACAGAAGTCGGTGGTGGCGGAATTGATGGTACGAACGGCGATCGTGAATTCAATATAACAGACATCGATGTTGGAACACCGGAAATCATCCGGCGACCCGATCCCGAAGCCTCTCTGACAGGTGAGATTCTTGCGGGTGCCGGGATCAACATCAACGGATCGACCGTTCACTCGGATGGCAACATCAGGGCTGGAACAAGCTCTGTCCTTCTTCCACAGGAAAATGCTGCTGTAACAGAGCCCCCTCTGCCCGCGCTGGTTATCCCGACCACGTCACTGACACCGGTGCAGCCAGACCTGCCAGAGCTTGCAAATCTGGATACCCTGATTGGCGAAGGCCGGACCAGTCTCGGGACAACCCCCGTCTCGTTTGAAGACTTCTTTTCTTCCGATTACTTTCTGGATCGGCTGCAAATCCAGAATGAACTGTTTCAGAACATCAATCGCCCAGCCGAATGGAATGGGTATCCGAGCGACCGAACCCCTTATGAGGGTGGGCCTGCCGTCCAAGCCCCCGGGCCCGGTTTTACCGGCTTTGGGGATCGGTTTGGTCTGTCCGAGACCGGGCTGGTTGCAGCGCTGGACAAAGCCAACGCTTCAACCAGCGGTGATCTGACGATCATCGCGGGCGACATCGCGGGTGCAGGCGGATCTCTGATTGCCGAAGATGGCTCGCTGTCCCTGACATCCTTTGGTGACATTGCCCTGGAAGACACCGAACTTGGTGGCGATTTTGTCGACATCATCACAGGTGGGGATTTCTCCGGCAAGGCGCTGGTGATCAGATCAAGCTCTGACACTTCGATTTTTGCAGTAGGCAACGTCACCATCGAAGGTCTGACGCATACAAAAGAGTATTACACCAACTCAAGCGTCACCAAAATCAACGAGAACCTCGCATCCCGCTTTGAGGTTGGTGGCGACCTCTCCATCATTTCTTCCACCAACATGACGCTGGCTGGCGTTCAGGCGCAAGTTGTTGGTGACACGAGACTAACGGCGGGTGGTAGCCTCTATCTGCTCGCCGAGCAGACCAGTGTTGAATACAGCCAAGGTGACGCGAAGAATGGTGAAGACGCTCTGTCTGTAAAAGCAGAGGTCACCCAATTGACGACCGGCGGAGACTTCATCGCTCGCGTCGGCAGAGATGCAGTCCTGGTCGGTACGCAGATTGATGCGGGTGGAGCGGTTGAATTGGTTGTCGCACGGGATGTGGTTCTGGCGGCGGCGCAAGATATCAAACAGTCTGAAAAGCGGAAAACCAGCAGCGGGTTCCTGTCGAAGAAAAAGGAAACGCGCTCCACCCTGGCCGTCACCAACCGAGGTGTCGGGATCACCGCAGGCGGCAATATCGATGTTATCGCTGAAACCGGAGACCTGACCACCGCCGGGACGGAATTCGCCAGCGCCTCTGGAGATATCAACCTCACGGCGATCGAGGGTAACATCCTCGTCGGTACTTACACCGATGTCTTCCAGGAATCGCATACCAGTGAGAGGGGCTACCTTGGCGGGCTGCTGAACAAGTCCAGCCAGCAGTACACGGTCGATCATGTAAATACCGGCACCGATGCGCTGGCGGCGCTGGACCTGAGCATCGTATCCGGCGCAGACACCACGTTGGTCGGGGCAAGACTCTCCGCAGGTCAAAACCTGAACATCACCACTGAAGGTGACTTCTCGGTTCAGGCTGCGATTGACTCCAAGCGCTCCGAGTACTTTGAGATTGACATGGGAATGGTCACTCTGACCACTGTTGAGGAGAGCAGCTTTACCGAAACGGCCGTTCTGACCGAGTTGCTGGCCGGACAAGGCATGAGTTTCGACATCGGCGGTGATGCCGAGCTGGTGCTGTACCAAACGGCTGGTGTCGATGCACCCAACCTACAAGATCTCTACCCCGAGGAGCTTCTGGCCGTCGACGGGCTGGACCTGATCAGCCGGGATCTGGCGGATGAATACTTCTACGAAGATACTGCCCAACTCTCGCCGGCGTTCAAAGCCCTCGTTGCGATTGCCATTGCGGCCTATATAGCGCCACACCTGGTCGTTCACATCGGCCAGAGTGCTCCCGCTGCAGCAGGCGCGGCAACCACAACAACGTCTATTGCTGGGTTCACAACCGCAACAACAGCAGCATCAGGTATTCAGCTTACAGCACTTGGAACGGGAATGTCCGCAGCGATATCCAGTGCAACTGTTTCGACGCTGGATAGTTTTGTCTCCGGTGATTTCGATCTCGAAGAAACCCTCAAAACAGCTGCATTCTCAGGTGTTACCGCAGGCGTGACTGCCGGGGTCAATCTGCAAAATGCAAAGGGAGACTGGTTCGATTTTGGTGTGAAATTCGGAGACGCGGCTAAAGATTCGGTATTCGGCCTTGGTCCAACAAATGGATTGTCTTTCGCTAATGTGCTCGAAGGGACGCTTGATGCCGCGATCAGGTCCGGCCTAAACACTGCTGTATACGGCACGGACTTTAGCGACAGTTTCAAAGCAGATTTCGCAAGCACTCTTGTCAACCTCGCAATAGCCGATGTGCAGCATGGGATCGGGGACTATTCAAAAAAGTTCGGCATCAAGGAAGGTTCCGCGCCACATGCGTTCCTGCATGCCTTGGCAGGATGTGCTGCGGCCAAAGCACAAGGTGCCGATTGTGCCGCTGGTGCAGCGGGTGGAATCGCGCAGAGCGTTTACGCTGGAGCGGGAAGCAACAAACCCGATCCCGATGCTTTTGCAGGTGACCCCGATGGTTATAACGCTGCATATCAAACCTGGTTTGCGTCTCAAACCAGAAATGTAGAACTCATCGGCGGGTTGGCAGGTTTTGTTTTTTCGCGCGGTGACGGAGAAAACGTATCCGCAGCCTCGACAATCGCACGGTCAGGACTGGTCAACAACTACCTGACACACACAGAACTTGCCCTGTTCCAAAGAGACTTACGAGCATGCATAACGGATGCTGCAGTGGATTGCGCGGAAGTGGTCAACGAATATCGGGACCTTAGCACAGTTCATGATGTTGAACTGGCCGCTTGTGGAACAAATCAATCCTGCATTGAGCGGCATTTGACACTTATCGCTGCAGCGGAAGTTTCCGGAAGTTTCGCAGATGTAACAGACCTGCTTTCACGTCTTCCCCGTGGTCTGAACGGGTATCAAGAAACATTTAGAAATCTACAGTATCAAACGGCCGAAAACATCGCCTCTGGTGCAACATTTGATGCTGCCTGGCACAATGCGGGCAAACAATTTGAATACGAGTTCAAAAACACCTCATGTAACGGTCTCTCTACAGCCGAGTGCGGCGTTGCATTCAATGCCGAGGTTAAACGTTTGGCAGATGATGTCCGGCGGCGCACCGAAAATCTCGAGCGGCTTGAGGCATTCTTAGGCGGGGTCGGCGTCGTAGTAGATCTTACGCCTGTTGGGGATGCCGTTGCCACTGTCCAGTGTGCCTCAACGCTTGATGCATCCACATGCACAGCAGCGGCAGTTGGCTGGCTCGGGCCC
>DS999532.1:0-48046 GCA_000158135.1 Rhodobacteraceae bacterium KLH11
ATTGCGGTCTGGAAGCGGGTGCCCACTTCTTCGGTCATGTTGTCGAGAATCTGTGTCACCGCCTCGCGGGTGCGCTGCCCGATGCCTTCGATGGTTTCGGTGATCTCGGCCTTCCGGCGCTCGGTCAAACCTGAAGTTGTAGACTGTTGTCCCGCCACTTCGTTCAATCGGGTCGCCCGAGTTCCGTGGAAGTCCGACAGCCCAGCGCCGATCACACCCACAGCGCGTTCACGGGTGCCGGCTCGGTCGACCGCTTCGGCCTCGCGCAGCTGGGCAGGGCCTTCTTCGTTATGGCGTTCCGCCTCGTCCTTGGCACCGAGGGTCGCCGTGAACTGCGGATCATTGCCCTTTGCGAGCATCGAGTCGGTAATGTTGTTTTCTGCCGCAAGTGCGTCGGCATCTTCGCGGTTCGGCGTCATGTCCACAGCTTGCGGTGCCGAGGCCGGTGCCACCACGGGTCCGGCCGAAACGGCTGCCGGAGCTTCACCCAGCGCTTCGTGCTCTAGCGGCACCTCTTCCCCACCGTCTTGCGCCGAGGGGTCTGGCTGGTTGACATCATCGACGGCAGCCGGAAGCCCACCCGTGGCGTCAGCGGTGTGCCCCCCGAGCGAACCCTGGATTTCGCGGGCGGCATCTTCACCGCCTTCATTCATCAACCGTTCAGCTTCATCCTCGTTTCGCGGCGGTGGCATCGCATTGTCGATGGCCTCGCGCAGTTGCTGACGGAAGGTCTGGCGGTTGACCTCGCCGGTTTCAGCATCGCCAGCCTGAGCCGCGCCCTGCGCTTCGGCAGATCGGCGGCGAGTGATGTCAGGCCGATTTGACGAGGCCATGGCCGCACCAGTTGCCGAACTTTCCGGTTGATGCGACGCTGAGGCCACGGCACGGTTCGACACTGCCCGCGCAGCTGGAGCCACGGCCTGCACCGGGCTGGGTTCGGCAGGCTCTTCAGGCGTTTCGGCGGTCTCATTTGAAGGTGCTTCTCCACTCGGCTCGCCGTCTTGCGCAGGCGTTGAAGCCACCTGATCAGTCACATCGGTCGCCACGCCTTCGACGGTCACATCTGATGCCTCGCCTTCGACCGGACCAACTGCGGCGTCGCGGGATTCACCGGGTGTTTCACCACGCATATTGGCGTCTGCCAGATCTGCGGCACCCTCAACGATCGCACCGGTAATCGCCGCAGCCGCCCGTGCAGCGGTGGCGTCTTCGGTCATCACTTCGGCTGCGGGCGCAGTCTGGCTGGCCACCCCTGGTTCGGCGGCGTGTGTGCTGGTCTCACGCGAAGGGGGTTCTGCACGGTTTGCGGGCGCGAGGTTGGATGGCGCAGGGGCACGCACCGGCGTAGCGGGCATTACGGATGCAGTGCCCACGCCCAGCGGACTGCCAGAAACTGGTGCCATACCCGGCGGTCTGCGATCCGGGAACCGCGCCCGCGCAGTAAGTCCCTGGCCCAAACGATTGGCCCTGGGTGCAGACGGACGCCGGGAGCGGGGCGAACGCGCCATGGTGCCTCCTTACCGCTAGTCAGTTATTGCACAAGCCGACGGGCTTAGCCCTCCTTCATCACTTTCGAGAGGATCTCGATGACCTCGCGGCACTTTTTCTCGCTCTGCAGACCGAGCATGTTCATCACCACATCGGGTTGTTCCTTGAACATGGCATCGATCCGATCATGGCCAGCAAGATGTGCCAGATTGGCAACCTTCTTCATCTGCGGGCCAGTCAGTTTTTTCTGGTCCGACAACGTCACATCCTTGAAGGCGGTTTCAACCTTCTCGGTGATGTCGGCAAGTGTCATGGCCTGCACGTCAACATTCTGCACGTTCCAGCGTTCACGGCACATGCACTCGATCGGTTTGATCATCTGGCGATGCTTGTAAGGTGCCATCGGATAGGGCCCGAGACCATATTTCCCCGGTTGGCGGAAATTCTCTACCAGCACACCGGTTTCGCAGATCTCAACGCAACCCAGCAGCACCCATCCTTCGCCGCAGCAGTCGCAGGGATCGCATTGGATCAGGCATTTGCACATATCCATGTGCACGTCTTCGGGGTTTCGTGCTGCTCCGCCTACAGTGCTGTTCTGACCATCCCCGCAGCCACAAGCGGAACCCGGCTTGTCGGGCCAATACTGGCAGGTAAACTCAGGCAGTTTGTCGGGTGCGAAGGCTCTCAGTTCCACATGGTCGCGTTTTCGCGCGCAACTGGGTTCCTGATCGTCGCTGCAGCAATCGCTGCGTGGTGCTTCATCTGCCTCCGCCCTGCGCGCTACTATGCAGACCCAACTTGTATCCTTGTCGTCCTCGCACTTCTTCGCACAAGGATCGGGCGATACATCGACAATAGCGGGTTCACAGATCTCGATCGGAAGACCTTCGCAATTTATGGCGGTTCCGCGTCCGACCTGGACCTTGAAACCGCGATAGGCTTTCTTGCCATTGCTGTTGCCATCCGGATCACAGGGATCGCAGTCGACAATCTGGCCGCAAATGTCAGGGTCGGGGTCGAACATAAACCCGCAAACCACCCCACAGCCATAGACAGCGCGATTGACAGCCTGCATCAGTTGCACAGGGTAGTGCATTGCAGCCGTAAGATCGGTGTCATTGACGATCATCCCGTAGGTGAAATTGACCGCCATGCTGCGCATCGGAACGATGGTGCTTGGCTTCATCATAAGAGAGACTCCTTATCGCGAGGAGATGAAGCCGTCATAGCGGCCCTCATCCTGGTTTCGGTTCTGGGACGGGTCGGCCGAGTATTGGTCTGCGTCCCGGGTTTGCTCGTTGGAACGGTATTCACGACGGTCGTCGTCATCCTCGCCCGGCCAGCCAGGGCCAACGCGGAATGTGCTGATCCAATCTCCGCCAGGGCGCGACTGGCCGGTTTTCTTGCCGCAATGATCTCGGCATTCCAACTCGACCGGCTGGGCATCCATCATGCATCCGCATTTGTCGCGAATGGCCTGACCTCGCAGCGTGATTTCGACCCGCGCCAACTGTCCGTCAGAGGCGCAGGCGCGAATATCGCCGATGATATAGTCGAGCCATGCCTCGCTAATGCAAAGATGGAAGCCCGTGGCACAGGTTTCGTCATTCTCAACCGTGTGTTTTTTTATCACCAGCGGCACACGGTGGTGTTTCCAGTTCACGACCTCGGCCACACCGCTTTGGTTCGTCCTGTTTTCGCGGATGTAGACCTCCATCAACACGCTCAGCGGGTGTAGCGTTTCAGAATCCACGGGCCGGTCGAATGTCACCCAGAACCCGTTCTTCGGATCGCCATTGAAGCTGCACTTTTCCTGTTCGCTGCCTTTGGGTTTGGTGAATGTGCAGGTCGTCACGCTTTTGGCGAAATCTTCCAGCGACATGCGCGTATCCCATTGGCCCAACGCCTTGTATTTCCAACTGTAGTCTTTGACCTTTGGCAGATTGACGTCCGCATCGTTGATCAGCTCGTAAAGAAGCGGCGCGCGATAGGCGACCGGGCGCATATCGCACGAGGTCGGCTTGTCGCAATTGGGGTATTTGCGGTCGCTGCATTCGTCATCAGGCCGCCCGCCGTCACCAATAACGGGGCGCTGCGCACCTGCGGCAGATGTTTGCTGGCTTGCAGCAGTTTCGCGTGCGTCCGGGTCTTGCCCGGACCGGACAGGTTCGTCGCCCTCACTTCCACAGTCATCGTCCGTGGGGGGACAGGGGCAGAACCCATATTCCGGTTTGCAATTCGGTTCATCCGCGTTGGTACGGCAGATCGCGATACACGCAAGCGGGATACCGGCCTCGGGATCATAGCTCAGCCCCTCGCAGCCCACGGGGCTCAGTGCGGGCGGCTTGGCGCAAGCTTGTTTCAGGTCATGCGCCTGATGATCTCTGCCAGCGATCATGCCTGTGCGTTCGCACACATAGGTCCGGCGCGGATCGCAGCTTGGCGGTGGCGGGCATTGCGGGCAGTTGTCGGTTTCGCAGCAGCCGCGCGTCAGCCTGAAGGCCACGCAGCGATGCCGCCAGCTTACGTTGTCTTCACACGGGTTCCAGGCCGCGCGATCATTCTGTTCCGCGTAGTGAACGCTAAGCGTGTAGCAACCTTCGCCAGTCAGGCAACTTTCAACAAGATCGTTGACCCTCAGAGCGCGATCATCGGTATAAAGCGTGCGGCCCCAACGATCGAGCGCCAGACCGCAACCGACGTGAAGGCAGCCGTCCTTGCCAACCGAAGCGTCAAAACCATGCACCACTCCGGTGCCGTGCAACGCAAGGTTCAGCAATCGCTCGCGCAGATCGCTGTCTTTTTGTTCGCTGTCGAGTTGTTCAGCCGTCAATCGCCCACCAGCCCGATAGACAGGAAGACGTGACCAGCAGCCCTTTTCATCACTTCCATGGTTTTTCATTTTGGGTCTCCCCGGTTTGGTCGTCACTCCAGGACGAGATTTCCGTTCAGGATTGAATGGTCCAGCCGCACCGGTTCATCAGGGCGTTCAAATCCGCTTCCGATATCGGGCAAGGTCCAGGCGCCCAGCGCCCGGCTGTCATCGGGACCAAGGGTGATATCGCCAAGTCCTGGCCCGAACCCGAGCCCGGCCAGCGGCCGATGCGCAGAGTAGACAAAGCGAAGGTGGGTGTTGGCGGGTGCGAAATTACGTGCGATGGCCTCGGTGAAAGGCAACAGCCATTTTTTCAGTTTTTCGTTTCCAAACACTCGAACGGTGACACCTGTCAGGCAAGCAGACACGGATACCGCATTGCAATCCGAGCCAAGCTTGCCGGTGCCAAGCGGGGCGACCTTTCCCAGAATCCAATCGTTGGGCGGGCGGGCACCAAGGCGCGTATCACGTCCCAAGCGCCCGCCGGCCGGGTCGCCTTCGTCGGGCAACAGCCAATCCGCCGGCCCCTCGGCGCTATCCTCAATGGCATAGGCACCCGGTGCCAGAATATCCATGACACCCGCCAATCCAGCCTTGGTCCCACGGTGCTGCATGATTGCGGGAAGCGCTTGCAAAAGCGCATTTCGTCTCTCGGGCGGCAGTCGCGACAGTTCACCATGCCCCAGCCAATGCAGCAGGAAGCCGCTCCAGACTGGGTCGGCCTTTGTCGGATCAACGCGGTCAACTGCAGCACTGATCTTGTCATCGACCTCATCGATGAGCGCCTGAAAACCGGCCAAGCCACGCCGCATCTGAAGCTCGGACAGTGTACCATCGCGGTAGATAGCGGGCAGGTGTTCGATCAGCGACCGCCGAGGATACAACACGCGAAGCGATCTGAGACCGGCCAACCGCGCGCAGGCCGGGACTTCGAGGACAATACGCAACAGCAGAAACTGCTCCTTGATGTCTCCCAGATAGTGACGGCAGATTGTCGTCCCACCGGTGCCGAAGTGGCGACTGATCGGATGCGCGCTCCAATCGTCATCCGGAAGAACATCCCGGTTTTGCGTTGCAAAATCATTTTGGATCGAGACCGCGAGCGCTCTGGCCGTTAGCCCTTGTGCAGAAATCGTGATCTCGGCACCCTCCGGTGCGTCGACCTCAAGATCGGCACGTTGCCAGCCGGAGCGCTCGTCGGGTGGAGAGTGCAATACCGGCGATACCCACGAAACCCGCACCGCTGGCGCTGTGTTCACGTCATCATACAAACGCCAGAGCCCGCTTTCGGTGGACGCAATCAGGTCGTCACCCTCAGACTGAAGGTCAACAACCTTACCGATGCAACAATCGCCGTCATTCCAACGCGGTGCACGTTCCGGTCCCACATGGCCGATACCGGTTTCGAAAATTCCGCACCCATCCTGGCTGACCAGTGCCAGTGAATCGTTGCTGATCCTTGCGATTGGACCAGCGGCCAGCGGCCATGTTTTGCCGGGCTTCGGATGTGTAACCACGTCACCGCTGGTCATATCGATCAGCAGGACCGACCAACCATTGTCATTGCGGTTGACAAACATCACCCGACCCCGAGCGGTTTCGCCCGGAACCAGAATTGTGCCGCCTTCCGGAACCGCGATGCCGAGTGGTTTCGATTTTCCATCGGAACGCAACCGGCGAATTCGGCGCGCTCCGTCTTTCACCTCCACCACCAGCAACCCATCGCAGACGTCTGATGCAATCGCTTCGGGGTGCCAACCGGGTGCGGCGAAGGTTCCCAGCCGCGTACCGCTGGCGGTATCCAGACGGACAATCTGGTCGTCGGTCAGAACCCATCCAAACCTTTGACCCCAAAGCAGCCGACGGGTTGAGGCAGCCAACGTCTGGGGCACTTTGGTCATACGAATGGCGCGGTCATGGTCGTGAACAAGAACTTCGCCGCTGCGACGCATCCACACCAGCCGACCCATGGGATCACGCGCAAGCAATGCCCCTGCGTCGTCCTCTGACGTGCCAGACAGTCGCTGGGCAACCAACGCTCCGGGAACGATCAGGGTAGGATCATCGCCCGTACCGGGCGTCAGGCCAGAGCCCGCGCCCGCCGCCCATTGTCGGGCGGTTTCAAAGCGATAGAGGCGATCCAACGGGTGGCTCATGGCGTGCTCTCCTGTTCCAGTACAATGGAAAGCGTGCGTAACAGCGGCAGTTCGCGCGGACCCAGCACAAACAGGTCTGCATCATCGGCAATCTGTGTTTCGCCACTGCGGATAATTGCTGATTTCAGGTACAGCACATCTTTGAAACGCCCGGCCAATGCGCGCAGATCGCCAACGGAAATATCGCGCCCGGGCGGCCAGGGCGCAACATCTTCGCGGACCGGCAGATCCCAAAAGCGCGCGTGCAACAGCCCCTTTAGCTTAGCCCTGAGCGCGTCCACATCGGCATCAGGCTTGACCGCAATGACAAGAGAAACGTCAATGTTCCGGTAAATGGGCATCGATACAAAGATCCGTTCGCCCATCAACCTTGAAGGTTCAAGCAGGTTTTCCACGGATTCGATTACTTCGGCCCGGGGACGACCCGGCGGTGTGTCAGCAGCGCGATCAGGAATTATCAGGACGGTTCTGGCCCCTTTTACCCGCCCCCCGGGTCGATAACCCGCAAGAACCTCGAACCGCGCAATGCCCAGCCCGGATTTGCTGATCAGTTCATACAGGCTTTCCTCCGACATTGATGCTATGCGTGTTGAGGCAGCCGCCCGCGCACGGGCGATCAGATCTTGCAGCCGGTCTGCATCGCGCCCTCCTGTTCCGGCCGCCAGGTTTTCCCCGATTGGTCGACCGGAAACCGTCCAACGCAATCCTTGTGCTACATTTCCATTCACGCCTGAGGTGCGAATAAGAGGCTTGTGCCGAAGCTGTTCCCCGGTTTCCAGCACGCGCCCGTTCACACCATTGCCCAGACGAAGCAGACCGCCCGAATGATCGATCGTCACATGGCGGTCATCAGGGGCCGAGGTCGTGAAGTCCTCGACGATGCTCCACAGTTCGGGACTTTCCAGGACAACCCTTTCCAACCCACCGGCGATGTTTGTGGTCGGGAACTCATAACTCTGATCGGGAAGGTCGTTACCGAAGCCAATAACCTCTTCAATATCGCGCCACCCTTCAGCCAAGGTCACCACATCAATGCCGATCCGGCGCAGGGTAACCGTTCCGGGCCGAAAGCTTTCCGACAGCCGTAACCGCACTGTCGCACTGCCGGTTTCCACAGGAATGAATCGAATGGTACCCGAACGGGTCAGTCCGAAACTGCGATCTGTCACCGGCAATGCGATCCATCCATCATCGCCAGCGCGTCGCTGTTCCACGATCACCGAATCCCACCTGGGCTGATCAGCGGGTGGTGAGAACATGTCTTCGTCACCAGCCAGCGGAATGGGCGCATTGCTTCTCCAATTCTCCGCTGACACAGGCCTTTCCACCATGACGCCGAGGGAGACAGGCGGCTCTCCCTGCAATAAGACCTGATCAAGTTTGATTTCCAACGCCAGAGGGCCACCGCCATCCGTCGGAGGCAGGGACAGCGTACTACGACCATGCGCCAGTCCGTCGCCCAACGGCTTGCGCCCGGCTTCGGTCACCAACGTGATGGTCTCAATCCGCGCGCCGGTCAGCCGCACATCTTCTGCGACCATGAACTGCGCATCCGGCAGGTCAATACTGTGCGCTTCTTGCCCGGCGGCAAGATCCAACACAGTGCTCCCCGGCTGGTTTGACCACACGTCAAAGATGGCTTGCCGCGCCGGTCGCGGCTCAATGCCCATCAGGCGGGAGAAAGCCCGCCGCAAGCTGGGGCCGACATGACCGATCCGATAGATTTGTTGATCCACCAGCCATGCCAGCAAATCGATCACCGTAATACCGGGATCGTGAAGGTTGTGATCGGTCCATTCCGGTGCATATTCAGGGATCAGCCCTCGGGCCTCCTCGACCAGCGCATCAAAGTCGGTATCATCCAGTTTTGGTATCAAGCCGCTTTGCGTCATGGCGCTTCTCCCTCGCTCATGATGACATTCAGGTCTTCGGCGAACGCGGTGAACACAACTTGATAGCTTGATATCGCGTCGGGTTGGAGTTCGTCATGGCGCGCGATCTCAATACCTATGATAGACTCCAACCCGTTGATATCACGCAGAACGCGATCGATATCGAGCGGCCAAACCGGGCGCCCGACAGGCCATCCATTTCCATACGGACCGCCGCGCGCCGGGTCAAAAAAAGCTGTCAAAATGCGCTTTGCTTCGGTCTCGACCGCACCGCTATGGCCTGGGGCCGCGCGAAGGGAAATGGTGATCTGATGCCGCACAAATTCGACTGAGCGGACATCAAGACAATCTGCCCCGTAGGCATCGCTCATTCGAGAAGCGAGTGCTTTGCCCAGTGCTTCGCGACGTGCAGCCGAGTACACCCGTGTACGGGTCTTGCCTTTTGCCAAAACATGTACCCGGATAAGCCCCGGCTGATCTTTCGTGTGTTCAGCGCGGACCTGCGTTATATCCGTGTCGAAATTGCGCGCGATTGCCTCCAGATCCGACAGGCTGAGCGCCCGGTTCTGATGGCGGAGCGCATCTGGCATACCAGCCAAAAGTTCTGCTGCGTTTGGTATATTTGTTCCGCCCGCCACGGTATCGGCGATAAAGGCTGTTTCAAACCCGGGCTTTGGGGCGATTGGCTTTAATTCGGTGGATGGTTCGGCGGATACCGGCAAGCCACCCACCTGATACGAAAACGCACGGATTCCATCCCGACCAGCCGGCGGAATGCGCCCATGTTCGCCAGAACCAAAGGTGATGGTTCCGTCCGGGGCCAGAAGATAAACCCGATCAGCACCGAAAGCGTCAAGATTGCCGACCTGCCGCCAGTACACCCACTGCCCTGAAATATTGGCCACGTCTTCCAGCACCGGTTCCGGATCGCCTTGCTCACGCGCCAGACGAAGCGTTTCGACCTCTTCGATGCTAAGGTTCTCGCGCACCCGCAATTCGAGCGTGTTTTCCAGCACCGGCGATTTCAGCAGCTTGAACTGGGCCGACTGAGCACCAAGCGAGCTGCCCAGAAGCTCTTGCTTGACAGTTTCGGCCTGTACTATAGCCACTCCGTTCAACCACAAACCGTGGATCCGGGGCTGCCATCCCACCTTGCCTACAATGCGAAGCCAATAGAGGCTCTGACCGAACAGATTGGCCTTCACCTGTTCGGCTGCAGTTGAAAATTTCAGCAAACCGGATTGATAAAGCCCATGCGTAGGATCGCCCCCCGTCAGCGGCGCGCGCGTCCAGCTGAGATCGGCGCCCAATGTCTCGATGTCGATGTGGATGTCGCCTTCACGGTCCTCGGTCCGCGCAAACAAGGTGGTCAGACCCGGTGTCAAAGGCTTGGACAACCCCAGATACAGCATCGGTGCGTTATTACCGTTACCCAAGGGCGCAACATACGCACCCTGAAACACGTCAAAGTGGACATCCCGCAATCCGTTTGCCGAGGTTTGATCGATCAGGCGTAAATTGTTCCGGGCCAACACTTTTTCGGGCATTTGCAGCGGCATGTCGTAAAAAGAGGCGATAAGCGATGCCACCTCGGGCGGGCGCATATGGCCTGTCAAAATGCTGATCGATTGGGTTGTGCTTGCAGCCGGAGGAAACGGATCGGTTGTAACCTGATATTTCGGACGACCATAATCACCACCGACCAGCCGCGCCCGTATCCACAGATCGTCCTGACCCCCAATGTTGACCTCGGTCAGATCGTTGGGAATTCTGAAGCTGATCGTGCCCGATTTGGCAAGATTATTGGTTTGGTCATTGAAATCCTCATCCAGCCGCTTCCATCCTTTGCCGTCAAAATACTCCCAGGAAAGTTCCGGGCCTTGATAGCTGCGATCCAGCGGTTCGGTGATCAGGATTTGCGGGGTTTCATTGTTCAACAGAACCTTCACATGCCCATCGACAGGCAAAGGGGCAGTCCACGGGCTAAAATCGATCAGACCAGGCCGCCAAGCGCGAAGGGAACTGGATTGTTTGGCACCGGGATTGCAGGCTTTCCCGGGCAAACGCATTGATTTGGGAAGCGATCCAATTCCGTAAAACACACCCACGTCCGCAACTGTCAGGCACATCGACAGCCGCAACAGTCTCAAGAGGGGCATTTCCCTGCACTTCGCGGAATACAACATTGCCCGATCCTCCAATATGCGCTGCAAGTTCCGTTTCCTCGTCAACGGTAAATGTATCAGTGGCGCCTTGGGTGGCGTCGACCGTGTAGCGGCGGAAGTCACCCGATCCGGACGGTGCTATGAACACCGGGGCACCTGCAGTCGGCAAAGCGCCGGTAGAAGACTGAACACGACCGGTGCCGTCGTTAAACGCGCCCGTGATACCGGCATCCATGTGCCAAAGCTCCATGCCAAAGGCGGGATCAGGATCAATTCCGTCAGGAAAGGCGATCCTTCGGGTGGCCGTATTGCCCACCTGAAAGCTTTTGCCCACGTTAGTGAAGTCACCGTTACTGTGTTCAATCCTCAGGTCTGTAACGTCGCCTGACGCGACATCTGCGCTGAACCAGGTCAAAAACTCAGCCTCGACCGCAGGATTGAATGTCAGGGACGCGATCGTCTGGTCACCGAGCGCGGTGACAATCTTCGCAGATTCCGAAGCTGCACGGGGTAAGGCGACCGTGATATCACCCAACGCACCGATCTGATGGCGCAAGGCTTCACCAGTTGGTTCCAAATTACGCTCGACCAGAATGGCGGTCCCTGCCCCGGCATAAACGGCCACCAGGGATGGACGGTCATATTGTTCGGTCGTTGCTATCGGCTGAGGCGCGATACCCTGAATCAAGGCGAACCATGCTGGTTCGCCATAACCGGCCGGCGGATCGACATCATCATCTGCGCCGCCAGTGTTCCAAATCTTCAAGCCACCCCCCGGTGGGACAAAGGCAATTGTGTCCAGCTCACCCCCGCCTTGTTCATGCCAGGACACCGCTTCGACAAGACTGTTCTCCTGTACGACCAGACCAAGGTTCGCCCAGCTTCCGGCACCTGTGGCATCCACGCTCAGCTTCCAAAGCGTCTGGTTTTCGTCCGTGATGAGAAAAGACCCCTCTCCGCCCTCAAAACTCCCCTGCATCGGAACGATGCGCGCGGTTTCATCAAGGGTAGGTGCCGAGAGGTCATTGCCGACCTCTTCCCACGCGGCACCGGTTGCAGGCGCACCGTTTGCGGCAAGTCTGAAACGGTGGACACCAGTTGTTGTCACCCAGTACACCTGCGCGGCTGAGGGGTTCGCCCCGCCGACAACCATCGGCACCAACGCGACTGCACTACGCATCTTGGCGGGCACTTGGCTGTCACGGTGCATATTCAGGGCTTGCCATTTACCCGCGCCGCCATTTCCCTGCCCATCGGTTAGAACGCTGTCTGCGACCTCGATCGGAACAACATAGAGTTGCGGGCTGCCCTCGGTGCCCGCCTCAACCAGTACGAGGTTTATCTGATCAACCGCAGGCGGCACCGTAACCGCCTGGATCCCGAAATCTACATTCACGGGCGGGGCGTCCGTGCCGCCCGGCTCAAGCGCATCAACCTCCAGCCAGTATTGCGACGATGCAGCCCGGTCCAGCACCTGAATGCGACCGTTTTTACCAACACCGAAGATATGGGGACGCCGCATACCGGTTTCGGCCAGCACCGACTGCATGGCGACCAAAGTGGCGTCCTGCATGTCGAATTTCAGCTTTGCCTTCGCGCCCGACTTGGTAAAGACCTCTGGCGCGGCAAGCGCGAAGCTGTCGAACCGCTGAGGCTCGGTGCCGAACGGGAAGAAGGTGTCGCTGATCGGCAGGGGTGTCGCGTTATGCGCCGCCTGAGATATTGTGTCAGCGGGCGGCGTGGCCTCGTTCACCAGCATCTTGACCTGAATAAAGATCTGATCGACGCGAAGTTTATGCAGATCAGCTTCGTCCGATCCTAGTGTAATCGGACCCAACCGGCGCAATCGAAGCCAACGGTTCTTCTGATCTGGCGCAATTTCCGCTTCCAGAACCGGGCCTGCCCAGGCCTTAAGATAAGTTACGGTGTCGACTGTGCGAGCCACCTCGGGAAGTCGGTGCCAGCCCGGTTCTTCATCATCGCCTTTCTGACCCCAAATCTCGACCACACTGGGAGTGGCTGCAATTGCATCAGCAGATGACAGGCTTTCACTCTGACGCCCTTTAAAGCTTAGCGTAATCTCAGCTTGGGGAGAGACATCCAGCGCCGCCGCATCGCCGACATACAGTGCGTGTTCCTGTTTGTCGGGCATAGAAAACGCATCAAGCCATGACATCTTGCGCAAAGCGACTTTGCCGGGGAATAGCTCCGGGGTACCGACTGGTTCAGTCAACGTGACCAGGCCATCGTCCGAAACGCTTTCGATCTGGCGAATGCGGATCTGGTCGGTCTCTTCCTCTATTCGTAAGAGATCGCCCTCTTCCAGTCCGGTGGCAAAGCTGAGGCGCAGAATCCGATCATTCCCACCCACTGCCGAGTCCAGTTGATAAGAGAGTTCCTCGGAATTGTCCGCTTCAAGGGCGACCACTGCTGGTGGTGCCTCGCCGATCTGATCAGCCGCCGGATCGACGGTGAATAGTGACACCACCCGCGCGGGGTGAATATTCAGGGCATCCGTGGTTTCAAACCGCACCGTTTCGCCGTCATTGTCCAGATCGAAACCTGCCCGACCCTCAAGTTGGACCGGTGCGTCCTGATCCGCGTCCAGCGCGATCACCGCGTGACCCTCAGCCGAGCGCGGTTGAGGCGCTGGAACGTCCAGCATGTCGAGGAATGCCAGGCCGTCGCGTTCGGGGGTTTTGTCCAGCCGGCGCGTACTGTGCTCTAACAGCCGAGCCGCGATTTCCAACAATGCCCGGTCGGTGCCAGCGGCTTCGGCCAGACCGCGCCATTGTGGTGCGATAGCGGCCATGTCACGCAGAAAATCCTGACGCAACTGTCGTCCGCGGCGCGGTTCAAGTGTGGGATATTCCGGCATGTCGCTCATCGGCCCTCCGATATGTAGAAGGGGAAAACAAAGTTGCGGGGCTGGTTGGTCTGGCGCAGACGATATTTGACATCCAGCTCCAGCTTGCCGTTCAGTGCGTCGCTCACCTTGACGTTGACACCAAGCACATCGATGCGCGCCTCGAACCGGCGCAAGGCTTCGGTCACCGTGCGCTTAATTTCGGCGACGAGTTGGGTGTTGACGGGCTTGAATGTCAGTTCGTGAATACCGCAGCCAAATTCAGGGCGCATGACGCGCTCGCCGCGTGCGGTCAGTACGATGATCTTGATCGATTGCTGTACGTCCGTCTCACCCTCGACCATCTCCAGACGGCCCCAACGACGATCCAGCAAGGGCGGGAAAGCGACACCTTTGCCCAGGAAACGGGGCGGATCGCCAAGCGATGGGGATATGTCGCGCCGACTCATCCGATTAACACCGTCATTTCGCCCTTGGCGATTGCGTTGGGTGGGCCGGCTTCGACCACTTGATCGCCCTGGCGGGCAGCGAACGACCCCATGATCTTCACACTGGTCGATCCCATAGCGACCGTGCCGCCGACATGAGGAACCACACCGTTGAAAAGCGGGCATGTATGGAAATCAACGCCAACGCGCCACGCAGGTTGCCCACCGATCAGCACCGTCACAGCCCCGGGGCCCGGCGCAAGTGGAGTACCGTGGCTTGTCTGGTCGCCCATACGTGCAGCTGGCTGTCCCATAGAGTGTTCCTTTCAGTTGATCTCGACCAAAGCGCCTGAAACCTTGCAATTTGCCGAACCCGAAACCTCGGCTTGCTGGGCGTCGATCTTCACGGTCGGTGCGCTTAACGTGATAGATTGGCTGGCTTCGATATTGATTTCACCGCTCGAAGTGATTTCGACCTTGTTGCCGTTGGCGTCTTCAATCAGCGCAAAATCCTGCGTCAGATGCAGTCGTGGACCGTCCGCCAGCAGCAGCTCGATCTCATGGGCATCCCCATCGTCAAAGCGCAGTTCGTGCATCTTGCGGGTGCGAAAGACTTTGCGGTCATTGCCCTCGCCATCTCCGTTGGTCTCTGGCGGAGGTTTCTGACCATTCCAAACCCCGCCCAGAACCACCGGATGCGTGGGATCCTGAGCGATAAAGCCGACCAGAACCTCGTCACCCACATCGGGCAAGGTGTAAAAACCGATGTCACCGCCCGCCATCGGGGCAGCCACACGCGCCCAGAAGCTTTCCTGGCCGTCCGAATAAAGCTCTAGCTTGACCCGCACGCGTCCCAGCCCCTCGGGGTCGCCATCATTTGTAGTGACCACGCCCAGCGCAAGTCCGCGCGAAAACCCATCTGCGGCGCGTTCAGCTTCGGACGGGCGGGTGGTGCTGAGCATGTTCATAGGTTTGTCTCCTGTACGCTGAGGGTGGATTTGAATCCCGAGCCCGAAATGTCGTGGACCACACCCGACACCCAGTAGGTTTTCGAAAATCCGCGCCCAAGCCCTTCAAATTCAACGTTAATGTCAGGCTTCAACTCAGGAAGCCCGATGCAGTCGGCGCTGCCGGTTACAAAGCCCTGCGCCCGTTCTTCCAAAATCGCAGCAGCGCGTGCGTCAGCTTCTTCCTGAGTGTGAACCGCTGCGCGTACCCGCAGGACCGGCTCGGACGACAAGGCTGAAGCGATGCGATCAATACCGCTTTCTGCACCCTGATCCAGCCCGCTCTCTTGTCCGCGTTCGGCGCGTCCCACGATGGGTTGGCCATCGGCGGCCGAAGTTCCGACCACTTCAACGACAGCGATCTGCTTTGCCAGATTGGCTTCAGGTGAAAATGTCGTCAGACCGCCACCCCAGGGTAAAACGATCTCTGCGTCATTCTGGTTTTGTCGGGGCGCAAAACGGAATTTGTCGCCCTTCATGTAGAAAATAGAGCTGGTCCGCTCGGCCATCTTTTCTAAAAAAGCAAAGTCGGTTTCTTCACTTTGTTCGATCCGCTCATTCTGCGTCTCGCTGGACACAATGTCCGGATCGAGCCCCCTGAGACCCGCAATTTCTTCTACCGCGTCGGTCTCGGGCACACCTTCCCAGTTCCGGGTGTATTTCCCGATTGTCAGCGGATAAAGCGCATCATAGCCTGCAATCTCCAACTCTGGCGTACCGCCTGCACCGAAGGTCGTATTCAGTTCCGTCACGATGCCCTTCAACACCGTATCCAGTCGGGCTGGCTCACCATAGCCCAGCTTCACCTCGACCTCTGCGCCAAAGGCAAACAACTCGAGCAGGTCAATGCGCGATTCATTTTCGCCTGACACAAATTCCCGATGTTCCCAGTTAAAGGCATTTGCGACCGTCACCGAAAACCGGCCTGCCGCATTGACCTTCAGATCGACCTTCACGGCTGATACGGTCAACATGTGGTCGCGCACCAGATCTTCTCCAGCCACCGTCACCACAAAGGCGGGCGCAAAATAGTCGCCATGGCGTCTTTCGAGGGATTCAACGTCCATCGCTGCCCCCTTTCGGTTTGAAGTCTTCCAGCGGTGGCACGACCATCACGTCTCCGGGCGCCAGTGCGCGCAGGTCTTCCACATCGTTTTGCCGGGCTATGTCACGCCAAAACCGTGGCTCGCCGTATTCGATCGAAGACAGCAGCCAAAGTGAATCCGGCGTCGAGCGATAGCTGTCGACCTTGCCAAGAACACGATGCTTCGTCTTGTCAGCGGAATTTCTGCGCGGGTTTTCAAGTTGCTCGCGAACAGTTCGATATTGCTTGAACGTGACTTGCAGCGTGGCACGAACCGGCGTGCCGTCACCCAGGAACATCGTGAAACGCTGCGAGATTTTCTCGACGATGGCGCGGAAGCTGAAGACCCCCCATTTGAACAATACCCGGGGTGGTGCATGAGTTTCACCGTCAATCGTCAGCATTTTGATGAAGTTGGCAGTCACTTCCGACACATCCGCCCCGCCGCCGTCGGTATAGGTGTCAAAGAGCAGATCCATGCTCAGAACTTCGGCCGCACCGTTGACAAATTGCAGGATCGGGTTCGATAGCCCTGGAACTGCGGTTTCCTGAAAGCTTACCCCGTATTCGACCGCATATTCGGAGGGATTGAACAGAACCTCGACCTGTTCTCCGGCGTTGCGGCCTTCCAAAATCTCGACATGGGCTTTGGCAAGTTGTGTCGTCATCGCTCAGCGTCCCCGTCTTTCCTGTTCGATCCGGATGCGTTTCTCAAACCGCTTCCAAAGCTCGGTATCGAGTTTCGCCATGTCGATTTCGTGCGCATTGGCCGGAACTGCAGGCGTTGGTTGGGGCTGCGGCGAAGGTACAGGCGGCGTTAGAGAGACTGGTTCTCGAAACGCCCGTTCCGAAGGGGTCACAGCCCGTCGATGCGCCTCGGGCGCTGGTATTCCTCGTCGCGTGTGGGCCAGGTGACGGGCATTACCCGGTGGCTCATGGACCAATTCAGCATGTGTCCCGCTCTGCCTGGATATTGGGGTCGCACCCTTGAGTGTGCGGGCCAGAAAATGCCTTTCAACGAGGCGCAAACGGGCAATTTCCGAAACTCGTGGTTTCATGGTGCCCCGGAAAAGCTCATGTGTCTCGCGCGACAGAGGGCTGCGATGCGAAAGGAACGAGAAAATCCGTCGATCCGTAGCTGCGGCAGCGACGGCGTGACCGGATCGGCTGACGAAACCGTCTTTGCCCCCCGCGTCATGCCGCGGCAGCTGATATCTGGAATGGCTGATATGCGGTGTCCGGCCGCGCCAAATATGCGTTTCGCCCCTCGCGCGTGCGCCTGGGTTTCGCATCTGGATTTTTGAAACGATCTCGGTGGTGCGATACTTTGATTGCCCGCCCAGCACCCACCGTTCAATCAGGTTTCGCGACATGATCTTTTGCCGAACATCCGGCAGCTCCGGGGCGATCCGAACCCGTGTACTGAATTGTTCCACACGGTGCGAGATCTCATCTGAGCGTTGGAGAATAAACGAGAATCTTGGTGACAGGGTCAGATCGAAACGCGAAGACTGATCCACCGAAATGCTGGTCCGGGATGCCGCCGCGTCGGGATCGGGCCTGGGCGCACGGAAATAGATATCTGCCCCACGCTTGCGAGGATAAAGAGGCGCGCCCGAGGTTGTCTGCGCCGCCAACCGGGTTTGAAATGGCCGAACCACCCCCAGTGGCACGCGCGCTGTTATGCCGACCAAATACCTCATTGTCTGGTCAACCCGTGATGCACCAATTCGATGGTTTCAGCCGCCACCGCATTGGTTGATGCGTCAAAATCTCCGCCGCTCCATTTGATTGGAAACGCCCCGTCGCAGACCCAGCGCCAGGCCTCGGCCCCGGTTTGGTCCACCAGAATGATCGAGATCGTCTTGCGTTCGATGTTTCCGGTGACGACATCCTCGTGCCAATCCCAGAACCAGGGATCCAGAAGCCCGCGTTTCAGGGTCAGGGTCGATTGCGTTGTCTTTACCGCTAACTGATGTTCAAAGTCGTTCACCCCGCCTTCCCGATAGGGTTCGACCTCGGTCATCCGCTCAATACCACTGACCGATTGCACGCCGCCGCGATCAAGGCCCAGGGCCTCGATCCGGAAGCGGAAGGATCTGAACGGGTCAGTGACAGTCATTGTCAAAACGCCTCGATCGGTTTGGCGCCACTTTCACCTGACTGGTCGAGCTTTCGGTTGATCGCCGAAATCTCGCTACACCAGGTGCGGCGCATCTGATGGTCAAGCCCCATGAGCTCTTGGCTTGACCAGTGAAAATGAAAGGCGATAAAGGCCATCTCCCCGTAGAGCTCACTGAGGGGATAAAGCCTTATGCCTCCCCCATGACGCCGAACCCCTCCAACCGGGTGTCGAGCCGGGGCTCGGCGGGCGTGGTATCGCCCTCGCCATTCAGCTCTTCGTAAAGCGCCTGGAGATAGTTCAGATCGGCGGCGAAAAACTCCTCGACCACCTTGGTATTCACATCCGGCACGACGCCCAGTCGGGTGATCACGCGCGATAGCACGATGACCGCCAGATAGGCCGGGTTGGCCTGTACGCGCGGGTCCTTCAGTGGCAGGATTTCGTCGGCTGCCGTCGCCAACCGCATGACGCCTTCCTTGTGCAACACACCGTCGGCATCCATGTATCCTTTGGGCAAAGTAAAGGGGATTTCGGTTTGAAACGTCATCGCATATCTCCGTTATTGAATCCGCCGGATGCCTTCATTGCAAAGCTCCAATGTGTCGATTGCGACCTCATTGCCTTTGCCGTTCAGATCCGTGGGTTTGTATTTGCAGGGCCACGCCTTGGTGATTTCGAAGGCGGCCTTGTCCTCGCCCGCCTCGCTTTGAACACGGATCACGACATTGCGGCGTGCATCGTCCAAAGGTGTCGCGTCATCGACCACCAGCTGATGCCAATCAGCAAGTTCGATACTATCGGTCACACCCCATTTCAGCGTGATATTGGCGTATTTGTTCAGCCCGTTTAGTTTGCGAACGGTAGTGATCTCGTCACCTTCGCGATATTCGATGGGCTCGGTTGAAAGCTCGCCTATTGCAACTTCGGCAAACCCCGCCTGATCAATGCCATCGATCTCCAGCCGATAGCGAAAATTTCTAAGTGGGTCTTGTCGTGCCATGGGTTATCCTCCTTGGATCGGGGTACGATCCCGGGTCATGATTTCGCTTCGATTGTCTTCTGGAAGACACGGAAAATGACGAACTCGGCTGGGCGGACCGGGGCGATACCAATCTCCACGATCAATCGGCCGTTCATGATGTCGTCTTCGGTCATCGTGTCGAAACCGACCGACACCGAAAACGCCTCTTCTTCCTTCGTTCCGAAAAGCGCGCCTTCGCGCCATTGCGTGCGCAGGAACAAGGTGACACTTTGTTTGACCCGGGCCCAGAGCTTCGGGTCATTCGGCTCAAACACAACCCATTGAGTTGAATTGTAAATCGAAGCCTCAAGAAAGATGAACAACCGTCGGACCGAGACGTATTTCCACAAGGGATCCGCCGCCAGCGTACGCGCGCCCCACATCCTGATGCCCCGCCCCGGAAAACGGCGAATACAGTTGACGCCGCGCGGGTTCAGAACCTCTTGGGTGCCGGTGTTGATGTTGTATTCCAGATCGATGGCACCGGCGACGGGGACATTGGCCGGGGCTTTCCAGACGCCGCGTGTATTGTCGGTCAGAGCGTAGATTCCACATGCCGCAGCCCCCGGCGGAACAAGCGTTTTCACGCCCGTGCGTGGATGCGGTGTGTGATACCACGGATAATAGAAAGCGCCGTATTGCGTCGCCTTCCGGTTTCTTGGCTGAAGCGTCGGCAGGCCCACATCATTTTGCCCGCGTGCAGAATCCAGTACCGCGAACCGGAAACGGTTCAGTTCGCAATGCGTGATGATTGCTTCCTGAATGGCAAACTCATCGTCATTGCCATTGCCGATCCCAGGTGCATGAACGATGGCCACGTCCCGATAGAGATCCAGATCAAGCGCGGCGAGGCCACGGAAATCCGTTGGATCGACGATAGCGTTCCCAGCCTCGTCCGTGCGACCCCGGAAATGGGCAACGGTCGGTGCATCGCCATCGCCGCCATCCACCAGAGGCGCGCTGAACACCGGATCGGTCCCGGTTGGCACCGCTGTACCAGCCGCGACTTCCAGTGTGATCAGCGCCGAGGTCGTTTCGCCAATCATTTTCTCCCAATAGGCCGAGCTTTCGGGATCAAGCGACAGGTCATCATAGTCTTCGACCAGAACCGGTCGTGGCAAGCGATCGATATTGTCCTCGTGGAACGGATCGAACAGGCCACCGGGCACTTCGCGACCGAAATAGGCCAGTTGTAGGCGGAACCCGATAGGTTCGGGATCTGTGCCACCTGTGGGCACTGCTTGCGTTGTGGCCGGCAATACCCGGGCCCAGATGCGATTTCCGGCTTCACCCGGTCCGTTGGCTGTCAGTGTATAGCCGCTATCGTCCAACGCGGCAGTGGTCGCGCCTTCACCAACGATCCGACTGATATAGCAGCGTCGCCCACCATTGTCGAAAAACGCCTTAACGCCAAAAGGCAGGTATTTGGCATCGTCAAAGACATCTCCGAATAAGCGTAAGAACTCGCCATATCCGGTTACCAGCCGTGGTCGCACCGGCCCGCGCTCGCATTCGCCAAGGAATGCCGCGGTGCTGGTTGCAACACCTTCAATGGGTTTCGGGCCGCGTTCGATTTCCTCGATGAATACGCCCGGGGCTAGATACTCTGGCATCTGTTCGTCCTCCGTTAACTGGTGGGATCAACGCGAGCGATCTGCCATGCGGCCAGGGCTTCGCGGGTGTTTTTGCTCAGGTTTTTGGTGAGATCGTCGAACTTCTTCTCAGCGTCTTTCAGCTCGTCCTGCAGGGCCTTGAGCACCGCCTGCTTTTTACCAAGGTCATCTCTGGCCTTTTGGAAAGCTTCCCAAGCGTCCTTGATTTCGTGATCTTCTGGTTTGATCAAGCGAGGCTCGATCATGCCGGAAAAGAAGTCGTTGCGATCAAGCGGAGTGATCACGGCCTTTGCACATTCGTCGCAATCGGTCGGTTCCTTCTCACTGTCTGCAGGATGCGCGCACCGGCAACCTTCAGTCAGCAGCCAGAACGCTGTCGCCTCATGCCCGGTATGCGAAAGCTTAATGATCTCATCTCGGGCCTTGATCATCCGCTTTTGCCGATCAGCCACCGCTGCAGCCAAATTCGTCGCATGCGCCAAAGCTGTTTCTGCTGCAATGAATGTCTTCTCGGCCACTGCCACATCGACAGCCGCATCGCCGATTTCACCGCGTATCCAGACATGTTTGTCACAAGAGCGGCTTGCGTCGGGGATCTGGCCCTTAAGCTTGCCGATCCTCTCCTCAATGCACTCTAAATCCCGGACCAGCTTCGCAATGATGCCCCTGACCCCTTCAACTCCGTCCTCACGGAGTTCCTTGATCAGATCAGGCAGCGTAAAGCCTCGGAATCCATCAAGCTCTTCCTGCGTCGCAGCCAGCGCAGGATAGGCAAGCTCGTACTCTTCTTCCGCCTTCTTCGCCGTATCGACCAGTTTCGACAGATCAGCGATATGCGCCTTCAGTGACGTCGCTTCGCCGTTCAAAGATGCAACCTTGTCGGCCTTGTTCGAGGCGTCCACCTTCAGGCCGTCCAGTATTTTCCTCAACTCGTCTTCGATATTGCCACTCATTGGCTCGTCTCCCTTTTTTTGGGTCCGTCACAAAGGCAGGTCGATCAGACCCGCCGATCTGGTTTGCATATCGATCACGTCGATCGGGCCTTCGGTTTTCTCGGCGCCGTCAAACCGCGCAGTCACCATGGCCGTTGTCTTCAGGGGCAGATTTATGGTTGCGCCAGCCGTGTCGTCGGCTTCCAGCCGCATGCGAATGGCGAATGCACCGCGCTTGCCGCTTCTGGTTTCGAAATCCTCGGCGGTGCCATCCGGCTTTGCGACTTTGGCAATCACCTGCGCGCCCTCAATTTCGGTTCCGTCGCGTTCAACCCGGCCCCGCAGTATCGCCGTTTCCCCGTCGAGTACGGCTTCGGGCGACAGATCAAGCTTTGGTTGCTCAATTGGCGGTTTGTCCGGGTCAACGACATCGACCTGAAAGGATTCAACTGGCAAATAGCCCGAGCGCGACAAGTCTAGCTCAACCTCAAACGGCGGATCTCCGGGCAGGTTCTCAAAGAACAGGGCGCCGCTCAGCGTCGGATTGGCCTTGATTCCAAGATCGACAATCTTGGCCCTGATGCCGCGCTTGATGATCCGTCCCGTAAACCGGTCGCGCGGCACAACGAGGCAACTGGTGATCTGAGCGCGCTTTTTACGTTCAAGCAGGGGATCAAAAATGATTTCAAAGCTATGGCTCATGCCTTGACCCTCCGAAAGTCCGGGGGCTCGGCGGATTGACCTGCATCAAACCGGCGGCTTGTCACGCGCTCGGCGTCGTCAATGACGCCTGCATCGACAAAGACGGGCGATGCCAGATAAACGACCGAAGTGCGATAGGGCGTGGTGCCATAAAGCCCCCAGACCCGACTAAGTTCTTCCATCGGAAACGGCTCCGGCGTCAGCCGGATCAACTGATCGGGCACCAGGGGCGGACCCAACGTCGGATTGGCCTCAAGCTTGGCCAGGATCAAGCCTAATCGGGCCAAATCCTCGGTTCCGACGGCAGCACCTAACCGGTTGACGGTAATGACAAACCGCACGTCCAACGCCAGGGCGTCCCGCCCATCGCCTGCCCCGACAACCCGCGGTTCGTTCCGCATCGAGTGGTTCGGTTCAATATGAAACAGGAACAGGGAAACCGGCGCTTCGGTCCCGCCCATCGGAAGATCAAGCGGGCCAACACGGACCGAGGTATCCGGCGTCGGAAAAGTAGCCGAACCAACCGCGTCATGGATCAAAAGCTGCAGCGCCCGGGTCATTTGTTGGAGGACGGCGTCACTCATGCGCAGCCTCCTTCGATCAGCACAGTCGTCGCCGGATCTTCCAGGGCGCGCTCGGCGGTGAACTGACCCATCTTGATCAATTCGGCGCGGGTTGCGGACATCACATGGCGCATTTCGATGATCCCGTCCTCCGCCGCTGCGGCAAAGGCCGCATTGACCGCGATTTGCTGGATCGAGCCGCCCGAAAGCTCAAGCCGACGGGCCAGAAAAGCGACATCGACATCACTGGCACGCGGCGCGCTTTCGGGAATTGCGCGTTTCCAGATGGCCTGACGTTCCATCGCGTTGGGCATCGGAAAGTCGATCACAAACCGCAGCCGCCGCAGGAAAGCCGGATCGATATTGGCTTTCAGGTTGCTGGTCAGGATGACCAGACCTTCATAGGTTTCGATCCGCTGCAGCAGATAGGCAACCTCAACGTTGGCATGCCGATCATGGGCGTCCTTGATCTCGGTACGTTTGCCGAACATGGCGTCAGCCTCATCGAAAAGAAGGCAAGCAGACGCGGCCTCGGCAGCCTGGAAACAAGCATCAATGTTCTTTTCGGTCTCACCGATATATTTCGACACACATCGCGAAAGCTCGACCTGCATCAGATCAACGCCAAGTGACCGGGCGATGACTTGCGCGCTCATCGTCTTGCCGGTTCCACTTGCTCCGGAAAACAGCGCGCCGACGCCACGGCCATATGACAGGCGCTTGCCATAGCCCCATCTATCCAGAACCTTGGGTCCGTTAATCACGTGGGTTGGTACAGCTTTGACCTGCGTTTCGATCTTTTCGGGCAGAACCAGATCGGACCAGTCGAAATTCAGAGGCGGACGTCGGACAGTTGCGGGCGCATGACGTACCGAGACCTGACGGGCTGCGTTCAGCATCAATGTCTGAACGTCCGAAATATCCCCCGCGCGCCGGCGTCCCGCTGCCAATTCAGCCACGGATTTGATGTCAGCAAGCCGATAGCGCAGCCTCGCTGCCAGTCCTTCGCTTTCTTCAACGCCATCGCCTAAACCGAAATCGCGCATGGCGGCGGACCAGCGCCTGCGCTGATCGGTAGCCTGTGGCCTGGCGATGCTGAGGGGAACGGTTGCCCGCGCACCAGCCGGGGCCGAAGTTACACCATCCAGCACAAGCCCATTCACCATGCCTTGCAGGTCGCTTGACAGCACCAGCGAACGAACATCTTTGCCGACTGCACCCAAACCTTCGATCAACAAAACCGCATCGTGCAGTCGTGCATAAAGCGCCACATCTACAAGTTCTTGGGTGGTTTCCAATGCCGCCGCCTTGACCCGCAAGACCGGGCGGCCGATGGCCAGCAGTCCAGCGCTGACCTCCTCTGATCCATCGCCTGAGTTTGGGGCAATCGTTGCAACCGGATCTTCGACATGCTCAAAAAGCTGTTCAAGCTCGCCCTTCAGTTCATCAAGCGCTGGAAGGGCCGAAGACTGCAGCCACCAGCCTGCGCCACTGCGTGCGCATTTCCCAAGCATCAGTTCGAAAATGGCCGGCGCCACGCAATATCCGCCTTGCGGTTCACTCTGGCGCTCGTTCGGCTGTTGCACAGGCCGAACCAGACCGTACCGGGCAAATAATCGTCGCCCGCTGGCCATGGCGGCGAATTCAGCACCCACCAACCCGGAGTCCAGCAGCTTGGCCAAGGTCGAAGCATTCGGGCGCGGCTCGGCATAATTGTTCTGCAAAAGTCCGATTGCCGCGGCATAGCTTTGGTGAAGGTCCGGCGCTGCAGCCACGCAAATCGCCCGGATTTCGGCAGGCTCCAGCGCGAAAGTGCGAAACAGCCTTTGCTGCCATAGCGGCGTATCCAGCATGGCAGAAAACCGGGCTTGTTCCTCGTCGCGATCTGCCGGGCCAAATTCATGCTTCAACGCGGTAAGATCGCCGGCCCAGCCGCCTAGATCGCCTCCCCGCGATTGCACCAAAGACTCCAGAGCCACCGAAAACGCCGCATCCAGCCATCGCGTGACGGGGCGAAGAGCAGACGCACCCGCGTGGCGGAAGCTGGGCAGGACCAGGGGCGGCTGCACCGGACGCATCGCCGATAACGAAATGACCTTGGGGTGCGCGGTCTGTTCGACCAGCCCGATGGCATCCCTCAGACGCGCCGAGTCAAGTTGATTTAAGGCAATCTGTACATCGGCGCCTTCGTTGGACACCAGAATGACAGCCACATTGGGAGACCGGGGAAGCGGATGAACATGCTGTTTATCCGCTAGGTCCTCTAAGATCAGAACCGTTGGCCGATCCGCGGCCAGATGTCGGTCGACATCAACCGCATCAGCCAAAGCAGCGACCGAAAGATTGGTGTCATCATCCAGAATTGCACGCAAACCTTCGGCGAAAGCGCGTCTTCGAAACGGTCCAATCAAGATGCGCGTTAACGCCATTCGCCGCTCCTGGGAATTGATTGACTCAACTCTCAGGGTCTCAAAGCGCTTGCTGAGCGCCTATCCGCTCAATGGCCCATATTCGGTCCATGCCACAAGATCGGGCAAACGGCACAAAAACCGTGCACCTTTGGCCGCTTGATCTAGATCGCTTGGGGTCTGGAGCCTGAGATATTCAGCGCATGTTGATCGCCAAGGATATAAGGGATCGCGATGCGTCGCCAACTCTCAGGTCCCGTTGACGAATACGCGGGATCTGACGTTTGTTCCGGTCGAATATTTTTCGAACAGGTTCCAACACGAACTCATTGAAAGGCCGCCCTTTCCCCAGGGATGCGGTTTTGTACGCAGTTTATCTCTATCTACGGTACGCTGCGTCGTATCGGGATTTGGAGGAGATCATGGCCGAGCGCGGCGTACAGGTGGGTCACGCCACCCTCAGCAGGTGGGTTGTGAAATATTCACCGACACCCGATCAACGATGTATCTCTACATCGGGCAGAAGAACGGTCATGAATGGTTGCGAATGAAAACCATCTACACTGCGTCGGAGTGGCTTTTCGTAGACAACGTGATTGCGTGGCACGACGGAATAAAGGAACCACTGTCCGTCGTCAGAGTTTTTGGAACCAGGAGCAGCGTAAACTAAGAGAGTGTTTGGCTCATCTGGTCGGTTTGATTATGCTGCGCGTTGGCTGTGATGCAAGCGTCGCGCTTCGAACGTCTTCTGTTTGATCCTTTTTCGTTGTTCCAGAATGGCTTGGTCACGCCCAAAGTAGACGTCGGCGGGTGTGACGTTGCTCAGGCTCTCGTGGTAGCGCTGGTGATTGTAGTGATCGACGAAGGCTTCGATTTGGGCTTCGAGATCGCCTGGTAGGAAGTAGTTTTCCAGCAAGATCCGGTTCTTCAAGGTTTGATGCCATCGTTCGATTTTACCTTGTGTCTGAGGGTGATATGGCGCACCGCGTGAGTGCTTCATGCCTTTGTCTCGCAGCCATTCAGCGAGGTCACCAGAGACATAGCTGGACCCATTATCGCTCAGCAGGCGCGGTTTGTGGACGACATGGACCTGATCACAGCCAGATGCCTGCAAGGCCAAATTGAGGGTGTCTGTCACATCCTCAGCCCGCATGTTCGTGCAGAGCTTCCACGAGATGATGTAGCGGCTGTAATCGTCCAGGATCGTGCTGAGATAAAACCAGCCCCACCCCAGAACCTTGAGATAGGTAAAGTCGGTCTGCCAAAGCTGGTTGATGGCCGTTGTCTTATGCTCGAACTCATTTGCGGCTTTCAGCACGATGAACGCAGGGCTGGTGATCAGGTCATGTGCCTTGAGCGTGCGATACACTGTGGATTCCGATACAAAGTACCGTTCTTGGTCTGTGAACGTCACCGCCAACTCGCGGGGTGACAGCTCTGTTTCCTTCAAGGCGAAGCTGACGACCTTGCGCTTCACCTCGTCAGGAACGCGGTTCCAGACATGCTTTGGCTTGGGAGACCGATCCTCAAGGCCAGCCTCTCCGCGCTGCAGGTATCGGTCGTACCATCGGTAGAATGTGGTGCGAGGGATACCCAGTTTGGCCAATGTACGACGTGCTGACAGATGGCTTTCTTCAATCAACCGAATGATCTCCAACTTCTCAGATGCAGAGTATCTCATTCGTGGTCGTCCCCATTGCCGGTCATGCTTTTTTTGAGCAAGCGCAGTTCGAGAGTTTGTTCCGCAACAACCTCTTTCAGATCGCGAGCTTCGCGCCGCAGGTCCTTGACCTCGTCGGTTGTCGCTGCACGTGCTGTGTCACCGGCAAGCCGCTTCTTCCCGGCTTCCATGAAGTCCTTCGACCATTTGTAGTAAACACCTTGGGAAATCCCCTCACGGCGGCACAGCTCTGCAATGCTGTCTTCTCCGCGAAGGCCATCCAGAACGATCCGGATCTTCTCTTCGGCTGAGTACTGTTTGCGTGTCGCCCGCTTGATGTCTTTGACGATCTTCTCGCCGGGGCTCCTATTTGTCTTTCTCATCGTCCACTCCTCAGTGGTTACGATGAGCCAAGAACACTCTCTTATCAAATACCGCTATTTCGACCCAAAGGCGCTGACGTCAGACACCCATTGTTCATCCCAACTTCGGTGTAGGCGCTTTCAGGGATGACGGGGTCGTCAACAGCTCCCGAGAAGGCTACCAGCGATTTGATACCATTGTAACCGCGTTCCTCGACATAGCGATCAAAGGCGAGTTTGTAACGCACCCACCAGGTGGATTTGCGGACAGGGATAGGACCTTCAGGCTCAATAATCTCACGCAGGCGCAAGAGGCGCTTGATGGGCTGGGATTTGTCGGTATTCATTGGACTTCTCCGATCTGTTTCAGATGGAGACGGTCTAATTTGGCCACACGCGCTTGGACCCGAACTCGGGTCCGCGCCACCCGAATTCGGGTCAATTAGGAAGTCAGGTTTTTCGCAGAAAAAGGTCTGCCTTCTGATCTTGGTCTAGGCTAGCCATAGCTTCGTCCAAGTGCTTCCGGACCGTGTCATCGGATACACTAATGCCCCGGCGCTGGGCCGCTGCAGAAATCCGCCCTGCTGCGCCTTTACCATGCTGATGGTCGAACTTTTCGACAGCAATAGCCAGCAGGATCTTTCTCAATGTGTTTAATTCTTTGGTCACTGCACCTTGGGGGCGATCATGAGATGTTTTCATCGCGGCTCTTCGAGCAACCGCCTCCTCAAGTCGCTTCGGCAGTTCGATCCCGGCAAGCACCAACAGTTCAACTGCATCTTTGGGACTGAGCAGCCTAGACTGCAGCGAGCCGTCAAATCGGGTATCGAGGACGTCTTGAATTTCTCGAGCCAGACGCTTTTGCTCGACAGAGAACTCTGGAGGCACGATAGCGTTCTTCACCTTGTGCGGGTCATACTCAAGCGCTAGCCAGCACATTTGGTCAAGGTTCCAGTGGGCGGCACTCGCCCACAATTCGACCCTGATCGAGAATTCTTCAGAACTACTCTTGCTCAAGTGACCTCTCCGTTGCAGCCCGTTGCAATTTTTCCAGACCGTCAGCCCACCATTGCGCCATCTCGACCCGCTCCTCCCAGAATGCCGCGCGGTTATAGGCCCGCCTAACCTCGTTGCTGTCCACGTGGGCCAATGCGCGTTCGATGGCGTCGGGGTTCCACTCGCCGCTCTCATTCGCGAGGGTTGAAAACGTGGCGCGAAACCCATGCGCGGTCATTTCCTCTTTGGAGTATCCCATCATGCGCAGCGCCTTGTTGAACGTGTTCTCACTCAGCGGGTCAATTCGCCGTCTCTGAGAGGGCAGCACCATTCCGTCCGGGTGGGAGATACGCTGAAGTTCGCGAAGTATGTCGATGGCCTGAGTAGGCAGGGGGGCAACATGAGGTTGACGCATCTTCATCCTTTCCGCCGGAATAGTCCACTTCCCCGCCTCCAGGTCGAATTCTTCCCACTTCGCAAACCGGAGTTCCCCCGGGCGGACGTGCAGCAATGCGAGCAAACGAAGACCAAGCGCGACCACACGGTAACCCGAGTAGTTTTCAATAGAGCAAAGCAACTCGCCTAGACGCTCGGGATTGGTAATCGCGGAGCGTGACCGAGGCCTTTTCTGGACCAGTGCCCCCTTGAGGGGAATGGTTGGGTCGTTTTCCGTGAGACCACAAGCGATGGCGTACCGAAAAACCTCGCCGATAGTTGTGCGCAAGCGACTAGCGGTTTCCAAGTTACCGGCTTTCTCCTGCTTCTTGAGAACAGCCAAAACGTCACTTGGGGTGATTTCCATGACGGCGAGTTTTGCGAGGTCCTTGTTGGCCATCTCGACCAGCCAAGCTTTTTTCTTCAAGGTCTGTTCGGCTCTTCCTTCGACACGGTTTTTCTCCAAGAGCTCCGCTGCAAGAATGTCAAATCGGCCTCTTTGCGCCCGCTCGGAGGCCAGCTTTCTCTCCTTCTTGACGACCATCGGATCAATTCCCTCAATCAGGAATTTGCGATCCCGATCTCGCTTCTCTCTCGCTTCCTTGAGTGAAATCAAGGGGTAAGGCCCATATGACATCACTTTCTGCTTACCTAGGAAGCGATAGTGGAGATGCCAGTGTTTCGATCCGTTTGGTTTTACCAATATGTACAGGCCATGCGCATCGGAGCGCTTGTACGCCCTTCCTGAAGGTTGCATATTTTTCAGTGCAATATCCGTCAAGGGCATCAAACAACCTGCCAAATTGATCACAGCGATTATACCAACACTTTTTTCGGATGGAAGCGGACAAATGCGGAACAACCCAGACTCCCAAAAGTAGAAACTTCTGCAAAAACAGACGCATCACACAATCTTGGACAGACTTGGAAGGTAGTATGGTGCCCGGGGGCGGAATCGAACCACCGACACGAGGATTTTCAATCCACTGCTCTACCCCTGAGCTACCCGGGCACGGGAACGGTGTTTGCCGTTGGGTGCAGGCCTTCTATGACTTGCCACAGGCAGTGTCCAGAGGCTTTTTGACATTTTTTTAGTGTCGGCGCAGTGGCTGGCTTTCGGGGGGTTCCTGGACGCTTTCGGCATCTTCTTCCCGTTGCGAAGGGACTGAATAAGAACCGTTCAGCCATTTAGCCAGATCGATGTCGGCGCAGCGCTTGGAACAGAATGGGCGAAAGGCCTGCAGTGTATCTTCTCCACAGATCGGGCAGCTCATTTCAGTATCTCCGCCAAGGGGATACGGCCCCGTTTGCGTTGCAATTCAAAGTGCCCCAGCGGGGTCCAGCCGGCAAGTATCGTTTCTTCGGGATCAGACTTGAGCGCCGCGCGCAAAGCGGATTCGAAGCCGCGTCGGTCTTTTTTGGGCATCGGGGCGAGGTCCAGCGTGATCTGCCCGCCCAGCCCGCGTACACGCAGGGCACGAGGCAGGGTTTTGGCGCAGGCAAAATTGGCCTTGGTTCCGGCTGCCAGCGACGTGTCTGCGCCGGTGTTCACATCCACCGCAACGAGCGCCCGGGTCGGTTCTATATAAAGATGCCCGCCACCGGGCAAAGGCTCGGACTTGCTGCGGGCCGTCTCAAGTGCATCCAGTACGCCGTGGGCCTCAAAACCGCCCGAAGAGGTGACAACTTCGGCCGGATCGGTCCAGTCGCGCCAGGCCAGAATATGCGGGGTATCGCCTTCGCTCAGCAGCTCGGGCTCGGTCCCCGGGTCGTGCAGCACCTGATCAGCCAGTGCCAGCATGGCTGAGATGTCCTCGGCGATATCGTCGGGCTCGGCTCCTTGGCAGCATGAGCGCAGGATCAGGCCATGCGCACTGTCCCCCATCAGGTCATGCGCGATTTCAAGCAGTTGATCACGGGTATCCTCATCGCGGATACGGCGCGAGATGTTCAGGCCGGGCGCATCGGGTGTCACGATCGCATAGCGGCTTTTGAACAGGATCCGATTTGTCACCGGGATGGCCTTGCCGGGTTCCGCGTAACCCGTCACCTGCACCAGAAGCAGTGCGCCGGGGGCCAGGCCTTTGACTTGCCGCAAGAACGCCGCGCCATCCGGTGTGGTCAGGAACATACCACCCTGGCCTTTGACCGGGCGGTCGGCACGGGCGCGATAGATGGTGCCCGGCACGGGGGCATCCCCGGCGATCAGGAAATCATCCAGTTTGCCATCAACCATCAGGGCCGCAGCTTCGCGGCCTGCGATGTGATCCAGAATGATGGTTCTGCCCTTCATGGTGCCTCGCGATACAAGGGGTAACCGATGCCCTGCAAAAGGGCAGCCGTTTCGGACAGCGGCAGCCCGACGATACCGGTGAATGAACCCGAAATCCACGGAATGAAAGCGCCTGCCGGGCCCTGAATGGCATAGGCCCCTGCCTTGCCCTGCCAGTCACCGGTGGCCAGATAAGCATTCACCTCGACGTCTGACAAACGTTTGAGTTTGACCTGCGAAACCACATCGCGTTGCAGAACCCGATCGCCGCATCGCACGGCAACCGAGGTGATGACACGATGCCGCCGTCCCGAGAGAGCATGCAGGAACTCAGCGGCCTGACCGGCGTTTTCCGGTTTGCCCAGAATGCGACGACCCAGTGCGACCGTGGTATCCGCAGACAAGGTGATGTCATCGCCACCCGCCTGCACGGCCTGCACTTTTTCCCGCGTGATGCGGTTGCAGTAGGGAACCGGCAACTCCCCTTTCAGCGGGGTTTCATCAATGTCAGGGGGGCGAATTGCATCGGGCTGCACGCCAAGCTGAGCCAGCAGGTCCAGCCGTCTTGGGCTGCCCGATCCGAGGATAAACGCCATGTATCCGGGCGTTACTTAAAGCGATAGTTGATCCGACCCTTGGTCAGATCATAGGGTGTCATCTCGACCTGTACCTTGTCGCCAGCCAGAACACGGATGCGGTTCTTGCGCATCTTGCCCGCCGTATGTGCGATGATCTCATGGCCGTTTTCCAGCTCGACCCGAAACGTCGCATTAGGCAGGAGTTCCTTCACGACACCGGGAAATTCGAGCGTATCTTCCTTGGCCATGTTGTCTCCACACTTAAGTTGCACCCGCAGAATCTGCGAGGATGTGCGCTTAAATGAGCTTATTTCGGCCCTATTTCAAGGGCGGAATCACCTAGAGCGGGGATATTGTGACTGAATCAACCCGGGCGTCCTGTTCAGCCCAATGGGTTCGGTTCAACACATGGCCATCTGCACGAACCTGCGCAATGGCCGACAGATCAACCTCGGCATAGGTCCAGCCGGGCGTGTTCAGGGTGCCTTCGGCAAGCACCCCGGTTTGCGGGAAACCAATGTCGGGCGGGCCAAAAACGCCCCCCATGCCGGTGTTCATATTGACGGCTGTGGACCAGTCATTGTTGCCGACAAGCGATGACATCACCGTAACACATTGATTTTCCAATGCTCTGGACATCGCCCCAATACGCACCCGCCAATACCCCGACAAGGCTTCGGTGCAGGATGGCACAAGGATCAGGTCGGCATCATCAAGGGCGCGACCCAGCAGGGGAAACTCGCTGTCATAACAGATCAGCACGCCGATTTTGCCCAGCGGGGTATCGAAAAGTTTAAGCCGACCGCCGGGGGTGATCTTCCAGGGATCGCGCTCAAACCGTGTCATGATCTGCTTGTCCTGATGATCATGACGACCATCCGGAGCGTAGAAACCGGCCCGGTTCACCGGCCGGCCGGGCCCGGCGAGAACCGGGGCCGACGCGCCCAGAATGTAGCAGTTGTACATCTTTGCCAGACGGGAATGTAAAACTTGTACATCCCCCATTCGCGCGGAAACCGCGTGGATCGAGCGTTCCAGATCACCGGCGATCTCGGCGCCGTCAAGTGTTGCCAGTTCCATCGCACCATATTCGGGAAAGACCAGCAGATTGGCCCCCTGACCAGCGGCCCCGGACACCCAGGCCTCAAGCTTTTCTTCATATTGTGCCCAGCTGGAGAGCCAATCCAGCGCGTAGGCGGCGGTCGCAACTTTCATGATGGTTTCTCTGCGGTGAAAACTGCCCCCACGTTTAAGAGAGGCGCGCGCGCCTGTACAGCCCAACCTGTGTGATATGCTGGCGACCCCCGCTCGTCAGGGCAGGTTCGTGGGCTCATACCCGGTTTTCAGATCAATCCTCTCCTGCACGGACGGGTGCAAGACGGCATCGTCCGGAATATAGCGTGGCTCTCTCCTCGGAATGTAGAAACCGCGTTCTTTCCGTATCTCGGGATTATCATGCCATTTCTTCCGCTTTGGTAAATATTCCAGCAGTTTCCACCAGAACGTCATTGAATCATGCAGGTCCGCATACACGCTTGGCGACACATAATCGCGTCTGCTGCCCGCTTGCACGTTCTTCGGGGTCTCGCCACGCACCAGGCGCTTGACCATGGTTTCCCGAAAGACCAGCCCGTGCGCGCGGGCTTCATCCACCATCCATTCCAGCGGGTATTTCGCGGCTCCGCTCTCTTGTTCCGGATACCCGCTGCCCACGTCGCCATGCACCCCGGCGAACCAAACCTGCTGGATGTCCTGAGGCTCGGCATCCTCGTTTTTGACGAACGGGTTGGTTTTGAACAGCTGCGGCTCTTCCCAGCGTGCCAGCCGGAACATGCGGCGACGTTCGTCAATCGCACAGGCGTGTCGAAACACGCGCACGGCAGGGTTGGTATGTGTATAGGGCAGTGCCTCAAGCGAAGGCAGGTACATCCGGTCGGGGCGCGGCACGATCACCGAGGCCACCGTATCCCAGCATCCCATGAAACGGATGGTGACGCGCCGTGTGTCCAGAACCTCCTGCACGCGCCAGGCGACATCGAATTCATCCCGGGCCCCGGATTGCTTGTAGGCCGTCAGCGCGTAAGAGCACAGATGTTCCTGATGCGTATGCAGCAGGCCAACCATGTTGAGGAACCCGGCCAGAACCCGCACCGTATGCGCGCCACGCGAGAAGCCGAACAGATATATCTCGTCGCCCTCTTCGAAATGGTGGATCAGGAAGCGATAGGCATCCAGTACATTGGCGTCCAGCCCATATCCGGTGGCAAGCCCGAACACGCCCTTGAGCTTGTTTTTGAACCGGTTCCAGGCACCGCTGTTCGATATCGTTCCAACACCGGGATCATAGAACCCGATCTGGTCGTCGCTTTCCTTGAGGACCCGGTAGAACTTGAGAACATTGGATTGGTTTTCCTTGATCTCGTTTCCGGTGCCATCACAGCAAATTACAATCTTCTTCAAAACAATACCTCAGGCAAATTCAGGAATAGAAATGCCTGCAGGATAGCTGAGTTTCCCAGGATTGTTAACTGCCGCGCCGGGGCAGCCTGTGCTTGTACGCCGGGATCAGAGCTGCTCCACCTTGATCGAATCCTCGGGATAAAAGGCCAGATAATCCTTGAGCTGGGCTATCGCCTCGCCCGGGTTTTCAAAGCTCCATGCCGCGTTTTCGGCAACCGATGATCTGTTCACGATCGAGAAATGCGTGGCCTTCCCCTTGATGGGATCGTGGATAACCTTGTCGCTTCGATCCAGAAAGGCCATGGCAATGTCGGACCGGGGGAAGTAGATCACCGGGTCGTTTTCGCCCTCCAGCAGCTCAAGCGCGTTGTTCGTCTCGCCCAGAATTGCACCGCCCGAACGGACGCTCCATTTACCCGGCGCTTTGCGGATCGTGATCTGATTGGTCATGTCTGCTCCTTCCCTCGTCTTTTGCGGGCTTCCTCCTTGCCCATTCTATGTAACAGCCCGGTGTCAGACCGGCGCGGTTGCCGCATCCAACCACACTTGCGCCGCTTCGCCCAGCCTTGGTCGGATTTTTTCTGCAACGTCGCGGTGATAGGCGTTCAGCCAGTCCCGTTCTTCGCGCGTCAGCAACTCAACCACGATCAGCCGCCTGTCAATGGGGGCATAGGTCAGCGTGCGCCAGCTTAGCATGGCGCGCTCTTCGTCCCCGCCGGGCAACGTCGGGGCCTCTTCTACCACCAAAAGGTTTTCCAGCCGGATGCCAAATGCGCCTTCGCGATAGTATCCGGGCTCGTTCGACAGGATCATGCCGGGCTCCAGCGGCACATGGCTGACCCGGGACAAGCGCTGAGGGCCCTCGTGGACGCTGAGATAGGCCCCCACACCATGGCCGACGCCGTGGTTGAAATCCTGCCCTGCCAGCCACAGCGGCATCCGCGCGACGCATTCGATATCCCGCCCGGCGAGACCGACCGGCCAGCGTAGCATCGACATGGCGATCATGCCTTTCAGCACGCGGGTGAAACAGGCCTTTTCCTCATCCCCAACCTCACCAATGGCAAGGGTCCGGGTGATATCGGTGGTGCCATCCAGATACTGCCCGCCGCTGTCCAGCACCAGCAGGTCGCCGTTTTCCAGCTTGCGGTCGGTTTCCTCGGTCACGCGGTAATGCATGATTGCACCGTTTGATCCGGTGCCTGCGATGGTATCGAACGAGATATCCTGCAGCGCATTATCACGTCTGCGGCTTTCTTCCAGCTTCGTCACCACCTGCGTTTCGGTCAGGCTGCCGGGGGCTTGTGTATCCAGCCAGCACAGCACTTCGATCACCGCGGCGGCATCGCGCAGGTGCGCCTCGGCGCTGCCTGCGATCTCGGCAGCGTTCTTGCAGGCCTTGGGCAACGCGCAGGGATCACCGCCGTCGACCATCCGGTCGCCCAATATCTCGGCCACAATATGCGGCACCGTACCCGGGTCGACCTGTACCTGTCCGTCGAGCGCCTCTACAGCAGTCAGGAATTCTTCGGGCTCATGCTGTGTGACCTGCGCACCCAGATGATCCTTCAACCCGGTCAGTTTGGCAGCCGCCATGAACAGATCGACTGTGCCATCGCTTTGCAGAATGGCAAACCCATGTGCGACGGGGTTATAGGCAATATCCGAGCCCCGAATGTTCAGCAGCCACATAATCGAATCCGGCAGTGTAATCACCGCCGCCGACCGACCCGCATCACGCAACCCATTGGCGAGGCGCTCGATCTTGTTTTTGGCGCTTTCGCCCGCAAATTCAATCGGGTGCGCCTTGACCGGGTTCATGGGCGGGGGCGGTTGATCCTGCCATATCCGATCCACCAGATTGCCGCTGCGCACCAGCTCGATACCGCTGCCTTTCAGCTCCTTCTGAACACTTGCAATCTGCCCGGCCGCATGCAGCCATGGGTCAAACCCAACCTTGCCACCCTCTGGCAGCTGCTCTCTCAGCCACACGCTCAGACTGACATCCGGCCATGGCACAGGTGTATAAACATCCGCCACCTGAGCCTTCACCTGCGTGCGATAACGCCCATCAATGAACACCCCGGCAACACCGGTCAGTGCGGCACAAAACCCGGCCGAACCGGTGAACCCGGTCAACCATGACAGCCGCTCATCCCGCGGCGCCACATATTCCCCCTGATGGGCATCTGCACGCGGAATCAGGAACCCGTCCAGCCCCTCACGCACCAGCTCCTGATGCAATGCCGCTAATCGCGGCGGCCCCTGTTCCGGGCGAGAGGTGACTTCGAAAGACTGGAACATGGTGGCCTCTTGCAGGTGACTAAGTGCGATGAAACCTGAGGGCTGCACCGCGAAATGTCCAGAACCTGTTCAGTGGTCTTCTGGGGGTCACGAAAAACGGGTGTAGTCACGTTAAATCGCGATCCACATCGAGCTGCAGTTTCTCGAACTTCAAGCAGCTTGATAGGCAGCATTCCAGGCGTCAAATGCCTAGAGGTGATGATATCGGACTATTCAGGCGGAGCGAGGGCGCTGAAGCAATTGCGAATTGCCGAGTGGTCCGCCACGAACCTTTGCTACCCTCCTGTAGAGCGCTGACCTTGCATCGTCTGTTCCCACTTTCGGAAAGGCAGACGACTGTTTTCAGCTCAATTGTTGAGACCTTTGTGAGACCAACGATCCAAATACCACCAACGTTCTATGATGCGAGCAAACCCGATAGTTTTTTTGACCCGGCCTGTAGTAAAGTCTGAAACTGAATCAAACTCTGCAAATCATGGCGCTGTGTCGGCGCGTGCACAGATAACGTGGCCACCAACCTTTCGTTTTCGTCCAGAACCGGAACAGCTACGGCTGCCATTCCTGACATGAACTCCTCATCGTCGGTTGAATATCCAATTTGCGCGATCTGAACGATCTCGGCGCGCAGGGCTTCGGGATCAGTTATTGTTTTTTCTGTATTTGCGGTTAGCGCCCGTGCGGAAAGAAACCCGTCCAACATGTTTCGGCGCAGGGTGGAAAGATACATCTTTCCACTTGCGGTACAGTGAAACGGAACTTGCGTTCCGATCGGCAGCTGAATTCTCAAAGGCCACTTCGTTTCGACCCGGTCCAGATAGATCATGCCTTCGCGGTCCGGGATCGCAAGGTTGCAGGTTTCACCTATTTCGTCAGCGATACCACGCAGGATTGCCAGACGGGCTGTCCGCAGATGTTCCGACGAAACCGTGTTCACCGAAAGCTGCCGCAAGCGAGGACCGGGACCGTAGGATCGACCATCCAGGTCACGTTGCAGGAATCCTTCGGTCTCGGCAGTTTGAAGCAGACGATGGATTGTTGGCTTCGCCAGACCCAAAGACTCGATCAGGTCTGACGGTTTGACCGCAACGCCACGCCTTGCGACATCCTCCAAAATAAGCAGCAAACGGAGATTTGTCGGGATTTGGGTTTCCTTACCTGATGTATCCGCATTGGCCATTCCACTACATTCTAGTTGTTTGGCAGCAGGATCAAGGCCAGATCCGGCACCAGAGAGACCAAAATCCAGACGGACAGCAGTGCAGCAAGGTAAGGCACCGTATAGCGCAGCAGTCTGAAATATGGCACACCAGTCACCCCCGATGCGACATACAGGTTCAGGCCGTAAGGCGGCGTAATGAACCCAATTGATGCACCCACAAGGAAGATCACCGAAAAATGGATGGGGTCGACGCCGACAGAGGCCGCTATCGGAGCCAGAATCGGTGCCAGGATGATCGTAACCGGAAGGCTCTCCAGCACCATGCCTGAAAAGAAGACAATGACCATCGATGTGAACAACACGGCATAATAGCCACCCATCGACGTCACGAAATCACCGATTGTCTGCTGCGCGCCCAGCAGCGACAGGATCTGCTGCATGACCACCGAAATGGCGATCAGCGGCGCAAGAATACCGGTGATCTGAGCTGAGCGGATCACGATCGAGGGAATCTCGGGGATCGTAAAGCCTTCGACCACGAACATCTCGGCAAAGCTCTTCTCGGTTGGTGGGATGTCATTGCGAGCTCCCATGATCCGGTTGATCGGATAGCTGACCAAGCCCGCGATGACGCAGAAACCGACGGTGACCCCGGCCGCCTCTGTCGGAGAGAACTTGCCTGTATAGATGCCCCACAGGACCAGGCCGATCGCGAAGAACCCGAGCCACGCGCCAAATGCGGTTTTGAGGACCCGGTTCAGCTGCAACGGGATCAGGTGCCCCCAGCCATTGATCCGGCAGATGATCCAGCATGCGAACTGCATACCAAAAACCATCAGCGCGCCGGGTAGAATGCCCGCCACGAAAAGCTCTGAAATCGGCAGGTTCATCAAGAAACCGTATACGATAAAGATAATCGACGGAGGGATGATGATCCCGACGGTACCGCCTGCTGCCGCGGTCGCGGCGCTAAAGCGTTCGTCGTAGCCGCCCTTCACCATCTCTGGATGCAACATTGATCCGATGGTGGCAGTGGTCGCAGAGTTCGAACCCGATATCGCTGCAAACAACCCACATGCCCCCAGCGACGCCATGGCCAACCCGCCTCGTATCCAGCCCAAACATGAGTAGGCAAAGTCGCTGAGCCTTCGGGCGATGCCGGATTTGTTGATCAGGTCACCGGTCAGGATGAAAAGCGGCATTGCCAGCAAGGCGAAACCTTTGTTGAAGACGTTCAGCAACTCTGCGCCCATGTTGTCGAGCGTCAGTCCAAGGACGAACGAGCAGCCAATCACCCAATAACCGATGACCAGTAAGACCGGCACACCCAGCATGAACAGGAACGTCACGCCCAGCGATATCAATGTAACCCAAGTTCCGTCAGTCATTAGTCTGCTCCAATTACGGCCTGCTTGATCAGCGGCTCTCCGGTTTTCCAGTTTTTTAAATCGTCGGCCAGGTTCTGGAATACGCGGCCAACCATCAGGAAGAATGACAGCGGAGCTGCCAGAAGGAACCACCACTGCATGACGTTGTCGGTCCCCAAAACGATCTGAAAGTTTGATGCAGACAGCGCGACCAATCGCGTCGTTGTGACAATCACGATGACTGCAAAAATGAACCACAGAATGGCATCAAGGATCAGACATGCCAATTGACCGCCCCGCGGCATTGCGCTGCGAAACTCGCTAAAGCTGAGATGCGTGCGCAGGCGGACGTTATAGGACGCGCCAAACCAGGCCATAACCATGAACAGAAGCGGAGGAATGGTGGTGGACCAAGGTTCCTGATCGTTGAAGACGAACCGGTCGATCACACCCCAGAAGATGATCAGGGCAATAGCAAGGTAAGAATAGACCATCACCGAACGCTCAAGATGGCGCTCGACAAAGGGCACCTTGCGATAGATCAGCATCACCAGAAGACCGCCCAGAGCGGCAACAAAGGTGCCGACAACCCAGGCGGCATCAGATTCCAATGCAATCTGAATTTCGAATGAATCGCGGGTGAGCAAGGCGCTGACAATCGCACCGATATCTGCCCATAAAGACATGAACCCCGTCCTCCCAGTCGGTGTTTGGTGGAGCCGGCCCGATCGGGGCCGGCTCGGTCAGGTTTATCAGGCTTGGCCCATCCACCAACGGCGCGGCTCGACATTTTCCGGCAAGGTGTCTGCGGGGATCTCGCGCGCGATGTCGTAGATCTCCTGATAGGTGTCGATGCCACCGGCCCACTTGTTAAGCCGCTCGCGCCACTGTGCCCACGGTTCGGGGTTGTAATTCGGGGCGCACATTTCCTCGGCAAGTTTGATTTGGTCGTCTGGCAGGAAGGCCGGGCGAACGCCGTTTTCAGCGAAGATCGTGTTCGGAAGCTGGGGTTCCGAGAACCCGACCGTGTTCAACAGCGCCGCTTCATTTGCACCTTGGATCAGGGCCTGCGTGAAATACGAAGACTCCATTACCGCGTCCTGCAACTCGCCACCAAGGCTGTCGAATACTTTGGCCGACATCGATGTGTGTTCGGTGCCGCAGAAGAACTTGAGGTTAACAGACTGCGAAACCACAGGCGACATGTTGGCATAGGCAACGGCCGACGCCCATGTTTCAGCCCCATCGATCAGACCTGTTTTGAGCGCGTCCAGTGTTTCCTCCCACGCCACGGGAACCGGGTTCAGGTTCAGAAGCTGCATGGCGATCCGCCCCAGCTGTGTCCCCGTCACGCGGTTCTTTGTTCCAAACAGCTCCTCCAGTTTGGTGACGGTTGGCTTGTCCGCAAAGGTCGAGCCCATTTGCAACCCGCGCAGTTCGCAGTGGGTAAAGAGGAATTTCAGCCCGTGACGCTTTTCAAGGGGGTCTCGCAAAATGCGCTGGCTTTCGGGACTGTAGAAGAAGTGATATTGGGCCGCCCGGCTGGGGAACATGTAAGCATAGTCGAGCACGTTCAGATATGGCGCGCCGCCAGCCGAGTTTTGGGTCGACGCCGCATAGATGTCGACAATTCCCTGCTGAGTCTTCTCGACACAGCTTAGCTGTCCGCAGATTTGGTTATCGCCGATGAACTCGATCCGAATCTCACCGTCCGTGCGCTCTTCCAGATCGCGGGCGAATTCGATGGCTCCGGCGCGTTCGATCAAAAGGTTACGCGTGTTGAAACCCGATGCGCCAAATTTCAGCGTGTGCTTGGGCTCTTTCGAGAACCGTTTTTCGTAATTGGATTCAGCGGCTTGTGCCAGGTTGGCCAGACTCATGGCCCCGCCAAAGCCACCTGCTGCCAACAGCGTCGAACTCATGCCATAGCGCCCGGCCACACGGAAAAAATCCCGCCGTGAAATACCGCTTAGTTTCTTGCCGATCTCCATTGCTTACCTCCCTGATCGCAATTATTGAGACGTTTTGTATCAAAAAATGCTAGTATAGTTCCGGCAATTTGCATAGGGTTTTTTTCAGTGACCTTGGGAGGAGACCGTCATGGAGGTGGATTATGCAGTCGTCGGAGCGGGTTCTTCAGGCTGTGTCATTGCCAATCGGCTGAGTGCTGATCCCAACACAACCGTTGCATTGCTGGAAGCCGGCGGACCCGACACCAACCCGTGGATTCACATCCCGGTTGGATACTTCAAAACCATGCACAACCCTGCCGTGGATTGGTGCTATCGCACCGAACCAGACCCGGGTTTGAACGGGCGCTCGATTGACTGGCCGCGCGGGAAAGTGTTGGGTGGTTCCTCTTCGTTGAATGGGCTTCTCTATGTTCGCGGCCAGAAAGAGGATTACGACCGCTGGCGTCAGATGGGCAATGTCGGATGGGGTTGGGACGATGTCTTGCCTCTTTTTAAACGTAGCGAAGATCAGGAGCGTGGAGAGGACGAATTTCATGGTACCGGCGGCCCTTTGTCGGTTTCGAACATGCGCATTCAAAGACCAATCTGCGACGCTTGGGTTTCCGCCGCGCAAGCCGCGGGTTATCCGTTCAACCCCGACTACAACGGTGCCGACCAGGAAGGCGTTGGCTACTTTCAGTTAACCACGCGAAATGGTCGCCGCTGCAGCGCTGCGGTTGCTTACCTCAAGCCCATTAAGAACAGGCCAAATCTTAGGATCATCACACATGCCTTGGTGGCACGCGTAGCGTTGGACGGAAAGAAAGCAACGGGGCTGCTTTATCGAGATCGGTCAGGCGACCTGAAATCAATCAAAGTACGGCGTGAAATTGTCTTGTCTGGCGGTGCCATCAACTCACCCCAGATATTGATGTTGTCGGGCATTGGCGACCCCGATCATCTGAAGGCCAACGGTATCGAACCGGTCCATTCGCTACCCGGCGTCGGAAAAGGGCTGCAGGATCACCTGCAGGCGCGCCTTGTCTTCAAGTGTAATGAGCCCACGTTGAATGATGAAGTGCGAAGCTTGTTCAATCAGGCCCGCATCGCGCTGAAATACGCGCTATTTCGTGCTGGTCCCATGACGATGGCGGCCAGTCTGGCCACCGGGTTCCTTAAAACCCGGCCCGAGGTGCAATCACCTGACATACAGTTCCACGTCCAGCCCTGGTCAGCCGACAGCCCCGGAGAAGGCGTGCACCCGTTTTCAGCATTCACAATGTCCGTCTGCCAACTCAGGCCGGAAAGCCGGGGTGAGTTGCGTTTGGCCGGTCCGGATCCAACCAGTTACGTCAAGATCATCCCGAACTATCTTTCGACCGAAACGGATTGCAGAACCATCGTCAACGGCGTGAACATCGCACGTGACATCGCCCGGCATAACCCATTGGCTTCTAAGATTTCAGAAGAGTTTCGGCCATCATCCGATCTTTCCAGCGACGACTATAAAGGCACTTTGGATTGGGCGCGGTCGAATTCTGTTTCTATCTATCACCCCACGGGAACATGTGCGATGGGCACTTCCGAAAATGCCGTAGTGGACCCAAGCTTGCAAGTCAGGGGGATCACTAATCTTCGCGTAGCTGACTGCTCGATTATGCCCGAGATCGTCAGCGGCAACACCAACGCTCCAGCAATTATGATCGGTGAAAAAGCCAGCGAATTGATTACTTTAAAGAATTGGTGAGTGAGGTTGCGTTTTGTGCAAATCTGTTGCTTGAGTGTTCGGATTGAGTTTGAAAACTTAGTCGAGTAACGCCACAGAGAATGGCTAGAACAAGCCGCTATTCTTCATTCTATTTGGCGCTTTCCCCATGTTTCGATGACAGCACACCAGTCCTTTTCGTTACGGCACCGCCCCTTTTACACGACATCTGTGCTAGGTCATGTCGATAAATGGCGAGCCGGTCTTGCCAAGGCGGATCACACGAAGGGCGTGCTGTTGACCCTTGGGGTTTCATCCCGCATCCTGACATGGGGCGGGTTTTTCGCACCTGTTCGGTTGGCTTATCAGATATTTGGCAAGGTCATTGGAATGTCCGGGAATTCGCAGAAAGGTTATGTGCTGGATACGCACCGATTGCGCGACCCCGAACAGACCCTTGCTATCGTCAAACCGTATCTCAAACAGATGGGTATTACCCGTATCGCCAACCTGACCGGGCTTGATCGGGTTGGGCTGCCTACGGTGATGGTGACACGGCCCAATTCACGCTCGGTTGCGGTATCGCTGGGCAAGGGGTTGTCGTTGAGTGCGGCAAAGGCCTCGGGTGTGATGGAGGCGATTGAATCGTGGCATGCCGAACGGATCGAACTGCCTCTGCGTCTGGCCAACCATGTGGATCTGGCAGGGGATCACGTGGTCGATGTGAGTCGTCTGCCTCGTGTGACGGGTGGGCAGTTTGACCCGCATTGCGCGATATTGTGGGTGCAGGGCCGCGATCTGCCCTCGGATCAGCCTTGCTGGGTGCCGTATGAGATGGTGGATACCGACTACACCACATCGCCGGCCGCGGGGCAGCGGGCGTTTCCCAGAACCACGAACGGGTTAGCCTCGGGCAATGATGTGACCGAAGCAAGTTGTCACGCGATCTGCGAGCTGATCGAACGGGATGCGACCACGCTGTGGCATCACCGGTCGGATACGCCGCGTGTTGATCCATTAACGGTGGATGATCCCCGATGTCGTCAGGCGATAGAACAGATCATGGCTGCGGGGCTGGATCTGGGGATCTGGAACACCACCTCGGATGTGGGCATTGCCAGCTTTCGCTGCGCGATATGCGAAGCGGGTGGTGCGACGGGGCATATCGGTATCGGCGACGGCTGCCACCCGGATCGTGCCATCGCCCTGCTGCGGGCTCTGACCGAGGCGGCGCAGACTCGGTTGACCTATATCTCGGGCGCGCGGGATGATCTGGACCCCGAAGAGTTCTCGGACACTGCGCGCAGGCAGCGCAGCGTGTATATTCGCCAGTTGATCGAGGGGTCAGCCACGACTCAGAGTTTTGCGGACTGCCCGAGCTATGTCACCGGAACGTTCAGCGACGATCTGACCCTGTTGCAGACCCGGCTGGCGGCAGCGGGCATGGATCAGGTGGTTACGGTTGATCTATCACGGCCCGAGATCGACATTGCGGTGGTGCGCGCGGTCATCCCGGGACTGGAAGCGCCCCATGATGACCCCGATTTCATCGCCGGGCCCCGGGCGCGGGCGCTGCTGTCATGAGCGTGGTTATCTTTGTCGGCCCCACGCTGCGGGCAGAGGCGGTACAGGAACAACTGCCAGCCACCATCCTGCCACCCGTTCAGCAGGGCGATGTGTATCGCGTGGCGCGGGACAGGCCGCGCGCGATTGGGATCATTGATGGGTATTTTGATGGTGTGCCGTCGGTCTGGCACAAGGAAATTCTGTGGGCGCTTGAACACGGCATACCTGTCTATGGCAGCGCCAGTATGGGCGCGTTACGTGCGGCTGAACTGGCCGAGTTCGGGATGATCGGCGTTGGACGCGTGTTCGAGGATTATCTGACTGGCGCGATAGAGGATGATGACGAAGTGGCAGTGCTGCATGGGCCGGCCGAGCTTGGGTTTCTGCCGCTCAGCGAGCCCATGGTGTCGATCCGTGCTACGGTTGACCGGGCGCAGACTCAGGGTGTGCTGGACCCCAAGGCGGCCTCGGCCCTGCTTGGCACCGCCAAAGACCTGCATTACCGCGACCGGATGTGGGACCGGATCATCGCTGCGGCGGATATGCCATCCGAACTGGACGGCTTTCAACGCTGGCTGCCTGCGGGCCAGGTGGACGCCAAAGGGGATGACGCCCGCATGATGCTGGACCTGATGGCGCAGCATCTGGCTGAGGACCCTGCCGAGCGCTCGGTTCAGCGGGTCGAACGCACGCTGGCCTGGCGCGAGCTTTGTGCCCGCGTTGATGGTGAGGTGGTGCAACAGAACAGTGGCGCAGAGGTGGTGGATGAGTTGCGGCTTGATCCCGAACTTTATGCCCGCCTCAGGAATCGCGCCGCGCTGAGCCTTTTGTCAAAGGACGCCGCGCACAGGTTCGGGCAGGAACCCGATAAGGATGCGCTGCTGCAACAGATGTCAGCGCACCGGCTGGATGCCCGGTTGCCCCGTCACGCTGATCTGAGGCAGTGGCTGCAGGAAAATGACCTGACCCCTGCGCAATACGAGGCGCTGCTGGCCGACAGATCGCGCATCGAGATCGCCATCGCGGCCCTTGCCGATGATCTGGATACCGCCTTGCTGGCCGAGCTTCGGTTCGCGGGCGATTACAACGCGCTGCGCGCACGCGCCCGGCACAAGGCCGCATTGGTTCTGGACGGCAAAACGGTGAACCGGACGCAGGCTCTGATATGGTATTTTGAAACACGTCTTGACCAGCGGGTACCTGATGATCTTGAATCTCATGCAGTTGCGCTTGGTCTTGAGGGGCGCGATGCTTTTGTTGACTTGATTGAAGCTGAATTCTTGTTTTGCCATCTGGATGGCGCCCCGGCGGATCATGCGCCTGAAAAAGCGGATGCTGCACCGGGAGAATAACGGGAGGGGACATTGACGATCTGGCCCGATTACTCGGAAAGTGAAACCCCGGGCACGCGGTTCCTGCTGTACCCGCAATCGCCCTATCTTGAGCCGAACACGAAACCCGAACTGGTCGAAATATCGGCCCCGCAAGGAAGCATCGGGCCGGGCCCCTCGGGGCCGCGCATGTATGCGATGAACCCCGTGGGCAAGGCCGTACCCTATGGCGCGATGGTCGAGGGCGAGGATGGCCCCGAGATGTATCTGCCCGCCTGGGATGGCTATATCCAGCCACCGCCCGAACCCGATGAGTTCGGCAATTTCATCCATATTGACCCTGATGATCCGGCCTTTGAGGCCGCACATCTGTTCGGAGCCGCCCATTTCACCATGGACGTGTGGGAGGGCTATTTCGGCCGCCCCATCCCCTGGCATTTCGAACGCGATTTCGAACGGCTGGAACTGTCGCTGCTGCCCAGCCTCGACAACGCTCATATCGGCTGGGGTTTTCTGGAAACCGGCGGAACGCGCGAGCATGGCGATGAATACCGGCCTTACAGCCTGAATTTCGACGTGGTGGCACATGAAATCGGCCACGCCATTATCTACAGCGTGGTGGGCCTGCCATCCGAAGAGGATGCGACAGGCGAATATTACGGGTTCCACGAATCAGCTGCCGATATGGTGGCGCTGCTGGCGTCGTTGCATTTCGGCTCGGTCGTGGATGAGCTGCTGAAGAACACGCGGGGCAACCTGTATACTTATAACCGGCTCAGCCGCTTTGCCGAATTGTCGCAAAACGCGCAGATCCGGATCGCGGCCAATGATCGGACCCTGTCCGAGTTTTCGCATGGATGGTCCAGCGAACACGCGCTGTCCGAGCCGCTGACCGGGGCCATGTTCGATATTCTGGTTGATATCTATCACGAGCGGCTGGTCGCCCATGACGTAATCAACCCCGAGATGGAAGACCTGTCGGACACGTTGGAGGGCACGGACGAATACAACGAGATCATGCAGGACCTGTTCGACGAGCACTACGCCTCCGATCCCGAAGGGTTTCGTGTGGCCCTGATCGAGGCGCGGGATTTGCTGGGCTCCTACCTTGCGGACGCGTGGGAGATGCTGGACCCTGACATGCTAAGCTATTTCGGCGTTGAACGCGCGCTGGTCGTGGTGGATCACGAGATTACGGGCGGGGCCTTCCGGCAGATCATTGAAGATAATTTCCGGATGCGCGAGATCGGGCTGACCAGCCCGGGGCCGCGCCTGACAAAACCGGATGGCAGCAGCCATGCGGCTTCGGTCCGGACCTTGTCGCCCGAGGCAAATGAACCTTAAAGTCTTTGTTTTTACCCCGGTTTTATGGCAGGTTATGCGCACGGGGTGATATTGTTGACATCAAAGGCGCATATAATGCGCAAAATGGGATGGGCGGGGCCCAGGGCTTCGTTACATCCGGGATAGGGAGAAAGTGATATGTCTGAGTCCTTACTCAGTTTTTCCGAGGTATTATTATTTGGACGAGAATTAAGCGATCTTAAACTGAAACAACGTTCGGTCCGTCTGGCAAAAGAACTTGATGACGACACCAAGCTTGGCGACAAATTCCTGAAAATTGACGGTGTTCACGTCCGGGAAGATGACCGGGTACTGGTTCAAGTAGGCGATGCGGCGAATGAATTTTCCGGCATCTATAAAGTTGTCAAATCCGGCGACAAGTTCAAATTCGATAAACGCAAGAAGGCCTCACACGATTCATTCGTCTATATCCGTCGGGGTCGACAGTTCAAACATACCTACTGGCAACAGACTGCGAACCGACACAAAGAACAGCTGTTCATTGAACAGGATGATCGCAGAAGGGGTCGCGGCGTCAATAATTTCATCGGGGACCAGTTCGGAGGCGATGCCCGGCTGGCCCGGATTTATGGCTTCGCATATGACGGCACCTATTACGAGATGCCGGAACCGACGATCTTCCTTGTTCACGGCAAGGGCGCAAGCGCCACGGGTGGCAACCTGCCCTATGGGTTCAACCTGCAGGCCGGTGACCATCCATCTACACCGGATGAAACACCTTTGCCCGACACCACGCGGCAAACGGCGCGCGCCCCGATGAATCCGTCTGTTTCGGGTGTGGCGGCAGCGGATTACCAGATGGCCAGCGATATTCGCGTCTGGAACTATGATCAGGCGGATTACACCATCCGCATGGATATTGCCGCCGGTCAGCTGGAACAGGTGCTGCTGGATATCTATTTCGAATATGACGCGCCAATGATGGCGGGAGCCAAGGTGAGCGGCGCGAAAGTCAGCGGGGCCAAGGTCAGCGGTGCCAAGGTTTCGGGGGCCAAGGTCAGCGGGGCCAAGGTGAGTGGTGCGAAGGTCAGCGGCGCGAAAGCGCGCGGCGAATAAACCGACCTGATGGCAGGGATCGGGCGCGTGGATCACGCGCCCTTTTTCATGCTCAGAACCCGGCTTTCTTTAGTCCCTCAACAAAATGTTGCGTATCGTCGGTCAAACGATCCGGCTGAATTTTTGCCCAACGCGTTAACGAAAAATTGG
>DS999532.1:48262-509599 GCA_000158135.1 Rhodobacteraceae bacterium KLH11
CTGCTGCAGGTGTTGAATCGCGGTTTCATTGTCACCCCAATGGGCCAGCGCATCGGCGTAGTCCGAGTGCATATCGGCGTCATTGGGGTTTAGCTGCAGCGCGCGTTTATAGGATTCAATCGCGGCGTCATGTTCTTTGCGATACAGTTGAACATAGCCCAGCTCACCAAAACCGCGGGCATCGGTCGGGTCCAGTTCAACCGCCCGCTGCGCCAGCGACAGGGCCTTGTCCAATGCGCTGTTGGGGTCCTCGGTCCAGGAATACCGCCAGTCGATATTCAGCGTCCGCGACAGTGCCGCCGCTGCCCGGGCATAGCCCCCGTCACGCTCCAGCGCGGATTCATAGCAATTCTGCGCCTTGCGGTTATCGTTCCTTGTATATTTGAAAATATGATGCTGCCCCTGCAGAACAGATCCATAGGCTTGCAGGTCGGACGGTATTGCCTGCACCATACGTTGCTTTTCGTGCGATTCGATCATCACTGCCGTGGCGGCCACGATACATTCTGTCACCTCGTCCAGAATGTCGAAGATATCGTCAAGCTTGCGATCGAACCGTTCACCCCAGATTGTGCGTTCGGTGTTGGCGTCGACCAGTTCGGCCGTGATGCGGATACGGCTTGAGGACCGTCGGACACTGCCCCGTGCCACATAGCGGACATTCAGCCTGCGTGCGGCCTCTTGCGGTGACATGGCCTGTGTTTTGAAGAAGAAAGACGAGTTCCGGGCGATGACGAACAGGTTCCGGAACTTGGACAGGTTCATGATGATGTCATCGGTCAGCCCTTCGGCAACCCAGCTGTCATCCTCGTCCCCGCCTTGGCTGGCAAAAGGCAGCACCGCGACCGAGGGGATATCGGGCCGTTCCAGCACCTCAAGCTGCATCTCGGGGCGCAAGGTGGCGGCCATGGTGGCGCCTTCCACCTCGGAGCGGACACAATAGGTCGCGACCGGAGACATGATGTTCTTAAGCTGCTTGGGTCCCAGAAATTCATAGCCATAGCGCAGGCGATTGCGGATCTGGTCATAGACGGCGGCGCTGACATAGACCCGCTCGGGTTCGGCTATTTCTTGCAGGCGCGCAGCGATGTTGACGTTGTCGCCGTGGATGCCGCGCTCATCCATCAGCACCTCACCCATGTGAACGCCAACGCGGAATTTGATTTGCTGATGCCCCATCCGCGTCTGATTGTGATGCGCCGCAATCCGATGCAGTTTGATGCTGAATTCAACTGCGCTGGTGGCTGTCTCAAACAGCGCCAGAATACCGTCACCGCGCACCTCGACGATCTGCCCGTGATATTGGGGGCAGATTGCATCGATCTCTGATAGCAGAGATTTCAACGCGCTATACGTATCCATCTCATTTTCGCCCATCAGACGGGAATAGCCGACGACATCGGCAAAAAGCACCGCGCCGAGCTTTTGTCTGATTGAAGGGTCCGAACCGATTGTGTTCACTGGCAATACTCGAATGGGTTGTCGCGCCGAATCCGACACGAGAGTTGTAACAAAATTTCAAACAAAATTCGCGTCATTTCAGCCGTTAGCGTCGTGTTGAGGCGGCCAGGACCAGTTTGACGAGTCGAAACGCACCACCGTTTCCGGCCCCAGTTCCCGCGCCAGTGCCTGCCGACGCTCGGCCCAATCCTGCTGCAGCATCCCCACGACAACCATGTCGTGATACTGCCCTTCCGCGAACCAGGCCTGCCGCATGGTGCCTTCGATTTTGCACCCCACACGGCTGATCAGATCGCGGCTGCTGTGGTTGTCGGCCCGGTAATACGAGGTGATGCGATTCAGCCCCAGTTGCCGGAACGCGAAATCCAGCATCAGGGCAACGGCGCGCACGGCAACACCATGCCGCCGGATCGATTTATCGACAAATACAGGAACCACCGCATCCCGATTCACGGTAGAGATTGCCTCGAGCCCGATCATCCCAACGGCGTCGCTGTCGCTGTTTTCGATGATGAACCAGCATCTGGTATGATCATTGCCCGCGCCGCCAATGACATCGCTCCAGCTCTGCTCGATCTGTGTCAGATTCATCGGGATACGCGTTGTTCTGTCGAACAGGGCAAGGTCATGCACATCCTGAAACCAGTGGGCAATGACCCCAAGATCGGCCTTTTCCAAGGGGCGCAGCCTGAACAGTCTGGGTGAGGTATCGGACAATGGAAAACAACCTCCGGATAAAAAAGTAAAAATCTATTCGGAGGATATTAGCATAAAAATCCCGGAAACAAGAACGAGGTTGTTCACACAAGGAATCAATAGGCTTCAACCCGCTGAGCGGACGCCTTGGAGATATCTTGTAAACGATGGGCCAGAAGGCCGGGCGCTACGCTCAGCGATTTTCGGCGCGGATCAGGAAAATATTGCGCAGGTAGATCGACAGGCCCATCGACTGCCCCAGAATGAAAACCGGATCGCGGCGGTAGATCGCATAGCTGAGCAGGATAAGCCCGCCACCAATTGACAGGTACCAGAACGCCATCGGGATGACCGATTTTTTGGCACGTTCCGATGTGATCCACTGAACAATGAAACGGGCGCTGAACATCAATTGCCCGGCCAGACCGATACCAACCCACAGGGCCTCGGTCGGGCTGTCGACATGCAGGATTTCCAGAATAGTTTCTTTCACGACCGGGGCACCTCTGTTGCCGAGACAGATTTGGCGCGGCGCATCAACCACACGACGCCGAACAGATCCCATATCCCGACCATGGCCCGCCCGAAATTGGTGTATTTGGATTGCCCCGACAGGCGCTGTTGATGGGCCACGTCGACCAAGGCGACCTGCCAGCCATAAGCCTTGAACAGCGCGGGCAGATATCGATGCATGTGATCAAAATAGGGCAGGTTCAGGAAAGCCTGCCTGCGGAAGGCCTTGAAACCACAGCCCGTATCACGGGTACCGTCTTTCAGCATCCAACCCCGCAGCGCATTGGCCATACGCGAAGCAAGCTTTTTTGAGGCCGTATCTTTCCGCCCCAACCGCTGCCCGGCCACAAGGCCGATCGTGGCATCGTTGCCTGCCACCAGCGGAGCCCAGATCTTCGGCAGCTCCGCGGGGGGGTTCTGGCCATCGCCGTCCAGTGTGCAGCAGATATCGGCCCGCGCAGCCTGAACGCCGGAATGCACGGCGGCACTTTGCCCGCCGGCGGGTTTGTGCTGCAGGATGCGCAGTTGCGGACAGGTTTGCCGGAACGCCTTCAGCGCCTCGTATGTGCCATCGGTCGAGCCGTCATCGACCGCTATGATCTCAAACTCGGGCAGCTCTGCCGCCGCAGCGCAAATGCCCTGCAGCAAATCAGCGACAGCCCCTTGCTCATTATGCATCGGGATAACAACCGACACGGTGGGTCGGGTATCGGGATCGGGCTGAGTGTCAGTCGGCATGGTAAAATTGCGCTCTTGATTCAGACACAAACGCTTGTGATTGATCAGACGCGTAAATTCAAGTAGCCAGCCTGTCGCAAAGCAGGTTTCAGCACAACAGATCGAAAGTCAGGCGCGATGAACGTCAAAACGATATCGGAACGTCTTACCGCCGAAAACTGGGCACCTTACGTCGTGACAGGTGTCGTTATCGCAGTTCTGTGGTGTTGGTACATGATCGGATTGGGGCAGGACGGGCTGTCCAAGATCGATGAGTTCTTCACCTATGACCGCAGCCTCGGCTTTGCCAGAAACAACGATTGGTTCACTGTCTTTTCGCAAAACGAACCCAGCCTGAAAAAGCCGCCACTGCAATACTGGATGACGGCCGGAATGATCGAGATGGGGTGGCCGCATATGACGGCGCTGCACCTGCCCTCAATGCTGTTTGCCCTGGGCACGCTGATCGTGACAGCGTGGCTTGCGCGGGTCATGATCCCGGATCATCCCTGGTTGATGCTGCCTGCGGTTCTTCTGGTGGCCAGTTCAAAGAATTTCTGGGGCCATGCCACCTCGGCCATGCTGGATAATGGCGCGATGTTCTTTTCGACCCTTGGCATCGCCACCATGTTTGCCGCGTTTGAGCGCCCGCGCCTGTGGCCATGGTTTGCCGTCACGGTATTTCTGGCCGGAATGCAGAAGAGCCCGACGCCGCTGGCTTTTCTTGCACTGGCCCTGCTGAGCCTCATCCTGACACAACGTTGGCAGGATCGCCCCACAAGCGAGATCTGGAAAAACCGGGTATTTCTCTGGACCATGGCGGTTTGCCTTTTGCTGGCCTTCCTGTGGCCCCTTTTTCAGTATCTGCGCTTTGGTTTCGGGGCCGAGTTTCAGGGCAGCGTCCGCACCGAAATGCTGGACCGGTTCGCGCCGAGCGTGTCGGACCGCAGCCTTCAGAAACTGTCTGAGATCATTCTGGGTAACGCACCGGGGCTGCGTCTGGTCGGGTTGATCGGGCTGTTCTTCCTGCCTTTCAAATTTGGCCGTCCGCGCCTGCTGGCTGCAACCGGGATTGCGGTGTTTTTCTTCCTCGGCATGTGGATGGCATCGGGCAAGGTCTACGATCGCTACACCCTGCTGATTCTGCCAATGCTGATGGTCGGCGCGGCGGGCGGTATCATGCTGATTTCCAAACGGCTGTGGGTGCGTGTTCTGTTGCTGGCGGTGCTCTGCCTGTCCGAAGAAGGCCCGTTGAAACGATCGGCAGCCTACAACCATCCTTCCACGGCCGAGCAATTCGGCATCGATCTGCAAGACCTGCTTGAACCGCTGCAAACCATGGTACAGCCTGACGAAACACTGGTGGTGTGCGGTTTTGACAACCGGCGCCGTCTACCGTTGGGGGCAGCCTCGGTTTATGCATCGCCCGATCAGCGTTTCGTCTATATGCGTCGCCCGGATCTGCGCGGTTATCTTGGAAGCTTTGGCTATACCTCAGGCCCGCTGCGAGGTGTCTGCCGCGCGAAAGAGCTGGATCGCTTCGCTGATGAGCTGGTTGGCCTTGTCCGACAACCCGTTGAGGGTACCAAGTTCGTGTATTGGTCAGCCGATGGGCTGGCAGGAGAGTAGAAAGCCAAGAGTGATCAAAGCTTTCCAGGATTCAAGCTGCATATGCCGGTTGCCGGAATGTTCACCACCAATTGGTGAACAGGTCCCGCTTCAGGCGCGCTTTTCCCCGATTGAGGCGATGCCCAGAACCGCCAGTACCTTGGCCTCGATCTGTTCCGCATTCATCCCGGCCACGGCATACATATCTGCCGGGCTGGACTGATCGATAAAAATATCCGGCAACACCATCGAGCGGTATTTCAGCCCGTGGTCAAACACGCCTTCATCCGCCAGCAGTTGCGCCACATGGCTGCCGAACCCGCCAATCGCGCCTTCCTCGATGGTGATCAGTGCCTCGTGGTTTGCAGCCAGATCAAGAATCAGATCCCGATCCAATGGCTTGGCAAAACGCGCATCGGCAATGGTTGGGGTGATTCCCCTTGCCGTTAGCGATTCAGCGGCTTTGCGCACCTCGGCCAGCCGTGTCCCGAACGACAGCAACGCGACGCGCGCGCCGGTCTGGATCATGCGGCCCTTGCCGATCTCAAGCACCTCAGCCTGATCGGGCAGGTCCACGCCGACGCCTTCACCACGGGGGTAACGGAACGCGATGGGGCCGTCATCATGGGCCGCGGCGGTCGCCACCATATGTATCAGCTCTGCCTCGTCTGCAGCAGCCATGACGACCATTCCGGGCAAGTTGGCCAGATAGGCAATATCGAATGATCCTGCATGGGTGGCACCATCTGCCCCCACCAGACCAGCGCGGTCGATGGCAAACCGGACAGGCAGACGCTGGATAGCCACATCATGCACGACCTGATCATATCCACGCTGCAAAAAGGTGGAATACATCGCGCAGAACGGTTTCATCCCACCTGCTGCCAGTGCGGCGCTGAACGTCACACCATGCTGTTCCGCAATCGCCACGTCGAAACAGCGCGAGGGGTACCGCTCGGCAAACAGATTCAACCCGGTGCCATCCGGCATGGCCGCTGTCACCGCCACGATCTTGTCATCGCGCGCCGCTGCTTCGACCAATGCCTTGCCAAAGACCGATGTATAGGACGGCGCGTTCGAAGGTGCTTTCTTCTGCTCGCCGGTCACCACATCGAATCTGGCCGTTGCGTGGCCCTTGTCACGCGCCTGCTCGGCCGGGGCATAGCCCTTGCCCTTCTTTGTCAGCACATGGATCAGAATCGGACCGGTTGCCTTGGCCTTGACGGCGCGCAGAACCGGCAGCAACTGATCAAGATCATGCCCGTCAATCGGCCCCAGATAGGAAAAGCCAAGCTCTTCAAACAGCGTTCCGCCAACGGCCATGCCTTTGAGCATTTCCTTGGCGCGCTTGGCCCCTTCGCGAAAAGGTTCAGGCAGCAGAGAGACAGCCCCTTTTGCGGCGGCCTTCAAGTCGTGGAACGGCTCTTCCGCGTAGATGCGCGACAGATAGGTCGACAGCGCGCCCACCGGCGGGGCAATGCTCATCTCATTATCGTTCAGGATGACGATCAGGCGCTTGCCAAGGTGGCCCGCGTTGTTCATCGCCTCAAACGCCATGCCCGCCGACATGGAGCCATCGCCGATCACCGCAATCGCATCACCCAGACCTTCCGGGGTGACACCACCCAGATCGCGCGCAACGGAGAAACCCAGCGCGGCGCTGATCGAGGTGGAACTATGCGCCGCGCCAAACGGGTCATAGGGGCTTTCGCTGCGTTTGGTAAAGCCACTCAGCCCATCCTTCATCCGCAGGGTGCGGATACGATCGCGACGCTCGGTCAGAATCTTGTGAGGGTAGCATTGGTGCCCCACATCCCAGATGATCTTGTCGCGCGGGGTGTCAAACACCGCATGCAGGGCGGTTGTCAGCTCGACCACGCCCAGACCCGCGCCCAGATGTCCACCAGTCACAGATACAGCCGATATCGTCTCGGCCCGCAGCTCATGCGCCAGCTGGTGCAGCTGTCCATCCGAGAACTGCTTGAGATCCGCAGGGCGGTTCACAAGGTCCAGCAGAGGGGTATTCGGACGATCGGATGTCATCTGTCGCGCGTTCCTTGCGGCTTAGCTGTCCCGGGCAATAACGAAGCGGGCGGCATCCTTCAAGGTTTCCGCCTGCGCACCATAGCTATCCAATGCGACGCAGGCCTGATCCACCAATTCCGCCGCGCGGGCTTTGGCCGCATCCAGACCCAGAAGCGAGACAAAAGTAGCCTTGCCCGCTTGCGCGTCTTTCTGCAGGCGTTTCCCGGCCTTATCGGCATCACCCTCAACATCCAAGATGTCATCGGCGATCTGAAAAGCAAGGCCAAGTGCCCGGGCATATTGGCGCAAGGGGTCCGGATCGGCTTGCGCCATCCGCGCGCCCGCGCAGGCAGACCATTCGATCAGCGCCCCGGTTTTGCCGGATTGCAGCCGGGTGATTTCTGGCAGTGTCAGCGGTGTGGCTGCCGTTTCTGCCGCGATATCCAGCGCCTGACCCAGCACCATCCCCTGCGCCCCGCTGGCTTGCGCCAGTGTCAGCGCCAGTTCAGCCCGAACCCCAGCGTCGCCAACTTCGGGCCGGGTACAAAGCTCAAAGGCCAGTGTCTGCAGCGCATCCCCGGCCAGAACCGCTGTTCCTTCATCCCATTTCACATGAACCGTGGGGCGCCCACGACGCAGATCATCGTCATCCATACAGGGCAGGTCATCGTGGACCAGCGAATAGGCGTGTAACGCCTCGATCCCCGTCGCAGGCCAGATAGCCCGTGCCAGATCAATCTCATGCAATCGGGCGCTTTCCAGCACCAGAAACCCGCGTAAACGCTTGCCGCCCGCAGTGGCATAAGCCATCGCACGGGTGATATCGAGATCGCCCAATGCGTCCAGAACCAGATCAAACTGCTCCTGAATCCGCGTCGCATCCAGCGCCAGTTTTTTACGAAACATTTACTGACCTTCGACAGGAGTCGTCCCGGTCGGCTGCCCATCAGCGTCCAGAGTGATCGCTGCAACCTTTTCCTCGGCCCGCTTCAGCTCATCCTCGCACCGTTTCTTCAACAGCGCGCCCCGTTCATACAGCGCGATGGACTGATCCAGCGCCACATCCCCACGTTCCAACTGGCCAACCACGGCCTCAAGCTCTTTCATCGCCTGTTCAAACGTCATCTGCTCAACTGGAGTATCGGTCATCGTGCTGCCTTTATCAGTTCTTCCACATGGGCGCGTGCCGCATCGGCCAGAGCGTCCAGATCATACCCGCCTTCCAGAGTCGAGACGATACGACCGTCACACAGCTCACCAGCAATCCTGCATAGCTCTGCCGTGATCCAGGCAAAATCCCCGGTCGACCAGTTCAGGCTGGCCAGCGGGTCATCCTGATGTGCATCGAATCCGGCTGAAATGATGATCAGCTCGGGTTTGAACGCCCGCAGCCGTGGAAAAGCCTGTGCCGCATAGGCTGCGCGCATCTCTGCGCCGCCGCTTGCAGGGGCCAGAGGGATGTTCAGAACCGTCTCATAGGCCCCGGTTTCGTCCGGGCGGCCCGATCCGGGCCACAATGGCATTTGCTGGCTGGTGATCACCAGCGCCCGACGCTCATCCCACAACAGGTCCTGCGTTCCATTGCCGTGATGCACATCAAAATCCACCACGGCCACGCGGCTCAACCCATGATGATCCAGCGCATGCTTGGCAGCCAGAGCGGCATTGCCGAACAGACAAAACCCCATCGCAGTCTCTGTTTCTGCATGATGGCCCGGCGGGCGGGTGGCGCAAAATGCGTTCGAGACCTCACCACTCAAGACCAGATCAACCGCCCGCACAGCCGCACCCGCCGCGCGGTATGCCGCATCCACGGACCCCGGGGACATGAAGGTATCGCCATCAATCTGCGCAAACCCCTCAACCGGTCGCGTCGACTGGATCGTGCGAATGTGGCTTTCAGGATGAACCCGCAGCAGATCATCATCCGCCGCCAGCGGGGCTGTCACCCGCTTCAGCTCAAGCGGTTCCAGCGCGTGCAAAACATGTTCCAGCCGGGCCACCCGTTCAGGATGCCCATCAGGTGTCACATGTCCCAGACAATCGGCATGGGTCAAAAGGGCTGTTGTCATCGGGATCCCCCGTTCATCTGGCTGTAAATATCCTCGCCGAAGGCATGAAATCGCCGCGTAGCGGCCCCCTCAGTCCGGTGCCAGCATATAACCCGCACCACGCACCGTCTGCAAATAGCGCGGCTGTTTCGGGTCTTGCTCCAGTTTCCGGCGCAGGCGGGTGATCTGCACATCCACCGCCCGCTCTTGCGCCTGCCCCTTGTCGCGGCCCAGATCCTCGACCAGTTTGGCCCGGCTGATCGGCTCACCCGGTTGGGCCGAGAAGATTTTCATAAGCTGACTCTCGGTCGCGGTCAGGCGCACGGGGTCCTCACCCTGCCACATCTCGCCACGTTCGATATCATATCGGATCGGTCCCAGATGCAAAATCTTCGCCGCCGCATCCTGAACGGGCGTTTCCGGCATCCGGCGCAGGATCGCATTGATCCGCAGCAACAGCTCTTTAGGCTCGAACGGCTTGGCCAGGTAATCATCCGCCCCGGCTTCCAGCCCGGCGATCCGGTGCTCGGTCTCGCCCTTGGCCGTCAGCAGCAGAATCGGTGTTTCATGGGTCTCCCGCAGCGCGCGGGTCAGGCTGACACCATCTTCGCCCGGCATCATCACATCCAGCACGATCAGATCGAAATCCAGGCCCGACAACACGCGCCGCGCGTGTGCCGCATCCCGTGCTGAACTGACAAGAAACCCGCTGCGCATCAGGAATTTCTTGAGCAGGTCCCGAATGCGCTCGTCATCGTCGACAATCAGAAGATGGGCATCCATATCGGTCATGAACTTGTATCCCGCAGTTTTTTGTATGCACGACGCATATCAGCATCCATCATTGCTTCAAGCACTTTACGAAACCCGGCAACCGCATCAGGGCCTGCATCCTTGTAGGCCGCCCGCATCCGGGCGCGCTGGGCGTCGGACAATTTGGCTTCAAGCGCCTTACCCTTTTCTGTCAGAAACAGGTGACGTTCGCGTTTGTCCACTTTTCCCACCCGGCTTTCAACCAGCCCGTCCTCGATCAGCGTGCGCAAGACCCGGTTCAGAGACTGTTTGGTCACACCCAGCAGAGCCAGAAGGTTATTCACAGTGGTTCCCGGCGCGCGGTTGATAAAGTGGATCGCCCGGTGATGGGCGCGGCCATAGGCCAGTTCAGACAGGATACGATCAGGATCAGCGGTAAATCCGCGATAGGCAAAGAACATCGCCTCAATCCCCTGCCGCAACTGCTCATCCGTCAGAAATAACAGACTTTCTCCGCCAAGAACCGGGGCGGGACGGATTTCGGACATGACAGGCCTCATACGCAATACATCCCGAGTTTATGTCAGCCTTATTGACATTCCAAGAGCACACAGGTATCGAATCGCAGTTTTTGCGTAATAATGTGTCCGATGCGGACCTAGTTGGCGCAATATTTGAAAATCGAGCCCAAGTCAGGAGGTTTCGCATGGCGGGATATGACGATCGTGATGGTGTCATCTGGTTGGATGGCAAAATGGTGCCCTGGCGGGAAGCCAACGTGCACATCCTGACGCATGCGATGCACTATGCCTCGTCTGTTTTCGAAGGTGAACGTGCCTATAATGGCAAGATTTTCAAAAGCCGCGAACATTCCGAGCGCCTGATCGCCTCGGCCGAGGCGCTGGATATGCCGATGCCGTATTCGGTGGATGATATCGAAACCGCCAAGGAACAGGCGTTGCAGGCCAGTGGCCTGAAAGATGCCTATATACGTGTGCTGGTCTGGCGCGGCTCGGGGGACGATATGGGCGTCGCCTCAGCCCAGAACCCCGTGCGCATGGCGGTCGCCGTTTGGCCGTGGGGGGCCTATTACGGGGATGCCAAGATGCAGGGGGCCAAGCTGGATATCGCCGAATGGAAACGCCCCAGCCCCGAGACCATTCCGGTGCACGCCAAGGCCGCAGGTCTCTATATGATCTGCACGATCTCAAAACATAAGGCCGAGGCGCGGGGATGCTCGGACGCGCTGTTCATGGATTGGCGCGGTTATGTGGCCGAGGCGACAGGCGCCAACGTGTTCTTCGTCAAGGATGGTGAGGTACATACCCCGCTGGCCGATTGCTTCCTGAACGGCATCACGCGCCAGACCGTGATTCAGATGCTGAAAGACAAGGGCATCACCGTCCACGAACGCCGCATCAAGCCGGAAGAGATGGCGGATTTCGAACAATGCTGGCTGACCGGCACAGCGGCCGAGGTGACCCCTGTCGGGCAAATCGGTGACTATACGTTTGAGGTGGGCGACCTGACCCGCGAAATTTCGCAAGATTACGAACAGCTGGTCCGCACGTAACCCGGACATGGTGCAAACCCCCGCTCAGGCGGGGGTTTTGATTCAGATTGTGCAAATTTCCATGCAGAGCGTCCAGCAGAGTGGACCCTGCCAGTATAAATCGTATGTTTGACTGATGTTGGATTTGCTCAGCGATATTCTCACCCGCCTGTCTTTGCGGGGTACGTTTTATTTCCGTACATCCTTTACGCCTCCGTTCGGGATACAGGTGCCCAGCTTCGAAAACGTGGCGCGGTTTCACTTTGTTCAGCGCGGTGAGTTGAAAGTTTATCTGTCAGCAACCGGCGAGATGTTGCGGCTGCGGCAGGGCGATCTGATCCTGATCCCCCATGGTGCGCCGCACGCGTTGCTGTGCAATGAAGTCAAACCGTTTGACGCGCTGCCGCTCGAACAGGTGCTGGAACAATCGGGCTATACCGGTGATGGCGTTCTGGTCTATGGCGGCCCGGAAGAAGAGCGTGATACGCAGCTGATCTGCGGTCATTTCGCATTCACCGGACCAGCCGGGCGGACCGGCACCGGGCATATGCTGATTGATCGGTTGCCATCCTTCATTCTGATCGAGAATTACGGCGAGGAAGCAGGCGCCTGGATCGAGGCGACCTTGCGCATGATCGGGTCCGAGGTCTCTGGCGCGCGTATCGGCGGCGACCTGATCGCGTTGAAACTGTCCGAGGTGCTGTTTGCACAAGCGATTCGCGCCTATCTTGAACGCCAAAGCCCCGATGATGCCGCGCTGGCCGGGTTTGCCGACCCGCGCATCTCGCGCGCGCTGACCGCATTTCATCAGTCTCCGGCTCAGGATTGGAGCGTTGCGACGCTTGCCCGTGAGGCGGCGATGTCGCGCACGGCATTTGCGCAGCTGTTCGCGCAGAAAATGGGCACCACGCCGATGCAATACCTGACAGACTGGCGCATGCAGATCGCCTGTCATGGATTGACCGAGAGCCGCTGGAATGTTGCGGATGCCGCTGCCGAGGTGGGCTATGCCTCTGAGGCGGCATTCTCGCGTGTGTTCAAGAAACAGGTCGGCCTGTCGCCGGCCGCGTATCGGGCTATGCACTGATCGTCTTATCTTTCTGAACGATCTGCAATACATCTAAAACGATCTGGACTGTTTCGTTCGTTCCTCTGGTTCTAGTTTTTGGCCATCACTGTTTAGGAAAGGAAGTTCAGATGTCTTTGCGTTTTGTCACCCGCACCGTTCACGCCTATCTTGATTACCCGGTCGCGGTTGCGCTGATGGTGTTGCCCTTTGTTCTGGGGCTTGGTCAATCCAACCCTCTGGCACTTTGGTTGTCTGTTGTAACCGGCGTCGCAGCCTTTGTGCTGACCGTTCTGACAGATCACCACCTCGGTATCTGGCGGGTGCTGCCTTACAAGTTTCACCTCGCCGTCGATCTGCTTGTCGGCATCACATTCTTGATGGCACCCAGCATTTTTGGATTCTCGGGGATTGATGCCCTGTTTTACTGGTTGAACGGAGCCGCTGTTGTCGCCGTCATTTCGCTCAGCGCTCCCGAACAGAAGGTGGCCGCCTGATACCGAATAAGATTCGCGTTGAACTGACTGCTGGGCCGCGCGGATTTCCGTGCGGCTCAGACTATTTCAGACACTGATACAGGAATATTTTGCTTGTCCTGAAGGTGCAGTCTTTCGGGCTTGAATATTCCGACGAAAACAATCAGATATAAAGTAACGCCAGATGCCAGGCATCAAGCATCAGGTTCCGGGGCGATCAGCAGGCTTAGCAAGTGCAGATGTGATGGCCTGCCATCGCCCCGGGAACGACCAGGGGGAGGGCCACGTTTGCGCGACCGATTCGAAGAGCTGATGGCAGATCCCTGCTGCGCTTCGTGTGACTGCGATGCGCTGGCCTCGGATGTGGCGGCTTATCTGGACCACAAAACCTGTGACGCCGATCGGTGCCGCAGACGTGAAGAACGCTCTGCCGTGCAGCCACAACCTGCCCACCGCATATCTTTACGCGCGCAGAATGAGGGTGGTTTGCAGGATCAGTAATCCACGCCACGCTGGGCTTTGATACCAGCTTGAAACGGATGCTTCTCTTCGGTCATTTCCGTCACCAGATCCGCATAATCCCGCAGCGCCTGCGGGGCATCGCGGCCTGTCAGGAACACGCTGGTCCTGTCAGAACGGGCCTTCAGCCCCTCGATAACAGTGTCTACTGAGAGGTATTCGTAGCGCAGGGCGATGTTGATCTCATCCAGTACGACCAGATCGTACTCACCGCTTTTCATCAGATCACAGGCTTTGCCAAAAGCTGCCGTTGCTGCCGCGATGTCGCGTTCGCGGTCTTGCGTGTCCCAGGTGAAGCCTTCGCCCATCGTGTGCCACGTGACCAGATCGCGATCCTGAAAGAATCTGCGCTCTCCCGTTTTCCACTTGCCTTTGATGAACTGCACCACGGCCACGTTCTGCCCCCAGCCAAGCGCGCGGATGACCACACCAAACGCGGCCGAGGATTTACCCTTGCCCTTGCCGGTATTGATCAGCACCAGGCCCCGCCCGGGATCAACCGTTTCCGAGACTTTCTTGCGGTGACTGGCCTGCACCTTCTGCATCTTTTCCTTGTGGTCCTGCGCGTCGCTCATCTGGAAACCTCTTTCGCGTGTCTGGCCCAAACTAGGGGAAGTTTGTGAAAGGTAAAGTCAGGCTTTGGGGTCGGTGGCCGAACGCGCCTCGGTTTGGTCCAACCCCAACTGGCGTTCCCGCAGGATGACCACCACGTTGCCGGCAATCACCAGCGCAGCACCGCCCAGCATCACAAGGGTTGGCAGTTCATCGAACCAGAAATAGCCGATGATGATGGCAAACAGCATCGTGGAATAATCATAGGGGGCCAGCATCGAGGCCTGCGCGAACCGAAAGGACGAGGTGATAAGGATTTGCGCCACACCCCCGATCAGTCCGATGCCCACCAGAATCGCGGCCTGATCCCAGCGCGGAACAGTCCAGCCCCAGAATACGGTCAGGCCTGACAACAGGGTCGCGGTGAGCGAAAAGTAAAACACGATTGCGGCAGGGTGATCCACCTTGACCAGTTGACGGATATGGATCTGCACAAAAGCGCGCGCCAGGGTTGCCGCCAGCACGCAGAGCGCGCCGATAGTTGCCGCGGTCTCGGCCGTGCCGGACCCCAGCCGCGGCCAGATCATGATCAGAACACCAAGAAGGCCAAGGGCAACCGCGCCGATACGGATCAGACGGATACGCTCACCCAGCATGATCGCGGCCAGAATCAGCGTGAAAATCGGTGTTGCATATCCGATTGCCGTCACCTCGGGCAGCGGCAACAGGCTGAGGCCGGTAAATGACAGCCCCATGGCTGAGGTACCCAATACGCCGCGCCAGAAATGACCCATGGGTTTCCTGGTGACAAAGCCCTGCGCCAGCTCTCCGCGCCATATCAGCCAGGCGATGATCACCGGGATGGCAAAGAGCGAACGGAAAAACACCAGCTCACCCGGTGGAAAATCCTCTGACAGCGCCTTGACCAATGCCGACATCACCGTGAACAACATCAGCGCACTGAGTTTCAGCGCCACAGCCAAGGCCGGACGATGCGATGTTAAGGATTTCGCCATGGCCGCGAACCTGCGCTTTTGGGCCGGAAAGATCAACAGGGCGAAACACCGGATCAGAGATTCGCCTGCTTTGAGGGCAGAGAGGTGCCAATCTCTTGTGACAGATTCTGCAGAAACCGGATCATGCGCCGGGCTGTCGCAGCTCAGCCAATCCGCCCACGGTTTTCACCAATCTGGCCGCGATGCAAAAGCAAATGGTCAAGGATGACACATGCCATCATCGCCTCGCCGACGGGGACGGCACGGATGCCGACACAAGGGTCGTGACGGCCTTTGGTGATGATCTCGGTCTCTTCGCCGGACTTGGTAATGGTCTTGCGAGTGGTCAGGATTGATGAGGTCGGTTTGACCGCAAAGCGCACAACAATGTCCTGCCCCGTGGATATCCCGCCCAGAATGCCACCGGCATGGTTCGAGCTGTATTGCGGGCCGTTCTGGCCCATGAAAATCTCATCCGCGTTGGCCTCGCCTGTCAGCTCGGCAGCGGCCATGCCTTCGCCGATTTCGACGCCTTTGACAGCGTTGATCGACATCATTGCAGCCGCCAGATCAGTGTCTAACTTGGCATATACGGGGGCACCGAGGCCCGCCGGGACGCCACGCGCCACAACCTCGACCACCGCACCGACCGAGTTGCCGGATTTGCGCAGATCGTCCAGATAGGCGGCCCAATCGTCAGCCGCCTGCGCATCCGGGGTCCAGAACGGGTTTTCCTCGATCTGGGACCAGTCGAAGTTCTTGCGGTCAATCTTATGGGGGCCGATCTGGGTCATGTAGCCGGTGATCTGCACATTCGGAGCGATCTGCCTGATTGCCTCGCGCGCGAGCCCACCAGCAGCGACGCGCGATGCGGTTTCACGGGCCGAGCTGCGCCCACCGCCGCGATAATCGCGGATGCCGTATTTCTGCCAATAGGTGATATCAGCATGGCCCGGGCGGAACTTATCCATGATATCGCCATAGTCTTTCGAGCGCTGATCGGTATTTTCGATCATCAACTGCACGGGCGTGCCGGTGGTCTGGCCCTCGAACACACCAGAGAGGATTTTCACCTGATCGGGTTCACGCCGCTGGGTGGTGAATTTATTCTGGCCCGGCTTGCGTTTGTCCAGCCAGTGCTGGATCATCGCTTCGTCGATTACAACACCCGGAGGGCAGCCATCGACGGTAGCCCCCAATGCGGGGCCGTGGCTTTCACCCCAGGTGGTGACGCGGAAGAGGTGTCCAAAGCTGTTCATCGACATGGGGTATGCTCCTTTGCGCGTTTGTGATTAGCGGGGAGTGCCTTTGGCCTCAAGCGGATTTGCGATTAGCTACGTCGGAGGCGCTGCCCGTCGGGCAGCGCGAGTGAGTATTTTTGAAAAGATGAAGATCAGGCCGCCTTTGCGATCTTTGAACGGGTTTCCGTGATGCTCAGCGCGGCTTTTGCCGCCTCTCGTCCTTTTTCCACGAAATGCGCGTGATAGATGGCATTGTGGTGTTCGGTTTCCTGATACTGGTGCGGGGTCAACGAGATCGACAGGACCGGGATATCTGTATCCATTCCCGCGCGCATCAGACCGTCGACCACCGCTTGGGCCACGAAGTCGTGGCGGTAGATGCCACCATCCACGACAAAAGCGGCGCAGGCTACGGCAGCGTAGCGCCCGGTTTGGGCCAGATCGCGGGCCAGCAGGGGCATCTCGAACGCGCCGGGGACGTCGAAAATATCGATGTGTTCGATCGGGATGAGTTGCTGAAACCCATCCAGCGCGCGGTCAACGATATCGGAATGCCAGTTGGCTTTGACAAAAGCATAACGGGTGTGTGTCATCATGATCTCCTTTCGGTTTGGTAGCCTGCTGGCGGTCGCGAAACTGTTTCCCATTTTTCGCAGCCAACATGGCATGACACGTCACCCAAGGCGATCACGAGCAAACACACGGCCTCAGCAGTGTGCTACACGTTCTCTTTCATCCGGACTGTGACCGTCGGCTCTGGTCTCTCACCAGATCTGCTTGTCACCCCAAAAAAGATTGGGGCCGCTCGCGGGCTTACGGGTCATGCCCGCATACCGCCGGTGGGGAATTTCGCCCCGCCCTGAGAACGGGGCGACCTTGCCAAGGAGATATCGCTTCTGCAAGAGAAATTGGCAGGAGGACCAACATGCATCCCAATCCCATCTTCCGGGCCGAGGCCCGCGCGCGCCATATCGAATTAGTTCGTAGGCGCGCCTTTGGTGTTCTGGCGCTGTCAACGGACGCAGCGCCGTTGCTAAGCCACGTTCCGTTTCTGTTGAATGAAGATGCCACTTGGGCCGATCTGCATCTGGTGCGCTCGAACCCGATTGTGCGGGTTCTGAAGCAGCCGTGCCCTGCGCGGATCGCGGTGTCGGGACCGGACGGGTATATCTCGCCCGATTGGTACGGGATCGATGATCAGGTGCCGACCTGGAACTATGTCGCCGTGCATCTGACAGGCACGCTTGAGCGGCTTCCGTCGGATGAATTGCGGGATATACTGGATCGGCAGGCGGCTGATTTCGAGAGCCGCCTGCTGCCAAAGCCGCCGTGGTTGACATCAAAGATGACACAGGATGCGCTGGATCGGATGATGCGTATGATCGTACCTTGCCGCCTGCGCATCACCGATATTGATGGCACCTGGAAGCTGAACCAGAACAAATCCGATGACGCTCGCAAAAGCGCGGCGGATCATTTGCAAGCCACAGGGATCGGGAGCGAGGTGGCGCAGTTGGCCGCGCTGATGCGACAGGCTTAAGGAGCACTGGGCGTTACGGGACAGGCGGTGATATTTTCCCTGACCTTGACCGGCCCTGCCTGACTGGCACGGATTATATCATCTATGGGCAGCCGTTGAGATCGCTATTCCCGGTTTTGGCGGCCCGGCCAATAACGCCATAGAGATTCGGCCCGGTGATATCGCTGTCGGCCAGAACCTCACCATCTTTGATGATCACCTGGCCGGAAGAGCATCATGGTAGAGTTTTTTGCCCTTGGCCGGATCAGCGGCTGCGCCGACCTGTATTGTGATCAGAAGGTCAGCAGAGCGGTGGCCGCGCTGGAATTTGGCGTTGGAATTCGTAGGTTGTTGAAGGGTGCCATCCGGAGCCTTCCGGCATTCCTGCCAAAACTGCAATCGGGTTTTGGGCGAGCAGTGAGATTTCGAATTATCCCTTTCAGGTGAGATACTTAATTGTATCAAAGGCGCAGTGCATTGGATCATGCCATGACGTATCTGTATCGGGCACCCAACCCAAACGGGGCGTTCCACTGCGATGAGGCAAGCTTGTGATGTGGCCGGCGCAGCGCGCTGGTCGCGCGCGAATCACAAGTGCGATGATTCGCGCGGATCGGGCCTTGAAAGGGCAAAAACCGCATTTCATATAGAATTTTTGCCCCCTGACAGTGGCATGAATGCTTAGATGCGGCGTAATGCGCGCCTATGAGCGCTGGACGAACCGTATTCTCCCCGATAGATACCCCCTCTAAGACATCGCATTCCCTGCGGTGCGCGAGCTATATGCCCGTTCGCGGGCGCCAGACAATTCGGAGATAACCTCGTGTCCCACGCTGAAGACCACGAAGGCACCCGCAGAGATTTCCTCTACTACGTCGCTGGCGGCGCAGGTGTCGTTGCGACGGGGGCAGCCGTATGGCCCCTGGTAAACCAAATGAACCCCTCAGCAGACGTTCAGGCGCTGTCGTCGATCCGTCAGGATGTCAGCGGGGTTGAACCGGGAACGCAGCTGACTGTGAAATGGCTGGGTAAGCCCGTATTCATCCGCCATCGCACGGGTGCAGAGATACAGGAAGCGCAACAGCAGGATGCAGAAGGCGTTGACGCCCTGCCTGATCCGCTGGCACGCAACGCCAACCTGAAACCCGATGCTCCGGCAACGGATGCCAACCGGGTTCTGCCCTCGCCCGAGGGTGAAGCGGCTGGTGCATGGATCGTTCAGATGGGTGTATGCACCCACCTAGGTTGTGTTCCGCTGGGTGATGCCGGTGACTTTGGCGGCTGGTTCTGCCCCTGCCACGGCTCGCACTACGACCTTGCGGGCCGTATCCGCAAAGGCCCCGCGCCTGAAAACCTGCCCATTCCGCCCGTTGAATGGGTGGACGCCACTACCATCAAACTCGGCTAAGGGAGACCCAGATGTCCGGAATTCCCCACGATCACTATGAGCCGAAGACAAATGGCGAGAAGTGGCTGAACAGCCGTCTGCCCATCGTCGGCCTGATTTACGACACCATTATGATCCCCACCCCCAAGAACCTGAACTGGTGGTGGATCTGGGGCATCGTTCTGGCATTCTGCCTGGCGCTGCAAATCGTCACCGGCATCGTTCTGGTGATGCACTACACGCCGCATGTTGATCTGGCTTTCGCCAGTATCGAGCACATCATGCGCAACGTGAACGGCGGCTATATGCTGCGGTATCTGCACATGAACGGCGCGTCGCTGTTCTTTGTCGCGGTTTACATTCACATCTTCCGTGGCCTGTTCTACGGTTCGTACAAAGCCCCGCGTGAGATCACGTGGATCATCGGGATGCTGATTTACCTGATGATGATGGGCACTGCGTTCATGGGCTACGTTCTGCCCTGGGGTCAGATGTCTTTCTGGGGTGCGACCGTGATCACCGGCCTGTTTGGCGCGATCCCGTTTGTGGGTGATGCGATCCAGACCTGGCTGCTGGGCGGGCCTGCGGTGGACAATGCCACGCTGAACCGCTTTTTCTCGCTGCACTATCTGCTGCCGTTCGTGATTGCGGCACTGGTGATCGTGCACATCTGGGCCTTCCATACCACGGGCAACAACAACCCCACCGGCGTTGATGTCCGCAAGGGATCGAAAGCCGAGGCCGAGAAAGATACGCTGCCGTTCTGGCCCTATTTCGTGATCAAGGACCTGTTTGCGCTGGCCGTGATCCTCGTCGTGTTCTGGGCGGTTGTTGGCTATATGCCGAACTATCTGGGCCACCCGGATAACTATATCGAGGCCAACCCGCTGGTGACGCCCGCGCATATCGTGCCCGAATGGTACTTCCTGCCGTTCTACGCGATCTTGCGCGCCTTCACTGGTGAGGTCTGGGTTGTGCAATTCGCCAGCTTCATCACCGGTGGCATCATCGACGCCAAGTTCTTTGGTGTGATCGCGATGTTTGGTGCGATCCTGGCGATGGCTCTGGCGCCCTGGCTGGACACGTCAAGCGTGCGTTCGGGCAAGTATCGCCCGATGTTCAAATGGTGGTTCTACCTGCTGATCATCGACTTCTTTGCCCTGATGTGGCTGGGGGCGATGCCTGCGGAAGAGCCTTATGCAACCTTCTCGCTGATCGCATCGGCCTACTGGTTCGCCTATTTCTTCGTGATCCTGCCGATCCTCGGTGTGATCGAGAAGCCTCTGGCCCAGCCCGAGACCATCGAAGAAGACTTCAACGCGCATTATGGCAAGGCTGACGCCGACGCCACGCCGGCCGAGTAAGAAGAGGGACCGGAATCATGTTCAAGAAACTTGCAATCGGTGCCGCGTTTGCTTTGGCCCTTGCGCCCGCCTCGACCTTTGCGGCAGGTGGCGGAGAGCAGCACATCGAAGACTTCGACTTCTCGTTCGAGGGGCCGTTTGGCACCTGGGATCAGAACCAGCTGCAGCGTGGCCTTCAGGTCTATACCGAGGTCTGCGCCGCCTGCCATGGTTTGCAATATGTGCCGCTGCGCGATCTTGAGGCACTGGGGTATTCGGAAGAACAGGTCATTGTCTATTCGGCGGATAACTTTGAAGTGTTTGACCCGGAAGAGGATGATTTCCGCCCGGCGAAACCGACCGACCACTTTCCGGCTAATACTGGCGTTGGTGCGCCTGACCTCAGCCTGATGGCCAAAGCCCGGGCCGGTTTCCATGGGCCTTACGGTCTGGGGATCAACCAGTTGTTCAAAGGTATGGGGGGTGCGGAATACATCGCCTCGCTGCTGGATGGCTATACCGGAGAAGAAAAGACCGAAGCAGGCGCGACCCTGTATGAAAACACCGCCTTCCCCGGCGGCTGGATTTCGATGGCCCCGCCGCTGTCGGAAGATCAGGTCGAGTTTGCCGATGGTCACTCTGCCAGCGTAGAGGCCATGTCCGAGGATGTGGCGGCCTTCTTGATGTGGACAGCTGAGCCCAATCTGATGGGGCGCAAGAACGCAGGCTTTGTCGGGGTTTTGTTCCTGACCGTCCTGTCGGTACTGCTGTATCTTGTGAACAAGCGTCTGTGGGCACCCATCAAAGGCAAGCGTCTGGACTGACAGGTCTGGATACTGGAAGTATTAGCCCTCGTGACCTCAAGGTCCCGGGGGCTTTTTCTTGATCGCCTGGGAAGGGGCCAGCCCCCTCTTGGCCTTTGGCCAATTCACCCCCGGGATATTTTAAGCCAGATGAAGAGCGGATCAGGCTTGCAATTTCTGGCCTGAGTGACCGGTGATTGACGCTGTCACGATCTGGCCTTCTGGTTGTGCCGCATCGAACGTAACTTCGGTGAATTGTTCGGTACGGCCCATATGTGGGTTCTCCATCAGGATGCGATGGGTTTTCCCGATCTGGGCGGCGAGATGGTTTTGCACCTGAGCCTCACCAGCAGCACGCAGACGAGCGGCGCGATCCCGGATGACATTGCCATTGATCTGTTGCGGGATACGGGCGGCAGGAGTGCCCGCGCGCTTTGAATAGGGGAACACGTGCAGCCAGGTCAGATCGCAATCGGTGACAAGTTTTAGCGAGTTTTCGAAATGCGCATCAGATTCGGTTGGGAAGCCGGCAATGATGTCAGCGCCGAATGTCATGTCAGGGCGTAATTTACGTGCTTCTTCGGTAAAGCGGATCGCATCGTCGCGCAGGTGGCGGCGTTTCATGCGCTTCAGGATCAGGTCGTCGCCATGCTGCAATGAGAGGTGGAGATGCGGCATCAGGCGCGGTTCGGTCGCGATGGCCTGCATCAGATTCTCATCAACCTCGATCGAGTCGATCGAGCTGATGCGCAGGCGCGGTAGCTCGGGGACCAGTTTGAGGATACGCATCACCAGATCGCCCAGCTTTGGTTGCGCAGGCAGGTCAGCGCCCCATGAGGTCAGGTCCACTCCGGTGAGGACGACCTCGTTATAGCCTTTGTCGACCAGCCGTTTGATCTGATCCACGACAACGCCTGCAGGGACACTACGCGAGTTTCCGCGCCCATAGGGAATGATGCAGAACGTGCAGCGGTGGTCGCAGCCATTCTGGACCTGTACATAGGCGCGCGAACGGGTGCCGAAGCCATCAATCAGGTGCCCGGCGGTTTCGGTGACCGACATGATATCATCGACCTGGACGGCTTCGGTTTTGCCGATGAAGTCTGCCGCCATGCTTTTCCACGTATCGGGCAACATCTTCTCGGTATTGCCGATGACAGCGTCGACCTCATCCATACGGGCGAAGGTGTCGGGTTCGGTCTGTGCGGCGCAGCCCGTGACAATCAGGCGGGCCGACGGGTTCTCACGCCGCAGTCTGCGGATTTCCTGTCGCGCTTTGCGCACGGCCTCGGCTGTCACCGCGCAGGTGTTGACGACCACCGCATCGCTCAGCCCGGCCTGTTGCGACAGCTCTTTCATCGCTTCGGTTTCATAGGCATTGAGGCGGCAGCCCAGAGTGCTGAACTTGGGCGGGTTCATTCCAGTGACCTCAGGAATTCCGGTGTCAGCGTGCCTGAAAGCACATGGCAGGTCGGGCCGGTCATCCAGACGCCATCGTCGCGCCAGTCAATCCATATGGTGCCACCATCAAGGTCGATTTGCACTTCGCGCCCCGTCAGCCCCCGACGGGCCGCCGCAACCGCTGTGGCGCAAGAGGATGACCCCGAGGCCAGAGTGATACCCACACCACGCTCCCAGACGCGCATACGGATGCGGTCGGGGCCTGTGACCTGCGCCACCTGCACATTGGTGCGTTCGGGATAGAGCGGATGGTATTCATAGCGCGCACCAAACTCTTCCAGCGGGATCGCCTCGGCGTCAACAACAAAGAAGGTGCAATGCGGATTGCCCATTCCGGTGGCTGTCGGCCCGCCTTCGATCGGCAGTTCCAGCGTGTTCACGTCTTCGGCGAGCGGAATTTCCTGCCAGTCAAGCTGAGGTTGGCCCATGTTGATGGAGGTCAGCCCGTCCCCCGCATCACGGGCCAACAGAGTACCACGCTCGGTCGTCAAAGCCAGGTTCGATTTCCCGGATTCGTTCATCAGAAATCGCGCAATGCAACGCGTGGCGTTGCCGCACGCGGCTGAGGTTGACCCATCCGCATTATAAAACACGAGATGCGCATCCGCCTGGCCTTGTTCAATCACGGCCAATTGGTCAAAGCCCACGCCAAACCGCCGATGTCCGATTCCCCTGGCCATCGCCGGAGTGATCGGGACAGTATGCGCGCGCGCGTCGACAATGACAAAATCATTGCCCAGCCCGTGCATCTTCATGAAGGGCAAACCGGTATCGTTAATGGGTTGCATGGCGGGCATATAACCCTGGTCACGATACGAATCCACCCTGCTGCACAGATTCCTTAAAAAAGGGGTTGACCCCTCTGCGCCACCTGCCTAATTAGGCCGCCTATCGGGGCGTCGGATGTTACATAAACGACAACGCACCGAAGCGTGAAATAAGGCCTTGAACCCGGTCGGGATTCTACCTTACAGAGCGCTACGGATTGAAGAGATCCAACAAAGAGTGGGCCGTTAGCTCAGTTGGTAGAGCAACTGACTTTTAATCAGTGGGTCGCAGGTTCGAATCCTGCACGGCTCACCACTTTTTCCAATAAAAGTAAAAATTTAGAGTGATCGCGGTGTGCGATCCCTATGGCTCGTGAATACTGCGTAAGTATTGCGTAAGAGCTAACTTGGAATCCGTAGCGGGGTAAGTCGATGGCTCTGCGTTGCGTGCGACTTCTCCCAAAGTACGAACCAAACGGTAACCACTGTTGCACAAGTCCCCTAACAAGCGGGACTCAAACGCCACCTGCATCCAAAAACCTCTAATTTACACACGCTGACTTGGTTTTGATCGCTTTCAGAGGTCATGATTGGAGGACTATTTTAGGAGCCATGCAGAGCCTTTTGGCTCACAACCTTTAGCTGAAACCGGCTCGCGTAACGAAACGGGAACTTCGCAGTATGGGTGTTATGTGAAGCGATCTCCGGTTGGGTGATCAGCTCGTCCAAATGCTCAGAAACCGGCGCGCCAATACACCTCAGTTGCCATTGATTCGGAATGCAGAGAGCGTCGGAAGCGAGCTCAACCTGTGAATTGAGTTTTCTCGCCGCGCGTGCTTACAGTACAAATTGTGGTGCATCAGCATCAGCCTGATCGCGGCGATGCGGCGCGGAGAACGGCCATTCGAGCCGGGCGCAGCGAGATGTTTACGGGCAACGAGAAAGGCGCGGACCATAGTGAACTTTCGCTGCATGCGCTCCAACGTCCACTACCGCTGCATCGCGACGCTGGGACAGCGGTAGTCAAGGGCCGTAGAGCAAAGCAATGATGTACCCAAACATAGACTGGACCACATAGCCGGTGCTGATTAAGAGTGTGTAGAAGCAACTACGGATCGTTACTTGGCAAACGCACAGCACCTAGAGTGGTTAAATTCCAGTCCGGAAGACTGGAATATGCGAAGACGCGGTTCCGATTTTTTACCCGACTTGCGTGGCGCTAGCCTGACACTCAGAGATTTGTCCAATTTCAATTTATCCGGTGCAGTTTTCGACCACGCAGATTTGATGGGAACAAGTTTCTTTAGTGCCGACCTATCCTATGCATCTTTTTTTAAAGCTGATTGCGAGGGAGTGAACTTTAGTCGTGCTAATTTATCCAACTCCAGTCTTGCCCGAGCAAATTTGATATCGGCAACACTATCGAAGGCCAACTTCAAGCATTCGAACTTCGATTCCGCTGACCTCACTTGTGCGATTTGCAAAGACACCGATTTCAGCGGCGCTTCACTGACAACCGTTAATGCACCTCGCGCTGACTTTGAGAAGAGCGACTTTTCGAACGCATTCTTGTTCGGCGCGCTTCTACAGCGATCAAACCTGAGCGGAGCCTCTTTTTTCGGTGCTAACTTAAGTGATGCCTATTTGGCCGGTTCGATAATGAAAGAAACAATTTTCGAAAGGACAATAATGAATGGGATTCAAGCAAAATCCCTCAGAGAAAAAGATGAGAAACAGGACTTCTTGATAGCAGATTTCTCCAAAACAGTTGGCCTTGAGCAGATAACTGTTGAAAGATTCGACGGTGACCAACACACCAAGCTACCAAAAGAATTGAGACGACCGGACAATTGGGTTTCACCTTCAAGGGAGTTGGAAAAAACCGTCAAGCCTAGTGACATGGACCCGGAAGATCGGCGTAAGAAAGGTAATTCGCTACTAGAGGCGCAAATAGAATTTCTTTCTAGATCCAGTAACAAGTACCGCCAACAAGCTAAAAGCTATGTTCTCCAAATTGGCTACGCAACGTCGATATTCAGGAACGCCAACCAATCAAACTTTCCCCCCGAAGACCTGTTGTTGGTGGAAAAATTCAATTCAGATCTACGGCAAATCGAACGTGCTTTAACTTTACCCGCGTATGACATTGAGGCCTTGCTAGGTCAGAACCTGCAAGCACTTTTCAGTACATTAAATTGTCTGACGTCAGCGCCTTTGGGTCCAAATAGCGGTATTTGATAAGAGAGTGTTCTTGGCTCATCGTAACCACTGAGGAGTGGACGATGAGAAAGACAAATAGGAGCCCCGGCGAGAAGATCGTCAAAGACATCAAGCGGGCGACACGCAAACAGTACTCAGCCGAAGAGAAGATCCGGATCGTTCTGGATGGCCTTCGCGGAGAAGACAGCATTGCAGAGCTGTGCCGCCGTGAGGGGATTTCCCAAGGTGTTTACTACAAATGGTCGAAGGACTTCATGGAAGCCGGGAAGAAGCGGCTTGCCGGTGACACAGCACGTGCAGCGACAACCGACGAGGTCAAGGACCTGCGGCGCGAAGCTCGCGATCTGAAAGAGGTTGTTGCGGAACAAACTCTCGAACTGCGCTTGCTCAAAAAAAGCATGACCGGCAATGGGGACGACCACGAATGAGATACTCTGCATCTGAGAAGTTGGAGATCATTCGGTTGATTGAAGAAAGCCATCTGTCAGCACGTCGTACATTGGCCAAACTGGGTATCCCTCGCACCACATTCTACCGATGGTACGACCGATACCTGCAGCGCGGAGAGGCTGGCCTTGAGGATCGGTCTCCCAAGCCAAAGCATGTCTGGAACCGCGTTCCTGACGAGGTGAAGCGCAAGGTCGTCAGCTTCGCCTTGAAGGAAACAGAGCTGTCACCCCGCGAGTTGGCGGTGACGTTCACAGACCAAGAACGGTACTTTGTATCGGAATCCACAGTGTATCGCACGCTCAAGGCACATGACCTGATCACCAGCCCTGCGTTCATTGTGCTGAAAGCCGCAAATGAGTTCGAGCATAAGACAACGGCCATCAACCAGCTTTGGCAGACCGACTTTACCTATCTCAAGGTTCTGGGGTGGGGCTGGTTTTATCTCAGCACGATCCTGGACGATTACAGCCGCTACATCATCTCGTGGAAGCTCTGCACGAACATGCGGGCTGAGGATGTGACAGACACCCTCAATTTGGCCTTGCAGGCATCTGGCTGTGATCAGGTCCATGTCGTCCACAAACCGCGCCTGCTGAGCGATAATGGGTCCAGCTATGTCTCTGGTGACCTCGCTGAATGGCTGCGAGACAAAGGCATGAGGCACTCACGCGGTGCGCCATATCACCCTCAGACACAAGGTAAAATCGAACGATGGCATCAAACCTTGAAGAACCGGATCTTGCTGGAAAACTACTTCCTACCAGGCGATCTCGAAGCCCAAATCGAAGCCTTCGTCGATCACTACAATCACCAGCGCTACCACGAGAGCCTGAGCAACGTCACACCCGCCGACGTCTACTTTGGGCGTGACCAAGCCATTCTGGAACAACGAAAAAGGATCAAACAGAAGACGTTCGAAGCGCGACGCTTGCATCACAGCCAACGCGCAGCATAATCAAACCGACCAGATGAGCCAAACACTCTCTTAGTTTACGCTGCTCCTGGTTCCAAAAACTCTGACGACGGACACTCTTGGAAGGCATGCACCGCTGATCTCGATATCCAACACCCGTATGGCGCGCCCGGCTTCCAGGCGTTTCTCTTCGCCGGTCCCGCGTTCGGCCGAACCGATCCGGATGAGCAAAGCCGGGAAATCAAACTCTTCGAAATTCAGCGGCTTTGGCATTTTCTTGACAGTCTGCACGCGACAGAGAAGGCCCAGGTATCCAAGACGGATTGCCGTTTGGGGCAGAATGGCATTCAGATCATCTGCGATCTGATCAGCAAACCCAGCGGGTTCCACGATTGAGGTAAAATCCACATCTGCCGTGACCCGGTTGCTTTTGAAAGCAAGGGCCATCACAGCCCCACCCTTCAGGACCAGGTTTGTGTTCAGGCTGGGGGCCAGCCCGATGGCCGCAAGAACAATCTCTGTGACTTGTCTGTCGCGATACTGAGCTGGATTAGAGCGAGCAGCCTCCACCCAGGCCCGGACATCCGCATCTACAATGTCGTATTCCCCATCCGTGGTGACGCGGCCATCGGCCATCCGCGCAGTCGCAGCGCCAGAGCCAGAGGTGGTTGCAAAAAGTCCATGGGCATTGTCTCCGCCTGTCGTGACATCTCCCCCGGTCATATGCGCACGCGCATCGGCCGCGCTCTCCGCGTTAATAATCTCTGCCCAAAGCCCGTGGGCATTATCCCCATCGGTGGTGACATCCCCGCCCTCCAGCTGCGCAACCGCAGCACCAGAACCAGAGGTGGTCGCCAAAAGCCCGCGGGCATTAGCTCCGCTTGTCTTGACATCTCCCCCGGTCATATCCGTACACCTGCCGTTCACCGGTGCAGTTTCGACCGGTAATGACGCGGGACAGAGCGGCCATTGCCTTTCTCGGTGTTTGCTAACGCAGAATCCGTTCGCAGATGCAGCGGTCTTTTCTCTGCGTTGTGGTCGATGTCGCCAGAGCGGTCATTGAAAGCCAGTCTGACTGGCGAAATTCAAACCGTTCTTTCGCCGCACCGGGACCGACTATCGAAGCCACGGGACAAACCCGACTTCTGAAAAACCTGGTCTAGTGAGCACTCTCTCGGATCTTCGACTAAGGCACAGAGCTTAAATCGACATGAGCCAATTCTTGAAAATTCTCACTGTGACCCGCTCCTGATCGCCGGGGCGGCAGACGAAATAGAGACCACGATCCAGCGGAACATGACACTCATCCAGACGGATCAGTCGACCGAGTTTCAGGTCTCTCTCTGTCAGAAGATATCTTGCCAATGCCACGCCTTGCCCGTCAATTGCCGCTTCCAACAAAACCGCACTGTCCACGTACTTGATACTTTGCGCGTTGATCCGATCCGCGCTCAACCCGACCTGCGCAGCCCAGCTTTCCCATCCGACGTTGAAGGCATCGTGCAAGAGTGGAAGGTCAGCCACGTCCTCGGCGCGCATCGGTAGTCGGGTTTCGCCAACAAGGGACGGCGCGGCGACAACAACCAATTCTTCTTGTTTTATTTGCTCATGATACAACCCATCCCAGCCGGGTTCTCCAAAACGCAGGGCCACATCGACTTCGGATGTATCAAAATCTGCAAAGGTGTCATTTGTGTCCAACAATAATGCGATACCCGGATGTTCTTGTTGAAACGAGCTTAGTAGCGGAACCAGCCATTTGAGCGCGAGCGAAGTGGACAAAGACACTGTAATTGACTGGCGGTGATGTAATCGCTTCACCTCCATGACACCCAGTTGCAATGCAGAAAATGCTCCACGTGTTGACTGGTACAGGCGTTCGCCGGCCTTGGTCAGTTCAACGCCATTGGGGCGGCGATGAAAGAGCGTCACGCCGAGATGCAGTTCGAGCAGTTTGATTTGCCGACTGATCGCCCCGTGGGTGACGTTCAGAACATCCGCCGCTTTGGTCAGACTGGAGTGGGTTGCGGTTTGGTCAAAGGCCTGAAGGGCGCGAAGATGTCTGAGGTTTTCCGTCATGTGAGAAAACCTAACAGCAATCCTCCAAAAACTCGATACAACCCTTCAACTCTGGTGAGTTAAACTGAACTCAACTTAGGAAACATCACAGCGCCAGTTCAAAGAAAGGACTTACCATGGCTGATACCAAAGTCGCCCTGATGACAGGAACCGGACAAGGCATTGGCCGGGGCTGCGCCATTGAAATGGCAAAGGCAGGCTACAAGGTCTCGCTGATGTCTCCGTCCAATCGGTCTGTTGAACTGGCAGAGGAGCTTGGGGGCATTGGTCGCCGCGGCTCTGTGCTGGATGTCGATGATCTGCAGGCGATGATTGACGACACCATGAGTAAATATGGACGGATTGACGCCATCGTCAGCAACATGGGCCACGGCGGAACCGTGCCAGAGGCCATCAAGACCGTCGGTTTCGATCCTGACTTTGACGGGCCGCTTTTGGAACTCAGCGACGATTTGTGGCACGAAAGCCTTGATATGTATGTGCTGAACGTTGTGAAGATTGCCCGTATTGTCACACCGATCCTGATCGAACAAGGCGGGGGTGCTTTCGTAAATATCTCATCCATGAACACAATCGAGCCACGTGCGCCTTATCCCATGAGCATGCTGCGCGGCGCTTTGCATAGTTTCTCAAAGCTATACGGCGATCGCTATGCCCGGCACAACATTCGCATGAACAACCTTCTGCCGGGGTTCTGCGAGAACGTGAACCTGTCCGATCGGGCCCGTCGGGAAATCCCCGCTCAGCGGCCAGCCACATTCGAGGAAATTGGGCAAGCTTGTGTGTTTCTCGCCAGCGAGGGCGCTCGTTATATCAACGGCCAGAGTATACTGTCCGACGGAGGGATGAACCGCGCAGTCCGATAACAACGAGGCGATGACACATGATTGTTAAGGCACTCCAAGATATCCTTGATACCGAACGGGACGTTTCCGGCCCGGGTTGGAGTAGCAGACGGCTATTGCTGGCCTCTGATGGAATGGGGTTTTCGCTGACAGATACGATCATCAAACAGGGCGTAGTGCTTGAACTGGAATATACCCATCATTTGGAGGCGTGTTACTGTATCGAGGGCAAGGGGCAGATCAGAGCATCTCAAAATGAAACCTGGCATTCCCTTGAGCCATATACCCTTTACGCCTTGGATCAACATGACCGACATTTGGTGCGTGCAACAGAGGCTGATCTGCGGCTTGTCTGCGTATTCAACCCACCGCTAAGCGGGCGCGAAGTACACCGCGAAGACGGGAGTTATGCCCCAGCTGCATCCGGATGAGAACGGTGGAAAGTCGCCTATACCGACCATTTGTTTGGAGTACAGCATCCGGAAAATTGGGCTCATCAGAACCACCGCTACGCCGCGCGCGCAAGTCCGGTCTGGATTGGCAATCGGCACGTGCCGTCCACCAACGTGGCTCAAATGTCGATTTGCTCGGCGATGCTCAGAGCATCTTCCAGCTCAACGCCAAGGTAGCGCACGGTGCTGTCCATTTTGGTGTGACCAAGGAGTAGCTGAACTGCGCGAAGATTGCCGGTCTTTCGGTAAATTTCGGCCGCCTTCGTCCTGCGAAGCGAATGGGTGCCGTACCCGCTCGGCTCTAGACCAATCGCCGTCACCCAGTCGCGGACGAGCCGCCCGTATTGGCGCGTCGAGATGTGTGGCCTGTCATGGAACCGACTCGGGAATATGAACCGGCACGAAAACATCTCGGGCGACTTGACCCAAGCTGGGACAGTGTCACCCGTGTTTTCCGTCAGTTCGAATTGAACGGGACGCTTGGTTTTGCTCTGGATCACCGAAACGCGTTCTCGCACGCGATCATCCTTTACCAGATCAGCAACCGCCAGATTCACCAGATCGCATCCTCGCAGTTTGCTGTCGATGGTCACGTTGAAAAGCGCAAGATCACGCAGGTTACCCGACAGTTCTAGCCGCGCGCGGATCGCCCAGACCTGTTTCGGCAACAGTGGTCCTTTCTGTCCGATGATCCGGCCCTTGTTCCAGGCTCCTCGTTTCGGGGTGACAGCGGGAAGTTGGACTCTTGGCATAGTGCGCCCTCCAATCCTCCCGCCAATCCCAGACATCAGCATCGCGCTGACACCTGAATTTTACAGGCAGTTTGAATGGCCGTTGTAAGGCTGCCTGTTCTTTGGGGCACGCCGCAGATGTATTCGGCCGCAGAGAGCCCAAAATAACTGATGCCGCGCCTTGCCTTGACGTCGACCTTATTGCGCAAAATTGACTTGCACCAAGTCCGTTTTGCAGGGGGGTGTCGCAAAAACCAATGCTGAGTTGAATGAGGTCTGCCCGTTTCGGGCGATGCTGCAAATGGGCATGCAATTGATGTCGTTTCGCAAAACCTTGACGTGCAGGCGCAATAAATTTGAGCGGCGGACTGCCAGGTTGAGTGCACACACAGCGTAACGGATACGCTCAACCCAGTAGGAGAAGAAAGATGCAAAAGACAATGATTACAGCCGCTACAGTGTTAGCATTTATTGTGAGTGCCGGAGCGTCCATGGCCGGCCCGTTGGGTGGCAACGGTCAACGCGGGTTTGCACAGGATTTTCGTTCCTCAGTTTCGCAAGCATTCGAGCGCCAAGCCACTAACATGAATGACCGGAGCTTCGATGTGCCGTCAAAGAATGATCTGGGACAAGCGAAGAGCGCTCTAACGCAGCAGAATGGCACCTATGGCTCGACCCCGAGCACGAACCTGCCCGATGTTGTCGTCATCCCGGTTGAGGATAATGGCAGTTACACTTGGGTTTTTGGCAAGACGCCGAGCGATGATTTCTCGGGTTTTTTCTACGGCTGTACAGTTCAAGCATTCTGTTGATCCCGGCATGTCTTCCCTGAGAAGGCGCGACGTGCCGCCATCTAACGCCGAGCCCCGGTTATCAAAGCCGGCCCCGGTGACACTGCTCTCTGGGCGCAAGCTGTCCAGCAGTTTTTCCCCAAGACCAGAATGCGCTGAATTTAGCGTTGGCCCGAGCCAGATAACTGGCGCGTTTATTGCGAATCCAATATTTACCTGACAGAGAACGCCCGGCTGCAAGATGCGCAGGACCGGGCGTTTGATTGATGCATTTTCTCAAAACCTTGACCTGCCAGCGCAATCAATTTGACCAGCAGCGCCTCACATTGATTGCACACACAGCGTAGCAAACACGCTCAGCTGAAAGGCGGTCAAGGATGAAAAATGCAATGATTACAATCTCTACGGTCATCGCACTTGTCATAAGCGCCGGAACGTCCATGGCTGGCCCATTGAGCGGTCTCGGCCAACTCGACTTTGCGCAGGATGTTCGCACATCTGTTTCGCAAGCCCGCAACGACGCCGATGCAAAAGCCAATTTCAAAGCTTTCGCGATCAGCCGGGCGCGGGCTGAGATGACGACAACCGCACAGCCATTCACGCGGATACAGACCGCAGGTGAGTATGTCAGCAATCGTGTCGGTGATCGTAGTGTGACCACGTACAGCGATGACCAGCGATATGATCAGGACTTTCCTTTGGGCGAGGTCGCGGGCGGACAATTGTTTGGCGGGTTGGAATTTGGCACCAGCAACCTGACATCGGGTGTCAGTTCCCGCTTGGTCAACGCCAATGTCTCGGCCGACTCTTATGATGCAACCCTGAGCGCGCTTTGGGTCGCGGACAGTCAGTTCTATATCGACGGGCAGTTTCGCTATGGGGAGTTCGACAGCCGCATCGGTCTGAATGGCCGGGACAGCTTGGATGTCGATGGCAGCGGCTATCAGATATCTGTTGAACTTGGTAAATCGTTCACGCTGCAGAATGAATGGACACTCACGCCACAAGTGCAGGTCATGTACAGCGACATCGACTTGGACAATGCCGCAGATCGGGCTGCGGTTGCTCGGATCGGTTCCATGGTGGATGATGATGCATTGACGGCCCGGTTAGGGCTGAGTGCCGAACGTGCCTTTGAAAATAACTCGATGCTGTACGGTCAAATCGACCTCTACCAGACGCTCGACACCGAAACCTCGGGGGTTTTTGATCAGAACACTGCAGCCCTGAGTATAGGCGGTGCTGTCTCCCTGTCAGATAATGCGCAGCTCTATGCTGAGATCACTACTGAAACCGATTTGGGAAGCAGCTCTGGCGACCTCGCTTTCGGATGGGACATCGGCTTTGAAGTTCGGTTCTAAAGCATTTTGCCCTTGATCTGAATCGAAGCGGGGATCATGCGTCAGCCTGATGTCTAAAGGACTCGCCAAATTTACAGTGTTAGCGGCTTTGTAGATCCAGAGGTCACCCTAGCAAGCGCGAACACTGCCCGGAGATCGGCCTGTCCAGGTCTTGTAGGCATTGGTAAAGGCAGCCTGATCAGAATATCCAAGCGCAAAGGCAATCTCTGACAGACTGAGCTTGGGATCATCAAGATACTGCTCGGCCAGCCTGTGCCGTGTGTCTTTTAACAGCTGCTTGTAGGTCGTGCCTTCTTTCGCAAGCTTGCGTCCAAGTGTACTGATACTCATCCCCAGGGTATTCGCGATTTCATCTTGTGACGGTGCCTTAAAAGACAGGCGCGACGTTATTTCGCCCTGTACCAAAGAACTTGTTTCACCGATGGCCGGGGGCAAGTCCTTCATCAAGTTTTGCACATGTGTTTCAAGATGCAACAGCAATGCGGGGTCCGTATCTTTGATCGGAATGTCCATCACTGCCTTGTCAAACAGGATGCCCGGAACGCGCTGGTCCTGTTTGACATTGACCGACAAAGCATCGGAGATCTGAGAGTGCTTTTCTTCGGTCAATTCATGCGGGAACCGTATCTCCAGGACAGGCAGGGGCGTCTCAGCTGCAATTTGAAAACTGGTCAAAAATGCGGAAACTCGAAACTCATTATGCGCGCCATCAGCACGCATCAACTGGGCGATGGAATCTATCTCCAAAAACATGCCACGCTCATCTTCATAGAACGACAATTTGGCAAAGCCGCGCGCCAAGCGCGCATAGGTCACAGCCTTCTCAATTGCCTCACCAACGGTGGGTGAGTTCAAAACGACATAGCTGAGAAGCGTTGTCTTTCTGGGGTTGAAGGTTCTGCCAGCTGAGATTGCAAACAGGGGGTCTCCGGTCTCTTCAATGGCAAGCTCCAAGAGGCGAAGCTCATTCCGAACATCGACAAAACCCGGCGGGGTTTCGTGAAGATCGGCGGGCAGGTTGGCCGTTCTCAAAATCTCAACAACATCCGAGCCACGGTTGTGCAGAAGCCTGGCGATGTGATGGACACCAAAACCCGGAACATTCCAGGATTGGTTATCAGAGTTCCCATTTTTTTCAGTCATGCCGATCCGCTTCCCGAGGCTGTAGAGCCTTATTGAGTTGGGTCTTTTTCTATTGGAAACAACAATAAGCAGGGCGCAAGAGCCAAGCCAAGCAGTATCAGCGCGACTTGACGGGAAATATCAAGAACCCGAGCTGCGTTCACAATACCCAAAGCAGTTGCGTTCTTAGATTGGAGATGTAACCGCCACACAAGGAGAACAAAAATGCAACGCTTCAACACTCTTAAAAACCTCATCGTCGCACCGGCACTGATCATTGCTCTGTCAGCCGGAGCTGCCATGGCAGGGCCGGGCCAGCACTTTGGCGGCACTGCGCACCGCACCGCTGAAATCGGCCATACTGAGATGTCCAAGGGCGCGGCACCTCATGCAGCGGACATTACCGTTACTGGAAAAATTGTGAACCGCATCGCCAACCTCTCTCCGCTTGAGGCGACCACCAACACCGCAGCAGAAACAGCGGTCGACGGAGCGAAAAACCAGACTGGTGGGACAGTGCACAGTGAATTGCAGATGCTGTACAATGATAAGTGCAAGAACGGGTGCAATTCTCATATCCAAGAGAAAATCATCGAGGCGTACTCACGGTTTATTCCGGTACAAGACAATTCTCAAAAATGATGTTTTTGCAGTAGTTTAGCACGGCCAAAACTCCTGCATTCGCGCCTGAACCGATGCCGACAACTCCGTTGGCATCGGCTCGGGTGTTTATTTTTTGACCATGCACTGGCAGTGAACCGCCCGATTGGGCCGGTTCACTGTGAGCGTTAATGCATCACTGGACGTTGATCCACCGGGATGCCTGTTTGACGAAAAATATCAAAAAACTGAACGCCACACGCAATACCCAAAGCCGTCACACTCCTAGGTTGGAGATGTAACAGCCACACAAGGAGATCCAAAAATGCAACGCTTCAACGCAATCAAAAACCTTATCGTCGCACCCGCACTGGTGATCGCATTGACCGCAGGATCGGCCCTGGCAGGACCGGGTCAACATTTTGGCGGCGCAGCTCATCACGGCGCCAAAATCGGTCGGCCTGAGATGTCGCTGAACTTGGCACGTCAAACACCGGATATTCGAACACACGCCACCGGTAAAATTGCAAACGGCAAGACTGACCCTTCGCCGCTGGGTGCGACGCAGAATGTGGGGACGTCCGCATCTGATGATCAAGTGCTTGATGTATCGCCGCTTTCAAGCAGCGTTCCTCTGATAGAAGGTGTGACTTTTTATTTTCTGGAACTTCCGGAATTTGATTTCGATGCCAGGGCGCTCGTAAACATTCTTGACCCTGACCTGCGGCATATCCCGCGCTGCAAAATGTTTGGCTGCTAGGCTGGATGCGTATCCATCAGATTAGGAGATCAAAAATGAAACACTTCAACACGATCAAAAACTTCATTTTCGCACCTGCACTGGTGATCGCACTGACCGCAGGATCGGCCCTGGCAGGACCGGGTGACAACTTACGCGGCAAGGCTCATCTCAGGGCTCAAATCGGTCAGTCCGAGAGATCGCAGGATGCATTGCAGAAACTTCAACAGCTGCCCGCAGTTGACTACATAGGCACGATTGCTTTCTTCGCGGGTGAAGATTTGAAATTCAAACAATGGCAAGACAACCCAACCGAAATACCGATTGGGACTCAGTTTGGCGTCAAAAAAGCAGCGCACGCGGCCAGGTTTTGGGCAAGTCAGAACGACTAAGTGTTTCGTGGTGCTAGAGCACCTCCAGACCACACTGCAATGGAACTCAGTGTTGAAACCAAGGTTTTCCGGGTTAGTCCCTTGACCCGGAAACTAAAAAGTCATTCGGGATGCGCAGCTCCCGGATGCCATTAGGAGACATATATTAATTTACACTGGATTGTAGAGCGAGTGGCCGACAAAAACAAGGCGAACCGCCGTCGATATCCCCGCAATCTGAGAACTGTTTTCGATATATGTTTGAAAGCGGCCATTGATGCATTTGCGGAAAATGGCAGGTTTGTCCGCATCTTACCAGTTCACACCTCACGCAGCGAAAGTCGATCCACCCCAGACCGGCCCTCGCTGCAGATCGCGGCGAAAGCTGAGGGAGAGCCCATTGAGACCGATGCTGCGCCTCGCAGGAATGTCAGTAATAGTGATGAGATGATCTGATCCGATAGTTCCGGCAGGGGATCCCAAAAGTTTGTGAACCCGCTTCCCTTTATTTAGGACATACAGAGAAGTCTAAATGCTTCCACCTGCCTTTCGCCTTTTCTGGCAGCTTGTTGACGTTGCATGTCCCGGGGTAGGATTCCATGATGCAGTCGCTCAAAATCCGACAGGCAACCCTTGCCGATGTAGTCCCGCTAAGCGGGCTGATCCAGCACACAATCCGCGTTTCAAATTCCGAAGACTACGATCAAAAATCTATCGACATGCTATGCGCGATTTTTGAGCCGGAGCCGGTTGCTGAAAGAATTGAAAACGAGCTTATTCTTCTTTGCTTCATGGGCAGCGAGCTTGTTGGAACGGTAGGGCTTAGGGATGACTTTCTGCGTTCGATGTTCGTGGAGCCCACTTTTCAGCGGCGAGGGTTGGGCAAAATGTTGGTTGCAAGAATTGAAGAGGAGGCGCGACAAAAAGCAATCTCGGAAATGATGCTTCATTCCTCAATGACCGCGCGGGTGTTTTATGAGGCTCTCGGCTATGAATTTGTGGAATTGCAATCATACCCGGAAGGGCCATTCGTCTTGATGAAAAAACCGCTGCGATAAAAATCGCAAAAGCAGGAAAGTACGAAGCGCAGTCGCCAGACAGCTCAACGAGCGCCCGATAAGGACTTAGATTTACAAACACCGGCAGAGAAGTTTGCCCAGTATGTTGTGACTATCCGTTGAAACTTCTGCATGCAGCAGACATTCGTTTCCGCGATACTGACGTCAGACAACGGCAGCATTGCCCCGCGTCTTACCAGTTCATACGGCGTGTAGCGAAAGTCGCTTCTACTATAGCGGCCCTTGGCGCAATTCGCGGCGAAGGTGCTAGGAGATGAAGATTTTCTGATGTGGGTCAGGGTGCAACGTATGTGCTGGGACCGACTGTGGCCCGCGTTGGAAAATCTCTCAGGGAGGAAGCCGCGGGGTCTGGGCACGACCTATGGGGAAAGCACGATTGCAGTTGTAACCGAGGTCGCAACTGGACCCTGGCGATAGCGTTTGAAGCTGGCGGTTTCGGCACCCGGGGATTTTTTCCGGATGGAATTCCCTTTTGTGGCAGGAAAATTGGACGGTTTTTTTCGACCTGTCGGAACGTTGAGCATGAGACAGTATGGCCGGTTTGGCAGAGCCAGCCGGTGAGCTGTGAATGGGATCGACGGGCGTTCGGTCATGCGGCCTGTTTCCTCGATGGCGCGCGAGATCGCGGAACCTCGCCACGCCTGAAGGTCTCGATAATGCGCATCGGGGCACCACAGTCTGGGCAGGGCTCGCGCAACGTAAGTGGGATGACTTCGGCGGTGGGCGCGTCTTCCCGCCCGGACCCTTCCACGCCGAGCAATGTGCGGATCTTTGCGATGTTGGCCTTGCGCTGCGCGGAAGCCAGAAAGCCGCAGTGCCGGATACGGTGAAAGCCGTCAGGCAGTACATGCATCAGGAAGCGGCGGATGAACTCGTTTGTGTCGAGCCGCATGACCTTCATGCGATCCCCGGATTTGATGCGGTAGTTTTTCCAGCGGAACGTCACGGTGTCGGCATTAGCGCTGATCAGGCGGTGGTTCGAGATCGCCACGCGGTGCGTGTATCGACTGAGATAGGCGAGCACTGCCTCGGGTCCACCGAAGGGCGGTTTGGCATAGACGACCCATTTGAATTTGCGGAACGGGGCAAGCCATGCAGCGAAGGCGCTGGCGTCTGCCAATTCAGTGAGATTGCCGAAGAACCTCAGCTGTCGTGCTTGATGCAAAGCCATGAGACCTTCGACAAACAGCCGACGGAATAGACGTGCCAGCACCTTGACATGCAGAAAGAAGCCCGGCTTGCACGCGACCCATCGGCGGCCGTCGGGCGACAGCCCACCACCGGGCACGATCATGTGGATGTGGGGGTGGTGCGTGAGCGCTGATCCCCATGTGTGCAGCACACTGGACATACGAATGCGGGCGCCAAGACGCTTGGGATCGGCAGCGATGGTCATCACTGTTTCCGCCGACGCGCGGAACAACAGGCCATACATCGCCCGCTTGTTCCAGTAAGCGATCCGTGCGATCTCGGCCGGCAGCGTGAAGACGACATGGAAATACTCGACCGGCAGCAGGTCATCGGCGCGGGCTGTCATCCAGTCGCGCGCTGCCGGTCCCTGACACTTGGGACAATGCCGGTTCTTGCAGGAATTATAGGCGATGTGCTGATGGCTGCATTTGGTGCAAGCGGCCACATGCCCGCCGAGCGCCTCGGTCCTGCAAGCCTCAATGGAGGACATCACCTTTAACTGGCTCAGGCTGACCTGTCCGGCATTGGCATGCCGGTAGGCGGGGCCATATCTTCGGAATATGTCAGCAACCTCCAGTCTTGCGCGGGGCAAGGCCCGCGCCTTATCCTGGTCGCTTCTTGCGGGTTTGCAGGTTCAACTGTTTGAGCGCCTCAAACGGGCTGGCTGTGTCCCGGATCATCTTGGTGGCGACTTTGGTGTACTGGGCGGTGATCGTCAGTTTGGCATGGCCCAACAGCACCTGGATGACCCGTACATCCGTCCCCGCTTCTAAAAGATGCGTGGCGAAGCTGTGCCGCAGGGTATGCAGCGTCGCGGGCTTGTTGATCCCGGCCATGCGTTTGGCCGAGGTGAAGGCGCGGTTTAACTGACGTGGCGAGATCGGGTTGATCTTCGGCTTACCTGGAAACAGCCATCCCTCGGGCCGGGCCTCGCACCAGTAGTCCCGCAGAAGATCAAGCAGATCGGGCGACAGCATGACCTTGCGATCCTTCCGCCCCTTGCCCTGCACGACATGGATGAGCATCCGGTCGCTATCAATATCGCCGGTGGTGAGATTGCAAACCTCAGAAGCGCGCAAACCTGCACCGTAGGAAATGCTGAGCGCGGCGCGGTACTTGGAAGATGTGGACAGAGCCTGTCAGCACAGAAGAAGGGGCAATGCCAAAGCCGCAATCAGCAAGTTCGATGTTCCTTGCCGGATTTGCATTGACTATGGGTAATCCGAAGATCATGGTCTTTTATCTTGCTCTATTGCCTTCTCTGATCGACCTGACACAATCAAGTCTGAGCCTTTGGGCAATCATTGCATCGGTCACGATCGTCAGCCTTGCAGCCGTGGACTTGTTTTGGATTGCACTGGCGCATTCTGCTCGATCTTTTCTCAGAACTCCGAAAGCGATCAAAGTGGCAAACCGCGTCGGCGCAATTGCGTTAGGTGGAGCCGCCGCCGTCATCGCGTCAGGGTAAACAGATGACAATTGCGTATTCCCAGAGGATTGCCGCATAAATCCCAATAGCACTGCCGCCCATTCTTATTTGGATTGGTGTCTGGCGCAGGATAGCTGAACGGCATCAAGTGCGGAGATATCCGGTTTTCGCAGCGCTTGATGCCGTTGGTTGCCGATCAGGTCAGTAGTTGTGTTGAGCGCATCCCGCCAAAGCCAGCATGGTTTGCCTGTTGGTCAGATTCAAACAAAGTTCAGATCATCCTCCGAAATCAACGAAACACTGACGTCTTCGAGTGTAATTGAGCCGTGGCCATTGAGCGAGATCACGGTATTACCGTTGCTTTCCGTAATGTTCAGATCGTCATAGGAAGCTCCTGCAATGTCGATACGAATCAGATCGCTGCCGTCTTCGAAGTCTTTGATCGTATCGGTTCCGAAGTTTTCCTCGAAATGAAACATGTCGGCACCGTTGCCTCCAGTCAGGATGTCGTTGTCCAACCCGCCGTCAAGAGTATCGTCACCGTTGTCACCCGCGAGGGTGTCGTTTCCTTTACCGCCAACAATTGTGTCATTGTAAGTTGTACCTGTCAGAACCTCATCCGCGTGGCCTCCATTAAAACGTATAGGCTGCGTTGATGGCTATGCCGGATACAATTGCCTGCTTAAACGGCAGGAGGGTGTGATCCGGACGGTTTATCGCCGGGCGCACGCCCGCCGGAAGCTCTTTGATGTCGCCAAATCCGGAACAGCAACCTCGATTGCGGATGAGGGCATCGCGCAGATCCGGGGCCTCTACCGCATCGAAAAGGAGATCAGAGGTCAAAGGCCGGCCGCCCGGAACGTACCCTTTCTGGAAGTAGCGTTACCAAGTACGGTGAACCTCACCCAGCTCATCGAAAACCGCATCTTTTGACACTAACGTCATATTCAGTAGCTCCGCTGATGACGCCAAAAACCTGTCGAATGGATCACGATGAGACCAGTTCCTCAGGCTTGCATGCAAACAAATTTCTGGCGTGAGTGACGCCGCAAGCCCGCCTTGATCCGACAAGAGTTTAGGAAGCTCATGGACCAAAGGCTCCATTTCTGGCCACTTGCCAATCCTTACCTTTTGCCCAATCTCAAAAAAGCTGATCGGGCTCACGAATACACCATCTGCTTCAGCTATCGCTCCACGTGCCACTGCCGATAGTTCTGACTCTGCGGCTAACGACCAGACCCACGCGTGGGTGTCGAGAAGAACCTGCTTCACTGCCCCTCCCACGCCTCTAGCTCATCCGGAGACAACGGCTCAAGGAAGTCTGGTGGATCTCCAACCTTTCCTTCTAGTATGCCGATCTTGAAGTCTGACTGCGGGATTGCAACCAGCCTCACGGCCGGCTTTGTTCCTTTTGCAATCACAACCTCCTCACCAGCTAGCGCTGCGTCGATGAGTTTTGACAATTGGCTCTTCGCTTTGTGTACGGTGCATAGCATAGAAAATCTCCCTATTAGCTAACTTAGCTAATATAGTGCGAAGTTTCAAGTATGATCAGTTCTGGGCACCTTTGTTGGAGGGATTGGGGTCGATGCCAGCCACATCGAGCGCAGCGGCTTCAGCTCTGAGATTGTCGGCATTGTTATAGAGTGTGGACTTGCTCACCCCATCGATGCGATCCGCGATTTGTACGAAGGAAAGACCTTCGCGGATCAATCCAACGACCTCAGTCCACGTGTCGGACCCCGGAACGAGCAACGCCTTCCGGCCAAGTGTCTTGCCTCGTGCTTTTCTTGCCGCCAGTCCTGCCCGGGTCCGTTCAGAAATCATGTCCCGCTCAAACTGAGCGAACATACCAATCATATGGTACATCAGCTTGCCAGACGCAGATTCTGTGTCGATCTTCTCTGTCAAAGAGACGAGCTGCGCTCCACGCTCCCTCAAAAGGTCGGCGGTTTGGATCAGCTCAGAAAGATTGCGGCCCAATTGATCCAGTTTCCAAACCACTAGAACAGCACCCGGCCGCATGGCTTTCATTGCGTTTCGGAAACCGGGACGGCCAGCCGTGCTTTTGCCGCTAGCTTGATCCGTGAGAATGCGGTCCCTTTCCACTCCATATTTCAAAAGTGCGTCGATCTGAGGGTCGAGCCGCTGATCGTCGGTCGAAACGCGAGCATATCCAAAGAGAAGGCGGGGTTGGTTTTGTGTCATTACTTTGAGATAACATATCCTGACACAGCCGCAAATATTTTATGGAATGTATTCTTGGAATCTTCGCACTTGCATCATTCACATTGGTGGAATAGTTTGTTGGAAAGCGAAGATCGAAAACCAGATCAGCAGCGCTTTTTCGGTAGGAGTCTGAAATGCCAGATACAAAACCATCGCAAGCTTTGAAAAAAGGCCGTGATACAATCCGGCGGCTTGCTGCCTTGCACCGCACGGTGAATCCGCGCGTGTTTGGCTCCGTGGTGACGGGCCGAGATAATGCGAAAAGTGACCTTGATGTCTTGGTTGAGCCCTTGCCGGAGACGACGCTGTTCGACCTAGGAGGATTGCAGGAAGCTCTGGAAGAAGCTCTGGGTGTGCGGGTTGATGTAAAGACGCCGTTGGATCTTCCTCCGCACATTAGGGCTGATGTTTTGCGGCACGCGGTGCCAGTATGAGTGCAGTTGATCGACTATCCGACTATTTGGACCAGATGGTCCAAGGTTCCGGTGATGCTGTGACCTTTACCGAAGGAATGGACGAATCCACATTCCTTACTGACCTTAAGACCCAGCGCGCGGTAGTCATGTGCCTCATGATCGTGGGGGAAGCTGCCAGCCGAATAGTTGCTGAACACCCGGAATTCACAAAGGCCAATACGTCCGTCCCATGGCGAAGTATCCGGGGAATGCGCAACAGGATTGCACACGGCTATTTTGACATTGATCTGCACGTCGTCTGGCAAACGGTGGGCGAATTGCCGTCGTTGGTTGCCCAGCTTTCAAAAATTTCCAACTAACGCCCGAGGTCCAAAATGACCACCGCGATTACTCCAATACCATTTCGATGCGCATTGATATCCATTCTACTCGCGTTGCCTAATAGCTTGACGGCACAGACCAAAGATACCGGGCAGGTTGGGACATCTTTCAACATTGATGACCTTAGACCTGAGTTTGAGATCATGGTGAACCAATCTTCTGATGTTCTGTCGTTCCCCGACAAATGCGTGATCAGATATACGGACCGAACACTGAATGCAGATGGGGACACTGTTCAAGAGCAGGGTTTCACAGCAGAGGTTGGCGCAATCGACCCAAGCTCAATCCAAGACCTTGGCGGGCTTGCCGTGTTGAAGGCAAAAGACGGGCAACCAACCTTCCACCACTTCCACGAGATATTCCTTTTCCCCACTGTTTTGGGAGATGAAGTGTCACAGCGAAATGCAATCGTTGAGCTTGGTGGGACGTGTCTCGATGACAAATGCGCCATGCCTCAGGAGTTGAAACCCGGAGGGATGATTTCAGGTTCGATTGAACCGTGGATTTATGAGCAGTTGCCAGCGCACGTTGAATTTTGCCAACGTCGATAGACCTTTCAGTTTATCAAATGAAGAATTCCAACAAACGCCCAAAACGAAACAACAGGAAGGGTAGCTCAGGGGTCAGAGCTGGGCGCTCATAACGCTTAGGTCGGGCGTTCGAATCCCTCCCCTTCCACCAAATTCCAAAACAGACCAAGGAGTAAAGACAATGCCAAGTGAAGAATATAACGAGGGTTTTGCTGAGGGAGAACACGATCGTCACGCCATTGGTGGGCCTCAACCAAGATCCCATATGCCTTTTGCCAGCAATGACTTTTTAACCGGGTACTTTCATGGGGCAACAGGTACATCCGGCGGCGGCGAACGTAGCGGTGGCAGTGGTTCAGTTGGAGGCGGTGGCCCCTTGGATGATTGGCTCCGCAGTCGAGGCCAGTATGCCCAATGATGGAAATCTGAAGAACTGACTTCCCCAAAAGGCCTGGAGAACTGAGGACATAATGCCCAATCTAAATGACTTTGATAGCTTTGATTGCCTGCACTGTGGCGAACCCACCAAACCATCGGCCTATACACAACAGCTTATTTGACAGAAGGCGCCACACAGCCGCCACTCGCCGCAGGTGCGATATTGGCAAATCATTACGGCAGCATTGTGCGGGAAGCGGTCTTTTCATAATTCTTTCAGAGTTATAGCGTGCCAGCTATACCCAATACAGAAAGTTGCTTGATGAAGTCAGTGGAAATGTACGGAACAGAATTGAGAACCACGATTGAAGACTTGAACGCCGAACCCGAACTTCGACGGATCGGGCTTAAGTTTTTCTATGGAGGTGGTTCAATCTGGATCGAAGAGGGGCCACGTGAAGACGCCAATCTCGCCAACTGCATGGGAGTAGGAGAGTCTATCTCTAGGCACCTATCGGCAGTAGGCATCTGCTTCGAATGGCCAATCGCGGGCAACGAAATTCAATGGATCAGGATTACGAACAGAGGGGTTGAGAAGTTCTCTGATCCTAAATTCCTCTAAAACAAATCCCGCCTAGATGTCGCCGGCCTTGCGTGGGTGTCTGACGTCAGCGCCTTTGGGTCCAAATAGCGGTATTTGATAAGAGAGTGTTCTTGGCTCATCGTACCCGATACGGTGACGACGGAAGAGCTTCGCGTCTACCAGCTTCACATGACGGATGCCGGGGTGACGCCTTCGGTCTACACCGCGCGCATTACCGCCCTGCGCTTCTTTTTCTCGATGACCTGCGGGCGCGAAGAGATGAAGCGATACATGCAGTTCCGCACGCAGCCGCGCAAACTGCCCGCGGTGCTCAGCGCCGAGGAAGTTTCCGAGCTTCTGGCGGTGGCACCCGGGCCCGGGCTCAAGTACCGCGCCGCGCTCAGCATTTCCTACGGTGCAGGTTTGCGCGCTTCTGAGGTTTGCAATCTCACCGCCGGCGATATTGATAGCGACCGGGTGCTCATCCATGTCGTGCAGGGCAAGGGGCGGAAGGATCGCAAGGTCATGCTGTCGCCCGATCTGCTCGATCTTCTGCGGGACTACTGGTGCGAGGCCCGGCCCGAGGGATGGCTGTTTCCAGGTAAGCCGAAGATCAACCCGATCTCGCCACGTCAGCTAAACCGCGCCTTCACCTCGGCCAAACGCATGGCCGGGATCAACAAGCCCGCGACGCTGCATACCCTGCGGCACAGCTTCGCCACGCATCTTTTAGAAGCGGGGACGGATGTACGGGTCATCCAGGTGCTGTTGGGCCATGCCAAACTGACGACCACCGCCCAGTACACCAAAGTCGCCACCAAGATGATCCGGGACACAGCCAGCCCGTTTGAGGCGCTCAAACAGTTGAACCTGCAAACCCGCAAGAAGCGACCAGGATAATCCGCCTTTAAATCCACGTCCGATAATGGTGCAAAGAAGAATGTATCACTGAGCAGTGTAGTGATAGTGGAAAGCGTCAAAGAAGCACGCTCGCGCGATGTGCTGCACAGTGTGCGCCCTTTCACGGCCTTCACCGAAACGGGTGTCACCTGGCCTGATGGCTCGGAAAGCGAATTGGATGCCGTCATCTGGTGTACAGATTTCAAAGCCAATCTAACGCACCTCAAACCATTGGGACTTACGGTTGAGGGGCGCATCGTTACCAAAGGCACTCGTGCAACGGTCCTGTCGCGCCTCTGGCTTGTTGGGTATGGGAGATGGACCGGATTTGCTTCGGCGACAATCTTTGGAGTCCAGAAATCTGCAAGGGCCACTGCGCAGGAAATCCAACACTCCTTGGGAGGCATTGATTGATAGTTGACAGCTGATGTGGGTAATCGCTGACCTGCCCAGCGGTCACGAACAGTCCAACGGGCGTCCCTGGCTATCACAGACAGCATGCAGCTTGGTATTCATGCCGCCCTTGGTTCGGCCGATCAGACGTCCGTGTCCCCTTTTTTCACCCCCAGACTGGAGGCTGTGCGGTGGGCCTTGAGATAAGTGGCATCAATCATCACCGTCTTTTCTTCGCCGTGATCCGCGGCCAACCCGGCCATCGTGCGGGCGAAAATCCCTTTGTCGCTCCACCGTTTCCAGCGGTTGTACAAGGTCTTGTGCGGGCCGTATTCCCTAGGCGCATCACGCCCGCGCAAGCCATTGCGATTGATAAAGATAATCCCGCTTAGAACCCGCCGGTCATCGACTCGGGGCTTGCCATGAGACTTGGGAAAGAAAGGTTCCAGACGCGCCATCTGGGCATCCGTCAGCCAGAAAAGGTCAGACATGTTCACCGCTCGTTATTGCGAAGCGAGAAACAGTTGCGATATACACACGAATAAGACTTGTCGGAAACCGTATATCTTGTGCCTCAATATCACCACCAACCAATCGATATCCACCGTACGAATGACAGTTTACTAAATTTTAAGGAATCAGCGACACTTTAGAATGCGTTTATAAATTTAGAGTTATGGGGCTGTGACGATGGATATGAACTTTGTGCAAAGAGCGAATGAGATTGAACAGCGGTTGGAAGCCGAAGGGATGTATCTGACCGCGGAGGCCATGCGGAAAGTAGTAGAGGCCTATATCAGAAGCGAAACCAATGAGCTTTATCAGATGTGCAAACCAAAAGTCTCAAAACAATATCAGTGGTTAACCTGACGTTAACCATACAGCCCTGAGTATACTTAAAACAATATATACGAGGGGTTTCATGAGTAGTAGTCATTGGTTTATTCAGGCTTTGTCAGAACTTGTTTATGAAGCCAAAAAGGAAAAGTCTCGAAATGTTCTGCTGGGTTTGGGACAAGCACTGGAAGTCTTTTGTGTGGAAGCGGGCTTCAGTGCTGAAGAGATACATAGCATGCGAGAACTTGTCTCGATGGATACTCATCAACAGCCAAAGTTTCATTGCGAACTCGAGATAGTAAGTTCACGTCACCGTCAACAATTGGACGCCTAACGGGCTCATCACCTTCAACTCAAGCGTCGATATAATACCTAAACCTTGATACACTAAGAAGATAGTAAGCCGCTAGTTGCGAGTGCCAAACCAACGACTTTCAATAGAAACTGTCTGTAAGACAGTATTTACCAACCGTCGCGCTTGCCATGGGCTTATCCACTACAGTCGCTTTAACTCAAAGCGCTCCAGGCCCTTTTGTTGGTCCGAAAGCACGTGTTACAACAGGTGTCTTCTGGAGAAAATTAAACAATAATAACAAAGTCCAATTACTGCTCGCAGCTTGTTGCAAGACTTATCGAAAGAGGCAAGCTTGTGGGTAAGCGGTGCGCTGCACCCACACTTTCGAGCTGACTTTTAATCTGCGATTCAGAGGCTTCTTTGATTTGTGGGGAGTTTCTCGATGGGAGCTACAAGCGAGTTTCTGGCAAGGGTGCCGCGTCGGGCGGATGGCAAGCGGAATTGGCCGCCTGAGTTGAAGGCTCGGGTCGTGGCGGAGACGTTGATTGAGGGTGAGACGGTCAATGTGGGTAAGCGGTGCGCTGATCACACCTGCGCGGAGTGGTTCCACGGCAGCAGGTCGTTGATTTGGGACTGTTTGTGTCCTCGCGCGATGGCGGTCAGTGTTTGGGTGAGCCAGGCATGGGGATCGATCCCGTTCAATTTGCAGGTTTCGATCATCGAGGCGAGGATGGCCCAGTTTTGCGCTCCGACGTCATGGCCAGCGAAGAGTGCGTTCTTGCGGTTCAGAGCGATTGGGCGGATTGTCCGCTCGACACTGTTGGAATCCAGTTCCACGCGACCATCATCGAGGAACATGGTCAGGCCTTCCCAGTGCTTAGCAATGTAGCTCAGGGCTTCGCCGATGGGTGATTTGGCGGAGACGCGGGAGCGCGTTTCCCGGAGCCAAAATTCCATCTGATCAATGGTTGGTTTTGAGCGTTCCTGCCGCACTGCGTTCCGGGTGGCCGGGCTTTGGCCTCTGATTTCCTTTTCGATGCGGTAGAGCGCCTGGATTTGCGCGATACCTTCATCCGCAATCGGAGTGGCTTTGCCAGCTTTTGCCACATCAAAGAGCTTACGACGGGCGTGTGCCCAGCAGTGCGCCAACCGGATCGAGCCCTCCTGCCGTTTGAGCAGGCGGTTGTATCCGGCATAGCCATCAACTTGCAGTGTGCCGTTGAACCCTTCAAGAATTTGCTTTGCGTATTCACCGGCGCGGCCGGGTGCATATGTGAAGGCCACACCAGGCGGGTCGTCCCCACTCCAGGGCCGATCATCGCGGGCGAGCGCCCAGAAGTAGCCTGTTTTGGTTTTCTTGCGACCGGGATCAAGGACCGGAGCCACGGTCTCATCCATGAATAGCTTGGTTGACCGCTTCAGATCGGCCATCAGCGCGTCATAAACAGGACGCAACTCAAATGCTGCTCTGCCAACCCAGGCGGCCAGTGTCGAGCGATCCAGAACAATGCCTTGCCGGGCGTAGATCTGAGCTTGGCGATATAGCGGCGTGTGATCCGCGTATTTTGAGACGATCACATGGGCGATGGCTGCCTCGGTTGGCATCCCGCCTGGGATCAGATGCGCCGGGGCCGGAGCCTGGACGATGCCTTCTTCGCAGGACCGGCAGGCATATTTCGGGCGGCGGGTGACGATCACCCGGAACTGGGCCGGAACGATATCAAGCCGTTCACTGATATCCTCACCAATGACATGCCGTTCAGAGCCACAGCCGCAGATGGTGCTGTCCGGCTCGATCACCTCTTCGATGCGCGGCAGATGTTTCGGCAACGACCCCCGGTTGCTCTGGCGCGGCGCGGAAGTCCGTGTTGGCGTGACAAGCGGATTGGTTTCGCCCTCGGCCTCAATCTGGGCAATCCCGGTTTCGATATCTTCCAATGCCAACTCGAACTGGTCTGGATCAACCTTTTCGGATTTACGACCAAAGAGTGCCTTCCTCAGCGCCGCGACCAGTGTTTCCAGACGCGCATTCTGCTCGCCCTGGGCCACAATCATGGCTTTGAGCGCATCAATGTCATCGGGAAGATCAGCGGCCGCAATCATGGTCGTGATCTACCAAAACGGACACTTGGCTGCCTGCCCAAACGGGTGCGCGAGTCACTCTGCCGCAGTTGGTGGACGCGCTGACAGTGCCTTCACTTTCCGCCAGTCCAACCCGGCAAACAGCGCCTCGAACTGGGCATGATTGAGCGACATCAGGCCATCTCGGATCGCAGGCCAAGTGAATGTTGTCTCTTCCAGCCGCTTATACGTCATCACCAGCCCGGTGCCGTCCCAATAGAGCAGCTTCAACCGGTCGGCGCGCTTCGAGCGAAAGACAAACACGGTTCCGGTGAACGGCTCCTTACGCAGTTCATTTTGCACCAGCGCTGCCAGCCCGTCATGACCCTTTCGGAAGTCCACCGGCTTCGTCGCCACCACGATCCGCACCCGGTTCGACGGAAAGATCATGAGACCCCATTCAGAGCGTGGACGATCTCGGAAATCCGTTTGGGCGACGTGGCTGCGCCGAGTCGAATAGCCACGTCACCGTGGACAATCTCAAGCCAGTCAACGGGTTCTGATGGTGCCGTCGGAGCCTCAGGTTCAATCACAACCGGCGCAAATTCTGCGCCGGCCAGTTCCGGAACAACCAATTTACCTTCTCGCGCAAGGCGACGCCATTCAGACAGATGGTTCGGCCGCATTCCAACTCGCCGCGCGACTTCGTTTACGGTCACCCCTGGAACCAGCGTTTCCGCAACAAGCTGGCCTTTGAGCGCTTCCGACCAGCGCCGCTTACCATCCCGCCCGATCAAAACCTCATGGCCCGCAACGGACTCCAAATGTAGCTCCCGATGGACTCCCATAATAACCTCCTGACAATTCTTCACTCCGCAGCGGAATCGCAGATCAGGCAGACTTCAGGAAGGTGGGGTTGGGACACCGCTTACCAATGTGGTTGCCAAGCGATACGAGCTGATCCCCAGTACTGTTTCTGACTGGCGACGGATGGCACGGCAGGGCAAGCTGGTTTTGCCTAATCTGGATGGCATGGATTTTGTATCGGTCGAGATTGAGGCGCCTGTGCCCGTGGCCCAGCCTCTGGCGGCGACATCCTCGGGCATGGTTGATGTGATCAAGGGCAACGTCACCGTTCGTCTTGATGCGGCGACGCCCGCGACACGGATCGCCGAGATCGTACAGGCCATGGCCCCGTGATCACGCCATCCCACAAGGTGCGGATTTTTGTCGCCAGTGATCCGGTGGACTTCCGCAAAGGGCATGACGGGCTGGCTGCTTTGGTGCAAAGCCAGTTGCGCCAGAACAGTTTTTTCAATCAAAGTCATACATGCAACAAGGACCTGGATTGCGCATGCGACGGATCAGAAAATCATACCTGAATTATCAAATCCGTTCCTCTACTTGTCTGGCTTCAACAAGCGACGGACAGAATTGGGGGCTTTAGAAAAGAGCCGTGAGCCTAAATCTCCTCAACATTTCCAAGCAAAAAGGAAGTCAAGCTTAGCTCAAACATATCGTCTTCGACCTGAACTGAAATATCCGTTTCATAATCTACGCTATCTTTGGTGATGAATGACAAATCTTCGTCTGCATCTATGAAGACCCATTCATGTTCCTTATTGTCGGGTGTTGCCATTGCTAGATGTAATATAGCGAGTGCATCATATGCACTCACGACGCCGTCTCTATCAAAATCAGCCGCGAGATAGTTTTCTGGCTTGGCTGTACCCCACGTTGGATCCAGACCAATAGAGAGGCGTAGTGTCTCTAAGGCATCTTGGACATCAACCTGCCCGCTATCCGTCTTATAAGACATTGAGAGCTCGAGCTGAATGCTTGCATCACTATCGCCAAGCGCCAAATCGAATTGTCCATTTCTATCAGCTTGAACAGCGTAACATTCCCCGTCCTCAGGTGTAACGTGTATCTCCGCATAATTGAGCCCAGGGTTCTCTGAATTCGGAGAAACCATGATGTCTCCCAATATCCCAGGAACACCAACGCCAACATTCGCAAGAGGCTGAAGCGTTATTTCAACCACCTCATAAGGATCAAACTCCAATTGGACATCGGAAGGGTCTTCAAAATAAAATTGATCAATGTCCATAGCTACATCTACCTCGGTGGCAAAGTAGTAGTCGTCGAGACTTGTAGCGGTTTCTGGTGTCTTACCCGGCTTCAACAAGATGGTTGATGGATCAGGAACATATGTTCGATAGCTTTCCTCCCCATGTCGGCCGATATGGTATCTCTCATAAACTCCAAGCTCTAGAACGTTGATAAACTTCGCCTCTATTGCGTCTTTTTCAGCTTTATCAATGATTCGAAGCGCATTCCGAGAGCCAGTGACGAATCTACCACTTTCTTCAAAAGCGGCACGATCACTCAAACCATCAGAGGAACCATCTAATATCCCCATTTTTCTAACAGATATATGAGGAGTGTAGTCAACTAGATTAGTTAGGTCTAAATCAACAGTAACACCAAAGTCATTGGTGCGGCTTGAAGCATACAAAACTGTTTTTTCTGCTCCGGTGTAAGTATTAAATTCAATAGGTCGGTTCTTTTTCGGAATTCCGTATAAATCTACCAACGATAGGCCTTCGCCATTTTCATCAAATAGACTTTCACCCATCCACATGAAAACTTGACCTGGCGGAGTTGGGTAAATCGGATTTTCTTCTAAAGTACCACCTGCCAGCGAGTTGTAATTTTTGTTTCGTATAGACCAAACATCGGCGGCATCAACTCCTACCTCCAACATGTTCTCGAACTGTTTCAGGATAACCGAAGCAGCTTTAAGACCTTGTTGATCCATACGTTTGTTTTGGACATTCCACTCGGTAATATGATAGTCTAAATCTCTATCAAAGTACAAATCCCACATATCGGTCCTGGGTCCAATTTGGCGGAGTTCGTAATATCCATCAGAGAACGTGTTATCGTCGCCGTGGTTTTTGTAATAGTAGTAGTGAGAAACAATTCCGTCGATAGCTTCGCTGGCCACCGTTGCTTGTAAACCGTCGGACAGGTCTTTGTTGGCATCAAAGTGCCGAATAATATCCAAGTTCTTTTGATCCATGGTGAAGGGATTCACGTACCAGGGAGGGGCGGTTTGCACCAGAAAACTAGGATCTACTTCTTCGACTGCACGAGAACTATTTAGTTCATCTACAGCATGTTTAAGGTAAGTCACAGCCTTAGATGAATCATTCCCGTACTCCGCGGCGCTCTGAAAAGACCAATACTCATTGCTTATTTCAAACGATCTCAAAAGATAGCCATTTTCTCCCAATTTGTCATAAACAGCGTTTACAAATTCTTGCATTTGGGATTGCGTCGCGAGAAGCTCTCCCACGGGAACACTAAGTGTAAAGGAAGTACCTCTCTCCGCTACCCAACTTAAAAACTCTTGCAGCCTTGCATTTAGCTCCCCATTCTCCATGTGAGTTATGTTCTCCAGCTGAGCAGCGCCTGCAGGATAGCGCAGATGCGTAACACCTAACATGTCGAAAGCATCACCTATACCGTACTGCATCCCACGAAAATTCGCACCGAAATGCGCTTCGTTTACCGCACCTGATACTTCACCAGGTTTCAATTTGTATGTGTACGAAGGCATCGACCATTCACCCCCATGTTTCTAAACTCACTAAACTTGTGAAATATTCCCCATTTAGTCAAATATTTAGTCCGAAAGATTTTCCAGATAGTGGTGGATATTTTTAGGTGTTTTTTACCTTTTATAATAAAGAAATTTGTATATGTATGAGAATAAATCGTACTAGATCGCGATGATGAATTAAGGCCATGCCAGTAAATTAGTATGACGCAACTTGACGGAAGTATCTCTGTCGAAATGGATTTTATATTAAAAAAGAGAGACAAAGGTCGCACCTAGGTTTCCGCCTCATGCCTATTTAAACTCAATAAAGCCGCCTTGTTCTTGACCCTAATATAACCAGCGGTTTTTTCATGGGATGCGATTGATCTACTAGGAATCAAGAACCATAAGCTGCCGCAGTTTCACAGAACTTTGGAATTCAAGCGGTTCTTTGAAACTTCGGATGATCTTGCCCATATCGCATCAACGAAATGTTGAGCCAAAGCCGGGAAAGTTCTCTTGATACTCCCGCTCGCTCAGCCACCCGATCGCAATCGTCAGAAGAGTAAGGCCAAAGACCAACTGAAATCCTGCTACGACCCGCTCCCTCAGATCCAAGTACTTGTGGGGAAGAACCAATCATACGATATATTCGGATCATTCGCTCATCGAACACTCCTGCAATATGTGTCAATTTGTATTTTTCCATTAATTCTCCACCACTTAGCATAATTGCACCTGCAGTATGTGGGCTAGCGTTCCGAGATAGGCAAAATCGGGTTACCTCCCAAATACGGGGGCTGCTAATGAGTTTCCCTCCCATCAGATGCCCGAAAACTTCATTGACCATTACCGGGCCGGTCGTTGGAAGAATACGCATCGATCCGCCGTGACTTCCATCTGATTCTTCCCAGATAACGTATAACGGGTTCAGTTGGTCATACTGGTCTCGCTCTTCCCCTTCTGCGTTAACGTGAACATCCCAACCTAGTCTGGTTTTAAACTGATCTGCTCGATCGCGAAACATTCCTTTAGCTAAACTTGGATACTTCATTAACTCATCTGCAAAAACATAACGGAGCATTTTTAACCTCTTGTTCACTGACGAAGCCAAGAGATGCTTGATTATGGTTAATTGTTTGTGAGCGCGCATATCGCGAATTAATTAGTATTTAATGATTCTTTTTATATGGTTAAATTCATTCTAGGCCGTGTTGGCAATAGGGATTCACATCGCGGAGGAAGCGCGATTCAAGCTGGTATCTCCAATGGAGACCAGCTTGGCATGAGACCTGATGTCGGACGAGGAATGGGCGTTCTTTGAACAGTTCATCTCGGCTGTCCGCGCCCCGAATGGGCGCAAACCGATCAACCACCGCCTTGTTCTTGATGGGATTTTCCGGATTGCCCGCACTGGTGCCCCATAGAAGGACCTTCCCGAGGAGTTCGGCAAATGGTCCAGCGTCTACTGGCAGTTCCGGCGCTAGACGCTGGCGGGGTTATGGGAGGATATCATGGACACCCTGAACCAAAGCGGGACTGTGCCGGACGCCCTGCAAATGATCGACAGCACTGTAATCCGCACCCACCATCAGGCAGCGGGCGCTAAAGGGGGACTCCGCGACAAGGGTTCGGCCGTTCAAAGGGCGGTTCTACGAACAAGATCCACCTCCGCGTCAATGCAGCAGGCCTGCCAATGAGAACCGAGATCACGCCAGGGCAGACATCCGACTATCTGGGCTCGACCTTGTCATGGCCGACAACTTGCCCGAGCCAAGCGTCTTGTTGGGAGACAGAGGCTATGATGCTGACAGCATTTGCAAAAAGATAGATGCGCGGAGCGTGTTCACCCAAATCCCGATGCGCAGATCACGAAAGATACGCAGCGGCGTCGACCATTCGCTGTATTCTCTGCCCAACTTGGTCGAGCGGTGCTTCAACAAGCTCAAGAACGCCCGCCGCGTCGCCATTCGCTACGACAAAACGACCGAGAGCTTCCTAGTCACCTGGAACTGTAATTCGTATCATTTTTGAGCTGAACTTCGGGAGATGATGCAATGGCAGGGCGTGTGGCTGATGTGGTGGTGCTGAGCGAAGACGAGCGCCATTTTCTCGAAGGTCAGGTTCGGCGGCACAAAGCGCCACATTCGCTGTCGGACCGGTGCCGAATGATCCTGCTCTGCGCCGATGGATTGCCGAGCAAGGAAGTTGCGGCACAACTTGGCGTGCATGAGCACACGGTCGGCAAATGGAGGCTGCGCTTCGTACGGGACCGGATCGAAGGTTTCACCGACGAATACCGCCCCGGTCGCCCACGAACGGTGTCCGACGAACAGGTCGCTGAGGTGGTCGAGCGCTCGCTGAACACCACGCCAAAGGATGCGACCCATTGGTCGATCCGCTCGATGGCCGCTGCGACGGGGCTGCCGCACACCACGATCCGGAGGATATGGACGGCGTTCGGGCTACAGCCACACCGGGCCGAGATCTTCAAGCTGTCCTCCGATCCCCTCTTTGTGGACAAGGTGCAGGACATCGTCGGGCTGTATATGGCGCCGCCGAACCGGGTTATCATCCTTTGCGTAGACGAAAAATCACAAATCCAGACCCTTGACCGTGAACAACCCGTCCTTCCTATGGCACCCGGCGTGGCGGAACGGCGCACTCACACCTACATCCGCCACGGCAGAACCTCGCTCTTTGCCGCTCTGGATATTGCCACCGGCGCCGTGATCGAGAGGTGCTACAAACGGCACCGGGCAACCGAGTTCCTCGATTTCCTCAAACGGATCGACCGGCAGATGCCTGGGGGACCGGAGGTGCACATCGTCATGGACAACAATGCGACACATAAAACCCCGAAGATCAAGGCCTGGCTAGCCCGACGCCCGCACTGGCAGGTCCACTTCACTCCGACCTCGGCAAGTTGGATCAACTAGGTGGAGCGCTGGTTCGCCGAACTGACGCGCAAGCAGTTGCAGCGGGGCGTCCATCGTTCAACGGCGGAGCCGGAAGCCGATATGCTGCATTCATTGATGCCCACAATGAAAATCCCAAACCCTACAAATGGGTCAAATCCGCAGACGAAATCCTCACCACGGTAAAACAGTTCTGCCAGCGAACCCTATGCAGCGAATTTTAGATTCAGGTGACTAGGCTTTATAGACATTACGTCCATCCGCCTATGGGTGCGCCTTTTGTCAACATGACCTAGAGGCTCCAAATTAAAATTAAAGGGTTATAATGCCAAATCAAACCCACTCTAGGGATCAAGGTTTTTCATGGGTCCGAGTGTCATGCTAATTGGTTCAATGCGTTCGACCGAAACTCCACATCAGAGTTCTCAGCATACTGGATTGGAGCCAAGCTCAATTGTATCCCCTCGAAGACACGCGAGATAGCTATGCAACAAGTTTGAAAGTCGAGAGGTAACGCTGCACCAGCATTCCGATTATTGTACAAAAGCCCTGGGCTTTCTAACATGGCGATTATCTGCGGCCCATCAAAAGGCTCGATAGAATCAACGGAATCAATACAAGTCGCCACTTCCTCCGCAATCGAAATTGCAACTTTTACCGCAGCATCAACATTTTGTGGTGATCTTAGTAATTCGACAAGAACACTCATCGCTATGACATCAAAAAAATTTGGAACAGATACTACGCGTCCAAATCCGAAGGCGATCTCAGACCCGAAGAATGGCTGTAGAATTCTCCAAACCGTTTCAACTTGAGCTGCAGGCTTGGAAAGAATCGGAATTATGTCTTCAACAGCGAAGGGAGTTGTGGTCGTGCAGAACAAGTCTAATGCCTTTCTTTATGGCTGCGACCTTTGTTCATCAAGAATCACAATAGAGAATTAACATTCCAGTCGTCTCATTTATTTCATGCACTACGAGTGTTAATATTTTCAGTTTTGATTGTGACGAACTGGTTCAGAACCTAGCCAAATGAGCAGGAAACAAGAATTAGGAGAATTTTAACGCGCACCCCTTAGAGATTCCCTGGCTGCATTACTGAGACCTTTAGTGCCTGTAGATTGAGAGGGGGAGATTTGAGAATCCTAGCTTTGCTGTTTTGCGCACTTTTAATTCCGTCGCCGGTATCCGCGGATCCGATCAAGTCAAGTTTCTTTACCAACGATTTTTTTGGTGATGGATACGACCGTTGGCGTTCAGCCAGTTATACTCTCTTCTTGGGATTTGAGGGCGAGAAAGCTGGAGGAGTGTCGCACGACTTTCGGGCAAGAGCAGAGATAATATCTCCTTGGGGAGCAAGGACTCAACCGACTGATGACGACAGACCTTATGTTGGCATGCTAGGTTTCGGAGCATTCGCCAATGACCGATATGGGCATCTAGATTACAACGTTGGTGCTGAAATTTTGTTTGTGGGCGACCAAACAAATGTCGCAGATTTTCAGCAAGGATTTCACGATACAACAAATATTGCAGGGTACCTGCCGAGAGACATGCCCCATGATCACATTGACGATAAGATCACAGGGATGATTTCTGCTGAATTTGCCAGGAGTTATACCCTTTCAAACGACTGGGGATTCCGGCCGTTTCTTGCAGTTCAAGCTGGCTACGAAACATTCGGTCGCGTCGGTTTTGATTTTATCTGGGGGGGGTATTCAGGGGCTGAGCGCTATGTTCGCGACCCCGTTTCAGGATTTCTGCAGCCGTCCTCATCAAGTCGCTCGGTGAGGATGAACGACTTGTCATTCTTGGCAGGCGTGGATTACACGTATGTCACACATAGCGATTTTTTCCCAGGATGGTCGGATGTTGAGATGACGAATGATCGAATTCGTATGCGAGTTGGCATCCAAGCCAGAATTGCAAAAGCATCAGTTTTTTTTGGCCTGACTCATCTTACAAAAGAATTTCATTCGCAGCACGAAGACCAAACAATCGGTGTGCTTTCGTTTGAGTTCCCATTCTGACTAGAGAATTTAAGTGAACTTAAAGAAGTTCGATCCACATTACTTACAACTGCATATCTGACTGCTGCCATTCGCAGCATCTCTAAAGTTCACTGCGCTGGTACAGAAGAGGTATCTATCATGGAGCTAGTTAAACTTGAGACAAATCAATCGCTCGGCCTCAAACGGTACACGGCTTGGCGGCGATCAACCTTACTAACGGTTAGTTTAGTGCTTGGAGTTAGCGCAGGTGCTTCGGCGAACGCCAGCGAAAACTTCGATAAGCTATTATCAAATTTCCTTCGTCCGGAAACTTGCATTGGAAGAATTGACTGGTTTGATGTGGGACTTTCTGATGGAAAGCTTGGCTTTGAGAGAGAATATTTCGGGGTGTATGAAGAGGCTTGTGCTCGTAGATTCCGTGCTCCCGATAAGCAGGCCTATTTCGAAGCATATAACATTGGCATTCGGTCTTATTGTGATCCTGACAACATTTACCGGTTGGCTCTTGGTGGCTCAGTCGTAACTACCTCGTGTGAGCAAACTCCAGCATTGAGGGAAGCTGTTCAAAGGGGTTTCGTGGATTTGAAGAGAAGGAAAGTCGCTGCTAATTGATGTTTACATTCAAGTTACGCTAAAGGCGGGTACCCGCATCGGCATTTATGAGATGAAAGTCGACTTTCAGCGCATATCTGCCGTCTGGGATGTTCAGCGTTGCGAGCGCAGTGAACGACCGCTTGGTGGCCTTCGAGTTTTTTGATCGGATTTGGCAAACACTAACTTCTGACCGAAGCCGTAGGTAAGAAGTGTTTGCCAAGCGCTGATGAGCAGCCCTATTTGACGGGTCCTATGTGATTGTTAGTACATGATCGTACTGTGTTCCATCGGGATGATGGTTTCGGGCGCTGGTGGGCGATAACCCAATGCACTGTGTGGTCTCTTAGTATTGTAGTGTTTCCTCCAATCTTCGATGATGATTTCAGCTTCCCTAAGCGAGTAGAAGATTTCCCCGTTCAACAGCTCACCCCTCATTCGACCGTTGGAGCTTTCGCAATATCCATTCTCCCAAGGCGAGCCTGGCTCAATATAGGCCGTCTTGGCTCCGACAGCCGCAATCCAGTCGCGAACCGCCTCTAAATGGAGTGGCCTCGCGAAACAAACTGGCGTCAGGGACGGTTTCTCTCACAAAATGACTTGAGAGAAGCCGCTCCCAGCGCCTGCCATGAAAATGCTATCGGTGCAATCGTTGCGTCTCAAGACTGCGATATCGCGGCTTACCTTCGTCACTCACAATGACTTACGGTGGCAAGCTGCGCCCAAGGAATATGGGCCGTGGGTCACGAAAAAACTGATACTATCGTTCGCGAAAACTTTCCTGTTTGTATCTCAGCAATGGGGAGAGCAGGAATTCTATGATGCGGCGCTGGCCGATTTTCACCTCGACGGTGGCGGCCATTCCGGATGTCAGGTTAACCTCTTTGTCGCCGACCGATATCCTATCTTCCAGAAGGCGTACACGTGCCTGATAGACAAGGCCTTGATTTTCATCCTGAATTGCGTCGGTTGATATGTCTTCCAACACGCCATTTAACACGCCGTATGTTGTAAATGGGAAAGCCTCTAACTTGACCTCGACCGGATCGCCGGTTTCCACAAAACCAATGTCCCGATTGAGGAGTTTCGCATCAAGCACCAATTCTCCGTCACCCGGAACCACCACCATAAGCGCTTGTGCCGGCTGTACGACACCCCCAACCGTGTGAATGGCCAATTGCTGAACGACACCGTCAACCGGGCTTTTGAGTTGTTGAAGCTGCCTGCGCTGAGACGCCTTTCTGAGCCCTTCGCTCAACATATCCACCTTGTCTTCTGACGTGGTCAGCTCAACGACAATCTGTTCACGGAATTCGGATCTGAGCTGATCAACCTGGCGGTCAATTGCGGCGATTGCGGCCTGCATCTTATCGATCTGTTCGCGCTGTATTTCAAGGTTTTGTCGCGCGGAAACAAAGCGTTCCTGCAGTTCCAGATAAACAAAACGGGGCGACAGCCCTTTTTCCGACAATTCCTTGCGCGCGGCCAGCTGTTCTTCGATAAGCGGGAGCGTATCGGTCAGCTTTGCGATCTCCTGAAGCACCACGCCCAGGTCTGCCTCGGCCTCCAGCCGTTGCTGTTTCAGCGTGGCTTCCTGCGCCTTGTATGCGCCAAGATGGGCATCAATCAGCTGGCGCTGCATCAAACTGGTGGATGCGCTGATGCCATCGGGCAGCTCAAGCTCGATCTCACCACTATCCAGATAGCGCAAAAGCGCCTCTCCTCGGGCCTGATCAATACGGGCAACCATCAATTCGTGCCGCGCTTGCTCTTCGTCCGCGCTGGAGGCTGTCGGATCAAGCGCCACGAGCACATCACCGGCTTTGACCGACTGCCCGTCATTCACAAGGATTTCCCGGACAACACCATAATCCACGGGCTGGATCAGCTTGACATGTTCGCGCGGGGCCAGCTTTCCCTGTGCGGTTGCCACCACATCCACACGGCCCAAACTCGCCCAGACCAGTGCAATCAGCATGAAGAGACCAATGGCCCAGGCAGTCGCCCGGCCCAACGGGGAGGGTGGGCGTTCCATGATCTCAAGGGCTGCTGGCAGAAAGTCTGCATCATCCACTTTCACCAGATTTTTCCGACGCTCGCTTTCTTGCCCCCAGCTGGCTTTGATCACATCCCAGTGCCGCAATATCCGATCAAACATGGGCTAATCCTCCCACCGCAACTGCAGCAGTTGCGTTTTCATCAGGTTGGCTTGTCTGGCGTTTGTACAGCTCGGCATAGCGGCCATTCATTGCCAGCAATTGATCATGGGACCCTTCTTCGGTGATCTCGCCACGCTCTACGGTGATAATTCTGTTTGCCTGACGCACGGCCGACAGCCGATGTGCAATGATGATTACCGTTCGCCCCTGCGCAATGGTTCTGAGATTGTTCCGAATGATCTCTTCTGACTCGGCATCCAGCGCGGATGTGGCTTCATCCAAAATCAATATACGGGGGTTGGTGATCAGTGCGCGGGCAATCGCCAGACGTTGACGTTGCCCGCCGGAAAGGTTCGCGCCACGTTCTTCTACACGTGTGTCATAACCTTCGGGCAGCTGCAGGATAAACTCATGTGCGCCGGAAAGCTTTGCCGCGGCCATGACGGACTGCATCGGCAAGGTTGGATCTGACAGGGCAATGTTGTCTCGCACTGTCCGGTTGAACAGCACATTTTCCTGCAGCACGACGCCAACCTGACGGCGCAGCCAGGCCGGATCAACCATGGCAAGATCAACCCCATCCACCAGAACCCGGCCACTTTCGGGCACGTACATCCGCTGAACAAGTTTGGTCAGTGTAGATTTGCCCGAACCCGATGGGCCGACAATACCAAGCACCTCCCCCGGTTTGACGTTCAGGTTTATTCTTCGCAGAATCTCGGGCCCGTCTGCCCGGTACCGGAAAGTGACCGATTCAAAGTCTATCTTGCCTTCAATCTGTGGCGGATTGGTACGCCCGGGCGCAAAGTCAGGCTCTGCCGGTGTGTTGAGAATATCCCCCAGCCGCTGGACGGACACGCGTACCTGCTGGAAGTTCTGCCACATCTGCGCCAGACGCAACACCGGGGACGAGACGCGGCCAGCCAACATATTGAAAGCCACAAGTTGACCAACGGTCATGTCGCCTGAAATCACCATTTTGGCACCGAAATAAAGGATCAGAGCCATCGAGGCTTTGTTGATGAACTGCACGATCTGGGAACCGGTATTGCCCAGCATGTTGGCCTTGAAAGAGGTCGAAACATAACCGGCAAGCTGTTTTTCCCAGCGGCTTTGCATCTGCGGTTCAACGGCCATTGCCTTGAGCGTTTCCACGCCGGTGATGCTTTCAACCAGAAAGGCCTGATTTTCCGCGCCGCGTTTGAATTTCTCATCCAGCCTGGCCCGCAAGGCTGGCGTTACCGCGATTGAAACCGCAACATAAAGCGGCAGAGAAATAAGAACGATAACCAGCAGCTGAGGGCTGTAGAGATACATAACCGCCAGAAAGACGACGGTGAACAGCAGATCAATCAGCAAGGTCACTGATGAGGATGTCAGAAACTCGCGGATATTTTCCAACTCGCGCACCCGCGAAACACTGTCGCCGACACGTCGGTTTTCGAAGTAAGAAAGCGGCAATGCCAGCAGATGTTTGAACAGGCGCGAGCCCAGTTCCACATCAACCCGGTTGGTGGTGTGCGAAAAGATATAGGTTCGCAAGCCGCCCATGATGACCTCGAAGGCGGACACGACGAGCAGACCAAAGATCATCACGTCAAGCGTAGTAAGCCCTTTGTGAACCAGAACCTTGTCAATCACGACCTGAAAGAAAATCGGTGTGATCAATGCCAAAATCTGGATAAGCAGTGATGATGCGATCACCTCTCCCAGAAGGCCCCGGTACTTGACCAGCGCAGGAATAAACCACGTTACGTCAAAGGCGCGGGTCTGACCGGCCAGACTTTCGCGTGTGGTCATCAGCAACAGATCACCCGACCACAAAGCCTCGAACTCTTCTACAGGAAGAATCTGAGGCTTTGTGCTCTGGGCTGACTGGATGAGAACCTTGTCCTCGGCCGCCTGTCCGATGAGGAAGAAGGACCCGTCACGTGCCTTACCGATCGCTGGCAATGGCAGTTTTGCCAGCTTGCCGACCGTTGCCTTCTGCGACCGTGCCTTTACCCCAAGCACCTTGGCCAGCCGTTGCATATCCTGCATGCTGACGGCCTGATTGCCCTGACCCAGCTGATGCCTCAGCTGGTCGGGATCAGCAGCCACTTTGAGGAACTTGAGCATTAAAACGAAACAGGCAAGCCCTGTATCGGATGGGGAACCTTCTACCTCGGCCATGCAGACAACTCCATTACTGTTACTCGTTAGAACACTCAGGTCTGCAAATTTATTTTGTGCTGCTGGCCAACAGACTGGTCTCCTCGTTCAGCGTGGTTCCATTTTGCAAGGTCAATTCACCCCCGGACGTTGCATCAAAACTTGCCATCTCTTGCAGCATCAGGCTAAATGATTGATCTCCCGAACTATCTTCGCTCAGAGTCGGATACGCCCCGGTGTCAACTTGGCCATAGGTTGACGCAAGAACCGGCTCATCACCAAGAGACACAAGTTGTTCATCTGCCACCGTGGTCTGGTTCAACTGCTCGGTCAGCTGGATCAATTCGGTGGTGTCATCAGGGGTCGTCTGCGCTGGAATGCTGTCAACTGTCGTCGTATCGCTCGTGCTTTCAGTCACGATATCCGAGCCCAGGGTGCCCAGAACAATATCGTCAACCGACAAGATCGCGGTACCGTCTGTTACGCTTGGATAGACAGAGGTCAGCCTGTCGACGATCGAGTCAACAGAAAGCGACAGGTTGTCCTGCGTCTCGATGCGCAGCGCGCCAATTCCATCATTAGCGCTGAGCGCATCTTTGAAGACAAAGCGGTGCCCCTCATCAGCGTTGAAGACAACCAGATCCTGACCAACCACAGCGGCTGTTGCCGGAGCACCGTCGCTGCTTGTCCACCACGATCCGATGGTCAGAACACCTGACTCCGCCTGATCGCCGGTTTCGGTACTTTCCACCGCACCGAAGTTGAAAAGATCAACATCAGAATTGTACTGGTCGATGGTGATTTCGGTATATTGCGACAGCACCTCATCATCCAGCGTATACCCGGTCTGCAGCAGATCACCGGTCAGCAACAGGTGATCTACACCATCGAGAACGGGAATATCATTCCCTTCCGGTGTTCCCGAAATGGCAAGTATCCGCCCCGTTGATGTCTCATAGACCTGCGCAAGCCCGTAGGCTCCGACCTCGGAAACATCTCCGTTGGCGTTGACCATAAAGACATTGGTGTCAAAGCTCTGGGTATCGCGTTGCGTCAGATAGGTCAGGCCCGCGGCCCGGTTTGCGCCCAGAAATCCGATTGCCACACCGGGGACAAAGTTACTGGCGTCAACAAGCTGCCGTTGCTGAGCCAGATACCAACCCGTCGAAGAGGTCACATCCGTTGCATCAGAAATGGCCAGGATCGGGTTCACGGCCACATCCTCGGGCAACTCCTGTGATCCGCTGCTAACCCAGTCTGTGGTTGCACCGATCAGGGTAACCTGTTCAGCCCCCACCTGATAGATCAGGCCGGCTTCGGTCTCGACCAGCACACCTGTGCCGGTGGCCCGGACATTGGTGATGGTTCTGTCCGACAGCAAGGCTTGCGCCTGCGGTACGACATTCGCGAAGTCCTGTTCAAGTGCGCGCAACCTGTCCTCTGAGGGACCCAGGTCGGCATCCTCAAGATCCGTTGCGACCTGCTGGTAAAGCCGCTTTTTATCAGAGTCGTAGAACCATGCAGACCCCCCATCATTGGCAATCTTCACCAAACTGACAAGCTCTCCGCCCGGAATGTTGGCAGCAATGAAGTTCTGGCTTCCCGGATCATACCAAACCTGCGGACCGGGCGATATAAAGGTTTCAGTGTTCAACACAGTACCATCAATTTCAATCTTCAGATGTGATGGCCCGACCCCGTCATAGTAGAGAATGTCAATGTCGTAGTACCCATCCGCAGCAGCGGTATAGGTGCCACTGGATTGCCCCACGAGATCTGCCGATATGACCTCTTGCCCGCCGATACGCAGGCGGATGCCATCGTCATGCTGGATATCAAGCCGGTGCTCACCCGCCGTCAGGTAAATACGCCCGTCAATCTGGTGGATGGCATTGTCATGAGGTGTCTTGGCGGATGAGGACAAAGTAGCATTGTCGCTCAGGAAGTTCCCCAGCGTATAGTCGCCCCGATTGGTATCCCCCTGAACAACGGCATATCCGTACTGACCTTGAGAGGTAAAACCAACGGTTGCGAGATAGCTTGAGAACCCGTTCTGTGCCGTTGGGGCAATGGCATCGCTGTAGTCAGAAACGCCATGAAAGGCGTAATCAGCAGACGCGCCAGCAATGGCAGAGAGATCAATCCGGTCTTCGTTCGGATTGAAGTTAATGATCGTCCCGCGATAGTCGGTGCTGTTTATTGTATCTTCCAGCCGGAAGATTTCGGCCACACCATCCACACCATAGACTGTATCGCGCTCTCCGACGGTCACCGTAGAATACGTGGTGGGGTTTTGCACAGGTATCACGAAAGAGTCGTCAATAAACGAAGGGGGATTGCCGATGGTGATGCTGCGTTCGCTAAAGTCTATCTGCGACGCGTCATAGCCGATGCCCGCACCTTCACCCAGCGCAGCAATCGCTGCATCTGCTTGTGAAATCTCAACCGGGCGATTTTCGGTAAAATAGACCTCACCATGCAGATACACATTCGCATCATCTGCACCGCCGACCCTTAGATCTTTTAGCAATACCGGCGTTGATGCGGACGGAACGCTGGCAAACAGATCGCCCCCCGTATCGGATGTGTAAAAGCCGGAAAGGCTGGCCTGCCAATCATCTTGCGCATCTATCCACTCTTGGGAGATTGTGATCAGCTCGATATCACCTGACAGCGACACCAGCCAATCCAGACCTGCGGCCGTGGTGACCAGCGCGCCGTTGCTTACCGAAGTGACCCCGGCGATGTCCTGTAAAGCACCGCCAGTATCCGGCAGAGCGACTTCCTGCACCGGGGCATTGGCGCTCTCTTGACGATAGAGTGTTTTGGTCGTGGCGTCGTAGTAAATCGCCGCCCCACCCTCATCCAAAGTCCCAGCTGTACTTTCATCCGGCGTCACATCAGCTCCGGGCCCGGCAAAGGTTTCGGTGTCCAGCACGTTACCGTCGATTTCAACTTTCAGATGTGATGGCCCGATCCCATCATAGTAGAGAATGTCAATGTCGTAGTATCCATCCGCAGCAGCGGTATAGGTTCCACTGGATTGCCCCACGAGATCTGCCGAGATGACCTCTTGCCCGCCGATACGCAGGCGGATGCCATCGTCATGCTGGATATCAAGCCGGTGCTCACCCGCCGTCAGGTAAATACGCCCGTCAATCTGGTGGATGATATGATCATGAGCAAGCGACTGCGATAGTGACAGGCTTGCATTGCTGCCAAGGAAATCGCCAACGGTGTAACCAAAGCTATCAGCATCCCCGAGAACAGTAGCGTATCCGGATAGCCCGTGAGCCGTGAAATTCACGGTTGAGAGATAGATGGACTCCCCGTCTGCACCCGTTGAGGAAACAGCGCTGCTGTAATCGGAAATACCTTGAAAGCTGTAGTCCGACGCCCCACCAGCAATGGGGGAAATATCAATCCTGTCTTCATTTGGATTGAAATTATAGAGTCTTCCCCGATAGTCGGTGCCATTTGCGGTATCCTCCAGTCGGAAGATTTCTGACACACCATCCACGCCGTAGACAGTATCGCGTTCACCAACCGTCACAGTGGTGTACGAGGCGGGATTCTGAACGGGGGCCAGCGCCGTTTCATCCAGGAACGACCCATCATATGCATTGTCATGCTCGCTGAAATCCAGCCGCGTCGCGTCATAGCCAAAACCCGCTCTGTCACCAATTTCGGCCACCACGGCATCTGCTTGCGAGATTTCGACCGGACGATCCCCCACAAAAAAGACTTCCCCGTGCAGATACACATTATCGTGGCTGATCACTCTGCCAGATGACGCGGCATCAGCCGCAACAAGCAACAGGCCCGAGTTTGAGATCCCCGCACCGGGGTTCAGTATCTGGCCACTGTCGGTTTGCAGATATACAGGCGTTGTTTGTTCTGTGGCATTGTCGCCAAAGAACCTTGCCAGAGTGTTGCCTTCCAATTGCTCGGCGAAATCCAGGGCATTGACGACGTAGGCGAGACTCGGGGCATGAGTTTGCGTGATCGTTCTGGCACCTTCAATGCTGGTCGGAGCTTCGCCGGCATAGTAAGCGTGGCCATTCAGGAAACTACCAGCCTGTGTCGCACTGTCCGGCCCGGCAAAAGCGGCCGCACTCAGCACTTGCCCGTCAATATCAACCTTCAGTTCTGATATTGATGTCCCCTGATAATAAAGCGCTTCAAGATCGTAGTAACCGTTCTCTGGCGCCGTAAAGGTTACGTTGGCGGCTACGTTCAGGTCCCAGATGTCGCTGGCAAACACAACCTGCCCGCCAATTGTTAACTCCAGCCCATCATCATGCTGAATATTAACAAGATGCTCACCCTGCGTCAGGTAAATGCGCCCCGAGATCTGATGAACGACATCTTTGTTCTTCAGATGTTCAGCACCGCCATTGCCAGCCGAAACCTCAATCCGCGCTGCAAGCTCAACAGGGCTGCCGAACTGCGCGGCCAATTGTTGTGGATCATAATCACCCCTGCTTTGCAGTTCAGCGTATAGCTTGTCATCATTGTAGATGCCATCAAGGACAAAAAGCCCGCCATCAGAATGCATGAGGTATTCGGCATTCGTACCATCATCGCGTGTTTGGCTGAAGCGGACAAACAGGTCATCATTCTGAATCTGAAGCCCAACAATCGAACTATCGCCCGCCAGTTCAGGCAGTCTGTAGCTCTGCACGCTTTGATGGCTGGCGGTTTCCACAACGTGGATTTCATTCGCGACCTGATCATAAAAGAAGGCCTGATCGGACACGTTCGCAGCGGGGCCGGTTCCTTCAAGGGTCAGGAAGACAGCATCCGAGTTGCCCTGCAGATACAAAAGCTCTGACGAGGTGCGGTCAAAGTAGACGGTTTCGATAACCTGCCCGTCAGGCGCATGATAATTACTGATCTGCGTCACATCATTGAGCCGCCCCGCCGCGTTCAGCTCATTCAAGTGCTCAATCAGATCCGGGCGGGCTGTATCTGTGGTCTCGCCATTCTCGCCAACCATCTCACCATTGACGAACAGCAACATGGCTTTCTGCTGATCAAAATCAACGTAAGATACATCGCCATCAGGGCTGTTGATCAGAACGGTATCCTGATCGAGATTGCTGTACTGGGTCTTGGCGCTGCCAATGAAAACAACATTGCCCTCTATCCTCAGCGATTGCGATTCCACGTTTGAGGATTCAAGAACCCAGACACTGGGCAGTTCTGAGTCAACGTAAAGTTCGGCATGATCATTGACGGACAAGACATACTGCCCACCCGCGCCATGTACCTCATGATAAATCTTGCCCCGATACAATTCCGGAATATCCGGAACCACAAGGTTTCTATCCTGATGATCCAGACGAACTTCTACCCCGGTGCGTACATAATCCAGCCACAGATTGGCAATGATGTATTCACTGGGGAACGTATAAAAATCATAGTCAAACCGCTCATCCTGTTCGAGACGGCGGATGACATCAAACCCCTCGTCATGCCGTGTTGTCGCACCCGGAAGTGTATTCCAGTTATAGGACAGTGTGGTCGAATTGGGATTGACCGGAAGCACGAAGATATCAGCATTTGCTTTCTCATCCGTCAGCTGGGCCGTGCTGCCGTATCCAATTCCCTCTCGTACATTGATTTTCTGGTCTTCATCTTTGACCACTACCGGGATATCGCCCGACCAGAAGAAGTAATCAATCTTGCCGCTGCCACTGCTTCCGTGCTGCGTGCGATAGATATGATGCTCGCCGAAGGTTACCTCGCGGCTCCTGAAATCGACCTTTTGTACGATACCCTGACCAACAGCACTGGCTATGTCGCGCTCTGCATCATAGGTAAAACCGCCCTCTCTGTAGGTTTTATCCAGATCGGCAAAAAAGCGACCGACAGCCCGTGCATCTTCACTGATCTTCGAGAATGCCTGAACAAGCGCAGTCACCCCGATCCCGATGCCCGCGAAGATGACACCGGCACCCCCCACGATAGCCCCGGCAGACGCGATGCCAGCTGCAGCGGCACTGCCCGCAGTTGCAAATGTGCCCGCGACACCAAGGCCAAGTGAGGTGGTTCCCAAGGCGACACCACCAACATCAAAGGCCAGTTGCGTACCCAGGACCGCTTTTTCCGTAGGTGTCTGCGCGCGGGTCAACTCATAGATATCAAGACCCACGCTGGCGAGGTTTAGCGCCACATCGATACCGGCCAGGGTAAAAGAACCCGCCGCCGACAAGGCGCTGCCCGCTTTGAAACCCTTGAACGAGGTTTTACTTGCAGTTGCGACCGTTTTGATAAGTTTGACAACCTCCAGCCCATCAAGCGCCAGCCCGTACCCGATCTGCGCCAGACTCAGATATTCATGCCCGCGCAACACAGCCGCCAAAGCTGGATCAGTGGTTTGTTCTTCAAGGTTCTGACGTTCGAAAAAGCCAATCAGGGTCTGGATCGCAAACGCGGCGTTCAGGCTGCTAATGGCATCGGCGTCGCCAATATCCCCATCCAATATAAGCCGCCCGCTTTGGTCAGGTTGATAGCTGTTCAGCGTTTCCTGAACCCCGGTGTCAATAAAGCGACGCGCATCATTGAAACTGCCATCGCTGGTGACAACTCTGCGTGCATCAGTCGTATCACCCGAAACATCCACAAAATCGAGGCTGTACGTTCCTAAGCTGCTTTCTTCCAGCGTAGACAGGACAGGGGCCCAGTTTTGACCCAACCCAAATTCAGCCCGGACATGTTCCACGCTAAGTTCAAGATTATGAGCAACCCTGCGGGCATCCAGCGTAGTGCGCGATGTCTGCAACGCGCTGGTTTCCTCGCCGCTGAACACGAAGGCAAGATCCCGGTCAGCATTCCCGAAATACGATCTTGTCTCGCGGTCACCCAGCTCGAACTTTCCCAAACCATTGTCAAGATCGGCAATCAACGCATCAAGGTCCGCATACTCTCCGGCCGGTAGCAGTGCCTGCCCTTCCAGCGGCGTACCGATGTTATCCACCAGATCAGTCTGAATGGCATCGGTGAAGAATTTCTCGTTAAACAGCGCGCGGGTAAGCTCATAATCCTGCGCGGTGGGCAGGGATTTGCTTTCCTTGAGCACTTCGTAAAGCGAGACGCGCGTATCTGTGTTCAGAATATCAGCAAGCTCAATGCCAACCGTTTCCAGATGGTCTGACGACAGCAACACGACGCTGGCCCATTCCGCTGCGAATGTTTTGTAAGCCACATCATCGTCAAAGGCACCTTCAAACCCGCGCAGGATTTCGAACGATTGTTCGATTGACAAGCCAATAAGGGCGTTCTGCATATCGATCCCGCCGCCCCCGTGCAACACGGTGTAAAGCCCAAGGTTCAGAATTCCGCTGAGATCCGAGATACGGCCATTGGTCAGACCATCCTGCAGAACCTTGGAGTCGATATAGTTGAAAAACTGGTTCTCCAGCGAAAAGCGCTGAATGTCGTCACCGCCCCTGAACAAGAAAGTTGCATCCGGCAGGGACTTGGAAAACAGCTCGGTTGCGGCATCAACGGTTATCAGGTCAAATATCAATCCACGCGATGCGTTGGCATAGTCTGTTGCCCGGTCAAGGGCTGACAGTGTTTGCGCAAATCCGTCGACATCCATGACGCCATAGCGACCGACAAAACCCTTCGCCTGTGTTTCAAGCGCGCTGATCAAACCGTCCACAGGCAATTGGCCTGCCGCCGGGTCAGACAACACAGCCAAGACATCCGACAGATGCTGTGCCTGTTCATTCAACCCATCATTCGCAGCGCGCAGCAGCCGTACATTTTGCTGTGCCTGCTCATACACGGCCGAATCCGGGGCCTTGCTCAGGAAGTCGGCGGTAACCTGAATAACCTCTTGTATCGACATGTCATTCAGAGACGCGTCGCCGGTCAGACGTGCCAGCTCACTAATCGCCAGATCCGCCAGAATCGTATTGGTTCTAAGCAGACCTCTTTGTTTCCTCAGCTCGTATTGCACGCTGTATTCAGGGAAGGCCCGGAAAAGTGTGCTCGACAAGTCTGGTTCAACATCCAGAAGTTTTTGTATGAACAAAGCACCGTGGTTATCGATGCTTTCGGACAACTCAGCGTGAAACAGTACGGATTGCCCTGAAGGCAATTGTTCAAAAAAGCCTGAGACAGTGACCGCATAATTGACAAAGGAGTCACGCAGAGTCGCATTATCCAGCACATCCTTGGCGGACAGTTTTAGATAGCGCAGAATCTTGTCGTTCATAAGAAGTGCAAAATCTGTGGCACCCTCCGGGCTTGAATCCAGATATCTGTAAAACTGGAAAGAATCCCGAATTGTATTGATATCAGCCTCCAGATCGGCGCTGCTCAACCATGTTAACCTTTCAACCAGGTCAGGCGACAAACTCAGATGCGTCCGACCGTTGTCAGAAAAATAAACAACATCCCCGGTTTCGAATACCAGGCGTGTATGATCCGTCAGCGACAACTCTGGGTCGAATACTGAATCCAGAAACGTGCCGTCATTCGCCACATAGCTCAGGCCATCAGGTGTTCTTTGCACACCGGAAACGACTGTCAGCCTCCCTTCCGGGATTTGGGAATCCAGACGCGCGCGCAGGGCGGAATCGATGCTGACACGATTGCCATCAACACTTTCGATCTGGCTTAAGAATGTGATTATGCCGGGGTCGGTACGGATAATCTTTTTCGCGTCTGCCGACGCGATATTTTCGTAATAATTCAGCAAAGCTGAAACAAGCGGCGATGCGTCCCCATGGCCTGCCGCAAAGCCGTTCAAAAACCCATCACGGACAGCTTCAGTCAGCTTGACGGTAAACGCTATGTCATTGGTCTGGTTTACCCCGTCCGCGACATAAGTGATGTCAATCAGTCGGTTGAAATCCTCAACCGTTCCAACCGTGGTACTGCTCGGCAGGAATGTTTCCGGCACGCCAAGACTTTGGGCAAAAACCTGCAAGGACCTGGTTGTTCCCACTTCGACAGTTCGGCCAAATGCACCAAAGGGGTTTGCCAAAGACGAAATCGCCGATGATTCATATCTGAGATAAACCGCCAGCGGGTCGCTTCCGTTACTTCTGATAGAAGTCGACTTATTTATATGCGTGTCGGGAACCCCGAAACGCTCGGCCAGAAGCGTACCGTAATGCGTGGGGATTTCCGCCCTTAGCAAATCAGGAAACGATCGATATACAGCAGCGACGCTTTCCAGATCAGTGGCCGAAAACTGAAACAGGTCCAGCTCTGAAATATATGGCAACTGACGTGCCACGGCCTGGCTGATGTCAATTATAGTTCCCAATTCTCTTGAACCATAAGAACCAATCCGAGAGCCATCCGGATCATAGGGAGAATTTATGACAGTATCATACGATGCAAGAACAGCTGCAGAGGCCAGTTTGGGCAGTTCTGCACTGTATTTCCCAGCCAATGCGCGCGCTTCGTCGACAATTGCCTGCCTGACCTCAGCCGATAAAGAAGGTGATGCTGTATCGATTGCCAGCGTGCTTGACATCAACCTGAGAAGTTGAAGCCCCTCTTGCGCGGTGTTGAGGTAGTGAAGAACCTCAAACATATTCTGGAAATATATCGAGCTTTCAGGCAGCTGCACACCCTTCAACGCCTCGGGGATACCCACTGTTGGGATCCTCAGCGAGTCTGTTCCAATCACACCTTTGGGATCAGGATATGCCAGCTCTTGGGGTCGGCTCAGGGCCTGATTCCAGGTATTTTCGCTGATCCAGCCAAGTGGGGCGTCCGCAACATCGCTTATGAACGGGAGCTCGCCCAGAAAACGAACACCCGTCGCTTGCCGTTCTTCAATGGCAGCACTCCAGAACAAAGATTTTTCATCGGTCAGCTGCAATGTGAAATTTTGGATGTCTTCTGCACTAAAAGACGAGCGGGTAATAACATGCCCCAATTCATGAACCATTGTCGTCAGCAAGTCACCCACCGGATATTCGCTGATGCGCACAGCCAGATCGACTATTGGAGTGTGATATCCCTCCTCTGATACCTGCGGAAAAGTGGCGTGTGTTTCACCCACGTTAAATTTGGTGTCTGGCAAGATGTTGAAAATAAACCCGGGCCTTTCAAGGCCATAAACCGATGTAACTTCTTTCAGGTTAAGATCCGCAAGAGCCGTCGCGGTAAAAAGCTGTTTGGCAAACAATTCGCGGCCCGGTGATGATCCGTCACTGAGGCCAGCCTCCAGGATACCACTCAGATTCTCAAGCTGGGCTCGAGCATCGCCGACAGTACTCGTAGACGGATCTTGGACACCGATCAGCAGACCCGGAACATTTGTCTGGATAACATAGTCAGTCGGAGCAGAACTTGTGTTGACATAGTCCGGGCCTGGCTCAAACGGGCCACCGACAAATTGCACTTCAAAGCTCGGGTCTTCGAGCCGGGCCAATTGCATGGCTGGCGACAATGCATCCACCCAGGGCAAATTCAATTTTGAGGTGTCTCTTTCAGCATCAGCGGTCGTGATACCGCTTAGAACCTTGTCGAACTTGATCAGCTGTTCAAATACAGAATGCGTTAAATCCGCATCCTGTACTAAGGAAGGATTCACGGACAACGCTTGCCCCTGAGTTGTAAGCTGTAGAATGTCCGCGTCCAGAAGCCCGTAATCTTGGGCCGCCATAACCCTTTGTTCAGCGGTGAGGTCGTTATTGTAATACTCCAACGCGACCGCAATCGCGTCACTCAGCGACGCCGCATTTTCATAAATATCGTGTCCGGGCACCTTTGTTGGGGCCGTTTCCTGATCGACAGATATGTTAATTCCGTGGCCGATGATCGCTTCGGCACCAGCCCGGAACGCATCTAGCCGTTCAATCAACGTGGGATCAAAATAACCCAGCTGCCGCGCAATCGCGATCTCGCGGGCAAACCGGATGCTTGCACCATCAAAATAGTTCTGCAGTTCGCTGACCTGTGAAAGCCACCCAACTGTCACGGTTTGCAGCTGTGGATCGCGAAACACCCCAACGGCATCGATCAGATCGCTCAGATACTGGGAAACATAGGCGTTATAGGCCTCGGCACCGGGCGCCACATAACCGGTGTCATTCGCAACAGGATTGCCATCACCATCAATGCCAAAGTCGGTCAGAAACTGCTGGCCGGCGTAGCCAAGCGCCTCGGGCACCGGAATATACGTTCCTTCGGTCTGCCCTGCCGAATTACGGCAAATGTGCCAGTCGACATGATCGTAGGCGCGGTACTGCGCCAGATCAGCCAGCACCACCTGCATCGAGGTCCGCACCATGGGCTTGAGCAAGATTACATCAAAACGGCCGGGCATATTCGCCCAGCCGTTGTCTGCGTCGCAGGAGGATAAAAGCTCGGACAGTTCGGCAGGCATCAAATCGTAATTTACGACCTGATCCCCCGGCTCTTTACGATCGAACCGCTCAAACGCGTGCCCATTGGCCAGCATATGGCCCAGTGAAGAACGCAATCTGTGCTGCTCTGGCGCAAGAAACGCCAGCGTCGGAGCGTATTCAGGGAGCTGAAACACCGGACCATGTTCGAATGACCCGTGCGCAAAAACCACTGCGCGCCCTGCAATGCCGGTACAATCCTTGCGGCGCAAGATCCACATGTTTTCTGTTTCGTGGATCTGACAAAAGCTGCGGCCGAATTCACCATGAAACATTTTTGCACTCATTACTGTACTCCGTTGCTGCTGCCCCGCGCCGGGACGATTCGTCCTGGCAAAACCACCTACACCTTCTTAAAAAGCGCAGTCGCAGTTATAATACAATACGTATCGTATCACATTTGTGAAACAATTAGACAACGCTAAGATTTTCTTAAGAAATTGCTTAGCACCAAACTATAACTCGCTATGGGGCACGGCCCCGTGCCCCTGCGCCAGGAGCCAGCAAAGCCTCTGCCCGTAGCTATTGAGGCACGTGTATGGCAGGGTGACACAAACTAAAAAGAGATGTCGAAACGGTGAACAAATCTGATTTGGGATGGTGATGAAAACGATAGAAACTGACAAGAAACTGCAAGGTCGACCGATGAATCACGACATCACCCAACTCGTGCTAGAGACGGCGCTGTCTTTGGCTCACGACGGAGGCGTCAAAAACGTGACCGTTGACAAGATCACCCAGATATCGGGTGTTGCAAAAACCACGATATACAGGCGATGGCCAAACGCGGGTGCCATCGTTATGGATGCGTTTCTGTCTGAAATTGTTTATGATTTTACATATCCTCCAGACGCTCACATCATCGATGCGTTGAAGACCATTCTGAAAAATGTCAATCAGTTGTTGAAAAGCAAAAAGGGCATTTTGTTCCGGAATCTTCTTGCCGAGGTCCAAAGCAACCCGGAACTGTCCCAGGCCCTTTGGGAACGTTGGAACAAGCCGCGGCGCGACGAAGCAAAAGCGGCGATGAAACGAGCGGTCGAGCGCGGTGAAATCACGCCCGATACAGATTTTGATCTTGTAATAGATTCAATAATTGGCGCGATGTATTATCGCATTTTGATTCCTTACAACGAGATAGATGATGAGTTTTTTGACACCTTGGTTATGCAGGTGTTCAAAGGAATCGAGCCCTAGGATCAGACCTCATAACAGCATCCGCAAGTTGATCGCGTTGTCCCTCTCGGATAGCGGGGTACGATGACCCAACCAACCTCATTGCTGCGGCTGAAGGTTTCCGTTTTCCTCACGAAATCCTCACTCATGTGGTATGGGCATATCATAGGTTCGCTCTGTCTGACGTCAGCGCCTTTGGGTCGAAATAGCGGTATTTGATAAGAGAGTGTTCTTGGCTCATCGTAACCACTGAGGAGTGGACGATGAGAAAGACAAATAGGAGCCCCGGCGAGAAGATCGTCAAAGACATCAAGCGGGCGACACGCAAACAGTACTCAGCCGAAGAGAAGATCCGGATCGTTCTGGATGGCCTTCGCGGAGAAGACAGCATTGCAGAGCTGTGCCGCCGTGAGGGGATTTCCCAAGGTGTTTACTACAAATGGTCGAAGGACTTCATGGAAGCCGGGAAGAAGCGGCTTGCCGGTGACACAGCACGTGCAGCGACAACCGACGAGGTCAAGGACCTGCGGCGCGAAGCTCGCGATCTGAAAGAGGTTGTTGCGGAACAAACTCTCGAACTGCGCTTGCTCAAAAAAAGCATGACCGGCAATGGGGACGACCACGAATGAGATACTCTGCATCTGAGAAGTTGGAGATCATTCGGTTGATTGAAGAAAGCCATCTGTCAGCACGTCGTACATTGGCCAAACTGGGTATCCCTCGCACCACATTCTACCGATGGTACGACCGATACCTGCAGCGCGGAGAGGCTGGCCTTGAGGATCGGTCTCCCAAGCCAAAGCATGTCTGGAACCGCGTTCCTGACGAGGTGAAGCGCAAGGTCGTCAGCTTCGCCTTGAAGGAAACAGAGCTGTCACCCCGCGAGTTGGCGGTGACGTTCACAGACCAAGAACGGTACTTTGTATCGGAATCCACAGTGTATCGCACGCTCAAGGCACATGACCTGATCACCAGCCCTGCGTTCATTGTGCTGAAAGCCGCAAATGAGTTCGAGCATAAGACAACGGCCATCAACCAGCTTTGGCAGACCGACTTTACCTATCTCAAGGTTCTGGGGTGGGGCTGGTTTTATCTCAGCACGATCCTGGACGATTACAGCCGCTACATCATCTCGTGGAAGCTCTGCACGAACATGCGGGCTGAGGATGTGACAGACACCCTCAATTTGGCCTTGCAGGCATCTGGCTGTGATCAGGTCCATGTCGTCCACAAACCGCGCCTGCTGAGCGATAATGGGTCCAGCTATGTCTCTGGTGACCTCGCTGAATGGCTGCGAGACAAAGGCATGAAGCACTCACGCGGTGCGCCATATCACCCTCAGACACAAGGTAAAATCGAACGATGGCATCAAACCTTGAAGAACCGGATCTTGCTGGAAAACTACTTCCTACCAGGCGATCTCGAAGCCCAAATCGAAGCCTTCGTCGATCACTACAATCACCAGCGCTACCACGAGAGCCTGAACAACGTCACACCCGCCGACGTCTACTTTGGGCGTGACCAAGCCATTCTGGAACAACGAAAAAGGATCAAACAGAAGACGTTCAAAGCGCGACGCTGGCATCACAGCCAACGCGCAGCATAATCAAACCGACCAGATGAGCCAAACACTCTCTTAGTTTACGCTGCTCCTGGTTCCAAAAACTCTGACGACGAACAGTTCGCTCTCAGCACTGCGGATGTCGAGGACCTCTTGGCGGAACGTGGCGTCATCTTCAGTCGTGAAGCGGTTCGTCTCTAGGTAAACTATTCCGGGTCTCAGTTCGCGGCTTCTATCTGATGCGACCAGCCCCGTGAGCAGCCTCATCTGACTGGTCCAAGTTGATTGTTAGTGCACCGTCGGCTGCGATTGATGTGATGTCCAGTCCATATCCGGGTCAAACCAGACAGACAGCGACCCGCGTTGCTTCAATGCGGTGTTGTAGCGGGACCAGTTTCTGGTTTTATACTTCGTTTGTGCCCAACTACTAATGTGCCTCAGCTACCATGTTGGTTTCACAAGAGGAATCCCATCAACCAATTTGTGCAACAAAGCCCATCCTGACCTCAAGCTTGTCCTTATGGGTCTTTTTTGCAACGCGGGCGTTTTATCACGGAAGGTGGTTTTGCGCCTCAATCATCACTGGCGTAGTTAAAACTTGTGAGAGGAATAATAGACCCCAGGATCAATCGAGCTGACAGAAATGCGTATTGCAGTCGTCATTCCCTGTTTCAGGGTCACGCGTCACATAGCAGATGTAATCGCGCGTATTGGGCCAGAAGTAGATTATATTTTTGCGGTTGATGACGCATGCCCAGATGACTCAGCGGGGTACATCGAAAAGACTATACAGGATCCGCGTGTCACTGTTCTAAGGCATATGGAAAATACTGGTGTAGGTGGCGCAGTTATTACCGGGTATCAAGCTGCCCTGAACGTTGGCGCGGACATTTTTGTGAAGGTTGATGGTGACGGGCAAATGGCCCCTGAGCTGATTTCGCAGTTTGTCCAACCTATCGAGGCGGGCGAGGCCGACTATGTAAAAGGAAACCGCTTTTATTCGGGCTCTGCTGTGAGCGAAATGCCCAGAATTAGGCTGTTTGGAAACGCTTTTCTCAGCTTCATCACAAAACTATCCAGTGGGTATTGGAGTATTTTCGATCCTACTAATGGTTTCACCGCAATACACGCCCGAGCATTGGCTGCCATAGATCTGGATAAAGTCGCTCAACGCTATTTTTTTGAGAGTGATATGCTAATTCGCCTCGGCGATCTGCGAGCGGTCGTGATCGATATGCCTATGCGTGCCGTCTACGCAGATGAAGTCAGCGGGCTACGTATTAGCAGCATAATGCTCGAATTTTTGTGGCGCCACATCACCGCAACTCTAAAACGTACCGTGTATATGTATTTCTTACGGGATTTCTCGCTTGCCTCTCTGAACCTTCTGTTTGGCACCATCCTTTTGATCTTTGGTATCATTTTTGGAACAGTTGCCTGGTCAGAATCGGTCGCAACAGGCATACCGGCCACAACTGGGACGGTAATGCTTGCAGCGTTACCCATTGTTCTTGGTTTTCAGATGTTGTTGTTTTTTGCGAGCTACGATATCGCGTCCGAGCCGAAAATCCCAATTCAACGGCTAAGGATCAAATCCTACGCACCCCCACAACTTATCAAACGCGTCAATTCAGACAGCGAGTGATATGGCGTTTAACCGAAGCTTAATCGTTGTTTTATCGATCTTTTTTGCCGCATTTTGGACCGGGCAACTTACACCATCCTTCCAATCCCCGGACGAATTCGATCACATTGAGCGTGCGTATCTGCTGTCCAAAGGTCAATTCCTGCTGGAAACACCAGAAGGGCGTGCATCAGGTGGGTACGTAGATTCCGGCCTATTGGAATATATGTCGTATTTTAAAGCCCTACCCCATCAACCCGATGTAAAGATCTCTTCTGAAGAATTGAGTTCGGCCAAAAATATCTATTGGAGCGGCGAGCGTATCTACGAAACATTACCGGGAACAGGCTATTATTTCCCGCTTATATATCTACCTCAAGCAGCCGCGCTTTGGGTCGGAAAGTTTTTAGGGCAGAGCGTAGAAACTAGCTATAAATTGACAAGGCTTTTCACACTAAGCGCAGGGTCGTTAATTCTGTTAGCGGCATTCAGGATTGCAGCGCCCCCTGCAATCGTTATCGCGCTTTTATTTCTCCCGATGACACTGTTTCAAGCCGCGTCGGCGAGTATAGATTTTTTGTCCACTGCCATAGCCCTGTTACTAATGGCGCAATACATCAGCATTATGAAAGAAAATACCAATCCAAGTTTCTGGACACTCCTTGGGCTTTCGGTTCTTGTATTCTTATTAGCCGGGTGTCGATTGCACATGGCACCTCTGGTGTTGCTACCCTTCACCATTGGGTTGAGGTTCCGTAACGCTCAAGCATTTTCCTTTTCTATCATCTTATGTCTCGGAATAGTTTTATGGTATGGTTTCGCGCTATCGATAACCAGAGATATGCGTGTAGATTTAGGGGCACCCACTTCTCAGATTATTCGTTTCTATTTATTCAATCCGCTGCAATTTCCAAACGTTCTTTGGAGTACATTGTCCGATGGGCATAGCTCTCTTTACTATTTACACTCTTTCTTGGGAATTCTCGGGTGGCTGGATGTTTATTTTACGCCCCTGACATACACCGCTTTATACCTGTTGGTTTTAATTTCTCTGATTTTATCCATGCGTCAGGGAAGGATAGATGATAAATTAATTTCATTTGCGATAATTTCATCTACATTATCCGGAATAGCGATTATATTCTTTTCTCTTCTCGTAACTTGGACTCCCCACCCCGCCTCAACAATAATGGGGGTTCAAGGTCGCTACTTTTTATTGCCAGCTCTAGTTTTAGCCAGCCTCTTTGAAGTTAATAAATCATCTGAGAGAAGGGCTCGCAAATCAATAATAGCAGAGAATCTACTACTAGCACTTCTATTCTCTTTCTCCTTTATCATTTTATCAATTACGTTGGAGGCGCGATATTTCCTTCCGAATAAGATATAGACAGGTACTCAATACAGAGGCGGAGCAGTGAAAAAATTTACCGGAAAGCCAGATTGGTCGACTTACGAAAAAAATTGGCTGGATAACTACGACGCCTCCAATTATGGCTCAAGTTTAAGCAGCCACATTTTGCGATCGACGCACAATCTGATTGAAAACAATGCAAGCCTCAACGATCACTACGACACGAAAGTCATCGGCTGGTTAACCAAACAGGATTGGCATTCCAGAGTCGAGATCAAGCAACTCTCTGGTGCCACATTACCATTTGCAGACGACAGTATAGACCGCGTGATTGCGACACATGTTCTGGAGCATATTCTCGATCCAGTAACTGCACTAACAGAATGGGTTCGTGTTATCCGCACTGGCGGAGTGCTGTCACCTATCCTACCCAGTGATCCCGGGTTCGCGTGGAGGATTGGCCGACTATTTGGACCACGCAAGCGCGGCTATGCAGCTGGGCTTCCATATGACTACTATATGTCAGTCGAACACGTAGATGCGATCCACAACCTTCATCATATTATCAAATTCCACTTTCCCGACCGTTATACGAAGTGGTGGCCAATGAGAGCGCCAATTCCTGATATCAACCTGGTTTATGGGGTTAACTGTTTTGTCTGATAGGCCAAGGCACTTAACTCGCAACAAACGCATCCGCTGGACTCTGGCCGGCTCTATTGCAGGGTGCGCATTATTAATTGTTCTTCTAGATCTAACCGGCGCAACTCTCGCGGGCATCACACATGTTCTTCGCGGCATCTCTTGGCCAGTGTATGTGTTAATTATGGCGGCGCAAAGCCTCATCGTCCTGATTGCCGCGATGAAATGGCGGATCGTACTTTCAGAAACACTAGGAAATCAGACAATACCTTTGGGAGCGGCCACTTCAGCAACAGCGACGGGTGCTCTCTTTGGGCAAGTAATCTCTATTCAGGTCAGCGTTCCAATTGTTCGTGCTTGGGTTGCGAGGCGGTATGGTATTAGCGCCCATGCAGCTGCCGGCACTTCACTGTTCGAACAATCTTTGGAGCTTTTGACGCTCGGTCTGGCGGCGTTAGCGGGTCTTACGCTTGTCGCTTTCGGCACTGTAGCCGCCATAGGCATAATGTTGATGTTGCTTGTGATTGGCGTCCCCCTGATGAAACCAGCATTACGGCTCATGGCAAAGGTGGTACGACAGGCCGGTAAATGGATCAAAGCAGGATCAGCATTTACAGTACTTTCTGACGGTTTAAACCATGCCGCCAACCAAAGCCCGGCTGTTCTACATAAGTTAATGGGGCTAAGCCTTATACGGTACGTTCTTATTGCAGCGCTAAATGTAGGTGTTGTCTGGATGCTTCTGCCCAAGCTTGACCCATTACCTCTTTTTGTTTCTTTCCCCCTGATCTTGTTGGTCATTTCACTTCCATTTTTACCTGCAGGGCTGGGTATCGCCGAAGTGACATGGGCCAGCGCATTATTCGTGCAAGGAATTGATGCGGCGACTGCTGCAGAAACCGCGGTCTCTTTACGGATTGTCTCCATCGGCGGGTTCTTGTTGGCCTATCCGTTTCTCTTTTTGTTGGGCTACAAATCGCAGCAAAATCCATAGTCGCTGATAAGCAGGCTCTGTCTTGTATTATCAACCTCGTTTGCTGCAATAAATGATAGCAAAGTGACCTGCTCACGACCTGAGCATCACACTCACCTTTGAAGCCAAGGTGAGGTTCTGATGGAAACGACGCTCCCTGATCTCTTCTCTGGTAGGTCTTGGAGATGGAAGTCATCAGACCCATCAATCAGCAGCAACGAACCTTCTCAGCACGTTTCGGGTGATACGCTCTACCTGTTGATCCTTGCAGATCAGGCCCATGACCCATTCGCATGTAGCCGCAGTGAAAACCTCTCCTTTGCCACGTAGCCAGTGTAAGATAACGCCATTTCCGCGCGTGCTGCGATCCAGCGTTTCCTCCGAGACCGCGCCGAATTGAGCCCTTGCTTTGAACTTCGCATCGCCGTCACCAAGGTAAAGGGTTTCACCCCAGATCCCGCGATCAGGTTCGATGTTCGTTGCCAGGCCCATCGCCAGAATTTCTATGTCCGGATCTGCGCCATCCGCTCCGGTCGCATAGGGCAAACCATCCTGCATTTGATAGTCCACCCCATCGACCTCATAACCAAATATGCGCGACCCGGCACCCAATTGGTCACCATACCCAAGCTCTGTGCCTGCCATCACCCAGTGATCGGGGCGATAGACGGTAAAGCCGCCGCTGCCCTGCCCCACGCACCGCCCCAACCCCGCGTAGATTCCTTTGAGACCGTTTGCACCAAAGGTTTGCGCGCCGGGCCAATTGACCGGAGGAACTTCCCAGGCGGTAGTCACCAGATGCTCTTGCCTGGTTCCCGACAAAGGATCCTGGTCAGCCCTGTATTTGTAACAGACCTGAGTACGACCTTCATCTTCAATACGTGTCTGCCAAAGGAAGTTCCCGGCAAATCGAGCCACTTTGCCGCCATCTTCAACAAACCGGTCCACCGAGTGTCGCATGTTGGCAGACCAGTATTCGTCATGCCCAACGAAGATTGCGCATTTGTAGCGGGTCAGAAGATCAGGTTGCTCCTCAAGATCATGTTGCGCGGCGATATCGAACTCGAAACCTTCGGCCTCCAGCCAGCGTGCGAAATGACGTTCATAGCTGGCCCAACCCGCAGACGCATATTTCTTGGAATAACCATAGGCATAGGCCCATTCCATGTATGGGTAACGCACCATAGTCCCGAGCTTATGAGGACCTTCGGGGACGGCGCGAGGAGCACCCGCAGGAAGTTTGCAAAAGCCTCTGCTCCATGGTCGCTGGGTTGAAACGATCGGAGAAAAGGCATTGCGGTCCGGCCCTGTAATCCCCTCGTAATGGTTCGACCCGCCCCAACAGTTATAGGCAAGCCACGTGCCGGTTGCGCAGACCAATATCACGCGTGATTTGGCGGAATCAGCCGCACCGCGCACAAGGATCAGGTGATGTTCCTCAACCCGGTCACCATCCCGTTCGGCACCAAGCGTAATCAGGTAGCCACCCGGTCGCCAATTCTTCGGGATGATAAATTCATGGCTTACCTGCCAGTTGCATCCTGTGACCGAGCAATCGATAGGTGTTTCCTGATGACTGCCAATCAAACCCTCACAACGCAAAACGGGCTCATAGACCGATCCGTCTCGACCGACTTCCATGTCCCATGTCTCTGCCGTCGTCGAAACATGCAACGTGACCGTGTCACCGGGTGCATAGCTCATGCGAGGAGTATAGCCCCAGATTTCCAACACAGCCTCATCCCGCGCCGGCCCGATGAAATAGTTATCGAGGATATGCCGCGCCTTGGCGCGGGTACGGGGTGTAGTGGCTGGCGATAGCCCTTCTGAAGATGTCATTTGCCTATTCCGGTAGGTATTTTTCTGACCAGCTTTCACTGACCGCGCCAGACTCGATCATGGTTTCGATCTGGTCTTCGGGAAAGCCCAAATTCAAAAGGATGCGACGTGTGTCAGCGCCGTATTTCGGCATTGGGCCGGGAATGGTGATCTTTGCCCGCGATGGGCGCACAGCATTAGGAGCGACCAGATCACACCAGCGGCCCATTGGATGCAGGTCATGGCGAATGGTGCTGAACGTCGCACGGTTCAGGTCAGCGTCGCCTGCGCTTTCCAACTGCAGCGCCGCGTCGCGTGTCTGGTGCAAAGAGCCCAGCGGCATGACGGTGGACGACGTTCCTTCAAACGCACGAGCCCAGTATGAAGCAGGCCGGGCAGCGAAACGTTCCGTCAGAGCTGCGGTCAATTCAGTTTCGGAGATTTCTGCCAAGTCCGCCAATTCGGCTACCGCAAGCAAAGCGCTCTGTCGTTCTGTTGGGGCAGCGAAGAACATCCAGCCATCCGAGGCCCGGTAACAGTGATAGAATGGCCCCCATCCCAACGCTTCCCTGCCAGAAGGTTCGTCAAAGGGTGCCCGTCCTTCAAAATCGTACATCAGCTGGCCTTGGATCAAGTTGCCGGCAGCCGCCAATGAGGCGCGGGCGACACCACCTTTGCCGGTTTCTTGCAAACGCAGCAAGGCGGCCCCCAATGCCACGCAAGCGCAATATCCGGTCAAAACGTCAATTGTACCGAAATGGGCGTGCTCTTCGGGCGTCTGCATGCCTCCCCCAAACCGAACCATGACCCCGGTCGCTGCTTGTGCAAGATCGTCATAACCCAAGTGGTCTGATTTCGGGCCCCGCGCAGGGCCGCCAAACGCATCGATTTGTACAAGTATCAAGCGCGGATTGATCGCAGCCAATTGGGCCTCGCCCAACCCAAGCGCATCGCGTTGCTCGTCCGTTCCGTTCATTGTGATAACATCACTATCAGCGATCAGACGGCGAAAAGCGTCCTGCCCATCCTCGCTACGAAGGTTCAATAGAATGCTATCCTTCCCACGATGGGCGTGCAGACCAAATACAACCGTGTTCCAGGGATCTACCGAGGGCTCGACCGGTTGAACCGATGTCACCCTGGCCCCAAACCGTGCCAGCGTCGAACCAATGGTTGGCCCCGCAATCACATTGGTCAGATCTAATACCTTCAAACCGCAAAGCCAGCCATTGGTCGCTGTGCCGACAACACCTGATCGTTTCGGCTCAGCCAGGATGTCGGCTATCGGTGTGTTGTCCGGCTCTGGTCCAGAGCGTTTGTCCAAAGCGCCCGGATCGCCCGCAAGCCAGGCCACATTGCCCAATTGTCGCATCTTGCCATGACGCGGGTCCTCCACCTCTACAATCAGCCCCGAGGCCAATGCATGCGGGTCGGCCAACCACTCTTGGCTAAAGCGCTGCGCGGTTGCAGGCGCTTTGGCGGCGCCGAACAGTTCTTCCCACTCATGTGGCGGACGCGTTAGAAAAGCTGCCTTCATGGCGGTGGAAACCCGGTCCCGATCCCGGTCCCCCACAGGGTAGTTGCGAAGCGCCCAGTCATCCGGCCAATCCGTTCTGTCCAGATAGGCGTCAAAATCGGGCAGGTCGTCAGCCAAGTCTGTCAATCCCAAAGTCTCCAGCACCCGGCGAGGATGGGTTTTCACGCTACCTGCCACGACGTAAAACCCGCGCCCGTCAGCGCAGGTATAAGTGCGGTAAAATGGATCGAGAAACTCCTCCAGCTCAGCAAAACTCAGATCTGTCGGCAGCCCTTCGATGGCCCGACGGTCCAGTTCCACCTCGCGTGGGGATTTGTAGCGTTGGGGATAATCCTCTATCTGCTCGCAATTGTAGATGAGCCCTTCGAGCAAAGCAGAGGCCAGCGGCACCTCGATATGTTCACCGCCATTGTCGTCCCGTGCGTGCAATGCGAATTGAACTGCCATCGCCCCAAATGCGGCCCCGTAGGCCGAAGCCAGAGTCAAAGGCGTGAACGAGGGGTTAATCCCCATCAGACGGCGGTTCAACCCCATGTCGGTAAACTGCCCGGTGCGGGCGGCGATGATCGCTTCCCACGCAGGTAGGTTGCCCAACACAGGATCTGCAGACGCGAAGCCCGGTAGTGACAGCGACACTATTCGTGGATTGATCGCAAATAAGTTCTTCGGCCCCAACCCTAACCGCTCCATAACCCCGGGGCGAAAGTTCTCTATCACGACATCCGAACGGGCAATGAGATCGCGCGCGATTGTAAGGTCCTCGCGCGCTTTGAGATCGAGCGTCACTGCAGTTTTCCCACGTGAAAGCATATCAGCCGCTGGCTCTTTCAGACACGGCCCACCAGGCGGATCAATGCGGATCACCTCTGCCCCCAAATCAGCCAGCATCATGCCTACGAAGGGGCCAGCCAGATATTGGCCGAAATCCAGCACCCGAATATGCTGCAAAGGGCGAGTTGTCATATAGATACCTCCATTCACGAGAGCTTTGCTCGCTGTTTGAACGAGTTTAGGAGCGTGGGTGTCACCAATACTGTGCCATTTCCGACAAAGTTAGTGCGGTTTTTGGCGACGGATTGATCTGACCAGCTCTGTCTTGCTGTCTGTAACGACTGCATAGCTACGCGTTGCACACCTACGGTAGTGTGGGTATCTGGCGAACCGAGGGCGGGGGCTTTTCAGTTCAAGGAAAAGCGCGGCGGTCAGATCGTAGAGGTGGCAACAGCACGAAAGCTGACAGTGGTCATTTGGCACATGCTCTCCAAGGGCATGATTTCGACCGTCAGATAGCTGAGGCGAAAATCGCATCAAAGGCGCTCAACCGCGTGACATTTCTCGGGCGTGCGGAATATGAGCGGGTCTCCTGAAGGGATGGAGTTTAGCCTCATTCATGATCCGTGCAACATGGCCCCTTCGGATCCAGGTCGTTGCTTTGAAAGCCTGACCTCCGGCACACTCTGCCGAGCGGGGCTTCTAGGTTTGTCGCAAGGCAATCGCCTGAGCCAGAACACACATCAACTCGAAAATGAGGGAAACACCCAGCCAGGCGGTTCCTCCGGATGCGTCAAAGGGTGGCGCGACCTCGACCAGATCGGCGCCGATCAGGTTGATACCCTCCAGCTCTCTGATCACCTGTTGTGCCTGAAAACTGTTAGGCCCTCCGATTTCCGGTGTGCCGGTGCCGGGGGCGAATGTGGGGTCGACGAAATCGATGTCATAAGTGCAGTAGGTCGGCTGTGCCCCGACAATCTCGCGCACTTCGGCCATCACATGCGGTATGCCTCGCTCGAAAACTTCTTCGATACGGATGATCCGCACGCCCTGTTCAATGCCCCAATCGATGTCTTCTGTATTATAGGCCGTGCCGCGTATGCCGACCTGAACGAAACGATGAGGATCAACCAGACCTTCCTCGATGGCCCGGCGGAACGGAGTGCCATGGGTGAACTTATGCCCGCCAAAATAGCTATCGAACAGGTCGGTATGGCTGTCGAACTGGATCAGCCCCACCGGTCCGTCACTGGCCAGCGCCCTCAGGATCGGCAGCGTTACCAGATGATCGCCACCTGCTGTCATTGGCGTTATGCCCTGCGATTTCAGGTTACCGTAAAACTGCGTGATCCGGTTAAGGCTGTCATGGATGTCTACCGGGTTTGGCGGCACGTCGCCCAGATCGGCGCAATTCACAGAGGCAAACGGGCTGACGCCGGTGGCCGGATTCATGGCCCGGATCATGGTCGAATAATCGCGCAACTGCCGGGGCCCGTGCCGCGCACCAGGACGGTTGGTGGTGCCGCCATCCCAAGGCACCCCGACCAGCCCCATCTGCACCTCGGCATAACGCGGGTGATCCGGTGTCAGGCCGGGCAGCCGCATGAATGTCGGCACACCTGCAAAACGGGCCAGTTCCATTGCTGATACCGGTTGAAAAAAACTGTTGTCTTCGCTGCTTTTCATGTTGTCACCGCTTTTACATTTTCAGCAATCATGCAGATCATCTCGAACATGATGGCCGAAGCCGTCAGAGCCGTGATCTGGTTCGGGCTGTCTTTGGTGGGCATCATGCAGACAATATCACCACCAACAATATTCATACCACGCACCGCGCGCAGCAGCGCGATGGCTTCGTCGATATCAAAGCCCTTCTCTCCGGGTTCGAGGTTTGAGACAGCCGGGGCGATTGTAGGATCCAGGCAATCCAGATCGAACGTGATGTAAACGGGACGCCCGGCCAGAACCTCTTTGATCTGGGCCACGACGTTGGCGATCCCGCGAGTGCGGAATTCCTTCATTGTCACAACATTGTAGCCGTAGTCATAGGACGGCTGCAGCCAGTCCAGCGTTCGGGCGTGACCACGCAGCCCGATCTGCACAGAGTGATGCGGATCGACATTGCCCTGATCGACCAGATACGCGCCCCAATGGGCGGCTGATTTCTTGGCGCCAAGGAAATGGTCCACCTTGGTGAACACATCGGTATGTGCGTCGAAATGCAGAAAACACACAGGTTCACCCCCTGTGAGCTGGCCACGCCCCAGCGCCTGCACGATGCCGCCGGTGATCGAGTGGTCACCGCCCACAGAAATCGGTTTCGCGCCAGCTGCGTCGATGTCTGTGTAAAAGCGCGTGATCTGCTCGATACAGGCTTCGTTGTCATTTGCGCGGGGAAACGGCACATCTCCGATATCGGCGATTTTGGCGGCCTCCCACGGGTTCAGCTGAAACTCGCTATGCATTCGGCGTGAAACCGAGGAGACATTGCGCAATGCGCGCGGTCCAAGGTGCTGATCGCGTTCGGTGGTTCCATTGCCGGCGGAGTGGGGCACGCCGACCAGCGCGATATCCTGCCCTTCGGGCCCTTCGTGCGGACATCTGAACATCGTGGGGATACCCCACCAATACAGATTGTCCATCATAGATTTCTGATATTCGTCTGCCATGCTTCATGTCCCAAAAGCGCCCCGGCGCACCAAAGCGCCGGGGAGTTGGAAGTACTTCAGTTTCCGCCTACTTTACGGCGGTAAACCCCTTGCGCGATCCGGTCGATGACCATCGCGCAGAATAGAATGGCAAGCCCGCCAAGCAGGCCCTGACCCTTGGCCGCATATTGCAGCGCTTCAAGGATGAGGGCACCCAGCCCTTCGGCCCCGATGAGCGACGCAATCACCACCATTGAAAGAGACATCAGAATGGTCTGGTTGATGCCTGTCATGATCGACGGCAGCGCCAACGGTAACTCCACGTTGAACAACAGTTGCCGCTTTGAGCAGCCAAAAGCGATTGCAGCCTCTTTGGTTGTTTCGGGAACACCGCGCATCCCAAGTGCAGTCAGGCGAATTACCGGTGGCATGGCGAAAACCAGAGTGGCCAGAACGCCCGGCGGCTTGCCCGTTCCAAAGAAAGCGATGATCGGGATCAGGTAGACAAACGCGGGCATGGTCTGCATGAAATCCAGTACCGGCTCGGCAAAGGCATATGCGCGTTTCGATTTGCCGAACCAGATGCCCAAGGGAATGCCGATCAACACACACAGGAACGCACCCGCGCCAATCAGCGCGACCGTGATCATCGACAGCTCCCACAAGCCCATGAAGGCCAGATAGGCAAGCGAGGCTGCGGTAAAGATGGCCACGCGCGGACCGGCAAGTCTGAACGCCAGAACAACGGTGACGAACATGACCACCGGCCATGGCGTCTGGATCAGTAGAATTTCCAACCCGTCAAGCACCCATCGGATACCGGCGGTCACGCCGTCAAAGACATCGCCGAAATTATTTGCAAGCCAGTCGAACCCGGCATCACCCTTTTGGGACAGATAGGCAAAATATTCCCGACCTATGGGAAATTCGGTGATTGAGATCCGATCTCCCAACAAACCGCCCGTAAGTTTGGCCACGAACTGATCCGGGTTGGCAACGGTGAAACGGATAAGCGTCAGGGGCCAGATCGCCAGCACACCCAACAGCCCGAACACGATACCCGACCGCCTGATCCCGGACTGTTCGCCCTTTGAGGCGCGCCAGCGCAGATATTGCGCTTCATAGGCGTAGTTGGCGTAAAATCCTTCGGTCAGTTTGATCAGCACAATCAGGATCAAGCCCGTCACAAGAATACCAAACGCTTCGCTTGAAGCATCATTGGCCGCCTGCAATGCCTTTTCTGCGGCGCCTTGCAGGTTGTTGGCAATCTTCAGTTTGGCTGCAGCTCCGGCCGCATCCCCCGCCGCCGTCAACTCGGCCGCCTGCGCCTCGCGCTTGGCGATGTTGCCGATCAAACGCTCATATCGGGCCAGTTGATCCGCGCCCAATTGCCCCCACAGACCGCGCCCGATCTGTACCAGCGCAAAAAGCTCCAGAACCACGAAAACCCAGAAAAAGCCCCAGACACCGCGGGCGGCCCCCCAGATCGGGCCGAATACAGCAGCCATCGTGTTCCAGGACCAGGCAAAGCCGGTCTGGCTCTCGATTTTGTGGAATTCCGCCTCATAATAATCCGCGTTTTCGATGGCAAAGGCGGCAACGCTGTGGCCGCTTTCAGCCTCGGTGCTGTGTGTCATCGCATCGGATTCGGTGGTCGCAGCGAGATCGGTCATGCTTTGCCTCCCTGAATGCCTTTGAGCAGCGTGGACCGGTCAACAACGCCGATATCGGCCCCATCGTCAGCCGTGATGATGATCACATTGTCGGTGGTGATCGCGATGTCGATCAGGTGATCAAGATCGGTCCCGTGATGCGCCCGTGGACTTTCGTCGAAATTAACGGGTCGCGAGGGTTTGTATTCATCGATCGGCACCATGATCGAATGGGCAAAGACCAGCTTGAGCTTGGATATGCCGTCAACAAAGTCACGTACATAATCATCGGCGGGCTGGGTCACGATCTCTTCCGGTGTGCCGATTTGAACGATCCGCCCATCTTTCATGATCGCGATGCGATTACCGATCCGGATCGCTTCGTCCAGATCGTGGGTGATGAATACGGTGGTCTTGTGCAACTCGGCCGACAGGGCCATGAACTGATCCTGCAACTGCCGCCGGATCAGCGGGTCAAGGGCCGAAAATGGCTCGTCCATCAGCAAAACATCCGGATCAGAGGCCAGCGCGCGGGCCAACCCGACCCGTTGCTGCATACCGCCCGAAAGCTCGCTTGGGAAACGGTCCTCATATCCGGTCAGATTGACCCGGTCCAGACAGCGCTGAGACACCTCCCAGCGGTGCGACTTCGGCTCGCCCCGCACCTGAAGCGGAAAGCCCACATTGTCGCGCACCGTTCGGTGCGGCAGCAGCGCCATGTGCTGAAACACCATCCCGATATTGCGGGCACGCATCTCGCGCAGCTCGTTGTCAGAGAGGTTCAGCATGTCGTTGCCCATCACGTTGATCTTGCCCGCCGTGGGTTCGATCAGACGGTTCAGGTGTCGGACCATGGTGGATTTACCCGACCCCGACAGCCCCATCACACAGAAGATCTCGCCCTTTTTCACGGAAAAAGACACATCCGCGATGCCGACAACGCAGCCGAACTCCTGCAGAACCTCGGGCTTGCTGAGGCCCCGCTCGCGCACGGCTTTCATGGCAACATCCGCGTTGGTTCCGAATATCTTCCAGACCCCTTCCAGAGTGATTACGTCTTCTGTCATCTCGCGCTCCCGGTCGGGTCTTCGTGAATTTCCTGCTAACAGGGCGGCGCTGATCAAAGCGCCGCCCGAAGGGTTTTAGTTGAACCAGGAATCAACCAGATCAGCGTTCTCATCAACCCACTCGCGGGCAAACTCGGCCGGGTCTTTTCCATCCACCGACAGCGCATAAACAATGGCGTTGACCTGTTCGGTTGTCAGTTCGACCTGAGACAGCATCGCGGCGGCCTCGGGCTGGGCCTCTTCCAGCGCTGCCGCATAGAAAACGTGCAGTTTTGCCGCGTCCCATGCGGTTCCCGCCTTGGAGTTTTCCAGCCAGTTCGGATCGTCGGTGGGCTGTTTCACATCCCATTCTGCTGCGTCATAGGCGGGTTCGCTGAGCGGTACCAGATCATAGAGCGAGAACATGTGGTGCGGGGTGTAGCAGTAGAACACGATATTCTGACCCTGCGCCACGGCATTGTCGACCTGCGCCAACGCCAGTGCTTCGTCCATTTCCATCAGGTTCATGGTTTCGGCATAGCCATAGGACTTTGCGCGGATCTTTTCGACATTCGTCGAGGCCCAGCCAGCACCGCCGATCCACATCTCACCCCGGCCATCGCCATCCGTGTCGAAATTCGCCGCCATATCCGGATCGGTCAGATCGCTTACCGACGAGATGCCTGTGCGTTCCTGCGTGTCCTTGGTGACACAGATTTGCTGGTCGGACAGAACCGCGTTCGGGTTAAAGGCCACGCTGCCTTTTTCGGTGACGAAAGTGTCGTGCAGGTTCTGCTGGTTCGGCAGCCATACCTCGGGGTGTACATGCATTGCCCCGGAATCCATCGCTTCGAAGATGATCGGGTTGGTGCCGTTTTGCAATTCGACCGTCAGGCCCAGATTGTCTTCCAGAGCAACCTTGAGGATATGCGCCGTGCCGCGGACCGAGGCCCAGTTCGGCACGCCGATGATCACGTCCTGCGCCAAAGCTACGGTTCCGAACGACGCCGCCAAAACCGTGGCTGTCAGTGTTTTCCAGACTTTCATTGTCAGATCTCCTGAACTGTTGGATGAGTTTCTTTCTTATTCTTACCGCCCCTGACCTCCTGACCGGAGGTCATAGCGGAGTCTTGTGACAGCATCAGTGCCGCCTGAAACAGGACATTGCAACCTGCTGTCAAATGCGCGGGCTCGGCCCATTCGGCCTCATTATGGCTAAGGCCGTCCTTGCAGGGCACGAACACCATCGCAGTTGGCACCCTGCGCGCAACCAGGCACGCATCGTGACCAGCGCCTGACACCATGCGACGATAGGCATGGCCGGATGCTCTGGTCACGTTTTCGATTGCGTCAACGCAGCGGGTGTCAAAATGCACCGGAGGGTTGTGCCAGATCATGTCCAGATCGACCTTCGCCCCGGTCACGCGGTTTGCTGCGCTATGAATGGCTGCATCCATCACGCTGAGAACCGCATCATCGGGATGTCGGAAATCAATCGTAAAGCGCACTTCGCCCGGAATGGTATTGCGGGAATTGGGGCTGATATGCATCTCACCCACCGTGCCGACGCCATCCGGGCCATGCGCCAGCGCAATGTCCTGCACGGCCTTGATCAGCCCGGCAGCCGCAACAAGCGCATCACTGCGCCCTTCCATCGGGGTCGAACCGGAATGCGCGTCCCGTCCCGTAACCGTCACATCATACCAGCGCTGTCCCTGCCCACCGATGACAACGCCGATCACCTCGCTGTGACGTTCCAAAACCGGCCCCTGCTCGATATGCACTTCCAGAAACGCGCCCAGTTCATGTGCGCCGCAGGCTTCCGTTCCGGCATACCCGATCCGGGACAATTCCGCGTCCAGGCTGATCCCGTTGGCATCGGTGCGGCTGAGCGCGAAATCCAGATCGAAAAGCCCGGCATAGACCCCGGAACACAGCATCGCCGGAGCAAATCGCGCGCCTTCTTCATTGGTCCAGTTGACGACCTCGATCGGAGCGTCCGTTTCCAGACCATGATCATTCAGGCTGCGTATGACTTCAAGCCCGGCCATGACACCATAGACACCGTCGAACCGTCCGCCATGGGGTTGAGTGTCCAGATGGCTGCCAATCGCTATCGGTGGCAGATCAGGATTGCGGCCGGGCCGACGGGCAAACATGTTGCCCAACCGGTCGAATTTGACGGTGCACCCCGCCTCTTCACACCAGCGGGTAAAGAGGTCACGGGCGATCTGATCGTCATCCGTCAGGGTCAACCGCCCGCAACCGCCACCGGGCAGCGCGCCAATCTGCGCCATCTCCATCAGGCTCTGCCACAGACGATCTCCGTTGATCCCCGGGTCTTGTGTCATGCGTCCTCGCGATGCAGGGCCTGGCAAAGGCAATGAACCCCGCCACCGCCCAATGTGAACATCGACATGTCGGGGTCATAAACCTCGAACCCCAGCGCGCGCATTTTGGCGTTCAGGTCGGTTGCGCCCGCCATCGACAGCACCTTGCTTTCCCCCAAAGCCACGAGGTTCACACCAAGGTTCTTCGCCTCGCGGTATTCGACATCGACAATCTCGATCCCCCAGCCTTTGACGATATCAACCAGCCACGGCTCCATCGCGTCAATGCATGCCACCACGAGCTTCTCGGCCAAAGGCACGATCAGCCCGTCCATATGCACGAATTCACGGCTGATCGGCGCGACGACGGCTTCCCAACCTTCGGCGCGTACAAATTCAGCGACCTGTTCCGAGCCTTCCTGTTCGGACCGTTCCCCGCAATGCCCGATCAGAACCCGGCCCGGCTCGATGATATTGAAATCACCGCCCTCAAAATGCCCGGCTGTCGCGAATTTCCAGATCGGGATGTTGTTCTCCTGATAGAACTTGATCGCAGTGGCATAATCCGCGCGCCGGCATTTCAGCTGCATGTGGCAGATCAGGGCACCCCATGGTGTCATGGCCGAACTGTCCCGGGCAAAGAAATTACGGTGCAGCACCTCATCACTGTCCAGATAGTGGCAGGTCACGCCGTTCTCTTCGTAGATCGAAACCATCTCGGCATGTTGTGCCATGGCCAGTTGCAGATCAAACTTGACACCGGTCTTGTGCGCATTGGCCAAGGTACGTCCGATCAGGGGGCCCGCATCCACCCATTTGAAGTATTCCGGACGGCCCAGCAAAACGTCCGTCAGCTTGGCATAGTCGTTGTTGATGCCCCAGTTTTGCGAAATTGCGCCATTGAAACCCATCTTGCCCAAATCCTCCCATGGGTATGCTATTGGGAATCGACCGTCGCACAGCATTCACATTGAATAAACTGCAAAATAAGAGATTTAACTTTTATGTTTATACATGTATTTGTAAGCCGATGAAGTTGCCCTCGCTCTCCAAGGCTGACCTGCATTTGTTGTATGTGTTTTCAGCTGTTGTCGAAGCGCGCGGGTTTGCTGCGGCCCAGATTGTGCTGAATGTTTCAGCCTCCACAATCTCGCGACAGATATCGGATCTGGAAACACGGCTGGGGATGCGGCTGTGCCAGCGTGGCCGCAAGGGTTTCCGCCTGACGGATAAGGGTGAAATCGTACATGCGGCCTCGCGAAAGCTGTTCGCCGAACTGGAGCGGTTTGGCGAAACAGTGGATGGCACCCGCGGCAAGCTGGTTGGCCGGTTGTCCGTCGCGGCCATCGATAACTGGGTGTTCAATGACAGCGCACCGATCATGGGTGCACTTGCAGAACTGGCGAAAATAGCACCTGACGTATCCATCGAGCTTCGCTCGTTGGCCCCTGATGATATCGAAATTGCAGTACAGGACGGTCAGGTCGCCGTCGGAGTGGGCGTATTTCACAAACACAAGCCCGGCTTGATCTACGAACTTCTGGGCACCGAGAAAATCGGGCTTTTCTGTAGCGAAGATCATCCGCTCTTTAGCACCACAAGAAAGTCAGAGGTCGAGAAATTGTTGTCAGAGGCAAACTTTTGCAAGCGTGCCTACCTGAACGAAGATTTGGTCGCCCCCATCTCGCGCGGATTGCGGTCGAACGCCAGCGCCCACCAAATTGAAGGCATCGCCATGCTGGTTCTCACGGGCAAGTATATTGGCTACTTACCCGAGAGCTTTGCCGACATCTGGGTACGAGAAGGCAGGTTGCGTTCGGTCGGGGGTGGCATGTTTGATCTAAAATCAGAAATCAAACTTGTTAGAAAGCGCGGCGAAGAGCCAAATTTGGTAAACAAAACCTTCATCCAGCTCTTGAAAGATGCAGCGACGCGGTCCGGCTAAAAGACGCCGACCAAACCACTGTCAGCCGCATGCAAACAAGTTGGCAATGCCTCTGGGATGGCTATCCTGCGGAAATGATGGCCTGAGCCTGCCTTTGCCAATACCTCACATGCTCAGGTCAACAACTTGGCAATATCCCTAATTCTACTACGAAAGTCGTGCCCGTATCACTATTCTTATGATAAGTTATCGTTCCTCCATGCGCCTCCACAATCTGCCTGGAAACGCTTAGACCCAATCCGGTACCGCCAATACTCCTCGAATCTGATGAATCAAGTTGAGTAAACGGATCAAAGACCCGAGCTTCGTCACTTTCCGACAGCCCGATTCCGGTGTCTCGGAACAATATACGGACCTTGCCGTTATCAGTTTGAAGGAAAACAACGATGTCGCTATCCTTCGGCGAGAAGTTGATGGCATTTGTCAATATGTTGTCTATAACCTGCTGCAATCTCTGCTTGTCACCAGTGATTTCAACCTCTCGGTCCGGAAATTCTGATCTTAGGGAGATGCCTTTCTCTGATGCGCTTGGCCGCACGCTTGAAAACGTGTCAGTAATCAATTCCACAAGGTCGAACCTTTGACGTTCGAAAGTCATCTGGCCGGATTCAGCACTTTGAAAATCAAGTATTTGATCTATCAATTTCAACAATCGATCACAGTTGCGCTGAGCCATCTTCAGTGCAGCAGAGACATTTTTGGACGTTTTACCCAGTTTGCCAGACTGGGCCAGATCGACCGAACCCTTTATTGAGGTCAGGGGCGTGCGCAGTTCATGACTCATCGTGGAAACAAATTCTGATTTGGCTTTGTAAGCAGCTCTGGATTTTTCGTGCTCTTTACGCAGCAATTCCATTTGAGCAAGTTGCGCGCGGTAGACGCTCAGATAACCCCGGGCGCTTTCAACGATAAAGTAAAGAGCAAAAATGCTTATGAAGAGCTGTGCCCAGAGTTCGGATTGCAATGGTGCTTCCATTATGACGATATCGCGAACGGGAATGAAAAGAAACGCGATCCCCAGACACACCAGGCGAAATGTAAGTACCTGTTTGATATAATGGCTATTCATGGCAGAAAAAAGCGCTGCTGCGAACAGAAAGAATAATGGAACGAAGTGGTTCGTGGGGCCCGTCACAACAACTATCCCAACGGAATAGGCAATAATTGTAAAAGTGCTAAGAAATGCGCTCAGGTACAGATGTGGAAGAAACCTGCGGGCTGCTTGCGTCGAAACTTCCTTACTCTTCAAAATTCTGTTGAAAAGCCAGTAATCACAAATCTCTGAAATGACGACAAACAACAGAATGAACTTTGCAAGCGGAGCGCTGTAGTAATAAGCGGCTAAAACAAGCGCACTGGCGAAAATCAGCAACCGATGCCAGAGCAGGTCCTTCCCCACTTGGCAATAGTCCGTGATCTGTTGCATCAATAGCGATCTGTGTTGATCTGTGGCATCGTCCAACGGTATTTTAGGTGGCTTACCCAAATCTGGTTTCTCCTCCTTCTCACCGATTGTGCATGGCCATAAACTTCGTTGCGAAATCGGATTGTCCATCTCCAGAGCTCGCTTTTGCTTATACGCCTCATCAGGGCTCGTTGTTTTCGCGCGCGCCCACAAGCGACTTCAATTGATCCGCCAAGGTAAGAGGGTCAAAAGGCTTATTGATACAAGCCAATGCCCCATTCTCAATTAAAGTCTCCATTGACTGGCGATCGGATTTCGCCGTCATGAATATGACGGGCGTTGAGGTGTATTCTGGACGTCTGCGAATTTCCTGCAGAAGTTCGGGCCCGTCCATTTCCGGCATCATAACATCCAGCAGGAAAAGATCCGGCTTCAACCCGGCAAGGCTTTCCAGTGCCTCTCGTGCTGAACTGAACTGTACAACGTCAAACCCGCCGACCAATTCCAGCGACATACGCGTGATCGAAAGAATGTCTTCGTCGTCATCAATGTGAACGACCTGCTCGACTTGGCTCATGAGAATTGACCTTCAGATAAGCGCTCCAACATCGTAACTCTCCAGATATATCAAAGAATTATGTCGCCACCTTGCCGGGCCGCAGCATGTCTATCGGCAAATTAACCTGAAACTTGCTGCCTTCACCCAGAGTACTGGTGAGCGAGATTTGTCCTCCATGCAGTTCAACCAGGTTTCTTGTGATAGCAAGACCAAGACCTGTACCACCGCTACTACCGGGCCTTGAATTGTCGACTTGCGCGAAACGCTCAAAGATCCAATGCCGCTCTTCTTCCGAGATCCCGCGTCCGGTATCCTCAACCGTGACCAGAACCGATCTGGCGTCTGTGGACAGCGTGACCCTGACAAAGCCATTGTCGGTAAACTTGATCGCATTGGTAATGAGGTTCGTGAAAACCTGTCGAATGCGTAGTGGATCGACCTCAATCGACAAGGGAGCGGCAACCACTTCAAGCCTGATCCCTCTCCCTTCGGCGCTACTCCGGAATTCCTCACCCAGATTGACGAGCAGTTGGTCGAGTTCGACTGTTTCCAGCCTAAGAGTGACGGTTCCAGAACTCAGCTTCGCCCAGTCCAGAACGGAGTTGATAAGATCCAGCAGGTGCTTCCCGGAGTTTTCTGACTTCGTGGCCTGATCGACAATGACGGTGCAGAATTCATTCAGCAGCGCTTCTAGTTTATGGTCATCCCCAATGGCCGATCTCAACGCGGTATATTGTGGGTAGAGTTCAAGTCTGCGCAGGAACGCGATATATCCCAGGATCACAGACAGCGGCGCCCGCAATTCATGGTTCATATTGTTTATGAACTCCGTTTTCGAGCGGACAGCGTCTTCCGCCGTCTGCAGCGCTGTTTTCAACTCGGTAATGTCAGTCTGAATACTGACCGTATCGCCATCCCGGGTTTTGGCATCGGATACCTTGATCCAGCTGCCGTTCGAAAGCTTGATTTCGGACGGACCATTCGGATTGTTGTGCAATCGCATCCTGTCCGCAAGCCATTCCTCTTCCCGTCCCTTCGCGTCCTCGTACAGCCCCTTGTTGACACCATCCACAAGAATGGCCTGAAACGGCGCGCCGGGGGATATGACGTCAGAGGACGCACTGAAGGTCTTTCGGAACCTGTCATTGCACATCAACAAACGATCCTGCTCGTCGAAGATAACGAAACCATCCGTGATCGATTCAATGGCGTCCAACAGACGACGCCGCGCCTCTGCGCGTTCCAGAATCAGGCGGCGGGCATAGTTCACCCCAAAAACCCCGGTCCCCGCCAGTATTGCGATTGTCAGAAACAGAATGAAATGATGAGACCTGTCGACCTGCCAGCCGCCTGACGGAATCTTGGCCAGTTCCAGCGTGGTTTGACCCAGAATGACCTCGGTGATGACCGGATCGTTATCCCAGACCTCAGACATACCGAACAGTATTTCTTCATCCGTGCCAGGCACTCCTTTGATGCGCGCGGATGACATGTAGACTTGCGGCTCTGCTTCCATCCCAGATTCTGTCAGAATCTTCTCGAAATCCAGCACAATGCTGCTCACGATGTTTTCCAACCCAGGTTGCGCCGTTCTCAGTAGAAAGCCGAGGCCGCCCTGCACCAGATGGACCGGGCCGACAACGACGGTATCACCACTGTCCAGCGCGGCTTGTACAGACTGCATCTGCTCCGGGTTGGTCCGATAGTCATAACCAAGAAGGTCCTGATTATGCTCGATCGGATGGACATTCGTGATAACGAAATCGCGTGAACGTGCTAGGTTGATCACACTCGGATTGTTATCTCGAAGCAGCCTGGCCAGAGACTGAAACCCGGACTCCGCTTCAAAGGATTGTGCCACTGCAAAGCTGCGGGACATGTGCCCGTAGGAATCCAGCAATCCTTCCAGACGCAGCTTGGTCGAGTTAAGGGACCTCTGAACAGCAGCGCGCTCGGATTCCAGTTTCTGGGAAACGATGGCGCGGTCTAACAGCAAAAAGCTGCAAACACCAAGGATGAGAATCGCCAGGTAAACAAGATTCAGGTTCCGCCTGTGGCGCCGATTACGTCCGGCTCGCGTTTCCGGTCTGCTTTTCAACTCACAACCCCACAATACCCGACCAGACGATATGGGTTTGCGCACCACGGTCGCGCCTGAACTGACAAGAAGAAACAGTTTTTCAGTTTTGATGGGCTCATGCCTCAAGGTTCTCCAAATACGAGATCAGGTTGTGCAGCATAGGCCTTATCTCATCCCACCCTGCCCGACCGTCTTTTATCTTGATGTCGATATCGCCCGCCAACTCGCCCAGAGCATGATAGCCGATGGAACCGGACAGACCTGCAATCTTGTGGCATTCACGGCGGATCAGCATGAGCGATTCACAGTTACCCGTTTCAGCATCCATTTCCGCGGCGGCCTGAGATAAGGCAACAAGCCTGTCCGGTCTTGATGTCAGAAACTTGGCCCGTATAGCCCCGAGCGCCCGATTTAACCGATCAGCATCAGAGGGTACGTTGATATCACTCGTCATCGGAACTTGCCCGCTTGCCGTGCCTGACCCGCAGCTCTGGCTCCCGGAATCGAAGCCCCTCCCAGAGAGGCCACCGGATTTTTTGTATTCTCCAGCGCCTTTTCCAACACTTCCAGAGGCGTCACAAGGCTAATCAGACCGCGAACGAAAGGGGCCCCAACATCCAAACGAACTGGCATCTGCCCCAATTCAGCGTACCAGCTGTTGAGTGTCAGTAACTTGTCTTCAATCTGGCTGGTCAGATCTTCCATATTGATTTCGGGGTGCCGGTTGATCAACACAATGAAACCGCCCGACCCGGCGTAAGAAATGATGGCCGCGTTTAGCGTCAGTGACTCGGCTATAATCTCCGCGACGTCCGATAGCGTGTCCCGGAAGCCGCCGCTGCCCAACGCCAGGAACATTTCGTTTGCGTAAGCCAGTTGAAAGCCAATTGCAGTATGGCTAAACAATTTCATTGATCCGATTTTCAGAACGTAGTTCTGCATGGCTAGATAGTCCAGACAGGAATAGTCGATCTCGAGTCGGCAAGGGTCTTCGAAGGAATACTCTTCTTTCTGATCGTTCTGGGATGAAAGGACTTCACGCGCTTTGCGTTCCCGGGTCATTCCGGTGGCCATTGTCATACGACCCTGTAATTCCAGACGGTTGATCGGTTTGTTCAAATAGTCTGTCGCTCCGGCTGCAAAAGCCTTATCGACACTCTCCATCTCGGAACGGGATGTGACCATAATCACTGGAATCGCAGCGGTCACCGGATCAGAACGCAGTAACGCACATAACTCCACGCCGTCTATACCCGGCATGTCGATGTCTAGGAGCGCACAATCAAATGGAGTGGATGCCAGATGTATCCGGTTCATCGCCTCAGCCCCGGAATTGGCAAGCCAAACATCATGGTAACCGCAATTGGCCAACTCCGCTACAATAAGCTCACAAAACAATGGCTCATCATCGACAACAAGAATCTTCATATCCAAAAGTCCATTCGTTTTGAGTGATTTGATTGCTGAATACTCTCGTAATAAGAGAAACGTGCTATCTTTCCCGCGTCAAGAAGGCGGTTGTTCAAAACTCCGTTGCCGCTTTGAACGGACCACAGAACTTCGGAAAGCTACCTCGGCTGGATGTGTCGCAACCTTTTAGGTCCAGTTGACGAACACGCGTGATCTGACGTTTGCTCCCGTCGAGGGTATTGCCAAGTTGTTCAGGCCAAGTGACCCAGCTAAGTCGCGCTTATGAACATGCCGACGATTCTGCCGCGCCTGAAGGGTTTTCGTTTTCCTCGTGAGATCATTGCTTATGCGGTTTGGGCCTACCATCGCTTTGCCTTGAGCACAGCTGACATCGAGGATCTGTTGGCTGCGCGAGGCGTTATCTCGTCAGCCGGGAAGCCATTCGGCTAAACAACGCAATCGAAGTGTCGCACCGACCGACTCGCAAACAAGAGAAAATAATGGGCCGGTTCAGGTCTCACCGGCAGACTCAGAGATTTCTGTCTGCGCATAACCAGATCAATCTGATCTTCCGTCCCCGCCGATATCAACTCACTGCAAACTCATACCGCCACGCTCGGTCTGATGCGTTCAACCTCTGGGACGATTACACTGCGGAAATGACGGCCTGAACCTGCCTTTGCCAATACCTTACAGGCTCACGTCAACAACTTGGCAATACCGCACTGTTAGTTGACGGCCCCACAACGGACTATCACCAAAATGGACGTTGCCGCAGCATAAAATCACCAAAGCAAACATTCATTGACGGAAAAAGCCGAAGTTACAGCACGCGGTTTGGTCTAAACCCTTGGTCGCGACCTATTGAACCTTGCGCCATTCCGAGCAGGTTAGTTGAATTGTCCACTGTGCATCGAACGGGGGGCTATCCCATGGGGCCGCAGCGGGAGCGGTTTTGACAACAGGTTTCTTACCTTTTTTGTCCACATACTGAAAACTGTGGTTCAGCTTGATTTCGCCTTTGGGGCAATAGGTTGCTCGCAGAACGGTTTGAGCCAATGATATCGCTTGGGACTCGTTTTGTGCCGCCGTGAATGGTGTATAGAATTGCGTGGTGAACGTGTTCTTCAAGCGGGCATGAAACTTTTTGGTAAAGAGGTTCTTACTGCCTTGCGTGCATAAGTTGTCTGTAACGGCCACAGTCACAGGAAGAGGTTCACCTGTTCCATTGCGCGTATACAAGCCCTTTGCCCCGCGTTTTGCCGAACATCGTCAGGCCAAATCGAGTGGATATAGGCCAGAACGTCCCATATATCCTCGTCAGTCAGCGTGCCCTCAAAGCCCGGCATGCCACTGTTGAAGTCTTTGATGCCGCGTGCTTCCAGCGTCTCCGTCCCACCAAGTTTGGTGTAGTCGAATAAGAGCTGATTATCATGATGCCAAGTATGCCCGGTCTCATCATGGGGTGGAGCAGGCAGAATGCCGTCTTCGTCGGGTGTGCGCCAGTTGGGCTGCCCTTCTAGATTTGCCCCATGGCAGGACGCGCATCGTTCAGTGTAGAGGGTCTGCCCTTTGCTCAAATCACGGTCGTCCATTTCGTGGCCAGCGATTGCACCAGTCGCGACGCTGGATGCAGCGACGATCAATAAGCATTTCATGCGACCTCCACCCATGTCTTCATCCCCGCCGCCTGATGTCCGAGCATGTGACAGTGCAACAACCATTTGCCGGGGTTATGGAACACGCAAACGATGTCTCGTGTCTCGCCAGCGCCCACAAGCGTTGTATCGCGGAAAGCGCCCAAGCTACCGTCTGCCCCGACTTCAAAGAAATGGTGCCCGTGCAGATGGATGCCATGCGGGAAACGGGTGTCGTTCATCAGACGGATGCGTGCCGTTTGGTCGCGTTCGAACCTATGTAACGGCGTGTCCGTCAGGCCGGATTGACCGTTGAATGCCCAAATATCCGTTTGCGTGCTAACGGGACGGCTCATTGCCCCGCCTTGCATGGTAAGCGTCAGGGCCACGACGTTGTCGAAATCTGGCTGCTTCTGCTCATTTGGTGGCAGCGCGGGAACTTCAGATGGTTGCCGCGTGGTGTTCACCCCCTCAACCGGGATTTCGCCCAGCAGGTAGGGATCGTCGCGCGTTGGGAAGACAAAGGCGATCTGATCAGCTGATGTTACGTCAGCAATGATATCTGCGCGTTGAGCCGGTGCGAGAATGAGGTTCGAAACCCCTTGCGGGTTCGGCAGTGGCATGCCGTCGAAAGCAACGATTTTGCCGTCGATGCCTTCAAGCTTAATCGGGAATATCCGGTCTGTTGCAACGTTGATCAACCGCAAGCGCACGCGATCACCGCGTCTGACGGGTGTATTCGGCTCGACAAGCGCGCGGGCAAAATTACCCAGCCGCCCTTGATGCGCCTGATCGTGCCTGTTGTCGAAACCGTCTGCGAGCGCGCCACTTTCGGTCACACGCCAATCGTCAATCATGACAATCAGATCGTGATCCACGTCGGGCGGCGTTCGTTCCTCAACAATCAGCGGACCATAGAGACCCTTGGCAACCTGTTCCCAAGACCGATTGTGCGAGTGATACCAGAATGTCCCCGCATCAGGTGCTCGAAAGCTGTATTCGAACTCAGCACCCCTCTCGACAACCTTTTGCGTCATCCCCGGTACGCCATCCATTGCATTTTCGATGCGCATACCGTGCCAGTGCACCGCCGAACCTTCGCCAATCTGGTTCAGGAACCGAATATCAAATGTATCGCCCTGACGGGCGCGAAGCACCGGACCAGGCGTACTGCCATTAAAGCCAAGCATCGGAGTTGTCGGATCACCTTCGGGCAGGATTTGCGCATTGACCGGCTGTGCGACCAGTTCAAAGGATGCTGATGCAAGAGTGATGCGCGGTGCCAGTGCCGCCACGCATGTTGTAATCAAAAAGTCTCGCCTGTTCATAGAGTGTCTCAATTCGGTAGGGTCAGAACGCTGGTGAGCGTCGCGGTGGCGACAAGCACCATCAGTATGACCGCAGTTTCGATTTCAATCGAGCGCGCTAGATGACGCGCGGCCTTATCGTCCCCTGCCTGCATGGCCGGAACGAAGCGCAGTTTGTTTGCGGCGGCCAACGTCAGGACCACGCCTACAAGTGCAAGTTTGATCAGCAGGGTTTGCCCGTACCCGGTAGTCGTCAGCGCCCACACATCGCCCACCAACATCCAGGCCATTGTTAGTCCCGCCAAAATCATTGCCGGAACAATGACCGAAGCCGCCTGTCCAAACCGATACCCCAACTTGGCTGCATTGCCCAGATATTCTGGCCGTTGTGACAGGGCGTGCAATGGTCCGAGAACGCCGATCCAAAATGCGACCCCTAAGAGGTGCAAGGCCAATAAAAAGCGAACACCAATTGGCTCCAGTTCAGGAACATGCCCAATCTGAGCAAAGGACCACAGAGCGAGCAATCCACCCGCGAATGCGATCCATTGCCCGATAAGGGGAATAAACACTCCGCAGATGATAAGCACTGCCCCGGTGATCCGATAGATCAGCACGTCGCCAACCGGGGTCTGCCACAACAGGCCCAGCATTTCCGGATCGGTCATACCATCGGCTTCGCCCGTCAGGGCGGCACCGCGCAGCATGAAGCCAAGGACAGAGCCCGCAAGCGCAAGCCCCGCCAACAGCGCAACTTGCACACGCATTTTATCGCGGAGAGGCGACACTAGGTCGGCAAAAGCAGCCCGAATGATCAAAAGACCAGTCGCACCACCAATACCAACATAGAGCATCAGCTTGGACAAAATTGCGCCCATTCCCCAGATATCGGGCATGGTCAGTCCACAGTAAACGTAAACTCGCCCTGCATGGCGTGCCCATCTGCCCCCAAGCCTCGCCATTCGATGCGATAGGTGCCTCCGCCCATGCTTTGAAGCGGGATCTCGAACGCGCGACCAAAACTTGTCTGGTCCCCAAGATCGAGCGTGACGGTATGAACATCCTGATGGATCATGTTAACTTTTGTCAGGCGAATATCATCCGTGAAATCAAAGCTGATCTCAGAGGGCACGTCGGCAACTGTCGCGCCATTTTCCGGTGTGGTGGTGTCCACGCTCGAATGGGCAAAGGCGTTTGTAGCAAGCATGGAAATCAATGCAAATGTGGTGAGTTTCTTCATTGGGAGGTTCCTCAGTTTATTCCGTTGGCGCGCTGGATTTCGCGGACATAGTCAATGACCATTGCCACGTCGCCACGGGTTACGCCTTCAACCGGAGGCATGTCGCCAAACCGCCAGTGGTGGCTTCTGACGCCCAATGCGACCGCGCGCTGAAAGGACTCGTCTGCATGATGACTGGATTCATAGATAACATGGATCAGCGGCGGCCCCGCGCCTTCAATGCCGACTGCATTACTGCCGTGGCACGCAGCGCACGCGTTTTCGAATATCCGTTGCCCGATGGCCCCATTTCCTTCGATAGACGGCATCTGAATTGCCACCATCGCCCTGCCCTCGGTAGGTGCCGACTGCACCGCGTCGTCAACCGGGGCGGGGCGTAGAGTGGTGTAGGCAGCGACGGCTACCACGGCGCATGCGCCGATCAGGAGATATTTTCGGTTCATGTACTGTTCCTAACCTTGTGTAACAGAGTGGTGCCGCAAATAATTCACAACACACTGGAACGTGTTCACTGCCGTGAACAGCGTCTGAAATCTGTTTCAAGTGTTAGGTGGTCTGTCCGGGTTGTCCGGTTCATTGAGCGTCGAGAGGTTTGAGGCCTGCCATGCCGTCACAATCACGCATCGGTTTGGTGTAGTTTGAGAATCCTGCACCGTGAGCGCAAAGGCATTACACAGGAACGGATTGCATCCTCCGTTCGTTGCACTTCCTGGATCATGCTGGAAGCCTTCGCTTGGCGCGACTGAAGCATGGTCAGCGTGGTGTTTTACTACAAAAGAATGCAGGTGGTGTTCGCAATGCCCACCATTGCAGCTGTCGAGCATGGCATGCGCACGGACACCGAGCCCTGTCATCAGGACCAATAGAACAACAAGCAGCATTGTAGTTATGGTTCGATTAAACTTCACGCCCAGAACTTAGCCTAGGCCCCAATACAATACAACGAAAGCCGACACTGATGCATCGTGCAGCATCAGCGGTTTTGGGCTGAGGCTGTGTTAAAGCTCTGGATGCTGCGTGCTTTTTGGCAAAGACTGGAGGCGGACATGTCAGGATATATCGAGGGCGCGGAGCGAAGTCAGACGACGCTTTTTCCGAATCGGCTTGAAGATTGGATCGATGAGGATAAGCTGGTTCGCGTGATTGACCTCTTTGTGGATGAGATTGATCTTGAGGAGATCGGTTTTCTGCGGACAGGGCGGCCTGGTTATCACCCCTCGGTCCTGTTGAAGCTCTTCATCTACGGCTATCTGAACCGCGTGCCCTCCAGCCGCGCACTGGAGCGGAAGGTTTGTCGCAATGTCGAGGTGATGTGGCTGACCGAGCGGTTGGCCCCGGACCACAAGACAATCGCCGATTTTCGCCGCGATAAGCGGCTTGTCGGTATGGCGATACTGGACCAATGCCTGTCTGAGTTGTCCGGCCAAAGGGCGCTGCACAACCGGCAGAGAACGGCGGATCTCCCGGTGGGAACATGAGCATCTGGTGGGTGAGATGCGCGACCGTTTGAGCAACGATCCAGCCTTGATGGGGGCGACGCACTTCCGGATGCGGCGACTGAAGAACGTCCGCTCCGAAATGGCCTTCCATGTCCTCGCCTATAACATCAAACGGATGATCGCTCTGATCGAAGTACGTGGGCTTCTGACCGCCATTCCGACCTAAACTGGGGCGAACCGTTCAGATTGCACCGCGGGAAACGCCGTAAGAGCTCAGCTTCCAACCTGTTTCAACTCGATAAGCCCCAAATTGGTCCAGAAACCGAAAACCCCAGACGAAACCAGCAGAAATCCCTTGAAGCAGAAAAACCAAAGGAGTTTCCACACAGACCTGCTTTCTGAATATTGGAGCGAGTATTCAGAAATGGCCGGAGACCGAGACAGGGATATCGGTCCGAAGATGTTCGCGCTTTGGTCGTATCAGAAGCTAATTTCGGTCAAGCGAGATAAGTTTGCGGCGCTGGCCAAGCACAGCGACATATCTATTAGTGCCACGGATTTGCTATACGCCTAAGTCTTCATTGACGAACCCGCCAGGAAGCGGACGCACCCTTTTGCGCTCAACTCACCGGCTCAACTTTGTAGACTGAGTAAGCGTAACCGCTTCCAGAATGCCGCGTCCCGACTAGTCTATTTTTCCCGTTACGCCGCTTCTTGCTTCTATGTGCGCGAGGCTTCGAATGCCGCCCATGCTTTTTCGAAGGCGTCGAAATCGAACCCTGATGCGCGCGCGGGATCCAGGATCAGTTTTTCGGTTTCAAGCAGCTTGATGATCGCCTGTTCAAGCCCGTCCACCACCTCGGGCGGGATCACCAGAGCGCCATGCTGGTCGGCATGCACAAGGTCTCCGTCTTTGATCGAAAGGCCGAAGATCGTCACCGGTGTTCCAACCTCTTTCACGTGCACGAACCCGTGGCTTGGCCCGACAGACCCGGCAACGACAGGAAACGCGTCCGGCAGGTCGCCAAGGTCCCGCATTGCGCCATTGGTCAGCGCACCGCTGATGCCAAAACCCTTGTGTATCGTAGTGTTGATCTCACCCCAATAAGCGCCAATGCAGTCGGGATAATCCGTGTCTTCCACCACAGCCACAGATGGGTTGCTGCCTGAGGCCATGTGCCGATAGTAATCCATACGGCGCGCGCGGATCACGTCAGGTGCCTCGGTCGGCGGGTTCACTGCGGCAATCTTCGCGGTCCGGGCATAGCCCACCATCGCGCCCGCGTCGGGATCAGAGCACAACATTGTGCCCCGGGTAAAATCATTGAATCCACGCTTGCCCTGCGCCACTTCGATGGCGTTGCAAACGGTTGGCGTGTCGACCTTTTTCAGCAGGTCCAGCAGGGATTGGTTCATATTGTCTCCAGCCAGCGGGTCAGAGCCGCCGTAGTTTGTTGCGGTTGTTCCAGAGTCGGCAGATGTCCGGCGTTTTCGATGACCTCCAACCGGCTCTGCGGCATCAGATTGTGCATCAATTCATGCCTTGAGACAGGGCATAGGGCATCGTCGCGCCCACACAGAACCAGTGTAGGGTCGGTGAAGTCGCGCAGGGTTCTACTTTGATCCGGGCGATCGCGCAGAGCCATGGATTGATTGATGAAAACGTCCGGCCCAAGATCCATGGCCATATCCATGCACAAATCCAGAATGGCGGCGCGGCGCGGGCCATCCGTCAGGTAGTTCGGCTTCATCTCTTCGGCCATCACCTTGCGCAGGTTGCCGTGATCGACGGCATCGATCTGAGGGCCGCGTCTGGCCTTTACTTCATCCAACTCTGCCAGAGGGTTCGTGTCCATCAACGCCAGCCCAGCCACACGGCCCGGCGCCTGCCGCAGGATTTCCATCGCCACGATGCCACCCATGGAAAGCCCGGCCATTGCAAAGCGTTCAGGCGCATAGGCCAACACCTCAGCGGCCAGCGCCTGCATCGTGTCCTGCCCTCCGATGGGTACTGACAGGATCGGGTATTCGCCAGACAGAGCGTCAATCTGCGGGGCAAACAACCGCGCATCGCACATCATTCCGGGCAGGAGGATAAGAGGTGTCATTTGACCAATGCAGCCCCTTCGGCAAGCGCGCCCAGCTTGGCATAGGCGATATCCGGATCGACCGCGCCAAAGCCTGCAAAGGTGCCAAAGCCGCAATCCGATCCGGCAATCACGCGTTCTGCGCCAACGATGTTCGCAAACCGCTCAACACGTTGCGCGATCAGTTCCGGGTGTTCGACAAAATTGGTCGTGGTGTCGACCACGCCGGGCACCAGAACCTTGTCGTCCGGTATTTCGCTTTTACGATCGCGAAACACTGCCCATTCATGCGCGTGTCGTGGGTTCGAGGTTTCGAACAGAACATAGCGGGATTTGGTGGACATCAGTGTCGAAAACACCTTGTCCATGCCGATGTCGCAGCAATGCGGACCCTCGTAATTGCCCCAGCAAATATGGACCCGCACTTTGTCAGCAGGCACGTTTTGCAAGGCGTGGTTCAGCGCCTCGACATGTAGGTCAGCGATTTTCACGAACTCATCGTCGGACAGATCCGTGAACAGCATATGGCGCGACAGGGCCAGATCAGGGCAATCCAGCTGCAAATCCAGACCCGCACCAACGATGGTCTCATATTCTTCTTTCATCGCATCGGCCAACGCGGCCAGATAGGCCTCGCGCGTTGGGTAGAAATCATTCTGCAGAAACAGGGAAATCACCCCGGGGCTGGCGGCGTTCATAAAGCCGCGCTCGACCCCGTGTTCGGCCATGGCGGCCTTTAGATTGTCTATGTCCTTCTGCAATTCGCCCTGCCCTTTTGAGCGGACCTCGCCCACGCACATGGGCCGCGCATATTGCGGCGTTCCGCCGTCATCCGCCAAACGTTGCAGAAAGCCCGGAAACATCTTGAGGTCCGCTGGCGCGTTGCGTGGGCTGTCACCGTCAAAGCCAGTATAGCGGTCTTTCACATACGTGGCGTACGAGATTTTCGAGGTCTCACCGTCCGAGACGATATCAACCCCGGCCTCGGCCTGTTTACGCACCGTCTCGGACACGGCAGCGGTCATGCAGGCATCGAATGCGGCCTGATCGAACGGTTCCTCCCGCTCGCGCGCGAAGATGAAATCCACAACGTTTTGCGCGCGGGGCAGAGAACCCACATGCGAGGTTAGAATTCTGGTCATGTGGGCCTCTCCCTTGGTTAGTTGCCGGTCCAGGTCGCGCCTGCCGGATCGTCGGTTGCGGTGATACGGTAGAGACCCGCCTGCCCGGTCATCGACGGCTCGGCGCTGTAGCTCTCACCCGGCAGAACCAGCGCGGTATCGCCGTTGGACAGGGTGACCTCGACCTCATTGATCCTGATGCGCCAATGGCCGGAGGCGGGCATCAGAACCACGGGCTTGTCCACCTTAACCTGTTCGGCCACGGCCGAACCACGTGTCAGGAAATCGACCTCGAAACCGGGCTTGTCCCTGATCAGGCCATTTTCACCGATCACGACCGCAGGTTTGTCCGCCGCCAGCGCCATCAGGTCCCAATAGCGGGCGACATATTTGCCGATCACCGCATCAACGGGAACCTCCGGGTACGCTTTCAGCTCTTCCTCGGTCAGCAACGGCATGGGCTGCACATTGTGCGGCAGGTCCTCGCCCTTTTTGCTGTCGTAGAGGACACCGTTATTGCCCAACACCAGGCCATGGGCCTGCGCGTCCTGAATGACTTGCGGAGCCCAGGTCACACCGCCACCCGCGTCATCGCCGCCCAGCATCGACATGATCATGCCGTAGTCCTGACCGACATTCTCGAACCCGCGAAAGATGCCGGTCGGGATGTTGAAAATGTCGCCTTCCTCGGCGATGAACTCACCTGCGGTGCCGTACCGACCCCAGAAGAACCGCCAGCGGCCCTTGGCGACAAAGAACACCTCGGCCGTGGTGTGGCTGTGCAGCGAGTTGCGGCATTTCGGCGGTTGCCCCGCCGCGCCGATGTTGAACCCGATTTTGTCGGTGATGTGGACGTGCTGATCGGGGCTTTCGCTGACACCGCCGCCAATGATGGTAAAGTTCTCTTTCTGGTCCGAGCCCGGCGTGTGGGCATCAATGAACGCGGTTTTGCAAGGCTTCAGTTCGCCATAACGGACGATGCGGCTTTCAATGGTACTCATATCTCGTCTCCTTTGGATTTGGGTTTGATCGGATCAAACCAAACCTCCCGGCGGGCGATTGTTCAGCCGCCGGGCGCGCAGGCTGGCGCGGTGGGCGTGGAACCGCCGCAACGCCTGCCCGGCATCCAGATTTGAGATACGGAGCGCCATTCTAGAGATCGCCGGTTTTCAGCAGGATCTGTTTCCAGATCGAGGTTTCATCAAACAAGGTGTATTCCTTGCGCAGACCCCATGGGCCAAACTCGGCCTGGCTGATGCCCAGCACAAAAACCTCGGCCCCGGTCGGCACACCGAAGACGCCCCAGCCGTCATGCTTGCCATGCAACGTCCAGCGGATCGCCGCGCGCGGCGGCATCATCGGATCGTCGCGGCCAATCTGGTGCTGGATTTTGAATTCTGCATTCGGGAGAGAAGCACGCAGGCCCATCCAGAACCGATCCACGGGCCCACAGCCATGACCTGTGGTGCCGCCGGGATATTCCGACAGGACCGCGCGGTCATACTCTGCTTCAATCACGCCCATATCGGCATTCATGATCCGGGTCAGAATGTCAGCGTATTTCTGGCCCCATTTGTTGTCATTGCCGTGGCCTTTATAGGGTCCGGGCTGATCATTTGCAGGTGTGTAGGGCTGAACACAGGTGTCCGGTCCGCCCTCGCGCGCGATCAGGTCGCGGGCGTAATCCTTGGGGTCCCAACCCATCTGCTGCACGATCGCGCTCTGATCGCGGATCAGCCATTCGTCGTTGATCTGGTTATTGATGGCGTGGCAGTCGGCGAGGATACGGTAAACCAGCTTTTTGCCGGTCGCCTTGCCATAAACGCCGTCGCCCAAATGCGTTGCTGTGGACAGCAGGCGGTGCGACGACAGCATGCCTTCTTCGGGTGTGCCCGACCAGATCACATCCTCGCCCAGCAATGTGCGATCCGGAAACTCGGCCAAAGTCGCCATTGTGGCGGCGATAACCCCCTGATTGCCGACCACAACCGAACCGGGCGAACGCACCACGATATCCGGCGCATAATAGTGGTGCAGGGTGGCAATGCCGCGATCCTCCCAAATCTCTTTGGTGATCCCGATGATATAGTCGGGGAAATCTTTGAACTTGGGATCAAATCCCTTCATGTCTTCCATCCTTCAGGTATGCGGGCCGAGCCGCGAATAATCAGAGGCCCGTCAATCTCAACCCTGCGCGGGCGCGCATCGGAGCCCTCGATCTTGCTGAGCAGAATATCCACCGTATCCGCGACCATGCGATTGGCGGGCTGTCGAATTGTGGTCAGGTTGTAGGCTGGCCATGAGGCGACAGTGACATCGTCATACCCGATGACGGAAACGTCACCCGGAACACTCAACCCCAATTCAAACCGCAGCGTGTCCATCACCGAAATGGCCATGTGATCGTTGGCGACAAACACCGCATCAGGCGGATCGGCTTTGAACATCCTCAGCGTGGCTTGCCGGGCTTCTTCGGCCACAAAGTTTCCAACCTCGCGGGCGTGCAGGGTAACACCGGCCTTTTGCAGGGCCGCAACGAACCCGGCTTCGCGGTCACGCTGGGTCGAGGCACCTTCCCATCCGGCAATATAACCGATCTTCTTATGCCCTCCGGCCAGCAGGAATTCGGCGGCCTTTCGTCCTCCGGCAACATTGTCGGATGTGACCGAGGACATGGAGGTGTCGTCCTGTGCCCGGTTGAACAGTACCATCGGCACACCTGCGGTTCGGCAGCGGTCGGACAGATCCGACGACAAGGCCACCGAAGCAGCGATGATCCCGTCGACCTGAAAATCGAGTATCTCTTCGATCACGTTGTCTATGTTGCCGGCCTGATGTGAGGCCATGAATATCAGCACATGATAGCCACGTTCCTGCAGCGCGTTCGTCAGCTTTTCCAGCGCTTCAGGGTAGAACTGGTTGTTCAGGTAAGCCACGACGAGGCCGATGATCCGGCTTTTGCCCGACACCACGGCGCGGGCCAGAACGTTCGGGCGATATCCCAGTTCTTTGGCGGCCTTGCGCACTTTTTCCACGGTTTTCTTCGATGCCGATGCGCCGGGGGTGAAAACCCGGCTGACCGCAGATTGGCTGACCCCTGCGAGGCGGGCGACTTCGATGGATGTAACTTTCTGCGTCGCCATCAGTCCGCCGTCCAACCTCCGTCCACCATCAATGCGGTACCGGTCACCAAGGCCGACGCGTCCGAGGCCAGATAAACGACGGCCCCCATGATGTCTTCGACCTCTCCGGGGCGGCCCAGTTTGATCTTGTCCAGTATCCAGGCCCGCTTGTCCGGGTCGTCGAAAGTCGATTTTGTCAGGTCCGTCAGGATGAAGGTGGGGCAGATCGTGTTGACCCGGATCTTCGCAGGCCCGAATTCCAGCGCCATCGCCTTGGAGAATCCTTCAACCGCGAATTTCGACGCGCAGTACACGGCGCGTTCGCGGCCCCCGACATGACCCATCTGACTGGAGATATTGATTAGCGAACCGGGGCGACCGGCCTCAATCAAGCCTTTGGCCACCGCCTGTGTCAGGAAATAAGCCCCTTTGACATTGACGCCCATCACTGCGTCAAAATCATCCGGCTGTGTGTCCACAGCCTTGCCATGACGGGCAAGCCCGGCCGAGTTCAGCAGAACATCGAATGGCCCGTTCTGCGCCACGGCTTCCGTGGTTGCCGCCACGTCGGAAACATCCAGTTCCAGAACCTTCGCAGACCACCCCTGCGCCAACATATCCTGCGCGATGTCTTGCAGCGCGCCAGTGCGGCGTGCCGCCAGAGTGACCTCAGCACCATGTTCCGCCAGCGCCACGGCGCAGGCCATGCCGATGCCGGATGAGGCTCCGGCAACCAGCGCACGCTTGCCGCGCAGGTTGAAACTGGGAGTGCTGGGGAATTGGGGCATGTCAGACCTCGCCAACCGGGAACGGAATTGTGCCCGGAACACGTGCCTTGTTGAACTCGCGCAGGCGGGCAAAGACATCTACGCCCAGTTGGCGGTAGGCGTCCAGCAGATCGACCATGACCCAGTTTTCACGGATCAGCCCGTCCTCCAACCGCCAGAAATCAAGACTGCGCATAGTGATCCGCTGGCCCGAGGGCGCAATTCCCATCCAGCCATCATGGGTGACGGTCTGGATCATGTTCGGCCAGCCAGTGACAGCTGCATAATCGCCATCGCCAAAGAAGTGATAGGTGATCTCATCCACGTATTGGCCACGGTCCGGCATGCCGTTCAGAAAGGGTATCTGGTGCCAGTTGCGGAAACCTGCGATGCCGCGCCCGGTGCCGATCCCGGCAGGGCCGTACCAGTTCATGCGCGGATGCCAGAACTTTTCCATCTCCATCACTTCGGGCCCACCCTGACTGGGGTGTTTCTTCAGATGGTTCAGCATCTCGACGATATGGGTGCACGAGGCCTGAGATTTCGCCTCATCCCACGGCCCCGATACCATCCCGTCCAGCGTCGCCGGGCCGGGAATGCAGAACTCCAGCCCCAGTGACGGGGCCATCGGCCATGCCTTGGCCTGCATCATCACTTCGGGAATATCCCAGAGCGTCTGAATCTCGACAACCTTGCCATTCTCAAAGCGGTAGAATTCGTGGAACCGCATATGGGTCAGGTGCCCCGTCGGCGGGATGTCGAGCCAGGGGGCGACGAAAGTGCCGACATAGTGGCCGCCACAGCCGACCCAATCATTACCATGTTCCGTTGGCCCGCCCATCACAATCCAATCCCGGCGTTCCAGATCCGGCATCGATTTCAGCAGCGGCGCGTAGCACGTATCATAAAGTTCCTGCGGCCCGGTCAGGTCGCCGAACGGATGCGGCATATGGATGACGGCATCGGGTGCAATCACCGCCTGCAGTGCGGAGCGAACACCGGTTTCATCAAAGTTATACATGGCCTCGCGCAAGGGCGCGATCAGGGCCTTGTGGGTAGAATGGATGTCCATTGCGATATCTCGCATTGTGTTATCTGCTTCTTTCTTAAAATCCGTAACGCCCGGGCGATCCCGGGCGCAAGTTATGTGGCAATTGCCTGACGATCACGAGGTCGCCTCGGCGGTCTCACGATACGCCGCGCCTTCGCCGTAGGGCACGTTGATACCCCCATAGCGCCGGACACGGATGTTGCATTGTTCGGCATGGCCAACGAACCCTTCCAGCATGCACAGGCGCGAGCCGTATTCGCCAATCATCGCCGCGGCCTCATCCGTGAGGACTTTCTGATAGCTGTGCGTTTTCAGGAACTTGCCGACCCAGAGCCCGCCTGTATAGCGCCCAGCCTTTTTAGTTGGCAGGGTGTGGTTGGTCCCGATCACCTTGTCGCCGTTGGCCACATTGGTGCGTGGTCCAAGGAACAGCGCGCCATAGCAGGTCATGTTTTCCAGGAACCAATCGTCGCGGTCGGTCATCACCTGAACATGCTCGGAGGCGATGTCATCGGCGACTTGCAGCATTTCGTCATAGGTATCGCAAACGATGACCTCGCCATATTCCTCCCAGCTGACCTTGGCAGTGCCAGCGGTGGGCAGGATGCCGAGGATACGGTCAATCTCGCTGAGGGTTTCTTCGGCCAGTTTACGCGAGTTGGTGACCAGAACGCAGGGGCTGTTATAGCCGTGCTCGGCCTGCCCAAGCAGATCGGTCGCGCAAAGCTCAGCATCGGCGGCGGTTTCATCGGCGATCACCATGGTCTCGGTCGGACCGGCGAAAAGGTCGATGCCCACCCGGCCGAACAACTGGCGTTTGGCTTCGGCCACAAAGGCGTTGCCGGGGCCGACCAGCATATGCACCGGGTCGATGGTCTCAGTGCCGATCGCCATGGCGCCGATCGCCTGAATGCCGCCCATCACATAGATTTCATGCGCGCCGCCCAGATGCATGGCCGCGATTACTGCCGCGTTCGGTTGGCCCTGAAACGGCGGTGTGCAGGCGATGATGCGGGGAACACCCGCGACCTTGGCCGTCGCAACCGACATATGCGCCGAAGCCACCATCGGGAATTTACCGCCCGGCACGTAGCAGCCCACCGACTGTACCGGAATGTTCTTGTGACCCAAAATCACGCCGGGCATCGTTTCAACTTCGATATCCAGCATCGAGTCGCGCTGCGCCTGCGCAAAGTTCATCACCTGCTTCTGGGCGAACTTGATATCGGCCAGCTCGCGTTCGGTCAGCGACGCGATCAGGTCGTCGATCTGCTGCTGGCTCAGGCGAAAACTCTCAGGCGCATAGTTGTCGAATTTTTCCGACAACGCGCGCACCGCGGCATCACCGCGGGTTTCAATATCTTTCAGCGTCGCCTCGACGACAGCGCGGGTTTTTGCATCGTCTTCGGCCCGGTCGGCGTCAGATTTGCCGCGTTTGAGATATTCGATTGCCATTGTCCTAATCCTCAATTGTCGGGCCGGGGCGGAGTTTTCTCTCCCCGGTCGAATGTTTCCCAGCCTTCGCCGTTGAACAGGTCCACACCCAGCTGTGCGGCGACATGGGCGAAATCGACATTCACCCAATTGTCGACGATCTTGCCGTCGACGACCTTCCAGAAATCCATGTATCGGATCTCGACCCGCTTTCCGGTGGGCGCGATGCCAAGGAATTCACCGGAATGGGTTGCCTCTTGCCGGCCAAAGGCCGCAGCCCATTCGCCCATGTAGAGGCGCGCTTCGTCGATACAGGTTTTGTCGGAGAACGCCGCCTGAAACGGGCGTTGCCAGTTTTCCTGAAATTCCTTCAGCCCGGTCTTGGTGCCGCAGCCCTGGTTGCCCAGCCAGCGGAACCCTGCTGCGAAAAACTCACCAATATCGTCGATGCGGTGATCGTTCAAACCATCGACCATGCCCTCGATCACGGCGCGGGTCTCGTCGGTTTTGCTCATGTCCGTGTCGCGTGTCAGCACGGCCTGTTCGGGGCGGGAGCCCTTCATGTTTCTCTTCCTTTTATGGTTACCAAGGGATTTTCTGTGTGGACGGGGAGGGTTAATCGGCCGTCAGAAAATCCCTTGGCATCCGGTTGAGCGCCGGATGGCGCGCAACGGCGTTATGTCTGGCCGAACAGCTCATCAGCCCTTTACCGCTCCGGCGGTCAGACCGCTGACGATCTGGCGCTGGAAGAACAGGATCAGGATGAACAGCGGTGCAGTGGCCGAAACCACGGCCGCGACGGCGTACATGACCTTGCCTTCGACCTGGGTGGTGCCCATGAAGCTGTTGATGGCGGGAATGATGGTCTCGTTCTCTTCACTCAAGAGCATCACGGCGACGGTAAAGTCGTTATAGGCCAGCAGGAAACTGAACAGACCGGTGGTGATCACGCCGGGCCACATGACCGGAACGATGACATGCCGGAAGGCCTGGAACCGGGTACAGCCATCAACCATGGCGCTTTCGTCCATGTCCTTTGGGATGTTCTTGAAGAACGAGTGCAGCATCCACAGGGTAAAGGGCTGATTGATCGCCACAAGCACGATGATTGTGGTCGGCAGGATGCCCCAGACATTCCACTCGAAGAACCAAAGCAGGTAGCCAGAGACCAGTGTAATATGGGGCATGGCGCGGAACACCAGCGCTGCCATCAGGATCCAGAACGCATAGCGGAAACCGGACCGGGCCAGCGCGTAGCCACCCAATGTTCCGAAAGTCAGTGAGATGACTACTGTGAAGAACACAACGATACCTGTGTTCTTGAAATTGAACCAGAAATCTTCCTCGATCCAAGCGCCATAATAGCCTGCACCTGTAAAAGCGCTGCCGGTTTGCCCGATGGTATTTGTACCGCGCAGCGCGTTCATCCAATCAGCCTTGGACAGGAAATCGGCCTGTACCTTGAAGCTGCCCCAGAAGGTCCAGAAGAACGGGAAGGCGGCAATGATCAGCCAGAGGGCCACGAAACCGTAAGAGAACAGCTTTAGCGGGGTCATGCGGGATTGTGCTTTGGTCGCCATGTCGTGTCCTCAGTGAGATTTGCGGGTGAAGTCGCGCCATGTGCGCACCAGCACTGGCATCATCAAGATGACCACAATGATGATAGTGATCAGCGAAGTCGCACCGGCCGAGGCATAAAGCGGATTGCCGCTTTCGCGCAGGTCGTTGAAAATGATCCAGCTGAGCGAGCGCGCATGGGCCTCGGCCTTGAAGCTGACGATGGGTTCAAAGACACGCAGGTTGTCCATGATCATCATCAGGGTCACAAACGAAACCAGCGGCATCAGGTGCGGAACGACAACGTGGATCATGCTCTGCCATTTGCTGGCACCATCGATCTGTGCAGCCTCCATCGTGTCTTCGGGCACCGTCTGAAGCCCAGCGTAGAAGGTAATGAAGCTGAACGGCAGGGTGTGCCAGACACCATAAACCATCAACATGATCCACATCAGCGGCGTAGACGCTTTCAGGCTGAGGGCCGGATCATTGAAGAGTTTCTGAATTGTCGCCCCGATCACACCGTCCCCGTCGACCATCCAGAACAGGATCAATGAACCAACCAGCGGGGTCACAAGGAACGGCAAGAGGGAAATGAAGATCGCCAGCCCCTTCAACGCGCGGGGCAGGTTGTTGACACCCACCGCGATGGCCAGGCCCAGCACCAAGACCAGCGGCGTCACAGTGAAGGTGTAGGCTAGTGTGAAGGTCAGAGCATTGTAGAGCGGAAGGTTGTAAACCTTCGACCAAAATTCACCCAGACTTCCTGAATTTGACCAGGCCTCACCGATATCAGCAAGCGCCAAATGCGAACGGTCAAAATAGGTGCCCAGACCATTGAACCGGCCCAGCGGCTGTTCTTCTCGCAGCTTCTCTGTCGCTTCCGTATCGACCGTCGTGGTCGGGCTACATCCAAAGGGGCCGCAGCTTTCCGAGACGACCAGAACTTGCTCATGTTCGACAAAAAGCGACTGGATAAACACCGATACGATTGGCAGCGCGATGAACAATATCATCGCGGACAACGTCGGCAGAACAAACCAGAAGAAGGTGCGGTGTTTCATAGCATGCGTCCCGATCTGAATTCGAGAAAGTGAGGGGGCCGTGACAGCCCCCTCAAGTCAGAGAGATTTACTGGAGGAAACCAGCCTCTTTGGCCGACGTCCTGTAGGATGCCTCAACATCGGAAAGCGCTTGTTCCGCAGACTCGTCACCCTTGAGGAAATCGGACAATTCCTTGCCAAGCGCGGCATGCAGGATGCCGATCTGAGGGATCATCGGATACGGTTTTGCACCGCCCTGCGCCGTTGCCGCAACACCAGCAGCGGCAGGTCCCGGCTGATAGCCATTCAGCAGCCAGACCGCATCATCGTTGTTTGCCGCGACCATCTCTGGTGTCAGGGCGCTGACCAAAGCCGCAAAGGTGGCTTCAGCCTCTTCATCCGACACGTTGGAGGCAATCGAAATGCCGTCCCACCACAGAGTTGAAGCCGGGATCGAACCGCCGCCAACGGTAGGCGCGGCGGACAGAATTGTGTTCGACGTCACTTCTTCCGAAGACCCCTCATCATCCAGAATTGGCGCGCCGCGCGAACCCCACATGACACCCAAGGCTGCCTGACCGGCTTCCCACAGGCCTTGCGTCTCGTTCGAAGCGTGCGTCAGGTGATCCGGATGGGCGTATTCAGCCAGTGCCTTCATGGTTTCAAGCGTGGCCAAACCTTTTTCGTTGTTGATCGCTGGTTCAGCGGTACCCGGCTCGAAGAACTCGCCGCCATGACCAAGGTAGATCATGTTGAACACCTCAGCGAGGTTCCAGCCACCGTCGCCGGCGCTCAGGTTCATCACGATCGGATGTTCCATGATACCGGCGGCGCGGATCATCTCGGCAGCTTCAAGAACTTCTTCATAAGTGGCAGGAATACCCTCGAAACCAGCCTGTTCCAGAATGTCCTTGCGCGAAAACAGGTGCTGCGAATTGGCCATGAAGGCCACGGCCATAACGTTGCCATCGATGGTGATCAGAAGGTTCGGCGAGATGTTTTCGCCATATTTCTCAACCAGATCATTCAGCGGTCGCACCAGACCGTCGTTCATCAGCTGGGTCAACGTCGCGTTGGCCAGGATCACGGATGTATATTCCGACGGATTCGGTGTCAGAGCGGCATTCATGATCGAACGCGCTTCGGTGGTGTGGTTGGTGTTGAATTCAGCCGCGGCCCCACCGCAATTGGTTTCAGCAGCACCCGCAACGGCGTGGATTGCCGGGAAGTCGCTGGCGAGGATCCGAATGGATTGACCTTCCGGCCCACAATCGGCAGCGTGAGCTGCCGAACCCATCAGGCCGACAAAGGCGGTTGCAGTAGCGATTTTTCTGAGGAACATTTCTGTCTCCCTGTTTTACTTGAGAATTCGAGCGCGTGGCCCCTGCGCGCATGACGTTTTATCGCCGGGGTTTGCCCCGGTCGTTGAGCAGGGCCGTGTTCAGATCCGGGCACCAGTCTTGCCATCAAACAGATGGCAGATTTCGGCTGGAACCGAGATTGAAACCATGTCGTCAATCTCTGCCCGGAAATTCTTGTCAGCCTTCACCGAGACCAGAGCACCACCAACGCGAACCGAAATCATAGTGGCATCGCCCAGCAATTCCTGCGTGTAAATGGGGGCGTTGATCTGCCCCTGCCCTTCGGCGGCAAGGCTGGCATCTTCGGCCCGATAGCCCAATGTCATCGGCCCGTCCGGAGCATTCAGCCCCGAGATTTCGACGTTTTTGGCCGTGAAGGTGCCACCCCGGACCTCACCCTCCATCAGGTTCATCGCCGGGTTGCCGATAAAACTGGCCACAAAGGTGTTGGCCGGGGTGTCGTAGATGTCGGTCGGGCTGCCAACTTGCTGCACGACGCCCTGTTTCATGACAACCACGCGATCGGCAAGCGTCATCGCTTCGATCTGGTCATGGGTGACGTAGATCGTGGTCACCGCAAGTTCGTGGCTGAGGTTTTTGATCTGAGCCCGGGTGGACACGCGCAGCTTGGCGTCAAGGTTCGACAGCGGTTCATCCATCAGGAACACATTCGGCTCGCGCACGATGGCGCGGGCCAGCGCCACGCGCTGACGCTGACCGCCCGACAATTCTGCTGGCTTGCGATGCAGGAAATCGTCCAGTTCGACCATGGCCGATGCGCGGCGCACCTTATCGTCATGCGTGGACGGGTCGATGCCCCGGACCTTCAGCGGGAACCGGATGTTCTCGTAAACGTTCATGTTCGGATACAAGGCATAAGACTGGAACACCATCGCCACATCGCGGTCCTTGGGCTCCATGTCGTTAACGCGCACCCCATCGACCAGGATGTCACCTTCGCTGGCATCTTCCAAACCTGCGATCATGCGCATGGTTGTCGTTTTGCCGCAGCCTGACGGACCAAGAAGAACCAGAAACTCTTTGTCGGAAATCGTCAGGTCGAAATTGTCGACCCCGACAAACGAACCCCAACGCTTTCCAACGTTGCGCAGTTGAATCTCGGCCATTGAGTCCCTCCCTGATGGGTCGTCATGCATACGTTTGCAAAAAGCATAGACAACTAAAGAAACATCTGGCAAGCTTTTTTTGCATGCGCATGCAATGGCGGTATGTCCACGCCGAAAACTGGCCCACATGATCTTCTAAACTACTGAAAGAAATAAATAATGCCTTATGAAGCCGAGAAATCGGTTGTTCTTGATTACTACGAGGCGCTCGACAACGCTGAAGAATCGGATGTCGCGGGCCTGCTGTCTGAGTTCTGCTCGGAAGACTATCTGTGGCGCGGATTCCATCCGTTTGATGAACTGCACGACACAGAAGATGTGGCGCAGAAATTCTGGGGCCCTCTGAAGCACAGCCTACAACACATGCAACGTCGGATGGACGTGTTCATGGCCGGTCAAAACGAGATGGACGGGTTCACCTCGGTCTGGGTTGTTTCGATGGGGCACCTGATGGGCCTGTTCGACAATGCCTGGCTGGGCATCGCCCCAACAGGCAAGATGGCGTTCCTGCGCTATTGCGAATTCAACAAGGTCGAGAACGGCAAAATCACCGAGACGGCGATGTATTTCGACATCCCGCATCTCATGATGCAGGCCGGGTTGCAGCCCTTCCCGCCGCAGACTGCGGCCCATCTGGTTCAGCCCGGACCGATGACGCATGACGGGTTATTGTTCAGCCCGCAGCCCGCCGAAGAAGGCGAAAAAACCCTCGGTGCGATTAACGCCATGATTTCCGATCTCGGCCAATGGAACAGCGGCCTGCGCCTTGAGGACGAATTGCGCCGGACATGGCGCGAAGACATGATCTGGTGGGGACCTGCCGGGATCGGCGCGACCTACACGATCGAGCGCTATGCAAAGCAGCACGCAGGTCCGTTCCGTGCTTCCTTCACCGACCGCTCAGAGACCAAACACATTTGCCGTATGGCCGAGGGTCACTATGGCGGCTTCTTCGGCTGGCCGAATTTCACGGCACGGCCCACCGGCGGGTTCATGGGCATGCCCGCCACCGACAAGGCAGGTGAGTTTCGTGTAATCGACATCTATCGGCGCGAGGGCGACAAGCTGGCCGAGAATTGGATATTCATCGACCTGCTGCATTTCTGGAACCAACAGGGGGTCGATATTCTGGGCCGCATGGCGAAAGTGCCGCGAACATGACCGGCTGGATCGATGCACATCACCACCTTTGGGATCTGGAAGCGGTGCACTATCCATGGCTGATGGCGCGCGGGGTGGAAAGGTTCTTTGGCGACCCGACTCCGATTCAACGGAATTACCTGCTGCGCGAGTTCCGGTCCGAAGCCGCGCCCTGTGGCATCCGCGCTTCAGTCCATATTCAGGTGGGGGCCGAAAACGGTCTGAACGAAGCCAGGTGGGTTCAATCTGTTGCCGATGCCAATCCAGACTGGCCGATGGCGCAGTTGTGTTCTGTGATCTGACCTCGGCCGACCTGTCCGCCCAGCTTGACACGTTTCAGCCCTTCAACTGTGCGCGGTGTGCGCCAAATCGTTGGCCGCGCACCCGGAGAGGACGCGCAGACAGGCACCAACACCCTACTGGACGACCCGCGATTTCTGAACGGACTGCAGGAGGCCGGACGGCGCGGTTTCAGCTTTGATCTGCAGCTCATTCCCGAACTGATCGAGAAAACTGCCCGAATTCTCGCGCAAGCCCCGGACACACGGATCGCCCTGTGCCATGCCGGATCACCACATGACCGCAGCCCGGCGGGCCTGAAAGACTGGGCTCAAGAACTGCACGCACTGTCCGTTCTGCCGAATGTCTCATGCAAGCTTTCTGGTCTGGGCATGTTCGATCACAACTGGACGCCAGACGGTATTCGCCCAATCGTCGAGGTCTGCCTTGAACATTTCGGACCCGAGCGGGTCATGTTTGGCTCAAACTTCCCGGTCGACAAACTCTACGGTGATTACGCTTCTCTGTTACAAGCTTACCGTGATCTGGTGCCCGCCGAGGCGCATTCGGCGGTGTTCAGTGAAACCGCAGCGCGTTTCTATGATCTTAAGGTGCCCCGGGATTGATGTTCACCTTTGAAACCATAGTGAAACCTGAATGGATCGACTACAACGGCCATATGCAAGATGCCTATTACGGGCTGGTGTTCAGCTACGCCGTCGATGCGATGCAGGATGCCCCTCAATTCTGAGTTTGCCAATCGGTTCATCTGAGTTGACGGTAGCGGGGCCTTTCAAACAGTGAATTGCAGAAAAGTTCGGTTGCAACATACAGTTCTGTTGTTGGTCTATCCCTTTGTCTCTCAAGGGGTCTCGGAATTTGTCGCTGCCATATGCGTATTTTCACTGAACTGACGCGGCATTCTCAATAACGATGAGGCGCAGTCTTAGGGCGTGTTAACACTTAATCCTGTTGACGATGAGCGCGAAGTTCAGGAATGCGCGGTACATTACGTCGAGCTTTTCGAACCTTGAGAAGATGCGTCGGTATCCTTTGAGCCTTCGAAACAAGCGTTCTCCCTCGTTTCGCCGTTCATAGATTGTGCGGTCGTAATCCCATTTGATCAGCCGGTTTGCCTTTGGCGGAACAACGGGAACCATGCCCAGATCAAGCACCAGTTAACAAAGCCCAATGGAGTATAGGTGCAGCAGCGCGAGATCAGCTTAGTTGGGGCGCAAGAATTGCCCAGTTGACCACCAGTCAATGTTAAATATCTGACAACCAAGAAAAGAAGAGCTTCAATCAATCAAAGGATTTTCCGATTTCCTCGGGATCGATGAGTTCAGCGGCTCCTCCACCCAAGTGGTTTAGGTGCAAGAAGGCATTTGCCAGTCGCATACGTTGTTCCGTACCATCGGCGTCTGGACAAAACACCAGCCTGAACTCCGCGCTCTTTGACGCCGTAGCAGATTGGTCAACCGTGCGATCTAATAGTTCTGCACATTCAAAGCCGTCCATACAGATTAAGTACAGTGCAAGAAACTCGGAACCATTCTGGTGACATTGCATGCTCGCTAGTCCATTGGGCTTAAACTGATGAAAAATTCTGGCAACCATGCGGACATCAACTCGTTTGTAGAAAGTACCGTCGGCGTAAGCTTCTTGAAAAACGAAACCGTCATCTTGAAAAGAATAGCTGATAGTTTCCTGCCGTTGCGTTCCAAAACTATGAACATATGCGGACAAAGCTTCTGCCTGTATGAAGGCCCGCGTTTCAGTCTCGGACGGTTCTCCTAAAGCCGGGACCGCACAGATTGCGAGCAGTATGAAGCCAGCAATAGTCATTGGGTTTCCAATATTTGACAAATTCGTATCCATTTTTACGTTACGCTTGGCTAAGTTATGCATGACGGGCCGATCCATAGGTCAACCTGTGTCTGCTTGGAAAGCTGACGCTGACATCGCAGATATCGACTGCGGAACTCGGGACGTTAAAAACACAATTCAGAAACGGGCCGCAGCTGCTGTGCGCGTGGCAGCTTTTTTCTCGGGTAAAACAGCGTAGACGGCTTCACTCGCTTTTTATTTTGCCACCCTATCCGCTTCTTCTTGGGTCCATTTCGCTCTCTGAGCATCACTTGGCACGCACTCGCCTTTCCTCGGGTGAGCCCGTATTTTTGTCTCGGACATCAAAGTTTCGAAATTGATCGATCAACACGAACAGGCAGTTTCACACCGTCCCGACCCCGGTCTTTGTCGATACCCTTGCGGGAAAGGCGCCGGAACGATGGGGAAATGGGTTGAATTCTCAGGCTTCGTGCCCGCAGACTGATCTCAGCACTTCTCTTGGGCAAGCCTCATAAGTTTAGCTGTCGAAGTGAAGGCACTGCCCGATGAATAGCCTGTATGTTGGTATATCCGACATTTTCCAAACGAGCCTATGAACTCCCAATTGCCTGCTTTCCGTGTTTGGCCACAATGGTTGAGAGCACCTTGAACCGTTCTTTCTGAATTGACAGGCGCGGAAAGAAAATGACTGGCACCCATACAAAGCCAGTTGCCGCCGTACTTAGTGTTGCTAGATGAAACCTGATATGCCACGACCGCCGCGCGATCTGTCCAATATTCAAGTGCCAGGGCGTTGTTTAGTGGAAAGGCCAATGCCAGTGCCGCAATGAAAACAGTTTTTCGCATTTGTTGAAGATCTCCGACTTATTTGAAGATCTCATTATCTTTCGCGGCGTCGTCTGGCATTCCCCATATGGGGTATATTACCTTGTAATTGTTGGCTAAGATGTGGGCGGGTTGATCATCGCGGCCTTTCGCACAAGAGCGGGGCGGTTGGCGACACCAGATTTTTCCAGCACACGCTTGATCTGTGTTCGCGCAGTTTCATAGGTGACGTTTCGGATTTCAGCAATCTCCCTGTCCGTATGACCCTTCAGCAAGAGTGCGGTTGTGTCTGCTTCGGACGGCGAGAGTTTAGCCAGAGTTTCCAATGGCGTTATGTCGATCTTGGGCGGATTGGCAGTGTCAAAGATGAAGGCAAGGCTGCCGCAGAACCTGCTTTCGATTTCTTCACCGCCATCCATCAGCGGTGAGATTACCAGGGTATAGTCCGAGAGCCCCGAAGGCCTTGGTACAGTCAGGATTGCTTCTGATTTGGCATTTTCGCCCTGCGATGTGGCCGCAATTAATCTAAGTTTACTTGTCAATTCAGACTGTGCGTCGCTGTCTCGTGCCAAAAGCTTCCCATTGACCCGGCCGAGGCCGTCCGCTTGTGAAAATATTCTGTCCGCAGCGTCGTTGGTAATCACGATGCGCCCCAATATGTCGAACACAACCATGCCGACGTTTATTTTATCGATGGCACCGTAAATCGCATTGTAGCGTCGCCTCAATGTGCTCACAAAGCGGAGGAGCTCGGAAACTTTGGCAAGGTGCGGCATGAAATTTTGCGAAAGGTCGAATGTTCGCAGCGGCAGTTCCGGCTCATTATCTGCATAATGAAAGATGAAGCCGGATTTCCATCCCATTGCTGGTGACAGATTATAGGCAACGCGGCGATAGATCCCAACCAGATCGATAATAAACTGCACATCTTCGCGCACCCTCATATCGTGCCCTTCCGGCCAGATATCGAAATCTGTCACCGGCTTACCAAACGGCGTCGCCAAAATCTGCCGCCAGCAATCTTGTTCGAGCGCCTGGTACTTCTGCGAATACTCGAGGATTTTGTCTTCTTTTCCGGACCAGACAGAACTGCTGTAGTGTTCCGAAAATTCAAACCCGACCTCGTTGAATACAACAAACATTGCCCCTTTCGCGGAGACCTCTCGCGCAACCCCGTCAAGCGCGTCCGACATTGTCGGCAAGGCATTGATCGTACCGTACAGGTTGGGCAATGCATGTGTCCAACTCATATCATCTCCTTAGTTGTAATGGGTCGATTTCATCAAACCGTTTTCCCACTGTCCTGGAAAATATCCTATCCGTAACGGCTGGAAACCAACAGCACTCGGGCGCGAGACACCGGCGTTTTTGGCTTAGGATGTTCAAGACTACAAGCTGGTTTCGGCTCACTGAATCTGCTCTCAGGCGTAGATAGCTTGACGAAGAATTACTGTCTGGCGTCTTTGGCGGCCCAGAGCCGACCTTAAGCTTGGCTGTAAGTTGCTGCAGTCGCGCTGGCATTGCCAACATTCGCTGCAAATGCTCGATTTGGACGCTGGTCGAGGTTTAGATCGCGGACTTTCCCGCCGTTCGGTAAATGTCCGCGAGCGGTCACTGGCGATAGGTCGCGATCTTGTAGGTCGCGAAACTGAAAAAGATGCCAAGCGATCCTTCGATCCATCGACGTGCCTTTTGATAGGCAACCATTGTTGGCGCTGTAGAGAACGTAACCGCGTAGAGAGTGTGAACAGCCAACGATAGTGTTGTAGCAATCAAGATCAGCGCAATACCGACCCATAGCGGTGCTTCATTGCCAAGGCCAATACCAACAATTGCGATCCACTGGAGCGCAGCTTTAGGGTTTGCAAGCTGAATTGCGATACCTTGAAGATAGAGGTTCTTTCCGCGAGCAGCCTTGGGTTTGTGCAAGTGGGAAGGGGTCGCCGCCGAGCAAAACGCTTTGAATGTTAACTATAAAAGGTATGCCGCTCCAAAAATCTTGAAGGGTCTGACTGCACCCGCATAGGCTGTAATCACAGCGGTCAGCCCCGCAACGGTGCATGTGACCCAGACCGCCGAGCCAGACCGACGCCGAGGGCCAGTTTTACTCCGGCCTCCCGCCCACGTTCCATCGAGGTGCCGATAATGGCAAGAATATTCGGGCCAATATTAACAAAGCCGACCCAAAAGATGCCCAAAGCCAAAAGCAAATTTGAAACATCTGCGCTCACTAACATTATCCTTTCGCTTTCTCCTAAACGCTAACAGACAGAGTGAGACGAAAGAAGCAATCATTCGCCGCGCTTTTGGGGATGTCATGGTTTCTCGGCTGTAGGTTGGCCCGCCTTTCGCCGGAACAGACTGCCGCCCTTGTTGGACTGCAGGACAACCACAATCAGCAGGAACGCGCCGCGGATCACCGATTGCCAATACGCCGACAATGAAATCTGACCCTGACCGTTTTCGAAGTTGAGGATATTGAAAATCAGACCCAGCAAAACCGCGCCAGCCAATGTCGCGGGAATCGAGCCGACGCCGCCGGTCAGCAACGTCCCTCCGACTACGACCGAGGCGATGGCCGAAAGCTCCCATCCTAGCCCTTCAAGGGGTTGCCCGGCGCCAAATCCGGACGCCAGGATCACGCCCGCCAGCCCTGCGCAACCGCCGGACAGGACATAAGTGATAGCCAGTGTTCGGTTGACGGGTACTCCCATCAGCTTGGCTGCTTCGGGATTGCCACCGATGGTCAGAATACGCCGCCCGAGCGTGGTTTTTTCGAGGATAACCCAGAATGCGATAAAGACGATTGCAGCGATGATCACCGCCCAGGGGATCACACCAAAAACGCGTGTCAGGCCAAACTTGGTGAAGTTCGAAGTCCAATCGACCGATACCGACTTGTTATCGGCCAACACCAAGGCCATGCCGCGCGCGCCCAGCATCATTGCAAGCGTTGCGATAAACGGAACGATCCGCATCCTGGTGATGACAAAGGCGTTGATGGCCCCCGCCGCCATCCCGGTCAGCAAACCTGCGGGCAAGGCGACCTGGATGCCATAAGGGCTGGCATAAGCCGCGACCACCGATGACAACGCCACCACCGATCCTACCGAAAGGTCAATCCCACCTGTCATGATCACCAAAGCCATGCCCAGGGCGATCAGGATGAACATCGAGTTATAGGCGAAAAAGGTCTGAACGTTATAGAGGCTCAGGAAATTATCGTAGCGCAGCGAAGCGAACAGGACGACTATGATAACCGCGATCCAGACACCTTCTGTACGCAAATCGCGGGAACGGTCAAAGAATCCAAACATCTGGGTCACTCCGCCCGGTTCAACTGGACGTAAACGGCCAGAATGATGATGACCGCTTTGGCGATCAGCGCGACAGCGTCATGGACGCCATTGGCGAGCAACGTATATTTCACCAACTGGATAATGCAGGCTCCGATCAGCGCGCCGATGATGGGGGCCTTGCCGCCCATCAGACTTGCCCCGCCAACAACAGCGGCTGCGATGGCATCCAGCTCCATCAACTGCCCGGTCTGGTTGGCGTCCGAAGCCGAGTTGATGGCAGATACCACCATGCCTGCAAACCCCGCCAGCACACCACAGATTGCATAGGTCAGCAGCCGCACGCGGTTCACCGATATGCCCGACAGGTTTGCCGCCTTTGGGTTGCCACCTACTGCCAACAGATAGCGGCCATAGGAGGTGCGGCGCACGACCCAGCTCAATGCAAGAGCCAGAACCACTGCAGCCAGAGCCTGGAAAGGCAGGCCCAGAATGCGGCCGGTCCCCAGAAACTCGAACGCGGGGTTGTCGAAGACCTGAAGGTTGCCATTGGTCAGCACCTGCGCCAGCCCGCGCGCGGCGATGAACAGCACCAGTGTCGCAACAATGGGCTGGATTGCGAACTGGTTGATCAGAAAACCGTTGAACATACCGCAAACCAGACCGGCCAGCAGCCCGATCAGGATCGCAAGCACCAGCCCCATGGTCGGGTTTGCGACACCAAAATCAGACAAAAAGATATAGGGGGCCAGGGCGCCCGAAAGCGCCATAACCGCTCCAACCGACAGATCAATGCCGCCCGATGCGATGACCATCGTCATGCCCAAGGCCACAATCGCAATCGTCGCCACCTGGGTCAGGTTCACATAAAGGGTCTGAAGTTGCAGAAAGTTCGGGGTGATCAGCATGTTGATCACGATCAGCGCGATCAGCGCCAGAAACGTTCCATTGCTCCGAATAAGGTCCTGCAAGCTTTTGCCGCTTTCCTTGGCGGTTGTCGTCGTGTTTATGGACTCCGACATCTTTATTCCGCCGCCACATCAACATGACCGGCAACAGCTGCCAACAGGCTGTCTTCGGTCAGGTTGTCTTTTTCCAGCGTCGTCACAGTCTTACCTTCTTGTAGAACCACAACGCGATTTGCCCCTTCGATCAGTTCCTCGAATTCCGATGAGATCATCAAAACCGACAGGCCACTTTGCGACAGCCCTTCGATCAGGGCCTGAATTTCACGTTTCGCACCTACATCAATGCCGCGCGTCGGTTCATCCAGGATCAAAAGCTCTGGCTCGGTCGCCAACCAACGCGCCAGCAGCACCTTTTGTTGATTGCCGCCCGACAGTTCGCGAATGGGCTGTTCCATCCCTGCGGTTTTGATACCCAGCTTGGCGATGAAATCGTCCACCAATTCCCTTTCGGTGGCCCGTGGAATGATCCCGCGTGACGCAAGACGCGGCAGCAATGCCAGCGTCAGGTTCTCGCGGATCGACAGACCGGGAATGATGCCCTCGGCCTTGCGATCTTCGGTGCAATAGCCGATTCCGGCATTGATCGCCTGTGCGGGTTGGCGAAACGCGCCCGGTTTACCTTTGAAGCGTATGGTGCCGCCGGCGGGTTGATCCGCCCCAAAGATCATCGATACGGTTTCGGTGCGGCCTGATCCCAGCAGACCGGCAAGGCCCACAATCTCGCCCTGATGCACAATCAGCGAGGCATCCTGAACGCTGGTCCCGTTGGACAGGCTCTGCAACTCCAGCACCACCTTGTCGCCGCCTGCATGGTTGTGACCGAAACCGGTGGCTCCGGCCTTGGCGATCTGGTTGGCGTCGCGCCCGATCATCTCGGACACCAGCCCGATCTTGGAGACATCGGCAATGTCATGTGTGGCAATCATTTGCCCGTTCCGCATCACGGTCACGCGGTCACAAACCGCAAACAATTCGTCCAGATGGTGCGAGACATACAGAACCGCGACATTTTCAGCGGACAGGTCGCGGATGACCTTGAAAAGAACCTGCTTTTCCTGCTCATCCAGTGACGAAGTAGGCTCATCCATGATCACCAGCCGGGCATCGAATGACACAGCGCGGGCAATGGCGATCAGTTGCTGGATTGCAATATTGTAACTGTGAAGCGGCTTGTGGACATCAATGTCCAGCCCGAACCGCATCAGAACCTCCTGCGCGCGCCGGTGCGCGGCGGGCCAGTCGATCAGGCCGAACTTCTTGGGTTCCTGTCCCAGAACGATGTTTTCCGTGACTGATCGGTAATGAACCAGGTTCACTTCCTGAAAAATCGTGCTGACGCCACCAAGCTGGGCCTCATGCGGTGAACCGAACTGGACAGGGTTCCCATCCAGTTCGATATCGCCCGCGTCTTTTTTATAAGCGCCATTCAGGATTTTTATCATAGTCGACTTACCGGCACCGTTCTGCCCGATAAGCGCATGCACCTCGCCGGGGCGGATTGTCAGGGACGCGTTGCTGAGTGCTGGAATACCACCAAATGACTTGTCGATAGACGTCATCCGAAGGACGGGTGTCGCCTCCATTATTTCCTCCCCAATCGTGTGTGGTGGTCCCCTGTTTTCAGGGAACCACCCAAGTTCTTGTTCTTATTAGTACGCGTCAGCGACGTGATCGGCTGCGTTTTCCTTGGTGAAAATACGGTCTTCAACCTTTACCCAGGCGGGAACTTCGTCGCCTGCAGCGTAGGCTTTCATCGTGTCACAGGCAATCGGTCCGAAGAAGGGGGCCGATTCCACGGATACGCCCAACTTGCCATCGATAATTGCCTGAAGCGCATCGCGGGTGCCGTCGATCGACACCAGCGTGACGTCCTCGCCCGGCTTACGACCAGCGGCTTCAAGCGCCTGAATTGCACCAATCGCCATTTCGTCGTTATGCGCGTAAACAACAGTGACATCCGGGTGCGACTGCAGCAGGGTTTCCATGACCTGACGGCCTTTGTCGCGGGCAAAGTCACCTGATTGGCTGGCCACAATAGTCATGCCTGACTGACCGGCAACCGCATCATCAAAGCCTTTCTTGCGGTCGTTTGCTGGCGACGATCCAGTGGTGCCTTCCAGTTCCACGATCACTTCGGTGCCATCCGAGTTGGCGATCAACCATTCCGCAGCGCGGCGGCCCTGATCGATGAAATCCGACCCCATGAATGTCACATAATCTTCGCCAGCCTTGGCAACACTCGCATCAACCGAGCGGTCGACCAGAAACACTGGTATACCTGCGGCCTTGGCGCGCAGAACTGCAGGCAGCAGCGGCTGTTCCTCGCGCGGAGGCAGGAAAATGGCGTCAACGCCCTGCGCGATCATCGAATCCACATCGGCCACCTGCTTTGCGGCCGAACCCGCGGCATCGGTGTAGACCAAATTCCAGTTACAGCTTTCAGCCGTGTCTTGGAAGCTCTTGGTTTGCGCGATGCGCCAGGGGTTGTTGCTTTCGGTTTGGGCAAACCCGACGGTGTACTGATCCTTTTTCTCAAGCGCAGGAAGTTCCGCACTCGCTGCGGTGCTTACCAACAATGCGGCAACAGTTGCAATTGCAGTATTGAGTCTCACGGTATCCTCCCATTTTGAAACTAGACAGATAACATTACTAAAGATTATTACTTGTCAACTAATATAAATGATCTATCAAATACGCTGCACATAGGATCGAGGCAATCGAAATTGCGGACAGGGAGGGCATCTGTGGGCAAAGTCCAGAGGAGGAGCAAACGTGTCACCATGGGCGACATTGCCCGGGCGGTCGGCTGTTCGCAGTCGACAGTTTCTTTTGTTCTCAATGGGAATACTTCGATCTCGATCTCTGGCGACACACGTAGCCGCGTTGTCGAAACAGCGCGTAAACTCGGGTATAATCTGACACAGGCCAAGTTGCTTGGGCCCCCGGCCACGGGCGCGGCAACGCTCAAACGGATCGGCTTCATGATCGATTCTCTGTCAACAAGCCCCGAAGGTATTGTTGCGATTCGTGGTATTCAGAACGCGTTGGAAAACACCGAAACTGTGCTGACCATCTATGAGACCCGAAACCACACTCGGCGCGAATCGGCGATCATTGAGGCGATGTCACACGACGGTGTCGAAGCTGTCATCTATGCGTGTATTTTTACACGGGAAGTCTTGGTTCCAAAAGCACTGATAGAGTCAAGTATCCCGTTTGTCTTGTTGAATTGTACATCACCCTCGGAAGACGTGCCCTCGGTAGTCCCAAGCGAAATAGCTGGCGGCCAAAGGGCGACACAGTATCTGATTGATGCAGGTCATCAGACGATTGCCACGATCGTTGGTGAGGACTTCATGAGCGCCGCACAGGATCGCCTGAAGGGGTACAGGCGTGCGCTCGCGACGGCGGATATCCCGTTTGATCCGGCTTTGGTGAAATCTGGTGACTGGTCAGCCAGCGCTGGATATTCGGGTACCAAATCTCTGATGGAAAGCGCGCGCCCGCCAACTGCAATTTTCTGTCAGAACGACCGGATGGCAATCGGATGCTACGAATACCTTAAAGAACATGGTTATCAGATTCCCAACGATGTCTCTGTTGTCGGATATGACGACGAAGAGATCTCGCGCCATCTCAGTCCGATGCTGACGACGATCAACCTGCCGCATCGCGAAATGGGAGAATGGGCCGTAGAACGGTTGCTGGGGTCGGACGAGGGCGGTCTTCCGGTGTTTGAAAAGTTGGAATGCGAGCTGGTCGAGCGTGACTCGGTAAGCTCACCGGGTCTGGCGCGTTAGTAGCCCGGCTCGGAGCGCCCTGTACCGGACTGTATGATCCGTGTCCCGGATGCGTCAACAATAGGTGGGTCGGATCACTTCGAGCTCTATAGCAAAACCATTGCGCTTCGGGGTGGCCGATTGGCGAACGCACAAGAATCCTTGACCGGAGCGCACATAAATCTGGCAAGTTCTATGAACCGAATGACATTCGACATTGGCATCGCCTTCGAAGATGCCGCCCGCATGGCAATTAAACTTCTTGGGTGGGTTTCAAATCGCCTCCCATACGGCATTGCCAGCGGACGATCGCAGGACGGCATCGACGAATGACATCCCGTGCACGCCATCCTCAAGCGTCGTCAGCAAGAGATCTGGCGCCGGTTCGAGACCCGATTTGTGCGCACGGATGGCGCTGGCAGCCGAGGTGTAAATTGTCGCAAATGCCTCCAGATAACCTTCGGGATGCCCCCCCGGAATACGGGTTACAGCATTTGCTGCCTCATTTGCCCCTGCTCCGCCGCGCGTCCGCAGCTGTTTGGGTTTCCCAAATGGCGTAAACCATAACCGATTCGGGTTTTCCTGGTGCCATTCAAGACCACCCTTGTCGCCGTACACCCGGATTGACAGCGCGTTCTCGTTGCCCGGAGCCACCTGACTGGCCCAAAGCATCCCCTTCGCTCCATTTTCATATCGCATCAGAACGGCAGCATTGTCATCCACCTTGCGCCCCGGAACAAAGGCGGTCAGATCAGCGGCCACTTGTGTCGCCCGTTGTCCTGTTATGAAGCAAGCCAGCTGATATGCATGGGTACCGATATCACCCATTGATCCCGCAGCGCCTGATTTCGATGGATCTGCACGCCAGGCCGCCTGTTTGTTGCTCTCGTCAGTCGGCTCGGTCAGCCAATCCTGCGCGTATTCGACCTGCACATGCCTCAGAGTCCCGATCGCCCCTTCCGCGACCATCTGGCGTGCCTGACGCACCATTGGCGTACCCGTATAGTTATGAGTCAGAATGAACAAAGCGTTTGCCTGCGCTTGTTCAGCCAGAAAATCGCGGGCCTCCTGTGCCGAGGTCGCCAGAGGCTTGTCGCAGATCACGTGAATTCCTGCCTGCAGGAATGCGCGCGCAACGGGCAGGTGCATGTGGTTGGGCGTGACAATCGAGACGACCTCAACCCCGTCCGATCGGGCGGCCTCGGCCAGTGCCATGTCCTTGTAATCTGCATAGCTGCGATCTGAGGATATACCCAATGTGGCTGCCGAGCGTTTGGACCGTTCGGCATCCGATGAGAAGGCTCCGGCAATCAGATTATATTCGCCATCAAGACGCGCTGCGATCCGGTGCACGCCGCCAATAAAGGCCCCTTCACCGCCCCCGACCATGCCCCAGCGGATAGGTGGTTTGTAGGAACCGTTCATCTTTGCAGCCCCAGCATGGTCCGGATCATCGCCTGATCAACCTCGCCCCCGGCGAAATCGTCAAACGCCTTGTCGGTGGTTTCTATGATATGGCGCGCGATGAATGGCGCGCCCTCGGCGGCCCCCTGCTCGGGTGATTTCAGGCAGCATTCCCATTCCAGCACTGCCCAGCTGTCATAGCCATGTTGAGTCAGCTTCGAGAAGATCGCCCCGAAATCCACCTGCCCGTCGCCCAGACTGCGGAAGCGCCCCGCCCGGTTGGTCCAGCCCTGATAACCGGAATAGACGCCTTGCCGCCCGGTCGGGTTGAACTCGGCATCCTTGACGTGGAAGGCGCAGATGCGCTCGTGATAGAGATCGATGAACTCCAGATAGTCCATCTGCTGTAGCAGGAAATGCGAGGGGTCATAGTTGATCCGGCAGGCCTCGTGGTTGTTTACCGCATCCAGAAACATCTCGAACGTGGCACCATCGAACACATCCTCGCCGGGGTGGATTTCAAATCCGATCGCCACACCCTGATCCGCATAGGCATCAAAAATCGGGCGCCAGCGGCGGGCAAGTTCGGCGAAGGCCTCTTCGATCAGGCCCTGCGGGCGCTGAGGCCAGGGGTAGAGATAAGGAAAGGCCAGCGAGCCGGTAAAGCTGACCGTGGTGTCGAGCCCCATGCGCCGCGCGGCGATGGCGGCCTTTTTGACCTGATCGACGGCCCAGTCCTGACGCGCCTGTGGGTTGCCGTGCACTTGCGTCGGCGCAAAGGCATCAAAAGCTTGATCATAGGCGGGATGGACGGCAACAAGCTGACCCTGCAGATGGGTCGACAATTCGCTGACCTCGACCCCGGCTTCGCGGCAGGTGCCGAGCACTTCGTCGCAATAGGTCTGGCTGTCTGCGGCTTTGTCCAGATCAAACAGGCGGCTGTCAAAGGTTGGTATCTGAACCGCCTTGTACCCCAGACCCGCCGCCCACTGAGCAATCGAACCCAGTGAATTGAACGGAGCCGCGTCATCCGCAAATTGTGCAAGAAACAACCCCGGTCCCTTGATCGCACCTGGCATGTGAACCTCCCAAATTGATGATAGCCCGAGGCCCGAACGGGCCCCGGATTGGTCAGGTGATTACTTGCCGCCCCAGCGTTCCGGATAGCCGGGCATCTCATCGCAACCACACGCGGCGTAATGCAGTGGAGGCATTGCCGGATTCACGAAATCAGCCAGATTGTCATTGGTGATTGCAGGCTGCGGCAGGTTCCATTCCGGTCCCGGGATCGCCTCACCATCCAGAATTTTCAGGGCCGCCAGAATGGGCGTGCGCCACTGATAGGTCGGATAGGTCGGAGCGATGGTATTCATGCCGATCTCCTGCCATTTTTGCAGAAAGTCCTGCTGGTCTTCGCCGGTGACAATCGGCACATCCAGACCCATGTCTTCAAACGCTTCAATTGCCGCGACCGAGGTCGCGCCCGCATCCATCCAGACCGCGCCCAGCTGGTTGCCACGCTGGATATAATCCTCGACAATCGCTTTGGTCTTGGCGCGGTCGCCATCGGTGAATTCCGCGCCGACGATGTTCAGACCGGCCTCATCCAGAATGCGTTTCGCCGCAGAGTAACGGGTTTCCAAAACATCCACACCTGGCAGGATGCGAAGCATCAGCACGTCCGAGCCTTCGGGTGCATTGGCCGCGATGAACTCACCGGACTGGATGCCAAAGCCGTAGCCGCCGACCGGCTTGATGAAGGTGACCGGGCAATCGGTGTTCACACCGCGGTCAAACACGATGACCGGCAGTTGCTCGCACGCCATTTCCACCGCGGGGGTCAAGGCTGCGGTTGTATTGGGCGAGACGATCAGCGCGTCACAGGTGCCACCAGCCAGCAGGTCCTCGATATCAGCGATCTGCTTATCGTCCGAGCCTTCGGCATCGGTCACGACGAACTCGGCGATGCTGTCATGCTGCTCCACTTCGGCCTGCATGGTGTTCCAGCCCACCACACGCCACGGGTTGTTCACACCGGCGTTCGAAAAACAGATCGTGTGCGGCCCGTCTTTTTTGAAGCCCGAGGTATCCGCCATCACGTCGCCATAATGCTGCAACCACGGGGTTGAAGCGTCGCCATTGGCCGCCGCACCCAGCATGTCCTTTTGCTTGGCAAACTCGACCGGGTCGTCGAAATTCTGTGCCTGGGCTGGCAAAGCCAACGCCAGCGTTGTCAGAGCTGTAGCTGTAAATTTGTTGATCATCGTCGTTTCCTCCTCTGTCGCATTTCGGGCGCCTATCCCCCGGATCGGCGTCGTCGATATCCGGCGATCACGACCGCCGAGATCAAAATCAGGCCCTGCACCACATCCCGGACGGGTTTCGGAAAGCCCAAAATATTGAGCAGTGTGAACATTGCCTGCAACACAAGTGCCCCCGCGATGGTGGCCCCTACGGTGCCGCGCCCGCCCAACAATTGCGCCCCGCCTATCACCGCTGCGGTAATGGCCTGCAGCTCAAGCCCCACACCAACATCTGTGGAAACGCCGGCAAAACCGCCCAGCAATATTCCTGCAATCACCGCCGAAACCGAAGACATGACAAATGCCACAATCCGGGTCTCGGTAAGCGGCACGCCAGCCAGCATCGCGGCTTTGGGGTTGTCACCCATCGCAACCAGACGCTTCCCGTAGTTGGTGCGATGCATCAGCCACCACATCGCGGCGCAGACCACGACCATGACAATCACCGCTACCGGCAGGATTTTGATCAGTGGCAGATCCTTGATCAGATAGCGGCCAAAAAACCGGAAGTTTTCAGGCAGGTAGCCCCGTGGCGCACCGCCTGACCAGGTCAGGGCAATCCCGCTGAGCGTGATCATCATCCCCAGCGTGGCAATGATGGATGGCACCTTGAGCCACGAGACCACGAGCGCATTCGCCACCCCCACGATCACGCCTGCGCCCAGCATGACAATGATCACCCACCACGTCGCGCTGGCATCTCCGTCCAGCAGGATCGAACTGCCAATGACCGTCAGCGTCACCAGCGCCCCCGCCGACAGATCGAACCCGCCCGAGTTGATGACGTAAAGCTGCCCCACGGCCAAAATCGCAATCGGTGCGGCCCGTTTGAGAAAGTTCATATACCCGGCAGGCTGCAGGAAATAGGGCGACAGGATCGCGATTGCCGCAAACAGCAGGATCAGCACCAGAAAAACCGGGTTCATTTGTTTCAGCCGGGGCATCATGCCTCGATCCTCCGGCTGCGCATGGCGTAGACCGCAACAGCGGCAACGATAATGACCCCACGCAGGATTTGTTTGGCAAAGGCGTCAACGCCGGCAATGTTGAAGATCGAGTCGATCAGCGAAAAGATCATCACGCCCATCAGCGTGCCCCAGACCCCGCCGCGCCCGCCTGACAGAGCCGTGCCGCCAATGACGACCACGGCGATGGATTCCAGATCATAGACCCCGTCCCGCCCGATCCACGGCGCGCCCGAGCGCAACCGGCTGGCCAGATACAGCCCCGCGATAGTGGCGCAGACCGAGCAGATCACATGCGCCATGATGACAACGCGCGTGGTGCGCATTCCCGCCAGTTTGGCCGCATCCGGATTGCCGCCGACGGAATAGATGTTCGAACCGGGTTTCGTGAACCGCAGAAACACCCACGCAGCGATGGTCAGACCGATCAGAAAGATCAGGCTGATCGAGATACCTCCGACCTGACCATAGGCGAAAACCTGAAACGCCTCGGGCACCTCACCGGCGAAGTTGTTGAACGTGGCGCTCAGCAACCCCTGCAGGATCAATGCCATGCCAAGGGTCGCGATCAGCGGGTTGACCTCGAACTGGGTGATCACCAGCCCGTTGATCAGGCCAACGACAACACCAACCGCCAGAACCGCCGCAACCGCAGGCAGCATCATCGACGGATCGCCCGACATGATGGACGACGCCAGCACGGCAGATACCGAAATCAAATTCGCCACGCTTAGGTCAATCGAGGCAATCAGGATGGCAAAGGTCTGGCCAATTGCGGTGATCCCCAGCGCAATCGAACGCCCCAGAAGGCCCAGCAGGTTTTCAGCCGTCAGATATTGGGTCTGCCCGGTCGCAATCGCGACGCCGACATAAATCACCACCGCTGCCAGCAGCAGCAGGAATGGTGCCAGGGCGGTCATGTTTTTTGGCTTGGGAACCTTCATGAGGTTTCCAGTTCAAGATGGGCCTCGGTCGCGGCATGCATGACCTCGGCCTCGCTGGCACCATATCCAAACTCGGCCACGATCTTGCCATCGCTCATCACCAGCACCCGGTCCGAGATACCCAGCACCTCAGGCAGATCGGACGAGATCGCCATAACGGCAGCCCCTTCCTGCGCCAATTTGCGCATCTGGGCATAAATCCCGGCTTTGGTGTTGACGTCGATACCGCGGGTTGGCTCGACAAAGATCAGAACTTTCGGGGCCAGCGACAGCCAGCGCGCAACGATGGCTTTTTGCTGATTACCCCCCGACAAAGACTGAATCTCGACATCATAACTCGCCGCGCGCAAGTCAAAAGCGTCAAAAAACTGGTCCATCTGGTCCAGCGTGGTCATAGGCGTGTTGTCCGGCGCACCCAGAGCGGTCGAAAACGCACGGGCCGATATCATTCCGTTATCACGGACAGTCTGCATCAGCATCAGCCCCTCGGCCTTGCGGTCGCCGGGCAGCATGGCGATCCCGGCTCTGGCTGCGCGGCGAGGGGTGGTCAGCGAAACCGGGTTCCCCTCAACGGTCACCGCGCCGGTGTCAAACGGCTCTACCCCAAATAGAGCCAGCGCCAGCGCCGTGCGGCCCGCCCCTTGTACCCCGGCAAACCCGGTGATCTGACCTGCACGCAGGTCAAGATCAATATCAAATATCCGGTCGTTCCCACCGCCACGAACGGTCAGCACTGCCTCTCCTACCTCATCCGGCGTGGCCGGTTCGGGATAGAATTGGCCAATGTCGCGCCCAACCATGGCCTCGACGATCTGGCCGGTTTCCGGCACGTCGTCGAAAGCCGCCGCGACCTTTCCATCCTTGATAACTGTAACTCGGTCCGCCAGACGGCGGATTTCGCGCATTCGGTGCGTGATATAGACAATCGACCGGCCCTGCCCGCGCAAATCATCAACCAGCTGGAACAGAAGATCACATTCGGTGTCGTTCAACGCGGCCGTTGGTTCATCCATCACGATCACCTGCGCATTCAGCGATAACGCCTTGGCGATCTCGACCATCTGCTGCTGCGCAACGTCCAGTTCGCCGACCAATGTTTCCGGGCCAAAGCGGTGGCGATCCCCGAACAGCGATAACACCTCCTGCGTTTCGCTCTGCATCCGCTGGGTATCAAGCAACCCCCAGCGGCGTGCGGGCTCTCGGCCCAAAAAGATATTCTCGGCCACCGTTCGATCAGGCAGTAACGAAAATTCCTGGTAGATCACGCTGACGCCTTGGGCGAGCGATTCCAGCGGATGCTGAAACCGGACCTTCTGACCACGCAGATAAATGTCGCCTTCTTCGGCCTGATACACCCCGGACAGGACCTTCATCAGGGTCGACTTGCCCGCGCCGTTTTCCCCGACCAGCGCGTGAACCTCACCCGACCGCGCGGAAAAACTGACTGCGTCCAGCGCCTTGATGCCAGGGAATACCTTGGTGATCCCCTTCATCTCAAAGATGACATCGCCGATCATGCCCGCGCCCAGCCTTTGCGAATGAACGCGGCGCTGTCGTGAAACAATTGTGGGTGGTCATCGAACATCGGACGCCAGATACGGGTCGCGGCAGCGAGTTCAGGCACGCCGGCGCCAAATGCCTCCATCACCACCCAGCCGTCGAAACCGGATTTCTTGACGGCGGAGAAGACTGTGTCGAAATCAACCTGCCCCGTCCCGGGTGTACCCCGGTCATTTTCGGAGATGTGCAAAACATTGATCTGACCAGAGAGGGTGCCGATTGCGGCGGCCTGATCCTTTTCTTCAATATGCGCGTGAAACGTGTCGTACATGATCCCGAAAGCAGGGTGATCGACCAATTCGCAATATTGTGCCGCCTGCGCGGCCGTATTCAGGAAGTGGGTTTCAAACCGGTTGAGCGGTTCCAGCGCCAGTAGCATTCCTCGCTCATCCGCCTGTTCAGCCATCCGATGATGCGCCTCGGCCCCGCGCTGCCATTCCTCAGTGGTCGGCCCGCTGCCGGTGAAATGGCCGATCGGCGCATGGAATGGACCGCCGATGGTTTCAGCACCCAGCGCCGTTGCGCAGTCCAATATCCACTCCAGATGAGCACGCCCGCGTTGCCGGATAACCGGGTCCGCATGGGTAGGATCCGCATTCGGATCCGGGACAATCGCGGTACAGGCCCGCTTTAGCCCAAGTGCGTCCAGTTCCGACGCCAGCCAGAAGTAATGTTCGGGCGAACCTTCAAGCACCGGGATTTCAACGCCGTCATACCCTGCCTCTGCAGCGAGCTGGCAAAACTCCAACTGCGCCTTGTCGATCAGTCCACCGACGCAAAGCAGGTTCACACCCAGCTTCATTTCCGCTCCTAAAATGTTCAGCCAAGTTCGTTTCGAATCTTATGTAATCGATTTCATTTTGAATGTAAACCATTACACTTTCGCGTTTAGGCTGGTATAAGGCTCGTAATATGACCAGAAACCTACACAAAAGACCCACCGTCAGGGATGTTGCGCGCATGGCCGGTGTCTCGACTGCGACGGTCAGTCGTGCGCTACAATCGCCTGATATCGTCTCAAAGAAAACGCGCGATGCGGTGTTCGCTGCCGTTTCCGAAACAGGCTACAGCGTCAATACTGCCGCACAGATGCTGCGCCGTAACCGCTCGGGGACGATATTGGTAATTTTGCCAGACATCGCCAACCCGTTCTTCTCGAAAATCCTGTCCGGAATCGAGGAGGTCGCGACGCAGGCAAACCTTACAATCCTGATTGGCAATACAAACGGTGAGGATGAAAGATTTGCAAATATCCTGGAAAACCTTCGCAATGGTCGCGCAGACGGAGCGCTTTTGCTGAATGGCTGCGCTCCGCCCGACGGGTTGCTGGCGGAAGGCGTTCCGGTCATTTCCATATCCGAACGCGTCAATAACTCCGACATTCCACATGTTGGCACAAACAACGAAGAAGCAGCCTACGACGCGACGAGGTATCTTGTTTCGCTTGGGCATCGGGCCATTGCTCATGCTGCTGGTCCCGATGGCAATACGCTGACCGAAGATCGTTTTGCGGGTTATGCGCGGGCTATGGCCGAAGCAGGGCTGGATGACAAAATCAACAGGGTTCCCTGTGGCTTTTCCTTCGGCGATGGGCAGCGCGCCGCTCGGCACGTGCTTGCCAAACACGCCGATGCAACCGCTGTTTTCTGTGCAAACGATGAATCCGCAATGGGCATGATAAGATGTCTTCAGGACGAAGGATATGTTGTGCCGGATCAGATATCTGTGATGGGTTTCGACGACGTACCCTACGCGAGCATATTTCAACCTGAACTGACAACTGTTCATCAAGCCCGTAACCTTATTGGAAAACAAGCCATGCGGATGCTGTTGGATTTTCTGAGCGATCAACCTATGCCAGTTTCCCCCACATTTCTGGAACATAGTATTGTTGTTCGAAACAGCACATCAGAACCGCTTGACTCAGGCTTCTCATGACAGGGTTTTGAGGTCTCGATGTGCCATTGTGGGTTTCCAAACAACCTGAATGGAGGCGTCTCTGAAAGAGATGAGATAATTGGTCTGGATTTGCCGAAAGGGCGTTTTCAGGTGCATGCAGCGGATCAAACCGGTCGCGCCGTTCTTCGGAAGAAACTGGGCAGAGGTCAGGTCTTCGAGTACGGTGAAGGCGGCCTGCGGCAATCCGCATTGTTGGACGCGCGAGATCAATCGTTTGGGTCACGAAGTCAGGCTGATCCATCCGGCCAACAATACGCTTTACGGCGGTGAAGAACCTCAGACGTCCGCGATGGCGAAGCGAGCCCGGGAACTATTGGTTCGACTGCGTACTCAATTGATCAATGCTCTGCGCGATCACCTTCGAAAACTCGGACAGGTCTACACCTGCACAACCAGTGCTTGAGCGCTTGTAAACTCTCAGCGCTGGAAACCATGCTTGGTAACCGTTCGGGCCTTTCAATGGTCGCTTAAATTACGCGGTCGTTTCCACCATCCAGCGGGATTTGCGCGCCCGTTGTCCTAAGAAAGTCACCACCAACAAGAGCCAGAGCCGCATTGGCGACATGGTCCGATGTGATCTCGGCTTTCATCAAGTTACGTGTTTTGTATTCTTCAACTGTCAGGCCATAGCGTTTGGCAGATCGTTCCAGCGCCTCGTCTGTCCAAAGGTCTGTGTCAAACACAGCGTCGGGATGCAGGGCGTTTACTGTGACCCCAGATTCGGCCAGTTCCAATGCCAGAACGCGCATAAGCTGTGTAACCCCGGCCTTGGCCACCGAATAAGCCGAGGCCCCTGCCCCCGGTGCCGGGACATTTCGCGAAGCCATAAACAGGATCGATGGATCAAAGCCCAACCGCACATAGGGCACCGCGGCGCGGGACAGGATCATGTGGGCATCCAGATTAATACGCATGGATCTGGCCCAGTTTTCATCCTCCATATCCTCGACCTGCGCCCCGGCAGTGAAAGTGCCTGCGTTCGACACCAAAATGTCGAGACCACCATAAGACTGTACCACTTGCGCCAGTGCAGCTTCGACAGCACCCCGGTCGGTGACATCCACCACCATGCCCTCAAGCCCTGCCTCTGACGGGATGTCGACGATGGTTGGATTGATGTCAAACCCGACCACGACGGCGCCCTGCGCATGCAGCCTATGCGCAATCGCGCGTCCAATACCGGTCGCCGCTCCGGTCACTACCGCGATCTTGCCAGTCAGTTCCGGACCCTTGGGTTGTTTCTTCAGCTTGGCCTGTTCCAGTTCCCAATATTCCAACCCGCGCAAGTCCTCCTCGCTCAGCCCCTGCCAGCCGCCGGTTTCATGAGCATAGCGCAACACCTTCGCAGTCGTACGAGCGACATCAGCCGAGATATCGGTGCGTTTGAGGTTGGGGCCAAAGCTGCGGATGCTACCCGTGTGCGCAACCACCCAATGTGGGTTTAGCGGCATGCGTTGCAGCGTACTGTCCTCGGCGCGGTCGAAATAGGCTTGGTAGTCTTCTGCAAATCGCGCCAGACCAGTGGCCACATCCGGCCCGACCAACGCGGGGAAGGGTTTGTTGTGAATGACATGCTCGGGCGTGACGGTGCCGGTTTTGGTCAGTTCGACCAACCGCTCGGCAAACTTGGCTGGCACGCTGCAGGAGGGGCGCGACAGAACCGGAAACCCCGCCAGATCGCCCACCGCCCGGCGCAATTGTGCCAGAGCCAATGGGTCGTCCGTCTGCGCGGCCCCCGGCGTCAGCTTGCCGTACCTCTCCTCAAGAAACTTCTGCGCAATGGCGACCAGTTCGATATGACGGTCATAGCTGACCTTGGCGTCATCATCGAACGTAAACAACCCGTGGTTTTCCAGCACCAGTCCGTTGCAGTGATCAAATCCACCCTCGCGCGCAAAGGCGGCGATCTGTTTGGCCAGATCGAAACCCGGTTTGACATAAGGTAGCACTGCCACGCTGTCGCCAAAAATCTCTTGCCAGGTCTCGGGTGACAACATCGAATTCGAGATCGTCAGGATCGCGTCGGCGTGGGAGTGATCAACGTATTTGTGCGGGATCACCGCATGAACGATGGCCTCGATGGAGGCATTGGCCGCTTGCGGATCTAACTGGGCGCGTTTAACCTCGCGGACCATGTCCGGGTCCGACAAGGCAGGCAATTCGGACAGGGCCAGCAGCTTGCCCCGCTCCAGCCCGGTGAACCCTTCGACCCACATCTGCGCCAGATCAAAGCCCGACGCTTTGACATAGATCGCATCAAAGTCGTTCCCGAATATGTCAGTCCGCCTGGTTTTCACAGAGGTGTTGCCTCCTCCGTGCAGAACCAGTTCAGGATCAACCCCGATCAGGCGCGAAGAATAAGCGCGCAGTTCAAGATCCGAACCGCATGCCGGGGCATCTTGTTCATTCCAACGATTTTTCATCTGATCTTCCAAACTTATTGCGCCTGAAGGTAAAGAACGTATCCCCAGGCAGACAGGATTGCGAAGCCAACCAGGCACAAGAAGACGATCAGGATCGTCAAGGCGGGCTGGCGAAGGGATTTCACGGGCTGACCCGCGTTCAGAAACGGCATCATGTTGAATAGGATTGCGGACAGGAAGGCAGTGACACATCCGATCTGGAACAGGATATGCGACACCGGTTGGAACACTGCGATCAGCGACCCGATGGACAGGGCCAGAATAATGCCCCTCGCCCGCGCGGCAACTGTTTTACTGAGCGTTGCCATCACGCGGCCTCCTTGTCCGATTTGCGGGTGATACGAATTCCGTCGGCTCCAAACAGGGTCAGATCGGCGGGATCAACCTGCACATCATGCACCTGCCCTTCGGGATGTCCCGGCCCATGCGCCAGCACCCGCAGGTTCTGGCCGTTCCAATCAGAATGGACCAGCGTCTCGGCCCCCATGTTTTCCGACAAGAACACACGTGCGGCCTGCAAAGACACAGCATCGTCTTGCGCGCGGGCCGCCGCGCGGGGGCGAAAGCCCAGCGTCACCTCGGCCCCGGTTTGCGGCAGAGTCGCGAACGGACCGGAAGGTAGCCGGATCATCTGACCCGACAGATCAACCTCAAGCCCGGTGTCATTGACTGCAAGGCAGCGGCCTTTCAGCAAGTTCATCTGCGGTGTGCCGATGAAGCCGGCAACAAAGATATTCGCGGGCCGTTCAAACACGTCCAGAGGCCGTCCTATCTGTTCAACCTTACCATCACGCATGACGGCAATCCGGTCGCCCATGGTCATCGCCTCAAGCTGATCGTGAGTCACAATCACCGTGGGGCGGTCCAGCGTCGCCAGAATCTTGCGGATTGATCCGCGCATCTCATCACGCAGCTTGGCGTCCAGACGGCTGAGCGGTTCGTCGAACAGGAAGGCATTGGGCGCGCGGATCACACAGCGGCCCACCGCAACGCGCTGCTTTTCCCCCTCCGACAGTTGATGCGGATACCGGTCCAGAACCTCGGTCAGTTGCAGAATCTCGGCAATGCGGGCCAGACGGTCGGCGCTCTCTGCGGGCGTCGGGGCCTCGGCCTGCAACGGATAGGCAAGGTTCTGGCCCACGGTCAAATCTGGATAGAGCGCATAGAACTGGAACGCCATCGCCACATCCCGGTCCCGCGCAGGCAGATGGGTTACGTCGCGGTCGCCGAAGTAAACCGCACCTTGGGTCGCGGACTCCAGCCCGGCGATCATGCGCAACGTCGTCGTCTTGCCGCAGCCGGATGGCCCCAGAAGGCACAGAACCTCATCGGGCTTTACGGTCAAATCCACATCCCGGACGGCAGCGAAATCGCCGAAATACTTGGTCAGACCGGTCAGTTTCAGCTCGTTCATGGCTACCTCCTCTATTTGCGGACAGTGCCGAAGGTGACGCCACGCAGCAGCTGGTTTTGCAGCGCAAAGGTCACAATGAAAACGGGGATAAGGAACAGCGACACCATGGCCGACAGCTTGCCCCAGTCTACGCCAATCTCGCCGCCAATGGTGCTGGCGATGGCCACGGGAACAGTACGGGTTTCCGGCCCGGTCAGCAGCAGGGCAAAGATGAACTCGTTCCATGTCAGGATCAGTGCGAAGACCGACGTTGCAGCCAGCCCCGCCTTGACCTGAGGCAGGGCAATGCGCCCGAAGACCGACCAGTCTCCTGAACCGTCCATACGGGCGCTATCTTCGACCTCCGGGTTGAGGTCATCAAAGAAGCTTTTCATCATCCAGATCGAAAATGGCAGGTTGAACCCAGTATAGAGCAGGATGATCCCGATATAGGAGCCCGACAATCCGGTCAGGCGAAACACCAGAAAAATCGGGATGATCACCACAATCGGCGGCAGCATCCGGGTCGACAGGATCACGAAGAGATAGGTGTCGTTGCCCTTCAGGGGATAGCGCGAGAACGCATAGGCTGCCAACGTCCCAATAATCAGCGCCAGCAGCACCGATGAGCCCGCGATAAAGGCCGAGTTGGCGAAATAGAGCCAGACGCCCGACCCCGTGACCTCCCCGGTGGTGGAGGTCTGGAAAAACACGGCGCGGAAATTGTCCAACGTGGGGGCAAAGACCAGTTTCGGCGGGATCGCCAGTGCGTCGGCGCGGGTTTTGAAGGCCGTCAGGACAATCCAGAAAACCGGGGCGAAGTAGATGATGCCTACCAGCCACGCAAAGAAAGTGCGCACCGGTCCGGCCTGATCATGAGTGCGAAACCCTGAGGCCATGTCACACGCCCTCCGATGCGTTGCGTTGTTTGACGACGTAAAGGTAGATTGAGGTCAGTACGATCACGACGAACAGGATCATGTAGGCCAGCGCTGACGCCTCGCTGGTGCGGAAGAACTGGAACCCCAGCCGATAGGCATATATGGCGATGGTCTCGGTGGTCGAACCCGGCCCGCCCTCGGTGATCAGAAAGACCAGATCGAAGGTCTTGAAAGTCTCGATGGTGCGGAACAACAGCGCCAGCAACAGCAGGCTTTTGACATAGGGAAAGGTGATGGTGCGAAACCGTTTCCAGCTTGGCGCGCGGTCGATCTCGGCGGCCTCATACAGATAACCCGGAACCGAAACCAGCCCCGCCAGCACCAGCAGCATTACGAAGGGCGACCACATCCAGGCATCGGCGATGACGATACCCGCGATGGCCCCAGCGGGGGTGGCGAGCAGCGCAAAGCTTTCACCGGTAAACAGGCTGATGAACCATGACAACATGCCCAACGTCGGGTCGTAAAACAGCTTGAAGAAGATCGCGACCGAAACAAAGGACAGCATCATCGGCGTCAGCACGAACATAAGCGCCAGCCGCCGCATCGGGAATTTCTTGGCAAACAGCAGCGCCAGCCCAAACCCGATCAGAAGTTGCAGCGCGACCGAAGAGCTGACGATCAGGCCGGTGGTCACGAAACGCTCCCATACGCGGTCATCGCCCAGCAGATCGGTGTAATTCTCAAGCCCCTGAAACTTGGGCGCGGTCAAGCGGTTGGCCCGATAGTTGAAAAAGCTCAACCCAAAGGACCACAACAGCGGCAGGATGTTGATCAGAAACAAAGTGGCCAGCGCGGGCGTCACCAGAAGTGCCCCGCGCCGCTCTGGCGCGTTGATCCATTGGAGAAAGCCGCGAACTTCCACTTTACGCTCGAAAGCGGGCGGCAATTTGGGAGGGAGTGTTGCCTGATTCACAGCTTTCTCCATCGGTTTACTGCAGGCGATCCGCGTCGCGCAGCAGCTCGTCCTGGAACTCGGCCACAGCATCCAGCGCCTCGCGGGCAGAGACCTGACCGGTGATCGCGCGGTCGAACTCTTCCTGCTGCTGGGTCAGCATCTCGAACATCTCGGGCACGTGCCAGAGGTCCTTCTGCCAAGGCAGAGACTTGCGGTAAGTGGCATTCCACGGCGCCCAGCTGTCATAGTCGGGGTTTTCCAGAACCGAGGTCAGACCCGATTGCCCACCCGCTTTCACAGCTGCGATCTGGGTGTCCTCGGACAACCACCATTTGACCAGGTCCAGCGCCTCTGCCACGACCAGATCATCGTTCCATGTGGTCAGAACAAAGGGCTGGCCGCCCAGATTGGCGCTGCGGTCCAGCGTGCCATTCAGCATGTTGCCGGGCATCATGCCAAAGCTGGTGACATCGGCGACCTGACTGGTGGCCGGATCAACTACAGGGGCGGCCAGTGCGGCCCAGTCTATGATCGCGGCGATCTTGCCCTGCATATACAGGTCCTGAATTTCAAAGATGCCCATCTGACCGGTCTTGGCGATTGGCGGCGCATAGTTCAGCAGCTCCAGATAGCGTTCGAACCCGGCGACGTTTTCGTCGGAATTCACCACGCCCAGAACCGGCGCGTTGGGTTCATTGGCCTCATCCCAGATACCGCCGCCCCATTGCCAGAAGAACGCGTTGATCTGCATGGTCGAGAAATCAAGCGGTTTCCCGGCCTGATACGCGATCCCGTAGAAATCGCTGCCCAGCATCTGACCCGCCAGTGTTTCCCCGGCCTTGCGTGTGAAGAACTCGCCGAAATTGCCCCAGTCATCCCATGTCACGCTGTCCCAGTCTTCAGCCGCGCAAGGCAGCTCTGACCCGTATTTTTCCTTGAACGCAGCGTTTTCGCCTTCGTCGCAAAACAGGTCGTTGCGATAATAGGTGAAGTAATTGTCCGGGAATTGCGGAAAGCCGTAATAGTTGACGTCCGGCGCATAGTTCCCCATCTCGGCGATCTTGTCCGCAGGCACGTTGGGATAGGTCGAATAACCCGACACCAGCGCCGGGTGCAGATCCTTGATGATGGCCTGCAACTCCGCGTCTTCGGCGATATGGTCATTCAGTTTCATGAAATGACCCGCCTCGATAAAGGTGCCCAGCCATTGGCTGTCGGACACCAATATCTGGTATTTCTGCTCGCCCGAGTTCAGCGAGGCATTCACCCGGTCAAAGAAATTCGGCCACGGGATAAAGTCGATCTCAAGTTTAACGTTATTGCCCGACGGTGCGGTATATGTTTCGTTTGCATGATCTTGCATGAACCGTGTCGGGCCCCAATCGGGTGCCGCCATGCGGATGGTGATGTCTTCGGCTGCAACAGCTGATCCGGCCAGTATCGTCGCCGACAGAAGCGCACCCATTTCACTAAATCTGGTCATTCTCTCCTCCGTTGGTTGTTCTGTTTTGTTGTCAGACCTGCGCGCACTGCGCCGCGGGCAGGTACATGGCGTGATTAATCTTGAGTGGTAGTTGATCACCGATCCGAACCCGCGCCGCGTCCGCCCCGTAAAGAACGGTGCGCAGCTGTGCGTCGCCGACCTGAACGGTGACAACGCTCACATCGCCCAGGGCTTCAGTCAGCACGACCGCGCCTTCGAAATCGGCCTCACCCGTGGCGACAGTCAGATCATGCGGGCGAATGGCGCAAACCGTGCCTTCAGGTGCCGGGATCGCAAGCTGCGCAAAGCCCAGCCATGTGCCCGCGGTCGAACGGTCCTGAATGGGAACAAGATTGACCGGCGGTGAGCCCACCAGCTGCGCCACCCGTGCATCCGGCGGCGCGTGATACAGATCCTGCGGCGTGCCGGTTGCGATGATCCGCCCATCGTCGATAACGGCGATCTGGTCGGCCATCGTCGTGGCCTCCAGCTGATCGGGCGTGGCGTAGAGCATGGTGATCCCCAACTCGCGATGCAGGCGTTTGAACTCGACCCGCATGGCGTCGCGCAGCTTGGCGTCCAGATTGGTCAGTGGCTCATCCAGAAGCAGAACCTGCGGCTCGCGGATCAGGGCGCGACCGATGGCGACACGTTGTTGTTCACCGCCCGACAGCTGGTCGGTCCGGTTGCCCAGCCGGTGCTGGATGTTCAGCGTCTCGGCCACCCGTCCGATCTTTTTGTCGATCTCGCCCGAAGACAGCCCGCTGCGGCGCAGTGGGTAGGCCAGATTCTCGCGCACGTTCAGATGCGGATAAAGCGCGAAGCTTTGGAAGATCATCGCCAACCCGCGGCCCTGTATCGGCGCATCGTTGGCGCGCTGACCAAACAAGGTCACGGCCCCCTCATCAGGCGTTTCCAGCCCGCAAATCACCCGCAACGCCGTGGTTTTACCGGCCGAGGACGGCCCCAACAGCGCATAGAACGCACCTTCGGGCACATCCAGATGCACGCCTTTCAGCGCGTGCAGCCCGCCATAACGTTTGTGGATATTGCTCAGCGACAGGGTCATTCGCCTGCGGCCTCGATATTGGCGATCAGCGTGTCGACGGCGCGTTCGATAAAGGCGGCGTCTTCGGCAGCGGCGTCAACCTCGATCACCGGACCGATGCCGGACAGGGCGTCATGGGCCGCCGCAAACAGGGCCTTGTCGGCCTCTTTGTCATGCAGCGGCCCGCCTTCGACCGAATAGGCACTGCCTCCCTTCATTGGCAGTAGAAAGCTGGTGTGCTTTGCATGCGCTGCCCGGCGGCCAAGCTCGGCCATCATCTGTTGACCTTCTTCAGCCGTTGTACGCGGCACGAAGATCACCGGGTTGTGGAAAGCATAAGGCCGGTTGGCATATTGGTCCGGCACGGTGTTCGGCTCATCCAGCAGAATGCCCAGATGGTCGATCCCACCCGGCACGATCACCTGCGCCAGGCCCAGCTCTGCCGCCACGGTCAGACGCGTGTCATCGCAGGCGCGGATGCCGCCGAACATCTGATCGGCCAGCTCACCCAGCCCGTAATCGAAGACGGCCGATATCACGCCCTCGCGCATCATCGCCTCCATCGCAGCCCCGCCCGAGCCGACCGCGTGGAAGACAATCACCTCGTAGCCTTTGTCGTTCAGCAACTTGACGGCTTGCATTGTGCCCTGCGTGAGCACGCCCAGATTGGTCATGCCGATCACCGGACGGTCAGATTGAAAATTCAGATCAGCCCCCGCCGTGGCCATTCCAGCGATAGCCCCGGCGGCGTTGGTCAGCATCGCGCGCGAGAACGGATTGAGCCCCAGAATATCGCTGACCGAGAACATCATGGTCACATCGCGAATGCCCACATAGCTGGACGTATCCCCCGATGCCATGGTCGAGAACATCACCTTGGGCACCCCGTAAGGCAGCGCCTGCATCACCGTGGCGATGGCTGCCGTTCCCTGCGTGCCGCCCAACCCGATCACACCTTGCACCTGACCCTTTGCCAAACGCTCCAGCAGCAGCGTCGTCATACCCGCCGACATGACGGCGCTGGCCTCCTCGCGTTTGCCATCCTGTCGCAGCGTGGCCAGATCAGAGCCACCGGCACGCGCGATCTGGTCGGCGCTGACATCGACGGCGATCTGTGGATCGCCCATCACACCGAAATCGAACACCTCGGCCGTGACGCCCTGTGCGGTGATCTGGTCCCGCAGAAAAGCGATTTCCTGTCCTTTGGTATCGGCTGTGGCCAGAATGGCTGCGCTGGGGGTCATGTCACACCTGTCGATTACTGAAATGAAAGCTTGCGAAAGTCCGAGGCCGCCTGTGTCACCGCCCGCTCGATCGGCAGCCGTTCGGTCGAGGATCCGGTCCAGAAGCCGTGCCCGCTGGTGTTGTTCAGCATGAACTGCGCGTCTTCGGGGGTTTCCATCGCCGCCCCGTGGCCGACCAGAATGGTGTCGGGTGCAAGGGCAAGGGCGCGCCGATAAACAGCCTCGGTATCGCGCGCGGTCTCGGTGATGGTCGAACCATTGTCGTAACCGGTGCGCCCGCCCTTGGTGGTGCCCGCGTGGTAGCAGAAGATATGCGGCTGGGCCTCGGCCACGATCCGCTCGGAATCTTCAGGCGTGAAGGCCAGACCGACCGAGACCATCCCCATCTCTTTGGCCAGACGCAGCATCTCAATCTCATTGTCCAGCGTGATGCCCGCGCTGGTCAGGACATTTTTGACCTCGCTGCCATCATCGACGTAAGACACCGAAGGCCCGATGTTGGACACTGCGTTGGCCCCCATACGCTGGCAGTCCTCAAGCACCATGCGCATGTCGCGCAAGGGGTCATTGGCATTAAGGCAGGCACAGATCATCGCCTTACCGGACATGGCAGGCATGATGTCCTCGCGCGTGTAGTTCAGCGTTTGCGCGTTGCTGTCCAGAATAGGCCACATCATCGACATCGTACCCATCCCGTTGGCCCGCAGCCGCGCGCCGGAAAAGGTGTTAATGATGTCGACCCCCTGCTCTTCCAGCAGTTTCGCCACGAGGCCGCTGCCCGCGCTGGCGATCATGATCGGATCACGGTTTTGCACCTTCTGGTGCATCCGGCCCAGAAACTGCTGAGGGTCAACTCGCTTTGTAATCATCTTGCTCTCCGTCAGACAGGGCAACCACATCCCGGACCAGATCTTTCAAAGCGCGAGCATGTGCTTCTGGCTCCAGATACCGGGGGGGCAGAATTTCGAGGCGCGCGTTCGGCAGGGCGTTGGCTGTCTGATGCGCCAACTCGACCGGGTGAAGCGCATCGGCATTTGTGCCGATGACACAAACCGGGCAGCGGACCTCACGCAATTCGGCAACACGGCGAAACGGCGCGTCCCGCACCATCGCTGCCAGAACCGGAGCGTGTCGTTTCGCGTGCGGGCGCGTGATGGCCGACAAAACCGATTGCGCGGCTCGCGGCACATCCTGCATCATGTCGCGATACTCCGGCTCGGCCTCAATCGTTTCTTGTACTTCTTCGCGGTCGCGATCACGGAACAGATCGCCGATCTGTCCGATCAGACGCAGGTTCGACGGACAGCTCTCGGTCAGCCATGCGGGCCGAATAGCCATCACATAGCTGCACAGGTCCGGACGTTGCGCGGCGACCATCAAGGACAGGGCCGAGCCCATGGAGATTCCGCAGAAAACCGCGTTCCTGACGCCAAGTTCATCGCAAAGCCCGATCAGAAGATCGCGGAACGCGGAAAACCCGTTGGCATCGGCCTTCAGACTACAGAAATTGTCTCCGTGTCCTGGCAAGTTAACACAAATCAACCTTACCCCGGAGGTGCCGAGATCAACAAACTCGTCAAACTGTCGCGCCGAAGCCCCAAGGCCGTGCACCAACACCAGTGTCACCCGAGATGTATCCGAGCCAAATGACTCGAACTCTATATCATTGATTAAAGACAATATTATTACCCATCCAGGCAGATAGCCGGAATGCCTCCTCCCATATTGAATGGCCACTCAGGCCATCAACAGGGAAAATCTTTTCACGTTCGCGACGCGATATCTTGCACGAACTCTATCGTGTTTTTGAACTATTCGATCATTTTGCCTAGCTGCTGCGCCATCTCAGCCGATATTTCTTGGGGGATTGCCCAAAGAACCGGGCGAACTGTCGGGTGAAATAGCTTTGGTCCGAAAACCCGCATCTGAGCGAAATCACTGAAAACGGATCAGCGCTGTTGGCGATTATCCGCGATGCGGCCAGCAGGCGCGTACGCAATATGAACTCCTGAGCCGACACACCAAAGGCAGCTTTGAACCGGCGACGAAAATGGCTTTCTGACATACCCGCCATGGCGGCCAAGTCAGGCACCCGTATGGGAAGTGCGATGTTATTCTCGATATGCGCAATGACCTCACGAAAACGCTCCAACGGCCCGGGTAGTGCATCACTTTCGGGCAGAATGCGCGTAACCCCCGCAAGACCCAGTGCCTCTCCGCTTTTGTTGAGAATGGGAAGCTTGTTCGTCACCACCCAGATGAGCTGTCCACGCTCATCGGCAATCAGTTCGAATTTATTGATGATCCGCACCTGGTTCCGGATTACATTCAGGTCATCCTGCTTAATGGCTTCAGCGATCAGAGGTGGAAAAAAGCTCTCTTCACGCGCCCCGAAAATCTCGTGCCGTTTGGTCAGAGACAAAAGACGAAGGCTCGCGATATTGCAAGTGACCCATCGGCCGGTTGTGCCTTTGATGTAAAAGAATATATCGGGGATCAGATCGAACAGCAGTTCGAATTGTCGAACATCTGATCGCTTCAAAGGGCCCGCGACTTGAAGCATGAACTGCTGCGCGAGCAAGTCTGGGTCTATCGGTGCCGAAACGGTATCTGGGTTTTGCACAATTAGCCTATGATCTACACGTCGTTAGTGGAGCATAGCCTCATTTGGCGATACATCCTCGCGGAAATGCCGGAACTCGGTCAGATCTCGGGAGAACAAGCTGCTGCTCTTACAGGTCTGGCTCCCATTGCTCACGACAGCGGTGCGATGCGTGGCAAGCGTGCCATTGGCGGCGGACGGCGACAAATAGGGGTCTTGTGTGGATGCCCTCAGTTTTGCAAGGAATTTCTGATCGGTTTGAAGGCGATTGATTGCGGTCGTGTGTCAGGCCTCGTGTTGCGGCTTTTCACGCGCCGCGGGCCAAGATGGTAAGTTCGCTGATCGGTTCCAATTCGATTCCGCGGGCTATTTTGGCGCCCGACCCCTATCTGGCTCTCCGATCAGGACTTGTTCAATCGACGTCCATTCTTCTCAGTGCATTCCTCACGCTCTGGCGCCTGGGGCGGCGCTCAGATTTCTATGTCGCTACTGCTCTCGGCAGGTATTTTTCTTCTTTGGTGATCATGGCCCAGATCTGACGCGCCATTTTGTTGGCCAAAGCGATCGCGGCAACCATTTTGGGTTTACGATCCAACTTGTCCTGAAGCCAAGGCTCTGCGCGACTGTTTTGTCTCGCATATCCGGCAATCCGGCTCATTGCACCCGTGATCAACACGCGGCGAATATCACGCTGCCCCATCTTACTGGTCTGGCCAAGGCGGATTTTTCCACCCGACGAATGCTGCTTTGGTACAAGGCCAAGCCAAGCGGCGAAGTCTCGCCCTTTCTCAAAATGCGCCATGTCTGGCGCGAAAGCCTCGATCACCATAGCTGCAATTGGCCCAATTCCAGGCATGGAGCGTAGGCGTTTGGCGGTATCGCTCTCACGACAGTGATTATTGATCTTGGCCGCCAACGCCTCGATCTCACAGCTCAGGCTGTCGATGCGATCAAAATGCAGCTTGGCCATTTCTGTGACGAGGGTGGGGATGTCCGAGGCATTAGCAAGGATTGACCTGAGCTTGGAGACATTTTTGATCCCCACTGGCGCAATGATACCAAACTCAGCCAAGTGACCCCGCAACGCATTCACCGTAGCTGTACGTTGTTCCAGAAGCTGATCTCGCGTGCGCATCATCATTGTCGCGGCTTGTTGATCCGCCGACTTGGGGGCTACGAATGACATGCTGGGACGCAAGGCGGCTTCCGTGATTGCTTCAGCATCAGCCGCATCGTTTTTATTCCGTTTGACGAAAGGTTTAACATAAAGTGGTGGGAGCAGACGCACATCATGACCCATAGCTTGCAACTCACGGGCCCAATAATGTGATGTCGAACATGCCTCCATCGCCATCAGACACTTGGGGTGGCCCTCGCAGAAAACCCTAAACTGCGCACGCGTCAGCTTCTTGCGAAACAAAACCCGACCGTCCCGTCGCGCGCCGTGCAACTGAAACACATTCTTTGCCAGATCAACTCCGATAATGATACCTTCGCTCATGGATGCTCTCTTTCTCTTTGGTGGCTTCGATAATTCCACCATGGCACATTGCGATGCCGTTTCAGGAGAGGGCATCCACCCCATCAGTTCCGGTAGGGGGCAGAATCGTAGCATAAGAAAATCCGGTTACGGTGTACCATTTGAACCTACCGGATTTTTCACCTCACAACCTCTTGATTTTGCTGGTGCAGAAACCCCTCCCAGAAAACCACTTGATAAACAGGGACGGTCAAGATTGGCAGTGCGGGACGAAGAGCGAATTAGCTGCGGTTGCACCAAGTTCCGCTTTCAGGCACTTAGGGATTTAAAGTCTTTTCTTTCGGATGGAACGATTTATGCAGTTTCAAGCGGACTTCACCAAACGATTGAATAAGGCGGAATGGGCGCAGTTGAATGCCGCAGAACGTAGCGAGTGGCCTAAACTGAAAGTCGCCGTTGAGCGATTGCTGTCAGATAACTGAGCCCAGTCTGTTTTGGAAAAGATTGAGGCGGGAGATCGCCTTCTAGACTTTGATCCAAAATCAGAATGGCGTCGTCTAATAGACGTTGCGGACCTGACGTCATTTCTTGATATTCCAAAACTGGGCTTACCCATCCATTGGTGGATGACGTCGCCGGTGATTGTCGTGGCTCGTAAGGCTTTAAGCTCTCCTTCTGGAACATCCCTCAATGCCGAATGTGAATGACTCACCGGCTGACGCCGGTAGCATCACGTTTGGAATGTAATTCCAGATAGCGCATGATGATGTCGTCGGTGACATTTCCGGACGTTGTGGAGAAGTAGCCACGTGCCCAAAACCGTCTTCCCCAGTAGCGTTTGCGCAATTCCGGGAACTCCATCTGGACACGGCGGGATGAGCGCCCCTTGACCCGTTGCATCACCTTCGACAAGGCCAGATGCGGCGGCACCGATATGAACATGTGGACATGGTCGCGCGCCAGAACGCCCTTCACGATATGCACCCCCAATTCATCACAACTTTGACGAATGATCTCGCGGATGCGCTCCCGCATCGGGCCGTGCAGGATCTTGTAGCGATACTTGGTCGTCCAGACGACATGATACCGATGATAATATCTGGTATGTGATCCTGTAGAATAGGCCATGAACACCCCTCCCGGATTTGAAGCCTTACCCCATCGGGGGCTTCAAATCCGGGAGCGGTGTTCATCGGAAATCACGCTGAAGCGAACCGGCTCAAAGCCGGTGGCTTATCTCCAAAAGATGGACAGTTAAAATCTGCTACTAGAGTGCAGCCTCAATACGTTTCTTCGATGAAAAAGGGTAATCATCTGCGAAAGCCAAAATCTCGGCTCTGGATGCATCCAATGCCGAAATAGCTATTTCCATCTTTTCAAGATCAATAGCCGGCCAAGCAAAAAGCGGCTTTACTTGAGTGCGCCGCACATATTCAGCCACCTTAGCTTCCGAAGCCCACGCAGCTGAAAAGAAGCTAACGGGAAAACAAAGGGATGCCAGGATAAGGGGTAGCAAAAATCGTTTCACGGCTTTCGATATCCTTAATTCGGATGATGCTTCATCATCCCGACGGAGTTAAGTGGATGGTAGAGATGGAATGCACGGTTAAGCCAAGATACGCTCAATAATCTTTTGCCCGAACTCGTGAGTTGGTCCTTCCCAATATGGGCTAAAGCGTCCGCCGTCATATACAGGCGACAAGCGTCCTTGCTACAAAAGCTCCAACATACCTATATCCTCACGGTTCAAGTTATCCCACATATCCATCGTAGCTTTGCAAGCACCAGCGTGCTCGTCCAAGCTCACTGCATCTCCATTCAAAAAAATATGAATTTCTTCATGAGTTCTATCCGGCGCGACGGGATAACTCACCAAAACTGAAAACTGATCAGGTAATATCTGCGCAGCGAAATGTGGAAAACACAGGAACTACAGGCCACGTTTGGCACCTTCCTCTGATAGCTGGGGATAGTGTGGCAGACTATCACCGCGACCTTCGTCATACTTCTCAAAAGTATAGTCGCTGTAGAACAGCTGGCGATCCCACTCTCCCGCCCAGCGGATGTTCATCGGCGCGAATTTCATTAGCCGCGGATGCACGGTGAATATATGGTAGCTTTCGACATAGTTTTCATACACCAGCTTCCAATTCGCCTTGATGTCAAAGGTGAGCTTGCCTGCCCATCTAAGAGCAGAGAAATCATACCCAATCGTCCTGTCGAACAAAGGCTGCAGCCAGTCGAGTAATGGCTCTGCAGTCCCGGATACATTTACAAAAATACACCCGTTCTAAGTTTCAGCCCGAACTTCCTTTAGATCAAGCTTGTCACCACCGCCGTCTTCGAAGGAATCAACGACATCAGGCGCATTAAAATGTGGGCGCGCCCTGAGCTTGCCATTCAAACCATATGTCCATGCATGATAACGCAGGTGAGGGTTGCATTGCGGCAAGGTTCCGTCACCAACTTCAGCCCCCGGTGCCGACAGACATTGTGAAAACTTCGGATTCTTCCTTCTTGATCTCGCAGGACGATTAGAGGAGCCCCGCCTATTTCGATGGGTTTCATATCCCCCGCGTTGGGAAGTTCAGCTTCGGCTCCCGCGAATATCCAGGATTTCTAAAAACAATGCATCTGTTCTAACTTTAACCATTCATCCGACCAGTAGGCCGAATTTGGCAGGCCGCTGGCGTCTTCGGTCGACGCGAAAGCCTGCTTCAAACCCTCCTATCCGATGAGTTCGATAACCTTTTTCTAACGTCCTGGATCATGCTGGATAGTCCTGCAGAGTAGTGGTTTGCGATGAGAACTGTGGATGTTCTGCTAAGAGATAACAATATGCAAACATCTGATAATGTGTACTTTTCTTACGGAGTCACGTCAAGTGAACTTAGTCTCCATGCGCTTAGAATAGTTCGAGTGTCAATTAGCATTCGACGCGAGTTCGGACCTTTGGCGAAATTGTGAACGCGGTGCAGAATCTGCAGGTGGCGACGCCCCGCTGGCATCAATGCGCCAGCGAATTTGGTACGTTTATCTCGATTTTTTTCTTAGTACGATCAAAAAATTAGAATTTTGCATACTAGAGTGGCGAAATAGAAATTACCTATCATATTTGATAAGTAGGATGTGTCGTAAACTATGAAGCCCAGTTGATGAACATGCGTGATCTGACGTTTGTTCCCGTCGAATAGTTTGCAAATGGGTTCCAACATGATCTCATTGGAAGGCTACCCTTTCCCCAAGGATGCGGTTTTGTACGCAGTTTACCTCTATCTGCGGTACGCTGCGTCGTATCGGGATTTGGAGGAGATCATGGCCGGGCGCGACGTACAGGTGGGTCACGCCACCCTCAACAGATGGGTTGTGAAGTATTCGCCGATAATCGCAGTGCGCGCGCAATTGAAGAAGCGATCAACGCTGAATTCCTGACGCATGGACGAGACATATGTTCGCGGCAAATGGATGTACCTCTATCGGGCCGCCGACAAAGCAGAAAATACCCTAGATTTCATGCTGTCTGAGCGAGGCAACCGTCCAGCAGCAACCAGGTTCTTTGCCAAAGCGCTGTCTTCTAATGAAATACCAGTAAAGATTGTTATCGACAAAAGCGAGGCCAATGCGGCGGGCATTCGAGAAGTGAACAAAATCCTCAATCGGTTTGGCTGCTCAGCCAAAATCCAAACAGTCAGATCCAAGTTTTTGAGCAACCTGATCGAGCAGGATCATCGGTTCATCAAGCGTCGCATACGGCACATGTGCGGGGTCAAATCCTTCACATCCGCGTCCGCAACGTTGGACAGCATTGAAGTTGCCAACATGATCCGAAACGGCAATCCCCCAGTGCGACGACATCAGGTTTTCGGCTGTTTGCTGAGATCACAGGATAAGTGTGCCCAGTAACTCGGTGCCTCGGACTTCTCCAAAAGCTTGCCACACATCCCAGGTAAACACTATCACAACACCACCCAGCCGCTCCCATTGATCTACCAGAGCTAACAGCAACACAATGCACAGCGAAAGCGGGCTCCTCCAACTTTCTTACCCGTGGGTAAGATCATCTTCTTCACGCAAATCATCAATCAACGCAGCCACTGCTCGCTCCAGTTTCGCCCGATCAACTCGGGTGAAGTCCAGGTCATAGCGAATATCGAGCCGACCACTGGACGCAGAACATTTCCCGATCCCTGCCCTGCCCGTCACCTGAAATGTGGTCTTGGCTCGCCGCGGCTTGCTCACTGAAGTAGCCTTGGATTTAGACCCGGCACTACCCTCTTGCGACAGAAATCCCCGCAGAATCGAAATCTCACGTGCGTTGTCGCGATCTGGCTCGCTCATCAAAGCGGTGCTGACTTGCCGGATCAAGCCTGGATCTGCGTCAAGTCGGCGTTTGAGCTCTACCCCGACATTGCGCGGAATATCATTCGGGTGCATCAGCACCTTTTCCAGCATGGCCAACAAACTGGCAAAAGCGCGGATATAGCTACGCTTGGTGTAGCTCGCGGATTTGAACAAGGTCGATACGGCCTTGTCCACGCTCGGGCAATCGTTGCCTGGATCTTCTGCATAGGCCCGCGCCAACGCCCCCATTTCGGCGAAAGATATGTCCTTGCGGATCAGGTTTTCATCGACCATGCGGCGATAGCTGTCATCCAGATCAGCCGTATCGGAAATTCCGGCGGGAATTGTCGCGTAACGGTCATCCCCGGTTTCAGCGTGCAACGCGCGATAAGCGGACAGACGGCGCATGCCCTGAACCAACTCATACCGCCCGTCCGAACGCCGCTCAACCCGGATCGGGTTGGACAAGCCTATATCCTGAATGGACGCTTTCAGCTCATCCAATTCAGGATCGAGGCCAGGCTTGCGGTCGCGCGTCAAGCGTTCAGTGACCACATCTGTCAGAGCGATCTGCTCGGTCACCAGACCCTCAGAGCGCAGGCGAACAAGTTCATGGGCCAGCCGATCATTTTCGATCCGAATGGCATCCTCGGTCGATTGCTGGTCGCGCAAGGCATCGGCGTTCTCGGAAATCGCGGCAGCCATCGGGCCGCGCCGTTTCTCAAGAACCTTGTCCGGCACTTTACCAACCGGGATATCATCCATCGCCGGCATATCGATATCGAACATTCTGCGTTTGCGGCTCATGCGTCATCCTCCAGCTTGTCCCAGGCCGAAAGCATGACGCCCCGGAATTCATCGTAGACATTATCAAAGGTCGACCGGGCGCGGCGCCATGTTTCCCGCGTCATTTCACGATAATCCATCTCATAAACCGAGCTCAGGAACCGACCGGATTGCTCAACCGCACGCGTCATTTCAACCGGATGTTCTGCGAGATGATCACCAAAAACCTTGCGGAACGCATCGTACATTGCAGTGTGCAACGCGTTGCCGGGTTCATACCGGGTTAACAGGAAACGCACTTCGCAGAAGGTTTTGGGTAAGCCGATCTTACCCGTGGGTAAGGTCTTGTCAAAACCATAGGCAAGATCTTCCAGTGCCTCAGCCAGCTGCCCGATGAATGAGGTCGTCGAGTCGTATTCCCAATATCCGGGGCCCGACGGGATATAAAGCATATCAGCGGCAAACACAGCGTTCATGGACTGATACCCGATCGCGGGCGGGCAATCGAACAGGATCAGGTCGTAAGCATCGTCGGGGATCTGATCGAGATAGCGGGAGACCGCCGCGAAGAACGACCATTCCGGGTTCAGGTGACGATATTGCGCCGAGGCAAATTCCACGAAGGCCGCGTTAGCGCAAGACGGGATGGCGTCAATCGTTGACCACGAAGTCTTTCGAATAAAATCTGAGATCCGCAACTCGCCGAGGCCCATTTCCGTGATCGATGGCGGCAACTCGCGGTGGGGCAGGGCGGTTCCGGATTCAGCCGCCGCAGGGCGGTTGTTCATCCGGGTCGTCTCGCGAATCAGGTCGCGCGCCAGAATACCCCAGACGGTATAATCTTCAGCGACATCCGTCAGACCCATGGAATGGCTCAGCGTCGCCTGCGGGTCAAAATCTACGACCAGCACACGATACCCATCCAGCGCTGCGGCATGGGCGAGGTGCAATGCCACGGTTGATTTCCCGGCACCGCCTTTGAAATTCGCCACCGCGGCCCGGATCGCACGCTTACCTGCCGGGCGCACCGGTGTCAGCGCCTTGCGATTCACCTTGAGCCGCCGACGCAACTCATTGACTTCTTCCAAACTGAACCAACGCTGGCGGCCATCCGGCTCTACTTCACCGCCCGGCAAGGATGGGTCCGCTGCCAGCTTGCCGCGGAAGGTTGACTGGTTCACCTTGAAGATCAGCTCGGACACTTCCCAGCTTGAGAAACGGCGCAGGGTCTTTTCCATCTCGGGGCTGAAGGTCTGCTTCCGTATCCACCCCTGTAACTTGAGGGACTGGGTGCGCAATGTGTTCAGGTCTTCGTGCGTATACATGCCTCAATTCTCGTTTTGTTGGACGCTAATTTTTCTATGATCATTATTTACGCCCGATTTGCATATTTAGCAAAAGAAATTATTGTAAGACTCGACCTTACCCACGGGTAAGAAAACAAAGGCCTTAAAGGGCATGACTGATTCGGAGAGCGCGGCGACGCAAATATGGCCTGCGAATCGTCCGGGAGGCCAGATTTAGGGGGTCAGTTTAGTACCGCACACCCTGAATAGGGGGGCATCATAGGCAAATAAGGGGGCAGACAATATGTCCCCCATCACCGATACTTCACCTATTCTTTTATATTTTGATGATCAAAAAGGTGCCTTTGCTGGCGCGATCGCAACCTCCTCTTGACAGAATCGAAGGATTGGACGCTAATCAGGGCACAATCAAGAAAAGCGTTGGCAAACGGCGCAATCAAAGCGGGGCCCACCCGTATGAGGCGGATAGAGCGGTGAGGACAGGAATGCAGGTTGCGAAACCGGTCGGGCGTAATGCGTCTGCGATAAAATATGATATTTTGTCGGCATTAGCCGTTTATGGCCTTTCGGGTGATAAACACCGTCATCGCAGCATTTTGCGCATCATGACACTGATCACCACCCGATATAACTGGCGGACCAACGAACTGTCGATCGGTCGGGAAGAGATTGCCCGCCTATGGTCTGTCAATGAACGCACGGTCAAGCGAGAGATGGCCAAGTTGCGAAGCGCAGGCTGGATATCCGTCAAACGACCGGCTGTGCGTGGGCGTGTTGCTGTTTACGAGATTGACCTGAAGCAGATCATGTTGGACACGGTTGACATCTGGCCCGTGATTGGCACGGATTTTCAGGATCGGATGCAACAGGAACCGGTGCAGGACAGCAATGTTGTGCCATTTCAGTCCAAACCTGCGGCTCTGCCACCGCAGGGTGAAGATGTCTGGGCGCAGGTACAATCAATTCTCCATAGCCGCGATCCCGAAATTTGGTCCAGTTGGTTCCAGCATCTGAACGAGGCTGAAAGGGCAGGGGGCTTGGCCATTCTGATCGCACCGTCCCGTTTTATGGCCGACTATATTGCCCAGAAATGGTCAGCCCGCATCATAGCAGCGTATTCTAGGGTGGACCCGTCGGTTCGGATGTTACGGATTGAGGCGGCAGAGTAGGGCAGGGTTGCTCAATCACGGACAGGCGACTATCTAGCGGAAGTGGTTTACAGGTCGGCCATCTCCGGTCGGCCTCACACCGTGATCATTGTGGACGTGTGCATTGCAAAAGATCAAATCAAAATTCGCAGCAGCATTGAGCGATTCTATCCTGTGGCGGTTGCTGGCCGAGAACATGCGAGAGCAGATGGTGCCTTATGTCATTGCGATTATCGCAATGGTGTTTGTTGCGGCGACCACTGCCGGCATCGCCTTTATCATGCGTGACGTGGTGGATTCGCTGTTTGATGCCGAGAATTCAGCCAAGATTCTCGGCGTATCGATGGCCGTGTTCGCAATATTCTTTGTCAAAGGCGTGGCGACCTATGTGCAGGTGGTCGCGCTGACCCGTGCCGGTAACCGGATTGTCTCGAAACAGCAGATCAAGCTTTATGACAAGCTTTTGCGGCAGGGTGTGTCGTTCTTCAACCTGACCGAAAGCTCGGATTTGCTGTTGAAAGTGACGCAATCGGCCCAAGCCGCACGCACGGTGATCGAAATCATGGTGACCACCGCGGTTCGCGATATGCTCACGCTGGTCGGGTTGTTGGCTGTGATGTTCTATCAGCAACCGATTTTATCCCTGTTTACTCTGGTTGTTGGCCCACTGGCGGTTCTTGGAGTGCGCGCGCTGGTTCGCAAGGTGCGCGAGATCGCGGACATGGAATTGCAGTCAATGGGCGCGATCATGAAGGTCATCCAGGAAACCTCGGCCGGTATTCGTGTGGTCAAGGCTTTTGGGCTGGAAGAACGCATGGCCGGGCAAATGACCACAGCCGTAAAAAGCGTCGAGAAACGTCGCAACAAGCTGGCCAGATTGCAGGCTGCCACCAGCCCGCTGACGGACATTCTGGCCGGGTTTGCGATCGCCTCGGTGATCGGGCTGAGCGCGGGCCAGCTGTTTGGCGCGGCCAGTTCCACCCCGGGTGAGTTGATGTCGTTCGTGACCGCGGTGATGATGGCCTATGAGCCCTCGAAGCGGTTGAGCAAGGTACGGGTCAAGATGGAGCTGGGATTGCGGCGCGTAAAGATGCTGTTTGCCATGCTGGATGAGCCCGAGACCCTGCCCGAAGAGGCCAACCCCAAAACACTGCCAGATGGAAACCGTGAGGTTGTGTTTGATGATGTGACATTCGGATATGCCCGCCGCGACCCTATTCTGAAAGGCCTGTCGCTGACCTTCGAGGCGGGGAAAACCACAGCTTTGGTTGGCCTGTCGGGAGGCGGGAAATCGACCATTCTGAACCTGGCGTTGCGCCTTTATGATCCGATCAGCGGGTCGGTGTCCATTGACGGGCAGGATATCAAATACGCGTCGTTCAAGACCTTGCGCAAAAACATGTCCTTCGTCGGGCAAGAGACGTTTCTGTTTTCAGCCTCGATCGCGGATAACATCCGATTTGGCCGTGAAGGGGCCTCGCAAGAGGATGTGGTTGAGGCAGCCAAAGCGGCAAATGCCTATGATTTCATTATGTCGCTGGAACACGGCTTTGACACCATGGTCGGTGAAAATGGTGCTTTCCTGTCGGGCGGCCAGAAGCAACGTCTGGCAATTGCGCGTGCTCTGTTGCGCGACAGCCCGATCCTGCTGTTGGACGAGCCCACCAGTGCTTTGGATTCAAGGTCGGAACATCTGGTTCAGGAAGCTCTGAGCAGGCTCACCGAAGGGCGCACCACGATCATCGTTGCACACCGGCTTTCGACGATCATGCATGCCGACAAGATCGTGGTGATCGAAAGCGGTGAGGTGCTGGAGCAGGGGAGCGCGCAGCAATTGCTGAAAAAACCGGGCCCGTTCAAAACCCTGTATGACCACCAGTATTCAAATGCCGTCAATGCGGAATGAGCCCGGCGTGACCCGGCAACCCGAGCCCATGTCAAAAGATGTGATGCTGGCCGCGTCGGTTATCATTCCGACCTATCAAAGCTGGGACCAGTTGCAGGTCTGCCTGGATGGGCTTGCCTCTCAAACTCTGAATGCGGACCGGTTTGAGATCCTGGTGGTCAATAATGACCCGTCTGATCCTGTTCCGGATGGGTTTCGCTTGCCTGCGAACGCGCGCATGTTGGATGAGGTAAAACCGGGCTCATACGCCGCCCGGAACCGGGGTATTGAAGAGGCTGCCGCGGATTTGCTGTTCTTCACCGATTCCGATTGCCAGCCTGACCCGCAATATCTGTTGACTGGCCTGGAGGTCGCGCAAAACCACCCCCAGATCGGTCGGTTTGGTGGTAACGTGGTGCTGATCCCGAATGGTCAGGATTGGACGACAACGGAACTCTATGATCTCCATCTCGGGCTTGAGCAGCAAAAATGGGTCGAGCGTGGGCGCGCAGTAACCGCCAACTTGATCCTGCGTCGCAGCGTGATCGAACATGTCGGGCGCTTCAACGATACGGTATTGTCGGGCGGGGACATGGAGTGGAATGACCGCGCCAAAGCGGCTGGCGAACCCATTATGTTCGCAGGTGATGCCATCGTGCGCCACCCCGCGCGCGGTCGCCTGCGCGATCATATCACCAAGGCCCGCCGCATCGAGGGTGCCCGTTTGCGTCGCAATGCCAAGCGCGGGTTGGTCAACTATATCCCGCCAATACACAAACTGATCCCGTCATTCAAAACTCTGAAGAACTTGCTTCAGAAACCGGATCTGACTGTCGGGCAGGCATTCGGCGTTTGGGGCGTTCATTATGCGATCCGTCTGGCGAAGATAACGGAAACCATTCGCCTTCTCTGGCTGCGGCAACCGGATCAGCGTAAGTGAGGTAGGAGAGAAGTATCGAGCTCTGCACAACCTCCCATATAATGCGCATTGTGATTGAATATAGACCATTATGATCCGGAAACTGGAGTTCCGTTGGATGTGTTGCCAGCTCTAAAGCCCAGTTGGCGAACATGCCTGATCTGACGTTTGTTCTCGTCGAGTATTTTTCGAACGGGTTCCATCATGATCTCATTGAAAGGCTGCCATTTCCCCAAGGACGCCGTTTTGTACGCTATGTACTTCTATCTACGGTACATGGTGTCGTATCGGGACTTGAAAGAGATCATGGCCGAGCGGGCGTATCGGCCGATCACGCTACTCTCAACAGATGGGTCGTTAAGTATTCACCGATGATCGTAGCGAGAGCGCAATCGAGGAAACGTCCTACGTTGAGCTCCTGACGCATGGACGAGACCTACATACGTGTTCGCGGCAAATGGATATATCTCTATCGGGCCGTCGACAAAGCAGGAAATACCCTTGATTTCATGCTGTCTGAGCGGAGAAACCGACCAGCAGCATCCAGGTTCTTCGCCAAAGCACTGTCTTCCAATGGAATTCCAGGCAAGATTGTCATTGACAAAAGTGGAGCCGATGCGGCGGGCATTCGAGAAGTAAATAAAATCCTCAATCCGTTTGGCTACCCAACCAAAATCCAAACAGTCAGGTCCAAGTTTTGAACAACCTGATCGAGCAGGATCATCGATTCATCAAGCGGCGCATACGGCACATGCGCGGGTTCAAATCCTTCACATCCGCGTCCTCAACGCTGGACGGCATTGAATTTGTCAACATTATCCGAAAACGGCAATCCCCCAGTGCGACGACATCAGGTTTTCGGCTGTTTGCTGAGATCGCAAGATAAGTGTGCCCAGTAAGTCGGTGCCTCGGACTTCTCCGAAAGTTTGCCACACATCCATTCCAGTTTTCTCATCTTCCAGTCCAACAAAGCGGGACGGTTCCAGATGTATTCTTCGCCTTTTGAGAGCATGTGCCAAATGACCGCTGTCAGCTTTCGTGCTGTTGCCAGCATTCAAGAGCCTGGGTTGTTTTATGACGCTGTTAATGGATCGACCGATGCTTTGAACTTACTCTTAGACGCGGGTGTCGATCCGCGCGTGGATCATGGAATTGGATTGACAGGATTGCATGTCTTTTCGCGGAATGACGGTGTTTCAGGTTTGAAAGCGCTCCTGGTCGCAGGCGCTGATACCAATGCACAGTTCCCGGATGTCGGATGGGCGTCTCGACCTGCATGCTATGATGAGGCGCTTGGTTTGATCGATGAGACTCGCAACGCAGAAAGAGCGGCGCAATGAGTAGCGATAAAGGGATTTCCCCGGACTTCCCGTTTGACTCGAAATATGTCGAGGTGAACGGCCAGCGTATCCACTATGTTGAAGAAGGTGAAAGCGCGCCGGTTTTGTTTTTGCACGGCAATCCGACCTCCTCTTATCTGTGGCGCAACATCATCCCTTATGCCGCTAGGCACGGTCGTGCCATCGCGGTGAACCTGATTGGCGCGGGAAAGTCGGGCAAGCCCGACATTCCGTATCGCTTTGTCGATCACGTTCCCTTTGTGGAGGGGTTTATCAAGGCGCTGGGGCTGATCAACGTGACGCTTGTGATCCATGACTGGGGTTCAGCATTGGGTTTTCACTATGCACACCGGCACCCGGAGAACATTCGCGGTATCGTGTTCATGGAAGGCATTGTGCGTCCGATGACATGGGCCGGATTTCCGCCCGACTTTCGCGCCGGGTTTCGCATGATGCGGACACCCGGTCTGGGATGGGCAATGATCTCGGGCCTGAACATGTTCATCGAGAAAATCCTGCCAAGCGCCATCGTGCGCGACCTGACCCCGCAGGAGATGGAGCATTATCGCGTGCCATTTCCTACCGGGCGCAGCCGCAAACCGGTTCGGATGTGGCCCCGCGAGATTCCGATCGACGGTACCCCGGCAGATGTGCCTGACATTGTCAGCGGCTACAGCCGTTGGCTGGGAGACACCCAGACCCCGATGCTGATGTTCCATGCCACACCCGGCGGAACCATCGGGCCGAAAGAAGTTGAGTGGTGCCGCGAAGCTATCAGCAATCTCGAAGTGGTGGATTTTGGAAAGGGCATTCATTTCCTGCAGGAAGACGTCCCTCACCTGATCGGTCAAAAGCTGGAAGAGTGACCGGTGCGCTTGCCGGAATAAGGCGGCGGAAGGACGATATATACAAATCGAATTACCTGATTGTATGCTTCAACAACCAGCCCGATATGATCAGAGGCCAGTTGCCGGAGAGACGCGTTGCTGAATATGACAATCCCCATACCCTTGATTTTGGCCGCAGTATTGCCCGCCTTTCTGAACCAATGCTCTGGGGCCGATACCAGCGTGGCCTTGGGCGTATTGGCACGTGACCGGGTCGCCCTGACCGCAACGGCCAGCGAAATCGTGGTCGATTTGCCGGTTGCCGAAGGGGCTGTCGTCAAGGCTGGGGATACTCTGGTTCAGCTCGATCCAACATTGCAGACTGCCAAGCTCAGCCTGGCGCAGGCCGAGCTTGAAAAAGCGCAGGCCACGCTTTTGAAGCAGCAGGTCGGACCGCGCGAGGAAGAGATCGCGATTGCCGAGGCCAAGGTCGCAGGTGCGGTTGCACGGCTGGCTGACGCCGAAGCCATCTATGACCGAAACGCCAGACTGGTCGAAAACTCGGTCGTAACCGAAGCGCAGGTGGCAAATGATCTGGCCTTGCGGGATTCTGCGCGGGCTGAATTGGCCAGCGCTCAGCAATCGCTGAAAGAGCTGCAAAACGGCACCCGCCCCGAAGACCTTGCGATCGCCGAGGCCAATGTGCGCGCAGCAGAAGCCTTGGTTGCCGCCGAACAAACCGTGCTGGATGACCTGACAGTTGTTGCAACACGCGATGGGGTACTGGACTCACTGCCCTGGAACCTGGGCGAACGTGTAACATCCGGCAGCCCGGTGGCCGTTATGGTCACGGGCCAGACGCCGTATGCGCGCGTCTATGTGCCCGAACCGCATCGCGTCAATCTGAAACCCGGCGATACGCTGAACGTGCGCGTTGACGGGTTGGCCGATCCGCTGGACGGCGTGGTCCGCTGGATCAGCGACGATGCGTCGTTCACGCCCTATTACGGGTTGAACAAGGACGACCGCACGCGGCTTGTCTATCTGGCCGAGATTGATCTGCCCAACGCATCGCCGGACCTGCCTGCCGGAGTGCCTGTGCAGGCTCCCATGCCATGAGCGATGTGGTCGTCTCGACGCAGGGCTTGACCCGCCGGTTCGGGGAAAACACCGCAGTCAATAATCTGGATCTTGAGATTCACACCGGCCAAATCTACGGGCTTCTGGGTCCCAATGGCTGTGGCAAAACCACGACCATGCGCATGCTGACCGGATTGCTGACCCCGACGAGCGGAGCCATCGAAGTTCTGGGTCGATCCATGCCCGAGGCTGCAGAACCGCTGAAAAATGAGATCGGGTATATGACCCAGATCTTCTCGTATTACCGCGACTTGACTGTGCTGGAAAACCTTCGATTCGCGGCGGAAATTTATGGCATTCCGGTGAAGTCGGCCAAGGAGCGGATTGACGAACTGCTGCACACCTATGACCTTACGACCAACATTCATCAACTCAGCGGCAGCATGAGCGGTGGGCAACGACAAAAACTCGCCCTTGCGGCGACTGTGATGCACCGACCAAAACTGCTGTTTCTGGACGAACCGACCTCTGCTGTTGACCCCGAAACCCGTCGCACGTTCTGGGAACAGCTGTTCGATCTGGTCGATCAGGGCGCGACCATGATCGTGTCCACCCATTTCATGGACGAAGCAGAGCGCTGTCACCGGCTGGCGATCCTGCAGCATGGGGTCAAAAAGGCCGATGGCTCTCCGCGCCAGTTGATGGAAGATTTGCAGGCCGATGTTGTCGAGGTTGAAGGGCCTGACCTGAGAAAGGTCAAACACACGCTGGATGGTCAGCCAAAGATCCTGTCAACCGCACAGGTGGGATCGCGGCTTCGCGTTTTGGTGGACAAATCCGAACCTCTGCCCGTTGATATGCTGCGCGCCAAACTTGGCGCTTTTCCGAGCCTGTCTCTGGCGCCGCAGCGGCCAAATCTGGAAGATGTTTTTGTCAGCGCAACACGGGGCCCGGAACAGTGATCTCACCACGACGCATCGCCGCTGTGCTGAAGAAAGAGCTGCTGCAACTGCGGCGAGACCGGATGACATTTGCTATGGTCATCATGATCCCGCTTATCCAGTTGCTGCTGTTTGGCTATGCTATAAACACCAACCTGCGTCACGTACCCGTGGCGCTGGTGGATCAATCCCAAACCGAGCTGTCCCGCACATTGGCGCAGATCGTTCAGGCCACGCAGGTCGTGATCATCACCGAACAGCTGACCACCCCGCAAGAAGCCGAACGCGCGATCACCGAGTCCCGCGTGCGTGCCGCGCTGATCATCCCGCCGGACGTGAGCCAACGCCTTGTCCGCAGCCCCTCTATCGGTCTGGGACCGCCCAACGCGACCGACCAGACCAGCAGTCGGCCCATTGCCCATTGGATCGTCGATGGTTCGGACACGATGGTCGCCAGCGCAATCAAATCTCTGCGCACGATGCCGTTGACAGAACTGCTGAAACAACCACCAAACCGGCAGGTGCCCACTTTTGAGGTGACGCTTTACTTCAACCCCGAGCAGCGGTCGGCGGTCAATATTGTGCCGGGTCTTGTCGGCGTCATCCTCACCATGACGATGATCCTGTTCACCTCCGCCGCCATCGTGCGCGAACGTGAGCGGGGCAATATGGAAATGCTGATCAACACTCCGATCAAATCGATTGAGCTGATGGTCGGCAAGATCATCCCCTACATCTTTCTGGGCCTGATACAGGTCGCAATTATCCTTGGCCTCGGGCACGTCCTGTTTGATGTCCCGATCAACGGCGGGCTGGGAGTTTTGTTGGTGGTGACGTTGCTGTTTATCATTGCCAGCCTGTCGCTTGGGCTCGTGATCTCAACACTCGCCCAGAACCAACTTCAGTCGATGCAGATGACTATCTTCGTCCTGTTGCCATCGATCCTGATGTCGGGCTTCATGTTCCCCTTCGACGGTATGCCACAACCCGTCCAGATGATTGCTCAGGTCCTGCCGGCAACCCATTTCATGGACATGATCCGCGGCGTGGTCCTGCGTGATGCGTCGCTATACGAGTTGCGCTGGGGAATTCTCTGGATGATAGGATTTGCGGCATTCGGATTGTTGGCTGCAACTCTGCGGTTCCAGAAACGGTTGGGTTGACGACGGCCCATTGCGGTCACTCGACCAAGGTCACGAATGCCGCAGCCGCAGCCCGCTTCGCGGACATTCGCTGCAAGTGAAAGAATACTATTCGCAAATTACTCTTACTATCTTGGCCTCAACCCGGCAAAAACTACCTCCAAGATAACGACGCCTAATACTGTTTGCAGTATTTCTGCCAGCCTTGCCGCGCTGGAATTCGGTGTATGTCGCCATAAACCAGCAGTTGGGGCGGCACGAAAGCGGGGCAGGTCCACAACCGACTGAGCGGTTCGTCGAACAGGAAAACGTTGGGCGCCTGAATGACACAGCGCCCGACGGCGGCACATTGCTTTTCGCCTTCGGAAAGCTGATGCGGATAGCGTTGCAACACCTCGGTCAACTGAAGGATGTCTGCGATCCGTGCCAGCCGGTCCACCTGCGAGGCATTCTCAGCCCGCAACGGGTAAGCAATTCTAAACCGCCGTTCCCAAAAATGGGGGCAGTGCTTTCTAAACACCTGTTTCGTGCCCATCGGACCACAATTCTGTTGTGGTCGCGTTTGTCGAAACGCGCCGGGGTCTAGTCATTTTTCAACGGCCTGTCAGCCAGACCGGCCAGAATCGCGCGTGCAGATGCCGTGTCACGTCGAAGGAGGCTTTTCAGAGACGCCGCCAGCCCCAAACCGAAAAGCGCCACCAGCCCCAGTGGCGCATAGGTCTGGTTATAACGTCGCCTGGCCCGCCAGAGATAATAGGACGACGACGGGCTTCGTGTCCGACCATGGGTCTTCGAGCCTGTCGACAACCCCTTCTTGTGGTAGATGATGCTGTTTTCCGCCAAAACCAGCGAGAATTGGCCTTTCGCCCGGGTGGCCCAGTCAATTTCTTCACAATAAAGGAAATACGCCTCCGACATCAGACCCACAGTCTCCAGAAAGTCTCGCGAGACAAGACAGCAGGCACCCGAGATATACCCCAGTTTGGCTTCCAGAGCGCGCCAGTCGAAATCATCGCTGCGCTTCTTGTCGGCGGCCAGTCGTCTGGAGAGACCGATCATCGGATAACTTGCGCATCCACCGGCTTCCTGGATAAGGTTCGGATCGTCATAATAGCAGATAAGTGAGCCGCAAAGGCCAGCGCCCTCCACAGCCTCCAGACGCGATACCAGATGCGTCAGGGCATCGGGCTCAACGACCGTATCCGCGTTCAGAACCCAAAAGAAATCGAACCCATCCTCCAGCGCCCGGCGCAAGCCCGCATTATTGCCAGCGGCAAAACCCAGATTTGACGGGTTTTTGATCACCGTCAGACGCGCGTTGGTGGATGTCTCTGCCAAAGGGGCGGCTTTTGTCTTGAAGCCAGGCGGAGTGACGTATTCCGCAAAATCCGGCCGCGCGGGAAGAATACAAAGCTCGCCCCGCGCCCATTGCTGCAAGCGATCAAGGGATGCATCGCTAGAAGCATTGTCACACACGAAGATATGGAAATTCGGATAGTTCAGACGAGCAAGGGACTCGAGGCATTCGATCGTGTCCGCCCAGGCATTCCAGTTCAGAATGATTATGGCGACAGCAGAAGCCTCGGGGATGGTCTCGCCGTCGGGTGCGACCGTCATATCTTGGCCCCGGCGTTCTCGTCGTCGCAAAGGATCATGCTGACGAACTTGCTCCAGGTCAGTTCCCTGGCCGATCGGCCGGCTGCTTCGCTGGCGCCTGCCAGATCATCTCGGCCCAGTCGATCAATGGTCGCGGCAAGATCAGCGGCATCCCCGGTCTTGAAAAGCCACCCGGCGCCGGACGCACGCAGAATCTCGGCAAAGCCCGGCAAGTCAGAGGCGATAATCGGTTTCTGATAGTGAAAGGCAAGCGACACAACACCGGAACCCGAGACCGAGCGATAAGGTAACACTACCGCATCCGCCCTATCAAACAACTCGGCCATCTCATCATCGCCCACATATCGCGCCAGAAGCTCCACCGAGTGATCAGGCCCGAGGCGGTCTATCCTGGCCTGGGTTTCCTCCTGATGCTGCCAGAATTCGCCAGCGATCGTCAGGGAAACGTCGTCTCGCGTCACCAGCGACATCGCATCCAACAGAATATCAAGACCTTTGTAGGGTCTGACCAAGCCGAAAAACAGAAGTTCCAGCTTTGACCGTCGCGCCAGTTGCCCCGTCGCGACCGGTACGTCGTCAAATGTCGGATGCGGAAAGACTTTAGCCGGTTTCTCAGGAAACCGGGTCTCAAGTTCCTTTGCCAGAGCGATGTTATGGGTAACAAAACGGTCCGCTGCGCTCAACTGCCACGAGGTCAGTCGATCCTTCAGCCTGTGTGACTCATGGTCATAGGCGTTATGGACGATCATGCAGACCTTGCTGCTCGACGCCGATACCTGGCGTGCGATCCAGCCAAGTGCCGGTGCTACGGCGAATGTCCATGCCGGCATGATCAGGGTCGAGGGATTCCAGAGCTGGATTTCGCGCGCTGTTCTTCGCCAGGTCAGTGGATTGGGACCGCTCAGACTTTCGGCGACACCGCTTGTCTGGGCCCCTTTCACGATGTCGCGTTCGGACCCACCGGGATAAAGGACCGCGGGATATTGCTTGGAAAAGCCCCATCTTCTAACCTCGATATCTTCGCGGGCCTCAAAGGCGCGTGCGACGGCTTCGGTGTGCTTGGCAATACCACTGCGGATCGGTGGAAATGGTCCGACTACCGCGATCTTTTGGCGATCAAGTACTGATTGGGTCAGAGCACGGTTCCTTTCCCTTTCCCGCAGCAATTCGCTTGGGTGCTGCCTGGACTTAAGGATTACCTTTAAGTCCAAAAAGTCACGCCATCAATCGCCTAGACGTGCCAAGCTGCAAATAGCGTTTCGCCTGAGGTTTTCAGGCGATAATTGCAACAATGATGGATATTTCTCCACCTGCGATACCGCGAAGCGTTCCCATGACTGCCGTATGGAACTAGTGACGTTATCGCGAGTGGTAGCAACAAACGACAGGCCAGCCATGACAGCGGATCCAATTCCCCCAGAAGGCACTCCGGCAGAGGGTCTTGCACAATCTGATAGTATCGGGCGCGGGCGCATGGCCCTTTGGCATGGATCGTTGATGCGCGAACACTGCGGAGTAAGCCCTGCATGCTGATCCCGAGGTTGCCCGACACCGCCCGCACGAAGATCGCTAATGTTGGCTGGATGCTAGGCGAGCGCGGCATAGGCGTTCTTATCGCGTTCTTCGTGATGACCCTCGTGGCGCGCGCGCTCGGACCCGAGGGGTTTGGTGCATATGTCTATATCTTCAGTGTCACCATGCTTTTGTCGCCGATCGCGCATTTCGGCATGTCTGAAATCCTCGTCCGCGAGAGCGTGGCACGACCAACAGACCGCCACGCCTTTTTTGGCAGCGCGATGGCACTGACGTCGTTTTTCGCGTTCATCAGCGTCCTGGCCGGAATTGCAATCGTGGCGGTTTTCGGGGGCCCCTCCGGGGTCACGCCCTGGCTCATGCTTCTGGCCTGCTCGCAGCTGATGGTTATTCCGATCGAGACAACATGGGCCTGGTTCAAGGCAGACGAGCGCATGGGGCTGGTTGTTGTGCCCCGCATCATCGTTGCACTCGGCATCGCTATGGCCGCGATCTACCTCGTCCAAAAGGGATACGGGCTGGCGGCCTTCGTCGCTTTGAGGGCCGTCGAGCAGGCCAGCATCGGGCTTGCGGCACTTCTGGTTTTTGCCTGGGCAACTGGTGCGCTTCATCGCCTTAAGGTATCCCGGCGCGAGATCCGCCATCTTTTGTCTGCAGGGTTGCCGCTGATGATTTCGATGATGGCAACGATCCTCTACATGCGTATCGATCAGGTCATGCTGGGCCAGATGGCCCCTGCCGATGAGCTTGGTCGCTACGGGCTTGCGGTGCGTGTATCGGAAGTGGCGCTGGTGGTGCCGATGGCGCTCGGCACGAGCTTTTTCGCCAGCATCATCCGCGCCGAGGCGCGCGGTACGCTTCCAGAACAGAGCCAGCGTCTCTATGACGCGATGACGCTTGCCACTCTCCTGGCCGGGGTGACGCTTGCCGTTGCCGCGATCTTCCTCTTCGAGCCGACCTTCGGTCCTGCTTTTGCCGACGGTCTCTGGCCTACTCTTGTTCTCATTCTGGGCCTGCCCTTCTATAGTTGGGGCATTGCGCGGGAAAAGGTGCTTCTGGCGCGACGTCAATACTGGCTCACACCGGTTATCGCGCTTTGTGGGGCCGCGTTGAACATCGGTTTGAACCTCGCACTCATCCCGCATTTTGGCGGCATCGGTGCGGCCTGGGCCACGGTCGCGACCTTCCTCGCCACCGCCATTGGCGTAGCCATCATTGTCCCGGCCCTGAGGTCCGAAGCTCGTGGCATGCTGCGTTCGCTCAACCTCTGGCGCGCCACGCAAAGATTGCACCGCGCCCTTACCTAGCCATCAAAGCCGCCAGAACCCGGCATAAAGCCAGCCGTTGGGCAGCGCGCCTTCGTCCTGAACCGCGTCCGTATGCCAGATCAGGCGAACATCAGTGCCGACGGGACCGCTGATCGTGACCGCTCCGCTCCCCTCGATGATGTCTCCCTCGGACACGCGCCTGCCGTCGATTATCAACGCAACCGGGCTTTCCAGACGGTATCGCCCCGGGATAGGCAGCGCGCGTGTCGTCGTTTCGGACTCAAGCGTCATCTCCAGGCCCGCAAGCCATATGGTACCGGAGTAGTGAACGTAAGATGCCCTCAATACGGCCTGGTCCTCAGGCAAAAGCGCGTAGGGAAGATCGGTTATTTCAGATGCGGTCATCGCCTGATGGAGCGCCCAGCGATTGGTCAGGAGAAGCGGCGGCGCGTGCATTTCGAGATAGGCAGCCATGACCGGTTCGCCCACGTCATGATAGCCCTCGATTCCCCAGCTCGACATAAAGAAGAGCTCACGCGGGAAGGTCGAAATCATCGCATTGTGATCGATGTAGTGGACGGGCTCGGGAAACAGGCGATGGACCTCGGCAATGGTCGCACGCTGCAACTCGGCATTCTCGCCAAGCGCTTTCATGCCCTGCCAGACGCCACTTACCAGCGAAAGGACGATGGCGCCTGTCAGAAGCGAACCATACCCGACCCGTATGGCCCCGAAGGCGACGACCACCATAAGGGGCGGCACGATATAGGGGAAGAAATACGGAAATGCATTGCGATAGAAAATCACTGACGCGAGAAGCGGCAATGCAAAGGACACAAGCATTATACCGCGTCGCAGATTTCCGGCCCGAAGTATTCCGATGGCAGCCAGCGTGATGGGGCCAAGCGACAGGAGCACCCATAAAAGTGCTGTTTCCGACCGAGGGAAAAACCCCGATTGCACCAATGTCTTGCTGGCGGCAGCGCTGGTGTTGTCCAAGGCGCTTGCCTCGGGTGGCGCGGGCAGCGCGGCGACATGAAGCGCGAAAAGACCGGCCGTGATGGGCAGAGCGATCAGGCCGGCCAATACGATCCGTCCTGCAACAGCGATGCGATCCGACCGCCAGACCAGTGCACCCAGAAACGCCGGAAGATAAAGCGCCGCCTTGATCGTCACCAGAAGGGCAAGCGCGCTCAAAATCGCGACTGCGATGATCTGCCAAAGCGACATGCGCCCTGTCATCATGATCGAGAGCGCCCCCATCAGACAGGCCGCAGCGATTGGGTCAGCGCGAAAGCTGGTGCCATGGGCCAGTGCAAAACCCGAAGTCAGGAACGCCAGAACGGCGATATCCGCCGTGCGGCGGTCGGCCAGCTGTGTCGCGATCCGATGAATGGACCAGGCCGTCCAGGCGAAAAACCCGGTCATGCACAGCCGGGCCACGAAAATCTGCATTATTTCGTTGCCCGGCACATGCGCAAGCCAAACGAAGGCATGCACATGGAAGTTCTGCATCGGGGTTTCGAGACGGCCGGCGAGATTGTCATGGACTCGCGAGAGAAAATAGAATTCGTCCCAGTTGATATTCCGCGTCCAGCTCAGGACCAAGAGAAGCGCAAATCCGACCAGAATTGCGCCCCGCACCACCACCCCCGATGAGATCAGTGTGTCGGATCGATTGGACTCTGGCGCGGTGCCCGATAGCGTCGCCTCAGGAGGCATCGGCCAACTCGGCAATGCGGATCGGCACCACATCGCTGCGATTGCGCGGCGCGCGAAGAAGTTCCCGCGCGCGGATGTCTTCCAGCAGGCTCCGGTTGGCCGAGATCAGATCTGCAAGCACGCCAACCGCCAGAAACACCGCCGACATCGCCAGAAGCGCTGCGGCAAGGATCAGCGACTGAATGTGGCCGACCCCATCGCCGCTGGCATAAAGGATTAAGAACCGGCCGATGACGATCAGTCCGGGCAGCGCCACGATTGCTGCGATCGTGGAAAAGAATGTCAGCGGCGCATAGATGACAAAGACTCGCAGGATCGTCTTGCCAGAGCGCAGAATGTATTCGCGCATCCCCGAAAACAGCCGTGAGGGGCGCGTCACCGTGTTGACCCGCACGGGCACGGACGTCATCGGAATACGCTTCCGCCCGGCCTGAATGATGGTTTCTAGCGTGTAGGTATAGGTATTGATTACGCAAAGCCGCGCCGCCGCGTCGCGTGCATAGGCGCGAAAGCCAGACGGGGCATCAGGAATAGTGGAGCCGCTGGCCTGCCGGACGACCCAGCTTCCCAGCCTTTGCAGCGCCTTTTTGAGGGGTGAAAAGCTCTCTATCTCGCTGATCGGGCGTGCGCCTACGACGATCTGGGCCTGTCGGTCGAGAATCGGCTGGATCAGGGATGGAATGTCATCCGCGCAGTATTGATTGTCGGCATCCGTGTTGACGATGATGTCCGCGCCAAGCGACAGCGCCTCTTCGATCCCGGCGGTAAAGGCCCGCGCCAGGCCCACGTTGCTTGCCATGCGCAGGATATGATCTGCCCCCGCCTCTTTCGCGACCTCAACTGTGCGGTCAGTGGACCCGTCATCGATGACCAGAATCTCGACACTTGAGATCCTGGGAATGTCGCGGGGAATGGCCCTGATCGCGGTAGCGAGAGTTTCCTGTTCATTCAGCGCGGGAATTTGAACAATCAGCTTCATGACATCTCGTAGTGATGTGGAACAATTTCCAATGGTTGGCTAATCTTTACGGCAAGAATGTGGCTTGCCTTGGGAATTGTTGCCATTCTCTGATTTTTTCACAGACCTTCAGCGCATTGTCGCCAGACGCGCCGCAGTCGCGATCGGTTCTATTGCAAAGTTTCTTGCTGACCCAAGAGATCACACTTTGCCTGCAGGTTCGCGCTGTTGCCACTACTGCGATCTGACTGCTGCGCTTTTCCCTGATCCTCCGAAAGAAGGCTCTGAGTGGTCCGGACGGACGGGAGACCGACCGTGCTTTGTGATGCGGCCGTGATAGGCAGCTTTGTCACCGGACTGCCGTACCCTGGGATTTCACCATCTGTAATTCTTAAGAACAGCAAGGAAGAGAATGTACGCAATCCGTTGCTTTGTCGGTAAACCTCTCATGGCACGCAGTGATCGGTAGGTTCTTTCGCACCTTCATCGCCGTGTTTCTTCTGATTTGTTGATTAAACACAGGAAATCAGGGCAAAATGGCTCTGAATTTCTGTACACCGAAAAGGGGCGGCCTGTGGAAAAAAAGGATGAGCATATCGTACCGGCCGACGAGCTCAACCGACGGTTCATTCGCAATATGGACTGGAATCTGCTCAAGATTTTCAACGAAATCGTCCGAAATGATGGGATCACCAACGCCGCGCGAGAGTTGTCGCGCCAACAACCTTCGATCAGCAGCGCGCGTAAGCGATTGGAAGAATATCTCGACAGGGTCCTCTGTGAACGGGGGCCAGCTGGATTTGCGTTAACCGATCACGGTCAGCGCCTGTTTGAGATCTGCGAGAAGCTGGACGAGTTAATCAACACGCTGCAACCAGAGTTTGATGATCTCTCCTGTCCGTCGTCAGAGTTCTTCGGAATTCTGAGGTGTTTTCGTAACGGAGGCTCTGGTTCGGTTTCTGTTTGAGTTTAGGCGGCAGCGGCTCGGCGCTGCAACCGGCGGTTTCTGATTGTCTCCTTCTTAGTCTCCTCTCTCATTTTCAGAATTTTCGCGCCTCGGCTGTAATAGACGTCGGCGGGGGTCAGGTTGGCCAGGCTCTCGTGGTAGCGCTGGTTGTTGTAGTGATCGACGAAGGCACCGATCTGTCGTTCAAGATCTCCGGGTAGGAAGTAATTTTCCAAGAGAACACGGTTCTTCATGGTTTGGTGCCAACGCTCGATCTTGCCTTGGGTCTGAGGATGATGCGGTGCACCGCGAACGTGATCCATTCCCTTACACACCAACGCATTCGCGCTGAATGCGGCAAAAACCTTTCTTCTGGACGGTGGTGGGGCTGAAAGGGACTTATCACCAGCGCATCCACGGTTCGCGTTAGCGGGGCAACTTGAATGGTATTCCAAGCTCCGCCAGCAATAGGTTTGCCATGCGTTCGGTCTCTGCCCACCCCGGCGTGTAGGAGTCAGGTGTAAGGCAGAGCGTGACAATACCGACTTTCGCGGCATCCATTGCAACGCGTATCTGCCTACCTAAGCACTTCAAGTATTCATCGGAAGCCATCACGTAGGTGTTGCCTGCGCAGAAGTAGTCTAGGTCTATGTTGACAAACCGGCGGCCTCAACTACCGAATGCCAAGCGGTTTTAATGGAAGCGACTCCATTACCTTGATAGTCCACAACCCATGTGGACTCGGGTTCCCTGATTTGGTGAAAGAGCCCGAGCCCCAACGCGGGTTGCGCCGCCCAAGCTTTTCTTGAGCATCGCGGCCAATTTCTTCATCAGATTTGGATCGGACAAATCTGGGGGTGCATCGAGGTTGGCGGCGGTGAAATCATCGCCACGACTGGCGGCGAATTTCTTGGTGTCTGACTTGAGATCGGCCGTAGCTTTCGCCAGCTCGGCCGCTGCCTTGGCTAGCTGCTCTGTTGAGCGACCTTCGCTACTGCTCCCAGCACTCCCAGAAGGGCTTTGCTCAGCTTGAATCGCGGGTGCTATATATACACACCTCGTCCGTAAATCGGTGATTTCGGAAGAACCAGTCGCCGAAATTACGGATTTTCTGGTGGGTACATTGCGCTTCGATTTACAGCTCTGCATCTTCCGGCGGGGGTGCATCCAATCGCCAAAATGGCAGTGGATACACACCGCGTTGCCGCTGAAAGTGTGAGGCCTCACAGAATCCAGCAAATTGACGTGAAGCTGAAATGGCAGAATGTTCTTAAAATATTGGTCGGAGTGAGAGGATTCGAACCTCCGACCCCTGCCTCCCGAAGACAGTGCTCTACCAGGCTGAGCTACACTCCGACCGTGGCGGGTGATCTATACTTGGTGATTTGGATGTGCAAGGGAATTTTAGGGTGGCATCGTGTCATTGTTTTGCAGCGTAGAGGGTCTGTAGAGCGAGGGCTGTCCGAAGTCACAGCCACCTGTCACTCTAATGGTCCGGTACGATAGAGGCGGATTTTCGTTCCGCCGTGATCGACGATTGGTCCGGGTGGGAGTAGGGGCAGACGCGTTGCGCGGGCAAGTCCGGGCGTAGTGGTGACAATGCCAACACGCCAGCCCTTGAAGCGTTTGATCAGGACGTTGCCCAGACTTCCATAGAGGGAGCGCAGGCGTTTTTCGTCGCCGATGCGGGCACCATAGGGTGGGTTCACGATAACCAAACCTGTCGACCCCTCAGGGGGTTTGATGTCACTGACCGAATATTGCTGAAATCGGGTGACGTGCCCGATACCGGCCTCGTCTGCATTGGCGATTGAGGCTTCGATGGCTCCGGCATTTCGGTCGGAGCCCCGAAAGATCAACTGAGTTTCGTGTGCATTCGCGCCAAGCTGCATGTTGTGCCAGAGCGCATGATCGAATTTGGCCAGCTTTTCGAACGCGAAGCTTCGTGAGCGCCCGGGTGGCAGCCCCAGAGCGATTTCGGCCGCTTCGATCACGAATGTGCCGGAACCGCACATCGGGTCCAGAACGGGTTCGGTGCCATCAAAGCCACATTCACGCAGGAACATGGCAGCCATCGTTTCGCGCATCGGAGCTTTGGCGACAGCGGGTTTGTGGCCGCGCTTGTGCAAAGGTTCGCCAGAGCTGTCGACCGAAAGCGTGCAGATATCTTTTTCAATGCGAAGCAGAACGCGGATGGTTCCTTCGGATGAAATCGGGGCGCCGAGGCTTTCTGAAATGGCGCGCTCGATGCGTTGTCGCGCAGCGCCTGCGTGATAGATGCGTGACTTTCGGCTGGAGGCTTCCACCTTCACCGGGACATCCGCTCTTAGATACCGGGCCCAGGGGAACTTGCGCGCCCGCTTGTCCAATTGCGCCAGATGCACTGCGGGAAAGCTGCCCAGACGGACCAAAACCTTGTTGGCCCCGCGCAATTCGAGATTGGCGCGCCAGACCTCGGGCCAGCCCCCATGGCAGACCACGCCACCCTTGACGGTGCGGGCCTGTGCAAAGCCGCGCTCAAGAGCCTCGGCGCACAGGGGTGCTTCGAGGCCCGGCGTGGCGATCAGGAAGATCTCCAGGTCATCTGCGGTTTCCATTCCGGCTGCTTACACCGAATGGGCACCAGGTGCGACACGCAAAATGAGGTGTAACAAAGTAACGCGATGGGCAACTAAATACCCACATTTTGATTTTATTGCCTGAGTTTGAGCGGTAACAGGTTTGCGTTTGCCCGCGTCGACGCGTAAAGGACCCCTGATCGGAATTACGCCTGCAGATTCTTATCGGCTTTTGGCGCTTTTGCGCCGGGCCTGATCAGGAAACTTGTGCTATTGGCTGCTTATTGGCTGCCATTGTAGAAATATAGCGCGCAGCAGGCGCAGGACAGAGGCTTGGAAGAACGTAGCAACATGCAAACTTTCAAACTGAAAAAAGGGCTGGATCTGCCGGTGGACGGCGCGCCCGAACAAAAAATCCAACCGGGACCAGAGTTTTCCAGTGTTGGTGTGCTGGGGGGCGACTATATCGGCCTTAAACCCCGCATGCTGGTGCAGGAAGGCGATGACGTTCAGCGCGGCACACCGTTGTTCTGCCACAAGGATGCGGCAGACGCGATGATGGTTGCTCCGCTGAGTGGCAAGGTGGTTGCGATCAATCGCGGCGCGCGGCGTGTGTTGCAAAGCGTGGTGATCGAAGTCTCTGATGTGAACGATACGGGCGTTGATTTCTCGGGTGTCGGTGATGCGGAAACGGCCGAGGGTGTGACCGCCAAGCTATGCGCCGCCGGGTTGTGGACGGGGTTCCGCACGCGGCCTTATTCGAAGATGCCGGAGCCGGGAACCAAAGCGGCGGCGATCTTTGTGACGGCGATGGATAGCGATCCGTTGGCGGCGGATGCAGCACTGGTAATTGCTGACGCGGCAGAGGCTTTTGCCGCAGGTTTGGCCGCAGTATCGCACCTGACCGAGGGCGCGACCTACCTGTGCCAGAAAGAGGGTGACGCGATCCCCGGCGCTGATCTGCCGGGTGTTGAGGCCGCCGCCTTCTCGGGCCCGCACCCGTCGGGATTGGCCGGGACGCATATTCATTTTCTCGAACCACTTGCAGGTGACAAGCAGGTCTGGACCATCGGGTATCAGGATGTGATTGCCATTGGCCGTCTGATGCTGACCGGCCATCTGGACCCGAACATTGTGATCGCGCTGGCGGGGCCGGGCGCGCGGCAGCCACGTCTGATCCGCACTGTGATGGGCGCGTCAACAGATGATCTGACGCGGGATGAAATCGCGGTGGAGGGCACGCCCAGAATTATCTCGGGTTCGCTTCTGTCAGGTCAGCAGGCCGAAGGGCCGATGGCTTATCTAAGCCGTTTTGCCCGCCAGATCTCGATCATTCGTGAAGATCCCGACCAGATTCCAATGGGTTGGATTCGCCCGATGCCGTCGAAATTCTCGGTCCAGCCGGTTCTGGGATCGGCTTTCGCGAAAAAACTCTATGCCTTCACCAGCAACCTGAATGGTGGGCGTCGTGCGATGGTACCTACTGGCGTGTTCGAAGAGCTGATGCCGCAGGACTATCTGCCAACACAGTTGCTTAGGGCGCTTCTGGTCATGGATACCGATAGCGCGCAGGCTCTGGGTGCATTGGAGCTGGACGAAGAAGACATGGGTCTTGTGAGCTTTGCCTGTCCGGCAAAATATGAATACGGGCTGGCGCTGCGCGACTGCCTGTCCAAGATTGAAAAGGAGGGCTGAGCCGAATGGGTTTGCGCAGCTTCTTTGATCGGATCGAGCCGAACTTTACCAAAGGCGGCAAGTACGAGAAGTATTTCCCCATCTACGAGATGGTGGAAAGTTTCATCTACACTCCAAAAACTGTCACCACCGTTGCACCTCACGCGCGGTCTTACGTGGATATGAAGCGGATCATGACCTATGTCGTGATCGCAACCATCCCCTGCATCCTGTGGGGGATGTGGAATACGGGCTATCAGGCGAACTCTGCCATCGCGACATTGGGCCCGGAGTCAGCAACCGGCTGGCGGATTGCGATCCTGCAGACGTTCGGGATTTCGCTGAACCCTGACAGCCTTTTTGCCAATGTGATGCATGGGCTGCTCTACTTCTTGCCGATATACATCGTCACGCTGGTGGCAGGCGGCATCTTCGAGGTGATCTTTGCCACCGTGCGCGGGCATGAGGTGAACGAAGGTTTCCTTGTTACCTCAATGCTTTATACGCTGATCATGCCCGCAACCACGCCTCTGTGGCAGGTGGCTTTGGGCATTATCTTCGGCGTCGTGATTGGCAAAGAAGTGTTCGGCGGCACCGGCAAAAACTTTCTCAACCCCGCGCTGGTGGGTCGTGCGTTTCTGTATTTCGCCTATCCGGCGCAGATGTCAGGTGATTCGGTCTGGACACCGGTCGATGGCTTTTCTGGAGCGACGGCGCTGGGTATTACCGCTGCTGAAGGCGTGCAGGCCCTGGCTGCTGACGGGATCACATGGGCCAACGCATTCTTCGGGCAAATACAGGGCAGCTTTGGCGAGACCTCGACGCTGGCGTGTATGATTGGTCTGGCCTTCCTGCTGACGACCAGGATTGCCAACTATCGCCTGATTGTGGGCTGTCTGGCCGGTACCATCGGCTTTACCTTGCTGCTGAACCTGATCGGATCGGATACCAACCCGATGTTTGCCATGCCCTGGTACTGGCACATCGTACTGGGCGGCTATGCCTTTGGTCTGGCGTTCATGGTGACCGAACCTGTTTCAGCCAGCCACACCAATCTCGGTCGATATATCTATGGTGCGCTGATTGGTATCATGGTTGTGTTGATCCGTGTGGTGAACCCCGCTTTCCCCGAAGGTATGATGCTGGCAATCTTGTTCGGCAATGTCTTTGCTCCGCTGATCGACTATTTCGTCGTACAGGCCAATATCAAACGGAGGGCGCGTCGCCATGTCTGATACGCAATCCCCAGAACCCAAAGGCGCGATCGCCAAGTTTCTGGCGGCCTCGCCGGATTCAGTTGGCAAGACGATCTTTATTGCCGTCGCCGTCTGCCTTGTTGCCTCGATGGTTGTTTCGGCAGCTGCGGTCAGCCTGCGCCCGGTGCAGGAAGCCAATGCTCTGAAAGACAAGCAGGTTAACGTTTTGCAGGTGGCTGGGGTTTATGAACCCGGGATAGATGTCACTGAAGCGTTCGCCGCGTTCGAGCCGCATGTGCTGGAGCTGTCCACGGGCGATTTCGTCGATGACCAGTTCGATCCGGCCACGTTTGACGATCTGGCCGCCGCCAGCGACCCTGATCTTAGTGTTGCGCTGGATAATGACCCGGCAGGTATCGGCCGAAAGGCAGAATATCGTGTGATCTATCTGCTGCGCAACGATGCGGGCGATCTGGATAAGGTGATCCTGCCGTTGCACGGCTATGGTCTGTGGTCCACGCTCTATGGCTTTATTGCGCTGGAAAATAACGGCAACGACATCTTCGGCCTGCAATTCTATCAGCATGGTGAGACACCGGGCCTGGGTGCCGAGGTGGATAACCCGCGCTGGAAAGCGTTGTGGAGTGGTAAGAAGCTGCGAGACGACGCCGGTGATCTGCAAATCACTGTTGCGAAATCCCAGCCCGCTGCCGGGCCTGATTTCTATGTCGACGCGTTGGCCGGTGCCACGCTGACCTCGGTCGGTGTCGATAATCTGGTGAAATTCTGGATGGGTGATGCGGGCTATGGCCCGTTCCTGGCCAAACTGCAAGCAGGAGAGTTCTGATGTCCCAGACCAAGAAAGAGCTGTTGGTCGATCCGCTGGTCGACAACAACCCGATCACCTTGCAGGTGCTGGGCATCTGTTCTGCGCTGGCGGTGACATCATCACTGCAGGTGGCCTTTGTCATGGCGCTGGCGGTGACCTTTGTTACCGGGTTTGCTTCGATGTTCATCTCGATGCTGCGCAATCAGATCCCGGGCTCGATCCGGATCATCGTGCAAATGGTGATCATCGCCTCGCTGGTGATTCTGGTGGATCAGATCCTCAAGGCCTATGCCTTCCAGATCTCAAAAACCCTGTCGGTTTTTGTTGGCCTGATCATCACCAACTGTATCGTGATGGGCCGCGCCGAGGCGTTTGCGATGAAAAACCCGCCAATGGCGTCCTTCATTGATGGTGTGGGCAACGGTATGGGCTATGGCCTGATCCTGCTGCTCGTCGGCTTTATCCGGGAACTGTTTGGTGCCGGATCGTTGTTTGGTGTCACCATTCTGGAGACCGTCAACAATGGTGGCTGGTATGTGCCTAACGGTATGTTGCTGCTGCCGCCGTCGGCCTTCTTCATTATCGGTCTGATCATCTGGGCCTTCCGCACATGGAAGCCAAGCCAGGTAGAAGAACGTGAATACAAAATCCAGCAGGTAGAGGCGCACTGATGGAAGGGCTTATCTCACTGGCCGTAAAGGCCATCTTTGTCGAAAACCTCGCGCTCAGCTTCTTTCTGGGGATGTGTACCTTCATCGCTGTCTCCAAGAAGATTTCAACTGCGCTGGGGCTGGGTATCTCGGTGATGGTCGTGCAGGCGATCACCGTGCCCACCAACAACCTGCTGCTGAGCTATCTGTTGAAACCGGGCGCGCTGGCATGGGCCGGGTTCCCGAATGTGGACCTGACGTTCCTTGGCCTGATCTCGTATATCGGCGTGATCGCGGCGATGGTTCAGATCCTTGAGATGGTGCTGGATAAGTATTTCCCGCCGCTTTACAACGCTCTGGGGATTTTCCTGCCGCTGATCACGGTGAACTGCGCCATTCTGGGTGGCTCGCTGTTCATGGTCGAGCGCGACTACAACTTTGCCGAGGCGACAACCTATGGCCTGTCTTCAGGCTTTGGCTGGGCGCTTGCGATTACCGCGATGGCGGGTGTGCGCGAAAAGCTGAAATATTCAGATATTCCTGATGGTCTACAGGGCCTGGGCATTACCTTCATCACTGCTGGACTGATGGCCATGGCCTTTATGTCCTTCTCGGGCGTGAAACTGTAAGGAGGGGCCGATGGAAACTTTTAGCTTAGGCGTCGTCCTTTTCACTCTGATCGTTCTTGCGCTTGTGGCCATCATCATGGCGGCGCGGTCCAAGCTGGTGTCGACCGGCAATGTCAATATCACCATCAATGGCGAAAAAACCATCGCGGTGCCAGCAGGGGGTAAGCTGCTGCAAACCCTTGCTGCTGAGAAACTGTTTGTGCCCTCTGCCTGTGGCGGCGGTGGCACCTGTGCACAGTGCCGGGTAAAGGTGCATTCCGGTGGCGGGTCAATCCTGCCGACCGAGGAAAGCCACATCACCAAGCGTGAGGCCGCTTGCGGTGATCGCCTGTCCTGTCAGGTCGCGGTCAAGCAGGACATGAATATCGAAGTCCCCGAAGAGGTCTTTGGCGTCAAGAAATGGGAATGCACGGTTCGGTCAAACGAAAACGTGGCGACCTTCATCAAGGCGCTGACGCTGGACCTGCCGGAAGGTGAGGATGTGAATTTCCGCGCCGGTGGTTACATCCAGATCGAAGCGCCCGCCCACCAGCTGGCCTATACTGATTTCGATGTCGAGGAAGAGTATCGCGAGGATTGGGATCGCTTCAATCTGTGGCAATACAAATCGACAGTGTCCGAACCCATTGAGCGGGCCTATTCCATGGCCAACTACCCGGATGAAAAAGGCATGATCATGCTGAACGTCCGGGTTGCCTCACCGCCTCCGGGGTCCGAGGGCATTCCGGCAGGTCAGATGTCATCCTACATCTTCAACCTGAAACCGGGTGACAAGGTCACAATCTCTGGTCCGTTTGGCGAATTCTTCGCGCGTGAGACTGAAAAAGAGATGGTCTTTATCGGCGGTGGTGCGGGTATGGCACCAATGCGCAGCCATATCTTTGATCAGCTCAAGCGTCTTGAGAACCGCAATCGCAAGATCAGCTTCTGGTACGGTGCGCGGTCCAAGAAAGAGATGTTCTTTGTCGAAGACTTTGACACGCTGGCAAAAGAGTTCGACAATTTCGAGTGGCATGTTGCCCTGTCGGACGCACAGCCCGAGGATGACTGGAAAGGCTATACCGGCTTTATCCACAACGTGTTGTTTGAAGAATACCTCAAGAACCACCCGGCACCTGAAGATTGCGAATACTACATGTGTGGTCCGCCAATCATGAACCAGTCGGTCATCAACATGTTGCTGGATCTGGGCGTGGATCGTGAAGATATCATGCTCGATGATTTCGGTGGCTAACAGATTTGCGGTCGGCCCTTGCGACAGGGGCCGATCGTTTTTTCGGGCAACGCCCCACGCTTGTTACTGCGCTGAGTTTGCCGATTGCCGAACGGCGTTTGTCGATATAGGCAACGGGTAGGATGTTACCCGGATGGCTCAAAAAACTGATCACGCCGACAGGGCGAACTCGTCAGGCAGATGATCTTTCTGCTCTGGCACCGGCGCAGCGGTTTTATGCGATCGGTGATATCCATGGCAGGCTGGACCTGTTGCAAACGCTGTTACCTGCACTGGATGATACCTGCCCGCTGATTTTTGTGGGTGACTATATCGACCGCGGAGATTACAGCGCCCAGGTTTTACACCACCTGCACCATCTCAGCGCCAGTTCAGGCGGGCGCGTTGTATGCCTGAAAGGCAATCACGAGGATATGCTGCTGGGTTTCCTTGATGATCCGGAAAAGGTGGCGAGGGTCTGGTTGCATAATGGCGGCCAGCAGACGCTGGCGTCATTCGGGTTAGCCAGTGCCGATCTGACCAATCCGGAAGCTGTGGCAACGCAGTTGCAGCAGGCGATGGGGCCATCGCTGCTGGATTGGCTTCGCGAACGTCCATTGATCTGGACAAGCGGCAACGTAGCGGTTGTTCACGCCGCCCTTGATCCATCGCGACCGGTTGATAAACAGCAGGCCAGAACCTGTTTATGGGGCCATCAACGGTTTCCCGAAAAGCGCCGCAAAGACGGGCAATGGGTCATCCATGGTCATACGATCGTCACTGACCCACAGCAGGAAAACGGTGTCATTTCCATCGACACAGGGGCGTTCGCTACAGGTCAGCTGACAGCCGCAGAAATCGCGGCAGGTTCTGTCCGGTTTATTTCGACCGGTCGCAACGGTGTGTTCAGCGTAGACCTTTAGCCGACAATCATCTGTTTCATTTTCAGCGCTTCATATTCCAGCTCTTTCAGGCGGAAATGCACGACGTCCCCGATGGTGATAACACCGCGCAGCTTGCCGTCGCTCAGCACCGGCATGTGGCGGAAGCGGCCATCGGTCATGGTTTTCAACACATCATTCAGCAAATCATCGGGCGCGCAGGTCTTGACCTCGCTTGTCATCAGATCGGCCACCGACTGTGGCAAGGTTTGCCCGGGTGTTTCCGCCATGCGGCGCACAATATCGCGTTCCGACAGGATGCCCTGCAAGGCACCGTTCTGATCAGTTACGACGACCGCGCCGATACGCTTGTCGCGCAAGATGTCCACTACTGCATGAATCGTATCGTTGGGCCGTACCGAGAAAACGGCCTCGCCTTTCCCTTCCATCAACTTGGCAACTGTTGTCTGGCTCTGCGACAAGTTGGCCTCGACGGACTGGCTGTGGGTTGTCGACCCGGCCTTGTCGCCGCGTGTCGGGGGCTGATAAGAGCTTGGGGCCATGGGCGGTCTCCTCTTTCACCTGTATCGTTTATCCTGTCTACCTTACCGCAGGGGCAGGCGCTGTATAGGGTACATTTTCACAAACCGGCATAACTTGGCCGCTGCACAAGGAAATTCGGGCTTTTGAGTGATCTCTACCTAACGCCACCAGTCGCTGCCTTGATCTTTTTCTGTGTGGTCGTCTGCGGCCACAATTTCCGCATGGCGTGGAAACAGCAACCCCAGGGCTGGCAGAAACGGGCGTGGCTGTTTGGCCCGCCCGCCGCCATCGGGCTTTTTGCGCTGGCGTTTCTGCCGCTGAAGATCTGAGCAAGGTTTGACTCTGATCAGGCCCGCTGGCATATGCCGGGCACGGATTTCCCAGGAGTTTGCCCGATGCGTCCTCTCTTAGCACTGGCTTCGTTGCTGTTTGTCACGGCCTGCCTGTTTGACAAGGAACCCGACGTGGTGCGGTTGTCAGGCGAGACGATGGGAACCACGTTCAACATCACGGCAATCGGTGACGATCTGGATGAGGCAGCACTTGGCGATGCGGTTCAGGAAACGCTGGCGCAGGTCAATGCGCAGATGTCCAACTGGGACCCGAATTCCGAAGTATCAACCTTTTCCGCTTCGACCAGCACCGACGCTGTTCCGGTCTCGGATGAGTTCGCTCTGGTGATCGAGGCGGCGAACGAGGTTCACGCTCAATCCCGCGGTACCTTCGATGTCACACTTGGTCCTTTGATCGAACTTTGGGGATTTGGGCCACGCAAACCCGAAGACCCGGTGCCGGCCGATGCCGACATTATGGCAGCTCTTGCGCAGGTCGGGCAGGCACGTTTGCTGACACTGGACCGCGCGGCCGGCACTCTGGCCAAATCCGATGCGGGCGTGGGGATTAACCTGTCGGCCATCGCGAAAGGCTATGGCATCGATGCGGTAGCTGCGCGCCTGCGAGAAGCCGGGGTTGAGGATTATCTGGTCGAGATCGGTGGCGATCTGGTGGCCAAGGGGCAGAATGACAAAGGTGAAAGCTGGCAGATCGGCGTTGAAAAACCCGAAGCCGGGGCGCAGAGCATTCAGTTGATCGTGCCAATTGATGACAGGGGTCTGGCGACGTCGGGCGATTACAAGAACTTCTTTGAACAGGACGGTATACGGTATTCACATATTATCGACCCGACGACGGGCCGCCCGATTACGCACCGGACGACCTCGGTCACGGTTCTGGCGGATAATGCGATGATGGCCGATGCCTGGGCAACCGCCATGCTCGCGCTGGGTCAGGAAAAGGGGCTGGAACTGGCCGAAACCAATAAACTTGCCGTGTTTTTCATCTCGCGGGATGTGACAAACGGTGAAGAAGCCTATATCACCGTGCAAAGCAGCGCATTCAAAGACGCGCTGGGGACCAACTGACCGGTAGGAACCGATATGAGCACCTTCATTCTGGCCTTTATCCTGTTGCTGATCATCATGGTGGGCATGTCGCTGGGCGTGATGCTGATGGGCAAGACCATCAAGGGCAGCTGCGGTGGCCTGAACGCGATCTCGGGCGCGGATAAATGTGTGGTCTGCCAGAAGGATGTCGACCCCAACAGCCCCTTGCGCGATCAGTTGCAATGCAAACGCGCCAAAAAGATGCTGCAACAAATGGAAGGCTAGGATAGCTGTCCTGGCATGAGCCAAGCCAGGAACATCCTCTTCATCATGTTCGATCAGCTGCGCTGGGATTACCTCAGCTGCTACGGACATCCGCATCTTCATACGCCAAATATCGACCGGCTGGCTGCGAACGGTATGCGCTTTACCCGCGCCTATATCCAGTCGCCGATCTGTGGCAGTTCTCGCATGTCGACCTATACCGGCCGCTATGTGCATTCGCACGGCGCCTCGTGGAACGGTATCCCGCTGAAAGTCGGCGAGATGACCATGGGCGATCATCTGCGCAAAGCGGGGATGGATTGCTGGCTTGTTGGCAAAACCCATATGCGTGCGGATGCCGAGGGGATGGCCCGGCTGGGGCTGGAACCTGACAGCCTGATCGGTGCCCGCGTTGCCGAATGCGGTTTCGATGTTTTTGAGCGTGACGATGGAATGCGCCCCGAAGGGCCAGATGGGCTCTATGATCCCGGCGGCGCAAGGAAATACAACCAGTACCTCAACGACAAAGGATATGAGAGCGATAACCCGTGGCATGATTTTGCCAATGCCGGGCTGGACGCGGAAGGCAATGTGCTGTCGGGGTGGTTCCTGAAGAACGCGTCCGAGGCAGCGAATATCGCCGAAGAAGACAGCGAAACGCCCTATCTGACCACCCGTGGCATAGAGTTCATGGAAAGCCACCAGGGGCCGTGGTGCTGTCACCTCAGTTATATCAAACCCCATTGGCCTTATATTGTGCCGGAACCCTATGCCTCGATGTATGGCCCTGAGCACGTGTTGCCCGTGATCCGATCTGAGGCGGAGCGGCAGAATGCACATCCGGTGCTCAAGGCGTTCATGGATACGAAAATCGGCCAGACCTTCTCGCGCCGGGATGTGCGAGAGGCGGTCATCCCCGCCTATATGGGCCTGATCAAACAGGCCGATGATCAGATGGGACGGCTGTTTGACTGGATGGAACAGACCGGGCGCATGCAGGATACGATGATCGTTCTGACCTCGGATCACGGGGATTTTCTGGGCGATCACTGGATGGGTGAGAAGACTTTTTTCCACGATGCCTCAACCAAAATGCCGCTGATCATCTACGACCCGTCTTCCGATGCTGACGCGACGCGTGGCAGCACCTGTGACGCATTGGTTGAATCAATTGATCTGGCCCCCACTTTTCTGGATGTAGCAGGCGGTGAGCCCGCAGGTCATATTCTGGAAGGGTATTCGCTGCTGCCGATCCTGCATGGTCGGGCCGAGGCCACACCGCGCGACGTTGCGATCTGCGAGTATGATTATTCCGCATCCCCCATCGCTGAGCAATTGAACACATCTGTCCGGGATGCGGTCATGTTCATGGTCGCGAACAAGAAATGGAAACTGATCCACTGTGAGGGCGAGTATCGCCCGATCCTGTTTGATCTTGAAAACGACCCCGAGGAACTGACCGATCTTGGGGAAAGTGCGGAACATTCGGATGTGATTGCGCAGATGTATGACCATCTGTTTGCCTGGACCCGCCGCCAGTCACAGCGCACCACACGGTCTGAGCAGCAGCTTCTGAATATGCGCACCGCTAGCCGGGGTACCGGTGTAATGATCGGTATTTACGATGAAAACGACGCCCCGCTTGAGTTGACAGTCAAGTATCGCAATCGCACCGCGCGGCCTTTTGGCGAATACACCGGAAAGAATGATTAATTCTGCCCGGACGCGCGCGAAAGAAGGTTCAACCTTGGGCGGGCAGGGGATAAAAGATGGCTGACAAGCCGCAAACGGAGAGCTTTCATGACTGCCCTCAAACCCGTTGTCTTATGTATTCTCGATGGTTGGGGCCTTTCAGATGACACAGCTGCCAATGCGCCCTATCTGGCCAGCACGCCGACCTTTGATGCGATCATGGCCAAGGGTCCGCATGCGCAGCTGATCACGCATGGGCCGGATGTGGGGCTGCCCAGCGGGCAGATGGGGAATTCTGAGGTTGGTCATACAAATATTGGTGCAGGGCGCGTTGTCGCCATGGATCTGGGGCAGATCGATCTGGCGATCGAGGATGGTTCTTTCTTCGAAAACAAGGCATTGCAGGATTTCATCGCACGGGTGAAAGCGGCTGAAGGGACGGCGCATCTGATGGGGCTGGTCTCGGATGGTGGGGTGCATGGGCATCTGGATCACATTGTGGCCGCTGCGCAAGCGATCACGGGTGCGGGCGTTCCGGTGGCGCTGCATGCCATCACCGATGGGCGCGACGTGGCCCCTAAATCTGCGCTGACCTATGTTGCAGAGCTGCAGCGCCGACTGCCCGAAGGGGCAAGGATAGTCACCGTTTGCGGGCGCTACTTTGCCATGGATCGCGACAATCGTTGGGAAAGGGTCGCGGCAGCCTATGCCGCGATGGTCAAGGGGCAGGGGGGTACAGCGCCAACCGCGCATGCGGCGGTTGATCATGCCTATAGCCAATCCGAAACCGACGAGTTCATCTCGCCAACCGTCCTCGACGGATATGCAGGCGTCCAAGACGGTGACGGGGTCTTTTGCCTCAACTTCCGGGCCGACCGGGCCCGTGAAATCCTGCGTGCGATGGGCGAGCCCGGCTTTGCCGAGTTTGACACCGGCCCGCGCGCCAAGCTGTCAGCGTTGCTGGGCATGGTCGAATATTCGGATGGCCATAACGGTTACATGACGACGGTGTTCCCCAAACGAAACATAGTGAACACTCTGGGTGAGTGGGTTGCAAAACAGGGGCTTCGCCAGTTTCGTCTGGCAGAGACCGAGAAATACCCCCATGTCACGTTCTTCCTGAATGGGGGCAAGGAACAACCCGAAGAGGGCGAAGAGCGCTATATGCCGAAATCGCCCAAAGTGGCGACATATGATCTGCAGCCCGAGATGTCTTCGGCCGAAGTGACCGGGAAATTCGTCGATGCGATTCATGCCGGCTATGATCTGATCGTGACCAACTATGCCAACCCCGACATGGTTGGTCATACTGGCGATCTGCAAGCCGCAATCGATGCCTGTGAAGCCGTAGATCAGGGCTTGGGGCAGGTGGTCGCGGCCCTCAGGCAGGTCGGCGGCGCTATGATCGTCACCGCAGATCATGGCAATTGTGAAATGATGATCGATCCGGAAACGGGGGGGCCGCACACGGCCCATACGCTCAACCCGGTTCCGGTTGCGCTGGTCGGAGGTCCCGAGGGCGCGCGGTTGCGCAACGGGCGGCTGGCCGATCTGGCCCCGACCATTCTGCAACTCATGGGGCTGCCGAAACCTGTCGAGATGACCGGGGAAAGCCTGCTGAAATGAAGTTTCTGGCGGTCTTTGCAGCAGCCTCGATATGGTTTGCCCCTGCCGTTGCCCAAACCAGCCCATCCGAGGCTGCGTCAGAGGCCGCCCAGATGCTGGAACAGGCGTCGATTGCATTGACCGAAGCAGGCGGCGCGCGTGACCGCGTTCGCGCCCTGACCGAAACCATCCAGGCTTATGAAGCGGGTTTGACCGCGATGCGTGACGGCCTGCGCCGCGCCGCCCTGCGCGAGGCACAGCTAAGCGCAGAGTTGCAATCGCGCGAGAGAGATGTGGCGCAATTGCTCGGTGTTCTTCAAACCATTGAAACCACGGCGCCGCCGGTTCTGATGTTGCATCCGTCGGGTCCGTTGGGGGCCGCGCGCACAGGTATGATGCTGTCAGAGGTCACGCCGGGCCTGAATGCGCAGGCGCAGGCGCTGGCTGCTGATTTGCACGAGGTTCAAACCCTGCGCCAATTGCAACAAAGCGCTGCCGACACCCTGACTGATGGCCTGACAGGCGTGCAGAATGCCCGCACCCGGCTAAGCGAAGCCATCGCGGATCGCACCGATTTACCACGTCGCTTCGTGGAGGATCCCGTGCGCACGGCCATCCTGATCTCGTCCACCGAAACGCTGGATGGGTTTGCCAGCGGGTTGGCCGAGATTTCCGAGGGCGAGATTGCTGCAACAAATGCCGATGTCTCGGATCGCAAGGGCCAGATTGCGCTGCCGACGCAAGGCGTGCTGTTGCATCGGGCGGGCGAGACGGATGCCGCCGGGGTAACCCGCCCCGGCCTTGTGCTGGGCACCCGGCCGCGCGCGCTGGTCACCTCGCCCACTGCAGCCACGATACGATATCGTGGGCCTCTGCTTGATTTGGGAAATCTGGTGATCCTTGAGCCCCAGCCCGGATTGCTGTTCGTCTTTTCGGGCCTGCAGGAAGTGTACGGGAACACAGGTGAGGTGATTCCCGAAGGTACCCCGGTGGGATTAATGCCCGGTGCAACCCCCGAAATCGGCGCGATTGTGTCAACAAGCGGTGATGGCACTGGAACTGACCGGTCAGAAACGCTCTATATAGAGGTAAGACAAGACAACAGCCCCGTGAATCCGGAATCATGGTTCCGGACGGACAAGGATGGATAAACGAGTATGAAAAAATTTGTGATTGCCGGTCTGGCCGGCACCGTAGCAGGGATTATCGCAACAACACAGATTGCTGGCCCGTTGCTGGCGCAAGAAGCTGAGAATAAGGCAGGTGTGTATGAGCAGCTGGACCTGTTTGGCGACATTTTCGAACGCATCCGCGCCCAGTATGTCGAAGAAGTGGAAACAGAGGAGCTGATCGAAGCGGCGATTGACGGCATGCTGACCTCGCTTGACCCGCATTCCAGCTACCTGTCGCCCGACGACGCTGAGCAGATGCGCGTACAGACACGCGGCGAATTCGGCGGGCTGGGTATCGAGGTCACTCAGGAAGAGGGTTTTGTCAAAGTTGTCTCGCCCATCGATGACACACCGGCGGACGAGGCCGGGATCGAAGCGGGCGATTTCATCACGCATGTGGATGGGGAAAGCGTTTTGGGGCTGACGCTGGACAAAGCGGTTGATCTGATGCGTGGCCCGGTGGGTTCGGAAATCGTGATCACCGTTGTGCGGGAAGGCGAACCAGAGCCGTTTGATGTGACCATCATCCGCGACACTATCAAACTGACCGCCGTGCGGGCGCGTACCGAGGGCACCAGCGTTGTGCTGCGTGTGACAACCTTTAACGATCAGACCTATCCCAACCTCAAAGAAGGGCTGGAAGAGCAGATTGAAGAGGCCGGTGGCATCGAAAATGTCAACGGCGTTGTTCTGGATCTGCGGAACAACCCGGGCGGGCTACTGACGCAGGCCATCAAGGTCTCGGATGCGTTTCTGGATGAGGGCGAGATCGTCTCGACCCGGGGTCGCGATCCGGAAGATGGGGAACGCTTCAACGCAACACCCGGTGATCTGACCGCTGGCAAGCCCCTCGTTGTGTTGATCAATGGCGGTTCCGCCTCGGCGTCAGAAATCGTGGCTGGTGCGTTGCAGGACCATCACCGTGCCATCGTGATCGGAACCAAGAGTTTTGGCAAAGGATCGGTTCAGACGGTTATGCCTTTGCGGGGCGACGGGGCGATGCGCCTGACGACATCGCGCTATTACACGCCCTCTGGCCGTTCGATTCAGGCGCTTGGCGTCAGCCCTGATATCATCGTGGAACAGCCGCGCAATCGGCCCGGTGACGAGGAAGAGGACGAAGCAAACGCCCGCACCCGGTCCGAGGCCGATCTGCGTGGCAGCCTGAACAACGATAGCCTCAGCGAAGATGAGATTCGCCAGATCGAGGAAGATCGCGCCAAGGCCGAAGCCACTGCAGAACTGCGGGAAGAGGATTATCAGCTGGCCTACGCCATCGATATTCTCAAGGGGCTGGCGGCCTTTAACCCGACGGGTCCGTCGCAATAAAGATTGGGGGCCGCCTTGTGCGGCCCCCTTTCTTTCAGCCTTCGACCTTGTGTAACTTCTTTTCGTCCAGCATCAGCGCCAGAACGATCCCGACCGCAACCGAGAATGTGGCAAAGACAAAGGCCATGTTCATACCGCTGTCGAAGGCTGTGGCTATCGCGGCTTTGACCTTTTCAACCTCACCCGGGCTCAGCTTTTGTAACACGGCTTTTGCAGATTCCGTGGTCAGTGTTCCGCCGTTGATTGCCCTTTGATCGGCCTCGGGCATATTGATACCTGCCGCCGCAAGCTGGGTTTTGAGGCTCGACAAGCTTGTCACATACATGACCGCCGTGGCACCGGCGACGGCGATTGCGCCGTATACAAGATGGGTCATGAAGCTCAGCCCGCCAACCAGACCGGCGCGTTCGGGTTTGACCGCGCAGACAGCCGCCGTGCCCGAAGGGCCAACGGTCAGCGTTGCCCCGAGCCCGATCAGAGCCATGCCCGGAAGGATTTGAAAATACCCAAGCCCGGCGGGCATCACGACGATGCTGGCCGCCCCGACCGTCGCGCAGACATATCCCCAAAACAGTAACCGCTTGGGGCCGAAGTCGTTATAAAGTGTGCCCGAAACGACCGAACCCACAGCCAGAAGTATCGTCAACGGGGCCAGCCCCAACGCTGATTGAAAGACCGACCAGCCCAGAACTTTCTGCATGTATTGCGGGAAATACAGCAGCCCGACAAAAGCTGCCGAGACATTGAACATGTTCAAACCCAGCGTGATCAGAAATTCGCGGTTCTGCATGAGTTGGGGCAGAAGCAAGGGTTCCCTGACCCTCTTTTCCACCTTCGGGAACAGAAAGAACAGCGCCGCGCTGACAAAGAACAGCAACAGCAACGGCGGCGACGTCCAACCCCAGTCGGCACCAATGTCCAGCCCGTAGAGAAGTAACAGGACCGCAAAAGACAGAATGCCCATCCCGGCAAAATCGATATGTTCGCCTGTTTTGTGTTCGGTCTCGCGCTCCATCAGAAGGAGGGCGGTTACCATCGAGATGCTCGAAAACACCACATTTGCCAGAAAAAACAGCCGCCAGTCACCCAAGTTCACCACTGCACCGCTGATCATGGGGCCAAACACATTCCCCGTGGTGACGCCTGCCAGAATCAGCCCCATCACCAGCGCCCGGTGTTCCTCTTTCGAGACTTTGGTGGCCCCGAACGCCAGCGTGCAAGGCCAGACACAACCCGCCCCGATCCCTTGCAGCGCCCGCGCGCCAATCAGGTAGTCGAGCCCGGGCGACACAAAGCACAAAACCGAGGCAAACAGGAAAATCGAAAGGCCGATGATCATCATCTTGCGATGACCATACATATCACCCAATCGGCCCCCAGCGACCATCGTCATCGCAAAAAACAGGGCATAGATGTTCAGAACCCACTGAGTGCTGGTAATATCCGTATCAAAGCTGTTTTCGATGGCGGGAACCAGCATCAGGGCTCCGGTGAAATCAATCCCGATCCCGAAGCCTGTCACCATCAAGGCGATGACTTTTATGATGCTTTTGCGGTCCATAGGCTCATCCATCGATGCCTGAATGAACCAATGATGCACGGATAACCCTGAAAAGATAGGGAAATTACGTGAATTGAGCGGGCGCCGCCGCTGTCAGGGTCGCCCTTATGATGTCTGGGATCGGCGGAAAGCACGCTTCAGCATGTCAAGTTCAGCGCGTAGCAAGGCGACCTCGGCCCTCAGATCATCGGCGGCAGGAGACCCGGCAATGATGGTGAAATCCCCCAGTTTCCGGCCCGTCATCTGATCGCGGATCACAATGCAATGGACGCCCTCTGACAACGCCGCCATTGGCACCGGAACAGTAAGCACCCAGCCCGCGGCGTCAGGGGTCAATTCGACATCGGGCAGCGGTTCTCCGAGATATAGCGCTTCGACCTGCGGGGGGCTGTCCCCGGTCAGATGACCTTCCCAGATTGCGTTTTCAAAACGGGTTGGAGTCAGGATGGTTTCGGTCATCATATGCCCTTACAGATCGGCCCGGTGGTGGCGGCAGAAGGTCAGATCGCGCAGAACGATCCGGTTCATGGCCGGTTGGTCAATGATCAGATCCAGCCAGAGTTTCTCGATTCTGCGTTCGTTGACGTGCAAATGTGCCAGATCGAAATCCACGGCAATTTCGGGCATCGCAGGATCAAGTTCACGCAGAACCTGTTCGGTATTGGGGCCGTGCTGAACATTCAGCCGTGCGAACGTGATTGTAGGGCGTTCGGCGCTGATGATTGCATGTGCGCGTATCAGATGCTGCCGGGTTAACTGCCGCGCGGCATCGACAGGAAGTTCGATTGACAGGGATAGAAAGGACCCTTGAAAATCGAATACTTCCAAAGACAGGCTGAAAGGTGCCAGATCCTTGTCGTGACGGTTGCGAACCTGCTGCATCGCGATCTCGGCCAGAGGGCAGTCGTGGAACAGGGTCACCTGTGTATCCAGACGGGCCTTGCGGGATGCCGAGGCAAGACCCCTGCGGGCTAGTGGCACGCGCCACAAATCCGGACGCCAGGACCAGTCTGTTCCCAATGGTTTCGCAAACTGGGTTGACCCGATCAGGGGCTGAACCAGCCGCCCGTCAGCTTTCTGGATCATCTGTTCCAGTTGCCCGCGCAGCTGGCGCGCATCATCGCGCTGACGGCGCAGCATCGATAGGGCCGCGTGATCTGCGTGCTGAATGGCCCGTTGCCATCGCCCCAAAGCTTTGCGCTGAATATACCGATCCAGAAACCTGCTCATCGCCTCATGATCCAAACCTGCCCCTCTTTAGTCAAACTCCGGCCAGGGGACAAACCCGGCATGATCATTTATCAGAGGATTTTCTCCAAAACCTGAACACGACTGCGTGTCAGCTTCGATTTTGTGTTTTCAACGCCTGAGCTTCTTGCATTGGGACGGGCAGAGGCTTACCGTCTGCGTTCTGGTCGCGCCTACATCCCGCATTTGCCCCAGACTACAACGTTTTACCACGAGGCAGGGGCATGGAACCCACCCTATTTTCGTTCATTTGGAAATACTCGAAAAAGCAACAGTTGGTGCTGTTGGTTTTGACAGTGCTGTCTTTTCCGTTCCTTTATGCCTCGCTAGAGCTTCCCAAGCAGATCATCAACGACGCCATCGGCGCGCCCGACGATACGGTCACGGTGTTTGGTTTCACCGTATCGCAGGTGCAGTATCTGCTGATTCTGTGTTTCGCCTTTCTGGCCACCGTGATCGCCAGCGGCGTCATGAAGATGCGTATCAACACCATGAAGGGCATTCTGGCCGAGCGGATGCTGCGCCGTTTGCGTTTTACCCTGATCAGCCGCTCGATGCGCTTTCCCAAATCCTATTTTGCCACCACCAGTCAGGGTGAGCTGGTGTCGATGATCACCTCCGAGGCCGAGCCGATGGGTGGCCTGATGGGGGATGCCATCGCGCAGCCGGTGTTTCAGTTTGGCCAGATGATGACAATCGTCACCTTCCTGTTCATGCAAAGTGTGTGGTTCGGGCTTGCCAGTATTGCGCTGATCCCCCTGCAGGCATGGCTGATCCCGAAATTGCAGCGTCAGATCAACCTTCTGAACAAGGATCGCATTCAAGAGGTCCGGCAGCTCAGCTCCGAGATCGGCGAAAGCGCGGCAGGGATCAGTGATCTGCGCGCCAATGGCGGCTGGCGTTACCGTCTGGCGCAGTTCAGCCACCGTTTGGGCACTTTGTTTGAGATCCGATTCAAGATCTACAACAAGAAATTCTTTATGAAGTTCCTCAACAATCTGATCACTCAGATGACGCCCTTTCTGTTCTATTCCGTGGGCGGGTATCTGGCGATCACTGGTGAGGTAACAGTGGGCGCGCTGGTGGCTGCATTGGGCGCGTATAAGGATCTCAGCGGTCCGTGGAAGGATTTGCTGACCTACTACAATCAGGTGCAGGACATGTCGCTGCGCTGGGAGATTGTGACCGAACGGTTTGCCCCGTCGAACATGATCCCCGAGCAACTGTTTGACGGTGAGCCCGCCGCCATTCCACGCCTCACCGGCGATATCGAACTGCGCAACGTGACCGTGCGGGACGATGATGGGAAAACGATTCTGGAGGATATCGATCTGACCATCCCGCAGGGGGCCCGGGTCGCGATCCAATCCACGCACGCATCCGAACGCAGCGCGCTGGCGCAGCTGCTGACCCGCGAAGTCCTGCCGGTTCAGGGTGAGGTGACCATGGCCGGTCACAATCTCAACGACCTGCACCAAGCGGTGATTGCCGCTCGTATCGGGTATGCCTATTCGCGCCCCTATCTGTTCGACGGAACGCTGGGGGACAACCTGCTGATGCCGCTACGCACGCATCCTCAGCATGAGGATGACGCATTGCGCGCACCTTCGCGCCGCCAGATCGAGGCGGTGCGCGCCGGAAACCTGCCCGATTCCCTAAGCGATGAATGGGTCGATCCCGGCCTCGCAGGTCTTGATGATATCGAAGATATTCGCGACTGGTGGTTCAAGCTGGTTGAAGCGATGGGCATCGACGAGTTCATGTTCCGCCGAACCCTTCGGTCCCAGTTCGATCCGCAGATGCATCCGAAGCTGGCGCAAGAGATTGTCAGTCTGCGCGACACAGTGGCCAGTCGCTTGCACGAACGCGGGCTCGACAAGTTCGTTTACCGGTTCGATCCTGATCGCTTTAATCCGGCGGTACCATTGGGCAGCAACCTGCTGTTTGCCTCTCCGTCACGTGATATCGCACCGGATATCCTAACCGGCGATGGCAGTTTTCTGTCAATGCTTCGGGCGCATCGTCTGGATGATGACGCGCTTGGCATCGCATCAGCCGTGCTGGATACGCTGAACCAGACCTTTGGGCGGGATGGGGCGGATCACCCGTTGTTCCTGCGCCTGGGTATCTCGAAAGAGATGTATCACCGCCTGCTCGATATCGAGGAACGTCGTAGTTCCAGAGGCGAGGACTCGATTGGGGATCAAGAACGGGCGCTGCTGCTGACCGTGCCATTCATGCTGACAGCCGAGCAGATCGGCTCAAGCTTTCCCGAGGAATACAAAGACAAGATCCTGACGATCCGGCAAAACCACGCCGAAGGGCTGCGGGGGGCGTTGGGGGCGATGTTTGTACCAGTGTCGCCTGACGTATATGTCCCGCGTCTGACGGCGATGGAAAACGCGCTTTATGGTCGGGTATCAATTATGGCCGGCGCGCATGCGGAAGAGATCGAAGATGTGGTGGCAGAGGTTCTGAACGAGGCCGGCCTGCGCCGTCGCGCTGCCGCGATCATCTATGATCTGCCGTCAGGGTTGGGCGGAAACAACCTGCCCACCGTGTTTCAGGAACGGGTCGCTTTTTCCCGGGCCGGTATCAAACGTCCCGACATTCTGATCCTCGACAAGGCGCTTGCCAGCCACGATTCCGAAAGCCGCCTGCGCACTCGTCTGAGATTGCGCGAGCTGCTGCCCGATTCAATCATGATCTTCATGGAGGATCACTTTGCCCACCCCGAAGCCTATGACCTGTTTGTCGAGGTCAAGGAGGGCCGCATCGATGGCGTTTCGCGTGTTTCACCAACGATCGGAGACAGCGCAACCGATGATCTGAGCCGGAAGCTTGAGATTATTTCGTCGACCGAGCTGTTTTCCCGTCTGGATGGGCGGAACCAGCGCCTGCTGGCATTCTCGGCCCAATGGTACAAGGCCACGGCAGGGCAGACCATCTTTGCCCGCGGTCAGGCCCCGGATGCCGCTTATCTGTGCATTTCGGGCGAAGCCAACCTGAACTGGCTGAATGAACAGGGAGAGGGGCGCACGATTTCGACGATCGAGCCGGGGCGGCTGATCGGTGATCTTGCGATTATCACCAACGAACCCCGACAGCTGGATCTGGTGGCCACAACCGATTGCGCCTTCCTGAGGATCGGTGCCGAGGAATTGCGGGCGGTTATCGAAAGCGACGCGAGTGTGGCGATGCGGTTGCTGGAAACCGTCGCAGGTTATCTGACGACCGTGTCAGAGCGGCTGCGCGACCCCGATACGCCAATCGACAATACCTCTACTGCGCCTGAACCCGGGGATGGTGATGACCGCTGAGCGCAGGCCCGGCGCATATGATGCTCATCAATATCTGCTGAGCGAGGCCCGCAGATATCCCCAGCTCTGGCGGCTGTTTGCGGGTCTGGCCCTGATTTCGGTCGTCGTGGTGACGCTGAATGCAATCCTGTTCACGATTGTGGCCCGCCTTGGGTCGCCCGATCGGGCTGCTGCCTTTCTGACCGGATCAACCCCGCTGGCGCTTCTGGTTGTGCTGTCGAGCTTTGTATTTGTCACTCTGGGCGTCGCGTTGGCTGCAAAACTGACGCAACACCGCTCGCTTGTTTCCATCCTCGGGGCACGCTCTTTGACGATCAGACAGTTCTGGCAGGTCTTGCGCGCGCTGGGTCTGCTGGGCCTCGTGCTGCTGGTTCTGCCGCCCTACGATCTGGGCAGGCCTTTGGTGCCCAACCTGCCTTTCTTCAAGTGGCTGCTGTTGCTGCCCTTGTCGCTGATCGCCGTTCTGATTCAGACCAGCGCCGAAGAGTTTCTGTTCCGCGGCTACATGCAGCAGTCACTGGCCGCGCGATTTCGTTCTCCGCTGATCTGGATAGGCCTGCCGTCGGTTTTGTTCGCAGCAGGTCACTACAATCCGGCCATGGTCGGGGACAACGCGCTGCTGATCGCGATCTGGGCGCTGGTATTCGGCGTTCTGACCGCCGATCTGACAGCCCGCGCAGGCACTTTGGGGCCCGCTATTGCACTGCATTTTTTCAACAATTTCTCTGCGCTTCTGATCATATCCCTGCCCGACGGCCTTGGCGGGCTGGCGCTGTTTCACTTCCCCTACGACTCGACAGATGCCGATGCGCTCAGGCCCTGGCTGGCAGTAGACTTTGTGCTGATGTTCGTCGGTTGGATCACCGCGCGCCTGGTACTCAGGCGTTGATTGCAATTCCCGGCGTAGCGTCTTATTTGACGTCAACGCCGCATTATCAAGGTTCCGACATGAACTGGATCACAAACTACGTCCGCCCCCGGATCAACTCGATCTTCTCGCGCCGCGAAGTGCCCGAAAACCTCTGGCACAAGTGCGATGAATGCGGAACCATGCTGTTCCATCGTGAGCTGGCAGAAAACCAGAATGTCTGTACGCAATGTGGCCACCATATGGCGATTACCCCGCGTGACAGGTTCCTGCACCTGTTTGATGGCGGTATCTTCGCCGAGATAGAGGTGCCCGCCCCCCAAGACGATCCGCTGCAGTTCCGGGATCAGAAAAAATACCCTGATCGCATGAAAGCCGCGCAGAAGAAAACCGGCGAGCAAGAGGCGATGCTGGTTGCTTCGGGCGAAATCGGGCGTACTCCGATCGTAGCTGCGGCGCAGGATTTTTCGTTCATGGGCGGCTCGATGGGTATGTATGTGGGCAATGCCATCATCGCCGCCGCGCAAGAGGCGGTGAAACTGAAACGCCCGCTGATCCTGTTTTCAGCAGCGGGTGGCGCACGGATGCAAGAAGGTATTCTGAGCCTGATGCAGATGCCCCGGACTACGGTTGCGGTTGAGATGCTGAAAGAGGCGAACCTGCCCTATATCGTTGTGCTGACCCATCCAACCACTGGCGGCGTAACCGCGTCTTATGCCATGCTGGGCGATGTTCATATCTCTGAACCCAACGCCTTGATCTGTTTTGCCGGGCCGCGCGTGATCGAACAGACCATTCGTGAAAAACTGCCCGAAGGTTTCCAGCGCGCCGAATACCTGCTGGATCACGGGATGCTTGACCGGGTGACCAAACGCACCGAGATGCGGGACGAACTGATCACCATCACCCGGATGCTGATGAACCAGCCACCTGCGGTCAAAGGCGCTTTACCCGCCCCGGAACCGGCAGAGACCAGCGCCGAAACCTCTGCTGAAGACGCGGTCAAAGAATGAGCTCTCAAACCTCGGACGTTATCCTTGACCGGATGATGGCGCTGCACCCCAAGATCATTGATCTGACCTTGGACAGGGTTTGGCGCTTGCTGGGCGCGCTGGATAACCCCCAGACCAAGCTGCCACCGGTTATTCACATCGCGGGAACCAATGGCAAAGGCTCGACCCAGGCCATGATCCGCGCCGGGCTCGAAGGGGCCGGGCGCAAGGTCCACGCCTATACCTCGCCCCATCTGGCACGTTTTCATGAACGCATCCGGTTGGGTGGCGATCTGATCGCCGAGCCTGATCTGACGGCGGTGCTGGATGAATGCTACGCGGCGAATAAGGGTGAAAACATCACCTATTTCGAGATTACCACCTGCGCGGCGTTACTCGCTTTTGCGCGGACCCAGGCAGATTATACGCTGCTGGAGGTCGGTCTGGGTGGGCGTCTGGACGCCACCAATGTGATCGAGCAGCCCGCGCTGACCGTCATCACCCCGATCTCGATAGATCATGAACAATTCCTCGGAGATACCCTGGGCAAGATCGCCGCCGAAAAGGCGGGCATCATCAAGCCCGGTGTCCCCTGTATCGTGGGCCCACAGCCGGATGAGGCGCTGGAGGTCATCGAATACACCGCCGCCCGCCTCGGCGCGCCGCTTCTTGTACATGGTCAACACTGGCATGCGCAGGAAGAGGATGGGCGTCTGGTTTATCAGGACGAAACCGGCCTGCGCGACCTGCCACTGCCCAACCTTCTAGGGGCACACCAGATCCAGAATGCGGGCGCTGCTCTGGCAGTGTTGCGCCACCTGAACATGGGTGATCCGGCCTATGAAGCTGCCGTCACCAAAGCCCAATGGCCAGCCCGGATGCAGCGGCTCAAAACCGGGCCTCTGGTTGATCAGGCCCCGCAGGCTGAGCTGTGGCTGGACGGCGGCCATAATGCTGCTGCGGGCATCGCCCTCGCGGATGTACTCAGCAAGCTTCCACAGCGACCGACCCACTTGATCTGCGGGATGCTTAACACCAAGGATGTAACCGGCTACCTTGCACCGCTTGCCGGGCAGTCTGAGCGCCTGATTGCCGTCTCGATCCCCGGCGAGGCCAACACCCTGAGCGCCGAAGACACAGCCGCAGCCGCCTCCAAAGTGAACCTGCCCGCCGCCACCGCCGACAGCGTCGCTGCTGCGCTGGCAACGATCACCGCGCAGAACCCGCAGGCGCGCGTTCTGATCTGCGGCTCGCTCTATCTTGCAGGGAACATCCTGCGCGAGAACGCCTGATCCTTCATCTGGCCAAAAATATCCCGGGGGAGACCGGCCCCATCGGGGCCGGGCGGGGGCAGAGCCCCTATTGCCCCCAATCCTTGCCCTGCATCTCACGCAGGCGCGATGCAGTACGTTCAAACTCGAACGTGCCTTCGCCTTCAACATACAGCATTTCCGGTTCCGCTGCCGCAGAAGAGATCAGCCGAACTTTTGCCTCATAGAGGGCATCAATCAGGATCACGAACCGCTTGGCTTCGTTGAAATTATTGCGCGACAATTGCGGGATATCCTCAAGCACCAGCACCTTGATCGCCTCGGCAATCGCCAGATAATCAGCTGGCCCAAGCATCTGCCCGCACAGATCGTAAAACGATGCACGCGCCACCCCGTTGCGAAAGGCAGGCAAAACAATCTCACGCCCCTTGACCTGAAGCGCCAACGGTTCGGCTGGCCCCCCTGTCAGATCAGCCCAGACTTCGCGTATCTTTTCCCGCGCCTCTGGCCCGATCGGCGTGAAATAGACCGGCAAGCCTTCAAGCCGGTTTTGTCGGTAGTCGGTGGGTGAGATCAACTCCCAGACCTCCAACTGCTCTTTGATATGGTCAATGAAGGGTAAAAACAGTTGCCGGTTCAACCCGTCCTTGTACAGATCGTCGGGATGCCTGTTTGAGGTCGTGACAACGGCAACCCCACCGGCATGCAGCATGTCAAAAAGCCGCCCCACGATCATCGCATCGGTGATATCGGTGATCTGCATCTCATCAAAGGCCAGCACCCGCACAGATTTGGTAACCGCCTCGGCCACAGGCGCCAGCGCATCCTCAACCCCGTCTTCCCGCGCCTTGTGCAGCCCTGCATGGACTTCCTGCATGAACGCGTGAAAATGCACCCGCCGCGCCGGAATGTCATCAAGCGTTTCGACGAACATATCCATCAGCATCGACTTGCCTCGCCCGACACCGCCCCAAAGGTACAACCCCTTGGGCGGTGGTGGGGCTTTGCGAAAGAACCCCCGTTTCACCGGCTCGGCCAGAGCTGCACGGATACGCTCGAATTGCGGCAACACGGCTTCTTGCGCGTCGTCCCGCGTCAACATCCCATCCGCGATGCGATCTTCATAGAGCGAAATCAGATCCGTCATACCCTGAGCCATAGCGCCCGCTTGATACCTTGAAAAGAAACCTTTTCCCGTTGCATCAATTTTTCTGAACAGGCACCGCAAAACTCCTGAATTGACGCGTTGCGCCGTGTCGCTAACGTGTTGCGGAACAAAAGCCGGAGTCCCGATGCCGCAATCCGCCCGCCTGCTGAACCCGATCCTGATTGTCGGATGTGTTATCATCACGATCAGCTTTGCGGTGCGTGCCTCATTCGGAGTGTTCCAGATTCCCATCGCAGAAGATCTTGGCTGGCTGCGCACCGACTTTTCTCTTGCGATTGCGATCCAGAATCTGGCTTGGGGGATTGGGCAGCCGATCTTTGCCGCGATTGCCGAAAAGATCGGGGATCGTAAGGCGATCATTCTGGGCGCATTGACCTATGCCGCGGGCATGGTGTTGTCGGCCTGGTCAATTACCCCTTTCGGGCATCAGATCTACGCATGGCTGGTGGGTTTCGGCATCGCGGGGACAGGCTTTGGCGTGGTGCTGGCGGTTGTCGGTCGGGCCTCGTCGGATCAAAACCGGTCAATGTCGCTTGCTATTGTGACTGCTGCAGGAAGTTTCGGCCAGGTGATCGGGGCGCCAGCCGCCGAATGGCTTTTGACCTTCTTGCCATGGCAGCAGGTTTTTCTGGTTTTTGCCGCAGCCATCCTCGCCCTGATACTGACCTTGCCATTCATGCGCGCGCCACAACCAGCTTCCAGAACGGAACTGGAAGAGAGCATGGGGGCGATCCTGGGCAAGGCTCTGCGTGATCCGTCCTATGCGCTGATTGCGATCGGGTTCTTCAGCTGTGGATATCAGCTGGGTTTTGTGACCGCTCATTTCCCTGCTTTCGTGACCGAGATGTGCGGCCCGATCCAACCCGGAGGGGTTCTTTACGCCATCGGTATCACGACAACGTCCGCTTTGGGTGCCGTGGCCATCTCGCTGATTGGGCTCGCCAATATCGCAGGCACCCTTTTGGCGGGCTGGGCCGGGAATCATTTTCCGAAAAAATACTTGCTTGCGGCGGTATATACCGGCCGCACCATCGCAGCGGCGGCCTTCATGGCATTCCCGATCACACCCGTTTCCGTCATCGTATTTTCACTGGTGATGGGGTCGCTCTGGCTGGCAACTATCCCGTTGACCTCGGGTCTTGTCGCCCATCTCTATGGTCTGCGGTATATGGGCACGCTGTATGGAATCGTGTTCCTCAGCCATCAGATTGGCAGCTTTCTGGGCATCTGGCTGGGGGGCCGCATGTATGATCAATATGGCGATTATACGATGGTCTGGTGGATCGGTGTCGCTATCGGCGCTTTCAGCGCCATCATACATCTGCCCATCCGTGAAAACCGCAGGCCTGCCGGGCTCGCAGCCTGACCTAGGCGGCGCTGTCTGGTGTCAAGAGCCCCTCGGAAACCAGACGGTCCGCCCAGCCTTTCGCGTCGACAAAGTGATGTGTTTGCCAGCCCCTTGAGCGCGCTGTTTCTATGTTATCGATCCGGTCATCCGCGAATAAAAGCGCTTCAGGAGCTATACCACAATCCGCTTCAACCATTTCGTAGATCGGCACATGCGGCTTCACGGTCTTCATTCGGCCGGAAACATATTGCCGGTCAAACTCGTTCAGAAACGGATAGATTGTAGTGGCGTGGTCAAAGTTCTGAACTCCGAAATTGGTCAGGGCAAAAACCGGAACCCCGCTGGACCGAAGGGCACGCAACAGGCGGACGGAATGAGGTATCTCGGGTGCGGCCAACTCGATCCAGTTGTCATGCCACATCCGGATTTCATCACGCCATTCGGGGTATTTCTCGGCCCAGTCGTAAATCGTATCCGTGAAATGATGCCCTTGATCGACCAAGTCGTTCATGCCGTGCAAATCCACTTCGGCAAACATGGCGCGGCGGCGCTCTGCTCCGATCACGCGGTCATAATAACGCTCGGGCTGCCATTCGATCAGTACATTCCCGATATCAAAAATAACGGCTTTGATGGCCATGCGAGGATTCCGTTTTGATTTGCTCCGGTCGCTGTGGACTGAACCAAGACCCGGGCAGATATGCAAGCGCCAACCGCAGCGCGGTACGCGCTGCCCGGCCCAACGGGAAAAGGCGCATCTGTGATGCGTCTCTGACCGGCGGGAGCCTTACCGGCGCAGGGCGACGCGGATTTCCCGCTCCAGCGCATCCAGAAACCGGGAGCGGTCAGCTTTCCCAAAGGGCTTGCCCCCGCCACCAGTTCCAAGCGGGTTTGCTGCGCGAAGATCGGCCATCAGGTCCCGCATCGCCAGTTGCTGACCGATATTTGCCGCGGTGATTGCGTCGCCATTGGGGCGCAGAACACCCGCACCCGCCTCGACACATTTAGCCGCCAGAGGGATATCCGAGGTCACCACCAGATCGCCGGGGCCGCACCGGTCGGCGATCCATTTATCCGCCTCATCCGCGCCTTCGGCAACTATGACCACCTGTACCAGAGGGTTGGCTGAGGGTCGCAAACCGCCGTTGGAAACCAGCACCATCGGAATACGGTGGCGGGATGCCACCCGTTCGGCCTCGGCCTTTACCGGGCAGGCATCTCCGTCGATATAAAGCGTCGTCACGCCTTCTTGGCCTGTTTTTCCGGTTTGTCCTTGGATGTCGTCTTGCGCACCTTGAACTCGTCTGGAATTGGCATTCGGTTGAACGCGTCCAGACCAGCGATCTTATACGCTTCGGCCAGGGTCGGATAATTGAACGTGTTCTGCACGAAATAATCCACTGTGCCTTTCAGGTTCAGAACCGCCTGCCCGATATGGATCAACTCGGTCGCGCCTTCGCCGACGATCTGCACCCCCAGCACCTGACGGGTTTTGAGCGAGAACAGCATCTTCAGCATACCATGCTCCAGCCCCATGATGTGCCCGCGCGAGGTTTCGCGGAATCGCGCCACACCCACCTCGTGGGGGATGCCACGTTCCTGCAATTCTTCTTCGGACATGCCGCAGGTCGAGATTTCGGGCACGGAATAGATGCCATAGGGATACCATGGGCTTTCCGGCAGGGTTGGGGTTTCAAGCGCATGACAGGCGGCAACCCGCCCTTGTTGCAACGATGTCGAGGCCAGCGAAGGATGCCCGATGACATCCCCGGTTGCATAGATATGCGGCACCGAGGTCTGATAGGTCTTGCGATCCACGCTGATCCTGTTGCGATGGTCCGTCTCAACCCCCACCGCATCAAGGTTCAGAGCCGAGGTTGCCCCCATGCGCCCCGCCGCGAACAACAGCATCTCGGCACGCACATGCCGGCCATTTTCAAGTGTTATCTCGACATGGCCGCCTGCATCCTCGATCTTTTCAACCGCCGAGCCCAGCCTGAGATCAACACCGTTTTCCCGAATTTGATGGGTAAAGTCGTGAATCAGGGTCTTGTCGATGAAATCCAGAAAACTGTCACGCGGTTCAACCAGCGTCACCCGCACATCAAGCGCCGCGAACATGGTGGCGTATTCCACCCCGATCACACCCGCCCCAATCACGCAGAGCGAGCGGGGTATTTCTTCCATCTCAAGGAATTCGTCCCCGTCAACCACTGTCTTGCCGTTAAAGGGCACATAGTCGGGGCGATAGGTTTTGGTTCCGCTGGCGATCAGGAACTTGGCCGCACTCAGGCGCGTGCTTTCGCCGATATCGGTGGCCACCTCGATCTCGTGCGGGCCGACAAACGTGGCCAGCCCGTTCAGTGTTTCCACGTGGTTGCGGTTGAACTGATGTTCCAGCACGTCGACTTCGTGGTCCAGCGTCATATGCAGCCGTGCTTTCAGATCTGCGGCGTGGATCTCATCCTTCACCCGGTAAGAGCGGCCGTAAAAGCTGCGCTCGCGCCAGCCGGACAGGTTCAGCACGGTTTCACGCAGTGTCTTGGACGGGATCGTGCCCGTATGGACCGACACGCCGCCCAGCCGGTCCTTGCGGTCAATCACCAATACGCGACGTTGCAGCTTGCCTGCCTGAATTGCTGCCGAACGGCCCGAGGGGCCGGAGCCTATGATGATCAGGTCGTAGTCATATTTGCTCATGCATTATTCTCCGTACAGCGCTTCGGCGTGGAAGGTAACGTGATCTTCCATGAAGGTTGAGACGAAATAGTAGGAATGATCATAGCCGGGCTGCAGCCGATAGGTGGCCTGCTGGCGCCGTTCCGCAATCGCCTGAGCCAGCGCTTCGGGGCGCAGCAGGTCCATGAACTGATCATCCGCGCCCGTATCAATCAGGATGGGCCCGTCAAAGCCGGTATTCTTCATCATCAGTGATGCATCATGTTTGGCCCAGGCGGTCTCATCCTCGCCCAGATACGCGCCGAGCTGCTTGCGCCCCCAATCGGCACCCGTCGGATTCGATATCGGCGCAAAGGCCGAGACCGAGCGGTATCGCCCGGGCAGGTTCATCGCCAGCGTCAGCGCTCCGTGACCGCCCATGGAATGGCCGGTGATCGCTTGCCGGTCGGCATCGATGGCGAAGCTGTCCGTCAAAAGCGCAGGCAGTTCCTCGGCCACATAGTCCCACATCCTGAAATGAGGCGCCCAGGGGGTCTGCGTGGCGTTGACATAGAACCCCGCGCCCTGACCCAGATCATAATCCTCGTGATCGGCCACGCCCTCGCCGCGCGGCGAGGTATCGGGAAACACCAGCGCGATACCTTGCTCGGCGGCCCATCCCTGAGCCCCGGCCTTGATCATGGCATTCTCATGGGTGCAGGTCAGACCTGACAGATACCAAAGCACCGGAACCGGGCCGTCCCTGGCCTCGGCGGGCAGAAAAAGACCGAATGTCATATCACATTGGCAAGCCGACGAGGCATGGCGATACACGCCTTGCACACCACCGAAACAGGCGTTTTCCGAAAGGGTTTCCATCAAGCTGATCCTTGCGTTATGTCCCGGCTATGGCTAACGGCCCATGGCGCTGGCGTAAAGCCCGGGTGTTTCCGGGGGGTGTATCTTTCGAAAACGTGATGGTCAAAGGGCGCTGACCCAGCCGATCACCAGCGGCACAGTCAGGATACTGACCATCGTGGACAACAAGATCGCCGCAGACACCCGCTGCGGGGCCACGCCATAATGCGCGGCCAGCATATAGACGTTACCCGCCACCGGCAGTGCCGCAGCCGCGATTGCGATCATGGCCGGGAAAGGGGCGACAGGGATCAGCCAGATCACCATCACCGCCACAAAAAGCGGATGCAACACCAGTTTGCAGAAACTTAACCAGCCCGCGATCTGTATGCGTTCCGCCGATTTGTCAGCCAGCGATGCACCGATTGCAAACAGCGCACCCGGTGTGGCCGCGCCCCCCAGAATGGTCAGGAAATCGGTCAGAGGGGCAGGGACCGGCACCCCCAGCGCCGACCAGGTCAAGCCTGCCGAAATTGACAGGATCATCGGATTTTTCAACAAACCGACACCGATCAACCGTATCGTCCCCAAGCTTAGCCGCCCGTCGCGCCCGCCATTGATCAGAATCACGATCAGCGAGGAAAACACCACAAGATCTGTGGCCAGTACCAGCATCACAGGGCCGATGGCCGCCTCAGAGAACAAAAGCGCAAGCATGGGCAGGCCCAGAAACCCCACATTGCCGATGGCCGCGCATTGCGCCTCGACCGCTGCGGTGGGGATATCCAGCCCGCGCAGATAGGCAATGAGTGTTGCAAGCGCATAAACGCCAGTGGTCCCGAGCAGATAGCCGATCACCAGCCGTCCATTGAAAATCTCATCAAAGGGCAGGGTGGCTGAAAAGCGAAACAGCATTGCAGACAAGGCGAAGAAAAACACGAACTTGGTCAGATAGGCCGTTGCCTGAGGTGGAAAAAAACGGGTGCGCCCGGCCATGAAACCCAGGCCGATGATTGCGAAAAAGGGCAGGGTGCGCAGAAAAATCTCGACCATGGCAATGTGTTAGCACGGTTTACCCCAGCGGCAAGAGATGGCATGGCAAAAGCGCACGCATATAAACGACAAGACATGACAAAGTGGCGATCGCTCTGAAAAGCGTTGAAACTGAACCAACCGGTTTATAGTGTTGCAAAGAACCCATTCAGGAGAGATCATGACCCAAGCTGCCGCCATCCTGCGCACAGGCCGAAAATTCGACCAGGTTTTGCGCGGGGCACGAGAGGTGTTCATGGCGGACGGTTTCGAAGGTGCCAGTGTCGATGACATCGCGCGTGCGGCCGGTGTGTCGAAGGCGACGCTCTACAGTTATTTTCCTGACAAGCGGCTGTTGTTTACCGAAGTGGCACAGACCGAGTGTCGCCTGATGTCGGAACGCATCCTTTCGATGATTGACGAGACCAAACCGGCGCGCGAAGTACTGACCATTGCCGCCACGCAGCTTACAGCCTTCCTTGTCTCGGATTTTGCGCAGCAGGTTTTCCGGATTTGCGTGGCCGAGCGCGACAGGTTTCCGGAGCTTGGCAAGGCGTTCTATGAAGCGGGGCCAAAGAACGGCCAGCGCCAGATGGCGGAATATCTGAGTAAAGCCGTTGCAAAGGGCGAATTGGCGGTTGAAGACGTCAATATCGCCGCCGAGCAATTTTCCGAGTTGTGCAAGGTCAGATTATGGGGCCGGGCGGCTTTTGGCATCCAGAACAGTTTCAACCAAACCGAGATTGACGAGATCGCGCTGCAGGCTGTCGACATGTTCATGGCCCGTTATGGCATTTGAACGCTGCTCCTCCTGAACCTAACATGCCTTAAAGAAAACATGGTACCGGGCTGATGTTGGCGGGCATGTCTGGTGGTTCGGTTTTTGATAGCGCACCAGCCCTGACTGTGGCGCGGCATAAGGTCAAATTCAATAATCTGGACACGTGAGGTCAAATTGCCTATGTAAACGCGCTCACTGCGTGGCGGCGGGCTTTCTGGCTTCTTGGTCGATTGATCGTGAAGCTTTCATCGGATGATTGCGCTTTTGCCAGCGAAAGGGTCAGTTGGACATTGAACAGGGCCGGGGTCGGAACGGCCATTAATGAGCGCTTTTGATGCCGGGAACAGGAAAAGAGACGATCTTGTGCTGAACAGGCAAGTTATGCAGGAGCTCACCTCTCCATGCGCTCACCGATACCCATCACCCGGAAATCAGGCGGCTTCCTAAGGCAGCCAGCCAGAGGTGGACAGAACCGACCAAGTATACACTCTCATACGCAAGGCAGGATTGCTGATATGACCGTTTATCAAAATATACTCGCACAACACTATGATCTGGCACCCTCGCCGGGGTTGAGCGATGAAATGCAAGATATCTACGCCCGGATGGATCGTGTGGTGACGCCGCCCGACTTCGCCATTCATGCGCCCTATATCAAGGCGATCAATGCGCTGAAGAAAGAGCGTAACGCGGTCATTCTGGGCCACAATTACATGACGCCCGAGATTTACCATGGCGTATCCGATTTTGTGGGCGACAGTCTGCAGCTGGCGATGAAAGCCAGCGAGGTCGAGGCGGATGTGATCGTTCAGGCTGGCGTGCATTTCATGGCCGAAACCTCGAAGATTCTGAGCCCTGAAAAAACCGTGCTGATGCCAGATATGGCGGCCGGCTGTTCACTGGCCGAAAGCATCACCGCTGAAGGCATCGAAGAAATGCGCGCCAAATACCCGGGCGCGCCGGTTGTGTCTTACGTGAATACCACTGCTGAGGTGAAGGCGGCCTCGGACATTTGCTGCACCTCATCCAACGCGGTCCAGATCGTGAATGCGATTGAGGCGGATACCGTCATCATGACGCCTGATCAGTATCTGGCGCAGAACGTGGCCAATGAGGTGGACAAGAATGTCGTGTTCTGGCCCGGGTCCTGTATCGTGCACGAGCAATATACCCCGCAGGATTTGCGCGACTTTCGCAGCTGGAACCCGGGTACACGGCTGATCGCCCACCCGGAATGCCCGCCTGACGTGGTGGCCGAAGCTGATTTCTCGGGCTCGACCAGTGGTATTCTGAAATATGTGACCGACGAAAAGCCTGAAAAGGCGATGTTGATTACTGAATGTTCGATGGCGACGAATATTGCCGACCAATTGCCCGAGGTCGAATTTGTGGGCCCCTGCAATATGTGCCCTTACATGAAGAAGATAACGCTCGAAAAGATCCTGTATGTGCTGCACACGATGGATGGTCAGGTCGAGGTTGATGCCGAAGTGGCCGAAAAAGCCCGCCATTCGGTGCAGGCCATGATTGATCTGTCGAAGAAGCTGGGTCTCTGATCTGAAATGAAAACCATCACCACTGATCGCGTTATCATTGTGGGTGCGGGTCTGGGCGCGGTTTATGCGGCGCTAAAGCTGGCACCGCGCCCGGTGGTGATGATTTCGCCTGACCCGCTGGGTCAGGGCGCAAGCTCGGCCTGGGCGCAGGGGGGTGTGGCGGCAGCGATGGATGCCGATGATAGCCCGGAATCGCACGCCAAAGATACGGTGCAGGCCGGGGCAGGGACCGTTGATCTGGATGTGGCGGACCTCGTGACGCGTGAAGCGCGCGACTACATCCTTGATCTGACCACGATGGGCGCACCTTTTGATCGAACCGAGGATGGGGGCTATGTTCTGTCGCGCGAAGCGGCGCATAGTTTTGCCCGTGTTGTTCGGGTCAAGGGCGATCAGGCGGGGGCGCAGATCATGGCCGCCTTGATCGCACGCGTGGGCGAAACGCCTTCGATTCAAGTTCTGGAAGGCACTCTGGCCCTTGGGCTGGACGTCGAAGACGGGCGTGTATCCGGCGTCATCATCCAGCGCGCCGACGATGACATGTCCGCGCAGGTGAGGTTGCGCGGCGCGGCGGTGTTGTTGGCCGGGGGCGGATCGGGCGGGCTTTATGCGCTTACCACCAATCCACCGCGCATTCGCGGGCAGGTCATCGGGATGGCCGCGCGGGCCGGGGCACTGATTGCGGATGCCGAGTTCGTGCAATTCCACCCAACCGCCATGGATGTGGGCGAAGATCCAGCCCCGCTTGCCACCGAAGCCCTGCGCGGTGAAGGCGCAACCCTGATCAACAAAGATGGTGAGCGTTTCATGACGGCGCTGCACCCGGATGCCGAACTTGCGCCGCGCGATGTCGTCGCGCGCGCCATCCATGCCGAGGTTCGGGCCGGAAACGTCCCGATGCTGGATACCAGAGCAGCGTTGGGCGAGACGATCAAGACACAGTTCCCAGCGGTCGCAGCCTATTGCGCGCGCAACGGGATTGATCCGGTGATCCAGCCCATTCCAATTGCCCCCGCTGCGCATTACCATATGGGTGGCATCGCGACCGACACAAAGGGCCGTGCCAGCATCAGCGGGTTGTGGGTCTGTGGCGAAGCGTCGTCAACCGGGTTTCATGGCGCCAATCGGCTGGCGTCGAACGGTTTGCTCGAAGCTTTGGCCTATGCCCGCATCTGTGCGGAAGACATCGCGGGTGTCGTCCCGGCTCAGACAGGGGCTCCGCCACTCGATATAGCTTTTGCAAGCGGTGCCACCGCTGCTGATCCGATGTCACCCGTCGCCGAGCTGCGCGCTGCCATGACCCGGTTTGTCGGTGTCGTCCGGGATCGTGCGGGTTTGACCCGAGCGCTGCAAATCATTGCGACGCTGGAAGCAGCCAACAAAGACAACCCGTCTTTCCAGAATATGTGTGCCACCGCCACGCTGATCGCTGCCAGTGCGTTGCTGCGCGAGGAAAGCCGTGGCGCACATGAACGGTCTGACTTTCCAGAAACCCTACCCGGGCCGGGCAAACGGTCCGAGATGTATCTTTCCGATGCGCTCGCGATCCGTGCGCAGGCCTGCAAGGAGCTTTCATGAGTTTTTCCACTGTCCCGGATCTTGTTCTGGAACCGATCATCCGCAACGCATTGCTGGAGGATCTCGGCAGTTATGGCGATGTGACGACCCGGGCGGTGATCCCGGCAAGCACCACCTATGATGCCGCGCTGAACGCGCGCGAAGAGGCGGTTGTATCAGGGATGCAGGCCGCAGCGATTGCCTTTCGTCTGGTTGATCCATCGCTTGAGGTTGTCACCCATGTCGCGGATGGTCAGGCCTGCAGCAAGGGCGACACATTGATGACGATCCGGGGGTCGGCGGGCGCGATTCTGTCGGGTGAGCGGGTCGCATTGAACTTTGCGGGCCGCCTGACCGGGGTTGCCACCAAGACGGCGGCTTTCGTGGCCGAAGCCAAAGGCACCAATACCCGCATTACCTGCACCCGCAAGACAACGCCGGGCTTGCGTCTGGTCGAAAAACTGGCTGTCTTGCATGGTGGCGGGTTCAACCACCGATACTCTCTGTCCGATGCAATTCTGATCAAGGATAACCACATCGCGGCGGCCGGAGGTGTGCGGCAGGTGCTGGAGGCCACCAAAGCCCATGCCAGCCACATGATGGCGGTCGAGATCGAGGTGGACCGTCTGGATCAACTGGCCGAGGTGCTGGAGGTGGGCGGGGCATCCGTTGTGCTTCTGGACAACATGGATAATGACATGCTGCGTGAAGCCGTCGCGATGGTGGAGGGCAGGATGAAAACCGAGGCTTCGGGCAATGTGACGCTGAACCGTATCGCCTCAATCGCGGCGACGGGGGTGGATTATATCTCGTCCGGGGCGCTTACTCACTCGGCGCGTACCGTGGATTTGGGATTGGATTTCCCGGACTAAGGGAACTGCGCATCAAGGGTGGCGCGGCCCTTGGGGTGTAATCATCCAGTTGGATAGTGTTTTGTCCATGTGGCGCATGCGATGGCGCAGCATCTCGCGGGTCATGTGCGCCAGTGTTTCGGCATGCTCGGTGTGACCTGCGACATTCTCCAACTCACCTTTGGCCGAGCCATCGAACAGAAGGGGCGGAAGGTCGGCTGCGAATTCAACCAAAGTGAACCGATCATCCCGCAAGATGCCAAGGCAACTGTCGGCCAGCCCCGTTCCCAGATCCTGTTGCCAGCGGGTCGGTTCAAGCGGGTCGGCGAAATCAAGCTCGGAGAACGAAAATGTGCGCCAGTCCGAAGGGGGAGTGCCGTGCAGAAACGGCAGCAGAGACCTCCCGTTCATTGCATCCGGCACGGCTTGCCCGATCCATTCCAGAATGGTGGGGGTGATATCAATGGATTCGGTTGGCGCGGTTATGTGCGCTCCGTTTTCTCCGCCGGGCATATGTATGATCAGTGGCGTATGGTAAGCCGCGTCAAAGACCGACATCTTGCCCCAGCTGTGACGGTCACCCAGCATTTCACCGTGATCTGCCGTCACCACCAGCAGCGTATTGTCATATTGCCCGCTGTCTTTGAGAAAACGCACCACCCGCCCGATATGGTGATCTACCTCTGTCGTCAGCCCCAGATAGACCGAGCGCAACGTGCGGACCGTTTCATCTGTCGGCTCAAGATCAGGGAAACCCTCAACAAAACCGGAAACCTTGCTGTTGGCGCGGGTCGCGGCCAGAAAGCCGTGCATTGAGTCCTCGGCCTCGATCGTGGCCAGGCGCGTTGGCAAGGGTAACGCATCCGGATCATACATCCGGTTATAGGGGGCAGGCGCCACCAGCGGGGGATGCGGGCGCAGATAGGTCAGATGCGCGAACCAGCCCTGTTCTGCATCCGCATAGGCGGGCATGGTTTCCAGAAAGCGGTTGGTCAAGAACGCTGTATCACTGTCTTCCGCTGAATAGAGGGCGGGATCATTCAGCGCGGGTGCCCCGCCATCCGGCGAGACAGGTTTGTACACATCCGCATAGGTGTCGAACTGATATCCCTGAGTCTTGAGGTGTGATCGCCAGGGAAAGGACATCTCCATCCGCATCTCGACCATCTCCTGAAATCCGGGCATGGCAAACTCATATGATTTGAGGGCCGGATCATTGGCATCAAAGACGCGGGGGTCCTGCGATGTATCGGTATACCCAAACAGCATGGGCAGATATCCGGCCTTGCGCATTTCGCTGGCGATGGTCGGGGCGTCGTGACGCAATGGCGTGCCGTTGCGCACCGAACGGTGGTTCATCGCGTATTGCCCCGTCAGCAACGAGGCACGAGACGGGCCGCAAGGATTGGTGACCGAGAAATGTCGGGCGAATGTGATGCTGTCGTCCATGAGGGCGCGCAGATTGGGCAGATCGACATACTCCGCCAAACCCCCGAACAGGCAATCCGCACGCAGCTGATCGATTACGATAAAGAGAACGTTTTGCTTTTCGCTCATATCTTCACATCTCTGTCCACAGGGCTGACACCCAGCCCCGGTGCTTGGCTGCCATTTCAAATGAATCTTTGCAATACGGGTTCAGCAGGAAGATATTATCCCTCAAAAATCCACATAATGAGTGTATAAGCAAATAAAAACAGTATTCTGTGGTTGAGATTGTATGTTTTTATGGAATTATAGGCACCAGTTGATTCAGGATGCGGGTTTCCAATGCTGCGTGAACGCAATGACCTGAAAGCTCAGGCGCGGATGACAGGTCTGGACAACGCAGGATGCCAGAACAATCTGTTGCGGCAGTTTTGCAAGGCTGCATCTGTCGGCTTGAATTCACGCCACATTGCAGGGCGGGATGGGACCCGATGCTGAAGCCCAATAGCGCGAAGCGGACCGACGCGACCGATCTGGTATCGCATGCGATGACCATAGCTGATCTGGCCAGAGACACTGCGCTGGAATATTTTCGCGGGCGGCTGGGTGTGGAATTCAAACGGGATGAAAGCCCGGTCACACAGGCCGACAAGACTATCGAGGCGAAGATACGCGCCTATCTCGCGCATCATTTCCCGGATCACGGTATTTTCGGTGAAGAGCACGGGTTTGAAGGGCAGGATTGCCGTGAAGTCTGGATTATTGATCCGATCGACGGAACCCGGTCGTTCCTGTCGGGGCATCCATTGTTCGGCTTTCTGCTGGGTCATCTGGTGGGCGGCAGGCCGGATGTCGGCGTGATCGGAATGCCCGCCCTGAACGAAGTTTTTACGGGTGTTGTTGGCCAAGGTGCGACGTTGAATGGCAATGCAATCGCGACCTCGAACCAGATGCGGTTGAGCCAATCCATTCTCTTTGTCAACGAGGGGGAAAAGATCTTTCGCGATCATCCGGCCCTGTTTGCCAAACTCATGCGATCGGGGCAGACCCGCCGTTTTGCCTATGATTGCTACCCGCACGGGTTGTTGGCAGCGGGATATGTGGATGCGGTGGTGGATTATGATTTGCAACCCTATGATTTCCTGCCTGTTTCGGCGGTCGTGGAAGCCGCCGGAGGTGTCATGACTGATTGGGATGGCAAGGCACTGGATTTGCATTCAGACGGCCGGGTGATTTCAGCAGCAACGCCTGAGTTGCATGCGGAAATGCTGGATTTGGTGGGCGGGTAGAACCATGGCGCTTGTGAGTTTCCCTGTCAGACTGGTCAGAGCGGCAATATTGTTGCCCATGGAGCGCTCTGGCGATCAAAGATGTGGATCAGGACGTGAATGACGGCCTGTCGGGCATCCGCAAATTCAACAGCCACGTGGCGGCGGTGGTCTATCCGGGCCTCTGCCGTTACGGTCAATTGTTGGAAACACGTCTGATTGAAAACGCGTGCCGGATGAATGAGGGTACCAGGGCTGAGGTGACGGGATGACAACACCGGTTGAAGTACTGAATGAAGCGGGGAAGGGCAGGGTGGTTTTGCTGTGCGAACACGCCAGCCCTCGGATTCCGTCTGAATATGGCGGGCTGGGTCTGGCTGAGGCTGACCGGCTGAGCCACGCTGTCTGGGACCCCGGTGCCCGGAGCCTGACACTTGAGCTGTCGCAAGCTTTGGATGCTCCTGTCGTGGCTTCAACCGTGTCACGTCTGGTTTATGATTGTAATCGTCCCCCCGAAGCCGCAAGCGCAATGCCTGTCAGGTCTGAACAGATTGTGGTTCCGGGGAATTCTGGCTTGACCCAGACGCAGCGCGATGCCCGGGCAGCTGCGGTTTACGACCCGTTTTGCGCGGCCGTGGCGCAGGTTCTGGACAGGCGTGCACTCTCTACAGCGCTGGTGACCGTGCACTCATTTACCCCGGTTTATCATGGCCAACCTCGCGCGGTTGAGCTGGGTCTGTTGCATGACGATGACACGCGGCTGGCGGATGCGATGCTGCGGCATGCCGATCTTGTTCCGCACCGACGGGTAGAGCGGAACCAGCCTTACGGTCCGGAGGATGGTGTCACGCATTCGCTTAAGCTGCATGCGCTGAGTCGCGGGCTGCCAAATGTGATGCTTGAGGCGCGCAACGATCTGCTGGGCACAAGCGAACAGATTGCCGCCATGGCAGAAGACATATTGGCGCTGCTGCAGCCAGCGCTGAACGATATCTCGATCAGGGAGGAAGTTTCGTGAGCGGATCACTCAGTTTCGATGATCTTAAGGCCAGGGTATCCAGCGGTGAGGTCGATACGGTTCTGGTATGTATGGTGGACATGCAGGGCCGCTTGATGGGCAAACGGTTTCATGCGGGTCACTTTGTGGCAGGTGCATGGAAAGAGACCCATTGCTGCAACTACCTGTTGGCCACGGATCTTGAGATGGGAACGCCGGATGGCTATGCCGCGACCAGTTGGGAGCGGGGCTATGGCGATTACGTCATGAAACCGGACCTGAGCACGCTGCGCCCCGTGCCGTGGCTGGACGGTACGGCGATGGTGATGTGCGATGTACTGGATCACCACACCCATGAAGACGTGCCACACGCGCCGCGCGCGATCCTGAAGAAACAGGTGGGTCGCCTGAAGGCGATGGGCTATGAAGCGATGTGCGCCACAGAGCTTGAGTTTTTTCTGTTCGAGAAGGGCTTTGATCAGATCCGCAAGGAAGGCTTTCGCGATCTGGAGCCGATTTCGGGGTACAACGAAGACTACCACATTCTCCAGACCACCAAGGAAGAACATGTGATGCGCCCGATCCGCAACCATCTGTGGGATGCGGGTGTTCCGGTGGAGAATTCGAAAGGTGAGGCCGAGACCGGGCAGGAAGAGCTGAACATCAAATATGCGCCCGCGATGGACACGGCGGAATACCATTCGATTGCCAAGAACGCGGTGAAAGAGATCGCCTGGCAGCATGGGCATGCAGCGACATTCCTGCCGAAATGGCACCATGAGAAGGTCGGCAGTTCTTCCCACGTTCATCAGTCACTATGGGCTGAGGGGAAGCCAATCTTTTTCGACGAAAAAGATTCGCTCGGCATGTCAGCGATCATGAAAAGCTATATGGCGGGTCTTCTGAAATATGCCGCCGATTATACCTATTTCATGGCCCCGTATATCAACAGCTATAAGCGCTTTATGAAGGGCACCTTTGCGCCGACGCGGATCATTTGGTCGGTGGATAACCGTACAGCCGGGTTCCGCTTGTGTGGCGAGGGCACCAAGGCGGTGCGGGTGGAATGCCGTATTCCGGGTTCGGATATGAACCCGTATCTGGCGATGGCGGGGATGCTGGCCGCAGGGATCGCGGGCATCGAGGAAGGGCTGGAATTGCAGTCTCCGGCCACGGGGGACGTCTATCAGGGTGAGACGGGGATGATTCCGGGGAACCTGCGCGCGGCGCGGGATGCGCTGCATGGCTCGGCCATGTTGCGTGCAGCCATGGGGGAGACTGTGGTTGATCACTATGTGCGCGCGGCTGAGGTGGAGATCGAGGAATTCGAGCGTGTGGTAACCGATTGGGAGATCGCCCGCGGGTTCGAGCGGGCTTGAGATGGTGGGGGCGAGGGGCCAGCCCCTCGCGTTCCCCGGGATATTTATAGCCAGATGAAGCAGGGGATCTTGTTTTTGGGGTGGAGCGGATGTGCGGCGGATTTGGAAATGTATCGCACCGGTTGATGACTCCGTTTATGCGGTGCGGATCGGCGACTGGGTCGGGACTGGTGCGATCTGGACCCGTGCTGGGCCGGTTGTGAGAAGGCCAACGTGGCGGCGAGGTGTCGGCCATTGATTGCCCCAGCCTGACGCGCTTTGAGGCCTGTCACCTGAAAAAGTAACGGGCTGAAGAGGCCGAATTGCTGTGAACTGACCCCTGCGCCGGGCAGGCGACATGAAGCGAAGGAAAACTCATATGAGACTTGTTGGAAACTGGTCCTATCCGACTGCAATCAGGTTCGGGGCAGGACGGATCAGGGAATTGCCCGAGGTTTGCAGTGCAGCGGGGATGAAACGCCCGCTGTTGGTTACGGATAAAGGACTGGCCGATTTGCCAATTACCACGGCGACGCTGGACCTCATGGAAGTGGCCGGTCTGGGCCGGGGGCTGTTTGCGGATGTGGACCCGAATCCCAGTGAAAAGAACCTTGAGGCAGGCGTTGCGGCCTATAACGCAGGTGGTCATGACGGGGTGATCGCCTTTGGTGGTGGCTCGGGGCTGGATCTGGGCAAGATGGTTGCGTTTATGTGTGGTCAGACGCGTCCGGTTTGGGATTTTGAGGATATCGGCGATTGGTGGACCCGCGCGGATGCCGACGCGATTGCGCCGATTATCGCGGTGCCCACAACTGCCGGGACAGGATCAGAAGTGGGGCGCGCCAGCGTCATCACCAATTCCGAAACGCACGTCAAGAAGATCATCTTTCATCCCAAGGTGCTGCCCACTGTGGTGATCTGCGATCCTGAACTGACGGTGGGGATGCCGAGGCTCATCACCGCTGGTACGGGTCTGGATGCGTTTGCCCATTGTGTCGAGGCGTTTTCAAGCCCGCATTACCACCCGATGTCCCAGGGCATCGCGCTGGAGGGGATGCGGCTGGTCAAGGACTATTTGCCGCGCGCCTATGCGGATGGGACCGACATCGAAGCGCGTGCGCAGATGATGAGCGCGGCGGCCATGGGGGCAACTGCTTTCCAGAAGGGTCTTGGTGCGATCCATGCAATGAGCCACCCCATAGGTGCGGTGTTCAATACCCATCATGGCACCACCAACGCAGTCTGCATGCCCGCCGTGCTGGAATTCAACGCCCCGGCCATCGCCGACCGGTTTCAGGAGGCGGCGGCCTATCTGGGTATCAATGGCGGCTTTGACGGGTTCTGCGCCTTTGTGCAGGAGTTCAATGATTCATTGGGAATCCCGCGCAAACTGTCCGATCTGGGCGTAACCAAGGCGTCAATTCCCGAACTGGTCAAAGGCGCGATCATCGACCCGTCTTGTGGCGGCAATCCCGTTGAACTGAACGAAGAGAACCTGACCGAGCTGTTTGCAAGGGCGATCTGACGTTGAGCCTTGGCATTGTTCTCATAATCCTTGCCGCCGCGCTGCTGCATGCGATCTGGAATACCGTTGTTAAAACGGCGGCAGATCGTACTGCCACGCTGGGGCTGGTTGCGCTGGGGCATGTGATCCCCGGAGCGATGATGGCGGCGGTGCTTCCGCTTCCCGGTGCCGAGAGCCTGCCCTATCTGGCGGGCTCTACAGTGGTGCATTTCGGGTATTTCTACATGCTGAATCAGGCTTATCGGCATGGTGACCTCAGCGTCGTTTATCCGATCGCGCGCGGTGTGGTTCCGGCGTTGGTCGCTCTTTGGGCGGTGATTTTTGCAGGTGAGCATCTGCCTTTGCAGGCCTGGCTGGGGATTGCCGTGATTGCCATGGGTATTCAGGTGACCAGCTGGCCCGTTCTGAGGCAAGGGGTGGGCAGGGCATCGCTTGTTTTTGCTCTGGGGACGGGATGTTGTATTTCTGTCTACTCGCTTGTGGATGGTCTGGGTGTGCGGGTCTCGGGCAATATCCTGAGCTACTGGGCATGGCATTCGGTACTGCACATTTTTATTGTCGGTTTTGTGGCGCTGCGCAGGGGGCCCCTTCTGCTGGACCTGCCGCCGCGCAGTTGGGTGATCGGGATTGTGGGCGGTATGGTGTCGATGACGGCCTATGGTCTGGTGCTTTACGCCAAGAATTTTGCACCGCTTGGCGTTGTATCCGCCTTGCGCGAAACCTCGGTGATTTTCGCGGCCCTGATCGGGTTTATGTTTCTGGGCGAAGGCAATCCGGTGCGCCGGCTGCTGGCGGCGGTGATGATGGCGGCAGGTGTGACAATGATCGCGCTGTCGTCATGAGTTTGTAAGAGCGCAAACCGGCTGTTTCATGTGATCCAACCCGGATTGATCGGCCACATCATGTGGTTACGCAGATGAGCATGTAAAATTGACCGGAAAAAACCAAAAAAACCAAAATTGTCTCAAAAGATTTACATTTATTGTGGATTTTTACGGGAAAATATGACCGAGTTTGAGCATGGATGATGACAACGTAACCATCCCGCATCGCGGCCGAGAGCTGTTGGATGTATTGGCGCGGCTGGGGGGGTCGGCGCGCAACACTCAGATCGCCCAGATCATGGACGTATCCGAGGAAACGGTTCGTCGTCTCGTCAAGACACTGGCGCGCGCGAACATGGTCGAACGTGTGCATGGTGGCACTTATCTGTCGCGCGCGCAGGACACCCCCATGTTTTCGGGCGCGCTTGAGCATAACGCCGATGAGAAAACCAACATAGCCAAACGGGTCTGCACGCTGCTTGAGGACGAGATGGTGCTGTTCATTGCTGTGGGTTCGACCATGACACATGTGGCCGAACAGTTGCGTGAACTGCGCGGCCTGACAGTTGTCAGCAACTCTTTGTCGGTGGTTGCGTCGCTGGCGGACCATAATGGCACAAGGGCCGTTCTGGCAGGAGGAGACGTGATCCGGTCTGAGCGGGGAAGCTTTGGCCGCGCGGCAGAAGAGCTTGCCCGCCAATACAGCTATGATGCGGTTATCTGCGGGGCGGATGCGATTTCGCTTGCTGGCGGTGTGTTGGCCTCGAACCCGCTGGAGGCTGAACTGACACGCGCGGTATATAACAATGCGCGGCGCATGATCGTTGCGACGGATCATACCAAGTTCGGGGGCCGCGCGGCCAATGTGGCCTGCCGGTTCGATCAGGTCACCGATCTGGTGACCGATATCGCGCCGCCTGAGACCTTTACCGCTGCGCTTCAGGATGCGGGTGTCAAAATTCATATCGCCTCAAACCGGGGGGATTAGAACAACAAGAAAACCGAGGTTGCCGCAGTCAGCCAATCGGTTTCGTGAACATGTACAAATGAAACTGTCTTAATCCTTAGGGAGGAAACATGAAAAAGCTTCTGATGTCAGGTGTGGCCTTTGTCACTCTTGGGGGAACTGCCTGGGCGAACTGCCCTGCAGCGACAGTCGCGGATATGCAAGGTGTATCCGCCGGTGCTTTCCCACAGCAATTCGATCTGTCAGAATTTCAATCTGCAGCAAACTGCACACTCGACTTCGCGGAAAACCCTGCCATTGGCGATCTGAACGGGATGATCCGCGGCAATGGTGATCTGCCGGCAGTGGCAGATCGTCTGCCAGCCGAACCTCTGGTCATCGTACCTTATGACTCGGTTGGTCAGTATGGCGGCGTTCTTGATGCGCTGTCCAACGCCACAGAAAGCGGCACATCGGATTTCCTTTCGGTGCGCCACGTGAACCTGTTTCGCTATTCAGACGATCTGCAGACCTTGGTGCCAAACGTCGCCAAATCCTGGGAATGGAACGATGATTTCACCCAGCTGACCATTCAATTGCGTAAAGGCCACAAGTGGTCGGACGGGGCGCCTTTCACCGCAGCCGATGTTGTGTTCTGGTACGATAACCTGATGATGGACACCAATGTCATCGCCGAAGCCAAGGATTATGCATTGGCCGGTGGCCAGCCGATGAAGGTTGAGGCGGTGGATGACACGACTGTTCGCTTCAATCTTGCGGCACCCAAACCGGGTTTGACCGAGACATTCTCGTTCACTTATGTGCAGCCTTACCAGCCCAGGCATTTCTTTGAAAAGTTTCACCCGGCGCTGGATGACAATGCAGACGCCAATGCGCAGGCGCTTGGCTATGAAAACGGTTATGAGCTGATCAAAGCCTATTATGGCAATTCCGACTGGATGGACACGCCATCCCCGATGCTGACGGCGGGCGACAAGCTGGCCGGATTGCCCACTGATACGATGCCCACGCTGGAAAGCCATATTCTGGTGAAGGAAAGCACAGAAGGGCGTCACTATGTGGCCAACCCGTATTTCTTCCAGGTCGATACGCAGGGAAATCAACTGCCTTACATCTCGGAAATGGATGAAACCTATGTTCCGGATGAAGAGGTGCGGAACCTCAAACTGCTCAATGGCGAGGTGGATTACAAATCGCAGGGCGTGAACCTGACATCGGCCCCGGTTCTGCTGGAAGGGCAGGAAAGCGGGAACTACACCGTAGAGGTGAAGCCCGCCATCGGATACCCGGTGCTGACCTTCAATGTGACCGCCGAGGATGAGGCCAAACGGGAGGTCTTCAATGACCTTCGTTTCAGAACGGCCATGTCTGTTGCGATGGATCGTAATCAGCTGAACGAGGTAACAGCCTTTGGACTGGGGGAACCGACACAGTATATCGGTTTCTCGCCGCGTCCGGATTTCATCGACGAGAAATGGTCAAACCACGAGATCGGCTTTGATCAGGAACGCGCAAACGCGTTGTTGGATGAGGTCGGTCTGGTTGATCAGGATGGGGATGGTTTCCGTGAACTGCCCAACGGTGACCCTCTTGTGCTCGATTGGCAGTTCTCGACCCAATCCGCATCGGCCCAGTTGGTGGAGCTGATTGCCCAGAACTGGAAAGACGTGGGTGTGAATACCGCCATCAAAGAGGTCACCTCGGACGAATATCGCGCCGCACAATCGGCAAATACGCTGGACATGGGGATGTGGCTGAAAAGCCAGCCTGCGGGTTCGGTGCTTGGGGATGGTGAAATCTGGGTGCCGCCGTTTGACGGGTATTTTGATGTGCGCACCGGGATGCTTTGGGCCGAATACATCAGCTCAAACGGTGAAAACGGGGTCGAGCCGCCCGCGTGGGTTGCTGATCTGAAGGCTGCGTTGGATGCCTACCAATCCAGCGCACCGGGATCGGACGCCTCTGTCGCCGCAGCCCAGAAGATGGTCGAGATCATGACCGCAGAGCTGTTGTTCATCGGTACGATCAATGCCCCGGCCCCGATCTACCACTCGAACAACCTGCAGAACTTTACCGAGTTCAAGACGCAGTCTTACGAGTTCTATCGGACCTATCCGTACCGCCCCGCACAGTGGTGGTTGTCAGAGTGATCCGATCCTCGATCTGAAACCAAGGAACGGGGCGGTCGCGCCCCGTTCCAAATGCTAGCCGGGAACAAACAACATGCTCCAATTCGCTCGCTTCACAGTCACGCGCGCGGTCATGGCTGTGGTCACGCTGGTTCTGGTATCGCTCATCGTGTTTACACTGATGGAGCTTGTCCCGGGTGACTGTGCCGAGCGCTACCTTGCGTATAAAAACACTCAGGGCTCTGCCATCACACTTGCTGATATCGAGGCCGAGCGGGCCCGGTTGGGGCTTGATCGCCCTTTTCTGACCCGCTGGGCCAGCTGGTTAAGCGGCGCGTTTCGTGGTGATTTTGGTGACAGCTGTATCCTGCGGGTGAATATCGCACAGCTACTGGGCGACAAGTTCTGGATCTCGCTGTGGATTTGCCTGGGATCACTGACACTGGCCTACATGATTGCCATTCCGGTGGGCATCATCTCGGCCGCGTCGAAGAATGCAGTTCTTAACAACTCGCTGCGGCTGATCAGCTATCTGGGTCTGGCCATGCCGAACTTTCTGCTGGCGCTGATGGTGATGCTGTTTTCCACCATCTATTTCGGCGAAACACTCACCGGCCTCTTCAGCCCGGAATATCGCGAAGCCCCGTGGTCCTGGGCCAAATTCGTGGACCTTTTGAAACATGCCTGGCTACCCATCTTCATTTTGGGCTGGTCCGCCACAGCCTTTGCACTGCAGACCGTGCGGGCCCTGATGTCTGATGAAATCGGCAAGCTTTACGTCACCGCCGCTGCTGCGCGCGGCATCTATGGGCGTCGCCTGCTGTGGCGATACCCCGCCCGCCATGCGCTGGGGCCGATTGTCAATTCGTTAGGGTTTGACCTGAACCGCATATTCAACGAACTGCCCATCGTTGCCCTGATCCTGACCCTTACCGAAGCCGGTTCGCTGCTGCTGGAAGCTTTGGCCCGGTCGAACGACCAGCAACTGGCCGGAGCGATCATCTTTCTGCTGACCGCTGCCATCGTCACGCTGAATTTCGCCACAGATATCCTGTTGGCGGTGATTGACCCGCGCGTGCGCAAAAGCATTCTGAGGTAAGCCCCATGTCTGCAAAAACCTCCGATAAAATCGACAATCAAAAGGCCAAGGAAGCTTATTTTACGGCCTCTCAAAGACAGCTGATCTGGGCCAGATTCAAAAAGCAACGCGCGGCAATGATTGCTGCCACGGTTCTTGTGGTGCTGATCCTGTCCGGTCTTTTTGCCCCTTTCCTGTCGCCTTATGATCCGACGGTCGCCGGTCGGGACAAGGATTACCTGAACGGCGCGCCGCAGATCCCGAAATTCTGCGACAAGAATGGCTGTTCGATCCGTCCGTTCCTGCACACGGTGACGCGCGAACGGTCGCTGGCCACCAACTTTCGCTGGGTGGAAAAGATCAACGAGGACGAGCGGCGCTATGTGCAGTTCTTTGTGCGCGGCGACAGCTACAAACTGTTCGGCTTTATTCCCGGTGACATTCACCTGTTTGGTATGGATCAGGGATATGTGCACCTTTTTGGAACCGACAGCGCGGGCAAAGATATCTTCTCGCGCACCCTGCATGCGGTCTGGACATCGCTTCAGGTGGGTACGCTGGGTGTAGTGATCTCATTTGTTCTGGCGCTTATGATCGGCGGGATCGCGGGGTATTATGGCGGGGCCATCGACAGCGTGATCCAGATGGTTACTGACGCGGTCAGGACGGTGCCTTCAATTCCGCTTTTCATGGCGATTGCCGCCTTTATCCCGCCGGAATGGTCGGCTGAGACAAGGTTCTTTGTGATTACCCTGATCCTCGGGCTGGTCGGCTGGCCAACCTTGGCACGGCGGGTGCGCACCCATCTGTTGACCGAACGCAATCAGGAATACGTACTGGCTGCGCAGCTTTGCGGGGCATCTGCGGGCCACGTGATCCGGCGGCATCTGCTGCCCAGCTTCACCAGCTATATCATCGTTGATCTGGTGATCTCGTTTCCTTACGTGGTCTTGTCCGAGACAGCGCTCAGCTTCATTGGGCTGGGTCTGAAGGACCCGGTGAACTCACTGGGCGTTATGCTTCAGAACGTGACCAAAGCAGATGTCTTGCTGAACTATCATTGGTACTTCATCCCGGTTCTGTTCTTTATCGCGCTTGTCATGGCCTTTGTCTTTGTCGGTGACGGGCTGCGTGATGCCGCCGATCCTTATTCGGAGAGCCGGAAATGAGTCTGATCGACGTTGAGAACCTGACGCTGCAATTCAAAACCGATGAAGGCCTGATTACAGCGGTCGACAATGTGTCATTCTCACTCGCTCCGGGTGAGGTGATGGGTCTTGTGGGCGAAAGTGGCTCGGGCAAATCAGTGACGGCGAAATCGCTGATGAAGCTGAACCCCGGCAATGCGGTCTATGCGCCCGAAAGCCGTATAACCCTGCATCTGGACAGCGGTCCGGTGGATGTCATGAGCCTGAAGCGCCCGCGTGATATGGAAGTCGTGCGTGGCGGTGCGGTTTCGATGATCTTTCAAGAGCCGATGGCCAGTTTTGCCCCCGCGATGACCATAGGCAGCCAGATGGTCGAACAGCTGTTGATACATACCGACATGTCCAAAGCGCAGGCGCGGGAATTGTCGGTCGAAATGCTGGATCGCGTGGGTATTGCGGATGCATCAACCCGGTTTGGGCAATATGCGTTCGAGATGTCGGGCGGGATGCGTCAGAGGGCGATGATCGCGATGGCCTTGTCGACCAAGCCGAAGCTTCTGATTGCAGATGAGCCCACCACCGCGCTTGATGTGACGATTCAGGCGCAGGTTATTGATCTGATGAAGGATCTGGTGGATGAGTTCGGAATGGGGATTATCTTTATCACCCATGACCTTGGCGTGGTTGCCCAGACCGCAGACAAGGTGGCGGTGATGTATCTGGGCAAGATGATCGAACAAGGTCCGGTGCGAGAGGTGATCCGCACCCCCTCTCACCCATATACTCAGGGGCTGATCGATGCGCTGCCCCAGCTGGATGATCTGGACAAGCCCCTGATGCCGGTGCCGGGGGATATCCCATCCCCGCTGGAGCGGCCAGAAGGCTGCGTGTTTCACACCCGCTGCACCAAGATCATCGGGGATGTCTGCCGGACCACCGTACCAAGCTGGGCCGACACGGGGGAAAGTCACCGCGCGGCCTGTCATCTCTGCCATCAGGGGCACCGGGCATGAGTGAAACGCATCTGATCGAAACCCACAACTTGTCGGTTGGTTTCCCTGTTGGCGGCAAAATCTTCAACAAGCGTGTTCTGAAGGCGGTGAACCAGGTCTCACTGTCGATCCCGCAGGGATCGTTTTTCGGGGTTGTCGGCGAGAGTGGCTCGGGCAAGACCACCTTTGGTCGGGCCCTTCTGAACGCTGTGCCGATCACCGACGGTACCGCCCGGTATGATGACGGAGAGGTCAGCTATGATCTGGGCAAGCTGGCTGGTTCTGATCTGAAAGAATACCGCCGCCGGGCGCAGCTGATTTTTCAGGACCCATACGCCGCCCTGTCGCCCCGCATGACCGTGCGCGATATCATTGCCGAACCGCTTGAGGTCATGGGGCTGTGCAACTCGCGCGAGGAGGTGGATGAACGTGTTCGCGAAATCGCTGGCCTTTGCCGGCTGAATCTGGAGCATTTGCGCCGGTTCCCGCATGCGTTCTCGGGCGGTCAACGGCAGCGCATCTCTATTGCCCGTGCGCTGGTTTCCAAACCCCGGTTTGTCGTGGCAGATGAAAGCGTTGCCGCGCTGGACGTGTCGATTCAGGCTGACATTCTGAACCTGCTAAAATCGCTTCAGGATGAAATGGGCCTGACCTATCTGTTCATCAGCCATGATCTTTCAGTGGTGGCCCATACCTGCGACCATGTTGCGGTGATGTATCTGGGCGAGATCATGGAAAGCGCGCCAACGCGCCAATTGTTCAGGGCACCGCGTCACCCTTACACCAAGGCGCTGTTCTCGGCGATTCCATCCCTGGATCCCGATGATCGTGGCAATGCACAGAAGCTTGAAGGTGAGATCCCATCGCCGACCAACCGCCCCAGCGGCTGTCAGTTCCACACCCGCTGCCCTTTTGCCATCGACCTGTGCAGACAGGAAGAGCCACAAATGGAAACATCTGAAACCGGTCATTCGGTTACCTGTCATCGCTGGCGCGAGCTGCAGTCAGCGGGCTAAATATCATGATACTCTGCGCCCACGTTTGCGCCTGTCAGATTTCATGTGCCCATGGCGGGTTGGCTCCGGCGCGGGCGACGGTGATGGCTGCGACCTGTGCCCCAAATTCCAACGCTGCGCGCAGGTTGTCTGCTGACAGGCTGCGCAAGGCCTTTTTGTTTAGATGCCCGGCCTGTGAAAACCTGGCCAGAACACCTGCGTTGAATGTGTCTCCGGCGCCGACTGTATCCACCACCTCGGCCTTCTGGACGGGTACGGATACCTCGGTGCCGTTCGCAAGATAGCCAGTTGCGCCATCCCCGCCCTTGGTGACAATCACGATGGTCGGACCGGCCTGAAACAGCACGGGCATTTTGTCTGCATGGCTTTCGGTGCCGGGGATGATCCAGTCCAGATCCTCGTCCGAGACTTTGATGATATCCGCCTGCGCGATCATCCGGTTCAGACGCGTGCGATATCGTGTCTGATCCTTGATGAAACCGGGGCGGATATTGGGGTCCAGCATTACGGCGCGGTCTGCCCCGTGACGTTCAAGCAGGGCAGCGTATGCGTCAGCGCAGGGTTCACAGGCCAGGCTGATCCCCCCGAAACAGAGCGCTGAGACACCGGGCAGCTGATCGGGCATATCTTCGGGCTGCAGCATGCGAGCTGCCGAGTTCTCATCGACGAAACTATAGGTGGCATGCCCGTTCTGCAATTGCACGAAGGCCAGCGTTGTGGGCCGGTCCGAGCGGATGGTTTGGTTGGTGGCGACATGGCTGGCTTGCAAAGAGGCCATCAGCTGTTGACCGAACATATCCGTTGACAGGCCTGTCAGCAGGCCGGTCTGCACACCCAGCCGACCCAAGGCGATGGCGGTGTTGAAGATCGCACCGCCCGAATGCGGAACAAATCCCTGCTCGCCCGAAACTGTGGGTTGCGCGATCATGTCAATCAGGGCTTCGCCGCAACACAGGATCATCCTGCTATCCTTCTTTGTGCGTTGATGCGCGATGGAAACTCATCGCGCCAGCGCATTCTTGCAGAAATTGTTAGCGCCAACAATGCCGAATTCATCCTGTTCGGATACATAAAGGTTCATCCCCTGTCGCAGCGCGTCGAACCGCCCGCCTGCGTTGAAGGCGCACAAGAAATCCTGATCGAACAGCCAGCGGTTCTTTTCCGCCACGCCACCCACCAAAAACACCCCGCCCCTGGGCACCAGCGCAACAGCGAGATCGCCCATGATTGCGCCCAGATGTTCGGTGAACATGCGGGCGGTTTTGACGGCGCAGGCGTCTGAGCCATCCCGTGCGTCTTGCAGAATGTCCTTGGCGGTGCGCGGGGTGACGCTCGCCTGACCTGCAGCCATTGCAACCGCCTGATACAGGATCGGAAGGCCCGTGCCGCTCAGAAACATCTCGGCCTCAATCGCCAGCGTGTCGCCGAAAAAGCAATCAGGTGCGATTTGACGCGCGGCGTTGAAAACGTCGACCTCGTCAAGATGGCGCGGGGAAAGGCCCATATGGCCACCCTCGCCAGAGATCGTGTGAAAATGACCTTCGGAATAAAGCAGCGCGCCGACACCCAGCCCGGTTCCGGGGCCCACCACAAGCCGCGTTCCCAACGGAGGAGCAGCCTCACCCTGAAGCACCTTGACCTTATCCCGGGTGATTTCGGCAACAGACCATGCGGCGGCAGTGAAATCATTGATGACAAAGGTATGATGCGCACCGGTGGCATGGGCCAGAAACGTTTCGGACAGATCCAGATTGGCGTTGGTCAATCGAATGGTTCCCTTCCGCACAGGCCCGGCCCCGGCGGCGACAACTGCACGCGGCGAGGTTCCGATTTCATCGCACAGGCTGTGCAGCGCCTCTTGCAGATCCGTCAGGGTGCCGGTGGGATGCTTGCGCAGGTCGGTCAGCTCTCCATCCGTCACAACGCCCAGCCGGGTGTTGGTTCCGCCGATATCGGCCACAAGGTTCCAATGCGCGTGCAGGGCACCCTTGGGCTGAATCCAGGGCGCAGACTGCTTTAGAACCTTTTGCAGGGTATTACGGGCCTCGGTATGGCTGGATTGAAGAAACATACCCTTTATGGGCAGGTCATGCGCCGGCAAACCGTGCAAGGCATCAAATAACTGCGCCAGATCCGAGGCTGCCCCGGCGGTCAAGGTCACGAATACAGGCAGGGAGTTCGCACAGTTCTGCGCAAGATGCTGCAACGAACCGAAATCGCTGCTTTCGCTGACAGTTGCGCCCCACCAATCGAGCGGTTCACCGATTGTGGCAAGGTCATCCTGCCAATTCTCGGGCAGATGCGCTGTCAATCGGTTCAGCAACGATTCAGGGTAGTGTTTGCCAAGGATGGTACCCAATATCATTGGGTTGTTCAGGTCGAAATCGGCCCCCAGGTTGGAGAGGCCATAGCTGCGCATCGCCTGACGCGCGCGACCAAAGGCGAGCAATTGGTGATGAAGACTGCGTGCTTCGCTGCGTGGATCACCGTCACCCTCGATACCTGCCGCCCGGGTGGAGAGATTGAACACCCGATCACCCATTCGGGCGACGACAGCTTCGGCGAATGCAGCAAAACGTTCGGCTGCATCGCGATTGCGCCAGCCGCCGATGTCACGCAGCGCCGGGGGCAGATCAGTGTGATCCAGCACGATACAAGGGCGCAGATTCTGCGATACGATCTGGTCCACATCCCGTTCATAGCGATCCAGCACCTGCGCATCGGGCAGAGTGTTGGTCCAGGGAATGGACAGGCGGTAGGCGTCGAACCCCGGCGCAATCGGTAAAGATGCACCAAAAAGGAAGCCTTGGGGAAAGTCTGAACGGGTGTATTGCATTTTCGCAACCTGTTAGGAGGCATAACCAGCGCCATGCGTCCTAACAGGTTATGTTAGCGTTATCTAGTTCTGCGAGTCACCGCAGGCATGCGGGCGAAACAGAACATCACATCCATCGATCTGTGTGCCACCCCACAGGACAGGATCAGCGTTGTAGTTGATCAGAACCTCATGGGATTGCGTTTCGCGACGCCGCAGGCCTGCGGGCATCGGGTGCAAATCCAGTTCGGTTTCCCGTGCTGCCCTGACAATGATACGGTCCCAGAGCGTCTCATCCGGGAACCCTGCCAGATACCACAGGCCCTGATCACCTGTCAGTGCGGGTGATCCATCGGCGAAAGACATCAGGCAAGGGGCATTGCCCGACAGGCGTTCGACCCAATGCTCGGCATTGCCGCCGCCCTTGACGACGCGCGAGACGTTGGGGGGCAGTGTCTCGATCAGATCGACATGGCAGTCCAATCGGTGCAGTCCGGGCCGCCCCGATGTCGGGATCTGGAAATTATCCGTTATCGCCCCACTGCGCGGCCCGAGGATGGCCAGATCGCAGCTTTGCACAAGCTTCTGTTCCAGATCGCCCAGTACCGCCACTCCCGGTGCGAGGATCAGTTTGTAGCGATCTGCTGCATGCATGCCGGGCGATATGAAATCCACCGACAATCCGGCGCGGCGCAGGGCGCGATAGGCCGAAAACACCAGCCGGAAGTAATCGAAACCCGCACCCTGAGGCTGAGTTGCCCAAGCCCAGTCCGAGGTATAATCGAACACAAGAGCCACCTGTGCACGTGCGGGGGCAACGTCACCCAATGCGGCCAGTTCATCTGCCGTCTGGCGCGCTTCGGCCAGCCCCGGTGCTTCGCGATCATCAGGGGTCAGCAACCCTGCATGCATCTGCTCCTGCCCAAAAGGGGCTTGCCGCCAGCGGAAATAACTGACCACTTCGGCCCCGTGCGCAACAGCCTCCAGCGACCAGAGCCGGACCATTCCGGGCAGAGGTGCGGGGTTGAACGGTGCCCAGTTCACGGGTCCCGGTTGTTGCTCCATCACCCACCAGCGCCCATGTCCGACAGCGCGGTAGAGGTCATGATGAAAGGCCTGCATATCCGGGTCACCTTGCTGCAGGAACGCTGTTTTATGCGTCTCGTCTGCCTCAAGCCGGTCAGAGAGGAATCCGATCGGATAGCTGTCCCATGTGGCGATATCCAGATCGGCCCCAACCGCGAAATGATCGAACTCAAGAACACGGCCCATGTAGTTGTGCAGCAATGGCGCATCTGTAAGCGGGCGCAGCGCAGCGACCTGAGCCGCGTTGAAGGCAACCACCTGATCCGAGCTGAAGCGCCGGAAGGCCAGAACATGCGCGGGGTTTGGTTCGGTCACGGTCAGATTGGGCAGGTCAATCTGATCAAAGCTGGTGTATTCCATCGACCAGAATACAGTCCCCCACGCGTCGTTCAGCGCGTCGATGGTCTCGTACTGGCCTGACAGCCAATGCCGAAACGCCAGCAGGGCAGGGCGGCTGTAGCTGAGCGTGGTGTCATGGCAGCCATATTCATTGTCAATCTGCCAAGCTGCGATATGCGGGTTGCGCCCGTATCGTGTGCCCATAAGCCGGGCAATGCGCACGCATTCATCGACATAACCCTGATGGCTAAAGCAATAATGGCGGCGCGACCCGAATTTGCGCGGGTGGCCTTGTGCATCCATGGCCAGCATGTCGGGGTGTTTGTCCACCATCCATTTCGGCGGCGTCGCGGTTGGCGTGCCCAGAACAACCTTCAGCCCGGCCTTGCCCAGCACCTCGATTGCGCGATCCAGCCAGTCAAATTGCAGATCGCCGGGGGTGGGTTCGAACCGGCTCCAGGCGAATTCGCCGATCCGGACCCAGCTGAGCCCGGTTTCCACCATGCGCGCAGCATCTTTTGCCCACATCGCCTCGGGCCAGTGTTCGGGATAGTAGCAAACGCCAAGTTCAGGCTTCATAAGATCACTCTGTGCTCTGTCTGACCCTGACCTGCGTTGGCAAAGGCAAAGGTCATGCCATTGGCAGGTTGTGCTGCGATCGCATCGGCGGCCAGCCCCTCGCGTGCCGTTGTGCAGAATAGCGTGGTCAGATCATCGCCGCCAAAGGCCGGGCATGAGGTTTGGACGGCGTCAAAGGGGATCGCCCTGAGGAACTGGCCAGCGTTGTCATAAGCCGCAACGCGGCTCGCCCCCCATTGCGCGATCCAGATATTGCCCTGCGCATCGACCACCGCGCCGTCCGGGTTCAATGCGTCATCCCGCAAGTCCAGAAACACACTGGCCTCGCCCGCAGGCCAGCCTGTCCTGGGGTCCAGTGCGACCTTCATGACCTGCCGGGTCTTTGTGTCCGTGTAATAGGCACAGGATGTATCAGTGGCAAAACAGATGGCGTTCGAAATGGTAATGCCCGGCACAAGTAGGCGCAGATCCCCCTTCCAATAGCGATAAATTGCGCCTGCCCCGGGTTCAGCATGCTTGCCCATGGTTCCAATCCAGAACCCTCCCCACGGGTCGGCGCGCCCGTCATTTGACCGGGTGATGGGATTGTCGGCCTCCAGTGACGCAATGGGCTCTTTGCCTCCGGTTTCCAACGTAAATCGCCAAAGCCCGGTTTCCGATGCGATCAGCAATGTATCGCGATCAATCCAGCCCGCTGCCGAGACATGTTCATCAAACTGCCAGCTTTGTGGTTCACCGCCCGCTCGTGTCATCAGACGTTTGCTCAGAATGTCGAACCAGAAAAGCTGGTGCCGTTCCGGGTGCCACAACGGACCCTCGCCCAATGCGCAAGAGCGGTCGTCATAGACGAGGCTCATCCAGCGGCCTCGTCATAGGCGGCGACGATTTTGCGGGCGCGTTCTGCGACCTCGGGGGCACCCATGCCGGGTTTATAGAGCGCCGATCCGATCCCGAACCCGTCCGCACCAGCGGCCAGCCAGTCTTTGAAGTTGTCGGGTCCGGCACCGCCAACGGCATAGGCAAGCGAGCCTTCAGGCAGGACGGGGCGCAGGGCGGCCAGCCCGGCCGGGCCTGCCATGACGCCGGGGAACAGTTTCAATCCCGTTGCCCCGGCCCTGAGCGCGGCAAAGGCTTCGGTTGGTGTGTAAACACCGGGCCAGCTTTGCATGTTCAGGGCGACGGTCCGCGCAATCACATCCGCATCGAAATTGGGTGAGACAACAAGCTTGCCGCCAGCCTGTTCTACGGCCTCAACCTGTTCCGGTGTCAGAACGGTGCCTGCGCCAATCAGAGCTTGATCGCCAAAGGCATCGGCCAGCAGTTTGATACTGTCCAATGGATCAGGGGAGTTTAACGGAACCTCGATCCGGTCAAGCCCGGCGTCCAGCAGCGCCTGCCCGACCGAGAGAGCCTCGGAAGGGCGCAGCCCGCGCAGGATGGCGATGATGGGGCGGCTCATGCGTGTTGCCTCGTCAGATTATGGGCCTGTCGCAGACCGGCCAGGGTTGTTTGGGTTGCGTCGGCAGTTTCGACAAAAGCGCCTTGTTGCTGCAAGGCGCTGGCATAGATATCCGCAAGGCCGGATGCGCCAATGATGGCCAGTTGCTGGCCCAGCCAGTAAGGCCGTGTGGCGGCCAGCTCGGCCCCGATCAGGTAGCCCGACAGGCAGGCCCGGCTGACCCCGCTGCCTTGCCCATGCAGCAAGTCCGAGGCGCGCAGGCCAAACAATCGCGCGGCCATCTGCTCGGGTTTCGACAGCGTGTCCGCGACAGCATCAGCGAAGGCGGTATCATCCCATCCCTCGGCGACCGAGTGTTTCAGAACCGATTGCCCTTGCAGCAGGTCGAACATCTCGCCCGTCATGAAGGTACGGAAGCTGATTACTTCGTTGGCGCTGATCTGCACCCATTTCGTGTGGGTTCCGGGCAGACAGATCACCCCGTCCCAATTTGGCCGCGACGCGAGGAAACCGGCGATCTGGGTTTCTTCGCCGCGCATGACATCGGGGGGGTGGGCCTGTTTCAGCCCCGGCACAACAAAGGCGCGAATGCGGGGATCGGTGTTGCTGACCCGAACCGGCATATGTGGGACCGGGCTTGAGGGGACGGCGTTATACGGTGCCTCAACCCAGCCCTGTCTGGCACCGACCATACCGCAGGCGACCACATCAACCGGGGCCTTGCCCAGCCACCCCTCAATCAATTCCAGCAAGGCGGCCTGAAAACTTCCACCTGCGACACGGTTCATGCCGTTTTCCGACTGCGCCTGATCCCGCACGCTATCACCCTGCATCGCCCAGGCGCGCAGGTGCGAAGTTCCCCAGTCGACTGCTATCCATTCGGTATTCATGGTCTTATCCTGTTACCACTACGCCGCCATCGACAACCATACACTGCCCGGTCATGGCCTGGCTGGCCCTGGACGCCAGAAACAATGTGGGTGCGATCATGTCATCGGGCGTCAGGTGTTCTTTCAGGCATTGGCGTTCCATATGCGCCGCCAGATCCTCGGGCGTTGCCCACATATCCAGTTGTTTCTGTGTCAGAACCCATCCCGGGGCCAGTGCGTTCACCCGGATATTCTGCGGTCCCAACTCGCGCGCCAGCGAGCGCGTCATGCCGGTGATTCCGGCGTTTGAGGTTGTATAGATCGGATAGCCGCCATTGCCCATCATATAGCTGATCGAGCTGAAATTGATGATCGCGCCGCCTTTGCCCTGCATCTGCCGGGCGGCTTCCTGACAGGCGAAGTAATAGGCCTTAAGGTTGACCTCGATCATCCAGTCCCAGAAATCAGGGGCGGTTTCCTCAAGCGTGTGCCGTTTGTCGTTGGCAGCGTTGTTGACCAGCACATTCAGGGGGCCGTGGGCCTCGGCTGCTTGCCGCATGGTGGCGTGCAGCAATTCGGTGTCAGTGACGTCGCCTTGCAGGAACATGGGTGCACGGCCGTGTTTGTCGCGCATCTCGTCTATGAAAGCGCTGGCGTCCGAGCGGCCGATAAAGGCGACATTTGCACCTTGCGCCAAAAACCCGTCCGTCAGCGCCGCGCCGACACCGGAACCGCCGCCGGTGATGAAAACGGACGCTGTGTCGAGGTCATGGAAAGTGGCTGGTTGGTCCATCAGTGGCTCTTTCTGGTCGCGAGACGGGTGTCTTTGCTGACAGGAAAGCCTTGGCTTTTCATCCATGAACGATGGATGAACCCGTTCTTGTCGAGTGTTCCGTAGCAATGCTGTGAGCGGCGTTTTGTCATTTTGGCGGCGTTCTTTGTGGTTGAGGCTGGAATTGAGTATTTGTGAAAAGATGAAGATCAGGCGGCGCGGGCGGGGCGGCACCAGTCGGGCAGCCAGTCGGCATGGGCGGTGAGCAAATCGGTGACGAGGTTGCGGATCTGGCGCAGGTCCAGCTCGGCGGCGGTGTGCGGGTCCATCATGGCGGCGTGATAGATGTGTTCGGGGTTCTGTTCGGTCAGCGCGCGCACGGTCAGTTCCTGTACGTTGATCTGCGTGCGCATCAACGCGATCAGTTGCGGTGGGATATCCGTGACGACTGAGGGTTGGATGCCGTTGGCGTCTACCAGACAGGGGGTTTCGACCGCGGCGCCGAGGGGCAGTTGCGGAATTTGCCCGGTGTTGGGCAGGTTGCCATAGGCTGTGTATGGCGTGTTTGTGACCATTGCATTCATCAGGTCGGCGGCGAATTCGTGGCTGCGGGTGACTTCGATATCGCGGCCATCGGTCAGGGTTTTTGCCTGCTCTGTCCAGTTGGCCACCTGTTCCGCGCAGCGGGTGGGGTATTCATCCAGTGGGATCGAGAAGTGCTCGATAAGATCCTCGCGCCCGTCTTTGATGAACCATGGTACGTATTCGGCCAGATGTTCTGAACTTTCGGTACAGAAATACCCCAGATGGTCCATCACCTCGTAGCGAACCTTGTTGGGGCAACGCGGCATCAGCAGGGGGGGCTTGGGGATTTGGCCACTGGCGTAGCCCTGACGCAGTGACGGGTAAAGGTCGCGCCCCTGATGTTCAAGGCGCAGGAAGAAGGCGACGTGATTGACGCCTGCCACCTTGTAGCGGACTTCCTCTTTGGGCAGGTCGAGATCATGGGCCAGTTCTTCGACGGTGTTCTGTACGGAATGGCACAGGCCCACTTGTTTCAGTGCCGGGAATTGTTCGGCCAGGGCCCAGGTGTTGATGGCCATCGGGTTCACATATTGCAACAGGGTGGCATTGGGGCAGAGCTGTTGCATGTCTTTCGCGACATCCCACAAGACCGGCACCGTGCGCAACCCGCGCATGATGCCACCGACGCCCAGCGTATCAGCGATGGTCTGGCGTAGCCCGTATCGCTTGGGGATTTCGAAATCCGTCACTGTGCACGGGTGATAGCCCCCGATCTGGAAGGCGGTGATAACGAAATCGGCCCCGTCCAGCGCTGCGCGCCGGTCGGTATGTGTGGTAATAGAGGCCCTGGTGCCGACCGAGCGGATCATGGCGCGCGCAACGGTTTCACTTTCGGCCAGCCGCTGCGGATCGATATCCATCAGCGCGAAATGACTATCGGCCAGGGCCGGGGTAAGGAGGCTGTCGCCCATGATATTTTGCATGAATATCGTGGAGCCTGCTCCGATGAAGGCGATTTTTGTCATCAGACAAACCTTTGGCTTGACGTTATCTTGTTATTTTACGGCACCGAGGGTCAGACCCGCGATGAAGTGTTTCTGCATCAGGAAGAACATGGCGACGGGCGGCAAGGCTGCGACGATGGAACCAGCGCTCATCAATTGGTAGGCGGCGCGGAATTGCGCGTTGAAGCTGGTTATGCCTGCCGTGACCGGCTGGCTCTCGGCCCCTTGGGTCAGGACAACGGCCCAGAAATAGTCATTCCAGATGAAGGTGAAGATCAGCACGCTCAGCGCGGCGATGGCCGGCTTCATCAGTGGCAGGACCACGAACCAGAAGATACGCCATTCGCTGATGCCCTCGACCCGGGCGGCTTCGATCAGTTCAAAAGGCAGGGCGCGGATGAAGTTACGCATGAAAAGCGTGCAAAAGCCGGTTTGGAAGGCGATGTGGAACAGGACGAGGCCGGTTTTGGTGTTGTATAACCCCATCTGCAGGGTCAGATCGCGCACCGGGACCATCAGGATCTGGAAAGGTACGAAGTTACCGGCGACGAACATGAAGAAAAGCCAGATGTTCGATTTGAACTTGTATATCCCCAGCGCAAATCCGGTCATGCAACTGAGCGCCACGGCTCCGATCACCGTGGGGATCGTAATCAGGAAGGAATTCAGCAGATACTGCGGCATGTCCGAGTTGAAGAAAACCTGCCCGTAGTTGAAGGCGCCCTCGAAACTGGACGGCATGCCCCAATAGTTGGCATTGGTGAAATCCGCTGCCGGTTTGACCGAGAACAGCGCGACCGCCAGCAGCGGACCCAACCACAGCAGCAGGGCGATGGGCAGCAGGGTCTGATAGCTGATCTGTGCTGCGCGGGATTGTTTTTCGATGGGTTTGGGAAACATCTCAGTGCCCCTTTTCTTCGCGATACATCGACCACAGGAAATAAGCGATGAAGCAGAGCATGATCAGGAACAGAACCACGGCGATGGCGGCACCATATCCCATGCGGAAACCGTATTCGGACAGGGCAACCTCGAACATATAATAGGCCAGCACGCGGGACGACCCAAAAGGCCCGCCCTGCGTCATGATCGAAATCAGGTCGAAGCTGCGCAGCGCGCCGATGATCGTGACGACAAAGGCGATGAAGGTGGCCGGGCGCAGTTGTGGCAGGATGATGTGCCACAGCATCCGCCCGCCTTTGGCACCGTCCAGACGCCCGGCCTCGATCTGTTCCGGATCAACGGCGTTGAGGCCGGTGAGATAGAGGATCATGCAATATGCTGTCTGGGGCCAGAGACCGGCGAAGATGATGCCATAGGTGACGAAGCGTTCATCGCCCAGCACGTTCAGCGGGCCGAGACCAAAGAAGCCGAGGAATTCGTTCAGCAGGCCGAAGGTGGGATCGTAGAACCAGGTGAAGACAAGGCCAACAACGACCTGAGAGATGACAAAGGGGAAGAAAAACAGGGATTTATAGAGGCGGATGCCCCAGACGGTCTGGTTCAGGAACAAAGCGATGAACAGGCCTGCCGGGATCGCAGCCAGATAGAGGATCAGCCAGATCAGGTTGTTTTTGAGCGAGACATAGAAAGCGTCACGATCGACCCATTCCCAATAGAGGTCTTCATAGTTGCGAAAGCCCACATATTCAGCGGCTCCCAGACCGTCCCATTCGTAAAGAGACAGGTTGAAGGACTGGAACAGCGGCAGGATCACATAGACCATGAAGAACAGCAAACCCGGTGCAAGAAACAGCCAGGGCGCAATGCGCTGTTGGTTTCGGTGGAACCAGCTTTCCTGTTCGGGGGTGTCGATGGCAGACATGCGCATACTCTGGGTTTTGGGTCAAAGGAGTAAGGCGGGTTTGTACCCGCCTTACGCAGGTTTGAGGTACAGGCCGGGCATTGCCCGACCTGACCGGTTCAGTTGTCGTAGATACGGCCCCGGGCGCGTTCCAGCTTGGCCAGGATGCGGTCTGCATTGTCTGGCTTGACCATGAATTCCTGGAAGCCTTCCATTGAAACCTTGGCCATTTCGGCCGGGGCGTCCCGGTCCCAGAACTGTGCGACGCCACCGGGGCTGTTCGAGGACAGCATCTCAAAGCCTTGCTGCAGGAACTTGTCGTCATCTACCGATGACTGCGCGTTCACGGGCAATTGGCCGAGGTTGGAACCGTTGTTGATCTCGGTCTGCTCATCCGCCGAAACAACGAAGCGCAGGAACTCGCGGGCGGCTTCTTTGTTCGAGGCATTGGCCGGGATGTGGAACGTATCTGTTGGTGCGTCTTCGGCCAGCTCGACATCAGGATTGATGGCGACGAACTGGTAAAAATCCAGTTGATCGTCTGTCAGGCCCGCTTCACGCAGCGGTGCCACGGCAAAGTTACCCATCAGGATCGCGGCGGCATCGCCCCGGACCATGAGAGGAAGGGATTCCTGCCAGCTGCGGGCGGTGTGATCGTCTGGAAATGCACCCATATCAATGAGTTGCTTCCAGTTCGCGAAGGTCTGCTTGACCCGGTCATCTTCCCAGCTGACCTCACCATTGGCCAGTTGGTTGTGGAAGTCGAAGCCGTTGGTGCGCATGTTCAGATAGTCAAACCAGCCACCTGCGGTCCAGTAGTTCCGGGTTCCGATAGTATAACAGGTGCGTCCGGAATCGACGATTTTCTGGCAATTGGCCAGCTCTTCTTCCCACGTGGTCGGCTCGCTCAGGCCGAGCTCGTCAAAGATATCTTTGCGATAGTACACACCCCATTGATAGTAGGTATAGGGGACACCCCATTGCTTGCCATCGAGGGTCATCGCGCCTTTGGTTGAGGCGAGGTTTTCGGCGATCTCCGGTTCGGCCCACAGGTCAGAGACGTCTTCAAAAAGGCCGGCCTCGACATAGGGCTTCATGCGATTGGCGGCATACCAGTTGGCGACGTCTGGTGTATCTGCCGTCAGGAAATTGCGGATCTGGGTCTTGTAGGCCTCACGGTCGATGACCGTTGTTTCAATCTCCAGATCAGGGTGCTGTTGCTGGAACCGTTCGATCATCGCTTCCATTGTCGCGCGCGGCGCAGGGTTCGATGTGTCGAGAAAGATCCGCAACTCTCCTGAAAGTTCGGCGGATGCCGGAACGGCTATTGCCACACTGGCGACCAACGCCGCCGCCGTGCGCTTGAATATGGAATGCATGGTTTCCTCCCTATGGATGGTATTTTATGGTTCCAAATAATGGAACTCAGTTTTATATATTGAAAACTACACATCGACTCGGCTAGTCTTGTCAAGACCCTCGTGCCAAGGCCGGGGTAAATTGGAGGAGAACACGCACCCGTGGCAGGTGACGGAACAATAGGCAAAGCATGTGATGTGCTGGAGCAGGTGGCGTCGTTCGGGCGCCCTGTGCGGTTTGGGGAATTGCTGGAAACCAGTGATTTCCCGAAAGCGACCTTGTATCGGTTTCTGCAATCACTGACCAATCAGGGCATGCTGCAGTATGAGCCCGAGCGGCAGACCTATTCGCCCGGGATGCGGCTGGTGCGGCTGGCACATTCCGCATGGACCCAGAATTCGCTGGCACCAACGGCACGTCCGTTTCTGGATGCGCTCAGTCAGGAGACCGGGGAAACGGTGCATCTTGCTCAGTTGGATTCGGGACAGGTTCTTTATGTCGACAAGCGCAATGCTCACAAGCCGATTGAGATGTATTCAGAGGCGGGCAAGGTCGGTCCAGCCTATTGTACCGGTGTCGGCAAGGCGATGATGGCGTATCTGGATGAAGATCAGTTGCAACAGACCATCTCGCAACAGAGTTTTCATCGCTTTACGGACAAAACGCTGACCTCAGATCAGGCATTGCGTGCTGATCTGCAGCTGATCCGCACCCGCGGTTACGCCCTTGATGATGAAGAGCATGAGCCCGGGATCATCTGCATTGCCTGCCCGATCCTGACCCCCGGTGGTCGGATGCTGGGCGCGTTGTCGATAACAGGATCAACCGGGCGCATGGGGTTTGAACAATTGCAATTATGGGTGCCGCGCGTGCGCGGGGCCGCTGAACAGATCGGGACCGCAGCGCAGGCATGGCGTTTCCCCGAGAGCCAACAAGATAGGATGCAAGCAACATGACAGGTGTTACCCTGAACGGCGCGATCAAGCGTTACGGACAGACCCAGGTCATTCATGGGATCGATCTGCAGATCGAGGATGGTGAGTTTTGCGTATTTGTCGGGCCCTCGGGCTGTGGCAAATCCACGTTGCTGCGCATGATCGCCGGGCTGGAAGAAACGTCGGATGGCGAGATTCACATCGGCCAGCGCGATGTGACGCATATGGACCCGGCAAAGCGCGGTGTTGCGATGGTGTTTCAGACCTATGCACTCTACCCGCATATGACCGTCGCCGAGAACATGGGGTTTGGCCTGCGGATGAATGGCGTGCCCAAGGCTGAAATTGATCAGAAGTTGCAACAGGCCTCGGGCATTCTGAAGCTGGATCAGTATCTTAAGCGTAAGCCCAAGGCTTTGTCGGGCGGTCAGCGTCAACGTGTTGCCATTGGACGCGCCATTGTGCGTGGCCCCGAAGTGTTTCTGTTTGATGAACCCTTGTCCAACCTTGATGCTGAATTGCGGGTGGAGATGCGGGTTGAGATTGCGCGGCTCCATCAGGAGATTGGCGCAACGATGATCTACGTGACCCATGATCAGGTCGAGGCGATGACTATGGCCGACAAGATCGTGGTGTTACGCGATGGCCGGATTGAACAGGTGGGGGCTCCGATGGATCTCTATCGTGATCCCGACAACAAGTTCGTCGCCGGCTTCATCGGTTCACCGGCAATGAACTTTCTGGACTGTGACGTGGAAGGTGGCCATGTGCGCCACCCTGCGCTGACCGAGGCTATCCCGGTCACCGACAGCGTGCCGCAGGGCGCATCCAAAGTGACACTGGGCATCCGCCCCGAACATATTCAGGTGGACCGAAGCAAAGACAGTTGCACGGTAGACCTGACAGAAGCGCTGGGTGGGGTGTCTTATTCCTATCTGCTGACGCCCAATGGCGACAAGCTGATCGTGGAAGAGCGGGATGATCAGCGCAGCACAACCGGTGACCGTATCGGTATATCGGTGCGCCCCGAGCGGGCCATGCTGTTTGATACGGAAACCGGGCTGCGGCTGCGCTGAACTGGGTTGGCTGGACGCTGTGATCTCTCAGAGCGCCCGCATGGGTTCAGCTGTCCTGATTGAACATCAGTCGCGCGGTGACCGGAACGGTGCGCGTGATCCCGGGCAATCCGGCCAGTTCCATCAGTTTGTCGACACCCGCGGTCACGCCAGCCTCTTCAGTGCTGATGAAAACCATATCATTGGTCGACACCATGACCGAGCTTTCCGACACGCGCAGAATGAACATGTCAGTGTAGAAATCCACATCGGTTCCCACCAGCGACAACGTGGCATCAACTTCAACAACGGTACTTGCACCTATGTCCAGTTTAGAGACTTCCGCCATGTCGATTTCCGCGGTCAGGGTCGCGGTTGCGGCCTTGCGAAACACGTATTCGATCATCCGTTCATTGCGGATGTCGATGTTTGTTTCGACCGATGACAGGTCAATATCGATCTCGACCTTGCCATCTTCGCTGACATGGCCCGAAAGGTTGGTGAAAGAATTGACCTCTCCGATATCATCAATTTTAACCGTACCATATGCCAGATGCGATGCATCCGAATTCAATGTCCAGTCTGCTGCCAGCGCGGGTGCTGCAACAATTGCCGACGCGATCGTGATTGCTTTGAACAGAAGTTTCATTTCTTTCCTCCAGAGTCTATGTCAGTTCAGACCAAGCGGGCCCGGCCCCTTGAACGTAGAAACACACAAAGGTCGTGATTTATTCGATGGGTGTTGAAATGAATACCGAACAAGCCGTGCGCGGCGCGATTCAGGCTCACTCAAAACGGGTCTGGCGGTTTGGACTGGCCCTGTCCGGGGCGTCGGATGTCGCAGATGATCTGGTGCAGTCTACCGCCCTGCGCGCGCTGGAGAAACATCATCAGGTCACCTCCAATGAGCGGCTGGACAGTTGGCTGATGACCATCTGCCGCTCGATCTGGCTGAATGAGATACGGTCGCGGTCGGTTCGCAAGGCGCAGGCGCTTTCCGTGACGCCCGAGGTGGAATTAATTGCACCCGGACCCGATTCAGAAACGAATATTTTTGCCACTGAAGTGTTTACCCAAGTGATGCAACTGCCAGAAGCGCAGCGCGAAACGGTGATGCTTGTGTTCGTAGAAGGATACAGTTACCGCGAAGCGGCTGCTATGCTGGACGTTCCCATCGGTACGATCATGAGCCGGTTGTCCAATGCCCGGCAGAAACTGAAAACCGTTATGCAGCACGATGCGGCTGATAGCGCTCAACGGAGTGGCAAATGAAGTTTTCCGATGAGACACTTCTCGCCTATCTGGAAGGCAACCTTGATGAGACCGAGGCCCGTGCGGTCGAGGACGCGGTCACCGATGACCCTGCGCTCGAAGCGCGCCTGATGGGGCTGGATCCCTTTGCGCCCATGGTTCAAAAGGTTTTTGAGGCGGTGCCCGCCAAAGCACCGGTGGTTGATCTGCCCGCGCCTGTGCAATCTCAGCCCTCTGGCGGTCCATTCCGTTTGTTTGCGGTTGCGGCGTCGGTTGCGGTTCTTGCGGTTTCCGCCACGTTCTGGGCAACGCGGCCGGAACCTTTGGGCTGGGCTGAACAGGCGGCGATTTATCAGTCGCTTTATGTGCCGGATACTATCGCCTCGCTGGACAATTCCCCGCAAGCGCTGGATGCTCAGTTTGCACAGGCTGAGGCGCAATTGGGCCGGTCCCTGAACCGCGAAGTGTTAGAGAGCCTGCCGGGCCTTGATCTGAAGCGGGCGCAGGTGCTATCATTCAAGGGTAAGCCGCTGATTCAGGTGGTCTTTGCAGACACGCAGGGAAATCCTTTTGCGTTTTGTATCATCCGGCAAGGCGAAGGTGCCCCGGCCAAGGATGTGAACCTTGCGGTTCTCAGTGGTTTGGCAACGGCAACATGGGCACAGGATGGCTATGGCTACATGCTTCTGGGCGGCAATGATCAGGTCGATCTGGACGATGAGCTGAATATTCTGGCAGGCGCATTCACAGGTTAACGCTTGCGATCTGTGAAAGCCCCTTGTGAACTGCGGCGAATACCCGAAGAATATCGGGTATGACGCCAAAGACGCATATGCCGGACCCGGATGAAGAGGCCACCGAAGAGGGGCCTCGCAGCATCTATGACACTGATCCGCCTGAAGATGAGGATTTGTGGTTTCTTCCCCCGCTGGACGAAGCCGAGCCTGATGATTTTTTGTCACCCGCGCCGCGACCTGAGCAGCAATTGTTGTTCGATCCAAGGGATTGGCGCGAAGCCCAATCCGAATTGTCTGCCGAGCTTGCCGATCTCGCAGTGACTTTTGGGGCGCTGGATGAGCGTTTGCGCGCCGGACCCAAAGGGTGGGGGCATCGTTTGGCGCTGATGGAAGTGTCGGATCTGGGGTGGTGGACAGGCGATCGGATCAGCGTCGACCGGCTTGCCCTCTGGACCGGGTTGCGGATCGGGGCAACGGGTGATGATGTGCAGGCGTTGTTCAGGGCAGGATGGGCCGTGCGGCGCTTGACTGCGGGTGCTGGACCCTCGGAAGGGGGATGGGATGCCGGACTGACTGCTTTCTTTGACCGTCAGGCACAGGGGATAGAGGAAGTTCCCGAAGCTGTGGCTGATCTGGCCGAAGTGATGCGCAGCGCTGACGGGCTGCACTCGGTGACCCAGGCCGCGATCGGCTTTCACGCATGGCGCGCCTTGTCACCCGGTATCGGTCAGGACACCGAAGCTGCGATTGCCGCCGCGCGTCACGCCGCGACCATGGGCCGGGGCGGCGCGTTGTTTGTACCGTTGGCGCTGTCAGGCCCGGGCGCGCTGCGCGGGGGCGGGGCGCTGGACGAAAAGCTTTCGGCCTGGTTTCGCGGGGCAGGTCAGGCCTCGTTGGCCGCATTGCTGCATCTGGACCGGATCAGCGCATGGGAAAGACGCGCCCGCGAGGCGACGACGGATCTGAGCGGACGAACTCCGCCTTTGTTGATTGACGTATTGACGGCGTGGCCGATGGTCTCGGCACCGCTGGCCGAAGAACTGACCCGGGCCTCGCGCGCAGCGGTGCAGCGAAATCTGGACCGGTTCAGCCGCCGGGGGTTGATCCGCGAAGTGACCGGCCAGGGCCGATATCGCGTGTGGACGGCAGCTTTGTAACGGACGACGCGAAAGCGCACCGGCTTGCATTCAATCAGGTCTTGCTGTTTCTGGGAAGGCAGCAGACGAATTAGAACCATCGGGGCGCAGGTATGGGCAAATCAGCATTGATAACCGGAATAACGGGTCAGGATGGCTCTTACCTTGCTGAACTTTTGCTCTCCAAAGGCTATGAGGTGCATGGCATCAAACGCCGCGCGTCCTCGTTCAACACGCAGCGGATCGATCACATCTATCAGGACCCGCACGAGCCTGACCCCAAACTGCATCTGCATTACGGAGATCTGAGCGATACCTCGAACCTGACCCGGATTATTCAGGAGGTTCAACCTGACGAGGTGTATAACCTTGGCGCGCAATCCCATGTAGCGGTCAGTTTTGAATCGCCTGAATATACCGCAGATGTGGATGGGCTTGGCACGCTGCGCCTGCTTGAAGCGATCCGCTTTTTGGGGCTTGAGAACAAGACCCGGTTCTATCAGGCCTCCACCTCGGAACTTTACGGGTTGGTTCAGGAAACGCCGCAGCGTGAAACCACACCGTTTCACCCGCGTTCGCCCTATGGGGTCGCCAAGCTCTATTCCTACTGGATTACGGTGAACTACCGCGAAGCCTATGGGATGTATGCCTGCAACGGTATCCTGTTCAATCATGAAAGCCCGCGGCGAGGTGAAACCTTTGTAACCCGCAAGATAACACGCGGGCTTGCCAATATCGCGCAAGGGTTGGAGGAGTGCCTGCATATGGGCAATCTCGACAGCCTGCGCGACTGGGGCCATGCCCGCGATTACGTCACGATGCAGTGGCTGATGCTGCAACAGGACACACCCGAAGATTTCGTGATCGCGACCGGCAAACAATACTCGGTACGGCAATTCATCGAATGGACCGCCGCTGAGCTGGGCGTTGTGCTGGAGTTTGCGGGCGATGGTGTCGATGAGGTGGCGCGCGTGCGCGAGGTTCAAGGAGACAAAGCGCCAGCCCTGAAAGCGGGCGATGTCGTGATGCGGATCAATCCGCGGTATTTCCGCCCGGCGGAAGTGGATACGTTGCTGGGTGATCCATCAAAGGCCAAACAGAAACTGGGCTGGGAACCTGAGACCACCGTACAAGAGATGTGTGCCGAGATGGTCGCCGAAGATCTTGAAATTGCCCGCCGCAATGCGCTGCTCAGGGAACACGGGCTGGGTACACCGGTCAGCCGGGAAAATGGCTGAGATGGCGGGTGTTCGCAAATTCTTCATCGCAGGTCATGGTGGCATGGTGGGTGGTGCTATTCTGCGGAAACTGCAGCAGCGCAAGCACGAGGGTGACACTGTTGAACTGGTTACTCAGACACGCTCTGAACTGGACCTGACAGATCAGGGGGCGGTTCGGTCCTTCATGCAGGCAGAACGCCCTGATGTGGTGATTCTGGCGGCGGCCAAGGTGGGCGGCATTCATGCCAACAATAGCTATCCGGCTGAATTCATCTATGAAAACCTGATGATCGAATGCAACGTGATCCATCAGGCGTTTTCCGCCGGGGTGGGGCAGTTATTGCAGCTTGGCAGTTCCTGCATATATCCGCGCGAGGCGGCGCAGCCCATGCGCGAAGATGCGTTGTTGACCGGTGTGCTTGAACCCACGAATGAGCCCTATGCCATTGCCAAGATCGCCGGGATCAAACTGTGTGAGAGTTACAATCGGCAACATGGGGTTGATTACCGCTCTGTGATGCCCACCAATCTTTATGGGCCCGGCGATAACTTTCACCCGGAGAACAGCCATGTCCTGCCAGCTTTGATCCGCCGTTTTCATGCCGCACAGCGCGACGGTCTGGACGAAGTGACAATCTGGGGCACAGGAACCCCCCGGCGTGAGTTTCTGCATGTCGATGATATGGCCGAGGCGTCCTTGTTTGTGCTGGATTTGTCGCGAGACATTTATGAGGCAAACACCCGGCCAATGCTGAGCCATATCAATGTTGGGACGGGGCGGGATGTCTCGATTGCGGAACTCGCGGCGCTTGTTGCGCGGGTTACGGGGTTTGGCGGGCGGATCGTCTATGATCCAAGTAAGCCCGATGGCACGATGCGCAAGCTGATGGATGTTTCTCGGCTGTCTGAGATGGGGTGGACGGCCCGGATCGGCTTGGAAGATGGAATCCGGCAGACTTATGCATGGTTTCTTGCGCAACCGGATCATGATCTGCGTCAGAAGTGACCGCCCGGATGGTGGTCCGGACGGTCGGTGTGTTTAAAACCAGCGACCGATCGCGACGGCTGTTGGGGATATGGCGGTTGCGTCTGAGGCGGCGGCCAGTACCTGATAGGTTACCTGAACTTCTGTGGGGGTATCGAACCCCACGAACCGGACGATCCCGCCGCCATTTCCGCTCAGGGCCGGGATGGTGCCTGTGGCAAAGGTGGCAGGATAGTCCCAGATGGCGGCACCACTTGCATAAAGGGCACCCGTCCCTGTGGTACACCCGACGGCGCCCAGAGTGACGGAACAGATCTGAGTGCCATCGGCAAAGCGGACATAGTCGCCATTTGCATTGCTGCCCCGCTCGATCACAGCCCCCGTGGGGAGGCCGCCATTTTCCGATACAGCCCCCAGCACATTACCCGGCCCATAGCCAAAATCCGCGCGCATCAGGCGGCCGGGGGTGATATCCTCGGCACTGCTTTGAACTGCCGCCCCACTGGCTGTGCCGGTCGTGGCATCAAAGCGCAGGACATCAACCCAGTTTCCCCCGTCGGGTGAAATCTTGATCGAAAAATCTGTGCTGCCGGACAGACCCATTTCGGCGTGACCCGTCCAGTTGGATTGAAACAACAGCGAGGCGGTCTCACCCGCGCCCGATTTGTTGATCTTCAGCTGGTGACCACCGCCTTCATGGGTCAGCAGCGTAGCGGGGCTGCGCACGGCCAGACGGTTGGTGCTGTCTGAGCCCGTGGCGATGCCGACCCCGCTCAGGTTTTGCGTGTCGACCTGTGGGGCGGTCCATGCAGACCCGCTCCAGATCTTCAACTGATCCGCGCTTTGATCCCAGGCACGCCATCCTGCGCCGGGGGTCAGAAAATGCCAGCCATTGTCGACCCATGCCGCAAGTTTACCGGCTTGTCCGCTCCAGTCTCCGGTTGGTGCGGCACCAAGAGCATGTGTTTCGCCCTGTTCAGGGGCGGCGGGCGGGATGGTGGCATCCAGCGAGGTCAAATTGAGCTGCACCACCAGATCCAGCGCGCGCAGCGCTTCGTTATGGGTGACATGTTTCTGAGCCTGAGAGGGCTGCAGATAAGGCAGGTTCAGGCGGGGAGAGTTCTGTGGCACGGGCGTCCTCCTGTGGCTGTCGGTCCGACAATGATTACGCGCCACCCTGCCGTGACTTACGTGAATCCCGCCTGACCGGGCCGAACGCCCGGGTTTGCATTTGTTAAGGATCAGTCTTGATCAATCGCGTGCATAGACATCTTCGTAACGGATGATGTCATCTTCCCCCAGATAGGTCCCGGTCTGGACTTCGATCAGCACCATGGGCACCTTGCCGGGGTTCACCATCCGATGCACCGCGCCCAGTGGCACATAGACTGACTGGTTTTCAGAAACCAGTTGAACCGTATCATCTATCGTCACCTCGGCGGTGCCTTCCACCACGATCCAGTGTTCAGATCGGTGATGATGTGATTGCAGGCTTAGCGCGGCACCGGGATGGACATGGATGCGTTTGACCTGAAACCTGTCTCCGATCACGAGGCTTTCGAACCAGCCCCACGGGCGGTGATCCACAGGCAGTTCTTCCGCCTGTTTTGCGCCCTTGGCTTTCAGGGCCGTGACCGCCTGTTTGACATCCTGCGCCCGGTCCATGCTGGCCACCAGAACCGCGTCGGGCATTGCAACGGTGATCACGTTCTCAAGCCCCATCGCCACAACTTCCTGTGCAGGCGATTCCGAGCGCACCAGTACGTTACGGCAATCGATGGCCGTCACTTCGCCCGCCGTTGCGACACCATCTGCATCGGGGTTACTGAGTTCCTGCACGGCAGACCAACTGCCCACATCCGACCACCCGGCCGCATATGGGACCACGCTGAGATTGCCAGCTTTCTCCATAACGGCATAGTCGATCGAAATATCCTTCACCGTTTCCCATGCTTTGGGATCAAGCCGCAGAAATCCAAGATCGGCCTGCGCCTGCTCGATGGCGTTTTGCACAGGGATCACAAGGTCTGACGCATATTGATTGAACGCCGCAAGTATGTCGCGCACTGCAAACAGGAAGATGCCTGAATTCCAGAGGTAGCTGCCCTCGGCCACCATGGTTCTGGCATTGTCCAGATCCGGCTTTTCGACGAAGCGATCCAACGCAACAGAGGCGCCGGATGCATCCGGAACCTGACTGAGTTTCAAATACCCATATCCGGTTTCAGGCCGGTCGGGGGTGATCCCGAAAGTCACCAGATCACCGCGTTCGGCGATAGTCCGTGCGCCTTCTGCGACGGCGGCGTGAAAGGCCGACGTGTCGGGAATGACATGATCCGAAGACGCCACCAGCATGAGGGCATCTGGATCGCTGGCAGAAAGGTGAAGGGCGGCTGCAAGAACAGCAGGCGCGGTATTGCGTCCCTCGGGTTCGATCAGGATCGGGCCGGGGTTGACGCCGATGGCCATCAACTGTTCGGGCACCACAAAGCGAAACGCTTCGTTGGTCAGGATCAGAGGTTTGGCATAAGGCGCATCATCGGGGCCGCGCAGCCGGTCAGCGCATTGTTGCAGCAGGCTGGTGTCGCCAACCAGTGGCACAAATTGCTTGGGATAGCTTTTGCGGGACAAAGGCCACAACCGCGTGCCGGACCCGCCGCACAGGATAACAGGGTAAATCTTGCTCATGATGCCTGTTTCCCTCAGATAAATAGACTTCAACGATCACAATGAATACCGGTTGATGGTGCGGTTCGGCTTATTGTGCAGCCCGATCCGTTGCGACAATATCATGCAGATATCGGCTCAGATCATCGCGCAAATCCTCGCGGGCCAGAGCAAAGGACACCGTTGCCTGCAGGAACCCGGCTTTTGAACCGCAGTCAAACCGTTGGCCATCGAACTTGTATCCAAAGACAGGTACACCGTTCCCGATATCTTCGGCAATTGCATCGGTGAGCTGGATCTCTCCGCCACTGCCTTTCCTCTTCTGGTTCAGATTATAAAGAACCGAGGGGCCCAGAATATAGCGACCAATGACAGCAAGGTTCGAAGGTGCCTCTTGAGGCTTGGGCTTTTCCACCATGCCTTTGGCGCGCACAACCGTGCCGACGTTCTGGCCCGTATCCAAAATGCCGTAAGCGCTGGTTTGTTCGGTGGGGACTTCCATCGCGGCAACCATATTGCCGCCGGTTTCCTCGTAGGCCTCGACCATTTGCTGCAGGCAGGGTTTATCGGCTGCGATCACGTCATCGGGCAGCATTACCGCAAAGGGTTCGTCCCCGATCAGCCGCCGGGCGCACCAGACCGCGTGGCCAAGCCCCAGAGCCTTGTGTTGACGGATATAGGCAATCGCCCCGCTTTCCATATTGGTGGCGTTCAGAACATCAAGCAGCTCATCTTTGCCTTTGGATTTGAGGTCTTGTTCAAGCACAAGGTTATGATCGAAGTAATCCTCTAGCGCTGACTTTCCGCGGGATGTCACAAAGATGAATTCCGTAATCCCGGCAGCACGTGCTTCATCGATGGCATATTGCACCAGCGGACGGTCGACCAATGTCATGATCTCCTTGGGCACCGATTTGGTTGCCGGTAGAAACCGTGTTCCCATTCCTGCAACGGGAAAAATTGCCTTGGTGACCTTGCGTGCCATATTACCTCACAAATTCGTTGTGTTGCCAGCGGTTCATCGTCCTGCCGGAACCCTCACATAGAACGTATATTCGTATCAATCAATCTCACCCATCGGTCTGTGACAGGCTGGCCGGAATCTGCCATCAACCCAGGGGCAGAGTCAAAACGAAACATATCAGGATGTGTATGCTGATGCTGTTGAACCATCTGTCGTGTTGTCCATCATGCACGCCTATGGTTCGAACCGGAACGGGTGCGGGGCATGGCGGTTTGGCCCCTGATTATCATCGTGCCCAGAGGGTCGTATTCCGCGCCAACGTGGTCGGGCGCGATTTCGTGACCTTGTGGCTCATAGCTGATCCTTCGTAGGTAACCGGCTGGGAATAAAGCGCAATGCAGTCTTTGAAACCATCGGGAGCGGTGTTTTCGCCCGTCGACGGCTGCATTTGATGTCCGGACAGCGGATCGTGAGGGCCCAAACCAGCGCGCGCGCTGAAGGCTGCCGCAGCCCGGAGCAGGTCACCTCAATACCATCAAGCGCGATGATCCGGTCCAGCGGAAGACGCATGAGACTGTTGGATATGGCGCGCGCTAAAGACAGAAGATCATTGCCAATGAAGAGCACTGGTAATCCGAATTATTGTCATCATTTGCGCAACAATCCCATGGCCTGCCCCTGAATACGCACGCTCAGCGTCATGGCCGCAGTATCGTGGATGATCAGAATTGGCGTATCGCCTATGGTCCCTGCAGCCCAGCACGGTGCAGGTTTTCCCGGTTTCTGCTAACCCTGCCATGTCTGCACCTGAGGTACCCCATATATGTAGCATCTGAATCAGCGGGTGAGTTGGGCTTTCATCCGGGCTTCAGGGAAGCAGGTGGCTGGCTTGCCTGTGGCGTCTTGCCATCGACCGATGGAGCGGCGGGTTTTGAAACCGGGCAGGCCATCTGCGCCACCAACATCATGCCCCTGTTTTTCCAATGCGCGCTGCATCGTGGCGATATCCGAGCGGTACATGCTGTCAATCTTGCCCCAGCGTGCGTCGAAATCCCCCATGCCATATTGAATGCGATCCCCGACATGGCCGACGAACAGGGCGTAAAGGTCGCTGGTGTTATAGTCTTTCAGAACATAGAAATTCGGGGTCACGATGAAGGCGGGGCCATTTCGACCCGCAGGCATCATCAAATAGCCTTCGGCGGGCAGTTCGTGGGCCGGAAAGGGTTTTCCAGAACTGCGTGTGATGCCCATCGCGACCCAGTTCCGGATGGTTCGTCCCTGATCGGGGCCTTCTAGCGTGCAGGAAACCGAATTTGGAACGTTGACTTCAAAACCCCAGTCACGCCCGGAGACCCAGCCATGTTGCGCTAGGTAGTTCCCGATCGAGGCAAGCGTGTCATCCACCGACCCCCAGATATCTGCGCGCCCGTCGCCATTGCCATCTGCCGCATAGTTCAGAAAGCTCGAAGGCATGAATTGTGGCTGCCCCAGCGCCCCGGCCCAGCTGCTTTTCATGTCCTGACCGGGCAGATGACCGGCCTGGGCGATCTGTAGCGCGGCCAAAAGCTCTTGCGTGAAATACTCTGCCCGCGTGCTCATGAATCCTTTGGTGCCCAGCACCCGAAACGCATTGTGGCGGATCGGCACTTGCCCATATCCGCTCTCGCGTCCCCAGATGGCAAGGATGATACGGGCAGGCACCCCGGTTTCTGCCTCGACGCGGGCCAGCGTATCGGCGTGACGTCTGGCCATCTTGCGCCCGACCGAAGTGGCCCCCTGAACCGAACCGCGACCAAAATATCGGCCGGGTGCGCCAAACTCGGCCTGTTGTTGGGCCTTGGGTGTCTTGGCGGGACTTCCGGGAGGCACAAGGCCCGGCAGATCCCAGTTCAAGGTGACACCGTCGAAGGCGTGTTGAAATGTCTGTTTTGAAACGCCGCTGGCTCTGGCCTGTGGCCAGATGGTGTTTTGCAACCAGTTCTGGAACTGACGCTCAACCGATGCACGATTCTGCGCCAGTGCTAGCGTTGCAAGTAATGACAGGCACAAAACCGCAATAAATCTTCGCATACTTAAGGTCTGGCTTGCGCCACCTTGCCTGTCAACCGCAAGACAACCGCTGTTTGCCCGGAAAAGAACTTGAGAAAATCTCTGACTCTGCCGATAGTTGACCGGAACACCGACACAAGAGGATCATCAGGCGTGACCGCCCCTGTTCTGATACGCAGTCTTGCGATCTTGCTGGCTGTGCTTGTCTCAGCGCAAACTGCAGGCGCAAGTGACAGTTTCCTGGACCCTCAGGGGCCGATCGCGGCGGTGCAGAAAACGCATCTTTTGCGTGCAACCGCTTTGATTCTGATCGCTGTGATTCCGGTGCTGATTCTGGTGCCGGTGATTGCGCTGCGCTATCGCCGCCGCAAGGGCGGAACGGCAGCCTACCGGCCTCATTGGGATTTCTCGGGTGGGCTTGAGGTTCTGATGTGGGGCGTCCCGGTCGTCATCGTGGCTATTTTGTCTTTCTATCTGTGGAAAGCCACCCACAGGCTGGACCCCTATACCGCGCCTTTTGGTGAAGAGCCCGCCCTGCGGGTTCAGGTGGTCGGGCTGGATTGGAAATGGTTGTTCATCTATCCCGATTTAGGCATCGCCAGCGTGGGCGAGCTGGGCATTCCGGTCAAGCAACAGGTTGCGATGACGCTGACAACCGATACGGTGATGCAGTCCTTCATGATCCCGGCGCTGGCAGGGCAGATTTATGCCATGCCGGGGATGACGACCCAGTTGCATGTGGTGGCCGATACGCCCGAAACCATGCAGGGCGAAAACACCCAGTATAATGGCCGGGGCTTCACCAAGCAGAAATTCCAGACGCTTGCCATGCAAACGGATGATTTCAATGCATGGGTCGAAAAGGTACAGGCCAACGGTATCCTGTTGGACCCGGTGACGTACCAGACACTTGCCATGCGATCCGACCGGGATGAGGTTCAGGCGGAGCTGGGTACCGCGCAAATGCCCGAAGGGGCGCTGTATTTCAAACTGGATGATGGCGATCTGTTCCACAGCATTCTGCACAGGTATCATAGCGGAAAACCTCTTCCGCTGGACCAGCAACCGGGTACGTCAGAATACGGGCAGGAGACAGGGCAATGACATCCACCGATACCGGTTTTCTTGGCCGCCTGAACTGGGATGCATTTCCCGTCACAGGGCTGATCCAGAATCCCAGCGCGAATGAGATTGTTGCGAATGCCGCCGCCGCCATTGTCGTTGTCGGCGTTGTGGCTGTGGTCGGTATCCTGACATGGTTCCGTCTGTGGGGCCCGTTATGGCGGGACTGGCTGACCAGCGCGGATCACAAGAAGATCGGTATAATGTATATCGTTTTTGCCATCGTCATGCTGGCGCGGGGCGTGCTTGAAGGCGTCGTGATGCGCGCCCAGCAGGCCGCCGGGCCGGGCGATGGTTTCCTTGAGCCTGACCATTTCGCCGAGCTTTTCAGCACCCATGGCACGATCATGATATTCTTTGTCGCTGTACCTTTCGTCTTTGGCGTTGCCAATTATCTGGTGCCGCTGATGATCGGTGCGCGCGATGTGGCGTTTCCGGTGATGAATCAGATCGGCCTCGGGCTGACCGTCTCGTCCGGCATGATGCTGATGGTCTCGCTGGTGGTCGGAGAGTTCTCGACCGGTGGATGGACTGCATATCCGCCCTATACCGGGGCTGCCTTCAATCCCGGTGTGGGGCCGGATTACTGGATCTGGGCTATCGTCGTGTCGGGTATCGGCACTACGCTGACAGGTATCAACTTTGCAGTCACGATCTACAAGCTGCGCGCGCCGGGGATGAAGTTCATGCGGTTGCCGATGTATTGCTGGACGATCATCTGCAGCTCGATCCTGATTGTCTTTGCCATGCCGCCGCTTGGGGTTGCGGCCCTGTTGCTGGCGGCCGACCGGTATCTGGATTTCCATTTCTTCACCAATGACCTTGGCGGCAACATGATGAACTATGCCAACTTGTTCTGGCTGTTCGGCCACCCCGAGGTCTATCTGCTGGTCCTGCCGGCCTATGGTATCTATTCAGAGGTTTTCGCGACCTTCTCGGCCAAGCGCCTCTATGGCTATAACTCACTGGTCATCGCGACGATGTCGATTGCGATCATGTCCTTCACGGTCTGGCTGCATCATTTCTTCACCATGGGTCAAAGTGCGCTGATCAATGCAGTGTTTGGTATTGCCACCATGCTGATCGCCATCCCCACCGGCGTGAAGGTCTATGACTGGATGGCAACGCTTTGGCGTGGACGCATCCGGTTTACGGTTCCGATGCTCTATGGTCTGGCGTTTCTGATGCTGTTCGTCGTTGGCGGCCTGTCGGGTGTGATTCTTGCCAATCCAACAGTTGACTATCAGGTGCATAACACGCTGTTTCTGGTCGCGCATTTTCACAATGTCCTGTTGCCTGGCGTGCTGTTCGGATTGCTGGCTGCCTATAATTACTGGTTTCCCAAAGCATTTGGTTTCCGCCTGAATGAGTTCTGGGGGCGTGTTTCGGTGTTCTGCTGGACCGTTGGTTTCCTGCTGACCTTCATGCCGCTTTATTTTGTCGGGCTGATGGGTATGCCGCGCCGGTCCTTCAGTTGGGAGGACCCGAGCTTTCATCCCTATATGATCACTGCCGTTATCGGCGCGCTGGTGATTACCTGTGGGCTGTTCTCGATCCTGATCCAGCTGTGGGTCAGCATTCGTGACCGCGATCAGACCCGGTCGCCGGTGGGCGATCCCTGGGACGCAAGGACGCTGGAATGGTCGATCCCGTCCCCGCCACCACCCTACAACTTTGCGATCATTCCCAAGGTGACCGACCGCGACGATTTTGCCGCCGCCAAGGAACGCGGCGCAGCGTACCCCACGCCCGATGCTTACGAAGATATCGAGATGCCGCGCAACACGGGGATCGGTTTCGTCCTCTGTGTGTCCAGCGGTATTTGGATGTTCGCTCTGGTCTGGTGGATCTGGTGGCTGGCCGCGTTGATGACGGTCCTGATGATCCTGGCCTTTATCATCTGGAGCTTTGACACAAGTACCGAGGTCATCATCCCCGCCGAAGAGGTCCGCAAAGATCACGAAGCCTGGCTGGCTCTGGTCCGCAGCGCGCCACCCGTTGATCGCGACCATGAAAGCGCGCCTGAGAACCTCGGGCTCGCACGTCCGGATATGGAGGTCGTCTCATGAAGCGCGCACCCTCTCACAGTTATCCGGGGATCAACCTTGGCGAAGGTCATGCCAGCGCCCACAAAGCGTCCGAGGTTGTGACGTTCGGCTTCTGGGTCTTCCTGATGAGCGATCTGGTCTATTTCGGTCTGATGTTCGCGATCTATATCACCATGATCGATGCGCAGGTCGGTGGGCCGGGGCCGCATGAGTTGTTCGATCTGAAAAGTATCTTTGCCCAGACGCTGATATTGCTGACAAGCAGCCTGACCGTCGGATTGGCCATGCTTGCCCTGAAATACAATCTGCCCCGGGCGCGGATCGTATTGTGGTTCGGTGTGACGCTGGTGCTGGGCCTCAGCTTTCTTGTTCTGGAAATTCGCGATTTCATCAACATGGCAGAGCTGGGAGGCATGCCCCAGCGCAGTGGCTTTCTGTCTGCCTATTACGGGTTGGTTCCGCTGCATGGCCTGCATGTCGCAGCGGGGTGTATCTGGCTGATTGTGCTGGGCCTTCAGTTGCGGATCATGGGGATGACAGATCTGGTGATCTCGCGCGTGGTGCGGCTGGCGCTGTTCTGGCACTTCCTTGACCTGATCTGGATCGGCATCATCACCATCGTCTATTTCGGAGGGCTGGCCTATGGATAGGCGCACCGATATGCATCGTCGCGAGCGCCGTCGCTATGTGATCGGTTATGGTGGATCGCTGCTGCTGACATTTGTGGTGTTTGGCATCGCCTACCAATTCGGTATCGAAACCCCGGGTGTCTACATGACAATTGGTCTGTTGGGTCTGGCGCAGCTGGTGGTGCAACTGGTTTATTTTCTGCATATCGATCGCCGTCGCAGCAGCCGCGAAGATCTGGACCTGATCCTGTTCTCGACGCTGGTATTGCTGATCATAATCGGTGGAACGATCTGGGTTCTCGGCAATCTGGCCATGCGAATGCATATGCATGTGATGTGAGCGCCCGCGTCCCGAGTGCTCAAACTGCTATGCACCCATCGATCTGGCGCCAAACTGAGGGCGGGATTATCCCTGCACAACATCCTGTCGTTGCACGCCCAGCCGCTCGATACCCAGTTCGATCTTGTCACCGGGTTTCAGATAGGTTGGCGGGGTCAGGCCCATACCCACGCCCGGAGGGGTTCCGGTAGAAATCACGTCACCCGGTTGCAGTGACATGAATTGCGACAGGTGCGAAACGATGTTGGCCACGCTGAAATGCATAGTGTTGGTTGAACCGTCCTGATAGCGATGGCCATTCACCTCAAGATACATTGTCAGGTTATGTGGATCGGGCACCTCGTCGCGGGTTACCAGCCACGGACCAATCGGGCCAAATGTATCGGCGGATTTGCCTTTGACCCACTGGCCCGAGCGGTGCAGCTGAAAATCGCGCTCGGACAGGTCGTTGATCACACAATATCCTGCAACATGGTCTAACGCGTCGGCTTCCGAGACATATTTGGCCTCTTTCCCGATGACCACGCCCAGTTCGACCTCCCAATCGGTTTTAACCGATCCCCGCGGGATTTCGACCGTGTCGTCAGGACCGGCGATTGAGGATGTTGCCTTGAAGAAAACCACGGGCTCCTGTGGCAGTTCCATCCCGCTTTCTTCTGCATGGTCGGCGTAGTTCAGGCCGATACAGACAAATTTTCCAACCTGTCCGACACAGGCCCCGAGGCGTGAGGTGTTCTGGGCTTCTGGAAGGCTGGCCGGATCAATCGCGCGCAGCCGCGCGAGGGTATCGTCGTCCAGCATATCGCCCGAGATATCCTTGATCACGCCAGACAGGTCACGGATTGCGCCTTCAGCGTCGAGCAGGCCGGGTTTCTCAGCGCCCTTGGGGCCAAAGCGTAGCAGTTTCATGTGTTCTTCCCTTGTTGCTCAGGTCGTCCAGCCGCCATCAATGGCAAAAGGCTGACCAGTTGTGTATTGGCTGGCATCACTGGCCAGATAGAGGGCGAGTTCGGCGATTTCAGCAGCATCCCCAATGCGGCCCATAGGTTGACGGGCGACAAAATCGGTCATGGCCTGTTCGTAATCACCAGTTGCGCGCAGCCGGTCATGCAGGCTGGGGCTATCCACGGTTCCCGGGCAGATCGCGTTGCACCGGATGCCCTGGGCCACAAAATCGGCTGCCACCGATTTGGTCAGCCCGATGACGGCTGCTTTCGAGGCGCAATAGGCAAACCGGTTCGGGACACCTTTCATCGAAGACGCCACCGAAGACATGTTGATGATTGACCCGCCCCCCTGTTCCAGCATTCCGGGCAGGATCAGCCGGATCAACCGGAACATGGCTTTGACGTTAAGATCAAAGCTGAAATCCCAATCCTTCTCGCTGCATTCCAGAATCGATCCCCCGGCAACATAGCCCGCGCAGTTAAACAGAACATTCAGATTGGGCAGGTCAGCCACGGCAGTGCCGACGGCATCGCTGTCGGTGACGTCCAGCTTCAGGGGTTCGATCCGGTCAACGCGGCCCAGTTCTGCAAGAGCGGCCTCATTGATATCGCTGGCGATCACATGTGCCCCTTCGGTGGCAAACAGCTCGGCCGTTGCGCGACCGATGCCCTGACCCGCCGCCGTGATCAGAACGGTTTTGCCAGCCAGCCGGTCGGAGGGCTTGAATGGTGTCATAACGGGCCTCATAGCTTCTCGGGCAGCAGGTCGGTCGGAATGTCCTGATAACACACGGGGCGCAGGAAGCGCCGGATCGAAAGCGTGCCAACGGATGTGGCCCCGAAATTTGTCGAGGCAGGGTAGGGGCCGCCATGCACCATGCTGTCACAGACCTCGACGCCGGTTGGGAAGCTGTTGGCCAGAATCCGGCCAGCCTTGCGTTCAAGCAGTGGCAGCAAAGCTTGAGCGGCGGGTTTGTCACTGTCGTCCAGATGCAAGGTGCAGGTCAGCTGGCCCTCGATGGTGCGGGCGATCTGTTGCATCTGGGCAAGGTCCCGTACACGGACAATGATGCCCAAGGGGCCGAATACCTCTTCCTGCAGTTTGTGATCGGCCAGCCAGTCATCCCCTGAGATGGTAAACAGATAAGGGGCAGCATTGCGTGTGTCGCAGCTGGTGCCCATGACCTGCGTAACGCCGGTGCCAGCCGCCACGCGCGAGACACCGTCGCGATAGGCGGCAGCGATCCCGTCGGTCAGCATGGTTTGATCGGCCACGGCGGACAGGCCAGCCTCGGCCGCGGCCTGAAAGGTCTCGGCCCCGGGCCCGTCTGCAATGACCGCGATACCGGGGTTGGTGCAGAACTGACCGACACCCATGGTGAGTGAGCCCGCCCAACCCGCACCGATCCCGGCCCCGCGCGCTGCCGCAGCCTGTGGGAGGATGAACATCGGGTTGACCGAGCCCAGTTCACCAAAAAACGGGATGGGCTCTTCCCGCTGGGCGCACAAATCGAACAAGGCGCGCCCGCCCGCCAGACTGCCGGTAAAGCCCACGGCACGGATCAGCGGGTGCTGAACCAGACGGGTGCCAACCGCGCGCTTGCCGCCCTGAACTAGCGAAAACACCCCGGGATGAGCGCCGGTTGCCTGAATGGCTGCGTCAATGGCCTGCGCCACGATCTCGCCCGTCCCGGGATGGGCCGAGTGGCCTTTGACCACAACCGGGCATCCTGCGGCCAGCGCTGCAGCTGTGTCACCACCCGCGACCGAGAAAGCCAGCGGAAAGTTGGACGCGCCAAACACGGCGACCGGACCCAGCGGGCGCTGGATCATCCGCAAATCCGGGCGGGGCAGGGGCGCGCGGTCCGGCAGGGCGGGATCATGGCGGTGGTCCAGATAGTCGCCTGCTTCGATATGATCCGCGAACAGGCGCAACTGGCCGACGGTACGGCCACGTTCCCCTTGCAGGCGGGCTTCGGGCAGGCCGGTCTCTTGCGTTCCAATCTCGGTAATCGCATCCCCGCGCGCGTCAATCTCATCCGCGATCTTGCGCAGCAATGCCGCGCGTTCAGCCCGGGTGGACCAGCCGAATGTGCCAAACGCCTCTTCAGCGGCCTCGACAGCGGCGTCCACAAGGGTGGGTGTGCCCGCCGCAAAGTCATGGCTGGGGCCGTGCGCGGGCTCCGATGCAAAGGTGGTGTCTGCGCTGACCCACGCGCCAGCAATCAGGTGTTTTCCGGTCAACATGTTCAGTTTTCTCTCAGATCAGGTCGCGTTGGGCGAGGTTTCGCATCAGTTGGGATGCGCCGAAGGTCCATTCGGGGCATTCCGTCGACAGACGTACCGTATTGGTCAGGGTTCCAAGCTGGTCATTTGCGATGGTGACGACATCGCCCAGTTTGTGTGTAAAGCCGCCGCCGGGCGTGTCGCGGTCCTGCGTCGGGGCAAACAAGGTGCCGAGAAACAGCATGAATCCGTCCGGGTACTGATGGTGCCGCCCGATCGTGTGCTTTACAAGATCCACCGGATCGCGGCTGATCTGGGACATCGAGGAATTGCCATTCAGCACAAACCCATCCTGCCCTTCCACGACAAGCATCAATTCGGCCTGCCGGACATCGTCCAACGAGAACCCCGCATCAAACAGCCGTATCATTGGCCCGATCGCGCAGGAGGCGTTGTTGTCCTTGGCCTTACTGAGCAACAGGGCCGAGCGCCCCTCGACATCCCGCAGGTTGACGTCATTGCCCAGCGTTGCGCCTTTGATCTCGCCTTGCGAGTTCACCGCCAGAACAACCTCGGGCTCGGGGTTGTTCCAGACCGATATCGGATGCAGGCCGATATCCGCCCCCTGTCCGACCGAGGACAGAACTTGAGCCTTGGAAAACACCTCAGCATCCGGGCCGATCCCGACCTCCAGATACTGGCTCCATAACCCCTCAGATATCAGCGCCTCTTTGGCCCGCTGGGCGGCGTCTGAACCGGGCACGATGTCTGACAGGCTTTCACCGATCCGCTCACCTATGCGGGTCCGGATCGCATCTGCCTTGGCGGGATCACCGGCTGACTGCTCATCAATCACGCGTTCGACCATCGACCGGGCGAAGGTTACGCCACAGGCTTTGATCGCTTGCAGATCGCAAGGGGCAAGCCACTGATGGTCCGCGTCAAGCGGGCCGATATCGTCGCCATCTGCGGTGCGAACATATTCCGCAGCATCGCCGCGTTCCAGCACGTCGCGGACAGTTGGCGCGGTTTTTGAGGTGATGTCGACAACACGGCCCTCGCGTAATGTCACAATGCTGGGGCCAATCCCGGCACGTTCAACGCGCCCAAGCCACAGCCCTTTGGAATCCAGTGTATCTAGTGTCATTTCAGTCCCTGAGATTATAGGCCCGGGCGGCATTCCCACCCATAACGGCCTGACGTTCATCGTTGCTCAGCTGGCTGAGCAGCACATCGGTGGTTTCGAGCCAGCGTTCATAGCTGCTGGTCAACGTGCAGACCGGCCAGTCACTGCCCCAGATCAGGCGAGACGGGCCAAAGCTGTTCAGCAGGTGATCCACGTAAGGACGCAGATCATCGACTGCCCAATCCGCTTTTGCCTCGGTAACCAGCCCGGATAGTTTGCACCATGCGTTTGTCTCGTGGGCCAGCGCGGTCATATCGTCTGCCCAGTCGCGCATGATCGCGTCCCGTATCAACGGTTTAGAGCCATGATCGATCACCACGCGCATCTCGGGGTGACGGGCCAGAAGCGCCCTGAGCGGTCCAAGATGGTGCGGCAAGGTCAGGGCATCGAATGTCAGACCGTGCTGTTGCAACGCGTCAAAGGCCGGGGTCAGAGCATCGCCCAGCATCCAGAGCGGATCGGCAATGTCTTGTATCATTGGCCGCAGGCCGACCAGAGCCGGGCGGCTGGCCAAGGTTGCGATCTGCGCGGGCGCATCAGAGGCCTCGAAATCCACCCAACCGACAACACCTTTGATGAATGCAGTCTGCTCGGCCAGCGACAGCATGTAGTTGGTCTCGGCCACTGTTGGTGCTGCCTGCACCAGTATGGTGCCATCGATACCGGCCGCTGCAAGCAGAGGGGCCAGATCGTTTGGCGCGAAATCCCGGTAGATCGCGCCCAGATCAGGGGTGAGCCAGCCGTAGTCGCCGCGCGCCAATGCCCAGAAATGCTGATGCGCGTCGATCTTCATCCGATGACGCCTTTTTTCAGGATGATGTTCCCGTAGAGCCTGCGCTCGCCCGTCTGAACGACGGCAAAAGCGTTGGAGGCGCGATCGTAGAATGCAAACCGCTCCAACCCCTGAATTGAGGCCGGATTATCCGCTGTCTCGTCGATGATGCGTTGAAAATCGGCGACAGCCTCGGGTACCGCGCCCGGATCATCGACCACCTGCATCGACAGAGCCGGATCAGGTACAAACGTGTCCAGCGGCATGACAGACAAAATCGCCTGAAGGACCTCGCTGGCCGAGGACCCATCGGCACGGATGCAATCCGGCCCGATGCTGGATCCCGGAAAATTCGCATCTGCAATCACGATCTCGTCGCCGTGGCCCATGGCCCTGAGGCAATACAGCAGCTCCGGCGACAGGATCGGGTTTATGCTACGCAGCATTGACGGCCTCGGATGGCAGCGGCGCGTCTGAGCGGATCAGGCTTTCGGATTTCAGATCAGACCAGAGACCGGGTGGAATTTCACGGTCCATCAATGTGACGTTTGCCTGTACTTCAGCTGCGTTCACGGCGCCCGGCACCACCGTTTTGACGCAGGGATGGCCCAGAACAAATTGCAGCGCGGCGGCAATCAGCGGCGTGTCATGTGCGGTGCAGACCGCTTCGATCTTGCGCACCCGGTTCAGAATATCCTCGGGCGCATCAGCGTAGTTGTATTTGGCCCCGGGTACCGCTCCGGTGGCCAGAATACCCGAGTTATAGGGCCCGCCCAGAATAATCCCCACATCGCGCTTTTCGCAGAGCGGCAGGAAGCTGTCCAATGCCTCCTGCTCCAGCAGCGTATATCGCCCGGCCAGCAGGAACCCGTCAAAGTCGCCCAGACCCAGCAGCTTTTCGCAGACCTGCCATTCGTTCACACCGGCACCGATTGCGGCGATCTCGCCTGCATCACGCAGTTCAACAAGCGCCTTGTAGCCGCCGCCATCGAACAGCTCGCGCACCTTGGTATCCGACATTTCCTGACTGCCCTGGCTGAAAACGCAGACATCATGCACCAGAAGTATGTCGGAATTGGCAACGCCGATCCGGTCCCGGCTGGCCTCATAGGACCGCATGACGCCGTCATAGGTGTAATCAAACACGATGCGTTTCTGCGGGACATCCACGAAAGCCTCGGGCGTCACCTCGTGCGGGGCGCAATCCAGCAATAAGCGGCCGATCTTGGTTGACAGCTGAATGTTTTCACGCCCAAAACGCGCAATCGCCTCGCCAAACCGATATTCAGAGCGGCCAAGCCCGTATTGCGGCGCGGTATCAAAGAACCGAATGCCCGCGTCATAGGCGGCCTGCATCGCGGCCTGCGCGTCTTCATCCGATACTTTGCGATACAGATTGCCCAGCGGTGCCCCGCCAAAGCCCATCCGGGTCAGGGGAACCGGGCGTGCGGTGCGATTATTGAGCAATTCGGTCTGGGAAACGGTCATCCTGCCTCGCTATTGGGCTGTGGGGTAAGGTTGAACAGATGTGGTTTGCGTTGTTCCAGCTGTTCGATACGGGGCATCAACTGCCCCAGATGCAGGCGCATGGCATCCCGTGCGCCTTGTTCATCCTGCGCAGATATCGCGTCAAAGATTGCCTGATGCTCGGCCAGAGTTTCTGCCGCCCTGCCCGGTGCTGGCAGCAGCAGTATCCGGGCCCGGCTGACCTGCAGGGAAACGGTCTGAGCCACATCCGCCAGACGGCGAAAGCCTGTGAATTCCATCAGCAGGCCGTGAAACTCTTCATCTGCCTGATAGAAGCCGGAAATATCTTCATCCTCGATCAATAATTTTTGCAGACGCATGTTGCGGCTGAGTATCTTGCGTTGCTCTTCTGTCAGATCGCGCGTCACTTTCGAGACGGCGGCCAGTTCCAGCGCTTCGCGCAGGAACGCTCCCTCGCGAATTTCGGACATCGAAAAGTACGAAACATGGGTGCCTGACTGCGGGACAACATCCACCAGCCCTTCTGCGGCCAGTCGCGCGATGGCTTCGGTCACCGGCGCGCGTGAAACGCCAAGACGTTCGCAGATCGGGGCCTTTCTCAGATTGGCACCTGGCGGGAAATGCAGCGCAAGAATGGCCTCTTTGACCGAGATATACACGCGCTGCGACAACGATCCCTCAGATGGTGTGGTCTCACGCAATAATGCGGCATTGATGTCTGGATTGCAGCTCATGCGGGATTTCTATCATTGTAACATGTTAGTTGACAAGTGAGTATTTTTTCCCCTAGCAAACAGGGGTGGCAAAATGAGATTCTGATGCAGAAGTCGATGAAAAGCGAATATTTTCAAACCGGTAGCAGCGACATCCTGCGACTCAATCCTGTTGACAATGTCGTGATCGCACTGCGTGAGCTGAGGCAGGGTGACCTGTCTGATCAGATGTCAGGTGGCTTGAAAACCTCGGTGTCGCGGGGTCACAAGATTGCAGTTACACCTATCGCAGCAGGTGAAAATGTCATCCGCTACGGCCAGATTATCGGGCAGGCGAAGGCTGATATCGCGCCGGGCGACCATGTGCATGTCCATAATCTTGGGATGGGCGCGCATCAGCAGGATTATGCATATGCCAGCGCGAACGCACCACTGCCTGCGCTGGATGAGGGGCGCATCTTTCAAGGATATCACCGCGTTGACGGGACGGTTGGCACGCGCAACTACATTGGAATTCTGACCACCGTGAATTGCTCGGGATCTGTGGCCCGGTTTATTTCTGAAGCGGCCGAAAAATCAGGCCTTCTGGATGCGTTTCCCAATGTCGATGGCGTGGTGCCGATCGTGCATGGGACCGGCTGTGGCATGTCGGGCAAAGACGAGGGTTACGCGACTTTGTTCCGCACTTTGGCCGGCTACGCACAGCACCCGAATTTCGCTGGGATTCTCCTGATCGGGTTGGGTTGTGAGGTCATGCAGGTCTCTGACCTGGTCGGCGGGCGCCCAATTCGCCCGGATGGTGTCTTGCGATACATGACCATTCAGAACGAAGGCGGCACGCGCCGTACCATCGCGCGTGGTCTGGAAGAGCTGCGCGGTATCGCTGAGCTTGCCGATAAGGTTGAACGCGCCCCGGCACCGGTCAGTGCGATCACCGTTGGCATGCAATGCGGCGGTTCCGACGGTTATTCGGGGATCACTGCCAACCCGGCGCTGGGGTACGCGTCGGACCTGCTGGTGCGTCACGGGGGCACCACCATCCTGTCGGAAACCTCCGAGATTTACGGGGCTGAACATCTTCTGACCCGACGTGCCGAAACCGTCGAGGTTGGCGAGAAACTGATTGAACGCATTCACTGGTGGGAAGACTACACAGCCCGCAACGGTGGCGAGATGGACAACAACCCCAGCCCCGGCAACAAGCGCGGTGGGTTGACCACAATTCTGGAAAAATCGCTGGGGGCCGTGGCCAAGGGGGGCACCGCACCGCTGCGCGATGTCTACAAGTTTGGCGAGCGGGTCGACAAGCACGGCTTTGTCTTCATGGACAGCCCCGGGTTTGATCCGTGTTCTGTCACCGGGCAAGTGGCCTCGGGCGCGAACCTGATCGTGTTTACCACCGGGCGCGGCTCGGTCTCGGGTTATCAGCCGACGCCCTGCATCAAACTGGCCACCAATTCGGAAATGTATGCGCGCATGGCCGAAGACATGGATCTGAACTGTGGCGATATCGTCACCGACGGGGTCAGCATCGAAGCCAAGGGCGAGGCGCTGTTCGAGATGCTGATCCGTGTGGCTTCGGGCGAGAAAACAAAAAGTGAGGAGCTTGGTTTTGGGGGCGTTGAATTCGTCCCCTGGCAAATTGGTGCGGTGATGTAGGCCGCGGGCGCCCTCAATACAATGAGGGGACGGGAGGAAAGATGTCCAAACTGGTCGAAATGGTGGGGATCGATAAGTTTTTTCCCGGTGTGCACGCGTTGAAATCCGTGCAGTTCGATCTGGAGCCCGGCGAAGTTCACGCGCTGATGGGTGAGAACGGCGCAGGAAAGAGCACCTTGATGAAGATCCTGTCCGGGATCTATCAGCGCGACGGGGGTGCTCTGACGATCGAAGGGCAAGAAGCCAGCCCGAGGACGCCGCGCGAGGCGCAGGATCTGGGCATCGGGATCATTCACCAGGAACTGAGCCTGATGAATGATCTGACGGTGGCCCAGAATATCTTTATTGGCCGCGAGCCGCGCAAAAGCTTTGGGCGGCTGGATGAGAATGCTCTGAACGCGCAAACAGCGCGTATTTTTGCTTCGATGAATCTGAAACTTGATCCCAAGGCTCTGGTTGGCAGCCTGACGATCGCAAAACAGCAGATGGTGGAGATCGCCAAGGCGTTATCGCATCGCTCTAAAGTTCTGATCATGGACGAACCAACCGCCGCGTTGAACGATGCCGAGATTGCCGAACTGTTCGTGATCATCCGCCGCCTCAAGGCCGAGGGTGTCGGTATCGTCTATATCAGCCACAAAATGGATGAACTCAAACAAATCACGGACCGTGTGACCGTGATGCGTGATGGTGAATATGTGGGAACAGTGGGTGCTGCCGACACACCAATCAACACAATTATCGCCATGATGGTCGGTCGCGAAGTGAACGAAAAGCCGCTGGCGGCTCCGGATCTGGGCGATGCGGGCGTGTCGTTGCAGGTCAAGGGCCTGAACCGGGGGCAGGACATTCAGGATGTCAGCTTTTCGGTTCAAAGAGGCGAGATTCTGGGTTTCGCCGGATTAATGGGCGCGGGTCGAACGGAAGTCGCGCGTGCGATTTTTGGCGCTGATCCCAAGGATGGCGGGGAAATCAGCGTGCATGGCAAGGTGGTTTCGATCAACGCGCCTAAAGATGCTGTAAAGGCGGGGATTGGATACCTGTCCGAGGACCGAAAGCACTTTGGCCTCGCCACGGGTATGACTGTACGGGACAATATCGCGCTGGCCTCGATGGATTTGTTCATTGGCAAGGGTGGGGTGTTGAACGAAGCTGAAATAGCATCCACCGCACAGAGCTATATCAAGCAGTTGGGCATTCGCACGCCATCAGACGCGCAGGAGGTTCGGCTGCTGTCGGGTGGCAATCAGCAGAAAGTCGTTATCGCCAAATGGCTGCTGCGCGATTGCGATATCCTGATTTTTGATGAGCCTACCCGCGGTATCGATGTGGGTGCGAAATCGGAAATCTACAAGCTGCTGGAGAAGCTGGCCGCGCAGGGTAAGACAATCATCGTAATCTCATCCGAATTGCCTGAAATCCTGCGCCTCAGTCACCGCATTGCCGTGATGTGCGAGGGCCGGCTGACTGGCATTCTGCCCGGCGGAAAAGAGACCACTCAGGAAGATATCATGTATCTGGCGACCCAACGCACGGCGGCAATGCAGGTAACAGGGACAGCGCAATGACCTCGACAACTGACGTAGAAAAGAAAAAGCCGTTTGCCAATCTTGCAGATAGCGGGGCCTATCAGAAACTGCTGGCCTTCGCCAGTTTGATCGTTTTGCTGATCGGGTTCTCGATCGCATCGCCGAACTTCATGCAGACATCCAACATGATCGCTATTTTGCAGGCGACATCGGTTAACGGCGTTCTGGCCGTCGCGGCAACGCTTGTCATCATCACGGGTGGGATTGATCTGTCGGTCGGTACGCTGATGACGTTTTGCGCGGTCATCGCTGGTGTGGTCCTGACCTATATGGGGATGCCGCTGTTGCTGGGCGTGGCTGCCGCGATTGCCTCCGGTGCATTCTGCGGGCTGTGCTCGGGCACTTTTGTTGCCAAAATGAAGATACCACCCTTCATTGCGACGCTGGGTATGATGCTGATCCTGAAAGGCCTGTCTCTGGTGATTTCAGGGACGCGACCGATATATTTCAATGACACGCCGGGCTTTGACCAGATCTCGCGTGGTTCGCTGATTGGCGAAGTGGTCCCGGCGTTTCCTATCCCTAACGGCGTGTTGATCCTGTTCCTTGTCGCGATTGCGGCCTCTTACATTCTGGGGCGCACCGTTCTGGGGCGGTACACGTTTGCTTTGGGCTCCAACGAAGAGGCGGTGCGTTTGTCCGGGGTCAACACAGACGCCTGGAAGATGCGGGTATACGCGCTTGCCGGGGCGATCTGTGGAATCGGTGGAATCCTGATCGCATCGCGCCTGAATTCGGCGCAACCTGCGTTGGGGTTGGGGTATGAGCTTGAGGCGATTGCAGCCGTTGTCATCGGGGGCACGTCACTGTCTGGCGGACGCGGCACCATTCTGGGCACTCTGATCGGGGCGCTGATCATGGCAGTGCTGACCAACGGCCTGCGCGTGTTGTCCGTTGCGCAAGAATGGCAAACCGTCGTGACCGGCGCGATCATTATTCTGGCGGTCTACGCCGACATGGTGCGGCGGAAGAAAGCCAGCTGACTAGAATATTTAACTTAAGACCAAAATCATCAACAGGAGGAAAGATCATGTTTTCACGTCGTTTTATTCTGGGTGTGCTAAGCGCGGCTACGTTTGCCGTTCCCGCGTCGATGGCCACGGCCGAGGAAATTTACATACCGCTGGTGTCAAAAGGCTTTCAGCACCAGTTCTGGCAGGCGGTGAAAGCCGGAGCCGAACAGGCAGCAGACGAGTATGATGTGACAATCACTTTCGAAGGTCCTGACAATGAAACCATGGTTGATCGTCAGATCGATATGCTGGCAGCCGCTTTGGCAAATAATCCCAAGGCAATAGGTTTTGCCGCGCTGGATAGCCAGGCGGCAATCCCGCTGCTGAAACAGGCCAATGACAAGGGTATCCCGGTCATTGCGTTCGACAGCGGAGTTGACAGCGACATCCCGCTTTCGACAGCAACCACGGACAATCTGGCCGCAGCCAGCCTGGCTGCCGACAAGATGGCCGAGATGCTGGGCAGCAAGGGCAAAGTCGCCGTTGTCGCGCATGACCAAACCAGCCGCACGGGCATCGATCGTCGCGACGGTTTCGTCAATCGCATGGCCGAAAACTACCCCGATATCGAGGTGGTCACGGTTCAGTATGGTCAGGGTGACCATTTGAAATCAACCGAGGTAACCAAAGCCATTCTTACAGCGAACCCCGATCTGAACGGTATCTTCGGCACCAACGAAGGTTCTGCGATCGGCGTGGTAAACGGCGTACAGGAACTGGGTACCGAGGGTCTGGTCATCATCGGTTACGATAGCGGCAAGGCGCAGAAAGATGCCATCAAAAGCGGGCTGATGGCTGGTGCAATCACCCAGAACCCGGTTGGTATCGGCTATGAGACCGTGAAGGCCGCTGTCGCAGCATTGAATGGCGAAGACGTGCCAGCGCTGATCGATACCGGTTTCTATTACTACGATGCATCGAACATGGATGACCCGAAAATCTCGGCGGTGCTGTACGACTGAGCTGCGGGTCCCCGCCGAAAACCCTCTGGCCCATCTGTAGAAATGGGCCAGAGATATCAGCCGCGCCCGCGATAGGGCGGAACGCCCTGATCAGGTATCCAGACGCCTTCCGGCATGGGGCCGGTCTGCCAGAACACATCGATGGGAATGCCGCCGCGCGGATACCAATAGCCACCGATGCGCAACCATCGCGGATCGAGAAACTGCTGCAAACGGCGCGCGATCGAGATGGTGCAATCTTCGTGGAACGCACCGTGATTGCGGAAAGCCCCCAGAAACAGCTTCAGCGATTTGCTTTCCACCAACCAATCGCCGGGCACATAATCGATAACCAGATGGGCAAAATCCGGCTGTCCTGTCATCGGGCAGAGCGAGGTGAACTCGGGCGCGGTGAAGCGTACATTGTAATCCACATTGGCTTGTGGATTTTGCACGCGCTCAAGAACAGCCTCGTCGGGATTGGTTGGCAGGACAGTATCGCCGCCCAATTGGGTGAGGTTGCTGTAGATGTCGCTCATATCCGTCTCCGTTCGTTTAAACGCCGCGTTTGTTGCCCCAGACCAGCACATGCAGCTGGGGCAGGATGCGCGGGGTGAACCATCCAATACTGAGGGTCTTGTCGATCAGCCACTCCAGCCGCCCTGTGGCCTGGTTCAGATCGACGGGCGAATCGGGATCGGTTTCCGGATTGCCGGGCTGAAGATAGAGGGGCAGGTCGGGATAGCGCCGGGCCACGCCTTCGGCCCATTGGAAATCGGCATCGTCAAAGATTACGATCTTCAGCACCGTGTTGTCCGGTCGGAAATCCAGACAGGCATCGAACGCGGCCCAGTCCATCGCCTCACCGCTGCTGGGTGGTTTCGGGCTGAGCACCAGCATGGCCAGATCGGCAAACCAGGGTTTCGCGATCGAGCCCTGCGTCTCGCAGGCAAAAGCATAGCCCGCATCCAGACCATACCCGATCAGCGGGCCAAAATCCTGAATGGCCGGATTGCCGCCTGACAGCGACACGGTCAGAGGCCGCCCGCCCGACAGGCGCTGTATCTCGGTCCAGACGTCCCGCGTGCTCATGGTCTTCCAGCTTTGGCGAAAGGTGCTGTCGACCGCATGCAGGCTGTCGCACCACGAACATCGGAAATCGCAGCCTCCGGTGCGTACAAAGACGGTGGGCTGGCCGATCAGCGCGCCTTCGCCCTGCACAGTGGGGCCGAAAATCTCGGCGATACGCAGGGTCATGGCCGGTACTCGGCCCATGTTTTGGGCGTTTCGGATACTTTAACCGCCGCCGTTTCCGGCCAGCGGGCCGCGCACCAGTCGTAGAAATGGCGCGCCATGTTCTCGGCAGTGCTGACGCAGTTCAGCACATCATTCAGATGCCGGTGGTCGAAGGTGTCGTCAATATAGGATTTAAGCGGTTTAAGCTCATGATAATCCCGCACGAACCCGTCACTGTTGAGGTCGGCTGCGGCCAGTTCGACCACCACAATGTAATTGTGCCCATGCAGTCGTGCGCATTGGTGGTCATCCGGCAGATGACTCAGTTGGTGCGAGGCGGAGAAGTGGAATTCCTTGGTGATCCGGTACATCAGGCCTGTTTCCTTTCCACGGCCTGACGCCAGAATTCCGGGTCAGCATAAAGGGTCGGATCGGGTACCCCGGCCAGATCAAACGCTTCCCGCCGTTCCACACAGGTGCCGCAACGCCCGCAATGCAGATCACCGCCTTTGTAGCACGACCATGTCTGGTCAAAAGGTGTGTTCACGCGTGCGCCTTCCGTCACGATATCCGCTTTTGCGCGATGTACGAACGGTACGTGCAAAGCAACCTCGGCATACCCGTCCAGTGCTGCACGTTGCATTGCGTCGAAAGCATCGGTGAAGTCGGGGCGACAATCGGGATAGATGAAATGATCACCCCCATGCACGGCTGTCGCCACCGCGTCATCTTTATTGGCGGCCGCGATGCCATAAGCGATGGTCAGCATGATGGCATTGCGGTTTGGGACCACGGTCACTTTCATGGTCTCTTCCTCGTAGTGCCCGTCGGGCACGTCCAGATCATCGGTCAAAGCCGAGCCGGTCAGTGTTGCCCCGACCGAGCGCAGATCGATCACATGATGCGGTACACCCAGTCGCGTGGCACAGGCGGCTGCAAAATCCAGCTCTTTGGTGTGTCGCTGGCCATAGTCGAACGAGACGAGGCGCGACAGGTCCCCCTGATTGGCCAGAACATGGGCCAGGGACACGGAATCCAGCCCGCCCGAGCAGACCAAAGTTGTTTTCATGTTGTCAGTCCTTGTTTTGATAACCGGGTAGGCTGCGACCGGCGCGTGGACCGCTAGATTATTTTGGGCCGAAGCTCAATACAGCTTTGGAGAAGTGAGTACACCATAAAGTGAACTGAATAGGCGGTTTGGTCTGAATAGCCCTCTACTCAAGCGTGTTCGTCTTACTAGGTGATCGAAAACCACTGAACGGAATGGCAGGCGCTGGCAATGGCGATCAATCGCAGGGACATCAAGGGCAACGGGCGAGGAACCGTGTTGCAACAGGCAAGGCTGTGGTCGGGTCTGGTGCTGCTGGTCTATGCGACGGGCCATTTCATCAATCACGGGCTTGGGCTGGTCTCTCTCAGCTGGATGGATGGTATGCTGACTGTCATGTCGGCGATCTGGAGCTCGGTCCCCGGCACGGTGCTGCTATACGGCGCGTTTGCCATTCATATCCTTCTGGGCGTGCTGAGTGTTCTTAGTATCCGCAGCCTGAAAATGCCGTTCTGGCGCTGGTTCCAGATCGCGCTTGGTCTGGCTATTCCATATTGGCTGGTCAGCCACATCATCGTCACGCGCGGGTCAGAGCTTGCGACCGGCGTGCCAGTGACCTACCTGCAAGAGCTTTCCCTGCTCTGGCCCGTATCCGCTGTCAAACAAAACGCTCTTTTACTGCTGGTCTGGGTGCATGGCATCATTGGTGTCCATTTCTGGCTGCGGCCAAAATCGTGGTACAAGGACGGGCTGCTGGTCCTGTTGCCCATCGCCATAGCGGTTCCGATCGTGGCCATGGCGGGCTGGATGACGGCCGCCAAGCGCGAGTTGTTGCGGCTTAGCCTTGATACAGATGGTGCGGAAGCCGTGGACATGGCCGCGCGCGTGGCAGCGGTGCGCGAGGCGGTGTCAGACTATCAGGCCATCGCACAGGGTTGGGTGGCCATCAGTCTCAGTGTGCTGCTGCTGGTCTTTGTCGTTCTGATTATCGCACAAGGCTTTCGGCGGCGGGTGCAGGTCACCTATGGCAACGGGCTGACCGTCGATGCGGCCCCGGGCAAGACCTTGCTGGATGTCAGCCGTGACAACCGTATCGACCACCTGTCTGTTTGCGGCGGGCGGGCGCGGTGTTCAACCTGCCGGGTTCTGGTGATGTCCGAACAAGACGGGCTAAGCCCGGTCGGCCCCGCAGAGCGCAAATTGCTGGACAAGATCAATGCCGAACCGAATATGCGGCTGGCCTGCCAGGCCCGTGTGCAGGGCGATGTCAACATCCGCCCGATCATTCAGCCCAAACGTGCGGTTTCAACACCGCTGCAATCGGACCCGTTTGGCTGGGGGGTTGAGCGTGAGGTCAGCGTGCTGCAGCTCAAGATCAAGGAATTCCGCCCCTTCGTGGACAAGACCCTGCCCTATGATGTGATCTATGTGCTGAACCAGCTGCTCGATCTGATGGTCGAGCAGATCGAGGCGCAGGATGGTCATGTTGACAAGTTCACCAATGATGGCCTGACGGCGGTATTCGGGCTGGAAACGCATAAAACTCAGGCCGCTCGGTCTGCGCTTTATGCTGCGGCCCGCTGTCAGGCGCTGGTCGAGGGTGGCGATGGGGCGCAACAACTTGCGGCACCGCTAAAGATCGGCATCGGTGTGCATTCCGGCCGCGCTGTGATCGGGCGCGTGGGCAAAAGCTCGGACCAGACCGCCCCCAGCCCGGTCACTGCGATCGGCAACGTCTCGCTGATCGCCGAAGCGCTGGAGATGGTGACACGCCGGTCAGACGCTTCAATCGTGTATTCGAAATATGTGCACGAGCTGTGCGGGTTGGGCGTCGCCAATATGTTGGGAACACCCAGCGAGTTCGCAATTCAGGGCCTCGCGGGGAAGGTTGAGGCGGTGATGGTCAAAAACAGCAGCCCCCTGAGAAAGAAGCTTGAATTGACCCAAAGCTAGGGATCGCACTGCTGAGCAGCCCTATCCGCGCTCATCAGCCCCCATGCGGCGTTCCAGCCAACGCACACCGGCGCTGATGATCAGAACCAGTATCAGGTATTCAAAGATCAGCAGGGTGTAGATTTCCAGCGGCCGGTATTCGGTGACCACCAGCTCATTCGCGCGACGGGTCAGTTCCTGCATACCGATGACACTGGCAAAGGCGCTCATCTTGACGATGTAAATGAACTGGTTCGCCAAAGGTGGCAGAATGCGCCGGATCGCCTGCGGCAGGATCACATAACGCATGGTCTGAATGTAGTTCAGGCCGATGGTCTGTGCCGCCTCACGCTGGCCGCGGGCGATGGATTGGATGCCTGCGCGATAGATCTCGGCGGTGAACGCGCTGTCCGAGATGGCCAGCGTGATGATTGCCCCCCAGAACGGATCGATCGGGATGTTCAGGCCCATCGACTGGAACACGATAGGCAAGCCGTAGAACACCCAGAACAACATCGGAAGCAGAGGAATGGCGCGGATGAACTCGACATAAACCCGGTTGACCAGCCGCCAGCTGCGTTTCTCAGACAGGCCCGGCAAGGCCACCAGCAACCCGATAGCGATCGACAATACGGCGGCGATCAGCGAAATCTGGATCGTCGCGCCCATGCCCGAGATCAGGAATTTCACGTTGGTCCAGCCCGATGCGGTGGTCGGGTCGATCACATACCAGCCCCAGGTCTGAGACGATGAGCAGCCCGTCAGCAGAAGGAAAGGCGCGATCAGCAGAAGTTTTTTCATCGGTGCCTCTCAGTGCTGCAATATCTGGCTGAGGAATTTACGACACCGCTCGGATTGCGGATTGGTGAAGAAATGTTCCGGGTGGCCCTGTTCAACAATCTCACCGGCATCCATGAAGATCATCTTGTCCGCTACCTTACGGGCAAAGCCCATTTCATGTGTGACAACAACCATGGTCATCCCCTCTTCGGCAAGTTCGACCATCACGTCCAGAACCTCCGAAATCATCTCGGGATCCAGGGCCGAGGTGGGTTCGTCAAACAGCAGCACGCGCGGCTCCATGCAAAGCGAACGCGCGATGGCAACACGCTGCTGCTGACCGCCGGAAAGCTGGGTCGGCCGTTTGTCGGCCTGATCGGGGATATGCACACGTGCCAGATAGTGCCGGGCTTTTTCTTCAGCCTCCTTGCGGCTGAGGCCTCGCGCCTTGATCGGGCCCAACGTCAGATTTTCAAGCACAGTCAGATGCGGGAACAGGTTGAACTGCTGGAAAACCATGCCAACCTCGGACCGGATCGTTGCTACAGACTTTGGATCATCCGTTAACTCGACACCATCCACCCGAATCGTGCCTTTCTGGTGCTTCTCCAGCTGGTTAATGCACCGGACAACGGTGGACTTGCCCGAACCTGACGGCCCGCAAACAACGACTTTCTCCCCGGTTTTAACCGTCAGGTCAATGTTCTTGAGAACATGGAAGTCGCCGAACCATTTGTTTACGCCCGCAAGCTCGATGGCGGCATCTGACATTGGCCGACCTGCCCCTTTTTATGCATCGTTGAATATTTTCTTGAGGTTATCTTTGGCTTTGCGCTTAAATCAACAAAGAATATGGCAACATGCCCGAAACCTCACCAACAGGAGAAATTGATGAACACTTTTTTGAAAGCAGCGGCAACTGCCGCGCTTGGGCTGGTATTGTCCACCGCGGCGCAAGCTCAGTCGGCGTTGAACGAGGTTCTGGATTCCGGTGTGCTGAAGGTCGGAACAACCGGTGACTGGAACCCGATGTCGCTGCGTGATCCGGCGACGAACAGCTACAAAGGCTATGATATCGACATCATGAACGAGCTGGCCGCCGATCTGGGTGTCGAGGTCGAATATGTCCCCACTGACTGGAAGACCCTGGTGAATGGCGTTGTCGCCGGAAAGTATCACCTGACCGGCTCTGCTTCTATTTCGCCGCCCCGGATGAAGGTCGCGGGGTTCTCGGAAAGCTATATCGCGGTCGAACTGTTTCCCTACACGCTAAAGGACAAGGCGGACAAGTTTGACGGGTATGCATCGATCAACCAGCCCGGTGTCAGGGTTGCCACGACCTTGGGCACCACCTTTGAAAAGCGTGTACGCGAGTGGTTCCCGAACGCGGATATCAAAGTGGTCGAGGCTCCTGCACGCGGTTTTCAGGAGGTGATCGCCGGGCGCGCCGATGTGTTCATCACGTCGAATATCGAAGGGTCCACGCTTGAGGCCAAATTCCCTGTTGTGCGCGTCAAGAACGCAGGGCCCCGCTCACCTTCGCCGATTGCAATGATCCTGCCGCAGGGGGATCAGATCTGGATCAACTATGTCAACAACTGGATCGAGGTGAAGAAAGCGCAGGGCTTTTTTGAGCAAAATCGCGAAAAATGGGGTCTTTAACCCCGACTAAAAGAGACGCCCGGTACATATACCGGGCGTGTCCAAATCAATCTGGCGTGTTTATCTTCCCCCACGTGAAATATCGCCGGGGTTACGCTCATTTTGCGTGATATCTTGGTTTTCGTTTTTCAAGGAACGCACTCATTCCTTCCTGCTGGGCTGGAAGCCCGTACAGGGCATGATACATCTGCCTTTCGTAACGCAGGCCTGCGTCAAGCGTGCTCTGTTCAGCCATGTTGACACAGGCGCGGGCCATGTCGACGATGTCAGAGGCATAGTCTGCGATGGTTTCGGCCACCTCATGCGCTGTGTCCATCAACGTATCTGCGGCAACGACGCGGCTGACCAGACCCATTTGCAGCGCCTCAGCTGCATCGATCATGCGCCCGGTCAGGATCATATCCATCGCGCGGGCGCGACCGATCAGCCGTGTCAGGCGCTGGGTGCCTCCGATACCGGGAATGCATCCGATCTTGATTTCCGGCTGCCCGAATTTTGCGTGCTCTGATGCCAGAATAACATCGCACATCAGCGCAACTTCGCAGCCGCCACCCAACGCATAACCGCTGACGGCGGCGAGTTTGGGCAGGCGAAGTGCGGCAAATCTATCCCATTCGGCAAAAAACGCGCTGGCCTGCATGGTGGCATAGGTTTGCACAGCAAGTTCGCTGATATCGGCCCCCGCTGCAAAGGCGCGGTCATTGCCCGTCAGGATCAGGCAACCGATATCGGGATCGTTGTCAAAGGCAGTGGCGGCGGCCAGAACCTCGTGCATGAGCTGCGTATTGAGCGCATTCAGCTGGTCTGGCCGATTGAAGCGGATCGTCGCGACCCGCCCCCTGGTTTCGGTTTTGATGGTCTCGAACATGCTCAGCTGTCCCAGATCGCGCCATAGGCGGGGATGCCCAGGCTTTCCATGTCATGCACCACTTTCCGCGTCAGCTTCTGGTTCGAAATCACGATGACGGCTTCGGCGCCGCTTTCTCGCACGGCCTGCAGGGCCAGCGCGGACAGGTTGGGTTTGCCGTTTTTGTCAGTATCCCAGATCAGAGGGTTTTCGGTGTGGGATTCGATTTCATCCACCAGCGCGTCGCCATAGGTGTGGCGGGGGCTGCGCGTGGACCAGATCAGGCGGTTCGGAACCTCTTTGGCCAACAGATGCGGCAGGATTGGCCCAATACCCGAACCGGTGCCAACATACACCACCTTTTTGAACAGCACCTCGATCCGGGCGACACCGGATGTTGTAATCCCTTTGACCCAAACCTTGTCAGGGGGCGTGTCGATAAAGCGTCCGGTCCAGTCTCCGGCGCGGCTGATGGCCAGCCGATAGCCCGAGCGACCCGGCGCGGGAATATTGGCGAACGAGTGATATTCGCCAAATGGCGTGTGGCTGATGGCGTTTGAGCTGCCGGGGAAGGGTGTATCGCCATAGTCGAACTCGGCAATCACCGCATGGTTCGATGGCTTTTCAATTTTGACGTCTACCCGTTTCAGCGAAAGCCATGGCGACAGGATTGACAATGTGATCAGGCACAGCATCCAGAAGGCCGGGCTGTGTAGCATTTGCCCGCCCGTGTCGTGTGTGATCGAGACAGTTTGTGCCCAGAACAACCCCAGCACGGTCCAGCCCGCAAAACGATGAATTTTCTCGAACGCATTGTGGAACCGTGCGCGGATCGGGCCCAGGGCCGAGATCACCATCAGGACCATCAACGCCACCATGGCTGTACTCAGCCCCAGTGTGAGGTCAGAGGGCAGTGTTGCGCCATGCGCGCGGTTCCAGAGCATTGCGTATAGAAGGAACCCGAACCAGATTGTTCCAGCACCCGTTCCCCCGGAATGCAACCCGCCAAAATGAAACACCTTGCCCGCGCCCCAGCGGATCCATAATGGCCACGAGGTGGGGATGCGGGTGGCCAGCCAGAACAGCGCATTGATCACTCTTTGCTGGCGGATCAGGATGCCCAGGCTCAGGTTGATCAAGGCCATGTCCGCAATCAGGTTCAATGTGAACGCGCTGCCGTTAAACCAATACCCGTCGCGCAGCCCCACGACAAACACACCCAGATTCACCACCGCAACAATCAGGGCCAGACGGCGGTACTCCATCAGCGCAGGGTGGCGCGTTACACGGCGCCAGTTCGTGCCGCCAACTTCAACATTTGTGGTCTGTGTTGTCATCAGTTCAACTCCGCGCCGGTTTCCGAGATATGGGTGCGTGCCAGATCCAGCAGCCGCCGCTTGTCCAACTTGCCGCGCTGGGTGCGGGGCAGGGTGTCCATCGGCATCACAACAGTGGGGCTGCAGTAATAAGGCAGCCGCTCTGCAACGCATTTTGCCGCCTGTTTGGGGCAGGCAGATGAGGGCGAGATAAAGCTGACCAGATTGCGGTTGTCATATTGCAGGGTCACGGCCTGCTGACAGCAGGGCGAGGATTCCAGCGCCGTGGTCACACCATCCAGTTCCACCCTGAAGCCACGCACTTTGACCAGATCATCAACACGCCCGAAATGTTCAAGTTCACCGTTTTCGGTCCAACGCCCAAGATCGCGGGTACGGAACATCATGTGGCCGGGGCGGAACGGGTCAGGGCGATAACGCTCTGACGTCAGCTTGGGGTTGGCAAGATATCCCGCCGTCACGCAATCTCCGCCGGCCCACATTTCGCCTTTTTCACCTATTGGCAGGGGGCGCAGGTTTTCATCCAGAACATAGACCGTGTTGTTTGGCGTCGGGCGTCCGATCGACAGGACCGGTTTGTCAGGGAAATGCGGTAAGGCCGTATTGATGATTGTCGTCTCAGTCGGCCCGCAGGAGTTGTAGAAGGTGCAGAAAGATGACCAGCTATCGGCCAGCGGGCGGGGGCAGGGCTCGCCGGCTACCGCAGCGGTTTTGATCTGCTTGCAGCGGTGATGATCCAGTGAGTTCAGGATCGAAGGGGTGGCAATCAGAACATCCACTTTCTCGGCGGTTTCCTGAATGGACTTGCCGCGGATTACCAGGGTTGCACCATTGGACAGGGCACCGAGGATTTCCCAGGCCGCCATGTCGAACGATATCGACAGGATTTGCCCCACTCTGAGCCCCGGGCGCATCCCAAGATCACCGGGCGCTGTCAGCAGGATGTTGGCCAAATTGCCATGGGTCACCTGCACGCCGTTTGGAACGCCTGTTGTCCCTGAGGTGAACAGGATCATCGCCAGATCATCCGGCCGCGCCCGGTAATTCACGCCGGGGGCGGGGGCGTCCAGCATCGGGTCGAACATGACCGTATCAATGCAGATCAGGGTCTGATCGCTTTCGACCGGTACCTGATCGGCCAATGCGCTGAGGCTTAGAATGACCTTTGCTCCGGTGGCGTTCGCGACATGGCGCAAGGTTTTGGTCGGGGCCACGCCGACATGCTGAGGCACATAAGCTGCCCCCAGCTTCATGGCCGCCACGATGCCCACCACCATTTCAACCGAGCGATGCAGGAACAGGCATACGGCGTCGCCACGCTTTACGCCATGGGCCCGCATAACATTCGCCAGGCGGTTCGACGCTTCGTCCAGAACCCGATAGCTGATGCTGTGTCCGGCGCATTCCACGGCTGTCTCAGCCGCGTGGCTGTGCAGTTGCTGGCGCAAGGCTTTGGCGATGGTGGCGTGGCGGGGTGCAATCCTTGGCCCCCAGCCAAACGACTGGAACCGGGCCCGGTCTTCGGGGCCCAGCGGGGTCAACGCATCCTGTGCGTGTGTGCTCTCCGGATTCGGCAATGTCAGGGGGTGGCAGTTCGTCAAGGAATCGAGTGCGATGTTTTGCATGGCATGCTCCAGTTCACGAAAGAGTTAGTTCACGAAAGAGTTATGCTTTAGTGATAATGGGAAATTTTCCCATTAAAGTTCACATTCGATCACATTCTGGTCACGAAGTCGTTGAATTGGTTAATGTGCAGATAATGTTATGTGCGACGAATCTTGAACGAGTGCTGAAATGTCGACGGAAGCCAAGTCACCACTAGAAACCGCTTTGACTGCGCTTTTGGTTCCGTTGGCACAGGCGATGGTCGCGCACGGGGTGACAATTGGAACGGCGACCGAGGCACTGAAGCTGGCGTTGCTGACGGCGGCAGATCAGACCTCGGATGGCAAGCTGAGTGACAGCAGGGCCAGCTTGTTGACCGGGATTCATCGCAAGGATGTGAAGCGTCTGCGCAATCTGAAGGAAGACGCGCCTGCAAAACGCAACTGCAGCGCCGCGGCCTTGGTCATCAGCTATTGGGCAACCGCACCCGAATATCAGGATTCAGACGGGGAACCGCGGATTCTGGGCCGAAAGGGTGGTGAAACAGGTGTTGGGTTCGACGATCTTGTTCGGCGCGCGCGTGTCGATATGGCGCCCGGAACCGTTCTTGAAACGCTGATTGAACAAAACATCGTCGAACAAGGCGAAGCGGGGGATCTGCGCCTGCTGTCTCATGCGTTTTTGCCGTCTGGCGGAGGGGCCGAGCAGGTCGCCGCTTATGAGGCGACTTTGTCTGCGCATTTGACTGTAGCAACACAGAACCTGCTGGCCGAACCCGGAGCGTTGCGCCATTTTGACCGCGCGGTTCGATATTCGCATCTGTCAGCGGAATCGGTTGACGCCCTCAACCGGTTTTCGTCTGATCGGGCGCAAGTGCTCTTGCAGGAAATCAACGCGCTGGCCCGCGATATGCAGGACGGGGACCACGGTAGCGATCATGACGGGCGGTTTGTCATAGGCACCTATATCCTGCCCTCATTACTTAAAACCCGAGATGAGCACCGGGAAGAGGACGAGTAGGTATGCGTGTGTTAGTTCGTGTAGTCGCCACGTTGCTGATGGCGCTGTGGTTGTCTTCGTCTGTTCTGGCGGATGACAAGGACAAGCCAGACCGGGAAGGCGGTATTATCGGCACGGGTATTATCGGTACAATTACCCATCTGGGCAGCATCCACGTAAACGGGCAGCATATTCAGATCGACGATCAGATGCCCGTCAGGGATTCGGTTCCACCGATTACGGCAGGGCAGTTAAAGCCGGGCCACACGGTCGCAGTTATCGCAACGCAGGCGGATAATGGGTGGCATGCCCAGCACATCCGGCAGGTATTGCCACTGATCGGGCCCGTGTCCGAGGGGCCCGATGGCAGGAAAACCGTGCTTGGCACGCAGGTTGAAACAGACGGGCAGGCCGCGATCCAGATCGGGGATTGGGTGGCTGTCAGCGGTTTATGGCAAGGCCGGAAGGTTCGGGCTTCACGTATCGAAAAGTTGACGGGCAACGAGCATCAGGCCCGATTGTCGGGCACATATCTGGGGCCTGACCCCAAGGCTCCTCTGGTGATCGGGCAGAGCGTTGTGAACGGCATTGAACCAGAGCACCTTCAGCCGGGTGATCTGGTCCGGGTATACGGAGAGGCGACGCTGGGTGGTATCAGGGCAAACCGATTGGAAACGGGTCTGTTTGCCGAGGCCGTGGGTGTTGTATTGGTTGAGGGTTATTACTCCGAACCCCAGCCCAGTGGTCTATACACGGTGTTGGGAAGTGGTCTGGTTGCCTATAGCGATCAGCCAGAGATGATTGACGAACAGATCCGGGTCATTCGTTGCGGTGAAGAAGGCAAACTGGTCGACGACACCAGCGCGGATCAACCGGGATCAGACATTGGGTCCCGGGCTGAGTTGGGGTGTTGACCCGGGGTGCCCACATGGGTGACCCCGATGCGCTCTTTGCTGCAAGCAGGTGGCTGTTTGCACCCCAGCGGCCTTGCATATCCCCCTCGATGGTCTGCGAGGCTGTGTCACATAACGTGTTTGAAAACCTGTGTGCGATGCCTTGTTTCGACTTGCCCGCATTGCGATAAAACAGACACTTGCGTTGAGGCCACTTACCGCATCAAATCAATATCAGGTGCGTGCGTATCGTTGCAAACGCCAACAAAAAAGTTGCGATATTGTGCATAACATGCATTAAATCGCATTAAGATTAAAATGCAGAGGAGGAATCAATGTATATATCGCGAACGCTGATCGGGGCTCTCAGTGCCCTTGCGCTTGGTTTTGGCACGTCCGCCACCGCAGCAGAATACGAATTCAACCTGCAAAGCTTCCTGCCCGCGCAGGCTACGATCCCATCCAAGATCATCGATGTCTGGGCCGACAAGATCGAAGAGGAGTCGGATGGTCGGATCGAAATTACAAGATACCCATCCATGCAGCTGGGGGGCAAGCCGCCAGAGCTTTTGGATCAGGTAATTGATGGGGTCATCGATATTACGTGGAACGTCATCGGCTATACCCCCGGGCGGTTCCCGTCGACCGAAGTCTTTGAGCTGCCCTTCATTGTCGATGATGCCAAACCTGCCTCTGCCGCGTTCTGGACCATGCTTGAGGAAGACATCGCCGGGCGCGAATTCTCGGACGTGAAGGTGCTGGGTGGCTGGGTGCACGGCCCGGGCATGATCCACGCCAACAAAGAGGTGTTGACGCCGGATGATTTCAACGGGATGAAAATCCGCGGTGCCTCGCGTCAGGTGAACTCATTGCTCAGCACCTTGGGTGCGACCCCGGTTGGCATGCCGGTGCCTGCCGTGCCCGAAGCGCTTTCGAAAGGTGTGATCGACGGCACAACCATTCCGTGGGAAGTGACAAAAGCGCTGAAAGTCCCCGAACTGGTCGAGAACCACACCGAGTTTACCGGGCCGATGATGTATACGGTCACATTTATTCTGGCGATGAACAAAGACAAGTACAACGCGCTGCCGGATGATCTGAAAGCTGTGGTTGACCGGAATTCCGGGTTGGCGTTCTCGACATTTGCCGGTGAGGTGCAGCAAGCCTATGACGAGCCCGCGCGCGAGATCGCGCTGGATCGTGGCAATAACGTGGTTACGCTGGATGCAGAGCAATCGGCCGTCTGGGCCGAAGCGGCGCAGCCTGTCTATGATGCGTGGCTGTCTGAAATGAATGAGAAAGGTATCGATGGTCAGGCGCTGATCGACCGGGCCAAGGCACTTATGGCTGAGCACGGGGGCTGAGCCATTTCGCCGGGACTGACCGGGCGGAGCCTTGTGGTTTCGTTCGGTTGGTACCCGGCCCAGATGCCGGTATCTGCTGCGGAGGGGGCATGCATCGCATAATAGACTGGCTGGCACGCAGCATGGCCTTGTTGGGCGGTCTGGTGCTGATCCTTTTGATCGCACTGATCTGTGTGTCGGTTCTGGGGAGGTCGCTGAACACCCTTCTGCATGGCTGGCTGGGGGGCCTGATGCCGGGGGTCTCGGACAGGCTTCTTGCACTTGGTGTCGGGCCGATCAACGGCGATTTCGAACTTGTCGAGGCGGGCGTGGCTTTCGCCATTTTCGCCTTTCTGCCGCTTTGCCAGCTGACATCGGGGCACGCTGTTGTAGATATCTTTACGTCAAAGCTGTCATCGCGGGTCAACCGGATTCTGCGCATGATCACCGATATCGTGTTTGCCGCCGTTCTGGTGCTGATCGCGGTACAACTGTTTGACGGGATGCTGGCCAAGCTGCGGTTTGGCGAGAACACCTTTATTCTGCAATTCCCGGTATGGTGGGGCTATGCGGCAAGCTTTTGTGCCGCAGTTGTCGCTGCCATCGTGGGGCTCTACATTGCGGCAATCCGCATCCGCGAATGCCTGACGGGAAAGGAAATACTACTGTGAGCGATCTCGCAATCGGGTTGCTGTCCTTTCCTGCACTTCTGTTTCTGATTTTCCTGCGCGTCCCGATCGGCCTGGCCATGTTTCTAACCGGTCTGGTGGGTATCGTGACGGTTACCGGCAACCTCAATATCCCTTTGGGTCGGCTGAAGTCCGAGACCTATACGACGTTCTCAAGCTATTCGCTGTCGATCGTTCCGATGTTCCTGTTGATGGGAACTTTCGCGACGCTCGGGGGGATGTCGACGGCGTTGTTCAAAGCGGCCGAAGGGTTTCTGGGGCATCGCCGGGGTGGTGTTGCAATGGCGGCCATCGGTGCCTGCGCGGGGTTTGGCGCAATTTGCGGATCATCGCTGGCGACAGCGGCAACAATGGGCCGTGTCGCTTTGCCTGAACTGCGCCGCTACGGCTATGCGGGCGGGTTTTCAACCGCAACGCTCGCCGCGGGCGGCACGCTGGGTATCCTGATCCCGCCCTCTGTGGTGCTGGTGATCTACGCCATCCTGACCGAGCAAAACATTGCCAAACTGTTTCTCGCTGCGTTTGTCCCCGGCATTCTGGCAGCGCTTGGATATGTCATCGCCGTGTCTATCTATGTGCGCCTTTACCCTGACAGCGCCGGCACGCGTGAGGCGATACCCTACCGGGAACGTTTCCGTCTGCTGTTCGATGTCTGGCCGGTTCTTCTGGTCTTCGGTGGCGTTGTCGGTGGAATTTATGCCGGATGGTTCACCCCAACCGAAGGGGCTGCCGTCGGAGCTGCCGGAACCGGGCTGATTGCATTGGCAAATGGCGGTTTGACCCTTGCCACGTTAAAAGACAGCTTCACCACCACGGCAAAATCCACGGCGATGATTTTCTTCATCATTCTGGGGGCGGGCTTCTATAACGGGTTTCTGGCGCTGACCAATGTTCCTCAGGAACTGGCGAACTATGTGTTGAACGGCGGGTTCAGCCCGTGGATGATTCTGACGCTGATCCTTGTGTTCTATCTGATCCTGGGCTGCGTCATGGACAGCCTCAGTATGATCCTGCTGACCATACCGATCTTCTACCCGGTTATCTCGGCGCTGGATTTTGGCCTGGTGGATCTGATCGCGATGCAGCATGACGCGGCCAGGGCAGCTCTGGAGGCCAGCGCGGATATCGCGCCCGAGATCCGGGCACAGATCGAGGCGCTGATTGCTTCGGGTGCCGAGATCAGCCGAGATCTGCAGAAAGAGATCGGCATTCGCGTGACGCAGGGGATGGCTGATCGTATTGCTCTGGAGCGCACTGCGATCTGGTTTGGTATTCTGGTCCTGATCGTGGTCGAGGTTGGCCTGATCACACCGCCCGTGGGAATGAATCTGTTTGTAATCAACGCGATGGATCGAAGTACGGGCATGTTGGAAACCTACAAGGCAGTTCTGTTCTTTGTCGGCTCAGATATTCTCCGCGTTGTTATTCTTGTGCTGTTTCCCGCGATTACGTTGTTTCTGATCCCGTTTGGCTAGATGATGCAGTATTGTGCATTTATTGTGAGGTGCTGAAAATAGCAGTTGCGATTCCTGCTTTGAATAATGCATTATAACGCACAACATAGCGAACCGGGAGGAAGCCATGTCAAAGCAGGATTTTGTCCGACTGATGGACCAGATCGCCAGCGAGATTGCCGGTGACGCGCTGGATGACGCGCTTGAAGCAAAGCTGAACCAGAAGTTTGCCGCAGGCTCCGAGACATTCGGCGCCTTGTCACGCCTGTGCGCTGAAGGAGAGCGCGAAGGCTGGCTGATGGCGCGCGAAGCGGGCGGTATCCGCTATGGGCGCGCGATCAAACCGGGTGAGATTACGGGAAATTTCAGCGTCGATGTGGTGCGTATGAAAGACGTGCGGGGGCCGCATCATGTTCATACCACCGGCGAAGTCGGAGCGATTATTCCCTTGGCCGGAGCCCCGCAATTCGATGGCAAGGATGAGGGGTGGTACGTGTATGGACCCGGTTCCGCCCATCATCCGACAGTCGCGGGCGGGGATGCCTATGTGCTTTACCTTTTGCCCGACGGGGCCATCGAATTCACCGGCAAGTAACCGGCCTGCCAAGGGGAGGAGGAACCCATGTCAGAAAATCAAAACGCAGCCCTCTGGTTTGTCGAGCGGCATGTTGATGAAGGGCGCGGCGCAAAAGTTGCATTTCGCGAGATCGATGGCCAGCAGCGCACCCTGACCTATGAACAATTGTCCATGGAAAGCGGCAGGTTTGCAGCTGCGCTGACAGATCACGGTGTGCGCCGCGAGGAACGCGTTGCGATGATCGTTCTGGACCAGATCGAATTCCCGGTGGTGTTCTGGGGGGCGATCAAGGCGGGCGCTGTGCCCGTCCCGATGAATACTCTGCTGTCCAGCTCCGTCTATGCAGCCACGTTGAAAGACAGCCGTGCCACGACCCTTGTCGTATCAGCCGCGCTGTGGGGCACGGTTGCCCCGGCACTTGAAGACGCGCCGGATCTGCGCACTGTCATCGTGATTGGTGATGCGCCAGACGGGGCGATTGACTACACTGCGTTCATGGGCGACGCCCAGCCGATGCAGGCTGTTGCGGCTGAGGCGGATGAAACCGCGTTCTGGCTTTATTCGTCCGGATCAACAGGCCTGCCAAAAGGCGTCCGCCATGTCCACTCCAGCCTGAAAGCAACGGCTGACACCTTTGGCGCGCAGGTGCTGGGGCTGCGCGAGGATGATGTGGTGTTTTCGGTGGCGAAACTGTTCTTTGCCTACGGTCTGGGCAATGGTTTGACATTCCCCCTGGCTGTCGGCGCATCGACATTGCTGCTTGGCGGGCGTCCGCTGCCGGATGTTGCGATCGATATTGTTGAGGCGCACTCGCCGACGATATTCTGCGGCGTGCCAACGTTCTTTGCGGCGTTGAATGCCTATGTTGAGGCGCGTGGTCTGGATGTCAGTTCCAGTTTGCGGCTATGCACCTCTGCGGGCGAGGCGCTGCCGCGTGAGGTTGGGGAGGCCTGGGAAAAGCAGTTGGGTACAGAAATTGTGGATGGGGTTGGGTCAACCGAAATGCTGCATATTTTCCTGTCTAACCGGCCGGGTGAGATTGTCTATGGAACCTCGGGAACGGCGGTGCCCGGGTATGACGTGCGTCTGGTGGATGATGATGGGCAAGAGGTGGCGGACGGAGAGATTGGCGAATTGCTCGTCTGCGGGCCCTCTGCTGCCGAAGGTTATTGGAACCGGCGCGAGAAATCGCGTGCCACGTTTGAGGGGCACTGGACACGTACCGGAGACAAATACGAACGGACATCTGAGGGGCGTTATGTGTATTGTGGGCGCACCGATGACATGTTCAAGGTATCAGGCATCTGGGTCAGCCCGTTTGAAATTGAACAGACGCTGGTTGAACACCCGGCCATTCTTGAGGCCGCGATTGTGGCCCATTCCGATGAACAGGGGCTCGACAAACCAAAGGCCTTTGTCGTGTTGAAAGAAGGTCAGAGCCCGGAGGTGGTTGGGGAGCTCAAAGAGTTTGTCAAAGAAAAGATTGGCAAGTGGAAATATCCGCGCTGGATCGATGTGGTTGATGATCTGCCCAAAACCGCGACGGGCAAAATTCAACGTTTCAAGCTAAGGGAAACAGTATGATGTGGAAGGATGGTGGATCAGGCCGCATTGAGGTCGAGGGTGTTGGTCTGGAGTATAAAAGCTGGGGCGCATCGCCCGACATCGCCCCGACGATTGTCATGCTGCATGAGGGTCTGGGCTGTGTTGCGATGTGGAAAGACTTGCCCGCGCAGCTTGCAGCCGCAACCGGTTTCGGGGTTCTGGCCTATTCGCGGGCGGGATACGGCCAATCCGACCCCGCTGATTTGCCGCGCCCGCTGGATTACATGACGATCGAGGCCGCGCAAGTCCTGCCGCAGGTTCTTGATGCGGTGGGTTTTCGCCGTGGCGTTCTGCTGGGGCATTCTGATGGTGCCACCATTGCGACCATTTATGCCGGGTCTGTCTTCGATGCCCGAATACGTGGTCTCATTCTGATGGCGCCACATTTCTTTACCGAGGAGCCGGGGCTGGCGTCGATCGCGGCGGCGCGCGAAGCGTTTGAAACCGGGGATTTGTCTGATCGCTTATCGTTGTATCACCGTGACCCCAAAGCGACGTTTACCGGTTGGAGCGATGCATGGCTGAACCCGGATTTTCGCAGCTGGAATGTTGCTGAGGCCATTGATTATCTGCGGATTCCAACTCTGGCGATACAGGGACGGGATGACCAGTATGGAACGCTGGCACAGATCGACGAACTGGTGAATCGCAGCTATGCGCCTGTTGAAACGACCATTCTGGATAACTGTCGGCATGCGCCGCATCTTGATCAGCGTGAACTGACGCTTGCCGCGATCTGCGAATTCACGCAGCGGCTGGAAAGGCTTGAGCAGGCCACACCAGAACTGGCATGACCTGTTCGTGGCGGCCTCCGCATGCCTATGTGCCGGGCCGCACTGCGCGCCATCCCGAAGGGTTGTTCGATGATATAAAATCTGGCCTCGACGGCATTCCGGCCCATCGCATGCACGAAACGCGGGCCTGGGCCTGTGGTCTGATGTTCTATCGCGACGGATATTTTTGGGAGGCGCATGAAGTGCTTGAAGCGGTCTGGATGGCTTGCCCGCCGAACTCGCCCGAAAAATTGATGGTGCAGGGGGTAATTCAGCGCGTAAATGCAGAGCTCAAGCTGAAAATGGGTCAGGAACGGGCGGCAAATCGCCTGTTTGAGATATCAGGCAAACTGTGCCGTGAGGCTGTAGAGCGGGCAGGACAAGATATATTGAGGCTTGATATGTATTATAATGCATTAAATGCACCTCAAATTAGCGAATATGGCAGAAATATTGATGAGTGATGTAGTATGGTGCATAAATTTCTTTACTCACATTGCCCGGCACACTATTCTGCATATCAGACAGTAGGAGCTTTATATGACCAAGGTCATCGATTTTCAGACTGAGCCATCCAGCTATCGCCACTGGCGTGTCGAATATGATGGCCCGATTGCCAATCTCTTCATGGATGTTGACGAGAATGGGGGGCTTTTTGACGGGTATCAGTTGAAGCTCAATTCCTACGATTTGGGTGTGGATATCGAGCTTGCCGATGTTGTGCAACGCATGCGGTTCGAACACCCTGAAGTTAAGGTTGTGGTGATGCAATCCGGCAAGGACAAGGTGTTTTGCGCCGGGGCAAATATCCGCATGCTGGGTGGGGCGGCGCACAGCCACAAGGTTAATTTCTGCAAATTCACCAACGAGACCCGGAATACTTTTGAGGCGGCCGAAAAAGACAGCGGCCAGAAATACATCGCTGCGGTCAAAGGGGCCTGTGCAGGTGGCGGGTATGAGCTGGCACTGGCGTGCAATCATATCATGTTGACTGATGACAGCACGTCGTCGGTCGCTTTGCCCGAGGTGCCCCTGCTGGCAGTTCTGCCCGGTACCGGGGGCCTGACGCGCGTGACCGACAAGCGCAAGGTGCGCCGTGACCTGGCGGATGTGTTCTGCTCGACAGAAGAAGGGGTAAAGGGTAAGCGCGCACTGGCCTGGCGGCTGGTTGATGAGGTTGTGGCAAATTCGAAATTTGACGAGGCCGTACAGGAACGCGCCCGTGCGTTTGCTGCCGACATGCCCAAGCCCGAGGCCGCGCAGGGCATCACCCTGGACCCGTTGGACAAGACCATCGGCGCGGATGGGTCTGTCACCTATAGTCTGGTCGAGGTTCTGGTCGACCGGGATGCCCGCAAGGCAACCCTTACGATCAACGGCCCTGATGCCGAGGCACCCGATACGATCGCGGCCTTTGAGGCGCAGGGCGATCAGGCCTACATGTTGCGTCTGGCGCGTGAGCTGGATGATGCCATCCTGCATCTGCGTTTGAACGAGATGGAATTGGGCCTGCTGGTCTTCCGCACTCAAGGCGATCCGGCCAGGGTTCAGGCGCATGAGGCTTTGCTGCTGGAACATCGGGAGCATTGGCTGGCCAATGAGGTTCTTCAATACTGGAAACGCGTTCTGAAGCGTATTGATGTTACCTCGCGGTCGATGTCGGCATTGGTTGAGCATGGATCGTGCTACACCGGCGTGCTGGCCGAGCTGCTGTGGGCTGTGGATCGCACATATATGATGGAGGACGAGTTCGAAGGTGACAATCGTCCGACTGCCGCGATCACCCTGACCGATGCGAATTTCGGGCCGTTCCCGATGAGCAGTGATTTGACGCGACTGGAAACCCGGTTTCTGGATGATGCGGAGGCGTTGAGTGCTGCGGAATCACAAAAACTCAACGCGCTTGAGGCCGAAGATGCCGACAGTCTGGGCCTTGTCACCATGATTCTGGATGACATCGACTGGGAAGATGAGATCCGTATCTTCGAAGAGGAACGCGCCTCGTTCAGCCCGGATGCAATGACCGGGATGGAAGCCAATCTGCGCTTTGCGGGCCCTGAAACGATGGAAACCCGTATCTTCGGGCGACTGACCGCCTGGCAGAACTGGATTTTCAACCGACCCAACGCCGTCGGCCCCGATGGTGCCTTGCAGCGCTACGGCACCGGTTTGCGCGGCGACTATAACATGGAACGGGTCTGACCCTTCCCACCGAACTTGCAGCAGGAGAATGACATGCCTGACGTCATTAACGTTAGCTACGATACGCAAATCCCTAACAACGTCGGCCTCAGCCAGGATCGCAAGGTGCTGAAAGCGCTTGAGAAGTGGCACCCGGGATATATCGACTGGTGGAACAAGCTGATCCCGCAGCAGTTTCAGGAATCGATGATCTATCTGCGAACCGCGGTTAGCGTTGACCCCAAAGGCTGGGCGAAGTTCGACTATGTGAAAATGCCGGAATACCGCTGGGGCGTCCTGCTGGCCCCGCAGGTTGAAGACCGTGCTATTCCCATGGGCGAACACAAAGGCGAAAAAGCCTGGCAGGAAGTGCCGGGTGAGTACCGCAATATGCTCAAACGTCTGATCGTCATTCAGGGCGATACCGAACCGGGTTCGGTTGAGCAGCAGCGTTTCCTCGGGCTGACCGCACCGTCGCTTTATGACATGCGCAACCTGTTTCAGGTCAATGTCGAGGAAGGGCGCCATCTTTGGGCGATGGTGTATTTGCTGCAGAAATACTTTGGCAAAGACGGTCGGGAAGAGGCGGATGATCTGCTGATCCGCTCGTCGGGATCGGACGAAGCGCCACGCATGCTGGGTGCGTTCAATGAGGAAACGCCTGACTGGTTGTCTTTCTTCATGTTCACCTATTTCACCGACCGCGATGGCAAGATGCAGCTGGAAAGTCTGGCGCAATCCGGGTTTGACCCGCTTAGCCGGACCTGCCGTTTCATGCTGACCGAAGAAGCGCATCACATGTTCGTCGGGGAAACCGGGGTCAGCCGTATCGTTCAACGCACATGTGAGGCAATGAATGCTGCAGGCCTGTCTGATCCGTATGACATCGGTAAGGTTCGGGATTTGGGCGTCATTGATCTGCCGACGATCCAGAAGAAGCTGAACCTGCACTATACCCTGTCTCTGGACCTGTTCGGTCAGGAGGTATCGACCAATGCGGCCAACGCGTTCAATGCAGGCATCAAAGGGCGGTACATGGAAAATCGCATTGACGATGACCATCAGCTGCAAAGCGATACCTATGTCGTCAAGAACATCATCAATGGCGCGATTGTCAGCGAAGAGGTGCCCGCACTGACCGCGATCAATATGCGTTTGCGCGATGATTATGTGCGCGATGCCTCGGGTGGTGTCGGGCGCTGGAACAAGATCATCGAGAAGGCCGGTATCGACTTCACGCTGACATTGCCGCACGAGGCCTTCCACCGTCAGATCGGCGTCTTTGCCGCGATCAAGGCAAACCCGGATGGGGATATCATCTCTGAGGCTGAATGGGCCGCGAATGCCGATAAATGGCTGCCGACCAAAGAAGATGGGGCTTACATCCAGTCTCTGATGGTTCCATGTTACGAGCCGGGCAAATATGCCGGATGGATATCAGCGCCAAAGGTTGGCATCGATAACAAGCCGGGTGACTTCGAATATGTGCAGCTGCACATGGCCTGACAAGCGACGAAAAAAGGGCAGGGGTGAAGGCCCTTGCCTGCTGCAAGAGTAGGGAGGGCGAAAGATGCATACCGAACGAACAAAAAGCCACAATGCTGGATCCCGATTGCCGTTAACCTGTATTGGCTGCTCGGATTGCCGCGGGATATGTACCGCCCTCCTTGATGTTATGACGATCCCCTCTCTTGTCATCCGGCGACGTGCCACATGAACAAACCGCTCAAGCAACACCTGATCGACCCCGAGATTTGCATCCGCTGCTATACGTGCGAGATGACCTGCCCGGTTCAGGCGATCGAGCATGATGACAACAACGTCGTGGTCAACGCCGACCTGTGTAATTTCTGCATGGATTGCATCCCGGTCTGTCCTACCGGGTCAATTGATGAATGGCGCGTGGTCGAGGAAGCCTACAGCCTCGAAGATCAGTATTCCTGGGACGAGCTGCCCGAGCAGGCCGAGCTGTGCGGAGATGAGGCCGATACCGGGCTTGAGGCGCTGGATGACGCGATGGCCACGTTGCTGGCCGAGGCCCATAAAGGGGCCGGGGGCAAACCCAAGGCACCTGCATCCGCGTCGAAGCCCACAATCAACCTGTATAATCTGGGCAAGCCGGTGCAGGCAGTGGTGCAGGGAAACTATCGGTTGACCGCCGAAGATGCGGATAGCGATGTCCGTCATATCATTCTTGATTTTCAGGGCCACCCGATGCCGGTTCTCGAAGGCCAGTCCGTAGGGATCATCCCGCCCGGCGCTGATGCAGACGGGGTGGCGCATCTGCCCCGGTTGTATTCGGTGTCCAGCCCGCGTGATGGTGAGCGACCCGGATACAACAATGTCTCGCTAACCGTGAAGCGGGAAACGGGGGGCGTCTGTTCAAACTATATCTGCGATCTGAAGACGGGTGATAGTGTTAACGTTACCGGCCCGTTCGGGGCGACGTTCCTGCTGCCCGATGATCCGGATGCGCGGATATTAATGATTTGTACCGGAACCGGCTCGGCCCCGATGCGCGCTTTTACCATGCGGCGGCAGCGAAAGGTGGGCACGGTGCATGGCGGCATGACAATGTTCTTTGGTGCCAGAACGCCAGACAGTTTGCCCTATTTCGGCCCGTTGCAGAAAGTACCGACCAACCTTCTGGAACAGCATCTGGTGTTCAGCCGCCAGCAGGGTCAGGAAAAGGAATATGTTCAGCACAGAATGCTGAAGGAGAAAGAAGCCGTCGCTGACATGCTGCAAGATGCCAACAGTTATGTTTACATCTGTGGCCTGCGCGAAATGGAAGCCGGGGTTGAGGCGGCTTTGACGGAAATCGCCGGGAGTTTTGACGAAAACTGGCAAAATCTACGCGATCGCATGCGCGAAGACGGGCGTTATCACGTGGAAACCTACTGAGATGGCGGCCCGGCCCAGCTCGGCATACCAGCATGAAATCCGGGTGACATGGGGTGATTGTGACCCGGCCAAAATAGCTTACACCGGTCGCCTTCCGTGGTTTGCACTGGACGCCATCAATGCGTGGTGGGAAGAACATCTGGGTCAGGGCTGGTTTCAGCTGGAACTGGATCGCAACGTGGGCACACCGTTCGTGCGGCTTGAGATGGATTTCAAGGCCCCGGTCACCCCCCGGCATCGGCTGATTTGCCATGTCTGGCCCAATCGGCTGGGAGAGTCTTCGATCGAGTTCCGGGTGGATGGTGAGCAGGACGGAGAATTGTGTTTTTCCGCCCGCACAGTCAGCGTTTTCATCGTCGCTGGCGCGTTCGAAAAATGCAGACCTCCCAAAGACATAAAAGAGTTGCTGGACCCGTTTCTCAGGGATGCAGGGCGGATTGACGCATAACCAATTCCCTTTTTGCTTTCGCAAAAGTAATGTGCATTATTGTACATGTTCGGAATTGTAAAATATGGCGGAAATTACAACCTTTGAAGGGGTCTCGACCCAGATCGACACCGAATCCGAGATGGAGCGTGCCATCTCTGCCTTGATGATTCAGGTTGGTACCCGGGTCAGAAATGCCCGGGAGCGTAAAGGTATTTCGCGTCGAATACTGTCGGAAAGCTCGGGTGTGTCACAGCGCTATCTTGCCCAGCTTGAGGCGGGAACGGGCAATATCTCGATCGGGCTGTTGAAACGGGTCGCGCATTCACTGGATCACAAGATCGAATGGTTCGTGGGTGAGGAAGACCCGTGGAATTCAACCAGCCTGCGTGTGGCCGAGCTGTTTTCCATGGCCGATAGCGAAACGCGCGAGGTCGTTTTGCAGGCGCTTGCCAAAGGCGGTACGCAATCTGGCCACGCAGAACGGATTTGTCTGATCGGGTTGCGCGGTGCCGGGAAATCGACGCTGGGCCGACTGGCGGCCGAAAAACTGGACGTGCCTTTCCTAGAGCTAAACAAAGAGATAGCCCTGCATGGCGGCATGCCGATTGATGAAATTCTGGCACTATATGGCCCGGAAGGGTATCGCACGCTTGAGGCTTCATCGCTGGATCGGGTCATAGAAAACCATGATCGCGTGATTTTGGCGGTTGCGGGCGGGATCGTCTCAGAGCCCGAGACCTTCAACAAGCTGCTGTCGAACTTTCACACGATCTGGCTGAAGGCCACGCCGCAGGAGCATATGGACCGCGTTCGTGCACAGGGGGATGAGCGCCCAATGGCGGGAAACGCGGATGCGATGGAGCAGTTGAAATCGCTTTTGGCGAGCCGTGAAGCGTTATATGCCCGGGCCAGCATCATGTTGGATACATCCAATTGCGCGCTGGACGATTCGCTGAAGGAATTGATCTCCACAATCGTTTCCAACCACCTGCTGGACTCCTGAGATACATCGGCAGGCGGTGTTGCCAATCTTGCTATGAAATATAACACAGGTTGTGATCGCACCTGCGCAGATGTCGCGCGATAAGATGCCGACACCTGAAATTGCCGCCCCTCCGGCGAGCATTGGCGGCCAGACTTGTCATAGAACGTGCCGCGCCCGGCGGGGGCGAAATATGTTACCCGCCTGTCCGCAGAACAACAGGCTGCCCGTGCGGTGTTGACAGGTAGGCCTCGGTCCAGGCCTTTTTGCGGTTCTTGATCTCGGCGTGCTTGATGTCGGTTCCGGTAACCGTGACGGTTTCAAGGGCTTGAACGACGGCGTTGTAGTAGGTGTCTTCTGTATCGGGCGCGCCACTCCTCTCGGCTTCATCAAGCGCGGCACCCAGAGTATTTGCCCATTCTTGCGCTGTTATGGCCCCGTTGGTCACCAGCGTATCGGCAAGCGCCAGCGCCTGTGCGTGCCAACCCTCCAGAAATTGCGGGCGCAACGGTTTGAGCGGATCATCCGGTTTGAACAAGATAACTCTCCCATAAATCCAGCTTTACTGTGTCTACGGCACTGGCCTCTGCGCCCCAGAGCTCTTTGGCGGTAAAGCTCACGGTGTAATGGTGTTCGTGCTTTTTGACCCCGCGGGCGTTGAGGTCGGGCAGAAGATATGCCCCGTGATGGGCAATTATTGTTCCGGTCCGCCCGCGCGCATAGCGGGGTAACCGGGTGTGATCGGCATATACATCCGCTTGCGTCCGTACCGGTTGCCCAACGGTAAATCGGGGGGCGTCGGGGATGTCTTTGCGCGTGCTGCTGGTGCCGTTGCGCAATTGCTCCAGTACCTCGGTCAGATCATGGCGCGGCGCGTCGGGGCTGTTGGCTGTTGGATCCCGGTCGGCCAGCAGGTCCTCGGCGCTGAATACGCCTGATGTGATGAAGCCGGTCGTATAGGTCAGCATCCATTTCTCGAAATAGGGCACATCAAGATAAACATGCGGAGGAAGCCGTTCGGTGATGTGACGCCACCAGTCAACCGTCCAGTCGGGCGCGCCGGTGGTGCGGGCGATGGCCCACATCCGGTTCTCCCAATCCGCCATTGTGACGTGCCCGCCATGATCAACATCAACGGGGCCGAACCCCTGCATGCCGCCCAGATCGTGAATACCGTCCATTATTCAGCCTCCGCCGTCAGGGTGCGATGCGTACCGATCATGGAGTTTCGGGTGACGATGGCCGCCAGCCGTGCCTCATCCCAGCCTTCGGTACCCGCGGGGCGTTCAGGAATGACGATATAGCGCAGCTCGGCGGTGCTGTCCCAGACATGCACTGCAACCTCGGGGTCAAGCGAGACACCGAATTCTTCCAGAACTTTGCGCGGCTCGCGCACCGCCCGCGCGCGATACTCTGAAGATTTGTACCAGGCGGGCGACATGCCAAGGATCGAAAACGGATAGCAGGAACACAAGGTGCAAACGATCATGTTGTGATCTGTAGGCGTGTTGGCAACGGCTTTGAGGTTGCCGGTGGCATGCCCTTCGAACCCGAATTCCTTGATGGCCTCTGCAGCGTTGGCCAGCAAACGTTCCCGAAAGGCAGGGTCGGTCCAGGCCCGCGCGACGACCTGTGCACCGCGCATCGGGCCGATATGTTCGGAATAGGCCTCAACCCAAGCGTCGAGCGTTTCGGGCGCGACCATGCCACGTTCCACCAACAGGCTTTCCAGCGCCTTGACCCGCAGGGCGGGATCAGATGGCAGATGAGCATGAAGATGCCGATGTACCTGCGCGGCCTCTTCCCCGTCGAACCGGGTCATGAGGCCTTCGCTTCCACCAGCTCTTCGGCATAGTTTTGGGGGAAGAGCGCGCGCATCGCGACCTCGTCCCGCTCGGATTTGAAGGTAATGTCTGTGCCGATGTCGCGCGCCTTGGCAACAGCAGGACGGGCATTGATGTGATCGAACCAGCGTTTGAGATTGGGGTAAGCCTCTAACGCGTCGGGCCCCAGAACCGGGGTGTGCCGGTCAATCCAGCCCCAGGCGGCGATATCGACGATGGTATAGTCGTCGCCCAGAAAATAGGTGCGATCGGCCAGTCGCGCGTCAAGTATTGCATAGTGCCGCTCGGCCTCGCGCCGGTACCGGTTGATGGCGTAGTCAACCGTTTCGGGGGCGGCACGCTGGAAATGCACCGCCTGGCCGGAATACGGGCCAAGGCCGCTTGCGATGAACATGAGCCAGGACAGCAGCGCCCCGCGATCTTCGGGGCGGCCTGCAAACAGCCCGTGCTTGTCGGCGAGGTAAAGCAGGATAGCGTTGGAATCGAACACCACTGTGCCATCGTCATCAATCGCCGGCAGCTTGCCGTTCGGGTTGATCGCCCGGAAGGCCTGTTCGTGCTGTTCCCCCTTCATCGTGTCCACGGGGATCACCTCGAATGGCAGCTCTGCTTCTGCCAGAAACAGGGCCACTTTCATCGGGTTTGGGGTCGGGTGAAAATAGAATTTAATCATTGCGTTAGCCTTCTGATCTATGACGCTGTTGCGGCGCCTGGTGTGCATGGGCCTTGCATTCTGTCCAGATTGCAAAGCCCTGAAGTTTGATCGTTATCCGGGGCGGTGATCCAAAACTGCCTTTTCGAGCATCATATGTACGCCTTTCTCACGGTTGACGGTTTGCGTGACGCGCAGGTTTCCAGCCAGAGAACTCAGCATATAGGCCTCTTCCCGCGTCAGTCCCGTCTGTTCGCCAATCAATGCAATCATCCGGCGTAACGCGATTTCAACGCATTGGTCGAGATCGCTGTGAAAACCCATCGTGATCCAATGCGTCGGCGTTTCGGCTTCGGGGTAGGTCAGGCGCAGGTCCTTTCGCACCGTAAGCCTGAACCGGCCCTGCAGCGCGGTTTCGATGGCGGTTACACAAACCTCGCCATCACCCTGTGCGCCGTGCCCGTCGCCGCAGGAAAATAACGCGCCTTCCTGTGCGATGGGCAAATACAATGTGGTGCCCGCGACCAGTTCCTTGTTGTCGATATTTCCGCCATTCGCGCGGGGTTCGATGGTTGAAATGCGCCCCCATTCAGGCGGTGGAGCAACCCCCATGACCCCAAAGAACGGAGCCAGCGGCAGTTTCAATCCCCAGGGCATCGTGGCCTCTCCTGCCTGTGCATCCAGCGGGATATGCGTCAGACGGGTTGCTTCAAAGTCCAGCGGCAGAGTGCCCGCCAGCGGGCGAATGACGTTGTAACCCCAATCCTGCAACAGCTGCACATCCAGAATATCAACCTGCAACACATCCCCGGGCATCGCACCTTCGACAGCGACCGGGCCGGTCAGGATATGTCCGGGCATGGCAGGTTGGCCTTGGTCATGCAGGGCCAGCAGTTCCGGTGGTATATGAAATCCGGGCCCGGGCAGCACTTGCGGCCCGCCGGACACGGTGTTGATCGTAATCTCGGCCCCACTGGCAATGGCCGCAACGGGGCTCAGCGTTGCATCGAAATAGCCCCAGTGGCAGGTGTCGGGCCCGGCGTTCAGGATCATGGTAAACCTCTTGCCTATCTTGGAAAGTCCGGCCGGGCCGAGGCCACGCCCAGTGCGCGTTCAAGCGCCATGCCAAGGGCCAGCATCGGACCTTCGTCAAAAAGCTGCCCCCAAAGGGAAATGCCCATTGGCACTTTGAACGCCGGGCCGTCTGTCGCGGCGGGGCCGCCGGGTGCGCGATTGCCCAAGGTGCCGGGCAATCGGCTGCATACGTTTTCGAACCCCGCGCGCAGATGCAGGCAAGGATGGCCGGTGAAATTGCTGGCCACCAGCATCGGGCCGGTTGTGGCCGGCCCGATCAGCACATCAATTTGGCCCATCATCCGGTTGACCTCTTGCATCACCCGATAACGCAGACGATCAAGGTTGACATGGTCGACGGCGGACAGGAACCGGGCCTTTCGCATGGTGTTGGGCCAGGCCCCATCCTCTTGCCAGCTCAACAGGTCATCCCTGTCGGACAGGGTCAAATCCTCAAACGCGGCGGCGGCTTCGGCGTAGAGGATGTTGATAAGCGAGGCGTAGGGCAGATCGGGTAATGTCACTTCCCTGACCGTCAGCCCAAGCGCACGGACAGCGTTTAGTGCTGCGTGATCGGTTTCTGTGGCCCCTTCGCCGAATGCTTCGGGCAGAAAGCCCACAACCATGCCGTCGATATCGCTGGTGGCGTCAAAGGCAAAGGGGGCAGAGATCGAACACAGGTCTGCCGGGTCATACCCGTTCAGGGCAGCCAGCACGAGGGCGGTATCCTCAACGCCCCGACAAATGGGCCCGACCTTGTCCATCGACCAGCTCAGCGCCATGGCACCCTTGCGGCTGACCCGTCCGAACGTAGGCCGCAACCCGGTGGTTCCGCATCGCTGTGAGGGTGAGACGATCGAGCCGAGCGTTTCGGTGCCGATGGAAAAGCCGCACAATCCCGCCGCTGTCGCCGAGGCCGACCCCGCGCTGGACCCGCTGGACCCTTCGTTCAGGTTCCACGGGTTGCGGGTACGCCCGCCATACCACAGATCGCCATAGGCCAGCGCGCCAAGCGTGGTTTTGCCCAGCAAAACCGCCCCTGCAGCGCGCAGTCGGCTTGTGACCTCGGCATCCTCGTCCGGTATCCGGTCCTGAAACGGCTCGGCCCCCCATCCTGTTGCTACGCCTTTGGTGTCGAACAGATCTTTGAGCGCATAGGGAATGCCGTGCAGTGGTCCAAGCGATTTCCCGGCCCGGGTCAGTGCATCCATGGCATCAGCCTCTGCCAAGGGCTCCGTTTCAGTCACGGTGGCAAAACACTGCAGTTCCGGGTTCAGCGTGGCGATGCGTTGCAGGTAAAGCTCGGTCAGTTGGCGCGATGTGATCTGTTGCGTGGCGATCCAGTGCGACAGATGGGTCAGTGGCGCGAAAGCAATATCCCCGGCGTCCGAGGGCAGATCATCACTGATGTCAGAGGTCCTGACCTCGTCTTGCACCTGCGGCATCGCAAATCCCGGCAGCCGGGGATCAAACCGACAGGCCATCGGGGTGCTGTTGGGCAGCGCCACCTGTCGACGGGCCTGGGCCGCGAGAATCTGCGCCTCGATATTGTCCAGCATCTGTGTGCGTTCGGTGGCTGTGTAGCACAGGCCCGCCAGCTTTTCTGCAGCTTCAATATCGGCTGCTGTGACTGTATCGGTCATGCGGGTTTGTCCATGGCAATGTGGTTAGGGGCCTGTTCGTAGTACCCGCGCGCGCGCAATTCGCTTTCCAGCGCCGCAAACCGGGTTTCGAGGTGGTCGCGCATAGCGTGCCGGGCCGCTTCGGGATGGTGCAGGGCGATTGCCTCAACAATGGCCATATGTTCTGAATGGGTGACCGCCAGCGAGGCCCCATCACGCGCTTTGGCTCGGATGCTGACCCAGGTCGCGTTAGACCTGATTTTATCGAGCAACGAAAACGCGGTCAAAAGCGGACGGTTGCGGGCGCATTGTGCGATCAGCCGGTGGAACGAACTGTCCCAAAGCTCGGTTGCCTGCGGATCAGCGGCTTCGAACTGGCGTTGCGCCAGATGGCGCAAGCGGGTGATTTCTTCGGGTGACATGCGTTTGGCGCATAACGCGGTCAGTTCCGGTTCAATACACAGGCGGGCTTCCATCACTTCCAGCGCATTGGTCTGCCCGGTGATTTTGGCGGCCAGATCCCCCATCGGATCTGTGGGTTGGCCAAGAAATGTGCCCTTGCCCTGCTTGCGCCAGACAAGGCCTTCCCCTTCCAGCGCATCCAGCGCCTGCCGCACATGACGTCGCCCCACCTCGAACCGATCCGCCAACGCGCGTTCGGTCGGTAATTTACCCTGACCTTCCCACTCTCCCGAGGAGATCAGCGCCAGAAGCTGTCCGCGCACGCGTGAGGATGTTGCATTCAGGGGCATCGCCTCTCCTTATTCGATCTCGACCGCTGCAGAGCGGCTGGGGCGTCCCGCCGCCTTTCGGGCAGCTTCGGCGGCGGCAATAGCCGCGTCAATCCCTTCTCGCTCAGGCATGCCCGAGAACTGTGCGGCGGTGGGCATGCCTTTGGTAAAGTGCACATATCGTTCCTGCGCGACCTCCCACAAGCGCGCAAGTTCGGCCAGCGGGTCCGAATGATCGTCGGCGCGCAAGTCAAGCCATGGATGATCTTCCCCTTTGTGGATGACCAGCCCGGCAGCCTGACGCCCGCGCTTGTCGCCGCCTGCATCCTGTCCGGCCTGCATGGCGCGGATCAGCCGTTCGGCAAAGGGACGGTTTGAGTGCGCGCTGTAAGCAGCCGAAGTGGCTTCAAGAACCTGCGATCCGGCCAACATGTTGCCAGCGACCGAGTGATCCTGTTTGATCAGATGCCCGGCCCAATCCACACATTCCGCGCCGGTATGTGCGGCAAAAGTACCGTCAGCCCCCATCATGTGTGCCTGCCGGATCGCTTGCCCGGCATCGCGCGCAACCAGATCGTCAAGAACCGCCTGCGGTGCCTCGCCCGAGGCGAGCCGGGTCCGGCCTTCGGTGCCCCAGACCGGATTGCAAAAGGCCTGACTGGCCACTGCCACCTGCGCGCCCACATAGGGCACAACCGCACCGCAGGCGAAAAACTTGCTGGAGACGATTAGCCCGACGCTGCCATCCTCATCACGGGCGATAAGGGACCAGGTCATCGACCCACCGCATAGGCTTGCATGAGGCGCGGGGTGGCAGCGGCCCGCATGGAACCATCCGTTTCGCGCAACGCAGCGGTCAGCCGCCCGACAGTCCAGGGTTCGGCGACGATGACGTTATGCCCGCGCGCCTGCAGATCGGTGATGGTCTCTGATCCGACATTGGGCTCGATCATCATCTCGCCCGATCTGACCTCGCGCGGGAAGAACGAGCCCTGAAAATGCATCGTATGGAACAAAGGCGCGTCCATGCAGGCCTGCAGCTCGAACCCGAAATGGACGAAGCGCAGGAACCAGATCAATTGCCACTGGTCCTGCTGATCGCCGCCGGGGGTGCCAAAGGCAAGACGCACGCCATCTTTTTCGGCCAGGCTTGGGGTCAGGGTTGTCCGGGGTCTGCGTCCCGGTGCCAGCGAGGTGGGCAGGCCATGTTCCAGCCAGAACATCTGCGCCCGCGAATTCAACGGAAAGCCCAGACCGGGGATGACCGGGTTGCTTTGCAACCACCCGCCCGAGGGTGTGGCGGCGACCATGTTGCCCCAGCGGTCAATCACATCCAGATGTACGGTATCGCCCCGCTTTTCGGTCAGGTGCGACATGGTCGGTTCCTGCGCGATGACCGGCCCGACATTGAAATCCCGGGTGCTGCGTTCGACATAGGCATCGGCCTGATGTTCAAAGCCCGGCACCCGTCCGGGACGTTGCTCCATCGATGCTTTGGCAGTGATCAGCTTGCGACGCTCGGCATTGTATTCCTCGCTCAGCAGCACATCCATGGGAATGTCGCTGTGATCGGGATCGCCGTAATAGGCCTCGCGATCAACATAGGCGAGTTTCATCGCCTCGATAACCGTATGCACAAATTCTGCGCCATTGGGGTCCATTGCACCCAGATCGAAACCCTTCAGCAGCGCCAGCGCCTGCAGCATGACCGGCCCCTGGCTCCAGGCTTGGGTTTTGTTGATGGTCCAGCCCTCATATTCGAAACTCAGCGGGGTTTCATAGGTTGCGCGCCAGTCAGCCATGTCTTCGGGTGCCAACACGGCAGAATGCGGGGCGTCCGAGACATCCATCACATGGGCATCCTTGAGGTAATCAAAGATCGCATCCGCCACAAAACCTTCGCGCCACTGTCGCCGCGCCTCGTCGATCTGGGCCTCGCGCGTGTCACCGGCGCTGTCGGCCAGACGGTCATAGGCCGCGGCCAGATCAGGATTGCGGAACAGCGCGTGTGGTTCGGGCGCCTTGCCGCCGGGTGTCCAGACCTCGGCCGAGCTGGGCCATTCGCGGGCAAAGAACTCTGCCAGATCGGCAATTGTATTGGCAACGCGCGGCAGCACCGGATGCCCGTCGCGGGCGTAATCGATTGCCGGTTGCATGACCTCGCGCAGCGTCATGCTGCCATGATCGCGCAGCATCAGCATCCAGCCGTCAAAGGCCCCGGGAACCACGGTAGACAGCAGGCCAGAGCCGGGGATGAGTGTCAGCCCCTGTTCGCGGTAATGTTCTACAGTGGCTGCAGCGGGGGCCACGCCTTGTGCGCACAATACCTGCGTTTCCCCGGTTTCAGCCGAATGAAAGATCGCGGGCATGTCGCCTGCCGGTCCGTTCAGGTGCGGCTCAACCACCTGAAGGGTCAGGCCGCAGGCAACAGCCGCATCAAAGGCGTTGCCGCCTTTTTCCAGAATGGACATCCCCACGGCCGAGGCAATCCAATGGGTTGAGGTGACAACGCCAAAGGTACCTCTGATCTCGGGGCGGGTGGTGAAATCGGACATGGTGGCTCCAATACTTTAATGTTCACGCGGGTCGAGCGCATCACGCAGCCCGTCCCCCAGCAGGTTGAAACCAAGCACCACGAGGAAGATGGATATCCCCGGCCACAGGGCCATCCATGGGGCTTGGTTCAGGAAGTTCTTGGCCGTGTTCAGCATGGACCCCCAGCTGGGTGCGGGCGGTTGCTGACCCAGGCCTAGAAAGGACAGGGCGGCCTCGGCAATGATGGCGGTTGCAATTGTCAGCGTGGCCTGCACCAGAATGGGTGGCAGCACGTTGGGCAGGATATAGCGGCTGAGGATACGCGGGGTCGGAAGGCCGATGGCGCGCGCGCTTTCCACGTAGTCTTCGGATTTGATATTGATGACCTGCCCGCGCGTCAGACGAATAAAGATCGGCGTGGCCGAGATGCCGATGGCGATCATCGCGTTGGTCAGCGAGGGGCCCAGAAAGGCGGCCAGCGCAATCGCCAGGATCAGGAAGGGCGCGGCCAGCAAGGCCTCGGTACAGCGCGAGATGACCGCATCGGTCCAGCCGCCGAAGAAACCCGCGACCAGCCCCAGCGGCACGCCCAGAAGCACGGCAATCGCGACCGAGATCACACCGGCGAGCAGTGACGCCTGCGCCCCCCAGATCATTCGTGAAAGAATATCGCGCCCGATTTCATCAGTGCCCAGCCAATGTGCTGCGCTGGGGGGCTTGCGGACTGCGCCCCAATCTGTTGCCGCCGGATCCGGGATCGGCAGCAAGGGCGCGGCCAGAGCGACAAGCAGGAAGAAGACGACCAGAGCGCCCCCCAGCATCGCACTGCGATGGGCCCGCAGCTTTTTCCACACCCGGTTTTCGGGTTTTGCGGCAAGAACGGGATCGATCCCTGCATCGGTTGAGGTGGCGTCGGTCATCTACTGCTCTCTCAGGCGGGGGTTGAGAACGAAATACATCATGTCGGCAATCAGGTTCATGAAGATGAAGCCCACGGCCGTGACCAGCACGATCCCCTGCACCACGGCATAGTCGCGATTGAACACCGCATCGACCACCAGTTTGCCGAAGCCGGGGATGGTAAAAATCTGCTCGGTCAGTACAGCGCCCGCGATTAATTCACCAAACAACAGCGCAGTGATCGTGACGATCGGTGTCAACGCATTGCGAAAACTGTGTTTCAGGATGACTGTCCGCTCGGAAAGCCCCTTTGCACGAGCCGTGCGAACATAATCGGCGCTCAGGACGCCCAGCATCGATGATCGCGTATGTCGCATCAAGGTTGCGGCCAGACCGGTGCCCAGCACGAATGCAGGCATCAGCATCGTTCGGATGGATTGCCAGAAATCTTCGCTGAGCGGGACATAGCCCGAAGCAGGCAACAATTGCCATTTCACGGAAACCAGCAGGATCAGCATGATGCCGAGCCAGAAATTCGGGATCGACAGCCCTGAAAGAGCGACGATATTGGCCACATAGTCGGTGATGGTGCCCTTTTTGACGGCCGAGAGAATTCCCGCAGGGATGCCGATCATCAGCGCAAAGAGGATTGACATCACAGCCAGCTGAATGGTCACAGGCAGTTTCTCAGCCATCAACTCGGTCACGGGCTGGTTCGACCGTAGTGAAATTCCCAGATCGCCCTGTAGCGCATTGCCGACCCAGGCAAGGTATTGCACCGGAATTGGGTCGTTCAGGCGATATTTCTCGCGCAGGAATTCCAGCACCTCTGGGTCACGCTCTTCCCCGGCAAGCACAAGCAGCGGGTCGCCCGGCAGCAGTTTCTGCAGGGCAAAAACGAAGATCGAGATCAGGATGATGGTTGGCACCGCGATCAGAACGCGTCGCACCAGAAACGGGATCATAAGCAAACCTCTTGCGCGAAAAAGGCCCCGCGCGACGTGATGGCGCGCGGGGCTTTTTTGGTCACTCTTCCCAGGTGACGTTTTCCAGACGGATCATGCCATCTGGGTAGGCGACAAAACCCTTCAGGTTGTCGTTGTAAGCCCAGATCCATGTGACGTGATACAGGAACAGGCGTGGCAACTCGTCCAGCATCATCACCATGGCGTCGTCATACAGCGCTTTGCGATCATCCGAACTGGGCAGAACCCGTGCCTTGTTCATCATCTCATCCATATCCGGATGAGAGAAGTGGCTGTCATTGATGCCACCACCCGTCGTGACGAACTGGTGGTTGTTGCCATCGGGGTCAACACGTCCTGACCAACCGATCTGGCTGGCGGTGTAGTCACCTGCAGACTGATCAGCCAGCAAGGTCGCAAATTCCTTTGAGGTCAGCTGGATATTGATCCCGGCCTGCGCCGCCATCGCCTGAACCACCTGCATCACGGCCAGAGGCTCGGTCGAGTTCGGAACCTGTACCTCAAGATCGATCCCGTCCGGGTAACCCGCCTCGGTCAGCAAAGCCTTGGCTTTTTCCAGATCCTGACCTTCGACCGGCAGGCTGGTGTTGTACCAGGGCGAATTTGGCGGGAAGGACTGATTGCCGGGCGCATAGGCCCCTTCGAACACCACCTGGTTCAGCGCGTTGCGATCGATGGCATAGCTGAGGGCCTGACGCAGACGCTTGTCATTGCCCCAGGGATTATCCCCTTTCTCACCATTGTTGATGTTGAAGGTGATGCCCTGATAGCCAAAGGAAACCGCACTATCGACCACCAGCCCGTCATCGCCTTCGGCCTGCGCAATGTCGGTCGCGGCCAGACGCTCCAGCATGTCGATGTCACCGGATTGCAGGTTTGCCAGACGCACTGTCGTATCGGGAATTGGCAGGAAGGTGACGCTGTCGAAATGGATCGCATCCGCGTTCCAGTAATCTTCGAATTTGGTCAGAACGATCTTGTCCTGTGCGACGCGTTCTTCAAACTTGAAGGCCCCGGAACAGACCGGGTTCAGCCCGAAATCGGCCCCGGCGGCAGCGGCGGCTGTGGGTGACACCATCATCCCGGCCCGGTCTGCGAGCTGCGCGATCAGTGTCGCATCCGGCCCGGCCAGATTCAGCACGATCTCATATTCGCCGGTCACCTCGGTCGAGGTAATCGATTTCAGTTCGGACTTGCGGCGGGATTCGTCCAGCGTCTGCGACCGTTCGATATTGGCGGCAACGGCCTCGGCGTTGAAGGGGGTGCCGTCATGGAACACCACCCCTTCGCGCAGTTGCATGGTGATCTGGGTGCCGTCAGCGGAGGTTTCCCACGCGGTGGCCAGTTGGGGAATAATCTCAAGCTCAGGGGTGATATCGACCAGCTTGTCACACATCGAGGCATAAACAATCCGGCCGACAAAGGTGCGGGATTGATCCGGGTCCAGCACGTCCGCATCTGATTGCAGCGCAATGCGCAGGTCCTTGGCAAAGCCCGGCGTTGCGGTTAGCGCAGTCGCGCCCAGTAACGCTGAAAGCATGGCTGTCTTTACGTATCTCATTGTCTAATCCTCTGCTGTTGGTGAGTTATTATTGTGAATGACGGTGCCGCCAGTGGTCGCGGCGCGGTAAAGCGCGAATCGCGCTTCGGCGGTTTCGGATTTCCGGGTCGGTGCCGGGACAGGTGCTCCGGCGATCTCCTCCCAGAAGTGACAGGCTGTCTGATGCGCCTCTCCGGTCAGCGCCGGACTTTCGGTCTGACAGAGGGGACGCGCATAAGGGCAGCGTGTGTGAAAACGGCAGCCCGATGGCGGGTCTGACGGGTTCGGCAACTCTCCCAGCAGTTCAGGCGCCTTTTCCCGATCTGTCCCATCCATCATCGGAATGGCTGCCATCAGAGCCTGCGTATAAGGGTGGCGTGGGCGCGACAGGACGTCCTCGGCATCGCCCACCTCGACGAAACGGCCCAGATACATGACGGCGACCCGGTCGCTCATATGCCGGATAACGCCCAGATCATGGGCGATCACCACCAGTGTCAGGCCCAGATCGCGCCGCAGATCGGCGAGCAGATTGATCACCTGCGCCTGTACCGAGACATCCAGAGCCGATACAGGTTCATCCCCGATAATCAGCCGCGGTTCTGCTGCAAGGGCGCGGGCAATTCCGATCCGCTGACGTTGCCCGCCGCTGAATTCATGCGGATAGTGATCTGCGTGCTCGGCGCGCAGCCCGACCTTGCGCAACAGCGCGGCCACACGCGTGCGCCGCTCTTGCGGGGTGAGGTCCGGGGCGTGGACCTCCAGCGGTTCTCCGACAAGGCGCCCGACACTCATCCGTGGATTAAGCGAAGAAAACGGGTCCTGAAAGACGAACTGCATGTCTCCACGCAGTGATTTCAGGTCATTTCCCTGCGCATGGCTCACATCGGTGCCATCAAATTTCACGCTGCCTTCGGTTGGCTCAAGCAATCGCATCAACACCCGCGCGAGGGTTGACTTGCCGCAGCCGGATTCCCCGACAATTGCAAAGGTTTCGCCCTGCCGGATCTGTACCGAGACCCCGTCAACCGCCTGCACCGGGCGTTTGTTCGACAACCACCCGCCGTTTGCGCCGAAATGCTTTACCACATTGACCGCTTCGAGGATGACGTCGCCACTCATGCGCTTACCCTGATATGCGTTTCCAACGGGACGAAATGGCATGCAACCGCGTGCCCTTCGCCATGGTCGGTCAGGGCAGGACGGCGTTTGCATGCCTCAGCGGCAAAAGCGCACCGGGTCCGAAACCGGCACCCTTCCGGCATGTTGGAGATGGTGGGAACTGTGCCGGGAACGATCGCCAGCGGCTCTCCGGGGCGATCGAAACGCGGCATCGCGCTCATCAATCCGATGGTATAGGGGTGCTGAGGATTGTCGAAAACATCGCGCACAGGCCCCTGTTCAACCACCTGTCCGGCATACATGACCGCAACGGTATCAGCTATTTCGGCAACGACACCCAGATCATGCGTGATCATCAGGGTTCCCATCCCCGTTTCATCACGCAAATCCCGGATCAGATCGAGGATCTGTGCCTGAATGGTAACATCCAGCGCGGTTGTCGGTTCATCTGCGATCAACACATCGGGATTATTGGCCAGTGCCATGGCAATCATGACCCTTTGGCGCATACCACCGGACAATTGGTGCGGATATTGCCTTAACCTCTGATCAGGGTTGGGGATTCCGACACGCCCAAGCATCTCTTTCGCGCGCGCCATTGCCTCGTTTCGCGTTGCATCGCTATGGCGCTGCACCACTTCAGCGATCTGATCCCCGATGCGAAAGGCGGGGTTGAGTGAGGTCATGGGTTCCTGAAAGATCATCGCGACCTTGTTGCCGCGCATATTCGCTGGCAGCCACTCTTTCGACAAATCCCACTCGCTGGACAAAAGCGACAATTTTCCAGCGGAAATTCGCGATATCTTTGGGGGAAGCAACCCCATTGCTGCCATGGATGTGACGCTTTTCCCGCAACCGGATTCGCCCACGACACACAGGACTTCCCCTTGCCGGACCCGCAGGCTGACCCCCTGAACCACGTCATTTTTCTGACCCTTGAACCTTAGTGTCAGGTTCGAAAGTTCAAGCAGGGTCTGAGGGGGCTCAGCATTCTTAAGTGTATCGGTGTGTGGTGTATTCAAAATCGATAACCTCGATTCGATATCGTTGAACCAATTATAAAATGGTTCGTAAAAATTGCTAGGAATATTGTGCGAAACCGTCAAATCTGCTCTGATTGCGCATGCTTTGACGCCGCTATGTAGCTGGGAATGTGTCGATATTTGTCAGTGCATCGGGTGTGGGAACCAATTTGAAAACCAACCCTTGAGGCGACCGAGGCAGCGGGTTTGGTTTGGCCGGCCCGTCCCTGCAGGTTCTGTACCGCGCCGATGCGATTACGCGCGGGTTTTGGGTGAGGTTTCGAGGCCGCTCTAACCTTACCGTGTTGTCTGCCGGACAACTATTTCAGTTGGAAGGTACTGTTGTCGGGGCTGGGCATGTGCGCCTTTGTTCAGGGCGCTGCGTATCAGTTCGATCGCGTTGTAGCCAATCTGGTACCGCGGTGTTGCAACCGATGTTAAGGGTGGGTTCAGGTGGGCGCTCATTTCCAGATCGTTGAAGCCACAGATGCCCAGTTGCTGGGGCACTGGTATGTTGCGTCGTTGTGCCTCGAACAATGCGCCAGCGGCCAGGTCGTCGTTGTTGCAAAACACCGCATCCGTATCGGGTGCCCGTGCCAGCAGGTCCGATAGCAGCTGCCCGCCTAACCCTGTAGACGAGGATTGCGGCGTGGTCAGAATGCGCGTTGGATCAAGCAGCCCGTGGCGCTCGGCCGTGTGGCGGAAACCGGCTACGCGCGCCTGCGATCGGGGATCCATGCGCGCCGCGATCAGGCCAGGTTTGCGGTATCCGCAGGCGATCAGATGCTCGATCGCGTCCACTGTGGCGTCAAAATGAGAGAACCCGATCTGGTGGCCAATCGGATCCGGGCCGATATCCATGATCTGCACAATCGGACATTCGGCCTCGGACAGTTCCGAGCGGGCCTGCTGCGTCTGATCAATGCCCGAAACAATCAGGCCAGACAGTTTTTGCCGCAGAAAGGTGCGGATCAGGACCTCTTCCTTGCTGGGGCTGTATCTGGAATTGCCGATTTGCAGGGACAGGTTGCTGTCTTCCAGCGCGTCATAGATGCCGCGTATCACGTCAGCAAACACCGCGTTGGTCAGTGAGGGGACGATCAGGCCCACCACATTTGTGCGTCCCGAAGCCAGGGTCGAAGCCGCCTGATCAGGCACATAGCCCAGTCGGGCAATCGCAGCTTCGATTCGCTCCCGCGCCTTGGGAGAAACCTTTTCGGGTTCGCGGATACAGCGCGAGACGGTGATTGCGCTGACATTCGCTTCGCGCCCGACGTCAACAAGCGTAACGCGTTTATTTTCAGACGTTTTCCTTACCATACCTGTTCCATATCAAATTCCGTTTCGGGAAAAAAGATTGACGAATGATTGCGCAATCATTATGAGCACCCCATGCGTCGGACGTGAAGTGAACCCGTGTCGGCGCAAAATGGGAGGATAATCATGCGCATTGCAAACACGCTTGGCCGCACGGTGGCGGCTCTGGGAATGATCTTGGGGTCGGCGGTGGCCGCACAGGATTACGCGTTAAAATTCCAGTCATCCGATCCGGCCGGAAACGCCAATTTCATCCTGCAGCAGGAATGGCTGCAAATGGTCGCCGACAAATCTGGCGGGCGGGTATCAATCGAACTGTTGCCGGTCGGCTCGATCGTGGCCCATACGGAAACGCAGGATGCGGTTGCCGCAGGCATTCTGGATGGCCACATCACCGACACGTCTTACTTTTCGGGCAAGGAGCCGGCCTTTGGCCTGATCGCCAATCCCGTTGGTGCGTGGTCTGCGCCTGATCAGATGTTTGATTTCATGAACGAAGGCGGTGGCAAAGAGTTGATGAATGAATTGCTGGAGCCCTACGGCCTGCATTTCATCGGTGCCACCACGCCGGGGCTTGAGGCGTTCTTGTCCAAGAAACCTCTGGACGGGGTGGATGATCTGAAGGGTCTGAAACTGCGCGCGCCTGAAGGTATGGTGCAGAAGGTTTTCGCAGCCGCAGGGGCCGCGCCGGTCAACCTGCCGGGGTCCGAGGTTTTCACGTCGCTGGATAAAGGTGTGATCGACGCCGCAGACTACACCGTGTTCTCGACCAACCATGCGCAGGGCATGCATGATGTTGCGACGCATCCGGTTTATCCGGGGTTCCACTCGATGCCGCTGGTCGAAATCTCAATCAACAAGGGGATTTGGGATTCGATGCCCGACGACCTGAAGGCGGTGCTTGAAGAGACAGTGATCGAGTTTGCCGAAATGCAGACCTCGACCCTGGCTGAACGTGATCTGCAGGCGGTGGAAGAGGCAAAAGCCACGGGCAACGTCACCATTCACAACTGGCCGGATGAAGAGCGCGCCAAGTTCCGTTCCATCGCTGTGACTGAATGGGAAAAAGCCGCCGATGCCTCACCTGCGTCGCAAAAGGTGTATGACGTTCTGGTCGGCTATCTGTCCGAACAAGGTCTGCTGAACTGAACCTTCGGGCTTTGCCATCACCAGATGGTGGCAAAGCCCGGGCCTGTCGGAGGTTTCCATGGCACATGACGATCGCGCCGCGGCGCCAGATATTCCCACCGGGGCGATCCCGGAAGCGGGGGCGCTGGGAAGAGCGATCGATCGTCTCGGGTTGATCTTCGCGTTTGGTATCGTTGCTTCAGCCGGAATGCTGCTGATCGAGATCGTCATGCGGTACGGGCTGAACGCGCCCACATTCTGGGCACATGAAACCGTCATTTTTGTCAATGCCACCGCCTTTGTTTTTGGGGGCCTGTATGCCGTGGCCCGTAATGCGCATATCCGCGTTGTGCTGATCTATGACCGATTGAGTGACCGGGTGCGGCAACGGGTTGATATGCTGATTTCGATGGTCTGTCTTGTGGCAACGGTGTTCTTTGGCTGGGCGTCCTGGCTGAGCCTGACGCGGGCCGTCTGGACGCCGACGGGCGAGATTCGGCTGGAGGGCAGCGGCAGCGCCTGGAACCCGCCGACGCCCGGGTTGCTCAAGGTTTTTCTGTTTGTTGTTCTATGCGTGATGGCGGTGCAATTCGCGGTACTGGCGTGGAACTACGCGTGCAAGGGGTCGCGATAAACTATGGACTTGCTTGCATTGCTGCCTGATGTGAAGGCAATGGGGATTGAATGGGCCACCTTCGCGATGTTTGTCGCATTGTTGGGGCTGTTGCTGACCGGAATGCCGCTGGCCTTTGTCACGCTACTGGTCGCGTTGATCTTTGCGTTGCTGTGGTTCGGTCCGATGGCGGTACCGCTTATCACTTCGCGCATCTTCAGCTTTGTGAACAGCTTCGTCTTTGTCTCGGTGCCGATGTTTGTTTTGATGGCAGCCATATTGGACAAGTCGGGCATCGCGAAAGACCTGTTTGACGCCATGCGCGTGGTTGGCGGGCGATTGCGGGGCGGCGTGGCGATCCAGACATTGCTGGTGGCGGTGGTCCTGGCGGCGATGTCCGGCATCATCGGGGGCGAGGTGGTGCTGCTGGGCCTGCTGGCCCTGCCACAGATGCTGCGACTTGGCTATGATCGCCGTCTTGCCATCGGGGTCTGCTGCGCCGGTGGGGCGCTGGGAACCATGGTGCCCCCGTCGATCGTACTGATCATCTATGGGCTGACCGCAAATGTCTCGATAGGTGATCTGTTTACCGCATCGTTCCTGCCGGGTCTGATGCTGGCCAGCTTTTATGTTGTCTATGTTCTGGTGCGGGCATATCTGAACCCCTCTGTCGCTCCGGTTCCCGAGGCGGGCGAGATTCCCATGGCTGAGAAACTGCGCTTGCTGAAAGGGTTGATCCTGCCTCTGCTGGTGGTGGTTTTTGTGTTGGGTTCGATCTATGGCGGCATCGCGTCAGTCACCGAGGCCTCGGCGGTAGGTGTTGGCGGGGTGCTCCTGTCGACTGTCGTGCGGGGTGAGTTTTCGGTGGCGATGCTGCGCGAGGCGGCTTTGCGCACATTGTCGACGGTGGGCATGATTGTCTGGATCGGGATTGGTGCTTCGGCGCTGGTGGGGGTGTTCAACCTGATGGGCGGGATACGTTTTGTGTCGGGCCTGATCTCGGGTATCTCGGATGACCCGACCACGATTGTCCTGTTCATGATGCTGATCCTCTTTGTACTGGGTATGTTTCTGGATTGGGTCGGGATTGCACTGCTGACCATGCCGATCTTTGTGCCGATCATCCGTGAACTTGGCCTTGATCCGGTCTGGTTCGGGGTGGTCTTTGCCATGAACATGCAGGTCAGCTTTCTGTCGCCGCCGTTTGGGCCTGCGGCCTTCTATCTGAAATCCGTCACGCCAGACGATATCACTCTGGCCGAGATTTTCCGCTCGCTGTTACCATTCATCGCGTTGCAGGTACTGGCCCTCGCGGTGCTGATCATTTTTCCGGGTATCACCGGACGCTAGCAAAGGATGCAAAGATGAAAACCAAACACCCCGGCCTGAGATCGCGGCAATGGTTCGATAATCCTGACGACCCGGAAATGACCGCGCTGTATCTTGAGCGGTATCTGAATTATGGCCTGACACTGGAAGAGTTGCGCGCCAACAAGCCGATCATTGGCATTGCCCAGACCGGCAGCGATCTGTCACCCTGCAATCGACACCATCTGGAACTGGCCAAGCGCACCCGGGATGGCATCATTGCCTCTGGTGGGATACCGATCGAGATCCCGGTGCATCCAATTCAGGAAACCGGCAAGCGGCCGACTGCGATGCTGGATCGCAATCTGGCCTATCTGTCGCTGGTGGAAACGCTGTTTGGCTATCCTATCGACGGGGTGGTGCTGACCATTGGCTGCGACAAGACCACGCCTGCCTTGCTGATGGCGGCAGCAACTGTTGGCATTCCCGCCATCGCCTTGTCTGTCGGGCCGATGCTGAACGGCTGGTATCGCGGTGAAAGGGCCGGTTCGGGCAGCGTGATCTGGGCTGCGCGGCAGGATTTGGCTGCCGGTAAAATCACGGCTGAGCAATTTCTCGAAGTTGCCGCCTCTTCCGCGCCCAGTGTCGGGTATTGCAATACGATGGGCACTGCCAGCACGCTGAACGGTCTGGCCGAGGCGCTGGGGATGCAATTGCCGGGCGGTGCCGCCATTCCCGCGCCCTATCGCGAGCGGGGGCAGATTGCCTATCATACGGGTCGCCGTATCGTCGGGCTGGTCGAAGATGACCTGACCCCCGACAAGGTGATGACCCGTGCGGCGTTTGAGAATGCCATCGTGATCAATTCGGCACTTGGGGGCTCGACCAACGCGCCAATTCACCTGAACGCCATCGCCCGTCATCTTGGCATCACCCTGACCAACGCGGATTGGGAGAAGATCGGGTACGAGGTGCCGCTGCTGGTGAACATGCAGCCGGCCGGGCATTATCTGGGTGAGGATTTTCACCGCGCCGGTGGTGTACCTGCTGTGATTGGGCAGCTGCTAAAGGCAAATCTTCTGCCACATCCCGATGCGCTGACTGTAACCGGGCAGACCGTCCGTGATCTCTATCAGGATATAGAGATCGCAGATGAGGATGTGATCCGCCCTGTTGCCCAGCCGTTAAAACCCAATGCAGGGTTCATGCATCTGACAGGTAACCTGTTTGACAGCGCGATCATGAAAATCTCGGTCATTGGTGATGAGTTCCGCCAGCGCTATCTGAGCGATCCAAAGGACCCGATGGCGTTTGAAGGTATTGCCGCAGTGTTCGATGGGCCCGAGGATTTTCACAAGCGGATCGACGACCCTGACCTGAAACTGACCGAGCATTCCGTTCTGATCATGCGCGGGGCAGGGCCGAAAGGGTATCCCGGCGGGGCCGAGGTGGTGAACATGCGCCCGCCCTCTTACCTGATCAAACAGGGGATTACGGCGTTGCCCTGCATCGGGGATGGTCGGCAGTCTGGCACCAGCGGATCAGCTTCGATCCTGAATGCCTCGCCCGAGGCGGCGGATGGCGGCGGGCTGGCCCTTGTTCGTACGGGCGATCGGGTCCGGGTGGACCTTGGCGCCCGTCGGGTGGATATGCTGATCCCGGATGCTGAGTTGTCGGCCCGTCAGGAGGCGCTAGAGCAGCAAGGCGGCTACAAGGTCCCGGAAAGCCAAAGCCCGTGGCAGGCGCTGTTTCGGGAAAAGGTGCGCCCCTTTTCCGAAGGTATGGTGCTGGATCAGGCCCCGGATTTTCGCGCGATCGCCCGAACACATCTGCCCCGCAACAATCATTGAGGCCGGACATGACCGCCCCTTCGATATTGTGTCTGGGCGAACCGATGGTCGAGTTCGCGCAACTGTCTGATGGCCGCTGGCAACAAGGCATAGGTGGGGATGTTTCCAACGTGGCCATAGCGGCGGCGCGGCTGGGGATGAGTGCGGGTCTGATTTCGGCGGTTGGTGATGATGCTTTTGGGCAGGAACTGCGCAGAATCTGGCGACGTGAAGGGGTGGATCACGGCGGTGTCGGAACAATTCCGAATGCGCCCACGGGCCTCTATTTCATACGCCAAACGGACGCAGGCCATGCGTTCGAATATCGGCGCTCGGGTTCGGCGGCCAGCCGATTGTCCCCTTCGGACCTGCCGCGGGATGTGATTGCCTCGGCAGAGGTGCTGCATCTGTCGGGTATCTCGCTGGCGATCAGCGCAAGCAGCCGCGACGCTGCTGATGCAGCGGTTGATCTGGCCCGGGCGGCGAACCGAAAAGTGTCTTTCGATCCCAATCTGCGCCTTGCCCTGTGGCCGTTGGAGAAGGCGCGCACCCAGTGCCATCGAATGATGGCCAAATGTGATATCGCTTTGCCGGGGTTGGAAGATGCGCGGCTGCTGACAGGGCTGCAAGACCCCGGTGATATCGTGCGGTATTATCTGGATATGGGGCCATCGATCGTTGCCCTGACGATGGGCGAGGACGGGGCCTTGCTGGCCACCTCGGACCGGGTGCACCATGTCCCGGCCCGGAGCGTGGCGGCAGTTGACGCTTCGGGCGCGGGCGATTGTTTTGACGGTGCCTTTCTCAGCCGCCTCCTGCTTGGTGCCGACCCGACAAGCGCCTGCCGATATGCGGTGGCAGCGTCGGCACTTGCCGTGCAGGGTATCGGCGCGGTTAATGCGTTACCAACCGCTGACCGGGTTTCAGCCTTTGTGGCGGCATGAAGGTTGGGGCCGCGCTGTCATCGCAACCAGCGCAGCAGCTCTTCCTCGGCCGAGACGATATCCTCGGCATTGATGATCCTGAGCCGTATTGCGCAGGAAATGGCTCGCGTTCGTTTGTTGATCTGCAAATCGGGAATTTCTGTCAGATCGTCCTGAATGTTCAGCTTTTCATAGATTGACATCAACCGGTTCTGCACTGTCCTGAGCGACAGGTTGCGCCGCTGTGCGATGGTTTTGTCGGGCAGACCCAGTGACACATCCAGCAGAATCTGATGTTCGGTCTCGGTCAACGCTTGCGCGGAACGGGCCTGTAGCGATTGCAGCGAGTGAATCTCGCGGTCGATCATGACCTGTCCCTCGAACAGCACGGCCTGCAGCGCCAGAGCCAGACGTTCGGGCGGTGCGGTTTTCAGCACATAGCCATAAGCCGCATCCTTGGGAACAATGCGCGAGATGCCCCGCAGATAGGCCTCGTCCGAATGATTGGACCAGAACAGGATTCGGGTATCAGGCCGCTCAGACCAGATCGTGCGCGCGGCTTCGATGCCGTTCCGGTCGCGCATCCGCAAATCCATGACGATGGCCGAAACCGCCTCGGCACGGGCGATCTGTTCGGCCTCGCGCCCCGAACCCGCGGTCAGTACGGCGTCGGTTTCGCCCAGATGCCCGTTAACCTGCGTGTTCAGGTAGGTCATGTGCAATTGGTCGTCTTCCACCAGCAGGATTTTCATAAGTTCGACTCGATCATTTCAGGAAGGGGCAGTTGGATGGTTATCATGGTGCCGTTGTGCTTGCTGATCCCGAAGCGGGCACCGATCAGCCGCGCCCGGGTACGCATATGGGCCAACCCGCCCGAGCGACGCTCGGCCGGTGGACGAAAGCGACCATCATCCGAGATCGTCAGTTCAAGCATTTCGGGGCCATCGAACAGAAGATCAATGCGCACCTGCCTGGCGCCAGAATGGCGGATGGTGTTGTTCAACGCTTCCTGACAGATGCGGAACAGGGTGGTTCTTATGGCTTCGGGCAGCCGGTCGACGGTGCCGCCGGTTGCGTCCGAGACGGTCAGCCGCAGGCCTGAGCCGTCAGATCCGGCCTGTTCGAAATGTGCGGTTACGGCTTCTTCAAAGCCAAAGAGTTCCAGAATCGACGGAATCGAGGTGTCGATAATCTGGCGCAGGTCCTGAATGCAGGCCTGAAACTCGCTTTGCAGTTTCTCGGTGCGCTTCTGGCTGAGGCCCGGTTTCAATTCACGTGCCAGTCGGGTCATGTCGGCCAGCGTCTGGTCATGCAGGTCCATGCCGATACGTTGGCGTTCACGCTCCAGCATTGTTGTCAGACGCATCGCACCTTCACGCAGGCCCTCTTCCTGCGCTTCGATACGGGCCCGTTTGATGGCCTCTTTCCGGGCAGCCTCACCCTGCCGCAAGGCAAAGAAATACGGGGCCAGAATATCGGCCAGCGTCCGCACCTGTTCGAGATTGGCAGAACTGTAGTAGTCAGGCCTGCGCACCGAGCAATTGAGCGCGCCGATGGTCTGGCCCAGCACTTTCATCGCCACATTGATGCGGCTGCGCAGATGATGGCGCTGAATCGGCTCGCTGTTTGAGCCGGGAAATACATAGCGGTCATCAGACAGCGCGTCCCCGGTCATCATCGCATCTGATGATCCGGTCAGGATATCGCGAATAGGCGATGTCGCCACCACGGACCGGGTCGCGCTCCAGCTGGTGCGCAGGCCAACCTCGTAGGTGGTGCAGCAGAATTTATCCCTGTCGATCAGGCAGATATCCAGATGATCAACCGTGATGATGCGGTCAATCTCGTCCTTGACCGCCCGCAAGGCCGAGCGGATGTCCAGCTCTCCGGCCAGATGGTTTGAAATGCGCAGGTAATATGCCAGATCCGATTGCATCGCTGTCCTCCGCGCCCACCTTAGCCCCAGTCAGGGGCGATTGTCTTGCGGCTGTTGGCCTGACATTTGCGGGTTCCCGCAACTGCCGTGCGGTGGGTACTCTGTCAGGATGGGAAGGGGCGTGATTGTGTTGCCGCGGTGCTGGGAGGCGCCATTCCCCCGGAGCAAACCGGGGACTGGTCGCATATGGGAGGAAATCATGACCAAAACTTCGACCTTACTCGCCGCTGTTGCCGGTTTGACGATGGCTGCCGTCGCTCCGGTCAGTGCCGAAACATCTGACAAGCGCATTGCCCTATCGAACAATTATGCGGGCAACAGCTGGCGTCAGGCGATGCTGGAAAGCTGGTCCAAGGTGGGCGACGCCGCCGTTGCCGAAGGTGCTGTGGCTGCTGCTGACGCGTTTACCACTTCGGAAAATCAGGCCACCGAACAGGCGGCTCAGATTCAGAACATGATCCTGCAGGGCTATGACGCCATCGTCATCAACGCGGCCTCGCCAACTGCAATCAACGGTGCAGTACGCGAAGCCTGCGACGCAGGTATCGTGGTGGTTTCGTTTGATGGTATCGTGACCGAGCCTTGCGCGTGGCGGATTGCCATCGATTTCCGCCAGATGGGCCGGGATCAGATCACCTACCTGAATGAACGCTATCCCGATGGTGGCAATCTGCTGGAAATCCGCGGGCTGGCCGGGGTGTTTGTTGACGATGAAATCAGTGCCGGTATCCACGAAGCGGCCGCGGACTCGAAGTTCGAGATTGTCGGCAGCGTGCATGGCGATTGGGCGCAGGATGTCGCGCAGCGCGCGGTTGCGGGTATTCTGCCCAGCCTGCCCGAAATTACAGCTGTGGTGACGCAAGGCGGTGATGGCTATGGTGCTGCACAGGCTTTTGCAGCAACCGACCGTTCGATGCCCACCATCGTGATGGGCAATCGTCAGGATGAACTGGCCTGGTGGGCCGAACAAAAGGCGGCAAACGGGTATCAGACCACCTCGCTGTCGATCGCGCCGGGTGTCAGTACGTTGGCATTCTGGGTGGCACAGCAGATCCTTGACGGGCAAGAGGTTGCCAAGGACCTGAGCGTTCCGATGCTGCGTGTCCAGCAGGACGAGCTTGATGCGGCGCTTGAGGCGACACCCGAAGGATCGGTGGCCAATGTCGAATACTCGCGCGACGATGCAATCGCCGTGATTGAAGCGTCGCAGTAAGGCAAAGCCCCATGACGCCCCCGGACATCAGCACCAGCGCCGATCTTTCGGCGCCGGTTGTCGAATTGAACGATGTGCATATGGCCTTCGGGCCTGTGCAGGCCTTGTCCGGGGCGTCTCTGACCATCCGCGCCGGGGAATGTATCGGCCTTGTCGGTCACAACGGCGCGGGTAAATCTACGTTTGTGAATGTGGTCAATGGCCGCCTGACGCCAACTGGCGGGGCGGTCTCTTATACCGGTGAACAGGCACCGCAGGATCAGGTGCGCAACAGTGCCCGCGCCCACAGCGCTGGCATTCGCAGCGTGTTTCAGGAATTGTCGCTGTGCCCGAACCTGACAGTTCTGGAAAACCTCAGAATTCCCTATTCCACAATGCCGCGCCATCGCTGGCGCAGTCTGGCCCGCACAACGGTGATCGAGGCATTGGATGCGGTTTTCCCCGATCACGGCATCTCTGCCCATGCGCTGGTCGGAGATCTGTCGATTGCTGAACGACAGATGGTCGAGATTGCCATTGCCTTCTCCAAACGGGATCACGATGCGCGTCTGGTCATTCTGGATGAACCGACCTCGTCGCTGGATGTCTCGATTGCGCGCCAGCTTCTGGCGCATATCCGCCGCTTCTGCGCGGCGGGGGGCGCGGTGATCTTTATCTCTCACATGTTGGGCGAGGTGTTCGAAGTGGCCAGCCGTATCGTGGTGATGAAGGATGGCCGCATCGCCGAGGCGCGTGAGACCGCTGATTTCACCCATGATGATCTGGTTGAGGCGATGGGACATGTGGTGCCCGAGGGCGACGCTGCACAGGCGGCTGAGGCGCGGGCCGAGCTGGGCCCGGAAGTGGCGCGCCTGCCCAGCGGGCTATCGGCCCGGCAGGGCGAAATCGTTGGTCTGGCGGGTTTGGCCGGGCATGGTCAGGCCGAGGCGCTGGCGCAATTCTTCCTGTCGCGCAGCTCAAAATGGCGGGCAGATGACAGGCCCGAGGTGGTGTTCGTCGCGGGGGATCGCGCCCGCGATGGCGTGTTGCCGCTGTGGTCGATCCTGAGAAATCTCAGCCTCGCAACGCTGAAAGAATTCAGCCGCCGCGGTATCGTGAACCGGACCGCTGAGGCGGCTCTGGCGCAGGACTGGCAGCAGCGGATCGGAATTCGGGCCGATAAACTGACCGACCCGATCCTGTCTTTGTCCGGGGGGAACCAGCAAAAGGTGCTGTTTGCACGTGCGCTGGCCTCGGCCGCGCCCATCGTGGTGATGGATGATCCGATGCGCGGCGTGGATGTGGGCACCAAGAAAGAGGTCTATCGCATGATCCGCTCTGAGGCCGCCACTGGCCGGACATTCCTGTGGTATTCGACCGAGACCGACGAAATCCTTGAATGCGACCGGGTATTTGTGTTCCGCAATGGTGACATTTCCGCTGAACTGACCGGTGCCGATATCACTGCCGAAAACATGTTGCGCGCCTCGTTCGAGATGCAGGAGGCCGCCGAATGAACCGCGAACTGATGCGCATCCTGTTGCCAGTGCTGTCGCTGGCGATCCTGCTGGGTGCGGTGTTCTATCTGCAGCCCCGCGCGATGAGCTATTTTGGCTTGAACCTGCTGTTCAATCTGGCGATCCCGGTGGCGCTGGCGACCATGGCGCAGATGATGATCCTGATGGTCAACGATATCGACCTGTCGATCGGAACCTTCGTCAGTTTCTGCGCTTGCGTCACGGCGACATTCGTGCAGGAAACCCCGTTGCTGGGATATGCGATCCTGCTGGCCGCCATCGCCGGATATGCCGCAATTGGCGCGCTGATCTATGTAAGGGGCTTGCCCGCCATCGTGGTGACGCTGGGCATGTCCTTCGTCTGGGGCGGGCTGGCGGTGATGATCCTGCCCTCACCCGGAGGTGCGCCGCCCCCGTGGTTGCGCACGCTGATGACGCTTAAACCGCCTCTGGTTCCGTTGGCGATCATCGCGCCGATCGTCATCGCGCTGCTGGCGCATCTGTTCGTCAAACGCTCATCCATGGGGGTGTTGCTGCAAGGCGTTGGCGGCAATGAACGGGCGTTGGAACGCGCGGGTTGGTCAATCGTGCGTCTGCGCGCGACGGCCTACGCGGTGGCCGGGTTTTTTGGCGTGCTGTCGGGTATGGCACTGGTGGGTCTGACCACCTCGGCCGATGCGAATATCGCCCTGCGCTATACGTTGCTGTCCATTGCCGGGGTCATTCTGGGTGGTGGTGAATTCACCGGAGGGCGCATCTCGCCCATCGGGGCGGTGATCGGCGCGTTGACGCTGACATTGGCAGCAAGTTTCCTGTCGTTTCTACGGTTATCTCCAGATTGGCAGATCGGGGCACAGGGGGCCATTCTGATCCTGGTTCTGGCGGCTCGCCTGCTGGTTTCCCGGCGGGAGGCGGCGGCATGATGATGAAGCCCGATACGTCAAACCCGGTTGCGGGCACCAGCCCCAACCTGCTGGTGGCCACTATCCGAAAACCCTGGATATGGTCTTATCTTGCGGCGCTGCTGGCCTTTCTGGCCACCATGGTTCTGTCAGGGGGGCAGGGCGCGCTATCGCTGCTTTATGCGGCGCTGACCTTCGCTTCGTTCTCGGTGATGGTGGGCATCGGGCAGATGTTCGTGATCACGCTGGGCCCGGGGAATGTGGACCTGTCGATCCCGGCAACGATGACATTGGTGGCCACCCTGTCGCTCAAATTCATGGGCAGTGAGGCGGGGCTGATCCTGCCCGGTTTTCTGATTGCTCTGATCGTGGGGCTGGGTTGCGGCATGTTCAACTTTGCCCTGATCCTGCTGCTGCGTATTCCGCCCATCATCGCAACACTGTCGTCTTCGTTCCTGTACCAGTCTCTGGCGATCTGGTCGAACCGGGGCCTGCGTATCAAACCGCCCGAGCCACTGGCCGAGTTTTCGACCAGCGGTGTGCTGGGCCTGCCCAATCTGGCGCTGGTGGCGCTGCTGTTGGCCGGGTTGGCGTGGGTTGTGCTTGAGCGCGCGGTTGTTGGGCGTTGGGTTCTGGCAATTGGTCAGAACCTGCGTGCCGCGCAGCTGAGCGGCGTGCCGGTACATGCAGTCCGGTTCTGCGTCTATGTGGGCTCGGCGCTGCTTGCGGCGGTAACCGGATTTCTGCTGGCCAGTTTTTCGGGGGGCGCGAACCTGAACATGGGGGCGGAATTCATGCTGATGTCGATCGCTGTTGTGGTGATCGGGGGCAGCTCTATCGCCGGGGGCAATTCGAACGTGCCGGGGATCTGGGGAGCCGCGTTGTTCATGTTCCTGCTGGTTTCGATGCTGAACAGCTATGGTTTGGGCGCGGGAGTGCGCCTGGTTCTGACCGGCATCATCATTGTGACAGTTGTCATTGTCGCCAGCAAAAGAAAGCACAGCGCATGAGCAACCTCTATGACATCCGCGATCCCGCGTTCAGGACGCTGATCCAGATCAACGCCAGCCTGATGACCTTGTCGACAGGGCATTTATGGACCGAGGGACCGGTTTGGGTTCCGGCGCATCAATGCCTGTATTTCAGCGACATCCCCAACCAGCGCATTCATCGATGGACCCCGGACGGAGAGGTGACGATGTTCCGGGATCGCTCGGATTTCGCCAACGGAAACACGCTGGACGCGCAGGGGCGGTTGATTACCTGTCAGCACGGCACGCGATCTGTCGTGCGTACCGAACCTGATGGCAGCCTGACCACGCTGGCCGACAGCTATGAGGGCAAGCGGCTGAATTCACCCAATGATGTGGTTGAAAAGTCCGATGGCACCGTCTGGTTTACCGATCCGACCTATGGGATCATGTCGAACTATGAAGGCTATGCCGCAACGCCCGAGCAAGCGGCCAGATGCGTGTTTCGCCTGCACCCCGATACTGGTGCTCTTGTGGCGGTTGCGGCAGGGTTCAACCAACCCAATGGCCTGGCGTTTTCTCTGGACGAAAAGACGCTTTATGTCGCGGAATCCGGGCGTAGCCATGATCCGGATGTACCGGCGGTTCTGCGCGCTTTTGATGTCACTGCTGACAATACACTGACAAACCAGAGGGATTTTGCACAGATTGAACCGGGCATACCCGATGGTTTGAGGGTCGACAGGCGCGGTAATATCTGGGTGTCGTCAGCAGATAGCGTGCAATGTTTTGCGCCAGGCGGCCAGATGCTGGGCCGGATCAGGGTGCCCGAGGTGGTCTCGAACCTTGCTTTTGGCGGGCCGCGGGGTACGCATCTGTTCATCACCGCCACCAGCAGTGTCTATGCGCTGCATGTCAATGCGATGTGTTGATCCGGGCGCCAGGGTGCAGCGCCCGGCAAGGGTGGAGGCCGGGTTTTACCGTTTCAACCCGTTCGTCTGCGCAATGAAATCCGCCAGCATAGGCAGATAACGTTCACCTTGCCCAGCCGCGTCCATGGCGGCAAAGGCGTTTCGAACATCAGCCTGCACCGGGGCCACCGCGCCGACGCTGTTGGCCAGGTTGGCCAAATAGCGCATATCCTTGTGGGCATTGGTGATGGTGAATTTATGGGCGTTCTCGTCCCGCTCTAACGTCCATTTCATAAAGGTTTCGTAGAACCCGTTGCTGAGACGCCCGGGGCGGATGATTGAATCCACCTGATCAACGCTCAGCCCCGATTTTCCGGCAATGGCCAGAGCTTCGGAATAAAGCGCGGCATAGCCCAGCGAGATGAAATTGTTGATCAGTTTCATCTTGTGGCCCAGCCCGACCTCACCCAGATGCACCACCAGCGCCGCCCAGCAGTCAAGAACGGGTTTGATACGCTCAAACGTTTCTGGCGTGGCACCTACCATCGTGTCCAGCGTACCTGCCTCGGCCTCTTTCGGGGTCCGGGCCAGCGGGGCATCGGCCAGATCCATACCGGCCTTGCGCAGTTCGGCGGCCAGTTGCAGGGTCGAGACGGGATCAGAGGTTGAGCAATCGATCACGATCAGCCCCTGTTTGCCCGAGGCCAAAATCCCGTTCGGCCCGCGCACCAACTGTTCCACTTGCGGGCTGCCCGAAACGCACAGATGGATAATATCGCATTGCGCGGCCATCTCCTGCGCCGAGGTAACCTCGCGCGCGCCGCGTTGCACCAGATCGCCGACGGGCACCCGGTTGCGGTGCCCCATCACAACCAGCGGATACCCTTTCTTGATGATGTTCTTGGCCATGCCATGCCCCATCAGGCCGACACCGATAAAACCGATTACAGGTTTGTTCATACGTGTTTCCTTTTCTCAATCCCGATGATGGGTCAGGCGTTTGACGACTGAGCCCACAGGTTGACATCTCCGTTGGCCGAATGCCGGTCGATCTCGGCCAGTTCTTCGGGCGTGAACTCAAGATTGTCCAGAGCGCCAACGCAATCGATGATCTGTTCGGGGCGCGATGCGCCGATCAGGGCCGTCGTAATCCCGCCCTCACGCAGGACCCAGGCCAGAGCCATCTGTGCCAGTGTTTGGCCACGGTTCTTCGCGATGGTGTCCAGGGCACGCAGATTGTCGATAACCTGTTGCGTCAACAGGTCCTGATCCAGTGATTTATCTTCGGCCGCGCGGCTGTCTGTCGGCACACCGTTCAGGTATTTGTTGGTGAGCATACCCTGTGCCAGTGGTGTGAATGCAATCGAACCGATACCCAGCTCGTTCAACGTCTGTTTCAACCCGTCTGTTTCGAGCCAGCGGTTGATCATGTTGTAGCTGGGCTGATGGATCAGACAGGGTGTGCCCAGATCATTCAGGATTTCCGCAGCTTCGCGCGTGCGTTGGGCATTATAGGATGAAATACCCACATACAGCGCTTTGCCCGACCGCACGATCTGATCCAGCGCGCCCATGGTTTCTTCCAGCGGTGTTTTGGGATCGAACCGGTGGGAATAGAAGATGTCGACATAGTCCAGCCCCATGCGTTTCAGGCTTTGATCACATGAGGAGATCAGGTATTTGCGGCTGCCCCACTCTCCATAAGGTCCCGGCCACATATCGTAACCGGCCTTGGACGAGATCACCAGTTCATCGCGATAGCCTGCGAAGTCGTTTTTCAGGATCTCGCCAAACGCTTCCTCGGCGCTTCCCGGTGGTGGGCCATAGTTGTTGGCCAGATCGAAATGCGTGATCCCCAGATCAAACGCAGTGCGGCACAGGTCCTGTTTCAGGTTATGGGGTCTGTCGTGGCCGAAATTATGCCACAACCCCAGCGAGATCGCAGGCAGCTTCAACCCGCTGCGCCCGCAATAGTTATAGATCATATCGTCATAACGCCCGGCATTGGGCACATAAGAGCTGCGAGTCATGTCCTGTTATTCCTCGATGCTGTGATTGAAATGCGGTCTGGGTCACATGTGCACGTGACCGGTGTCTGTGCTGAGTTCAGAGGATAACTAGTGCAGATGTTAGCGCTACTCAAATGTCTTTAACCCGGTTAAAAAGCAGGTAATGAACAGGCGGGGGGTTCGGGATGTCTCGGCCGGATCGGGTATTCAAAAACGCGGTCAATCTGGCGCTGGACAGGGTTCTGTCAGGCGTTGCGTTGGTCAACAAATCTGCGCTGGCCCGCGATCTTGGTGTCAGCCGCACAACGATACGCGCGGTTCTGACGCATCTGGAGCATGAAGGGATCATCGCACCGGATGGCACGGCCCTGCGCGCGCCCTTGCCCGAAGATTACTTTGATGCATCCGAAACCATGGATGTGCGTCACACGCTCGAAGCAGCCTTCATGCGTAAAATCCGCGAACAGGAGCTGACCCCGGGCTCCCGCATCATCGAAGGGCAAATGGCCCGGCAGTTTGGCGTATCGGTACAGACCATGCGAGAGTTCCTGATCAGCCTCAGCCGGTTTGGGTTTGTGCGCAAGGATCATCAGCGCCGTTGGGTTCTGGAAGGGGTCACCCGGAAATACGCGCTGGAATTGCACGAGATACGGGTGATGTTCGAAACCAAGGCCGTCGAAAAAGTGTGCGGCCTTCCCGATGGTGATCCGTTCTGGGGCGGGTTGATCCGGTTACAGCAAGAGCATGAGGCACTTGCTGCGCAGCCCGATTTCGCAAGGCTGGATACCAAGTTTCATCGGTTTCTGAATGCCAACGCAGATAATCGCCTGATCTTTGGGTTTCAGGACGCGATTGCGATGATCTTCAACTATCATTACCTCTGGCCCGTGCAGGATCAGGCTGGCCACGATCTGGCCGCGGCCCGTGATCATCTTGCGATTATCGATCGTATCCTGAATCGGGATAAAAGAGGGGCCAAAGATGCCATGCAGGCCCATCTCAATAAAACGCGGGCCCGGTTTATCGCCTCGTTCTAGACAAGCTTGCCGGGCCAGCCTTTCACAGCAAAAGTGAGTTTTATACCCGGATTCAACCGGGCCGCACGCTACCCACCACCAGAGTTCATCCAGTCAAGCGTTGCCTGTTTGCTGGAATCCGTTACAGCTTTGACAACCGGATTTTGATAGATGGTTTCGCGCCACGCTGACACTTTCGGGCCATACCGAACCTCGCGCCCGAATACGGGCAGGAAAATGTCAGCAAGCGAGAACGTGGCCGGGAACGCCAGATCCGCGACCGAGATCTGATCTCCGCACATAAATGGGCCGGGCTCAAACAGCTCTTCCATCTTGTCGATACGATCCTGGAACTTGTCCAGATGACCATCAAGTTCTGATTGAACACGTGTCGCCGGATCGACATGGCCGAAGGTTCGCCGCAGATGCGGTTCCAGCCAGAGGTCGTGATAGATGGCCATGAATTGTTGTTTTGCCCGATCCTGCGCGGTGCCCGGGCGCATGGGAACATCGGGAAATTTCTCATCAACGTAGTTTGAGATCACGCTGGATTCACTGATTACAAAATCGCCATCCTTAAGCGCAGGTATCGTGCCCAGCGGAGCGATTTTCATGTATTCGGGTGTACTATAGCCGCCGGGTGGGGGCTGCATTTCATAGACGATCCCTTTGAGATCAAGCAGCATTCTGACTTTGGCGGTATAGGTGCTGACCGGAATTCCATATAAGATCATTGATCTTCCCTGTGTTTGACCGAGATTGTTCGCATCTCTCTGAAACTTGTCTTTTGGGGCCCGAAACAGGCCAAGCACCGGAAACCGGGCGTGCAAGTTCTGTGCCAAGACGGTGGTCAACAGGCCATATGGTTGTCAATTCGCATTAAGCGATAAAGCATGACTCTATGTTATGTAACGCGCTGTTGTGGCCTCTGCCTCAGGACAAATTTGTCCAGATGGTCTTGTAGTCCTGATACTTTTCGAAGGAATGAAGCGATTTGTCCCGCCCATAGCCCGATTGCCCAAAGCCCCCGACAGGTGAACTGATATCCCCAAGATCATGGCCGTTGATCCACACAACACCGGCCCTCAGTTTATCGGCCACCCGATGCGCCTGTGTGATATTGCTGGTCCACAGCCCGGCACCCAGACCATATTTTGTTCCATTTGCAACTGTAACGGCTTCTTCGGCGGATTTGACGCTGATGACCGACAGGACTGGGCCAAAAATCTCTTCCTGCGCGACGCGCATTTGTGGGGTTACCGCGTCCAGCACGGTGGGCTCGATAAAACTGCCGCCGGTTTCAACATGCGCCATTGCACCGCCGCAGACCAGATCCGCCCCTTCGGTTTGCCCGATATCGACATAAGACATTACCCGTTCCGCATGGTTTTTATCCACAAGCGCCCCGGTCAGAGATGCCGGATCAAGAGGGTCACCGGGATAGAACTTCTCGGCCTCCTTGACCACCAGCGGCAGAAGGTCATCCTTGACGCTTTCGTCCACGATCAGTCGTGATCCGGCATTGCAGACCTCGCCCTGATTAAAGAAAATCCCGGTGGCGACAGCCTGGGCAACCTTTTGCAGGTCCTCCGCATCGGACAAAACGATATTCGGCGTTTTGCCGCCGCATTCCAACGTGACTTTCTTCATGTTGGAGGCGCCGGAATAGCTGAGGAATTTCCGCCCGATTTCGGTCGAGCCGGTGAATGTCAGCGCGTTCACATCCATATGCAGCCCAAGAGCCTGCCCCGCGACCGAGCCATATCCGGGCACCACATTCAAAACACCATCAGGCACCCCGGCTTCTGCTGCGAGTTCCGCAAGCTTGAGGGCAGTCAGCGGGGACTGTTCGGCAGGTTTCAGAACCATTGCATTGCCGGCTGCCAGAATAGGGGCGACTTTCCAGCAGGCGATCATCAAGGGATAATTCCAGGGCGTAACCGCGCCGATAACCCCCAGGGGCACCTTGCGGATCATCGTGACAGCATCCCGCCCGGTTGGCGCAACCTCGTCATACAATTTGTCGATGGCTTCGCCGTACCAGGCGATGCATTCGGCCGAGAAAGGCACATCCACCAGCACCGAGTCCCGGATTGGCATCCCCATATCCAACGTCTCGGTCAGCGCAAGCGCGTCGGCGCTGGCTTCGATGAGGCTGGCCAGCCGCAGCAGGATCTTCTTGCGCTCTTTCGGCGACATGCGTGGCCATGGGCCATGTTCGAACGCATTGCGCGCCGCCTTCACGGCCCTGTCGATATCGTCGCTCCCGCAAGAGCTGACCCGCGCAATGATCTGACCGTCAAGCGGCGATATACAGTCGAACTGTTCGCCTGAACTGGCATCGACGAAACGCCCGTCGATGAATGCCTGCGTTGCGGGTGACAGCCCCTTGCGCAGGGTGTTCCAATGGCTTCGTGATTTCACATCAGACATCTGTTTTCACTTATATCGTTGCGTCAGCGCTGCGGCTGTGCCGGTGTCTTCGGCGGGTTGAAGATCTTTCTCGTCCATCTGGGACAATACGTGATCGACCAGTTCCCGCAGATTTGAGGGATCATCATAACGACGGACATCATTGGCCAGCAGGCGCGCGTTCAACTCGGCCCGAACAGCATATAAAACGGCCTGATTGTTTGCGATGTTGTCTCCATACTCCAGCTCGGCCAGTCGTTTCCCGATGACATAGGTCGGAGCCCAGCTTGGCATCAACTGATAGCCGGATTTTCGCCCGATCAAAGCAGGGTCCAGATCGCGGGGCTGGTCGGTCTGCTCAAAATACTTGTCGACATAAAGATAAGCGCGCTCACCCACGACAGGGGTGTTGGGTGGAATTTCGCAATGATCATGCACCCGCCACATACGCTCGGCTGCTTCCTGAAACTTAACGGTATCGAATTGCTCGGCCACGTGTTTGTTTCCGGCGCGCATCAGGTTGGTCAGGAACATCAGCGCAGATCCATGCCCACCTTGCGCCGCCTGCGGGGTAAACCCGGACCAGACGCCGTCACCTCCGGCCAGAATGCATTCCAGCGTGGCAGCATCTTCGGTGCCATTGCCCAAATGCGGATGCGCCAGAATCTTGCGCGGGCGCGGGTTGTATTCCCGCATCAGGCGTACAAGTGCGAAGGTTTCAAACGGAAAGCGCGTTCCTTTGACATCCTCAAACAGAATCCCGTTGATGTCTTCCTCGCCCAGCATCTTGAGAACAGCCACCAGATGGCGGGGATCATTGTCATATGTCTCCAGACAGTCGCCAATACGGATATATATCCGGCCATTGCGCCCGTCATGCGCGGGCAGCAGTCTGCGGTATTCACGAATATGGGCGCGCAAATCGTCAATGCATTTCTGGTTATCGACACCCATCTCGGACAGAGTCGCCGGATTGATCTCGACCAGCAGGATGACATTGGGGATGCCGAACTTCACCGTCTGGGTTGCCGCCGGGCCCATTGGAAACGGCGCGCCATCCTGCAATGGCTCAACTGCGATCGTGGTGAAGAACGGATCAAGAGGGTGCCCGTGTTCAGCCATGTATTCAAGGAATTTATCGGCAACAGAGGGGAAGCCGAAGAAATTTGCCAACCCGAAATCCTTGAACCCCAGACCACTTGCCACTTCGTGCAGTTCGATCTTGTCCGCAAGCGTGTGCCCGAAATACGAAGACAACGTCGCCTCGCGCGAGGACATGTCGATCAGATAAGGTTCCGCATCGCGCAAAAGGGCCACCCGGTCCTCAATATATGACGACATGTCCTGCAAGCGGGCCTCATCCTGGGGTGTGAGTTCGCATGCATTTTTTGCATCTGTTTGACGGCTGATCTGTTCGCTGGCCATAATATCCCCCTCGCGGATGCCTCATAGTCGCATGAACCCGGCTGAATATCGCTGTTTTCTGTGCTCTTTGGCACGGTTTCAGTATTTTCGTTGTCAGCGTCAACGTGTATTGGTGAGAGAGCCATACTCATTTGTTATGAGTACCACCCTTTCAAAGATGCCGCGAAGATGATCACACACAAGCAGATCGAAGCTTTCAGGATGATCATGATTTCCGGTTCGGTGACGGCGGCGGCAAAGCTGTTGAATGTATCGCAGCCTGCGATCAGCCGCTTGATCTCGGCCCTTGAATACGAGCTTGGGTTTTTGCTGTTTCAGCGGCAGAACAGGCAGATGAAGCCAACCCCGGAAGCCGGGGCGTTTTATGCCGAGGTTGAACGCTCTTTCGTAGGGATTGAAAGGCTGCAAAGGTCGGCGGCCGTCATTCGGCAAAACCGCAGTGGCAAGCTGAACATCATCAGCATTCCAAGCGTAGCACCCAATGTTTGTGTAGAGCTCATCGCACGGGCCACCAAACTCACCCCCGATCTGAAAGTCGCACTTGAGGTCTTGCCGTCTCAGACATTGTTCGAGCGCGTGTCTTCCAGCCTGACCGATATCGGGATCACCACCTTGCCGATCACATCTCCGGGGATTGAGAAAATCGTTCTGGCGACCGCTCCGGCTGTGTGCCTTCTGCCCGACGGGCACCCGCTTGGGGGGCAAGATCATGTGGCGCCCGAAGATTTGCGCGACCAGACCTATATCGACTATCGCCGCAGTTCCGATTTTCGCAAACGTGTTGATGCTGTATTTGAAACGGCGCAGGTTGATCGGAAGATACAATTTGAGGCAAGCGCGACGCAGCCTGTGGTGCAGATGGTCAAGCAAGGGTTGGGCGTTGCCATCATCGAGCCGAGCTTTTCCAACCTCGACGACAGGGCAGGGTGCGTGGCCGTCCCGTTCTTGCCCGAGATTGCAGTTGAGCTTTGTATCGTTCACTCAAAGCAAATTTCCACCATTGGTGACATAGAGCGTTTCATCAACATGGCTGTGAATCATTTCGCGCCGACAAGTATCCACAAGCCGGAAGCCGTGGCCCCCCTGTGATCAAATGATCTTGAAGCAATGAGATGGTCCTGATGCGAGCCCTTTCAACGTTAAAGAAATATGCTGCAAAGGGGTGCGGGCCATTGGCGGCGGGTCATAGAAATTTCGTTGACTCACCGCTTTGTTCCTTATAGGAAACTCTGTGACGGGAGAGATACAAGAGTATCGCCGAAGGAGCAACCGCCCCGGAAACTCTCAGGCAACCGGACCGTCATCGTAGTTCAAACTCTGGAAAGCGAGGGCGCAAGTTCTCCGCCCATGGTGTAAGCGCTGATCCATTCAGGAGTGGCGTGAATCTCTCAGGCCAATGACAGAGGGGGCGCTGTAAGTCGCGATCCACGCGAGGAGGAGTGCCGTGAACGATACTGTAAGAACCGCAGTTATTGGCGCCGGAATTACCGGAATCACAACAGCTTATCAGTTGGCCCGGAAAGGCGCTGATGTGACTGTCTTTGAGGCCAATCCCTATCCCGCGATGGAAACCAGCTATGCCAATGGCGGGCAGCTTTCGGCCTCGAATGCCGAGGTATGGAACAGCATTCCGACCATGATCAAGGGTGTCCAGTGGATGTTCTCGGCGGGTGCGCCTTTGTTGATGAATCCCAAGCCCTCATGGCATAAGTATTCGTGGATTGCCGAGTTCATCGGGGCGATTCCCAATTACGAGAAAAACACGCTGCAAACTGTCAAATGGGCTCTGGACGCGCGCAACCAGCTGCTTGAAATGGCCAAGGCAGAGAATATCGACTTTGACCATGAAGAAACCGGTATTCTGCATTTCTACGAGACAAAGCATCAGTTTGAAGTTGCCGAAAAAGTCACGGCTCTTCTCAAGAAGGGCGGGCTTGAGCGCCGGCCTGTGACAATCGAAGAGATTGCCAAGATCGAACCCACGCTGAAGGGCGAGATTTACGGCGGTTTCTATACTGAATCCGATTTTACCGGCGACATTCACAAATTCACCAGTGCGCTGGCTAAGGCCTGCACCAAACGCGATGTTGAAATGCGATTGTCTACGACGGTCGAGAAACTGCGCACCGAGGATGGTAAAATCGCGGTTTTCAGCCGTGTCGAAGACAAGCATGGCAGCTCTTCTCCGGGCCAATCCAAAGAGGTGTTTGACCAGATCGTTATCTGCGCGGGCGTTCATTCACGCAAATTCGCAGCCATGCTGGGGGATCGCTTGAACATCTACCCGGTCAAAGGATATTCGATCACGATTAACCTGGAAGATGAGGCCAATCAGGCCGCAGCGCCCTGGACAAGTCTTCTGGACGACAACGCCAAGCTGGTGACCAGCCGTCTTGGTAAAGGTCGCTTCCGGGTCGCGGGCACGGCAGAGTTCAACGGGTTCAGCAAAGACATCGTCTGGGGCCGGATTGCGCCTATGCTGAATTGGTGTCACCGCCATTTCCCGGGTATGAGCACATCCAGCTATATCTCGTGGGCAGGGCTGCGCCCGATGATGCCAAACATGCTGCCACGTGTTGGCAAGGGCAACCGCCCGGGTGTTTTCTATAATACCGGGCATGGCCACCTTGGATGGACCTTGTCTGGTGCCACGTCCGACATAATCTCTGAACTTGTTATCAGCGAAAGGGCTGCGTGATGACCATACCCACCCTCACTGACATGCGGTCTGCGCATGATTTGATTCGTCCTTATGTGCGTCGGACGCCTGTTCGTGTTTCGTCTTATCTGAATGAGCTGACGGGTGCGGAGCTGTTTTTCAAGTGTGAGAACTTTCAGGAGCCCGGTGCGTTCAAGGTTCGGGGGGCTGCGAATGCGGTGTTTGGGCTGGATGAGGCGCAGGCGGCGAAGGGTGTGGCGACGCATTCCTCGGGCAATCATGCGTCCTGTCTGAGCTACGCGGCGATGCTGCGGGGCATTCCGTGCAATGTGGTGATGCCGCGCACGGCGCCGCAGGCCAAGAAAGACACGGTGCGCCGCTATGGCGGGGTGATCACGGAATGTGAGCCCTCGACCAGTTCGCGGGAAGAGACCTTTGCCAAGGTGCAGGCCGAGACCGGGGGCGATTTCGTGCATCCCTATAATGATCCGCGGGTGATTGCGGGTCAGGCCACCTGTTCGGCCGAGCTGCTGGAACAGACCGACGGTGTGGACGCGGTGATCGCGCCCATCGGCGGTGGCGGCATGGTGTCGGGCACCTGCCTGACGGTATCGAACCTGGCGCCCGAGACCGCGATCTACGCGGCCGAGCCCGAGCAGGCCGACGATGCCTATCGCAGCTTCAAGGCAGGCCACATCATTGCCGATGACGCGCCCAAGACCATCGCCGACGGGCTGCTGGTGCCGCTGAAGGAAAACACCTGGCATTTTGTCTCGAACCACGTGACGGATATCTTCACCGCCTCGGAACAGGAAATCATCGACGCGATGAAGCTGACCTGGAAGCACCTGCGGGTGGTGATGGAACCGTCCTCTGCCGTGCCGCTGGCCACGATCCTGAAGAACCCGGATGTGTTCAAGGGCAAGCGGGTTGGTGTGATCATCACCGGCGGCAATGTGGATCTGGACAAGCTGCCCTGGATTTAACCTGAACTCTCAACCGCGTCCGCAGGGCTGGGGCCCGGGATGTGCATTAGACCGGAGAAGACCATGAACAAACCTGTAAATCTGGAAGATCTTGAAGTTGGCTATGACGTGCCCGCGCTGCCGGGTATGGATGAGGCCGACATCCAGACCCCCTGCCTGGTGCTGGATCTGGACGCGCTGGAGCGCAACATCGTCAAGATGGGCGATTATGCCAAGGCGCATGGGATGCGTCACCGGGTGCATGGCAAGATGCACAAATCGGTTGATGTGGCCAAGCTGCAGGAAAAGCTGGGCGGCGCGATTGGCGTGTGCTGCCAGAAGGTCTCTGAGGCCGAAGTGTTTGCCCGTGGTGGCATCAAGGATGTTCTGGTCTCGAACCAGGTGCGTGACCCGGCCAAGATCGACCGTCTGGCGCGCCTGCCCAAGCTGGGTGCGCATGTCATCGTCTGCGTTGACGATGTGGACAATGTGGCCGATCTGTCGGCGGCGGCTGTCAAGCACGGCACCGAGCTGAGCGTATTTGTCGAGATCGATTGCGGCGCTGGCCGTTGCGGCGTGACCACCACGCAGGATGTGGTTGCCATTGCCCGCGCGGTGGATGCGGCTGACAACCTGAGCTTCAAGGGCATTCAGGCCTATCAGGGCGCGATGCAGCACATGGACAGCTATGAGGACCGCAAGGCCAAGCTGGACGTGGCGATCGACATGGTCGAAAGCGCGGTTCAGGGCCTCAAGGCTGTTGATCTGGAGCCCGAGCTGGTCTCGGGTGGTGGCACCGGGTCATATTACTTCGAGTCCAACTCGGGCGTGTATAACGAGCTGCAATGCGGATCGTATGCGTTCATGGACGCCGATTACGGCCGTATTCTGGACAAGGATGGCAAGCGCATCGACCAGGGCGAGTGGGAGAACGCTTTCTTCATCCTGACCTCGGTGATGAGCCACGCCAAGGCAGACAAGGCGATCTGCGATGCGGGCCTCAAGGCGCAATCGGTCGATAGCGGGCTGCCCTTCATCTATGGCCGTGATGATGTGGAATACGTCAAATGCTCGGACGAGCATGGCGTGATCGCAGACCCGGATGGCGTGCTGAAGGTGAACGAAAAGCTGCGTCTGGTGCCGGGCCATTGCGACCCGACCGCCAATGTCCATGACTGGTATGTGGGCGTGCGGGGCGGCAAGGTTGAAACCGTCTGGCCGGTTTCGGCGCGCGGCAAGGCCTACTGAGATCCACCACAATAAAGAACCGGGGCGGCGCAACAGACCGCCCCGTTTTTATGTTCTGCTGAACTGATTGAAAGGCACGAGACGATGATCATCGTTCCCGAGAAGGAAATCGGCGCCCTGCTGGGCCGGAAGGAAAGCTATGAAGCGGTCGAGCAGGTGTTTGCCGCGATGGCATCGGGGGATGCCTATAACTTTCCTGTTGTGCGCGAGGCAATCGGCCATGAAGACGCGCTTTATGGCTTCAAGGGCGGCTTTGACAAGGCCGGGCAGGTGCTGGGCCTGAAGGCCGGGGGCTATTGGCCGCATAACCTGGAAAAGCGGGGGCTGATCAACCACCAGTCGACCGTGTTCCTGTTTGATCCCGATACCGGCATGCCGACGGCCATGGTGGGCGGCAACCTGCTGACCGCGCTGCGCACGGCGGCGGCGTCCTCGGTGTCGATCAACCATCTGGCGCGCAAGGATGCCAGGGTGATCGGTATGGTTGGCGCGGGCCATCAGGCCACGTTCCAGCTGCGCGCAGCACTGGAGCAGCGTGAGTTTGAGAAAGTCATCGGCTGGAACCTGCACCCCGAGATGCTGCCCAATATCGAGAAGGTCGCCGCCGAGGCTGGCCTGCCTTTTGAGGCGGTCGAGCTGCCGGGCATGACACAGGCGGATGTGATCGTCACCATCACCTCGTCCTTTGCACCGACGCTGCTGTCGGATCACGTCGCCGACGGCACCCACGTGGCCTGCATGGGCACCGACACCATCGGCAAGCAGGAGGTCGGCACCGACCTGATCACCCGCGCCAGTGTCTTCACCGATGAGGTGGCACAGGCGATCACCCTGGGCGAAAGCCAGCACGCGGTGAAAGCGGGCACCAAGGCCGAGGCCGATATCCACCAGATCGGCGCTGTCATCAACGGCACCCATACGGGCCGCAGCTCGGACGATGAGGTCACCCTGTTCGACGGCACCGGCGTCGGCCTGCAAGACCTCGCCGTCGCATCCGCGGTGGTCGACCTGGCAATCAAACAGGGCATCGCCATCAAAGTCGACATCTAAACCAAAAAGCGCGCCCAAAAAGGGCGCGCTAATACATCTCAAAACCGGCCAAAATAAATCAGCCTTTGTCCTGAACAGGCAAGCGATCGCGGACCAAATGCGTCCAGAACTCAGCACCAATTGGTAACAGCGCATCGTTAAAGTCGTAATCGTTCGAGTGCAGCGGCTGGCCATGCGGGCCGGTTTCGCCATTGCCCAGAAGCAGGAAGCATCCGGGTACGGCTGCGCTGAAATGGGCGAAATCTTCTGAAAAGCTCATGGGGTCGCGATCAGCAACGGTATCGAACCCCGCTTTTTGCGCTACACGGATGGCGGCTTCGGTCGGGGTTGGGGCGTTGATGGTCTCGATGAATTCGGTCTTGAAATCCACCTCCACATTGACGCCATGGGCAGAGGCTATGCCTTTGGCGATCTGGCGCATGAGGGTTTCGATCTGGTTTCGATCCTCGGGGCTGCGGGCCCGTGCATCACCCTTGAGTATCGCCGTGCCGGGTAAAACGTTGCGTTGCCCATCTGTCAGAAACTCGGTCACGGATATGACAGCCCCTGCGCCGGGGGCGAGCTTGCGGGCGACAATTGTCTGAAGCGCCAGAACAATTTCAGACCCGATCGTAAGCGCATCCCGCCCGGCCTGAGGCATGGATGCGTGACCGCCCTGACCTGTAATCGAAATCTCGAACAGGCTTTCGGAAGAGCAGATCAGCCCGTTTCTTGTAGAGATTTGTCCGACGGGTGCGCCGGGCAGGTTGTGAATGGCGTAGACCTCTTCGATCGGGAAGCGGCCCAGCACATCTTCATCCAGCATGGCCTGCGCACCCAGTCCAAGCTCTTCATTCGGTTGGAACAGGAACACGACAGTGCCACTGAACCCGGGATCGGCAGCCAATGCCTGTGCCGCGCCCAGCAGCATGGTCGTATGGCCATCATGGCCGCATGCATGCATCACACCGGGGTTTTGTGAGACATAATCATGCTGGCTTGCTTCGTGGATTGGCAGCGCATCCATATCGGCCCGCAAACCGATGGCGCGGTTGCCTTGGCCTGCGCGCAGGATGCCGACCACGCCGACGCCCTCATGCACTTCCAGCCCCCACTGACGCAGCAATGCGGCAATCTTTGCTTTGGTTTCCGTTTCCTGAAAACCCAATTCAGGGAATTTGTGGAACGCCTGTCTTAAACGGCGCAATTCGGATAAATCCAGACCCATTGAAGCTTGATCCTTATTAAGCGTCAGCAGAGCCACGCGGGTGTTGTGTTTCAGACTGATTGGTAGAACACCAAGGCTGCTAGGTCCATGTGAATGAAGGGGGGGTGCTGACCCATGCTAGTTTTTGTCGGACCAGCCGCGTCTGAACGACGTCGGTGATGCGCCGTACCGTTTCTTGAAGCGCGCGGTCAACTGGGTTGCGCTGCCAAAACCCGTGGCGGCTGCAATCTCGGCAACTGTCATTTCTGTTTCGCTCAGCAAAGCATAGGCGCGTGCGACGCGCAGTTCGATATAGAACTGTACCGGGGATACCTCGACATATTTTTGGAACAAGCGTTCCAGCTGGCGGCGAGAGATTTGCACGATCTCGGCAATCTCGGAGATGTCCAGCGGATCTTCAAGATTGTCATGCATGATCTGCATCGCGTTAATCAGGTATTGGTTCCGGCTTCCCAATGCCACCGAAAAGGCGGATTTCTGCAGGGTCTTGCGGTTATTGGATCGGGAATGGATGCACATATCCGACACAACCACAGCCAGATCGTTCCCGAAGTCTGATTCAATCATATCCAGCATCATATCGGTTGCTGCATTGCCGCCGCCGCAGGTCATAAGATCCTTGTCGATCTCATACAGGTTGGCCGAAGGTTTCAGCTCGTCAAAATGTTCGGTGAACGCCGGGTGGTTTTCCCAGTGCAGCGTGAAGCGCTTGCCCGTCAGAGCGCCCACCTTGGCCAATGTAAAGGCCCCGGTACAGATGCCTCCCAATTTGCAGCCGAACGCTTTCTGACGATTGATCCATGACAGGATTTTGGGGCTGGCGCTTTCGTTTGGCTCGATACCCGAGCATACAAAAACACGCGACGCGCGTGGCAATTCGCAGAGCGCGGAATCCGGCGTGATCTGAACGCCGTTGGAGCATAATACCGGGTGCCCGTCCTCAGAAATCAAAAACCATTTATAAAGTTCCCTGTTGGTCACCTGATTGGCGATCCTCAACGGCTCGACCGCGGCGCTGAAGGCCAGCATCGTCAGCTTGGGAAGCAGCAGGAAGTAGATCTCTTTTGCAGGGCCGTCATGCTCAATATGAAAGCTGGCAGCCCCTTTGGGAACAAAGTTCCGCGGTTTCATTGTTTTTCCTCTCGGCATGACCACTATCATCAAAGTAATTCGGGCAGAAAACAATAAATGGGGAAGACTGTGGATATGGATGACAAAACGGTTGTCGATACCCTACCATCTTGTTTCAGAATGTAACCGGAATCAGCCTCTCTCAACCAGCAACAGAAGAAGAATTCCATGTCCCAGAATATCTTCACCGGCACGATGCCTGCCTTGATGACCCCGTGCAAAGCCGATCGCACGCCGGATTATGATGCTTTGGTGAAAAAGGGCAAAGAGATGATCGCGGCGGGCATGTCTGCTGTGGTTTATTGTGGCTCAATGGGGGACTGGCCGCTTTTGTCGGATGCCGAGCGGATGGAAGGTGTGGAACGGCTGGTTGCGGCCGGTTTGCCGGTTGTCGTCGGCACTGGCGCCATCAACTCGAAATCAGCCGTGGCCCATGCGGCCCATGCGCAGCAGATCGGGGCATCTGGCCTGATGGTCATCCCACGGGTACTGTCGCGCGGTTCGTCGGCTGCGGCGCAGAAGAACCACTTTACAGCCATCCTCTCGGCTGCCCCGGATGTACCCGCCATCATCTACAACAGCCCGGTCTACGGTTTTGCGACACGTGCAGACCTGTTCTTTGCTCTGCGTGCCAGGCATCCCAATCTGGTTGGGTTCAAAGAGTTCGGCGGCAAAACCGATCTGCGCTACGCCGCCGAACATATCACATCGCAGGATGATCAGGTCACGCTGATGGTTGGCGTCGATACCGAGGTCTACCATGGTTTTGTCAATTGCGGGGCGACCGGTTCGATCACCGGTATCGGCACCGCTTTGCCCAAAGAGGCATTGTTGCTGGCGGCCCTGTGTCAGAAAGCGGCCACCGGTCATGCCGAGGCGCGGAGGCGCGCACGTGAGTTGGAAGAGGCGCTGGGTGTTCTGGCAAGTTTTGACGAAGGCACAGATCTGGTTCTGTATTACAAACATCTGCTGGTGCTGAATGGCGAGGCGGAATACCGTCTGCACTTCAACGAAACGGATGAACTGACCAGCGCGCAGCAGAACTATTGCGAACAGCAATATTCCCTGTTCCAGAGCTGGTTTGCTGATTGGAGCAGGCAGGGCGGGGTGATTGCCGAGTGCATGTGATCGACAGCCACACCGGCGGTATGCCCACACGGGTCATTCTGGATGGCGGCCCTGATCTGGGAACCGGGCCGCTGGCCGAACGGGCGATGCGATTGGCAACAGATTACGAACCGTTCTACAAATCCGTTCTTCTGGAACCACGCGGGCAACCCGGTATGGTTGGCGCACTTCTGGTTGCGCCAAGTGACCCGGCTTGCGCGGCTGGTGTTATCTATTTCGATGCAGACGCGGTGCTGGGCATGTGTGGTCACGGAACCATTGGTCTTGGCGTGACACTGGCGCATCTGGGCCGGATCGACATTGGAACGCATCGGATCGAAACCCCGGCAGGTGAGGTTGCGATTGACCTTAAGGACGCCAATACCGTGCAGGTTACGAATGTTGAAAGCCGTCTGGTACATCATGCCGTCACCGTCGAGCCCGAAGGGTATGGGCCGGTGACGGGTGATGTGGCGTATGGCGGGAACTGGTTCTTCATTGTTGACCCAAGCCCGATCCCGGTCACGCCTGAAAACATTCGCCCGCTGACGGATATGGCGATCGCTATTCGCGCGGCCTGCCTGGCCCGGCAGCTTGGCGGCGAAACCGGTCAACCCGTTGATCACGTTATTTTCCAGAGGTCCTCGCCAAATTCGGGTGTCCATAGCCGCAACTTTGTCTTGTGCCCTGATGATGAGTATGACCGCTCTCCCTGCGGTACCGGAAGTTCGGCGCGGCTGGCATGTCTGGCGGCAAGCGGATGTCTGTCTGCCGGAGAAGAGATCATACAAGAGAGTGTGATCGGAAGTGCCTATCGCCTGTCTTACCAGCCCGGGCCGGGCGGAGGTATCGTGCCCCGCCTGACGGGTCAGGCGCATATCATGGCGGAAACCACGCTGGTCTTCGCCGAAAATGACCCTTTCCGCATGGGGATCATGCGATGATCTGCGTCAGCATCGGAGCGTGCGGTTTGGCAGAACCGGCTTGCCCGGGGTTTTCCGATGCGCAGCAGTAAGACAATTCACGTGATCTCGGCCCATGCCGAAGGCGAGGTTGGCGATGTTATCGTCGGGGGTGTCGCCCCTCCACCCGGTCAAACCCTGTGGCAGCAACGCAGCCATATCGCGCAGGATGAAACCCTGAGGAATTTCATGCTGAACGAGCCGCGCGGGGGTGTCTTTCGGCACGTTAACCTTCTGGTCCCGCCAAAACATCCCGATGCGGACGCGGCGTTCATTATCATGGAGCCGGAAGATACACCGCCAATGTCCGGCTCAAACTCGATCTGTGTTGCAACGGTGCTGCTGGAAAGCGGGATCATCCCCATGCACGAGCCCGAAACGCGGATGGTGCTTGAAGCGCCCGGTGGGTTGGTGCGTGTCCGGGCCGATTGCCGTACCGGGAAAGCCGAGCGTATCTTTGTTCAGAACCTGCCAAGTTTTGCTGACAAGCTGTCCGTCTCTTTGGATGTGCCGGGCCTTGGGGTGATCACAGTCGACACGGCTTATGGTGGTGATAGTTTTGTGCTTGTTGATGCAAAAGCGCTGGGTATTGAAATCACCGAAGCCGAAGCAAAGAGACTAGCGCAACTAGGCGTGGCCATTACCAATGCCGCGAATGCGCAATTGGGATTCAGCCATCCCGAACATGCGGATTGGAACCACATCTCGTTTTGTGCGTTCTGCGGTCCGCTGGCCGAGACCGAAACAGGATGGGCCGGCAAGTCAGCTGTGGCGATCCAGCCCGGCAAAGTAGATCGGTCACCCACTGGCACCGCAGTGTCCGCGCGCATGGCCGTTCTGGCAGCGAAAGGCCAGATGCGGACCGGTCAGACCTTCGAGGCGGTGTCGATCATCGGGTCGCGTTTTACGGGGAGCATCCTTGATGTCACGCAGATCGGCGCGCGCGCGGCCATTGTTCCGGAAATCAGCGGCCGTGGCTGGATCACCGGCACGCATCAACATATGCTGGATCCGGATGATCCCTGGCCCGAAGGATACCGCCTTTCTGACACATGGGGCGCCTGAGTGATCTGAGACAGCCTGTTTGCGCAAGGCTAGCAGCGCCACTAGCCTGTTGATGAAGGATTTCGCAATCTGCAATCGGGTATTTCGCCATGAAGATCGTTTCTGGAGGGCAAACCGGGGTTGATATGGCGGCGTTGGAGTTCGCCCATGCGCAGGGTATCCCCTACGGTGGTTGGGTTCCAAAAGGCAGAACAAACGAAGCAGGTTTGATCCCCGCCGATTTTACCGGGCTGGTCGAAACGCAGTCTGAACATGTCGTTGAGAGAACAAGGCTTAATGTTCTGTCCAGCGATGCCACGCTTGTGTTTGTCGATGGATCAATCAGCCCGGGCACGCAACAGACAATTGTTTTTGCTCAGGAACTTGGCAAACCATATCTGCTTGTTGATATTCGGAAAGGGGTTGAGAGCTGTATAGGTCGGCTGCAGCTTTGGTTGTGCAATACCCCGGCGGCGATCCTGAATATCGCGGGCCCGCGTGCGTCCGAAGCCCCCGATCTGGGGTCGTATGTGAAGGATGTGCTGCGGGGATGCCTGCACCAGTTCGTTCAGCCCAGATAATCGCGCAAGGCAGGGGGCGGGTTTTCGAACAGCTGTGCGGTTGCGGCCGGAGGATGCGCGATCTGATCCGCAACCAAAACCGTTTGGCCGGTGATGCGATGGGCATCCCGCGGATCGTGGCTGACCATCAAAAGCGTGGTGCGGGTTTCGGCAACCAGATCTGCCACAAGGTCCAGCATCTCGGCCTTGAGCGCGGGGCCAAGGGCGGCAAAGGGTTCATCCAGCAAAAGGATATCGCGTTTTTGAACAAGTATTCTGGCCAGAGCCACCCGGCTTTGCTGACCACCTGACAATTCTGCGGGTTTTCGGGCTCCCATCTCTGGCAGGCCAACACGGCAGAGCGCGGCCTCTACCTGTTGCCGGTCTGCGTCTGATAGACGCCCGTTCGGGCGCAAGCCCAAAGCAACATTCTGTGCAGCATCCAGATGAGGAAACAGGTTTCCGTCCTGAAACAGCATCGCCAGCGGGCGTTCTCCGGGGGAAAGGGGTGTCAGGGTTTGACCATTCCACGATATCTGCCCGTTGCTCAGATCGCGAAAACCGGCAATGGTTTCCAGCAATGTTGATTTTCCCGCGCCAGAGGGGCCGATGATGGCCACGCTTGCTCCGCTCATGATCTGAAAATCGGCGCGCAGCAGGAAATCACCGTTTGCTATGGTGCAATCGTCAAGCTTCAGCATGCCAGCGGCCTCCGCGATCCAGAATCCAGAATGCGCCCATCGACAGGATCAGCAACAGCAATGCGCCTCCGGCCGCTGCCTGCATCTGGTAAGCCCCCATCAGGCGATAAATCTGCAGGGGCAGCGTGGCGATCCGGGCATCCGCAAACAAGGCGATCACACCCAGATCACCCATGGACAGGGCCGCTGTCAGGCCAGCGGCAAAACCGATCTGCGGGCGCAGGCGGGGCAGCAGAATCCGTGTAAAGAACGTGTGGTTGTTCATGTTCAGTGACAAGGCCAGCCGCCCATGCCGGTCAACTGTATCACGGGCGGCCGGCACCAGAATCCGCAAAGCGAAGGGCAGCGCCATAACCGCATTCACAAGGGCCGTGACGGGCAAAGCCAGATCGGTGGGATTGGCCAGCGGACGGATCAGAACGAACAGCCCCGTCCCAATGACCAGTGGCGAGGCGGCGAGCCCCAGAATACCGCTGAGTTCCACAATGCCAGTGCGACCTGTTGCAATGGCTGTGGCCATGGGCAGGGCAAGCAGCAGCAGAATCGCGGTACTCGCCACAGCAACAAGGATTGAGGTGAGTGCGGCCTGAAACACCAGTATTGGCATCTCGAACACCCCCAGGACACCCGAAATCACGACCGAGGCCAGAGGCAGAAGCAGAAATGCCGTGGCGGCGAGAATCCAGAGTGTATCCAGAACAGGCGTGCCGCCATCCCAGCGCCGGATCGCCCGGTTCAGCCCCGCGCCAAAGCCGTCGCCCCGGGAAAACTTCAGGGCCGCCAGCGCGGCAAAGGTGGTCAGCGCCAGCTGTACGGCAGACAAAAGCGCCGCGCGCCCAAGGTTGAAATCATAAGTGAATGCTTGATAGATCGCCAGCTCGATCGTGGTTGCCCGGGGGCCTCCGCCCAAGGTGAGGGCAACCGCAAAGCTGGTCAGGCAAATGGCGAAGACCACGGCCAGAACACCGGGCAGAATGCGCCGCAACATGGGCAGCTCGATCAAGCGGAACATCGCCATGCCGCCACAGCCAAGCTGCGCGGCCAGACGAAACCGCTCGGCCGGGATCTCCTGCCAGCCCTGAAGAATCAGACGTGTCGCGAGCGGCAGGTTAAAGAAGACATGAGCCAGAACAACGCCATGCAGCCCGTATATCTGGATGGGTGGCAGCCCGACAGTGCCCAGCAGGTCCGAGATCCAGCCAGCGCGGCCAAAGACCTGGAGCAGCCCAAGGATTGCGACGATAATCGGCAGGATGAACGGTGCGCCCAACAGGGCGATCAGGGCGCGTCTGCCGGGAAACCGACGGCGCGCCAGCGCCCTTGCGACGGGCACGGCCAAAGCGGCGCTGAACAGTGCCGATAAGGTGGCCTGCACCAGTGTGAACCGGAGCGCGGCCCAGTCGGCGGGGTTAAACCCGCCGCCCGTTTCTGCGCGCAGGGCCACCGTGGCCAGCGTCCCCAGAATCAACGCGGCAACAAGTGAGGCCGCGCCGATACCGGGCCAGGGGGTTACTGGCTGAGCGCGCCCAGCCATTCCGAAAGCGCCTGATCCCGCACGGATGCGGCTGTTTCCTGATCAAAAAGCAGGGATTTCTGCGGTGTGACAAGCGTATCGAACCCTTCGGGCAGGCCGGATGATGGGGTAACAGCCGGATACATCCAGTTTGTCGTTGGAATGATCTGCTGGAACTTGTCCGAAACCATGAAGGTCAGAAACTGATCGGCCAGTTCGGATTGCTCCGAATTCGCCAGCTTGGCCGCAACTTCAACCTGCATATAATGGCCTTCGTCAAAGGCCGCTGCCGCTTTGCTGGCGTCTTCTTCGGCAATCACGTGATATGCGGGCGAGGTTGTGTAGCTGAGCACCATGTCAGCCTCGCCCTCAAGAAACAGCCCGTAGGCTTCGGACCAGCCTTTGGTCACAGTTACGATATTGTCGGCCAGATCAGCCCAGATGGCGGGTGCATCTTCGCCATAGGCCGCCTTGACCCACAACAGCAGCCCCAACCCGGGCGTGGATGAGCGGGGGTCCTGAATGATGATCTTGGTATCACTGTCAGCCAGCGCGCGGAAATTGGCGGGGGCCGGGAGGTCAGCATTGTGAACAAATGCAAAGTAACCCCAGTCATAGGGAACAAAAACAGTGTCAGTCCAGTCCACGGGCAGCGTGTAGTCGGCGGTGACCGAATGGGGGGCAAACAGGCCGGTTTCTTTTGCGGCTGTTATCAGATTGGTATCCAGCCCCAACACAATATCAGCGTCGGTGTTTTTACCCTCAAGACGAAGGCGTGACAGTAACGCCGCGCCATCCTCGACCCCGACAAGGTTCAGATCGCAGTCACATTCCGCCTCAAACGCTTCTTCCACCTTGGGGCCGGGTCCCCAGTCGGAAACGAAGCTGTCATACGTATAAACGGTCAACTGGGGTTTATCTGCCGCCACAGCTGAAGTGGCCGCCAGAATTCCCGCAGCAATTGCCAGATGTTTCATATCATCCTCCAATGCGGCGAGAGGGCAAGGAGCGATGAAACCTTCACCTTTCCCTCCGCCGGTTTTAGCCGGTTCAGGTTCAACGGGTTCGTCTGAAAACATCTCAGCGCAATCTTCTGCGCACCCCGAGGTAGGTTTGTGATTAGGAGGATTGGCCAGCAACTTCAACCGGATTTAGCGGTTTGACCGGGTATAGGATGAATCCCCTGAATACGGGTGAGGTAGGGAAAAAGAGGTGTTCTCTGATTTATACGCATAATTGACGCGCATATTCCATGTTGGTATTTTGGTCAGGCGGAGGTCTGACTAATGAACGCTCAATCCCGGAAGCCGACCAACCTGTCGCTTGACAGCGCCTTGCTCAAAGAAGCCAGGGTGTTGAAAGTCAACCTGTCTCGTGCTGCGGAAGAGGGGGTTCGTGCGGCTGTTGCCGCAGCCAAAGCCGAGCAATGGAAAGCCGAAAACGCGGCGGCCCTGCAAAGCTCGAACGCCTATGTCGAAGAACACGGGTTGCCGCTGGACAGTTTCCGGCAGTTCTGATGCCGAAATACGATGTTTTCCCCAACCATTCGGGGGACGGTTATCTGCTGGACGTGCAAACCGATCTGCTGAGCGATCTGAACACGCGGGTGGTTGTGCCGCTTTTGTTGAAGTTGCGGGCTCCGAAACCTGCAACGCGGCTTAATCCGGTGTTTCTGGTCGAAGGTGAACAGGTCGTCATGGTGACACAATTCATGGCGGCTGTGCCGGTCGGAATTCTGAAGGCTCCTATCGGGAGTCTGAAGGATGAATTTGAACAGATTACAGGTGCCGTTGACATGCTTATGCAGGGGTTCTGACGACAGAGGTCTTCTCGCGTTCTGTCACACGCCAACCGGCGCGCGCCGTTAGTCCTTGACGGTGGAGTTTTGCCCGCCGACCATCCGCAGGACCAGACTGGACATCAGGCTCAGACCATACCAGGTCAGCAAAAACCCGACGCATTCCAGCGCAAATGATCCCCATTTGTAGAACAGGTCGGCAATGACAAAGGCGATGATCAGCCAAGGGGCCTCTTGGCGCAGAAATGCTTTGGTACCTTGTGATTTGATCGCTCTATGCATGATAAAGATCCATGTTTTTGTAATAGTGATAAAGGCTTAGACGATGACTGGCGGATGGCGTCGTGGCGCGTCGTATCGCTGCTGGGCGAACCAGGTCATCGTTGGTTCAACGTCACTTTGATCGTCACCACCCTGCAGCGTGTAGCCCGCAGCCAGCCAGGTGAAACCATCATCGGCAACTTCGGTACAGTTCGTGTAATCTCCCCACTTGCCCAACCTTGGGGTATGCGTGCCTTGCCGGGCGAGGGCCAGCCGCCAGGTTCCATCGATGTCATCATAGGATCCGACCACATGGCTTGGATGCAGGTTGCCTCCGCCCGCAAAGGCCGAGAGACCCACATCGCCAAACCTGTTGACAGCCGTTGAAGGATAACAAAACGCGATCTGGTTGTTCCAGATATCCGGCTCATCAATCAAAGACATAGTCGCCTCATCAATGCGAACGGCCCGAATGAAGGGGCGCGACCTGTTGGCCTGCCGGTTGGCTGTCCATAAAAAGCCAATCACGCCGCGGCCCAGCCAGCCGGCCGTTATGCGCGGGTCGGTGCGCGACATCCAGTCTGCGCCACCGGTTGTGGGTGCCGAATAGTTGCCTGCAAACCAGGGTGTGACATCTATATCGAACTCATCAACGTCCGAGGCATTCTCGGGCCACCGGAACACGCGGATCTGCGAGTTGGTATTGTGGCTGGCAAAATACATTGCCCCACGCGCGCCCTGTACGCATCGCAGTGAAAAGTTGCCCTGTGTCTCGAAGATATCAAAGGACAACCCGGCTGCGGCTGCAAGTTCGTCCAGCGATATCCGCAGTATCACAGATCGGGTGAACTGGTTGCTGCCTGCCGTGAATACATTTGTTCCCGCGTACATGTAGTTCTCGGATAACGAAACGTGGTTGTAGTCAAACCACTCGTCAGTCCAGGCCGGATCAATCCCGACAGGCGTAAAATCCCACATGTTCCATGTGTCGTTTCCCAGCGTGCGCCCCTGCTTGACCGCAATGCGCAACGTATTGGTTCCGTTTTGCTGCACATATTGCAGCAGCCAGATCAGCAAATCCCGGCTTGGGTCGTAAACCGTGGTCTGATCGCAGCAGAACCCCCCATCCACCGGAGGGAAAAGAGTGAACGGGCTCATGTGAGACCAGCTTTGACCACCGTCCAATGAACGGCTGGCGTACCAGTTTCCAGTGGCAAGAATCTGGTTTCCATTGCTGGACACCGTTGGCTCACCCACGGTTGAGGTTTGGCCGTTGGTATCAAAATCCGTAAGGTTTACTGTATTGAAAATCCTTGGTTGATGGGTCGAGGGCATGGCAGCCTCCGTAATATTTTCATGTCAAAAACTGTTAACAATTGATCAATAGTCCAATTCCGTCGGACGTGCGTCATTGCCAGCGCTGTCCGAGTTGTCCTCTTCAAGAGCAGGCCCGCCCTTCTTGCGGATTTTTGAAACTTTTTCGTCGCGCTCGCTCAGCATCTGAGGGGTCATCAGCCCTGAGGCTTCTGCCCGCTCTTCCAAGGCAGAATGTGTTGAGCGTTGAGGCCGCACCTCAACCTTGCCCTTGCGGGTACTGCGTTTTCCACGTGCTTGATTTGCCATTCAACTCTCCTGTCCGTTCGTTCATAAACGCATCCGAATTGGCAGGTCGTCAGATGATCTTGAATATAATAATTCTAGCGGATTTTGCCCGATTTTTCAATTGAACTGACGGTATGAGGGCTTCGCGCAGGGGGTACACACGCGTAAATTCTGGGCACTCACTTGAAATCATGGTGGAATACGATCGGCATGTCGATGCCGCCCGGGCGGCCATGGCGCGGTGCCGGGGCGCTGATTACCGCGAAAACGGCATCATCCGCGACAAGCGCCCCGACAGCGGGAACAGACAGGCTTGCAGCGCATGATAGATGTCAGGCTTGCCGTCAAAGATTGAGGTTACAACGCCTCCGGTCTCGTCCACAGCGGGGAACCAGCCGCCATGCTGATGATCCACAAATGTTTGATCTGCATAGGACCAGAGTTTCCGATACCAGATTTCATCTTCGGGGTTTTGGTCCATCACGATCAATGCCGCAACCGCGCCGATGGCTTCGGCAACCGGCCACCAGAACCGGGATGCGTTGGCAACCTTGCCGTCAAAGCCCAGCGTATAGGCCAGCCCGCCACCGGGTAGCCACGCATCGTGCAACGCCTGTTCAATCAGTCGGCGCGCTGCAGCGGGTGCATCGGTATCCGGACGCCCAGACAGATCCCAATGCTGCAGCTGAAGCCTGCCCAGCTCAAACGAATGCCCGGGGGTTGTGCCCGCGGGTCGGAACATCGGGTCGCCTGCATAATCGCGGTCGATCCGCCAGTTCAGGGTGTAATGCTCGGGCAGTCGCCAGTTTTCCTGCGGCGCGATCTGGCCAACAAAAAAGTCCAGAATCCGACCCGCCCGTGTGAGATAGAGGTCATCCCCTGTGATCTCGAACGCAGCAAGCAGCGCCTCGACACCGTGCATATTTGCGTTCATTCCGCGATAGCTGGAAAAAGGGGTCCAGTTCCGGTTCCACTCATCGCGGAACAGTCCGGCATCTTCTTCCCAGAAATACCTATCCAATATGGTGCGGACATCCGACATCAGCGCGTCCGCGTCCGGATGCCCCACCTGTTTTGCGCTTGCGGCAGCCAGCAACACGAACACGTGCCCATAGGCCAGTTTGCGCTCATCCTTGATTTGGTCGCCCGCAAGCGCCCAAAGATATCCACCATAATCGGCGTCTCTGTGATGGCTGGTCAGGTATGCCATGCCGTGATCTATGATACGCTCAGCGCCGTTGAAACCGATCATATGCCCCAGAGCATAGGAATGGATCAGGCGCGTGGTCGTGTGCAATTCCTGAAGCTCATTGCGTTGCGGGCGGCCCTGATGGTCGAGGGTGAAAAAACCGGGCCCGTTCCGGCAGCTGGCGCTGAAAAATGCGAGTTGCTGCAGAGCCTGATTGTGCAGCCATGTGCGGTGGTGCTCTGTCTCAAGCCAGAACCCCGCTGCCGATCCCAAGCCCGGAGGCGATGGCTGTTCCTTGTGCATTTCGTTCCCTCGAAAGACCGTGGTCTGGCGTGTACAGGGCTGCGGTAGCAGAGCCTGATGTTGCTAGAACCTTGGCGGAACCAGCCCGGCCTGAAACCAGTTTATAAACGTCACAACAGAGAACACAGGCAGGCCTGTTGCCTGCTGAATATCTGCCGCATAGGGGCACATATTCGTGCATTCCAGCACAATTGCACCAAGATCAGGATTGGCTGCCTGCAACGCGCGCGCGGCTTCCACATTGTCTGCGCGGGCCTTTTCAATATCCAGCTCCAGCTTGTTGCCGAGGATTGCGTCGGTGAATTCGCGCCCGCCTTCGGTGGTGCCGATTGGCGTGCCGTCCGGGACTTGGGCGTGCTTCAGATGCGCATCGGTCAGGGTTGAGGCTGAAATGGTCAGAATGCCAGCACGTTGCCGGGCCGGAAGAATGCGGTTTACCATATCGACCTGCATCAGGGACGAGGTTGCAACCGGTACAGGAACGGCCTCGGCCAGTTCTTCCTGAAACAGCGACAGGAAGCCGCAATTGGTGGTGATCCCGTCCACCCCGTCTTTGATCAGATCGCGCGCCGCGTCGATGAAGGCACCAAGCATCCCCTCGGCCTTGTGTCGCACCACCCGATCCGGAGAAGCGTTTCGCACGATACGGTAGAGCACGGGAAACGGCCAGGTCGTCGCGTTGCCCATATCGCCTGGGATGCGCGGGAACCGGGCGTCCAGCATAAGAATGCCGACCGACGCGCCGTAGATGGATTTTCCGCCTTTGGCGATCATGGGTGTGCCTCTTCCACTATGCGGGCCGAGATGTTTTCGGACCCTTCCATGTAGATGCTGGATATGCCCGCGCGCACGGCATCCTGTACCTGATCCATTCGTTTGGAAATATGAGCGCCCAGCACCTGCGCGGCCTCATCCGCGTTCCGGTCCATCAATGCCTGCATAGCACGTTTATGTTCATCCTTCGAGCGCTGAACCCGGTCACGGCTCATCGAGATCCAGCGGATGTACCGGATCCGTTCATTGATCCGGGTCAGGGTTTGATGCAGCTCTGCGTTTTCTGACAGTTTTGCGATGCCCAGATGAAAGGCTTCATCCCGGCTGACGGCCTCTGCAACCGTCAGCCCGGTGATATCGATGCCGGTGGCATAAAGGTCATCATGAAGCGCCTGCAACGCCTCATCCGAGGCCTTGACGCACGCGGCACGGGCCGCAGCGGTTTCGATGATCTGGCGCAGTTCGAACAGGTCGAAAACGCTCTTTGGGTCCAGCGGACGGCAGAAGAAACCTTGCCCGGGGCGGAAATCGAACAGCCGCTCTGCAACCAGCCTGTTCAACGCCTCACGCAGCGGCGTGCGGCTGACCCCCAGATCTTTGGACAGGGCGACTTCGTTCAGACGATCACCCGGGCGCAGGTGGAATGAAACCGCCATCGCCTTGACCTGATCATAAATGTCATCAACGCGGGGTCCCGCCATCCATAGTGCCCTTTTCCTGGTTCATTCACAGGTGCCACAGGCTGGTCTTGAAATCAATATACAAAACTGTATACAGATGTGTGTGCAGATTTAGGCAAAGGGATTATGCGCCATGACAGGGACGAATTATCTGACCGGGGCCGAGGCCATGGTGCGTATGCTCCAAGCGCATGGCGTGACGCATATGTTCGGCCTGTGCGGGGATACGACGCTGCCCTTCTATGATGCGATGGCCCGTATGGATCACGGTATTCAGCACATCCTGACGCGTGATGAACGACACGCGGCCTATATGGCGGATGGCTATGCGCGGGTGACCGGCAAACCGGGTGTGTGCGAGGGCCCGTCTGGCGGTGGCGCGACCTATATTCTTCCGGGTGTGGTTGAGGCCAATGAAAGCTCGGTCCCGATTCTTGCGATCACATCGGATGTGGCAACAACCAGCCGGGGCAAATATCCGTTGACCGAGCTGGATCAGCCCGCGCTTTTCCGGCCTCTCGCCAAATGGAACGCGTCGCTGGATGATGCATCGCAACTGCCGGCGATGGTGCGGGCAGCATTCCGGGCGATGACAACGGGCACCCCCGGTGCAACGCATCTGGCCCTGCCGTTCGATACGCAGAAAGGTCAGGTGGATGAGGCTGAGATTTGGGCGGATGCCCGGCACCGCAGCTATCCTGCTGATAGGGCAGGCCCCGATCAGGGCGCAATCGACGCCGCCGCCGAGATTCTGGCACGGGCCAAATCCGCTGTTGCAATTTGTGGTGGCGGGCCGGTTCTGTCCGGCGCATCAGAGGCGTTGCGCCGGGTTGCAGCCCTGCTGGATATGCCTGTCGCCACCACGGTGTCCGGGCAGGGCTCTATCGCCGAAACCGACCCGCTGGCTTTGGGCGTTGTCGGGTCAAACGGTGGCGTGCCCGCGACGCGGGCTGTGGTGGATCAGGCTGATGTTGTGTTGTTTGTCGGCTGCCGCGCCGGATCGGTAACAACCGAACGGTGGAGAAGCCCCGGCCGCGATGCCACCATCATCCACATTGATAGCGACCCGATGGTGATCGGGGCAAACTATTCGACCGAGGTCGCAATCTGCGCCGATGCCCGTCTGGCGCTTGATGCTCTGGCGGATGCGTTGCAGGCCCGGCAGGATCTGACCGGCAAGGGTGGGGCGGCTGCCGCCCGCGCCGCGTGGGAGGCCAAACAAGCCACCTTTGCAACCTTGGCCACAAGTCGTGAAATGCCGATCCGGCCCGAGGCCGTCATGGCCGCGTTAATGGATATTCTTGACGACGATGCGATTGTCGTTGCCGATCCCGGCACACCGTGCCCTTATTTCAGCGCGCATTACCGCTGGCGCAAACCGGGGCGGAATTTTATTACCAACCGGGCGCACGGGGCATTGGGGTATTCGCTGGGTGCCGCGATGGGTGCCCATGTGGGCCGCCCCTCGGTCAAGACGCTGTCTGTCATGGGGGACGGGTCTTTCGGCTTTACCTGCGGCGAGTTCGAGACGATGGTACGGCACAACATGCCCATCACCTCGATCGTGTTCTCGAACTCGGTATTTGGCTGGATCAAGGCCGGACAGCAGTCCGGGTTCGGTCAGCGATACTATAATGTCGACTTCAACCGGACCGATCACGCCGCTGTTGCGGCGGCCTTTGGGGTAAAATCCTGGACGGTCAAAGACCCTGAAGACCTGCCTCGTGTTCTGAAACAGGCGGTTGAACATGACGGTCCCACGCTGGTCGACATCCATTCGCAACCGCTTCACGAAGCGGCGGCGCCGGTTTCTGAATGGGTTGCGTAAGAGGCAATCGCCGGGGTCAACTGGGCCAGAAATTCCTGCGCCATGGCGGACAGAGGGCGCCCCTTGGCAGTGATGATCGCAAGGTCCAGCATCACCGCTGGCCGGAAAGGACGGGTCTGGTATCCGCTTTCGCAATCGAAAGTGACAGTGAACGGATCGATCATCGCAACACCCATGCCCTGTTTGACGAAACTGAGCAGGTTTTCGGACAGGTGCGTGTGGATTTGCGTGCGCCACGTGCGCCCGGCGGTCTGGAATATGTCGCGGGTCCGGCGGTGGGTCTGATGTTCCGGCCCCATAACAATGAAGGGCTCGTTTTCAAGAAGGTCCGGCGTCAGGACGTCATGCCGGGCCAGCGGGCTGTTATCGGGAAAGGTCGCCAGTGTTTCAAACCGAAAGACCTGATAGTTCAGCGTATCATGCAGGATGGGCATCTCGACAATGCCGATCTCGAACAGGCCCGAGATCACCCACTCCTGAATCTTGGACGAGTATTGTGATTGAAAACTGACCGACAGGTTCGGGCGGGTTCTGGCAAACCGTGCGATTTCGCGCGGCATGAAGCCGAATGAAAGCATATGTGGCGCTGCAACTTGCAGCTGACCGGGATGTTTGTTTTGCAGGTCCGAGACAGCCTGGGCCACATGATCAAGCCCGCGCACCACGGTATCGACCTCGCGATACAGCAGCTCGGCCTCGGGGGTCGGCAGCAACCGGCCCCGGTTTCTTTCAAACAAAGGCAACCGCGCCTCGCGTTCAAGCTGTGCCAACAGGTTGCTGATGCCCGGTTGCGAAATCCCAAGTACCGAGGCCGCACCTGTCACTGTGCCGGTCTCCATGATGGCGTGAAAGGCCTGTAACTGACGAAAGCGCAGGGACATACTGTGAAGTATCACTTTTTATGATGACATCTCAACAATATAGTATTTGAAATGATGCCATGGTCAAGGCAGGCTCTGGCCACGGGATGGGGGCGCTATGGGCGATCTGGCACAGAAAATCATCGGATTTGACCTATGGCATCTTGAACTGCCTGTTACATCCCGTCGTGACCACGGGATCGGCACGGTTGAAGGCGTGTGCGAGGTCGTCATCCTGCGGCTGCGCTCGGAAGATGGCAGCGAAGGGTTTGGTGAGGCTTCTCCGTGGTCGGTTTTCACGGGAACGCCCGAGGCCACCTTTGCCGCGCTTGATCGTTATTTGCGGCCCTTGGTTGTGGGTGCCAGAGTGAGCGACCGGGCGGCCATCATGGCACAAGCGGCCAATGCCGTGGCCCATTGCACCGAAGCAAAGGCAGCGCTGGAAACTGCGCTGCTGGATATCGCAGGCCGGATCAGCGAGGTTCCGGTCTGGTCGCTTATCGGAGGGCGGTGCCGGGATACCATTCCGCTGAGCTGTTCCATCGCGAACCCGGATTTTTCGCAGGATATCGACCTGTTGGCGCGCCTGCAGGCTGATGGCGTTGGCATCGTAAAACTCAAGACCGGCTTCAAAGACCACGCTTTCGATGTCATGCGGCTGGAATATCTTGCTCAAAATCACCCCGGTTTTGCGGTTCGTGTGGATTATAATCAGGGGCTGAGCATCGAAGAGGCCCCGGCACGGGTGCGCGATGTTGCCGGTTTCAACCCGGATTTCATCGAGCAACCCGTGCGGGCCCACCATTTTGGGATGATGGCAAAGCTGCGGCAGATGATTGATGTGCCACTATTGGCGGATGAAAGCGTGTTTGGCCCTGAAGATATGGAACGCGCGGCGCGCGACGGTATCTGTGATGGGGTTTCGGTGAAAATCATGAAGTCGGGCGGGCTGACGCGTAGCCAGACGGTTGCCCGCATGGCCGCCGCACATGGGCTGACCGCCTATGGTGGCGATATGTTCGAATCCGGTTTGGCCCATCTTGCCGGCACGCATATGATCGCCGCCACACCCGAGGTTACGCTGGGCTGTGAATTCTATCAGGCGTCGTATTTTCTGAGCCAAGATATACTGGAAGAGCCGTTCCGGATATCAACAGGCCAGGTTTGCGTGCCGGACGGGCCGGGATTGGGTGGCAGGCCCGACATAAGCAAACTGGATCACTATGCGGTAGCCAAGGCAGTAGCAGAATGAATGAAAAGAAAACCATCGCTATCATCGGGGCGGGGATTGTTGGTGTATCTGCGGCCGTCTGGTTGCAGCGGGACGGGCATGATGTGCTTTTGATCGACAAGGCCGGACCGGCAGAAGGTACGTCGCACGGGAATGGTGGTGTGCTGGCATCCTGTTCCATTGTACCGGTAACCGTTCCGGGCCTGCTGGCGAAAGCGCCGAAAATGCTGCTGAGCCGGTCGCAGCCGCTCTATATGAAATGGGGATATCTTCCAAAGCTCATCCCTTGGCTGACCCGCTATCTGAGCCATGCAAATCCCGCTGATGTGGAACGTATTGCTTCTGCCCTGACCCCGATTATCGGCGACAGTCTGAACGATCACAAAGCGCTGGCCGAAGGTACGGGCGCCGAGAAATGGATCGTACCATCGGATTACCTGTATCTGTACCGGGATCGCGCCCATTTCGAGGATGATGCCTTCGGCTGGGACATCCGGCGCAAGCATGGGTTTAACTGGGAAGAACTGGAGGGCCCGGCCTTCCACGCTTACGATCCGATCTATAGCGAAGAGATCGGCTTTGCCGCCAAGCTGGCGGATCACGGTCACATCACGGACCCGGGCCGCTACGTCAAGGATCTGGCAGCGCATGTGGAAGCAAACGGGGGCAGAATCCTGCGCGCGAATGTGGATGATGTGGTTGAAGAGAACGGAAAGGTAACCGGTGTCCGCGCTGGCGGGGAAACCCTTGCCTGCGACACAGCTATCGTAACCGCCGGCGTCTGGTCGGGTCCGCTGGCCAAGCGCTTGGGGATTTCTGTTCCACTGGAAAGTGAACGTGGTTATCATCTTGAATTGATTGCTCCATCCGCGATGCCGCGCAGCCCTGTTATGGTTGCGTCGGGCAAGTTTGTTGCGACACCCATGGATGGGCGCATACGCTTGGCAGGCATTGTGGAATTTGGCGGACTTGATGCACCGCCGTCGCGTGCGCCGTTTGAGTTGATGCGCAAGAACGCCCGGCTCGCTTTTCCGGGTATGACATGGAAGGAAGAAGTGGAATGGATGGGGCATCGCCCTGCAACAACTGATTCAATACCGGTCATTGGCGCAGCCCCCCGGATACAGGGCGCGTTCATGGGCTTCGGCCATCACCATATCGGCCTGACAGGTGGGCCGAAAACAGGGCGCCTTCTGGCGCAGATGATCGCGGGCAGAACGCCCAATACGGATATGAGCGCCTATTCGCCTGAACGTTTCGCAACCCGATAAACGCCGGTGAAAAACACCGCAATCCTAGAACCCAACAAGGAGAAAAAAGATGAAAAAACTGACACACCTTCTGGCAGCTACCGCGTTGACCGCGACCGCAGCTGCACCCGCAATGGCAGAGAAATGGGACATGCCGATGGCGTATTCAGCGTCGAATTTCCATTCGGCGACGGGTGCAGAATTTGCCAAATGCGTCACCACCGGGACCGGTGGCGAGATCGAGATCGTAACGCACCCTTCGGGTTCGCTGTTCAAGGGGGCCGATATCAAACGCGCGATCCAGACCGGGCAGGCCCCGATTGGCGAGCGTCTGCTGTCGGGCCACCAGAATGAAAACGCGCTGTTCGGGTTTGACTCGATCCCGTTTCTGGCCACCTCATTTGATGACAGCGCCAAGCTTTGGGAAGCGGCCAAGCCGTCGATCGAAAAGCTGCTGGCTGAACAAAACCTGACATTGCTTTACGCCGTACCATGGCCGCCGCAGGGCCTGTATTTCAAAGACGAAGTAAACTCGGTCGCGGATATGAAAGGCATCAAGTTCCGTTCGTATAACAACGCCACCTCACGTCTGGCCGAGTTGACAGGTATGTTGCCCGTGACCATCGAAGCGGCTGAAATCAGTCAGGCCTTTGCCACCGGTGTCGCGGATTCGATGGTGTCGTCGGGCTCTACCGGCTACGACCGCAAGGTCTGGGAAAGCCTGAACTATTTCTATGAGGTCGATGCCTGGCTGCCGCGCAATTATGTGATGGTAAACTCAGACATCTGGGCAGGTGTGTCTGATGCCAACAAGAACGTCATCAACGCCTGTGCTGAGCTGGCTGAATATGCAGGCAACTGGCGGGCCAAGGAATATACCGGGTTCACGCTACAAGGTCTGCGTGACGGCGGTATGAATGTCGGCCCGGCGTCCGAACAAATGACGAATGAATTGAAAGAGATCGGTGTGACCATGACCAATGAATGGCTGGATGCCGCCGGAGACGAGGGCAAGGCCATCGTCGATGCCTTCAACTCACAGTAATCTACCCGGAATGGGCGGCGGGGTTTCCTGCCGCCCGCTTCCCATCAAATCATAACATAGCGGGGACAGCATGGCGGCATTGCGAGGGCTCAGGTCCGTACTGGATTTCATTTATCTGGCATCAGGGGTTCTGGCGGCGCTTAGCCTGATTGGTATTCTGTTGCTGATCGTCGTGCAGATGCTGGCCCGCTGGACCGGCGAGGTCTTTCCCGGCGCGCCGGATTACGCGGGCTACGCGATGGCGGCGGCCTCGTTCCTGGCTTTTGCCAATGCGCTGAACCGGGGCAGCCATATCCGGGTGTCGATCCTGCTGAATGCGGTCCCGGATCGGGTGCGCCGGTATCTTGAAATCTGGTGTTTCGGGATAGGAACCGCAGTGATGTGGTATTTCTGCTGGTATGCCTATCGGTTCGTGTTTTGGAGCTGGAAGTTCAACGATGTCAGTCAGGGCCTCGACCGAACGCCCCTGTGGATACCGCAATCTGCAATGTTGATCGGCGCTGTGATCCTGGCCATCGCATTGACCGATCACCTGTTCCACGTCCTGTTCCGCGGCGATCACCGTATTACCCGCGATCTGGCCGATCAGAGCCACGGAGAGTAAGAGCATGGAAAACCTGTCTGTCATCATCCTCTTTCTCTTCGTTTTGTTTACACTGCTGGGCACCGGTGTCTGGGTTGGGCTGGCCCTGATGGGCGTCGCATGGGTCGGGATGGAGCTGTTTACAACGCGACCCGTAGGCGACGTGATGATCACCACGATCTGGTCGGCGTCGTCATCATGGACCCTGACGGCCTTGCCGATGTTCATCTGGATGGGTGAAATCCTCTATCGAACGCGATTATCCGAGGATATGTTCAAGGGCCTGTCGCCGTGGATGGCCCCGTTACCGGGCGGATTGGTGCATACCAATATCGTGGGTTGTACGGTTTTCGCGGCGGTCTCGGGCTCGTCTGCGGCCACGCTGACCACCGTTGGCAAAATGTCGATCCCGGAACTGCGCAAGAGGAACTATCCCGAGCGGATGATCATCGGCACCTTGACGGGTGCGGCAACGCTGGGCCTGATGATCCCACCCTCGCTGACGCTGATCGTTTATGGCGTAACGATCAACGAATCCATCACCAAGCTGTTCTTTGCAGGCATTCTGCCCGGTCTTGTACTGGCAGCGATGTTCATGGGATATGTCGCGATCTATTCGAAGATGGGCAAGGACTGGAACCCTGATGATGAAGGCAAATTGACATTTGCCGAGAAGGTTCGGAACTCCAAGTTTCTGTTACCCGTGATCCTGCTGATTGTGGTGGTGATCGGGTCGATGTATCTGGGCTATGCCACCGCGACCGAGGCCGCCGCATTCGGGGTCATTGGCGGGCTGCTATTGGCCGCCGGGCAAGGCTCGTTGAGCTGGAAAACCTTCACCGAAAGCCTGATGGGGGCCACGCGTACCAGTGCGATGATTGCCTTGATCCTTGCGGGTGCGGCGTTTCTGTCGCTGTCCATGGGCTTTACCGGCCTGCCGCGCGGGCTGGCGGATCTGATCGCCGGATGGGAGTTGACGCGGTTCGAACTGCTGATGGTGCTGCTGGTATTCTATATCATTCTGGGCTGTTTTCTTGACGGAATCTCTTCGGTTGTTCTGACCATGGCGGTGGTTGAACCGATGATCCGCGATGCAGGCATCGATCTGATCTGGTTTGGCATCTTCATCGTGGTTGTCGTCGAGATGGCGCAGATCACGCCGCCTATCGGGTTCAACCTGTTTGTGATGCAGGGCATGACCAACCACGAGATGAGTTACATCGCCCGCGCCGCGATCCCGATGTTCCTGATCATGGTGCTGATGGTGTTCATCCTGATCTGGTTCCCCGACCTTGCCACCTGGCTGCCCGAGAACCTGCGTCAGAGGCCCGGCGGGTAGCGGGCGTTGAACCCGCTTCATCTGGCGGCACGCAACGGCCCTTATGTTCTGGTGATCGGGCTGGCGGCGGGATTGCTGCTGCCGGGGTTAGCCGAACCGATGCGCCCGTTCCTGTCGCCACTGGTAATGGTTCTGCTGCTCCTGACGTTGCTTCGGATGGAGCCGGGGGCGATCCTCGGGTCGTTTGTGGATTTGCGTCAGGTTGCAAAGGCTGTTCTTGGATTTCAGCTGGTCCTGCCCCTTCTTGTGGCAGCAGCAGGCTTTGCCGGTGGCTGGACCGCGGCACCGGTGTTTTTGTCCCTGCTGATCATGACGGCGGCTCCTTCGATTTCCGGCAGCCCCAATCTTTGCCTGATGATGGGATATCCTGCGGAACATGCACTGCGTCTGGTGGTGGTCGGCACGGCTGCTTTGCCTCTGACAGCGTTCCCCGTTTTCTGGCTGATGCCAGAACTGGGGGATATTCAGGCTGTTCTGTTCAGCGCGCTTCGTCTGTTTCTGACGATCACCGCTGCGATCCTTGTGGCGGTCGCGTTGCGGCGGACTGTGCTTCGCAATCCATCCCATTCGACTTTGTTGACTCTTGAGGGCGCGGCCACGGTCACGCTGGCGGTGTTTGTCGTTGGCCTGATGCCGTCTGTCAGCGCGACGGCGCTGATTGATCCCGGCCTTGTGGCGTTCTGGATCGTGTTTGCCTGCGCAGTCAATTTTGGTGCACAGGTCGTCTTGTTCCACCTGACGCGAAACAGAATATGTGCAGCCAAGGCGACGGCTCTGTCCTTGATCGCCGGAAACCGGAACATCGCGATTTTCTTCGTGGCTTTGCCGCCCGAGGTGACGGCGCCGATCATGGTTTTCATCGGTGCCTATCAGATTCCGATGTATCTGACGCCGCTTGTCATGCGCCGACTTTATCAGGCAGCCAAGCCAAATGGATCAGCGGAATAAAGCTCTGCCCCGATTAACCCGGCTGCCTTTGCCAGCAGCCGGAACCGATATTCGATTTAGGAGTTTGGCGGATTGCTGACGCCAACGCCGATATAGGTCTCAAACCCCGAGCCCAGCACCAGATCGGACGAATAGATGTTGCGGAGATCGACCATCCGAGGTGTATTCATGGCCTCGGCCAAATCACCAAGGTTCAGCGCGCGGAATTCGTTCCATTCCGTCAGCAGAACCACAACATCCGCACCGGCAGCAGCGGCGTAGGGATCATCCATCCACTCGACACCGGGCAACAGCGCCTCGCCTTCAGCACGCCCTTGCGGGTCAACCACACGCACGCGCGCACCGCCGCCGATCAGGGCAGGCACGATGGTCAGCGAGGGGGCATCGCGCATATCGTCGGTATTGGGTTTGAAGGTCACACCCAGAACCGCCACCGTCTTGCCATTGAAACGGTCATCGCAGGCGTCCTGAATCTTTTCGACCATACGCTTTTTGACGCCATCATTCACACGGATAACAGTCTCGGTGATTTGCATCGGGTGGGCAAAGTCCTGACCGATCCGGGCCAGTGCTGCTGTATCTTTCGGAAAGCAGGAGCCCCCATAACCCGGCCCTGCATGCAGGAACTTGTTGCCGATCCGCCCGTCAAGGCCGATCCCGCGCGCCACTTCCTTGACATCACCGCCAGCACGTTCGCACAAACCGGCGATTTCGTTGATGAAGGTGATCTTGGTCGCCAGAAACGCGTTGGCCGCATATTTGATCATCTCGGCGCTTTCCAGATCCGTAGTCAGGATCGGGAAGTCGCGCAGATAGAGCGGGCGGTAAATCTCGGCCATCACTTCGGCGGCGCGCTCGCTTTCGACACCGACAACGACGCGGTCGGGGCGCATGAAATCATCAATTGCGGCCCCTTCGCGCAGAAATTCGGGGTTCGAGGCCACATCAAAATCTGCATCAGGATTGGCCGCGGACACGACCGAATGCACCTTGCGGTTGGTACCGACCGGGACGGTCGATTTGGTGACAACAACCGTATAGGCGGTGATCGCATTGGCGATCTCTTCGGCCGCAGCCATGACATATGTCAGGTCGGCATGCCCGTCACCACGGCGCGTCGGCGTGCCGACCGCAATGAACACCGCATCGGCCCCATCAACAGCGGCGGCGAGATCAGTAGTGAAAGTCAGCCGCCCAGCCGCCACGTTCTTTGCCATCAGCACGTCGAGACCGGGCTCATAGATCGGCACTTCGCCCGCTTGCAGCATCTCGATCTTGCGTTCGGATTTGTCGACGCAGATCACATCATGGCCAAAATCGGAAAAGCAAACTCCGGACACCAAACCAACATATCCGGTGCCAATCATCGCAATGCGCATTTATCGAGTTCCTTCCTTCGGTTTTTGAATGGTCCCGAGGGGCCTGTGACTTTGAACCCGTCGATATCCGGGACCAAACCCCGGACCTGCACAACCGTTTGCTAAAATGACTATTCCGTACCGCAAGGCACGGGCGATCTTGGCGTTGGCCATACCCATCGGGCCGTTATTCTTTGCGACCGAATATGCTTTTTGTGCGGGAATGTGCAAGTGCTGTTCGAAACGCTTGGGCGTCTGTACCTTCGAAACCGGTCATGTGACTTTCATATTGACGTATCCTGCGATCTCGGGCACTCAATCACGTGATGGTTCCCGATGGTACGCCCACGGGATGAAAAGGGAATACGGTGAGGATTGCCGCGCGGCACCAACTCCGTAACTGCCCCCGCAACTGTAAGCGGTGAGCGACGCCAAACAGCCACTGGCCCTGAGGGTCGGGAAGGTCGGCCAAGCACAGACCCGCAAGTCAGGAGACCTGCCATCACATGTTCAACCAACCCGGGGCGGGGCGTCCTGGAAGGAGGCTTAGATGGCACGTCTGATGCGTGTTTACATATCCGGCACCTTCTGCCTGCGCTTGAAAGCGAGTGGAGCGGGCAATGTCGGAAATACCTGATCACTTTGTTCTTGTATGCACGCGCTGCGCGGGTGCGCTCTCCTCCGATGCATTGCGGGATATGTTGACCGCAAAGCTGCCGTCAGGGTTTGCCATTCGCGGGGTGCCCTGCATGGCGGGGTGTGCCCATCCAGGGACGGTTGGGTTTCAGGCCGTGGGCAAGGCGCAATACCTGTTTGGTGACATCCAGACCGTGCCAGAGGTCGACGCGCTGGCCCAGTTTGCGCAACAATATCTCGACAGCCCGGACGGGTGGACCAACGCCACTGAACGCCCGCTTGCTTTGTCCGATAAAACCCTCTCCCGCCTGCCGAGGATCGAGTCCGAGGTGCGCGCATGACGGGTTCGGCGTTCTTAAAAGCACAAGATCTGGAATATTTTGCGCTTAACGGTGATGTGCTGTTGCAGGCTGTGTCATTTGAGCTGGATGAAGGCGCGATCCTTGCCATTGCGGGGCCGAACGGGGCGGGGAAAACAACATTGCTCAATCTGCTCTGCGGGGCCGAGCCGCTGGCACTGGGTGATGTCGTGATCGACGGGCACAGTCTCAAACAGCTTTCCGCGACCGAGCGTGCCCGAAGGATCGCCGTCGTCAGCCAGCAAGAGCTGCCGGACGGGCGGCTCACGCTGCGGGATTACGTTGCGCTGGGGCAAATCCCTATTCACGCGGATCGCTCGGCCGAAGAACATGCCAGCGAGTTGAACCGCATTCTCGATCTGACGAACCTGATCGCGCTGGCGGGCAAGCGGATGGCGCAGCTGTCCGGCGGGGAACGTCAGCGCGCCCATATCGCGCGCGCGCTGGCGCAAAACCCGTCTTTGCTGTTTCTGGACGAACCAACCAATCATCTGGACCCCGATGCCAAGGGGCGGATGTTGTCCCTGGTGGCCGAGCTTGGCATCACCGTGGTGATGATCGTCCACGATCTGGTGATGATTCCGGAATTTGCCACCCATGTCGCACTGATGAAAGCCACCCGTATGACCGCTTTCGGCCCGGTGGCCGAGGTGCTGACGCCCGAGCATGTTCAGGACACGTTTGGCGTTGATTACCTGTGCTTTCACCACGAAGGCCGCGTGATCCCGGCGCTGGATATCAGAAGAACCAAAGTTTCCATGTAAATCAGGAGAGCTCTATGAAACACATCTGGTCCGTGACGCTGGCCGCAACCATGGCAGGCGGTGCTGCCGCGCACGAGGTCACCATCGACAATTGCGGTGCGCCGCTGGTCTTTGAAACCCAACCCGAGCGGTTGGTCGTGCATGACATGAACATGACCGACATGGCCTTTGCGCTGGGTCTGCAGGACAAGATTGTTGGACTGACCGGTATCACCGGATGGTACAAGACCAGCCCGGAATTTGACACGCTGCGCGGTGATATCCCAGAGCTTGCCCCAAAATACCCGACGGTTGAGAACCTTGTTGCGGTTGAACCCGACCTGTTCTTCGCGGGTTGGTATTACGGTATGAAACCCGGTGGCGACGTGACGCCTGATACACTCGCGCCGTTTGGCATCAAGACGATGATCCTGACCGAGAGCTGCGTGCATCTGGACAAAGACCGCCCCGAGGCCAGCATGGATCTGCTGTTTGATGATGTTCTGCGTCTGGGCAAGGTCATGCATGTCGAAGACAAAGCAGAAGAACTTGTTTCAGGATGGAAAGAAGAGCTGGCCGCGATCGAGGCTCAGACTGCTGAGTTGGCGAAACCCCGCGTCTTCTTGCTGGACGGCCCGGCGGATGCGCCCTTTACTGCCGGTAAATTTGCTATTCCTGACGCCATGATTGATGCTGCAGGCGGCGAGAACGTCACCCATGATATGGATACAAGCTGGGGCCGCACCTCGTGGGAAGCGGTAGCCGCCGCAAATCCGGAATTTCTTGTGCTGCTGGATTATCAGACGGGCAATGGCGCCGCAGATACGTTCAGGTTTCTGCAGGAACATCCCGTCATGTCGCAGACCGATGCGGTCAAAAACGAACGCTGGATCGGCCTGCGCTACGAAGAGCTGACCCCCGGACCGGCGAATATCGAGGCGATTTCGAAAATGGCCAGGGCCATGCATCCGGTTCTCAACTGATATGAGCCGATTGGCTCTGATACTTGTGTTGGGGGTGGCCGTTCTGGCCGCCCTTTTGCTGCTGTCGACGGTTTATGGCACCACGTCCATTCCCGTCTCGGATACGTTCGATGCGATCCTGCTGGGGACCGGGATATCCGGCGGCGAGATGTCTCCGATGCACCGCATCGTCTTTGACCTGCGCCTGCCGCGCGCCCTGTTTGCCGCTGTCATCGGGGCCGGGCTGGGGATCGTTGGTGTTGTCTTGCAGACCACCACCCGCAATGATCTGGCCGACCCGTTTCTCTTTGGTCTGTCGTCCGGCGCGGCCGCAGGGGCAGTGTTTGTCATCACGGTGACGGGGGATATTCTGGGCTTCTGGACCCTGCCGCTGGCCGCTTTCTGCGGCGGGCTGATCGCGTCGGGCATCGTGCTGGCACTGGTTCATGGTTTGCGCACCAGTGCGCCGGAAAAGCTGATCCTTGCAGGTCTCGCCGTCTCGTTCCTGTTCTCGGCCATTACCAATTACCTGATATTTGCGGGTGACAGCCGTGCGGCGCATTCGGTCATTTTCTGGATGCTGGGCGGGTTGGGTCTGGCCCGATGGGAGACATTCCCGCTGGTCTGTGCCGGGCTTCTGCTGATCCTGAGCTATTCACTTTATCGCAGGCGCTGGCTGGATGCCCTGTTGACCGGAGATCTGACCGCAGCGACGCTTGGCGTGCCGGTGCAGGGGCTTCGGTTCAGCATGTTCTTTGCCGCAGCCCTTGCGACGGCTGTGTTTGTTTCGGTGGCCGGAGTAATCGGTTTTGTCGGTTTGATGGTACCGCATATCGCCCGGGGAATTGTCGGCCCGCTGCACGGTTCGCTTCTGCCAACCGCCGCAATTGTCGGTGCAGCCCTGTTGACCGGGTCAGATATCCTCAGCCGATTGTTGCTTGCGCCTCAGGAGTTGCCGGTTGGAATTGTCACAACCTCTATCGGATCGGCTTTTGTATTTTTGCTTCTGTTCAGAACAGCAAAGGCTGGGCGCTAGCGCGGGGCCGTCGGATCAACGCCTGAAAATTATGCGCCGCGCGCTGCAAGAATGGCGGCTATCAAATCGTCTGGCACCTCGGTGCTTTCGATATTCCTCTGCGCCTCAGTTAGCGCCCTGGCGCGTTCATATTCCTTGAGATACGCCCTGCATTCGGCACAAACGCGCAGGTGCATTTCGAAAATCATCTTTTGCCTCGGGCTCAGATCGCCTTCGATATATTCGAGAATAAAGCTCTCGAATTCCTCACAGGTGATCATCATCGGTGCTTTGAACATCACCGAATGCATACGCCGTCTAAGTGACTTGGGCGTCGTATTAGCCATTAAATTCACCCAACACTGGTTCCAGCAGTTTTTTCAACGCAGATCTGGCGCGATGCAACCGAATTTTCACGTTGGAATCGCTTATTTTCAGAATTTGCGCGACCTCTGCCGTTGATAGTCCTTCGATATCTCTAAGGATCAGTATGATACGATACTTCTCGGGAAGTTGCATAATCATATTTTGGACATTTGTCGCGATTTCTGCATTGCTGAACAGAGATTCAGGTGTCTCGGTGACGACGAGCGATTGCTCAATGCGGCAGCCGCTGTCGTCAAATTGCGGCAGCAACGGATCGATCGGGCTTTCTTTGCGTGTCGTCGATCGGCGCAGGATCATCAAAGCTTCGTTGACAACGATCCGGTGCATCCAGGTTTTCAGGGTCGACCGGCCTTCGAAATTACCCAGGCCAGCCCAGATTTTCTGAAAGGCGTTCTGCACCGCATCTTCTGCGTGCATCCGGTCATTGAGTATCCTCTCGGCGACCGCCAACATCCAACCAATGTTGTCAGAGACAAAAGCGCGATCTTCATAGATCTCGTGCTTCATTTTCAGATTCTGATCCATTTGGTTTTCGATCCCGATTTCGTCAGATTTTCGAAAGTTCCGGCTCTGTATGTAACCGAACACTATGTCACCGCATCTAATCTTGCATAGCGGCTTCACGGGAATGTCAGCGGCATAAAGGCAAACATTATGAATGTTTAATGAAAGTTAATCTTGCCGTGGACCAAACCGGCGGAGTCAGAGTCTATCCGTTTGTAAAACATACAAAAACCCAAAGGTCGTAACGCGTTTGTCACCCAATACACGTAAAAACACGACGGTGTGATGTACCTGTTTTTGTGAAACCAAAACACTTAGCCATTGGTTTTGAAATGGCAGCTAGCAAGGAAGGCAGCCCCCATGAAGAAAGTTGAAATTTATCGCTACGATGATCTGGCAGACCGCAAGCCGGAATATGCATTGGTCGGCGAAGTTGATCTTGTTGTTGTGCGTTTTGACGACAAGGTTTCGGTTATGTACGGGCGTTGCGCGCACCGCGGCGCTTTGATGTCGGATGGCTTTGTAGATGGCGATAACCTGATCTGCGGCGTGCATAATTGGGATTATCGCGTCGATAGCGGTGTCTCGGAATACAATAACGCCGAGTCTTTGTATAAGTTCCAAAGCTGGGTTGAAGACGGCGCCATTCTGGTTGACGAGGATGAAATCAACTTGTGGGCCGAGGAAAACCCGCAGCCGTTCAATCGGGATGAGTATCTGGGTCTCTATGCGGATACGTCGCACGGGACCGAGGAAGAGCCGTATAATCAGCTGATCCAGAACTACGCCAAGAATGGTCTGTCAAAGGTCGGTCATCACGGTGTTGTTGAATCCATGGGCGTCCCCCGGACGCAACTGCCGGATTGGGATGACATTCAGATCCTTGCGGCACAACTTGCCAAGCAGCCGTTGCTGGACGAAGACGCGGTAGGGACCGAAGTTGTTATCGGGCCGAATGCCAAGAAACCGCTGACGCTGAAAATCCCTCTGTTTGTGTCAGACATGAGCTTTGGTGCGCTCAGCGAACCGGCCAAGGTTGCGCTGGCGACCGGGGCGGAAATGGCGGGCACCGGTATCTGCTCGGGCGAAGGCGGAATGCTGCCCGATGAGCAAGAGGCCAACAGCCGCTATTTCTACGAACTTGCCTCGGCCCGGTTCGGGTTCTCATGGGACAAGCTGGATCGCGTACAGGCCTTTCACTTCAAAGGCGGGCAGGGAGCAAAGACCGGCACAGGCGGCCATTTGCCCGGGCCAAAAGTGAAAGGTAAAATCGCCAAAGTGCGCGAGCTTGAGCCCGGCACCCCGGCCGTGTCGCCGCCGCGCTTTCCCGAATGGACCGAGGTCAGCCAGATCCGCGATTTCGCGGATGAGGTGCGCGAGCGGACCGGAGGTATTCCGATCGGCTACAAACTATCGGCCCAGCACATTGAGAAAGATATTGATGCCGCGCTGGACGTGGGTGTCGACTATATCATTCTGGATGGCCGGGGCGGTGGCACCGGGGCGGCTCCGATCATCTTCCGCGACAATATCTCGGTTCCGACCATTCCGGCACTGGCGCGCGCGCGGATGCATCTGGACCGGATCGGCCGCAAGGATATCACGCTGGTCATCACCGGCGGGTTGCGCAAGCCGGGTGACTTTGTGAAAGCCATGGCGCTTGGGGCTGATGCCATCGCAGTGTCAAACTCAGCCATGCAGGCGATTGGCTGTCTGGGCATGCGGGCCTGTCACACCAACAACTGCCCGGTTGGGATTGCGACGCAGAAACCGGGCCTGATGCGGCGTATTCAGGTTGAGAAATCGGCCAGGCAACTGGCGAATTTCTTTGAGACCAGCACCCATCTGATGCAGGTGATGGCGCGCGCCTGTGGCCATAATCACGTATCCAAGTTCAACCGTGATGACCTGACGACGTGGAAGCGTGAAATGGCAGACCTGACCGGCGTCGCTTACGGGGGCGTCCGGTGAGCACTGCCGAGCTTATCTTTGTCTTGGTCAAGGCATGGCTAGTGACCGGCGCGTTTGTGTCGGTCATCTTCCTGACCATCGGAATCGACCAGATCGATGAAGATGCGCAGGACGCTTACGTGTTCCGCCCCCTGCTTGTTCCTGCAATTCTTCTGATCTGGCCGCTGGTTCTGTGGCGTTGGTATGTGCTGAAAACCGGGCGCGACAATCCGATGTCCAGATTCCACCCGGTTCGCAAAGCGCATGATGTTGTGGCGGTGATGCTGGCGGCAGCCATCATAGCGGCTTTGGTTGCGGGTTTCTCGGTCCGTCAGACATGGCCTGCAGATGCCGATCCCGTGCAGCTCAGCGAAAAATCGGAGAGCTCAAAATGAGTGTGAAATATGTTCCGGTTCAATGGAACAGAAACAAATGGATGTATGACGGCTTCCTGCTAGTTGGCGTCGGGTTGTTCCTGGGATTCTTCCTGCACATCCGCCCGGATTTCCTGAGCGGGAATGACCCCAGAATAAACGCACAGATTCTGAACGCCCGCGCGTTCGGCGTCTGTGCCTTCCTGATGCTGAGCATCATTTTGTCCATCGGCCCGCTGGCCCGGCTGGACCCCCGGTTCTCGGCCCTGTTGTACAACCGGCGTCACTTCGGGGTGATGACGGCTGCGGTCGCGCTGACGCATTTCGGCTTCATCCTGAACTGGTATTTCGCGTTTTCGAAATCCAATAAATACGAGGCGCTGCTTTTCGCAAATACCAACTACGGCCAGATCGCCGGTTTCCCGTTCGAGATGTTCGGGCTGTTCGCGCTGATCTGCCTGTTGATCCTGTCAACAACCAGCCACGATTTCTGGCTTAAATTTCTGACAGCCCCTGTATGGAAACGCCTGCATTATCTGATCTATCCGGCCTATGCGGCGGTTGTCGCGCATGTCGCCCTCGGGATGCTGCAGGATGCTTCGGGCAATGTGTTCCCCGCCCTGTTTGTTGTCGCAGCCCTGATTGTTGCGGGGCTTCACGTGGCAGCTTTTGTGCATGATCGCCGGCACGGAGACCCGGTGGCCGAGCCCGTCGCAGAGGGGTGGTTCAGGATTTGCAAAGCATCAGATATTCGGGAAGGGCGGGCCCGGATTGGCCTGTTGCCCAATGGTGAACGCGTGGCGGTGTTCCGGCAGGATGACAAATTGTCGGCCATCTCAAATGCCTGTGCGCATCAGAATGGCCCCTTGGGCGAAGGCAGGATCGTTGATTGTCTGGTGACCTGTCCCTGGCACGGGTTCAACTATGATGTGCGCAGTGGCCGTTCACCCGCGCCATTCACCGAGAAAATCCCAACCTACAACCTGAAGGTTCACGACGCAGAGGTCTATGTTGACCCCAACGCCAATGAGCCCGGAACATATGTCGAACCTGTTGAGGTTCCCCCGTTGGAGGGCGAAGCATGAACGATCGTGAGGATACCCCGTTCTTTATCGGCTATCTGCAGGTGCCGCAGAAATTGCGAAAACTGCTTTTGGTTACCGCGCTGGCTCTGGTCGGTTTCCTGCTTGGGGCCGGTTTGCTGATTGGCCGGACACAGGATACTGATCCGGGCGGCGGCGCGTTCCGTTTTGACTATGGTCAGCAAACCGTGTCGGGCGTGGTCGAGAATCTGGCCTACCCTCTGTTTCACGTAACCGAGGGCAATGACCGCCTGAAACCGGGCCAAACGCTGATGTTGACCGGGTCGGGCAAAGACGGGGTGAGCAACCGGACATTACCCATGGTCGGAAAGCTTGCCACCGCCAAGGGTATTGTGCTTGAGCGGGGCAGCCTTGAAATGCTGCAGCTGGCAGGCGGCAAGCGTGGGCTCAGTGAAGCGGAAAAGCAAAGCTCTGTTTCCGTGCCCAAGCCCGAGGATCTGGGCCGCTGGAAGCTGACCGGCGAAATCTGTGATGGCAAATGCCTTTCGGGTGCGATGCGTCCGGGGCGGGGGTTGGCGCATAAAGCCTGCGCAAACCTCTGCCTGTTCGGAGATATCCCACCCGTCTTTGTATCGACCAAACCGGTCAAGGGGTCCGAGTTCCTGATGGTTCTGGGCCCCGATGGTGGTGCTTTGCCGAAAGAGGCCTATGACTTCATCGGTCAATACATCACTCTGGAAGGCGCGGTTGCCCGGCACGGAGACATGCTGGTCTTCAAGATGGATCCTGAAACGATCGAGCTGGCGTCATGACCAAGCGGATCATCTGGCTTTTGATCACGGTCTGTGCAGCGATTGTATTGCTGTATCTGTCACGGTTCTGGATTTTCGATCTGTGGGGGCGTCCCGGGCTGTTTGGGCTGCGATCTTTACCGCCTGGCGGCAACCTTGTTGCCCGTTGGGTTCGGGGCACACCTTTGGCGCAGTTTGACCTGATCATCTGGGTCTGCGGTGTGTTCCTGGTGCTGACCTGGCTTGAGAAGCTTTATCACCAATTGACCCACAAAGACGCCTGACCGCGTTTTTCAGTGAAAACAACCCTTGATCCGGTGCGTGACTGCACCGGGCGGGTTTCTTGTATCCAGCAGGAGAGATGAGATGCAAAGCGAAGCCGAAATCCCAAACATCGAACAGGTATATGAATCCGAAGCATCACAAGAGGTTGCCGAGATTTACACAGACATTCGCGAAACCATGTCGATGTCGTTCGTAAACCTGATCTGGCGACGGCTTGCGGTATCGCCCGAGGGGCTGCGGTGGACATGGCAGAGCATGAAACCGCTTTATACATCCGGCTATGCCTATGCCGAGGCTGCAGCGTTGAATGCGGGGCAGGAATTGCCGCCAGTTCCTCAGCTGCCAACAGCCGCGCTGCGCGCTGTTGGGGTCGATGCCGACGCTGAAGCCAGCATTCGTGCAGCACTGGCGGGTTATGAACGGGGCAATCCTTTGAATACCGTTGCATTCTCGGCCATTCGGGCCCGGCTGGATCCGGCAGCGTTTCCAACTGCGCAGGATGCGGAACGCCTGACCCCGACACATCCGCCACAGGTTGCAACGCCGCCTGCGCCCAAGTTGATGTCATTCGAGGATATGGATGCGGATTTGACCCGGCTGGTGCACGCGGTGACGCGATTAGGCGCACGAGGAGATGGCCTGCGGGTTCAGGTCAGCCTGCCGCGCAATCTGGCGCATTGGCCCGGTTTCCTCAGCCTTTACCTGACAGCTCTGCAGCCGCTGCATGACGATGGCAGGCTGTTTGCCGCGGTAGACCGGGTTTGGGCCGAAGGGAACCACAGTGGTGCCCGTCTGGCCCAACATCTGGCGGATATCCCGGATCCTTCACCCGAAGCGGCCGGATTTGTGCGCGAAACGCTGGATATGCTGGTGCCGCATGCCATGGGGCGGATGATCCCTGTTGTCAGCCTGCTGACCCGCATGCTTCCGCCGGCTGAATAACAAGATCGTGAGCGGGGGTAACCCCGCCGCCGATCTCTGCATCGAAAGAGAAACACAATCAAAGATCGCCGCGCGATTGCAGTGGCGGAATACACCAAATGTCTTGGAGGACCCTATGCCTGCACTGTCCCTTATCGAAGGTCTCGGCGTCGCGGATGTTGTCGACGCAATGATGCTGACCCATCCTCACCGCGCCCATGTCATCAACCTGACAAGCCCCGATCCCGAGCGGGTGTTGCTGGGCCCCGCCGTGACCATTGGATATTTGCCCGTCCGCAAGGATTTCATGGATCCTGACAAGCACAGCCTTGTGCCCGCGATCTACCGTGCGGTGCAGCATCACGATCCCAAAGGCGCGGTGCTGGTGATGGCGTCAAACGGGCATCCCCAGACTTCGGTCGGGGGCGGCACCAAACTGAGCCGTGTGGAAAATCTGGGGATGGCAGGGGTGATCTGCGACGGCTATCTGCGCGATTTTGAAGAGCTGGGCACCTATGACTTTGCCACCTACTGCTACGGCGAAGCCGTGCGTGCGGGGGGCAACGAAGTTCAGCCCTATCTGGCCGATGTACCGGTCAACCTGGGTGGCGTCACAGTGATACCCGGTGATGTGATCTTTGCGCGCGGGTCGGCTGCGGTGGTCATTCCCGGCGCTGAGGCCGAGGAAATCCTGAAAAAAGCACGGATGGTTATGGAGAAGATGGATCTTGCCAAAGAAGCTGGCAAGCAAGAGGACCCTGCCAAGATTCTGGCGCAGGGGGACAACGCGATATGAGCGCCCCTGCCAATACCAGCGAACAGTTTGTTGCGGCTCTGGCGGCGGAAGGCGTCGAATATGTCTTTGGCATTCCGGGCGATGAAAACCTGCATTTCATGGAGGCGTTGCGCAAGGATGGCCGGATCAGGTTTGTTCTGTTTCGCCACGAACAGGCCGCAGGCTTTGCGGCGGCGGCTTATGGCCGCCTGACCGGGAAACCCGCGGTGGTGATGTCCACGTTGGGGGCAGGGGCGATGAACCTGACCACGGCTGTGGCGCATGCCCATCTGGCGGCGATGCCGATGCTGGTGATCACCGGCCAGAAAGCGGTGCGGGACAACCGGATGGGGCAATACCAACTGGTAGATGTGGTTGATGTCATGCGGCCGATCACCAAGTTCTCGGCCAAGGTGCCCTCGGGCCCGATGGCAGCTGCGCTGCTGCGTCAGGCGATGATGGCGGCAATGGGTGGCCGGCAAGGCCCCGCGCATCTGGAATTGCCGGACGATGTGGCGCAGGATACCGAGCTGGGGCCTCTGGTTCCCTGCAATCACGGCGATTTGCCCATCGCGTCCGAGGCCAGCGTCCGGGCAGCAGCAGAGGCGTTGAAAAACGCCAAACGCCCGTTGATCATGATTGGTGGCGGCACACGCGCGAACCGGCCCGAGGTTGCAAAGGCCGTGCACGCTCTGCTGGCCAAAACCCGCATTCCGTTTGTCTCGACCATGATGGGCAAAGGCGTCGCGGATGAGGACAGCGAGCTGTATTTGGGCTGCTCGATCATGCCCGGCGACTACCCCAATTGCGCGGTGCAGAACGCGGATGTGATCCTGAATATCGGTCACGATACGATGGAAAAGCCGACCTTCTTCATGCGGCCCGATGACGGGCGGACGGTGATCCACCTGAACCCGTTTCCGGCGCTGGGAGACAATGTTTATTTCCCGCAGATTCAGGTGGTTGGGGATATGGCAGATGCGGTGCATCATCTTGCCTCGCATCTGGCCCATAACCCGAATTGGGAACATGCGGGGTTCCGGCGTGTCGGGGCCGCCATGCAAAACAGCATCGCGCGCGCGGCAGAGGATACGTCTTTTCCTGCCAAACAGGGCCATCTGGTCGCGACGCTGCGTGATTTCTTGGGGGATGAGGATATCCTGTCGCTCGACAACGGGATCCACATGATGTGGGCTGCGCGCAACTTCAACGCGCGCAAACCCAACACGTTCCTGACGGATCATGCGCTGGGGTCGATGGGGATCAGCCTGCCCGCCGCCATCGCTGCCAAAATGGTCAACCCTGACCGCAAGGTTGTGGTTCTGACCGGTGATGGCGGGTTTGCCATGAATTTTCAGGAGATTGAGACCGCCGTTCGGTTGGAGCTTGATCTGATTGTCGTGGTGTTCAACGACAACGGGCTGGGCATGATCGCCATGAAGCAGAAAGCGGATGGCTATGACCGCTTTGGCGTTGGCTTCAACAACCCCGATTTCGTGACATTTGCCCAGAGTTTCGGGGCGACCGGGCATCGGCTGAACGACCCGTCACAATTCCGCGCCGTGCTGGATCAGGCGGCGGCGCAGGGGGGTGTCCACATCATCGATGCGCCAGTCGATCCGATGCAAAACATGGCACTGATGAAAGAAATGAAGTCGGTGGACTGTCAGAGCATCCTTAACGCGCCAAACTAATCAACCCGTTCCCCTCCCCGGCGCACCCTGCGCCGGGGCTCACCCCAAAAAACAGAGGTCAATGCCGTGTCCCAGACATCTTTTGATTGCTTTAACCCGGAAAACCCGCTGCGCAGCGAGCGGCAGGCAAAAATCTATGCGGCATACGAGATCGTCTACACGATTGTCGATTTCGCCGCTGCGATGCTGTTCCTCGTGGGCAGCTACCTGTTTTTCTACAAATCGACGACGGACCCCGCAATCTGGATGTTCATCGTCGGATCGGCCTTTTTCGGGCTCAAACCCACTCTGCGCCTTATCCGCGAGGTTCATATGTGGCGCGCGGGCGAACACAGCTCGCTGGCTTCGCGCTTTCACGGCGAAACGTGACGCGCTCACGTTTGCTCTGTCCTGTCACCAGCCGAAAGTATTGGGAAGATCATGAAACAGCTGATTAATGCAACCTCAACACCGCTCGCGTCAATTTTCGGGAGTGGTTTTCTGATAATCGTCCCAATTCTTGCAGGCGTGGTGGGATCTTATGCAATCTTCGCTATTCTGGCCGTTACGATTCTGGCCTATGCTGTCGGCAGTGTTGTTCGCTATAATATACGCGTCGCCGAGCCCGCGCTTGAGGCTGGCACAGCCTCGCACCATACCGAGGTTTTCGAGCGTGGCTCGGATGTTGCACTGGTGTTGGCCTATGTGATTTCCGTTCTGCTTTATATCAAGATTCTGGCGTCGTTCTTTCTGGGCGGGGTCGAGAATGTGATCCCCGGAATCAACACACCCATGGTGTCGCATATCCTTGTTTCGATGGTGATCGCATCGATCGCTTTCGTGGGGTATTTCCATGGTCTGAGCTTGCTTCAGCGTCTGGAAAACGTGGCGCTGTGGGTTACGCTGGTCATTATCGTGGCATTACTTGCAGGTTTTTCCTCTTACGGGCTGGCGGCATATCAGGGGCAGGGTATCGTCTGGCCCGAGACACCTGACAAATCCCTTTGGGAGATCACCACAGTGGTTGCAGGAACCCTGATCGTCGTTCAGGGGTTTGAGACATCACGCTATCTGGGGCGTGAGTTCGATACCGAAACACGGATACGCTCCAGCAGGCTGTCGCAGATCATTTCGATGGTTGTCTACATTGCCTTCATCGCACTGGCGACGCCCTTGATGCATACGCTGGACGGCAAGGTCGAAACGGATTCGCTGATCAAACTGGCAGGCGAGGCATCCGGATTGCTGATCGTCCCGCTTATTCTGGCCGCGGTCCTGAGCCAATTCAGCGCGGCCGTGGCCGATACGATGGGTGGCGGCGGCAACCTGACAGAAGTGTCTAAACAGCATGTCTCGACCAGATGCGCCTATGTGATCATCTGCGGTGGTGCGATTGCGCTGGCCCTGGCACCAACGCTGACGATTCTTGCCTTGGCCTCACGCGCCTTCGCGTTCTATTACATGATGCAGTGTTTCGTTGCCATGAGCGTCAACGACTCGAAAAACCAACGCATTGCCATTGGTGCAGTCGCTGCAGTTCTGGCATTCATCATGATTTTCGCCGTGCCCGCCGGATGACTGAAACCTAAGGTGTAAATTCTGCCCGGGACCAACAATTCAGGAGCAATATATGACTGACGCGGCATCAGCCCCCGATGCACGGGCCGTCGTGACCACGGACCGGTTGGAGCGGAACTATTACCGCTTTCTTCTGGGAACCCAGCCCCGGCTTCAGATGTTGGCAATTCTGCTGTCAGCTCTGACAATCCCGTTGACCTATGCAACCTTGCATATTCCCAAGATCATCGTGGATGACGGGATACAGGGGAAGGGGTTCCCCAAGGCGGTTTGGGGTATTGACCTGCACCAGATCACTTTTCTTGTGGTCCTTTGCGTCGGCTTCCTGCTTTTGAACATCGCGTCAGGATTTCTGAAGCTGAAGCTCAATACCCTGGTCGGTTATATCTCGGAGATCGGTCTGCGGGACCTCAGGTTGACCGTTCTGAAGCATCTGCACGGAGAGGTAAGCAGCGATATCCCCGCCAGCCAGAAAACTCAGATCGTCATACCTGAGATGGAGGCATTTGGCGGTTTCATCGGTGATTTCTCGACAATCCCGGTGGTGCAGATTTCGACCATGGGCACAATCGTCTATTTCATGTTCGAACAAAGCCCCTTGCTGGGTGTTGCGGCGATTGCCATCATACCTGTGCAGGCCTTCGTGGTGCCTATTCTGCAGCGCCGCGTTGTGCGCGCCAAAAAGATGCGGATCCGGATGGTCCGTAAATTTGCATCGACGATTGAGAACTTTGACGGGGCATCTTTCTCTGGCAGACCAGATGGCGAAAGCGACGCGGAAACCCACTATAAAATCTACAGTAAAAACATCCTGAAAAACCGGATGCTGCTTTACCGCGCAAAGTATTTGCTGAAGTTTATCAATAACATGCTGGCGAAAGCTACGCCATTTCTGTTTTATCTTATCGGTGGTATACTGGTCATCGAAGGGGATATCACTCTGGGATCGCTGACCGCGGCACTTGTGGCCTATCAGCAGTTGGATGAACCCTGGCGCGTGCTGGTTCAGTTCTTCCAGCGTCTGAGCACGACGAAGATGCAATACGAACAGATCGTGTCCCGCGTTGCTGTGGACTGAAGCCGGACCTGACCAAATGGGCACCAAAGCCGAGGAGGCATCATGACATCGCCGGATACCCCCGCACAACGCCTTTCCAAGGCCTCTGATTTGCTTGTTTCGTCGCTTGAGGCTGAGGGTGTTGAGCATATATTTGCGGTGCCTGGGGAAGAGAACCTGGATGTTGTTGAATCGCTTCGCACCTCTTCGATTGAGCTGGTTCTGACCCGTCATGAACAGGGTGCGGCGTTCATGGCTGCGACCTATGGCCGGCTGACCGGCAAAGCGGGCGTGTGCATGGCGACGCTTGGACCGGGGGCCACGAACTTTGCCACTCCGGCAGCGTATGCCAATCTGGGCGGCATGCCGCTGATCATGATTACCGGCCAGAAACCGATCAAGAAGTCCAAGCAGGGGCAGTTCCAGATCGTCGATATCGTCAACCTGTTTGAACCCATCTGCAAGATGTCCAAGCAGATCGTGCATGGCAACACGATCCCGGCGCTGGTGCGCGAAGCCTTCCGGGTGGCCGAAGAAGAGCGCCCCGGTGCGGTTCTGCTGGAGCTGCCCGAAGATATCGCCGCCGAAGAGGTAGACGCGCATGTGCTGCAGCCGCATCCGCGCCATTATGCCATCGCAGGTGATACGGTTCTGGCCGAGGCCGCCGAGATGATCAAATCGGCCAAGATGCCTCTGCTGTTGCTGGGGGCGGGCGCAAATCGCCAGCATGCCCGCAGCGCGCTGAGCAAGTTCATCGAAGACACCCGGATCCCGTTCTTCAACACGCAGATGGGCAAAGGCGTTGTGGATGAACGCTCTGAGCTGTTTCTGGGCACAGCGGCCCTGTCGGATGGCGATTACGTGCACTGCGCCATCGACCGCGCCGATCTGATCATCAATGTCGGCCATGACGTGGTGGAAAAACCGCCCTTCTTCATGGAGGAAAACGGCACCAAGGTCATCCATGTGAACTATAAGGCGGCGCAGGTTGATCAGGTCTATTTCCCACAGATCGAAGTTGTCGGCGACATCGCGCAGTCGATTACCAGGCTGGGGGATATTCTGGGCGGCGCGCTGGAGTTTGACCGCAGCTATTACATGCGGATCAAGCAGGAAACGGATCTGCACACCTCTGAGGGTTCGGATGACGCGCGGTTCCCGATCGTGCCGCAGCGCTTTGTCGCGGATACGCGCAAGGTCATGGGGGATCAGGATATCATCGCGCTGGACAATGGGATCTACAAGATCTGGTACGCGCGGAATTACAAGGCGTATCAGCCCAACACGATCCTTCTGGACAATGCGCTTGCAACCATGGGCGCGGGCCTGCCTTCGGCGATGATGGCATCAATGCTGTATCCCGATCGCCGCGTCATGGCGATCTGCGGCGATGGCGGGTTCATGATGAACAGCCAAGAGGTTGAAACGGCTGTGCGTCTGGGCCTCAACCTGGTGATCACAGTGCTTGATGACAGCTCTTACGGGATGATCCGCTGGAAACAGGCCCATGCGGGTTTTGCGGATTGGGGGCTGGAGTTCAACAACCCCGATTTCGTGCAGCACGCCAACAGCTACGGGGCCACCGGCCACCGGGTCGAACGCACCGAGGATCTGGTGCCCACCTTCGAAAAGGCCTTCGCCGCAGGCGGCGTCCACCTCGTCGATGTCCCCGTCGACTACAGCGAAAACCAAAGGGTCCTCATCGACGAACTCGCAGCTAAAACATGCCTGATATGACGGGATGGGCGGCGAGCAAAAGCCGCTGACCCAAGGCGTGCCCCGGGTCTTTGCTGCAATATTCTTATGAGGTGTAAAGAAGGGTTTGCGGCCGATTTCAGCAGCGGGAAATCAAAATGCTCAAGGCGTTGTCGAATGTTGTTACATCTTCTTCGGCGCGGGCGGCGAGATGCGCACCCTCCAGCAGGGCAAGTGCGGCGCGGGCCTCAGAGGCCGGATTGGTAACGGCAAGAATCGATTGGTCCCGAAGGCCCAGCTCAAAAACTGTTTCGAGCTTTTTGACCATCATGGCGCGGAAAGTTCTGATCTTTGCAACCACGTCATCTGACAGGCTTTCGCGGCTGCTGATCAGCGCCACGCAGAGGCACAGTGTTTTGCCATCATTCAGGGCATCGCGGTAAAGTGCGATTAGGGCCAGCAATTGCTCAGCCCCGGTGTGAAACTGATCTTCGATCCTGTCACAGGCGACCTCAAGCGTTTTGTGGTAACGGTCCATCAGGGCCGCAGACAGGGCGGCCTTGGTCGGGAAGTGATAGTGAATCGATGCTTTGCGGATACCCACTGCCTCGGCCAGATCGGCATAGCTGAAGCCATCAAATCCGCGCGCACGGGCGGTGTGTTCAGCGACATCCAGCAGGGCGGTCTTGGTATCAGTCGTCATGTGAGTTCAAACCTTTTCTATCACGACCCGGATCAAGGCGTTTTCTGCTGCTTCCAGAGCACCTTCCAGATAACCGCCGAATTGAGGGGCCACCTCGGTGCCACTGAAGATCAGCTGGTTCCCCCATATATTCGCCATCGCCTGCGGCAAGCCGTATTGGGGATGGGCGTATACTGGCTGTTGATCCGCCACGACAGAGGTGCAGGGATCAAAGGCCCAATCCTTGAGAAGCAGAGCCTTTGGCGCCTCAGCGTCCGGCCCGAACAATCGGACCAGTTGTTCCTGCACTGCCTGACGCAGGCGCTGCTCGTCCTGCCGGGCTTGCGGGGGCAGTCCGATGAAGCCAAAGAGGGCATAGGGGCCACCATTGGCTGGGGACGCATCGTGAATCTCGACCATCGGACCCCGGCGGCTCATCGCGTCGCCTGACAGCCCGGCGGTGCGCCAGAAGGGGATATCATAGATGGCAAGCGCTTTGGCTTGTCCGGCCATCCATGTCGCGATGCCGGTCATGGCGGCCTGCGTTTCCCGTGGCAGATTGGGAGAGAACAAGATGCTGCTTGCGATCCGCGGGGGCAGGGCCAGCACAACCTTTCCCGCATGGATGGCCTGCCCGGATCGGGTGGTTGCGGTGACGCCTGTTGCAGATCTTGTCAACGCGGTCACCGGCGTAGAAAGCAGCAAGTTCTGCTGGGGTATTTGGGCGGCCAACGCGTCCGTCAGGGCCGCCAGGCCCCCCTGCATGCGATATGACCCCTGCATCGAGGAAAATCCACGCCCTCGTTCAACGCGACCGCTCTCATCTTCAAAGCTAAGCGCGCCTGCCGAGTATTGTTCGAACCAGCCCAGGCCAAGCCGTTCGATCAATGCGGCGATCCGGGGTTGTCCGGGCCAGAACCAGGCCGGGCCCATATCGAAAGACGCGCCTTCAAATCTCTCTGACAGGATGCGGCCCCCCGGTCGATCCCGGGCTTCGACCAAAAGGTACTTTTGGTCTTGCTCTTCCAATTGTGCCGCAAGACTGAGGCCGGACAATCCGGCCCCAATGATCAGAGTCTGCGTCTGCATTCCTCAGAACCCTTCGGACGCGGGGCGGAGGTCCAGCTCATGGGTCCAGGTTGACTGCGGCTGATGTGCCAATTGCCAGTACGCTTCGGCGATCTCGTCGGGTTTCATCATCTTCGCCGGGTCCAGGCTGTGCAGATCGCGTGACCGGGGCGTATCGATGATGCCATCCAGAATGACATGCGCCACATGCACACCTGCGGGCTGATACTCGCGCGCCAGTGATTGGGTCAGCCCGCGCAGCGCAAATTTTGCGGAAGCGAAAGCCGAAAACCGCGCCCCTCCACGCAGCGATGCGGTGGCCCCTGATGCAATCAGTGTTCCGCCGCCGCCACGTACCATGGGTTGCAAAACGCTTTGCCCCAGAACGATCAGCGACTGCACCATCGATGCCCAGGTTCGCTGATAGTCTTCCAGCGATGTCTCGGGAAAAGGCGCAATCACCAGTTCGGCGGTGTTGTGCACAACAATTTTTGGCGGCCCATGCCGGGCGATCAGATCCGCGATTACCGGGGCGGCCTCACCCGGATCGGACAGATCGACCTGATGAAATGGCGCAACCGTTGCTGAGGGGCAGGTTCGGCCAAGGCCGATGGCCGTCATGCCACCTGCTTGAAAACGTGCAAGCAGCGATTGGCCAAGGCCAGCGCCTGCACCGGCGACAAGGGCCAGAGGTTTTTCTGCAGACATGGATCAGACCTTTGGTGGGTGAGCAAAAGGAAGATGCCCGGTTTTCATCCAGACCTTGGCACCGTTTGAGCCCGCGGTGGCCGATAGCGTTTCGCCTTCGGGCAGGCGCAGCCAGTCATGCTTGTCCAGAACGTCACCATCCGCCGACAATGACCCATCAATGATCAGAACTTCGATCCCCCCGCGCGCCGTGGAGGTTAGGACAGAACCCGCATCAAGGTGGCTGTAAGTGACAGTTTCGCGCGCATCTTCATGCAGGGTTGCCGTTGCAACACCGTTCACGGGCGCGGCCAATTCAGCAGCCATGTTCTTGCGGAACTGCGTGCGATCTTCCATGTCGAACTGCCAGAGCTTGACGAAGATGGTGCAGCCGGGTTCCGAGCCCGGAGTGTGTCGGGATGTCGGGGGGTTGCGCACATAAGTGCCGACAGGGAAATCCCCGTGCTCGTCCTGAAAGACACCATCCAGCACGATGAATTCTTCACCCCCGGTATGGGTGTGGGCGGAAAACTTGCTGCCCGGGGCAAACCGTACAATGGTGGTCGCACGGGCAACCTCGCCCCCGATGCGGTCCAGCATGCGCCGATCCACACCTTTCATCGGTGAGGCCTGCCACTCAAGCTGATCAGAGTGCACAAGGGCGCGGGCAGAGAAGTCTGAATTAAGCTCCATGGGAAATGTCCTTTTCGACGGGGATGGCGGTCGTTAGATCAGGCGGCGATATACTGGGTGTGCTTTATCTCTACCTATTGATAGGTAGGCAATTTTGCAATCGATAAAATCGACCCTGCACCGAACACTCACAGAAGTTTGAGCCGTGCAGCAGGGCGTGCGGTGCACTCATCCTGATGATGTGGTTATTGGCAAAACCGGACACCCTGTTCTGAACCATACAGGCCCTGTCAGTGCTGTTGCCCCCGCGCTGGGGACCAACTGAATGGAGGCGGTTGATTTCTATCGCGACGGTTGGCATGAAGATGTCTCTCAAACGCATTCTCGACGGGGGTGGACAAACCATCATCGTGATTGTCATGGAGACCTTGTTTATCGCAGTCTTCGTGCTGCTTGGCGTGCTTTGTTCGGGGCACTGAAAGGATACGGGATGAAACCTCTGGAGATGCTTCTGGGAAATATTGCAGGGTCGCAACAGAAGATCGTGCTGAGCGAAGGTGCCGATCCACGCGTCGTACAGGCAACTATTGCGGCGCGCCAACACGGCATCGCCCGTATTGCTCTGGTAGGTCCCGAGCAGGACATTCTGGAACAATTTGCCCGCGCCAATGCGACGCTGGATGACGGGGTCGAGATCCATGATCCTGCAACCTCACCTCTGATCGGAGAGCTGGCGCAGGCGTATCATGACCGACGCAAGCACAAGGGCGTATCGCTGGAGCAGGCAACTGCCGAAGCCAGAAAACCCCATGTCTATGCTGCGTTGCTGGTCAAAACCGGGTATGCCGACGGCACGGTTGGCGGTGCCGTAGTTACCACCGCCGAGATTGTGCGCACAGCCATTCAGGTGATCGGGGCGAAACCGGAATCAAATCTGATCTCATCCTTCTTTCTGATGCTGTTCTGTCAGCCGCATCATGGCAAGAAGGGGGCTCATATCTTTGCGGACTGCGCGCTGGTGGTGGATCCTGACGCGGGGGAAATGGCGCAGATTGCACTGGATTCGGCGAACAGCTTTTCCGCCCTGACAGGCGAAACACCCCGTGTCGCGATGCTGTCATTTTCGACGCGGGGCAGCGCCACACATGAAAGAGTTTCAAAAGTGGCGGCGGCCACAGAAATCTCCAGAGAGGCCGCTCCGACACTTCTGATTGATGGCGAGCTTCAGTTTGACGCCGCATATGTTCCCGAAGTGGCCGCCCGCAAAGCCGAAGACAGCCCGCTTCAGGGTGACGCAAATGTTTTTGTCTTTCCCAATCTGGAAAGCGGGAACATCGCGTACAAGATCGCGCAGAGGATCGGTGGCGCTTCGGCGATCGGCCCCATTCTTCAAGGCCTTGCAAAACCCGCAAACGACTTGTCACGAGGGTGTTCGGCTGACGATATCCTGAACCTGATCGCAGTTACCGCAGCACAAGCGGGCGGTCTGGAAGGTTAGATTGACAAAAAACCTTTGGTCGTCGGGATGAGAGGTCAGCCTTGCCCATGGGGGCTAGGCCCTGCTGCTTCACCCAGCCACTTGAAAACAAGTTTTGCGCGCTCCGATGAGGTGTTGTGCAGTTTTACATAGAAATCCTGTTGCGACGAAATGGTCAGGGGCAAAAGCTTGACCAGCTTCCCCGATGTGATCAGGTCGGTGGTCAACCCTTCCCACCCAAGCACAGCCCCCATATCGTCTTGTGCAGCCTGCAGCGCGATGGTGTAATTGTTGACCCGGTGCGCCGAGTTGAGCGGCCCGTCATAGCCCAGTTCCCGGGTCCATGTGCGCCAGTCCGCCCAACCTGTATCGGGCGCGTCGAGGTGGATAAGGGGCACGCGCGCGATGTCATCAACCTGCTTAATTGCGTTTTGCCTGGCAAATCGCGGGCTGCAAAGGGCCATGATGCTGTCGTGGAACAATGTCTTGAAAACTCCGGTTTCCCGGCTGGTATCACCATAGTGGATACTCAGATCGCAATTTGAGGTGTCGAGGCCGTGATCCGTGACAACCTGCGTGACCGAAACATGCCCGTACCGTTTCCAGAACTGCGCAAGGCGCGGCGTCAGCCACAGCGAGCTGACCGCTGTTGTCGAACGGATTGTGACCCCCTTTTGATCATACTGGCGGCGCAGTTGACTCAAAGCTTCGCTGATACCTTCAAAACCGCGTTGCAAGGCAACAAGCAAGTAAGCGCCGCTTTCGGTCAGTTCCACGCCCCGGTGGTGGCGCAGAAACAGGGCACATTGCAATTCGCTCTCCAGTGCCTTGACCTGATGGCTGATTGCAGCCGGGGTAACATTAAGCTCTTCCGCCGCAGCCTTGAAGCTGACATGACGCGCTGCAGCCTCGAAGCTGATCAAAGAACCTGCAGGCGGAAGATTATAGGGTCGATTGAGCAAGATGGTTTGACCTGTAACAGTGCGCGTAGCCTACGCTGACAGCCTAAAGCATGGCTATTAGACTTAGCATAGCTTAGTCAGAGTGAATCTTTTTGCAATTGCTCAGAAATCGCTGAGGGTGGAAAATTTCTGTAACCACCCAGGGAATGACCTTCGTGTTCTTGGGGGCCGGTCAACGGACGTCAGAAAGCGATCCCGAAAGGTCGCGGCCCAGACATAAGGAGTTGCAGAATGAAGTCTCATGCCAAAGTCGTGGTGGTCGGGGGTGGTTGCGTTGGTGCGTCGATCCTGTACGGGCTTACGCAGCATGGATGCTCTGACGCTGTCATGCTGGAGCGCACGACCCTGACATCCGGGTCCACATGGCATGCGGCCGGTTTGCTGGTGACCTTCGTGCGTTCGCACAATGTGTCCAAGATGACGATGGAGACCATCCGCATCTATTCCGAGGTCGAAGAAAAGATGGGCTCTTCGGTCGGACTGCGCAAAGTGGGTCAGCTTCGGGTGGCCAATACCGAAAAGCGTTGGGATGAATTCCAATCCTACATTTCGATCGCTGAGGCAGCGGGCGTGCCCTGCAAACTGCTGACCCCGGAAGAGATTGCCGAGGTTCACCCCCTGCTAAACCAGAGCCCGGATATTCGGGGTGGTATTCTGCATACCGAGGACGGGTATGTGAACCCGGCCGATATCACCATGGCGTTGGCCAAATTGGCACGCGATGCAGGGGCCATAGTTTACCAGAACACCGAAGCTCGGGCCTATGAAAAACTGGACAACGGTCATTGGAAGGTGACCACCAATCAAGGTGAGATTACCTGCGAGCATTTGATCTTTGCCACTGGAAACTATGCCCGCGAAAACGCGCGGCGCGTAGGGTTGGACCTTCCCTGTATCCCGATCGTTCACCAATATTGGACGACCGAGACCGTGCCGCTGCTGAAAGAGCGTCGGGCACAAGGATTGCCCGAGTTCCCGATTCTCCGGGATGAGGACTATGGCGCTTATCTGCGCGAAGATGTGGGCGGCATCCAGTTCGGACCCTATGAGTTTACCAAGGACCTGAAATTGTTCGCAGAAGACCGCGTGCCGCCGGAATTCGGTGCCGATCTGCTGCCCGAAGATTTCGACGCCGTGGAAACCCAGTGGGAACGTGCGATCGAACGGGTGCCAACGTTGGGCGAAGTTGGCATCAAGGCCAACACCCGTGGTCCGTTCCAGATGACCCCGGACGAATTGCCTCTGGCCGGGCCCGCACCGGGGCACGACAACCTGTGGCTGGCCGAGGGCATGCCCGGGGGCATCCTGTGGGGCGGCACTGTCGGTAACCGTCTGGCCAAGTGGATCGTGGATGGCGATCCGGGTATGGATATGTCGGAACTCGATCCGCGCCGGTTCTCGGACTACGCGTCCAAACGCTGGACCATGGACAAGGTGCGCGAGACATGGGGAACCCATATGAACGCGCATGTACCGGGCGAGGATTTTCCCGAGGCGCGCCCGATGAAGACCGTGGGTTCGTATGATCTGCTGACCGCTCAAGGCGCGGTCTGGACCAGCTTCAATGGCTATGAATTCCCGCGCTGGTTCGCCAGATCGCCCGAAGAGGCGATCCCTGAACACAGTTTCCGCCGCACCAACCACATGGAGCGGGTGCAGGAAGAGGTGCGTACCACCCGGGAAGAGGCTGGTTTCATCGAAATGTCTCCGATGACCAAGTTTACCGTGCGCGGGCCGGGGGCGGCCCAGTGGTTGGATGGCCTCATGGCCAACAAACTGCCGAAACTGGGCCGCATGACCCTGTCGCTGATGCTGAACGACAAGGGCGGCATGGATGCGGAATACACCATCGTGCGCAAGGCGCAGGACGATTTCTACCTGATCTCGACCCCCAACTGGCGAGCCTATAACTGGGATCAATTACAGCGCGTGTTGCCGCGCGACGGATCGGTGGTGATCGAGGATATCTCGGAACAGCTGGGTGTGATCGCTCTGGCCGGGCCGAAGGCACGAGAGATATTGCAACCGCTGACGGATAACGACCTGTCGAACAGGGCTTTCCCGTGGCTCTCGGCGCAGATGGGTGAGGTGGGGTATGCCAAGGGTGTGCATCTGCTGCGTGTCTCTTACACCGGGGAACTGGGGTGGGAGCTGCATCACCCGGTCGGGTATAACCGCCATCTTGTCGACCTGCTGCTTAAAGCGGGTGTCAAACCCTTCGGCCTTGAGGCGCTGGAGTCGATGCGCCTTGAGAAATCCTATCGCGCAATCAACCGCGAGATCTGCAAGGACCTAACCCCCTACGAGGCCAGCCTAGATCGTTTCGTGGTTACCGAAGGGCGCGAGTTCATCGGCAAGGCGGCGCTTGGGAAGCAGAAAGAAGAAGGCACGCACAAACGGCTGGTCACTCTGAAGCTGCCATATTGCGACACCTCGGTGATGTTCGACGAAGGCGTCTACGCCGACGGAAAGCTGATCGGACGGGTCACCTCGGGGGGGTTCTCTTACTACTGCAACCACGACATCGCGATGGCACTGGTGCCGCAAGATATGACCGCGCCCGGCACCCGGATGCAGGTTCTGGTGCATAATGAAATGCGGCAGGCCGAAGTGATTGATGTCTGCGCGGTTGATCCCACCAGCGCCCGCGCGCGCGCCTGATCCGGAGGTATCTTGATGACCCAGACAAAAGCACGTTCAGGCCGCGGCGGGGGCCGCGCCGCGCGGGTACAGGCCCGCACCAACCCGCCTCCGGTCTATTTGCCAACGTTGAACCGCCAGATCGGCCCGATTGATCTGCTTGGTCCCGAAGGGGTCGAGAAAATCCATAATGCGGCAATGACGATATTGGAAACCACCGGGATCGAATTCCGTGATCCGGTGGCCTTGGCCGACTGGAAGGCATATGGCGCGGATGTGCAGGGCGACCGGGTGCGTATCGGACGTGACATGTTGATGGATCTGATTTCATCTGTCCCGGCAGAATGGGGGTATGCCGCCCGCAATCCCGAACGCTCTTTGCGGGTGGGCAACCGGCATTCGGTTTTTGCCAACGCTTATGGCGCGCCGTTTGTCTATGGGCTGGACGGCGTGCGCCGCCCTTCGGTTCTGGAGGATGCGCATAACTTTTTCAAACTCAGCCAGATGAGCCAGTCGATGATGGTGCCGGGAATTCTGCCCGTTGAACCACAGGACATTCCCGTGCCACAACGCCATCTTGAACTGGTACACGCGGCCCTGACCCTGACGGACAAACCCATTATGGGCTCGGTCCTTTCTGAACAGGCGGCCCGGGATTCGGTTGAGATGGCGCGGATTGTTTTTGGTGAGGCATTTGTTGACACCAACGTCGTGATGGCTGCGCTTTTGAACTGCAACACGCCGCTAGTCTGGGATGAGACCATGCTGCAAAGCCTGCGGGTTTACGCTGCGGCCAATCAACCCTGCCTGCTTTCGCCCTTCGTTCTTGCCGGGGCCAGCACACCCGCCAGCCCACAGGCCGGCGTTGCCCTGTTGATCGCCGAGAGCCTTGCGGGAATGGCCTATAGTCAGATCATCCGACGGGGCTCTCCGATGGTTCTGGGGGTCGCGATCATGGGTGTGTCGATGAAAACGGGTGCGCCGATGATGGGATCGCCGGAACCGGGTCTGATGAACCTGCTGGTTGGCCAGATGGCGCGATTCTACGGCGTGCCATGGCGCACATGCACGATGTGGACCGGCTCAAAATCACCCGATATGCAGGCTGCGTTCGACACCGCAAACACCATGTGGCCGGTGCTTTTGGCGGGGGCCAACTATATCGTCCATTGCGCAGGTTTTCTTGAAGGCGCGCTTGGGGTGAGCTATTCGAAATGGGTGCAGGATACGCTTCAGCTTGAGAATTTCTATAGGTTTTTCAATGGCCTGCAGGATGAGGATCTGGGTGCCCTGCTGGGCGATATTGATGCGATCGGCCCCGGCGGGCATTTTCTGGGGACGGATCACACAAGAGAAAACCCGATGCACATAAACCCCTTGCAAAACAACGATAGTTTTGAACAGTGGGAGGCTGAAGGCTCAAAGACCGCCGAAACCGTTGGCACGCAAGAGGCGCAACGCATGTTGAACACCTATGTGCAACCGCCCATGCCCGACGATCAGCGCGGTGCCTTGGATGAATTCGTCGCCACGAAACGCGCGCAGTACAGCGGCTGACATCAGGGATAAGGGAATGCTGGGGTGCCCCTGTAACCTCACCAAGATGGGACAAAGCGGATGACCGACACCTCAACAACAACGCTCTCACTTGATGAGGTCCGAGAGTTGGCCAACTCGGTGCTTGTAAAGGCGGGTTTGGATGCACACAGCAGTGCGATTATAGCTGACCTTGTGTGGATGTCCGAACGCGATGGCCCGCGTAGCCATGGCCTTCGTTTGCTGCCGGTTTATGCGCAATACCTGTCATCAGGCTATGCCAACCCTGCGGCTTCTCCGGTGATCGGGCGCGCGGCACCGGGCGTGTTGCGCGGCGATGGCGACAATGGGTTTTATCAGGTTGCCGCGCTGGCTGCACGGGATGATCTGATCGCTATGGCCCGCGAAAACGGGATCGCCGCATTTACCTGTGCCAATTGCCATCATTTGGGGGCTTTACGATTTGATACCGGCCCGCTGGCTGAGGCCGGGCTGGTGGCGATGGGAGTTGTGAATTCACTGTCCATGGTGGTGCCGCAGGGCGGGGTGCGTCCGACCTTTGGTACCAATCCGATGTCGTTCGCCTGTCCGCGACCGGGGGCCGAACCGGTGGTCTGGGATCAGGCCTCATCCATGGTGGCGCTGATGGATATCAAGATGGCCGCCGCCGAAGGGCATGATCTGCCTCGCCCGGCGGGGCTTGACCCGGAAGGGCAGCCGACGACCGACCCCAACGCCATATTGGAAACGCGCGGTTTGCTGCCTTTTGGCGAACACAAGGGCGCAGCCATTGCCTTTTTGGTTGAAGTACTTGGTGCCGCGCTGGCAGGCGGGACCCTGTCGGTAGATAACGCCAGCCGCGAAGCGCACGGGGCTTTGAATATCAAGGGCGGGGCGACCTTGATCGCCATTGATCCGGCGCGGTTCGGTAACGCCGCCTTCGACCAGTATGTACAACGCATTTGCGCCGAGATCGAAGGCAATGGCACGGCCCGCGTGCCCGGTGACGGACGGCTGAAAAACCGCGCGCTTGCCGAGGCCAGGGGCGTTCTGGTCAGCGCCGAATTACTGACGCAGCTGCGTGAGCTGCTGTAAGGTCCGGGCCCCGCGCTTGCCTGAGTGCATTCACTGCTAAAGCACCCGCGCTTGCGCACCAAATTCCTTGCGGACAACATGTGCCGTCATCAACAGGGCAATGACCCAGCCGGTGACAACAGCACTCGCGGTTCCAAACCAGACCCCGATTTCGTTGAAGCCCAGCAGCCCGACGAAAATCCAGACAAAGAAAGCAACGCCAAATCCTTGCCGATACAGGCTGATCCATACGGTCCAGATGGGGCGTTTGAGTGCTTGCAGCAGCGAATTGATGGAAAAGAGCATCATGTAAAAAGGCAGTATCAGGCTATCGACACGCAGATAGCTGACCCCAACGCGGAGAACCTCGGGATCGTCGGAAAAGAGACCCAGCAAAGGACGCCCGAAAATCCACAGGATCGGGGCCGCGATGGCAGTCATGACAAAACCGACTTTCCAGCAATAGAACAGGGCCTCGCGCACCCTGTCATAGTCGCGGGCTCCGAAGTTCTGAGAGGCAATCGGCAGCAGGGCACCGGTGACGCCAAGAACCGGAAGCAGCAATATCTGCTCTAGCCGGATCGCCACGCCGAAACCGGCGATGGCATGTTCGCCGAATATCTTGAGCGCGAACTGCATGACGAAACCCGACAGCAACATCACAATGAACGAGGTTGCCGTGGGCAGCACCTGAACCGAGATTTCAGCACATGCCTGCAGCCGGAGGATGAAGTTTCGCGCCCGCATACGTCTCATCCGGCGTCGCCTCAGGACCTGTCGGATCATGAACAGCATCACGCCGGTCTGGCTGATGACGGTAGATACAGCCAGGCCATCAAACCCGATGCCGGGGATCAGGCCGGGAATCCCGTAGATCAGCAGCGGGTTCAAAACGATATTGGCAAAAAACGCCACCATAAGCGCGCGCTGCATCGACACCGCATCGCCATGGGCCTGCAGGATGCCGTTACAGCCAAAGGCCAGCAGAAACCCGGGCAAGGCAAACAGCAGCAAATGGAAATAGCGTATACCCGCATCGCGATAGGGCCCGGGCTCTGACACCAGCTGAATAAGCGCCGGGCCATACCAGAGCCCGGCCAGAGCCAGCACACAAGCCGCGATGAACCCATAGCTCATGCCCTGAGCAGCCAGCCGTCGCGCTTTGCGGCGATCACCCGCGCCCAGAGCGTTGCCGACAAGCGCGCTCATCGCGGCACCCAATCCTACTCCGACCGCGATAGCCAGAAAAAAGGCCTGAAACCCCAGCGCCAGACCCGCTTGTGCACTGGTGGACAGCAGCCCGGCAAAAAACATGTCAACGACGTTGTAAAGCGTGTTGAACAACATCCCGATCGCAGCAGGGATCGCTAGGGTGCGAAAATGGGTTGAGATCGGTCCGCGTGTCAGATCAATTTCGCTGGGGACGGCCATGTCAGAACAGAGCTATGGGCGCTCGGCCTGAACCGTCAGAAAGACAAATTCAGGGGTCAGAACCTCTTCGAAGCCATGGTTGAGCTCAGCATCGACGCTGATGCTGTCTCCGGCCGCGAGGGTATAGCGGGTTTCGCCGTATCGATATATTGCTTCGCCTTCCAGTGCCTGAACAAAGACAACCCCGTGGCCAATATAGGTTGGCGGGCGCCCTTCATCCCTGAGCAGGGTAACGCGACGCGCCTGAAAACGCAGGTCTTTTCGTGAATGGAGGGCGAGGTTTACATATTCATGGCAGTGCCCGCCCGCCAGCCGGGTCGATTTCAAGCCCTGCCCGTGGCGTACAAGGGTATAGTCGGTATGTTCGGTTCGTGCCTCCCGAAAGAGGGAAACGATGGGAACCTCCAGCGCGTCGGCCAGCGCGGCCAGCGTGTCAATGGATGGTGAGACAAGCCCGTTTTCGATACGACTGATCATCGCAGCCGAGATGCCGGATTGTTCGGCCAGCCAGCGCGCAGATTGCTTTCTGCTCTGGCGCAGCTCTTTCAACGAGGCACCGATTGCGCGATCTATGCGTTTTCCCGGAGTGTCACCCTGCATGATACATCCCGTCACTCGTCGGCGTAATAACCCACGACATCTCCTTCAGTTGTGACGCCCAGACCGTTCAGCAAGCGGTTGGCGTAGTTGAAATACCCCACGATCTGATTGATTTCGAGGATCTCGCCGTCTTCCCATCCCGCCTCTTTCAGGGCGGCTACGTCGGATTTGATCATCGCGCCGGGCGAACGGGTCAGTTTTTCCGTGTAGATCAACGCCGCCAGTTGGGGGCCGTCAAAGGCATCCTGCGGGCGGTGGGCTTGCAACGCGGCCTCGATGCTGTCAGCGCGCGCCTCATCGGCGATCAGGTGCCGGGCATTGGCCCAATGATTGGCGTAGGAATACGGGCAGTCATTCAGGGTGGAGACATAAGCGCTTATGACCTCCTGAAACCACATGGGCACCGTGTTTGACGGATCGTGCAGGCAGGCGCGATACAGAACCACATGCCCTTTCATCGTATTGGGTCGTAAAGAGTGCACGCGCATGACATTGTCTACGGTCCCGTGCGGCGTGCGCGCCAGATTCAGTACAGCCTTCAGATGATCGTCTGCGTCTTCATCGGGTATCATCCGAATCCAGGCTGTCATCTTCGGCATCCTTTCTTGATCGGTTCATGAATCTCAGTCAGTGTGAAGTCGCGAACTGAGATTTTTATTGACGAATATTGCATATTAAGCAACCATATTAATCATAGCGCAACACCATTGAGGAGTCCTTCGCCTTGAACGATTGCTCTGCTCTTCCGTGTCGCAAGGCGGGCGATGGTTTCGGGCGATGGCTGAATGCTTTACCCGCCCGGGGTTGCCCGAGTTTGGCGCGACAGCAGAATGCCCGTTCATTCACCAGGACCCTGGCCTGCTTGAATGTTTGGCCCGATGACAGAACAGGCCAGGCATGACCAACCCCGCCCCGATGATCGAAGTGACCCAGCTGGACAAGTTCTATGGAACATTCCATGCGCTGAAAAACATCAATCTACACGTCGATCAGGGCGAGAAAGTGGTGATTTGCGGCCCGTCTGGTTCTGGAAAATCCACCCTGATCCGGTGTTTCAACGGGTTGGAGTGGCATAATTCAGGCCGTCTGGTGATCGACGGGATCGAAGTCTACGAAGGCGCCAAGGACATCCGTGAGTTGCGGCAGGAAGTCGGCATGGTGTTCCAGCAGTTCAATCTGTTTCCACATCTGACCGTGCTGGAGAACCTGATGATCGGTCCGATGAAAGTGCGCAAGATTTCGAAGGCACAAGCCGAAGAAACAGCGCGCAAATATCTGGACCGGGTTCATATTCCCGAACAGGCCGACAAATATCCAGCGCAATTGTCAGGCGGGCAGCAGCAGCGGGTCGCAATTGCGCGGTCGCTGTGCATGGAAACCCGGATCATGCTGTTTGACGAGCCGACATCCGCCCTTGATCCGGAAATGATCAATGAGGTTCTGGATGTGATGGTTGAGCTGGCAGGCACCGGCATGACCATGGTGGTGGTGACCCATGAAATGGGCTTTGCCCGCAAGGTCGCTGACACGATGGTCTTTATGGAGGCCGGCCAGATCGTCGAAATCTCGCCTCCGGAACAGTTCTTTACCAATCCGTCCAGCGAACGCTGCCGTTTGTTCCTCGACCAGATTCTGGAGCACTGACGTGAGCGATCTGGGCATATCATCTCTGAAAGGTCAGGCCCTGCCGAAGCCGCCTTTGCACAAGCGGTTTTTCGATTCCGTCATCATCTCGATCACGATCTATATCATAATTGTTGGTCTGATAGCGTATGGCGCATACACCGGCGCGCAGGGCATGGGGTATAACTGGCAATGGTACCGGGTGCCGCAATTCCTGTACCGCAATACCGAGGTTGGTTTTGAATGGGGTGAGATACCAATTGGCCTTGTGGCCACGATCAAGCTGTCCGTCATCTCATTTCTTCTGGCAACGGCCATCGGATTGCTGGTCGCGTTGCTGCGCCTGTCGGGGTTGGTCATCGGAACGGCGGTGGCGGTTGGATATCTGGAGCTGATCCGGAACATACCATTGCTGGTGCTGCTGTATCTGTTCTACTACGTGCTTGGCCCGATCTTTGGCCTTGATCGCTATACGGCCAGTATTCTGACCCTTGCCGTTTTCCATTCTGCCTTGATTTCCGAGATTTTCAGGGCAGGCATCAACGCCATCCCTTCGGGGCAATGGGAGGCAGCCAAGTCCATCGGGATGAGCACCCCTCAGGCCTATCGCTATATCATCCTGCCACAATCGGTGCGCTTCATGCTGCCCCCCATGACTGGCGAAGTCGTGCATCTGATCAAGTCTTCGGCGATCGTCAGCGTGATCGCGGTGGCAGAGCTGACCACATTTGGCCGCAACATCATATCCGACACCTACATGAGTTTCGAAATCTGGTTCACCATTGCACTGGTCTATCTGGTGGTGACCCTGATCCTGTCGATCGGCGTAAGTCATCTGGAGAAGAAATATGCCGTCGACCAATAAACCTGAACAAATAACCGGACAACAAGGAGAACCAAGATGAAGCTTTCTCGCAGAATGCTCGGGGTAGCCCTGGGCGCGGTCGTGGCGACAGGTATGGCAACCTCAAGCTGGGCACAAAGCGCGACCCAGGAACTGTCCAGCGAAAGTGTGATTGAAACCATCAAACAGGACGGGGTGATCCGGATTGGGCTGTCGCTGTTTGTGCCATGGTCCATGCGCGACAAAAATGGTGATCTGATCGGGTTCGAACTGGATGTTGGCCGCCAGTTGGCTAAGGATATGGGGGTTGAGGTCGAATTCGTACCCACCGCATGGGACGGAATTATACCTGCGCTTGTGTCGGGCAATTTCGATGTGATTATCTCGGGCATGTCTGTGACAGCACAGCGAAATCTGACCATCAACTTTACCGATCCTTATGCCTTTTCCGGCCTTGCGATTCTGGCCAACAAAGAATTGACGACGGGTATGTCGCGTGAAGATCTGAATTCACCTGACGTGACTTTCACGGCACGCCGGGGCGCGACACCGGCAACCGTGATTGCAAAGGCCTTTCCCGAAGCCAATTTGCTGTTGTTTGACGAAGACGGGGCGTCCACTCAAGAAGTTCTGAACGGCAACGCCCACGCAACAATGGCGTCTCAGCCGACTCCGAACCGAGAGGCGGGACGTCATCCCGAAACATTGGTCGTGTTGGAAGGTCAGCTTTTTGACCCGCGGGGCGAGGCGTTTGGGATGCGCAAAGGTGACCCGGACGCAATGAACTTTTTCAACAACTGGATCGCGCAGCAATGGCGGTCTGGTTGGCTGGAAGAGCGTCACGACTATTGGTTCGCCACCGAAGACTGGGCGGATCAGGTCGCACAATAATACGATTGTTCGGGGACGGCAGCGTCGTCCCCGAACGTAACGCGGAGCGCGCCCGGTGCAGGATTTCCTCAAGAAACTCAAATGGCCCGATTATGTGATCGTGGCGGTGCTGATCGCCTTCTTCGGGTATATCTGGTTCGCGATCGAGGGGACGCTTAACTATAAATGGCGGTGGGAGCTGATCCCGGGTTACATCATCGGCTGGCATTCGGGGCGCGAGGAATACTTCGCCAATCTGCTACTGCAAGGTCTTGTGGCAACGGTACGTATCAGCATTTATTCGGGCATTCTGGCCTTGTTGCTGGGTACCATCCTCGGGGTTGCGCGCTGTTCAGCCAACCTGACGATCCGGATGCTGGCCCGTACCTATCTTGAGTTTCTGCGCAACGTTCCGCCGGTTGTGGTTGTCTTTATCTTTTTCTTTTTCCTGTCCCAGCAACTCATTGATGCGTTGAATCTGGAACGCTGGGCGCGTGGCATTGCGCGTCAGGAAGACAATCAGATCTGGACCTTCTTTTTCGGCGAAATGCGGCGCTTTCCTTCATTGATTTCAGGTGTCATCGTTCTGGCCTTGTTCGAAAGCGCATTTGTTGGCGAAATCGTCCGTGCGGGTATCCAGTCGATCCCGAAAGGGCAGCGTGAAGCAGCGCGTTCCATCGGTATGAGCCGCCTGCAGGAGTTGCGGTATGTGGTCCTGCCGCAGGCGATGAAAAAGGTGGTGCCGCCGCTGGCCAACCAGTTCATCTCGTTGATCAAGGACAGCTCAATCCTGTCGCTGATCTCGGTGCAGGAACTGACGTATAAGACCGTCGAGCTGGTTGCCTCGTCACGGATGATTTTTGAGGCGTGGATCACCACGGCGGCCTTTTATTTTGTCGTGTGTTTCGGTCTCAGCCGTATCTTCGCACGTCTTGAGAAGCGATCTGACAAACGATAGGGCCGCTCATAACCTGATCTGCACCATCCCGCCCTGAACCCGTGTTTCGAACACCCGCATCGGTCGGGTGGCTGGTGCCGACACGGGTTTGCCGTCGCGGACATCAAACGCACCCTGATGCAGCGGGCACTCGATAACATGACCGTCAAAATAACCATCGCACAGATCAGCGCCGCCGTGATTGCACAGCGCCAGCGAAGCATAGAGCCCGCTGGGCGTATCATAGATGGCGATCAGCCGTGTCCCGATCTCGACCCGCGTGACCCAGTTCTGTTCAAGCTCTGATACCCTGATCGCGTCACGCCATTGTTTGCCTGTTGCCATGGCTCAGGTCCCGGATTTGCGCTGCATGATCTGGCGCAGAATGTCGCGATGCGCAGCCAGATAGCCGCCGGTTTCGACAAAGATGTGGTCTTTCAGTTTCTCATGCAGTCGCGGCAGGGCATGAAACGGCACCGAGGACACATAGTGATGCTCGGCATGGTAATTCATGTTCCAGCACAGAAATCGCATCGGGGCCGAGACAATATTGGTGCGTGTGTTTTCTGACATCTGCGCGACGGTGGGGCGCCCGACATGTTCCGTCATGCGAACAAAGCGCATCACTGGCTCGCCCAGAAACAGCGGGATCAGCCAATACCAGATCAGCCCCCACCAGCCGGTCGCGGCCATTGCCACAACGGCGGCCCCATAGACAATCAGCATCCGCCGCGCATCCCAGAAGACGGCCTGTTGTTCTACTTTCGGGATAAAGCGCAACTCGGCGTCGCTCAAACGGCCGCAGGCATGCCGGAACACCTCGGTGAACTTCGCTTTCCAATAGGGCAGGGCCGAGAGATACAGCAGATATTGCCCAAACGTTTCGGGCAAAGGTATCAGTTCAGGATCTTCCCCGGTCAGTTGGGTATAGGTGTGGTGGTCGCAATGTTCGTAGCGAAAAAACCGGTGGGGCAGGATTATGATCAGCCCGCAAATCTGACCCACAAGATCGTTCAGCCAGCGGGTCCGAAACACCGTATAATGCACGCATTCGTGCTGTAGCGAGAAGTGATGGACCAGTACGATGCCCTGCAAAAACATTGCTGGCCAGATCAGCCAGCTATTCCAGGCCAGCGTAATCAGGGTTGTCGTACAGGCCAGCAACACAACCCACAGCGCCAGATGGCGCAGCCCGGGTCCGTTCGAGCGTTGCATAAACGCCCTGAGTTCTTCACGAGTCAGTTTTCCTTCGGCCAGTGCCTGAGTCAACGGCGTGACAATCGCTTTTGACATGAGAGTTCCATGATTTTGCCGGAGCGGGGGCGTCGCCCTCTGCGCGTGATCCGGCACCGGAGACGGGAGTGCTCCGCACCATAAGGCCAACTCGGACTGGCCTTATTAATTCAAGAGTATTCCAACAGGATTTGATTCGATCAACCCGCCGCGCGCAACCCGATGTCGGGATCGGGATTGGCAAACAGATCTGCAGCACATGGATGCCGATCCAGAATGGAGGGGCCATTGGGCAGCCGTTCGGCGTGAAACACACCATTGTCCCAATAAGCCATGCCATCAACAACGATGGTCGGGTCGATGACATTCCAGCTGATCTCGCCCGGTGCATAGGCGCCGCAGGTGTGGAAATGCAACAGGCGCGGATTGCCAAAGGCCGAGCCGCCCCAGCGCTCGTAATTCTCGCGCATATCCCAGGGATAACCGCATCCCGGATGAATGCCCGCATGCCAGGAGTGGACAAAGTCTCGGTCAATACCCAGCTGCGCGGCAACCCTGTCATAATGTGCCTCGGCCCGGGCCGCATTGGCGGGATCGCCCTCAAACCGGGTCAATCGTCCGTTTTCCATCATCGCAAAGATGGGCCGGTCGAATTCGATCGTGTAGTCATCGTAATATTTCGACCCCGTCCCCGTCAGAAAGCTGATCGCGACGCGGCCAGAGAAGCTGTGCGCCGGAACCGGGGTGAAGACCGACATGGGAAACCGCAGGATCGACGTGTCGCCCGAAGGCCGAAGATTCATCACCGGCCGTCCGCGCACATCCGTACCCAGCGGACAGGTGAGCCGCACATCGCGGGCAGTGTTCAGAACCGCGTTGATATCAGCCTTGAGCTCCATGAACGCATCATGGTGGCCATTGGAGAACCCTGATCCCAGCATCTCTTTGGTCAAGGCGAAGCTGACGATAATCTTCTTGCCCTGAGGCATATCGGAAAACCGCAATTGATCACCAAGACGGGCCAGAAACAGGATGATATCAGCAGCCTGAAACCGCGCCAGCAGATCGGGCGACAGATGCGGATTGTCAGGGGCAAAGCCGACATCGACCGTATCCACCTCAAGCCCAAGGCTATGGGCGGCCCGGCTGACGATGCCAACACTATCGGCGTCGAAATAGCCGAATTCCGGCGGCTCATAGGCAACCAGCAACTTGTCACCCGCAGCAGCGCGGGCGCAATTCACCAGCAAATTCCGAGCGCCCCGCTCTGGCGTCATCTCGGACATCGTCATCTCCGTATAGCTTGAGGCGTCCAGATTACGGGTCCGGCCTGTTCGCAATCCATTTGAAAGTGATAATGGCAAGCATTAGGATGACTAATATGATCTTAAATCTGCCATATTCGGCATTACGCGCCTTTGAGGCTGTGGTGCGCCATTCTGGCTTTTCACCTGCCGCAGATGAGCTTGGGGTCAGTCAAAGCGCAGTCAGCCAGCATGTCAGAACGCTGGAAGAATGGCTGGGGCGTGCGCTTTTAGTACGTGGCGCGCGCCAGTCACGCCCAACCCGCGAGGGCGAACAACTGGCGCGCGCCATTTCTGAGGGGCTGGGGCGCATCTCAGAGGTTTGTACGCACCTGCGTGACAAAAGCCGAAGCGACCGGACCATTGTGATCTCTTGCCTGCCGGGTTTTGCATTCAACTGGCTGTTCCCAAGACTTATTCACTTTGACCTCGCCCATCCGGACCTTTCGATTTCGATTGCCACCGATACGGGCCTGCTTCCGTTCTCGGGTGTCGATGCGGATATCGGCATACGCTATGGGAAAGAGCAGTCTTCGGGGCTTCAGGTCGACCTTTTGATGAGCGAACGGCTGTTTCCTGTCTGTGCGCCTGCGCTCTTGCCCAGGCTGACTACGATCGAGGACTTGTCGCGGCATACATTGTTGGTGGATGAGAACCTTCATCACGGGGCGGCCAGCCCGACGTGGGAGTTCTGGGCGCGGCAATGTCAGCTGACCCTGCCCGGCTCCTTGCGGACACGCCGTCTGGGGCAAGCGAATATGGTGGTACACGCCGCTGTCGAAGGGCTGGGCGTGGCGCTGGGGCGTGAACCTTTGGTCATCGACCCTCTGGCACAGGGCAAGCTGGTGCGGCCGTTTCCGCAAATCACCCGGTCTTTGTTGTCATACTGGCTGGTTCGGCGACCCGAAGCCAAAGACAGCCCCAAGATCAACGAGTTTCTGGGCTGGATTCAGGGCGAAGTAAAAGCGCAGCCCGCGCTTCCGCCTGCGATTCACGAATGAATTAGCTTGCCTTATACGATGCATTACCATTCCGGCATGGTGAGGCACTGGGCTGATGTCTCATATTGGCGTAAGCTAACTGACGAAACGGAGAGCTGAAACATGTACCTGAGGAACTGCTGGTATGTCGCCGCGTGGAGCAAGGATATCGGGCGCGCGTTAAAGGCCGAGACCTTTCTGGATGAGAATATCGTTCTGTATCGGCAGGAAGACGGCACACCTGTTGCGTTGGAAGATGCCTGCCCGCACCGCAAGCTGCCCTTGTCCAAAGGCAATCTGAAGGGTGATCTGGTCGAGTGCGGCTATCACGGGCTGACCTTCGACTGTTCGGGCAAATGCATCGACAGCCCCACGCAGCGCGGCATGACGCCCCGGCGGGCGGTGGTGCGGTCTTATCCGGTGGTTGACCGCTACAGGCTGCTGTGGATCTGGATGGGCGACCCCGAACTGGCAGACCCGGACAAGATTTTCCCGATCGAGAACTTTGACAATCCCGGCTGGGGCCTGACCGATGGCGGGGCTATGGATATTGACTGCCATTACCTCTGGGTCTGCGATAACCTGCTGGATCCCAGCCATGTGGCTTGGGTGCATGTCTCGTCCTTCGCCGGGGCCGGAACCGATGAGGAGCCGCTGAATGTCGAAAAAACCGATCGCGGGGCGGTTGTCTCGCGCTGGATCGAGAACAAGCCCCCGTCGCCTTACTATGCCAAGCTGGTGGCATTCGACGGCGATTGTGACCGCCTGCAACACTATGAGATGTGCATGCCCGCGATTGGGGTGAACAAGTCCATCTATACACCTGTCGGGACCGGTGGCTACGACAAGCCCCATGTGGATGAAACCTTCATCAATATCTCATACAACTTTATGACCCCGATTGATGAGGACCGCACGCGGTATTTCTGGTTCCAACATCGCAATTCTGACCCGGATAACGCTGAAGTGTCGAAGTTCATGAATGACGGTGCCCGAATGGCCTTTCTTGAGGATAAAGACGTGCTGGAAGAGGTGCATCGCGGCATGAAACATGCGCGCACGCCGCATATTGATCTGGGTCTCGATGCCGGGGCCAAGCTGTTTCGCCGGGTTCTTCAGAAAACAATTGACGACGAAACGGTTGCTGCGCCCGCTGATGTCGAACATGCCTGAGGACCGCTCAGGCCCCCGCTTTTCTTACGTTGCCTGATAGATCACAGGAAACCGGCCCCCGGCAAAGGGCGCGCCGGGTTTGATCGTGTCATCATGCAGCCACTCGGTCACGCTGTCGCGCGGCTCATAGGTTGCACCATCAACGGCGAAACGAATGGCATACCCGCGCCTGCGACGGGTCGATGTTCTGTTCCCCATCGCCGAATGCACGGTCATCCCGTCAAAGGCCAGTGCATCGCCGGGCTCCATTTGTTCGTAGTGGAAGATGTCATAATCGGCCCGGTTGGCTTCGAAATCGGGCATGTCGATGTAGTCGGGGTTATCCTGTTCCAGATAGTGCAGGAAGCCCCCCAACTGATCGGTTTTGAACGGGCGGTACTTCGCACCCCACGCGTGCGAGCCACGGACAAACTCCAGTGCGCCATTGTCAGGGTCAACCGGGTCCAGCGCGATCCAGATTGTCATGATCGGGCCAGCAACCGGCCAGTATGGCTGATCGGTATGCCAGCCCGTCTGGGTTTGGGTTCCCGGTTCCTTCACAAATATCTGGTCATAGATCAGCGAGGTCCACGGGCTGCCAGCAACCTCGGCGACGCGTTGTCCGATATCCGAAGACAGGCAGAAATCCTGAAACGCGCCCGGATGTTCGCGCATGTTCTTGTAAGCGAAATAGCGGTTGCCCTTTTTGACTTCAGTGTCGATGGCGCTTTGCAGCCTGTTCAACCAGTCATTTGACAAGATGTTCTTCAACAGCACCACGCCATCGCGGGCATAGGTGTTTTGAACAGTGCTCAGATCAGTGGTAATTGTCATTTTCACGCATCCCAAAATGCCGCCTGAGGGTACAGGCGGGTGAAGATACAGGCGCAGCGCGCCCGGGCTTATCCGGCTTCAGGATGTTGGTGAGCTACGGCAGTTCACGATGAAGCAGGGCCATTTCGACCGGGCCGACCACTTACCGGCAAGACCCATATAATACTGTGCGGCCCGAAGATGCATGGCCCCAGCCTAGCCATATCCGGTGGTTTGGGCCAACAAATTTTATTCGCCGCGCCCGGAAACAGGTTAGCGGAGCTTGCATAGTAGTAAATGATTTTATTGAAAATACTTGCCTGGTGGGAAATAGTATAATCACCATGCAAAAATACTCGATATTCTCGCTTGCCCGAAACGCGCTGTCGGGGCACCGAAACTGGCCTCTGGCCTGGCGCAGCCCGGCTTTGAAAGATCGATACGAGGTCATCGTCATCGGGGCAGGGGGGCATGGTCTGGCGACGGCCTATTACCTGGCGAAAGAGTTCGGCATCAGCGATGTGGCCGTGCTGGAGCGTGGCTGGTTGGGTGGCGGCAATATCGCCCGCAACACGGTGACCATCCGATCGAACTATATGCGGGACGAGTCGATCCCCTTCTATGTCAAATCCGTCGCCATGTATGAGGGGCTGACGCAGGAACTGAACTTCAACATGATGCATTCCAAACGCACCATGGTTGATATCGTTCAGACTTGGCCCAAGCTGCGAGAGCTTCGCCGGCGGCAGTTGGTGATGGACATCTATGGATCAACCTATGAACAGATCACAACGGATGAGGTGCGTCGCCGCATCCCCGCGCTGACGGGCGGCGGGCCGGATGCCAGGCTTCCGATTATTTGCGGCATGGTCCACACGGATGCGGGCGTCAATCGACATGACGCAGTGGCCTGGGGCTATGCCCGTGCGGCAGATGCGTTGGGGGTTGAGATTCATCAGCAGACGGCGGTGCAATCCCTGATCCGGGGCGTGGATGGGGCGATTGCGGGTGTTGAAACCAATCGGGGTACAGTTCGTGCCGCAAAAGTGGTTGTCGCGGTATCGGGCCATACGACAACGCTGACGGATACGGTCGGGCTGAAACTGCCGTTGCGGACAATGAACCTGACCGCATTTGTATCCGAACCGGTGCAGCCTTTGGTCGACGTAATCGTGAACTGCCCGGACAGTGGATTTTACTTCAGCCAGTCCGACAAGGGCGAAATGGTCATCGGCGGGGCGCCCGACATGGGGCAAAGCTTTCGGCGCGACATCAAGCAACATGTGTTCGAAGACACGGTAACCGCGATGTTGTCGCTGTTTCCGAGCTTCAAAAAGCTCAAGCTGATGCGCCAGTGGGGCGGGCATCTGGACATTGCGCATGACGCCTCGCCCATTATGGATCAGACGGATGTGCCCGGCCTGTTTATCACCGCCGGTTGGTGGGGCGGATACAAGGCGATCCCTGCGGGCGGCCTGACGCTTGCGCATCTCGTGGCGAAGGGCGCGCCGCATCCCCTGATGTCATCATTTACGCTCGATCGCTTCCGGCATCTGGATTTTATCCTCGAAGCCGGAACCACCACAGCGCGATAGGGAAAGGACAGAACCATGATGCTGATCCCCTGCCCATTCTGCGGCAAACGGAATGAAAGTGAGTTTATCTTTGGTGGTCCTGTCGGGGCCGACCGCCCTGACCCGAACGCGGCGAGTGATGCGGAATGGGTCGAATATCTGACAGTGGTGCCAAACCCGTTGGGGCCGGTGCAGGAAAGGTGGTGGCATGCACGCGGGTGCGGCGAATGGGTGACGATCTGGCGGGATACACGAACCCATGACATTGTGAGGGCACCTGATGGCCCAAAGTAACCGCCTTGCTGCGGGCGGGCGCATTGACCGTTCGCGCCCGCTGACCTTTCGGTTCAACGGCAAACCCTATCAGGGGTATGATGGGGACACGCTGGCATCGGCCCTGCTGGCCAACGGGGTGCGCGTAACCGCCCGCAGTTTCAAGTATCACCGTCCGCGCGGTATTGTCGGGCACGGCCCGGAAGAACCCGCCACGCTGGTTGAGCTGGATGGCGAGGATGCCTCGGGCAACCGACCAGCCACCACGGTACCTTTGCGAGAGGGCTTAAGCGCGCGTTCGGTCAATTGCTGGCCCTCGCCCGAATTCGATCTGGGTGGCATCAACCAGCTGTTTTCACGCTTCATTCCGGCCGGGTTCTACTACAAAACATTCAAATGGCCGAACTGGCATCTGTTCGAACCTTCCATTCGCAAGGCTGCCGGTCTGGCGGCCGCTCCGAAATATGCCCCGTCTTGCGGGTATTTCGAAGCCCGCCACGCCCATACGGATGTGCTGATCGCCGGTGCAGGGCCTGCCGGATTGCTGGCCGCGCTTGAGGCGGGTCGGGCGGGGAAACGGGTGTTTCTGGCCGATGAGGGGCCCGAGGCTGGCGGCGGCCTGCTGAACCGCAACCTGACCATCAAAGGCCAACCCGCGATGAACTGGGTGGCAGACGCGGTTGCAGAACTGCAAGGCATGGCCAATGTCACACATCTGCAAAACGCAACGGTCTGGGCCTATCGCGAACATAACATGTTGATCGTGAACCAGCGCATGCCGGAACAGAACAGCCTCCTGGAACGCAGCTGGCGCATACGCGCGGCTGAGGTGGTGCTGGCCACGGGCGCGACCGAGCGTGCCATGGTCTTTGCCGACAACGACCGCCCCGGGATCATGCTGGCCACATCCCTGCAGGCTTATGTCAATCATTGGGGCGTCTTGCCCGGTCAGCAGGTGGTTCTGTTCACCAACAACAACAGTGCCTATCCGGTGGCCGCTGATCTGGCGGGCGCGGGCGCTTTGGTTGTGGCGATCCTTGACAGTCGGGTACATGTGCCCGACGCGGCGATGAAGTTGGTCCCGGACATCCCCGTTCACGCGGGTACGGTTGTGGCCGGGGTCAAAGGCCACAAGCAAGTTCGCGCGGTGCGGGCGGTGCCGCTCGGCGGTGGGGCGGGGGCATGGATTACCTGTGATCTGCTTGGCCATTCCGGGGGGTGGAACCCCACCGTGCATCTGTGGTCGCAATCGCGGAGCAGCCTGAAATTTGATGAAACCCTGGCCGCCTTCGTGCCAGACAGCGCCGCGCAACGTTGCCGGGCTGTTGGGGCGGCTGCCGGAAATCTGACGCTCGACCAGATCATCGAAGGGGGTGAGGATCTGCCTTATGCCATTGATCCGCTCTGGCGTGTGGAAATTGCGGATCAGAAGGGGAAGGCCTTTCTGGACATCCAGAATGACGTAACGGTCAGTGACGTATATCTGGCCCTGCGCGAGGGCTATGACAATGTGGAGCATGTCAAACGTTACACCACTGGTGGTATGGGCCTCGATCAGGGGAAAACGGGTAATATCAATATCATCGGCACTGTCGCGATGCAGAAGGGCATTTCTTTGCAGGACGTTGGAACGACCACATTCCGCTCTCCCTACACGCCGGTTTCTTTTGGCGCGATCGGAGGGTTGCGCGAAGAGACTGTGCTGTTCCCCTATCGGCATACCCCGGTGACGCAATGGAACAAGGACAATGGGGCGGTCATGTACGAAGCCGGCGCGCGCTGGCGGCGGCCCGGGTATTTCCCGAAACCCGGCGAAGGTCTGCAAGAGGCGGTGAACCGCGAATGCCGCGCTGTGCGTGAAGGCGTGGGCGTTTATGATGGCTCTCCGCTGGGGACATTCGAATTGAAAGGGCGTGACGTTCCGAAATTCCTCGATTTCCTCTATTCCAATGTCATGTCCAGCTTGAAGCCCGGGGATGGGCGATATGGGCTGATGTTGTCGGATGACGGGCTGATCCTGGATGACGGGGTGGCGTTCCGGCTGGACGAACATCGCTGGCTGATCTCGACCTCAACGGGTCATGCGGATGCGGTGAACCAGCATATGAAAAAGCTGCTGCAAACCGAGTTTCCCGGCTGGCAGGTGATGATCACCACCGTCACCAGCCAATGGAACAACGCAACCATCTGTGGCCCGCGTGCACGAGACGTGATGCAGGCGCTTGGCACGGATATCAACCTCTCGCCAAAGGCCTTCCCCTTCATGTCCTTCCGCGATGGAACGGTCGCGGGCCTGCCTGCACGTGTCGTGCGTGTCAGCTTTACCGGCGAACTGTCCTTCGAGGTCAATGTCGCACCGCGCCACATGGCGACCTTATGGGATAAGGTGATGGAGGCCGGAGAACCTTTTGGAATCCTGCCTGTCGGCTCGGAAGCCAGCCATGTTCTGCGGGTTGAAAAAGGTTTCTTGTCGCTGGGGCACGAGGTCGACGGCACCGTCGATGCCTATGATCTTGGCATGGGCTGGGCCATGTCGCAGAAAAAGCCTGACTATCTTGGCAAACGCTCGGTCCAGCTGCGGCGCCAAAGCGGCCACCCCCGGCGCGCGCTTGTCGGGGTGCTGCCGGAAGACCCGAACCGCCAGATCCCCGAAGGCGCGCCGCTGACGCCCGGCGGTCGTAGGGAAGCCACCGAGGGCCTGATCACCGCCTGCGTCTGGAGCGTGATGAACGACCGCTGGGTCGGGCTGGCGCTGCTGGAAAATGGGCATGCCCGACAGGGGGAAACCGCCCATGTGCGCCTGAAGGACGGGGTGATCCCGGTCAGGGTGACCAAGCCGGTGTTTCACGACCCGGACGGAAAGCTGCTGAGGTCCTGAGATGAGTTATGACGTACAGATCGACCGGTTGGGCCGCGTCGCTGTGTTCGACCTGAAAGGCACAGCCGATGCGGTGGGCGCGTGGGTAAAGGATATACTGCCTGCCTTTCCTGTGCGGCCAAATACACGCACCGAAAAGAACGGGGTAGCGCTCTGCTATATCGGTCGCAATCACTGGCTCTTACGCGCTGCGCGGGATGCAGAAGAGCGGTTGGAGCAACGCCTGAAGCCCACGAATTGCCCGGCGGATATCAGCATCGTGCGGGTTTCAGATACGCTGACATTCTTTCACGTTACCGGCCCGGACGCGGCCGACGTCATGGCCATCGCCTGCCCACTTGATTTGCACGAAACTGTTTTCCCCCCGGATGCGGTTACCTATTCCGAGTTCTTTGGCCTGAAAGCGCTGGTAACGCGGTGCGAAGGTGGGTTCGAATGTGCTGTTGAACAGAGCTTTGGTGATATGGTCGCGGATTATCTCGCCCGCGCCACAGCCTGAGCGAAAGGGGGCCCAATGACCCGTCAGCGCATGCACAAGTACCAGACCCGCTGTCACACGAAGGCTGCCTGTTCCAAAACGACCCGCATGCGAGGAGATTTCGGTTCATGCCAGGGATGGCCGCCTCGTCGCTTTTGGCTGAAATCGGCGCGATGGCGGTAGCTGACGATACCGAAACACGGGAACGACCGAGCGCCTCGATAACCGCTGCAGGGCAGGCAGGATGCCCAAAGGGTGTGAATGTCATCAACGCTGGTCTGCCGGGCCAGAATTTCCTGCGCTGCCAGTTTTCTCTTGCGTTGATGGCATCCGCGTCCGATAGGGCGATATGTTCCGGAACCGTGCCATAGTTTTCATTCTGATCACCCTGATGATCGACGCAATCGGCATCGGGATCGTGTTCCCGATTATGCCGGACCTGATGGATCGCGTGGGTGCAGGTGATACGGGGCAGGGCGCGCTTTGGGGCGGCGTTCTGATGGCAGCCTATGCCGCAGCGCTGTTTCTGTGCGGCCCTGTCGTCGGCAGTGTGTCGGATGCGGTGGGGCGCAGGCCGATATTGATCGCAGCGCTTGTGATGTTGGCGCTGGACTATGTGATCATGGCGTTGGCAGGAAGTTTCTGGCTGCTTCTGATTGGCCGAACACTCGCGGGGCTTGCTGGCGCGACTTATATCACAGCGACCGCATATATGGCCGACATTTCCGCGCCCGAGGAAAAGGCCGCCAACTTTGGGCTGATCGGTGCGGCGTTTGGAATAGGGTTTGTGCTGGGTCCGGCGATCGGAGGTCTCGCGGCCGAGATCAGTATCTCGGCACCGTTCTGGATTGCAGCAATCCTATCGGCCTGCAATGCCCTGTTTGGGGTGTTTGTACTGCCCGAAAGCCTGCCGCCAGAGAAACGACGCCCTTTCGGCAGGCGTGACCTGAATCCGTTCAAATCAATCTTTGATGCCTTTCGTTTACCGGGCCTTGCCATACCCCTGCTCTGCATTCTCATTTTCGAGTTCGCCAACATGGTCTACCCGACACTCTGGGCCTTCTGGATACGAGAGGTTTTTGACTGGCCGACACTCTATATCGGATTGTCTCTTGCGGCTTATGGCATTTTGCTTGCGTTTGTTCAGGGTGTGCTGATGCCGATTTTCATCAGGTGGATCGGGGATTTTCGTACATTGATGCTGGGCATGACATCTGCGTTGATCGGAATGGTGGGTTTTGCTTTTACCGGCTCGCTTGTCCCGTTGATCATCTTTCTTTTGCTTGCGGCCCTCTCGGACCTTGTGCCGGCTTTGATGACCGCGATGGCGTCCAATCAGGTGGATGAAGATCGGCAGGGTGTTGTGCAGGGCGTGATCGCCTCGCTGTCCTCTGTGGCTGCTGTCCTGTCACCCCTTGCGATGACGGGTATATTCCGGGCCTCGGTCGATACCGATGGCATCTATTTCCCGGGCGCGCCGTTTTTGTTTTCGGCCCTTCTGGTGGTGATCATGATGCCTCTGGTCATCCGGTTGCGCGGGCATGCCTCGGTCTGAGGCGGTTATGCCCGGGTGCGTCATCCTTTGGTGTAATATTACATGCGCATCCGGGGAACATCATGCGGGTCCAGATGAAGCTCGATCAGGAACGGCCCTGTGCGGTTTTTAACGGTGGCGAGGGCAGTTTCCAGATCTTCTCTGGTATGTACTTCGGCCCCGTCTGCGCCCAGAGATTTTGCGATTCCGGCAAAAGAGGGCCAGTTGAATTCTGACAGGCCCGGGTCCATTTTCCGGTCGATGAACTGGATATGCTCGGCCCCATAAGCCGAGTCATTTGCGATGACGACAATCAGGTTGAGCCCCAGACGCACCGCCGTATTGAACTCGTTTATCCCGCCCATCATAAAGCCACCATCGCCACAGAACAAAACAATTGGGCGATCCGGCTCAGCCAGAGCAGCGCCAATCGCCTCTTGCATGCCCAGCCCGATAGATCCGAAGTTGGTTGTGGGAACAAAGCTTTGCGGGTTTGGCACCGACAGGCGGCACCAAACTTCGGTCATGAAACGCCCCCCATCCGTGACCAATATACGGTCTTTGGGCAGGTCTTCCTCCAGCCGGGTCAGTGCATGGATATAGTTGATACACCCCGCAGCGGTTTTATCCGCAGGAACGGGATGGGCTGTCAGCGCCGGTACGTCCAGCGCCCGAGTGAAGCCGCTGGCGGGGATGTCCGCCTCGTTCAGCCAATAGAGGATGGTCTCGGCGGCAAGGCCAGCATCGGCGATAAGGGCGGCGTCGGGATGCAGCCCTCCGCCAATGGCCGCAGGCTGAACGTCAATCTGCACCACCCGCTTGTTTTTCATCAGTTTGCCCCGGTCCGTGGTCAAATCATGCAGCTGAGCCCCAAAACAGACAATGCAATCAGCTTGCGCGATCAGCTCATAGGCCGCAGGGGTCGACAAGGTGCCAAAGATATCGATGTTATAGGGATGGTCATTGAACAGCCCCTTGGCCTTGAGCGTTGTTGCAAGCGGTGCCTCCAGACGATCCGCGAGCTGAATGATCTGATCCCGTGCCGCGATAGCCCCGGCTCCGGCCAGTATCAGCGGTCGGCGGGCTGAGGCGATCATGCCGATGGCATTATCCAGTACATCACTCTGCGCCACACCTCTGGGGGAATTGTAGACGTTCAGAACGCGGGTTTCGTGGGTAACCTCTTGCCACATGAAATCTGCGGGCATGTTCAAAACGATGGGGCGGCTTTCAATCTGGGCCCGATAGAATGCGCGGGCAACGTCTCGGCCGACCGTCTCAGGCGAACGCAATTGTTCAAACCCTGCGCCTGTGACCTTGACGACCGCGCGTTGATCAATCGACTGAAGGTGGCGCGGGTAACTGATCGGCGTATCCCCGGCCAGCACGACCATCGGCACATTGCCCCGCGCCGCTTCGGTCAGCGCTGTCGTGCAGTTGGTCAGGGCCGGACCATGGGTTACTGTTGCAACCCCGACCTTGCCCGATACATAGGAATAAGCCAGCGCCATCAGGATCGAGCTGGCTTCATGAGCGGAACCGACGAACCGCCCTCCGCAGTCGCGCACATAACTGTCGACCATGAACAGGTTCGCATCCCCCATCAGGCCAAACATCGTCTCAACCCCATGCTCATGAATGGCTCGGGCTATGGATTGGTATGCGTAAGCCGTTTTGGTCATCTGCAGTCCTCATTCACGCCTGGTGATGAGAATCATATCGGGGCGCAAGTGCGGAGAGTCCGCATTCTTTGCACTTTTTCACGAAACTTTGCGGAGTTTTGTCTCAGCAGCGGAATACCGTGCGTAAACACAGCATCTGGTCGATCAGAGCGATTGCCGAACTGCCCGGATGATCAGAGTTTACACCGAAGCGCCGTTTACACCGAAGCGCCGCCTATCGATTGTAGTATGCCCGGTACCAATCGACAAAGGCTTGGATACCATCTTTGATATCGGTTTGCGGGCGATAGCCGGTCAGACGGTGGAGCAGATCGGCATTGGCCCAGGTGGCGGGCACATCGCCTTTTTGCATATCCATATAATTCCGGATGGCAGGTTTGCCGAGGCTCTTTTCAATCGCATCAATAAAGTCCAGCAGCCGAACCTTGTCTGAATTTCCCACATTTACAATGCGGTAGGGCGCAACCGGACTCAGGCTGTCGCCTTCGGTGATATCTTCCGGCTTTGCAGGGCGAACCGGGATAACGTCGATCAAAAGAGAAATCGCGCGCACCAGATCCTCGACATAGGTGAAATCGCGATACATGTTGCCGTGATTGTAGATGTCAATCGGGCGGTCCTCAAGGATCGCATCAGTGAACTTGAAAAAGGCCAGATCCGGGCGACCCCAGGGGCCGTAGACCGTGAAAAAGCGGAACATGGTTGTGGGCAGGTTCCAAAGATGCGCGTAGGAATGCCCCATCGCTTCATTCGCTTTTTTGGTGGCTGCATACATGGTCAGTTGATGATCTGCCTTTTCACATTCATCAAAAGGCATATCTGGATTCGCGCCATAGATTGATGAGGTCGACGCCATCAGCAGATGCCGGACTTCATGGCGCCGCGCTGCCTCCATCACGTTGAACGTGCCAACAACATTGCTTTCGACATAGGCGCGCGGGTTCTCCAGACTGTATCGAACCCCCGCCTGCGCCGCGAGGTGGATGATCACATCCGGTTCGAACGCGTCCGCCATATGATCGAAACTGCTGGTGTCTTCGAGCATACCAACATCACAAGAGAAGTTTGGAGTCTCCAGCAAATGCGCATGTCGGCTCTGTTTCAGGCTGACATCATAATAGTCCGTCATCCCGTCATAGCCGTGCACCCGGTTGCCGTTGGCAAGCAAAAGGTTGGCAAGATGAAACCCGATAAAACCGGCGGTGCCTGTGATCAGAACCTTTTGCATCGGAAGCATCCTTATATCTACGAGGCTTTGCACACGCGTTGTAAGGGACGTATGACGCCAACTGACACACGGCTCAAGCGGTCTTTTATCCTAAATCGAGACCTTCGGGCGATAGAACGGGCCTTTGATCGATCCCGTTGGCGAGGGGAACAGGCTTGTAAATTGTTCAAAGCGATTGCCACTTGAGAAAACATCGTCAAAACGTCACTTTGAGAAGAATTGTTTGTTGGTGTGGCGCGCCTATTCCAACAATGCATCCCGAACCTAGTCACCTGAATCTAAAGTTCGCCGCATAAAGTTCGCCGCATAAGGTTTGCTGAGTTCGCTGGCAGAACCGTTTGACGGATGCGAGGATTACATAGAACGCGTTCAGGCAGAAGCGGGGCTGAGCCGTTATCTGTTCCCAGAGAAAAGTTGATACACAACGGCCCCGTGTCAATTTGCGCGCCCATATATGATTGATCCCGGATCAATCCTCATTTAAGGGAAGCCCTGTCAAATCAGAGTCACCCGTGAGGCGTCATCGCCTCGTTACGGCTCGGTGCCAGTTTAAGCGATGGCACGCACTCTTGGATCGCACGCCCCGAAAGGCTTAAAAAAGGTAAGGGAATATGGCAGATAAATCGAACTTCGACATATTGTATACCATTGTAGACGAAGCGCCCGAACTGGCAAGCGCGTCGTTTCTGCCCATCATCCGCAAGTTCGCATCCGCCGCTGGCGTGAGTGTCGGAACAAAGGATATTTCGCTGGCTGGACGCATCCTGGCAACGTTCCCGGAAAACCTGACTGATGAGCAGCGCATCACCGATGATCTGGCAGCTTTGGGTGAGCTGGTGAAAACGCAGGATGCCAATGTGATCAAGCTTCCGAACATCTCGGCCTCGGTCCCGCAGTTGGTGGCCGCCATCGAAGAACTGCAGGCGCAAGGCTACAACATCCCCACCTATCCGGAAGAGCCCTCGACCGATGAGGAAAAGGCGATCCGCGCGCGTTACGATGCCATCAAGGGCTCGGCCGTGAACCCGGTTCTGCGTGAGGGCAACAGTGATCGCCGCGCCGCACGGGCCGTCAAAAACTATGCCCAGAAGAACCCGCATTCGATGGGGGCATGGTCGGCTGACAGCAAAACCAAAGTGTCATCCATGCCGGGCAACGATTTCTATGCGAATGAGAAATCAGCGACGATCACGGCGGCGCAAGCTGGTGACGCAAAGATCGAATTCGTTGGTAACGATGGCAGCATCACGGTTCTGAAAGACGACTGGCCACTAACCGAGGGCACCGTCGCCGACGCGACCTTCATGTCGGTCGAGGCATTGTCGTCTTTCCTTGCGGATGCCATCGAAGACACCAAGAATGACGGCACCATGTTCTCGCTGCACATGAAAGCCACGATGATGAAGGTCAGCGACCCGATCATCTTTGGCTATGCGGTCAAAGCGTGGCTGGCACCGGTCTTTGAGACATTTGGCGCAGAGCTGGACGCGCTGGGTGTAAACCCGAACTCCGGTCTGGGCGATCTGCTGGAGCGTGTTCAGGGCAATGCAGATATTCTGGCTGCCATCGATGCGCTCAAAGGTGACCGCCCGTCCATGTATATGGTCGACAGTGACAAAGGCATTACCAACCTGCACGTGCCGTCGGATGTGATCATCGATGCCTCGATGCCCGCCGTGATCCGCGCGGGCGGCAAAGGCTGGGATGAGACCGGGGCCAAGGGTGACGCCAACTGCGTCATCCCCGACCGGTGCTATGCGCCTGTCTATGACGAGGCGATCAACTTCTTCAAAGCCAATGGCGCGCTGAACCCGGCAACTGCCGGTGCGGTCGCCAATGTAGGCCTTATGGCGCAAAAGGCTGAAGAATACGGCTCGCATCCTACCACATTCGAAGCGCCCGCAGATGGTAGCATCCGTATCGTTCTGGCCAATGGCGAGACGCTGCATGAACATGCTGTCGAAAAGGGAGATATCTGGCGTGCCTGTACTGTCAAAAAAGCGCCGATCGAGAACTGGATTCAGCTTGCGATGGACCGTCAGCGCCTGACCGGATCCGAGGCAATTTTCTGGCTGGACGCGAACCGTGCCCATGACGCAGAGTTAATCAAATACGTTAAACCTGCGCTGGAAGCTGCTGGTGTAACAGATAAATTCCTGATCATGGCTCCGCGTGAAGCGACCCGTCAGTCGCTGGAGACAATCACGGCGGGCAACGACTCGATTGCGATCACCGGTAACGTGCTGCGGGATTATCTGACGGACCTGTTTCCGATCCTTGAACTGGGCACCTCGGCCAAGATGCTGTCCATCGTCAAGCTGATGAACGGTGGTGGCCTGTTCGAAACCGGTGCGGGTGGTTCAGCCCCGAAACACGTGCAGCAACTGGTTGAGGAAAACCACCTGCGGTGGGATTCGATGGGTGAGTTCTGTGCACTGGGCGAGTCTCTGAACTTTCTGGCTGACAGTCAGGGCAACGCCAAAGCGGGTGTTCTGGGGGCTGCTGCCGAAGCTGCGACACAGGGCATTTTGGACAACAACTGTTCCCCCAGCCGCAAGGTTGGTGAGCCCGACAACCGCAACAGTCACTACTGGTTTGCCCGCTACTGGGCCGAAGCGCTGGCCGCGCAATCTGAGGATACCGATCTGGCTGCCGAGTTTGCGCCGCTTGCAAAAGAGCTGGCTGACAAAGAAGAACAGATTCTGGCGGAGTTGGCCGCAGCCCAAGGCGCAGCCGCCGATCTGGGAGGCTACTATCATACAGACCCGGCCAAGGCTGCTGCGGTGATGCGCCCGAGCGCCACGCTGAACGCGATTATCGACTAAACCCAGCCGATATCGGGATTAAAACGAAACCGGCCCCATCGGGCCGGTTTTTTCAACTTGGAAATAAGAAAAGGGCCGACCCCCATAGTCAGCCCTTTTCTGAGTGAGTGGTGGGGCTGACGCCTCACCGGTGCAGTTGAGTTCATACTACGCCTATTACTCGCGTTGAATATTGGGGGATTCCCGTAGAGTCGGGCAATTTTTAATCTATGGGCGAATTTAATTTGCAATATGTCTAGTGTTTAATGCGGATACACCGCTTTCTACACCTCCAAGTACGGTCGATTGGCACTCACATTGCATAACAAAAAAAGGGGCCGATCCTGCGATCAGCCCCAAATTTGGTCATTACGACCGAGGGATCAGTTTGATGCTGCTGTCATTCGTTCGTTTTGCTCGCGCAACGTGTCCGAGACGATCGCGTACCATTCACCGCTTTCACGCATTTCGATCAAACCACGGTTCAGCAGCGCAACATACTTGCGTGCATGCGGGTTTGATTTGTGTGCGTAGAAATGCAGGCTCAGAATGTTGTTGAGGTAATTGTTTTCAACCACCTCATTTGGTGCCACTCCCATTTCCGCAAGGATGTCAGCGGCAAGTTCTACTTCGAAGCTGACAACATCTGTCGTGCCGTTCAGCAACGCTTCCATGCATTCAACCGACGTTCTGGGCTGCATCATAGTAATGTTCGGGGCGACAAGGCCGACCTCTTCCAGATCGAAGGTGAACCAGCCGCCAGTCCGACAAACGGATGCGCCGTAGAAATCTTCGAAACTCTGCGCGCTGGCATATTCGCTTTCTGCAAGGGTGAAGAAGCTGATGACCGAATCATATACCGGAACGGTGATTTCGAATTCGGTGCACCGCATCGTGGTGTTTTCACCCCATTCATAGGATTTGTTGCTGCAATCGGGCATGTACCATCCGAGGGATACGTCAAACGCGCCCAAAGGAAGCAGGGTGCTGAGGTGCGATGCCCAATCATCCACAAAGCTGATCGAGTAATCGCGGTTGTTGCCACCCCGGCGCATCGCGGTTGATGCAAGACGTGACAGCATGCCACCATCGGCCATCTCCTGTTCGGCGAAGGGGGCCCAGTTATCGCCAACCACCATGCGGATCGGAGGCTCATAGATATTTGTGGTGGTGCTATCCGCGTATCTTGCCTCTTGGTTGGCGATCAATTCCCGGGCGGATTGACCATTAGGCAAGCTGCCATCTTCACAGGGCAACGCCAGAACCAGACCCGGATTCAGATCATTCGGGTTCGTGATGTTGTCGCGGTTGGCGTTGAAAATCGGCTGATAGTTGGATGTACCATAAGCCGCGATCGAGATTGTTGCCAGGGTGTCGCCATCAGAAACCGAATAGTTGGAACAGGCTTCTTGTGCGGCGGCGGCCCCGGCGCTGAGTGAAATGATGGCTGTGGCCGACATCGCCACTTTCTTCAGATTGAAATTGTGCATGTGTATTTCCTCCAGACTTGTCATTGTCAGGCCTGCTCGGGCCTTACCCATTTTCCATTTGATGACGCAGAGCCGTCGACACGATGTCGCGCCACTCGCCAGATTGCTGCATGATCGCCAACCCCTGATTGAGCGTTTCAAGAACCGCTTCGCCATCGGGGCTGTCTTTGTGCGTCATGACGTTAAGCGCCTTGATTGCCGCCAGATTTGGGTTCTCGATAACCTGATGTTCGTATCCCAGACGGTTGATCGCCTCGCCCGCCAGATGCGCCTCGATGGCGACGATGTCTGCAGAGCCATCCATGACCGCGTGAAAACAATCATCCGGAGAGACCGGGCGCATCAGGGTTATGGCGGGTTCATAAAGGCCAACAGCGTCCATATGTGACAATGACCAGCCTTCGGGGCGGCAAATCGTGGCGCCCGCGAAATCGGAATAGCTCAGCGTGGTTTCGTAGCCCGTGCCTTCGCGGGCAAAGAATGTGTCCACGACCTCATAGAACGGGTTTGAGAAGTTATATGTTTCGCACCGGCTCCGGTCGGCCTCGGACAGCACATCGCCCTGCTCGCAATTGGGGCGAGACCAGGGGAAGGTTGCATCAAAGGCCAGGGTCGGCATCAGCAGGTCCAGATGTGATGACCAGTCATTTACGAACTGGATTTTGTACCCCTGTTCCGGTGCCGCGCGCAGCATCGCGGTTTCAACCAGATGTGTGTATAGCCCGCGATTGGGCAGCGCTTCGTCAGTGAACGGGGCATAGTTGCCGCCTGTGATCAGCAGCAGTTGACGGTCACGAATGTCCGGGCGCTCACTGCTTGCGGCGTTGCGGATCAGGGCGGCCCCTTCGGCACGGGCGGCCTCAATCTCTTTCTTTGCATCGGCCTTGGCCGCGATCACCGCGTCTGCGTTGGCCTTCTTGGCCTCGGCTTCTGCGGCGGCAACGCGGGCCTCGGCCGCTGCGATGGCTTTCTCGGCGCGTTCTTCTGCAGCTTTAACCAGTTCGGAGGCCATTTCAGCAGCGATCCGGCCTGCTTCGGTGTCCGGCAAGGCTGGTGCGCGACCGATCTCTTCCAGACAGGGGAAGGTCAGAACATCGCCGACGCGGATAATGTTGGGGTTGGAGCCGATCGTGTCGCGGTTCACGTCATAAAGAAACCGATAATCCTCGGTCGCATAGACCGCAATCGCCAGTTCCCGCAGGCTGTCCCCGCGCTGGATTTCATAGGTCGAGCAGGCCTCTTGTGCCGAGGCCATCCCGGTTGTGGCCGCAAGGGCCAGACTGGATATGATCAGATGGTTTCTCATTTGTCCTGTTTCACTGCCTTCTTTATGTTTGGGTCGGTTTGACCACGGCGATTGAGATATTGTCCTGATCCGGATCAGCCTTGGCATGCAGCGCCTGAAGCAGCGCATCAGCGATATCGCGGGCAGGTGATTGAATATGGCTGCGCACCAGCACCTCGATCTCGGGATGGCTGAGATATTGCAGGCCATCACTGCCAAGGATCAGAACATCCGCCGGGCTCAGCAACAGGGGTTGTTCCGGACAATCCACCTTGGGGATTGCCGCCCCCATGATGACCGAGGTCAACTGGTTGCGATCAGGATGGGCCTGCGCCTCGTCCGGGCTTAGCAGCCCCTGCGCCAGTTGCGCATCAATCTCGGGGGCCATCGAGTGATCTTCGTTGATCTGCAACAGGTTGTTGTCACGGAACAGATAAAGCGGACTGTCGCCGATCGAAATCCAGAACACCTGTTGATCCAGCATCAGCATGCCCAACAGGGTAGAGCCCAGATTGATCTTGTTTTCCGCGCTATGGCTGGCCATCGCGGCATTGGCCTGCATTGCGGCCACTGGCAGAGCGTCGAGCAGGGCGCTCTGCGCAAGATCAGGCTCATCCAGTTGGGCATCCACGGCGTCGCGCCAGGCGGAAATGACCAGTTCCGATGCGACTTCGCCCGCATCATGGCCACCCATACCATCCGCAACGACAACATATCCCGCATCGGCCGCATCAGAGACCCGCGCGGCAATGGCGTCTTCCTGCGTCTCGCGCTGACCCTGATCCAGGATCAGGGCAATGTCATATGCAGGGGTCGCCAGCATTAATCAGCATCCCGCCAGTCAAAACCATCGTCGCAGAAGGTTGCAAAGCGGATCGAGGTTTCGCTGATCCGGATCAGGTCACCACTGGACAGGGCAACGGTGCTGAGCACCGGCTTGCCGTTCAAGCGCACGATATTGGCCTTGCCGCCATGACCCAGATAACATTTCCGGTCTTCGGGATCATAGGCGATCACGGCATGGTTGCTGCGCGAGATTCCGGTGTCCCCGAAATCCAGCTGAATGGCCTGATCGTCGTTGCGCCCGATCTGCATCAGGCCTTCTGTCAGCGTGATGCATGCACCCCGGCCCGGACCGGCAGTGATAACCAGCCAGCCAACGGGATAGGTCTGTTGTGCGGCTTCGGTTTTGGCAATCGGTTCCGAGGTCTCCATCATATCCTGCACATGCGTGTCAGCCCGTTCAAAGCCCAGAAATGTGGTCTTCACGCGCGCTCGGCGATCTTCGGCAGGGGCCGGGGCGGGCGTTGCGACGGGTGTGGGCATTTCGGCAACCGGTGTGGGTTCCGGCGCAGGATCAGCAATGACTTCCGGCTCGGCCACCAGTTCCGGTTCTGGCGCAGGCTCGGAGGTCATCTCGGGCGCAGCCGGAACCTCAGGAGTTGCGTCGGGTTCAATCGGGGTTTCAGCCTCTGCTTCGGGCTCGGACGCGACCGTTGCCGCAACAAAAACCGAGATATCATCTTCCTGAACCTTATCTTCCGGTGCCAGATGAAGCGTGACGATCTGGTCGTCATCGGCGGTGGCCGTTTCCTCTGCGGTACTTTGTGCTTCGGCAGGGTCTTCCGCTGCGGTCTGAGTTTCATCAAACTCGGGCATGGGGTCTTCCGGGATCAGCTCATCCGTATCCTCGTAGCTGTCCGAACTCATATTGCCGCCAGCCAGAGCGGTACGCAGCGCGTTGAAATCGGCGATTGGCTCGGGCTTTTCTTCCTGTACCGCTTCGGCCTCGACCGCGTCTTCTTCTTTTGGTTTGCCAGCACCTTCGAGAAGCCGGCTAAGAGGGCTTTTATATTTGAACATGGTGTCGACACCTTCTGTGATTTCTGACACGGGGATTTCCCCGCGGGACTGCTACAAACCGCTGCCCGTAACGCGCAGGGCACTTATGAAGAGGAAAACAGGGAAACTTTTACATCGCGACGGGCCGGTTCCCGACGGGGTGGCTGAACATGGGCCACCCCCAACACACATACGTTGGCGATTGTCACATGAACCGGTGCAATTACTCCTGCGTTAGCTGCATAACCGCAGTGCTTTCAGTGCCGCCACGCAACACACGCAGGCGCGCTTGGGGCTGATTTTCGGATACGAGTTGGCTGAGAATGCCATCCAGACTATCGGGTTTATCCAGTGCAATCCGGGTTTGTGCCTCGCTCAGCAGAACATCCCCACGCTGCAGGCCGCCCGCTGTGTTCCCGGGGACGGATGCGACCACCGTTTGCCAGCCGCCTTCACCTGTGTGGCGGGCATCGAATGTATAGCCATTTTGCAGGCCGAACATGCGATGGGCTGGCAAGGCAAGCAATCCGTTCTGAGCGCGTGTTTCGCCCAGGGCCCGATAGCGCGCCGCGACGCGGACATATCCATCGGGGTCAACCGAGAAATCGTCAAGAACCTGTGAGACCAGCGATGCGTCTGCACGGACGGGCTTGCTGTTGAGCGTATAGATGGTTGCCCCGCGCTGAACCCAGTCACCAATCACTGACATGTCGCGATCAGCATCGACGCGGCTGATGGCAAAGATATTGCCCGTCGAAGTACGACGTTTGGACGTTGTGAAGGGCAGATCGATGTCCCAATGACCAAACGCAATCTGGTCTTCAGCCAGCGTTACCGGCGTGATTTCTGCGACCACTTCGCTTGCCACTGCTTCGGGTGTTGCAACGGGTTCTGGCTGCGCCTCGGCGACTGTGGGTTCTTCCGGCGCTGTTTGTGTCTGCTCGACAGGTTGTTCTTGCGCCGTTTCCGGTTCTGGTGCCAAAGCAGGTTCGGCCTGTTGCGGCTCTGTCGTGGCTTCGGCTGTTTGCTCGACCTGTTCCGGTGCAACTTCCGTGGAAGACGGAGTTGCTGGTGCCTGTGTGGTCGCCGTTGATGTTTCGGGCGTTGACGGATCGCCCGACATTAGGAAAAACCCTCCGGCGGCGACGGCAGCCAATACAACTGCAGCGCCTGCGATCATCTTGCCACTGCCGCCAGAGCCGCTTTTGACCACAGTGTCGACCGCGACTGTGGTCTCTTCCTGAGGGGCGAATTTCGCCAGATCCTCTTCAGGCTTGTCCTCGTTGCCAAGCACCAGATCCGAGTTTCCGGCCAGCAGGGCGGTAACGACAGCCTCGGCATTTTCGCTTTCTGCCTTGATCCGCTCTTTTTCGGCCTTCTCGTCCTTGCGATCCATGCCGACAATGACCGAAACCGGGCGATAGGCGAATGTATCGAACATCACATCGGGGCCCCGGAACATACGCAACCAGTCCAGCGCAGTCTGCAGCCGGTCGGTTGCATGAACCTCCATCGCCTTGTCGATGGCTTCAAGGAAATCCTTCGGATAGCCGTCGAACCGCCCGGCCAATGGCACGTAGGGATCGGGCTGGCTGTTGTTGAACGCGTTCAGGCGGGTCTGGCCGTCAATCGGGCGCTCGCCGCTGATCGCATGATAGAGCGTGGCGGCAAGTACATAGAGGTCACTGCTGGGCCCCTGATCCGCGCCGCGCACATAGAATTCATGTGGCGAATACCCGTCTTTGATCACGCGCAACGTCAGCAGGGCCGCCGATTTGTTTGCCGCCTGTTCACGCGCTGCGCCAAAATCAATCAGGACAGGTTCGCCGTTTTCGTCGATCAGGATGTTGTCGGGTGAGATGTCGCGATGCAACATACCGCTTTGGTGGATGAACGAGACCGCCGAAAGCATCTTCTCAGTGACCTGAACAATGAAATCGGGCCCGCTGTCCTTGTCGGGGTTCTCGACATAATCCAGCAGGTCGCAACCGCGGATCAGATCCATCGCGATATAGGCGGTGTTGTTGTCTTCGAACACCTGATGCACATCGACGATATTGGGATGAACCAGACGTGCGTGGTTGCGCGCTTCCTGAATGAACAGGTCAATGATCGCCCGCAGATCGTCCTTATGATCGGGGTCGGCCGGTTCGACCAGATCGCCACTCCGCTGACACAGCGCGCCCGGATAGCATTCCTTGATAACCACGTCCCGATCCAGGCTGTCGCGTGCAAGGTAAGTAATTCCAAACCCGCCATTGCTGAGAAAGCGGAGTATCTCATACTGACCGCGCAGCAGCTTTGCGCCTGGCTGCAATCCTTCGATCTGAGGTTCGTCGTGCGTCGCACCGACCGCCTGATTGTGGCTCATTTCTTCCCGCCCATTCTACTCGTTTTGCGGCATGGATAACTGGGCTTTCAGCCCGCGAACTCACAACCAAACACAACCGCAGGACACTTGAGACGGTTAGACGTTTCAAATTTGACTTTATTGGGGCCGCCTGATGGCTTCACTATGGATCACAAAACCGACAATCATACATATTGTTCTTGCATCCATTCAAACCACCATATGTGGTAAATCGTGGTTGGAAAAAATGGAGTCTATCTTACTGATATGGCCTATTGGTCCACGGAATCGAAACAATAAAGCAGCGATTCTGGCCCAATCGAATCGCTGCGTTGCGGCTCAATTTTTGCGGGAAAACGTCAGGTGCCGGTTCTGGATGGCGCCGAAGCGACGGTGCTGCCAGCCCATGCGAGGTTATCGCTGAGCTGGGCAAGGATGCTGATCGCGTCCTTCAACGGTGCATCGCCACTTTCAAATTGCAGCAGCAGCAACAGATCGGTCGCCTTTTCAAACTCTGCAGGAATCCAGTCAGCTTCCGGGGCGATTTCATCACCGGATTCCAGCCGCTCTGCGAAATCCTCGACGATTTCCTGACAGCTTTGCAGGAAAGCCGCCGGTTCAATCCCCGAGCTTTCGCGCAGATCATTATAGATGCTGGCAATCGCCGCCAGCCAATCTTCAAGGATCGGATTGTCCAGCGGGGGCAGGGCGGTTTCAAGGCTGGCCTGCACGGCTTGACCATCTGCCCCGGCCTCCGCCGCAGGCGTATCATCTGTGTGCTCGGCAAGATAGCGCAGGAAGACATCTGTCAGATCTTTTCGGGCAGATTCTAGATCATTTCGGCGATGCTCTGAGGCAACCTGCAGCACCTGCTCTGCCAGGTTTTGACCGCCACAACTCTCCCACAGATCGAAATCCGGTTCGGGCTCCTGTTCCATGGCGCGCACGGCCACCGGTGTGCCAATCGGCACGACAGCGCGGAACATGTCACCCTTTTCCTTGTTCAGACGAGCCGTGACCCGATCCAGCGCATCACGCACGGGGGGCAGGTCGGCATGGGTCACAGCAAGCAGACTGTTATCCCGCAACTGTTGCGGCACTTGCGACCACAAATGGCGCTCGGTCTCGCGCCAGGCATTGGTGCCGTTAGTGCACCAGATCGCGCAGTCCACATATTTCAGAAGTTCCAGCGTCTGTTTGTATGTGTCGTCCAGCGCCCCTGCGCCGGGCAGGTCGAACAACGAGATTTCCTGAAGGGCAGGGGTGTTCAACCCGACCGAGATGAAATCCGGATTGTCCGCCGCCGCTTTTTCCAGCGTGATGCCGGAATAAACCTTGGGTTCCTTGTTCCACCATCCAACCGTGGTTTCCGGCGTCTCGGCATAGGCGACAATGACCAGTGGCAGCTTCAGATGCTGTGGCCCGGTTGGCAGAATGTCCGCCCCGGCCAGCATATTCGCAAGGCTGGATTTGCCTGCACCAAACTCTCCGGCAAAACCGATTGAAACCGCGTTCGAAAGCCGTTCGGCATGAGCCAGCGCGCGGGTGCGCAGATCGTCCAGTTCGGACGACGAGGGTAGGTTTTCGGTGGCGGTCAGGAAACGCTCTAACTGGCGCACTTCCTTCTCGGTTCCGGGGAAGTCAATCATTCTGCGGCCTCTGCCTGTCGGGTCACTACGGGGGACGAGCCAAGGACCGATCCCAGCTCATCCGTGATGCGGCGCGCCTGATCAACAGCGCGCTGCGCTTCGGCCCGCGCGTTCGTACCTTCGCCACCACGATGTTCCAGATGCCCGGCCAATAGCGCCAGATAGTGATCCAGAACGGTTTGCAGCCTTTCTGCCAGATCGCTGCGGGCGGTGTCTACCAGATCATCGCCGATCATCTCGAATTCCTGCACGATCATGCGTTCGGCCCGGTTCAGAACGCTGCGGCGCGAGATCAAACGCGACAGCCATGTCACGCGAAGCTCGACCGTGATGCCACGGGTCAGCGCGCTGGTGTCCGGGCGGAACCAACGCACAGCGCTGGTATTCATCCGATTATCCACCGGCTCCTGCCAGCCGGGCAGGGCACGCAGTGCAGCGTTGCTTTGCATGTCAATCGCATAAAGCTCGCTCAGCATGCGTTGGCGCACGACCTGCGTGGCGCCTTGTACCAACTCACGCATGCGTTCGCGCAGAGGGGTAAAATTCAGCTCGGTTTCACCATCCTTGGCCAACAAAGGAGATTGCCCGTCAGGCCCGCGAACGACGATCGAGACCGCCTCGGCCACCGTATCGTCCATCACCCCGCGCAGATTGGCCAGCACATCATCCATATCGTTGGTGATTGCTGCGGTTTTCTCGGCAACCATGGCCCGGAGTTCCGTGAGGGTTTGATTGTTTTCATCCAGATTGGTGGGGCTGGGCTGATCCTGCACCTCAATTGCGCGCAGATGGGCAGTGCTGCGTTCCAGCTCGCCCTGCGCAAAGCTGTTGAGGTGCTGCCACGCCATGTTCAGCTGTTCCTGACGGGCCCCTTCGGTCAGCGCCTTGGTGACATGACGTCGCAAATCCGGCAGCCCCGAGGCGATCATGGCCGCAAAGCGCAGCACGCCTTCGCGGCTGATCGGGCCGGGGCCTTGCTTGATCTCTTCGACGCCCGAAAGATATTGTTTCATCTGCTCCGGATGCGCGCGCAGCCAGGCCAGAATCTCATCATGATCGATACCGGTTTCATCCCCGGTCAGCGCATAATGTGCCCATTGCGCGCTGCCCATCAGCACGTCAATGTCCGAATTGCCAAGCGCCTGCTCCAGCCCATCCATCACATCAGCGCGAACCTTCGAGGCATCATTGGCACCGCCCCCCAATTCGTCGACACGATTGATGAACACCACGATCTGACCAAGTTCCAGGGCCTGCATCAGGCGGAACAGCTTCAGATCAGCTCGTGACAGGGCCTGATGCGCGGACAGGACCACCACAAAGAAATCGGATTCCTTGAGATACTGGCGCGAGATTTCTTCGCGGATCAGCAACGGGTCATTGACGCCGGGCGTATCGGTTACGGTCACCGGATAGGGGAAATGGCCGATGTCGAAATAGACCTCGGCCTTGCGGGTGATATCGCTGTAAAGGCCCCGGTCAGAGCCCGGATCATGGGTACCTTCATCCGTCGGATCGTCGCCGGCGCAGACATAGCGGGCCAGATCGTCAGAGGTCAGTTCATCCAGATCATGATGCTGGCCAAGCAGGTGTTTGTAGCTTTCGCCCAGGCGCAGCTTGGCGCGGGTTTTCATCGCCTCGACCTGCTCTTCGATCATTTCGCGCTTATAGCTGTCCTCCTCATCGGGGAACATGTTGCGCAGCTCTTCACCTTCGGCAATCAGCGCCTGCCATTGCGGGTTGTCGAAAAAATGGAACTCGGCCCCGGATGTGCGACCCGAAGGGTGGCCGAAATGCATATCGGTGATGACGGTGGTCCAGGGGTTTACATCCGAAGGTAAATATTCAGCCTGACCCGTGAACCCGTTGATCAGCCGGGACTTTCCGGCCTTGATCTGCCCGACAAAGGCTATCGATGGCTTGAGGTTGGTCAGATCGTCAACAATACGCGAGATGAAATGACGGGTTTCGTCATTGCTCAACCCGTTCAAATCTTCTGCTATACGAATAAGTTCGCGGCGATTCAGTTCACTCATTAGATTTACCCTGGTAACTCGTATTTTAGGTTTAACTTAGCAAAATGGACACTATTGGGCAGGATCGCGGTCATTCAACGGCGGTTTTCAAGGACTTCCACAGGTTAACAACAGCACCCAACTTGCGGGCATCATGCACTGCGGCGGCGGTTTCCCGGCCATCGCGCAGGATGGCAAGCCCGGCCCCCTGACCCCCGGACGGGCGCATGACGATCAATTGTGGCTCTGACAATGCACCAGATCCATCAGCCTGCCAACCGGCCAGATCCTTGGCGAAACGGTTCAGCAGGTCTGCATCGGGCTGCGCAGGCTGACCCGGTGCACATATCCCGTCAAGTTGGATATCGTCTTCCGCAGCCCCCATCAGAATGCGACCCAAGGCAAAACGGTCGGTGTCGTCATAGAACGTGCCGGCAATGCTGGCGTGGGGGGCCGGATGCGCCTCGGGCGGGTGGTTCTCGACGATGGATATCCGCGGTTCCTCGGGCAGTTCGATCCGGTCGCAAGCGGCTTGAACCTCTGAGAAGGTAATCCCCACATCATCAGCTTCCAGCGCCATGTCGGGGCGGCGTGAAACCAGCTCTAGCGGGCTGGGCGCGGTGGCGATATCCGACACCAGCTGAGCCAGACGCTCGGTCAGATTTTCGCGGGCATCGGTTTCGAAATCCGGCACCGGGCCTGTGACACATCGAAAGACATCGGTGATCCGCGAGCTGTTGACCTCGATCGCAAGCACAGCCCCGTCAGAGGCGGTGAATTCCAGCCGCCGGGGCAGGATCGTACCCCGGATCACGCCCAGAACCTCGTCACGACGTGCCTGCGCCGTGTCGCCCGGCAGATAGAATGCCGGAGACAAGCGTGCGACCGACGTTCGCCCGATCCCTTCGAGCATATCCAGAATTTCGCCATCCATCATGCCGTGACCCCCCTATGGTCCCGTCTATACCGCCGCGGCCACCGGCCTGAGGCTGAGATGTGATTTCGTAAGCGCCAGGCCTATATTGGCGCTGTCGCGGCAGATATAGCAGACCACATGATCAGGATATTCAGGTGTCCTGAGAAAGATATGCAAACGGTCACTGGCAAACACCGCGATTTCCCCAAACCCCGGATGTTCCACCTCATCTATCCCTGCGCTGCGCAGCAGGTCTTCAAAGCCCTTCGTGCCGCGCCCCTGAAACAGGTTCGCGACAGCCAGCGCCAGATTTTCCAAGGCTTCCGCGTTTTCACGATCAGAGGCCTCAATGCCCAGTAACATCCCGGTTTCCATATCAACATACCCGGCTGCAATGCAGTCGGGTATGGTCTCGATGGCCGAGGCTAATGCGGCGTCAATCGACATTTATTCGCCTGCCTTGCTGAGTTGGATCAAACCGCATGCCACTCTGCCCGGCTGTTTTTGCTGGCCTCACGCACCGCCTGCAACGTGTCTTTGGTGGGGTGCGTGTTGTGCTCTTTCGCGATCTCGTCGAATTCGGACAAGAACGCCGCAAACGCGCTTTTCAACCCGTTTGCATCATCAGGCAGGGTTTCACGCGCCACGATCTCGCTCCACATGGCTGAGGCGCTGAGCGGGGCGCCTTCGGTCAGGTGCGCGGGGCTATCCGCCACGTCTTCGGACGCGTCGCTTTGATCTTCGTCTACAACCGAAATGCCCTTCATTTCGACCACGCGGCCCGGGGTCAGAGAGTTCGATTCAGGCTCGGGTTCGTATTCGTCCTCGGCGCTTTCGGATTGTTCCGCCAACAGGGCCGTGATGGAAGAGACCGATTGTTCGATGTCTGTATTTTCGGGAACATCGTCCGCAGGGCTTACGGCAATTGTGACGGCTTCCTCGGCTTCCTCTTCTTCTTTTTCAGAACCCAGAACAATCAGTTCTGCTTCGTCCTGATCTTCTTCCTCATCACCCATGAAAGCGAACTCATCCACCTCGGTGGCCGGGTTTGCCAACATGCCCAGATCAAGCGGCTCGTTGGGCTGGTCAGAGAACAGGGCGCGCAGATCCTCGTCAGCCGGTTCGGCCTCAGTCGTCATTTCGACGCGCATCCGCTCTGCCTCGTCCGCACCGATACGGGCACGTTCAGCATCGTCTGTGCGACGCTCAACGCGGGCAGGGCGCACGGGAAAGCTGGTGATGACATCGCTCTCGGCATCAGCGCTCTGGTCAGCCGTCGTTTCAACCAGCTTGAGCGGGGTTTCCTCGGGCCGCTTTTCCGGACGCAAGGGTTGTACTCTGGCCTCATCAGGCAGAGCTTTGTCGATCTGGTACCGGGCCAATTGGTTCGCACGGTCATCCATGATCTGCTCAGTTATCTGAAGGAAACTGTCGACCATTTTGCCGCCGCCGCTCCGGGCCCAAAGCTCGGCATCGCCGGTTTTGTCGCGCGCCATGATGGCGTCGCGGGCAGAAAACAGAATGGTGCGATTGAACAGATGCCCGGCTTCACGGTTGACGCGGCGCAAAACCTTTTGCCGATCTTTCTGGCCCAGAGCATCTGCCCGCGTAATCAGCAAAAGAGACTTGTGTTGCAAACGTTCGGGCAAAGACACCCATGTTGCCCGCTCGGTCTCGCGCCAGGCCTGAGTTGAATGCGTACACCACAAGACGCCATTTGCCTGACCGACCGCACGCTGCCAGACATCGGTGGAAATCTTCGGGTCCGAAATACCGGGCGTGTCGATCAGATCAACGGCTTCCAGAATATCGGCCTCAAGAAAGATGCGGACGAACTGCGCATCATTCACGCCAACCTGTTCAAGCTGATCCAGCTCGATATTCCGCATGCTGCCGTCGTGGGATTTCACATACGCAGGTCGATTGCCCCAGCTGAACCAGATCGGCGGCAGCTGAGTGGCTGTAACCTGCGTCGGCAACGCCTGCTTGCGCAGCAGGAAGTTCATCAACGTCGATTTGCCTGCACTGAATTCTCCCATAAGCGCAAATACAGGCTTGCGGCGCGACCACTGCTCGATGCGGTTCCAGCTCTTGGGAGAGACGAAGCGGGTTTCAGATGTATTTACCATAACTCTTCTTATGCTGCTTCGTTGTTGAGATCTTTGAGGATGTCGCCCAATATGTCATCACGCGACTTTTTCGGCTGTGCACCGGATATTTGCGCCGTGGCTCGTTCTGGCGATTGTGAGATGCCAAGCAGCGTATCTTTCTGCTCTTTCATGAAATCAGCAAGCGTGGCGCGGACATTTTCCAGAACGGCTGCGATCTGGTTCTCCTCGATATCTTTAGTGATCGAGTTCGCCTCGGATGCAATCAGACGTGTGTAGTCTGCGGCATAAGCCTCGAACCCTTTGCGGCGCTGCCACCATCGACGCCACCAGGTGCTTTGCAGATCAAGCGCGATTGTGCGCCCGATACCCAGCGGAGGTGGCACACGTGGTACAATCGGTGCTTCGATGTTGAACTCGCCCAAATGATTGCCCAGCAGCTTCTGATAAAGGGCTTCGACATCAGCCGCAGCGGCCCCGTAAAGCGCACCAACCTCTTTGCGCATCGAGCGTGCAAAACTGAAATACGCAGCTTTCTGCAGTGTCCGCAGCCCAGCCGGGTCGTATTGCCAGGTCCCCTGCTCTCCGTTCTGTTCCAGATGAGAGATCAGTGAATCCGTGGCCCGTTTGACAAAGTTTGTTTCGGCTGACGCCAGCCGTTCCAGAACCTTGTCGCGCAGCTTTGCGGTCAGCTCGGACGTTCTCTTTTCATATTCCGATGACACTGTTGCTATTGCATCTTCAGGCGACGCGCCATCGAGATCGCGAACGATGCCATCGCTGTTCGACAATGTCTTGGCGACGGCAGTTGCTCTGATCTGGCTGGCAATGTTGCGCGCCCGGTGGCGCACGCGATCCAGCAGCCGGGTTCCCGTTCCTTCGGCAATCCGTTCGTTCATGGCCAGCAACAAATCAGGCAGACCTGACAACGCCCAGATCTTGTCCAGCGATGCCGCCTGATCGCCAAATCCGGCGGCCAGATAGAACGTGTTCAGCGTCTCGCGCGATTCCTCTGTCAGAATATCCGGGTTTCCGGTCAGCGCGGCCTCGGCCCACAAGGCGCTACCAAAGACGATGCTGGTGTTGGTATCGATATTATTCTGCTTCAGCGTATCCTGAATGCGATCCCGAATTTCGGGCACCTGACTGATCGGGTCCGACAATTCGTCAATGCGGTTTACGAACAGGATAATCTGGCGATTTTCAAACTGGGCGATGATCCGCATCAGGGCCATATCCATCGTCGTCAGCGCCTGACTGGCCGCAAGAACGACAACACAGACCTCTGATCCACGCAGGCTGCGCAAGGTTATCTGTTCGCGCACCATGAAAGTATCGTTCACACCGGGCGTATCGCAAAGTTTGAGCGCGATCGGATATTGCGGGATATCCATAAAAAGCTCGGCTGATTTTGTTACATCGGCGAAGCGACCCGTCTTGGGGTCGATATCCGGATCATCTTCATCCCCAAGGCAGACATATCGCTGAACCAGTTCGTCATCGAAATAGTCATACTGATGGCTCTGCCCGAGGATCAGATCGAAATGCTTGCCCAGCCGCTCTTCGGATTTGGCCTTCATATCTTCAATCTGACGACGGATGTCATCCATCTCGTCATCGGCTCCGGCGCGATTTGCCAGCTCACCCAGCCGACCGCCGCCCACCATCAGATTGTCCCATTCTTCCTGCTCGAAAAAGGTGAACTTTGACTTGGTATCACCTTCGGTCCGGGTGTTGATGTTGAGTGTGGTGACCACCGAAGTCCACGGGTTCACATCCGAGGGCAACAGGTTGGGCCGCCCGGCCAGAATATTCACAATCGAAGATTTCCCGGCCTTCACCTGCCCCACCATGGTGACGCTGGCCGAAAAGTTTTCCATTTTCGTCTTCAGTGCAGCCAGCCGCGCGGACGAACGCGCATCCGCCACCTCTGTCAGTTGGTCGATCTGCGTCGTCAGCGAGGTCATTGCCTCTGTCATCTCGGACAGAGCCTCGTTTCCTACAGACAGAAGGTGGTCGTTGCGCGCCATAGTCAGCCTCCGGTACCCGTTGCGGCGATGTGGTCCCCTGCCCCGTCAGGCAGGCTCGCAAGCGTGTCAATGCGTGCGATAAGATCCAGTGCGTTCCCAAGGATCACAGCCTCGGTTCGCGGTGAAATTGATTCATAGGCAAGGGAATCAGCCAAAACCTCAATCGAGCTGAATCCTTCCCCATTTTCCAGACTGGCCACGCGGCGCCCGGTCGGAAAGTCTTGCGATTTATGTGCAGGCAACGGCATGCGGGCATTAGCCAGCAGGTAACGGTTACCCGAATGAGTTCTGAGAGCGACACCGAAACCCGTGCCAGGATGCTGGCGGTTCAGGGTTTTCAGCTCGCCGATAAAGCTTTCGCGGGCAAGGCTTACGACGTCTTGCTCGGAAGCGACAGTTTTGATCTGGTTGGTCACGACAGAGACCCTTGTGTTGGAGTTGAGCAGAAACTCGCACAATGCCGGATGGCAAAAAGACTCATTAACTCCTGCGCCCATCAATTACGATTTCCGCGGTGTTATTTTGACGCGAATAAGATATTTTGGCGTTTGAAATGTGGCGTAATTATGGACACGCCCCACGAAAACGCCTCAACCTATAGGGGTGATCTAAAGAAGTTTAGATGGACTGCTTCTTTCAGCGCAGCGCGGTATTTGAGTTGGAATTGTATGTTCTGGAAGTACTAATCGCTTGATCTATGCGTAATAAGATGTTGAATTACCAAATATAATTATTCACACAGAGGAAAACTTGCGACGCTAGAAGCTGGAACGTGACTTGTTCTGGTATAGGCGCTGATCGCGACGCATCTCGCTGCTGATGTACATGATTTTTCGCGGTCACAACGTAAGCGGGTTTAAATTTTCTGAGTGTTTCAAGATCAAATGTCGTCAAAATGGAAACAAACGGGACAGGCAAGCTGGCCTCAGAAAAGGTATGTAAATGATATTGGGTCGCACTGATATATGACTTGTATTCCCTATTCCATAGACCCACTCCCGTCGGAGTTCTGATCTCCCAATACGTGCGAACAAGCGCAACGCGAGAAGCACCCAACCACATAACCGTTTCGATAATGGCGACAATAATTCTTGATCGAAGGCTAATTTTACCCCTCGCGCTCACCTGAAAGCTTTGCTATTGAGCCCGTCGTTGCGATGCGATGGCGTCGAGATGCGGGTGTGGCGAAATTGGTAGACGCACCAGATTTAGGTTCTGGCGCCGCAAGGCGTGGGGGTTCAAGTCCCTCCACCCGCACCAAAACAGACTTTAGGGTCTGTAATCCCCCCTAACATTTTGAATGGTAACGCTATTTCCGGGGTTCTAGCTCCCTGATTTCGGCAGTATTTGATGCGGGTCTTAAAGGCCAGTTTCAGGATCAATCTGCGCATATGGACCTGCATACCTCCGGGTGTTTCCCAGAGTTTCCAAGGGTTTGTGAGGAAGGTGATTGCAGGTTCTAGTTTTTCCTTGAAGGTGCCTTTGGGCTCAGCCTGGTTGGCGAGTTTTTCGGTCAAACGCGCCTTGTCATGCTCGTGCTGTTCGATTTTTTCCTCGTATTTCCGGATCACGGTCGTGTTGTTGGAGGCCATGATCAGGTCGAGAAGCTTCTCGATCTCTTTGTCCACGCTGGCGAGCTGGCGTTTGGGCGGCAAAGATGGTCTCCATGAACTCGCCTTCCGGGGAATCGTCAAAGCGATAGTTCAGACATTCCAGAGTGGCGTTGCGGGCACGGAAAGCCTCGCGCAAACGGAAGTGGAAGTCACGGTCGCGGGCAAAGCGTTTCAGGTCGTCGAAGACAACGATGAAGGTCTCATCCGGCTGCGCGTCCATGAAGGACAACAGAGCAACGAGACCGGGGCGCTTCATAAAGTCGCCGCCTCCCGTCATCGTATCGGGAAAGACTGCGACGACCTCATACCCTTTGGCGTCAGCGTATTGGCGGCATCTGGTTTCCTGAGACTCCAGGCCGTGGCCTTCCGTTTCCTGCCCTTTGGACGAGACGCGGCAATAAATCAGTGCTTTAGGTTTGCTCATGTGTCCTCCTTGTCGTTCAAATGGTCGTCCAATTCAGCCCTTGCGGCGAGGACGTTCTCGACAAACTCCTGTTCTGGTGTCGCCGCGCGCGCGACGGAGGCGCACTCGAACCGGGCATTGTGGTCTTTGAGCTCTTCGCGAAACGCCACGGCAGTGCGCGGATCACGTCCAATACGGCCATGGTCATCGACAATCACGATGAACCGCGCATCGGGGTCCGAGCTTATGTGAGTCAGAAGCGCCAAGATCTCAGGACGGTCTGCCATGTCGCCTCCGGCCTCGGTTTCCGAGAAGACCTTTGCGACCTTGTAGCCTTTCGCGTCTGCATATGGGAGCTACCATCCCAGCGGAACCATTCTGGCGGTACTGCAGGAAGCATGCGGGCCGCTGAACTGAAGATCAGCCGCCGAGTTTCGGAAGGCCAATGCTGTGTGACGGGGTATCTGGTGCGGAGGCGGTCATCTCAGGCATGTGGTCCTGCACGATCTGCGGCATATTTGATTGAATGTCGTCTTCGATACTGTCCAAACCTTCGAGCGAGGGCGGATCATCTGGATCGGTGACTTTGTCGCGTGAAGGACCGAGGACATCGTTCTGGTAGCGGGTCACATCATCCAATGCCGTCTGTAGATCTTCTAGGCGTTGGTTCGCAGCTTGGACATCCTCAAAGCTGGGTTCGTTCCCCGACCAGATAATTGTGTCGACGAGATGATCTTCCACGACCGACCCATCCTCACGTCGGACAACACCATTCGCATCGCGAAAAACCCGCTTGCCGTCTGGAAGACGGGCGGCCCTATCCATCATGTCGTCCAATTCGACCTGAGTGGCAATGATTTTGGTGTTCAATTGATCTATAGCAGTCTCGGTTGCGCGTTCCGCGTCTGACAGGACCTGCAGCACATGATCGTATTTGGCGCGGTAGATCGGGTCATTCAGCAGTTGCGCCAGTCGGGTCAAAGCTCGCTGTGCATCCCGTTCTCTCTTCTTGTCAGCCTCTGAGCCCGGCCCATCCCTCAGGAAACGCGCCCGGCGACCCGCCTCGCGACCTGCGATTTCATTCTGAAGGTCATCAAATTCCCGACGCTGAACGCCTGCTAACTCTTTCTGATCACGTGTTATTTCCACATGAATATCATACCAGAAAGTTCACTCTCTGCGCAAACTTCATTGTGGTGGTGTATTTGAATCAGATCTCAGAGAATTTCCAACCAATAGCGCATATCCACCAACCTGGCGCTAGTTGGAGTATATGTTTTTCAGATCAGCTTACAGATCAGTCCAATTACCCATATCTTGCATGGCTCGAATTCGGCGAAGAGGTCGGTTCTGGAACCAAGCGGGGCAATACGTGCAACATGAACGGGACTCGCAAGCGCTTTCGCAATGACCGGCGCTTCAGGGTTGATGCCCTGTGCATCCAACCTTGACGCAAGCGCTGCAACGCCGGAAACTACCCGCTCTTCTATAGGCAATTCACCTATTGCCTCCATCTCTGAGGCTATTGCAACCTGTGTTTCCGGCTGCGAGAGGGCGGAGAAAAGAGATTGCGGGTAAAGTCCATCAGCAAACATCTGCGATTTGTCAGCTTCAACATTGTTCACATCGAGCTCATCAGTTTGATAAAGTGCCTCAACCACAAGTGTTGCAAACAGCCAGAAGTCCAACTCAAGACGTGAAGCAGTGACGGGATCGGCTACAAGCTGCAATGTCTGCTGAAAGTCAGGCATGAAACTTTGCGCTGCTGCTGGCCGTGCAGACATAGTCGCCGCCGCAGCAGCGGTGAAGACTAACAGTTCACGGCGATCAACCACTGTAACTACCTCCGCTATCAATAATTTTCCCAATTAAATCCCGATTGGATAGAAAACTAACGACTGTTGCAAATACTGCTAAAAGAAGCGCCAATACCTGACCTCCGATAAACACTTCGATCGTGGACAACGTAATCGCTGTTTCCTCTCTAAGTTTGGCTGCGACTACGTCGGTGGCTGTCTGACGTCAGCGCCTTTGGGTCGAAATAGCGGTATTTGATAAGAGAGTGTTCTTGGCTCATCGTAACCACTGAGGAGTGGACGATGAGAAAGACAAGTAAGAGCCCCGGCGAGAAGATCGTCAAAGACATCAAGCGGGCGACACGCAAACAGTACTCAGCCGAAGAGAAGATCCGGATCGTTCTGGATGGCCTTCGCGGAGAAGACAGCATTGCAGAGCTGTGCCGCCGTGAGGGGATTTCCCAAGGTGTTTACTACAAATGGTCGAAGGACTTCATGGAAGCCGGGAAGAAGCGACTTGCCGGTGACACAGCACGTGCAGCGACAACCGACGAGGTCAAGGACCTGCGGCGCGAAGCTCGCGATCTGAAAGAGGTTGTTGTGGAACAAACTCTCGAACTGCGCTTGCTCAAAAAAAGCATGACCGGCAATGGGGACGACCACGAATGAGATACTCTGCATCTGAGAAGTTGGAGATCATTCGGTTGATTGAAGAAAGCCATCTGTCAGCACGTCGTACATTGGCCAAACTGGGTATCCCTCGCACCACATTCTACCGATGGTACGACCGATACCTGCAGCGCGGAGAGGCTGGCCTTGAGGATCGGTCTCCCAAGCCAAAGCATGTCTGGAACCGCGTTCCTGACGAGGTGAAGCGCAAGGTCGTCAGCTTCGCCTTGAAGGAAACAGAGCTGTCACCCCGCGAGTTGGCGGTGACGTTCACAGACCAAGAACGGTACTTTGTATCGGAATCCACAGTGTATCGCACGCTCAAGGCACATGACCTGATCACCAGCCCTGCGTTCATTGTGCTGAAAGCCGCAAATGAGTTCGAGCATAAGACAACGGCCATCAACCAGCTTTGGCAGACCGACTTTACCTATCTCAAGGTTCTGGGGTGGGGCTGGTTTTATCTCAGCACGATCCTGGACGATTACAGCCGCTACATCATCTCGTGGAAGCTCTGCACGAACATGCGGGCTGAGGATGTGACAGACACCCTCAATTTGGCCTTGCAGGCATCTGGCTGTGATCAGGTCCATGTCGTCCACAAACCGCGCCTGCTGAGCGATAATGGGTCCAGCTATGTCTCTGGTGACCTCGCTGAATGGCTGCGAGACAAAGGCATGAGGCACTCACGCGGTGCGCCATATCACCCTCAGACACAAGGTAAAATCGAACGATGGCATCAAACCTTGAAGAACCGGATCTTGCTGGAAAACTACTTCCTACCAGGCGATCTCGAAGCCCAAATCGAAGCCTTCGTCGATCACTACAATCACCAGCGCTACCACGAGAGCCTGAGCAACGTCACACCCGCCGACGTCTACTTTGGGCGTGACCAAGCCATTCTGGAACAACGAAAAAGGATCAAACAGAAGACGTTCGAAGCGCGACGCTTGCATCACAGCCAACGCGCAGCATACCGCAGTTTTCTGGGCGTTTCCGTTCCGCCGGAAATCGGCATGACGCCACACAGATTTGTGCAACGTGTCATTGAGGCATCCGGGCGCTGAACATGGCCATTGCGTTGCGGCGGCCATCCAAGGGCTGCATTCACCACACGGATCGCGGTAGCCAATACTGTTCTCTCGATTATCAGAAGATTCTGCGCGAACATGGCTTCCGAGCATCGATGAGCGGAACCGGGAATTGCTACGACAACGCGGCAGTCGAAACCTTCTTCAACGCACCCACACCGGAAGAGTTGCTCAAGACCAATCGTGCCAAACCACAACGCACGATCACCTACAAAGGCGAGACACTGACCATAGATGAATGGTCAGTTGCTACAGGCATTCCAGCTACGACCATCAAAGGCCGCATAGCAAACGGCTGGAACATCCAACGTGTTCTGACACAGCCAATCCAAATCCACACATCCCGCATTGATGAGCAAGGCAGACCAAAGCCCAGACGAAAGCGCGGCACACGGTTCACATACAGTGGCAAAACACACACCGTCCGCGAATGGTCGAAGATCACCGGCATTGATGTGGCCACTATCAACTACCGGCTGAGGAAAGGCTGGTCACCTGAGCGTGCCCTGAGTGAACCAATCTCGGTGAGCAACAGCCGCAAAGCGCAGCGCATCGAAGGACCGGGGGTGGTCTCGAACTTTGGGGCCTCTAAGGGGACCGGCGGGGGGACCTCCGCACAAGACACGTCGAAAATAACTTTTTCAGAAAGAGAGGCGAGCTGATGGCCGCACTGACACCTGTTGCGCTGCTGAAATCGCAGCTCAACCTTGATCATGATCTTGATGACGCCCTGCTGGAACACAAGCTGGACGCCGCCGAAACATGGATTGGCCACTACACTGGGGAACCCTTTGTAGCTGGTGAAGCGCCCTTGACCGAGGCAGCATTGCAGCTTGCGGCCTATTGGTATGAGCAACGTGAAGCCGCGTCTTTCGGCATGACCACCGCACATATTCCCTTTGGTGTGCGTGACCTGCTTTCCCCTTACAAGAATCCGGTGACTGGCTATGTCCCGGAATAAGAGCCTGACCGAACAATCGAACATCCTGAGCGCCCGTTTTGGGGCGATGGCTGGGGAAATCGAGAAAGCATTGCGCCCTGCCCTTGTCAAAGGTGCGGAGGAATACGCTGCCACCATGCGCGCTCTAGCACCAAGGGACGAAGGCGACCTGATTGAGTCCATCGAAGTTACCGAACCGGGACAAACCACCCCGGCCTATGCAGAAGGTGGCGGCAAACGCACGGCTGGCCCCAACCAAGCACTTGTGACTGTCGGCAATGAAGATGTGCGGCACGGTCACTTGCAGGAATTCGGCACCGTCAAACAGGAAGCCCAGCCGTTCATGCGGCCCGGTGCCCGGCTGGCGAAACCCCGTGCGCAACGGCGCATCAGCCGTGCCATCGGGCAGGCAATCAAGAAAGCTGCAGAGGGTAAGCCATGATCAGCCCCGACATTGAATTTCAGACGCAAATCAGATCGGCGCTGATTGCTAGTTCGGATGTTACCGACCTTGTGCCTGTCAACCACATCCGGGCTGGATCGACCCGCCCAGACAAGCCGCCTTGTGTCATTATGGCGAACCCTGACACCGCAAATCTTGGGCAGTCTGGTGAATGGCGGCTAACGCGCGTTTGGCTTGACCTGCATGTTTGGGCAATCGAAGACGGCGCTGAAATGGCCCAACAGATCGGTGGTGCCATTGTGAATGCGCTTTGGGATGCCCCCGATTTGGTCGAGAACGATATCAACACCTATGGCCGCCCCAGCTTCAAATACATGCGCGACCCTGACCCCGACAAAGCATACTGCCATGGCGTTGCGACGGTTTCAGGTGTTGTTCGGTGGAGACCGTGACCATGATCCGAGCTGGCAAACTGGATCGGCAGATCACCATTGAACGGGATGCTGAACCGTTACCGCGTCTGGTGGCGTCCAGAAAGCATGGACAACCATTGCAACTGTCCGGGCTGAGCTGGTGCAGCTAACCGCCGAAGAATTCCTGACCGGCTTTGGTGAAGGTGACTCTGGCAGTGCCGTGTTCCGCATCCGGTATATGTCTGGGATCACCACTGCTGATCGCGTGACCTTTGACGGAACCACCTATGACATTGACGAGATTGCAGAGCTGGGGCGGAGACGCAGCCTAGAGCTGCGCACCACCATAGTGAAAAAATAAGGTAGAAACTCTATTGCTGTTCCACGCTGTCAATCCAACTCATGAAAGTGTCGAGGAGGTGTTCGACGATGCTTCCTTGTGTCGCGACCATTATACATCCCGCAATAAAGATTGCGGCTGCGATCGTGTAGGCAATTACTTTTATCATTTTCTGATATTTCCTTTGGTTGATTTGGTATCTGCTCTTTCCTACGGGGCGCGGATTAATCTGAGATTTAAAGAAATTTCAATCTCTTACTTTGGGGCTTCGGGATGAGCGTGCATTCGCGCGGTGTTAAACCGCCCCTTAGTCCCTTGGAGGCCAGTTGTCTGGGATACGGGACAGCACTTCTTGATGGTCTCTTACCGAAGGTCGTGGATAAATTGGCATCCCTGATCGACCAGCGTGAAGATGCAAAGCGGGACGCAAGGGACAGGGCTTCAAGTATCTCGCCTTGCTCAAGGAAAACCTCGAAGTAGTCGCATTCATCGGTCTGCGTATGGTGGTCACCACACGCAACACTCCGCAGCTGCGCGCCGGGACGATCCCTTTCAGTCGTCCCGGCATTTTTCATACTGGAAGGCCCCTCTGGTATCCGTTCAAATCGATTTCAATCGTAAGACCTCTCACTTACTGTGCAGAATAAATCAATCGAACCTGAACCTGGAAAATAGCATCCTGCGCCATCGACAGCATTTAGACGCTACCCACAATTTCTCACGAATCGACGAATTCGAGCACCAATCATAGGTTGCATTAGATTTCGATTCATCACTCTTTGAGGGAAGTAATCAACTACTCTTCCGGTTTTGTAATGCAACAACTAAACCATGCGAACGCTAACAAAAAGAAAACCAAGACTGAAAAGATTTGAAAATTTTCTTATTTTACAATTTGTTACAATGAACTCTGAAGGGTAGTATTGATGAAATCTTTACCGGCATGCTCTGAAAAACATAATACATGTGCCGGGCAGCACACCCGTTCATTCATTTTCGATATAAAAAACACTCACTTCGCATCACGCTTAAGAAAATTAAGCACAGACAAAAGAAGTGAGGGGAGCATGAGCTGCGGCATGACCAGGGTCGCTTGGTTAAAACGCCGTTAAGCCTTCTGTCTGACAGGTTTGTTTAGCTCTGCGCATGATCTGCGCGGAACAAAACCCCTCATCAAAATGGAACACGTTTCGCAATTTGTGCGACGTAAGGGAGGGATAACCTTGTCAAATACTATCATCGGTGGTGGCAATAGCGAAATCTTACACGGCGGGTCTGAGGATGAAACGTTTCTGGGTCTGGGTGGCGATGACGTTATTTACGGCAATGGTGGTAACGATATTCTCATCGGTGGCGGGGGTGATGACAACTTAAATGGTGCTGAAGGGGATGACATTTTTGCCGGTGGCGATGGCATAGATGTCTTTCATGGGAACGGCGGTCAGGACATCGTCAATTATAGTGTTGATGACGGTGACAGCGATGGGAACGGGTTCCACATAGATCTGGCCTCTGAGAGGACGTATTATATCTATGATCAGAACACATTGTGGCTCGAAGATTACCTGCATTCGATTGAAGGTGTTTTTGGATCAACGCGTGATGATCGTATCTATGGCAGCGAAGTCAGCAATATTCTGGTTGGTGCCGCAGGTCAGGATAGCATCTATGGGCGTGGCGGTAGCGATGTTCTGGCGGGCGGTTCTGGTGCGGATACGATCGACGGCGGCAGCGGCAATGATACGGTCAACTACAGCATCGATTCCGACGATGCGGATGGGTATGGCGACGGCAACGGATTTGACATCAACCTGACCGCAGGTGTGACCCGTAAATTCAACGACTTGTCAGTTCAGGAAGACACACTGATTTCGATTGAAAATGCGATCGGATCAGATGTGAATGACCGCCTGACCGGCACCGGTGACGCCAATGTTCTGGTAGGCAGGGGCGGCAACGACCAAATCTACGGCAGAGACGGCGCTGATGTCTTATCTGGTGGCATAGGTTCTGACACGCTTGATGGTGGCAGCGGCATCGATACGGTTAACTATAGCTTGGATGCCGAAGACGCCGATGGGTATGGCGACGGCAGCGGCTTTGACATTAACCTGAGCGAAGGCATTACCCGCAGAGTCGACATTTACTCGGTGCAGGAAGATACGCTGATTTCGATTGAAAATGCCGTCGGATCAGATGTGAATGACCGCCTGACGGGCAATGATGACGCCAATGTTCTGATTGGTGGCGGCGGCGACGACTATATCACCGGTGGAGACGGTGCCGATGTCCTGGCTGGGGGAAGTGGCGCTGATAGAATTGATGGGGGAAGTGGCATCGATACAGTCCACTATGGTCTCGATGCAGAAGACCTGGATGGATATGGCGACGGCACAGGCTTCAATATCAACCTGAGCACCGGGATCACCCACAGGCTGGGTGACCCTGGCAGCCATGAAGACACCCTTGTTGCGATTGAAAATGCGATCGGATCAAACGCGAGGGACAACATAACCGGAACCGAGCGCAGCAATCTGCTGCTTGGCGGCGATGCTAACGATACGCTCGTCGGTGGGGCCGGCGCAGATATTCTGGGCGGCGGGAATGGTCTGGATCACCTCTACGGTGGCGAAGGGCTGGATACAGTTGCCTACAATCTGGACCCCGGAGATACCGACACAGGCGTCAGTGTGGATTTAGCCTTTGCAGGAACCTTCGGGGTTACTTTCTGGCTGGACAGTAACAATGTCATTCAAGCTCAGGAGGATGCACTCTTTTCGATCGAGAATGTGATCGGCAGTGACCACTCAGATATTATCAAAGGGGACGACGGCAACAACCTGCTGGGCGGGCAAGCAGGTAACGACACAATTTATGGCCGTGGCGGTAATGACGTTCTGATCGGGGATCAAGGGATTGATACCCTGGATGGCGGCGAAGGGATCGATACCGTTCGCTACAACGTCGCCGATGGGGGCTTTTCCGGCTCGATCGAAGTGGATCTGGTGGAGGGGATATCCTGGTATCTCGATTCCGATCTGAATCGCGTCCGCGTCGAAGACCATCTGAGCAATATTGAAAACGTGACCGGCAGCACAGCCTCGGACAAAATTTACGGAGACGGCACGCAGAACCTTCTGACCGGTGACTGGGGCGATGATGATATCAAAGGTCGCGGCGGCAACGATACGCTGTCAGGCGGCGGTGGTCAGGATACGCTGGATGGTGGTGAAGGGTTTGACATCGTTCACTATTCCCAGGACGCCGATGATCGCGATGGGTACGGCGGCAGCACGGGTTTCGACATTAATTTGGAACTGGGGCTCACGCGCCGAGCAGACGACTTGTCGGTTCACGAAGATACGTTGGTGGGTATCGAAGGCGTGGTGGGATCTGCGCAGGATGATGTCATCACCGGGAACGACGAAGCCAACCTGCTGAGCGGTGCCGGGGGCGATGACACGCTGGAAGGTGGCGACAATAACGATGTCCTGTATGGCGGACAGGGCAATGATACCCTGCACGGGCAAGATGATAACGACTTGTTGGTCGGCGGCGATGGTGATGATGCTCTGGATGGGGGTGAAGGATATGATACGGCGTCATATTCTGCGTCACAAACCTCTGTCACGGCCGATCTTGCGGCGGGATATGCCTCGAACACCAGAATAGAAACGGTACATGAGAATGTAATCGAGCTTCACGAGGGCGAACCGCGTGTCAAAGCCATATCGGGTGAGGCTGACCTGATAACGGTTGATAGCGACAATCTCGACAACACCCTTCCAACCATCACGAATTTTGAGGCTGGCGTCGATAAGATCGATTTACGCTCGTTGGGTGCTCGGGCTGAGGATATCATCATAAGGGCAGCGTCCAGATCTTCGATAGAAACGGATGAGAATGGCGACCCGGTTTATGGTCTACTTGTTGACGGTATCCCGAGCCTTCCCGGAGGTCTGTACATTTACGAAAATGGTGACACGCCGGGTAATTTTCTACAGCTTAGCGATTTCGTTTTTGCTGGCGATGAGGTGCCAACAAATACGACTGCACAACGCGATACGCTGATCAATGTCGAGGCGCTGATTGGCGGCAGAGATAATGATACCCTACGCGGAGATGACATTGGCAATATCCTGCGCGGCAATGCGGGCGATGACCATCTTGAGGGGCGCGCCGGGGCCGATATTCTGGTTGGCGGCGAAGGGAATGATACGCTGGACGGCGGCTCAAGCCTGGACACGGTGGATTATGGCAGCAGTGCTGCAGGTGTACATGTTGACCTGTCGGCTGGAGAAGCCACAACACAACGGAACCTTGTTCAGAATGGCAGCTTCGAAATCCATGACTGGGCGGGCTCAACCGGTGGCGGAAATACTTATGAGGTTGAAGGCTGGGTAACCGACAACCCGTTTGAAATCTGGTCTTCGGGTGCGCTTGACGGGATAGCGTCCAGTGACGGCGATTACCTGGTCCAGCTGGACAATAGCTCAAACTCCACGCTGGATTACATCAGGCAGACGTTGAACGGAGACGAAGGCAAGACATATCAACTGTCCTTTGATTTCCGCTCGCGCAGCGGGGAAACAGAATCGATCGAGGTTTACTGGGAAGGTGAACTTCTGCAGACCGTGCAGACAACCGAGCAGAACTGGCAGACAATCACGATAGACCTGCCCGCAGCGACATCTGACAATCCCGAACTGGGTTTCAAAGAGGTCGCAAGCGAGAATAGCAACGGTACCGGATCTCTGCTGGACAATGTGCAGGTAATTGCCACTGAGGTTGACAGCCTGATCTCTATCGAGGCGGCCACTGGCAGCGCCCATGCGGACACTTTGCTGGGCACGGATGAGGTCAACATCCTGCAGGGCAACGCCGGCGATGACCTTCTGGAAGGGTTTGGTGACGACGACCGTTTGATTGGGGGCGCAGGCGAAGACACCGTAAAAGGTGGCACCGGTGATGATGTGGTCGTCGGCGGCGATGGGAATGACACGCTTTATGGTGACGCCGACAATGACATCGTGCTGGGTGGTGAAGGTGACGATACACTCTATGGCGGTGAAAACGGTGATGTGCTGTCTGGTGGCTTTGGCGATGACACGATTGACGGTGGCGCGGGCACGGACACGCTGAACTATAATCTGGACAGCAATACAGTTGATGATGGACAGAACGAGGTTCATTTCGACCATGTTGACGTTGATCTGGCCGCCGGGTCAGCAACCGTTACCCTGAGCGATGGCGACACAGATACAGACACGCTGTCCGCAATCGAGAACATTTTTGCAACCGCAGGGAACGATACTGTTGCAGGAGATGGGTTTGCCAACGAACTTCGGGGGCTGGACGGGAACGACACGATCAGCGGCCGCGACGGGAGCGACCGGCTGTTTGGTGGGGCTGGTGCCGACACTCTGGCAGGGGATGCCGGAAACGACTTTGTGTCCGCTGGCAGCGGTGACGATACCCTGACGGGCGGCGGCGAAAACGATCTTTTGCTGGGTGAAGACGGTAACGATGACCTGTCCGGCGGAACCGGCGACGACATTCTGTCTGGCGGTCGCGGCAATGATACAATCAAGGGCGGAACCGGCAGCGACACCGCACATTACGGGCTTGTCGAAGAAGATACCGAAAATGATCTGGCAGGGTATTCCGGCGTCAATGCGGACCTGAGCACAAATACGGCCACTGTCACTCTGACGGATGGTACCACCGAAACCGACACCTTGTCGGGTATTGAAAACCTGATCGGCACTGCGGGCGACGACACTTTGACAGGTGATGGCGAGGCCAACGTTCTGACGGCCCTGAACGGAAACGACACCATCAACGCAGGATCGGGCAACGACACGATTGATGGTTCTGGCTCTGGCAACAACACCATCGAAGGCGGCACCGGTACGGATACGGTCAGTTACCAAAATCATGGTGAACTTACCAACCAGCGGGACGGCGTGGCACTGGACCTCGAATCCGGGACCGTGCAGAAAGGCGGTTATTCCGACAGCCTGAGCGGCATTGAGAACGCAACAGGTTCCGAGAACAATGATATCCTGCGCGGCGACAGCGCGGCGAACACTCTCGATGGTTATCTGGGCAACGATATTCTTGCCGGAGGCAGCGGGGACGACACTCTGTCCGGCGGCGATGGCAACGACCAGTTGTCAGGTGGTTTCGGAAACGACACGCTGGATGGCGGCGACGATATCGATCTGGTCAGCTATTCTCTGGATGAAGATACCCAGGATGATGGGGCTGGCGGGCTGCACGTAGAAAGTGTGAATGTTAATCTGGCTTCGGGAACAGCGACGGTATCTCTCAGCGATGACAGCACCGAAACTGATACCTTGCTCAACATCGAAGGCGTGGTGGGTTCTACCGGGGCCGACCAGATCGTGGGGGATGAAAACGCCAACACCCTTATCGGCAAGGACGGCGACGATACGCTGACCGGTGGCGATGGCAATGATGTTTTGTCAGGTGGACGCGGTTCCGATACACTGCGCGGCGGCGAAGGCTTTGATACCGTCAACTACAGCCTCGATATCGAGACAGCCGACGAAGGTGAACCCGAGCCCGTCAATGCCGAATCCGTCACCCTCGATCTTGCTACGGGCTCCGCAACCGTAACGCTGACCGATGGCAGCACGGAAACCGATACATTGTCGGGAATTGAAAGTGTTGTTGGAACCGGCGGTGCCGACATAATCTCTGGTGATAATCAGGACAATGTAATTGTGGGCCTTGACGGGGCCGACACGATTTCGGGCGGCGCAGGGGACGACAAGATTTCCGGGGCTGGTGCGGGCTCAAATACACTGGATGGTGGCGCCGATACGGACACAGTGAGCTATCTGGGCCAGATTGGCGGCGGTGTTCAGGTTGACCTGTCGGCAGGACAGGCAACAAAATCTGCGGAGAACGTCGATACGATTTCGAACTTTGAAAACGCCGAAGGCACCATATTCGACGACACTTTGACCGGCGACGCAGGCAATAATATTCTGCTTGGCAATAGTGGCGCAGACACTTTGTACGGTGGGGCCGGTGCGGATACTCTGGAAGGCGGCGCTGGCTTTGACCGTCTGTCCGGCGGCGCTGGCAATGACACTCTCCACGGCGATGCCGGGCTGGATCGGGCAGATTATTCTGAAACAGATGTGTCACAGGTTACCGTTGATTTTGACGCGGGCACGGCCACGATTACGCGCAACGGAGCCACCGAGGTCGATACGCTGAACAGCATCGAAGGGGCCATTGGCAGCGCGGGGGCTGACACGTTCATTGCCGGCGCGACGGGTCTTAGCCTTGATGGCGGGGCAGGCGCTGACACGTATCAACTGACGGCAGATACCCGCTGGGCGCAGCTGAAATTCCAGGATGGCGATACAATCGAGTTCCAGGATATCAGCCAGGCTGATTTTGGAGTACGCCTTGCCTTTGTTCCCAAGGATGGTTTGGACCCCGACGATGACTACGGGTACCTTAATTCTCAGGATGCAACGCTGGGTGTTATCTTCACGAATGAAAGCACTGGTCATATCGTGGCCTATTCAACGCTGGAAGATCTGGGAATAGCCGGATCACCCGAAACACCACCCACTGCGGCGCAGATTGCACAAGGCGTGAGTGACTCGGTCGGCACCATCGAATTCCAATCGGGATCAACGATTTCTGGGTCAGAGCTTGGCACCCTGATCGAAGATCGGGTGGAGATCAGCGACACATACACCTCGGATAGCGGCGATTTGATCAGCACCGGCGATGCGGATGACTATTATCAGCTGTTCGACGGGACGGTATCGCGCAGTGAGGCGAACGGCGGATCGGATGCCTATGACATCTTTGGCGGAGAGCATATTCTGGACACAGGTGCAGATGCTGATGAGGTATATGTCAAAGGTGGGAAAAACGACATCACCGCAGGTTCGGGCGACGACTCCGTTTATCTGCAAGGTGGTGAAAACACTGTCGAGCTGGGATCGGGTAGCGATACGGTTGTCATTGACACAGTGACCCGCGATGCTGCGATCACCATATCCGACTGGCAGGAAGGTGATCAAAATACCATCCGGTTCGTGGGTGAAGGTGCCGATGATATCGTCGCCATAACAAACGCGGAAACTCAGGTCACGACCTACTCATTATACGGCCAGACCGTCGCCAGAGTTAATGAGACACTAAGCTTTGCAGCTGAAGATCTTGTGGTCGAAACAAACAGTGCCTCAACAGAAGCAGATAGCGGCTTTTTCACTCCGTTTATTGACGGGTTCTACCGCGGGGAAACCCCTGACGCGACATTCGCGGGGGCATTTAACGTTCAGTCCGGTAACCTCACGGCAACAGGGGCTGGTTTCTCGATCGCAAACGCGGTGGGCGTGAATGCCAGCCTCGGGGGCGTGGGGGCGCATCTTTATAATGCGACCGGTGCCAATATCAGTGGTTCAGTGGTTGGCGTTTCGGCCGTCAATCTTACGGGCGCGAACGTCAGTGCAAGCGTTCTTTCGATCTCTGGTGCCAACGCAACCGGCATCAATGCCAGCGTAACCGGGATAGGTATTTCTGGTGCGAACTTAACGGGCCTATCCGCTGCGGCCACCGGCATTTCCGTAGCCGGTTCCAACAACAAACTTTATGGGGCATCTGCTGTTGGAGTGGACATTTACGGCCCTGGTGCAACCGGGGTCACCGCGAGTGTGGCAGCCTTTAGCCCGGATGGTTTGCCCCCGACCCTTTCGGGTATCGCTCTGTCTGCTGACGCAACGGGTGTCAGGCTCAAGATCGGGACCGCTGAAGCACTGACGCTCAAGTCCTTTGGCGTTTCCGCAGCCTCGGCAAGCGTTGGCGATCTCAACATCGCCGAGATCCAGCTTGGAACGGTGGATGTCGGTGAAATAAACGCAATTGAGCTTGAAGCTTTCACGTCCGAGTTTGGTGAGCTTGAAGGGATCGGGATCGAAACCTTTGCCGTTGATGTCCTCAATGCGGTTGGTCTGGATGCCGAAGCCGCGGCCTTGAATGCTGGCAACGTTGGCGGTGTGGAAGCCGAAGTCGCAACCGTGGATGCGCTGGATGCAAATGGGGTCGAGTTTGAGGCCCTGACTGCTGATGCTTTGGATGTCGGAGGCGCAGAATTCGAACTTCTGACCGTTGACGCACTGGATGCCACGGGTCTGGAGGTCGAGACTCTGACGCTGGATGCGTTGGATGCCGGTGCTGTGGAAGCAGAGGCCCTTTCAGTTGACCTTGGCGATTTCACTCTGGTCGAAGCCGAAGTTGGCACAGTTGACATTGTTGATGCCGGCCTGATCGAGGTCGAAGCAGCTGCAATTGACATCGCCGACGCCACCCTGATCGAAGGGGAAGTGGGTACAGTTGATGTTGCCGATACCGGCCTTGTTGAATTCGAGGCCGGTACGGTCGACATCGCGGATGCCTCTTTGCTTGAATTCGAGGCGGGTACAGTCGATGTGGCGTCAGCAGCATTGATCGAGATCGAAGCTGCGACGGTTGACGCTTTGTCTGCATCTATTGTCGAACTGGAAGTTGCCACCGCCTGCATCGGTCAGGCTGGTGTGGTCAATATCGGCGCTGTCGGCGCCTGTGCGGGCAAAATCTGTGCCGGGGCCAATCTCAATATCGGGCCGGATGTTGGGCCTTGTGCGGGCATCAACATCCCTCTTTGTCCGATTATTTGATTTGGCCCTACAGACGCAAGGATGAGACCCAGCATGACAAGCACAGGTTGTTCAGAGCATGAAACCGCAGCTGTTAAGGCATCAATGTTCAATGTCTTTGTTCCGCTGCGCGGTGGCAAGGCCTTGTTGTATAACACCTTGCACCGTGGCCTGTCGTGTCTGAACCCGGAGCAGGTTCAGAAATACCGCTCATTGGAACAAAACCGGCTCTGCGGAGACGCTGCCGAAACCCTTTCAATGAGTTCACAGGGCTTTGCTGTTCCGGCTGATCGGGATGAGTTGCTGGAAACACAAAAACTGTATGGCCAGAGCCGATTCAATGACAGTCATCTGCAACTTGTTGTTGCCCCGACTCTGGGGTGCAACTTTGCCTGCGACTATTGCTATCAGGGTCTGGACAAGAAGCACGGCAAAATGACGGAAGACACCCGTCAGAAGGTTTTGGACTTCATCGACACCAATCATAAAAACCTGCAGTCGCTGGAAGTTCACTGGTACGGTGGTGAGCCCCTGAATGACCGGCAATCCATATACGCGTTGTCCGATATGCTGATCAAATACAGCACGGAACGCGGGCTGAGATTTTTTGCCTCGATGGTCACCAATGGCTATCAACTGACCGGAGAGGTTGCGCGTGATCTGGAAAAGCGCGGTCTGGCTTGGGCGCAGGTCACCATAGATGGGGCCAAATCCATCCATGATACGCGCCGTATCCTGCTGTCGGGAAAAGGAACCTATGACAAGATCATCCGCAATCTGAAAGAAATTGTTGCGCAGACAAACATCAAGATCGTGCTGCGCTGCAACGTGGATAACCGCAACATCGATCAGGCCTACGATCTGGTGGATGATCTCGCCGCACAGGGGTTTTCCAACAGTAATGTGACCATCTATTTTGCCCCGGTTCAGACGATGACCGAGGAGTGCCTGTCGATTAACGAATTTGTCGAGGGCAAGCGCTCGTATGCGGAAAAAGAGCTGAAGCTGATGCGCTATGCGGCTGACCGGGGGTTGCTGAAGTTTGACCTGCCGGGTGTTTTCAACTCGATCTGTGTGGGTGTTAAGCAAAATGGCTGGGTAATTGACCCGTCCGGAAATTTCCAAAAGTGCTTTGACACCGTACAGCGCGAAGACCTCAAAATCGGTGATCTGACCCAGTCACCTGATGAGCTGGCCAACAGTCCCTACCTGATGATGTGGCGCAGCTGGACCCCGTTTCAGCTGCCAACCTGCCGCAGTTGCAAACTGTTGCCAAGCTGCGGGGGCTCTTGCGCATACAAGTTTATCCACAGGGACAAAACCGAAGGGGATGACACGCAGCTACCCTGCCCCAGTCTTAAATTCTCGATAGCCGAACGCCTGTTTGAATTTGCGATTGATCAGGGTCTGGTCACCCACGCGGACTGGGATCCCGAGCACAGCAAAACGACACCCGAAATGGTCGGCCCGTCCTATACGCAACCCCGATTGGATGCTGCGATTGCAGCCATGGACAAAGACCTTGAGGGATTTGAAAACAGGGCCGCCAATTTGTTGGCCAGAGCACAATCCGACACATTGCCCGAAAGTGTCTACGCAAAACTCGGGCGCAGCAAAACATCTCTTGCCGACATGGCCGAGCGGCGCCTCAACACCTCACGAGATGCAAGAGCTTTGTTAAAATCCCGATGATCACTCGACCCAAGAAAGACCAACTGGCCCCTGACAACGATCTTATCTCAGCGGCCCTGAAATCAAGCCGCTCCGCCTTTGTCTCAGCCGGCGTGATGAGCTTTGTCATCAACATTCTGACGTTGACCGCACCGATGTTCATGATGCAGGTCTCGGACAGGGTTTTGTCCAGTCAGAGCGTTCCGACGCTGATCGTCATCGGTTCACTTGCTTTGGGGCTATACCTTTTCTTTGGTCTTCTCGACTATCTGCGCACCCGTATTGTGGGCCGCATCGGCTTGAATATCGAGGCTCAACTGTCCGGAATAACATTTGAAATCTGTACATTGCTGCCTGTCAAGCTGGGTGAGAAATCACAATACCAAAACCCGATGCGGGATTTGGAAGTGGTGCGCCAGTTTGTTTCGGGGCCGGGCCCATCCGCGATTTTCGATGTGCCATGGATGCCCCTCTATCTTTTTATCGTATATCTGTTTCACCCTTTGCTGGGGCTTATGGCGGCGGCTGGTGCGGTCTGTATCTCCATCCTTATCGGTTTGAATGAAATCTTTTCGCGACGGCCGATGGCAAGCCTTGGTCAGGCCACCAATGACCGTGCGCGTTTTCTTGAAGAGTGTCGCCATTCATCAGAAGCCGTGCAATCCATGGGCATGGTGGGCGCGCTTCGCCAGAAATGGACACAAAGCAACAGCAGCTTCCTGACAACACAGTTGCGAAGTTATGATATCGCCAACCTGTTCAGCGCACTGATCAAAACATTTCGATTTATCATGCAGTCGGCAATTCTGGGCGGTGGGGCATGGCTTGTCATCAACGGTCAGGCAACCGCCGGTGTAATGATTGCCGCATCCATCATCACCGCGCGCGCTTTGGCCCCGGTTGAACAGGCAGTCGGATACTGGCGGGGATTCATTGCGGCCCGTCAGAGCTTGCAACGCCTCAAAAGTTCAATCGGTCAATGGAAGATTGAAGAGATTGAAACAGAACTGCCCGCACCCCAAAACAGCGTTAGCGTAGAAGGTTTGGTAACCGCACCTGTCGGGATGACAACTCCTTTTGTCCGAGGCGTTTCTTTCGACGTCAAAGCGGGCGAAGCGATCGGGGTCATTGGTCATTCCGGTTCCGGTAAAACATCGCTGGTGCGTGCAATGCTGGGCATCAATCCGATGCTGGGTGGGGCGGTTCGATTGGACAAGTCGGAACTTGGTCAATGGTCTGTAGAGGCGCGCGGCAAGTTCATCGGCTATCTGCCCCAGGAGGTGCAACTGCTAAACGGCTCGATTTCGCAGAACATCAGCCGTTTTGATCCCGATGCCAAATCTGAAGATATCATCGAAGCCGCGCGATTGTCGGGCATTCATGACATGGTCGTGCAGATGCCTGCGGGCTATGACACTCTGGTCGGAGAGCATGGGCAGCTTTTATCCGGAGGGCAACGTCAACGGATCGGTCTGGCGCGCGCTTTGTACCGCAATCCGTTTCTGGTCATTCTGGATGAGCCGAACTCGAACCTTGATGCGGAAGGTGAAACCGCCCTCACCACTGCGGTCGAACATCTGAAGCAACAAGGTTCTGCCGTAGTTGTGATCGCACACCGTGTTGCGGCCCTGTCTGCCATGGATCAGATTCTGGTAATGGAGCAAGGTCAGACAAAAGCAATCGGTCCCAAAGACGACATCCTTAAAAAACTGGTCAAACCAGTGATCCGGAAAGCGAGTTAACATGACCTCTGAAGAAATGCGTCAGTTTTTGCGCCGCTCTGTCCGCAAACATGTTCTGATCTCGTATTTCGCAATCTTTGGCCTGTTCGGCAGTGTTTTCGCGTGGGCTTACCTAACCAAAATCTCGGGCGCGGTCATCGCACCGGGCACGATTGTCGTTTTGGGCCATAACAAGTCAATCCAGCATCCGGACGGCGGCGTCGTCAAAGAAATCTTTGTGAAAGATGGTGATATCGTTCAGGAAAATGACCTGTTGCTGAGGCTGGATGCAACCGCGCTTCATGCGAATGTGGAACTGGCCCGCAACAGTTACCTTGAACTTATCGCCGAACGCGCCCGCATCGTAGCTGAACTGGAAGGACAGGACAGAATCCTGTTCCCAAAAGAGCTTATCCAGCAGTTTCACTCTGACGATGTTCAGGACATCATCCGGCAAAACCGCGAGCTTCTGATCGCCCGGATGGCTGCAAGGGATCGGCAAGTTGCGCAACTGGAATCGCAATATTCTCAGGTAAGCGCCAATCTCTCGGGATTGCGGGCGCAGGCCGTCGCACGTCAGCAGGAAAACGACATCGTTGGCGAACGCGTAAGCGATATGCAGGTGCTGTTTGAAAAGGAACTGGTCCCGTCCAGCACCATCGCAGCTGCAAAACGCGATGAATACCGGACATCCGGCCTGCTGCAGGCCACATATTCCGAGATTCAACGCGTCGAGATGCAGCTCATTGAACTCCGGTTGCAAATCGAAAGCGTTGAAAAAGATGCCCATGCGGACATGATCGCCCGCCTCAGCGAAATGCGGCTTGAGATCGTACAGGCGCGGATCAACATGGAACACGCAGAAAAGCAGGTTTCACGCGTCGCTATCCGTGCGCCGACACGTGGGGTTATTCATGACATGTCTGTGCATACGATCGGCGGGGTTATCCAGCCGGCGGAACCCGTTCTGGAAATCCTTCCCATCGACGACGACCTTATTCTGGAGCTGAAGGTTCGCCCTGTCGATATCAAGAAAGTATTTCCGCATCAGACCGTCTCGATCCAGTTTCCCGGCCTGAATGCCCGAACCGTACAACGTGTGGATGCCCGGCTTGACTATGTATCCAGGGATTTGTTGCAGGATCCCATTGATGGGCAGCAATACTATACCGCTCGGGCCCACCTGATCAAAAAGAAGCAGGCGCTCGAAAAGGTCAACCTGGTGGCGGGTATGCCTGCAATTGCTTTCATCCAGACACGGGAACGGACCGTGCTGGATTATCTTGTCGAACCACTGAAAAACCAGATTGCACTAGCTTTGAAGGAGGACTGAATATGTCGAGCAATACAAGGTTATACGTGGATGGGATAAGCGATGTTTCGTTGATTAACGGAATGATCCACATCACATGCGCAAACCTGTCCAAACCCAATAATGGCGACGGAGAACCGGTTGCAGAGGATACGGTGCGGCTTGCTCTGCCCATCGGAGGCTTCACGCAAAGTTTGCAGCAAATGCACAATATGCTGACGTTGCTGAAAGAGCGTGGTGTTTTGACCGAAGCCAAGCCTGCAGCTGAAGAGAAGGCTGCCGAAGCGTAAACCGATCAGGCAGGAGAAAGAACCCGATGTTGGACGACCGGACAAACGCAGCCCACAAACCTGCAACGTCTTTGTCAGCTTCAAGCGTGGATTCTGTTCTTGTTGTCATGCCCTTTGGCACATTGGAGCGGCCCTCGATGGCCGCTTCGATGATCCAGGGCAAACTGAAAGCGTCCGGCAATCGTTGTGTTATTGATTATGCGGCCTTGCGCTTTGCTGACCGCATCGGAATTCGGGCCTATGATTTCTTTTCGCGCCGCACGGATGTGACAGACCTCGCAGGGGAATGGATCTTCGCGCATTGTGCCTTTGGCCACCGGGATCGCTCAGAACGCTTTCTGGAAGAGTATCTGGCTCATCAATCCAAGTCGTGGCTACTGCTGCAACGGGCCTTCAACTGCCAAACGATAGCCCAGATGCAGATCAAGCTGGATGCGATACGCGAGGCGGCCACCGATTTTGTTGACGAAACAGCCCGGCGCATCTTGCAGGCAAAGCCATCCGTCGTCGCGGCAACAACAATCTTCCAGCAAAACACCGCATCTATCGCCCTGTTGAAGCGGGTGAAGGAACTGGCACCAGAGGTGCGTACCATTCTGGGTGGTGCGAATTGTGAAGAACCCATGGGTTCGGCCCTGGAAGAGATTTGCCCCTGGATCGATACAGTCCACAAAGGAAGATCAGAAGGGTTTCTGGATACCCTCTTCAGCACGGAAAAACGCCGTTTTGAAGCGGACAGACAAAATACCTACCCGGATTTCGACGACTATTTCGATCAGCTCTCCGGCTTGGACGTTCGCCATCACATCAAGACGGCTCTACCCATCGAGATGTCGACCGGGTGCTGGTACGGCGAAAAAGCACATTGCACATTCTGTGGTCTGAACGGAACGACTATGCGCTTCAAAGCCCGCGATGCAGAGGATGTAATGGGGGAGATACGCCACCAAATCAAAACCTATGGCACAAAGAAATTCATGGCCGTCGACAATATTATCGCCATGGACTATTTCAAAACGCTTCTTCCAGCCATCGTAGAAGAAGATTTGGGCATCAACATGTTTGTTGAAACAAAGGCCAATCTCAAACCCTGGCAGATTGATCTGATGGCGAAGGCCGGGTTTGACTGGATACAGCCGGGTATCGAGTCGCTGCACAACGACAAGCTGAAGAGGTTTAAGAAAGGCACTGACCAGAAAACCAATCTGACCTTGCTGAAGATGTCGATGGAGAGGGGTCTGGTCGCAAGCTGGCTTATGCTGGTCAACGAGCCCGGGGAAGAAGAAGAAGAATACCGGGAAATGGCAAGGCTATTCCCCAAGCTGACACATCTGATACCACCCGCAAACATTGTTCGCATACGGTTTGACCGCTACAGCCCCTATCATTTTCAACGTGAAAAGTTTGGGCTCAACCTGACCCCGTACCGCTCGTATTCTTACGTTTACCCCGAGAACGCAGATCTTGATAATCTGGCCTACTATTTTGAAGATTATGATCTTGAACGGATCGGCAGGCAGCATCCGGTGATGCAGGATCTCCATGCAGCGTTTCTGGATTGGACAAATATTTTCTACGGGGTCGACAACGGCTCTCCTACAGAATTGAAGGCACATGCGCATTTACTGCTGCTTCAGGAGAAACGGGTAATCGTGGATACACGAGACCCAAAAGCAAAAAAGACCTATCGTGCCGGGAAAAAAACTGTCGAAGTCCTCGCCGCGCTGCATGAGGGCATGACCAAATCGAAATTCTCAACGGACTATCCCGATTTTGACCTGAAACCGCTATTGCAGGCCGATCTGGTTATTGATACCGGCGGTCATTATTTGTCACTGGTTATGAACCCCCCAACTCAACCATTACCGAAATTCGAAGATTTCCCATGCGGGATTATTCAAATTTGAATATCTTATTATATTAATATTCATATTATATTTCAATTGGTTAAACAGCAGAAACGTATCAAGCGCTTTATTCCAATCTTCGATGATATGGCGGTAAGGATACCGGCAATTACCCCATCCTTATGATTTTGTTCCGCGCATTCTCTGCCTGTCGGGAAAATATACTTTTTTACGCCACAGCTTAACTCTGTGCTGCGCAGCATAGCGGGTTTTCAGCAATTTTCGTATCTCCAATTCACCCAATAAGCAGACATTTCGCTCGGGCGGAATCTGGCGTGCTCTTGTCGCTCAAAACAGGTTGGAAGTGAAATATCGAGTGACCGGAACGTTACTAGAGATCAACAAGCGTTATTCGCTCACGAGTTGAGCCAATGGTAAGCGTGGGTAGGGAGGAAACAAATGTATCGAGTGGCCGCAAATTTATTTTGTCGGCCCGCCAGGCACTTATGCCATTGGCGCTTTAATGCGAGGATCTTCGAAAGTGTTTCTGCAAAGCAAGGTAGAGTTGTTCCAACTATCCGAGTCGTTAGAGCAGGCGCTTGAACACAAGCACTCTTCCGAATTTCTGAGCCAACTGGATGTTCCGGCGGCACAGCAACTTCAAGCTGGCTGCGGGCAGCGGAGCTACAAAAAAGGCGAGACGATTTATTATCAGGATGATGAGGCGAACTATCTCTATATCATCCTGAAAGGATACGCGAAACTTGGCAGCCTCACTTCGGATAGCAGTGAATTCACATACGCCATCATCGGACCCGGAGAGCCTTTCGGAGAGCTGGGCGTATATCAGAAATCCTTTTATGCAGACACTGCAGTTGCGCTGAGCCCACTGGAAGTATTCAGGATTCATCGCAATACGTTTTTTCAGCTCTCAATAAATAATCTCTCTGCCTGCGACGCCTTATCTCGTCTGGTTGCCAACAGGTACCGCAGCTATATCAGGGCGACACGATGTGTGAGTATGAAGAACATGTCCGCCCGTTTAGCGAACACGTTGTTGCGAATAGCCGAGCAAATCGGAAAAACCGTTGATATGAATGGCACGGAAATAGAATGCATCGGTTCATTCGTAACACAGACCGACATTGGATATATGGCCAGATGTTCCCGGAGCAACGTAAATCGCAAGTTAAAGTGCTGGGAACGCGCGGGCATAGTTGAAATTCATGACCGCTCGATCCTGCTGCATGATCGAAAGTTTCTGGAACAGGCGTCTTCTGAGGGTGAATTGGAAGGGTCTGTCGCGAAATTTTGATAAATGACCGTCAATAGGATCATTTTGCGCCGTTACACATCACAACAGCGTCAACGTTTCTTCATCAACATGTGATCTATCCGCGCTGGAATAAAGCTGCATGGGCTCCGATTTGTGAGGGACATTCCTTTACCGCGCCAAAGATGGCCCTTCGGGTCCAGAAACGCATGTCACCAAACTAAGGGTTAATCATGTCGCAACTGTCAGATGCACTTCTGAGCCTTTTGGAAATCCTCTCATTTGTTTTTGTCTTTTCGGTTGGCCTCGCCGTCCTTTGGGTTTTTGTGCTCTACATCCGGGACAAGACCCAAACCGAAAGCACCTTGCGGCGCAACTATCCCGTGGTTGCCCGGTTCCGGTACTTCTTTGAACATATGGGTGAGTTCTTTCGACAGTATTTTTTCGCACAGGATCGCGAAGAAATGCCGTTCAACCGGGCCGAACGGTCCTGGGTGTATCGCGCAGCAAAAAATGTGGATTCAACCGTTGCTTTCGGATCGACACGCGATCTGCGCTCGACCGGTACGGTGTATTTCGCCAATTGCCCCTTCCCAACGCTTGAGCAAGATGCCCAGGGCCCTTCAACCGTAACGGTGGGCCCGTTTGCCCGGCAGCCCTACTCTACCGACGCGCTGTTTAACATCTCGGGCATGAGCTATGGCGCGATTTCCATACCGGCCGTCCGGGCCCTGTCAGAAGGGGCCAGAAAAGCCGGGATATGGATGAATACCGGCGAAGGCGGCCTGTCTCCATATCACCTGGAAAGCGGCGCGGATATCGTATTTCAGATCGGCACCGGAAAGTTCGGTGTGCGCAAGCCCGAAGGGGGATTTGACGAGGATAAACTGCGCGCAGTGGCTGCGCATGATGCGGTTAAAATGTTCGAAATCAAGCTCAGCCAGGGGGCAAAACCCGGCAAAGGCGGCATCCTTCCCGGTGCAAAAGTTACCACAGAAATTGCTGAAATTCGTGGCTTGGAAGCGGGGCAGGATGCGATCAGCCCGAACCGTCATCCCGAGATCAACAATGTCGGTGACCTGCTGGATATGATCCGGTATGTGCGCGACGTGACCGGAAAACCGGTCGGGTTCAAAGCCGTGATCGGAGCCAATGGCTTCTTCAACACCCTGTGTGAAGAGATTCTGAAACGCGGACCCGAGAGCGCACCTGACTTCGTGACCATCGACAGTTCAGACGGCGGCACCGGTGCGGCCCCCATGAGCCTGATCGACAATATGGGGATGCCGCTGCGCGAAAGCCTGCCCCTGACGGTTGATGTGCTAAAGCAATACGGGCTTCGGGATCGGATCAAAGTCTGCGCCAGTGGCAAGATGATCAACCCGTCCGAAGTGGCCTGGGCCCTTTGTGCAGGCGCTGATTTTGTCAACTCCGCCCGGGGTTTCATGTTTGCACTGGGCTGTATTCAGGCTTTGCAATGCAACAAGAACACCTGCCCCACCGGCATCACCACGCATAATACCAAGCTGCAATTCGGCCTTGATCCGATCAGCAAGGCCGAACGCGTCGCGAGTTACGCCCAGAACATGAAAAAAGAGATCGGCATCATCGCCCATAGCTGCGGTGTGGCAGAACCGCGCCTGCTAAAGCGGCACCATGCGCGCATCGTGCTCGACAATGGGCGCTCGGCCTCGATGGATGAGCTGTATCCCGAACCGCAACATTTGCAAGCTGCCGAATAACGATCCGGCTTCACTCA
>DS999532.1:510617-708450 GCA_000158135.1 Rhodobacteraceae bacterium KLH11
TGGAGGAAAACGGCACCAAGGTCATCCATGTGAACTATAAGGCGGCGCAGGTTGATCAGGTCTATTTCCCACAGATCGAAGTTGTCGGCGACATCGCGCAGTCGATTACCAGGCTGGGGGATATTCTGGGCGGCGCGCTGGAGTTTGACCGCAGCTATTACATGCGGATCAAGCAGGAAACGGATCTGCACACCTCTGAGGGTTCGGATGACGCGCGGTTCCCGATCGTGCCGCAGCGCTTTGTCGCGGATACGCGCAAGGTCATGGGGGATCAGGATATCATCGCGCTGGACAATGGGATCTACAAGATCTGGTACGCGCGGAATTACAAGGCGTATCAGCCCAACACGATCCTTCTGGACAATGCGCTTGCAACCATGGGCGCGGGCCTGCCTTCGGCGATGATGGCATCAATGCTGTATCCCGATCGCCGCGTCATGGCGATCTGCGGCGATGGCGGGTTCATGATGAACAGCCAAGAGGTTGAAACGGCTGTGCGTCTGGGCCTCAACCTGGTGATCACAGTGCTTGATGACAGCTCTTACGGGATGATCCGCTGGAAACAGGCCCATGCGGGTTTTGCGGATTGGGGGCTGGAGTTCAACAACCCCGATTTCGTGCAGCACGCCAACAGCTACGGGGCCACCGGCCACCGGGTCGAACGCACCGAGGATCTGGTGCCCACCTTCGAAAAGGCCTTCGCCGCAGGCGGCGTCCACCTCGTCGATGTCCCCGTCGACTACAGCGAAAACCAAAGGGTCCTCATCGACGAACTCGCAGCTAAAACATGCCTGATATGAGCACCTCCCTTGATGTCCTGAATCCGTTCGATCTGGAGCAGATCGGCAAGGTCGACGTCCATACATGGCCCGATGTGGATGCCATGCTGGACGTGACGCACCGCCTGCATCGCGATCGTGATGCTTGGCTGCCCGCTTTCCAACGGATCGAGATCCTGAGAAACACAGCCCGGCTCATGTCTGACCGGGCTGAGGAACTGGCCATGTTGATCGCCAGCGAAGGCGGCAAGCCATTGATCGATGCACGCGTAGAAGTTACGCGCGCCATCGACGGGGTCGAGCTGTGTATCCACGAGATGGGTCAGATGGCCGGGCGGGAAATTCCAATGGACCTGACGGCCGCCGGAGCGGGCAGGGTCGCGTTCACGCAGCGTGAGCCGATCGGCGTGGTGGTCGCTGCCAGTGCGTTCAATCATCCGCTGAACCTGATCGTGCATCAGGTCGCCCCAGCCGTGGCCACAGGTTGCCCGGTGATCGTCAAACCTGCGCTGGATACGCCGTTATCCTGCAAGGCATTTGTTGACATTCTGTATGAGGCGGGTCTGCCCCGGCCATGGTGTCATCTCGCGATCTGCCACAATGACGTGGCCGAGCAGATGATCACGGACGCTCGGGTTGGGTTCTTTTCGTTCATCGGATCGGCGCGCGTGGGCTGGATGTTGAGATCCAAGCTGGCTCCCGGCACGCGATGCGCGCTGGAACATGGCGGGGCCGCGCCTGTGATCATTGATGAAACAGCCGATATCGATTCGATGATCCCGCTGCTCACCAAGGGTGGGTTTTACCATTCGGGTCAGGTCTGTGTTTCGGTCCAGCGCGTCTTTGCGCCATCAGCCATGGCCTCTGACATCGCCAGAAAACTGGCGGATGCAGCATCCGCCCTCAAGGTCGGTGATGCACGCGACCCGAGTGTGGAATGCGGCCCCCTGATCCGCCCGACTGAAGTGGATCGTGTTGCCCAATGGGTGGATGAGGCTGTTCAGGAAGGTGCAACGCTGGTGACCGGTGGCAAGAAGCTGGGCCCGACGACCTATGCGCCCACCGTCCTGCTTGATCCCCCCGCCACGGCGCGGGTCTCAACCGCGGAAATCTTTGGCCCGGTGGTGTGTGTCTACAGCTATGACAAGTTAGAGGAGGCGTTTGAAGCTGCCAACAGCCTTCCCTTTGCCTTTCAGGCTGCGGTCTTTACCACTGCGCTGAACGCCGCAATGCAAGCGGTCCGGCATCTGGATGCAACCGCCGTCATGGTGAACGATCACTCAGCCTTCCGCGTTGACTGGATGCCCTTCGCAGGCCGCCGCCAGTCGGGATATAACACCGGCGGGATAGGCTATACCATGCACGACATGACCCAAGACAAGATGGCTGTGATAAAGCTCTGATCAAAACAGAGTTCTTTGATCACATCGCCGAAATGAACCGGCGCTGACCTCAAGCTCAGCGCCGGTTCGCTTGATCAGATTGACGTTTTCAATCGTAAAACCCCTGTCACTATCTTCACGATGTTGAGGCGGTCATTCCCCGGCCGAGCCGCCAGAACGGCGCGATCCCATCATGAGGATAGAAACAAGCAGGCGCTTCCGTCGACGTAAGAACGCTGTCACCGCCCCGTTGCCTCAGGCTGGCTTCTATTGGCACAAGACGGGTGGCTTCAAATGGTTCGACCTGTGGATGTGTCCAACCTGAGGCGGATTCCGTCAACAGGTGGCGCATGGCCACAAGCAGCCGTGTGCCCGCGTCGCTGCTCCATGGTTGCAGGCCAACACCTTCCAGCAGATCGAACAGATTGATCCAGCTTTGCAGGTTAAAGGCGCAATAATGTTGGGTCAGTGTGCGCTTCATCTCATGCGGCTGCTCACCTTGTGCGGTGATCGTGCCCATCAACCGGGCCTGGGCACGCAGGTTGATCTTTTGCAGCGCACCCGCATCACCCAGAAATGCCGCAAGAGCCGCAGATTGCAGATCATAGCAGGTGCCATGATTATTTGCAGCCCTGGCCTCTTCGGCACCCTGATCGCTGGTTTGGAACCAGGGAAAGAACTCGGCACACCAATCCCGAACCCCGTCAACGACCTCGGGATCGTCGATCATGCGTATGGCGTCGAGGAAGTAGTACAAGTCCTTGGTTTCTATCAGCCCGTGGCACAGCCCCCTGTCGCCGGAATGACCCCGCCGGACCTGTGCAAAGGTCAGGTGCGGGTTCATTCGTGTCTTTGGGTTCAAAAACCAGGTATGAACCAGCTGGCGGGCATGCGCGGCGTAATCCGCTGAACCGGTGATCCGGTCTGCCAGCATCAATGCCGTCGTGTCATCAAACAGACGCTGCAATCGGGTACGGTCATAAAGCGCGCTTTCTGCTTCATACAAACGCGTCCCGGGGACGCGGCGTCCGTCTTGTCGGACAAAAGGTAAGCCGTCGGCGGTTTTCGGGTTGGGCCACCAGTAAGGTGCCGGGTGAAAGTAGTCCTGCAGATCACCGCTTGGTCCGGGATCGGGTTTATCGGTCACTGAAAACGGCCCGCGTGTCAAAGCGGCCTCTGCCGCTGCCAGAACCGCCTTGGCGTCAGCAGCATCAGAATTGCCGGAAAGCGCCTGAATGCGGGCCTCGTCATAGAATACCGGATGCTCGGACGGGCGCGGAAACATCTGCCGCGCCTCCAGCATGTCCAGAGTCGCCCGGATCGCGTCATTGCGCGCTGTTCCTCTGACAACCACACCCTCGGTTCCGGCAACCTCAAGCCTGGCCTTGCCGGAAAACAGCCGCGCCACCCATCCGGCCTGCCCAACCCTGTGCCCTTCGGGGCTGACTGGGCGCGGCGCAAGGTCGAAAGGATACAAAAACCACGATTGCCAGGGGCCGGGGATACCGAGATGCAAAAACAGCTCAACCTTGGGACGGCGCCCATAAGGATGGGCCGGATCAAACCGAAGAGGCGCATCGTAACGAAACGCCATCTGAGGCTCTTCTTCGGCTTTTGGCGCGATATTACCCGTCAGCAGGTCCGCGTTGTTCTGCATGCGCGCCATCGGAACGACGAAATAGCGCTTGTCGCGATGCGCCAGCACGTCATCGCGAAACGCAGCCCAGGCGGCCTGCGTGAAATAGCAGTTTCCGTCAAAAGGCAGCGCCCATTTGGCATGTTCCAGACAAAATTCCAGCGCCACGTTCCGCGCGCCGTTGTTATTCATGACATAGGCGTTGCGCGCGCGATAGGCTTGCGCAACCACCCGCGCGCGCATGTCTTCATCTTCTTTCTCTAATGAGCCATCGGCAAAGACCATGGGCGCGTCGAACGGATCAAAGTTGAAGCCTGTCTTTTGCAGTGTGTCCGCATCAAAAGGAATGCGTCGATAGGGTTGATCATGCGCCTCAAGCAAGGCGATCAGTTTGGCCTCGGTATCCGCATCAAAAATCCGGTTCAGGACCCATAATTTGGTACAGTTTTCAAACTCGGGCTCGTGCTCAAGGATGAACGATACGTTCTCCAGCGACTGCCCGGCCTTATGCCGCGGTACAAGATCATTGCCGATCACCCGGCACAGGGCGAAACTGTCTGGCATCGCGTCAGCCCGCGCCTCGGCCTCCTGATCGACAGGGGCGGGTTTTACGGGTCCGAGTGAGGCGGAAATCTTGATCCTGCGTGACAACCTGCTGCCAGCTTTTGCCTTTTTGTGCCGCTTCCATATCAGATAGGCAGGAACAAGCACCGGGGACAGTAGCAGCAAAATCGGCGATAACAGGATCAGAAGACGATTGCGCAGATGCTTGCGCCGCACTTTTTCATCCAGCATGACGGGCTGGGTTTCGGATGTGGGTTTCCTGCGCCGGAGCAATGTATAAACCTGTCTCGCCAAGCGAACCGGCAGGCCAAACCTGCCATAACATCCGCTTGCGTTGCATTTCCTCCTCATAATCAGGGGCTGGTGGCGGTGCAAGATGTGATTTGACGCGCCTTGCGGCACCGCCGCTCAATCACGAGATCATCAGCTTCGGTTGCGGTTATCCCCAGGCAACAATAAATCGGCCTGCGCAGGGGTGATCTGTCAGGGGACCCAGCCGCAACACGGGGATCGCTGCCGTCCAACCAAACGGGCGGGTAAACACTTTGGCAATTCCCGCAGGCGGCGTAAATACCCGTTGCCTTTTTCCCCAAAGCAACTAGTAAAACCGCGACCTCGCGCATGGTTTATGCCAGTGCATTCCGGGCCAACGCAGTCGCAGACAAAATTGACGGGCAAGTTTCCATGGCAAACACATCACTAGACATATTGCGGCAAAAGCTGTCTGCGAAACAGGCCGTGATCGGAATTGTCGGGTTGGGCTATGTCGGGCAACCTCTGGCACTGCGGTATACCGAGATCGGTTTTCGGGTCATCGGATTTGACCTTGATGAAACAAAGGTTCAAGAGCTGAACGCAGGTCACAGTGCGATTGAGCATATCGATGATACCCGTTTCGCTGAAGCCCGGCAAAACGGGTTCGAAGCAACCACTGATTTCTCGCGTATCGCCGAGGCGGATGGCCTTATGCTATGTGTCCCGACGCCGCTCAACAAATACCGCGAACCTGATCTGAGCTTCATTACCGACACATGTGAGAAAATTGCAGACCATTTGCGCCCGGGGCAGGTCATCGCACTGGAAAGTACGACCTATCCCGGCACCACCAAAGAAGAGGTGCTGCCGCGGCTCGAAAAAAACGGGCTGAAGGTCGGGGAGGATATCTTTGCCGTCTATTCACCCGAACGCGAGGACCCGGCCAACCAGAAGTTCACGACAAATACGATCCCGAAGGTTGTGGGCGGGCATACCGAAGCCTGCCTGCAGGCGGGCATCGCACTGTATGAGCATGCCATTGACAAGCTTGTGCCGGTCAGTTCAACCGAAACTGCCGAGATGACAAAACTGCTCGAAAACATTTACCGCGCGGTTAACATCGGTCTTGTCAACGAGATGAAGATTGTTACCGACCGGATGGGCATCGATATTTTCGAAGTCATTGACGCCGCAGCAACCAAACCGTTTGGCTTTACTCCCTACTACCCCGGCCCCGGTCCGGGTGGGCATTGTATACCGATCGACCCGTTTTACCTGACCTGGAAAGCCCGTGAATACGGCATCAATACGCGATTCATCGAATTGGCAGGTGAGATCAACACCTCAATGCCAAACTATGTATTCAGCAAACTGGCAAGCGCCCTTAATGAGCGTCAAAAAGCAGTGCGTGGCAGCAAGATCATGGTTTTGGGCATTGCCTATAAGAAGAATGTCGATGACATGCGCGAAAGCCCCTCGGTCACCTTGATGGAGTTGATCCGCGACAACGGGGGCAATCTCAGCTATGCAGATCCGCATGTGCCTGTGTTCCCGAAGACGCAAGAACACGTCTTTGACCTTTCATCCGTGGCGCTAACCCAGAAGGTTCTGGCGGAACAGGATGCGGTTGTTCTGGCGACCAACCATGATGCGTTTGATTACGACCTGATCAAAGAGCACGCGAATCTCATCATTGATACGCGCGGCATCTACCGCACCGGAGAGCCACATATTATCCGGGCCTAGGTGATATACCTGCCCTGTTAAGAATATCTGAACGTTTTGCGGGACAGGATCGCTCATATCTTTAAGTTTGATCGCTCCACCTCGGCATGTTCCCGCCGTTCTTTCATAACCCGCAATACGAACACCGCCGAAACAGGGTGCGTGCCCTGAAATGCGCGTTGTTCCTGCTGAGGCGCACAGATATAGTCGCCACAAATGTCGGGCCGCCTTCGGGTTCAGGAAGATTGGCTTTTGACGAGTTCCATTTGTGAGCAAGCAAGGGCCAAATGCGTGAGTTCGAAAAACCATAATTCCCCACCTCACCGCCACGAATTGCGCAAGGTGCGCAATCAGGGCAACAGCTTTCTTGCCCTTGCGTTTTTGTTCAGCGTTTTCGTCAACCTGCTGATGCTGACAGGGCCGCTGTTCATGTTGCAGGTGTATGACCGGGTTCTCGGATCCCGCTCGGTCGAAACCTTGTCAGCGCTCTTCTTGCTGGTTGCGCTGCTGTACGCGCTGATGGCGATGCTGGACTATGCACGTGGCCGGATTGTCGCCCGGTTCGGGGCGCGTTTCCAGTCGGCGCTGGATGAGCGTGTTTTTGAAGGAACCATGCGCCGCGCATTATTCCCGCAGATTCGATCTGCACCCGCCACCGCCCTGCGTGATCTTGAATCGATCCGTGCGCTCTGCGCGTCGCCCGTCTTGCTTGCGGTGATGGATATCCCATGGACGCCGGTTTTTCTGGCCGCGATCTTCCTGTTTCACCCTCTGCTGGGCTGGCTGGCCGTCGCGGGAGGCGCGTTGCTGATAACGATTGCTCTGTTGAACCAGGCATTGACGCATCGCAAAGTGGCCGAAGCGCAAAGCGCCTCAGCCAAGGCAAGCGCATTTTCAGAACATGCCCGCCAGGCCGCCGAGGTCGTCAGATCGCAAGGGATGCAAGAGGATGTCTCAAAACGTTGGCTGAAGCAGCGGACCGAGGCGTTGTCGCAGTCCATTTCCGCCAGTGACTGGACGGGCAGCTTTACATCGCTGACCAAATCTCTGCGGTTGTTTCTGCAATCTGCGATGCTGGCGCTTGGCGCGTGGCTCGTTTTGAACAACGAAATGACCCCGGGTGCGATGATCGCAGGTACGATCCTTCTGGGCCGCGCGCTGGCACCGGTCGAGATGGCGGTTGGTCAATGGTCAATGATTGAACGTGCGCGCACGGGTTGGATCAGCCTGAACCGATTCCTCGATACCACGCCGCCAGAGCCATCGCGCACGCAGTTGCCAACCCCGAAGGCGCATCTGGTGGCAAAAGGTCTGACCGTGATCCCCCCGGGTGCAAAAACCCCAACCCTGCGCAACGCGGCGCTTGAGCTTGAACCGGGCAAAGCCCTTGGTGTTATTGGCAAAAGCGGGTCAGGAAAGACCACGCTTGCCAAGGCGTTGCTTGGATTATGGCCCCCGGCTGCAGGTGAAATTCGGTTGGGCGGTGCGACACTGGATCAGTATGATCCGGATGCTCTGGGTCAACATATCGGCTACCTGCCGCAGCAGGTGACGTTGTTCAACGGAACGGTGGCGGAAAATATCGCGCGCATGTCACAAACCCCGGATCCCGAAGCGGTTGTTGCTGCAGCAAAAATAGCAAATGCCCATGAAATGATCCTGGGCCTTGAAAAAGGCTATGACACCTTTCTTGAGGGCAATGACAGTCAGCTCTCTGGCGGACAAAAACAGAGAATCGCATTGGCGCGTGCCCTTTATGGCAACCCGGTGCTGTTGATTCTGGATGAACCCAATTCGGCGCTGGATGCGGATGGAACATTGGCGTTGAACAACGCGGTTCGCGAGCTCAAGAAAGCCGGCAAATCCACAATCATAATGACGCACCGACCTCAGGCCATTTCGGAATGTGATGATCTGGTGGTGGTCGAAAAGGGCCAGATCGTCAAATCCGGTAAGCGCGATGAGGTTCTGAACACCATGGTGCAGAACGCCAATGTCATCAAACGACACCTGAACAAGGTGGGTGAATAATGTTTAAGAAAAGTTCTGGTCCGGCCTGGAGCATCAAGGCCCCTGCCTTCGTTGGTATTTTGGCTCTAGCCATTCTTGTTTTGGGCTTGGGGGTTTGGAGTGTCCGGACCGAGCTGGCAGGCGCGATCATCTCTCAAGGCGTGATCGAGGTACAAAGCAACCGTCAGGTGATTGAACACCCCGATGGCGGGGTTGTTGGCGAGATTTTCGTGCGCGACGGGGACGCCGTCGCGCGTGGCGACCTGATGCTAAGACTGGACGACACATTCCTCGCCTCGGAAAAAACGATCGTGGATTCCCAGTTATTCGAGCTGCTTGCCCGAAAAACCCGACTTGAAGCGGAAAGAGACGGTGCGAGTGCCGAAACCCTTGCGCAAAACCTGCAGGATCTGAAATCCCGCGAACCGATCGGCGATGACCTGTTGGCTGGTCAGCAACGCCTGTTCAATGCAAGGCTGGAGACGCTTACCCAACAGATAGATCAGCTGGGCAAGCAGAAGGTTCAGATTGGAAACGAGATCGAAGGGACCCAGGCGCAATTGGCAGCTCTTAACATTCAGGTTGATCTGATCAGAACCGAACTCACAGATCAGCAGGGGTTGTTGGAACGTGGCCTGACGCAGGCCAGCCGTGTATCGGCGCTGCAAAGGGAAGAGGCAAACCTGACCGGTCAGATCGGACGGCTTGAATCCACAATAGCGCGGCTGACAGGTCAAATTTCCACAACCGAAATTCAGATTGTTGAGCTTCAGGCCACCCGGCGCGAGGAAGCGATCACGCAACTCAGGGATGTACAATCCCGCGTTGTCGAACTGGCCGAGCGTCGCTTGTCTTTGACCGAACGCTTGTCGCGGCTGGACATTCGTGCTCCGGTGGCTGGCACCGTCTATGACAGTCAGGTTTTTGCCATTCAGTCGGTGATCCAACCGGGTGAGCCGATGATGTATGTGGTGCCGCAGGATACCCCTCTGCTGGTTGCTGCACGAGTTGATGCGCTCCATGTTGACCAGTTGCACCGGGGGCAAGGTGTCGCTTTGCGCTTCCCCGCCTTTAATCAACGCGACACCCCAGAGCTCGACGGCCATGTCATTAACGTTTCGGCCGATACGTTCACCGATGAAAGCAGCGGTTTCACGTTTTATCGGGCGGAAGTTGTACCTGATGATGGCCAGTTGGAACGTCTGAACGGCCAGGAACTGCTGCCGGGCATGCCGGTTGAGGCAATGATCAAGACCGATGAACGCACGCCATTGTCTTATCTGGTCAAACCGTTGGCGGATTATTTCTATCGCGCATTCCGGGAATAGTCCGGGCTGCGTGATCCGGTGTCAGACCGGTTCGACATTCCCGAGCAGGATTGAGGTCATGTCGACGGCAAAAGCTCCATCTACGATGGTGACTTCCGCCCCGGTCTCATAAGCTACATTGTTTCGCGAAATTCCGGACAGATCGGCATCTGCGTCCAGAAAAACCCACTCAGCCTCATATTCGGTAGGCTGGCCAACTGCGACCTGAAGAATTGCCAGCGCGTCCAGAGCGTTTATCGCTCCGTCCCGGGTTATATCCGCCGCAATGAAGTTTTCAGCATCGGCCGGACCCCAGGTGGGATCAAGCCCGACAGACATGCGCAGAACCTGCAACGCATCCAGTGCTGTGATCTCATTGCTAGCTGTTGAATATGATTTGATAATGTCCAACCGGCCGGGAAACGTACCATCCGGCACATCCAGATCAAATTCCCCTTGCCCGTTTGCTTGCGCTGTAAGCGTTGACCCTCCGGTCGGGGTAAACCGAACCTCAGCATTCCCCAGCGCGAGGTTCGCGCTGTCAGAATCAAGCATGACCCGGCCCTGAACGCCTTCTGACGCGTTGCTGTCTGGCCCACTCCCCAGATCGACGGGAATATAGTCAGGTCCGTCAAATCCCGACCCAAACACCGCTTCGCTTGTCAAAGAGCTGCCGCTTGCCGAAACAAGTTCGATCACTTCACCTCGATAGGAAATTTGAGCCCCTTCTGCGGTGGCGGTAAAATCCAACTGCGCAGGTGTGCGAAGAAAAGGATAATCCGACAAATCCAGATGATCGGTCCCTGCCTGAAAATCAGTGATAGTGGTGGAGGCATTGTTTTGGCGAATCACAAAGATATCTGCGCCGGTGCCACCGGTTATTGTCGTCGCGCCGGTACCGGTGATCAAAATATCATCCCCTGCCCCGCCGTTCAGGGTTGTGTCCAGAATGCCACCGCTCAACATGTCATTCTGCGCTGTTCCCGTGACCGTACCAAAGCCTTCGGCAACGATACCAATATCAGCAACTGAAACGCTGAGCTGCGTTAGGCCTGCATCCTGTTGCGAAGCGGCGAAGACCTGCAACGCCTCACCGATATGTGCAACGCTGAGTGTCTCGACATTTTGCAGCCCGCTGTCGAGCGTATCTGCAAAACTGTCCAGATGGATCAGCTGCCCATCCGGGGTCATCGTGAACAATGTGATCCCATCATCCCCGCCACCGGCCACAACGAACGCCCGGCCATCAACCTCAATCACCGAAAGATCCTGCACCGATTCGAACCGGGTGTGCAGCGTGTCCAGTACATGGTTGGTCGGTGTCAATTGACCATCGCTGCCCAGTTCCAGAACACTCAGTGAATTGCTCTCGGCCCCGGCGACGATCACCCAGGATTTTCCATAAACCTGAATGGTTTCAACGGCAGTCGGAGTGCTGATACCAAGCATCTCTATTGCGCTGTTGCCACCCATCTCGCGCAACGCACCTGTGCTTTGATCAACAGCATAGGTCGTGATCGAACTACGTACCGAATCGGCTGCAACGATAAACTGCCGACTATCTACCGGCAGAACCTGCAGTGCATCCACCTGTCCTGTGACGCTGTTTATAAGGCTCAGGGATCCGTCACCATTGACACGGTAGGTACCGATCTGGCCGGTGTCCTCATGCGCAAGTACCAGCAGATCGTTGGTTCCAACGGTCATCTGGGCCACTGCGGCCACATCCCCACCACCAATCAGCGTGCCGGTTTCCTGCAATCCGCCAATGGTGCCATCCGCGTTTAGCTCATACCCGACAAGGCCCGTTGCCGTGTCCACATCCAGCACAAACTGGTCAGAGCCCGCCAGATGAACCGGCACTCCGCTGCGCCCGACCTGATGTGCAATCGTGACGTCAAAATATTGCTGATCCAATTCCTGCGGGGCCGCGTTATCCACCAAACGCCACGATACGATCCCGCCGCCCGGCCCGGTCGTGCTGTAGAGATACGTTTCTCCGTTAAACGTTTTTAAAGCCGTATCGCCGATACCTGAATCGAGCGCTGCGGTCCCCGTTGCAACCATTCTTTCGAACTGAAGCATCATCGCCCCTACCCCATGCCACCCCTGGCATCGAATACAGGATGAAACGGTGCTTGGCCCGAAACCAGAGCAGGAATGTGGTGAAAACAAGGACTTCGGTTTCAGTTTAACTCAATTTTTTCCGGTCCGACCGCATGGGTCATCAGATCGCAACATCAATGAACAGGTTCAGACCGGGAACCGCATGTCACGCAATGACCAGCGTCCAGCTTATGTGAGGGCAAAATGACCAAAAATACCGTTTCGACCGAGAATTCGACCACGAGCGGCCAGCCCGATGCGCAGCAAAAGCGCCATATCCGCCAGTGGATCGACAAGAAACTGCAACGATGGGCCGGTCGGGGGCTTGCCGGTGGGCTTGGCTCGACGCTCATGGCGCTACCCGCGCTCGCTCAGGCAACGGATGAGCAGATTGAGGCCTTTCAATTCGCCGAATCCATTCCCGGGGTCCGGTCGGCGAAGGTGCTGTCAAACGGTGATGTACAACTGAAACTGGTCGATGGGCGGGTGATCTTGGTCACGGCCGAGCATACTCAGATTCTGGACAACGGGTCGATCATGATCGCCGATGAGGTTGTCGGTGAAATCGTCGAGTTCAGCGTTGCTGCAGAAGCAGCTGGTGCAGCCGCGGCCGGAGGTGGTGTCAGTGCTGGCGGGATTGCCTTGGGCGGGCTTGGTCTGGCCGGAGCGGCCGCAGCCGGAGCTGGCGGCGGCGGAGGTAGCAGCGATGATGATGACGACGCACCCGCCTCAACACCAACGCCGCCCAGACCACCCAGCCTGAATCTGGCCGAACTACAATCCAGCGCCCTCAACAATACCAGCATTGCGACAACAACACCTGAAGGTACCAGCATAATAGAAGTGACAATCGGGTCGGTCACAAAGACCACTACGCCTGCAGTTGACGGTAGCTGGAGCGTCTCGTTGACATCTGCCGAAGCCTCAGGGTTACCTCAGGGCGTTTCAGCCGTCACCGTCCGGCATCTGGACGGTATGGGGGCCGAACTGTCGGTCGAAACCGCTTCGTTCGACATCGATACCGTGCCCCCGACTTTGGCGATCACGGCGCTCTCATCCGGCGCGATCATGAATGCTGCAGAACAGGCAGTAGATCTAGAAGTTACGGGCACGACAGACGCCGAAAACGGGCAAACCGTCACCGTAGGCCTGGGGGGACAGACCTATATTGGCACGGTTTCCAATGGCATCTGGAGCGTAACTGTTCCGGCTGCAGACCTCGCCGTTTTGCCAGATGGCGCAAACATCCCGATCGCGGCTGACATCACAGATCGCGCGGGCAACCCCGCACCCCAGGCCAGCGGCAGCTTCGATACAGATTTTGCTGCGCCCACCCTGACGCTGGATCCTGTAGGCGGCGGATCGATTGATCTGGCTGATGTAGGCGGCGATCTCGTCCTGACCGGAACAACCACCGCCGAGAACGGTCAGATGGTCACGGTGTCATTCAACGGCCAGAATTATTCTGGCGTGGCTACCGGCGGCAACTGGTCAGCGGTCATCCCAAACAGCGATCTGTCGGGGTTGGCGACGGGGACACCCGCCTCGGTTCTGGTTTCCATAAGTGACAGCGCAGGCAATCCGGCACGGCCAATCGCTGTCTCCGTCCCGGTGGATCTGACCGGCCCCTCGGTAGCAATTTCGCCCCTTTCGGTCGGCGCGACGCTGAACGCGGCCGAGGCAGGCGCGGATCTGACGATCAGCGGCACGACAGGAAATGTAACCGATGGGCAGCAGGTAACGGTTACATTGGGCGGGCAAACCTATAGCGACACTGTCTCAGGCGGCAGTTGGAACGTGATCGTTCCAAGCGCGGACCTCATGGCGCTTGCGGATGGCGGCGATTTCACGGTGACGGCTGATGTTACGGATATCGATGGGCTCGTGGCGCCGCAGGCCAGCGCCAACTTGTCCAAAGACGTATCCGCACCAACCCTGAGCATCGACAGTTTCTCAAGCGGCGCAATTCTCGGCGCGGCAGAGCAGGCAAGCGATCTGACCATTTCAGGCAGCACATCTGCCGAAAACAACCAGATGGTTACGGTGTCCTTGGGCGGGCAGGACTACACCGGGGCCGCTTCGGGCGGGTCTTGGGTTGTGGTCGTTCCTGCGGCAGACTTGGCAACCCTTTCAGATGCCGCAACGATCAACGTCACCGCAGATGTTTCGGATCTGGCTGGCAACCCGGCGGTACAGGCAACGGGCAGTTTCAGCACCGACTTCACCGCCCCGTCCCTGGCAATTTCATCACTGTCGCACGGCACCGTGGTGAACGTGGCCGAGCACGCAACGGATCTGGTTGTCACAGGCACCTCGGATGCTGCAAATGGTACACAGGTTTCGGTGCAGGTCGTACATTCAGGTGGCACGGTGCTTGCTGGCGGAACAGCCACGGTGAGCGGCGGCACATGGGCATATACGGTTGCAGCCGCCGATTTGAGCGGTTTGCAGGACGGAGCAACCTATGATGTAAACGCATCGATTACAGACATCGCGGGCAACAGCAACACCGCCTCCACAAGTTTCTCAACTGACCTGAGTGCACCTTCGATTACTCTTGACCCGTTGGCTGTTGGCGCGGTTCTGGATGTCATCGAACGTGGTACCGATCTGAGCGTATCAGGCACAACCACGGCTGAGAACGGGCAGACCGTTGTGGTCACCCTGAATGCCCAGACATATATGGCGGTAGTTTCGGATAATAGCTGGAGTACAACCATTCCTTCCGCCGATCTGGTCGGGCTGGCGGATGGTGGCAGTTTTCCGGTCACCGCATCGGTTCAGGACATCGCGGGCAACCCTGCTGTCGATGCCACAACCACCTTCACCACGGATTTCCGCCCCATCCTGAGTATCGACCCGCTTGGAACCAACGATACCGTTTCGCTTGATAATGCGCAAAGCAGCGGGGTGACCTTAACGGGCGGCTCAGTTGGTTTGTCTACCGGGCAGGCCGTGGATATCACTCTTAATTCAGCCTCACTTGGAAGCGCGACAGTGGGCGCGGATGGCAGTTGGAGTCTGGCCATACCGGCCTCGGATTTTGACACGATTGATGCCGGGGATACCCTTGATTTCGCAGCACAGGCTTCCGTATCCGGCGGCACCGATCCGTTGCCCGTGTCAGAGCAGGCTGTCGCACATACCCCTGCTGCGTACACCATAGCAGAGGCAGGACGCAGCGGATCGACGGTAACATTTGAAATTTACGCCGATCCGGATCGCGATACCTCAGGCGGCCTGGCGTTTACAGCTGAGTTGAGCTTTGATCCTTCTGTTGCCACCTATGATAGCGACTCGGAAACAGAAAACGCTGATTTCGACCTGTTTCTGGTCAACCCGAACAGTAGTTCAGAAATCGGCTTTGCGGGGGCCGCCACAAACTACGGAGATTTGTCGCAACCCATCGTGACCTTCACGATGACGGTTCAAGATCCGGGGCAGCCGATCGTTCTGACGTTGACAACACCCGATGGAGGGCCGTCTCAACTTCATCTGGGAACCACTGGCCAGGATACCCTGACCGGATCAAGCGTCGACGACGTGATCCGCGGCGGAGCGGGCGATGACGATATTGATCTGTCTTCAACAGGTCGAGACGTCGTCGCGCTTGAGGCTGATCCTTCCGCAAACGGCGTTGATACCATCAATGGTTTCACGCTTGGCCCGGCAACCAGCAATGCTGACGCGTTTATGTTTCGTGGGCTGGATGCAAGCTCGCTACGCGGAGACGGCACCGGTGTTGAGACATTGTCCTCAGGGGGTGCCATCGGGGCCAATACCGGTTTTGTCGGGCTGCAAACTGCTCTTTCTGATCTCGATGCTGATACGCTCACGGCCGCAGCCGAGAGCCTCTCTGGTGCCCAGGCGGGCGATGAGATTTACCTTCTCGCGACAGACGGCACCGACAGCCTTCTGGTCAAGGTGGATTATTCGAGTTCGAATACTGCATCGGTCGAAACCCTCGCGCAGCTTGATGGGCTTTCTGACCTCAGCGACCTGAACAATGACAACGTCCTGATAACAGATCCGACCGGGGCCAGCGCCTGAGCGGATCATCGATATTGGTGGTGCCGTATCAGGCGGCCCTACCCTTTCAGAACGAGAGGATTACATGGCACAGAACGGCCTTTTCCCAGTTAGCCTCAAACGTCACAGAAACCGGTACTGGCAGCGCTTTACCTCGTACCGGTTTGCGCGCGACTTGAATGCCTGCCCGATCGTCACGTCCGAGGTTGCACAAATCACAACCTCTTTTCCGATTGTGTTTCAACAGGGCACAGATGGTTACGTTCCGGTGGCAATGCTGTCGGTCGTCGACGGATTGGCATCACCTGTCGTGGATCAGCGCGGTCGCTGGCTTGCGCCGTATGTACCGTCAATATTGCGCTGCTTCCCATTTGAGATTGGATTTTCCGATAATAGTGACACAGAAACGAACCCCGTTCTTTTCGTAAATGAAAACTCGGGGCTCGTAACACGCGACCCACAGGACAATCCGTTTTTCAATGCAGATCAACAGCTGACAGGCGACCTCTGCGATGTGCGGTTCTTCTTGCAAAGCCGCACAATCGCTGAGGCACAAACCAATCGTCTGTGCAAGTTGATCGCAGAGATGGAACTGTTTGTACCTTTGCAAAAACAAGATGGGCTCACGTTGCCACAAGGGTTCTGGGGCATTGATACACGGCGACTAAAACGCTTGCCCGACACCTGCGCGCTGAGCCTTCTTGCCAGCGGTGCGTTGCAGTTGATTCATGCGCATCAAATCTCGCTGGCTCATTGTGCCTGGTTGTATCGCGCGCAATCCGAAAATGTTGATCAAAGTCTGAAACCAAAGGACAGCTTAAACCGGTTCATTTCTGCGATGGCCGAGGATGCATCATACCTTCAAATCAGCAAGGGGATGGCTCATGCGTTGGGTTAACTGTCTTTGTAAGTCAGCAGGCGTTATGGTGGTTCTTGCAACACTATCAGCATGTTCGACCCCACCCGATCTTTCTGGCAGCGAAGCATCGTTTGCCAGCGGCACCATAGGCGCAAAAGCCGTATCTCCGTCAAGCAGCCTGACAAAAAGCGCCTTTGGCCAGCGCGTGCGTTTGGCGGTTCAGGACAGCCCCACCGTCGCGCGGAGCAATTCCGACATGGACATAGCGCAGGCGAACCAGGATGCGGCGCGCGGAGCGTTTCTGCCGCAGGTGTCGCTTGGCGTGAACGCCCGTTCAGACCGTACCTTTGCCAACACGGGGGATGTAACCCCTTATCTGCGCGTTTCTCAATTGGTCTATGATGGTGGCGCCGCCAGAAATGATCTCACCGCCGCCCGCGCGCGTGTTCTGGAAAGCCGGGGTGACCAGATTCAGGCTGCGGCGGCCACAGCGTTGGCATCAATTGAAACCTATGTGCTCGTTCTGGATCGGCGACAGCTGCTGGAGATCACGCGCAAAAATGTCACCACTCATGAGGAAATCGAACAGCAAATAGCTGAGCGATTATCAGGCGGGCTTGGCTCAAACGCAGATATGCTGACAGCACAGTCAAGGGTCGCCGATGCTCGAACGCGTTTCGCGGATGCACAGGCACGGGTTGATCGGGCTGAGGCCCGGTTTCGCGAAGTTTTTGGAACACCACCGCCAGAGAAACTGCAACCACCCATGCCTGCCCCGAATCTGAACCGAAGTGATGCGCAGATCGTACTGGACAGCCCGCAAATCCGCCGCGCGAACGCCTCGGTGCTGGCTGCGCGTGCAGAATGGGCCGCGGCCCAAGCGCGTCGCAACCCGGATGTCCGGGTTGCTGCTTTTGCAGATCATGACGATTTCGAAGATGCTGACTTTGGCGTGGATTTGTCGGTAAATTATCAATTGGACAGCACCGGACAGCGCCGTGCTGCAATTGCGGCTGCCGCTGCTCAGATCAAGCAGGCCGAAGCAGATCGGGAAATTCTGATCCGCGAAATCGGCCGTGAACTCGGTTTCATTCGGTCTGATCAGAAGGCGGGGGCAGATCGTCTCCGGCAGGCGCGGCTCGCCAAACAAGCCAATGCTGACAGTGTTACAGCCGCCCGCGCTCAGTTCACCATCGGCCGCCGTAGCCTGATCGAGATTCTCGATGCACAGAGAGATTATGTAAACGCACAGGAGCGGTTAATTCTGGCCGAGCAGAGCTTTTTCCTGACCAACTATGCCGCGCTGAGCCTGACAGGGGATATTCTGGACCTGTTGGGGATCTCCTTAAACGACTGGGGGGGATCACTATGAACAGCAAAGCCAGGCTAACGGCCCTGGAATCGTGCCTTTTGAATGTTGCAACCACACTTGAACGTCCGATAACGATTGCCGCTTTGTATGCCGCGCAATCTGGGGAAACGGGTGATCTCACAGTGCGCGACGCCATGACAGCGGCTGAGCGGGCAGGATTGCAGGTCGGGTTCGGCCCTCAGCAGCTTGCGGCTTTTGATGACACGCTATCGCCTGCGATACTGCTGTTGGAAGATGATCGCGCTGTCGTCTATCACGGCCGGTCGCGGAATGGCGGGCTTTTGCTCTATGATCCGGCTGTCGCGGATGGCGTTGGCGAGATTTCCGAAAGTCAGCTGCGCACCGCCTATACAGGATACGCGTTATTGTTTCGGCGCATGTACCGTGACGAGGTAAACCCGGCGCGCATAGGGAACGGGGGCCATTGGTTCTGGTCGGCCCTTTCCGCAAACCGCTGGTCTTATACGCAGGTAGCCCTTGCCGCAGCGATGGCGAATATTCTGGGGCTATCGACCTCGGTCTTCATCATGATCGTTTACGACAGGGTCCTGCCGAATGAGGCGACCGAATCCTTGATCGCGCTGACCTTTGGCGTGTGTCTGGCGTTGGTTTTTGACTTCGCACTCAAGCTGTTGCGGGCGGGTTTCATTGATCGGGCAGGCCAAAAGGCCGACATGTTCATGGGGCGTCGCGTGTTCGATCAGGTGCTGAATATCCGCATGAAATCTCGCACCGGTTCTACCGGCGCGATGGCCAGCACTGTGCGCGAGTTTGAAACTCTGCGCGAATTCTTCACATCCGCCACGTTGGTTGCAGTGGTCGATCTGCCGTTTATCGCCGTCTTCATACTGACGATTTACATGGTTGGCGGTCCGCTTGCGCTTGTCCCGGCGCTGGCCGTGCCTGTCGTGCTGCTTTGCGGGTTGGCCGTTCAACCCATGCTGTCACGCCTTGCAGAAAAAAGCTTTTCAGACGGTCAGTCCAAGCAATCGGTTCTGGTTGAAGCTGTAACCGGGCTAGAAACCATAAAAACAACCGCTGCGGGACGCCAAATGCGAACCCGTTGGGAAGAGGCGATCAAGCGACAGTCAAACCACGGAGCACACAGCCGGGCGATCACCCAGTTTGCACTGAACCTTACCGGGTTCACGCAACAGGCAGCGCAGGTGCTTATCGTGTTTTATGGGGTATTTTTGATCACCGAGGGTCAAACCAGCATGGGTGCGCTTGTTGCATCCGTCATGCTGACCGGGCGCGCGCTGGCACCTTTGGGGCAATTGGCGCAGACGCTGACTCGCGTCAATCAGGCCCGCAGCGCATTTCGCAATCTTGATACCCTGATGAAGGCAGACAGCGAAAGGCCTGAGGGCCGGACATGGATCAGCCGGTCCGAATTTTCAGGCCGGATCACGTTCAACAATGTCCACTTCACCTACCCCGAACAGTCGGAGGACGCGTTAAAGGGCATCTCTTTCACGATCGAACCGGGCGAGAAAGTTGCGATCCTTGGTCAGATAGGGTCCGGCAAAAGTACAATCGCACGGCTTTTGCTGGGGCTGTATCAACCTCGTGTAGGCTCCGTGATGTTGGATGGCCTGGACATCCGCCAAATCGACCCGGGTGATCTGAGGCGCAACATCGGATCGGTTTTGCAGGATGTCTGGTTGTTTTCCGGCACCGTGCGCGAAAACATCCTCAGCGGTGCCGTGCGCGCCCGCGATGAGGATCTGGTTCGCGCGGGGCGCATTTGTGGGGTTGAAGATTTCATCTCTCGCCACCCCAGGGGCTATGACCAACCTGTATCTGAGCGCGGTGAAGGGCTGTCAGGGGGCCAGCGGCAAGCGATCGCGCTTGCCCGCGCGTTGGTTGGCCGCCCTCCGGTGTTGTTGCTGGATGAGCCGACCAGCGCGATGGATGTCAAATCCGAAAGCGAGATCATCAGCCGGCTGAAAGCCGCAACGCCAGAGACAACAATGGTGGTTGTGACCCACCGCACCAGTCTTTTGGAACTGGTCGACAGGGTCATCGTGATCGAAGATGGCACGATCGGCATGGACGGGCCCAAGACCATCCTCACCCAACATGTACGCAAGACCGGGAGGCACCTGAATGTCGCGGCATCCTGATCTGGAACGCTTGGCCCGTGAGATGCGCGGGAAGGCACCGATACGTGGCTCTCTGCTGTTGCTGCTGATCCTTGGCTGCCTGGCCAGCGCGGTGTTCTGGGCCCATTTTACCGAATTGGATGATGTGGTGCGGGTGGATGGTCGTATCGTCCCATCCGGTGATATTCAGGTGATCGAAGCCACCGAGCCCGGTGTTTTGCAATCTCTGCATGTGCGCGAAGGGTTGGTGGTAGAGGCGGGAACCCTTCTGATGGAACTTGACACCAACCAGATCGAACGGGAACTGAGCCAGGAACAACAGCGCGCCTATGGGCTGATGGCGCGCGCCCAGCGTTTGCAGGCCGAGATTGATGGGGCCGAGCTGCGATTTGATGACATCCTGCTGCAGGGCGCGCCCGGAGTTGTGCGATCGGAAACCGCGCTCTATCAGGGGCGGCAGGCCGAGCTGGCATCCGAAATCGCTATTCTGAACAGACAGCGTGAACAACGGCAGCGCGAATATGAAGAGGGTTTGGTCGATCAGGTGACCACAGCAGAAACACTCAAGGTTCTCGCCGAAGAACGCACGATGATGGCACCGCTTGTCGAACAACGGATGGAGCCCATGACCACGCTGCTGGCCTTGCGCCGCAGCGAAGCCGAATGGCAGGGCCGCAAGGTTCGGGCCGAAGCCGTGGTCAACCGGCTGAAAGCCGGGCTTGAAGAGGTGGACGACAAAGTCCGCGCGACACGCAGCCGGTTCCGCAGCGCGGCGCTCACGGATCTGGCTCTGGTCACGGCCGAGCTGGCCGCTTTGCAGCCCGCCCTGCCCGCCCTGCGCGACCGTGCATCGCGCGCGCAGATCCGCGCACCGGTTCGGGGTGTCGTAAACCGAATTCACCGCACGACCATCGGCGGGCTGGCCCGCAGCGGAGAAGATTTGATTGAAATTGTGCCTCTGGATGACCGCCTGCTGGTGGAAGCCTATGTTCGCCCCAAAGACATCGCATTTTTGCACGCAGGGCAGCAGGTCAAAATCAAGATCACCGCCTATGATTTCTCGCGATACGGCAGTTTGGATGGTGAGATCATTCGTATTGGCGCTGACACAATCACGCGCTCGGAACGCAGCGAAGAAGAGGTGTTCGTGGTTGAAATCCAGACCTCGGATACGATGCTGGATGCAGGGGGTATCGCGGTTGAAATCATCCCCGGAATGGTTGCCGAAGTCGATATCCTATCGGGCCGGAAATCCGTGCTGGATTATCTGATTCAACCGGTTCTGAAGGTCAAGGAGCACGCCTTGCGCGAATAGGACAAACACGTAAAGCACATGTTTATGCCCCGGGCCAGGCATGCGCTGAAACCATCAGATCATTGCCATGCAACATCTCCGAGGAAAATATATCCCGCCCCGTATATGGTTTTGATCAAACGCGGTTTTTTGGGGTCTTCCCCCAGCTTTGTCCGCAGGCGCGAGATGCGCACATCCATGGCCCGGTCAAAACTGTCACCGGCACCACCGCCCAGCATTTCCTGCATCCGCGCGCGGCTGATCAGGCGTTTGGGGCTTTCCAGAAACAGGCGCAATACCTCTCCCTCGGCATGGCTGAACGGCGTCTCGGTTCCATCGGCACTGATCAAAACATATCGGTCAAACTGCGCCGTCCAACCATTGAACTCGGCCACATCGGAATTCTGAACCGCAGGAGCAGACGACCGGAGGCGCGCCCGGATACGGGCCACAACCTCTGCCGGGTCAAAAGGTTTGGTGATATAGTCATCGGCCCCAAGCTCCAGCCCTGTCACGCGATCCTGCACCTGGGCGCGACCGGAAATGATGATGACCGCGGCCCCCTGCTCCAGCGCCAGTCGGTGCACCAGCGCCAGCCCGTCCGTGTCAGGAAGCGACAGATCCACCAGACAAACATCCGGGGTCACGCGCTTCAGCGAGGCCTCGAATTCGCGGGCGCGGGCGAAGCTTTGGGTTCGGAAACCGGCATCCTCCAGCGCGTCGGTCAGGATGCGCCGGATTTCAGGTTCGTCGTCAAGAATGGTCACCAGCGGTTGGGTCATCTAGGTGGCCTCGGTTCGGATCAACGCCGACAGTTGCGTCGGCGTGAATGGTTTACTCAGAACAGGTGCCCGGGTCAGCGCCTGATGATGCAACGGGTCGGAAAGCGGCAGCGATGTCATCAATATACAGGGCAACGCACCATTCAACCGATCAACGATATCGATGCCGGTGCTTTCCCCTTCCAGCCGGATATCCGACAAGACCATCGCGATATCGCTGATCTCCCAAACCAATTCCAGTGCTTCCTCGGCCGAGCTTGCCTCGATCACGGAACAGCCCAGACCAACCAGCATGTCGCGGAACTGGTGGCGCAGATCATCATTGTCCTCGACCAACAGCACCAGCCCACCCTGCGCCTGCGGTGCGGGGCGATAGGGCAAGCGCAAAACGACAGACGCACCAGAGAGCGTATTGCGCAGGTTCAGATCCCCTCCGGCCAGCTTTACAGTATCGTACACCATCGGCAGCCCCAGCCCCGACCCATCGCTGCCTTTGGTGGTGAAAAACGGGTTCAGCGCCTTGTCCAACGCCTCGGTCGAAAAACCGGGACCGGTGTCAGATACCGTAATTTCGACCCAGATGGTTCCGATTGCGTGGGCACTGATCGTAATCTGACCCGAGGTGCCACAGGCATCCCGTGCATTCAGCACAAGGTTCAGCAAAGCGTCCTGCACCATGCCCGGGTCAAGCATCAACGCCGCATCGGGCAAGGTGTTCACCACCGACAACCCCATACCGCGCGGCAGTGATGGTGTCGCGAGCACCCGCAAATCCTCTAGCAGCCCGCGCATATCCGTTGCCTGAGGATGGGGCGTGCGGTTGCCTGTCATATCGGCAATCCGGTTCAGCAACTGCCCACCCCGGTGCGCTGTCTGCCGCGTGGCCGCGATCATCTGGCGTGCTTCGTCCGGTAATTCCATCTTGTCCAATCGCGACTGCATGCCGAGGATGATCGTCAGCAGGTTGGAGAAATCGTGGGCCAAACCGCTTGTCATTTGCGCGGCCATCGCCCTGCGGCGGGTCTGTTGCAAGGCGACGCGGGCTTGCGTTTCTTCGGTAATATCCACCGACATGACATACACACCCCCCGCCTTATCCGGGGTAAATGACACACGGAGGCGACGCGAATCCTGTTCTTCGGTGAACTCGAAAACAGAAGGTCGCCCGCCATAGGCTTGCTCCAGATGCGGTTTGACCCTCTCATAGGCCCCCGCCCCCAAGGCCTCAGAGATATGCAGGCCCAGAATGTCGGAAGGACGACCCGGCATGACCGAGTTGAGGCGGCGATTGGAATAGTCATATCGCGCTTCGACATCCAGATGCGCGATATGGGCGGGCATCATCTCGGTTGTCATGCGCGTGCGTGCCTCAATCTCGGTCAGCTGGCGTTTGGCCTCTTCCAGCGCGGTGATTGTGGCCGCCAGCTTGCGGTTTGTGGCAGAAAGCTCTTCGGCATGGCTCAGAAGTTGGCCAGACAGCTCTTCTGAACGGGCGCGCAGCAAATCCTCAACCTGCCGGGTGCGGGTGATATCGGTGTAAACGGCAACCCAGCCCCCGTTGGGCAACGGCGCCCCCTCGACCGAGATGACCTGACCATTGGGCCGGGTGCGCTCAATATAATGCGGCTCGAAGGTCAGCGCCTGCGCGACGCGGGCCTCGACCATCTCGTCAACGTCCCCCACAGTGCCATATTCCCCCCGACTGGCGAGGAAGTGGATGGTATCCCGGAACAGGGCTCCGGGTGCGACAAGCGCATCGGGTAGGTCGAACATCTCCTGAAACCGCAGGTTACTGACCACCAGGCGAAGCTGGTTGTCATAGATCGAAAGCGCCTGCCCGATCAGATTCAGGCCAGCGGTTGTCATCGCCTTGATACGCTGTTCGGATATGTCCAAATCTATCCTCCCCCGCGCCTATGGGTACCACCAGTTCTGACGCAGGTGTAGAGGCGTTCTGCGATAAGCCAATAGCGAATGCCGCTGTAGCACCTTCGCAATTACCCTGTACAAAATCCTGGTCTGGTTGAATAATTCCGTTGCAGCGAACCGGCGTTTGACATCACATACCGCCATGACACGCCCCACGATCACCTCTGAGACCAGCGCAACCGGTGTTCACATCCGGATCACCGGTGATCTGCGCACGCAAGAGCTGGACGATGTCGAGGCTGATTTTGGAAAGCTCCGGCCAAGCGGGCAGAATGTCGTTCTGGACATGTCGCAACTGCAATCTCTGGATACCGGCGGTGCCTGGCTGATCGCCGATCTTGTACGGCGGCTGGGCTCAGACAGTTCGCAGGTGCAATTTGAAGGCGCAAAGCCCGCGCATGCCTCGCTGATCGAAACAGTGTCGAAAAATATCCCCCAAGCGGTCGGCGATCAGGCCCCGGCGCGGGGGGTCGTCGTCTGGGTCAGCCGGATCGGGGAACGAACATTTGGAGCCTGGGAAGATACCCTGTCCATCATGGGCTTTCTTGGCCTCACGCTGCACCGTTTGGTGCGCACGCTTATCATGCCCTGGCGGCTGCGGCGCGCGGCGCTGGTCTCGCAGATGGAGCAGGTGGGCTTCAAGGCGCTGCCTATTGTTGCCCTGATGGGCTTCCTGATCGGAGTTGTTCTGGCCTTTCAGGGCGCAACACAGTTGAAACAGTTTGGGGCCGAGATTTTTGTGGTCGAGCTGATCTCGATCTCGATCCTGCGTGAACTGGGTATTCTGTTGACAGCGATCATCGTCGCGGGCCGCTCCGGGTCTGCTTTTACGGCATCGATTGGGTCGATGAAGGTGCAGGAAGAGATTGACGCGATGCGCACGCTGGGGCTGGACCCGATTGAGGTGCTGGTGATCCCGCGGGTGCTTGCCCTGCTGATCATGTTACCCATCCTTGGTTTCATCGCCGACATGGCCGGGCTGATCGGCGGCGCGTTGATGAGCTGGATTGATCTGGGCGTCAGCCCGGGCATGTTCCTGACCCGATTGAAGGAAAACACAGGTGTCGCGCAATTGGCCGTCGGCATGATCAAAGCGCCGTTCTTTGCGCTGGTGATTGGCGTCATTGCCTGTTGGCAGGCCATGCAGGTCAAAGGCTCTTCCGAAAGCGTTGGCCAGCGGACAACAGCCTCGGTCGTGCAGTCGATCTTTATGGTGATCGCCATCGACGCGCTGTTTTCGATCTTCTTCTCTGAGCTGGGGGTCTGACATGGACGGAACCGCCCTTCAGGACAAAGCCCGGGACGATACCCAGCGCGAAGCGGTCATTCGTGTGCGTAATCTGACCAACCAGTTTGGTCAGCAAGTGGTTCATGACAACCTTAACCTTGATGTCTGGCGCGGCGAGGTGCTGGGCGTGGTTGGCGGTTCAGGCACGGGCAAATCGGTGCTTTTGCGCACGATTGTGGGGCTGAACACGCCCAAAGCGGGCCATATCGAGGTCTTGGGCGTGGATGTCCTGAATGGCCCTGAACAAGACCGTCAGCGGATCGAGAAAAGCTGGGGCGTGGCATTTCAGGATGGGGCCCTGTTTTCATCGCTGACCGTGCTGCAGAACGTGATGGCCCCGCTGCGCGAACATACCGGTATCAGCGAAAACTGATGGCCGCGCTTGGTGGGCTCAAGATCAGCCTTGTCGGTCTGCCACAACTGAGCTGCAGCAAGTTCCCGTCTGAACTGTCAGGCGGCATGCGCAAACGCGCGGCTCTGGCCCGCGCCCTGTCGCTGGACCCCCAGATCGTGTTTCTGGACGAGCCCACCGCCGGATTGGACCCGATCGGAGCCGCCGCCTATGATGACCTGATCGGAGAGCTACAACAAGCATTGGGCCTGACCGTGTTCATGGTGACCCATGACCTCGACAGCCTTTATGCCATTTGTGACCGCATCGCGGTACTTGCGGAAAAACGCGTGCTGGTTGAAGGTCCGATAGAAGATATGACCAAGGTTGATCACCCTTGGGTTCAGGAATATTTCACAGGCCCCCGCGCCCGTGCGGCACAACAGAAGGGGCAGGATAGGTAACGGCAATGGAAACCCGAGCGAATTATATCCTGATCGGTGCCTTCACCCTTGCGGGCATCCTTGGTGCCTTTGGCTTTTTCCTCTGGCTCGCCAAGTTTGAAGTGACCCGGCAATACGCTTACTATGATGTCCTGTTTGACAATGTCTCGGGCCTGTCAGCAGCGGGTGGCGTAAACTATAATGGCCTGCCCGTTGGTCAGGTCATATCGTTGAATCTGGATGAGGACGATCCATCAAAGGTCCGGGTCCGGCTTGAAGTGGACGCCGATATCCCCGTTACCAAACAAACCATCGCGCAGTTGCAATCACTCGGCGTAACCGGGGTGGCCTATGTGGAGCTGTCAGGCGGATCCCCCACCGCCGAGCGGTTGGCGCAGAACAGTGTGATCCCCAGCAAGCGCAGTTCGATTCAATCCCTGCTGGAGGGCGCGCCAGAAGTTCTGGAACAGGCCGTCACGCTGCTCGAAAATCTCAACTCTGTCGTCGATGACAATAACCGCAAAGCTGTTTCAGATATTCTGAACAACCTCGCGGGGGCTTCGGGCAAGCTGGACAAGACGCTGGCCGATTTCCAGTCACTCTCATCTGATCTGGGCGGCGCGGCCAAGGATATCGGTGCCTTCACCAAACGTCTGGACACGCTGGCAGACACCGCCGAAACCACCCTGACCACCGGCACGGATACGTTGAAAAGTGTCAAACAGGCCTCGGAAGCAGCAAAAACCGCGCTGGAAACGGCCAACGGCACCTTACAGACCGCCGAAGAGACCCTGCAGCAGGACATTCGCCCCTTTGTTGAGCGAGGCTCAAAACTTGCAGATCATCTGATTGTCTTGTCCGAACAAGGCAGCCTTGCACTGGGCACGATTACCGAGACCTTCACAAACGCAAATACCACACTTGCATCCATCGATTCTGCGATGGAAGCAGCAAAGGCAACCCTCGCTTCAGCCGAAAGCGCCTTTGACGCGGCCAATCGTGTGATGGACCAAGATATCGCCTCGGTCGCTGAAGACATACGCAAGGCCGCCAATCAGGTGGCTGCGACCGTTGCAAATGTCACCGAGAAAATTGACAAGATTTCAGATGACATTCTCAGCGCGTCACAATCCGCTTCGGACCTGCTGGGCACGATCGATGGTATCGTGCAGGACAACCGCCGTCAGGTCTCGGACTTTCTGCGGGTCGGGCTGTCGCAGTTCGTTCGTTTCATTGAAGAATCGCAACGTCTGGTTATCAGCCTCGACCGGTTGGTCGACAAGGTCGAGCGTGACCCGGCCCGTTTTCTGTTAGGCACCCAAGCATCGGAGTTCCGTCAATGATAAGACCCTTAATTGTGTCTCTGATTCTTGCTGCGCTGGCTGGCTGTACGGGTCTGGGCACACTGCGCCAGGCCTCCAAACCCAATGACCTGTATCTGTTGACGCCCAAAAGCACGTTCTCCAGCGCGCTGCCGCGTATCCAGAAACAGATTGTTGTCGAGGAACCCACAGCCACGGCCGCGGTCAATACCGACCAGATCGCCGTGCAGCCCACGCCGTTGCAGGTTCAGTATCTGCCGCAGGCCCGCTGGGTCGACCGGGCACCATTGATCGTTCAGGCATTGATGGTCGAAAGCTATGAGAATTCGGGCAAAGTTGCCGCCGTCGGGCGCTCAACCGTTGGTTTGCGTGCGGATTATGTCATCGCCCCTGATTTGCGAGAGTTTCAGGGTGTCGTCATAAGCCAGACCGAAGACGCAACCACTGTGCGCGTCGAAGTACGCATCAACATCAAGATCATTGATGAATACGACGACAAGATTATCGCCTCCAGCTCGTTCCAGGAAACCGTGCTGGCAACCAGCGATCAAACATCCGATCTGGTCGAAGCCTTTGACATCGCCCTTGGAAAAGCCATGCGGGATTGCGTCGAATGGAGCATTCGCAAAATCCACACCCATGTGCAAAACAACCCACGCACGACCCCCAGCTAGGCACTAGAACCGGCTGGCCGAGGCAGCGTTCCAGTCAGCTGCAAACTCTTCCGGGATCGTTTTACCCAGCAAGGCACCCTCATCCAGAAAATCGTAGAGTTGAGCATAGGAACGCTCTCTCTCATCTGCTGTACGGCGATGGATGTCGGCAGGCCGCAGGTCGGATACCTTTGCCTTGCCCATTGCCCCCAGAATCTCGCGAAAACTTTCCAGTGTGGCGTCATGGAACCGATGCACGCGCTGGCGTTTCTGCGGCACGTTCACCGCGCGCCCACGGATCGGATCCTGTGTCGCCACACCCGAAGGGCAACGGTTGGTATTGCAATGCAGCGCCTGAATACACCCTATGGCAAACATCATCGCCCGGGCGGCATTACACATATCCGCACCCAGGGCGAACTTTTCCACCATGTCAAAACCGGTGGCGACTTTGCCTGAGCAGATCACGCGGATCTTGTCGCGCACCCCGATCCCGCGCAGGCAGTTGTTCACAAAGATCAACCCCTCGTTCAGCGGCATGCCCAAACGGTTGGTAAATTCAACCGGGGCCGCACCCGTTCCGCCTTCGGCACCGTCTACGGTGACAAAATCGGGCAGAATACCGGTTTCCAGCATGGCTTTGCAGATCGCCATAAATTCGGACGGATTACCAATACACAGCTTGAAACCAACTGGTTTGCCCCCCGACATTTCCCGCAGGTGCTGGACGAACTGCATCAGCTCGGTTGGTCCGTCAAAGGCAGAATGTACAGGTGGAGAGATCACATCCTGATTTAGCGGAACGCCGCGAATTTCCGCAATCTCTTCATCCACTTTCGCTGCCGGTAAAACCCCGCCATGTGATGGCTTCGCCCCCTGCGACAGCTTGATCTCGATCGCTTTTACCACATCTTGCCTGGCTTTTTCGGCAAACTTATCCTTGTCAAATCCACCTTCCGGCGTGCGGCATCCGAAATACCCGGTGCCGATCTGCCAGATGATATCACCGCCCTCGGCCAGATGGTGCGGGGAAAGCCCGCCTTCACCCGTATTATGCGCAAATCCACCGTCTTTCGCACCGCCATTCAGTGCCCGGATCGCATTGGCGCTAAGTGCGCCAAAGCTCATCGCCGAGACATTCAGACGCGAGGCGTGATAGGGTTTGTCGCATTGCGGGCCACCCAACATCACCCGTTCTTCACTTTCCTCAACATGTTTGGGTGAAAGCGAATGGTTGGCGCGATGATAGCCCACCGTCATGATATCGTACTGGGTTCCAAATGCCTGCGTGTCGACCTGCCCCTTGGCCCGGGAATAGACCAGACTGCGAATAATCCGGTTAAAAGGTCGCCCGCTTTCGTTGGTTTCAACGAAATACTGCCGGATTTCGGGGCTGACAAATTCCAGCATATAGCGGAAATGGCCCAGAACCGGATAATTGTTCAACACGTTATGTTTCGTCGTCAGCATATCATACAGGCCGATCACCGCGTATGGGATCAGTATGACAAGCAACCAATAGGCAGGTGGCCAGAAATAACCCCACAGCAGAGTCAGCGGCAGACCTACATAGCTGAGTACATAATAAACTCGGCGAACAATCATCTCTGATCTCCTTGGGTGGCGCGTTTGCAGCGTGGCCTCATTGTTGCGGGTGAAGGTGGAACGATTGGCCTGTATGTTCAAGCCCCTGTGGATCAGCCCGGGTAACGGTTGGGTTAGCAAGCCTGGTTGATCCGCATCCGTGCAATCGGTATGCGGGACGCAGCACAAAGCAGATCAGGGTCATTCGCAGTGGCAAAAACAGCGTCATCAATCAGGCATCGAACCCTGATGTACGCCGCGGTTTTTGTCGGAGGCGCCGCCGGGTCGTTGCTGCGTGAGCTGTTCTCGCTCGAAGTCCCCGGCGCTCCGTTGCTGACTGCGACGTTCGGCATCAACGTGGTGGCTTGTTTTATCCTCGGCTGGCTCTACGCCATTCGCCACAAGGTGCATGCCCATGTGCTGCATCTGGGCGCGGTCGGGTTTTGCGGCGGGTTATCCACCTTCTCATCATTCGTGGCAGAGCTGGAGCGGCTGGCCGAGACCAGCGGTTTGCTCGTGATCATCCCCATCGTTGCCGAGATCACATGTGGCCTTGCTGCCGCTATTCTGGGCGAGGCGCTGGGACGGCGGCGCGCGCCGGAAGGGGCCAGTGAATGAGCGATCTGTATCTGCATGCCATATTTGCCCTGGGCGGTGGGTCAGGCGCGGTTCTGCGCCATTGGCTGGCGTTGCGTGTGACACATGATCTGCCCTATTCAACCCTGATCGTGAACGTTCTGGGCAGCCTATTGCTGGGTCTTTGGATCGGTTATCTGGGCGGGGCTGCTGAAATGGGTGAAGAAGCAAAACGTCTGGTCTTTGGCTTTAGTGGTGGGTTCACCACTTTTTCCAGCTTTGCCTACCAGTCGCTGCAATTGCATCGCGAACGAACCATTGCTTTTGCCGCCGGGAATATCATCCTTAGCCTGGCTCTGTGCTGGTTCGCGCTTTGGCTGGGGATTGTTTTGACCGGATTTACTAAATTATGAGAGCGAACTGATGATGCCCGATGGGCAATCTTACTTTGGGTCGTACAGATATCCGATGCCGCGAACGGTCCTTATGATTTCCGGCTTTTCGGGATTGGCCTCAAGCTTGCGGCGCAGTCGGGAAATCCTGATATCAATGCTGCGATCGAAGGGGTCCCAGGACCGGTCATGGGCTTGCTCCAAAAGCTGATCCCGGTTCAGAACACGCCCCCTGTTTTCGGCAAAAACCTTGAGCAGGCTGTATTCCATCGCCGTCAGCGGAACCTCGGACCCGTCAGCGGCCAGAAGCTTTGCCGCCTCTTTATCCAGCGTGAACGCGCCAAAGGGCGCACCATTGACGTCCGTGCTTTCCTTGGCCGCAGTTTCATTAAGGGTCTCACGCCGCAGGATCGCCTTGATCCGGGCTTCGAGTTCGCGAAGATCAACAGGTTTGCCCAGATAGTCATCAGCCCCCATCTCAAGACCAATGATACGGTCAACCACATCACCCGCTGCCGTCAACATAATGACCGGTGTTGTATTCTCGGGGCGCAGTGATCGCAAAATCGACAGACCATCTTCCTTGGGCATGTTGATATCCATGATGATGACATCCACGGAATTGGCCGAAAGGAGCCCCCGCAGTTCTTCCCCGCCAGAGGCCGCCGATACCCTGAACCCACGCTTGCCCAGATATTCCTGCAGCATTTCCCGCACGTCCACCTCATCATCGCAGACCAGAATGTGGGTTTCCTGATTATCCATCCGATGCTTCCTTCTGGTCGGCGAGCAGTTTTCCGACAAGCACCCTCAGTTCAGAGGGCGAAACAGGTTTTTCAAGGTAAGGCAGGCCAGATTCCTTCAGCAGCGCCAATGAGTTTTGCCCCATGGTATCGCCCGTGACATAAGCGGTTTTGGTCAGCATGTCGGGGAAATCCGTGACCAACGCGTCATAAATCTGTCGGCCATCGACGCCCGGCATGTTCAGATCACTCAGAAACACATCATACTGTGCCGCGCCAAGGCGGGTTATCGCCTCTTGCCCTGATGTGACCAGATCAACCTCGAACCCCTGTTTTCTGAGTATCTCGGCGTTCAGCTCGCCCACTTCAACCTCATCATCAACAACCAGTGCCCTGAGGTTTGCAGAGGTCGAAGCCGGTTCAACCGGTTCATCTTCCACTGTTTTCCGCTTGCCACCAACAGGCAGCGTAATCCGAATACAGGTACCGCCTTCGCCCCCTTGGTCAAGCCTGATCTGACCACCGTGTGACAAGATAATCCGATGACAGAACGCCAGGCCAATGCCGGTTCCCTCACCCACTTCCTTGGTGGTAAAAAACGGCTCGAAAATGCGGGCGCGAATGGCTTTGGGAATGCCCGGCCCGTTGTCTTTTACCGTCACCTCAATCATGCCAGTATCTGGTTGCGCCGAAGCTGACAATTCGATCAGATTACCGCAGCCGGATGATGTCATGGCCTGTTCGGCATTGATGATGAGGTTGATGATCACCTGCGTGATCTGATCGGCATCCGCAGCGATCGGCGACAAACCAGCCGGGATGTTTTGCGTCACTCTTACATCACCCGACGTGTTGCCATAGCCAACGACATCGGCAGCGGTTTCAATCACACTGGCCACATCAACCTGTTCAATCTTGCTGGGCTGTTGCCGAGCCATTGCAAGGAAAGTTTTGACGATCTTGGCGCAGCGTTCCGCAGCATTGCTGATCTTTTCAATTCTGACGGTCAGGTCCGGGTTGGTGATCTCTTCTTTCAGCATCAAAGAATGACCCACCACCACCGACAGGGGATTGTTCAGCTCATGCGCGACGCCGGCAAGCAACTCCCCCAGGGCTGACATTTTCTCGTTCTGGAACAGCAACTCGCGTTGCTTGGCCAGTTCTTCTTCGATGGCCAGTTCATCCGTCAGGTCGCGCGTGTTCGATACGATCACTTCTTCGCCGTTGAATTCGATCAACCGCGAAGAATCCGCCCCCCAGAACGTGCGCCCGGTCGCATCAACAAACGCCATCCGGCGATCCTTGAGCGAGCCCGCTTTGCGAAGATCGCGCAGATACCGCTCTCGTTCTGTCGGGTCTGCATAGTATGACTTGGAACTCCGCACCGGGCCGAACAGGGCCTTGATTTCAGGCGTTGCAAACATGATCTCGCCGGTCTCGGCATTCGTCATGTTGATGGCCGCCGGATAGGCCTCCATGACCTGCCGGATCAAAGCGTCGGCTTCTTTCTGAACGGTGAGATCAATGATGCTGGTCACGATGACCTCTTCACCTTTATAGTCAATCAGTTGCGAAGAGATCGAAGCAGGGAAAAGCTTGCCATCAGCATTGAGCAGATCAAGCTTATAGTCATCAACCTGCCCGTCCACCAACAGCATGGTGACAAAATCGGCGCGTTCGTCGGGATTGGCATAGTGTTCTCTGGCAGATTTCGCAGCCCCGAATAACTGAAGGGCAGCAGGCGTGCGATACAGTATCCGGCCATCCCCGATCCGCGCCATGGTCACCACGGCCGAGCTGGCATCCAGCACCTGCCTGATCAACAGATCGCCATCCCGCTCTTCGGCTTCGGCCTGCTTGCGGTCGGTGATATCCTCACGCGTGACAACAAAACCGCCCAGTTTGGTGGGGTGCACGGATACCAGATAGGTGCGACCGTCGGTTTCGGTCAGCTCATAATCCTGAATGAACTCGATCCCATTGGCCAACCGGTCCGAGACCCATTGTTCTTCATTGCCGATGGCATCAGCATAAATCCCGCGACGCGCGGTCTCGCGCATCAGGATTTCCCAATCCAGACCGGGTTTGAGAAGGTCAGCGACACCCTTGTTCATATCCGCATATCGCTGGTTGAACATCACAAGGCGACGGTCATCATCATAAAGGGCGAACCCTTCCTTGAGAGACTCGATAGCGTCGCGCAGAAGGTCCCTTGCCTTCTCGATTTCCTGAAAATCGTTCGCCATGTCCATCGTCATCCTGACGTTCTAGGATATCATTGTTTCAGTGCCATTTCAAAATCGGTCTCTTGTGTTTCAATTGTTTCACAAGCAACTGCTTTGCACTAGCCCCGGCGGTAAATCCTTATGTTTTGAAGGCAGATAGCGTGTTGTGTGAAGCGCTTCACACAGCAACAACTGAAACACTTTGCCCCGCTTCCGGACATTACACTGAAACAATGGAGGCCCAGTTATTACTCATCACAAACGCAAGTGAGTAAGAACAATGACTATTCATTTTAAGCCCACTGAACACGCCAACGCACCCATAGTCGCGTTGCATTCTTCAGCCTCCAACAGCGGCCAATGGAGCCAGCTGGAGGCCGATCTCGAAGGCCGCTTTGATGTATACGCGTTTGATCTGCCCGGATACGGCCACGCGCCTTTGGACGGTGATCGCTCTCAGACAGGTGCCGCAATTTCCGCGTCAGCCGTCATCTCAGAGATTGAGAAACTGGGAACGGCTGTTCACCTCGTCGGTCATTCAAATGGTGGCGGCATCGCGATCAAGATCGCGCTGATGCGCCCCGATCTGGTAAAAAGCCTGACTGTTTATGAACCCGCAGCGTTTCATTTTCTGCAAAACGGGACCAACAAGGGCAAGCGGCTGTTTCAGCAAATCCGGCTTCTGTCGGGGCTGGTCACGGCTGCAGCGGCCGAGGGTAACGCCGCCGCAGGAATGCAGCATTTTCTGGACTTCTGGAACAGTGACGGCTTTTGGCAAAACCTGCCCTCGCAGGCGCAAGAGAAGTTCGCGGGTCAGATATCTTCGGTGATGACTGACTTTGCCAACGGTCTGGCAGAAACCTGGCAGTTAAAGGATTTGGCTGCGGTCGAAATTCCTGCCCTGATTATGACAGGTCTCGAATCTCCGGACATCGCACAGCACGTCTCGGTCGCCATTGCGAAAGCCCTGCCCAACGCGCGTATCGCCCTGTTGCCCGAGCTTGGGCATATGGCCCCGGTTTTCCAGCCCGAGTGGATCAACGCCAGAATCTTCGAACACGTGGCCAGCGTCGAAAGACCTGCCGCAACCTTCAGCTGGCCAAAACTTCAGGCTGCATAAGCAGCACAAATTCAACGAAACCGCTGGTGAATGTCCAGCACAGTACCGAAAGGACCAGAGACATGGGTATTCAGACATCCATCAACCCGACAACAGATTTTACCGCGATCAAAGCGAAGCAGAATATCGCTTGGGGATCAGGGGATTACAGCAAGGTCGGCGTGACCCTGCAGATCACCGGCGAAGAACTTGCCGAAACCATGGATATGCCAGCAGACGCCACAATCCTTGATGTTGCCGCAGGCAACGGCAACGCAACGCTGGCCTTTGCGCGCCGCTTTTGCAACGTCACCTCCACCGACTATGTCGAGGCCCTTTTGGAAGCCAGCGGCAAGCGGGCAGCAGCTGAAGGCCTGTTTGTGACCTACAAGGTTGCGGATGCCGAGAATCTGCCGTTCGCAGATCAATCCTTTGATGCGGTCGTGTCCACCTTCGGGGTGATGTTCACCCCCAATCAACAGCAATCCGCCGCCGAGCTTCAGCGCGCGGTCAAATCGGGCGGCAAGATCGGTCTGGCCAACTGGACGCCCGAAAGCTTTATCGGTCAGCTGTTCAAGACCATCGGAAAGCACGTCCCGCCGCCTGCCGGGGTAAACTCACCCGCGATGTGGGGAAACCGGGACTGGATTGACGAAACATTTGGCACATCCTGCGACATTGCATCGTTCCGGCGTAAGAATTTCATGTTCCGCTATCGCTCGGCCGAGCATTTCATGGAGTATTTCCGCACCTTCTATGGCCCGATGCAAAAGGCGTTTGAGGCACTAGATACCGCGGGGCAGGATGCATTGCGGAGCGACATAATGGCGCTGATCGCGAAGTTCGATATCTCAACCAATGACTCCTTGTGCATCTCATCCGAGTATGCCGAGATTGTCCTCGAACGTCGTTAATTGGCGTCGCTGACGCCCTTCGGCAAACAGGCCGGAGGGCGTTGGTCGAATTTGCAAACGGTAGACGGGCTTGAATTGAACCGATGAGAGTTTGTAGTCTTCACCAAGGGGACACATTCGTGATCTTGCTTTGTTTGAGGGGATATTTCGATGGCTGAACGCACGCTCTATGAGAAATACGGGGGCTTTTCGCAGGTCAGCAAGATTGTGCTCTCATTCTACGACACGCTTTTGGACAATGATGAGGTTGGGCCGTTTTTCGACGATGTGGATATGTCCAAAATGGTTGATCACCAGACCAAATTCATCGCCTCCCTCCTGGGTGGTCCGGCATCTTACACTGACAATCAGCTGCGTCAGCTGCATTCCCATCTTGATATCAGGGACGTGCATTTTGACGAGTTGGAAACGGTTCTGCGCGGTGCCTTGGTGGAACATGGTGTAGCCGCTGAAGACGTCGAGACAGTTGTCGCCGAATTCGCCAAGCGCCGCCCCTTGATTGTCGGGTGATCCATGACCATCGAAGCCATCAATGAACAGCTCCTGCGCGCCATCGGTGTTGGCGTTGCGCTGTTGGACCGCCAGACCCTTCGTTTCGGTTTCCGAAATGATACGTTTGAGGAATGGTTCAGCGGCGAAGACCACCCGGATCACCTGCAACAGCTGTTTCCGGATCTGGACGTTCCCGAAATGCAGAACACGCTGGCCGAACGTGGCCGGTTTACTTCCGAAATCAGATTTAAAAAGAAACGCAGAACATTGGTGATCGCACTCGATTGTACGGCTGCGGATGATGATGTGCTTGTTCTGGTGTGCCAGAACATCACCCGCATCAAGGAACTGGAATCCATGATCGATTCCTACTCGATGATGGTCGAACGGAACACGCGCGAGATCAAGCGTGAGAAAGAGCAGGTCGAGAAATTGCTGCTCAACATCATGCCCCGATCAGTCTACGAAGAATACAAGACCTTTGGCGTGGTCACGCCGCAATTGTACAATCCTGTATCCGTTCTCATGCTTGATTTTGTTGGCTTCACTGAAATGGTGGCCTCGCAGGATCCCAGCGTCACCGTGACCGAGCTGAACGATATCTACAGCGCTTTTGACCGGATCGGTGAGCAGTTTGGTTGTGAGCGCATCAAAACAATCGGCGATGCCTATATCACCGTTGCCGGTCTGCCTGATCCCACCCCCGATCACGCCAAGGCAATCGCCAATACGGCCATTCGGTTTGTGCGTTACCTGACGCGCCGCAACCTGAGCCACCCACATCAATGGCAGTGCCGTATCGGCCTGTCCTCTGGCTCGGTCGTGGGGTCGGTTGTGGGGATTCAGAAATATGTCTACGACATCTTCGGGCCCGCAGTTAACCTCGCCTCCCGGCTGCAGGAATTCTCTGAGCCGATGCAGATCAGTGTGCAGGACGAGGTTGCGCAGGTTCTCAAAGACCAGTTCGATATTGAGAACATGGGATCAAAGGATATACGCGGCTTTGGGGAACAAGACGTCTGGCGCCTTTCGGACAACAGCTAAGCCACGGTTCAAAGCGAACTCGCCACAGCTTGGGCGTCACTTGGTATCTGCAACGGCGACGCCCATCCAGCCTTCCGGCGGCGGGCTTACCTGAAAGGCGGCGGCGCGCTCTTTCATGATCGCCGAAGCGGGATCTTCCCCACGCTGTTTTTCGGCCAGTTCAAAGGCAGTAATCGCCTTGTCGAAACGCTGGCTTCGATAGTGCGACAGCCCCGCCTCATAGGTCTCGATCCAGTCGCGCGGTCCTTCAAAACTGTCAGACATCGCGATCAGCTCATATATCACCAGCCCCCCCGCCCGGCCAAAGACCGCCAGCGTATCAAGCTCGCGCACAACAATCGCGTCACCCGCCGCCTCTCGCGTTTCGGGGCCAATCAGGATTGAGGTGCCATAAACCTTGTTGGCACCCTCCAGACGACTGGCGATATTCACCGCATCACCAATCGCCGTATAGTTCAATCGCTCATCCGAGCCGATATTGCCCACCAATGCATCACCTGTGTTCAGACCAAGCCGAATATCCAGCGGCCGACCTGCATCATCGGTGATGCCTGTCGCCGCCACCGAATCGACCAGATCCAGCGCGGCCCGGCAGGCGTTCACGGCATGGTTGGGATCGGCACGTGGAGCCCCCCAAAAGGCCATAACCGCATCGCCCATGAACTTGTCGATCGTCCCGTCATGCCGGGCAATGGCGGATGAAGCAGCACTGAAGAACGGGGCCATCAACTGAACGATCTGCGGCCCCAGCCGTTCCGAAAGCCCGGTGAAGCCCTCAACATCCGAGAACAGAACCGAGATCCGCTTCATTTCGCCACCGGGCTGCGTTTCGATCCCCTCGGCAACCAGCATGCGAACAAGATCGGTCGGCACGTATTTGCGAAACGCCGACAGGCCTGCCGCCATGTTCGCCGTTGCTGCGGAAAGGTTCGAGAGTTCCCGCAGCCGCGACGGGCGGCGCTCGATCTGTTCAACGTCGAAGCGTTCGACTTTGCTCAGGTCTTCGACGATACGCGCCAGAGGCGTTGCAACCACCCTGCGGACAAGCCAGATCGCCAGCGCCGTAGCAACGACCACCACGCCGACCAGAATGTAAAGCAGGTTGACCAGAGTTTGATCAATCCCTGACAGGAAAGCCGATTCAGGTATGACCGTCGCGACACGCCAGCCGTAAAACCCCAAAGGTGTCAGCGCCACCGCATAGGGCACACCATCATTGACGACCCTTGTCGTCGAGCTCATAGAGGCGCGCGTATCCGAATTTCCCAGCAACTGCTCGCCGGATTTCATCGCAACTTCATAAAGCTCGCCCTCGCCCATCCGGGCTGGTGTCACCTCATCCGCGTCCGGATCCGGGACGGCAATCACCTTGCCATCGGCATCCAGAATGAATGCCGCACCAAATCCGCCCGGTCGCAATGTTCCCAGAAACCGCGACAGCCGGTCTGTTTCTATGGCAACCGCCAACACGCCCTGTCGACTGCGGTTAACATCAATCGGACCCGCAAAGGTATAGACCGGCTTGTCGCTGCCAGGCAGGCCATGTGCTTCAATCCAGTCGGTGCTGTCGCGCCCCATGAAATTGCCGAACCAGGCGTGATCACGCGGATCGTAATCCGTGAACGAGAAAGTACGCTCTTCAAACTGGATGTCGCCGGGGATGAAAATATACCGATCTCTGCGCAGGGCGCGATTGCGGATGTCGTTGTCAATTTCGATCATCTCAAGCCCACCATCGCCAAGACGATGCGCCGCAAAGAAGTTCCCGTCCGGCCAACCGAACATAATCCACGAGATATTGGGCTGCGCCTGCAGTTGCGACAGGAACACGAACTCTCGCTTGTCGGCCTGACGTGTCTCGATAACATTCTGCACAAAAACGGTTCGCACAGCGGCCCATGCGGCCTCTGCCGATCTCAGCGTCAGGCCGACCTCGGTCCGGACAGTATTGGCAATCTGGCTGTTGATCTCGGCCGCAAGCATACGGCTGTTCTCGCGCGCGGTTGTCCACCACAGCGAATGGACAACAAATGTCGACACTCCAATCGACAGGGCGACAAGCATTGTCACTGCAATCCCTACGCTGACACGCATAGAAGCTCCATTTTGGCGACACCGAAGTCGAGAGTGCAAAAGGCCAATTGACCAAGCGAAATCTTATAGTTGTAGCGTTATGTCGCCCGGTGGCCAGAGCCGTCAAGGGAATCGTGATCTGCTCACGTAAGTGTTGACCCTCTCCTTCTGGTCAGTCACGCCGAACGCGCTATTTTCCCCTCTGCATCTACCATGTATTGCGCCCGGAAGGGTAATCACTTCGGTTTGAACACAGTTGATCAGAATCTTGCTGCGACCGGTTTTGGCGAGTTCCCGAGCCTTAGCGGGTGCGGATAAACCCGTCATCCACCGACGCCGAAAGCCCATGTCGCACATTTTGGCGGCACGACTTTGGGGCGACTCATCACGATCGTTGGCCCGCCCGGTCTTGGCAAAGACGGTATGATAGCCGGCATTCAGGCAGTGACGTCGTGTCGGTTTGGGAACATGGCCGCCGATGTGGTCAATGCGGGCGCCTTGCTTCAACCGGTGAGCATATGGCGATGGATCAGCTCAAATCGTCGGTCTTCCCGCTCGCCGCACAGCGCAATCTGATCCACCACAAAAGGCTCTGGCAGGTCTGGCAGCTGGCTCTGCAGTATCCCCATCCACACAGGGATATCTGACTTGGGCATTCGCCCCGTAAGGGTCATGTGAAACCGGAATTCCTCCATCACATAAGGGTAGCCCCATTCTGCCAGCAACGCGGTCTGACGCGCGCTCAGCCCTGGCTTGCGCCGCCGTGCTAGCTCGGCTTCGCTCATGGGCGCGCGAAACCCATCAAGATCGCGCACACAAGCTTTGGCCACGCGCCGCAGAGATTCAGTATCACCCCGAATTGTAAGAGCAAGGAACCGGCCCAGAGGTGTCACTCGCAGGCCATCACACTGCGCTGGTGCAAGCGCAGATGCCAATTCGGACACAGCCTTTTTCAGGTCGGCAAGCGTGCAACCGTCAGCCAGACGAAAAGGCGGTTTCAACGTCCCGTGGAAGCCGTATTTGCGCGGTGTCATCGTGATATCCTGCAGACCCGGCAGATCAGGCCCCGGCATCTCACAGCCGCGGGTTACATCCCATCCCAGCCAGGCCGCACCGAAATCAGCCAGCGGGCCCGCGGGCGGAAGATAATAAATTGCAAAACGAGTGTATGACATGCATTCCCCTTATCGCGCGCCCTTTGACAAAGATTTGTGGCAGCGACATGTCAGGCAATCTGTACCTCGCCAATGCGCAACTGGTCCTGTCTGATCAGCTTGTAGCGGGCGCCGGGATCTGTTGCAAAGTTTTGGGCGCTGGATCTCATGGGCTTGGCGCACATATTGCGCGTTGTATTTTAAGCCAAAGATCGGTTCATAATCTCATTCGAAGGCGCGCGGTATTCGACGGGCATGATCCTCTTCGAAGTCTTCTATTATGTCCGTTACGGTGCTCAGATCGCGATCTGGAAAAGATTATGGCTGAGTGACGCTGCAAACTGTCCAAACATCAGAGGGCAGCGCGATAGTTCGCTTTTCTCGCTGCCAACGATTTTTTGATGCCTTGTTGTCTCGGAAAAAATTCCAAACCACGAACATCGTCCTAGCTTGCAGGAAATTGCATCAGCCCGGAGTTTACACCGTGACCAAAACAAGTGTCTCAAACCAAACCAATCCTGTCAGCATACCCGCCCTCTCTTCGATTGTCGCCGGAGGGGTCGGAGGCCTGTTACTGCAATCCGCCACGGTAACAGCCTATGTTGGCGTTCCCTACATCAAACTGATCACAACCTGGGGCCGCTACGTTGTGGCCATCCTGTTGGTGGCTCTGTTCGCAGCACTTTGGCGTGCCCTGCCCAGATCGCAGGCGATCGGTTTGTCTGTGATAGCGGGAATTATCATCCCCTCTTTGCTGTCCCGCTACATGTTCGGGTCCACAGCGCCATGGAGCCTGTTGATCACATTCAACCTTATCTTCACGATATTGGCGTTCGCCATCTGGCGGTTGGCGATGAATAGAATGGATAACCGATAACACCAGAATATGCGGGTTGCTGTGGGGCCTTTCCACCGGTTCGCAGCGACCCGCTGCCACCATAATTGATGAAGTGCTTCGTCGATCACGGATACCTTGCGTGTCTTCATCTTGTGTGCAGGGATATGATCGCGTCTGGCCTTCTCGCTATAGTCGTTTCCCCGCCCCGCAACGCTGTCGGGGGGGCAGAAATCCATTTTGCACAATCATCCGAACTTCCCGAAGCATCTCGTTCATTCCCTCTGGCCCACCTGATCAGGCGGCCACGCACCTCTTTTTCAATTGCACAGATTACAATCTGAAGTTGATCTATTGAAAATATGTCAGGATAAACTACTGCCCGGAAATTGCTGCTTACTGCGATGCGGACAAGACGGGGCAGAGGCGTTATGAACACGAAGTTGCAGGTCGTGAACGATGTCTTCAAGCACCCCACCTGCGTCCTCATACCCGCCAAGCGAATTGGTCGATCAAATCTGCTTACAATCAGGCCCAAATCAGCGACAAGACGATGTATTCAGGTGATTTGCGTGGGGAAAAAGCGGCGATCGAGGGCAGCAACCAAGCTCATCTACATGGCAATCCGAGGCCGCGCGGCGAGGGCTAGAAAGCTCCACCCTTGGCTCGTCACCAAAGATTACAAATCATTGTTATAAATATTAAAACTATACATATGAATCTCACCAAACTGTCATCGAACTGTGACGAATAAGAACCCGTCCTACGTGTTATCCAACCATCGCAATCACGCATTACGGAGCAGGGCAGCATGTTTGGCGACACAATTTCTTTTCTCAACCAATTCGCGGAAACCAATCTTGACAGGTTATCCGCGCAATGGGTGGCAGCCAATGGCAAGCTGGTTAAACCTGCAGCCGATGAAGTGCAGGGGGTGGCTTGCCCCAAGCGAACGGCCTTTTGCCGAGCAGAAGAACATGATCCTGCCGTCCTGGATTGCCGCCCATCATGGCCATACAGCGCTCGCCGCGCAGGACGCGGCTGCAGTAGAAGCAGCGGCAGCTTCTGCCTTTGTCGTGATCACTGCCACCGGGCGGCCCGGGATCATTTCACAACACTATGCAACCGCGCCGTTTCTGCGGGCCAAATACCGTGCCAACATGGGTGGCGAGGATGAATTTGGGCCAGCTTTCGAGAGCGCGGCAGTGATGGTCGACAAAAAACCCATCAATTTCGCCATCGCCCATCCCACGCGTATCCGGTTCCTTGATCCGATCTTTTTCGCTCATAATCTGGGCATAGACCTGCTGCTTGGTTTTACGTTCAAACCCGGCTTGCATCCCTTCCCAGCCTTTATGGCCGAGCAGATTCTGACCGAATGGGAAACCCTGTTTAACGTGGATGTGGATGCCCTACTTCAGCCGCTGCCGCAGCCATGATCTCTTGTGGATATCAACAGGAAACACCGTGGCGAACGTAAACGAAGATCGTCAACAGGATCGCATCCTTTCAGACATTGCGCGCCTTTGAGTGGGATCATGAACCGACATCTGGCCTTGGAATATAGCGAGCCACACGCTCGCTATATTCATGAGGTCCAATGCTCAGAACTTTGCAACAAAGCCCCGGGCGTCGCAAAATACCTAGAAATGCACAGACCGGCTGCCCAGCGGTGTCTGAACGGGTGGTGCAAACTTCGTCAGGTTGATGCCTTCAACCGCGACCTTGTACTCCTCAAGCGTTGGCGTGCGGCCCAGAATTGCCGACAGGACAACAACCGGGGTTGAGCCCAGCAGGGATTCGCCTTTCTTGGTATCGGAATCCCCAACCACACGCCCCTGGAACAAACGTGTCGAGGTGGCCAGCACCGTATCCCCCTTGGCGGCTTTCTCCTGATTGCCCATGCACAGGTTGCAGCCCGGACGTTCGAGATAGAGGATGTTTTCGTACTCGGTACGCGCTTTCACCTTGGGGGCTGTGTCGTCGAATTCAAACCCGCAGTATTTCTGCAGTATTTCCCAATCACCCTCTGCCTTCAGCTCATCAATGATGTTGTAGGTCGGGGCGGCCACAACCAGCGGCGCTTTGAAGTCGACATCGCCCTGACTGGCCTCCAGATTGCGCAGCATCTGCGCGACAATCTTGATGTCGCCCTTATGCACCATGCACGATCCGACAAATCCAAGATCTACTTTCTTTTCAGCGCGGTAGAACGAGATCGGACGGATCGTGTCATGCGTATACCGCTTGGACACATCGGCATTGTTTACATCCGGATCAGCGATCATCGGCTCGACGATTTCGTCAAGATCAACCACCACCTCGGCTGCGTATTTGGCATTCTCATCCGGCACCAGCGCTGGCTTCTCACCCGATCTGATCTGCGCGATCCGCTTGTCCGCGATCTCGATCAGGCTGCCCAGCATCCCGGCATCGTTCTCCATCCCTTTCTCGATCATGATCTGAATGCGCGATTTTGCGATCTCAAGCGACTCGATCAGCGTCTCGTCATTGGAGATACAGATCGATGCCTTGGCTTTCATCTCGGCCGTCCAGTCGGTGAAGGTGAAGGCCTGATCCGCCAGCAGCGTGCCGATATGCACCTCGATGATCCGGCCCTGGAAAACGTTGTCGCCGTGCTGGGCCAGCATCTGCGCCTGCGTGGCATGGACCACGTCGCGGAAATCCATGTGCTGCGCCATCTTGCCCTTGAAGGTCACTTTTACGGATTCGGGGATCGGCATCGTGGCCTCGCCCGTCGCAAGGGCAAGCGCCACGGTGCCCGAGTCAGCACCAAACGCCACGCCTTTCGACATCCGTGTATGGCTGTCACCACCGATGATGATCGCCCAGTCGTCCACAGTGATGTCGTTCAGCACCTTGTGGATCACATCCGTCATGGAATGATAGACGCCTTTCGGATCACGCCCGGTGATCAGACCGAACTTGTGCATAAACGCCATCAGCTTGGGCGTGTTGGCCTGCGCCTTTAGATCCCAGACCGAAGCGGTGTGACACCCCGACTGATAAGCCCCGTCCACCGAAGGGGACAGCACCGTTGCCGCCATCGCCTCAAGCTCTTGCGCGGTCATCGGGCCGGTGGTGTCCTGGCTGCCAACAATGTTGACCCGCACCCGCACATCAGAACCCGAATGCAGCACCTTGTCAGAGGTGACGCCAAGCGCATTGGCGTTAAAGATTTTCTCAACCGCCGTCAGGCCCTGCCCTTCAAGGTTGATTTCTTTTGATGGGGCAAAGACCCGCGGGGCCTCAACCCCCAATGTCTCGGCCGCGAAAGTTTGCAGTTTTTTACCAAATACAATGGCATAAGACCCACCGGCCTTCATGAACTCCATCTTCTGCGGCGTGAACGAGCCCGCCATATCGACCAGCTCTTCGCTGCCATCCTCACTATAAAGCTTTTTGTCTTTGGTGTTGATCGTCAGCACGGTACCGGTCGTGACCGAGTATTTCTGCTCCAACACCGGGTTGCCATCATTGTTCAGGATCGGCTTGCCATCCTCACCCATCTTCCTGACCCAGTTCTTCAGGTCGACACCGATACCACCGGTCACACCGACGGTGGTCAGGAAAATGGGCGAAATACCATTGGTGCCCGCCACAACCGGTGCAACATTGACGAAAGGCACATAAGGGCTGGCCTGCTTGCCGGTCCAGAGCGCCACGTTGTTGACACCGGACATGCGTGAAGATCCCACGCCCATCGTGCCCTTTTCGGCAACCAGCATGACACGCGCATCCGGGTGCTTGACCTTCAGCGCCTCAATCTCTTTCTGCGCCTGTTCCGAGATCAGGCATTTCCCGTGCAATTCACGGTCAGCGCGGGAATGCGCCTGATTGCCGGGGCTCAGCAAATCGGTCGAGATATCGCCCTCTGCCGCCACATAGGTGACAACTTTGATCTCTTCATCCACATCGGGCAGCTTGGTGAAGAACTCGGCCTTGACGTAGCTGTCCAGCAGATCGACAGCAACCGGGTTACCTGCCTCGTAGGCAGCCTTGATCCGGTCCGTATCGGCCTCGTAAAGAAAGACCTGGGTCTTCAGCACCTCTGCCGCATCGCGCGAAATCGCCTCATCCGCGCCAAGCGCCAGATCAAGCAACACCTCAACCGATGGCCCACCTTTCATGTGACTGAGCAGTTCAAAGGCGAATGCAGGTGTTATCTCGGCAACGGCCACCTCACCCAGAATGACCTGTTTCAGAAACCGCGCCTTTTCACCTGCCGCACTGGTGGTGCCGGGCAGGGTATTGTAAATGAAAAACTGCAGGCAATCGTCGCGCTGGGGGCTGCCGGTATCCTTGATGTGGTCAATCACCTCTTTGACCAGCGCGCCATCATCTATCGGCTTGGGGCTGAGACCTTCGGCTTTGCGGGTTTCGATCTCGGTCAGATAGTCACTATAGAGGCTCATGTTCTTTTCCACATCTGGCATTTATTAAGCAGGCTTGATCATAGCTGGGTCGAATATGTATACCTTCGTATACATGGCATCGGGTGAGTTCAAGCACCCTGACTGCGACATACTGAACGAACCGCGCATTTATGGCCGCAACCGCCCATAGCCATAAGGCCCGCAGCCAGAGTTACTGCAGTACAAATCCGCCCGTTGGGTACGAGGATAAGTGTTCGATTTAAAGGGCTATTTGCGCGGCTTTCAGAAAATCAGCTCACCTCTGCCAACAGGGTTGCGTTCCCGCCAGCAGCTGTTGTGTCCACACAGATATGACGCTCCAACAGGCACCGATCACCAAAGTCTTCTTCCGTGATAAGCGGGACAAGCGCACCGTCGCGCTCGGCCAGCGCCTTGCGGACAGCGCGCTGATCAGCCTCAGCACCCCAATGAACAACCGCGTCAATGCCTTCAAGCACCCCCAGCACCGCCGGATCCACAGCACCATCAGCAGTGCCCGAACCCGTAGCACCCGGCGCAACAATGACCGCCCCACACCCATGCGCACGCACGATAGACGCCTGCTGTTGCGCCGCCGCAAGCGTCGGACCAAGGCAGAGGAATGTGCCGCGCCCATAGGTCGAAAGTACGTTGGATTCGCCCGTCGGACCCGGAAGTTCAGACCTGCTGAGCGCGAGGCGCCCGGGCGCTTCCGTTTCTCTGATTGCGCTCCGGATACGGGCTGACGACACAACCGGCGCAGCCTCGGAAGCAAGATTGCGGGATACGCCTTGCGTGAACCGTCTGACATAGGATGGCCCGCCCGCTTTGGGACCGGTCCCCGACAAACCCTCGCCCCCGAAGGGCTGCGACCCCACAATCGCGCCGATCTGGTTGCGGTTAATATACATGTTGCCAACCGCGATACGCGAGGTCACCTGTTCAATCCGATCATCAATGCGCGAATGCATTCCGAATGTCAGGCCAAAGCCTGTGGCATTGATGGCATCCACAACCTGATCCAGCTCTGACGCTTTGTAGGTCGCGACATGCATGACGGGTCCGAAAACCTCTTTTTCCATGTCAGAGATGCTGGAAACCCGCAATACGGTCGGCGGCACAAATGTACCGGCATCGGGCGCGGCCAGTTGCTTCAGCACACGGCCTTCGCTGCGGGCCACCTCGATATACTCCAGAATTTCCTGTTGCGCGCCGCGATCAATCACAGGGCCCACATCTGTTCGCAAATCCCAGGGGTCGCCCACAACAAGCTCATCCATCGCGCCGTAAAGCATGGTCAGAAGCGTCTCGGCGACATCTTCCTGCACATAGAGGATACGCAGCGCCGAGCATCGCTGGCCTGCGGACTGAAACGCCGAAGCGACAATATCCTTGATCGCCTGCTCGGGCAGCGCGGTCGAATCCACGATCATGGCATTCAGGCCACCGGTTTCCGCAATCAGCGGCGCGCCCGGGTCAATCTCATGGCTCATCGCGCGGTTGATGGTCTGTGCGGTCAAGGTTGAACCGGTAAAACAAACACCATTGATACGCGGATCAGATGTCATTTTCGCACCCACAACCGAACCACGACCCGGGATCAGTTGCAAAGCCGTTCGCGGCACGCCCGCCGCATGCAACAGGCGAACGCCGATCGAGGCAATAATCGCAGTCGGTTGCGCCGGCTTTGCAATCACCCCGTTGCCTGCAGCCAGAGCGGCGGCAATCTGGCCGGTGAAAATCGCCAGCGGAAAGTTCCAGGGGGAAATACACGCCACAACACCGCGCGCAGGATGGATCAACCCGGCCGCGCGGGCGGCGTAATATCGCAGAAAATCAACGGCCTCTCGCAGTTCAGAAATCGCGTCCATCGGTGTTTTCCCGGCCTCGCGGGTCAAGGCCGCAAAGATCTCGCCGAAATTCTCTTCGTATAGATCCGCGGCTTTGCGCAGGATGTCACCGCGGGTGGCAGCCGTTGCATCCCAGCGGGCAGCCACGTTGAGGGCGGTTTCCATATCTTCCGCAGATGCCTGAAGGGCAGTCCCCAACTGATCAGAATGGTTTGCCGGATTGATCACGTCCAGCACACGATCCCCGACAACCTCACCTGCGATCACCGGGCCGATTTCCCAGGTTTCAGCCTGGAACGGGTGCCTTGCCTGCTTGATCTGGTCAAGGTCCGTAACATCGTGCAAATCCCACCCGCGCGCGTTGGGGCGTTCTGCACCATAAAGGTCCGCTGGCATCCGAACGGCCATGTGGGGCTCGGGCGTTGCGATGCTTTCAAACGGATCGTAGGCAATGGTTTCCGGCGGCACACTCTCATCGACGATCTGGTTCACGAAAGAGGAGTTCGCACCGTTTTCAAGCAACCGCCGTACCAGATAAGCCAGCAGATCACGATGCGCCCCGACCGGGGCATAGATGCGACAGCGCGTGCCTTCGCTTTCCAGAACGAGATCATGCAGCGATTCCCCCATACCGTGCAGGCGCTGGAACTCAAAACTGCGCTTGGTGTCGCCAGCCATCTCAAGAATAGCTGCCACCGTGTGGGCGTTATGGGTTGCGAATTGCGGATAGATGCGATCGCTCATGCCAAGCAATTGCTTGGCAGCGCAGATATAGGACACATCCGTCGCAGCCTTGCGTGTAAAGACCGGGAACCCGCCAAGCCCCTCGACCTGCGCGCGTTTGATCTCGGTATCCCAATAGGCCCCCTTGACCAACCGCACCATGATCTTGCGATCCAGCTGAGTGGTCAAGGCGTGCAACCAGTCCAGCACCTGCGACGCGCGTTTACCATATGCCTGAACGACAACACCAAACCCATCCCAGCCTGCAAGTGACGGGTCGCGCAAAACCGCCTCGATCACATCAAGCGACAGATCCAGCCTGTCTGCTTCCTCGGCATCGATGTTCAGCCCCATCCCCGCATCTTTGGCCTGTTGCGCAAGTTTCAGGGTCAGCGGAACCAGCTCATCCATCACCCGATCTTTCTGGCCAACCTCGTAACGGGGATGCAGCGCCGACAGCTTGATGGATATCCCGGGATTTTCCCGAATATCGGTCGAACGGCACTCTTTCGCCAGCGCCGAGATTGCATCCTGATAGGCAACAAAGAAACCTGCGGCATCCGCAGCGGTCAGCGCAGCTTCGCCCAGCATGTCATAGGAATAGGTATAGCCCTGCTCTTCTTTTGTCCTGCCCTGCTGAATAGCCTCTGCAATGGTTTGCCCCAGCACGAACTGCGCACCCATTTCCTTCATCGCCCGACCAACCGCCGCGCGGATCACCGGCTCGCCCAAACGTTTCACGGCACTTTTCAATGTGGCCGCCACGCCACTGCCTTCCTGCAAAACCTTACCCGTCAGCATCAAAGCCCAGGTCGACGCATTCACCAGCGAGGATGACGAATTCCCCAGATGCTGCCCCCAGGCAGAGGGCGCAATTTTATCCTCGATCAAAGCGTCAATCGTGTCTTCATCGGGGACGCGCAACAACGCTTCGGCCAGACACATCAACGCCACACCTTCACTGGTCGATAACCCGTATTCGGCGAGGAACACTTCCATCAGGCCCGGCGTGTCATCAGACCGGATCGCCTGAATCAGCGAAACCGCCCGGTTATGAGCCGAGGCGCGCACGGGCGCAGAAATCGCCGCGCGGGCCATAAGCTCTCGCAATATCGTGCCTTCATCCCGCAGGTGATTGTCGCGAATATCGTGTCGAAGTGTTGAAAGACCGGTCATGGCAAACCCCCAATGGTTCCTGCGCTTTGGCAACTGACCGGCAGAATACCAAAATCAACCTAGCCTTGTTGCCTTAAATTAGGTAGTTATCAGCCCAAATTGACCAAATTAGAACACAATATAGGACCATCAGGTGACAAATAGTGATCAAAGCAGTCGACTAGACCGATTTGACCGAGAGATTCTGACGATTCTCAGCCGGGAAGGTCGCCTGCCCGTCACAGAGCTGTCTGCGCGGGTGGGGTTATCAAAGACGCCCTGCCAGGTCCGGCTTAAGCGACTATTGGCAGAAGGTTATATTCTGGGGTTTGAGGCGGTTTTGAACCCGGCAAAGCTCAATCTGGAACAGGTCGCCTTTGTCGAGGTGAAACTGTCAGACACAACAGAGCCCGCACTATCCGCCTTCAACGCGGCCATCAGAAAAGTGCCCGAGGTCGAGCAATGCCATATGATTGCAGGGGCGTTCGACTATCTGATCAAAATTCGAACCTCGAATATGCGAACCTTCCGCGAGGTCCTGGGGCGGACGATTTCCACGCTCCCCCATGTCGGCAGCACCTCAACCCATGTGTCCATGCAATCAGTCAAGGATAGTGAAACCTTCTGAGGTCGTCGTCGGATCTACCCAGCGAATACCCTCAGTTTTGTCACTTTAACTCGACATCTTCCCAAGGAAGCGCTGGTTTCTAACGCTTTCAGGACGCTTATTATAGTGCTTGAAAAATGCACGCGACATCGCAGCCAAAGAAGAAAACCCCGTTGCCGCGGCAACCTCTATTTGCGGCATGTCCGTATATCTCAGCAGGCTATTGGCCCTTTCCAGACGCAGTTCTTTGTAAGTCGCCAAAAGCTTTACGCCCGTTTTGCACAAAAACCGCCTTTGGAGTTGGCGAACAGAAGTGCCCAGCAGTGCTGACAGGTTGGATATCTTCAGCGGTTCTTCGATATTTTCCAACATCTTATCCACTGTAAGCGCGACCAGTTGATCCCCGTTAGCTTTGCGAATAAGCCGGTTTGCAACCTGACTTTCATGTTTCCGTACCGGTTCCGCCAGACCGATATATCGGCGCAATGTGTCGGCCAGATGCTCTCCGTGGTCGAACGACACGAATTCGGTCATAAGCCGAACGGCACTCAGGCGCGAGTTGGCGCTATGCGTGCGCCCATCGGCCGAATAATGGATGCCGGTTCCGCAGTTTTTGAGCCCGCATTCCAACGCAGCAGCCTCAAAATTCGGATGGATGGCTGCGCAATGTTGATCTGCTCTTCCGGTTTGGGCCATCAACATCACGGCACCGCCAACAAGAAGCGTTCTGGGGGCAAGGCTAAGCACCTGAGACACCCAGGATCGTTCCGCTCCTGTCAATCTCCAGTTGCTTTCGAAATCACCCCAGAAAATTGCCGTGCGCCCGACCCAATAGAGCGGTTCCCCGACCGGCTCATCGGCAATCACACGCAGGTTGACGAGGTATGTGTGACCCTCAACCAGAGTATTCAAAGCACGGTAATATTCCGCGATCATCTCGGCCGATGCTTTGTCAGCACCATGGCGCAAGATAACCTCGATATTCTGAACTCTCCGCGCCGTTTCACCTGTTGTTGCAGGCACATTCGAGTGTTGATTCTGGACGACGTAGTGTTTCATCATTCCTCCGCCGGCTTGGTCTGGGCAGCCCCGCAGGTGGCGCTGCCCGATTTTTGGAATCCCCCACTGATGCGGTTGGGGGATTTGTTTTGTGAGTTATTCTGCGGCGTCGAGGTATTCTTCCATGGGGGGGCATGTGCAGACGAGGTTTCTGTCTCCGTATGCGTTGTCGACGCGGTTGACCGGTGACCAGTATTTGTCGACGCCCATGGAGCCCGGCGGGAAGCAGGCCTGTTCGCGGCTGTAGGGCCGATCCCATTCGCCGACCAGGTCGCGCACCGTGTGAGGGGCGTTTTTCAGCGGGTTGTTTTCCGCGTCCACATGACCGTCGATGATCTCCTGCGCCTCGGCCCGGATTGACAGCATCGCCTCGCAGAAGCGATCCAGCTCATCCTTGGGTTCCGATTCCGTGGGCTCAACCATCAGGGTGCCAGCCACCGGCCAGGACATGGTCGGCGCGTGGAAGCCGCTGTCGATCAGGCGCTTGGCGATGTCATCGACGCTGATATGGGCCGCCTCGTCCAGCGGGCGGGTATCGAGGATGCATTCATGCGCCACCCGGCCCGTTTCCGAGGTGTAGAGGATCGGGTAGGCATCCGCCAGACGCGCCGCGATATAGTTGGCGTTCAGGATCGCCACTTTCGTCGCCTGCGTCAGACCCGCGCCGCCCATCAGCAGCACATAAGCCCATGAGACCGGCAGGATCGAGGGCGAGCCAAACGGGGCCGCCGAGACCGGACCCAGCGCCGAGCCATATTCCGGGTGACCCGGCAGGTGCTCTTCCAGATGCGCCTTGACGCCGATCGGGCCCATGCCGGGGCCGCCGCCACCATGAGGGATGCAGAAGGTCTTGTGCAGGTTCAGGTGGCTTACGTCACCGCCGATCTTGCCCGGCTGGGCCAGACCGACCATGGCATTCATATTCGCCCCGTCGATATAGACCTGACCGCCGTGATCATGGGTGATCTGGCAGACCTCCTGCACGGTTTCCTCGAACACCCCATGGGTCGAGGGATAGGTGATCATGCAGGCCGCCAGATGGTCGGAATGCTTTTCCGCCTTGGCGCGGAAATCATCCACATCGATGTTGCCCTTTTCATCCGCCTTCACCGGCACAACCTGATAGCCCACCATCTGCGCCGAGGCCGGGTTGGTGCCATGCGCCGAGGTCGGGATCAGGCAGACATTGCGCTGCGCCTCGCCGCGCGCGGCGTGGTAGTTGCGGATCGTCAGCAGGCCCGCATATTCCCCCTGCGCGCCCGAGTTGGGCTGCTGCGAGATCGCGTCATAGCCGGTGATCTGGCACAGCTTGTCGTTCAGGTCCGCGATCATCTCAAGATAGCCCTGCGCCTGATCTTCGGGGCAAAACGGGTGCAGGTTGCCGAACTCGGGCCAGGTGACCGGGATCATCTCGATCGTGGCGTTCAGCTTCATGGTGCACGAGCCCAGCGGGATCATCGCCCGGTCCAGCGCCAGATCGCGGTCGGCCAGACGGCGCATATACCGCGTGATCTCGGCCTCGGCCCGGTTCTTGTGGAAGATCGGGTGGGTCAGATACTCGCTTTCGCGCAGCGCATGTTCCGGCAGGCGGTAATGCTTGTTCGAACTGTCATCGGTGCGGTCGATGCCAAAGGCCCCCCAGACCGCCTCGATGGTCTCGGGGCGGGTCTGTTCGTCCAGGCTGATGCCGACTTTGCTGTCGCCCACCTTGCGCAGGTTGATGCCACGGGCCACGGCGGCCTCCATGACGACATTCTGCAGGTGGCCGACCTCGACCGTGATCGTGTCGAAGAACACCTCGGGTTCGACCTTGAAGCCCGCCTCTTCCAGGCCGTCGGCCAGGCGCGAGGTCTTGCGGTGCACCGATTGCGCAATCGCCTTGATGCCGTCGGGGCCGTGATACACCGCATACATCGAGGCGATCACCGCCAGCAATGCCTGCGCGGTGCAGACGTTCGAGTTGGCTTTTTCGCGGCGGATGTGCTGCTCGCGGGTTTGCAGCGACAGGCGGTAGGCCTTGTTGCCGCGGCTGTCGATGCTGACACCGATGATCCGGCCCGGCATCGAGCGCTTCAGCTTGTCGGTGGTCGCCATGTATGCGGCGTGCGGGCCGCCATAGCCCATCGGAACACCAAAGCGCTGGGTCGAGCCGATGGCGATATCCGCGCCCATCTCACCGGGGGATTTCAGCAGCGCCAGCGACAGGATGTCGGCGGCGACGATGGCGATCGCTTTATGTTCGTGCAGCGCCGCGATCTCGGCCGAGAAGTCGCGCACATGGCCATGGGTGCCGGGATACTGGAAGATCGCACCAAACACAGCGCCTGCATCCAGCGTATCCGGGTCAGCCACCTGTACCTCGATCCCCAGAGGCTCAGCCCGGGTTTTAATGACCGCGATGGTCTGCGGGTGGCAGTTCTTGTCGACGAAGAAGGCCGCGTTGTTGGCCTTGGACCGGCCGCCGCGCTTGGCCATCGCCATCGCCTCGGCCGCGGCTGTGGCTTCGTCCAGCAGCGAGGCATTGGCCACATCGAGACCGGTCAGGTCGCTGACCATGGTCTGGAAGTTCAACAGCGCCTCAAGACGGCCCTGGCTGATCTCGGGCTGATAGGGCGTGTAGGCGGTGTACCAGGCCGGGTTTTCCAGGATGTTGCGCAGGATCGGCGCCGGTGTGGTGGTGCCATAGTAGCCCTGCCCGATCAGCGAGGTCAGAACCCTGTTCTTGCTCGCCACCTCTTTCATGTGAAAGAGCGCATCACGTTCGGTCATCGCCGGACCCCAGTCCAGCGGCTCTTTCTGCCGGATCGCGGGCGGGACCGTGGCGTCGATCAGCTCGTCCAGTGTCTTGAACCCGATCACCTGCAGCATATCGGCCATCTCACGCGTGCTGGGCCCGATATGGCGACGGTTGGCGAAGTCATAGGCTTCGTAATCAGTGAGTTTGAAGGCCATTGTTGCGCTCCTCAAGGAATGTCTCGCCCAGCCGCTCTGGCAGGAGCCTCCGGCGGGAGTATTTGGGAAAAGATGAAAGGACGGAGCCCCGGTCGCGGGGGCTCCGGGCCGGGTTTAACCGATCAGGGCCTTGTAGCCGTCAAGATCCATCAGATCGTCCAGCTGCGATGCATCCGTGATCTTGATCTTGTAGATCCAGGCCGCCCCTTCGGGATCTTCGTTCAGCGCGCCGGGCGTGTCGGCCAGCGCCTCGTTCACTTCGACGATCTCACCGTCAACCGGTGCATAAAGTTCGGACGCGGCCTTGACGGATTCAATCACCCCGATCTCGCCACCCTTTTCGAACTCGTCACCCGCTTCCTGCTGCTCGACAAAAACCACTTCGCCCAGCTGTTCAGCCGCGTGCTTGGTGATGCCCAGAGTGGCCGTGTCGCCCTCAACGGTCAGCCATTCATGCTCTTCGGAATAATAGGTTGCCATGTTTCTCTCTCTCCTGGCTTCAACGCTTGTAATTCTGTTTGACGAAGGGCAGCGCCACGATCTCGGCCGGTTGCGCCTTGCCCCGGATGATCAGGTTCACCTTCTCGCCCGGCTCACCATGGCCAGCCGAGACATAGCCCATCGCAACCGGGCCGCCCACCGTGGGGCCGAAGCTGCCCGAGGTGATCTGACCGATCGTGTTGCCGTTGGTGCATTGGATTTCCACGCCCTGACGGGCCGGAGCCCGGCCTGCGGGCTGGATGCCCACCAGCTTGCGCGCCGCACCCTCGGCCAGTTCCTTCTGCACCCGTTCGGCACCCGGGAAACCGCCCTCTTCCTTGCGGCGTTTCTGCATCGCCCAGCCCAAAGACGCCTCAACCGGTGAGGTGCTCTGGTCGATGTCATTGCCGTAAAGGCACAGGCCCGCCTCAAGCCGCAGGCTGTCGCGGGCGCCCAGACCCGCCGGTTCGCAATCTTCATGCGCAAGAAACGCCTTCGTGATCTCGACCGCCTTGTCCTCGGGGATCGAAATCTCGTACCCGTCCTCGCCGGTATAGCCCAGACGCGAGATGCGGCATTCGACGCCGTTGATATCGGCAAGCGTGGTTTCCATGAACTTCAGATCGCGCGCCGCAGGGCACAGCTCGCCCACCACATCTTCGGCTTTGGGCCCCTGCACCGCAACCAGAGCGCGGTCGAAGATCTCGGTCACTTCGACGCCCTCAAGATGGGCCTTCATATGCGGAATGTCCTGATGGCGCAGCGCCGCGTTCACAACCACAAAATAATGATCCCCCGCATTCGACACGATCAGATCATCCATGATCCCGCCGTCTGCGTTCGTAAAGAACCCATAGCGCGCCTTGCCTTCCTTCAGCGTCGCATAAGCCTGCGGGCACAAAGCTTCAAGCTTCTCACCCACATTCTCGCCCCGAAGGATCACCTGACCCATATGGGACACATCAAAAACCGCCGCCTTCTCGCGGCACTGCTTGTGCTCGCCCATTATTCCCATCGGATACTGAACAGGCATCTCCCAACCAGCAAAATCAACAAGCTTACCACCCAAAGCAACATGCAAATCATGCAACGGGGTACGACGCAATGTGGTCATTTTATCAGCCTTTCGATCAGCGAGAGCCGTCGCGAACGACTGTGACGGAACAATGTGCGTTACGCACCACACGTGCCAGATTCGGGCCGATCTCGTAGTTCGGGAAATCACCCTTGGTCGATGCCATGATGATCAGGTCAAAGCCGTCCTTGTAGGCCAGCTTGAGAATTTCGCGATATACGCTGCCTTCTTCGATATGAACCGGTACGTCACCGGCATTGCCATGTTCCAGAATGGCCGCAATCGAATCCTGAACATGTTGCTTGGCGCCTGCGCCATAGTTGGCGGGCAGGTTCGGCAGCTGAATGATCTCGGGGATAACGGCGACAACATGCAGTTCGGCACCGTAGAATTTCGCCTGCTCCAGGGCGACGGGCAAAGCCAGTTTCCATGAGCGTTCATCAGTATGGTCAATAGGAAGCAGGATTTTCGTGGCCATCACGTATCTCCTCGAGATTTGGAATTTGTTTCAGAGAACGAGGGGCCGGGTTGGCCCCTCGTAAATTTCAGGCCGGATTTATTCGGCAGGTGTTCCGCCTGGCTCTTCCGACTGACCACCCGAGGCGAAGAACTCTTTCGTCAGTTTGATGACGATCGGGCTCAGCAATGCCAGAGCAATCAGGTTCGGCAGGGCCATCATCGCGTTCAGCGTATCTGCCAGCAGCCAGATGAAGCCCAGATCAGCGGTTGCGCCGAAGTAGATCATGACGATCCATGCGATGCGATAGACGATCAGGACCTTGTGGCCCAGCAGGAAGCCAACGCATTTCTCACCGTAGAACGACCAACCCAGAATGGTTGTGAAGGCAAAGATCGACAGAGCGATTGCGATCAGTGCACCACCAAAGCCAGGCAGCGACAGTTCGAAGGCCAGCGAGGTCAGAGCCGCACCGGATTCGCCCGATGTCCATGCACCCGAGGCGATGATCGCCAGACCGGTGATGGTGCAGACGATGATGGTGTCGATGAACGTACCCAGCATCGCGATCAGGCCTTGGTTAACCGGACCTTTGGTCTCGGCCGCGGCGTGTGCGATCGGAGCGGAACCCAGACCGGCTTCGTTCGAGAAGACACCACGTGCCACACCGAAGCGGATAGCGGCCCAAACGGCTGCGCCCGCGAAACCACCTTCGGCGGCCGACGGTGTGAAGGCATAGGTAAAGACCATGCCAAGCGCTTCACCGATGCTGCCGATGTTGATCAGCAGAACCAGCAGACCGGCAACGATATAGCTGATAGCCATGGCCGGAACCAGTTTACCAGCAACCGCACCGATGCGGGTGATGCCGCCCAGGATAACAGCCGCTGTCAGGATCATCAGAACAACGCCGGTCACCGAAGTGTTCACACCGAAGTTGGACTGCAGAACCTGCGCAACACCGTTGGCCTGAACGCCGTTACCAATGCCGAATGCAGCGATTGCACCGAACAGAGCGAAGGCAGCACCCAGCCAGGCCCATTTCGCACCCAAGCCGTTCTTGATGTAGTACATCGGGCCGCCAACAAAGTTGCCCAGCTCGTCTTTTTCGCGATATTTCACCGCCAGAACAGCCTCGGCGTATTTGGTGGCCATGCCTACCAGGGCGGTCATCCACATCCAGAACAGAGCGCCCGGACCACCCAAGAAGACAGCTGTTGCAACACCGGCGATGTTACCCGTACCGATGGTTGCCGACAGCGAGGTCATCAGCGCGTTGAACGGGCTGATTTGTCCTTCGCCCGAGCCTTCGCGCCCTTTGAACAGCAGGCTGAAACCCGTGCCCAGTTTCATGAGGGGCATAAATTTCAAGCCAACCTGCAGGAACAGACCCACACCCAGGATAATGACCAGCATCGGGGGGCCCCAAACCACCCCGTTTATCCAGCCAACTATTGATGTTAACGCTTCCATGGATTCCCTCCCATTATGCGTTTCCGTTATGCCCTGTTCGACAAGGCCCGTTGGCGGGCTTGCTTAAGAGCGACAAAGTCTTCGTCCGCGTGGAACGACGAACGGGTCAGCGGAGTCGCTGACACGTGCAAAAAGCCCTTGGAACGTGCGATCTGTTCCAGTTGGGCAAACTCTTCCGGTGTCCAGAACCGGTCAATTGGATGGTGTTTAGGGGTGGGTTGCAGGTACTGACCAATGGTCAGAAAATCGACCTGCGCAGCGCGCAGGTCATCCATGACCTGACGCACGTCCGTGAGTGTTTCCCCCAGGCCCACCATCAGGCCAGATTTGGTGAAGATTTCCGGATTGGCGCGCTTGGCATCGTCCAGCAGGCGCAGCGAAGTATAATACCGCGCGCCGGGGCGCACAGTCGGATACAGGTGCGGAACGGTTTCCAGATTGTGGTTGAATACGTCGGGGGCGGCATCAAACACCAGATCCGCCGCATCCCCTTTGCCCAGAAAGTCGGGCGTCAGAACCTCTACTGTCGTGCCGGGGTTCTGGTGGCGCACGGCGCGGATGGTCTGGGCAATATGCTCAGCGCCACCATCAGCCAGATCATCGCGATCCACTGATGTGATGACCACGTGGCGCAGGCCAAGCTTCTTCACGGCTGCCGCAACGCGACCGGGTTCGAAAACATCCAGCGCATCAGGACGACCGGTCGATACATTGCAGAACGAACAACCCCGCGTACACACCTCGCCCATGATCATCATGGTTGCATGGCGCTTGGACCAGCATTCGCCGATATTGGGGCAGGCCGCCTCTTCGCAGACCGTCGCCAGATTGTGGTCACGCATCAGGCGGCGGGTTTCGTAATAGGCTTCGCCTTCGACCTTCTTCTTGCGAATCCACTTCGGTTTGCGCGGGATCACGCTATCGGCCTTTTTGGCCTTTTCCGGGTGACGTGGGCGAAGCTGGATGGTCATCTGGCAGATCCCTGTTACGCGTGAATCGCACGGCCCATGGCGTCGAGGCAGGCTTCTTTCACCGCTTCACCCATCGCCGGATGCGCATGACAGGTTGCCGCAACTTCACCGACCGTCGCGCCTTTGGTCATAGCCAGCACAAGCTCTGCGATCAAATCACCACCATGTGCGCCGCAGATATGTGCCCCGATAATCTTGCCATCAGAGCCCGCCAGAACCTTCACTGCGCCATCGGTTTCCCCGGTCGAACGCGCCCGTGAATTGGCCATGAAAGCAAATTTGCCGACCGAATATTCAGTGCCGGCCTCTTTCAGCGCCTCTTCGGTCAACCCGACCGAGGCGACCTCGGGGTCAGTGTAAACAACGCCCGGTACGGTGTTGTAATCCACATGACCTGCTTCACCGGCCAGCATTTCGACACAGGCCACACCATCTTCTTCAGCTTTATGCGCCAGCATTGGGCCAGGAACGCAATCGCCGATGGCATAGATACCCGGCACCGAGCTCTGGAAAGTGCCATCTACCTCGATGAACCCGCGCGCATTCACAGCGACACCCAATTCCTCCAGCCCAAGACCGCGGGTCACCGGACGGCGACCTACAGCGACCAGAACCTTGTCTGCCTCAATGGTTTCTTCTTTGTCCTTGCCCACGCGATCAACCGTCAATGTCAGGCCCGCATCGGTTTTGTCTACCGCCTTCACGGCACGGCCAAGCTGGAACTTCAGGCCGCGTTTGGACAGGGCGCGCTGCGCGAGCTTGGCGATTTCCCCGTCGATCCCGGGCAGAACGCGATCAAGATACTCAACAACCGTGACTTTCGCCCCCAGTCGCGCCCAGACCTGACCAAGCTCAAGACCAATCACCCCGGCGCCGATCACCACCAGATGCTCGGGCACGCTTTCCAGTGCGATTGCGCCGGTTGAGCTCATGATATCCTGCTCATCAATCTCGATCCCCGGCAGGGATGTCGGTTCTGAGCCCGTTGCAATCAGGATGTTCTTTGCCTCATGGATATCGTCACCAACCTTGACCTGCCCGGCAGCGGGAATGCTGGCCCAGCCTTCGATCAGGTCAACACCGTTTTTCTTGAACAGAAAGGCGATGCCTTTGGTCAAATCTCCAACAATCTTGTCTTTCCGGCCCATCATTGCGCCGACATCAATGCTGGCCCCCTCGACCGCAATACCGTGGGAGGAGAGATGCGAAAGTTCGGCATATTTGGCCGAGGAGGTCAACAGCGCTTTGGAGGGTATGCACCCCACATTCAGACAGGTTCCGCCGAGCGCACCGCGCCCTTCAACACAGGCCACTTTCATGCCCAGTTGAGCCGCGCGGATGGCAGCCACATAGCCGCCCGGCCCGCCACCAATGACAATCAGGTCGTAGATCATATTGCCGTCTTTCAATAAATCGGATGGCTTGCGCACAGCGCACGCACTTTTTCACGGGTGGTTTTCTCGACAGCATCGTCACCATCTGGCGACTCTGCCAATGCATCGAGCACATCGCCGATCAGGTGGCCAATCTGCTTGAATTCCTCTGGGCCGAAACCGCGGCTGCAACCTGCAGCTGTACCCAGACGAATACCACTGGTCACGGTCGGTTTTTCCGGATCACCCGGCACACTGTTCTTGTTGCAGGTGAACCCGGCACGTTCCAGTGCGGCCTCTGCATCTTTGCCCGTTACACCAATCGGGCGCAGATCAACCAGCATCAGGTGATTTTCCGTCCCGCCGGACACAATATCGCAGCCGCGCGCGATCATCACATTCGCCAGGGTAGAGGCGCTGTCAACCACGCGCCGCATGTAATCCTTGAACTCGGGCTTCAGCGCTTCGCCAAATGCAACCGCTTTGCCAGCGATAACATGCATCAGCGGGCCACCCTGAAGACCGGGAAAAACAGCCGAATTGATCTTTTTCGCCAGCGCTTCGTCATTGGTCAGAATAATGCCGCCGCGCGGGCCGCGCAGGGTTTTATGTGTCGTGGAGGTGACGACATGTGCGTGACCCAGAGGGGATGGGTGCAACCCCGCCGCCACCAGGCCAGCGATATGGGCCATATCGGCCAGCAACCAGGCGCCAACCTCATCAGCGATTTCACGGAAGCGGGCAAAATCGATCTTTTGCGAATAGGCAGAGGCCCCGGCAATGATCATCTTCGGCTTCTCAATACGTGCCAGTTCAGCAACCTGATCATAATCGATCAGCCCATTTTCAGTCAGACCATACTGAACCGGGCGGAACCATTTGCCGGATTGCGCCGGTTTCGCACCATGGGTCAGGTGACCGCCAGCATCCAGAGACATGCCCAGAATGGTGTCACCCGGGCTCAGCAGTGCTAGTTTCACGGCCCCATTTGCCTGCGCGCCGGAATGCGGCTGTACGTTGGCAAACGCGCACCCGAACAGTTTTTTCAGCCGTTCAATCGCCTCGGCTTCGACCTCGTCAACATATTCGCAGCCGCCATAATACCGGCGCCCGGGATACCCTTCGGCATATTTATTGGTCAGGACAGAGCCCTGCGCATCGGTCACGGCTTTTGAAACAATGTTCTCAGAGGCGATCAGCTCAATCTGCTCAGCCTGACGTGTACCTTCGCGCGCAATCGACGCCGCGATCACAGGATCAGCTTCAGTCAGTGATGTTTTGAACATGATTACCCCCCGTAGCGTCGAATCTCGAACGAGAAACTTTGTTTCCTATAGTGGAATTCACATATGAATAGCAACACCCATCTCGATTTTGTGAAATTTTGCGCTAATGTAAACAACACGCGCTATTGATTCAGTAGGAGATATTGATGGCTGAAGACATTCGTAATGATGGCTCTGCGCAGGAAGAACCGGATGACGGCGCGGCTCTGGGTCGTTCCATCCGGGATGCGCGGCGGGCAAAAGGCTGGACATTGGAAGAGGCGGGGCGCGCAGCGGGGATCGGGCGCTCGACCTTGTCCAAGATCGAAAACAACCACACCCGCCCCAGTTTCGACATTGTGCGACGGCTGACCCAGGCGCTGGACATGAGCACCCCCCAGCTGTTCCTGCAATCCGGACAGAGCGCGATTTCAGGTCGTCGCGATTTCACCCCGAAAGGCGAAGGCGAAGCGCGCACCACGCCGACCTATCAGCACGAATTGCTCTGCCCCGACCTGAGCAGCAAGCGGATGCTTCCTTATATCTCGACAATCAAGGCGCGCGATCTGTCAGAGTTTGACACCTGGATCCGGCACAGCGGCGAAGAATTCATGTATGTTCTCAGCGGAGAGCTGCTTTTTGTCTCAGAGCACTATCGACCACTGCCCATGAAAGCCGGAGACTCACTTTATTACGACAGCGGCATGGGCCATGGCTGCATTTCGACCAGCCAGGAAGATGCGCAGGTTCTGTGGGTATCGCTTGAATAAAGACGGGCAATGTCACGCGCTGAAAGCACCCCCGGGATCACCGAGGGCAAGGATGTTGAAATCCCCCGCCCAAGCGGCAGCCAGATGACCGAAACAAAAAATTCCGCCCCTGATGAGATGATCAGAGGCGGAATGATCGACGTCACGTGTTCAGCAGCGTCAGCTCCGACCCTTCCAGGGCACCAGCCAGTTCTCGGCCTTGCGCATCAGGATATCGATGCCATACCCGATGATACCAATCAGCACGATGCCCATGATCACGATATCCGTCAGCTGGAATTTCGACGCAGCGATGATCATCATCCCGGCACCCTTTTGCGCCGCAACCAGTTCAGCCGCAACCACAGTGCCCCAGCAAACGCCCATCGCAACCCGTGCGCCGGTGAAAATTTCGGGCAGTGAGTTGGGAACGATCACGTGACGCATGATTTGCCACTTTGATGCGCCCAGCGAATAGGCTGCGTGAATCTTCGAGATATTCACCCCCGATACCCCCGCACGCGCTGCAATGGTCATGATCCACAAAGCCGCAAGGAACAACAGCACGATTTTGCCGGTTTCCCAGATACCAAACCAGATAATGACAAGCGGGATCAGTGCCAGTGGCGGTACGGGGCGCATGAACTCGACAATCGGATCGAACCAACCGCGGAACCAGCCCGACAGCCCCATCGCATATCCCAGCGGAATACCGATAAGAGCACCGGCGATAAAACCCGCCACAACCCGCAGCAACGACCAGCCAAGGTGCTGCCAAAGCGAGAAGTTCTGATAGCCATCGCTGGCGATTTCGAAGAAACGTGCAACAACGGTTTCAGGTGCCGGCAACCAGATTGGGTTCATCTGCAGACCCTGCGCCGGTGTAAAGCTGATCGCGCCCTTGCCGGTCAGCGCCACTTTGCCATCCCCGACATTCACAGTTGTATCCGGCCCGATCGGTTTTCCATCAATCGCTACGATCCTGGCACCGTCCTTGCGCTTCACCTCATCGTTCTTGTCGAACAGAATGGTGGATGAGCGGCCACTGGGGGCCACAAAGGCCACGTCTTTGGCGAACCCGTCACCGGCCTCGACCTCAAAGCTTTCGGCATCCTCGCCAAATGGCGGGACCCTTACAAAAACAGTCGCGTCATCCGTGTTGCCGTTGGCATCTTCGACTGTATAGGTGAACTGCATGTCACCGGAAAACGGCCCCGGTACATGGATCGGAAGCAGTTTTGAGCCGGTAAACGCGCCCCAAATCACGAAGATCACAAGGATCGAGATAATCGAGGCCACCCGATCCGCGCGCACGGCGCTTTCGTCGCCAAATGTCACCGTTTTCAGACTGGTGAAATCCTGACGGCTCTGCAGCCCTCTGCGCAACACCTGCACGATCAGAAAGGCACCGCCAAACAGGCCGATATAAAAAAGAAGTACAATCATGATGCTTGCTCCGTCCGGCCCATGATTTCCTCTTCCATCTCCCAAATCATCGACAGGATTTCGTCCCGTGTTTCGGCAAAGCCTTCGGATTTCTTCACGTCACGCAGATCCGCATTCACACCGCGCTCGGCAAAAGGCAGGTTATATTCCTTGTGGATACGTCCGGGGCGCGGAGCCATCACGATCAGGCGTTCACCCAGCAGCAATGCCTCTTCCACCGAATGCGTGATCAGGATGATTGTCTTGCCGGTCTCTTTCCACAGCTTCAGAACCAGCCCCTGCATCTTTTCACGCGTCAGCGCATCCAGTGCGCCAAGCGGCTCGTCCATCAGGATCACATCCGGTTCGTTTGCCAGACAGCGCGCCAGTGCAACCCGCTGCTGCATACCCCCCGACAGTTCATAAACCGCTTTCTCCTTGAAGTCCTGCAACCCAACGACCTCAAGCAGATGATCTGATATCTTGTCCCGTTCCGCTTTGGGCACACCCTTCATGCGCGGCCCGAAATCCACGTTTTCGCGCACATTCATCCATTCGAAAAGCGCGCCTTTCTGAAACACCATGCCGCGTTCCGCATCAGGGCCTTCAACCACATGTCCGTTCAACTCGATCCGCCCCGAGGTCGGCGCGAGAAAACCCGCTACGATGTTCAGCAAAGTGGTTTTGCCACATCCCGACGGGCCGAGCACGGACACCAACTCGCCCTCTTTCAGGCTGAGCGAAACGTCCTGAAGTGCCTGCACAGAAGTGCCATTAGGCAAGTCAAAACGCATGGACAAATCTATGATGTCCAGTTCAGGCATTCTGTTTCCTTCCTGCTGTTACTTCTGGGGACCGGCCCGCATCCGGACCGGCCCCCAGAGACATTTTTATGATACTCGTTGGATACCGCTGCGAAGCTCAGTTCGCGGCTGAGGCCAGCGGCGCTGCATTCACAGCACCTTCATAGGAATCCAGCGCTGAATCGATGCTGCCTGCGGTCACAAAGACATTCGCCACGCCTTTCATGAAATCCTGAGCACCACCGCCCAGCCATTTCTCGGACAGTTGCTCATCGGCACTGGGGAAGCTGAAGGTAGCGATGGTCGCCTCAGCATCAGCCGGATCCATACCAGCGTCCTTGGCAATAACCGCAAGCATTTCATCCTTGTTGTCCCCGGCTGCCCATTGCGCGTTGGCATCGGCAGTCACCTTGAGGAATTTCGCCAGCAGTTCGGGCTCTTCCTCGATAAAGGACGTAGGTGCACTGGTGACATCAAAAACAAGGATACCCAGTTCTTCTTTCTCGGCACCGGTCAGCAACACATTGCCGTGCTCTGTCATACGGCGCAGCGCACCGCCCCAGCCGCACACCATGTCCAGGTTACCCTGTGCAAAAGCCGCAGCCCCGTCAGCAGGCGCCATGTCCACAATTTCCAGCGAACTCAGATCAACGCCGAAATGGCTCATCTGTGACAGGAACCCGTAATGCGCGGCTGTCCCGATCGGTACACCCACTTTCTTACCCGTCAGCTCGCCCGCATTGGTCTTGTCAATCTCAAGCGCTTCGGCAACGACGCAGTTGTCATTGTCAGAATAGCTGACGGCAACATCCACGGCCTGAAGGTCCTGACCGGCCGAGGTTGCCACCACAAATGGTGGTACGCCCTGACTGACAGCGATCTGGACATCACCAGAGGCCATCGCCGCAGACATCGCGGTACCGGTGTCAAAGGACACCCAGTTGATCTTGACCCCCATTTCATCTTCATAGGTTCCATTCGCCTTGGCGTATTGGAACGGCATCGGCCATTCCAGGAAATAGGCAACCGTGATTTCTTCTTGTGCCGCAGCTTGTGTGGCAGCGATTGCAGCGATCCCGGCACAGGCCGTTGTGAGCAGATACTTTTTGATCATTTTGACTTTTTTCTCCCTGGTGGATTCGTGTGTCCGACTATCATGGGCATGCGAACACCGGATCAGTACAAAAACCATAGTCTGAGCATGCCAATTTCGTAAATCAAAAAACTTGTTGCGGGAAAACCGAAACTTTGTTTCGCTTTTAAAAGTAGCTAAGGATTTATGAGGTGCGAAGTGACAAAAAAATCGCTGAGCCTGAGGTGGCTGGAGATTTTTCAGCTGATTTCGAAACTTGGCTCGATCCAAAAGGTCGCTGCTGAAACCGGTTTGTCAATCAGCACCGTTTCCAATCACCTGCGCAACCTCGAAAAGGCGCTGGATGTGGAATTGGTCGATCACAGCCGACGGCCAATGGGCCTGACACCGGCTGGTACGGTGTTTTCCCGGCATGTGCATGATGGTCTGATGGCCCTCAGACGGGGCGAGGCCGAGATACGCTCGGGCAGTTGGCAACACGCGACAGACCTGCGTCTGGGCCTGATCGATGATTTCGACAGCCGCGTCGCACCTGATTTGTTTCGCCATCTTTCGGCAAACCTGCCCCGGTGCAATTTTCGCCACTTCACACGACCAAGCCCCGAGATTCTGGAAAAGCTTCAATCCCAGAAACTGGACGCGGGTGTTGCCACGCGCCCTTCAGGTCATGCTGAAGGGCTGATCGAATATCCGCTGCTGCGTGATCCTTTCATCGTCATCATACCTCCCTCTTACAACGGTCCGGTCGAGGACCTGACCCGCTCAAAAAACGCGCTACCGCTTTTGCGTTATTCACGTGATCAGACCATTGGCAAGCTCATCGAAATGCAACTGACGCGCAGCAAGATCAACCTGCCCAACCGGTTTGAGCTTGAGTGCAACCAGTCCATCATCGGCCTTGTTGCCGGAGGCAGCGGCTGGACGATCACCACCGCGGCCAGCTATTACCGGGCCCGACGGTTCCATCAGGATACCCGCGCCCTGCCCTTCCCGGGCAAAAGCTTTGCCCGCACGGTTTCGTTGTTCACAACCAATGTCTATCCGACCACCACCACCCGGTTGATTCACCACACCTTGCAAGCTCTGATCCGTCAGCACGTGACTGATCCGATGACAACGCGCTTTCCGTGGCTGGATGATGAGTTCCGAACCATCCCTGCACCCCCTGAATAATGCACACATCCACCATAGGTTCGTCTTGGCTAGCGCATGACAAAGGGATCGGGGATCGGATCATCGCTGGTGCGCAGCCAGACTGTTTTGACGCGCGTATAATCCAGCGCTGCCTGCAGCCCCCCCTCTCGCCCGTGGCCAGACAGGCCGTGCCCTCCAAACGGTGCAATCGGGCTGACCGCACGATATGTGTTCACCCAGACAATCCCCGCCTGCAAACTGCGGATCATGCGATGTGCGCGCGTCAGATCCTTGGTGAACACGCCCGATGCCAGGCCAAAAGCGGTATCGTTCGCGATCTGCACAGCCTGGGCCTCGGTCTCGAAGCCAATGACCGACAGGATCGGCCCGAAGGCTTCCCGGGTCAGGCAGGGCGCATCCGGTGCATCGGTACAATCTATGATCGTAGGTGGAAAGTAATGCCCCTCGCGGTCCAGAGGTTGCCCGCCCGCAATCACGCTGGCCCCTGCGGAAACCGAAGCAGCGACCAGTTCAGCGGCGGTGTCAAGCTGTGCCTGCGTACAAAGCGGCCCGACCTCGGTGGCCAGATCATCAGGTACGCCAATCACGATCTCGCTGGCTTTTTCCCTGAGCCGGGCGAGGAACGCATCTTTGATGCTGTTGGCAATCACCAGTCGGGAGCCCGCAACGCAGCTCTGCCCCGTCGCGGCAAAAATGCCCGAGACCTGAGCATTGACCGCGCTTTCAATATCGGCGTCTTCGAATACGATAAACGGTGATTTCCCGCCCAGTTCCAGCGAGGTCGAGGCCAGATTCTCTGCCGAATTGCGCACGATATGGCGCGCCGTGTCCGGGCCACCTGTGAAGGCGACATGATCCACATCAGGATGGCTGGTCAGAACCCTGCCACATTCAGCCCCGAACCCGGTGATGACATTCAGCACACCCGGCGGAAAACCCGCCTGATCGAAGAGGCGCGCAAATTCCAGCATCGGGGCCGGCCCCTCCTCTGAGGCTTTCAGGACAACCGTGCATCCCGCCGCCAGCGCAGGCCCGATCTTTACCGCCGACAAAAACAGTTGCGAATTCCACGGAACAACGGCGGCAACCACACCAACCGGTTCACGGCGCAACCAGACCTCCATGTCCGGCTTGTCGATCGGAAGATGTGCACCCTCGATCTTGTCCGCCAACCCGGCGTAATACCGATAGTAATCCGTAACATAGGCGATCTGGGCCGAGGTTTCGCGGATGATCTTCCCCGTGTCACGGGTTTCCAGTTCTGCCAGCACCTGCGCATTTTCGGCAACCAGATCGGCAAGCCGATACAACAGCTTGCCCCGCGCCGTTGCTGTCATATTCGCCCAATCGGGCGCACGCAGCGCAGCCTTTGCCGCCTGCACGGCCGCGTCGACATCATCAGCCCGGGCCTCGGGCATCCGCGCCCAAACCGCCCCCGTAGCGGGATCATGACTATCGAACTGCGCGGTACCATCCGAAAAAGCGCCGCCGATATAGTGCTGAAACTTCTGCATGGTGCCTCCTCAGGCGAAAGCGGGCATCACGTCCGCGATGAAACGCTCAAGCGAGGCTTTCTTGCGCTCAAAGCTCATCCCGCTGTCGATCCAGAAAGAATATTCATCATATCCAAGGTTCTGATAGCCTTTTATCCGCTCAATCGCCTTGTCAGGCGTGGCAATCACATTGTCCCGCATCATCGTTTCGGGCGAATAGAAGGGGTGGTTGGCGATTTCTTCATCGCTCAACCTTCGGATCAGGCCTTGTGAGACGGGCCGCTCATTCTTGAACCATGCGCCAAAATAGCAATAGAAACGATTAACCTCTTCTGCGGCCAGCTGCGCATCGGCGTCATCAGAGGCGATATACGTGTGGTTCAGCAACATGATCTCGGGGCGTGGCACATCCGGGAACTTTGTGCATGCCGCGTTGAATGTATCCATCAGTTTGATGATCTCTTCGTCCCCTTGCCACAGCGGTGTCACCTGCACGTGGCAGCCATTCGAAACTGCAAACTCGTGGCTGTTGGGATCCCGCGCCGCCACCCAGATCGGAGGGCCACCCGCTTGCCGGGGTTTGGGCGACGAGGTCGTGGCCGGAAAGGAATGGAACTCGCCTTCCTGTGCATAATCACCAGCCCACAAACCGTGCAAAGCCGGAACAAGTTCTCGCATCCGCTGACCAGCCTCCCACGCGTCCATCCCCGGCAACATACGTTCATACTCATAGCTGTAGGCGCCGCGCGCGATGCCCAGTTCCAGACGACCATCGACAATCATATCGGTCATCGCCGCCTCACCCGCCAGACGGATCGGGTGCCAGAAGGGCGCAATGATAGTGCCGGTGCCCAGGCGCACATTGCGTGTTTGACGGGCCAGATCGATGATGTTCAGGAACGGGTTGGGCGAGATGGTGAAATCCATCCCGTGATGCTCGCCTGTCCAGACCGCATGCATACCACCCTCATCCGCGATTTTGGCCAGAGCGATAAAGTTCTCGTAAAGCTCTTGCTGATCCTGATCCGGTGAGGTGCGTTCCATATGAACAAAAAGCGAAAAGCGCATGTCAGAGACCTCCTCGAATGATGGGGCGAACCTCACCTTTGTTCTGGTCGCCATAGTAGATACCGAAATCCCCCAATTGGGATTCCTGCGCCAAACGCTCCAGCATGACGCGAATGGCCGGATTGGAAACGGCCCCGAATGATGTTGGTTCCAGGGGCTGGAACACCCCTTTGCCCGGCGCGCCAGCTGCGGCCTGACATAGAAACGCGATATGCTGCCGCTTGTGCGTGGCGTCTTCGAACACAGAATACACAAACCCCGGTTCTACGCTGAGCCCGGTCGCCCCGATCAATCTGTTCAACGTTGCGGACACGCCGCGCGATCCAACAGCAGCTTCGGGCGGAGCTAACCCTTGTTCGCCTTCGACCAGCAAAACATGACCCTCCCGCTCAATCAGCGCCGAGACGATCAGATCCGTGTTCTGCGATAAGGCGCCGGATGCGGTTGCAGGTGTCACATAGGCCCCTCTTGCATATCCCAGACCGGCCGAAGTGGTGCTGTCGAACGCCTTGACCTCACCAATCAGGATCACATGATCGCCTGCGTCGACCGTCTTGTGCATCGCGCAATCGAACCAAGCCGAGACCCCTTCGATCACAGGTGACCCGACAGGCCCGGGCCGCCATTCAACGCTGGCAAACCGATCCTCGACCGGGCGCGCGAAGGTGTTGGACACCTCAATCTGCGATTCTGACAGGACGTTGACCGCGAAACCATCGGCACTGGTCAGAGCTTTGTAGTTCCTCGAACTGTTGGCGAGACAAACCAGCACAAGCGGCGGGTCTATCGAGACCGATGTGAACGAGTTTGCGGTAAACCCGATCGGGTTACGGCCCGGATCATGCGATGTGACGACGGTCACGCCAGTCATGAAGGTTCCAAATGCGTTGCGCAGCGCGCGCGAATCAAGCTGTGTCATTGCGTTACCCTTTGCAGACCGGGCTGGTTGAGCCATTCGACCAGATGCGCATTCACCGTATCCGGCGCGGTCAGGTTCACCATGTGACGATGGCCCTTGACCACAACGGCCCGACCCTTCCCAACCGCTGCGGCCATCGCCTCGGACATTGCTGGTGTAGAGTTCGGATCGGCCTCTCCGGTGATCGCCAGAAACGGGCATGTAATCCTGCCCATCTGGTTGGCATAGGTGGTATCGCCCTGCGCAAATGCGGTATAGGCGGTGGCGTAACCTTCCGGGTCAACGGCACCCAGCCAGTCTGAAACCCGCGCACGGGCTGCGGTATCGGCAGAAGAACCGCCAAACCAGCGCGACAACGGTGTCTCCAGATCCATCTTGCCGGCCCTGATTTCAGCGGCCCGCGCCGCAACTGACGCTCGGGCGGACGGGGTCCGGCAAAACACCCCATTCAGCAACGCGACCCGGCTGACATGTTCGGGAAAGCTTGCCGCAGAACCCGCAGCAATCAGCGCCCCCATCGAGTGGCCAGCAAGCGCAACCGGTCCCACCTCCAGCCTTTTGATGACAGCATGCAGCCAACTGACAAAATCAGGCAGCTGACTGCCAATCGCCAACCGCGCGCTGCCTCCATGCCCCGGCAGATCAACCGCGATCACGCGGCAAAATCTGCCGAGCGTGTCGATTTGAGGCTCCCAGGCAGCTGATTGCATCCCGACACCATGCACCAGCAGCACCGGTTGCCCCCGGCCGTGATCCCTGAACGTGACGGTGCTGCCCGTCTCAGACAGCCGCAGGGTTGTCAACGTCATGACCCAGTTCCTCGATATCCTGATAACGGTCGCCGATCCGGTGATGCGGGCGACCGCCAATCGACGCGCCAAGCGCGATCACTATTTCATCGGCCGCAGGTGCATCCGCCACCGAGGTCTGGATCGTAAGGTAATGCGACCGCCGCCCGCCGTCGTGCTTGTCCATCAACGGTATCATCAGCGGCGCATTCGCCGGGCCGCGCGTATTACAGAAAGACAGATAGGATTTCGCCCCTACCGCTTTACGATAGAAGTTGCCGAAATGCAGCGTGTGGATCAGGGCCGAGGCATGCTCGATCTCACCATCAAGCCCGACGATTGCTGATTTCCCATAGGCCTCGACCTGGTCGCCGCCACCTGCGGCGTCGAGGATCATCTCAGTCAGCAACGCACCCAATCCGGGCGCGCAATCCCGGATCGCCGGGCCAAGGTCTTCGACAAACCCCTGACCCGCCCAAGGGTTCCGGATAACCGCCATGGCCGCGATCAGTTTCAGCGGCACACAGGCCGCCTTTCCACCTTCGACCAATGTGTTTTCAACATGCAAAAGCGTTTTGCGAATCTCGGCAGGCACGGCGAATCCTTCGTTTTGTTGACAGGCGGTAATATGGTATACCATCATACAATAAGTCAATCTTGCTTGTTCCCCCTTCACGCCACCGATATGTAGATGCAGATGACCCAACCTGACGCCGCCCTTCAAAAGATTGAAAAAGCACCGCAAACCTTGCGGGATATCGTGCAGGATCGTTTGCGCGAGGCAATCATTGACGGGCGTTTCGCCCCGGGCGAACGCCTTGTCGAACGTCCGCTATGCGATCAGCTTGGCGTCAGCCGCACTGTGATCCGCGAAACAATCCGGTTTCTGGAAGCCGAAGGCCTGGTTGAGATCATCCCCAATCGCGGGCCGATTGTCTCAACCCTCACATGGGATCAGGCGCGGCAGATTTATGACATTCGCCTGCTGCTGGAAAGCGCTGCCGCAGCGGCCTGCGCACAGGCCCCTCACCCTGAATTTGCAACCGAATTGGGCCAGGCTCTGACTGCTGTAGGTGCAACGATGGAGGATACCGAATGGGCAAATCTGCTTCAGGCCACCACACGGTTCTATGAGGTTATTTTTCTACAGGCCGGGCACAGCATCGCGTGGGACATCGTGCAGCGCCTGAACGGGCGGATCAGCCGCCTCAGGGCCCTTACCCTTGCCGCCCGCAACCGCGAACGCTCTGGGATGAGCCATATGAAGGCCATCCACGACGCGATCCTCAGCGGCGATCCGGATCAGGCCCGGCTGGCCGTTCAAAACCATATCTCAGACGCCGCGAACACCGCGCGCAGCTTCTTGGAAAACCCCGACACCTGAGGGCGGCCTTCGGCAGATCGCTAGATCGCGTGCTTGCGGTGAAATTCGAAATTCCGATATCAAGATTCTCATAAAATCCGTAACAGAAAGCAATCGCTCCAAAGCCTGCAAGAGAAACCGCATGCCGCGCCAATCTGCCCCCAAGGACCTCAGCCTCAGATGGCTGGAGCTGTTTCAGATCTGTGCCCAAAAGGGCTCGTTGCAGGCGGCGTCGAAAGAGACCGGGCTGACAATCAGCACTGTTTCTCATCACCTGCGCAACCTCGAAGATCATTTAGGGGTCGAGCTGTTCAATCACGCGCGCAGGCCGATGGTCCTGACCCCGAAAGGCCGCGTATTCCTGCGCAATATCGACGATGCGCTGCAATTGATCCGCAAGGCAAAAGCCGAGGCCTCGGCCGGAAGCATCGCCGAGGCCAGTTATCTGCGCTTTGGCACGATCGAGGATTTTGACAGCGACATCATTCCGGAACTGGCCGTATTCCTGTCGGCCCGGATGCCAGCCTGTGATTTCATGTATCATACCGATTCCAGCCACGCGATTATCGACATGCTGCGCGACCGGCAGCTGGATCTGGGAATCTCGACCACACCCGGTGAAAAGATGCGCGACCTGCAGGATCGCCCGTTGCTGCGCGATCCGTTTGTCATCGTGCTGCCAAAGGGAAATGACGCCTCGCTGGGTGATCTCGTGGAGGGCCGCACAAGGCTGCCTCTGCTCCGGTTTTCCAGTCATCTGATCATCGCGCGCCAAATCGAATCCCAACTGCGCCGGCTGGGGATCGTTGCCTCCCGGCGGTTCGAGTGCAGCAACAATCAGACGCTCATGTCGATGGTTGCCGCCGGGGCCGGATGGACCATAACAACCCCTCTGCTCTATTCCCGCGCAAAGCGGTTTCAGCCCAAGTTGCGGATGTATCCGTTTCCGGGAAAACGTTTTGCGCGCACTCTGGCTCTTGTCTCAACACCAGATTGCTCACGCTCAGTGATCGAGCTGGTCAATGCCAAGACGCGGGCGCTTATCAATGATCACATCATCTCACCTCTGAGCGCGGATATTCCATGGCTCGCAGACGGTTTTGAACTGATTGAGTAACTGTCAGAGTATATTGAAACGCGCCCTGATCTGGCAGTCCTGCTCTGTCGACAAATAATTGGGGGTGTGATCCCGCAAGATCTGCCGGGCCCGGGCGCGGGCGCGGCTTCTGGCATCATGTGCACCGTTTTCCGCCCAGGTTCGGGGTGCATCGCGATCTGCAAGTGAGGGGTAGAAATAATCTCGTTGCATCGCGGCAAAGGTATGCGCTGCCCCCAGAAAATGCCCATCACCCAACACCGCTTCGCGAATGGCCTCAAAACCCAGATTGTCATCCGTCACTTCAACCCCGCGCAGGGCGCGATAGGTGTTCGCGTGCATCTCATCATCCAGCACAAACCCCTCGAAGCTGGCACCCAGCAACGAGGCGGTCATGCCCGAGCTTTCATAGATCAGGTTGCCGCCCGCCAGCGCAGCCGCCATCGAGGTCAGCCCCTTCTCTACCCCATATTGCGCGTCGATGGCCTTGGCGTCGGTCATCGAACAGGCCACGCCCGAGGGCAAACCCAGCCAGTTGGACAATTGTGCGGAAGCGGCGTTCAGCAAAGCTGTCTCACCACTGCCGCCCGAAAACGCGCCGGTGCGCAGGTCAACCACCAGCGGCCAGTTCGAAAATATCATGGGAAATCCGGGCTGGATTGCATGCACCATCATCAGGCTCGCCAGCGTCTCGGCCAGAGATTGTGCCAGAAACCCCGCCAATGTCGCAGGCGCAGTTGCCCCGGCCTGCGCGGCCGTAATGCAGGATATCGGGATATTGTGTTCGATGCAGGCATAGACCACATCCACCGCATCCTCGCCATAGCGCATAGGCGAGATCACCGGGCTGATATGTGCCTTCATGAACGGGCGTTTGGCGAATGCCCCCGGACCGCCAGCGGCGATATCCAGCATCTCGACAATCGGGGCCACATGCCCGGCCAGCGTGAATGACGTCGCCGTCGGTTTGGTGGTGTTCCTGAGCAATGCGTAAACGGTGTTCACATCCAGATCGAAATTGTCCGGTATATCCGTCGCAACGCAACACCGGGTGAACCAGCTGACATTGGCCAGCACATCCTGAAGGCGCGTGAAATCACGCAGATCCTGCAAGGTTGACGGTCGGTACTGGCCGCTGTGCAGATCAAGCGTCTGTACAGCCGCGCCTCCGGTCCCGAAATACACGCGGTTCCCACCCACTTCGATCGATCGGGCCGCGTCGCGCCCATGCAGAACAAAGGTCTTTGCCGCCTGATCAACTGCTTGTTCTACAAGCTGCGGTGGGAATGTGATCCGACCTTCTTCGGTATAACGAGCCCCAATCGTCAGAAAATCATTGTGCAGTCGCTGCGGGACTTCGCCCATTCCCAGTGTATCCAGAAGGTCCAAAGCCGTGCTGTAAATCCGTTCAAGCTCTGCTTCGGTGAGCGGTTTGTAGCTGCCACCCGGCTGACCCGGTGGACAAGGATCAAACGCAGGCTTTTCAGCTCGTTGTGCAAGGCGCCCCTTGCGGCCAGCCCGTTTTCCCTGCGGCGCAGGCATCAACGATCCTCCAACTGCAATTGATAAAGCAATTCAACGGAATGTACCTCGTGAAATGCAATCGCATTTCGTTTAATACGATTTATTGTGTTTTTATATTCGATTATCTCGTTCATATCATCCACCTCCTTGTGAACGCCCCCGGCAGGCTTGCTAATTCCCGAAACCAAAGGGATCACCAAATGAAAACGCGCACCAAGGTCGTTGTCATCGGAGGCGGCATCGCCGGCTGTTCAACCCTCTATCACCTGACCCGCGAAGGCTGGAGCGATGTGGTGCTGGTCGAACGCAACGAGCTGACCAGCGGCACCACCTGGCATTCGGCCGCTCAGGTGACCAATTTCGGCATGAACCAGACCATGGTCGGGCTCAAAACCCATTCGATCAACCTGTACAAGGAACTGGCCGAGGACCCGGATTATCCGATCAACTACCATCACGGCGATGGCGGCATCCGTCTGGCCAACACGCCGGAACAGATGCAGGGCTATCGCCACTTCGCATCCATGGCGCGCGGGATGGGTGTGCATTTCGAGGTGATCGACGCCAAGGAATGCGCCCGCCGCCATCCGCTGATCTCAACCGAGAACCTTGTGGGCGGGCTCTGGGACCCGCTGGATGGGGATATCGATCCGGCGCAGCTGTGTCAGGCGCTGGCCAGACGCGCCCGTAAAGCCGGGGCCGAGGTGTATCGAAACACGCCGGTCATTGGTCTGACCCAACACAAGGATGACACATGGACCGTGCATACCGAGCATGGCGATATTGATTGCGATATCGTGGTCAACGCCTGCGGGTACCGTGTGAACGAGGTTGGCGCGATGATGGGCGTGCATCACCCTGTCGCCTCGATGGAACACCAGTATTTCCTGACCGAGGAAATCCCCGCGATCCAAGCGGCGGGTCACCGGATGCCCCTGCTGCGCTGCCCGATCAGCGACTATTACTGCCGTCAGGAAAAGAACGGCTTGCTGGTGGGGTTCTACGAACAGGATTGCAAGACCTGGGGTATGGACGGGATCGATCCGAACTTTGTCAACGCGCTGTGCCCGGACGATCTGGATCGGGTAACGGATGTGCTGGAAGGCGCCTTCGCCCGGATGCCCGCACTGATGGAGGTTGGCATCCACACCATCGTCAACGGCCCCATCACCTATACCATCGACGGCGCGCCTCTGGTCGGGCCGATCCCGGGCAAACGCAACGCCTTCTGCATCATCGGCCTGCGGGCCGGTCTGGGCGAGGGTGGCGGCCACGGTTGGTTGCTGGCGCAGCAGATCGTGCATGGCGAGGCCTGCTATGACACCTGGTGCCTTGATCCGCGCCGGTTCACGGGCCACGCGAATGTGGAACTGACCGCGCTGAAAGCGATCGAGGATTACCAGAACGAATTCCGCTTTCACTTCCCCCATGAACACCGCCCCGCGGGCCGCCCGGCCAAGACAACTCCGTTAACGCCGGTTCTGGCCGCCGAAGGGGCCGAGTTCACGGTTGTGAACGGGTGGGAGCGGGTCGATTACATCAAACCCTCACCCGATTTTCACCCCTCGCTGAGTTTCAATTTCGATGAGGCTTTTGATCTGGTCGCGGCCGAGGTGCAAAACATTCAAACCAATGTCGGCCTGACCGAAGTGAACGGATTTAACCGCATCGAGATCACCGGCCCGGATCGTCACAGGTTTCTCGACCGCATGTTCTGCGGTGTCGTGACAAAGCGCGATGGGCGCGTCGGGCTGGGATATCTGCTCAACCACCACGGCATGGTCAAGGCCGAGGCCACAATCGCCAATCTGCCCGCCAGTGATCGGGGTCCGGCACGAGTGTGGTACGGCTCGGCAGCGGCCAGTGAGTATCACGATATGGACTGGTTGCAGATGCATCTGCGGGACGATGAGGATGTGCAGCTGCGATCACTCACCAACGACCAGACCATTCTGGTTCTTGCAGGCCCCAAAGCGCGCGATGTCCTGTCCGCTTGCGCGCGTGGCGACTGGTCGCGCGATGGCTTTTCGTGGCTTTCGGTGCGCGAGTGTTTCGTCGGCATCGCACCGGCAACGGTGCTGAACATCAGCTTCTCGGGCGAACTGGCTTATGAAATCCATGTCGCCAACACCGCGCTTTACGCCGCCTACCTCGCTCTGCGGCAGGCCGGAGAAGCCTATGGGCTAAAGCTGTTCGGAGCCCGCGCAGTTGATTCGATGCGGATGGAAAAGGGATTCCTGCACTGGAAGGCCGATCTGCTGACCGAATTCGACCCATTTGAGACCGGACTGGGCCGGTTTGTAAAACCAGACAAAGGCGACTTCGTTGGCAAGGGCGCGCTGATGCAGCGTCAGGCCGATGGCCCACGCAAAAAACTGGTCAGCCTGACGATCAACACAACCGATGCCCCGGCCCATGGCGGCGCTTCTTTGATGTCATCCGACAACGTCGTGGGCACAATCACGTCAGGAGATTGGGGGCACCGAACAGGGCTGAACCTTGCCTATGGCTTTGTCATGCCAGAGTTTTCTGCACCCGGCAGCCGGATGCAACTTGACCTGTGCGGCAATTTGGTTGAGGCCGAGGTCATGGCCCCCTCACCTTACGACCCCGGGTTCTTGCGGATGCGCAGCTGAGCCCGCGCTAACCGCCCTTTCGGCAGGCGGTGGGTGTCAGCCCGAATTCGGACCTGAATGCACGCGTCATGGCGCTGGCGTTTTCATAGCCGCAGCGGCTGGCGATTTCGGCCACCGATTGCTGGGTTTCCGTCGCAAGTTTACGTGCGAGGTTTAGGCGCAGGCGACGATAAAGCGCCTGCGGGGTCGTCCCGAATTCCACCTGCACGCGGATTTCGATCTTCTTCTGCGAACATCCCAGCTGCCGGGCGATATCCCTGATCCGTAAGGGCGACTCCAGCGCATTCTGCATGACATGCAGCACCCGGTTCACCAGACTGTCTTTGGATTTCATCGGCAGTGCAGTGGCGCCCGGTTCACTGCGATTCATCAAAAGATGGGCGACCTCCATCGACAGAAGCGGGCCGTGATCCGCAAGGATCAATGCGGTCGCCAGATCATAGGCGGCCATCGCGCCCGAGCAAGTGATCCTGCTATCGTCGATCACAAACCGTTCCTGTACCACATCAACCTCCGGAAAGGTCTCTTCGAACCGCGGCAGCTCATCCCAGTGAATGGTCGCCCGGCGGCCCTCCAACAATCCCGCATGGGCAAGCAGCCAACTGCCCGTATCCAGACCGGCCAGTTTCACGTGCCGCGTCGCTGCACGCCGCAAGGCGCGCAGCGTTTCGGGTATTGTGAGGTCGAGGAAACCATAAGACGGCATGACAACCAGCACATCGCCGGCCTCGACCCCCAGTGCCCCATCCGGCGTCACGCGCAACCCGCTGGAGCTTTGAACCGGTGCACCGTCCATCGAATAGAATTGCCACGCATAAAGCGCCTGCCCCGCCAGCGTGTTCGCCGCGCGCAGCGGTTCGACAAGGCTGGCCAGACAATGGTTCGAGAACCCGTCAAACAGCAGAATGTTATATCTCTGTGCCAATATTTTCTATTTCCGCATGATATTTGATGAATACTGCATGTCATAGCGCAGAACAATCTCGTTTCATCAACATCCAGACATCAGGGGAACACACGCCATGCAGTTTGGTTTGTCCGACGAACAGGGAATGATTGTCTCGACGGTTCGCAGTTTTGTAGAAAACGAGATTTATCCGCATGAGGCCGAGGTCGAGCGGGCCGGGCAGGTTCCGCCTGAACTGGGCGAACAGATCAAGCAGAAATGCATCGAACTGGGCTTTTACGCCTGCAACTTCCCCGAAGAGGTTGGCGGCGCGGGTCTGTCGCATCTTGATTTCACGCTGGTCGAGCGTGAGCTGGGTCGCGGGTCCATGGCGCTGACCCATTTCTTTGGCCGCCCGCAGAACATCCTGATGGCGTGCAATGACGATCAGCGCGAACGCTATCTTCTGCCTGCCGTGCGCGGCGAAAAGATGGACGCCCTGGCGATGACCGAACCGGATGCGGGCTCGGACGTGCGGGGGATGAAATGTCAGGCCATGCGGGATGGGGACGATTGGGTGGTCAACGGCTCAAAGCACTTCATTTCAGGGGCTGAGCACGCTGACTTCTTCATCGTCTTCATTGCAACCGGTGTGGATGAGACACCCAAAGGGCCGAAAAAACGCATCACCACCTTCCTGGTGGATCGCGGCACACCCGGGTTCGAGCTGCGCGAAGGATATAATTCGGTCAGCCACAAGGGATATAAGAACTACATCCTGTATTTCGACAATTGCCGCCTGCCCGACGCGCAGGTTCTGGGTGAGGTCGATGGTGGCTTCGCGGTCATGAACGAGTGGCTTTATGCCACCCGCCTGACGGTCGCTGCCTTCTCGGTCGGACGGGCGCGTCGCTGCTTTGACTATGCGCTGAACTACGCCGCCGAAAGGAAGCAGTTCGGCCAACCCATCGGTAAATTCCAGGGTGTGGGTTTCCAGATCGCAGACATGATCACCGAGATTGACGCCGCCGACTGGCTGACCCTGTCCGCCGCATGGCGTCTGGATGAAAACCTGCCCTCGAACCGCGAGATCGCCTCGGCCAAGCTCTATGCCTCCGAGATGCTCGCGCGGGTCACCGATACGACACTGCAAATCTATGGCGGCATGGGCCTGATGGATGACTTCCCCATTGAACGCTTCTGGCGCGACGCGCGGGTTGAACGCATCTGGGACGGCACCAGCGAGATTCAACGCCATATCATCAGCCGCGATCTGCTGCGCCCGCTGGGCGCCTGATGATGACCAAAGATCTGGCCCGGCTGCTGCAACCGAAATCCATTGCCGTCATTGGCGGCGGCGCATGGTGTCAGCAGGTTATCCGGCAGTCGAAACGCATGGGTTATGCGGGGCAGATCTGGCCGGTGCACCCCAGAGCGGCCGAGATTGCGCGCCACGCGGCCCATAGCCACCTCGAAGACCTGCCCGCAGCCCCTGACGCGGCGTTCATCGGTATCAATCGCCATGCCACGATTGAGGCGGTTCGCATCCTGTCCGGCATGGGCGCAGGTGGGGCGGTCTGCTTTGCTTCGGGCTTTTCCGAGGCTACCGCAGAGGATGGCACCGGCGACGATTTGCAGGATCAACTGATTTCCGCTGCAGGTGACATGCCAATTCTGGGGCCAAACTGCTATGGGTTCATCAACGCACTGGACGGGGCTTTGCTATGGCCCGACCAGCATGGGGCGACACCGGTTGAAAAGGGTGTTGCGATCCTGACGCAAAGCTCGAACATCTCGATCAACCTGACCATGCAGAAGCGCGCTCTGCCGATTGCCTATATGGTCGCCTGCGGGAACATGGCACAGACCAGCCAGGCCAAGATCGCCGCGGCCCTGATTGATGACCCGCGCGTCACCGCCGTGGGTTTGCATATCGAAGGGTTCAAGGATATTCGCGAATGGGAGGTACTGGCTGCCAAAGCCCATGACAAAGGCATCCCTCTGATCGCGCTCAAAGTCGGTGCCTCGGACCAGGCGCAAGCGGCAACTGTATCACATACCGCATCTTTGGCCGGCAGCGACACGGGGGCGCAGGCCCTGTTGGATCGCCTTGGTATTCCGCGCCTCTCTACCTTGCCCGATTTCCTTGAAACGCTGAAACTGCTGCATTGCTATGGCCCGCTGCCAGGCGGCAACATCGCTTCGATCAGCTGTTCCGGCGGCGAGGCCAGCCTGATCGCGGATATGGCCGTTGGGACAGGTCTGAGCTTTCCGCGCCTGACCAACGACAAAAAGGCCCGTTTGCGCGATGCGCTCGGCCCCATGGTCGCGCTGAATAATCCGCTGGATTATCATACCTATATCTGGCGCGATAAAGAGGCGATGGCGAAAGCGTGGGCAGGCATGACCGGCCACGATATCGACCTGACGATCTCGATCGTCGATTACCCGACCACCGATGCGGCCGACTGGCATTGCGCCACACAGGCGGCCCTGAAGGTCCATGCCGAAACCGATGCCCGGTTCGCCATCGCCGCGACATTGCCAGAGCTTTTGCCCGAAGACGTCGCACAACAGCTCATGAATGGTGGCGTTCTGCCTTTCATGGGGCTGGGCGAGACCCTCGCCGCCATCCGGGCGGCGGGCCAGATCGCGGCACCTTCTGCAAATCCCGTCTGGCTGCCGGGTACTGCCGAGGCCAACCGGACCCTGACCGAGAGCGCATCCAAACAGGCTCTGACCGCTTGCGGCTTGCCAATACCACAAAACCGCACGGTCAGCAGCGCAACTGAGGCCCGCGCGGCGGCGCAGGAAATGCGGGCTCCGTTCGCCGTAAAAGGTGTTGGCCTTGCCCATAAATCCGAACATTCCGCCGTTCGGCTGGGTGTTCCGGCCGAGGACGTGACCGATGTGGTCGCCACTATCGGTACGGGCGAGGTTCTGGTCGAAGAGATGATCACCGGAGCGGTTGCCGAACTGCTTATCGGTGTGGTCCGCGACCCGGCGCACGGGTTTGTCCTGACCCTGGGCGCGGGTGGCGTTCTGACCGAGATCCTGCGCGACACAACATCCCTGCTGCTGCCCAGCACCCCGGGCGACATCCGCGCCGCCCTTGGCAAACTGAAAATCGCACCGCTTCTGGCGGGCTATCGCGGCCAACCGGCGGCTGATATGGATGCCATCATAGCCGCCGTTGAGGCCGTTCAGGCCTATGTCATGCAAAATGCCGACACGCTTGGCGAGGTCGAGATTAACCCGCTCCTGTGCACGCCCGACAGGGCCGTTGCCGTGGATGCCCTCATCAGAAAGGCCTGAGATATGGACCCGATCAAAACCCGTCGCGATGGTGCAATCCTTGAGGTGACGCTGGACCGGCCCAAGGCCAACGCCATCGATCTGGCCACCAGCCGCATCATGGGGGATGTCTTTGCCGGGTTTCGGGATGATCCGGACTTGCGCGTCGCTATCCTGACCGGAGCTGGCGAAAAGTTCTTTTGCCCCGGCTGGGACCTGAAAGCCGCCGCTGATGGGGATGCGGTCGATGGCGACTATGGCGTTGGCGGGTTCGGCGGCTTGCAGGAATTGCGCGATCTGAACAAACCGGTGATTGCCGCCGTCAACGGCATCGCCTGCGGCGGCGGGTTGGAACTTGCTCTGTCAGCAGACATGATCCTGGCCGCCGATCACGCAACCTTTGCCCTGCCCGAGATCAGGTCAGGCACTGTGGCCGACGCCGCCAGCGTCAAGCTGCCCAAGCGCATCCCCTATCACATCGCCATGGAACTGCTGCTGACCGGGCGCTGGTTCGACGCCGAAGAAGCCAACCGTTGGGGGCTGGTGAACGAGATCATTGCAGCCGATCAACTGATGGACCGCGCCCGGGAACTGGCCCGCCTGCTGGCCTCGGGTCCACCTCTGGTCTATGCCGCGATCAAAGAGGTGGTGCGCGATGCCGAAGACAGCAAGTTTCAGGATGCGATGAACCGTATTACCAAACGCCAGCTGCGCACGGTCGATGTACTTTATGCAAGCGAAGACCAGTTGGAAGGCGCAAAGGCCTTTGCCGAAAAGCGAGAGCCGGTCTGGAAGGGAAAGTAAAACGCCGACCTCTTTTTGCGTGACAAGCCGCCCGGTTCGACAAGAAAACGGGCAGATCAGGAAAAGCTGCCTGCAAAAGTATTCTTTACTATCCCGCAACTCGGGTTAGCGCTATCTTCCTGCATCAGATGCAAGATCAAAGTGGTGGTATGCAGGACAAGAAAACAGAAACAGAGCTTGAGATCGGGCGCACCCTGCAAAGGTTGCGGCAGGAACGGAGCCTGACCGTGACCGAACTTGCCGCGCGGGCCAAGGTATCCACCCCGATGATCAGCCGGATCGAAAACGGGCACGTATCGCCCTCGCTTGGCACGTTGCAGGCGCTGGCTGATGCGTTGTCAGTTTCAATGATGGCCCTGTTCAGCCACACCGCGAACGCGGCTGATGTTCATCATGTTCAATCCGGCAACGGGCTGCCCTCGCGCCGGGTCACAAACGGCCACGCCCATGACTACCTGCTTTTGGGCAAACACAGCGGGCCAGGCGGATCGTTTCAATCCGCCCGTATTCGCATCCCGAAACAGAACCCTGACAGTTTGCCCAGCTATCAGCACGAAGGCTATGTGTTTATCTACATGATCGAAGGTGACGCCATATATGGATGCGGCTCCGAAGCGTTTCCAATGACAGCAGGGGATACGCTCAGCTTTGATGCCAAGCTGCCGCACGGGGTGCGGGAAATCCTGACAGATGAAATCGAATTCATAACCGTTTCGACCCGTCCTCAATGATATGAGACGGGACCCGATGCCAGGGGATCTGCCGGGGCTGTCGTCGGTATGTTCCGATGTAGATCGTAACTTGCCATCTGTTTCAGGCGGCTACCTTGTGCCAAAACGCCCCAGAAACGCGGGCGCTCAGTGAAAGAACGCTAGAAATGAAAATTACCTTCCGACAGGTTGATGCATTCCGAACCGTGGTGTCCACGGGCACGGTAACCGAGGCGGCGGCCATGCTGGGCATTTCACAACCCGCTGTCAGCCGTCTGATCTCTGATCTGGAGGCCGAGGTGGGGTTTGCGCTGTTCGAACGCTCGGGGCGGGTCCTCGTGCCAACGGATGAGGCGCGGCTACTGGTGCAAGAAGTGCGTCAGGTCGTCAGCGGGATGGAACATATCAAGCAAGCGGCGCATGCGATCGGTCACTTTGGACATGCGCGGCTGAGGCTGGTGACAACGCCCTCCTTTGCCACGCAACTGGCACCGGACCTGATCAGCGCGTTTGCCGCGGCCTGCCCCGAAGCGATGGCGCAACTGGAGTTCGAGGCCAATGACGATTCCGTTGAATGGCTGGTCTCTCAGAACTTTGATTTCGGAATAACCTCCAACATTCCATCCAACCCGTCCTTTGACAGCCTGATACTCTCGGACGATGATGTGTATTGCGTTATTCCCAAAGGGCATCGGCTGGAGAAAAAAACCATCATTCAGGCGCGCGATCTGGAGGATGAAAGCTTTGTCTCATACATGAGCTCATCCCGGTTCCGTTTCGAAATTGACCGCTTTTTCAGCGCCAAATCGGTACCGCGGAGCATGAAATACGAGACCAGAACAACTGACGGAATTTGCCGACTGGTGTCGCGGAACCTTGGCGTTTCGATCATAGGCATGCCCAAGGGGCATCTGGAAGCGCCGCGCGGATGTGCTGTGTTGCCGTTCGCTGCGCCGCTGAGCTTTCGAACTGTGCTGTTCTGGTCAAAGAACAAGCCACTTTCATCCGTTGCAAAGGTCTTTCTGGGCATCGCCAAGGATATGCTTAACCCCGGTTGAGGGCTGCCCGGAATGTCTGCCGGGCCTGCGCGCTGTGGATGTAATCATAGTCACGCGGATAGCTCTGGCCCGGGCGAACTTCCATCGATACGAATTGCGGCCCCGGGGCGGCAAGGATATAGGGCAAGGCCTCGGTAAACAGGTCCAGCTCGCCAAAGCTCTGCGATCCGGCATATCCGGCCGAGCGGGCAAACCCCACGAAATCCACCCTGTCGGCACCGGGCAGGGGATGTGCCCCGTTGACCTCGTATACCCGGTTTGCAGCCAGAAAATGATAGAGGTTGGTCACGCCCGCATTGGCGATTGTGACCAGCGCACCCAGATTCATCAGCAGGCTGCCATCCCCGTCCAGTATGATCACCCGCCGATCCGGATTGGCCAGCGCCAATCCCAGCCCATGCGAACTGGCCTGCCCCATCGCGCCGACCGCGACATAGTTCAAATCGCGTGGATTAAGCTGCAACCAGTCAAAGCAGGACTGATAGACCGCAACAACGATATCGCGCTCGGCCACATGCGGGATCAGTGCGCTCAGCGCGGCGTCGCGATCAATAATCATGATGCCTCCGGGGCGCGCCCGATAAGAAAGACATGAGGGCGCGACTCGGCATAAGCCGTAGCGACGGCCTGCGGAATGTGGTCGATATCTTCCGGCTCTTCGATCAGGGAATGCTGAATCTCCATCGCATCCAGCACCGGGCCGACGATCCGCACACCGTAAGAGGCCGATTGGTCAGGGCGCAAATGCGGCTCTTTCCCCTGCAGCCCCACCATCATCACAACAGGCAATTCGTAATCCATGCCAATGGCCCGGATCGCATTGAGGGAATCCATCAGCCCGGTCTGTTGCATCATCAACAAAGCGCGGGTGCCATTATAGGACATCGCGCCACAAATGCTGACGCCTTCATCTTCCTTGCAAATCCGAGTCAGACGAAATTCAGGATCGTTCGAGATCGGCCAAAGCAACCCGTCGCTGGTAACGATATCAGGCAATGCGACGATTTCGCGGATGCCTGCCTCTTTGATGCGCGCGATGATATGCGCGCCGGACGGATGGGCAACCACAGGCGCATCCGGCGTCGGATTTGGCGCGCTAACCATCAGGGGTGCCCGCTCAGAAATTCGGCTATCGCATCACGCGCGGCCCGCAGCTCATGCGGCTGGCCAATCGTTATACGGATGTAATCCTTGTAGGCCTCTGACGCGAGGCGGCGCACGGCGATCCCTTTCTGCCGCAAAAACCGGTCAACCGCTTTGGCGGATTTATCCGGGTCGGGGAAATGGATCAGCAGAAAATTGGCCTGACTTGGGACAATCGACAAGCCCAGAGCCTGCATCTCTGACGTCAGCCAATTGCGTCCTGTCCGATTGGCATCATACACAAACTGCGTATGCGCCCGATCTTCCAGCGCCGCAACAGCTGCTGCTGCAGAGGGCGACGCAACCGGGAAGGTCAACGCGATACGCCGCACGGTATCAATCACATCCGGCGGCCCGAACATCCACCCGATCCGCGCACCGGCCAGCCCGTAAATCTTTGAAAATGTTCTGCACATGACAACATTTTCGGCCTCTTCCACCAGTTTATGTGTCGGCTCATAATCTGTGGCATCGACATATTCTTCGTAGGCCGCATCTATCACCAGCAGAACGTTGTCGGGCAGCGCAGCGTGCAAGCGCCTGATCTCAGAGCCGCTCAGATAGGTTCCGGCCGGGTTTTCGGGGTTGGCGAGATAGACAAGGCGCACGCGGTCCGTCAACGCCTCGATCATGCGATCAACGGACGGGGTGAACCCATCATCGGCAACCGATACCACCTTTGCGTCATTGGCATGGGCATAATTAGGCACTTTCAGGTAGCCATTGGCGCTTCGGACCAGTTCGGTTCCCGGCCCCAGATAGGCACGCGCCAAACGGGCCAGCAAATCATCCGAGCCCTGCCCCGTTGTGATCCAGTCCTCGTTCAGTCCAAAATGCCCGGCGATGGCGGGAACAAGAATACGGTCAGGGTTCTCCAGATACCGTTCTATGCTGCTGATGGCGGCGCGCGCCGCCATGCGGGCATGGGGGCTGGGGCCATAGACGCTTTCGTTGGAATTCAAAAGGATCGCCGCCGGTTGCCCAACGTCAACACCCACATTCAACATATGCGGCCTTATTTTCTCAATTCCCGCTTTCGCCCGGGCTATGACCATAAACCGCCCCCCTCCTCGCGCCGATCCTCTGCCAGATTGGTCGCGTTAATATCACGATTTTTTAATTGGGAGAAATTCATTTACAAAAAAGTTATGATATAGAAAGCTCATCACCGGGCTGAAGGACGCAGCATGACCCAAGCTCAACCACCACGACCAAGCAGATTGTGCGCATCGATCAACCTGGATTTGCCGGGCAAACAGGTCGGGGACATAATGCTCAGGTGGTCAGACAATTCTGTCCCGCTCGGCTATCATCCTGTTCCGATCGTCAGCCTGCGCGGGTCGGATGGGCCGACCCTCCTGCTGCTGGGTGGCACGCATGGGGATGAGTTCGAAGGCCCCGCTGCCATCCTGCGATTGATCGAACGGCTGGACCTCGCAGATTTAACCGGCCAGATTATCCTGATCCCTGCACTGAACGCCCCGGCGCTGGCTGTGTCCTCGCGTGTTTCACCGCTGGACGGACAGAACCTGAACCGCGCCTTTCCGGGTGACCCTGATGGCGGGCCCACGGCGATGTTGGCACATTATGTCGAAACCGTCCTGTTCCCGCGCGTTGACGCGGTCATCGACCTGCATTCAGGTGGAAAGGCTTCGGTGTTTGCCCCATGCGCCCTCGCTTCGCGCTGCGTCGAGGCCACCCTGACCGCAGCCAACCTTGATCTGGCCTGCGCATTCGGGGCGCCGCTGATCTGGATGCTGGGCGCGCATAACGACAACCGCTCGGTCAACGCGGCGGCGGCCCGCAGCGGCGTTCCGATGATCGCGGCCGAGTTGGGCGGTGGCGGCAACATCACGCCCGGGATCGTCGATATGACAGAAACGGGCCTGTTGCGCTGCATGTCTCATCTGGGGCTTCTGAACAAGACGGTTCCACCCCTGGCCCCACCACAACTGGTCGAGGTTACTTCGGCCTTCGACTCGCTATATGCACCAGCGAACGGGTTGTTCGACCGGCAGGTGAGTGCCGGACGAGAGGTGAAGGCCGGTGAGGTGGCAGGTCATCTGCGATTTCCCGATGATCCTGCCCGCACGGCGTTGGACTTGTCCTTTCCCAACAGCGGTTTTGTACTGGCACATGGAAATCGCGGCATGGTGCGCCGTGGGGATTTGCTGGCCCTTGTTGCCCAAAACGTGCCGGAAGGGCTTTGAATGCGCATTTATGCTCCTTTTATTTCAGGTCAGGTCCTGCCGTGGCACGGCGATACCATTGCAAGCATCGACCCGGCCACCGGGGAAACATGGAGCCGGATCGCCAGATGCAGCGCCGCCGAAGCGGATGCTGCGATCCGCGATGCCGACCGCGCCTTTCGTCAAGGGCCATGGGCTGATCTTGATCCGTCAGGACGGGCCGACATGCTGGATGCGCTTGCAACACAGCTGGAAACCCGGTGGGAAGAGCTGATTGAGGCGGAAATCCGGGACAACGGCAAACGGATCACCGAGGTACGTGGCCAATTCTCGGCACTGCATGGCTGGTATCGCCATTTCGCGGCTCAGGCGCGAAAACTCACCCCGGTTCCGCAAGACAATGCAATCGCTGGTGTCACAAGTGTCGGTCACTGGATGCCCTATGGCGTGGTGGTCGCGATCACGCCCTGGAACTCTCCGTTGATGATCCTTGCGTGGAAACTGGCCCCGGCCCTGGCGGCGGGCAATACCGTGGTGGTCAAACCCTCGGAAATGGCTTCGGCCTCGACCCTTGAATTCGCGCAACTCGCGCATGAGGCGGGTTTACCGCCCGGCGTGCTGAACGTGGTAACCGGGTTCGGTCACGAGGTTGGCGAAGCGCTGGTGCGCCACCCGCTGACGCGCAAAGTGACCTTTACCGGGTCAGATGCCGGAGGCCGCAAAGTGGCCATGGCGGCATCGGACCGGGTGATACCAACCACGCTTGAACTTGGCGGCAAGTCACCTCAGATCGTGTTTGCGGATTGCGACCCCGAAACCACCGTAAATGGCGTATTGTCCGGCATCTTTCTCTCCAACGGTCAGACTTGCGTTGCCGGATCGCGGCTGATCGTGGAACATTCGATCAAGGATGCATTTGTCGCGCGCCTGACCGAGCGCGCCCGGAGCCTGAAGGTCGGAGACCCGATGGACCCGGCCACCCATATCGGCCCGCTGGCCAATGAACCGCATCTGCGCAAGGTGATCGCGATGATCGAACAGGCCAGATCAGACGGGGCCGATTGCCTGCTTGATGGCAGTGCACTGGTGCAAGGGCGCGATGGCTTTTATGTCGGGCCAACGATCTTTGATCAGGTCACCCAGACCATGCAAATCTGGCGGGAAGAAATATTCGGGCCGGTACTGTGCGTTGCCACGTTCGATAGCGAAGACAAGGCCGTCACCCTTGCCAATGACAGCGAATACGGTCTGGCGGCAGGCATCTGGACCAGAGATGGCGCCAAAGGGGCGCGGATCGCCGAAAAGGTGCTCGCGGGGACGGTCTACATCAATCACTACAGAAGCGTGGATCCGGGTAGCCCCATCGGTGGCATCAAGTCATCCGGATACGGGCGCGAGTTGGGACCAGACGCAATCAGAGACTTCCTGCAGGTCAAATCAGTCTGGACCGGCACCACCCCCACACCCGATCCCTTCCAGTGATCCATGGGACGAGCGGTCCATGCCAGCTGGTTTGCGCAGTGCATAGCAGACTGCGCCCGACCCTCATGGGTAGCAAGCGGGTTGGCACAGGTTTGTTGAATAACAATTTTATATGTGGATAATATTAAAAATAACTAAACATGATATATATCCACAACCCCGATCCACAATATGCTCGGCCATGGATGCCAGATCGTCATGGGGTTTGGAGAAACGGGCAGGTTTCAATCTTGGCGTCCGCGAAAACGCTCTGAAAACCCTGCCCCTTTGGTTGGCACGACTGGAAGGCCCAAATGCGCAAGCCGATTGAAAACGACCCCTTCGCCAGCCCCAAGGGCAACTTCCGTGGGCACGATCAGCAATCGGTCTGGACCCAGCAGCCCGATCCGGAACTGACCGAAATAGGCCCCGGCACCCCATGCGGCGAATATCTGCGCCGGTTCTGGATGCCGGTGGCGATGACAGATCAAGTCACTGACCTGCCTTATCGCCTGCGCATTCTTGGCGAAGATCTGGTGCTGTTTCGGGAAAAGAAGGAAGGCAAGCTGGGCCTGACGCATCTGCATTGCTGCCACCGCAACATGAGCCTTGAGTTCGGCATCGTGGAAGACGGCGGTATTCGGTGCTCTTATCACGGCTGGAAATACGGGCTGGACGGGACCATTCTGGAAACCCCCTGCGAACCACCCGCCAGTCAGGTGAAGAAGAAGGCCTGTCTGGGGGCCTATCCGGTGATCGAGTATAAAGGGTTGGCCTTTGCCTATATGGGACCTGCCCGGGAACAACCTCCGTTCCCGGTTATGGATACGTTCGATGAAGACGGGGATGAGCTGGTGCCCTATCTGATCAAATCGCCCTGCAACTGGCTGCAGGTGATGGAGAACGCATGGGACCCGTTTCATGTGGTCTATCTGCATACGCTGGCCGTGCGCAGCCAGTTCATCGATGCCTTTGCCGAAATGCCGATGATCGAATTTCATGACAGCGCGACCGGCGATTTCTATACCAATGTCAGGCGGGTGGGTGACATCGTCTGGGTACGTATCCATGATCACATGCTGCCCTCATTCACGCAAAATGGCGGGCATTTTCCGGTACCGGATGGTTCGCGATACTTCGGACGCTGCGGGTTGTCGCGCTGGATCACTCCGATCGATGACACCAACACGATGGTCATTGCGTGGCGGCATTTCCGCGATGCCGCGGCCAATGATGATCCCAAGGGGTTAACCGACAAAAGCAAGGTCGGCTATGGTATGACCGATTTCTACGGTCAGGACCCGGACCGCCCTTATGAGAGGCGACAACGTGATCCGGGCGACTATGATGCCTGGGTCAGCCAGGGCCCCAGGAACATCCACGCACGAGAGAATCTCAGCTTTACCGATCGCGGCGTTGCCAAGGCGCGGCGGTTATTGCGCAATGCCATCCGTGCCTTGCAAAAAGGCAAACGCCCGCCACAGCCAGGTGACGCTTTCCCCGATCGGGAAATTCCGACCTACGCTGGGGATACAATGCTGCGTGTTCCATTGCAGGAAGGGCGCGATGATGGTGCCGTGCTCAAGGAAATCTCGCATCAGGTGGCCGAAATCTACAAATCCGGTGACCATTTACAAGGCGATGCACGCAAGGCCTTTCTTGTTGAAGCCTTGAAAGAATATGAGGCAAGCTGGCGATGAGCATCACCCGAGTGCTAAGGGATTGGGGGCTCTGCCCCCGCCGTGCCAGAGGCACGGCCCCCCCGGGATATTTTTGGCCAGATGAAGCAGGGGAGCACAGGTGTTGACGCGTATTCCACATAATCCGGGCCGCGTAGAATGGTCGGGTGAGAACCCGGGCATCTATCTGAAACAGGATCCTGCGCAAGAAAGCTATGATACGCTGGCTTTGTTTTTCCGGGTGGTCTTGTCCCCCTACGGGCGCGGGAATGCTGCACTTGTTCTGGGTGCCCCGGATACGTCGCAAGGCTGGCCGCATGTGCCCAATCTGATCATGACCGATAACCAGCGCATGATGCGTTGGATCATTGATGGCTGGGTGACAAAAATGCCCACTTTCATCGGCAAGGCCGGGTTGGATGCCATGACATGGCTGGACTGTGACAGCGTCGAAAAGCGGCCGGGCGACCTGAGGTCGCGCTATTCCGAAACCCTGCGCGGTTCGGGCGTGACGCTTGAGATGATCTGGCGGGATATGGGGCCGCCCTTGCCGGTTGAGGTGACCAAGGAGAACTCTGCCACCAAGGCGCATGAAATGTACTCGGTCTTTCTTGAGGCGAAAACAGCGCAGGTCCTGATCAACGGCACACCCCTGGCCGGGCGGGTCGCCGATCGGCAGTTCTTTGGCCGCAAGATGAGCACCGCCTTTCTGGCCTTCTCTGAAACCTGGGTGACACCGCAGGAGGATCTGTGATGCCGCTGAACGAGCCGATCACCCCCGGTACGGTCGACTGGACGGGCGAGAACCCGGGCATTCTGCTGAAAGGCGAGGATGGCAATTTCACAGCGATGGCGCTGTTCTTTCGCGTCGCCTGGTCGCCGGTCGGGCAAGGTCAGGTGTTGCTGCTTTATGGAACACCCGGTCAGGTGGAGGGGCCAGAGCATGCGCCGAATGTGATCCTCAGCGACAATCCGGAGCTGACGGCTTTTCTCAAGAAGAACTTCATCAGCAAACTGGCCGCCTTTGCCAATGCCCCGGCTTTTGCCACCCTGCCCGAGCTTGGCGCGCAGGCGGTGCGCAGTTCCGGCGATCCGATGGGTCACAGATATACCGAAACAATCTCGGGCGAGGGATTGGTGGTGGAACTGGTCTGGGAAGGGTTTGAGCCCCCCCGCGCGCTGGAACTGTCGCCCCATGAAGTCGCCTCGGGTGAGCAGAACATGTTTTCGCTTCTGGTGCCTGCACATTCTGCGCAGATCATCGTGAATGGTCATTCGTTGCCCGGCAAGCTTGGCACGCGGGTGCAAGCCGGGTACGAAACGACAACTGCGTTCCTGTATTTCTCGGAAACCTGGATCATTCCGCCGGAGACCCCTTGATGCTGCACCCATCCGATCAACTTGCCTTTGACCGCGCGATGGTCACACAACCGGTCTGGAACCGCTTTAACACTGCAGCAGATGCGCTGGGGTTGGCGGAAAACGTGCTGTTGCACGCGGGCCCGGCCTTTGCCGATCCCGATCTGATCACCGCGCCGATCCTGAACTCGGCCTGCGTTGCTGCCGTCTGGCAGGGGTTGGCAAAGGATTTCGATCAGGCCGAGGCCATGATCCGGGCGAGCGAGGTCACGCTGAAACCGGCGCAGGATCATGACGTGGTCACCCCGCTGGCGGCCGTCGTCTCGGCCGATATGCCACTGCACACGATCTATGACGCATGGCGCGGACAGCAGCGGGTATTCGCGCCGATCAACGCAGGCAACCGCCCTGCAATGCGGCTGGGGCTGCGGTCCGAGGCGGTGCTGGATCATATCCGCTGGTTGAACACCCGCTTTCTGGATGTGCTGGAGGGCGGTCTTGCCGAGGGGATCGCACTGGTGCCACTGGCAGTGATTGGCCTGACCGGTGGCGATGATTGCCACGGGCGCACGCCGGTTGCCACCAGCGCGTTGGTGGCAGAGTTGAAGGACCGCACGCCGAACGGCATCACGGACGAAAACGCGCTGGAGTTCATGGCCAGTTCGCCCTCGTTGTTCCTCAATCTGTGGATGGCCGCGACCAAGATCATGATGAAGCTGGCCGAAGGTGTTGAAGGATCGAGTTTCGTCACCGCTGCGGGGGGCAATGGCCGCGAGACCGGAATTCAGGTTTCCGGTCTGCCGGGCCGGTGGTTCACCATCCCGGCCAGTCCACCCAAAGGCAAATTTGATGTCGATCTGCCCGAAGACCGGGCGCTGGGTGCCATCGGCGACAGCGCTGTTGTCGATGCTTTCGGACTGGGCGCCATGGCGATTGAGCTGAGCCCTGAGCAGAAGAAAGGCCTGGGGGCTTTCATGCCGGAAGATTCCGCCGCGCGAACTGCGAGCCTGTCAGTAGGGACACATCCTTATTTCAAGGCGCTGGACCTGCGGCTTGGCAGCACTGCACGCGGTGCCGTCGCGCAAGGGTCCGGCCCGATGATCGGCCTGGGCATCCTTGATCGTCTGGGTCAGGCCGGACGGCTGGGCGGTGGCATCTATGACATGCCCGTCACCCCCTTTGCCGACGCCATGAAGGCGCTGGAGGGATGAGCGATCTGACCCGGCTCGGCGCTGGTGCGCTTGCACAGCTGATCCGGTCGGGTACGGTCAAGCCATCGGCGGTAATGGCGGCGCATCTGGACCGTATCGCATTACGCGAGCCCGTGGTGGGGGCGTTCCAGCACCTCGACGCGGACAATGCCATGGAGCGTGCTTACGCCGCCGATGCACTCCCCTCTGGCGGCCTGCTTCATGGCGTACCTTTTGTGATCAAAGACATTATTGACACGCAAGATATGCCCACGGGTTGGGGGAGTGATCTGTATGCAACCCGACGTCCGGACCGGAACGCAGCTTGCCTACAAGCGTTTCTGGAGGCCGGTGCAATTCCGATAGGCAAGACGGTTACCACCGAATTTGCTTATTTCAGGCCGGGCAAAACGAGGAACCCGGCAAACCCCGGCCATACTCCGGGCGGATCCTCATCCGGTTCCGCAGCGGCCGTGGCGGATTTCATGGCACCGCTTGGATTTGGCTCGCAAACCGCCGCCTCGCTGATCCGCCCCGCAGCCTATTGCGGTGTCTGCGGGTTCAAACCGACCACCGGGCGCTATGATCTGGCGGGTGTTATGGGCCTGTCTGGCAGCCTCGACACGTTGGGGGTATTGGCGCGAGATCCCGGTGATCTGGCCCTCGCTGATGCGGTTCTGCGGGGAACCGGACTCCCCTCAACCCCCGATTTCGAAGACGCCCTGCCCCGGATCAGCCTGATGCGCGGGCCGCATTGGGCCGAGGGCTCGGTCGAGATGCGCGATACCTGCACCCGCGCTCTGGCTGCCATTGCTGCAACGGGTGCCGAAACAGGGGAAATCGCCCACCCACCGGTCTTTGCCCACCTGACCCAGGCCCAGATCATCGTCATGGGATATGAAGCCGCGCGTCTGCGTCAGGCAGAATATGCGGTTGGCGTTCCCGGCATCAGCCAGCATTTCCACGACCTGATAGCCCAGGGGCTTGAGGTCAGCGATGCAGACTACAACGCGGCACTGTCCACGCGTGACCGGGCCAGCAGCATGCTGGACCAGATGTTTCGCGATGTGGATGCCCTTTTGGTGCCGTCGGCACCGGGGCCTGCACCCAAAGGTCTGGCAGCCACAGGTGATCCTTTGTTCTCGCGCATGTGGAACTTGCTGCAGGTGCCTTCGATTGCACTGCCCTTTGGAACAGATGCCAACGGGTTGCCGCTGGGCTTTCAACTGATCGGGCAACGTGGCAAAGACGACCGCCTGCTTGATATCGCGCAGTGGCTGCGCGGGCATCTGAAGCCCGTATGACCGCGGCAACCTCTGTTCGAAAAGGTCATCGAACAAGATCGAGTTACCCTTTTCAGGGCGCCGTCAGGAGGTTCTGAAAAGGCGCCTTCAGCCTGTCCTCAAATGGCTTGCCCGTTGTGATTTCTCGGCGTCCCCCAGCACCCAATACAGGAGCCTGAGTTATGCAGCACGTGCAATGCGGCAATGCAGAAAGTTAAATTCCATTTCCCTCACCAGCGCCTATCTGTTGCTCTGAAAGAATAACCCCGAGGGCACATTGGCCATGGCACATAACTCCGAAGCCGGATTCGCGACATCTTCCACAGCAACCTTTGCATCCGCAGCATTTGCTCCGCTGCGTGTTGCCGGCAGATTCATTCAATCCATCATCGCGGCAAACCGTCTGAGCAAAGAGATCGAGAACTCACTGCACATCAATCAGGGCAAACTGAACGGAATGGGCATCGCGCGCGACGAAGTTGTTCTGCATGTGTTGCGGACTTCAGCAAACTTCCGCGCCCTTTGAAATCTATCTGTCTCTGACAGTTTCAATCGTAACAAAGGCGGCTATCGATGCCGCCTTTGGTGTTTCCTGTCACCTGTCAGGTTCGAACTACTGATTGGAAGCCAGACGTGCGTTTACTGTATCGGTAACCGCGCGGAGTTCCGGCGTCCCCAGATCGATCTGGTCCGCAATCAGATTGACCAGCATATCTACCCGTTCAATCCGATCTGCACCGCTTTCGATTGCGCGGGCCGCCGACGATGGCTTTAACAGCCCTTTCGCCGCATTTGCGTATTTTTCAAACGGAACCTTGTCTTCAGGATTTGCCCCCAACTGGCTGACGATGCTGTTGACGGTTTCATAAATGCTTTCAGACAGGTCGATATCACCATGCACCGCTTCTTTGATTGGGCGCGCGCCATCAGGCAGAACGCAGCGATAATTCCCGGTCAGCAGCATGCTCCATTTGGCAAAGGGCACGAACAACGAGTCAAAGACCCTCAGCTTGACGGGCACGTCCTTCCCATCAACGCGAACCGCATCGATCGAGGCCGCCAGCTCTTTCAGGATGCTGTTATGGGCGTCCTGCTCAAACGGGGCGGCCTTGAAATTGGTCGGCAGGCCCACATGCAGCGTATTCGCACCATCCTCGGGTACGCGATAGGCCTGCGGATCGGGGCTGCACAGGGTCACATTGCCGGGTTCAAATGCCTGCCAAACTGCAGGGCAGGTGAAGCATGATTCAAGCTTGCTTGCATCCAACCCCTTGATACGGCGCAGGAAAGGCAGCGGCGGCATGTTCATGATCGACAGACAAGGGGTATTGGCCGCCGCAATCCGGCCCAACAGATCGGTGATCGCGTCATTGCAATATTGCGGCTCGGACATGGCAAGGGCAACCATGTCATAATCTTCGGGGTTTACCTGTTCAGGCGTCTTGGCATCCAGTTTGCCGGGCAAATCGCCCGATTTGAAGGACCTGTGCTGGTCTTCATCACGCAGCTTGATCCGAACATCTGTGCCTTCGGCGTTGATCAGATCCGCCGTAGCCTGACGACAGACAAGCGTCACGTCGTGACCAGCCATCAACAGTTTGGTCCCCAAAAGAGACCCGTATGATGCCCCAAGGATTACGATCTTGTATGCCATATTCCAGTGTCCTTTGTTCTGTGCCGAATACGCCGAATTTAACCGGTAACATAATTTTGAGAGTCGATTCCCGCTACTAGAATTGTGTCAATGTGTGTATAGTAAACGACACAAACGGAATATTTGTAAACTTGTAAGGATGGCGGGATGTCAAAGACCCTTATCGGACCGCGTCTGCGCCAGTTGCGGCGCGATCAAAAACAGACTCAGGCAGAAATGGCCCGCAATCTGGGTGTAAGCCCATCCTATATCAATCTGCTTGAAAACAATCAGCGCAGCCTGTCCGTGCAGATGCTGATGTCGATCGCCGAAGCTTACGCGATCGACTGGCGCGAACTCACCAAAGACGAAAGCACCCGTCGCGTTGCGGATCTGAGAAACGTGGTGCAAGATCCCGTCTTCACCGGAGAACGGCCCGATGTGCAGGAGCTCAGGGGCGCGATTGACCACGCACCACGGCTGGTGAACAATTTTTTGCAACTCCACCAGGCGCATCGGAATGCGCTTGAGAAAATCCTGCAGCTTGCTGGTGACAACACTATGGAAGAGCTGCTCAGGGCCTCGCCCGAAACGGTCATTCACGACTTCTTCCGCGATCATCGAAACCATTTCCCCGAGCTTGAGAAAGCTGCCGAAAACGCATGGTATGGCAGCTTCTCATCGCCCGAGGATCGCTTCCACGAGCTGCGCCGCCGACTGCATGAAGATCACAACATCTCGGTCACGGTACGCCGGATCGACCAGATGGGCGCCGCGCTGAGATATTATGATGAATCCGCTGGAGTGGTGCATCTGTCGCAGGCCCTGAACACCGCAAACAGGGTATTCCAGCTGGCCCATGTTCTTTGTTTGGTGGAATATCCCGACCTGCTGGCCCATACCGTCGAGCGCAGCGGCATTGATGCGCCCAACGCCCTGTCCCGGCTGCGGGTCGAACTGGCCAACTACTTCGCCGCCGCCTTTCTGATGCCCTATGACGAATTGCTGAAAGAGGCCGAAGCAAGCTGCTATGACATCGACCGCATCGCGGCGGCGTTCAGCACCTCGTTCGAACAGGTCTGCCAACGCCTGACCACGCTGCAACGCGAAGGCGCAAAGGGGGTTCCGTTCTTCTTTCTCAGGATCGACAAGGCCGGGAACGTCACGAAACGGTTCAATTCAACCTCGTTTCATCTGGCTGAATATGGCGGGTCCTGCCCGGTCTGGAACATTCATACGGCCTTCTACACCCCGGGCGTGGTGATGCCGCAATTCGTGGAGATGCCCGGTGGCGAGCGATATTTCACCGTCAGCCGTACCGTTCACCGGCCCGTCTTCAACGAAGAGACGCAAGACCGGCGGCTGACGCTCGCGCTGGGATGCGAGGCGCGCTATGCCCATCGCCTCGGGTATGCCTCCAGTTTCAATTTCGAAGATCCAAAACTGTATGCACCGATCGGGATCAACTGTCAGCTTTGCCCCCGTCAGGCCTGTTCGCAGCGGGCGCATCAGCCCCTGTTCGTCGAACTGCCAATGGACGAAAACCGGCGTGGCAACACACGCTATGAAAGCTGAACCCTGCAAAAGAAACGGGGGCCCGTAAGGCCCCCGTCGGTGATTGATATGAACCCGCAGGTCACGCAGCTTTCTCAGCCTTCCGCTTTTTGATCATCTTCGAGATCATCGGATAGCTAACCAGACCAACCGCGATCAGGATGCAAACCAGCGAGATCGGGCGCTCAAGGAAGGTCATCGGGTCACCCTGGCTCGAAATCAGCGACTGGCGCATCGAGCGTTCGGTCAGCGGACCCAGAACAATGGCCAGAACCGCAGGGGCAACCGGGTAGTTCAGCTTGCGCAGCAGGTATCCCGCAATACCCAGACCCAGCATCAGGTAGGTATCAAACATCCGGTCAGTGGTGGCGAACACGCCGACGACACACAGGATGAAGATGATGGGGGCCAGAACACTGAACGGCATCGCCAGAACACGGATGAAAACCGGGATCAAAGCAATATTCAGTACAACGGTCATGAAGTTTGCCACATACATCGAGCCGATCAGGCCCCAGACAAAATCCGGGCTTTCGGTGAACAGCAGCGGACCCGGACGCAGACCCCAGATGATCATACCACCCAGCAGGATAGCCGTGGTGGGCGATCCGGGGATACCCAGCGTGATCATCGGCAGCATCGAACCGGTCGACGCGGCGTTGTTGGCCGCCTCGGGTGCCGCCACGCCGGCGACATTGCCCTTGCCGAACGTATCACCGTCTTTCGAGAAGGTTTTGGCCAGACCATAAGACATCAGCGAAGCAGGTGTCGCCCCGGCCGCCGGAAGCGTCCCGACGAAGAAACCCAGAACCGAACCAACCGTCGAAACCGGCAGGTACTTTTTGACCTGCGCAAGGTTGTTGATGATCTTCTTGAAGCCCACTTCGACCTTGTGCATCTGGATCTTGCCCTTGGTATGCTCAAGCGTCCAGATCATCTCGCCGATACCATAGATACCGATGGCCAGAACCAGGAACGGAATGCCGCGCTGGAACTCTACAAGTCCGCCAAAGATCAGACGGGGTTGTCCCGAGATGATGTCAAAGCCGACGGCTGCCAGCACCAGGCCAACAAGGATCGAGAAGATGGTCTTGGGGATATCATCGCCGCCAAGTCCAATGAAGGTCGCGAAGGCAAGCAGCATCAGGGCGAATTCTTCCTGAGGGCCAAACTTCAAGGCAAACGCCGCAAGTGGCGGGGCAAAGCCGGTGAACAGGATCACCGAGATGGTACCGCCGATGAAGGAGGCAATGGCCGCGGCCATCAGCGCCTGGTCGGCTCTGCCTGACTGGGCCATTGGGCGGCCGTCAAACACGGTTGCCACCGCAGTCGAGGCCCCTGGGATGCCCAGTGTGATAGAGCTTACCGCGCCGCCATACATGGCACCGTAGTAAAGCGCGGCCAGAAAGATGATCGCGGCGGTGGGCGGCACCAGAAAGGTAACCGGCAGAAGGATGGCAACGCCGTTTACAGACCCGAGGCCCGGCATTGCACCGATGAACAATCCGGCAAAACAGCCCAGAAAGATCATCATCAAGTTAAGCGGCTCGAAGGACTGGAGTAGTCCGGCGCCCAGCAAGCTGATTATGGAGTCCATGAGTATGTTCCCTGTTGGATAGCTGGCGGTTCGGCGTTACGACATGATCGCATAGCGGAAGTCGTCGATATGCAGGAAGATGCCTTCAAAGAAGGGCCATCCGCGCGGCAGGTATTTGTTAAGCGCGACCTCAAACAGCATATAGATCGCCACGGGCATTCCGAATACGACAGCCAGCGTCAAACCCCATTTGTGCCTGCCGATACCCTTCACATAGAAAAGCAAGAACAGCATCATCGAGAAGTACAGGCCGATGATGTTGGTTAAAACCAGTAGAAAGAAGATGGCAGCGATTGTGATCCCGACCATGAAGATCGTCTCGGGATCAATATACGGGTCAAGGTTACGGGATTCCGCGGTCACACCGCGAAACCAACGAGCGATAGTCCAGAGAGATGTCAGTGCCATACCGGCAGACAGCCAGAATGGCCACATACCGGCACCGGGGCCTCTTCCTTCAAGCCAGCCGATGGTTAGATCATCGTTCAGGACGTTCCACATCAGACCAAAGGAGGCAAGAAGCATGACTACCCCCATGATCAACTCAGCTGTACGAACAGTCATGTTTATCCTCCGCATCCGGGCTGTCACCACCTGGACTGCTATTTAGGTTCAATCTTTGTGGCGAAACCGGGTTCTGGCCAAGTCGGGCCAAATTTGGTGACCCCTCTGGGCAGGCGGAACTGCCCGCCCAGAGAAGATTATTGCCTTACTTCGAAGTGATGGCGTCTGCGCCAACAGTTTCGATCAGCTCAACGTGACGCTGAAGCTGTGCATTGTGGAACTCGGCCAGTTCGTCGCCCGAAATCCACTCGCTGCAGGTCAGACCATCGGATTCGCAATAGTCCTGCCATTCCTGCGAGTTGAACAGCTCTTCGAACAGATTCTGGTACCAGGCCACAGCCTCAGGATCCATGCCCGCCGGGCCAGAGATCGAACGCTGCATGTAGTATTCGATATCCACACCCAGTTCCTTGGCGGTCGGGACATCCTCGAACGGAGCCGTGCGCTCACCGTTGAACTGAACCAGCGGCTTCGAATTGCCCGCACGCCAGAACTCCATCTGCTCAGACGGGTTGTTCACGGTCGAGTCGATCTGGTTGCCCACAAGGTTCTTCGCCACTGTGCCACCACCCGGGAACGGGATATAGGTCACGTTGTAGCCAAGTTCCTTTTCCATCATGGCAGTCAGGATCGAATCTTCCTGTCCTGAACCAGTGCCGCCCACTTTCCACGTTCCGTCAGAGCCCTGAACAGTTGCAACGTAGCTGTCGAGGTCAGTGATATCATCGCGGTCGGTGTTGACCCACAGCAGGAACGTGTCCATCGCCATACGCCCGATCGGGGCGAAGGAAGTGACATCAATCTCCAGCTCATCCTGAATGATCGGCGTCGTGTAGAAGCTGTTCAGAGCAACCAGCAGCGTGTGGTTGTCACCTTCCTTGCCCTTGATGTAGGACAGTGCTTCTGCACCCGAACCACCCGGCTTGTTGATCGGAATAAACGGTCTGGGGCTCAGGCCCTTCTTCTGGATCAGGCCCTGTAGCAGACGCGCGATCTGGTCAGCACCACCACCGGTTCCTGCCATGATGATGAACTCAACCGGTTTACGCGGTTGCCATTCCGCCATCGCAGCAGGCGCAGTGATCGCCAGAGCGGCGGCCGTCATCGTCAGAGTTTTCCAAATCTTCATTTTTTTCCTCCCTAGGTACAGCCATGATTGGCTTTCTTCGGTACGTGTTTCCGATGGCTTACGCATTCTCCTCGTGAGATTGCCGCCTGTCACCGGAACGTATTACGTAGTTTGCTTCATCCTCCTTCTTCATTCATCTTAAGTTTTAGTGAACCATCACAACGGGTATCTCGGCTTCGGCAACAATTGTCGCAGAGTTGCCTCCAAGCAGGGATTCCCGTTCGTAGCTTTCGTGATATGCGCCCATGATCAGCAGATCGACGCCGATATCCGAGCACTTGTCCAGCAGCTGGCGGCCCACATTGCCCCGAACATCGAACTGGACCACATCAGACGAAACCCCGCGACGCGCCAGATAGTCCTGAAACTCTTCGGCGGTGGCCGCATGTTCAGAATGGCCACCGGTCAAAACCGTGACAGAGTCAGCACTTTCGATCAATGGCATCGCCATCGCAACGGCGCGCGAAGCCTCCAGCGATCCGTTCCAGCCGATCGCCACATGACGCCCGAGATCAGTCGCCACCTCGGTCGAGGGCGGGCACACAAGAACCGGGCGACCTGACGAGAACAACGCCGATTTCAAGGTGTTGAACCCCAGATCTTCTTCCTTGCTGGGTTTCGGGACACAAATCAGATCGGACAGTCGGCCATAGTGGCGCACCGCATCAACCTGCTTGCCCTCGTATTCGTAGAACTTCGCTGTTGGCTTGTTCAACTCGGGATCTTGTTCGCTGACGCCGTGTTTGGCGGCGTCAGCAGAGAATTTATCGTGCACGAAATTTTCTTCAGTATCAGCACTTTGCTGCGTTGCCGCCTCAATCTGCTTGCGAAGAAAATTAGGGATCACAACCCCATAAGGCATCATGTCTTCGGCCTTGGGATGGCAATGCACGACCTTGATATGCGCGCTGAAGCGTTTGGCCAGCGCCGCGGCGTGGGCAAAGAGCGCAGGCCCCCTGCCGTCATCGCGCGCAGGCATCATGATGGTATGAAGCGTGCTGCTGGCCATGATCAGAACAACCCGTCGATCAGACCATCATCATTGATGCAGATCGCTTCTGCCGAGGGCACCTTGGGCAGGCCCGGCATGGTCATAATCTCACCGCAGATCACCACGATGAACCCAGCACCAGCCGACAGGCGAACCTCGCGTACCGGCAGGCTGTGACCCGTCGGTGCACCGCGGCGGTTGGGATCGGTGGTAAACGAATACTGCGTCTTGGCCATACAGACCGGCAGATTGCCGTAGCCCTGCTCTTCCCAGTCCTTCAGCTGCTTGCGGATCTTGCCGTCTGCCAGAACTTCATCTGCACGGTAAATGCGCTTGGCAATCGTCTCGATCTTGTCGAACAGGGGCATCTCATCGGGATAGAGCGGTGCATATTGTGCCGCGCCGCTTTCGACGATCTCAACCACCTTCTTGGCCAGATCTGTGGTGCCCTTGGAACCCTCGGCCCAGTGCTTACACAGCACAGCCTCTGAACCCTGGCTGGCCACATAGTCCTTGATGGCCTGCACTTCGGCATCGGTATCGGTGACAAAGTGGTTGATTGCCACGACCGTCGGAACACCAAACTGCTTGAGGTTTTCAATGTGGCGCCCCAGGTTCGGGCAACCGTTCTTGACCGCCTCGACATTTTCGGCACCCAGATCGGCCTTGGCGACACCGCCGTTCATCTTCATCGCACGGACCGTTGCAACGATCACAACCGCTTCGGGTTTCAGACCCGCCTTGCGGCATTTGATGTCCATGAACTTCTCGGCACCAAGGTCAGCGCCAAAGCCCGCCTCGGTTACCACATAATCGGCCAGTTTCAGCGCCGTGGTCGTCGCCACAACCGAGTTACAGCCATGCGCGATGTTGGCGAACGGACCGCCATGTACAAAGGCGGGGTTGTTTTCCAGGGTCTGCACAAGGTTGGGCTGCATTGCTTGCTGCAGCAGCACGGTCATGGCGCCATCGGCCTTGATGTCACGGGCATAAACCGGTGAACGGTCACGGCGATAAGCCACGATGATGTCACCCAGCCGCTTTTCAAGGTCGGCCAGATCGTTTGCCAGACACAGGATCGCCATGACTTCAGATGCCACGGTGATGTCAAAACCAGCCTCACGCGGGAAGCCGTTGGCGACACCGCCCAGGTTACACACGATCTGACGCAGCGCGCGGTCATTCATGTCCATCACGCGGCGATAGGCAACGCGACGGATATCGATCTCCTGCTCGTTACCCCAGTAGATGTGGTTGTCCAGCATCGCCGCCAGCAGGTTGTGAGCGCTGGTGATGGCGTGGAAGTCGCCGGTGAAATGGAGGTTCATGTCCTCCATCGGCACGACCTGGGCATAGCCACCGCCAGCAGCGCCACCCTTCATGCCAAAGCACGGACCCAGCGAGGCTTCGCGGATACAGATCGCTGCGTTCTTGCCGATCGCGTTCAGGCCATCGCCCAGACCAACTGTGGTTGTGGTTTTACCTTCACCCGCAGGGGTCGGGTTGATCGCGGTCACCAGAACCAGATGGCCATCTTTCTTGTCGGCCAGCGATTTGATGAACTCCTCGGACACTTTGGCCTTGTCATGGCCGAAAGGCAGCAGGTGTTCGTTGGGAATGTTGAGCTTCGCGCCAATCTCCTGGATCGGCTTCTTTTTCGCGGCGCGGGCAATTTCGATATCAGACATAGGATTTTTCCAAAGTTAAGAAGTTACGATTACTTGCCAAGCGTAGCGCCGGGCTCCAACCCAACGGACGCTGCCCATTCTGAGGCGGCAACTTTGCCTTCTCCGGCTGGGCGGACTCTCTTGATCAGGATACGGCCACCGACACACTGGACCGAGACGCCCTCATCGGTGATCTCACGAACCCGTCCCGATATGCCGTCACCGGGTACAGGGACACAGTCGAACACACCCAGTTCGGCCCCATCCAGCGTGGTCCATGCCCCCGGAGCAGGGTTGGTGCCGCGGATCAGATTGTAAACCTGATTGACGGGGCGATGCCATTCGATCCGTGCATGGTTCTTGTTGCAGCGCCGTTCATAGGTCGCTTCGCTTTCATCCGGGACAATGCGCGGGGGATTGCCATCGCGGTACAGGTCGCAGACCGTCAGAACACTGTCGACCGCATGAGGGTAAATCTTCTTGAAATACAGGTCGATGACAGTGTCATTCGGCCCGATCTCGCATTCCCATTGCAGCAGGCTGTCGCCCTCGTCCAGACCATCTGACGGGTAGAACCAGGAATAGCCCGATTTGGTCGATCCCATGATGATCGGCCAGTTCACCGCCGAAGGTCCGCGATGCAGCGGCAGAAGCGATGGGTGGAAACAAATTGATCCATGGGTTGGTGTGTCACGTGCCGCTTCGGGCACAAAGACATTCACAAAAGCCATGACCATCAGGTCAGCATTAAAGCTGGCCAGCAGATCCAGTGCTTCCTGATCATCGAAATTGGCAGGCTGATGGACCGGCAGGCCCTTTTCCAGCGCAAATTCCTTGATCGGATCAACCGGTTTACCGTCTTTGTCGGGCTCACAATAGACAGCGACAACTTCATCGGTTCCCGTTTCCAAGAGCTTGGCAAGCACATCTTTCCCGAAGGCCTGCTGCCCCATGACGATCAAACGCATATTTTCCTCCCTTTGAGCGGGGTGCTGCCTGTCGCAGCACCGCCGTCAAATCTGGTTACTCAGCGGCTTCTTTGTTCACCTTACCGACAGCGCCGGAATCGATGACACGGGCCAGATCTTCGCCGGCATAGCCAAGAACCTGCTGAAGAATTTCAGTGGTATGCTCGCCCAGCAAGGGCGAACGGGTGACTTCAACCGGGCTTTCCGACAGCTTGATCGGGCAACCAACAGTGGTGTAGCGACCGCGTTCGGGGTGATCGACATCCACGATAGTACCCGTGGCGCGCAGCCCGTCATCTTCCATGATTTCCTTGGTCGACAGGATCGGACCAACCGGAATGTCCAGCGGGTTACAGATATCCATGACCTCATATTTGGTCTTGGTCATGGTCCACTGCTCGACACGTTCAAAGATCGCGTCCAGCTTGTCCAAACGCTCGGGCGGGGTGGCGTAACCTTCTTTGGTCTTCCACTCCGGCTCACCGATCACGTCGCAAACCTTTTCCCACGCGGCAGCCTGCGTAATGAAATAGGTATAGGCGTTTGGATCGGTTTCCCAACCTTTACATTTGAGGATGCGACCCGGCTGGCCACCGCCCGAGTCATTGCCCGCACGTGGTGTCGCATCACCGAATTCGATGCCCGCACCGTATTGCGAGTATTCCTTGAGGGGCCCTGCCGCCAGACGCTGCTGGTCGCGGATCTTGACCCGGCACAGGTTGATCACGCCATCCTGCATCGGAGCCAGAACCTTTTGGCCCTTCCCGGTCTGCGCCGCCTGATACAGCGCGGTCACGATCCCCAGCGCCAGATGCAGGCCGGTGCCACTGTCGCCAATCTGCGCACCGGTGACTGTGGGCGGACCATCCAGGAAACCGGTGGTCGAGGCCGACCCACCCGCACATTGTGCAACGTTTTCATAAACCTTGCAGTCCTCGTACTTGCCCGGGCCAAAGCCCTTGACCGAGGCCAGGATCATCTTTGGATTGATTTCCTGAATGCGTTCCCAGGTGAAGCCCATGCGATCCAGCGCGCCGGGTGCGAAGTTTTCGACCATTACGTCGCATTCTTCGATCAGGCGGGTCAGAACCTCTTTGCCGGTTTCATGCTTCGAGTTCAGCTCGATCGACCGCTTGTTGTGGTTCAGCATGGTGAAATACAGCGAATCCGCACCGGGTACGTCGATCAGCTGTTTGCGCGTTGCATCACCGACACCGGGGCGTTCCACCTTGATCACGTCAGCACCGAACCAGGCCAGCAGCTGCGTACAGGTCGGACCGGATTGCACGTGGGTGAAGTCGAGGATTTTTACACCTTCAAGAGCTTTCATTTCCTATCCCTCCCAATTCACTTGATCTGGCGTGCCTGCGGGTAACGCTCTTGCGCCACAACCGAGGACGGGTTCAGGTTGCCGATATTGCCGCTTTCCTTACCCGCTGCCGGGTCGATCACAGCGTTGATCAGCGTTGGCTTACGGCTGGCAAATGCGGCATCAACAGCTTGCTTCAGCTCATCCGGCGAGGTCACGTGGACACCAACGCCGCCAAAGGCCTGCATCATCATGTCATAGCGCGAGTCTTCGACGAACACCGTGGTTGCAGGATCTTCGCCACCCGACCAGTTTTCACCGTCGCCGCGATAGATGCCGTTGTTGTTCATGATCACGATGCAAACCGGCAGGTTATAGCGGCAGATGGTTTCAACTTCCATTCCGCAGAAACCAAAGGCACTGTCGCCCTCGATCGCCAGAACCTGATTGCCGGTTTCGACCGCAGCAGCCACCGCGCTGCCCATGCCGATACCCATGATCCCCCATGTGCCCACATCCAGACGGCTGCGCGGCTTGTGGATGTCAACAATCGAACGCGCCTGATCCAGCGCGTTTGCGCCTTCGTTAACCAGGATCGTATCGGGGTTTTCAGCGATGCAACGCTTCAGCGCGCCCAACGCACCCTGATAGTTCATTGGGACGTTGTTGTTCAGCAGGCGCGGCGCCATCTTGGCCACATTGGTTTCAACCTTGGTCCGAACCGCGCCGGTCCATTCTTCGCTGGGTTTCTCCCAGTTGTCACCCATCGCATCCAGCAGGGCCGTCGCACAGCTTTCGATATCACCGATCAGCGGGGCCGAGATTTTCTGGTTCGAATCCATCTCGGTAGGCTCGATGTCGATCTGGACAAATTTCTTTGCCCCCTTCTCGCCCCAGGCTTTGCCCTGACCGTGGCTCAGCAGCCAGTTCAGACGGGCACCAACCAGGAATACGCAATCCGATTCTTTCAAAACCAGCGACCGTGCGGCCGAGGCACACAGCGGATGCGTGTCAGGCAGCAGACCTTTGGCCATGGACATCGGAAGATAGGGAATACCCAGCTTTTCGACCAGTTCCTGCACTTTGTCATCGCATTGCGCATAAGCCGCGCCTTTGCCGATGATCATCAGCGGCTTTTTGGCCGACTTGAGAACATCAATGGCACGCGAAACAGCCTCTGGCCCCGGAACGGTGGCCGGTGACGGGTCGACCACTTCGATCAGCGACTTCTGCCCCTCAACCGCGTCCATCACCTGACCCAGCAAAGCACCGGGGATATCAAGGTAGACACCGCCGGGACGCCCGGTCAGTGCGGCGCGGACCGCGCGGGCAACGCCCAGCCCGATATCTTCTGCGTGCAGAATACGATAAGCCGCTTTGGCATGCGGACGTGCGATGGCCAGCTGGTCCATCTCTTCATAGTCGCCGCGCTGCAGATCAACAATTTCACGTTCGGACGAACCGGAAATCAGGATCATCGGCCAGCAATTTGTGGTCGCGTGGGCCAGAGCCGTCAGACCATTCAAAAAGCCCGGTGCCGACACGGTCATGCAGACGCCCGGTTTCTTCGTCAGGAACCCCGCGGCTGCGGCAGCATATCCGGCATGCTGCTCGTGGCGGAATGACAGAACCCGCATACCTTGCGCCTGCGCATAGCGGCCAAGGTCGGTGATCGGGATCCCCGGAACATTATAAATCGTCTCAACGCCATTCAGCTTGAGCGCATCGATAAGCAAATGAAAACCATCCGTCAGGTTTCCAGGAGCAACTCCCGTCTCGTTGGTCGACGAAGTTGTTGCGGTGGCTACAGCCATTTCCTTCCTCCAGTTTCAATTCACGCCGACTGACGGGCCCAGCTCGGGGTTCCGCGCGGCTAAGCTGTGTTGCTATTCAGTTCGAGTCTTGTCCAAGTTTTGCGAACATGTTCGTGCAGTCGCATTGTGTGTTCTCTGACGCGCAAGGCCGCGTCATCGGGGTCGCGTGCCTCAATGGCCTCGATGATCTCTGCGTGATCCACCACCGAGCGCTTTACCCGGTCATCTTCACCCAGAGCCCGGAACCGGACCGCCTGCATATGCAGAAACAGGCTCTCGGCCATTGTCTTCAAGAGGGCGCAATGCGAAATCTCAAGGATGCGCAGATGAAAACGCAGATTGTCATCCGAGTATTCCGCGATCCGCGTCGCAGAAAGCGCATCATTGTACTTTGACGCGATCTTGCGCAGCGAGGCGATCTCGGTATCGGTTGCGCGCTCAGCCGCAAGCCGGGCAGCCATTGATTCCAGTGCAGCCCAGGCAACGATCATCTCCAGAATTTCAGCGCGACTCTTGCGCTGCACGAACACACCCTTTCTGGGCACAACGCTGACAAGCCCGTCGGCCTCCAGGCGCGCGATAGCATCCCGCAAAGGCGTTCTGGAAATATTGAGCTGTTCGGCAAGCGAACGCTCATCCAGCCTGAGATCTGCATCTGCGCCATAGATGTCCATATCGGTTATTGCTTCCCGAAGCCGTTCATAGACGTGATCCTTCAGCGTGAAGTTCGTCGCAATCGGTCGCAGCTTCATTGTTGTCTCCTGCATGCCAGCGATCGGCGGCGTTCCTGCTGATGTTCTGGTATACCATAGACCAGCAATTTCGACCGGGCAAATAGATTTTTGGTTTTTCGTCGCCGCAGATGCATCATATCCGGCCAAAGCGCCTGTAAAAAGTCTTTGCTAACGGCACATCCCGTCTCGCGGGCGTTTGCGGTGACTCTGAGCGGGAAACGATTCTGTTTGCGACGGTAGTATATTGTTATTTATCGATATTATCTCTACAGCCAGAGTTCACTCAGATCGACCGGATACCCGAAGCTTGCGATAACGCCGCATCGCGGCGACGATTTTTTTCCGTGACCATCTGGTATATGGCGCATCAGATAATCGACTCACCCAGGCGACATAATATCAAAATTACGGGTGGAATTTCTGTTTGGCACTTGGTATACCAGATGGGAATTTCTATCCCATCCCACGCGGAAAGGTCGGATAAATGCTGATACGTGCCAAAGACTCTGCGCTTGTCATCATCGACATGCAAGAGCGGCTAGTGCCCGCGATGCAAGCTCCAGCCAGAACGATTCGCAACACCAAAACCCTTCTGGCCAGCGCCGAGGCAATCGGCGTGCCCGTGGTCATGACCGAACAATACCCGGCCGGATTAGGGCGTACAGTTCCCGAACTGATTCCCGGAAACGGTACGGCTGTTCTCAGCAAGATGCACTTTTCATGTATGGAGGATACAAATTTTGCCGAACATTTCTGCAGCCTGAACCGGAAGCAGGCGATACTGGCAGGGATGGAGGCGCATATCTGCGTGGTACAGACCGCCGCAAGCCTGATCGAAGAAGGGTTTGAGGTTTTTGTCGTCTCAGACGCAACCGCGTCGCGGACATTGGAAAGCGAACAGGCCTGTATTGCCCGGCTGAATGCTTGCGGGGCCGGAATCGTCACAACTGAAATGGTCGTCTTCGAATGGCTCGGCATGGCAGGAACGCCTGAATTCAAGAAACTACTGCCGCTGATCAAATAGGCCGCATCACTTTAATATCATCATAAACCTGACCGCGATCGCCTGATCGCATCATGCTAGGGAGGAACAGCGTGAATATTCATGAATACCAGGCGAAAGCCTTACTTCGCACCTATGGGGCGCCGGTGGCAGCCGGCGTGCCAATCACCTCGCTCGACGAAGCCGAAGCGGCGATCAACGCGCTTCCCGGCCCCGTCTGGGTGGTCAAAAGCCAGATCCACGCCGGTGGTCGCGGCAAGGGAAAGTTCAAGGAACTGCCCGAGGATGCCAAAGGCGGCGTGCGCGTGTCTTTCTCGCCCGAAGAGGCGATGGACAACATCAAGGAAATGTTCGGCAACACGCTGGTCACCAAGCAAACCGGGCCAAGCGGCAAGCAGGTCAATCGCCTGTATATCGAATCCGGTGCGGCCATTGATCGCGAACTGTACCTGTCTTTGCTGGTAAACCGCGAAACCGGCATGACATCCTTCGTGGCCTCGACCGAAGGCGGTATGGATATTGAAACCGTCGCCGAAGAAACGCCTGATCTGATTCACACCGTGGACATCACCCCGTCTCAGGGATGCACGGATCAGGATGCGGCCAAGCTTGCTGATGCGCTGAAGCTTGACGGGACAGCCAAGACCCAGGCGGTCGAACTGTTCAAGAACCTGTACACGGCTTTCGCCGAAAAGGACATGAGCCTGCTGGAGATCAACCCGCTGATCGTGACCGAATCAAATGACATGCAGGTTCTGGATGCCAAGGTCTCGTTCGACAATAACGCTCTGTTCCGGCATTCGGACGTGCAGGAACTGCGTGACCTGACGGAAGAAGACGAAAAAGAGATCCAGGCCTCCAAATACGATCTGTCCTATATCGCACTGGACGGCGAAATTGGCTGTATGGTGAACGGGGCCGGTCTGGCCATGGCAACCATGGACATCATCAAGCTCTATGGTGGTGAACCGGCCAACTTCCTTGACGTTGGCGGTGGCGCGACCACCGAAAAAGTCACCGAAGCGTTCAAGATCATCACCGCCGACCCCAACGTCAAAGGTATTCTGGTCAATATCTTCGGCGGCATCATGCGCTGCGACGTGATCGCCGAAGGTGTAGTCGAAGCCGTCAAACAGGTTGGCCTGCCGGTCCCGCTGGTCGTGCGCCTTGAGGGTACGAAAGTGAATGAAGGCAAGAAAATCATCAACGAAAGCGGCCTGAACGTCATCGCCGCCGACGATCTGGACGATGCCGCCCAGAAAATCGTCAAAGCCGTGAAGGGATAAGTCAGCATGTCGATCTTATTGAACAGGGACACCAAAATCATTGTGCAGGGTCTGACCGGCAAAACCGGCACCTTCCACACCGAACAGGCGCTGGCCTATTCCAACACGCAGATGGTCGCCGGGGTTCACCCCAAGAAAGGCGGCGAAAGCTGGACCAGCGCAGGTGGCCAATCCCTGCCGATCTACGCAAGCGTCGGCGAAGCCAAGGAAGCAACCGGCGCGACCGCTTCGGTCGTGTATGTTCCCCCTGCGGGTGCCGCTGCGGCCATCGAAGAGGCCATCGACGCCGAGATTGAACTGATTTCGTGCATCACCGAAGGGGTGCCGGTGCAGGATATGGTCCGCGTGGCGGAAAAGCTGCGCAACTCGAAATCCCGGCTGGTTGGCCCCAACTCTCCGGGCATGATGACAGCAGATGAATGCAAGATTGGCATCATGCCAGGCTCGATCTTCAAAAAAGGATCGGTCGGGGTTGTCTCTCGCTCGGGCACGCTGACCTATGAGGCTGTTTACCAGACCACCGTTGCTGGCCTTGGCCAGACCTCGGCAATCGGCATCGGCGGCGATCCGGTCAAGGGAACTGAATTCGTCGATGTGCTGGAACTGTTCCTTGCCGATGACGACACCAAATCGATCATCATGATCGGTGAGATCGGTGGCTCGGCCGAAGAAGAGGCCGCGCAATTCCTGGCGGATGAGGCCAAAAAAGGCCGGTCCAAACCCGTTGCCGGCTTCATCGCGGGCCGGACGGCCCCTCCGGGCCGCACAATGGGCCATGCCGGTGCTGTGATATCGGGCGGCAAAGGCGGTGCTGAAGACAAGATCGAGGCCATGCGATCGGCCGGAATCGTAGTGTCGGACAGCCCCGCCGGTCTGGGGCAAGCGATGCTCAAGGCCATCGGCTGATCCGTTCAGCCACCACCGGGCGTACCTGCCCCTCCCCGCAGGTGCGCCCTACATTCCGGAACCGGCTGATATGCAGTCATCCCGGCTGAACTCGCTCCCGGATTTCAGCCCCTGCAGATCGGACGGTTCCGGTTTTTCACTTTTCAGAGAGTCACGGCACGAACCTGTCAGAACGCAACCAGCGTTGTTGACAGGTTTTACCACTTTGGTATACCAAGAACCAGTAGTCGGGGAAGGAGGGCCACTATGTTTCTCTCAGAACAGGTATCCAAAGAGCTCTTGTCGCAATATGGATTGCTGATTCCCGAGGGCCGAACGGCCAAAACCCCGGAGCTGGCCGAGGCGGCCTGCAAAGAGTTTAACGCCAAACGCTACGTAGTAAAGGCCTTGATTCCGGCGGGCGGGCGTGGCCTCGCGGGGGGCGTAAAATTCGCCGCAACCCCATCTTCTGTCCGTGAAATTGCCGAAAACCTGCTGGGGTCAACCCTGGTGACCGAACAAACCAATGAAGGCGGCGAACGTGTGGACGCCGTCTATGTTGAAGCCGCGATCGACATCGCCAAAGATTATTTCATCGCAATCGCGCTGGACCCCGGAACCGGCTCTCCGCTGCTGCTGGCCTCTTCCGATGGCGGCGTCGAGTTTGAACAGCGCTCGCGCATGGATGAGGGCACGGTGCGCACGCACCTGCTGGCCCCTGAATCCGATGAAAGCCGCGCTGCGTTGGAAGGCTTTCTGAAAGAAATCGGCATTGAAGGCACGACGGCCATCGACAGCATATTTGCCGCCCGCCGAGCGTTTTGCGAAAACGATATGACCCTGCTGGAGATCAACCCGTTCGCCCGCACCGCAACTGGCGACTGGATGGTGATCGACGCCAAGGTCCTTCTGGACGGCAACACCATATTCCGGCACCCCGAGTTCGAGACCATGGCCGCAGATCTGAGCAGGCCTGAAAGTGAGCTTGAGGCGCAGAAGAACAATATCAACCTTGTCAAACTGACCGGGAATGTTGGGGTTGTTGCGAATGGTGCCGGGCTGGGTCTGGCCACGCACGACATGCTGGTCGATGCTGGCGGCGATCCTGCCAATTTCATGGATATCCGCACGACGGCCAAAAGCTTTGATGTGGCCAAAGGGGTCGAGCTGCTGCTGGGCGATCCAAACGTCAAAGTGATCCTGCTGAACGTGCACGGGGGCGGTATGACTGCCGCCGATACCGTCGCCGAAGGGATCAATTTTGCTTATTCTCGTTCCGAGCGTCAATTGCCGGTCATCGCCCATATCTCGGGGCAGAATGCCGAATGGGGCATACGAATCCTGCGCGACCGCAAGGTCCCGGTTGAAACCTTTGACACCATTTCCGACGCGGTCAGCCGCGTTGTCGAAATCGCCAGATAAGGAGGTTGGTCCATGTCGATCTTTGTTGATGCAAACACCCGGGTGATCGTTCAGGGCATGACCGGCCGTGCCGGTACCTTCTATACCGATCAGGCGGTTCGCTATGGGTCCACCTATGTGGGTGGCGTTCGGCCCGGCAAGGGTGGAACACGGCATCTGGATATGCCGATGTTCAACACCGTCGCCGAAGCGATGACCGAAACCGGCGCGAATGCCAGCCTGGTAATCGTTCCCGCCCCTCATGCCGCCGAGGCCATGATCGAAGCCATCGAAGCGGGCATCGGCGTCATTGTCTGCGTGACCGAGCGGGTTCCGCAACATGACATGAGCCGCGTCAAGGCCGCGCTTGAAGGCACTGACTGTGTTCTGATCGGACCGAACTCACAGGGCATTCTGACGCCTGAACAATGCAAGATCGGCGTCATGCCAACCCGCAATGCCCAACCCGGCAGCGTCGGGATCGCTTCGCGCTCGGCCTCGCTGACATCCGAAATTCTGGCCCAGTTCAGCAAGGCCGGTATGGGGCAATCAACCACCGTCGGCATCGGCGGCGACACCCTGCATGGGGTGGATTTTGTCGAGTGCCTGAAACGGTTCAGGGATGATGCCGAAACCGAAGCCGTCGTTCTGATCGGCGAGATCGGTGGACGGTCTGAAGAGGACGCGGCCGAATATCTGCGCTCGGTGGATTACGGCAAGCCAGTCATCGCACTTGTTGTCGGGCGCCACGCTCCGAAAGGGCGCCGCATGGGTCATGCCGGTACGCTCTCGGTTCTCGGCGGCGACTCGGCACAGGAAAAAATCGCAAACCTGCGCAATGCCGGTGTCTTTATTGCTGACAATGCCGATGACGTCGTGGCGTCGGTTCTTCAGGCACAGGCACGCGCCAAAGCATCGTGACAGGAAGAAAACGTGACGCAATTACCCGATAACATGAACACGGTTGAAATGGATGGCACCGGCGGCCCCGAGGTTCTGGTTCCCGGCAGCCGCCCGACAGTGCAGCCTGCCCCGGGCCAGGTCCTGATCCGTGTGACAGCCGCTGGGGTCAACGGCCCCGATCTGGTGCAGCGTCGCGGGCATTATCCCCCACCCAAAGGGGCCTCGGACCTTCTGGGCCTTGAGGTTTCGGGCGAAATCGTTGCGCTTGGCGAAGGTGCAGCCCAGTGGCAACTGGGTGATCGGGTCTGCGCGCTGACCAACGGGGGCGGCTATGCTGATTTCGTCGCGGTTGACGCGGGCCATTGTCTGCCAGTCCCCGAAGGCATCGACGAGACCGACGCCGCCGGATTGCCGGAAACCTTCTTTACAGTCTGGAGCAATGTCTTTTTTGGCCAGAACATTCCACAAGGCGGTAATTTTCTGGTCCATGGCGGCTCGGGCGGAATTGGATCGACTGCAATCCAACTGGGCGCAGCCCTCGGTCTGAATGTCATCACCACCGTCGAATCCGAGGCTGCAGCGGAATTTGCCCGATCCCTTGGCGCAGCCCGCACAATCAATTTCCGCGACGAAGATTTCGTACCGGTTTGCCGCGAGGCTGGTGGTGCGGACATCATACTCGACATCATCGGCGGCGATTACGTCGCCCGCAACATCAAGGCATCGCGCCACGATGCGCGGATCATCCAGCTGGCCTTCAACAAAGGGTCAAAGATTGAGATTGATCTGATGCCGGTTATGCTGAAACGCATTCGCTATACCGGCTCGACCCTTCGGTCTCGGCCCGAAACCTTCAAAACCGAGGTCGCACAAGATCTGCGCAAGACCGTCTGGCCGCTTTTCGCCAGCGGCAAACTGCGCGGCGTAACCCACACGGTCCTGCCCATGGCAGAGGCCGCCGAAGCGCACCGGGTTATGGAAGCCGGAAAGCATCACGGCAAGATTCTGCTGAGCCCCTGAAACCAATCCTAAAATCCACACCACCATCAGAGAGGATAATACGCCCAAAGTCGGGGACTTTGACGAAGCATATTCAACGTTGATATCTGCCTGCAACGCGCCGTTCAAAGTTGCTGCGATCGTTTGGAGAGGCAGGCAAAACAGAACGCCTTCCAGAGAAGGGCAGCTTCGAAAAAGCCAGACTGTCTTGCCTGACTGCTTGGTAGGCTCACTCCTCCCCCGCCACAACCGGGATCTGGGGTAAGCCAACCCACCGTACCGGTTGTGCCAATCGGCAAGCACCGAGCAGCCGCAAGCAGGACATCCAGATCGGAGGCCGTAAAACAGCGCGCCAACAAATTCGCTCAGCCACTCATGTGTTGGCTGAGCTGCGAACCAGGGAACACAACTATGAAACTAGGAACGCCGAAGGAAGTATATAGTGGGGAGGCTCGTGTTGCGTTGACGCCTGAGTCTGCTTTGCAGCTGCAGAAGCTTGGGTATACGTGTTTGATTGAGAAGGGCGCGGGTTCTGCTGCGGGTTTTTCGGATGCGGCTTATGAGGCAGCGGGTGTTGAGGTTGTGAAGACCGCGGCGGCGCTGTGGAAGGCTGCGGATATCATTGCCAAGGTGCGGCCGCCCTCTGAGACCGAGCTGAAGCGTCTGACCAAGGACAAGACGTTGATTTCCTTCTTTAACCCTGCGGGGAACGACGAAGGGATGGAGCTGGCCAGATCCAAGGGCGCGACGGTGATCGCGATGGAGATGGTGCCGCGGATTTCCCGGGCGCAGAAGATGGACGCGCTGTCGTCGATGGCCAATATCGCGGGCTACCGTGCGGTGATCGAGGCGGGCAACAACTTTGGCCGGTTTTTCACCGGTCAGGTGACGGCGGCGGGTAAGGTGCCGCCTGCCAAGGTGCTGATCGTGGGCGCGGGCGTGGCCGGTCTGGCGGCGATCGGGACATCCACTTCGCTGGGTGCGATTACCTACGCCTTCGATGTGCGCCCCGAAGTGGCGGAACAGGTCGAATCCATGGGGGCCGAGTTTGTCTATCTGGATTTCGAGGAAGACCAGCAGGATGGCGCGGCCACCGGCGGTTATGCCAGCGTCCAGTCGGATGAATTCCGCGAGGCTCAGCTGGCCAAGTTCCGCGAGCTGGCGCCCGAGATGGATATCGTCATCACCACCGCGCTGATCCCCAACCGCGAAGCGCCTGAGCTGTGGACCAAAGATATGGTCGAGGCGATGAAGCCGGGCTCGGTGATTGTCGATCTGGCGGCGGAAAAGGGCGGCAACTGCAAGCTGACCGTGGCGGATGAGAAGATCGTGACCGACAATGGCGTGACCATCATCGGCTATACCGATTTCCCCAGCCGGATGGCGGCGCAGAGCTCGTCGCTTTATGCCACCAACATCCGTCACATGATGACCGACCTGACGCCCGAAAAGGACGGTCAGGTGCATCATGACATGGAAGATGACGTGATCCGCGGCGCGACCGTGACCCATGAGGGCGAGATCACCTTCCCGCCGCCACCACCCAAGGTGCAGGCGATTGCGGCGCAGAAAAAGCCCGAGGTCAAGGAACTGACCCCGGAAGAGAAAAAGGCGCAGGAGGTCGCGGCCTTCAAGGCGCAGACCAAACAGCAGTTTACCCTGCTGGGTGTCGGTGGCGCGCTGATGCTGCTGGTGGGGCTGATCGCTCCGGCCAGTTTCATGCAGCACTTCATCGTGTTTGTGCTGGCCATTTTTGTCGGCTTCCAGGTGATCTGGGGTGTCGCGCACAGCCTGCACACGCCGCTGATGGCGATCACCAACGCGATCTCGTCGATTATCATCGTGGGCGCGCTGATGCAGATCGGATCGGGGTCGTTCCTGGTGATCCTGCTGGCGGCACTGTCTGTCTTCATGGCCGGGATCAATATCTTCGGCGGCTTCCTCGTAACCCGGCGCATGCTCGCCATGTTCCAGAAATCTTAAGGAGGCCGGGCACATGGAATTTGGCTTCACTACTGCCGCTTATGTTGTTGCGGCTGTTCTCTTCATCCTGTCTCTGGGTGGTCTGTCGAACCAGGAAAGCGCCAAGCGCGCGGTCTGGTATGGCATTGTTGGTATGGCGCTGGCGGTCTTTGCCACGCTGGTTGGCCCCGGCTCGGGCCTGTGGCTGCTGTCGCTGCTGCTGATCGCGGGCGGTGGCCTGATCGGTCAGTACGTCGCACAGCGCGTGCAGATGACCGAGATGCCACAGCTGGTGGCCGCGATGCACTCGCTGGTGGGTCTGGCGGCTGTGTTCGTCGGCTTCAACGCGCATTTCGAGATCGGCAATGTGGCCGAGGTTTTTGCGGTTGCTGACGCTGCCAAGGATGTGGACCTGTCCGATCTGGGCGCCTTTGCCAAGCTGATCGCCAAGAAAACCTCTGCCGAGCTGGCGATCCTGCATGTCGAGCTTTTCTTAGGTATCTTTATCGGGGCGATCACCTTTACCGGCTCGGTCGTGGCCTATGGCAAGCTGGCGGGCAAAGTGACATCCGCGGCGACAAAGCTGCCGGGCGGTCACGCGCTGAACGCGGCGGCGGCGAGTCTCTCGCTGATCTGCCTGATCTGGTACACCTCGACCGGAGGCCTGCTGCCGCTGATCCTGATGACACTGGCGGCGCTGTTCATCGGCTATCACCTGATCATGGGCATCGGCGGGGCCGACATGCCGGTGGTTGTGTCGATGCTGAACAGCTATTCGGGCTGGGCGGCGGCGGCGATTGGCTTCAGCCTCGGCAACGATCTGCTGATCGTGGTCGGGGCGCTGGTGGGCTCAAGCGGTGCGATCCTGTCCTACATCATGTGCAAGGCGATGAACCGGCACTTTGTCAGCGTGATCCTGGGCGGCTTTGGTGGCCCGCAGGGTGAGCAGATGGCGGTTGAGGGCGAACAGATCGCCATTGAGGCGGATGGTGTAGCGGCGGCGCTGAACGAGGCTGACAGCATCGTTATCATCCCCGGCTATGGCATGGCCGTGGCGCAGGCGCAGCAATCGGTGTCTGAGCTGGTGCGCAAGCTGCGCGCCAAGGGCAAGGAGGTCCGCTTTGCGATCCACCCGGTCGCGGGTCGTCTGCCCGGGCACATGAACGTGCTGCTGGCCGAGGCGAAGGTGCCTTATGACATCGTGCTGGAAATGGACGAGATCAATGACGACTTTCCCGACACGGATGTGGCCATTGTCATCGGCTCGAACGACATCGTGAACCCGGCCGCACAGGAAGACCCCAACAGCCCCATCGCCGGCATGCCGGTGCTGGAGTGCTGGAAGGCCAAGCAGGTCTTCGTGTCCAAACGCGGCCAGGGCACCGGATATTCCGGCATCGAAAACCCCCTGTTCTTCAAAGAAAACACACGCATGTTCTACGGCGACGCTAAACAAAGCCTCGACAAACTCCTGCCCATGATCGACTAGAAATCGACGGCCCCGATCGATCGGTTCGGGGCCGTTGTTCAGCAATGCCAGCTTACGCAGACAAACGGGAGACAATACCGTGTCAAAGGACATTAACGGTAAGATTTCAAATCCGGCGCTGGACTATCACGAATTTCCGCAACCGGGAAAACTTGAAATCCGTGCCACCAAACCTCTGGCCAACAGTCGCGATCTGACACGCGCCTATTCACCTGGGGTTGCAGATGCTTGCGTTGAAATCGCAAAATCCAAAACCGAAGCGTTCCGTTATACGGCAAAGGGCAATCTGGTTGCTGTTATCTCGAACGGGTCAGCTGTCTTGGGCTTGGGCAATATCGGGGCGCAAGCCGCGAAACCGGTAATGGAAGGCAAGGCGGTTCTGTTCAAGAAATTTGCCGGTATCGACTGTTTTGATATCGAAGTGGACGAAACCGATCCCGAAAAACTGGCGGATATCGTCTGCGCTCTGGAACCCACATTCGGCGCGGTCAATCTGGAAGATATCAAGGCACCGGATTGTTTTGTTGTTGAAAAACTGTGCCGCGAGCGGATGAACATTCCGGTTTTCCATGATGATCAGCACGGCACAGCCATCGTGGTTGGTGCAGCGGCAACCAACGCGCTGCATGTGGCAGGAAAGAAGTTCGAGGATATCAAGATCGTCTCAACCGGTGGCGGGGCCGCCGGAATCGCCTGCCTGGACATGATGGTCAAGCTGGGTGTCCGGAAAGAGAATATCTGGCTCTGCGATATTCATGGTCTGGTCTACAAGGGCCGCGCCGAAGACATGAACCCGAAAAAGGAAAGCTACGCCCAGATCTCGGACCTACGGGCGCTGGAAGATGTGATTGACGAGACCGACTTTTTCCTTGGCCTGTCCGGGGCGGATGTGCTGACACAGGACATGGTCCGGCGTATGGCGGCACGGCCGATTATCTTTGCGCTGGCCAATCCGGTACCGGAGATCATGCCCGACGCCGCACGCGAAGCCGCACCCGATGCTATCATCGCAACCGGCCGGTCGGATTATCCCAATCAGGTCAATAACGTGCTGTGTTTTCCCTTCATCTTCCGCGGCGCGCTGGATGTCGGTGCCACCGAAATCAATGATGAGATGAAACTCGCCTGTATTTCGGCAATTGCAGCGTTGGCGCGAACCACCACGATTGCCGAGACCGCCTCGGTCTACAAGGATGAGCAGCTGGCCTTCGGGGCGGATTATCTGATCCCGAAACCCTTTGACCCCCGCCTGACCGGTGTTGTGGCCAGCGCCGTGGCCCGGGCCGCGATGGAAACCGGGGTTGCGACCCGGCCCGTGGATGATCTTGATGCGTACAAGGAATCGCTGGACGGGTCGGTGTTCCGCTCGGCCCTGCTGATGCGGCCCGTGTTCGAGAGCGCACACAGAGCCCATCGCAAAGTGGTTTTTGCCGAAGGTGAGGATGAGCGGGTTCTGCGCGCCGCTCAGGCCATGCTTGAGGAAACCACCACGACGCCCATCCTGATCGGTCGTCCCGGTATCATCAACAAACGGCTGGAGCGGATCGGCCTGTCGATCCGCGCCGGTGTGGATTTTGAGCTGGTCGACCCCGAACATGACTCGCGCCACGCAGAATACTGGCAGACCTATCATGGCCTGATGAAGCGCAAGGGCATCACGCCGGATCTGGCCCGGACGATCACACGGACCAATACCACCGCTATTGCGGCGATCATGGTCTATCTGGGGCAGGCCGATAGCATGATCTGCGGAACCTTCGGCCAGTTCCACTGGCATCTGCGCTATGTCACGCAACTACTGCAGAACGATGGCCTGTCCCCGATCGCGGCGCTCTCGATGATGATTCTGGAAGACGGCCCGTTGTTCATCGCCGATACCCAGGTCAATCAGTTGCCGACCCCCGAACAGATTGCACAAACCGTCATCGGCTGTGGTCGCCACATCCGCCGGTTCGGTATCGAGCCCCAAATCGCCCTGTGTTCCTATTCCCAATTTGGCGATCTGAACATCGATTCAGGCCGCCGGATGCGAGACGCAATCAACATTCTGGATGCAGCAAACCCGGATTTCCTTTACGAAGGCGAAATGAATCTGGACGCTGCGCTGGATAGTGACATCCGGCAACGGCTAATGCCCGATTCACGGCTGACCGGGACAGCGAACGCGCTGGTCTTTGCCAATGTCGATGCCGCCAGTGCTGTGCGTAATATCCTGAAAATCAAAGCGAACGGGCTGGAGGTTGGACCAATCCTGATGGGCATGGGCAACAGGGCGCATGTTGTGACACCTGCTATCACCGCCCGTGGTCTGCTGAACATGTCCGCACTGGCAGGAACCCCGGTGGCGCATTACGGCTGATAACAAACACGTTGTTTTCAAACAAAAAAAGGCCCGGCCGCCAAACAGGCGCGCCGGGCCTTTCTTGTTTCAGGGCATCTTAACCGACGACAACTTCTTTCAGGTCGTCACCGACATATGGCAGATATTGCTCGAAATTATCCGCGAACATCTTGACCAGTTTGGCCGCCTGCCGGTCGTAAGCCTCGGGGTCGTCCCAGGTCCGGCGCGGGTTCAGCAACACCTCGGCAACGCCCGGTGCGGTGACGGGAACATCAAAGCCAAAATTCGGATCCTTGCGATATTCAACATTGTCCAGAGAACCGTCCAACGCCGCACTCAGCAATGCACGGGTCGCCCGGATCGGCATCCGCGAACCAACCCCATGGGAGCCACCGGTCCAGCCCGAGTTGACGACCCAGCAGGTCGAACCGTGCTGAATGATCTTGTCACGCAGCAGCTTGCCATAAACTTCCGGTCGGCGCGGCATGAAGGGGGCGCCAAAACAGGTCGAAAACACAGGCTGCGGCTCTGTCAGCCCCCGCTCGGTACCCGCCATTTTCGCGGTAAAGCCCAGCAGGAAATGATACATCGCCTGATCCGGTGTCAGCCGCGCAATCGGAGGCATGACGCCAAAAGCATCGCAGGTCAGCATGACAACGTTCTTCGGATGCCCGGCCTGCCCGGTTTGCGAGGCGTTCGGAATGTAGTCCAGCGGATAAGCGCAGCGCATGTTCTCGGTCAGGCTGGTATCCTGATAATCCAGCTCACGCGTATCTTCGTCATAGACCATGTTTTCGATCACGGTCCCGAACATCGAGCAGGTGGCGTAAATCTCGGGCTCGGCCTCGGCACTCAGGTTGATGGTTTTGGCATAACACCCACCCTCGAAGTTGAAGATGCCCCGATCGGTCCAGCCATGTTCGTCATCGCCCAGAAGCGTGCGGTTGGGGTCGGCCGACAGGGTTGTTTTCCCGGTGCCGCTGAGGCCGAAGAACACTGCCGACTCGTCAGGTTTGCCGTTCGAGTGGTTCGCCGAACCATGCATCGGCATGATGCCCTTTTCCGGCAAAAGGAAATTCATCAGACCAAAGACCGACTTCTTGTTCTCACCCGCATATTCGGTGTTGCCGATCAGGATCAGCTTCTTCTCGATATTGACGGCGATCACGGTTTCCGAGTTACAGCCGTGCCGCTCGGGGTTCGCTTTGAAGCTGGGGCAGTTGATGATGGTGTAATCGCTGACGAAATCCTCAAGATCATCACGATCAGGTCGACGCAGCATGTAACGGATGAAGAGGTTATGCCAGGCCAGCTCATTGATGACGCGCACTTTGATGCTGTGCCGCTGGTCCGCTCCGGCGATCAGATCCTGTACAAAGTAATCGCGACCTGCCATGTGGGCCAGCATGTCTTCGTAAAGCCGGTCGAACGGCTCGGGGTCCATCGGCGCATTGTTTTCCCACCAGATATCATTTTCGGTGGTTGCATTGCGCACGGTAAATTTGTCCTTGGGCGAGCGGCCGGTGAATTCGCCGGTGCTGACAAGAAGCGCCCCGCCCTGCCCCATTTCACCTTCATTGCGCTCCAGCGCGGCTTCGACCAGCGCTGGTTGCATCAGGTTGTAATAAACGTTCCCTAACCCAGTAATCCCTTGATCCTCGAGTCGGAATTGCGGGTTAACCCGTCCAGATGACATCGTTTTCGTACTCCTTTTGCGGCATATCCCGTCACAATGAAACGCCATACACCGACTGGTCCAGACTGATGATTCAGCCTGCGCGCCGGCACATTAACACGCAAGTTCAGGCACTGCCCAGTGGTATTTGGTATGGTTAGCGCCACCAATATAACAGTTAGCGCTGCCAATTTTTCGAGCGCCTGAAACCGTGGAAGCCAAGGGTTGTCCTGACTTATGCCTGAAACCGCTGTAGGGCAAGAAGAGGTTGGTTTTCACCGAAGATAGAGAGGTTGGTTCTACGGCAAATTTCCAGCATTTTACCCATGAATTGAAATTCTCGTGATATCGTCATCTGGTTGAGAGACCCGACAGGCCCCGCGTTAATCCTCAGGCCTCCGGGGTTGGTTTCACCATCGACACATCGCGCTGATTGACCCGCAGGCATGATTTCGCTACTTGACCATATGCTGAGCCAACTGCCCACAATATGGATACTTTTTTGAGGGCCGCAATGGTCAAGCAGCACAGTTTCACGCTGGCTCCCGAAGGTGCAAGCGGGCTTGGGCAGGCCATGGCCCACGTCAGGGACAGCATTCGCGTGAACATGCTGACACCGGGCGGCATCGCCACACCGCTGACGCAGAATTTGCACAACGATCCCGCGCGCGGCGCAGCCAACCTGTCACAAACCCCTATGACGCGGTGGAGCAAGAGCCAGGACCTGATCGGGCCCGCGCGGTTTCTGGTGCCTGAGCAGGCGGGTTTCATCACCGGGCCAATTCTGAATGTGGATAGCGGCCAGGCCGCGATCTGAACGAAAAAGGAAGCGATATGCCACTGACCGACTCCGATGAAAACCCACGCGTGCCCTACAAGCACCCGATGCCACCGGATGCGCTGCCTGAAATTCTGGTACCCGATGCGCTTGCTGAGAATGACCCTCGTATGTGGGTTCAGCAGACAGAGACGGTTTTCTTTCGTCCGCTCTGCCTGAATGTCAGTCAGGGCTATTGGATGAACCTGCTGAAAGTGACCAAGGCCGGGGTTTTGTCACGCCATCGCCATCCAAATCCGGTACATGGGTTTGTCCTCAAAGGGCGCTGGCATTATCTGGAGCATGACTGGGAAGCCACCGAAGGTTCGTATGTCTATGAACCGCCGGGCGAAACCCACACTTTGGTGGTGCCCGATGATGTCGAAGAGATGATCACCTATTTTCAGGTCAACGGGGTGATGTATTATTGTGACCCAGACGGAAATCACCTTGGCTATGAAGATGTGTTCACCAAAATCGACATGTGCCGGGCGCATTTCGAGAAAGTGGGCCTGGGGGCTGATTACGTGAAGAATTTCATTCGATAGAAATCTCGGGAAAGACGATGAGCAACGTAAGCTATGACTTCGCCGGTCGAACGGCCGTCGTCACCGGTGGCGCGGCCGGGATTGGTGCGGAAATCGCCCGGCATTATGCGGCAGCCGGGGCCAATGTGTCGATCTGGGATCTGAGCGATGCAGGTGATGCACCCGAAGGGGTACTTACCTGCCGGGTCGATATCAGCAAACCCGATCAGATCGCAGCCGCGATTGATCAGACATGCGCGGCCTTTGGCGGGATAGATTTCCTGTCCCACAATGCAGGCTTTGCCGGGCCAACCCTGCCGGTGGTCGAAAATGACCCTGCCATCTGGGCCCGCGTGATCGAAGTGAACCTGACCGGCACCTTCTATCTGGCCCATGCCATCGTGCCGATTATGCAAGAGCGCGGCTTTGGCCGGATCATCAACATGGCCTCGCTTGCGGGCAAGGAAGGTACGCCCAATGCCTCGGCCTATTCGGCGGCCAAAGCAGGGGTGATCGGCTTTACCAAATCACTCGCCAAAGAACTGGCGCAGACGGATATCCGTGTGAACTGCATCGCGCCAGCCGCCATCAAAACAGCGATCCTCGATCAGATGGCACCTGAATTCGTGCAAACCATGATCGATAAATCGCCCATGAAACGTCTGGGCTGGGTTGAAGAGGCCGCTCGCATGGTCATGTGGCTGAGTTCCGAGGATTGCACCTTCAACTCTGGCGCGGTCTTTGATCTGTCCGGAGGGCGGGCAACCTATTGATTACCCCTGCTCAAGACATCACGCCCATCCGCCCGAACATCAAAGATGGTTACGCGGAACCGGCAGAAACCTGACCTGCCCGATGGACCCGGGGGGCCTGATGCCCTAACACTCCGCAGAGCCTCTCTGATGTGGTAGCCAATTGACCCAGAATGCCTCGTCATTTCACATCGCGGACAGCACGCGAGTTCTGACGCCTGAAAGCCCGGGCCTTGATACCTTGCTGGGCTGCCTTGAACATGGCCGGTCTTTCCGGGCAAGCCTCTCGCCCGACCTGCCGCTTCGACAGGTCGAAGGGGTGCCGCAATGTGTGTATTGCGAAAGCTCCGGCTCCTCGGGGCAGCCCAAGCTGATCCGGCGCAGCCCTGCCAGTTGGCGGGCCAGCTTTGACATCAATCATCAGTTATTCGGGATTACCCCTTCGGATGTCTATGCAGTTTTGGGCCATCTGGGGCATTCGCTGGCCCTTTATGCATCAGTCGAGGCGTTGCATCTGGGATGTGGCCTGGCCGCACTGAACGGGCTTGGCCCGGCCCGTCAGGCCGCGGAACTGCGGCGGCTCGGGGTGACAACTCTCTATGCTACGCCCAGCCAGCTGCGGTTGATCGTTGAGGCGGATCAAAGCACCCTGCCCGGCCTGAAGCGCGTGCTGTGCGGCGGCGGTGCGCTGGATCAGGCGCTGCATGACCGGCTGGTCAGGCACTGCCCCGGCGCGCAGGTGTTTGAATTCTTCGGGGCGTCTGAGACCAGCTTTATCACCCTGTCCGACAGCCACACCCCCGCCGGGTCAGTTGGCCGATCCTATCCCGGTGTTGAGCTGCGCATCGGCGATATGCCCGGGTCTGGTACCGAGGGCGAAATCTGGGTCCAAAGCCCGTATTTGTTTGAGGGCTACGAACAAGGCCATAGCCCGCACACCCGGTGGCAGGATGGCTTCTTGTCCATCGGAGAGGTCGGTATTCTGGATGCGGATGGATATCTGTATCTGCGTGGTCGGCGCAGCAGGATGGTGACGGTCGCTGACCAGAATGTTTTTCCCGAAGCAATCGAAGCTGTGCTTTTGCAACAAGACGGGGTTGAGGCTGCTGCGGTCCTGACGCTTGCGGATGCCCGGCGCGGACATCGGATTGTTGCAATGGTTCAGGGCACAGCGCCCGAAGCCACGCTGCGCCGCGCCTGCCGGGCCAAGCTGGGGGATGCCGCCGTTCCCAGAGAGATCAGAAAGATAGGCAAGATGCCCATGCTGGCAGCGGGCAAGCCCGATCTGCAACGCCTGCTCGGTCTTTGGCAGAAAGCACCGATATGACCCACAGCTTCATCATCGCCGCCCGCCGCAGCCCAGTCGCGCCGCGTAATGGGGCGTTAGCGCGCTGCCTTCCGCATCAACTGACCGCGCCGGTGATCACGGATTTGCTGGATCAGGCGGATATCGCCCCCGAAGCGGTCGGAGAACTGATCCTGTCAAACGCATTGGGGGAAGGCGGCAACCCGGCGCGGATCGCCGCGCTGGCCTCGGGCCTGCCAGACCGCGTTGGTGGTTTAAGCGTGGATCGGCAATGCGCGGGCGGGCTCGACGCGATCCTGCTGGGTGACGCCATGATCCGGGCAGGTCTGCATGATGTCGTGATCGCCGGAGGGGCCGAAAGCTATTCGCGACGCCCGGTGCGGCTGCGCAGTTTTGCCGACAACCGGCCTCCGCTCGCCTATGACCAGGCCCCGTTCACCCCCTGGCCCGACCGCGACCCCGATATGGCCGAAGCCGCCGCAGATCTTGCCCGGCACGCCGACATCTCACGCGCCGAGCAGGACCGCTGGGCGCAGCGCAGCCATACTGCTGCCTTGGCCGCGCGGCAAAAGCTGACGGCAGAGATCACACCGATTGCAGGCTTGGGGCATGACAGTTTCACCCGCAACCTGACAGAACGCCACTGCGCGCGGGCCCGTCCGGTCTGCGGCCCGATAACGGCCGCCAATATGGCCGTTGCCGCCGACGGGGCCGCATTTGTGCTGATGGTATCGGACAAACTGGCCCATGCCCGTTCCGGACCCAAAGCGGCCCTGCTGACCGGAGCGACATTGGGGGCTGACCCGGAACAACCGGGCCTCGCTCCCATTCCGGCGGTCAATGACGTGCTTAGCCAGACCGGACTAAAACCCGATGATCTGACCACCGCCGAGGTCATGGAGGCGTTCGCCGTACAGGCCATCGCCTGTCAGCAGGGTGCAAGCTTGGCAGAGGGTATCGTCAACCCTCACGGCGGGGCGCTTGCGCGCGGGCATCCCATCGGGGCGTCAGGGGCTATTCTGGCCGTTCGGCTGTTTCACGATCTGACGCAAACGGGCGGCGTTGGGCTGGCCACTATCGCCTCAGCCGGAGGTCTGGGCAGCGCCCTGATCCTGCAGGCCGAGGCCTAGCGCATCACGCGAATCCGGTCGCTGTCATGTACAGTTCCATCCACCACGATGCGGCACAGAACCCCCCGCAACCTCAAGGGGCGATAGGTCGGGTGGTTGATCCAGTGCAAACTTTCATCCCCATAACGCGCCTGCCATTTTACGCAGGCAGTGTTGAACATGTCCGAAACCTCGATCACCGCGCTGCCGACCCGCAGGCGGGTGCCAACGGGCAGATTGGCCTCGGACATATCCAGATCGGCCACCATGGTATCACCGGGATGAACGGCATTGGTTCGGTCCCGCCAGCACAGGTTCATCACCCGCAGCGGCAGGATCGAGACCTGAATGCGCGGGTCGGGACGACCATCCGGTAATCGCAACCACGGATCGGTCAGCCAGCGCTCGCCTTTGATACCGTGTTCCGCAGACATTTGCAGGTTGTCAGGAAAGCTGCGCCCACCCTGAAACGGGCGAAAACACAGGCTCTCGATGGCTGCGTCATCTTTGGGCGCGGCCAGAATATCCGGCATCGCGGCCTCACATTCTTGCCGCGTGACAAAGGCTGTTTTCAGGCCAACATCAATGTGATTCATGCGTCGTCCACATCAAAGCCCCGGAAGCTGGTGAAACTCTCCAAAGGTTCACGTTCCGTGCGAAACTGGTTTACCGGGGCGGCCCTGTCGGGATGGCCGAGGGCGATACCGCAGACCACAAGTTCTGTCTCTGGCAGATTCAGATGAGCGTGCACCAGCCTGCTGTAATTGGCCAAAGCACCGATCCCGGTTGCACCCAGCCCCGAGGCTTCTGCCGCCAACAGAAAGCTCATCAACGCCATACCCAGATCCATGAAACAGCCCTTGCCCATCCCCCGATCAATGGTCACGACGATACCAACCGGCGCGTCAAAGAACGCGTAGTTGCGGGCAAATTGCGCCCGCCGACCAGCAATATCCCGGCGGGTAATACCCAGCGAGTCATACAGAGCATAGCCTGCCTTGCGCTGCCGGTCTTTCAACCCGGGCGGCATCGGAGTGGGGAAATAGGAATATTCCGCATCCTCCGGCTCGCCCCGATCAGCAGCCTGCAACAACTTGTCTGTCAGCGCAGACAGGGCCTCGCCGGTCAGAATGTGGAACGCACCGGGTTGCAGGTTTGCCCCGCTCGGGGCCTGACGTGCCGCCTTGCAAATCCGCTCGATCGTCGCGCGGTCAACCCGGGCCTGCGTGTAAGCCCGGATCGACCTGCGGTTCATTATGATCTGTTCAAGATCAGGCTGCATTGGTGCGCGACAGCACACTTGACGGGCGCGCTTTGTACAGCGCCCCGGTGATCAGACCAGCCAGTACCGCCTTGATCAGATCGCCCGGCATGAACGGCGCCATAGCGGTCAACAGAGCCTCGCCCAGACCTGCGGGCTTCATCACCATGTAGTAAGGCACGGCCACCAGATACAGCGCGCCAATCCCGCCGATCACCGCCGCGACACCTGCAGCAAAGCTGATATTGCTGCCGGTCCACTTCTCCATCACCAGACCGGCGACAAATGCAGCAACCGGGAAGCCATAGTAGAACCCGGCCCAGGGCGTTGTGAACACACCCAGACCACCCCGGCCACCTGCCAGCAGCGGCAGACCGGCGGCAACCAGCACCACAAACAGCAGCACTGCCAGCGCCCCGCGTTTGGCCCCCAGCACGGTGCCACACAGCATGATGCCCATGCTCTGCGCAGTGATCGGGATGCCGCTGGCCAGTGTCAGCTTGGGCACCAGTCCCAAAGCCGCGATCAATGCTGCAAACAGCGCAATAAGGACGACATTGCGTTCCATTTCTTCAGTTCCTCTTGGTTTCCAGTATTCCCCCGCGGGCGCGCAAGGCCTCGGCCAGATGATCGGCGTCGTCTATGGCAAGCAGGGTGAATGGTACAACGACGCGCCAACCGGGGCGTCGACGAGAGCGGGCGCGCCAGGCGTCAGACAAGCGCTGCCCGTTATCAACAAGCGATGGCAGGATGCGGATCACCAGCGCGATGGCCAGTTCCATGGCCCGTGTATTCAGGCCAACCCGGCGCAGCGGCGTGGCAAGCCATTGGATGATCGCGATCATCTCGCTCAGGCTGGTGGTCATTGTGACCAGATTGGCAAGGCCAACGGTGGTCAGCAGGCGCAAAATGATCTCGGTCCCTTCTGCCCAGGTTCCTGTTGCACCATGCCAGATCGCCAGAATGGCCAAAAACGGCCACAGCACCCGCAGGCGCCCCAGACCACTGCGAAAGAAGACAAGACCCGGCAAGGCATAAAGCCCGGCTGTCAGCACCGCGGCGGCCACAAGCAGCGTCAGGTCATGGATCATGAACAAGATAAACGTCGCCGCCGCCAAGGCTGCAAGCTTCGCCCCGGCGGGCCAGTGATGTGCCCATGTCCTAACCGGCGAGGTCAGCGAGATCATTGGCCTCTCCCTGATTGTGCATTGCCTCCTGATAGGCTGCCATCACTGTTTCCTGCGGCCCGGACAGTTGAACCCCGCCCTGATCCAGCCAGACCAGATGGTCATAGCCATCAAGATCCGAAGGATCGTGCGAAATATGAAGCAAACTGCCCTCATACACCTGCAGATAGCGGTTAAGCTGCGCCCGTGTCGGAATGTCCAGCCCTGCAAACGGTTCGTCCAGCACCAGCAATCGCGGTTGCATGGCAACCACTGCCATCAGGCAAACCAGATGCTTTTGTCCCTGTGACAAGGTGTTGATATAGGCATCCATCCAATGACCAAGTTCAAACCGATTTAGCACGTCGGCAGCCCCGGTCTTGGCCTCGGCCTTGCTGCGCCCCTGCTGCTCAAGCCCAAAGGCTATTTCTTCACCCACGGTGGGAAAGATGATCTGATGTTCAGGATTCTGAAACAGAATACCCACTGCGTGTAATGCGGCGCGCCGGTCTCTGGACAGATCCTTGTCGGCAACGCGCACAGTTCCCGATGTGGGCGCAACAAGACCCGCGACCAACCGGGCCAGCGTGGACTTACCCGATCCGTTCCGACCCACAATGCCGATCCTGCGATCCCTGAGTGTCAGCGTGATACTCTGCAACACCTGTTTGCCTTCCACACTGAAATCCAGATCCTGAATTTCTATCCGGCAGGGCGGTGTCACCAGGTGGCTTCCTTGTCGCTGACTTTCAACGAGCGTTGATCCAAAACAGCGCAGACTGTCGGTCGCTCAGAATACACAGGAAACATGCGATTGCTTCCATTGCGCGAAGTCATGATCTACGGCACCGGAAATTGCAAGCAGTTGGCCGGAACGATTCAAGACTTCCAGAATCACGACCCGGTGAAAATGCGGCTGGTCACGACCGGCTGGATGATGCGAAACCAGAGACGGTGATCGACAACCAAATTTTTAACTACCAACAGATCTAAATCTCATTTTACTTTTCCTTTCCGGCAACCAACACTGGTTTCAGGAGGGTGCGGCATGAAAACACAGGTTGCCATTATCGGAGGGGGGCCATCCGGCCTGTTGCTGAGCCAGCTGTTACATCGCAAGGGTATCGATACAATCGTACTTGAACGTCAGACCAAGGAATACGTCCTTGGCCGCATCCGGGCAGGTATTCTGGAAACGGGATTTGTTGACCTGATGCGCGAAGCCGGGGTTGCCGCGCGCATGGACGCCGAGTGTTTTATCCACGAAGGTACCATCATCTCTTATGGCGACACCCGGTTCGGGATCAATTTCAAGGAACATACCGGCAGCCATGTTGTTGTGTATGGCCAGACCGAAGTAACCCGCGATCTTTACGAGGCGCGTGAGGCTCTGGATGGGAAAATTGTCTTTAAGACCGAAAATGTCACCATCCATGACGCAGGTAGCGATGCGCCTTCTGTGACTTACACCCTAGACGGGGTGAAACATCGTATTGATTGTGAATTTGTGGCGGGGTGTGACGGATTTCATGGCGTCAGCCGCCAGACCATTCCGCTGACCGTTCGGAAGGAATATGAAAAGCTCTATCCTTTCGGATGGCTCGGCATCCTGTCGGAAACACCCCCCGTGCATCACGAGTTGATTTATTCAGGATCCGACCGGGGCTTTGCCCTGTGCTCGATGCGAAATGATAATCTGAGCCGGTACTATATCCAATGCTCGCTGTCGGATTCTCCTGACGACTGGACCGATGACGCCTTTTGGCAAGAGCTTAAACGACGCATACCGGCGGAATTTGCAGAGCAGCTTGTCACCGGCCCCTCAATCGAAAAATCCATCGCCCCGCTACGTTCCTTTGTGACCGAACCGATGCGCTGGGGCCGCCTGTTCCTGTGCGGGGATGCTGCCCATATCGTGCCGCCAACCGGGGCCAAGGGGCTGAACACCGCCGCCAGTGACATTCACTATCTCTACAATGGCCTGGCGCAATTCTATGAGGACGGAGATACTGAAGGTATCGACCGGTATTCCGAAAACGCACTGGCGCGGATCTGGAAAGCTGAACGCTTCAGCTGGGCCACGACAAACCTGCTGCACCGTTTTCCCCAGCAAAACGCATTTGATCTGAAAATGCAGCAAGCCGATGTCAACTTTCTGCGCGACAACCGCGAGGCGCAATCCGTTTTCGCACAAAACTATGTTGGGCTACCCTACTGATCGCAACGGCAACAATTGGCAATACGCAGCATGGCTGCGCATTGAATTTACGAAGGAGACTTTCAATGACTGACCGCTATCAACGCGGCATGGATGTACGGCGGTCGGTTCTGGGCGATGCGCATGTTGATCGTGCCGAAGCCTCCAAAACCCCGTTTGACGCGCCGTTCCAGACCCTGATCACCGAAGGGGCCTGGGGCACGGTCTGGGCATCTGACGGGATTTCGGATCGTGAACGCTCAATGCTGACGCTCGCCTTGCTGGCTGCCTTGGGCAATTTCGAGGAAATCCCCATGCACATCCGCGCCACTGCCCGCACAGGGGCCAGCAAGTCAGACGTTCTTGAGGCATTTCAGCACGTCGCCATCTATGCGGGTGTACCACGCGCCAACCATGCCCTGAAAATAGCCCGGCAAACCTATGCCGAGATGGAACAGGATCAGTCGCGAGGCTCATAATTCCCCCGCCACACAGGAGAAGGCCCAAAATGACCCCAAATGGCGAATTCTATCAGCGAGACCGCGAATGGCAGCCACCTGCCTATGCGCCCGATTACAAGACATCCGTTACCCGCTCTCCCCGGTATCCTCTGATCAGCCTGCAAAACTCGGTGAGCGAGGTCACCGGCCCGGTATTTGGGCACAATGACATCGGCCCGACTGATAATGACCTGCTGTCCAACTACGCAAAACCCGGGGAAAGCCCGATCGGTGAAAGGATTATCCTGCACGGCCGGGTTCTGGACGAAAACGCGCGCCCGATCCCCAACACGCTTGTCGAGATTTGGCAGGCCAATGCAGGCGGACGGTACAGGCACAAGAAAGATAGCTATCTCGCACCCATTGATCCGAATTTCGGTGGCTGCGGGCGGACGCTTACAGATGAAAACGGGTATTACCACTTCCGCACCGTCAAACCCGGAGCCTACCCGTGGCGCAATTGGGTGAACAACTGGCGCCCCGCGCATGTTCATGTCTCTGTCTTTGGCACCGCCTTTGCACAGCGCCTGATCACGCAGTGCTACTTTGAGGGTGACCCCCTGATCGATAAATGCCCGATCGTGAAAACCATCCCCGATCCGAACGCCATCGAGCGCCTGATCGCGCCGCTGGATCTGAACGCATCGATCCCGTTTGATTCTCTCACCTACAAATTCGACATTGTCTTGCGGGGTCGCCGATCCACCCTGTTCGAGAACCGCCTGGAAGGGAACTGATCAGATGCCGCAAGAGCTGAATTACCTCAAGGAAACCCCGTCCCAGACTGCCGGTCCTTATGTTCATATCGGGCTTGCACCCGGTGCGGCGGGATTTGACATCTACGACAGGGAACTGGGCTGGGATATTGCCGGCCCCAACGCCAAAGGGGAACGCATCAGGATCGAAGGGCTGGTCACCGACGGAACCCGCAGCCCGGTCAAGGATGTGCTGATCGAAGCCTGGCAAGCCAATGCCGATGGCATCTATGCCCATCCGGAACATGCAGGAAATATCGAAGACGGGTTTCGCGGCTGGGGGCGCGCCATCACTGATTTCGAGACCGGCAAATGGGGATTTGACACCATAAAGCCCGGCCCGGTTGTCGGACACACAGGCACGGTGATGGCCCCGCATATCAACCTCTGGATTGTGGCGCGGGGCATCAATATCGGCCTCAACACGCGCCTGTATTTCAGCGACGAAGAAGACGCGAATGCGGCTGATCCCGTGATCAATCTGATCGAGTGGGAAAAGCGTCGCCAGACACTCATCGCGCAGCGCATCGAACAGGATGGCCAAATCATCTACCGATTTGACATATGCCTGCAGGGCGATGACGAGACCGTCTTTTTCGACATCTGAGCACCCGGCCTGCCCTTGCAGTTTATGCGGGTCAGACCTTTGACATAAAAGGGCTTTACATGGCCAAACCTTGTATCATCTGTGTTGCCATAACCGGGTCGTTGCCAACAAAGGCCAACAACCCCGCCGTTCCGATTTCCATCGCTGAACAGATCGAAAGCACGCAGGAAGCCTTCGAGGCCGGAGCCGCAATTGCCCATTGCCACGTGCGCAATGACGATGGCACACCGACCAGCGATCCGGACCGCTTTGCAAAGCTGGTCGAGGGGTTGAGAACACATTGCCCCGGCCTGATCATCCAGCTGTCAACCGGAGGGCGATCAGGTGCGGGAAAAGAGCGTGGCGGCATGCTCTCGCTGCGGCCGGATATGGCGTCCCTGTCCGTGGGATCAAACAACTTCCCCACCCGGGTTTACGAAAACCCACCCGATCTGGTCGATTGGCTGGCCTCAGAGATGCGAACCTACCGGGTAACTCCGGAAATTGAGGCTTTTGACCTGTCCCATATCCTTCAGGCAATGCGCTTGCATGGCGAAAACAAATTGTTTGGCAAGCTGTATGTTCAATTTGTGATGGGTGTGAAAAACGCAATGCCTGCGGATAAGGCGGTGTTCAATTTTTATGTCAGAACCATGCGGGATCGCGCGCCAGACGCAGAATGGTGCGCTGCCGGGATTGGTGCCGATCAATTACGGGTCAACGAATGGGCCGTTGCCGCCGGAGGGCATACAAGAACCGGCCTCGAAGATAACGTGAGACTGGACAAACATACACTTGCCCCCTCAAACGCGGCTTTGGTTGCGCGTGTCGTCGAGCTATGTGACCGATATGAACGCCCTGTTGCGACATGGTCGCAGGCGCGTGACATTCTGAACCTGCATAAAGATGGAACAAAAGGGAACCGACTGGCATGAGTGTTGATATCTTCAGCCATCCATGGCTGGGTGCGCTGATCGGTGATGATATTCTGGCACAGGCTATTGGTGCTGACGCTCAGCTTGACGCCATGCTTGATGTCGAAGCGGCCTATCCAAAGGCATTGGCGCAGTGCAATCTGTGTCAAAAGGATCTGGCAGACCGCGCCGTGCATCATATCAGATCCGTCCCCCTTTCGATCGATGATCTGCGCATCGGAACCAAGCGGGACGGGCTTGCCATACCACAACTGGTGCGGCAATTGCGGGCGAATGCGGATGCGGATGTGGCGGCGGTCATCCACACAGGGCTTACATCGCAGGACGTGATGGACACCGCGCTGATCCTAACCCTGAAGGCAGCCAACCAGCTGTTTCGGCAACGGCTGGAACAGCTGGAGCAAACACTGACCGATCTGGACCGCCGGTTCGGGGAAAACAAGATGACCGGCCGGACCCGAATGCAACTGGCGCACGGGATTCGCGTGCACGACAGGCTTGGCATCTGGCAGCGCCCCCTGGTGGAACATCAGTGTCGTCTGACCGAAATCGAAAGCCGCCTGCTGCGCATTCAACTTGGTGGCGCGGTTGGAGATCGCGCAGCCTGGCAAGGTGCGGGCCAAAACGTCGCCGACGCCCTTGCCAAGCTGCTTGATCTCGCCCCGGCGGGCACAGCCTGGCATTCTGACCGCTCGGCCCTTGTGGAATATGCGGGATGGCTGGCGCTGGTCACAGGATCACTCGGTAAAATCGGGCAGGACATTTCCCTGATGGCGCAGCAAGGCATCGAGGAAATCAGCATAGCAGGTGGCGGCAGTTCATCCGCCATGCCCCACAAACAGAACCCGATCGGCGCAGAGCTGCTTGTTGCAATGGCGCGTTTCAATGCCACGCTGGTTGCCGGGATGCAGCATTCGATGGTGCATGAACAGGAACGCTCGGGCGCGGCCTGGACGCTGGAATGGATGTTGCTGCCGCAAATGGTCATGGCCACTGGTTCGGCCCTGAACGCAGCATCGGACATTTGCGCGCGCATAACACGGATTGGTGACCCCGAAAGCTAAGTGCCCAAAGGGTGCCCGGATCAGGTTTCTTCGCGGTTCGGGCTCTGCGCACTATCGGGGTCAAGTTACCGAAGATCGCCCGGGGAACAGGCCCCGATCTGAGCCATCGTAATGCTCATTTCATCACTGAGCACGTCCCAGAGTTGCTGCAGCCCCGCCTCACCCGCGGCGGCAATGGCGAACAGCAGGATGCGGCCAAAGAAGGTGAAATCGGCCCCGGCGATCAATGCTTTGGTGACATCCTCGCCCGTGCGTAGACCGCTGTCGTAGAAAAGCGGAAAATCCGCACCAACAGCTTTGCGGATTTCCGGCAGCATCTGGAATGGCGATGGCGCGCTGTCCAATTGTCGTGCGCCATGGCTGGAGACCTGAATGGCATCAACCCCGGCAGCTTTCAGGGCAATTGCATCCTCGACATCCAGCACACCTTTGACGACCAGCCTGCCCCCCCATTGATCCCGCAACCGGGCCAGCGTCTCCCATGTCGCTTTGGCACGGCTTTCGGTGCGGTCGAATTCATACCCTTCCATCAGGAAGTTCGCCATTTGTGGCCGACCATGCGCCAATGAGGTTAGGGACCAGCGCGGATGCAAGGCAAAATCAATGAACTGGCGTGGTCCAATGCGAAACGGCATCCTGAACCCATGGCGCAATTCGCGCGGGCGGCGGCCCACTTCGGGAACATCCACGGTCAGGACCAGCGTGTCATAGCCAGCGGCTTTGGCCCGCTCGACCAGCTTGACGGTGCCTGATCCGTCGCCGCTGAAATAAAGCTGGAACCAGGCATTCCCCTCGGCCTCGACAATGATCTCTTCCATCGGGGTCGAGGCCACGGTGGACACGCCCAATGGGATCGAATGCCGCGCCGCCAGACGGGCCAGCATCAGATCGGCACCGGGGGCAGACAGGTTGCACATGCCCATCGGCGCGATACCAAAGGGGCGCTGCGCAGTTTGACCAAACAGGGTTGTCGCAAGCGATCTCTGGCTCACGTCCTGCAGAATTCGGGGGCGCAGTGTCGTTGCATCCAGCGCGGCGCGGTTGCGGGCTGCGCCAGCCTCGGAACCGGCAGACCCGTCGATGTAATCAAACACCATCCACGGCAGACGCCGCCGCGCAAGGCGGCGGGCATCTTCAGCGCTGTGAATGGCGCTTGCGCCCATCAGGCCCGAACCGCTTTCATGAACCGGTCGCGGATCACCACCGGGTCCATTGTGATCACCGGCATCTTGGCATTACCGCTTTCGCATTTGGCCACGATAATGGTCATCTGTTTGCCATCCAGCGCCTCTTGCAGCACGCGGCCGGTATCTTCGGCGGCACATTCGATCACGCGCTCGCAACCCGCAGCCTCAGCCATTTTCGCCAGCGAGGTCTTCTGACCGGCATAGGTCGGTTGATCCCCGGTCGAGCCATAAGACCCATTATCCACAATCAACAGAATATAGTTGTCGGCCACGTTGTTGGCGATCGTGGGCAGCGTACCCAGATTGGTCAGGATCGAGCCATCGCCGTCAATCACAATCACCGGTTTCGGCTGCGACAGCGCCAGTCCCAGACCAATGGATGAGGCCAACCCCATGGTACCCAACATATAGAAATTGGTGGGCTGATCGTCGATCGCATGCAGTTCCTGACTGGGAATACCGATGTTGCAGACAACCAGTTGATCACGCAGGATCGGAGCGATTTCTTTCAGAATCTCAGAACGGATCATTGGTCGCCATAGCCTCCCCAAAAGTTGGCATCGGTCAGGATCGCGACCGGCTTGTTGCACATGAAGGTGTATTTCAGGATGTTGTCGAGCTCTTCCACATCCGATTGTTTATGGAAGTGATAGGTCGGGATGTTCATCTGCGCCAGCAACGCTTTGGTATGCACGGCCATCTCAACCTGACAGGCCACGGGCTCGCGCAGTTCACCACGATATGAGATCAGCATGGGCAGCGGCATCCGGTAAAACTGGATCAGCGTGGCCAGCGTGTTGATGGTGACACCGATGGCCGTGTTCTGCATGATGATGGCCGGGCGCTTGCCGCCCATCCACGCACCTGCGCACAGGCCCATGCCTTCATCTTCCTTGTTTGACGGGATGTGAAAAATCTCATCGCGTGCATCGATTTCCTTGATGACACCGGCAAGCTGCTTGCACGGTACCGTGGTAACGAACGATATATCATTCGCCACCAGATCATCGGTGATCTTCTGGTCTATGTTCATAAAGCGCTGACCTTTCGCAAACGGTTGCGGCCTTTTTCGGCCATAGGTGGATATTTCAAGTGTCAGATTACGGACGCGACAAACGCGAAGCCAAGGGATGATATCAAGCCGGTGGCGGCCAGCATGACCTCTCCAACTAGGGCTCTCATCCGCTCGCGCGACCTTTCAAACCTGCGATGGTGCGAACTTTTATCACTATTCTTATATAAGAGTAAAGATACAATATTGAACCTGCACAGGTCCTCCTGTAGCTTGCCCACAGAGGTGCCAAGGTGACCAAACCGCTTTATCAGACGACATATGACGCGATCCTGCAGCTTATTGCCGAAGGGACGTTTCCGCCCGGCTCCATCCTGCCCAACGAGTTCGAAATTGGAGAACGCCTGAATGTGAGTCAGGGTACGGCGAGAAAAGCATTGTCCTTGCTGGAACAAAAGGGTGTTGTCCAGAGACGGCAGGGTAAAGGAACATTTGTGACCCTGCGCACCCCCGAGGATTCTCTGTTCAACTTCTACCCCTTGCGGGATGCCCGGGATGAACAGATCGTCCCTGATCTCAGGGATCAGAGCGTCATAAAGCGAAACGCCAAAGAAGCTGAGCAGAAGATTTTGCATGATGCCCCGAAAGAGGTCTTTGTCATTTCACGATACCGCATGCTGAACGGATCACCGCTGACGATCGAGGAAAGCATTGTTCCAGCACCACTTTTCCCGGGTTTGATAGAACGCGCGCCACTGCCTAACGCGATGTATGTCCTGTTTCAGCAAGCCTATGCCTGCGTCATCATCTCAGCGATAGAGCGGCTTAGGGCGGATATGCTGGGTGAAGAAAAGGCAACCTCATATGGGCTGGACCCTGCCACCCCGATCATCATTGGTCGGCGGGAAAGCCTGGACTTGCTGGACCGGGTCGTCGAAATCCGAACGAGCATCTATTTCACGAATGAGGCACATTACACTGCCAAGCTGGAATAGACATCCACTCGTCACCCGGCTGTATCAAAGGTAACAGGGGCGCGGCTCTCTCATTGCCGAAGCTGCGGCCGCGCGATGCAGAGCCCCAATCACCCGTCCCGGAGAAGATCCACCACCTGTTCAATCTCAGGATGGCATCGCGATGAATGCGGAAGTTCGATGATCAACGCCTTGCCAGTTCTGACAGCCTGCCCCGATACGCGGTCAAGCTGTTTCGCATGAAGCGCGCGCGCGACCAGCGAAGCGTGCGCCATAAGCACCCCTGCCCCCGACTTGGCCTCCTCAACGGCCAAGGCATATAATGAGTGTCTTGATCCGCGTGTCGGATCGCCCACACAAGCACCCGTTGTCTTCGCCCAAACCGGCCAGTCATCTTCCCAGGTCTGATCATGCAGCAACGGTGCATCTTTCAGGCTCAAACTATCCGCGAGTTGCGGCGCACAGACCGGAAAGATCACATCATCCTCCAATACTATCTGGTTTAGGGCGGGGTTTGGTCTGGAGATGAAAACCGATAAATCAAATAGCTCGCGCATCAGGCTCGGAGGGGTCTCCATCGCGGTTACCGAAACGTTAAGGTCAGGGCGTTTCTCGCGCAGTTTACCCAATCGCGCCGGTAGCCAGAGCTGCGCAACCGATGGCAATGCTGCAATATGAATTTCCGGGTTCGGTGCCAGATTTCGCAAGCTTTGAGTTGCCGCAGCGAGGAAATCGAATGCCTGCGTGAACTCGGCTGTCAGCTTGCGCGCAGATGAAGACAAAGAAACCCCATGGGCACTTCGTTCGAATAGCTTGATACCTGTCCACGCTTCGATGGCTTTGACGTGTTGCGATATCGCACCTGCCGAAACACCCAATTCCTCAGCCGCGGCGACAAAACTGCCTAATCGCGCTGTCGCTTCAAAGGCGCGCAGTGCGTTAAGGGGTGGTCCTTTCGGTCGACGAGGCAGAACGGCCATCCGCATGAGCCTTAGTTTTTCTACGCCAAGAAATAGCAGAACTGGTTTGCATTGTCATGCGATCTGTCCAATCTGGACAAAGCTCAGGAGGGTTCAGACATGACCATAGAAATGCGAACATGGGTGCCAGAGACCAGTGAAGCTCTGGTCCAGAAGATCGCATCCGATACGTCTCGTGCCTCGTCAGAGATGCTGCTGGAACGAATTGAGCATCTGGCGACGCGGAACAGGGAAATCCACGAGCAGGAGTGTTTCAATCTCAACCCTGCGACCAATGTGATGAACCCAAAAGCCGAAGCCCTTCTGGCCTCGGGAATCGGATCGCGCCCGTCGCTTGGGTATCCGGGCGACAAATACGAGATGGGCCTTGAAGCCATAGAAGAGATTGAAGTCATCTCAGCCCAGCTTTGCGCAGAAGTGTTTGACGCCAAATTCGCTGAAATTCGCGTGCCGTCAGGTGCCATTGCGAACCTCTATGGCTTTATGGCCACCTGCAAACCCGGCGATACCATCATCGCACCGCCCGCGTCCATCGGAGGGCATGTCACCCATCACCTTGCAGGATGTGCTGGGCTGTTTGGCCTTCGCACCGTGGACGCCCCCGCAGATGCCGATGGGTACACCATTGATCTGGACCATTTGCGCGAGATTGCAAAACGCGAGCAACCCAGGCTGATCACGGTTGGCGGCAGCCTCAATCTCTTTGAGCATCCGGTCAGAGAGATACGATCAATTGCTGACGAGGTGGGTGCCAAGGTCATGTTCGACGCGGCACATCAGTGTGGAATTATCGCCGGTAAGGCATGGCGCGACCCGTTGGCCGAAGGCGCACATCTCATGACAATGAGCACGTACAAAAGCCTTGGCGGCCCGGCGGGCGGGCTTATCGTAACCAACGAGGCCGATCTGGCCAAACAACTGGACGCTATCGCTTTCCCAGGAATGACAGCGAATTTCGACGCGGCAAAATCCGCCGCGCTTGCGGTCACCATGCTTGACTGGCGCGATTTTGGCATCGGCTACGCGGCCCGGATGATCGCAATGGCCCAGACGCTGGCACAGCATCTGGATGAACACGGCATTCCTGTTTTCGTCGGGGGCGAAGGCTTCACATCCTCACATCAGTTTGCTGTATTGGCAAAGTCGTTTGGTGGGGGGCAAGCTACCTCGAAGATGTTGCGGCAAGCGGGGTTTCTGGCCTGTGGAATAGGCCTGCCTGCGCCGGAAGTTGGAGGGGACTTGAACGGCCTGCGCATCGGCACCCCCGAACTGGTAAGATGGGGCATGACAACAGATGATACAGAACGGCTAGCCTCGCTGATAACGCGCGGTCTTGCAGGTGAGAAAATCGCGGCTGAGGTCAGCGATTGGCGGCGAAGCTTCGCAACCCTGTCCTTTGTCCATGCCTGACAGTCAATCGCACTGATCGCAAATTCGACAGACTTAAGCTACGATGCCCAAACATCCTTGGTGGCGTTGATTGTGCCGCTGAAATCACAGGAATGAATCAAATACGCTGATCCTTTGACAAACACATCTGATTGCAAGTCAAACCGCATCCCAGATTGCCCCGTCAAGGAAGCCCCAAAGTTTCGAACGGATCAGACCATTCACAAAACCCGGCCCCGCTGCGGTGTTACGGGTGATGAACCACGTTACCGCCGCACGATACGCTGCCCAATGCCCAGTGCCACCGATTGCGTGACGCCGGCAAACCGCACAAAGCCATCATCACAGCTGTCGCTCGAAAACTCGACACAATCGCCAACGCACTCCTCAAATCTCAGCAAAAATGGTCTTCTCTGAACGCCTGAGAAATACAGTTGCTAGCGTTAGTCTCGGCGGATTCCACACCTTCCATCCGCCGCAGTCGGCATCGACTCACAACGAATCGTTCTTTTTCTGCACCATCTCCGCTTCGCACTTAACTGGTTCGTGTGAGATCAGCCTGACCAATCAGACCTGTGCCGTTCTCAATCATGACAACTTTGGTTTCTCTGCCTGCACCCGGCATGAGAAGTGTGAACAAACATAAAAAGGTTTCAAATCATTTGGATAAGCTTTGTCCTAACCAAGGTGTCTGAAAAGAGTTATTTCCAAGTCATGTTTTGTCCACAACGCTGTTTCCGTAGAAACAGCAACAAAAAATGAGGATATAACATGACAGCCGAAACATTCGAACATGTAAAGCTCAAGCGAACGCTGGGCTTTTCTCAATTGCTTGCCGTCGGTGTCGGTCTTGTGGTTTCACAAGGTGTGATGGTGATCATGTTGCAGGGCGCGGGGCTTGGCGGCTTTGGCTTCTTCACCACCATGGGTCTGGCGTACCTGCTGGCGCTTTTTTACGTGTTTTCCTTCGCGGAACTGGCCTTGCTGTTCAAAAGCCCCGGTACGCTGAGTACTTATACCGAGGCCGCGATCGGGAACTTCCCGGCAATCATTTCAGTCATAGCGGGCTATCTCGTGGTTGCGATGTTCGCGCTCTCGGCTGAGCTGGTTCTGATCGAACTCATGCTGCTGGAGGTCCTGGGCATTCAGCTGCCGCCTATGTTGTTGGCCTTTGCGCTGCTGGCTGCCTTTGCGCTGTTGAATATTCGCGGCGTGGATCTGTTTGCGACCATGCAATCGGCACTGTCCTTCATCATGGTTTCGGCGATCTCGCTGATGGGCCTTTCGGCGATTTATGGTATCGCTCTGCCGCGCCCGGAAAGTCAGATGACACTGGAAGTTGTGTTTGCCGATAGCAATGTGCTGGGCTTGCTGGCGATTGCGATCTGGGGCTTTGTCGGCCTTGAATTCGTCTGCCCGCTGGTCACCGAGACCAAAGACCCCGAGCGCAACATCCCGCGTTCGATGATCATTGGGGCTACCGTGATTTTGGGCATGTATGTACTGTATTGCCTTGGTGCGCTGTTGTATGTGCCGCGGGAAACGCTGGCGAACTCTGCACTGCCGCATTATGAATATGTCGGTGCGGTCTTCGGTGAAACCGGTCTGATATTCCTGACGCTGGCAGCTTTCACCGCCACCTGCTCGACCGTGAACACATCGCTGGCTGCGGTGCCGCGCATGCTCTATGGTATGGCACAGAACGGCCAGACATTTGCCGCGCTTGGCAAGTTGCACCCGAAATACGATACGCCCTGGGTGGCTATCACCGTCGTGGCTGTTGCCACTGGTGCGCCAATCCTGATCTATGGCGTGAATGCGGATGCGATCATCCTGCTGCTCATCGGCGCCGCCATCGCGTGGCTGGTTGCCTATATCATCGCGCATGTTGATGTCATCGTTCTGCGCAACCGGTATCCGGATCGCGAGCGCCCATTCAAGACGCCCCTCTATCCGCTCCCGCAGATCCTGGGGATTGTCGGAATGCTGTATGCCATCTGGAACGCCTCACCGGCGCCCGAGCTTACCGGAAAGGTATTCGGCATTGCCGGTGGCGTATTGCTGGCGGGTGCGATCTTTGCCGCGATATGGGTGAAGTTCGTTATGAAAAAGGGCCTGTTCACGCCCGAGCCCATCGACAATCTCATCGAAAAAGACTGACGCCGGGTGCGTCGGGGCATAGCGGGTCGCTCAATGGCGGCCCGCTTTCTTGCAACGAAATCAAAAGGCCAATTACCATGAAAATCACCAGAGTTCTGTATTCTTTCGGTAGGTCTGGCTTCTTCAATGAAGACCTGACCGCCATCAAGATGGGCGCGCAGCAGGACGGGCTTGTTTACCGTGACCCGCCGGTCACTCCGGGGTTCAGGACGGTGGTTCAGCCAGGTCAGTCGGTTTCGATCATGCTGGTGCTGGAGGACGGATCGGTCGGGTTCGGAGATTGCAGCGATGTAATATTTGCCGGGCAGGCGGGGCGTGATCCGCTGTTCAATCCGGATGATCACAAGGCATTTCTGGAAACCGACCTGCCAGAGCTTCTGGTGGGAAAGTCGGTGGCCGAGTTTCGGCCGCTGGCTGAAGAATTCGACCGGATTAACTATAAGGGTGGCCGGTTACATGCAGCGCTGCGCTATGGTGTAACGCAGGCGATCCTGCATGCTACATCGCTGGCCAACCGGACAACGATCGCGCAGGTAGTGTCTGGCGAATATGGCGCTCAAATGGTCGAACGCCCGATCCCTATTCTGGCCAATTGCGAACCGTTCGACCACATTACCATCGACAAGGCCATCGTGAAACAGGCCGCTTTATTGCCGCATGGGGCCTTTCCCAACGTGGTGCGCGACTTGGGGTTGAAGGGTGAAAAACTGATCGCCTATGTCAAACGGCTGGTCGATCGAATTCAGGAAATCGGCGAGCGCGGTTATCGTCCAGGTATCCATCTGGATCTTTATGGGAGCGCGGCCGAACTGTTCCAAGGCGATGTGGACAAAATGGCAGCATATTTTGGTGAACTCGCCGAGGCTGCAGCCCCATACGATCTCTATGTTGAATCTCCCGCCATAATGGCGAACCGGGCCGAGCAAATAGAGCTATTCCGCGCACTGCGCCGGAAGATCCGCGAAGCGGGTTTACGGGTGCAACTGATCGCTGATGAATGGTGCAACACTCTTGAGGACATCCGCGAATTCGCGGATGCACAGGCAACAGATTTCGTTCAGGTCAAGACCCCGGATTTGGGCGGCGTGAACAATACAATCGAGGCACTGCTCTACGCCCGTCAGCACAAGGTCGGTGCCTGTTTGGGAGGATCAGGGAATGAAACCGACCAATCAACACGTATCACCACACAGATTGGCCTAGCCTGTGCACCCACATTCATGTTGTCAAAACCCGGGTTTGGTTGCGACGAGGCGATGATGATTTTGTCCAACGAAATGAACCGTGGCCTTGTTCTTGCAAAACTGGGTTAATGAATGCTTGGGGCATAAGGTTAGTCGGCAGGTTGCGTTTGTTCGCTTCAAACATGATGCGCAACAGGTCCACGGCCCGCAGAAGGCTTGCGGTACTGGTCGCGCCTGTGAAGTTGAACCCCTTGATTATCCGGGGCGCAAACTGATGGGTGATTTGATCTGCTTCTGCCAATACCTCACATGCTCAGGTCAACAACTTGGCAATACCTCGTGGAGCTATGGGTGAGATGACAAGTAGGAGAGCTCCTCAGTGCGACGATCATTGGCTGAAAAGGATATCCCGACACGCAATACTGGCTGATCGCGTGTCGGGTATCGCGGCATCCGAAATGGAAACGCCATAGGAGGGAACTTATTTTCTGTTGTGGAAAATGAAGCCGATGAAGTTCAACAGCAATTGCGCCGCGAGAATCTGGGTGCTTTCTGATGGATCATACGCCGGAGCCACTTCAACCAGGTCGATACCCACCACGTCGCCCCGTTGGGTAAGGCCTTGAAGGATTTCCAGAACGTCATAATATTGGAACCCGCCATGGCTCGGCGTGCCGGTTCCAGGAGCAATCGAAGGACAGAACGCATCAATATCAATGGTGACGTAATACCGGCTGCCTTCGGGAATGCGATCCAGAACGCCTTGGGTGCCCAGTTTACGCACCTGCCGCACTGACAAAATGTCCGAGCCTCGCGCGCGGGCATCATCATATCCCTCTTTCGCGGTTGAGGACACGTTGCGGATACCCAGTTGCGTCATGCCCGAGACATAGTCTTTCTCGATGGCCCGGCGCATTGGGTTGCCATGCCCAATCGTTACACCGTGGCGTTCGTCGACAAAGTCCAGATGCGCATCGATCTGGATGACATGAATCGGACCGTTATTGGCGCAATCCTCGGCATACGCGTTGATGCAGGGAATGTTGACCGAGTGGTCACCGCCGATGGTTACCGGAATTGCGCCCGCATCCAGGATTTTTTTCACGCCGTATTCGATATTGGCGTGGCTTTCCTCGGTCTTGGTATGGATGATATCGGCATCCCCCAAGTCAACGATGCGAACATCGCTGTCCAGATAAGTGGCGTCATCTTCGTGGTCATACGCCCCGGCATGTCCAAAACTGAACAGGGTCGATGCCTCGCGCACCGAGCGTGGGCCGAACCGTGCGCCCGAGCGGAATTGGCAACCAAAGTCGAAAGGTGCCCCTAGAATGGCAACATCGGCATCGATCTTGTCCCAGTTCTCAACATAGGGCTTTTTGCCAAAGGTCGCGATCCCGACAAAGGGCAAATTCAGACGACCAGCTTCATATCCATGTCCCGACATGGTGTTCTCCGTTTCTTGTGTTTAGCGGTAAGCCAGTTCCGGCAGGAACAGGGCGATTTGAGGGAAAGCCATCAGCAACCCGGTCACGATCAGCAGAATGATCAGGAACGGCGGCACACCGCGCACGACTTCGACAAAGGGGCGACGAAAGACTGCAATGGCTGTGAACAGGTTACAGCCGAAGGGCGGTGTTGCTGCACCGATGGCGACCTGCAATGTGATCAATACGCCAACCAGGACCGGATCAAGCCCGGCAGATTTGATCATGGGGGCAAAGATTGGAACCAGGATCAGGATCACCACGATCGAGTCCACGAACATGCACCCGACAAAGAAGGCAATGTTGATCGCCACCAGCACCATCAGCGGGCTGGCCTGTTCAAGACCGAGCGCGGCAATGATGGTCTGCGGCACTTGCGCAAAGCTCAGCGTCCAGCTAAAGGCCGCACCCGCCGCAATCAGGATGAACACGACCGAGGTGATGGCCCCGGTGGACAGAGCGATGTCGAACAGATCGCTCACCTTGATCGAGCGGAAGATCACGACCTCAAGGACCACCGCATAAAGTACGCAAATCGCAGCCGCTTCGGTGGGTGAAAAGACACCGCCATAGATGCCGCCAACGATGATGGCGGGAAAGCCCATCGGCCACAGGGCTTTGCGCAGGGCAGTGAACCGCAGCCCCCAACCTTCGCGCGGCAGGGCGGGGATGTCGTGGCGATAGGCGTAGAACATGCAATAGGCCGAAAACAGGGCCACGATCAGCAGCCCCGGCAGGATACCTGCGATGAACAGCTGCGAGATCGAGGTGCCGGACACCACACCATAGATGATCATGCCAATCGAAGGCGGGATCAGATAGGCAAGGTCAGCGGCGTTCACGATCAGACCGATCGAGAAACTATCACTGTAACCCGATTTCAGCATCCGGGGCCGCATTGCCCCACCGATGGCAACAACGGTCGCCTGGGTCGAGCCGCAGACCGCGCCGAACAGGGCACAGGCAGACGTCACCGAGATTGCAAGGCCACCTTTGATATGGCCCATGAAGCTCATGACGAGGTCGATCAGCCGGTTAGCAGAATGGCCCCGCGTGATGATGTCGGCGGCCAGTATAAACATCGGCACGGCGATCAGCGCGGCGGGTTTTACACCGCCGATCATCTGCTGGATCAAGATCTGCATACTCATGGTGGGGAAATACACAAGGAACCCCAGCACAGCCGCCGAGATCAGCGGCATTTTCATCGGAAAACCTGCCAGCAGCAGGACGATCATGACGGCGAGCATCAATTCGGTCATTTACCTGCCTCCTCGGATTCCTCGAATTTCTTGATCGCGGCTGCAGTTTCCGGATCTTCATAGCTGTCAATTTCAAGGTAAGAGACATAGACCTCTTCCTCGGCAAAATTCAGGTTACGGATCGCAGTCAGCAGGTATTGGAAGGACGCCAGCGCAAGGCCGATCACCACCCAGACATAGGTCAGGTAAAGCGGCAGTTGCAGCGCCGGAGTGATCCGTCCGCGCGAGGCGACTTTCTGAACATATTCAAGCGCATACCAGGCCAGAATCGCCATAACCACGGCGGTGGTAGCTGCAATCACAACCATCAGGCCCTTGCGGATTTTGATGGGCAATGCATCATAAATCGCCGACATACGGATATGGATTCCCTTGCGGGTGGCATACCCCAATCCCATGAATGTGACGATGACGATCAGAAACTCGTTCAGTTCCTCAGAGAAATAGATGGACTGGTTGAGCACATATCGGCCAAAGACGTTGGCGATTGTGTTCACGGCCATCAGGATAATCCCCCAGCCCAGGATCCAGACTTCAATCCGCCCGATGACGGCGTCGATCTTTCCCAAAAAGCCGAAGGGAGTCGCAGTGTCGCTTTGCATGATGTCCTCCCTTTTCAGAAACCTCACGCACAAAGCGCGTGAGGTAGTTTTAAGTGAACGGTCAGGGAAAAGTTAGTTACCCGCCAGTTCCGCCTGCAGCGCGTCCAGCAGTTCCTGACCACGGTCGCCCACGATTTCGACATAGGCAGCCGAGGTACCGGTGCTCTGGGCGCGGAAGGCGTCACGCTCTTCTTCGGTCAGGACAACCAGACCGATGTCAGGTTTGGCTTCCTTGATGATGTCCAGACGCTTCTGGTTGAAGTCGGTGACGATGCCGTCGATGAACCCGGTCATGTCGGCCATGGTGTCACGCACCAGCTGCTGACGGTCCGGGCTGAGGGTTTCGAACCAATCCGAACCGGCCACAACGGTGGTGACAAGTTCCTGCTCGCCGGCCCAGATCAGGTGGCTGGTGACTTCGTAGAACTTCATCTCTTCGATGGTTGGGATCGGGTTTACCTGACCGTCAACCGCACCCAGTTGAAGCGCGCCGAAGACTTCGCCGAACGGCAATGGGGTCGGGCTGGCACCCATATTCTTGTAGGTTTCCAGCAAAATCGGGGAAACCATCACACGCATCTTGAAGTTATCGAAGTCTTCGGGCGAGCGGATCTCGCGATTTGTAGTCCAGACCTGAGGGCCTTCGGAATACATGGTCATGACTTCCAGTCCGCGTTTGCGGAAATCATCGTTCAGCGGGCCATAGATGGTTTCCGAGCCGCTCAGAATGTTCGAGATCGCGACCGGATCAGACGGCAGCAGATAGGGCAGCAGGAAAACCTGGCTTTCGGGAACCACAGTGCCCAGGTTGCCGATCGAGACGTTGGTAAACTGGATGATGCCATCGGCGGCCTGCTCGACTGTTTCCGTCGGAGTGCCCAAAGTGCCCATCGGGTAAACGGTGACGGTCACGTCTCCGTCTGTGGCAGCCTCGATGCGCGATTTGAACTCTTGCGCATAGGCATCCATGATCGAGCCCGGAATTTCTTCGATGGCGAACTTCCAGTCTTCGGCCAACGCGGTGAACGGCACAAGCCCCAAAAGCGCAGCGGCTGCCGTTGTTTTCATTATGTTGAAAGAGAATGTCACGCGAATGTCCTCCCATTTCGCTAAGGCGGTTACTTCCGGGAAGGATCACAGCACGAGTTCATGCATAAAAAAATACCATTTTATTTATGTTTGCATGAAAAAAATTTGTGCAATATGACAAAGTATGACCACGGGAGACTGATCTTTGAAATTGCTGAGAAACGCGCTTCTCGAAACATTTGTGGCAGTCGTTGATTGCGGTGGCTTCACCGATGCGCAGTTTGCACTGGGTATCACCCAATCCGCCATCAGTGTCCGAATCCGCGATCTGGAAACGGCGCTTGGCTATCGAGTGTGCGAGCGCGGGCGCGGTGGTTTCCGCCTGACGGAGCGGGGTGAGATCGCCTATGCCAAAGCAAGAGATATCCTGCGCAGCGCCCGCGATTTCGACGCAGAGCTCCTGGAGCTTCGGGATGTCACCACTGGTGATCTGCGAATTGGTGTCGTGGATGCCATCAACACCCTTGCCGACCTGAACTTTGGGACGGTATTGAAAACGTTCCTGGACCGGTCAAACGATGTTCGTCTGGAAATCATTGTCGCCTCGCCGACAGAACTGACACAACGGTTGATCACCGGTGAATTGCACGTCGCGATTGCTCCGTTCCGCAATCAGGTTGCCGATCTTACCTACACCAAATTGTGCCAGGAAGAACACAGGCTCTACTGTGGCCGTGATCATCCGTTGTTCGATTTGCCCCACGACAAGATCGATCTCGACGTCATCTCGGGCTACCAGATTTGCCAGAGATCCTACAGCATGTTGGTATCACCCGAGCTTCAACCCACTGACCCGAAGGCTATCGTGGCCAACATGGAGGCCATGGCAACGCTCATTGAAACCGGACATTACCTTGGGCCGCTGCCGGTCCACTTTGTGGAAAGCAGGTCACAAAGTGGAAAACTGCGGGAACTGGCTCCGAACAGGCTGCACTGGACCTCTACTTTCTACCTCGCAACCCGCGCAATAAACCTGCACCGGCGGGCTGTAGAACTTTTTGTCGAGGATGTGCTTAAGTCTCGCGACGCGCACACTGACCGATGATACCCCGCCCGGCATCACCCACACTGTGAAGAGAAGCGTGACCCGGATGAGCGACTGTAATCCCATGCAACGAAGGAAAAAGGGCTTTGTTGCAAAGTTTTGAGCTGAGCGCACTGCCTTGGCGATGTTGTCAGATTAAGGGTACAGTGTCGCGACAGCTCGGGAGGAGGGTTAAGCCCAGATGACGACATCCGGTTTGCACTCGCCATCTCTATGGCGGTTGAAGCGGAAACCGCCATAGACATTCACAACGAGCTTGAAGCCGCGCCATTTGCTCATCGGTCGGCCAGAATGGATTGTTCATGATGTACCCCTGATACTCAGGGACTAGAACCATGCAGCCGAGATGCTGGCGGCAATCAAATCAGTAGGTCCGGAACCTAAAGGGCCAAACGCAAATAACATCCGTCATGGCAGAATATCGGATACCTTGCTGAATCCTGTCAGGTCAAAACCAAAGGCGATCGGGTCTCCTGCGGTGTTTTTACTTTCGATCGTCAATTGGTTACCCGCCCGCATCGCAGACATCCACTCGGGCGATACAGTGGAGCGGGCAAAACAGCCTTGAGCTTCGCAGGTCAGAAACTCCAGGCGGGCAACTTCGGTGTCATCAACTTTTGCGATCAATTCCTCGGAAATCAGCAGGCCAAACGGCAAGGTTATTACGGTTTCGATTTCATCATTCGACGCAGGTTTCACAAACGCGATAGACGTAAGCCTCTGATTATTTTCAGTCAGTACGATACTCTGGGTCATTTCACAGACCAGCTCAGTTCCGTTGCCCGGATTTCCGCAATTCACCATCCACGGTGGGGCGCTGTTTTCTTGCGCCGCAATAGGGTGTGCCAATCCCAATGAAACCCCAAATGCGCAAAGCCAAGTTTTCATGATGCTCTCTCTCATTGATTAGAATTGCAGTCCGAGGCCAAAACCAACTTGGAGAGCCTCGGTTGAGTCCCCAAACATATGATCAAGGCTCAGGCTGATAAAGCTGCTGTCATCCAAAGCGAACAGTCCCAGTTGAGCCGAGACCAGCCCATGCCTGTCACCGATGAAGCTTGTATTCGCAAATCCGCCATCGGCCGCGCTCGCACCTGCAAAGCCAGCGGTTACCGAAACAGTGTCGTTGGACGAGATGATAGCGCCGGCGCGGAAACTTGCGCGCAGTTTTTGGGAGGTGCTGAGAATCTGTTCGGTCCCGATCTCAAGTGACGGTGTCAACGCGTAGATCATCTCGCTATCGTCCTGCAGGACAATCCCCGAAAGGGTTGCGTCGCCGTTGCTTTCGGTCGCCAGACGGGTTGCGTCAACGGCGATCTCTGGTCGCAGATATGAACTGCCACCAGCAAACCTGTGATCGTAGGCAAAGCTCACCCGCAGATTTTGGTGGTTCATCTTGTGCTTGATTGAGCTGACGCCAACGGTGTTCACAACATTTCCGTTGGGCAGCACACCACTGATCCCGCCCGACCGGTCGGTGTCATAATCCGACCATCCGGCTGACAGCATGGCCGCAAACTCCCATGGGCCGGTGTATTTGGTCAGCGACGCACCCAGATTGAAGCGCTCGCCCGTGGCGTTGTACTGCGACCCGTTCCGGAGGCTTATTTGGTCATGCCCCAGCGCGAAGCCGGCATAAAGCTCGTCGCCCACTGGCAGACGGACACCAGCAGACAGGTTGGTGTTGTTGATGTCCAGCTCATTGTAGATACCGGTTTGGTTGCGGTCGTAGAAGGACCTTCCTCCGGAGAACCAGATACAATTGCGCGGGTCATCTCCTGCCTGGTAATCGGTAATCCGCTCACAATTGTGCAGTGCGTCTGCGAATACCCGGGTGCCGTAGTAGGCATCAACCGCATCCGCAGCGTAGTCGGCCACGGTGAAAGCGCCGATCGCCGCGATGACGTCAGCTTCGGATGTCATGTTCCCGATCAGGGCTAACAACTCGCCTTGTGCGGCCGAGCCCTGCCCGTTCAGGACCTGATTAATGTAATCGCCAACAGCAGCCTCATTCGCGTTCATATTGGCTGTGGAATAATCCGGCATGATCACCAGATCAATCGAACTGCCGTCCGACGTCGAACCGTTCAAGCCGATCGAATAATCCAACACCACCGTGTCCTCAATCGTCGTACCCGCATCCGCAGCCGTACCGCCCGGGTTTACGATAACAAGGGGCAAGGCCCGTTGAAGCGTATTGAGCCGTGGTGTCAGGGTGCCGCCCATCATGGCATCACCGCTGACATTGACCAGATCGCTATTGCCTCCCGACGCGCCCGAGATCAGGAAATACACGTCGAATGTCGAGGATGCGGTTGCGCCAAAGGATAAGCTTCCTGTCAGGTTCGTGGTCTGGCTGACATTTTCCGTAAAGACAAAATCATCCGACTGAACGGCTGGTGTCATATCGGTAGTCAGACCCCAGTTCGCCCCCAGGACAAAGTCGCCATTTACCTGCATCAACCCGTCAGCGCCCAGATTGATCGTATCCAGCGCATAAAAGGCACTGGATTCTTCAGCAGTCAGACCATTGGTGCCCTCGCCAAGGTCCAGATTTCCCAGTGCTGAACCTGCAAGTGAAATCTGTTCATTGCCGCCGCCCCCGTTCACCAGCTGGTTGTTCCCGGCAAGGAGCACGGTGTCGTTGGACAAGGTCAGCACATTGTTCGCGCCGCCATCGACAATGATTGACGCAACTGCGTCTGTTTGCCCGGTGCCGCCCATAACGACGCCATCGAAGCCGAGTGTGATTGCACCGGCTCCGTCACGTCCTTCGGATTGCGCCAGAACGCCGATACCGCCTTCACCGGCGGACAGGATGTTGCCGTTCAGTGTCATGTCGATCGCGCCACCGGCACCGGCACCGCCTGCGGATCCACGGAAGATCGAGCCCACCATGCCTCCGCCGCCGCCCAGTGACTGTGCCACAACACCAATCGCGTTGTTCCCGGTAGTGACGATGTTGCCGGATTGCGTAAATCCGATATCGCCGCCATCGCCACCATTGTCAGCTGAAAGATTCACGGTGACCTGGCTGGCTTCCGTGTCTAGCGAGACCAGGCCACCTCCGCCGCCGATGCTCTGAATAACGAAGCCATGCGATCCGGTGCCGCTGGTGGTTACGTCACCAATATTGTTGAAATCAACATTACCTCCGTCGCCGGTTGAGCCGTCCTGCGCTCCCAACGTGACATCGACTTGTCCAAGACCCGAGATGACCACTTCACCACCACCTGCGCCGATACTCTGGACGCTTTGACCAAAGGAGCGGTCACCGCTGGTGAACACGTTTCCGTTCAACGATAGGGCGATGTCACCGCCATCATTGCTGAAGCTTGGGTCAGAGCCCAGGATCACTGAGGCTGCTTTGTTCGTATCCGCAGCACCGGCGCTGTTCAGCACCAGCTTGCCGCCCCCGCCGCCAATAGACTGCGCTGAACCGGCAGAGGAAAACTCACCGTCGGTGCCCACATCTCCGGTCCGGCTGCCTGTCACGTCTCCGCCACTGGCGTCATCCGTGTTAATTGCCCCCAAGCGTGCTGTGATGTCGATACTGTCACCGTCCTGAACATTGATATTGTTGGCCGAGGTACCGCCACCGCCGCCAACGCTCTGCAGCATCAAGCCGGTCGACCGGTCGCTTGTCGTGGCGATGTTACCGTTATGCGACTGCACAACCTGGCTGCCAGACGTGTCCGAGACTTCATCACCACCCAAAGAGATGTCACTGATATAAGCAGTGCCGGTTCCGCCAGCACCGGCAGTTCCAGTCGTGAAATCGACCGAAGTTTCCACATTACCACCGCCGCCATTCACCGACTGGGCGAAGACGGCCTCGCTGCCTGAACCATTCACAAGAATGTCCCCGGTCGAATTGACTGTAACGGTCCCGACCGATCCGGTGGCCCCTTCGCGCGCCCCGAGCAATTGCGACACCGTGTAATCCAGCGCCGAGACCAGGGGCGATGACACTGAATAGCCCGCGTTACCGCCGCCGCCGCCGACAGACTGTGCGAAGATGCCGAAACCGTTTTCCGAATTCACGATAATCGCGCCTGTGTGGTTGACCGTGACGTCTCCGCCATCTGAGCCGTCCCCGCCTGATCCGCCGATGGCGATCTTCGAGTAAGATTTGCCCGTCATGGTGTTCTTGAGGTCATTGACATCCATTGCAACTGCCAGACCGCCATTGCCGCCGCCGCCGCCAACGGATTGCGCCATGATGCCGTAGGCGCCCGCACCCTCTACCCGGATGTCGCCGCTATTCGTGACGACCACATTGCCTGCAACATTGCCGCTGCCGCCCGAGCCACCGATATTCAGCTGCGCGGTCGGAGAGCTGTTGTCCCCGGTCTTCAACCGCAGTGTACCGGTAATCGAACTGCCGCCATTGCCGCCACCGCCACCGACGGATTGCGCAAAGATACCATGGGCACCGTCACCGGTTGTGATGATCGTCCCGGTATTGGATGCGGACACGTTGCCGCCCGTTCCGCCGGTTCCACCTGATCCGCCCAGACCAAATTGAAGGGCCCGTCGTGTGCTGGCCTCGGCCCCTCCATAGCGCCCGTCGACCGAGATCGTGGAACCGCCATTGCCGCCGCCGCCGCCGATGGATTGCGCAAAGATGCCATGGCTCTCCTTGCCGGTAGTCTGAATAGTTGCATCTGCTTCGTTGACAACCGTCACCGTGCTACCGGCTCCGCCGGTGCCACCGGTGCCACCGATCAGAATGGCATTTGTCGTTGCCCCGTCCGAGGACCGGCCCAGAATGATATTGCGCACCTGTTGCGCATCACCGCCGCCGCCGCCGACAGACTGCGCATAGATACCGATCGACTTATCGCCCGTCGTCTGGATTACATCACGGTTGGTGACTGAGACCGCTGCAGATATTGCCCCGGTCCCACCATTGCCACCAATGGACAGAGTGGCGGTGTTCCCTATGTCTTTACGCAGGCTAATAATCCGGTTTTCGACCAGACCGCCCAGACCGCCACCGCCGCCAACAGACTGAGCGTAGATGCCATGAGACATGGTGCCCTCAGTCGTGATGATCCCATCGCTGACGACGGTCACCGTGTCCGAGGTCATTCCGTCACCACCTGTGCCACCGATGTTGATCGACGCAGTTGTACCGACCGTCGACGGATTGACCACGGCTTTGATTGTGTCGAGGTTCGATTGGCCTGCCTGCACCATTCCGCCAGTACCACCCGCGCCCCCAATGGATTGCGCCATAAGACCCACCGAACGGTCGCCAAAGGTTGCAACCCGCGCAGTGTTGGTAACGTCGACCTCGCCACCAACACCTCCTGTACCGCCCGTACCGCCAATGGAAAGCGCAACAGACGTGCCCTTGCCAGCAGAGTTGCTGGCCTTGCCACCATTGCCGCCGCCGCCGCCCACGGACTGGGCAAACACCGCATGAGCATCCGCACCTTCTGTGACCACAGTTCCTGCAACCACAGCCGTTACGTCGCCTGATGCGCCGCCGGTGCCTCCTTCAAGCCCGACGGACAGGCTGGCCTTGTTACCTTTGCTGTCGCCGGTTTTCGGCGTGCCAATGCTGACAGAAGTCGAGGACGAATTGCCGCCGCCGTTACCGATGGACTGGGCGAAGAAGCCGTAGGAGCGGTTGCCAGCGGTGCGTACTATGCCGTCCGAACTCGCATAAACGTCTCCGCCGCTTCCGCCGGTGCCACCGGTCCGACCGATCTGAATGTTCACGTTGCCACCATCTACCGAGGTCGAGGCCGAGTTGTAACCCGCGTTGCCGCCGCCACCGCCAACAGATTGGGCGAAAAGACCATGAGAGTCCGCACCGCTGGTCGTGATGTCCCCGGTATTGCGAACATCGACCGAACCGCCGATACCGCCTTCGCCCGTACCGCCACCGATTGCCAGGCCAAAGCCCTTGTTGGTCGCGTCCGAGGCCAGTTCGTACGTCATCCCGAGGTTCAAAGCCGCGTTGCCGCCGCCACCGCCAATGGATTGACCAAAGACCCCGTGGCTGCCGTCCTGCAGCGTAACGATATCGCCAAAGTGATCGATATCCACGGTGCCGCCATCCCCAGCCGTTCCGGCATCACCGCCAATGGCGACTACGGCCGACACGCCGGTTTTGTTGCCAGAGGAGTCGGCTGGATTAACCTTACCCTCAAGCTCGTCGAGAACGGCGTTGTAATTGGCAAGGACCGAGTCATCGACACCGGTATTTGTCGGGGTCTTTCTATCCGTTGAATCGCCGGTGCCACCGTTGCTCTTGTTTCCAGTGGTCTTGCTGATGCCCACCACCGCATTGATGCCGGCATCACCGCCGCCGCCGCCAATGCTTGAGGCTTCGATCCCGTGCGAACCGACACCGTCAGTTGTTATTGTACCCGCCCCCGACGCTGCAGCTCCACGCGAGACGGTGACATCACCTGCATCTCCGCCGCCGCCGCCAAAACCGCCGATACCCATGGCAATCGGCGAGCTGTCTTTTGTGCCGACGAAGGTCGCATTGATCCCGCCGGTTCCACCGCCGCCGCCAATGCTTTGGGCAAAAACACCCCGGGCGTGATAGCCATTTGTCGAAATATTACCAGATTGTGTCACTGAAACGTCACCGGCATCCGCACCGGTTCCGCCGTGCCCACCCAGACCACCCACGATGCTCAGATCGGTTTTGCCGTCAGAATTGTTAGAATCGCCATAGTTCAGTTGCCCCGTCACATTCAACGCACCATTGCCACCGCCTCCGGCAATGGATTGCGCAAGTACGCCGTGCTTCCAGTTGCCTGCGACAGAAACAGTGCCTGCATGGTTGACGGCAACATCCCCAGAAATATTGCCATCACCACCAAAACCACCGACTCCGAAGGTTACAGAAGGTATCTTGCCGTCCTTGCTCAACGCAATGCCGCCCGAAACGTTCAGACCACCATTACCGCCACCACCGCCAATAGACTGTGCCAGCAGACCAGCAGAACCATCGGTATCCGGCTTTTCTTCGTTGAAGACGCCCATATCGATGAACAGACGTTCGAGACCGAAGTTCGACACCATCTCTTCTGTATCGTCGACAATCGTGTCGCCGAGGAAATCGCGCAGCTTGTCTTCGAAAGTGGTGGTGTCGGGTATCGAGATATCGTCCGGGTTCGTCGTAACCGTGATGTCAGCCTGCGACGTGACTGTGACGTCTCCTGCTTCGCCACCGTCACCTGCAAAGCCCCCAACACCAACGATCAGAGAACTGTCTGACACGATCCCGCCGGACACGTTCAAGCCACCGTTGCCGCCACCACCGCCAACGGATTGAGCCAACAGGCCAGATTGACCGGTTCCGTGCGCCCTGATCGTGCTGCCTGCGCCGATATTTACATCGACATTCCCGGCGTCACCACCGCCACCGCCGAAACCACCGACGCCCACGACAACCGCATAGGATTTACTGCTGTCAGTTTGACCCGCACCGGGCTTGCCACTGATTGCGATGCCACCGGACACATTGGTGCCACCATTACCGCCGCCGCCGCCCAGCGATTGTGCGATGATGCCACTGGCACCTTTGTTTTGATCAACTTCGAATGTTCCGTCGGGTTGCTCGACCATCGGAACGGCTTGAATATTGCCTGTGTAGTCCAGATCGACATCGCTGGCATCGCCACCCGAGCCGCCAAAACCGCCGACGCCTGCAGCGACCGAAAAGATCGTGTCTGAACCCGAGGGTTTTGTCAGCGCCAATGAGCCCGAGATATTCACACCGCCAGTGCCGCCGCCGCCACCGAGGCTTTGGGCGAATACACCATGCGACCCGTCGCCAGCCGTGACAACATCGCTTTCCACATCCAGTGTTACCGCCCCGGCATCCCCACCACCGCCGCCAAAGCCACCCAGGCCCAAAGCAACAGCTGCACCGGATTTGCCCGTCAAATTCACCGCGCCAGAGACATTGAGGCCGCCGTTGCCACCGCCGCCGCCAACGGATTGTGTCATGACCCCAATGCTGTCCGCCCCGGTCGTGACCACCGAAGTCGTTCCGCTGCTATCAGTACGGGAGCGCAATGTGCTGATCACTTCGCCAGCATTGCCCGCGCCGCCGCCAAAGCCTCCGACACCCAGGCTGACCGACCCACCATTTTCCTGGCTGATACCCAGCGAGGCAGAGATATTCGTGCCGCCATTCCCGCCACCGCCGCCAAGGTTCTGTGTCAGAATACCCGTGCTGCGATCTCCACTGGTGAAAACCCCGCCGGTGATGGTCGATTGCACCAGCGCGCCAGCATCTGCACCGCCGCCGCCGAAACCGCCGACACCGATACCTACCGCCGCATTGGCAGATCGGGACAGGGACAGCGCGGCCGAAATGTTGGTGCCGCCATTCCCGCCGCCGCCGCCAAGGCTTTGCGTCAGAATGCCGACCGAGTCGTCTCCTGTCGTTGTGACATCACCCGTGACCTGCTGCGTGACATTGGCCGCTGCACCACCTTCCCCACCAAAGCCGCCAACACCGATCCCAAGAGCGCCGGAATAGTTGCTTGCCACCGAAATCGCGCCCGAAATGTTCGTGGCACCGTTGCCGCCACCGCCGCCGAGGCTTTGGGCGATGATCCCCGCCGAACGTGTTCCCGAAGTACTGACCTTGCCCGAGAACGTGTTATCGACGCCGCCGCTGGTGCCACCGCTGCCGCCAAAGCCGCCGACACCGATGCCTGCCGCACCGGACCCTGTGCGCGCGATGCTAAGCGCTCCCGAAATGTTGACACCACCATTGCCACCGCCGCCTCCGACGGACTGAACCAGAACGCCGGCAGAATTATCGCCACTTGTAGCTACGTCTCCGGTAACCGAGCCGCTGGCCGTACTTGCATTACCGCCGTCGCCACCGGACCCGCCAATGCCAACGCCAATGGCGCCCCCGCCGGTGCCCGAAATATTCACGGCAGCTGAGACATTTAATCCCCCGTTACCGCCGCCGCCTGCAGCGGACTGCACCAAAACCCCGCCCGAGTTATCGCCTGCCGTAGTGACATTGCCCACAACTGTTCCATCGGCCGAATTCGCGTTACCGCCACTTCCACCACTGCCACCGAGCCCGACAGACGCACCGCCACTGCCGGTTCCGGCAACTGTAACTGTGGCAGAGACATTCATCCCCCCATTCCCGCCGCCGCCGCCGAGGCTTTGAACGATGACACCACCGGACTCGTCGCCTTGGGTCGAGACATTGCCGTTCAGCGTGGCCTCGGCCGTGCCGCCGTCGCCGCCCGTTCCGGATGCGCCCCCCAGACCGACGGATGCGCCGCCCGATCCAGTACCAGCTGCCGCAACCGCGACTGAGATATTCATTCCACCATTACCACCACCGCCGCCGACAGACTGCGCCAGCAGGCCGGTCGAGGTCTCGCCCAACGTCACAAGGTTCCCCGTCACGTTTGCGGTTACTGCCGAGGCATCTCCGCCACCAGTACCACGACCACCCAGACCTACGGCTGCTGCGCCGGAACCCGTTCCTGCACCGCCAACGGATGCCGAGACGTTGAAGCCACCATTGCCGCCACCCCCGCCGATCGACTGGGCAACAACTGCGCTGGATTGCGCGCCTTCCGTTTGCACACTGTTCGCGACGGTCAGGCCAACAACGCCACCTGTACCACCGCTGCCGCCAGACCCGCCCAGACCGACGCTAATGGCACCTGATCCGGTGCCCGCACCAGCAAGCGCCGGTGAGACATTAAAGCCCCCGTTGCCGCCGCCGCCGCCAACGGACTGCGCCAGAATACCAACCGAAGCTTCGCCCCTGGTCACAACGTTGGCCGTTGTGCTCGCTGTCACCAAGCTGCCATCACCGCCGCCGCCGCCAGAGCCCCCCAGCCCAACCGAGACTGACCCCGCTCCGACGCCTGCTCCTGACAGGGTCGGCGAGACGTTAAAGCCGCCGTTACCACCGCCACCACCAAGGGATTGCGCCACAAAACCGCCAGAGGCAAAGCCGTCAGTCAGAATGGTGCCGTTCGACGTCAGCGTCACGTCGCCACCATTGCCGCCAGTGTCCCCAGACCCGCCCAGCCCGACGCTGACCGCGCCACTGCCCGTACCAGCACCCGACAGAACCGGCGAAACGTTGAACCCACCATTGCCGCCGCCGCCGCCGATGGATTGCGCCACTACGCCCGAGGACTGATCGCCACGGGTTTCAACCGCATTGTTGGACGTCGCGATGACAGTGTTGCCATCGCCGCCGCCTGCGCCCCCGCCACCAAGGCCAACCGAGACTCCGCCCCCGCCAACGCCAGATCCTTGCACCGAAGCGCTGATGTTGAACCCGCCATTGCCGCCGCCTCCACCGATGGACTGCGCCAGAAATGCCGTCGCCGAGTCGCCCTGGGTCAGGATCGTTCCGCCTGAAGTCAGCGTAACTGCACCCCCATCGCCGCCACCAGCTCCGTCGCCGCCGAGCCCCACGCTGACTGCGCCGGATCCGACACCGGCGCCTGAGCCGGTGCCCGAGACGTTGAAGCCGCCATTACCACCGCCGCCGCCGATGGACTGAGCGACCACGCCAGACGACCTGTCCCCGGTCGTTACGATTGTATCCGTGGTTGTCAGGGTTACCGTGCCACCAGTTGCACCTGTGCCACCGCTGCCGCCAAGCCCAACCGAAACGGCTCCGCTGGCCACACCTGCACCCGCCAGCGAGGCGCTGACGTTGAAGCCTCCGTTACCGCCGCCGCCGCCAACGGATTGTGCCAGAACCGCCGTTGAATCCGCGCCGCCGGTGCTGACTGTTCCGCTAACCCGGCCGGTCACTGATCGCCCGATCCCGCCGCCGGACGCATCGCCACCCAAGCCAACCGTAACCGCGCCGCCGCCAGCACCCGCGCCCGCGACCCCGGCTGTTACATTGAAGCCGCCATTGCCGCCACCGCCGCCGATGGATTGAAAGACAACGCCGCTGGAATTGTCCGATAGCGTTGTCAAATTACCTGCGACCTGCCCTTCAACAATGCCGCCACTACCGCCTGTTGCACCACCGCCGCCAAGTCCGACACCGATCGAACCAGCGCCTGCGCCACCAGCGGCCACTCCGGCCGTCACATTGAACCCACCGTTACCGCCGCCGCCGCCGATGGACTGGATCACAACACCGGTCGAGCGCAGCCCCTCGGTGCGTACATCACCGTTGACTCGAACACCGGTCACGCTGCCGCCACTACCGCCGCTGCCGCCGTCGCCCCCAAGTCCGACGCCAACGGTTCCTGCACCGGCACCGCCTGCGGCCAGACCCGCCGCCACACTGAACCCGCCATTGCCGCCGCCACCACCGATAGACTGAACCACGACCGCACCAGAGTCATCGCCTCGCGTTGTGACGTCTGCGTCAACCTGAGCCGTTACTGCGCCGCCGTCACCACCGCCGCCCGCTTTGCCGCCAAGGCCCACACTGACAGATCCGGCCGCCGCGCCGCCAATATCGGCGCTCGCACCGACGCTGTAACCACCATTGCCGCCACCACCGCCCACGGACTGTGCGACAACACCGCTTGAAAACGCGCCGCTGGTCTCAATGTTTGTTCCGCCTGCGATCAAGGTGACGTCACCGCCGATCCCGGCACCACCGCCATCGCCGCCAACACCTACGTTGATCCCGATTGCCGCCACGCCACTTGCACTGACCCCCGCCGCGATGCTGCCACCACCATTACCGCCGCCCCCGCCAACGGATTGCGCGATCAGCGCACTTGAACTGGTTCCGGTCGTTGTGATGTTTGCGTTGGTGTAAACCTGTACGTCACCACCATCACCGGCACTGCCAGCCTGGCCGCCAATACCAACCGAGACATTGCCGGAAAACAACGCCGAGGCACCGCCGGTTGCAGCCACAGCCAAACCGCCATTGCCACCGCCGCCGCCAACGGATTGAAACAGCATACCGGTCGAGCGGTTCCCGGTTGTGACAACGGTGCCTTCAAACCCTGCAGCCGTCGGAGAGCCACTGCCATCAAACTGGCCCACCGTCACCGTGCCGCCTTTGCCGCCCGTGCCGCCATCGCCACCGACCCCGACCGCCAGCGAGCCTGAAACCGGTCCGCCGGATACTGCAACAGAAACCGCGTATCCGCCGTTACCGCCACCGCCGCCGACGGATTGCAACATCACACCAATTGCATCGTCGCCTCCGGTCTGGACCGAGGCAGACCCGCTGCCGCTGACCGACACGTCGCCGCCATCACCGCCATCACCGGCCGAGCCACCGACCGACACCGATGCAGCGCCGAATGCCCCGACCGCCACAGATACAGCACCGCCGCCATTGCCGCCGCCTCCGCCGACGGATTGAGCGAACACACCGGTAGAGCGATCGCCCGAGGTTTGTATTGCAGATGGCTGACTGCTGTCGGTGTTCGACAACGTTACGTTCACATCACCGCCTTTGCCTCCGGACCCACCATCGCCGCCGACGGCGACGCCCACGAATGCACCAACCGCTCCGGAAGAACCGCCATTGCCGCCGCCACCGCCGATGGATTGGGCCAGAATACCCATCGCATCGTCTCCGGTTGTGGTAATGATCCCGTCATTGACGATGGTCACAGTTGATCCGGCACCGCCGCCGCTACCGTTGCCGCCAACGGACACCATACCGGCGGACGAGCCGCCATCACCGCCGCCGCCGCCAATAGACTGCGCAATGATGCCGCGCGCGCCGTCGCCTCCGGTCTGGATTTCTCCGTAGTTACTTACGCTTACCGCATCACCTGTGCCGCCCCTGGACCCGGTCCCGCCAATTGCCACCAAACCGTATGAGTTTGCCCCGGTCCCGCCACTGCCCCCAATGGATTGCGCCATAACCCCATCAGCACCTTTGCCGGAGGTCAGAATGCTGCCGCTGCCCTGCACGGTTACGCTAACAGCTCTGCCGCTGCCGCCATTCGATCCGACACCACCCAGAGACAGCGCAACCAGCCCGCCCCCTGCTCCGCCGGAACCCCCACCGCCGCCAATCGACTGCGCCACAATCCCGCGCGAGAAATCGCCCTGTGTCTCAATAGCGCCCGCATGGGAAACCGTGACCGTGCCGCCATTGCCGCCGTTGTCAGCACCGCCGATCAGTGACACCAGAAGGTTCCCGCTGGTGCCCGCGGACCCACCCGAACCGCCAATCGACTGGGCATAAATTCCATTCGCATAATCGCCGGTTGTCAGAATGCTGCCGGTCGAGGTGGTGTTCACGACCACAGCTCCGCCGCTGCCGCCATACCCGCCGTCACCTGAGGATCCAACCAAGCCCCACTGCGAGCCGCCATTGCCACCATTGTTCGAAACGCTTAGCGCGTAAATTCCATCGGCAGAATCTCCTGATGTTGAAATCGCACCGCGCTGCGTCAGGGTCACATTGCCGCCATCCGACGAATGTCCGCCAGTGCCACCGCCGGGGGCGGCAAAACCGCTACCACCGTTCCCGGCCTGCCCGCTGCGGCTAAAAGCGAAGATACCGTCATTGTCGCTGCCTGAAGTCTGGATCGTGCTGCCGCTGGATTGCGTCGCATTCACGGTGCCGCCCTTACCACCGTCGCCGCCATCGCGCCCATCAAAGAAACTCAGATACGAGTCTCCACCGTTTCCCCCGTCACCGCCGACACTGCCAACCTGCCACCCGATATTGCTGGTGGCGTTGACATCGCTGCTGAGGGTTTTTGTCTGCGTCGGGCCAGTGTCACCATTACCACCCGAGCTTGGCGGCACGAACAGTGCGCCGTCCCTGCCATTGCTGCCGTCCTGACCATAGACAACTTGATTCACGCCATTTGGTCCCGAAACGTCTTCAGGCGGCGTCACTGCGCCTGGGGTGCCGGAACTATTGAAGTTGCTATTGTACTGCGACAGCGTCAACTGTGTGGACACGCTGGCTGTTCCGGTTGCCTCCGAATTGCTGATCTGAGCCGTTGTCCCGGAGATGGAGACAATCTCAAAAGCAAGCGGGGGATTGTCGGAATTGTAGATTGTCTCCCCTACATCTTTGACTAGAAAAACGTAGCCATCCGCAGTCTCTACAAAAGCGATTGTACCGGCTGTGGGCGTCGAGGCCGGGTCGACAACCAGCGCGCTTACGGTGGTGTCCATACCTGTCACCGGATTGGCCACCGTGTCGCCCACTTTTGAATCTGCCGTCGGAGCCGCGAATGAAGATGATGAAACTAAAGCATAAAAAGAAACTGCCAATAACAAGCTTGATTTCTTAGACACCCTTGAACCCCACATACGACTTAGTCTCAACACACGGGGCCAAGCTGCGTTCGCACAGAACTGCAACCTGCAATTTAAATATTCCCCATCACACCTAGAGGTAGAATAAACACAAGATTACGATGAAAATTCGATAAAAGTTCGCTCTATTGGAGTTCCCATTTGCCCATTGCCAAAATGCAACATAATACTCTCAATTCGATACTTTTGGCGTTGTTTGAAATGTCTGATGACGGACAGTACCGCGTCAACATTCTACCCGAGGTAAGTCACGGTTGGGGCGGGCTTCGAAGATGAGTCAACGTGATATACGAAAGCTATTGATTATTGGGACAACGGCCATGGTTCGCACGACTTTGCGACATGGCAAACCGAGAATGCTGATCGCAATTTCCTTGGCCAGCAAGATGGCCAGACCAATTTGGCAATGCTGACGAAAGAGGAAGATTATCGAAAACCGACGGCGGTGGCATGAGCAACGTGGACACAGCACCCTGCGCCAACATTGTCGGCATGTGAGGAGATCAGAAAACTATAAAGACTATGGATCGACCAGATCCAGGCTAGGCAAACCATCCGCATGCACAAAGTTCGCATTAGTGAATAATGGGATGTACCGGCTGCTTCACCCAGCAGGTTAGGCTTTGCCTATTTCTGCAAATCAAGAGAAGCAGTCATGAAATCCAGAACCCCAGAAGACCTCGCAGTCATTGGCGTCGATATCGGCAAAGACACGTTCCACTTGGTCGGCTTTGATCACGCTGGTGAGCGCGTTTAGCGCAAGAAGATTAAGCGTTTGACGCTGAAGTCGGCGTTTGAGAAGTTTTCACGCTGTGTCGTTGGCATGGAAGCCTGCATGAGCGCACATTTTATCAGCCGTATGCTGCGAGAGCTCGGTTTCGAGCCTCGGATCATTCCAGCGATCTATGTGAAACCCTTCAATAAAGGGCAAAAGAACGATTACAACGATGCGGAGGCAATCGCCGAGGCAGCCATGCGACCGAACCTGCGGACGGTCTCTGAGAAAAGCCAGGATCAGTTGGATTTACAGGCAATGCATCGCGTACGTTCCAGATTGGTCGCACGTCGCACCGCAACGATCAATCAGATCCGGGCGTTCTTGATTGAGCAAGGCATCACCGTGCGGGCGGGGCGGCACAGGTTGCAGAGCTCGTTTGAGACGATCCTCGAAAACCGACGCACTGAAATCTCTGCCAGAATGCGCTCCGTTTTGATGGGGCTCTACGGAGATTGGCTCTGGGTTGATGAACGGATCAAAGCAATCTCGTCAGAGATCGAAGAGATCAGCCGGTCAGAGAAAAACAGCGCCAACATCATGACCATCCCCGGTATTGGCCCGTTGATCTCGACAGCCATCGTCGCTGCCATCGGCAAGGGCGAGGTATTCGACAGAGGGCGGGATTTTGCAGCATGGGTTGGCTTGGTGCCACGCCAGTTCAGTACGGGTGGCCGAACAATCCTTGGTCGGATCAGCAAACGCGGCAATGGCTATTTGCGGATGTTGTTCGTGCAGGCTGCCAATGTCATTCTGATGCGCCCGCATCGTTGGGATGCTTTGGGATTAGGTCCATGGTTGCGAGGCGTTGTCGGCCGTATGCCGCACAACAAAGCTGCAGTCGCACTGGCCAACAAACTGGCGCGCACGGCCTGGAGTGTGCTGCGCCACGGATCGAAATATGCGGTCCAAAGAGATGAGGCTTTGGGTGCAATCTGAAGCACCCGGAGTCCAAAGGAGTTCGCGAAGGAGAAAAGCATGGAACGGAGAAACTACGCCCCCAGAATCTGAGAGCCCAAATGGTCGTCATCGATCTGGTCAATAATGAGATCAAGGTGCGTGCGTAACCCACAATGGCCACGGCCCGCGAGCCGACAAACAGGCCGGATACATATCAGCGACTACCGCTAGCCACGTCAAAATCTCAGTTGCGAACAGCAGCCGGTACATATAAGCGGGCTCGGTCTACGCATCGCCATACGCTAATCTCAACCGTGCCACCCGGCCAGCTTTCGCTTGAGCTACGCAATGGCTCCGCTCAGCAAGCTTTGACCGCAACCTAATCACAAGAAAGAAACAGGAACGGATTCTCCATCTCAACGGCCCGGATCAGGGGGCTGGGTCACTTAGTAAGGCATACATCTTTTCACCTTTGACACAGAATGTGAGTTGGCTTCCAACCGATGTACTACCGTCGTCATAGTCAAACTGGACGTGTCGCGTTTCTGTGTGCAATGTCCCGACTGTTGGTGTAATTTTTGCCGGTAGCGCGGGCTGAGCGGAGCCTGCGTATAGCGAAGCGAGGTCCCCGCGGACCGCTTGGCGGCCACGGTTGTTCTTCGGCTAAGGTTCGGTTTGCCGACCTGACCTTTGACCGAGGAGAACACCCATGACCAATGACAGCCTATCAGAGACCGCCGCATTGCGCGCGCTTTTGTCGGAGACGTCCGACACCCACCTGCTCTCCGAAATGCTCGGGTTCGTCGCCAACCGCCTGATGGCGCTGGATGTCGACCAGCTCTGCGGTGCCGGCGTGCATGAGCGCAGCACCGAACGTGTAAACCGGCGCAACGGATATCGATCCAGAGCGTGGGAGACGCGCGCCGGTAGGGTTGACGTGAAGATTCCGAAGCTGCGCAAGGGCAGCTACTTTCCTGAGCTCCTGGAGCCGCGCCGGTCGGCAGAGAAGGCCCTGACGGCGGTCATTCAGGAAGCCTATGTGCAGGGTCTGTCGACGCGCTCGGTGGACGATCTGGTCAAGGCCAGGGGCATGACCGGTGTGTCGAAGAGCCAGGTCAGCCGCCTTTATGGCCAGATTGATGAACGGGTCGATGCTTTCCTGAGCCGCCCTCTGGAAGGCGAATGGCCCTACCTCTGGCTCGACGCGACCTAAATCAAGGTCCGCCGCGCCGGTCGCATCGTCAGTGTCGCCGCCATAGTGGCCGTTGCCGTCAACCTGGATGGGCGTCGCGAGGTGCTGGGCATCGCCGTCCAGTCGAGCGAGGCCGAGGTCTTTTGGGACGAGTTCCTACGCTCTCTCGCCGATTGCGGCCTTCAGGGCACACGCCTGATCATCGCAGACGATCACAAGGGGCAGAAGGCCGCTGCCGCCAAAGTGCTCGGCACGACCGTCCAACGCTGCCGCGTCTATTTCATGCGCAATGCGCTCGCCTGCGTCCGCAAGAAGGATCGCCCAATCGTCACCGCAGCGCTCAGAACCGCCTTCGATCAGGACACGCTCGCGGCTTCGAAAGAACGCTGGGTCAAGCTGATCGACGCGTTCGAACCGCGCCATCCCAAGCTCGCCGAGCTGATACGCCGCGCCGAGGAGGACGTTCTGACCTACAAGAGCTTTCCCAAGGAACACTGGGCGAAGATACACTCGACGAATCCACTTGAACGGCTGAACAAGGAGATCAAACGGAGGACAAACGTTGTCGGGATTTTCCCGAACGAAGCTGCAGTGACGCGCCTGGTCGGAGCCCTGATGCTGGAGCAGAACGATGAATGGGCGATCACGCGGCGCTACATGACACTGGAAACTGTCGCCGCCATTTGCGACATACACCTATAGACCCGGCGAAAATCGCCGCCCTGTAACTGCGGCCGAGCCAAGGCCGAAGAGCGAAATTACACCAGTTCCCGGGACACTATCTTTCTGTGCCGCCCCTGGTGCTCGTTTAGGCCACTTTCCGTTCGAATGCGACCGGACTTTTCCAACCCAAGGCTGAGTGCCTTTGTCGCGGATTGTAGAACCCGTTGATGTATTCGAAGATGGCCAGTTCCGCAGCCCTGCGTGTCGGCCATGACCGCCGCCATATGAGTTCTGCTTTGACGGTTTTGAAGAACGTCTCGACGGCGGAGTTGTCGTAACAATTACCTTTGCCGCTCATCGATATCTGGAACCGATGCTGACGCAAAAGTTTCTGATAGATATGAGAACAGTATTGGCTGCCGCGATCCGTGTGGTGGATACAGTCCTTCGGTGGCTGTCGTAGAGCGATGGCCATGTTCAGTGCCCGGATTGCCAAACCGCGCTTCATGCGGTTGCTCATAGCCCAGCCGATCACCCGACGAGAATGCAGGTCGAGGACAACCGCGAGATATAACCATCCTTCACGGGTCTAGACATAACTGATATCTCTCACCCATTTCTGGTTGGGTTTGTCTGCTGAGAAGTCCCGGTTCAAAAGGTTGGGCGCGATATTGAAAGCGTGGTTGCTGTCGGTCGTCACCTCGTATTTCTTTGACCTTTCTACACGAATGCCATTCTCACGCATCAAACGACCAACAGGCCGATGCCCGACGTTCAAACCGAGTTCCTTTAGTTCCTCGGTCATTCGTGGACGGCCATAGCTGCCCAGACTGAGACGGGACTGTTCCTTGATGTGGACCAAGACAACCAAGTCGGTTCGTTGCCCTTGGCTCGCTGGTCGGTTGCGATAGGCACGCAGGCCGCGAACACTGACGTCCAGCACGTCACACATCCTCTTGGCGCAAAAGACGGAACGGTATTCGTCCCTTCTCATCGAAACTACGTTTCGACTGCTGGGCAATGGATGAACCTGAACCTCATGGCTTTAGGCCCGCAAAGAACTGCGTTGCCTTCATCGGGGAAACGCCCCACTGGGGCCTTTCCTGTTCCTCTTCAGTCTAGAATCTCCCTCTTGTCTTAGAGATTTCGAAGGCATGTGGCACATCAGAGCTATCCCCTGGCACGGCATTTATGCCGGGGGATAGCGGGGGTCGGATCGGTTCCCTCTTGGTTTTGAAGAACCGTGGAGGAGTAGGATCGCCCCCGCTCTTTTTGCTGACCTGAACGGATACTGAGGCCTCGTTTTATGCGGGGGCCTGAATGACAAGAAGAGGTGGGAAAGAGCAATGACAAGGAACGTTGGAATAGACATCTCGAAAGAGACACTGGATGTACATCGGACGGACGACGGCGCTCATGCGCAATTCCAAAATGACAGCATGGGGCGCCGCGCACTCTTTCGCTGGATTGGGGACAAGGTGGCTCTCGTCGTCTTTGAAGCAACCGGCGTTTATCATCGCGGTTTGGAGGTGGATTTGGCTGATGCATCAGTTCCATTTGCCAAAGTTAACCCCAAACAAGCGCGGCGCTTTGCACAAGCGATCGGAAAGCTTGCCAAAACGGATCGCGTCGACGCTGCCATGCTCGCTAAAATGGGGGCTGTCCTCGATTTGTCACCGCAAACGCCAGCGACGTCAGAATTGCATGATATGCGGGAGCTACTCGCGGCAAGACGGGCTCTCATCAAAGATCAGACCGCTGCACGCACACGACTGGCGACTGCAGCTGTCGGCTCTGTTCAGACGATTCTAAGACGCCGATTGAGACAGATAGTCAAAGACATTGACCAGATTGATGACGCTCTGCGAAACTTGTCCAGCTTAGATGTAACATTCGCTCGGAAGGTCGCAATTCTTGCCAGTATACCGGGTATCGGCCAGCTTATAGCTATAACGCTTTTGATCGACATGCCTGAGATCGGAGGCATAGACAACAAGCAGGCCGCGAGCCTGGCTGGACTCGCCCCGGTCTCTCAAAGTTCGGGGAAATGGCAGGGAAAAGAAAGGATCCAAGGCGGTCGGGCACAACTGCGCAAAGCCCTGTATATGCCAGCCCTTGTCGCCACTCGCGTGAACCCCGATATGGCAAGAAAGTACAATCAGCTCATCAACGCAGGCAAAGAGAAAAAGGTCGCACTGACCGCTATCATGCGGAAGTTGCTGGTCATGGCAAACGCCTTGCTACGCGGCAATCGCATGTGGACCGAAACTCGGCCTTGACCAAGACGGATACTCCTCCTTGAGAATGCGGTTCTCTCGTCGCAGCCGTTCATTCTCACGGACAAGGTCAAGATATTTGCCGGCGACAACATCCGTGTCGTGGTGCGCCAGAATCCATTTGTTCAGAGTCGATAGGCCAACACCCAAATCAGATGCCACCTGCTTGCGTGTCGGTCCGCTGGTCAGTGCGATCCGCACCGCATCAGCGCGGAACTCGCCTGTCCGTTTCAGCCCCATAGTTCATCTCCTTTGCCGCAATAAATGCTATTAAAGAAGCGGCATCAAAGCGTGACACGTCCAGTTTGTCTCAGATCATCCTAGTGGTCCACGTTTGCCTTCGGGCTCGTTTCCAAAGCCAGCGCATCTGATGGGCCGATCTCTGGAAGGTCTGTTTGCTTCTTGTCGATCAAGCGGTGCAACACGTTCAGGATAGCCAGGCAGACAACCGATCCGCATACGGATCCAACTTGCTCGAACGTGGCGGTGTCCTGAACTGCGGTTCTACAGCGCCTTCGCGCAGATACTTTCTGATGGTGTTGCGAGACAGCCCTGTGCGCCGTGAAATCTCGCGAATTGGCATTTTGTCACGCAATGCCCAGCGTCGTATGACACTCAAAAATCCCATGTCGATCACTCCAAATCTCTCCAAACAAAACGTCGGAGCAATATGTTCACATGGGTCAATTCTCAGTGAAAATTATCTGGCCTACCGGGGCATTTCTCAGCCGAAATCACCAGAACAACGGGGAATTTGACGATATTATTCATGGTCGAAGGTACCAAACTGATCTGACTGAAACACGAAAACGGCCGAGCGCATGCTATTGCGTGACCTGATCCAGCGGTGTTGCCTCCCACGTGCGGGCAAAGCGCTGCGCCGCCTCCAGATCATCACGATCCAACTGGGCATTCAGGGCATCCCTCAGAACGCGCGCCTCATCCATGCCGCGCGCAGAGGCCAGGTTGGCATAGCCATGCGCTTTGATCAGATCCCGGCCCACGCCGTTTCCGGCTTGATAGGCTCTGGCCAGTTCGAACAGCCCCAACGGGTTGCCCGCTGCGCCGGTGCGCGCGAAGTTCCCGAAGGCGGTCTCATAACTCTGCGCAACACCTGCCCCATCGCGATAGGCCTGACCCAGATAGTTGATCGCGGCCACGTGGTTCTGCCGGGACGCTTGCTGCCAATAGGCCACCGCCCTGGCCGCATCCTTCTCAACACCTTGCCCATCCGCAAACAGCAGCCCGCAGTTGAATGCGCTATTGGCATCACCGGTCTCAGCCGCCGCGCAGATCAGTTCTGCGGCACGCTGATAATCCTGAAGAACCAGTTCGCCATTCAGATACATCAAGCCAAGCCGGTTCTGCGCCAGAGCACTGCCCTGATCAGCGGCCGCGCTATAGAGTTCGACAGCGCGGCGCATGTCGCGTTCAGTTCCCAGACCCATCTCAAACAGGCGCCCGATAAAGAACGCACCATCGGCATCGCCATCGTCAAAACCGGCCTGAAACTCCTCAACAGCGCCCGAAACATCACCTGCCTCAAGAGCGGCGATGCCCGCAGGAACATCCGCAAATGCAGCACACGCGAGGGATGCAGAAACCACCCCGCCAAAAGCGGCCCTCAAAATACACATTCCGTAACCTTTTGTTTACCCTATTGACTCTGGGCTAGCAAAGGCCACGGCACACGTTAAGGGGGAAAATTGGATTGATGTTCACGAAAAAGTTACGCATGTCAGGTCTATGGCTGCAATGTGGCAAGTCACGTCAAACCGGGAACCGCACGGCCCGTTTATCGCCGCAATTCCGCGCATAAAAACAAAATGTCTGAGCTTTTAAACGAAGCCGACTGAGAAGCTCACGTTGAACCAAAAAACTCACCGAATCATCCCATCCAATAAAACACCATACCCTGCCTTGGCCCCGTAAGATGAGCGATACCTGAGCTGCAACGCCTATTGCAACTCAGGGTAGCGGCCAGTGTCGCAAACAGCTGGTCCGAAATCCCTGCGCCCAGAATCGAGCCCCCAGCCTAACCTGTAAGTTCAAGGTGGATGGCCGTACCGCCAACAAAGGCAAACCAGATGAAACACATCATTGCCGGGACAAGCATTGCACCCAACACAAACTCGCGCACAGTGCGCCCACGCGAAACTCTGGCAAGAAACAGACCAACAAACGGAGTCACCGCGATCCACCAGGCCCAGTAGAAGACCGTCCAGCCGCCTTGCCAGTCGACAAGCACGGCACCCGTTTCGGTTCCATCATCTGACCAGATGGCAAAGCTGATTCCCGGCAGCGCCAACAGGTAATCCCAAATCCGACAAACATGGCCTTCAGACTGAAGAATGCTGCACCGAAAATCAGGAAGAACACCAACAAGAAACAGCTCAGCCTCATATTGATATTGGAGAGCCTAAACTCGGTAGCACGTCCTGGTTGCAATACATTCAACTTAAAATGATCAACTTATCTTCACGCGCAGTTTATTTGAATATTCTCCGGCTATGCACACTTCTTGGGAAACCAACACATCATTCAGAACGGAACAAATAAATTTGTTCCGTTCTGAATAGAAACGCGACCCAACGGTGCAGGAAAAAAGTCGACGAAGGAAAATATAATGCATTGTTTTGCATACGAGAGACGTATCCGTCGACACGAGACTGATGCTACGCAGCTTCTTCAATCTGCAAATTACTTCCGCCTTATGGAAGAATGTGAGTGTGCTTTTCTAAGAAGCCTCGACCTAACATTCTTTATTCCAGAAGACGATTTGATTTTCCCACGCGTGAACGTCAGTTGCAATGTTCTGCATCCCTTGAGAAGCGGCGACCTTGTGACGATTGAATTAATTATAAAGCGACTGGGTGTCAGTTCTATGACATTTTCTTATCTATTTCTCAATAGACAAGAAGTTCATGTAGCAGATGGAGAAATAAGCATAGTGTCCTGTGTTCACAATAGTGACACAGAACAATTGAAACCTGTACCTTTAAGGCGAGAAATGAAGGAGAGACTTTCCCACTATTCAATGAAAGAAGATGTAAAATGCTAGTGAACGGAGAGCCAAATCAACATATATCCATTTTCGATAGAGGCTTGGCATATGGAGATGGTTTCTTTGAGACCATATATTGTTGCAATGAAGCTATGCAAAACTGGCTGTACCATTGGCAGAGAATGCGGGAAAGTGCGGAAAGATTAAACATTTTGTTGCCCGACGAAAGTACGTTTCTGGTAGATTTAGAGAAAATTAAATCAACTTTTTCGACGCCCAGATTCGAATGGGTAATCAAAATCGTCGTAACTCGTGGAGTTGGCGGAAGGGGTTATAGCCCAAATAAATGCGAAACACCTACACGTATTATGTACGTCGGTGACATGCCTCCATATGAAGCACTTCGGCGCAGAGGCATGCGAGTTTCTTTACTAAAATATGAACTCCAGACAGAGCCAATGACTGCAGGGTTGAAACACCTAAACAGATTACCTCAAGTTTTGGCCAAAACGGAACTAGATGGCACGGGCTGTGATGAAGGGATCGTCTTAAACTCCAAGGGTTTTGTTCGAGAGGGAGTTTCCAGCAACATATTCATGATCAAAAATGATAGACTTTTGACGGCGCCTTTATATGATTGCGGTGTAGCAGGTGTACTTAGGCGTAAACTTATCGACGTTTCTTCTGACATCTGCGGCCTCTCTGTAGAACAGGTAGATTTCACCTTTGGCGATATAATGAGCGCGGAGGAGGTTTTTTTCGCTAATTCGTTATTGGGAGTTTGTCCGGTCAAGGAAATAGGCAATACGCCGTTCAAGATCGGCGAAACGACACGGCGATTAATGGAAGCTTGCTTGCAGGCCGATACCTCTCAGGTCAACGAGTCTAAAATCAAAGAGATATCGGGATAAAAATGCTAACAGATAACTTCCCTTTCAAATCTTACGCAAACACCCTAGGCGACGGATTCAATACCGAGAGCATACGTCTTTCATCAAAGTGTATAGACAAATTGAACCATATCGCTCAATTTAAACAGGTTGAACCGGAAAGTATCATTTTTGCGTTGTTTTCCATCTATTTGTTTAAATATATGGATGACGATATTGTTTCGACTCTGTGTCTGACAGAGGCCGGAAGTCGTTTGCTGAGATTGCCCCTCAATCCGCAGCAGAGCGTTGCGCGAGTTGCGTCAATTGTCGACAAATTCCCTGCAAATACCAGCTCCTACTTTGATGATAACAGCACCTTAGCGATTAGGGTTAGAACCGGTTCCGATGGCTCAGACGACGGAATCGAAACCAAATATCCGTTCCTCCTGGATATCGATCTTGGCAGGGTAAGTTCGGAAATCCGACTGTTTCACCCGGACGGTGTACTGGCGGATGGTGCCGCAGAGCTCATCGTGCGCCAGATATTCGAATTAGTTCAGGATGTATCATCGATCATCGATACGGAAATTCAATCGCTTTCGTTGGTCACTTCGGAAATTAAAGAAAAAATTCTAAACGACTTTAAAATTCAAGAAGAAATATTTAATTACCGCTATGGAATATATGCTCGTTTTGTCGACCAAGTAAACTCTACGCCCGACACTGAAGCAATTATTTTTCTTGAAAAGCGACTTACTTATTCTCAACTAAATACTGAAGTTGATGCACTTGCCCAGATTCTGCATCATGCTGGTGCGAAAAGAGGTAATAGAGTAGCAGTATTTCTGGAAAGATCAGATCGTTCTATTATTTCCATCCTTGCGATCCTAAAATTGGGATGTACCTATATTCCGTTGGATAGTTCTTACCCAAACAAATATATTGAAAATATTCAAAGAGAAACCAAATTTGGCTTTGCCATCACTCAGAGTTCACTTCAAGAACATCTGGATGGGATCGAATGTTGCATTATTGACGTTGCACAGAGGCCCAACGAAACCCTTGATAGAATTGTTGATATTCCAATAGCTCAGGTCGAGCCGAAGGATGAATTCGCAATTCTGTACACATCTGGAACAACTGGTCAGCCGAAGGGGGCGATTTACAACCATTCTAGTCCCCTAAACAAATTCTGTTGGATGTGGAGCTTTTTCAAGTTTGATGAGGATGATGTGTTTTTACAAAGAACAAGTGTCAGTTTCAGTCCGTCCTTGTGGGAACTTTTCGGAGCTCTTTTGATAGGGCGGAAAACAGTGATTGTTCCCGACTCGATCGTAAAAGACCCAAGGTTGCTGATCCAAACTATAGATGCAGAAAATGTAACTTTTATGGGCGTTGTTCCTGCATTGCTGCGAATGATGTTTTCAGTAGATGAGCAACTTTTGTCGTCTTTGGGCAAGCTAAGATACATCAGTTGCTCCGGTGAACCTATGCAAATTGACCTGTATCAAAAAATTAGACACGTGCTGTCTGATGTTCGCCTATTTAATGACTACGGTTCGACAGAGATGAACGCAGTTGGATATAGTGAAATTACAGAACAGTCCACCAAATCCAAGAACTTCCCCATCGGAAAACCCATTTCTAATGTACATTACTATATACTGGATTCAAATTTAGATTTGGTTCCGCCATTTATGACCGGAAACTTGTACGTTGGTGGGACATCTCTTCTCAATGGATACGTTGGTGGAAAGGATGTTCCATTTATCGAAGACCCAATTCGTAAATCGGAGGTTCAATACTTCAAAAGCGGTGACAAAGCGCGTTTTCTGTCCGATGGAAAGATCGAGCTCGTCGGTCGTGACGACTTTGTCGTCAAAATTAGAGGAATGCGTGTTTCGTTATATCAAGTAGAAACAGCGATAAAATCTTGCCCCGGCGTTTCAGACGCATGCGTCGTGTCGAGAAAGAGAGAAAACGGCGAAAATGAGATGATCGCTTATCTCTCATCCAGCGAAAGTATATTGGAAGTAAGAGCGTTTTGCCATTCGGCGTTGCCACAATATATGGTGCCAGCAAAGTTTATATTATATGGAGAGTTACCGAAGAAGACGAACGGGAAACTGGATCGAAAGTACCTCTCTGATCTGGCGGTTGAACAGTGTCGCCAAAATGCATCCGAGATGCCAGACAAAGCTGACGTAAAGGCCGCTCTGATGGTTTTGGCTAGTAATATCTTCCTAGACGATCCAAGTAACGCTGATTGCGCGTTTTCTGACCTCGGAATGTCTTCAATGGATGCCGTGGAATTTGTCGCAAAGATTTGTGACTTGTGGTCGTTGAAGTTGCCGGTAACAACATTGCTTCAGTTTGACTCGATCGACCCGTTAGCGCGCTATATTGAAGCAGTTTTGTCCGATGACGTGTTTGAAATTACGCCTAGAGAAGACCTCTGGAAAGAGGTTTCGAAACATGGTCGGATAAATCAGCTACCGTGCGATAAACTAACAAATGCAGTTCCAAAAAATGTACTTGTCACCGGAGCGAATGGCTTCTTGGGCAGTTGCTTGGTAAGCAAGCTACTCAAGCAAGCTGAACTCGTCGTATTTTGCTTGATAAGAGCGAAATCTCAGGAAGAAGCAGAAAATAAAATATCGCACTCCTTACGTCGTTATGGCATCGAACCGAAGCTGTTCAAGGACAGGCTCAAAGTCGTTGCAGGCAACATAACGGATGCAAACCTGGGCTTGAAAAATAGTGATTATACTGACCTTGCGAATAATGTTGATAGCGTCTTTCATTTGGCCGCAAATACCAATCATTTTTCAAACTACAACAGCCTATATTCCATCAATGTCCTTGGGACGAGGAATATCATCGACTTCTGCCTGTTCGGAAAAGAAAAGAAGCTGGTATTTAGTTCGACCGTCAGCGTGCTACTGAAGAAAGACGGCGATCATTATTATTCTGAGGATGCCGAAACATTGGTTTCTCCGGATGGGCTTTACAATGGATATGGAAAAACCAAGTGGGTCTCGGAGCAGTTAGTTGATGACGCGAACAAGATTGGATTGCAGACATCCATTGTTCGCCTAGGAGAGCTCAGCTTTGACTCAGAAACCGGTTTTCATCGGGAAGATGATATCTTTCACAGCTGTTTGAAACTAATGAGCAATTTGGCTCTCTGCCCTACTTGGAGCGAAGGGCGCATAGGTGGTCTGGCCGTTGATAAGGTGGCTGCAGCATTTATCGAAATCTTAAACCGTATGAAGGGTGGAGATAACGATCCTGCGCGTGTCATTAACATGATCTCGCCAGTGTATGTCGAAGTTCAGGAGGTCTTTCTGGATAGGAAGCAAATCCAATTCGGCGATTGGGTCGAAGCTGCGAAAACGCACATATGCGAAAATCAGGATCAGTATCCACCCGCTTTCTCTGCCTTCTTTGAAAATGGAGAGAGTGCTCTCATCACGGAGTACTTCAAAAAAGTGGAACCTGTCATGAAGTCCTTCAACACAATGATGGGAGACGGCAGCCTGAAGACTTTGGCTCTATCCAGTGGGGATTTCCGGAAATTCATCCACAAATAGTCGAAGTTAAATAACCCCTTCTATACACCACAAACGCCTCGCTCGTGGCGACAAAACGGAAACCCTATCACCATGTACAGCAATTCAATCTTGGATCAAATTAAGGCAGACGAAACACTTGGCGCCGGGAATTTTCTCTACAAGCTAAGAGATATCGTTGGTGATGTGACTGAACAAAGTCTCTTTCTGGATACAGCTTACGTTGATCATACCGGTACCGCACGAGATTCCCTTTCTGTAGAAGATATTCTGACTTTGGCAGATGGCCTCGCGAATTGGTACCTGGAAAAAGGTGTAAGTCCAAAAGACCCCGTCGCATTGTTTTTTGAAGACAGCGTCACATATTACATCCATTTCGTGGCGTTAACGAGTATTGGTGCAATTCCTACTCATCTGAACCCATTCCTTAAGTTGGAAACCGCCGTCGAGTTTATTGCGCGCACCGGCGCATGTATTGCGATGGTGGATGACGCCCATATAGCGTTGCGCGAGCAGGCAGCCATTCCAGTTTTCGCACTGGATGAAATCCAAATCCCATCGGGCGACAGAAAGAAACCGATTTATACCCATCACAATGATGATCCGGTGATGTTGGTCCATACTTCGGGGACGACCGGGTTTCCGAAGGCTGTGCGATCCGACCATTTGCCGATGGCATATGGCGTTTTGAAGCAACTCAAAGGGAATGTGGGAACACGAATTTTGACTGCCCTGCCGCATTCACATGGGTCCGGTATGACCATTTTGATGTCCGGTTTGTTGCGCGGCGCGAAAATGCTCGTTCAAACAAAAAAGCAGCCAGAATCTATGTTCGCAGCGATTCAGAAGTTCCAGGCCGACATGGTAATTGCCTTCCCCAAAACCTTTGTCGATATGTGCCGTTTTGACCTGACAAAAGTAGACTTGAATTGCGTATCCTATTGGCTCGCCATTGGCGATGCGAACCATGAGGCCCATGTTAAAAAATTAGTTCAGTTTGGCACGCACGTTCGCAAAGGTATCGAACATGAAGGCTCTGTTTTTATTGACAATCTTGGGTCTTCCGAAATTTCGTATGCGGCGTTCAAGAAGGTTCATTCTCTTTATGAGACGGATTACGGCCGCCAAGTGGGTACCACGTTTGACTGGATGGATGTCGCGATCCTGGACGAAGGTGGAAATGTGTTGCCGGAAAATGAAGTTGGCTATGTTGGCATCAAGGGCCCGTGTTTAACAAAAGGCTATTGGAATAACACGCTGCTATCTGAGAAAAACAGGTTAGGCGGATACTGGTTATCGGGTGACTTGGCATACAAATCCAGTGATGGGAAATACTATCATATGGATCGAGTTACGGACAGAGTCACAACTGCTGAAGGTCCTCTCTATAGTTGTTTTACCGAGGAATTGGTCTTGGCTAATTTTTCGGATGTTTTCGAGTGCTCAGTAGTCGGTATTCATTCCAATGACGGTAGGCAAAAGGCCGTTATGGCGATCGAACTGGCAAAGGACGCGACCGAAACAATAGAGAAGATAGGTGAAAGAATAAACCAACTCTTGGAAGATCGAAATGTTCCTAAAATTGCGAAATTTGTTGCTGACGATCCGGTGAATTTCGTTGGTGTAACCGGAAAGCGTCTAAAGCGCGTAATGCGAGAAGAGATTACGTTAGATGAGTAATCACTTTTCCTACGATCGAATAGTAAATTTTTACGAAACAGACGCAGCGCAGATAGTTCATTTCTCTAACTACCTCAAATATATGGAGGAAGCAGAGGTTGAGTTTTTGAATTCGGTTGGTCTAACGGAAAGTGCGCAAAGGACGTGGAGGCGCACCAAAATAGCTTGCAGCTTTTTTATGCCAATAAAATTCAATGACGTGATCCGAGTTGAATTGAAGGTGATAACAGCAGCACGTAAATTCATAAAATACGGTTTCACACTGTCCGTGAGGAATCGCGTAGCGGCAAAAGCAGAATATGAATCCGTACTGGTCAATTTGCCTGAAGAGGTAAGTGGCGCAAAAACTGAGGAATTCAACTACCAATTCATAGAGGTATTACGAGGGTGCGAAAATGAAAATTCTGCTTGTAGATAACTACGACAGCTTCACATATAATCTTTACCAATACTTTGGTGAAGTTCTTGGAAATCCGCCAACGGTTGTCACTAATGATACATTTGATGTCATTGATGATAGCGAATACGATGCGGTCGTAATTTCACCAGGTCCAGGAAACCCGTCTTGCAACCGGGATTTCGGAATAAGTAAATCGCTGATCGAGAATACGAAGAAACCACTGCTTGGCATATGTCTTGGGCATCAAGGGATCGTAATTTCCGAAGGCGGCGTGGTAAGTCACGCACCTGAACCAATTCATGGCTTGAGTTATGACGTAAACCATAACGGTCATCGTCAGTTTAAAGATATCCCAGGCAGGTTCGGCGTTATCCGTTATCATTCTTTGGTTGCGCAATATCCATTGCCTGACAGCCTGGAAATAACTGCTACAACCGATGATGGATTGGTCATGGCTGTCGCGCATCGTAAGAAGCCAATCTGGGGTGTTCAATTTCACCCAGAGTCCATTAATACAGAATATGGGAAACAGATTGTTCGAAACTTCATTGATTTCGCCAGAGAGGTAAAAAAACAGGCCAACAGCGAGCGATCCTTTCTTGATGCGGCCAATCAAACGGCTCCGGAAAGATGGAAATGTGCCTATGAAATGGTCAAAGGAAATTTCGTACCGGCTGAGGTGTACGAAAAGCTGTTCGATATCAAAGAAAATGGGTATTGGCTTGATAGCGGCAGTGACAAAGCCGGCTATCATTTCATGGGCGATGCCAAAGGCCCGAATGCCTTTGAAGTCAAATACGTTCTTGGCCAACCTATCGAAATCAAGGACTCGTCAGGCAGCGTATTTTACAAAAATGAAGATATCTTTTCTTTTGTTGAGGGTGTCATCGGCGAAGGGATTCATGGCGCCGAAGAACTCCCTTTCAACTTTACTGGCGGTCTGGTGGGATACCTTGGCTACGAACTCAAGCAGTTGATTTTCCCCGACAAAAACCTACATTCATCTAGTGAACCTGATGCATGCTTAATGTTCTCTGACCGTTTCGTGGCCATCAACCAAAACGATCGTTGTATTTATTTGGTTGGTCTGTACAAAACACCGACGGACAAAGCCGACACAATTGATTGGATTCAAGACGCTAAGAGAAAACTGTCATCTGCTGTTTCATCCCGCCCATCCAAGATGCCTAACGACGCCTTGCCTATCAGCATAGAAAGCGTGCCGGATGTTGATTTCTACCTAGAGAAAGACAGAAAGCAATATATCGAAGCTATTGCGGCATGTAAGGAACATATCCGAAATGGTGAAAGCTATGAAATTTGTCTGACGAATAGAATTAAAGCCGATGTTACGTCCGAACCATGGCAACTATACAAAACCTTACGCTCGGTGAACCCGGCCCCTTATTCAGCTTTCCTAAGATATGACAGTTTTTCTGTTCTGAGCTCGTCTCCCGAGCGTTTTCTGAAAACTACGAAAAACGGCATCGTAGAAGCGAAACCGATTAAGGGGACGCGACCTAGAAATCAAAACCCAGAAATTGACAAAGCTCTAGTATTGGATCTAGCAACTGACCGAAAGGATCGAGCTGAGAATCTGATGATCACGGACCTTCTTCGAAATGATCTTGGGCGGGTTTGTGAGATTGGCTCTGTCTGGGCGCCGAAACTAATGCATGTCGAAAGTTACGAAACCGTGCATCAATTAGTTTCCACGATACGTGGTCAACTTAATGAAGACGTAGGCTTGGCTGACATTGTCAAATCTACGTTCCCGGGCGGTTCGATGACTGGTGCACCAAAGCGTCGTACGCTGACCATTATTGATGAGTTAGAGGGATCTCCCAGAGGTGTCTATTCGGGTTCAATTGGCTATCTGTCACTGAATGGCACCCTTGATCTTAACATTGTCATCCGCAGCTTAGTTTGCCGAAAACAATCCGTCGAGATCGGCGTAGGTGGCGCAATCATCGCTCTTTCTGAACCAGAAGCCGAATATGCCGAGATTCTCGTAAAGGGTGAAGCAATTATGAAATCAATTGCCAAATACAAAACCGGTAGGGAATCCGGTTTTAAGATAATCGACTCGGGCGATAATAAAATTGATCTTGATGCAGTCAAGGAAGAGTTTTTCTTCGTGAGTAAAGAAAGTAAATCTGCGTGAAACTTTGCCATTGGCGAAATTGCGAAATCTTAATCGATAATAAAACAAACACAGATGAAATTCTGGTGAAAGGGAGGAATTAGTATCATGGAAGTGCTCAGTTCCAATACAGGTTCTGTGAATCATACGTTAACGCCCAATGAAATAAACATATCGGGCGAGGCAGACTTTTTTCGACTGCAGCGTGGTATATCTACGAATTTCAACATCGTCGACGAAATCCTGCATAGAAGCCAGAGTGTCCGTAAAGACAAGTGTGCGCTGAGCTCTTCCAGTGGTGATATCAATTGGGGTCAACTGCAAAAGTACATCTATCAATATCAATCCGTTCTTGCCAAACTTGATATACAACCTGGTGATCGGGTTGCAATTGTCGCGTTTGACAGTAGTGAAATGGCTGTTGTTGTTCTTTCCCTCATGTTCCGGGGATGTGTTGTTGTTATGATCAATCCTATGGTCGATACAGCGGGGATTGTGATGCAAGTTTCGGCCTCGAAAGCTACTACTATTATAACAGACGATGAGTACGAAACATCAGCGTTTGATGGTGAAATTAGACGTATCTCTTTGTCCACTGTTAGTTCGCTTTACGATACTCTGGATTTAAGTGCCGTTGACTACAGATTCAAATGTAACACGACGCCATTCACTCCGTGCTTTGGGGTATTCACGTCTGGCTCAACTGGCACACCCAAGCTTGCAATCCACTATCATCAAGATATTCTGGTTGCCTTAACCCGGTATGCCGATCAGGTTCTGGACATTCGCAGAAATGACGTCGTATTCTGTGCATCGCGACTTTCTTTTGCCTTCGGCTTGCAAAATATGTTTTTGGCGTTGTTGAACTCAGCGTCCTATATTTTTCCCCCTCGTGAAATCGACACGCATAGCTTGCGGTCTGTCATTGAAAAGGGTGGAACGTCGATCATGTTTGCCGTGCCTAGAGTGTATGACATGGTATTGTCAGGTGCGAATGACACAGGTCAAAGATTGTCGACTTTGCGGCTTTGTATCTCCGCAGGGGAGCCATTATCTGAGTCGACCTTTAAAACATGGAAAGCTGCCTTTGGGCTGGACATCGTCGACAGCTTGGGTTCGACAGAGGTTTTTAGTACGTATATCAGTAACTTTCCGGGGAGTAGTAAAATTGGCGCAACGGGAAAGCTGATTCCTGGCTTCCAAGCTAAGTTGCTTAATAGTGAGGGCAATCCGTGTCGAGTTGATGAAGCAGGCGTTTTATGGATCAGAGGAGCATCCGTCATAACGCATTATGATGGCAAAGCGCCTGACCCTGAATTATTCCAGGACGGTTGGTTTTGTACGAATGATGTTTTCCGACAGGATATTGATAACAATTATTATTTTGTCGGTCGAAACAACGACATGATCAAAATTAACGGGCTATGGGTTTCCCCGCTTGAGATCGAACAAACTTTACTTTCAATGAGCGAAATCGCCCAAGCTGCTGTTGTGTCGCTTACCAGAGCGGATGGTTCCCGTAGCATCAAAGCTTGTATTGTTTTGAGTGAAGGAAAAAAGGCACCGACACTTTCGGAAATCAAGGACTACTGTAAGGCAAGTTTGGCACCATGGAAGCATCCTCATTTTGTTGAGTATGCAAAAGATTTACCCAAAACAGCAACTGGAAAACTCGCACGACACACGCTGAGACGTGAAGTCGTTTCCAATTCTGCCCTGTAAACTGCCGTCCTTTTGAGTGTAATATCATGAAAATCCTACACATAGATTCCAGCTGCGGTCTCAACCCATCTGTTTCTCGACTTGCTTCCAGAGAAGTTGTCGATCGTTTGGTTCAGCGAACCAGCGGGACCGTGACCTACCGTGATATCGGAAGCAATCCGATTCCACATATAGACAATTCGTATGTGCAGGCATTCTATGCAAAGAGCGATCTGTCTGCCGAGGCGATAGCCTCGGGTCAGAGATCTGAGCGGCTGATTCAAGAGCTTTTTGACCATGACATTTTAGTTCTAGGTGTGCCGATGTACAACTTTGGTATTCCGTCGACATTAAAAGCATATTTTGATCATATCATTCGACCGGGCTTCACGTTCAGATTTACTGACCAAGGGTCTGAAGGATTGGTGAAGAATAAGAAATGCATAACTGTGGCTTCGCGCTCAGGGCATTTCCCTGCGAATGACGGCAACCATCAGGACATCTATATCAAAAATGTATTGTCCTTCATTGGCATCGTCGATCAGAAATTTGAGATATTGGAAGGTCTGTTTGATCGGGCGGTCCGCCAGAACATCATTAATAACATCGCAGAAACAGTTGAGTTCACGTAAAACCCTTAATTTTGAGAGAAAGAAAAGAAATGGCCTACATCGAGCCAAATGAATTCGTCGTGAAAATGGTCGATGCCGGTGCATCGAAAGTTTTCATGTCCAATCGCGATACGTTGATCCGGGCCTTCATGGCAGGCGCTATTCTTGGATTAGCCGCAATGTTTGCGATTGCGGTTATCGTTGCGACCGGGTCTCTTCTGGTTGGGGCTATTCTATTTCCAATTGGATTCATCATGTTGTACTTGATGAAGTTCGACCTGCTTACAGGGGTCTTCACACTCGTACCCTTGGCTCTTTTGGACAAAAGAGAAGGGGTCACCTTTGGTCGGCTTCTTAGAAACTGGGGCTTGGTGTTCGTCGGAAATTTTCTCGGAGCAATGATAGTTGCTTTCATGATGTCGTTTATCCTGACCTATGGATACAAGATTGATGGCGGCGAGCTTGCAGACAAAGTGGCGTCGATCGGTGAAGGCCGAACAGTCGGGTACAAGGAATTTGGCGCAACTGGTTGGTTCACAATTTTCATGCGTGGAATGCTGTGTAACTGGATGGTTTCCATGGGCGTTGTTGGTGCAATGATTTCCACATCCGCAGGAAGCCGGATGGCGGCAATGTGGATGCCTATTGCTTTGTTCTTCTTTATGGGGTTTGAGCACTCGATCGTGAATATGTTCCTGTTCCCGTTTTCGATGATTATGGGCGCAGATTTCACCATCTCGGACTACATCTTTTGGAATGAGCTACCCACAGTGCTGGGTAACCTCATGGGAGGTTTCGTGTTCGTTGGCCTGCCACTCTACTTCACGCATGTACGAACAGCGCCAGAACGGAAAATTGCGTAATCTGTTGCGTCTCAACTTAGAACGAAAACTACAGGACTTGCTATGAAACAGAACTTCCTCAACAGTGACGCTTTGTCCGAACTCAGCAATGAAATCTCCGGTGAAGTATTGCGCTCGGTGTCAAGAGACCCGCAGGAACGCCGGCGCTATGTTCAAGCCAGAGAAGTCTTTAACGGAGCAGTGGACGCTCAACCCGCCATTATCGTTCTGTGTAAATCCACACAGGATGTGACCAAAGCTATTCAGTTTGTGAAAAGGGAAGGGCTGAACTTCTCAATTCGCTCAGGCGGTCACCACGCATATGGCGCAAGTCTGATGGATCAGGGTGTTGTAATTGACCTGTCACACATGACGGATTTCAGCTATGATGTTGAAAACAAAACTGCAACCCTGCAACCGGGTTGCACTTGGACAAGTGTAAACGAAGAGACTTACAAGAAACACAGCCTTGTACTCACCCATGGTGAATGTCCAAGCGTTTTGTTGGCTGGCTATACCTTGGGCGGTGGCTACGGGTTGACGAGCCGCGCCTTTGGTTTGGGTTGTGACAACCTTCTGTCTGCAGAAGTTGTTCTGGCAGATGGCAGCGTTGTTCAGGCAAGTTCAACCGAAAACAAAGACCTGTATTGGGCTTTGCGCGGTGGCGGCGGTGGCAATTTCGGTGTTGTTACATCTCTTACGGTTCGGCTGCATCCTTTGCCGCAACAGGTGCTTTGCGGCATGGTCGCCTGGCCTATTGATCAGGCCGAAGATGTGATGAAGTTTTACCGAGATCTTTATCAGGATGAAAATACCCCAGACGAGTTGTCTTTTTGTATGCTCATGACGAATATACCTTATCCTGAAGGTGATCCGCTCATCATATTGTACGGTGTTTATGCCGGAGAGATCGAGGACGGGCGCCAGCACATCGAAAAGATTACATCTTTTGGTGAGCCTGCTGTCGTCAACACTAGCGAAGCGCCATATTCTGATTTTATGGTTGGATTGGGCAGCGAGATCCCTCATGGTCTTAAATCCAAATGGCGCGGCGGTTATCTGAATGAAGAAGGCTTTAGTGACAGTGCCATCCATTCAATCGTGTCAGAGTTCAAGCAGCAGCCTTCAAAATATTCACAATTCCGTTTTGATTTGCTTGGCGGCGGTGCTATCGCGCGCGTTTCCAAAGATGAAACTGCCTTCCGGCACAGAGATGAACTCTTCAATCTGTTAATTGTGTCTTTCTGGGATCACGATTCAGAGGCACAGATTAATATGAAATGGGTGGATGAATGCGTTGAGAGGCTGAGCCGAATCTTCAATGGGTACAATTATCAAAATTATGCCAATGACGGGTTAGTTGACTGGCAGTCTGCATATTACGGTGGCAACTACGCTAAACTGCAAAGAGTTAAGAAGGAATACGATAAGGACAACTTCTTTAATTCCCATCAAAGCATTGAACTACCGCAATAAAAACTGTTTTTCCATCGACATTCTCTCAAAGACATGCCGGTGTGTAACAGTTCTTATGAATACCATGAAAATGAAACAACTTCTCAGAGCAAAGGGATAGGAAGATGTCGCAAACAGTATTGATTACAGGTGTAAATAGCGGATTTGGTAAATTGATTGCCAATACTCTGGCTGGTGCAGGCTTTAAGGTTGTGGGCTCAATGCGTGATGTCGCCGGTAGAAATGCGTCTATCGCGCAAGAATTCCGATCCAAAGGTATCAAAATTGTAGAGATTGACGTCACCAGCGATGAGAGTGTTGCCGATGCCGTCAATAAAGCTGGCAACATTGATGTCCTCATTAACAATGCCGGTGTTGGGTCTCTTGGATGGCAAGACTGCTTTGATATCGAGGATTTCAAAAAAATATTCGACGTGAATGTTTTTGGCGTCCAGCGTTTGACGCGTGGCGTGTTGCCTCATATGAAACAACAGGGCAACGGAACGATCATTCAAATTTCCAGTGTTCTCGGCAAGTTCGTATTGCCGTTTCTGGGTTCTTACAACGCGACAAAACATGCCGTTGAGGGGCTGGTAGAAAACTATCGCGTGGAACTGTCTCAGTTTGGCATTCAGTCTCTTATTGTGCAGCCGGGCGGTTTTGACACCGGTTTCGGAGTTGGGCTCTTGAAAGCCAGTGACGAGGAAAGAGCTACCTCTTATGGGGAATATGCATCAGCTCCGGAGCAAATGTGGAGCGGCGTCGCAGCAAGCCAGCAAATGGAAGGTGCTCAAAATCCTCAAATCGTCGCTGATGCGGTACTCAACCTGCTCAACATGGAGCCTTCTGAACGGCCGTTCCGAACAACTGTTGACAATACCGGGATGGGCACTGCTGTGGATGGCATTAATAAAGCGACAGAAGATGCCATGCAGGGTGTTTATGGCGCATTGGAAATGACCAATCTATTCGATCTAAGAAATGAATAAATCACCCTTGGATCCGGCGTTCTGAAACACGTTGGTGGCTGGTTGCCCAGCTTGACCCAGCTCCCTACTCCGCGCCGTTTGGATGTAGAATCCGTTCCTGTTTCTTTCTCATGATTAAAGCGTTTTGTATTTAATCTGAGGCATATCCTGCGGATTTGAGGAAGTTCCAGCATTCGTTCGGATTGAACATGTCACAGATGTCGCCGAGAGCTTCGAATAAGGCATCAAAGGTTCTGGCGCCGATCCGTCTCAGGTGAGCTTTGAGCTTGGAGAAGGCCATTTCAACCGGATTTAGGTTGGGGCCGTCCAGCGCGGCAAGGTCCATCGGCGAGATGTATTTGGGGACGACTTTGGTGGACGCGCCGAATGCGGCGTCATCCAGTGTTTCGAGATATTCCTCAACCACGCGGGTGGTCAGTTCGGGGGGCAGACCTTCCTTGCTTTCAATCCCGCGTGTTTGGTTGGCATTCGCCGGGATCAGGCTGGCATCGACACCAAAACTCTCGCCGCCAACCAAGCCCTCATCAATACAGCGTCTCAGAACGGTTTCGAAGAGATGTCGGAACAAACCGCTCTCCCGGAAACGTCCATGCCGGTTCTTCGAGAAGGTTGAATGGTCAGGCACCGGGTCAGTCAGGTCGAGCCTGCAAAACCATCTGTATGCCAGGTTGACATGCACCTCTTCGCAAAGGCGGCGCTCGGACCTGATGCCTTGGCAGTAGCCCAACAACAGCATCCGGATCATCATCAACTCAGGGTCAATTGAAGGACGACCATGCGAGCTATACGACGGCGTCAGAAGCGGTCGAACGTCCGACAGGTCAAGGAAACGATCAATGCCGCGTAGCGAGTGATCGGCAGGAACAAACTCGTCAATCGAGAACTCGTAAAACAGCGCACCCTGCGCCAACTGCCTCGGTCCCATCATCGCTAAGTCCTCCACTCTCAAAACGAGTGAATCAGCGCCAGACCAACCAATCAACAGACTTTTTCACACTATCTCCGCTGAATGTGAATCCAGATCTACCACGCCGAACAGCTGAACCTACTCTCACCCCCTCCGGTGCTCGACGTCTAACCAATGCTTATTAACGAGCAATTTACGCGCCCGTCGCGCTACATCATCGTACGTCATCGCCATGAAATCCCAGACATCAACTCCTACATTGATGGAATTTCGCGAGCCGCGCCAATTGTTGTGAATGTGTCCAAACAATTGCAGAGCGCCACGTCTCGCGTGGTTCCACGTAATCATTATGCTTCGACCTGCGGAAACCCCATTAGCTTTCCAGCCTTTCCCCGGTTGATTGGTCGAACAGATGCATCTGTTCAGAGGCGACCGAAAACCGCATATTCGGATGCCGGCCCTCGATCGGATGGACGCCCGGAAGGCTTATTGTGATCGCGCTGCCGACTCCCGCGAGTTGACCGTGCAACAGAGTGTTGGCCCCCAATGGCTCTGCCATCTGGATCGCCGCTTCTAGCGGACCATTACCATCTAACAACAGGTGCTCTGGGCGGATCCCCAGCTTCAACGCGCTATCGGGACCCGCAGATGGGCCAACTTCTATTTCACCGATCTTGACTGTCCCGTTTTCACGCCGGGCATCAAACTCATTCATCGCAGGGCTGCCAATGAACTGTGCCGCGAACAGTGTTCTCGGCGTTTCGTACACCTCCAGCGGTGTTCCAATCTGTTCGGCGATACCGCCGTTCATGACGATCATCCTGTCTGCCATCGTCATGGCTTCGACCTGATCGTGGGTTACGTAAAGCGAGGTGATGCCCAGTTTCTCCTGAAGTTCACGAATTTCCAGACGCATCTGAACACGCAGTTTAGCGTCTAGGTTCGACAGCGGTTCATCAAACAAGAAGACAGCGGGCTCGCGGACAATTGCCCGACCCATTGCCACCCTCTGTCGCTGACCGCCCGAAAGTTGTCTGGGTTTGCGGTCCAGTAAGGGTTCCAATTGCAGCAGCTTGGCAGCCTCAGTTACCTTCTCGTCGATCTGGCTCTTGGGTAGACCGGCGATCTTAAGGCCGTACCCCATATTCTGGCGCACAGACATATGTGGATAGAGTGCATAGTTCTGGAACACCATCGCGATGTCGCGATCCATCGGCTCTTTGTCGTTGGCTCGTTCTTCTCCAATTCGGATTTCGCCATCGGTGACGGTTTCGAGGCCCGCAACCATCCGCAACAGCGTGGACTTCCCGCAGCCCGAGGGTCCGACGATCACAATAAACTCACCATCAGCAATATCGATATCAATGCCGTGGATGACGTCCGTTGGGCCAAAGCTCTTTTTGACATTCTCAAGGGTCACTGTTGCCATTTCTTACTTCTCGCTATCGACAAGGCCGCGGACAAAGAGCTTTTGCATCGACACCACCACGATGACTGGAGGGATCATCGCTAGAATGGAAGTGGCCATGATCGTTGGCCAATGTGCAAAATCATCGCCGGATGGGAACATCTGTTTGATACCCATCACGATGGTGTTCATTTCGGGATCGGTCGTGATCAACAGGGGCCACAGGTATTGGTTCCACCCATAGATAAACAGGATCACGAACAGCGCCGCGATGTTTGTCCGGCTCATGGGCACCACGATGTCGATGAAGAACCGCATCGGACGGGCCCCGTCCACGCGGGCAGCTTCGGCCAGTTCATCCGGGATCGTCAGAAAGAACTGCCGGAACAGGAACGTTGCCGTGGCCGACGCAATCAGAGGGAAGATCAAACCATAATAGCTGTTGAGCATACCGAACCCAGCAACAACTTCGAACGTTGGAACGATACGGACTTCGACCGGCAACATTAGTGTCAGGAAGATCAGCCAAAAGAACGTCGTCCGACCGGGAAAACGGAAATAGACAATCGCAAAAGCTGACAATAGTGAGATCACGATCTTGCCCACCGCAATACCAATGGCCATCACCAGACTGTTGAATAGCATGGTCGCGACAGGCACGTTTATCCCCGAGAACAGTGCCGCCTTATAGTTCACCCAGAACTGATCGCCCGGCACTACAGGCATAGGCGGTGAGACGATGTCGGCTTGTGTTACGGTCGAAGCCACAAAGGCCAGCCAGATCGGGAAGAAGATGATCAAAACGCCAAGGGTCATGAACGCATGGGTCAGCCAGATGCCGGTGCCGCGCTTTTCGACCATTCCGTGTTGTTGGGCAGCCATTAGTAATGCACCCTCTTTTCCACGTATTTGAACTGAATTACGGTCAACAGACCTACGACAATCAATAGGATTACCGATTGTGCCGAAGACGATCCGAGATCCTGCCCCACAAACCCGTCTGAGAAGACCTTGTAGACCAGGATCGTCGTCGCCTGCTGTGGGCCGCCTCCGGTAATCGTGTGGATAACACCGAAAGTCTCAAAGAAGGCATAGACAACGTTCACCACCAGCAAGAAGAACGCGGTTGGTGACAACAGCGGCAGCACAATGGTGAAGAACCGGCGCCAGAAATGCGCGCCGTCGATTGCCGCCGCTTCGATGACAGAGCGGGGAACGGATTGAAGCGCTGCAAAGAAGAACAGGAAGTTATAGCTGATGCGGCCCCAGGCCGAGGCGACGACGACCAACCCCATGGCTTCGGTGTCGTTCAGAACATGGTTCCAGTCATAGCCGAGCTGGCTGAGGTACCATGACACAACGCCTACGCGCGTATTGAACATGAACAGCCACAGCACACCTGCAACAGCGGGGGCAACGGCATAGGGCCAGATCAACAATGTCCGATAAACGCCCGATCCTTTGATCAGGCGGTCTGCGATGACCGCCAGAAACAACGCCGGTATCATTGAGCACAATGTGACAAGCGTTGAAAACACCGCCGTCGTTACGAAAGAGGCTCGGTAGAATTTATCGCTCAGCAGGAATTCAAAGTTACCGAGTCCCACGAACTGGGACGACAGCCCAAAGGGGTCAGGTATGAACAGAGATTGCCAAACAGCCTGCCCCGCCGGATAGAAAAAGAATACAGCGGAAATGATGACCTGCGGGGCGATTAGCGCCAGTGGCAACAGCCAGCCGCGAAAGGTGACGCGTTTTTCCATCCCGATAAACCACCGAATAAAGAAAATGCGGGCCCTAAAAAGGCCCGCATTGAGTTAGGACTTATTGATTGGCGGATTCGAACCGGCGCAGCAGCGCGTCACCGCGCTCTTTCGCGCTGTCCATCGCTTCCTGAGCGGTTTTTTCGCCGGACCAAACGGCCTCGAGCTCTTCGTCGATGATGCCGCGAATCTGATCAAACGATCCCAAACGCAGACCTTTCGAATTTGCAGTGGGCTCTTTCGCCGTCATCTGAATCACAGCGATATCAGTGCCGGGGTTTTGCTCATAGAAACCTGCAGCTCGCGTAACATCTCCTGCGTCCGCCGTGATCGGCAGATAACCAGTATTCTGGTGCCACGAAGCCTGTACGCCCGACGATGATAGGAAGCTGAGGAATTCACCCACGCCCTTGTATGCTTCAGGATCGTGGCCTTCCATCACCCAAAGCGAAGCGCCACCGATTATGGTGTTCTGTGGCTCGCTCACCAAGGCTTCCCAATAGGGTAGCGGGCGCACATCAAAAGCGAACTCAGCCTCAGAGCTGATACCGGCGTAACCAGCCGAGCTTTCGGTGAACAACGCGCATTCACCAGCGCGGAAATTTGCTCCACCTTCGTTTCTGCGCCCGGTATAGATGAACTTGCCATCCTTGGCCCAGTCACCCATTGCTGTCAGGTGTGCGACCTGCGCCGGACCGTTCAGCATCAGCTCGGTATCCAGACCGGCAAAACCGTTGTCCTGCGATGCGAACGGAACGTCGTGATATGCCGACAGGTTCTCGAGGTGAATCCAGCTTTGCCATGCGGTCACCAGCGGGCAGTCCTCGCCGCCAGCCTTAAGCTGCTCAAGTACGTCGCCAACCTTTTCCCAGGTCGATAGATCTGTGTCTGGATCAACACCCGCCGCTTCGAAGGCATCACGATTGACCCACAGAACCGGTGTGGACGAGTTGAAGGGCAGAGACAGCATATCTCCGTCCGTCGTCGTGTAATAACCTTTGACAGCACCGATATATGCGTCAGGGTCAAAGGATGCACCGCTTTCGGCCATCACTTCATAAACCGGTTTGATCGCGCCTTCGGCCGACATCATCGTTGCCGTGCCCACTTCGAACACCATCAGGATGTGAGGCTGCTCGCCAGCACGGAAAGCCGCGATACCTGCGTTCAGAGTTTCAGAGTAGTTTCCCTTGTGGCTTTCGACCACGACGTACTCATCCTGACTGGCGTTGAACTCTTCAACCTGCGCTTTAACAAGTTCACCCAGTCGACCGGTGAAGGCGTGCCAGAACTGAACTTCGGTTTGCGCCATCGCTGCCACAGGGGACAGCGCAGTGGTTACGGCGAGAGCGCCGAGAAAATTCTTTTTCATGATTCCTCCCATGCATCAGTGTTGATGCTTCGTTGAATACCGACCGCTACGCGTAATCAGCACACATGACGATTTCACGACGTTAACGTTACAAGTTTATAATTCAAGCATTTAATTTTTGAAGAAAAAATAACACTACATTATATGTTGACCAAATAAACAACGAACCAGGTTCAACTTATGAATCAAACTTTGAGGATCCGCCAATTGGAAGCGCTCATGGCAGTTTCCACAAATGGGTCGGTCACTGCTGCAGCTACGGATCTTGGGATAAGCCAGCCTGCGGTCAGCCGACTGCTTTCTGATTTGGAAAAGTCGCTTGGCTTTCAACTTTTTGATCGCCGTGAAGGTCGCTTAGTGCCTTCGCAGGAGGTGCGTTATCTGCAACCCAGCGTAGAGCGCGTTTTGGAATTGATGACGCAGATCTCGGACGTCAGTCAGGACATAACTCAACGCAAAGCGGGACACATCCGCATCGCATGTTTGCCCGGGTTCGCCACCAGTCACCTTCCCGACGTCGTCGCCACGTTTTTAGAAGATCGGCCAAGTGTAACAATGACGATCGAGCCTGACAGACCGGAACGCATTCTTGAGTGGATGATCGGCGAGCAATATGATTTTGGAATCACAGATGGCTTTAACGGGCATCCGGCCATCGAAAGCAGAAACATCGATGTCCGTACAGTTTGCGTGTTTCCTACTGGACATGAATTAGAGAAACTCTCCGAGGTGACACCTGCGGATCTTGCAAATGCCAAGATTATTCATACAAGACGCGACAGCGAATTTTTTGGACAGCTTTCAAAAGCGTTTCAAAGCGCCAACGTCAAACTGAATTCCCACATCGAAGTCAGACAGTTCACGGCAGCTTGTGAATTAGCGGTTAAAGGTGTTGGGGTTTCCGTGGTGAGCGAGTTGGACGCCGTCCAATATGCAGACAACGGGTTGAACTGCCGACCGTTCAAACCGCTCTTGTCACATACGCTATCCCTTGTGCGTCCGATTATGAAGCAACCGTCACTGGTAACGCTTGAGTTCATCGAGCAGTTCCGAGAGAGCCTAGTCCCGTTCAAGGCAGATAAACTCCCTCAATGATTGTAGGGCTGCAAACGCTAATGTTCACTGCCAGCAAGCCGTACATTTTCTATCTTCATAGCTTGAAACCGAATCTTGAGCGTTTGGAATATGCTCTGCCTTTTTGAAGCGCTTGTCACTCATGGCTGTGGTCATGCCCGTTCGCATTGCGTTCGATGTCGCGGATTGTAATGGGGACACATCCCTAGACATTTACGGCGTTTCGGCAACCCATCCACCGGCCACGGTGCCATGTGATCATCGGATAACGATGGAGTACTGAATGTAGGCCCTTGCCGTCCCTCGTGCGGCTGTGGCCCTGCACATGGCCCAACTCCACAATCCGGCAATTAATGATACAGTCCAGAAACTATAAGCATAATCAAGCACTGATTTTGCGCAACTTTTTAAACCAGCATCCAGTAACTAAGGGCACAGTGACACCTGGCCCTCCGTTTCCGGAACATAGCAGTGAACCAATTCAGGTGTGGGGGCTCAACCGTTCATTGGCAGCAATTTGGTCAGGCACGATCTCCATTAGCAGCCATCGGGTGGGCCCCATCCGGCCATTGCTCCATGAAACGAGAGGGAATTGCACCACGCCTTGGAACTTCTAGTTTGCCAAGAATCGCGTGGATGTGATTCTTGACCGTGCCCACGCTTCTATTCAGTTCCCGAGCGATCTCCTTGTTCGTCAGACCTTCGCAGACCAGCGTGCATACTTCGCGCTCGCGTCGCGTCAAAATCTCAGGTTCAGCAGGGACAATCACGGCCTGATCGGAGAGGCGTTCGTGCAATGCCCGAAACAAGCCTGCCACCGCCTTCGGGGCAAGCTTCATTTCGCCGCGCTGTGCCGCGCGGATCAGGCCGCAAAGCTCATCCAGAGGTGTATCGACGGGGACAATGCCCTGAAAACCGATACGCGCGCATTTGATCAGTGCATCGCCGTCACCTTCCCCAACTCCCAATGCCAGAAAACACGCATCCGGTACCAAGAGTGAAACTTTCTCGACGACCGCCGAAACATCGGCAGACGCCAGATCGACCAAAATACTGGCTCCGAGCAGTTCTTCTTCCAGCTCAGCCACACGCGACAAATCAACCGCGTGGGCCACCCAAGCCACATCGCGTTCACGCGAAAGCCCCCTTTTGAGGCATTCTCCGAATAACCTGTTATGCGAGTAAATCAGCACCCTCATGGTACCGCTCCTCAGCAAAGACTATATGATTCGAAATACAACCAGAGGATAACACAGGTTTGAGTCCACGCGTGCGAGACGAAACAGTTTTCTGGGCTATTTGCCCATTAATCCTATGCAAATGGGTATATAACCTGTCAGATCGGCGAAATTGCGCCTATCGGCCCGCTTCGGCAATCTCTACTTCGCACCAGGCCTTGACCGATGGGGACATCTCGATACCTTCGCTTGCCTTGTCCTGCCCCGGCAGAATTCGAGACAACGTATACAGCGACGCGCCTGCCAATACATAGATCAGACTGAGATCGGATATGTCTTCCAACTTGTCGGGTCGTGTCAAAGCCGGAAGTATGTCGGTCCCATAAGCATACAGGATTGGCGCACAGGCCGGGCTTTCTATGGAAAGCGGAGACAGGCGAATTTCGACATCAGGCAAATTATTGATAGCGAACGACACCACATGGAATCCGCTGTCATCTTCCATTGAAGTGACCGTCGCCGATAAATCGGTGCGTTGGTCTTTGATATATGCTTCGACTTGAACCATCGCTTTGCGCTGCCCCAAAAGCCGTTCCGCGCTGAAGCTGGCAAGGTAGGGTCCGGGGGCAAACAGCAACATGCGTCTTGCGGCCATCGGGTGTGATGCCGGAATACGATCATCGCCGGAAACCCCAATCGCAAGATCAGCCCTCAGGTTGGCCTCCTCAAGCGGTAAGGCGCTGGCGACCTCGGCATCTTCCGATCTTGGAAGGTCCATTTCCGGATCACAGATGAAATACGCACCGGGAAAAGAGCGGCGGAGTTGCTTCAGCGCCGTTTCATCGCTGCCGGACGCGACAAGATCATCTGGTGAATTTCCCGGTGCCACCGGAACGTAAAGATATCGTTGATCCTCGGCAGCCCCCGGCATCGGCCCAACGCGCAGCACATAGATGTCCGTTGTCATGTCCCTAACCTCCAGATCGTCTGGCTTGGCCGACACCGAATCGTGCCTTGATCAGTTCATAGAGTTCCTGAGCCAGTTTGTCTTCGTCATCGAATACCCGATCTTCTTCATCCCGCAGCCTAAGCCATTCGCGAATCTGCTCAAGGGTTTGCTCGTCGTATACAGATAGGCGGCCCGCGACAGCACTTCCTGCCCTCGGTTCGCTTTGAGTTCCTGCCGTAACCGCCGCCCGACGCCGTCCGGTTCCGGCGCCCTGAGGCGCGCCATGGGCGGTTTCAGTTGTCATCGGAGCCGTGATGTCCCGTTCGTCATCATCTGCGCGCCGCTGCGCAATATCCGCTCCGATTGCGATCGTCGCTGGGGTGTCGTCCAACCGCATCGCCTCAGCCGAGAAGATTGCCATCAGATAAGCGAGTTTCGCATGCAGCGACGCCGCGTTCGGTCTGCTGCGGAATCTTGGCGGCAGGTTCATATCGCGCATGAAGTATTCCAGAGCTTCGCGCATTTCACCTCGCGTCAGGCCCACTTCTCTTGCCGCCGCAGAGATCTCGGCCCCATGTTTTTGGTAGTTGGCGGCAAAGGTGTTGTGCAGCATGTAGAAATTCATGCGTTGCGGGTTGGAGAACCGCCGCTGTTCACGCACGGGTTCACCAGCGAATTCACGCTCTTCGTGCTGCCACATGCGCATCCTGTGCGCATCATCCGTTGACCTTGGCGTCTCGGTATAGGCCGCACGTCTGGCTGCCGCATGCGCCAGAACATCTTCGCCGGTATCAACCGACATCGGATCGCCCCTATCTTCTGCCTCGCGATATTCACCAATACGATCCTCCAGATCATCGCGCACCATGGCCCATGCCTTTTCCTTGGCACGCTGGATTTCATCGACCGTCAGACCGCCCGCTCTCGGAACCGTTCCGTCTTCTTCCTCACCCGGGCTGGCTGTGTATTCATAGGACCAGTGATCGCCTTCGGGAACTGCGCGTATCGACGTGATGACCGGGTGGTTGGCCCGCACATCATTGGCGATATCCTGAGCCTCTTCCGGCGTTATTCCGCCCTCGTCGCCTTTGCGCGCTCTTGCTGATGCAGATATTCCAGCGCGGCCTGAACCCGCATCGCTTTTTCGGGGTCTTCGGGCTCTTCTTCGGCTTCGTCTTCCCGATCCCCGCCTAGTAATCCCCGCACCCGCCGAGCCAAAGCAACGCCCTTGTTGATGATCCAGTCAATTGCCTTGTTGACGGGGCGCTGCACCGCTTCCATAAATTTGCGGATCTTGTCCGAGATACCGCCCAGCCCCAGAAGCGACGCAAGGAATCCGATCACCACTGGCAGGATACGGTTCAAGGCACCTTCGACGGCATTCGCCATGGCACTGATATTGCCCGCGACGATCACGCCAAGCGCATTGATGATCGCGTTCACCGCCGAAATGATCTGCTGGCCGCGTTCGATGAAAAAGACCACGATATCGTAGATCATCATGCAGGCCTTCACGAAGGCGCCGGCCGGGTTCAGAAGACCTATCAGCCATTTGATCCCGGCTTCGATGATCTTGGTAATCACCCAGCTTCGGATTTCGGCAAGAATGGTCTCTTTGATATCGCCCAGCTTTTCCAGCAGCATTTGCCAAAGCCCCGCCGGGCCTTCAGTGAACAGCACGCGCAAAATTTCCACGCCGGATTCGATCCGCGCGACGGTTTCTTCGCCCAGAATACGGACCGCGCGGGCGCGGACGTTTTCCTTGGTCAAACCCAAGACTTGCAAAACGATGGACAGAAACCCTTTCAGGTCCCATTGGGCGGGCAATTGCAGACCCGCGCCTTCAAGGGCACCGAAGAGCCACCCCATCAAAGCCTGTTTCAGGTTTTCGACAATGTTGCTCATAAACTTGTCGAGACCCGCCTTGATGCCCGCAATCAGGTTCGACAGGAAGCCGATGGGATCCTCGATGATCGCAGTCACGACAGCAGCGGCGCGCGCCAGGATGCCCAAAAGCATGTTCTTGAATTCAAGAACCTTCTGAACCACGCCCACGGTCGCGTCATAAACCCGTTCCCACAGGCTGCGGTTGGCCAGTCGCAGTTCTTCTTCACGGGCATCTCGACGCTGGATACCTTCACGGTAGATATCGACCATGTTCGACACCAGCGTGTCGCGGCGGCTGCTTACTTCTCCTTCCAATGCTTCGAAATCTTCTGTGATCGACAGGCTGGCCTCACCCGCGAATTCGCGCTCATCCTCAGCAAAGTTTCATTGAT
>DS999531.1:0-47345 GCA_000158135.1 Rhodobacteraceae bacterium KLH11
GCCCCAGATACCCGAGCATAGATCACGCCTTTGTTGGTTTGCTGTACTCTGCCATTGTCCTCCTCTGCGCGGGTCTGCGCCCATTTGTTGTTCAACAAGGATACCAAGTCCGTGGAATCGTGATCCAATGCTTCTTCATCTTCTCCACAGTTTTGCGGGATGGTGTGCAGGTCATAGCCCAGATCGACAAACATCACGACGATGGACCACAGAGTTTCGATCAGTTCTTGCTGTTGATCCAGCGGCATGTCGCTGTCTTCCAGCTTGGCTGCATAGACTTCCCAGTCTACTGAGAGGCTGGGTCGAATAGGCATATCTTTTTTATCTGGCGGACAGGTCATGCGCGCGCTCCTTTCTTCAAATTGTTGGTGATGGGTTCGTCCCACTATGGTCTCGCCATAGGTTGGAGTGAGAACAAATATAGAACATACAACCACATCATCTTGCCCCGCGCAAGAATAACTCTTCAATTATCCTATGCGCTTAGATGTGACCTTACCGTGGCAGGCCCACGGTGATCTCAGGTGAAAGGAGGGTGAAAACGGGTGATCGGGAGTGCTGAAACGACTACCCGATGGGGTTTTCCGGCCAGTTCTCACGGCCATGACGCACACGCAAAATTCTGACCATCCGGTTATCGTCAACCAGATAGATGATTACATGCGCATGCACCGGATGGATGCGGACGGGTGGCGTGATCTCATCCCGCAAACGTGCCATTTCCGGGTTTTCCGCGATCAGTTCAATCGTTTGGTCGATTTTGTCCTGATAGGTTTCGGCCTGTGCAACACCAAAGTCTTGAACGCCATCAATATAGATTTGGATCAGATCGGCTTCCGCCTTTGCAGAAAGGCGATAGTTCATTCCGATGCCGCAACTCCTGCCTGTTGTCTGGCAATCGCACGGATTTCTGAAAGCGATTTGTTACTGTCTTCGCTGGCCATCGCTTCATCGACCAGACGTTGCATGGCGGCGATCTTGGAAGCACGGTCCTGATCATGGCGGATGAGGTCACGCATGTATTCACTGGCGTTGTCGTAGCGCCCAGATTTCATTTGCTGTTCTACCCAATCCCGCATTGGATCGGGGAGGGAAATATTCATGCTGGCCATATCTGGTCCTCCTACGCATAGTATGTCAGAAAATGACAAATATTGCCATAGGAACATAATCCTCATGTCATTTGATCCAAAGAGCAAAGCGCATAAGGCGAAGCTTTACAAAGCTCTAGTCGCAGCGGCGGAACTGGAAAATGAACCGTTTGATCAGTTCTTACAAACGCCGTTCAGCCCGCCTTGGAGCCTTGCCGATAACTATCGGCGTAACCTGCAACGGGGAGAATACTCAGCGATACGGGCGAAAGTATTGCACGAATTTCTTCTAAACCGCCATTTCAGCGTAGCGCATCTGGAAGCGCCAGAGATATTCCCGCAGACGCCAGAGATGCGTTGGCGGGAGATATTGGACGCGCGCGCGACGTCGGATCGCTTGCGGATCGTCATAGCCAAATCGCAGTTTGGGATTGTGGAGCGGGAGAGCCAGCTAGAGGTGGCTGATACAACGCTGAAGCTGGGACAACCATTCCTGCTTGAACTCACAAGCGACATCGATGGCCATGCTGTTGCGCTACAAGGGGTGCGAGGGCAATGGCATCCCATACCGCTTGGGCAGGATGGGGCGTTGTCAGCACCAGTTGTGGCTGGGAAAAACCTCTTGCCGGGACATCCAGATGGAAGGCCAGACCCTTTGATTGAAGGCCACGATGAAGGCTTGCACGAGTTTGTTTTGATTACGGCGCAAAAAACGGTTGTTCCAGTCGAAGCCAAGCGACTGGCAATATGGGTAGCGGACAATCCGTGTTCGCTATTTCGTATCTCCGTTCAATTTGTGAAGTGACTACCGAGAATGGGTTTGAGGGCTTCGTTGCACGGCCACAGCTTGGCCCATTCCTGTGCGCCTTCCAGCCGCTCGCGTTCAGCATTAGTCAGGCGAAGGGAAAAAGGCGCGGGGCGTGTCATGGGCGCGGTCCCCGCAGTACTTCTGGATGATCCTTTAGAACATCATGCCAACGCTCTAGTTCATTGAATACTTCATCCAAATTAGGGGTGTTGTCGTCGTCGAAAGAGTTCGAGGAACCTCTTTCCGACCGCACCAGAACCATCTCCCTGAATCCTCAGAAAATCACACTTTTCTGCCCATTGGGTTTTAAAAAGGTCACGAAAGACGCCACACGTTTCTGAGTGGTAATTGCGGGGGTCTATGGCTCAGGGCGGCTGACAAACTCGCTAAGACGGAGCGGATATTTCACCCACTTGGACGATACCATGACAAGCGGTAGATCCCGGCGGCTGCCAGATCAAGGCAAACCGTATTCAACAGACCATCATGCGTTATCCAACCTGCGCAGAGCGGATACGGTCTGCGTGTTCCGCGATCAGGTCGAAATCCCCCATCTGGCCCGGCGGGCGCATCGAGATGCCCTCATGGCGCGGCAAGACGTGGAAATGGAGGTGAAAGACCTCCTGCCCGCCTGCGGCTTCGTTGAATTGCTGGATGGTGACGCCATCGGCATCAAAAGCGGCCTTGACCGCTTTGGCCATCTTCTGAACGGTCGCGATCACCACTGCCAGTTGTTCTGGCGTGGCATCCAGCACATTGCGGCACGGCGATTTGGGAATGACCAGCACATGCCCGTCCGCGCGCGGCATGATGTCCATGAAGGCGAGCGTCTCGTCATCTTCATACACACGGTTCGAAGGGATTTCGCCCCGCAGGATCTTGGCAAAGATGTTGTCAGAATCGTAGTCGGTCATCTTGGGTCTCCGGGGGTTGGTGCTGATCTATGTTGTGCGGTTGCGCCGCACGCGGGTCAAGCCGTGAATCCTGTCGCAACCGCCAGCCCTTGAAATTGCGCACTGAATATCCAGATGGTCACGAATCGAGCCTGAAACCGCCCGGTTTGCCGCCGACCCGCGACAATTATTCTTGATCCATATCAAACTCGACCATTGAAGGTCGCCCCCTCGCATTCTAAAACCAGCAGGAATCCCGTGCATCGGAGAGGTCCGGCTGCGCGGTTGAATTGCAACAGGAGGCACCTAATGGCAGACGCAGCCATTCATGGTCATGAACATGAGGACGAGCGCACGTTTTTCCAGCGCTGGTTCATGTCGACCAATCACAAGGACATCGGGCTTCTGTACCTGATCGTCTCGGCACTTGCCGGTTTGATCTCGGTTATGATGACCGTCTATATGCGGCTCGAACTGATGCACCCCGGTGTGCAGTATATGTGCCTCGAAGGCTTTATGGCCGACCCATGCACCCCGAACGGGCATCTGTGGAACGTGATGATCACCTACCATGGTGTTCTGATGATGTTCTTTGTCGTCATCCCCGCCCTGTTCGGCGGATTTGGCAACTATTTCATGCCGTTGCAGATCGGTGCGCCGGACATGGCGTTCCCGCGGATGAACAACCTGTCCTTCTGGCTGTACGTCGCTGGTACCTCGCTGGGTGTGGCCTCGCTGCTCAGCCCCGGTGGCAATGACCAGCTCGGGTCGGGCGTGGGCTGGGTTCTCTACCCGCCGCTGTCCACGACCGAGGGCGGCATGTCCATGGACCTTGCGATCTTTGCCGTGCACGTATCGGGCGCCTCCTCGATCCTCGGTGCGATCAACATGATCACCACCTTCCTGAACATGCGTGCCCCGGGCATGACCCTGTTCAAGGTGCCGCTGTTCAGCTGGTCGATCTTCGTCACCGCGTGGCTGATTCTGCTGGCGTTGCCGGTTCTGGCGGGCGCGATCACCATGTTGCTGATGGACCGCAACTTTGGCTTCACCTTCTTTGATCCGGCCGGTGGCGGCGATCCGATCCTGTATCAGCACATCCTGTGGTTCTTCGGACACCCGGAAGTGTACATCGTGATCCTGCCCGGTTTCGGCATCATCAGCCACGTGATCGCCACCTTCGCGCGCAAGCCGATCTTCGGGTACCTGCCAATGGTCTGGGCAATCATCGCAATCGGTGTTCTGGGCTTCGTCGTCTGGGCGCACCACATGTACACCGTTGGCATGTCGCTGCGTCAGCAGGCTTATTTCATGCTGGCCACGATGGTCATCGCGGTACCAACCGGCGTTAAGGTCTTTTCGTGGATTGCGACCATGTGGGGCGGCTCGATCGAGTTCAAGACGCCAATGCTGTTCGCTTTCGGCTTCCTGTTCCTGTTCACCGTTGGCGGTGTGACCGGCGTCGTGCTGTCACAGGCAGGTGTGGACCGCGCCTATCATGACACTTACTACGTCGTGGCGCACTTCCACTATGTGATGAGCCTGGGTGCCGTGTTCGCGATCTTTGCGGGTATCTACTTCTACTTCAGCAAGATGACCGGCCGTCAGTATTCCGAGTTCTGGGGCAAGATCCATTTCTGGATGTTCTTCATCGGCGCCAACCTGACCTTCTTCCCGCAGCACTTCCTGGGCCGTCAGGGCATGCCGCGCCGTTACATCGACTACCCCGAGGCGTTCGCCCAGTGGAACTTTGTCTCGTCGATTGGTGCGTTCGTATCCTTCGCCTCGTTCCTGCTATTCTTCGGCATCGTGATCTACGCCCTGCTGCGTGGCGCGCGCGAAACCCGTCCGAACCCGTGGAACGAATACGCGGATACGCTGGAATGGACCCTGCCCACCCCGCCGCCCGAGCACACGTTCGAGCAGCTGCCCAAGCAGGAAGATTGGGACAAGGGCCACGCCCACTAAGCTCCCGAAAATCAACTCAGCAAAGCCCTGCCTTTTACCGGCAGGGCTTTTCTTTTTGTTGAAGATTGGCGGCATCTCCGCGAACCAGCAGAATTAGTTTTTTTGAGCTTCATAAAAACAGAATGTCCGTTGGCTTAGGTTCAACCCCGGCGCTTGTAAGCATGGCGTGTATCTGCCCTCGATGATGCGTTTGATGATTAAATAGCTGCACAACACAGATCGCTTTGGACACTTCAATCCGATCCATTGCGTTGAGCGGGTACCAGGCGACGCGACCATTCAGGTCCATATCGCTAAGCCCATTAGCCCATTGTTCAATTTCTGCGTCTCGACGCGCGCGCTTGTCTTTGAACTTCGACCAATCTGCAGGGCTGAGAAGCGAGTGTGTGATGGTATCCTGCGGACGCTCATTCCCGTTGATGCGCTCAAGCATGAGCTTGTCTGTCCAATACAGATGGTTCAGCGTCGCGGCTATGGATTCGAAGAATGCGCCCCGATCTAACCAACGTTCGGTATCGGATAACCCGTCGGCCGCAGCAACGAGTGACGCGTTTTGCTGGCTGTTGTAGCGTGCGAAATGTCGGCAATAGTTGGCTGAAATCATCTTTCATCGCCTTTGTACTTTTTGGGAGAGAATTGGGGAGATTTAGGGCTTTGCAACAGCATTCGGCGCATTGTGCACGGTCACAAACGGTTCACCAAACTGTTGGGCGGGTTTCATAATACCGCATTTCCCTGCTCGGCATAGCCTTTATCCCTCGGCCCCTTGCATCGTCAAAACAGCGATGGTCAGTCTCAGCTTTTCCACAAAGATCGCCAGCAAGCCAAAAACCTGTTATCCTGCTTCCGGTTCGTGATCCCGCAAACCGGAGCTTCACAATGCCCGAGATCGATTTCTGGTTCTCAATCGGCAGCACCTACAGCTTTCTGACGATCAATCGGCTGGATGACTGGTGTGCTGAGCATGATGCCACCGTGAACTGGCGTCCGTTCAACGTGCGCACCGTGATGTCTGAACAGCGCAACATCCCCTTCGCCGGCAAGCCCGTCAAAACCGCCTATATGTGGCGCGATATCGAGCGGCGGGCGGCCAAGTATCACATCCACGCTACGTTGCCTGCCCCCTACCCGATTTCCGATCTTGCACTGACCAACCAGATTGCCCTGCTTGGAATGACCGAGGGCTGGGGCAAGGCCTATACGCAGGTGCTCTATGGTATCTGGTTCGAAGAGGGCGTCGAAGCGGGTTCCGAGACCGCGATCACCGAAGCCCTGCTTCGCTGCCAGCAGGACCCGCGCCTGATCCTTGCGCGGGCCCGCAGCCCGGACATCACCGCCGCGCTGGAAACCGAGACCAACGCTGCCATCCAGGCGGGTGTCTTTGGTGCGCCCAGCTTTGTCGTGCGCGGAGAGGTTTTCTGGGGCGATGACCGGCTGGACGACGCCCTGTCATGGGCCCGTGTCGGGCACGTGATCTGACAGTTTGGGCTTCGACTTTGGCCTTTGCTGCGCTAGATTCCGGCTATGCCTTATCGATGGACACAAAACTCGGAAATGGAACAGGAACTGCGCCTTTGGCCGCACAATTCTCTGCCGCCGCGTGGTGCAATGGGGATCGTGCTGGCGGTGTTTCTGTTTGGTCTGATTCCGCTGTTTGCGGTGCTGGGGTCCGCTTTGCTTTGGGGTCTTCTGCCCTTTCTCCTGCTGACCGTTCTGGGCTTGTGGCTGGCATTTGAAATGAACTATCGCGCCCGCAGCGTGTTCGAGGTGCTGACACTGGACAAGACGCAGGCGCATCTGGTGCACCATGACCCGCGTCGGGGGGATCAGGAATGGTCCTGCAACCGCTATTGGGCCCGCCCCGAGATGCATACACACGGCGGCCCCGTGCCCCATTATGTGACACTGGTCGGAGACGGGCGCGAGGTCGAAATCGGCGCATTTCTGTCCGAGGATGAACGGATCGCCCTGTTCGACGATCTCACCCGCAGATTGCGCCGGTCCGCCTGATCAGCCGCCGTTAGACGCCGAGCAGAGGTGATCCTTGACCATCGGCCCAACCTTGCCGAAATCCATCTGACCGGTATAGCGCGTCTTCAGCTCGCCCATCACCTTGCCCATATCGCGGATCGAACCCGCACCAGTGGCCGTGATCGCGGTCTGAATGGCTTTGCTGACCTCGTCCTCGTCCAATTGCTTGGGCAGGAACTCGGCAATGACCGAGACCTCGCGCAGCTCACGCTCGGCCAGATCAAGCCGCCCGCCCTCTTCATAGGCGCGCGCGCTTTCCTTGCGCTGCTTGGTCATTTTACCAAGAATTTCAAGAACCTCGGCATCGCCGCAGCCTTTGGCCTCTTCGCTGTCCGACGCGCGCGAAGCGATATCCCGATCCTTGATCGCTGCATTGATCAGGCGCAGGGTCGAAAGACGCTCGGCGTCCTTGTCTTTCATTGCTTGCTTCAGGGCGGTGTTCACCCGTGATCGCATATCCATTTGATCTGTCCATCCCCATGGCAAAGGAACCCTGACCTTATCGAAACAAAAAGGTGGGCACAACAGGGGGCAACCACCGCTAACCTATTGATTTATAACAATAGCAAAAAAATTGAACAGGCTTGACCCAAGCGCCTAACCCCCTTAGGTATGCGCCCGTTTACCTTGCAGGAGAGTCGCGCCATGGCCCAGAACGCCCCGTCCAAGCCCACCGCATGTCTGGCATTGGCCGATGGAACGCTGTTCTACGGCACAGGCTTTGGCGCAACCGGTCAGACCGTGGCCGAGCTGTGTTTCAACACGGCCATGACCGGCTATCAGGAAATCATGACCGACCCCTCTTATGCGGGCCAGATCGTGACCTTCACATTCCCGCATATCGGGAATGTGGGTGTAAACCCCGAAGATGACGAAACCGCTGATCCTGTCGCCGAAGGCATGGTTGTCAAATGGGACGCGACCGAGCCGTCGAACTGGCGATCTGCCGAAGAGCTGACCACCTGGCTGGCGCGGCGTGGCCGCATCGCGATTGGCGGTGTTGATACCCGCCGCCTGACACGGGCAATTCGCCAGCAGGGCGCGCCGCATGTGGCCCTGGCGCATGACCCTCAGGGCAATTTCGACATTGAGGCCCTGATTGCCGCCGCACGCGGTTTTGCCGGCCTTGAGGGGATGGATCTGGCCAAGGACGTGACCTGCGCCCAAAGCTATCGCTGGGACGAGATGCGTTGGGCCTGGCCTGACGGGTATCAGCGGCAAGAGGCCCCGGCCCACAAGGTCGTTGCTATCGACTACGGCGCCAAGCGCAATATTCTGCGGTGCCTCGCCTCGGCCGGTTGCGATGTCACTGTCCTGCCCGCCACCGCGACCGCTGCCGACGTTCTGGCGCATGATCCCGATGGTGTCTTCCTGTCCAACGGCCCGGGCGACCCGGCGGCCACCGGCGAATACGCTGTCCCGATGATCAAGGAAGTGCTTGCGACAACCAAGCTCCCCGTCTTTGGTATCTGTCTCGGCCACCAGATGCTGGCGCTGGCGCTTGGCGGTCAGACCGTCAAGATGAACCACGGCCACCACGGTGCAAACCACCCTGTGAAGGATCTGGAAACCGGCAAGGTCGAGATCACCTCGATGAACCACGGGTTCGCGGTAGACGCGCAATCGCTGCCCGATGGCGTGGTCGAGACGCACCGCTCACTGTTTGACGGCTCAAACTGTGGTATCCGCATGGCAGACCGCCCGGTCTATTCGGTACAATACCACCCCGAGGCCTCGCCCGGCCCGCAGGACAGTTTTTACCTGTTCGAACGCTTTTCTGCCGCGATGGCGGACCAAAAAGCACGGGCATAAGACCGATTTACCAGAGTTAACCACGCGTTAACCTTGTTCAAGCCACCCTGCCGCTCGTGACTTGCGGCAGGGTTTGTTTATGGTTGAATTGAATTTCCAACGCCAGACATCGGCTCTGCCGGTGCCCGGGTCTCATGCGCGCAAACCCATCGGGGCCTGCCTGCGGGATCAGGGTGTGATCTCGGACAGCCAGCTGCAACGCGCCCTGCAGATGTAGATGCACCAGAAAGCCCCCTTGGGCGAGATACTGGTGGGTGAGGGCTGGGCCAGCCGGGGTCAGGTTCTGACCGCGCTCTCTGATCAAACCGGCCTGCAGATCGCCGATCTGGAAGAAACACCACCGACAGCAGAGCTTTGCGCGTTGAAACCGGTGGAATTCTGGCTGGCCCATAACGTCCTGCCCTGGATGCGTGTGGGTCCGATCCTGCTTGTTGCCACCGCCCGGCCCGATCTTTTTGACCCGGTCGCCGAGGCGCTTGGAACCGCTGACCTGACCATAGTGCCCGTGCTGGCCGGCCTCGAACAGATCGACGCCGCCATCGCCCGCAGCTATGCAAAACCTCTGGCACAGGCTGCGGAAACACGTGTGGATGTGGAACAGAGCTGCCGCAACTGGTCACCCAAAACCCGCAGCGTTCCGATAACCGCCTGTGTTCTGGCCTTCGGGCTATTCGCAGCCTTCCCGGCTGCCGGGCTGTCTGTGCTGCTCTGGGCGACGCTGGTGACGTTGGTGATGTTCCTCCTCCTCAGGCTCTCGGGCCTTGTGGCCTTTCTGCTGCCCCGCCAACCTGTACAGACCGAGAACGCACCGCCGCTGCCCTGCATCTCGATCCTTGTACCGCTGTATAAAGAACGCGAAATTGCGGATGCCCTGATCGCCCGCCTTCAGCGACTGACTTATCCCAAGGCCTTACTGGATGTCATACTTGTCCTTGAAGAGAGCGATGAGGTGACCCAAACAGCGCTGCGTGATGTCGAGCTGCCTAGCTGGATCCGCGCCATCGAGGTTCCTCGGATGGGCATGCTGACCACCAAACCCCGCGCCATGAACTATGCGCTGGATTTCTGCCGGGGTGAGATTCTGGGGGTCTGGGATGCCGAAGACGCCCCCCTGCCCGATCAGCTTGAAACCGTCGCCCGGCACTTCGCGTCAGCGCCCGAAGAGGTGGTCTGCCTGCAGGGGGTTCTGGATTACTACAACCCCCGAACCAACTGGCGGTCACGCTGTTTTACCATCGAATACAGCGGCTGGTTCCGGGTGATCCTGCAAGGCATCGCCCGGCTGGGGCTTGTGGTTCCGTTGGGCGGAACCACGTTTTTCTTCCGCCGTGACAAGCTGTTGGAGCTGGGCGGTTGGGATGCCCATAATGTCACCGAGGATGCCGATCTGGGTGTCCGCCTCAGCCGGGCGGGTTACAGAACCGAAATCGTGAACACCGCCACCTATGAAGAGGCCAACTTTCGCGCCTGGCCCTGGGTCAAACAGCGCTCGCGCTGGCTTAAGGGTTTCATGGTCACCTATCTGGTCCACATGCGCGCGCCGCTGCAATTGCTGCGCGATCTCGGGCCGCTGCGTTTTCTGGGGCTGCAGGCGTTTTTTCTGGGCACGCTTGGGCAATTCCTGCTGGCCCCGGTATTGTGGGTATTCTGGCTGATCTTTTTCGATCTGCCGCATCCGTTTCAACATGTCATAACGCCCGGGTTTCTGCGTGGCTGCGTGTACCTCTTCCTCGCCGCCGAAGGCGCAAACCTTCTGGTCGGCATGCTGGGGGTCATTGCGGGCAACCGGCGGTTCCTGCTGCCCTGGGTTCCGACCATGGCGCTGTATTATCCGCTTGGCGCGCTGGCAGCCTACAAAGGGCTGTGGGAGCTGGCGGTCAAACCCTTCTTCTGGGATAAAACCCAGCATGGTCAGGCAGCTGAGGAAATCTGAGCCCGTCTATTTCTCGCGCCGTATCGCATCCTGTTTCAGCCGCGTCATGAAGGCGACCGAGATATGGTCTTGCAGCGCCTGCCCCGCGGCCTCTTCATCCCGCGCCGCGATGGCATCGACAATGCCCTTATGTTCGCTTTGGGCAATCTCACCCCGGCCCTCGGCCGCAAGTGAGGTGGTGGCCATCAGGGCCATTGTCCGATGCACCAGATTCAGTTGCTGCACCAGATAGCGATTATGCGAGGCCAGATGGATTTGCTCGTGAAACCGCCGGTTGGCCCGCGACAGCGCCGTGGGGTCATCGACCAGAGCGTCATCGGCGGCCACCATTTCCTGCAGCACCCGGATTTCCTCTTCCGTCGCGTGCTTGGCTGCCAATCGGGCCGCCAGCCCTTCCAGTTCGCGCCGCACCACATAAAGCTCGGCCATCTGATTGTGGTCCAGCGAGGCCACGATCAGGGACCGCCCGTCACGCTCCAACAGCGATTGGGTCTCAAGCCGCTGCAACGCTTCGCGGATCGGGGTACGCGATACGCCAAAACGCTCGGCCAGCTCGCTTTCCACCAGACGATCGCCGGGCTTGTAGACGCCGACATCTATCGCTTCGAGAATCAAGCTGTAAGCGTCCGTGTTCGACTGTCTGGATTGGGGCATCGGCTGGTTCGTCTCCTGGTTCGGACCTGTCTAGCCGCCACATGCCCCCGCAATCAAGTGCGGCATTGAAAACACCGGCCCGTCGCCCTAAACCCAAACCATGGTCAAACCTGCCTTTGCTCACGTCACCCAATGGGTGTTCGACCTCGACAACACGCTCTACCCGCCGCATATGCGCCTGTTCGATCAGATCGAGGTGCTGATGACGGATTATGTGGTGCAGGCCATCGGCGTCGACCGAGCCGAGGCCGACCGCCTGCGCGGCCATTACTGGCGCGAATATGGCACCACGCTGGCCGGTCTGATGGCTGAACACGATCTGGATCCCGATCCATATCTGCACGCGGTGCATCAGGTCGATATGAGCCATATGGAACCCGATGCCACATTGGCCGATCACATCCGCGCCCTGCCCGGACGGCGCATCGTCTACACCAATGGCAGCGCGCCCTATGCCGAGCGTGTGCTGGCTGCACGGGGGCTGTCGGGGGTGTTTGATGCCATCTACGGTGTCGAGCATGCAGGCTACCGCCCCAAGCCGGAAAGGGCAGCGTTCGAGGCGATCTTTGAACAGGATGGCATCACCGCCGAAAAAGCCGCCATGTTCGAGGATGACCCCCGCAACCTTGCCGCCCCGCATGAGATGGGCATGCGCACCGTCCACGTTGCGCCTGACCCGCACGAGGCCAACCACATCAATCACCACACAGACGATCTGACCGAATTTCTGGCCCGCCTGCGATAGCCTGTCGCACTGCGACGATCTGAGCGTTTTGCAGGTGCAGCATCGCCCTTATATGCGCCGCAGCGACGAACAGAATCGGAGACCCCCATGGCCGCGCTGGACACCCCTACGCGCCTGCCTCTGTGGCAGCGCCTGCTTTATGCGATCCCCCTGTTTGGCTGGATGGCGCGTGATATGGCCGAAGGTCAGCCCGAAGATCTGGGCTATACCGCTCTGGCCATCTTTGCGATGTGGGGCTGTTCGGTGATGCTGTTCGGCCTGCCGGGCCTTTATATCCCCGCGCTAATGATGGTGCCGGTGATGTTTCTGATCCTGATCCTCATCTCGCGGGGCTAGGATACGAGACAGGATGTCACTTGGCACCCGCCCCGCAACAGCACTAGGGTCTGTGGCAACGGAGATATGTCCCCATGCCAGACCAATGACTGACCAATGACTGACAGCTGCGACATCCTGATTTCCGGTGGCGGCATCGCCGGGCTGACCGCCGCCGCCACGTTTGGCGCTGCCGGGTTTGACGTGGTCTGCGTCGACCCCGCCCCGCCAGTCACCCAGCGGGATGTGCACGGGTCAGACCTGCGCACCACTGCCTTTCTGCAACCCGCCCGGGCGCTACTGGAGCAATGTGGCCTCTGGGCGCGGCTGCAGGCGCATGCAGCGCCATTGCAGATCATGCGGATCGTGGATGCGGGCGGTGATGTGCCCGAACCCCGTGTGGTACGCGATTTCAACTCCGCCGACATCTCGGACCAGCCATTTGGGTGGAACCTGCCCAACTGGCTGCTGCGGCGCGAGATGGTCGCGCGGCTGGCCGAGCTGCCAAATGTCGATTTCCGCCCCGGCACGGGTACGGTCAGCCTGTTCACCCGCACCAATGAGGCGCGTGTTGGCCTGAGCGACGGCAGCCGCATCCGCTGTAAACTGGTGATTGCCGCCGACGGGCGAAGCTCACCGATGCGCGAAGCCGCAGGCATCAACGCCCACACCACACGCTACGGTCAGAAAGCACTGGCCTTTGCGGTAACGCACCCTATCCCGCACGAAAACGTCTCGACCGAAATCCACCGCTCGGGCGGCCCGTTCACCCTGGTGCCCGTGCCCGACTGGCAAGGTCAGCCATCGTCGGCGATCGTATGGATGGAGCGCGGGCCGCACGCGGTCGAGCTGCTGAACCTTGACCCTGAAACGTTTGAGACCGCGATGACCGAACGCTCCTGCGGGCTGTTCGGGCCACTCAAACTGGCCTCGCGCCGGACGATCTGGCCGATCATCAGCCAGAAGGCGGAGCGCCTGTCAGGTGAACGCATCGCCCTGATGGCCGAGGCCGCGCATGTGCTGCCCCCGATCGGTGCGCAGGGGCTGAACATGTCGCTGGGCGATTTACGCAGCCTGCTTGAGCTGGCACAGGCCCGTCCCGAAGGCCTGGGCGATATGCAGATGCTGGAGGCCTATCACAAGGCCCGCCATACCGAGATCGAACTGCGCGTCAAAGGCATCGACCTGCTGAACCGCGCCTCGATGATCGAGGCGCGCCCGTTGCGTGATGCCCGTGCCCTGGGCCTGAACGCGCTTTATTCCCTGCCGCCAGTGCGCAAGACGCTGATGCAGATGGGGCTTGGTGTGCGGTAAAGCGCAAGGGCGGGCTTTCACGCCCGCCGCACGGTCAGAGAACCTGATCCAGAACCCGTTTCAGACGCGCAATCGTACCATCCACATCATAGAGCTTATCCAACCCGAACAGGCCAAGCCGGAAAGTGCTGAAGCCTTCGGGCTCATCACATTGCAGCGGCACCCCGGCTGCAATCTGCATGCCCAAAGCGGCGAATTTCTTGCCATTCTGCACATCCGGGTCTGCCGTATAGCTGACAACCACGCCCGGTGCGCCAAACCCCTCGGCGGCAACCGAGATAACACCCTTGTCCTTCAGATACGCCCGCACGCCATCCCCCAGCGCCCATTGCGCCTGACGCAACTTTTCAAATCCGTATTCCCGCGTCTCGACCATCGTATCGCGGAAAGCACGCAACGAATCCGTAGGCAGGGTGGCATGGTAGGCATGGCCACCATCCTCATAGGCCTGCATGATCTGGCGCCATTTCTTCAGATCAACGGCAAAACTGTCCGAAGTGGTCTCGGCCAGCCGCGCCTCGGCCCGCTCGGACAACATTACCAGACCGGCGCAGGGTGTCGCGCTCCACCCTTTCTGCGGGGCCGAAATCAAAACATCCACGCCCGTCGCCTTCATATCGATCCACGCACAGCCCGACGCGATACAGTCGAGCACCATCAACGCACCAACCTCATGCGCAGCAGCAGCCATCGCGGTGACATAATCGTCGGGCAGAATCACACCGGCAGATGTTTCGACATGCGGGGCAAACACGACACCGGGGCGCGCCTCGCGGATTGTCGCCACAACCTCATCAATCGGTGCAGGTGCAAAGGGCGACGGGCTGGTATTCCCGGTCGTCCGCGCCTTCAGAACAGTGGCCGTGCCCGTCAGATCACCGGATTCGATAATCTGGCTCCACCGATAGGAAAACCATCCGTTGCGCACCACCAATACGTTGGCATCGCGCGCGAACTGCCGGGCCACGGCCTCCATCCCGTAGGTGCCGCCACCGGGAATAACCGCCACCCCGTCCGCATTATAGACATCGCGCAACATCCCCGAGATATCGCGCATGACCTGCTGAAAATTTGCCGACATATGATTGAGCGAGCGGTCGGTGAAAACCACCGAGAATTCCTCGAAGCCATCGGGGTCAACAGTGTTGAGCAACGCAGGCATTGTGCATCCTTTCCTTTAGGTCACCTGTTTCTGCCCTGACTCGCACCTCCGGTAAAGTATCAAAATCACATGGGCGATTGACGCAAGGTCAATCGACACTTCAGGTATTACCCTGAGATTTCCTGTGCAAGAATCGGCAGAAATGACGCCAATTAGTGTCACCTCACCTTTACACTCTGGCGTGTTTCTGACCAGATACGCTCACTTTGTACATGAATGGATATTTTATCTCGTGACCACGCAAAAGCGGATTAGTTTTCAGGTCGTCCGTGACGAAGTTAAACGTCGGATCGAATCCCGCATCTGGCCTCAGGGCTCGCTTCTGCCGACCGAAACCCAATTGGCGGAAGAATTCAACTGCGCCCGCGCAACCGTCAACCGCGCGCTGCGAGAGCTGGCAGAACAGGGTTTTGTCGAACGCAAACGCAAAAGCGGAACGCGCGTCAAGAAAGAGCCACGCAAACAGGCCAAACTTGAAATCTCACTGGCGCGTCAGGCAGTCGAAAGCCAGAACTCGGCCTATCGCTATGCGCTGGTTGAGCGGAATGTCGTCTACAGCCCGGGCTGGCTGACCTCGCAACTGGATGTCGATCCCGACGCGCGCGTGCTGCATGTGGTCTGCATGCACTACGCGGATAATCGCCCCTTCCAGCTTGAAGAACGCTGGATCAATATCGAGACCGTCCCCGAGGTTGAACATGCCAACCTCAACAACAGCGGGCCCCATGAATGGTTGCTGAATGCCGCCCCGTTCACCGAGGCTGAAATCGCCTTTTGTGCTATTTCAGCAGATGGCCGTCTGGCCGAATTCATGGGCACCACCGCCGGCACGTCGATGATACAGCTGGAACGAACCACATGGAAAGACGGGCAACCGATGACATTTGCCCGGATGACCCATCATCCCGGGTTCCGCATCCGCACCCGGTACTGACAGGTCTCAGCCGATTGGCCCGGGCAGGCGTTCTTCGCTCAGCAACACATTGGCTTCCACATCTCCGGCACCGGGTAGCGTCATGATCCGACGGCGCAAAACCCGTTCGAAATCAGACAGATCGCGCGCAACCACCCGCACGCGATAGTCATAAAGGCCCAGCACATGCTCGACGGTTTGCACCTCGGGGATCGCGCTGATGGCGCGCTCGAAATCCTCAAGGCTGACCTGCCCCTTGCGGGCAAGCTTGATACCCAGAAAAACCGTCACCCCAAAACCAAGCGCCTCGGCATTCAGCCGCAAATGTCGCCCCTTGATCACTCCTGCCTGTTCCAGCCGCCGAATTCGCCGCCATGTCGCGGGCTGAGACATCCCGAACGCCCGCCCCAGCGCCCCGGCGCTTTGCGTCGCATCCCGTGCCAATGCACGCAGAATTTTCCGGTCCACCTCGTCCAGTTCAATCATATCGGCAGCACCTCATCGCGCTTGACCCGCGCGATATGCATCAACGCCTCGATATCCGCGATATGCGGCAGCGTCAGAATGCGATCACGATAGACCTGCTGATAATGCCCCATATCCTGCGCCAGCACCGACAAACGTACATCCACACGGCCCAGAAACGTCTGAATCTCGATCACCTCAGACACCTCGCGGGCCGCTGCTGTGAAATCGTCAAAAGCGCGCGGCTGGGTCTTGTCCAGCGTCACCCGTAAGGACACCTCAACCGCGTATCCAAGCGCGGCCCAATCGATAACGGCCTCTTGCCCCTCGATCACACCCGCCGCCTGCATTTTCTCGACCCGCCGCCAACATACACCGGAACTGATACCGCAGCGCTCAGCCAGTTCCGCTGTCGTCAGGCTCGGTTCGGCCTGGAAATGGCGCAGAATCCGCCGATCAATATCATCAAGCATGATTTCTCCACACAAAGCCATTCTGAAGAATTATTCTTCATCTTTTTCGCAAATACTCAATCCCAACCCTATCGCCAATACCCTTCGCTCAGGATAGAAGCACCGCAATCGAAACAGAAAGGACCAGCAAAATGCGCGTCTATTACGATCGCGATTGCGATATCAACCTGATCAAAGACAAAAAGGTCGCCATTCTGGGCTATGGCTCGCAAGGTCACGCCCACGCGCTGAACTTGCGCGACTCGGGCGCGAAGAATCTTGTTGTCGCGCTGCGCGAAGGGTCAGCGTCGGCCAAGAAAGCCGAAGCCGAAGGTCTGCAGGTCATGGGCATAGCTGAAGCGGCAGCCTGGTGTGATCTGATCATGTTCACCATGCCCGACGAGCTGCAGGCCGAGACCTACAAGAAATACGTACATGACAACATCAAGCCGGGCGCGGCCATCGCATTCGCCCACGGCCTGAACGTCCATTTCGGCCTGATCGAGCCGAAAGAAGGCGTCGACGTCATCATGATGGCCCCCAAAGGCCCCGGCCACACCGTGCGCGGCGAATACACCAAAGGCGGCGGCGTGCCTTGTCTGGTCGCTGTCGACAATGACGCAACAGGCAAAGCGCTGGAAATCGGCCTGTCTTACTGCTCGGCCATCGGTGGCGGCCGTTCGGGCATCATCGAGACCAACTTCCGCGAGGAATGCGAAACCGACCTGTTCGGCGAGCAGGCCGTTCTGTGCGGCGGTCTGGTCGAACTGATCCGCTGCGGCTTTGAAACATTGGTCGAAGCCGGTTACGCGCCTGAAATGGCCTATTTCGAGTGTCTGCACGAAGTGAAACTGATCGTTGACCTGATCTATGAAGGCGGCATCGCCAACATGGATTACTCGATCTCGAACACGGCTGAGTACGGCCAGTACGTCACCGGCCCGCGTATCCTGAAATACGACGAGACCAAAGCGCGTATGAAAGAGGTTCTGAACGACATCCAGCAGGGTAAATTCGTTCGTGACTTCATGCTGGAAAACGCCGTTGGTCAGCCGACCATCAAAGCGTCGCGCCGCGCCAACGACGAGCACAAGATCGAGGAAACCGGCGCCAAGCTGCGCGCCATGATGCCCTGGATCTCGGCTGGCAAAATGGTCGACAAAGAAAAGAACTAAGCCTGACTTTGGTCGGCGAAAGGGCGGCCCGGCGTGGCCGCCCTTTTTGATTGAACACTCAAAGCGATACAAGCATACAGGCGTGGCAGCAGCAGGCATGCGATCGTAACCTCTTGCGCCATTCAGACCTCTCGGGACAGATCATGGTTCAACAACCCAGAAAACAGGATTGGAGCGGTGTTTTCACGCTGGGCCTCATCTGGGGCGGAACCTTCATGGTCGTGGCCATGGCGCTTGAAGGTTATGGCCCGGTTACTGTGGCAACCTCGCGCACAACCTTGGGCGCGGTTATGCTGTTGATACTGATGCGCCTCACCGGACGGCGCATTCCGGCGCTGACCCCCGCGCTGGCCGGATCGATTTTCTTCATCGGCATCCTGTCGACAGCGGTGCCGTTCCTTTTGCTCAGTTGGGGGCAGCAATATGTCCCTTCGGCTTTTGCCGGCCTGTCGATGGCCGCCATTCCGCTGATGGTGCTGCCTCTGGCGCATTTCTTCTCGGACGAGCCTTTGAACCTGCGCCGTCTGGTCGGCGTCTGCCTTGGGTTTTCCGGCGCGCTGGTGCTGATCGGGCCCGGCCTTGCGCAATTGGGTCAGGGCACCCAACCGCTGGCGCAACTGGCCTGTGTGACAGCCGCCCTGTGCTATGCCAGCTCATCCATCCTGACCCGCCGTTGCCCACCGATCGACCCGATGGCCCTGGCCGCCCTGACCTTAGTGGTCGGTGCCGTGTTGCTGGTTCCAATCATGCTCCTGACCGAAGGGTTGCCCTCGTGGCAAGGTGCCCGCCCCAGCCTGGCACTGATTGTGCTGGGGCTGATCCCGACCGCCTTTGCGACATTGCTGCGCGTGTCGATCACCCGCAGCGCCGGATCGGTCTTTCTGACACTGGTGAACTATCAGGTCCCCATCTGGTCGATGATCTTCGGCGCATGGATATTGTCCGAAGCCCTACCGCTGCGGTTTTACATCGCACTCGCCATGATCCTGACCGGTCTGGCAATCAGCCAATGGTTCAGCCTGCGAAAAATGCTGGTCGGGCGTTAGCCCGCAACCGCTTCGACCTCGGCCACGATGCCGTCAACCACCTGAGTCAGCAAAGCCGCATCTTCGCATTCAGCCATCACCCGGATCAAAGGTTCCGTACCCGACTTGCGGATCAGCAAACGGCCCTGCCCGTTCAGGCGCGCCTCGGCCTCGGTGATCGCGGATTTTACATTTGCCGCCTCAAGCGGAGCCTGCCCCGCCGTAAACCGGACGTTTTTCAGCAATTGCGGCACCGTTTCGAACTGACGGGACAACTCGGACGCCTTGCGGTCAGACAGCACCATCTCTGCCAGAAAATGCAGACCCGCCATCAACCCGTCTCCGGTGGTGGCATAGTCGCTCATTACGATATGACCCGATTGTTCGCCGCCCAGATTAAAGCCCCCCGCGCGCATCCGCTCGACCACATAGCGATCCCCCACCGCCGTGCGCTCAAGCCGCAAACCCTGGTCGGTCAGATGCCGTTCCAACCCCAGATTGGACATCACCGTCGCAACCAATGCTCCACCCTTGAGCTGATCTGCCTTCGACCACGCGCTTGCCAGCAGCGCCATTAGCTGGTCGCCATCGGCTACCTTGCCGGTTTCGTCGATCACCACCACCCGGTCGGCATCACCATCGAGGCAAATTCCCACATCCGCGCCATGGGCCACCACGGTTTCCGCCGCCACCCGCGGCTGCGTCGAACCGCAACCAAGATTGATATTTTTGCCGTCTGGCGCGGTGCCGATCGGGATCACATCTGCCCCCAGCTCCCACAGAACCTCGGGCGCCGTTCGGTGCGCTGCCCCGTTGGCACAATCGATCACCACTTTCAGGCCATCCAGCCGCACATCCCGTGGCAGCGAGGATTTCACCCGCTCGCCATAGCGAAACCGCGCATCATCGACACGGCGGGCGCGGCCAATATTCTGGGCCTGCGCGGGGCTGACGCCTTCTTCGATCAGCCGCTCAATCTCAACCTCGGCCTGATCGGACAGCTTGAACCCATCCGGCCCGAAAAACTTGATCCCGTTATCCTCGGCCGGGTTGTGGCTGGCCGAGATCATGACCCCCAGATCCGCCCGCATCGACCGGGTCATCAGCCCAACCGCCGGCGTTGGCACCGGCCCCAGAAGCAACACGTTCATACCCGTTGAGGTCAGCCCCGCCGTCAGTGCATTTTCCAGCATATAGCCTGACAGGCGCGTATCCTTGCCGATCACCACCCGGTGTACGCCCGAGGCATCACGGCGAAAATACCGGCCCACAGCAGCCCCGATGCGCAATGCCATTTCCGCCGTCATCGGGTGCGTATTGGCGGTGCCCCGTACCCCGTCGGTTCCAAACAGCTTGCGCATAATATCTACTCCTGAAAACTCCTGCCCCCGGATTACCGGACCGCAGACCACAGACGCAAGGCCTGAGCTGTTTCGGCCACGTCATGCACCCGGATAATCTGCACCCCCTGTGACAATCCCGACAAAGCCACGGCAATTGATCCCGGCGCGCGCGCATCCTTGCGCGGCTCTTTGCCAATCTCGCCGATGGTGCCTTTGCGCGAGACCCCCAGCAGGATCGGACAGCCCAGCCCATGAAACAGGCCGAGATTGCGCAGCAGCGTCAGATTATGATCGGTGGTTTTGCCAAAACCGATCCCGGGATCAACAATGATCCGGTCACGGTTAAGCCCAAGCCCTTCCAAATGGGCGATTTTCTCAGACAGGAAATCATAGACATCCAGCAACACATCCTCATAAACCGGATCGTCCTGCATCGTCGCCGGATCGCCCTTCATATGCATCACGCAGACCGGGGCATCAATCCCGGCGCAAAACGGTGCGAGCTGCGGATCAAACGTAAAGCCCGAGACATCATTGATCAGCCCCGCCCCGGCCTCATAAGCTGCTGTCGCAACGCGGGCTTTGCGGGTGTCGATCGAAATCAGCGCCCTGGTTTCAGCGCGGATCGCTTCGATCAACGGGCGTGTGCGGGCGATCTCTTCGTCTTCGGGCACAAAACGGGCGCCGGGGCGCGTGGATTCGCCACCGATATCGATGATACTGGCCCCATGCGCCAGCATATCAGCGGCAGCGGCGCGCGCGGTCTCGACCGAGTTATGCCGCCCGCCATCGGAAAAACTGTCGGGCGTGGCGTTCAGAATGCCCATGATCTGCGGCTGCGACATCTCCAGCCCGGCGATTGCCGGGCGTGGGCGGGACAGGCGGTCCAGCCAGTCTGGCGGGATATCCGCCGCCTCGACAATGCGCGGCCTGCCCCCGCGTTCAAACCTCAATGCTTGCGTGAACCACAGTTCCTGCCCAGCCAATGGGACGGCACTGTCGGGTCGCAGCGGGCCGTGCTGAACCAGCGGCCGATAATATGACGTCACAGTTTTGCCTGCTCCACCGGCGCCGCACGCAACGGCGTTTTCGGGGAATCAGGCAGGTCCGCACCAATCACCAACATCTCGCTGGCCTCAAAAGTGGCCGCGAACCACGCCGCCAGCGCGACCGCATCCGACGGGGCCGCCGAAGGACCATCCACCGCATCCAGCACGATCTTGGACGGAGCCCAGACGCAGATCTGGCCGTTCTTCATCGCCCAATCCAGCTCGGTCCGGGTCGAGACGACAACACAGCGGTGATCCCGCGCGGCCAGCACCCAGGCGTTCTGCTCGATCGCCAACAGATCAATCCGGCGCTGTGTCATCGCGTGACCGGTTTGCGAGACCGCCAGATCAGAGGCCCCGACACACAGGATCAGGGGGCGTTGACGATTCTCAAGCTGATCGATCCAGCCGGTCAGATTGTCCGACGCAATCGCGCTGTTCGACAGGAAAGCAAGCCGGGGATGCGGCCTCTCTTCCTCGGTCACCTCATGGTGCGCACCGTCTTTACCACGGACAATCTCGACCCCCAACGCACCGGGCCCGCGATCCAGTTTTTCTATTCTAACAAAAGCTCTTACAGCCTGAGGTTCAAGCAAAATACGCTCGGCCACACGATCTGCAAGCGTCTCCAGCAAGTTCAGACGTTCCGCCGCCAGTTCAAATGCAATAGCCTCGGTCACCCGGTCATAGGACAGGATGCGATCCACGTCGTCGTCGATCGGGCCCGTCAGCGGGCGCACCTCAACCACGATATTGAAACAGATACGTTGCCGGGTGCCGCGTTCGGCCTGGAACGCACCGATCTCGACCTCGGCGATATGATCCCGCAGAGAGATACGATCAAGCGGACCACACGAGGCGGTCGCCTCGGACCTCTCGGACGGGTGCGCAAAGGCAAGGCGAATTTCGGAACTCATACATCAGACCTTTTCGGGCTCGGTAGGGTGATCTGCCCAATCCGGGCGCTTCGCGGGCGTATAACACCGAAACAAACGCCTTTCCAGTTATTGAATGTGACGCAGGTCACCGGATCAGGCTTGTCCGACCTGAGGCCCGTGGCTGCCACCCGGTTCGAAACCACCGGGCAGCGCGCAGATCGGAAATCCTTCAGTTACTCGCGGTGCGATAATTGTGCTTGTAGAAAATATGCACACCAATCCGCGCTGTTTCCTTGTAAACCCGCGACCAGGACGGACGAACCGCCTTGGTGTGGTAATGCGTGGCACCTGCGGTCATTTCCTCGGCCACACCATCCAGCGCAGCACGGGCAACCTTGGATACACGTTCATATGCGCGTTTTTCGTGAATGACCTCCTTATGGCCATCACAGGTATAGGTGAACTGGCACTGGTACCGTTTGCCGGTGCCCTGCCGGATCACACCGCAAAGCGAATCCGGAAAGCGGCCGCTGTCGACCCGGTTCATGATGACCTCGGCAACGGCGAACTGGCCGCGCACGCTTTCACCGCGGGCTTCGAAATACAACGCCTCAGCCAGACACTGGAAATTTTCATCCCCGGTCGCTTTGGGCTGTTGATCCAACCAGTCCTTGGTATAGGAAATTTCGATCTTTTCCGGCACCTGACGTGGCTTGAACAGCTTCAGGTAGTCACGGAAATTCTGTGCTGGCAACTCATTACGGGCAACCAACTGAACAGATTTACCGTCGTCCAGCCTCTCGGCGAACGACAAATTCGGCAGCACGGCTGCAGCCCCCACGGCAACAGCCAATATGTAGCGTCTCATCAGATAACCTCGCACAGGCACTTACGCGCCAAACCCTCCCCCGGCGGGCGCGACGAGGCTAATACCCCAGACGAAGCGAGACGTCCAGTTCTGAAAAAAATGCAAGTGGATTCCTGCCTGTTCGGCTAATTTTTTTCAGCCGCAAGCCCATCCCTAGCCCACTATTCTTAGGGCTTTGGGGGCAAGTCAACCCCCAAGTTTAGACGATATCGCCAATTGAGCGGCAGACAGCCGAGCAACAGGAACCCGGAACGGAGAACAGGACACATAATCAAATCCCAGCTCTCGGCAGATGGCGATTGATTCGGGGTTACCGCCATGTTCACCACAAACCGAAAGCGTCACATCCGGCTGCGCCTCGCGCCCCCGCTCGGCCCCCAGTTTCAGCAATTCACCAACCCCATCGGCATCAAGCACGTGAAAAGGATCCTCTTTGAAGACCCCCAACCGCACATAGGCCGACATGAAGCGCCCCGCATCATCGCGTGACAGGCCATAGGTCATTTGCGTCAGGTCATTGGTTCCAAAGCTCAGGAAGGCAGAGTTTGGCGCGATCTCATCCGCGCGCAGACAGGCACGCGGCGTTTCCACCATCACGCCCAACCGATAGTCAAACTCCTGCCCCTGTTCCGAGGCAACCTCGGCGGCGACAGCGTCAATGCGGGTTTTAACCAGCTCAACCTCGCGTTTGGCCGATACCAGCGGGATCATGATTTCAGGTACCACCGGAGCGCCGTCCTTGCTGGCCTCCAGTGTCGCCTCAAAAATCGCACGTGCCTGCATGTCATAGATTTCGGGCACGGTGACCCCCAGCCGCACGCCGCGCAGGCCCAGCATCGGGTTATATTCGCTCATCGCCTCAACCCGGCGCTCAACATCTGAAACCGGCAGGTCCAGCGCTTCGGCCAGCTCGCGCTGACCTGTGCGGCTGGTGGGCAGAAACTCGTGCAATGGCGGGTCGAACAGGCGGATACAGACCGGCTGCCCCTCCATGATCCGGAAAAGCTGCACGAAACCCTGGCGTTGCATCGGCAACAAGCGCTCCAGCACTGCGGCGCGGCCCGAAGGGGTTTGCGCAAAGATCATCTCACGCATGACCGTCAGGCGACCGGGTTCAAAGAACATATGTTCGGTGCGGCACAGTCCGATCCCTTGGGCCTGAAAGTTTCTGGCCGTCTGTGCATCGGCAGGCGTGTCGGCATTGGCGCGGATATCGATATCCCGCTCGGCATCCGCCCAGCCCATCAGCGTCTGAAAACAGTCATCCAGCGCGGCTTCCAGCGTTTCGGGCTTGCCCGCCAACACCTGCCCCGAGGTGCCATCAATCGTCAGCGTATCCCCGGTTTTGAACACCCGCCCATCCGGCGCGGTCAGCATCTTTTTCTTGGTCTGAAAACGTATGTCCGAGGCACCCACAATGCAGGGCAGGCCCAGACCCCGCCCAATCACCGCAGCATGGCTGGTGATGCCGCCCTTCTCTGTCAGAACCGCCACGGATGCATGCATCCCGCGGATATCTTCGGGTGAGGTTTCGCGACGGATCAGAATACAGGGCTCTCCGCGCGCGGCGCTGGCCTGCGCCTCGGCCGCGGTGAACACAATCCGGCCTGTGGCAGCGCCCGGGCTGGCCGCAATGCCGGTGGTCAGCACATCGCGCTTGGCCTCGGGGTGGATTTGCCGGTGCAAAAGCTCATTTAGCGAATGCGGATCGATTCGCATCACCGCCTCTTGCGGCGGGATGATCCCATCTTCGGCCAGCCGAACCGCAATCTGCATCCCGGCACGCGACCCGCGCGGCACCCGGACACCGTCCAGAATATGCACCTGCCCGTTCTGCACCACAAACTCAACCTGCATTTCCTCGCGCAGCTTCTCACGCATCAACGCCGCATGGGCCTTGAGATCGGCGAACGCTTCGGGGGCCACATCCTCAAGCGCCGGTCCGCGCGCGTCCTTTTCCAGATAGAGGGCCGAGACCCCCTCGCCCAGCGCGTCGCGCCCCTGGCTCTGGCTCAGATACCGGCCGGTGATCTGCGGCATACCCGTTGCCGGGTCAATCAACTGCAACACGCCCGAACCGCATTCCCCCTGACCAACACCCGGGATCATCTCCTGAATGACAAGACCAAGCCCGGCATCTGCGGGCGCGCCCTTAGCCTGCCGCAGCAAACGGGCCGAGGTTCCATCCCATGCCCGCGCCATCGAGCGCAAAACACCGGCCAGCTGTTCGCCCTGATCCTGCGGAAAGGCCTCATCGGTTTCATCCTCATAGGCGCGCAGTGACAGGCTTAGCCCTTCGCGCCCATCGGCTTCGATCTCGTCAAAAACATCCGGATCCAGACGCGCCACATGGGTCGCATAGCTTTGCACGAATCGCAGATACAGCGCCGCCGCCGCATCCGCGCCCATATCTGCCGACAGATCCAGATAACGGGCATCGTTCATGCCGATATTCAGCACCGCCCCCGGCCCGCCCCAGTCGGGATCTTCCGAGCTTGGGCGCACACAGAGCAGCGCCTCGGTATCGAACTGTTCCAGAATGGCCGCGAGATCGGGCAAATCCCCCTCGGCGATGCGATGCACCGCGTCGAAAGACAAGGCCACCGTGCGCGGCACCGGCATGTCCAGCCGGACCAGACGTTGCAAACATTTGGCCCGCCCGCCATGGCTGTTGGCGGCAACGGGCGCGTCGAGGGTGATCAGGGTAGTATGCGGGTTATTCTGCACTGCGGCACCTTTTGATTTCACCGCAGCATAAGCCCCCGCGCCTGTCGCGCAAGGGCCTTCTGTATACGGACAAAAGCGTGTTCGCGTTTACCCTTCGATTTTCGTCAAATCCGCAACATCTGCACAAATCTGGCGAATCTGGTTCAGCAGATTCAGGCGATTGCGGCGCAGGATGTCATTGTCGGAATTGACCTGCACATCCTCGAAAAACGCATCAACCGGCGCGCGCAGCGCTGCCATGGCGGTCATGGCGGTTGGGAAATCCTCGGCCTCCAGCGCCAGATCAATCTTGGCCTGCGCCCCGTCCAGTGCAGCAAACAGCGCCTTCTCGCTGTCTGTTTCGGCAAATTTGATATCCGGCCCGTAAGAGTATTCGACCCCATCCTTCTCTTCCGCCTGAGACAGGATGTTATTGGCCCGCTTGAACCCCTGCACAAGGTTTTCACCATCCTCGGTCGCGATCACCGCATTCAGCGCACGGGCGCGTTTGACCAGCAGGTTGAGATCATCATTCCCATCCATCGCGATACAGGCGTCGATGATGTCATGGCGGATACCTTCGTCCCGCAGGAAAACCTTGAGACGGTCGTGGAAGAAAGACAGCAGATCCCCCGGCACCGAAGCAACAAGGGCATTGGCGGCCTCAACCTGATGGGCCAGCCCGTGCACCTGCTGCGCGGCGGCGTCCTTGTCTTCCGCCGTGGCCTGTTTGGCCTTGGCGTCCAGCAGCGCGGCCTGCCATTCCGGCAGTTTCAGCAAGATCCTGAGCGCGGATGCAAATGTCTCTTTCAGCGACAGGCGCAGGTCGTTTGTTAGGATCAGGCGGATCACGCCCAAGGCAGCGCGGCGCAGGGCAAACGGGTCTTTCGAACCGGTGGGTTTTTCGTCAATCGCCCAGAAGCTGGTCAAGGTATCCAGCTTGTCGGCCAGCGCGACCGTCACCGAAAGCGGTGCGGTTGGCACGTCATCTGACGGGCCAAGTGGCGAATAATGTTCCTCGGCCACGGCGGCCAACTCGGCGCGCATGCCTGCAGCTTCGAGGTAATAGCGGCCCATCAGGCCCTGCAGCTCGGGGAATTCATAAACCATCTGCGAACTCAGATCTGCCTTGGCCAACAGCGCGGCATCTTTGGCCTGACGCGCATCAACCCCTGTCACCTCGGCCAATGCGCCAGCCACTGCGGCGATACGTTCGATCCGCTCGGCCTGCGTGCCCAACTGGTTGTGGAAGGTCACATTCTGCAAATCGATGGTCCAGACAGTCATGTCCAGCTTGGCGATCCGCAGATCATTCTCCCAGAAGAATTTGGCATCAGCCAGACGCGCCGAAAGCACCTTTTGGTTCCCCGCCAGAATGGTCGCACCATTATCTGAGGTCTCGCGGTTGGCCACGGTGACAAAGCGTTCAATCCGGCCCGTTTTCGGGTTCTTCACCGAAAAGAACTTCTGATGTTCTTTCATCGAGGTCTGCAACACCTCGGGCGGCAGGTCGAGGAATTCGTCATCAATCTGGCCCATCAGAACCACCGGCCATTCAACAAGACCCGCGACCTCGGCCAGCAGACCCTTGTCTTCAACCAGCTCCAGACCGGCGGCAAAGGCCATGTTCTGGGCATCGTTCCAGATATGCTCGGCACGCTCACTGGGCGACAGCATGACAAAGGCGTGTTTCAGCTTGGTGGCGTAATTCTCGAACGAGGTGACAGCAAAGCGCGCCGGAGCCATGAAGCGATGGCCTTCGGTGGTGTCACCTGATGCGATCCCTTCAACCTCAAGCGGCACGACCTGTGCGCCGGCCTCGTCGCTCAGGATACACAAGATCGAATGCAAAGGCCGCACCCACCGCATCGTGCCACGGCCCCAGCGCATCGATTTCGGCCAGGGGAAGTTGCGGATCGTGGCCTCAAGCACCTCGGCCACGATCTCGGCCGCCGGACGGCCCGTTTTCTCGATGGTTGCGAAATAGACCGGGCCTTTGGGGGTATCCCGCTCTTCCAGCTGGTCGCGGGTCAGGCCAGCCCCACGCAGAAACCCTTCGACCGCTTTGTCGGGTGCACCCACCTTGGGGCCTTTACGCTCTTCGCGGATGGTAGGGCTTTCAGCCAACAACCCTTCGATCGCCAGCGTTAGACGGCGCGGCGTGGTCAGGGCAGCTGCCGAGGCATAGGTCAGGCCAGCCTCGACCAGACCCTCTGTGATCCGCTTTTTCAGGTCCTCACCGGCGCGGGCTTGCATCCGCGCGGGGATTTCTTCGGAAAACAGTTCGATCAGCAGGTCGGGCATGATTGGTCCTTAGAAACTTACAATCGTCTGGATGACGATGGCATTGGCGATATCCACAAAAAAGGCGGATACAAGGGGCAGCACGATAAAGGCAATAGGCGACGGGCCATATCGCTTGGTCACAGCGGTCATATTCGCGATAGCGGTCGGCGTCGCGCCCAAGGCAAAGCCGCCAAACCCCGCGGCCAGCACGGCGGCGCGATAGTTTGATCCCATCAGCGGGAACAGCACCCACAACACAAACACCACGGCAAACAGGGTCTGCGCGGTCATGATCACGGCAATAGCAAGGCCCAGTTCGGCGATGGTCCACAGCTGCAGGCTCATCAGGGACATGGCCAGAAACGCGCCCAGTGCAAATTCCGAGATCAGCGCTAGCGACGGCGTGCGCGACACGGGCGGCGCTTTGGGGGCAAGTGCCGTGCGCAGATTGGCGATGATGATACCCATGATCAGACAGGGCACGAACAAGGGCAGCTTCAACCCGGCTGCTGTGATCGCCTCGCCCAAAACATAGCCCGAGATGATGGCGAGGTTCAGATACAAAAGGACCCGCATGACCGTCAGATGATCGATCCCGGATTTCTGACCTCCCTCGTCAGGCAGACCAACCGTGTGCTCTTCGCCCGGCCGTTCGGGGCTAAGCTTGCGCCCCTCAATCAGCAACCGTGCTATTGGCCCTCCAACCAGAGCAGCCAGAACAAGACCCAACGTTGCCACCGCTACCCCAAGCTCGGTCGCACCGTCCAACCCGGTGGCCCCGGCAACTTCGGGTGCCCATGCGATGGCCGTACCGTGCCCGCCGATCAGGGCGGCAGAGCCGAACAGCACCCCGGCCTGCGCCGGATACCCGAACAAAGCGGCCCCCACCGCGCCAATCACATTCTGCGCCACAATGGTCAAAAGCGTCAGAACCAGGAGTAAAAGCAGAGGCTTACCCCCCGCAATTAAATCAGACAACCGGGCATTCAAACCAATCCCGGCGAAAAACAGCACCAACAGGAAATCCCGCGCGGTCAGGCCGAAGGACAGCTCGACCCCGAAACCCAGATACAACAGCAGAACCACCAGCGAGGCCAGCAACCCTCCGGTCACCGGTTCAGGAATGTTGAAACTGCGCAAGGCCGCGACACGGGCATTGATCTCGGCTCCCAGAAGATAGACGGCAAAGCCCAGCGTGGCGGTCAGGAAATCCGGGATCTCAACGACCAGCCCCATCTGCGTCACTCCTGCGGTCTGGGTGGGCATTCCTCACCCACCACGGTGCCGTCATAGGCTTTCTCGCCGCAATTGTTCAGCGCGTGCCATATGAACCCTTTGCCATCCTGCGTCACCGCCACGATGCGATCAACGCCGTAATGGATGTTCTTTACCCCCATGAACGCCTGCGCCTGCCCCGATTGCAGCGCATCAGCCAGAGCGACCGCATCATAGCAGTCAAACCACCCCGGTGCTGTCAGCGGTTCGGGCGTTTCGACCGGGACAAAGCTGGCCATCTGATCCGGTGTCAGATCAGTTTCAAAACAGGCCCGATACCGGATCGGAGAGCTGTCGGCATCAATCGCCCGGAATGCGGAATAGGCAATCGGGGCTGGCCCGTCGGCACCTTCCGTCAAAAGGGCCACATCCTGCCCCGGTTTCGGCGTGACCTCATAGTAAAACCCATAGACCTGCAGGTAATACATGCCCGCACCCGCCAGCAGGGCCGAAACCAGCAGAATTATCGCCAATAGTTTACCCGTCATGTTCAAGCCGCCTCTTTCAACTTGCGGAAAATTAGGACAGGTACCAGCCAATCACAGATTGAATCGAGGTAAAACTGATGGAATCGACTCTGGCTGTAGGGTTCTTTGGCGCGCTTTTTGCGATCATGAACCCGGTCACCAACCTGCCCGTATTTCTGAGCGTCACGCAGGATCTTTCGGTCGCCGATCAGCGTAAGGTCGCGATCAAAACCGCGACCTACTGCCTGATCCTGGGAACGGCCTTTGCCGCGGTTGGCAGTCAGGCGCTGAGCTTGTTTGGCATCAGCGTCAATGACCTGCGTGTTGCGGGGGGCCTTGTTGTCCTGATGATCGGCTTCAATATGCTCAGCGGCAATGAAAGCACCTCGCATCACGGAACCGACGGCGAAAAAGAGAGCTACCCCGCCGCCGATACAGTTGCCTTCTACCCGCTGGCTTTCCCGATTCTGGTTGGTCCGGGCACGATCACAACGCTGATCCTGTATGCGCATCACGTTAAAACAACGGTGGATATATTTGTTTATGCAGGCGTTTTCCTTGCGATCCTTGCCCTGTTGCTGATCACCTTCTGGAATGCTGCGTGGCTGGCCAAGCGCCTGTCTGCCAATGCCCGCGTGATCATGAGCCGTTTCATGGGCATGATCCTTGCGGCCATTGCCATCAGCATGATCGCCGATGGCCTGAAAGTCTTGTTGCCGGGACTGGCCTGAGGCGATCATTCCGCCGCGAACCCGGCGGCCTCGGTCTGCACGAAGGCATCCGCGCATTGCTTGGCCAATGCGCGGACCCGGCCGATATAGGCTTGCCGTTCCGTCACCGAAATCACCCCCCGCGCATCCAGCAGGTTGAAGATATGGCTGGCCTTGATGCACTGGTCGTATGCGGGATGCGCCATGATGATGCGTTTGCCGGTTTTGGGATCCTCATGTTCCTGCGCCAGAATGGCGGCGCATTCGGCCTCAGCCTCTTCGAAATGGCGCAGCAGAACCTCGGTATTGGCCACGTCGAAATTCCAGCGGGCGTATTCTTCTTCAGTCTGCCTGAAGATGTCGCCGTATTTCAGAGGGCTGGGCGATTGCGGGTCATTGAACGGCATGTCCATCACATGGTCGATGCCCAGCACATACATCGCCAGACGCTCCAGCCCATAGGTCAACTCGCCCGACACCGGCGCGCAGTCATGGCCGCCGACCTGCTGGAAATAGGTGAACTGGCTGACCTCCATGCCATCACACCAGACCTCCCAACCCAGCCCCCAGGCACCAAGGGTCGGGCTTTCCCAGTCATCCTCGACGAACCGGATATCGTGCAGGTTCATGTCAATGCCGATGGCCTCAAGCGAGCCCAGATACAAATCCTGCAGGTCAGGCGGGCTGGGTTTTACCAGCACCTGAAACTGGTAGTAATGCTGCAACCGGTTCGGGTTCTCGCCATAACGCCCGTCGGTCGGGCGGCGCGAAGGCTGAACATAGGCCGCAGCCCATGCCTTGGACCCCAGCGCACGCAGAGTGGTCGCGGGATGGAACGTACCCGCACCGACCTCCATGTCATAAGGCTGCAATATGGCGCAGCCTTTCGAGGCCCAATAGGCCTGAAGCCGCAGGATGATCTCCTGAAATGAACGAGGTGCACTGTTGGGTTCAGTCATGGCATTTCCCTTGGACGCCCAGCGCCCGGTTCCGGTGGGTTCGGCCCTTCCTATGCAAGGGGCCGGGGGGCGTCAACGGGCCAAAGCCTCTGGCCCTGTCGCTGCGCTGCCACACCCGGAATTCCCCGTAATCCGGGCATGGCAATCAAAGCATGATTTCGCGTAATCTGCACCAAAGTTAAAACACCGCATAAAACGGGCAGACAATGACACGCATATTCACAGTTATTACATTCTTTTTCCTTTTCGGCCTGCGCGCCGCTTTTGCCCAGCAGGGCGCTGGCGTCTGGGTCCAGATCGAGGCACAGCCCTCGCTGCGCGAGGCGCAGGAGCGGGCGCAGACCTATGCCAACGCCCTACCTGATGTGAACGGGTTTCGCCTGAACTCTGGCTGGTATGCCATTGTTCTTGGGCCTTATTTGCCCGAAGATGCGCAACAGGTTCTGCGTGTGTACCGGGCCGAGCGGCAGATTCCGTCTGACAGTTTCATTGCCTTCTCGAACGCGCTGGGGCAACAGTTCTGGCCCATCGGTGCCAATATCCTGAACCGGGGCGTGGCTGCGCCCCCGCCTGAACCTCAGGTGCAACCGGAACAGCCGCAGGCCGGGCTCAGCCCGCAGGCGGCGGATGAGACCCGCGCCGAGGCGCTGCAGGGTGAACGCCTGCTGACCGCGCAGGAACGCAGAGACCTGCAAACCGCCTTGCAGGCAGCGGGGTTCTACAGCTCGACCATCGACGGGGCTTTTGGTCAGGGCACCCGCCGTTCAATGAGCGAGTGGCAGCGGTTCAACGGCTTTGAGGCCACGGGCGTTCTGACCAGCCTGCAGCGCAAGACGCTGATGGACGATTACAACGCACCCCTGATCAGCGTAGGCATGGGTCGGTACGCCGACCCGCAGGCCGGGATCGAGCTGGACCTGCCGCTTGGTGCCGTTGCCTTGGACCGGTACGAGGCCCCTTTTGCCCATTTCCAGCCCACATCCGACCTGAACGCTCAGGCGCTATTGATCAGTCAGGAGGGCACCGCCGCCACCCTGCGCGCGCTCTACGAGGTCATGCAATCGCTTGAGATCATCCCGCTGCAGGGCGAACGCACCCTGCGCGGCAACAGCTTTACCATCGAAGGGCGCGGCAATGGTATCGTCTCGTTCACACAGGCGGCGCTGAAGGATGGCAGGATCAAAGGCTTCACTCTGGTCTGGCCTGAAAATGACGAAGCCCGCCGCGCCCGCGTTCTGGCCGCGATGCGCGCCAGCTTTGCCACCACCGATGCTGTGCTTGATGCCGGTGCCGGGGCAGATGCGGAACAGCGCATTGATCTGGTGTCAGGCCTGCAAATCCGCAAGCCGCGTCTGTCGCGGTCTGGCTTCTTTGCCGACGCCAATGGCACCATCCTGACCGTGGCCGAGGTTGCCGACAGCTGCACCCGGATCACCCTCAACTCCGATCAGGAGGTTCAGGTGGCCTGGCGCGACGCCGACCTCGGCATTGCCGTGCTGCGCCCCGGCCGTGCCCTCGCGCCGATCAGCGTGGCCGAATTCAGCGCCGAGCAGCCTCGCATTCAGTCCGATGTGGCTGTATCCGGCTTTTCCTACGAAGGCGCACTGGGCGCGCCCACGCTGACCTTTGGCCAGATTGCCGATATCCGGGGCCTGAACGGTGAGGACGGCGTTAAACGCCTTGCGCTGTCTGCGCAGCCCGGTGACGCAGGCGGGCCGGTCTTTGACGACAGCGGCAGCGTGATTGGCATGCTGCTGCCCACCCCGTCCGACGGGCGCGCCCTGCCCGGCTCGGTCAGTCTGGCGGCCAATGTCGACCGCCTGACCGACGTTCTGACCAAGGCGGGCCTTTCGGGTCAATCCAGCCAGACCGCAACCCCGGTTTCCCCAAATGAACTGAGCCGGCGCGCCAATGGAATGACCGTTCTGGTCCACTGCTGGAATTAAAATCACGACCAGATAGAAAGGCGCTGCACACCAACGCAGCGCCTTTTTTCGCTTTACAGAATTTCCGGCGTGATCCGGATCAGCGTGGGGCCGTTGGCCGCAAAAGCATCGCGCACAGCGGCCTGCATCTCATCTAGATTGGCCGGAGCTGCTGAAAACGCCCCGAATGCCTCGGCCAGTTTGCAGAAATCGGGATTGCGGGCAACGACCGCATTGGGCGCGATCTGCGCGCGCACCATGCTGTCTTCGATCTCTTTCAGCTTGCCGTTATCCCAAAGGATAATGGGTAGTGACAGGCCCAGTTCGACAGCCACGCCAAGCTCTTGCATCGTATAGTGAAAGCCGTAATCGCCCGCGATCACCGCCGTGGGCCTGCCCCGCCGCGCCACCGCGCCGCCGATCCCCGCAGGCAAGGCATAGCCCAGCGTGCCAAAGCCGGTCGGGTGGTGCCAGTGATAGGGGATGCTCATGTCCCAGACCTCGTTCGCGACATAGGCAAACTGGGTCATGTCGGAATAGATCATCGTATCCGCAGGCATCGCCGCACGCAAAGCATCGGCCACGCGAACAATCCCCGGGCGCTCGGCATCGACCTCGGCCCGCCAGCGGATGCGGGCCTCGCGCACCTCTTCTGCAGACCAGCCTGTGGCGGGTTTTACCTGCTCGGCGGCAGCCCAGAGCGCCGCCGCAAAGCCTTCCCCGTCCGCCTGCAGCTTGACCGCCGCGCGGTGACGGTCAGACAGAACCTCTGGGTCCAGATCAACGCGCACCAGAGTGGCGGTATGACCCAGATCATGCCGCCACAGATCAACCTCGGCCAGCTCAGCCCCGACAGCCACGACCAGATCGGCCGAACCGATCACCTCGGCACTGCCCGGGCGCGGCAGCATCGACCCGAAATCCAGCGGGTAATCAGCCCCGACCAGCCCACGCCCGGCTGTGGTGGTAAAACAGGCCGCCCCCAGCTGCGTCAGGATCTGTCGCCACAGGTTCGACCGGCAGCCGCCACCCAGAATAAACAAGGGCCGCTGCGCAATATTCAGCAGCGACAGAACCGGAGCAACATCCGGCGGCAGCACCTTGTTGCGCAGCGCAGGCTGGTTCGGGAAAGGCGCAGGCTCTGCCTCGGCCTGCAATTGCGTGATCGGCACCTGAATGTGCTTGGGGCGCGGGCGCGACAGCTCGAACTCTTCGAAGGCGCGTTCCACCAGCCCGTAAGCCGCCTGTGCGTCATTGGCCTGACAGGACCAATCAGCCACCGTTTCTGCCGCCGCGCGCTGATCCTTCATCTGGTGCAACTGTCCGCGCTGCGCCTGTGTCTCATCCAGACAAGAGGACAACACCAGCATCGGCACCGAATCCGAATAGGCCTGCCCCATCGGGGTCATGATATTGCACAGCCCCGGCCCGGTGATCACATAGGCCACCCCCGGTCTGCCCGAGGCACGGGCGTAACCGTCGGCCATGAACCCGGCCCCCTGCTCGTGCCGGGCCAGAACATGGGTGATCCCGGCCTCTTCGATGCCGCGGTACATTTCCTGATTATGAACACCGGGAATGCCAAAGATCACATCCACCCCACGATCCTTCAGCATGTGCGAGATCTGCGCTCCCAAAGGTCGCTTCATCAGTTTCTCCAGAATTGAACGGTAAAGATGGCATAGACCGCCAGCAGCTCCAGCCGCCCGACCAGCATGCCGATGGTCAGCAACCACTTGGCACTGTCATTGAGCCCGGCAAAGTTACCGGCAGGCCCAATCTGGTCGCCCAGCCCCGGCCCCACATTGGCCAGCGCCGTCGCCGCACCCGATACGGAGGTGATAAAATCCAGCCCAGTCAGTGCCAGCGCCCAAGACAGCACCCCCATCGACAGCGTAAAGAACATGAAAAAGCTCATGACCGAGGTCAGAACGTCGCGGCCGATGGCCCGGCCGTCATAGCGCGGCACAAACACGCCGTGAGGCGAGCGGATGCGGTTGATCTGGGTTTTGATCGACGCAAACAGCAGTTGATAGCGAAACACCTTGATCGAACACGCGGTTGACCCCGCGCAACCACCAATCAGACCGATCAGGAAAAACAGCATGATCGGAAAACTGCCCCAGTCCATATAATCAACACTGGCATAGCCGGTTCCCGAAATGATCGAGGTGATATTGAACAGCGACTCGCGGAAGGCCTGTTCCCAGTGATGGGGGAAAACCGAGGTCAGAAAAACCGTCATCACCACCACCAGAACGGCAATGGTGGCCAGAAACGCCCTGATCTGACTGTCTTGCCACAGCGAGCTTGTATAGCCATTGGCCAGTTGCACATAGCGCACGAAGGGCAGCGCCGCGAGGATCATGAAGACGGCAGCGGCATATTCCGTCGGCCCCGTGAATCGCGCGAAGGAGTTATCGTAGTTTGAAAAACCGCCCGTCGCGATGGTGGTCATGGAATGCACCACCGCATCGAAAAAGCCCATGCCAAATCCGGCATAAACCAGCGCGCAGGCAACCGTGAGAAACACGTAGATCAGGGAAATCTGCCCGGCGATCTCCTGCGCGCGGGGCAGGATTTTTCCCATGGTCTCAAACCCTTCCGAGCGGAAGATCTGCATCCCGCCAACACGCAGTTCGGGCAGGAATACCATGGCCACCACGATGATTCCGATGCCACCCAGCCATTGCAGCACACCGCGCCACAACAGCAGGCCCTGCGGCAGATCATCAAGGCCCGAAATTACGGTTGAACCCGTGGTGGTCAGGCCCGACATCGCCTCGAAATAGGCATCAACAAAGCGCAGTTCGGTCTCGCCGAAGATAAACGGGATAGCACCAAAAACCGGCAGCGCCACCCAGACACCCGAGGTCAGCAAAAAGGTCTGACGGATGGTCAGACCCTCGCCAACCCCGTTCGAGCAGCTCATCGCCAGAACACTGCCAGTCAAAAGCGTAATGACCGCGCTTTCGAAGAACACGTGCCATTCGCCGCGCCCTTCGATCATGTCGGCAAGCATCGGCAGCAGCATGGTCGCCCCAAGAATGGCGACCAGCAGACCAATCACATATCCGACCGGGCGAAGATCCATCATGACGGGCAGCGTTGGCGCGCCTGCCCGACAGTGTCAAGCAGATGATCCTCTTAGCTGTCTGATTTCTCGGCAGCCGATGGCATTGCAGGCGGTTTCGACGGTGCGCGGGTGCGCCGGGTGGCGGGTTCTGCATCTGCCGCAGAAACGGGTTTCGAGGCCGCCTGGGCGGGTGCAGCTTTGGGCGCAGCCGCTTTCGCCGGGGTCGCTGTCGCAGCCGGAGCTTTGGCCGGGGCCGTTTTCGGCGCGGGTGTTGCCGGTTGTGCCTTGGCCGTCGCGGCAGATTTCACCGCCTCAACCGCCTTGGCAGCGGTCGACGCCGGTTTGGCTGGCGCTTTTGCTTTCACCGGGGGCGATTTCACAACCGGTTTGGCCGCAGGTTTTGCGTTTTTTGCTGCCGTCGCCTGAGGTTTCGGCGCGGCTTTTGGCGTTGCCGGAGCCGGTGCAGCCTTCGCGCGCGCCACAGGTTGGACAGGCTTGCGGGCTTCTGGTTTCGCTGTTTGACGAACATCAGACGCAGATGTTTCAGCGGCCTTCGCCGCCTGCAACGGGGCCATTGGCAGTTCAAGCGCCGCGCGGGTCATAATCTGCATGATCTCTATCTGACTGACCATCGCGTAACCGGCCATACGAATGGCGGCGGCCTGAAACTCCAGTGGTTGAGAAATCGGATTCATTACATGTCTCTCCTGATAAAACCGCGGCAGCAGGAATACGGGTCAATCACCCTGCCCGCCCCAATCCTCCGGGCGGGTTTGCAGGTTCGTGATCCAAAGCGTCGCACGTCCCGGTTTCCTTTCAGGCCGCATCATCCGGATATTCCGGGCGCGCGGCAGCTGCACTCGGGTTCAGCATAACCCGACTTTCAGCGCAGATGCAGCATTTCTTGCTGCATTGCGGCAATAAAGCGCTCAGAGAGGTTTTTTGCCCGCTTTTCCAGCAGCTTCCGTAGGGTCAGTTAACCCACATGGAACAAGGTCGTGAACAAACGCGGGTCCAGACTGGCGGATTCGAAGGTGGGCCCTTCGGTCAGAATCGATACCGCATCATGGCTGTGCAGGCTTTCCTGATGGCTCGCGATCACGCGAAAATCACCGACATGGTGATCTGCCTGCAATTCGGCACAGAACAGACGCGCGGCATCCTCGACAAAGATCGGGTTAGCGGCGTTCAACTCGGCAAAGGCCTGCTCGTCCTCGCGCTTGACCATCACCTGCGTCTCGGTCGGAACCGCGCGGCGGCACAGTGCGATCAGATCCTCGAACCACAGGCAATCCGCGTCACTGTCGATCACAACGGAAATCCGCGCCACCGAGCGTTGCGAATGCGGTGTGGCCAACTGGCTGCGCGTGGCACGCGCATGCTCGCTGAGTTCCAGCGAACAAGGGCAGGTCGAGGAATAGACATAATCCAGATGCATGATCTTCAGACGCTCGCCGCCGTGATCAACCAGTTCCAGCGCGATGTCATAATACTGATACCCCGTCAGGCCCGAGCGCAAACTCTCAATCTGTTCAGGGAACGAAAACCGCATCTGGATACGCGCATCCAGACTGTCCAGATCGGACAAATAGTCATCCAGCGCCGCTTCCATCACCTCAAAACTGAAGGTGCGTTCGGCATGTTTGTAGAAAGACCGCATGATCCGGGACATGTTGATGCCCTTCTTCTCGGCCTCAAGACTGACCGAACCGGTCACCGAGGTCTCAAGCGTCAGATCCGCGCCCTTCTTGCGCTGAAACCGGATCGGCAGGCGGAAATTCGAAATACCGACATGCTGGATCTGCTGCTTTGCCCCGCGGATCAGGCTGGAGGGGCCGTTTTGCAGGTCAGGCAACGTGGCCTTGTAGGCCGTATCAACCTTGAACTCTTCCGGATATTCGCGCGACAGGGCGGGATAGTTTGATGGCATCAGACCCGGAACAAGCCGTGCCACCGCAGGGTCAAGCTGGCTGATCTCGGTCGCCGAGGCCGTTTTCGCCCACTGACGCAGCACTTTCAGGGCCGCAGCCGCCTGATCGTGATCAGGTTTGTCATCAATGTCGCGCGGATGAATGTTCATTGGCACGGGTCCCTTGCTAGGCCGGCGGAGTATATACGAGCGCAGCTTTATTGCCACTTCAAAGCGATACGTATGAGATAGCAAACCAGATTGAACTTAAAATGCCGATTGCGTCACATTTTAGCGAACAAACGCGTGATCAGGTGAAATTCCACACCTGATCACACAGCGCCTTCACGGGTTTACGCCTGCGAAGCGGCCAGCGCCCGCGTGATATCGGCCAGCAGATCCCCTGCATCTTCAAGACCCACCGACAGGCGGACCAGACCGGGGGTGATACCCAGCTCATCCCGCTGCTCTTCGCTCAACCGCTGGTGTGTGGTTGTGGCCGGGTGGGTCGCGATCGACTTGGCGTCGCCCAGATTGTTCGAGATCACCGGGATCGTCAGCGCATTCAGAAACGCAAAAGCCGCCGCTTTGCCGCCCTTGATATCCAGCGACAACACGGTACCGCCTTTGCCGCCCAGTTGATCGTGCACCAGAGCATTCTGGGCATGGGTTTTCAGACCCGGATACAAAGTGCGTTCCAGCACAGGGTGCCCCTCCAGCGCCTCGGCAATCTTTTGCGCGCTTTCCGTCTGCGCATTCACGCGCAGCGCCATGGTCTCGATCCCTTTGAGCATGATCCACGCGTTAAACGGGCTCAGCGCGCCGCCGGTATGTTTCAGGTAAGGTTCGACCGTGCCGCGAATGAACTCTTTGGTGCTGATGATGATGCCACCCAGCGCGCGCCCCTGCCCGTCGATATGCTTGGTCGCGGAATAAACAACCACATCCGCGCCCTGTTCAATCGCACGCGAAAACACCGGGGTCGAAAACACGTTATCCACAATCACAACCGCCCCCGCCGCATGGGCCAGTTTCGACACGGCCGCGATATCAATCACCTCAAGCGTGGGGTTCGACATGGATTCAAAGAACACCGCCTTGGTATCGGGCCGGATCGCGGCCTCCCATGCCGCCAGATCGGTGCCATCGACAAACGTCACCTCAACACCATAACGCGTCAGGATATTCTCAAGAATATACAAACATGACCCGAACAGAGCCTTGGCTGAAACCACGTGGTCCCCCGCCTTCAGCATCGAGGCCAGCGCCCCGTTGACCGCCGCCATACCCGATGCGGTGGCAAAAGCGTCTTCCCCCCCTTCCAGCGCCGCAATACGCTGTTCGAACATCGAGACAGTGGGGTTGCCATAGCGGGCATAGATGAACTCATCCGGGCCGGTTTCGATAAACCGGGCCTCGGCCTGTTCAGCATTATCATAGACAAAGCCCTGGGTCAGAAAGATCGCCTCGGAGACCTCGTTATACTGACTGCGACGGATGCCGCCATGGACGGCTTGGGTGCGTTTGTTCCAGCTCTCGCTCATCTCATTCCTTTCAGCCCCCGTTGAAAGAGGCAAACAAAAAACCCCAGACGCGGCCAAGCGAAAGGGGTCTTTCATCCTGACCTTTTAGCGGTGTTGTTTAACGTGGCCCGCAATCCGGTAACAAATCGCCACATAGTACGGATGCCTTTACGCCTCGTCCCCGTCAGCGTCAAGCCCGGTGGTCTGCCGGTCACGCTTTCGTAACACGGGCTGCGCGCCCTCTTGCCGAACCGCCCGAAACCCTCATGATCCCCTCAATCGCGAGGAGACACCATGATCGATCTGTATTTCTGGCCCACACCCAATGGATGGAAAGCCTCCATCGCTTTGGAAGAGATGGGGCTGCCCTACAAAACCCACCTGATCAATATCGGCAAGGGTGACCAGTTCGATCCCGAATTCCTGAAGATATCCCCCAATAACCGCATGCCCGCAATCGTCGACCCGGACGGCCCCGATGGCGCGCCTGTTTCGGTTTTTGAAAGCGGCGCGATCCTGATGTACCTCGCCCGCAAGACCGGGTGCTTTTATGGCGCAAGCGAACGCGACCGGATCGCGGTTGAGGAATGGCTGATGTGGCAGATGGGCGGCGTCGGCCCGATGGCAGGTCAGGCGCATCACTTCCTGAAATACGCACCCCAACTGGACCCACCGCAAGACCTGCCCTACCCGAAAGACCGCTACCGCTCCGAGGTCGGGCGGCTTTACGGGGTATTGGATCGACGGTTGGCTGAAAACGAATACGTCGCAGGTGATTTTTACTCCATCGCCGACATATCGATTTGGGGTTGGGCCAGCCTGTGGGAGGGCCAGCAGCAGGTGCTTGAGGACAAGCCGCATTTTACCCGCTGGCTGGACATGATGAGCGCCCGTCCCGGCGTTCAGGCCGGGCGCGCCCTGCACGCAGACCTGCGCGGAGATCATCGGGACCAGAAATCGCAGGGCGTTTTGTTCAAACGGTAGGCAAGGGTATTGTTTGGATCGAAAGTCGTATTTTCTGAATGCCAGAATCAGGAGTGACTATTGACCACCATAGTACAACCCGCCTCTAAATCTGTCCCGCCCGAGCAACTCGCCGATCTTCTTTGGAGCACAGATCCAAAACTAAACGGCTACATGTTTGGTAAAATGGATGTCCTGCATAAGATCATCGGAACGGAATGGCCCGCGCAACAGGGTTTGTATTCATACAAACAGGCCTTTACAGCCATGCAACACGACAAGGTTGCAGGCCTCCTTATTGGGCATACAGACGAAGAATACTCTGCGAATTTCGATTTTTCCGTGGATCATCAGGCGAATGCTCTTGGCGAAGATGAAGCGCTTCACCTAAAATCTGCCCTGCACTGGATGGATCGGTTGTTTCCTGCCCCGCGTCAAAACTCATACTACATTCTCGAATTCGCCGTCAGCCCGGACATGCAGGGCACGGGTATTGCCAGCCAACTCTTTGAAGTAGCAACAAAACGGGCTTTGGCGGGCGGGTGCAATCAGATATGCCTTGACGTAGCGGTCAACAATGAAGCCGTTAGTTTTTATGAGCATATTGGATTTAACGTCGAAATTGAAACGCGCGTGCCCATTTTGGACGACGAACACGGAATAGGTGTGCACCTGCACATGGTCCAAGAGATCGGTCAAAACCTCTGACATCCGCGCAGGCTCAATCCCAACAATGTCGATAAGAACATTCAGGCGCGACCGTTCAATTCGCAATTCCTACTGGAAACACTTAACTCCCTTCACTAAGGAAGAATTCGACACTCTCAAAAGGAAGACGCACGCAATGGCAAAGATCACCTATGTCGAGCACGGCGGTACCGAACATACTGTCGAGGTCGCCAACGGACTGACCGTCATGGAAGGGGCCCGTGACAACAACATCCCCGGCATCGAGGCCGATTGCGGCGGCGCCTGCGCCTGCTCGACCTGCCACGTCTACGTGCACCCCGACTGGGTCGAAAAAGTCCCCGCCAAGGACGACATGGAAGAAGACATGCTGGATTTCGCCTATGAGCCCGACCCGACCCGCTCGCGCCTGACCTGCCAGATCAAGGTCACCGACGCGCTGGATGGTCTGATTGTCCAGATGCCGGAAAAACAGATCTGATGTACTCCAAAGCGCCGCGTCTACCCGCTCACCTGTGGCAAGGATGGGCACGCGGCGCGCTGACAACTCTGTGCCTGTGGACAGGAGGAAGTGCAGCGGCGACAGAGATCGTTTTGTCCGCTTGGTATACAGAACCAACAACCCGCTACGACCACGACGTGCTGGGAGACGCCATCGAATACGGAGCGTTGGAAATCAGGGTCGAAGACAAATCTCCCCCCGACAGTAGCCTCAGACTCGATCTGGTCTACAAGCCCTCAATCTATACCATATCCGTTCGCCTGCCGTCTGACAGAGTATTCGAGGACCTCAAACCAAGACTGTTTGATGTCGACTTGGACGGATCGCTCGAAATCCTCACCGTAGAATCGCAAAAAGACACAGGCGCTCAACTCGCAATCTACAACGCCCGCGGCCAAAAAATCGCCGCCACCCCTCATATTGGCACCCGCAACCGCTGGCTCGCCCCCATCGGGGCTGCCGATCTCGACGGCGACGGCCATGTCGAGATCGCCTATATCGACCGCCCGCATCTGGCCAAAACCCTGCGCATCTGGCGCTACAAAGATGGCGCACTGACCGAAATCGCCGCGATCCCCGGCCTGACCAACCACCGGATCGGAGAGGATTTCATCTCTGGTGGCCTACGCCAATGCGATGATCGCCCCGAGTTGATCGTCGCCAACGCTGATTGGTCCCGCATCATCGGTATCTTCTACAAAAACGGCTGGCAAACCACCGATCTCGGCCCGCTCAGAAAACGCGCAGACCTGACCACAGCCCTGACCTGCTGATCCACCCTTCATCTGGCCCTAAATATCCCGGGGGGCCTCCATTGGTGCGCGCACCAATGGCGGCGGGGCAGAGCCCCTCGCCCGCAAAATCGAGACGGGCGCAGCCCGGCAATCAGATCAAAGCGCGCGCCAGCCGATGTCGCGGCGATAAAACCCCTCCGGCCAATCGATGCCATCAACCATCGCATAAGCCCGATCTCGCGCGTCTTGCAGCGAGTCCCCGCGCGCCGTCACGTTCAAAACCCGCCCGCCTGACGCCAGAACCTGCCCGCTCTCCGCCTTGGTACCCGCATGAAACACCATGTTGCTGCTGTCCTCGGGCAGCGCATTCAAACCAGAAATGACCGAGCCCTTCTCATAAGATCCCGGATACCCCTTTGCAGCCATCACAATCGTCATCGCATGATCATCAGCCCAGTTCACACGCGTCTCGCCCAATCGACCTTCCGCAGCCGCGTGCATCAGGTCCATCGCCTGCGCCCCCAACCGCATCATCAGAACCTGACACTCGGGATCACCAAATCGCACGTTGTATTCCACCAGCCTCGGCTGACCGTCCCTGATCATCAGCCCTGCATAGAGAACACCCTGAAACGGCATCCCCCGCCGCTTCATCTCTGCCATGGTCGGGCGCACGATCTCTTCCATCGCGCGCGCTTCAACCTCAGCACTCAATACCGGTGCCGGAGAATAGGCCCCCATACCACCGGTATTCAGCCCGGTATCGCCTTCGCCCACACGCTTATGGTCCTGCGCTGTTCCAATCGACAGAACCTCATCCCCATCACAGAGCACAAATAACGAGGCCTCCTCGCCCTCCATGAACTCTTCGATGACAACCTCGGCACCCGCGCCACCAAAAGCACCACCAAACATATCATCAATGGCGTCCAGCGCGGTTTGCTCGTCCATTGCAACGATCACACCCTTGCCTGCAGCCAGACCATCAGCCTTCACCACAATCGGCGCGCCCTGTTGGCGAATATAGGCCTTGGCTGGTTCCGCCTCGGTAAACCGGGCATACTCGGCGGTCGGCGCGCCAGCCGCATCACAAATCTCTTTGGTAAAGCTCTTTGAGGCCTCCAGCTGCGCCGCAGCGGCGGACGGGCCAAAGACCAATACACCCGCCTCGCGCAAACGATCCGCAACCCCGGCTGCCAAAGGCGCTTCGGGGCCAACGATCACGAAATCAATCGCGTTTTCCTCGGCAAAGCTGACCACCGCACCGCCATTCTCGATATCCAAAGCGGCACAATCGGCAATCTGCGCAATCCCGGCATTGCCCGGTGCCACGATCAGACGGTCGCATTTGGGGTTTTGCATCACCGCCCAGGCCAGGCTGTGCTCGCGCCCGCCACTGCCGAGAATAAGGATGTTCATGACTGCTCTCCGATCTGCTTGGCCTCGCCCTCGCGGCGTTCTAAGCTGGGCAGGCATTTGACACAAGGCGCTGAAATGTCCGACCTGCTCGACGACCCCGTTCCCGGCCAAAATACCCCTGAATACTCCGTTTCGGACATATCCGGAGAGGTAAAGCGCACGCTGGAAGGCACCTTTGGCCGAATCCGTGTGCGCGGCGAGGTGGGGCGCGTGTTCAAGGCGCGCTCGGGCCATTTGTACTATGACATCAAGGATGACCGGAACGTGCTGGCCTGCACCACGTGGAAAGGTCAGATATCAGGCCTGTCCGTGGTACCCGAAGAAGGGCTCGAAGTCGTTGTCACGGGCCGTCTCACCGCCTTTGGCGCACAGTCGAAATACAATCTGAACGTCGATGAGGTCGCCGTCGCCGGACAAGGCGCGCTGATGGCGCTGCTGGAAAAGCGCAAGAAACAGCTCGAATCCGAGGGTCTGTTTGCACCCGAACGCAAGAAACCCCTGCCCTATCTGCCGCAGATCATTGGCGTCATCACCTCCCCCTCTGGCGCGGTGATCCGCGATATCCTGCACCGCCTGCGCGACCGGTTCCCGCGCAAGGTGCTGATCTGGCCCGTCGCCGTTCAGGGCGCAAACTGCGCCCCCGAAGTAACGCGCGCCATCGAAGGCTTCAACCAGCTCACCCCGGGCGGAGCTCTACCGCGCCCCGACCTGATCATCGTCGCACGCGGCGGCGGCTCAATCGAAGACCTCTGGGGCTTCAACGAGGAAAACGTTGCCCGCGCCGCTGCCGCCTCGGCCATCCCGCTGATCTCGGCCGTGGGTCACGAGACCGACACCACCCTGATCGATTATGTCTCGGACCGCCGCGCGCCGACCCCCACCGCCGCCGCCGAACTCGCCGTGCCCGTCCGCATGGAGCTGCTGGCCTGGACCCGGGAACAGGGCGCGCGCCTGTCCCGCGCCGCCACCGATGCCGTACAGCGCCGCAGCCAGCGCCTGCGCGACCTCGCGCGCGCCCTGCCGCGCCCCGAAACACTGCTGGACAGTCCGCGCCAACGGCTGGATCAGGCCGCCGAACGCCTGCCCAACGCCCTGATCCGGGGCGTCCAAACCCGTCGTGTCAAACTGCTGGACAGTGCGGCCCATCTGCGCCCCTCGACCTTGCGCAATCTTGTTGCGACCCGCCGCGACCGCTGGCACAACCTGTCGTCACGCCTGTCCCTGCGCCCGATCCAGCGCGAGCTGACAACCCGCCGTGACACCCTGAACCGCCTGACCGAGCGTCTGAACACCGCCCAGATCACCCGTCTTGATCGCCTGCACCAACAGCTGGACGCCACCGACCGCCTGCGCGAAACGCTCAGCTACAAGGCGACACTCGAACGTGGTTACGCCGTTATCCGTGCCGGCGATCACGTTCTGACCCGCAAGGCGCAAGCCGAGAAACACACCACATTCGAGATCGAGTTCGCTGACGGCACGCTAAACACCGGTCAGGGCGGCGGTGCCAAACCCAAACGCACGCCCAAACCTCCGGCCCCTGATCAAGGATCGCTGTTCTAGGGCCCTGATCCTAAACCCCGACATCCGGGCCGTAACAGATCATCTCCTCATCGACATCCTCGGCCTCATAAAGTTCTGTCGCCATGGGATCGCCTTCGAACTGCGCAATCAACCCGCCACCTGATTGGGTGAACACCCAGCATTGCGGGTCCGGCCGGTCTTCGTAGAGAAAACAGATCTGCCCCTCGCGCTCATACCAGATGCCTTCCTTGCAATCCCCATCCAGAAACGACCAGATGACGCGACGATTGGGCAGATAACGCTCAACCCCATAGGCCTGACCGTCAAATCCGTAAAACAGGGTCTTTCCACGGGTATAGCGATCAAACTCTGCCCCCGACAAAGGCGACTGCGCCGCAGCGGATTGCGCAATCGCAATCAGCAGAATCATCAACATCCTGAACATGTCCGCATTCTGTCAGATCGCACCCGTCCGTGCCATTCAACCTTTCTTCAACACGCGCCCCCGGTCGCCGAGCCCGCAACCGCGCAACAGGTGCGGTTGATCGCCCTCACCTGACCCTTTGCAACTCCTTTAAATCCGCATTAGGTGAAAGAAGCATTTGCGGAGATCGATAATGGCGTTTTTTTCCAAGCTGAAGAACAAGCTGTTCAAATCCTCATCGCGCCTCGAAGAGGGGCTTGATGCGATTGTCGAGGATGGCGGCGAGGAAACCACAAACCCCGACCCCGTGATCCCGCAACCGGAGCCGGAACCCCAACCCGTTCCCGAACTGCCCGAACCGACACCCGCACCTCAGCCAGCCGAACCCCCGGCCCCGATCCCGACCGATCCGACACCCGCCGCCCCACCGCCCGAGGTTCTGGAGACCAGAGGGCTGCTGGGCAAATTGTTCAACCGGCGCGAAGATCGCACCGCCATCCGCCGCACGCTGGACGACGATATGCTGGAACAGCTCGAAGAGCTTCTGATCGCCTCCGACATGGGCGTCGACACCGCGCTGCGCGTCACTGCCAACATGGCCGAGGGACGCTTTGGCCGCAAACTCTCGACGCAAGAGATCAAAGCGCTGCTGGCGCAGGAAGTGGCCCGTGTGATGGACCCGGTGGCCAAGCCCATGCCGCTCTACCCCAAACGCCCGCAGGTGGTGCTGGTCGTGGGCGTCAATGGCTCGGGTAAAACCACCACCATCGGCAAACTCGCCAGCCAGTTCAAAGCCGCGGGCAAAAAGGTGGTCATCGCCGCAGGTGACACCTTCCGCGCCGCTGCGGTTGAACAATTGCAGGTCTGGGGTGACCGCGCCGGCGTGCCGGTCCTGACCGCCCCCGAAGGCTCTGATCCCGCCTCGCTCGCGTTTGATGCCCTGACCAAAGCGCAGAACGAAGGCACCGATCTGCTGATGATCGACACCGCAGGCCGCCTGCAAAACCGCGCCGACCTGATGGAGGAACTGGCCAAAATCGTCCGCGTCATCCGCAAGGTCGACGACACCGCCCCCCACAACACCCTGCTGGTGCTGGACGCCACAACCGGCCAGAACGCCCTCAGCCAGGTCGAAACCTTCCGCAAACTGGCGGATGTCTCGGGCCTTGTGATGACCAAACTCGACGGCACCGCCAAAGGCGGTGTGCTGGTGGCGCTGGCCGACAAGTTCGGCCTGCCCATCCATGCCATCGGCGTCGGCGAACAGATCGACGACCTCGCCCCTTTCGACCCCGAAGAATTTGCCGCAGCCCTGACAGGCCTGCAAACCTGATCCGCCCCTTCATCTGGCTAAAAATATCC
>DS999531.1:47365-98736 GCA_000158135.1 Rhodobacteraceae bacterium KLH11
CCAAGCGAAGGCCCTGATTTGAGCGACTGGCTGATCTCTCTCGAAGGTACCGAATCCGGCCACCACCTCGCCCTCGGCCTCGCGCTGATGGCCGCCTTCCTGCACGCCGTCTTCGGCGCGCTGCAAAAAGGCCGCCACGATCCGTGGATGTCGCGCGGCGCGATCGACGCCTGCTATTGCCTGATGGCCGCGCCCTTCGCCTTTTTCGTCGTGCCATGGCCCGAACCCTATATGTGGCCCATCTTCGGCATCGTCTGGCTGATCCATATCGGTTACAAGGTGCTGCAGGCTATGGCCTATACCAAAGGCTCCTACACCGTCGTCTACCCGGTTGTACGCGGCACCGGCCCGCTTTTCACCGTGATCGGAGCCTACCTGCTGTTCGGTGAAACCTTCTCGGCCATTCAATGGCTGGGCGTGGCCACTCTGATGGCAGGCATCTTCGGGCTTGCAGCCTATAACCTGCGCTATCTCGAAACCAACCGCGAAACGCTGGGCATCGCCCTTGCGCTGGCATTGGCAACAGGGCTCTTTGTGGCGCTCTACACCACCTATGACGCCTATGGCATCCGCGCCACCGCCGATCCGTTCACCTTCCTGGCGTGGTTTTTCATGATCGACGGGGCCGCCATGCCCCTCTATGCCGCGCTCAGATACCGCGCCATGACCCACCGCCCCGCGCTTGGCCCCCTGATGCTGCGCGGTCTCGCCGGAGGCATCATCGCCCCCCTCTCTTTCGGGGCCATCATGCTCGCCACGCGGCTCGACAAGGTGGGCGAAGCGGCGGTGCTGCGCGAAACCTCCACCGTCTTTGCTGCACTTATCGGCTGGCTGGTCCTGAAAGAAACCGTTGGTCCAAGACGCATCGCACTGATGGCATTGATTGCACTTGGCGCTGTAATAGTTGAAATGGGCGGGTAAACAGCAGGTCGGAATCATGGCAGAGAAAAAAGACATCAACCCCTTCCTTAAACAGGTGCTGGAGCTTGGCCCCCCGCTGGCCTTTTTCTTCATCTACCTGCGCCTGCGTGATGACAATTTCGTGATCGGAGGTATCGAGTATTCCGGCTTCATCGTTGCCACGATCCTGTTTGTGCCGCTGATGCTGGCCGCCATGGGCATCCTGTGGTACCTCACGGGCCAGCTCAGCCGGATGCAGATTTTCACCGCCTTCATGGTCATTTTCTTCGGCGGCCTCACCGCCTGGTTCAATGACGAGCGGTTCTTCAAGATGAAAACCACGCTGGTCTATGGCTTCTTCTCCGCCATTCTCGGCATCGGCCTGCTGCAGGGAAAATCCTACCTGGCTTATGTTATGAACGAAATGCTGCCCATGCGGGATGAGGGCTGGATGATCCTGACCCGCCGCCTCGCGGCCTGTTTTGCCGTGCTCGCCGTGGCGAACGAGCTGGTCTGGCGGACGCTATCGACCGACCTGTGGGTCAAGATCGAAACTTTCGGCTTTCCCATCGCCCTGATGGGTTTCCTGATGGTCCAGTTCAACATGCTGCAAAGCTACATGGACGATCCCGACGAACAATAGCCAGACACCTTTAGGCAGAAATACTTAACAAATTTTCTTGGCTTAAGGTCCAAGCTGTGGAAAGCTGTGTTACCACCCACACCGCTCAACCCCGGAGACCAATGCCCGCATGATGGCTTTCCCCAATAGCGGATTCCTGTCCCAGGCTTCCGAAAAGCTGCGCACGATGCTGGCTGCCCTCGCCACCGAGGTCACTCTGGACCGCGGCGAGGTACTGTTCGAGCAGGGCGATGAGGGGGATGCGCTTTATGCCATTCTTTCGGGAACGCTTGAGGTCTCGTTTCTGGCGATGAGCGGGCGCAAGCTGTCACTCAGCCTGATGCGCCCGGGCGAGGTGTTCGGCGAAATCGCGCTGTTTGACAACGGCCCGCGCACTGCCACCGTCACAGCGGCCGAGCCGACCAGAATATTGCGGGTTCGACGCCGGGATGTGATGGCACAAATCCGGCAGCATCCCGACCTCGCGGTCGATTTGATCCGGCTGGCCGGTCTGCGCATGCGCTGGATGGGGGCGCAGCTGAACGAACAGGTCTTCCTGCCAATGCCCATCCGCCTTGCCCGCAAACTGCTGCTTCTGGCGGGCCAGCAGGATTCCCCAACCGCCCGCATCACCCTGTCCCAAAGCGAACTTGCCGAGTTTGTCGGAGCCACGCGCGAGGCAGTGTCCAAAACCATCTCGACATGGAAACGCGACAACGTGGTCGAGGCCTCTCGCGGCGGTCTGCAAATCCATGATTTCGACGCGCTGCGGCAACTGGCGGAATCCGATTTAATCTAAATTTTCGGCATAGATGTGATCCGCTTCACATACGGGACCTCTGAATTCCCCTAAGGTCAACTGTGTTACCGTAGGAGGTCGGTTTTATCATCCCCGATATCTGTCCACCGACCTCTCCCTGTACAAGAGCCATATGCCTTCCCCGGCATATGGCTTCTTTTTTCACCCAGAAAATAGGCCCACGCTAACCACTCCCGGGTATTCGCGGTACTTTTCCCGATCACTCGCGATCCGGTCCAATCAAGATGTCGTCAGTGAAATTGTGGCGGTGAATCCTTCGAAATAAATTCGAAAGCCATCCTGCTACCGCTAAAACACCAACTGCGGCTATGCGGAGAGGCTGTGTTAAAACTCCCTTTGCTGGTTATTGGATGGTATGATTTACGCATTCGCTGCGGAGGCATTCAATGGGGCAGTTTGTCGAGGGCGCGGATCGACATTAGGCGATGTTGCTGCCTGAATGTCTGGAAGATTATGTGGGCGAAGACAGCCCTGTGCGGGCAGTTGATGGGTTCATCGACATGCTCGATTTGGCTGGACTGGGGTTCCAATCCTCGCCAGCTTCGACGGGTCGGCCCGGCTACCATCCCGGGTTGATGCTGCGGATTTACCTGTATGGCTACCTCAATCAAATCCAGTCATCGCGGAGGCTGGAACGTGAATGCGGCCGCAATCTGGAACTCATCTGGCTGACCGGCCGATTGAAGCTTGACTTCAAGACCATTGCCGACTTCCGAAAGGACAATGGCCCCGCGATCCGCAAGGTCTGCCAACAGTTTGTCGCCCTGTGCCGCGATATCAATCTCTTGGACGGTAGTCTGGTCGCCATTGATGGCAGCCGGTTCAAGGCGGTGAACGCCAAGGCCAAGAACTACACGCGTGGCAAGCTGCGCCAGAAGCTGGGTGAGATTGACAAGGCCGTAGAGCGTTATCTCGGCGAATTGGATCGCGCTGATGAGGTGTTTGAGCAGACCGGCACGGTGCTGCCGGAGGCACGAATGGAACGCACGCTGCGAAAGCTGGAACATCTGCAAAAGGAAGCAGCGCGCTACCGTTCGATAGAGAAACGCATGGATGAAACCGGCGAAACGCAGGCGTCGCTGAGCGATCCCGATGCGCGATCCATGGCGACAACGCCCCGTATGCCGCGTGTCGTGGGGTACAATGTGCAGACGGCAGTTGAAGCCGAGAACCACCTGATCGTCGCCCATGAAGTCACCATGCGGGGCTATGATCGGGACGCGTTGTCGATGATGGCCGTTGCTGCGCGCGACGCGATGGCCGCAGATCGGGTCGAGGCCATCGCCGACAAAGGGTACTACAAGAGCGAGGAAATCCTCGCCTGCGAAGAGGCCGGTATCTCTGTCGCTGTTCCCAAGCCGCAGACTTCGAATGCCAGAGCCCGGGGTCAGTTCGACAAAGCTGACTTCACCTATGACGCAGAAGCCGACGTCTATGTCTGCCCCGCTGGCGAGCAACTGATCTACCGGTTTACGGGGTCCCAGGATGGCAAAGCCATCAGGGTCTACTGGTCGAGCAACTGTGCCGACTGTGTCATCAAAGACAAATGCACCAACAGCAAGCAGCGCCGCATTCGCAGGTGGGAACACGAAGACGTGCTGGAACGGGTGCAGCAGCGGCTGGACAAAGACCCCGACCAACTGGCTGTTCGCAGCATGACGGTCGAGCATCCCTACGGTACGATCAAGTCCTGGATGGGCGCTACGCACTTCAAGATGAGGCGGCTGAAAAACGTCGCCACCGAAATGGCCTTGCACATTCTTGCCTACAACATGACCCGCGTCATGAAGATCATTGGCGTTCCGGCTTTGGTCGCCGCGATGAAGGCCTGAAAGGCGGCTGCTTGGTCAAAAACCGCTTCTCAACGAAGACCAATCGCCCCAGATTGCCTCAGGAACGGCTGTCCGCCCAAATCTGAACAATCAGAGAGGCCCGAGCGAGAAGCCTCCCGAAAACGAACAACGTAGGAAATACCGCAAAATCTCAGCCAGCTTCCACACAGCCTCCGGACTTTTCTGCCTTTCAACTGTTCACCTCAAAGGTCTGCTTCATCGAACAAACAACACTAGCCCACAAAAACAGGTTCGTACCAGCCATTGACTATCAAAGGAGCTTTAGAGCTATGGTGGCGAGTAGCGCATTTGTTCAGGCTGAAAGGTGCAAATCAAGGGAATCGTCGAGGATGTGTTGCAGCCTGATGTGATCGAGTATCTAAGTTGGATAAGTGCACTCATGGTTAACCATTTCTAAAATGCTGAACGGCACAATCATGTGCTGAACAAAAGGCCTAGTGTGCGATATGACCCTGATTGATCCCCAATAATATCGAGAAGCCTTTGTGCAATATCTGCGCAAGGGCACGCCAATCCGTTTTGAGACGAAGAACACCAAGCCTACCACCCATTACATCTGGCGGACGCGGCGCGACGGCAGGGTTCGATCATCACATGCCGAACGCGAAGGTCAAATTTTTTCATGGGACGATCCACCAGAAGGCGGACACCCTGGGGAAGACTACGGATGCCGCTGCACGGCGGATCCATATCTGCCTGAAGCTTCGGAGTCTATGGAAATCGCTTTGCGGGGTGTCTCAGGTGGTGGTGCTGTTTGGAGCAGTACAGATTTTGTGCGCCACTACTACCATGGCGATGGTAGAGGCGTCACCGTACGCGAGACCGGCCATCTATCCGCAATAGTCGATGAATACATGGCTCAAGTGGAAAAAAGGTTGAAAGATCAAATTGCTACTGAAGCACGAGATAAAAGCACAGGCAGCTTCACCTATCCATTTGGCAGACCGTACAACATGACTAGTGTCGTTTTCAGCATCGAGGACACAGTTATCGGCGGTAAATTTTCGGGGAGCGTAGAGGAACAGCATGGTGTCCTAAACGCAGAAGGCTCGTTTGATTTCTACTTAAAGGACGAATTTTCTGATCCGGCTGACATAGGCGTTGAGGTCATTGATCAAGGCGAGACGATTTTTGAGAACATACACAGGCCGCTAGATAATTATCTTCGAGGCCGCACCGGTCTTCCACCGCGTGGACCTCAACGGCTCGAGATTCAAACTGGTGAGCCGTATTCAATAACTGACGATTGGTCAGGAACCCTGAGAGGACAAATCTACCTAGACCCCGCGCGAAGTGCCTATGGATAAATTCCGCCTCCTTTTCGTTGCCGGAATATGTGCTGCAATCTTTGCACTAGCATTCTCCTGGGGGATACCAACACGCTGCGTTCAGCTTCCGAACGGCATGAACATTGGAAAGCAGGCAATTATTGATTTCGCCAAGCCATATTTTCGTCCCGAAGTTGTGCTAAAATTTCCAAACGGGAAGTCTCTACTTACTGGAGATGCTTGGCCGTTCTTTACAACCGAAACAACGGTTTATGGAACCGCAGAAGCAAACGACGCTGATAACGATTTTCGGTTTGTTTGGCGGATGGATAGAGGACTAGTCCGAAGAAACGAGGACCCCATACGATATCAACGCCTTATTGAGGAAGCTGGTCCACTACTTGACGGCACACCGCATGGGGGGTTCGGATCAGAAATCATTATGTGGCAACTTCAAAAGCAGCCCGCATATGCGGATCAAACCTGCCGGACGCGGTGGATCGCAATAGGCAACGCAGGTATCTAACTTCCTGCCCGCTCGACACCGTTTTTCGCCGTTATTATATTCCGCACAGTAGCTGCGTGCTACCTGCCACCTCGCCCTGTTTCGATGCCCGGCGTTCAATTCCGCCGCGATCTGGCGAAAGGATGCAACACAGCCGACCTTCGCGCGTCGCACAACATAGTGCATTTTGAGCCTATTTTGTTGAAAAAGTCGCTGTTGCTTTGGGTCAAGTCGTTTGATTTACTCCCTTTTGTAGGATGAGGAGCGATTTGACGATGATGGGAACACAAGAAGCCCCAGCACGCCTATTTTACGACTTTGATTTGGAGGCACATGTCCCGGCTGATCACATGCTGCGCGAGATTGACCGGTTTCTTGATATCGGCACCATCCGTCAGCAGCTTGCGCCGCATTACAGTCATTTGGGCCGCCCTTCGATTGACCCTGAACTGATCATACGGATGTTGGTGATTGGGTATGTCCTCGGCATCCGTTCAGAGCAGCGTCTCTGTGATGAGGTTCATTTGAACCTGGCCTATCGGTGGTTTTGCCGTCTGGGCATTGACGGCAAAGTGCCGAATCACAGCACCTTCTCAAGATACCGCCATGGCAAATTCCGGGACAGCGACTTGCTCCGGTCAGTATTCGAAGCCACCGTTGCGCGCTGTATTTCTGAAGGTCTTGTCGGCGGCCACGGTTTTGCCGTTGATGCAAGCCTGGTCGAAGCAGATGTCGACAGGATGAACTCAACGGCACAGGTAGATTGGGATGCATCCACCATCGATTCTGATGATGTGCCCCACGCTGTCCGGGAATATCTCGACGTTCTTGACGACAAGGCTTTTGGGGCTTCGACACCGGTCAAGCCGAAGTTTACGTTTCATTATGATCCCTCCAGCCAATGGACTGCCGCGCGCAAGGGACCTGCGATCTTCGCTTATTCGAACAACTATCTGATCGACACCGATCATTCTGTGATTGTGGACGTCGAAGCGACACGCTCAATCAGACAGGCCAAAGTAGGTACCGCACAAACCATGATCGACCGAACAGAGGAACGCTTCAGCATCAAGCCTGACTGGTTGGTGGCAGACACCGCATACGGATATGCAGAGAACCTCGCCTGGCTAACAAAGAAGCGTGGCATCATTCCGTTTATCCCTTTAGTCGACAAGGGGGAATGCACAGACGGCACCTTCTCCCTTTCAGACTTTGAATGGGACCAAGACAACGACCGCTATACTTGCCCAGAAGGCCAGCACCTGTTGCAGCCCCGGCGCAACTACTCCGACCCACGCAGGAGAGAACCCAAAACCGGCCGTCGCCGCTACCGAGCCACCAAAGCCATTTGCGATGCCTGCCCATCGAAATCAAAATGCTGCCCGAATACCAACACCCGCTTCATCGGTCGCGAGGAACACGAGGACGCACGCGACTTCGCCCGACTGGCTGCCAAATCACCCTTCAATCCCAAGGCGCAAGCCAAACGCAAAAAAGGTTGAGATGCTCTTCGCCCATCTCAAACGCATTCTTGGCCTCGGGCGGCTCAGACCTCGAGGGCCAGGCGGTGTGCAGGACGAATTTACGCTCGCAGCAATCGCCCAAAATCTCCGAAAACTCGCAAAACTAAGACCAAGGACCGCCGATACAAGGATCGCGATATGATCTGAACCCGTAATACGACAGACCAACGAGCCGCCCAGTGCAACGGACGGAACAAAAAGCCCGCGGTCAACGCACCGACGCTGCCAACTCCACAAATCTCAGCGGATTCTTCAACAAAATAAGCTCACACCAGACCTTCACCCCACCTGAAATCGCAAAAAGCAGACTACCTTTTGGTGATCTGCGGCATCTGGAGCGCAGGATTGGGATGATCCCAACCCTGGACTGCTTTTGGAGTGTATCTACTCCTCCAGGCTCAGCGCCACGAACCGGGGTTCGCCGCCGCGCCGGACCAACAACAGCAGCGACTTGCGACCGGCCTCGCGCGCCTCTTCCATGCGCGCCTCAAGGTCCGAGATCGAGGTCACCTTCTGCTGCCCCGCCTCGGTGATCAGATCACCGGCGCGCAGGCCTTTTTCGAAGGCTTCGGATGCCTCATCGACATTTGTCACCAGCAGCCCTTCGGCGTCAGCGTCCAGCCCCAGCTCTTCCCGCTGCGTATCGCTGAGCGGTGCGATGGTCAGCCCGAGGATATCCTTGTTTTCCTCATCCTGTGCCTCTGGCGCTTCTTCTTCACCGTTTTCGGCGCGCTCGGCATCCTCGCGACGGCCCAGCGTCACCAGAACGGTCTGCGTGCCACCATCGCGGTGCACAACCACGCGCACGGATTTGCCCACGGTGGTCTCGCCCACTTGCCGTACCAGAGCGCGTGTGTCTTCAACTTCAACACCATCAAAGCTGAGGATCACATCCCCGGCCAGCAGCCCGGCATCCTTGGCCGGACCGTCCGGCACGTCGCTGATCAGCGCGCCGCCGGGTTTGTCCAGCCCCATCGCCTCGGCCATGTCCTCGGTCACGTCCTGAATACGCACGCCCAGCCAGCCACGGCGGGTTTCGCCAAACTCACGCAGCTGATCGACCACCTTGGTTACCACGTTCGACGCCATGGAAAAGCCAATCCCGATTGAGCCACCGGTGGGCGACAGGATCGCGGTATTCACGCCGATCACCTCGCCATTCATATTGAACAACGGCCCGCCCGAGTTTCCCCGGTTGATCGCCGCGTCGGTCTGGATGTAGTCGTCATAAGATCCGCTCAGCGCCCGGTTACGGGCCGAGATGATCCCGGCCGATACCGAAAACCCCTGCCCCAGCGGGTTGCCCATGGCGATCACCCAATCGCCCACGCGTGCAACATCGCTATTGCCGAATTTTACATATTTCAGAGGCCCTTCAGCCTCGACCTTAAGCAGCGCGATATCGGTTTTCTCATCGGTGCCAATCACCTTGGCGGGCAATTCCTTGACCGGTTGCCCATCGCCGGGGAAGAACTCTACCAGAATTTCATCCGCTTCCGCGATGACGTGGTTGTTGGTGACGATATAGCCATCCTCGGAAATCACAAAACCCGACCCCAGCGCATTGCTGCGGCGCGGTCGGCTTTCATCCCCACCGTCGTCGTTGCGATCCTGAAACTCGCGAAAGAAATCCTCGAACGGCGAGCCCTCGGGCACAATCCCCTGCGGCCCCGTCTGCCCTTCGATCAGGGTGCTGGTGGTGATATTCACCACCGCCGGGCTGATCTGTTCGGCCAGTGGCGCCAGGCTTTCGCCGCGCGCCTGCGCCGAGACGGATTGCGCCACAACAAGCAGCACCCCCACAAAAGACAGCCACATAAGCCGCATCATAACACCAACATCGTCCCGTCGGACGGACACACTGCGCGCTTTAGCCTGCACCTGAGGTCTCCTTGTCGAAACATCTAACCTGGGCACCGGCAGGGTGCCCTTCTTGGCAACCAATGTAGTCAGTTTGCCCCGGCCCGCAACTCGGGATCGCCCGGAAATCACCGGCACGTGAAATCGTCGTGTCAAAAGCCCAGCTGATAAGCGCCCCAAAGCAGCACCAGACCGCTGACCATACAGAGCAATCCGACCAGCCGTCGTGCCGGTTCCGGCATGGCCCGCAGCGCCTCAAGCATACGTTCAATAAGCGAAGGGGCCAGCGCATAGGCCAGCCCCTCGACAATCAGTACCAGCCCGAAAGCCAGCAGGATCATAGACATTACTGCGATGCCTTCCCGGTGGGAGACTTCAGATAGTTGAAGAACTCTGAATCCGGGCTCAGGATCAGCGAGCTGTTGCCGCCCTGCAGCGCGTTTTCATAAGCAGAGAGCGAGCGGTAGAATTCAAAGAACTCCTGATCCGCACCATAGGCTTCGGCAAAGATCGCGTTGCGCTCGGCATCGGCCTCACCGCGAATGATCTCGGCCTCGCGGTTGGCGTCCGAGACCAGCTCGACCACGGTCCGGTCGGCCTGCGCGCGCACACGCTGCGCCGCCTCGTTACCACGGGCGCGTTCGTCGGTTGCCTCACGTTCCCGCTCGGCCTTCATCCGGTCAAATGTGGCCTCAAGGTTGGCCTGCGGCAGATCGGTTGCTTTCAGGCGCACGTCGATCACGTTGACGCCCAGCGCCTGCGCTTCGGCAATCGCGCTGTTGCGAATACGCAGCATCAGCGCCGCACGGTCCGAGCTGAGGATATCGCGGGACGAGACCGAACCCAGCACCTCGCGCGTTTCAGCACGCAGGATACGATCCAGACGATCCTCTGCCACCGGAATGCCGCCCACGCCAACAGCCTGACGGAACTGATTCAGGTCCGCGATCCGATAGCGGGCAAAGGCGTCGACCACCAGACGACGGTCATCCAGCGGCGTCACTTCCAGCGGCTGCACGTCGATTGACAGGATACGGTCATCATAGCGCACAACCTCGTCAAAGACCGGCATCTTGAAGGCAAGGCCCGGCTCTTCTTCGATGTTCACAACGCGGCCGAAACGCAGAACAAGTGCGCGTTCGCGTTCATCCACGATAAAGATCGAGGACAAGCCCAGCAGCACAAGCGCGATGATCACGATAAGGATAATGGGTGATTTACGCATCAGTTGCTCTCCCCTGCAGGGTTGCGGCGCAGTTCATTGAGCGGCAGATAGGGCACGACACCCTGCCCCGAACCTGACGAATTCTCGTCCAGAATGATCTTGTCAACATCACCCAGAACCTGCTCCATCCGCTCCAGATACAGGCGTTTGCGGGTCACATCCGGTGCTTTGGAGTATTCTTCCAGAACCGCACTGAAACGGCTGGCCTCACCCATGGCGCTGTTGATCTGCTGCGCACGATAGGCTTCGGCCTGTTCCAGAACCTGCGCAGCTTCACCACGGGCCTCGGCCAATACACGGTTGGCGTAGGCATCGGCCACGTTCTGCAGCCGGTCACGTTCCTGCGCCGCGGCCTGAACGTCACGGAAGGCCGCGATCACCTCTTGCGGCGGGTCGGCCTTGTCAAAGTTCACACGGATGATGTTCACACCCGAATCGTAGCTGTCCATGGTCGACTGGATCAGCTCTTGCAGGCGTTCGGCGATGATACCACGATCCCGGTTCAGGATCGGCGCCAGTTCGCTTTGCGCGATGATCTCGCGCATGGCGGATTCCGACACCGCGCGGATGGTCTGGCGCGGATCACTCAGGTTGAACAGGAACTTCGCCGGGTCGCTGATGTTCCAGACCACCTGATAATCGATATCGACCACGTTTTCGTCACCGGTCAGCATCAGGCCATCGTCGGTGCTGCGCGCACCGCCCATATCCTCGGTCTGTTCGCGGGTCACCGGGATGACCTCGGCGGTCACAAAGGGCCACGGTGCCACGTTCAGGCCGGGATTGCCGACCTTGTAGAACTCACCCAGAAACAGCTCAACCGACTGTTCTTCGGGCTTGACGGTATAGACACTTGCAGCCAGCCAGAGGCCAACAGCGACCAGAGCGCCAATCGCCACGGTTCCCTTGGTGAAGAGAGGGCCGCCACCGCCGCCACCTTGGCCGCTGCCACCACGACCGCCGCCGCCACGCCCGCCCATCAGCACGCGCAGCTGCTCCTGACCTTTTTTCATCAGCTCGTCGATCTCGGGGATCTGCGGGCTTTCGCCTTCGGGGGGCTTGCGCCCATCCCCGTTATTGCCCCGGTTTCCTCCGCCGCCGGATGAGCCTCCGCCCCCCCAGGGGCCGCCGCTGTTGCCCGCCATATGTAACTTTTCCCTTATATTGGACCGTGTGATCACGGGTTCTCTTGTAACGTGTGTACGCGCGCTTGCAAATCAAGCCGTGCGTACAGGTTGCCGCATTGTCACCAGTTCTTCGGCCATCACCGGATGAACCGCAACCGTGCGGTCGAAATCTTCCTTGGTGGCACCCATCTTCACGGCGATCCCGGCCAGCTGGATCATTTCACCCGCGCCCGGTGCCACGATATGACAGCCCAGAACCTTGCGCGTGGCCTGGCTCACGATCAGTTTCATCATGACCTTCTGCGCACCGCCGGCAAACGCCTTTTGCATCGGCTTGAACGCGGTCGCATAAACCTCGATCTTTTCCTGCGCTGCAGCTTCTTCTTCGCTCAGGCCCACGGTGCCCATTTCCGGCTGGGTGAAGATCGCGGTCGGGATCAGTTCGTGATCCACCGGGGTCGGGTTGCCCTTAAACACGGTCTCCACAAAGGCCATTCCCTCGCGGATTGCCACAGGCGTCAGGTTCACCCGGTCAGTCACATCGCCAATGGCGTAGATCGAGGGCACACCGGTCTGGCTGTATTCGTCGACAATGATCTCACCCTTGCGGCCACGCTCAACGCCAATCGCCTCAAGGCCGAGATTGTCGGCATTGGGCGCACGCCCGGTGGCATACATCACCACGTCGAACTGATCCTCGCTGCCATCGGTGGCTTTGACACGGATCTTGTCGCCGTCTTTGGCCATTTCGACCACGTTGGTTTCAAGCCGCACATCAACACCATTCTGGCGCATCTCGTCACAGATCAGGTTGCGGGCCTCTTCGTCAAAACCGCGCAGGATTTGCGTGCCACGATAGAACTGAGTGGTCTTGACCCCCAGCCCGTTCATGATCCCGGCGAATTCGCTGGCAATATAGCCGCCGCCCACGATCAGGATGCTTTCAGGCAGCTTCTCCAGATGGAAAATCTCGTTCGAGGTGATCGCCAGGTCCGAGCCCGGAAACTCTGGCACAACCGGGCGTCCACCGGTTGCGATCAGGATGTGTTTGGCGGTCTTGCGGGTGCCATCGGCCAGCTCAACCGTATGCGCATCAACCACATGGGCGCGCTGGTCAAAGCTTTCGACGCCATTGTTCTTCAGGATATTGCGATAGATGCCTTCCAGCCGGTCCAACTCCGCAACCAGTTTGCCATGGAAGGTATCCCAGTTGAACGCACCGGGCTGAATATCCCAGCCATAGGCCTGCGCATCGCCAACCATGCCCGAGAACTCGCTGGCGAAAACCATCAGCTTTTTGGGCACGCAACCCCGGATCACGCAGGTTCCGCCATATCGGTCCTCTTCCGCCAGCGCCACCTTGGCCCCGTTCTCGCCAGCGGCCACACGCGCCGCGCGCACCCCGCCCGAGCCGCCTCCGATGACGAACAGATCATAGTCAAAGCTCATACCGAGTTCCTTTTATTCCGCGTGACCAAAATTCTCTGGATATCTGGGCGCAAATTCCGGCCTGCCAACCCCTGACCGTTGGAATTGCGATATTTCTTCTGCGGCGCGGGGCGCATCCACCATGCTCAGTCCGCCAGATCGGAAAACAGGTTATCCCCGCTTTCACCCAGCAGATCGGTCGCCACAGTTCCCGCGTTCAGATCACGCAGTTCCACCCGACCATTGCCATAGCCAACGATGACCTTGTCACAGATATCGATGAACAACCCGTTTTCGACCACGCCGGGGATCTGGTTCAGCACCAGCGCCATCTGGCGGACATTCCCGATCCGCTTGAGGTGCAGGTCAAGAATATGATTGCCCTCGTCGGTGATCTTGGGCGCCTCACCGTTCATGCGCAGCGTGACCAAAGTGCCCAGCACATCCATCGTATCCAGCGCCTCTTCGATCAGGGTGCGGGTGGTCTGCCAGCCAAACGGGATCACCTCGACCGGCAGAGGGAACGCGCCCAGCGTCTCAACCTCTTTGCCCGCATCGGCGATCACCACCATCTGATCGCTTGCCGTGGCCACGATCTTTTCCTGCAACAGCGCCGCGCCGCCGCCCTTGATCAGATTGAACTCCTGATCGAACTCATCCGCCCCATCGATGGTCAGGTCCAGCCATGCGGCGGTCGAGCCGGTGCCAAGCCCCACGCGCATCCCGCTCTGAACCAGATCAGCGGCACGATGGGCGGCCACATATTTCGCTTTGTCGATGGGCGACAAATCTTTGATCATGACAATACCCCCTCAGATATTGACGGACTTATACGGAATGCCCCCGGCAACTGCGAGAGGCAATTCGCCCCCAACCGTGCTAACATAATACCGAAATACGCGTTTCCGATAGGAAACGTCGCAATCAGCTATATATTCATCTGTCAGACACTCTACACAGCCCCCATGGAATCGCCCTACCGCCTGCATTACGCCCCCGACAACGCCTCGCTGGTGATCCGTTTGGCGTTGGAAGAGATGGGCCTGCCCTATGGCACCGTTCTGGTGGACCGCAGTCGGAACGAACAGGATGGTGCGACCTATCGCACGCTCAATCCCAACGGGCTGATCCCGGTGCTGGAAACGCCGCAGGGGCCGATATTCGAAACCGCGGCGATCCTGCTGTGGCTGGCTGACACGCATGATCAAATGGCCCCGGCCCCCGAAACCCCGGATCGGGCGGCGTTCCTGAAATGGCTGTTCTTTACCTCAAACACCCTGCATGCCGATCTGCGCATCCTGTTTTACGCCGAGAAATACATCGCGCCCGAACAGGGCGACGCGCTGCGCGCAGGGATTCGCCCCCGACTGCGCCAGCATCTGCAGCTGCTGGAGGGTCTGGCGCAACAGGCCCCCGGTTGGTTCTCTGCCGATCACGTCTCGGTTCTGACCCTCTATGTCGCCTGCATGATGCGCTGGATGGCGCTTTATCCTGCACAGGTCGATCGCAGCTGGTATCAACTGGCTGATACGCCCCGTCTCCGGGAAATTCTGACACAGCTTGAACTGCGCCCCTCGACCCGCGCGGCCATCGCCGCCGAGGGGCTGGGTGCCACGCCCTTTACCTCACCAACTTACGCCAACCCTCCAGAAGGCTCAGCTATCTGATATGTTTCTCTCTGTTTTTGATATGTTCAAAGTGGGCATTGGCCCGTCCTCGTCACACACGATGGGTCCGATGGTGGCCGCCGCGCGGTTCCTTGACCTGATGCGCGCCTCACCTTTCGAATTTGCGGGCCTGCGCGGATCGCTGCACGGATCGCTGGCCTTTACCGGCGTCGGTCACGCCACGGATCGCGCCACGATCCTGGGGCTCGCCGGGTTCGTGCCCGACACCTATGACAATGACAAGGCCGAGGCCGCGCTGGCCCAGATCAGCGACACTGGCACCGTTACGCCCGAAGACCTGCCGACGCTGCGTTTCGATCCCAAGGCCGACCTGATCTTTGACTATGACACCCCCCTGCCCGGTCACGCCAACGGAATGATCCTGATGGCCACCGACGCGCAGGGCGATGTCATCCTGCGACAGGTCTATTACTCGATCGGCGGTGGCTTTGTCCTGACCGAAGAAGAGCTGGCCGAAGGCAAAGCAACCGAAGAAGGTGATCCGGTTCCCTTCCCGTTCAAATCCGCCGCTGAAATGCTCGAGATGGCCAAAGCCCATGGCAAGAGCATCGCTCAGATGAAGCGCGAAAACGAGATCTCGCGGGGCTGTTCCGAAAGCTTTGCCAAAGGTTCGGCGCGTCTGTGGCAGGTGATGAACAACTGCATTGAACGCGGCCTCAGGACTGATGGCATCCTGCCCGGCGGGCTGAACGTGCGCCGCCGCGCCAAACGTATCCATGATGCGCTGGTCGCCGAACGCGGCCTGAACCAGAGCGCGCCGCACACCATCAATGACTGGATGAGCGTCTATGCCATGGCCGTGAACGAGGAAAACGCCGCCGGGGGTCAGGTTGTCACCGCGCCCACCAACGGCGCGGCGGGCGTGTTGCCCTCGGTCCTGCGCTATTATCTTGATCACGTGCCCGGTGCCTCTGAAAGCCATATCGAAGATTTCCTGCTGACTGCCGCCGCCATTGGCGGGCTGGTCAAGTTCAACGCCTCGATCTCGGGTGCCGAAGCGGGCTGTCAGGCTGAGGTCGGCAGCGCCTCGGCCATGGCGGCCGCAGGCATGTGCGCGGTGATGGGCGGCACCCCGGAACAGGTCGAAAACGCGGCCGAAATCGCGCTGGAGCATCACCTTGGCATGACCTGCGACCCGGTGGCGGGCCTTGTGCAGGTGCCTTGTATCGAACGCAACGGTCTGGCCGCGATCAAGGCCGTCTCGGCGGCGTCGCTGGCCTTGCGCGGGGATGGCAATCACTTCATGCCTCTGGACTCGGCCATTGAAACCATGCGCCAGACCGGCGAGGATATGCACGCGAAGTACAAAGAGACGTCACTGGGCGGTCTGGCGGTCAATATTCCAAACTGCTGAGCTGGCAATAAGATCAGGAAAGGGCGACTTGCGCAGGCATTGCCAACGCAGGACCGCCGGGTACAGGATCGTCCTGCCCGAACACCAAGCTGCCGGGCCCGGGCCATACCAGGCTTCCGCCCTTTCCACCCCGGTGCGAAAGCGCTAGCGTCGCGGCCATGACCCAGGATCGTCCCGTTTTCGGCATCATTCTGATGCTTGGCTTCTGCGTGCTCGCCCCTTTGGGGGATGGCATGGCCAAACTGCTGGGTGAAACCACCGCGTTGGGCCTGCTGGTTCTGGTCCGGTTTCTGGTGCAGGCGATCATCCTCGTACCGCTGATTGCACTCACGGGGAGGTCATGGCGCATGCCCCCCCGCGTTCTGCGCCTGACCCTGATCCGCACTGTGCTGCATATCATTGGCATTGCCGCGATGTTCACAGCGCTTCAATTCCTGCCGCTTGCCGACACCATCGCCATCGCCTTTGTGATGCCTTTCATCATGCTGTTGCTCGGCAAATACGTGCTGGGCGAACAGGTCGGTCCCCGCCGCCTGATCGCCTGTGTCGTCGGCTTTCTCGGCACCCTGCTGGTCATCCAGCCCAGCTTTGCTCAAGTCGGCGCACCGGCCCTGCTGCCCCTGATCGTTGCGGTGGTGTTTGCCCTGTTCATGCTGGTCACCCGGCAGATCGCCAAGGACACCGATCCGGTCTCGCTGCAAGCGGTATCAGGGACCATGGCAACCGTATTTCTGTTGCCCATCATCTTGCTGGGCTCTCAAACCGACCTGCCCGCACTGTCTTTGAGGATGCCGCCACCCGGGGCGCTCTGGCTGCTGCTGGGGATCGGCGTATTGGGCACAGTGGCCCATCTGCTGATGACATGGTCGCTGCGCTATGCGCCGTCGGCCACGCTGGCCCCGATGCAATATCTTGAAATCCCGGTCGCCACGTTCTTCGGCTGGCTGATCTTTCACGACCTGCCCAACGGGTTGGCGGCCCTTGGCATTGCCATCACCATCGCCGCCGGGCTTTATATCATTCTGCATGAACGGGCCAGCGCCCGGTCTGGCCCGACACAAACGCCTGCATGACCTGATCCAGCGCCGCGCGCGGAACGATTGCCAGCAGCCCCGGCCCATCGACTTCAAGCGTGACCTGCCCCAGCGCGCGGTTCGAGGTCCCCACTCGCCCGTCCGGCGTCAGCACCAGATCATCAATTGGCCATTCCAGGCCGATACTGCGCCCGGTCACCCGCCGCAGCGGGAACAAAGACACCGTATCACCCGCTGACAACGCCAGCCGGATCCGGGGCGGGGCGTGAAACACGATCTCATGCGCGCCCAGCAACAGGCAGGGCCGGTCCTGCAGGCGCACCAGCGTGTTGAACGCCGCCAATTGATGATCCACCCGCGCGCCCAGAAAACCCGCGCCCAGAACCACCGGCGCACAGATACTGCGCAACGCCTTGTCGAAATCGGTGCTGTCCTGCTCGGTGATCTGAAACAACCGATCCTCGGGGATTTGCGCCCGATAATGTGCCGGAAGTGAGTCGAAATCGCCAAAAACCGCATCCGGAACGTGCCCCGAATCAATCAGGGCAGCCGCGCCACCATCCGCCGCAACAGCGGTTTTGACGCGATTCAGCACCAGCTTTATATCGTCTGAGTGGATTTCACCGCCACCAAACAGGCCGATTGGCGCGTCAGACTGAACAATTGCTCCAATTTTCACAAGATTGACCATATCTTCTAGTTTTGGACATAATGAGACCACAAAATGATAGCCTCATAGCTACAGTTTTGAGTCGTTGGCCCAGTTCGACCTCTGGCAAGACGATTTGGTAGTTTGTAGAGGACGTGCGTCTGATGGTACAGAACAACAAGGTACTCACCGTTTCATACGGGACCTTCTCATGCACTTTGGAAGGCTTCGACAATTCGTTTGAAACGATGAAAGCCATTGCCGAGTATTTCCGGGATCTGGCGGCGGAAGACCGCTATTTCGGGTCTGAGCCCCCTCAGCCCGACGCCGAAATGCTGACCCGCATTGCCCAGCGCGATATGGCGCACAAGGTTGAAGCCAGCCAGAGCGATACCGGCCTGCTGCTCAGAGCCACCGAAACCAGCGCTGCCGCAGCACCGACCCCCGCTGCCCTGGCCCCCGCACCGGTTGCCGAGCCTGTTCAGGATGTTGTTCCCCCCGCACCATCCGCTCCGGAAGCCACTCCCGTAGCCGAAGCCGCCCCCGAGGCCGATAGCATTGCCGCCAAGCTGCAGCGCATCCGCGCCGTCGTCTCGCATTCTGAGGACGCACCGGCACCCTACGCAGAAGACGAAGACAACAGCTATCTTCAGCCCGCAAAACCGCAATATGATGCGATCTCGGCTGCTTTCGAAGCTGGCGCTCTGGACCCGACCGATCTGGAACAGCCCGTCCAGGACCCCACCCCCCCGACGATGCCCGCACCCGAACAGCCCTCAGCAGAACCGGACCTGATGGACACCGGTTCAGAGCAGCCCGCCGAAGCAGATGAACTGCCCACGCCGGACGCAGAAGAGCCCGTGGCCCGCGAGGATACCACTGTCGAAGCCGATGAAGAGGCCGCCCCCGACACGGATCAGGAGGTTGACCTGACCGCTCTGGTCGCCACTCAGGACGAAATGGAAACACCCGCCGAGGCAGAGGCGCCGGAAGAGGTTAGCGCCGAAGTCACTGACAAGGATGTGCTGTTCTCAGATCTCGACGACATCTCTGACGCCGAAGATGAAGGCCCTGCCAACATCCTCAGCGATGCGGACAGCGACGAAAGCGCTGACACACTGTCCGACATGACACAGGGTGTTATCACTGCTGAGGAAGAGGCCCTGCTGCTGGATGAGATCACTTTGGTCGAATCCGAACTGGCGGCGAACATGGCTGCAGAAACGCCCGACCTCTCTGGCGCGGACGAGGATGTTTCGCGCCTGATGGACTCAGCGAATGCGCGCCTCGATGACCCGGCCTCGGCCGATCAGCGCGAGACCTATTCGCATCTGCGCACCGCCGTCGCCGCCACCGAGGCAGAGCGCGAGAAAAACGGCGACGCCCTCCAATCTGCCGAGGATGACTATCGCGGCGACCTCGCATCGGTGGTCAACCCGCGCCGCCCCGAGGTGCAGGTGACCAGCGAACGCCCCAGCGCCAATATCGCGGCACCGCTGAAGCTGGTCGAAGCGCAGCGCGTCGATACGGAAAACGCCGATACCGGGCCAATCTCACCACGCCGTGTGACCTCGGCTGGTGAGGCACCTGCCGACGAAGATGAGGGCGGCTTTGCCACCTTCGCGCAGGAACAGGGCGCGCAATCGCTGCCCGACCTGCTGGAAGCCGCTGCAGCTTACCTGTCCTTTATCGAAGGTCAGGAACAATTCTCGCGGCCGCAATTGATGAACAAGGTCCGGTCTCTGAAACAGGACGCGTTCAACCGCGAAGAAAGCCTGCGTTCATTCGGCCAGCTGCTGCGTGACGGCAAGATCGAAAAGGCCGGAGGCGGCCGGTTCGCCGCTTCAACCCAGATCGGGTTCCGCCCCGATGACGACGAACGCGCCGCAGGCTGATATCCAATAATAAAATACCCCCTCGACCATCTTCAGGGCCGAAGAGCTTCTTCGGCCCTGCTTCTATGCACAGGTTGGGCATCCCCCACAGAGCATGGCTCAGAATTCAAGCGTGCCCCCGGCAAAGCCCGATCAGAGGCCAGAATCCCACGTTTACGACCCTGTTTGGACACACCCACCACATCGCAGGTGCACGGGCAACCGCAGAGGTCAGTTTGGATCTTGATCCGGGTCTTCTTTGCCAACGCCGCGGAAGACAAATTTGAATGGCACGGCCCACAGGATGCCCAACACAATGTAGACCAGCAATTCCAGCCAGACCGGGGGGCGATCCAGCCAGTTCAGAACGGTCACGACCGCAATGATATAAAGCGGCAGCCCTACCAGCAGCAGCACCAGCGACCAGCGCCGCCGCGCTTTGTAACTGAGGCCGGGCTCGTCTTCTCTGCGCATCAGTCGGCAAACGGGTCGGTTACCAGAATGGTATCCTCCCGCTCCGGGCTGGTCGACAACAGGGCGACGGGGCATTCGATCAATTCTTCGACCCGACGCACATATTTGATCGCGTTGGCGGGCAGATCCGCCCAGCTGCGCGCGCCTTCGGTGGATTCGCTCCAGCCCGGCATCTCTTCATAGATCGGAATACACCGCGCCTGCTGATCAGCAGCTGTGGGCAGGTAATCCAGACGCGTGCCATCCAGTTCATAACCGACGCAGATTTTCAACGTTTCGAACCCGTCCAGCACATCCAGCTTGGTCAGCGAAATCCCGTTCACCCCGCTGGTAACGCAGGTCTGACGCACCAGACAGGCATCAAACCAACCACAGCGACGCTTGCGCCCTGTCGTGGTGCCGAACTCGTGCCCACGTTCGCCCAAACGCTGACCATCCGCATCTTGCAGCTCGGTCGGGAATGGGCCCTCGCCCACACGGGTTGTATAAGCTTTCACGATCCCCAGCACGAAATCGATCGAACCCGGCCCGATCCCAACCCCGGTCGAGGCCTGCCCGGCGATCACATTCGACGACGTCACAAACGGATAGGTCCCGAAATCAATATCCAGCAACGCGCCCTGGGCGCCTTCAAACAGGATTCGCTTGCCTGCCTTGCGCTTCTCACTCAACACTTTCCATACAGGCGCCGCGAAGGGCAGGATCTGCGGCGCGATCTCTTTCAGCTGCGCAATCAGCGCGTCCCGGTCAATCGCTTCGATACCCAGACCTTTGCGAAGCGGATCATGATGCTGCAACGCCCGGTCGACGCGCGCCTCAAGCGTCGCCTCATCCGCCAGATCAGCCACGCGTACCGAGCGGCGACCAACCTTGTCTTCATACGCAGGCCCAATTCCGCGACCGGTGGTTCCGATCTTTGTTCCTGCACTTGCGGCTTCTTCCCGCGCACGGTCCAACTCGCCATGGATCGGCAGAATCAGCGGCGTATTCTCAGCGATCATCAGCGTATCAGGCGTAATCTCAACGCCCTGACCCCGGATCGAGGCGATCTCGTTTATCAGATGCCATGGATCCAGAACAACACCATTGCCAATTACACTCAGCTTTCCACCCCGCACCACGCCCGAAGGCAGCGCGTTCAGCTTGTAAACCTCACCGTCAATCACCAGCGTATGACCCGCATTGTGCCCCCCCTGAAAGCGCGCGATCACATCCGCCCGCTCACTCAGCCAGTCGACAATCTTGCCTTTTCCTTCGTCGCCCCACTGGGCGCCGACAACAACCACATTGGCCATATCAGGTCCTTTTGCGCTGAATATTCAAACCCGGCTCGTATAACGAGGCACAGAAGGCAGGGAAACCGGTAATTCGCCGCAGATGCAAATCGCGCATGCGCGCGATGCCTCCGGCGGGGATATTTACGGCCAGATGAAGAACGGATCCCCTGCTTCATCTGGCTCTAAATATCCCGGGGGAGTCGCGGCTTGCCGCGGCGGGGGCAGAGCCCCCTTACCTAGCTGTCTCGCAAATGCACCGGTTGCCCGTGGGGCGTGGTCAGATACGCCTCTTCCCAGGCCTGATGCAATCCGCGCACGTCATCTGGCAGAGCTGTGCCCTGTTCGGCCAGCAAGGCTTCAAGTGTTTCCAGCCAGGCGTGAAAATAGTCATCGCCCCCGTCCAGCGCGTGATCCAGCCCGTTACGTTTGAGCGTCGCGGAAAAACGCGCCGCCCAATCGGGCCAATCGAACCGCCCGGCCTCGTTCAGGGCAACGGTCACCGCAAAGATCTGTGCATGCCAGGGCTCGGCGAAAACCGGTTCCGGGGCCATATGGGCGATGCAATCGCTCATGCTGGTTCCAGATAGCTTTGCCACAGATCCATCACCACTTCATCATCGGGATGTTCCGGGCTGGCCCAGAGTTCTGACGCCGGAAAAGCCACCGCATAGATCGGTTCGGGCGCTTCGCCCAGATCATGGGCGTTGGAATCAGGCAGCACATGTGCGCCGTGCAGGCGCAGGATGCGCCCTTTTGCTCCGGCGGCATAGATCGGCAGGCGCGTATGCCCCCCCTCCACAAGACGGTTGCTGGTGGGGCGGGATGTGACCACCATCTGTCCAACCGCGAACCGCGCCGCAATATTCGAGGGGCGATCAGCGGGCCCGCCCTTGGCCAGAGCACCAGAGACAGCCTCGGCCTTCAGCTTTCGGTCGGCCAGCGGATGCGGGCTGTCTTCGCCCGCGCCCCGCAGATCATCCAGGCTCAGAACACCGCGCTCGACCAGCAGATCGGTCAAACCTGCGAGCCATTTTTCGTAGTAGGAAAACCGCATGTAATCCTTGGGCGACAGCCGCTCGCGGGCGTGGCGCGAGATATCCAGGTTCCATTGCCCCAGAAACCCTGCTGCCAGGGTCACCGCCAGCGCGCGCGCGTGCCAGTCTTCGGCGAAAACCGGAGCATCCTCGGGCTCCGGGTTTACAGGGCCATCCCCGAAGCGCCCGCCCATATCGTGGACACGGGTCATGCGGGCACCTTGGGCAGGCCGGTTCCGATCATACTGTCGCGGGTGACCAGCGCAGCCAGTTCATCCTCGGTCAGCCCCTCTGTGCCTTCCGGACGCATGGGCAGGATGAGATAGCGAATCTCGGCTGTGGAATCCCAGACGCGGACCGAGGTCCCCTCAGCCAAGGTCACCCCGAACTCGGCCAGCACTTTGCGAGGCTCGCGCACAGCCCGCGCGCGATAGGCGTCTGATTTGTACCAGCCGGGCGGGATACCCAGCAGCGGCCAAGGGTAGCAGCTGCACAAGGTGCAGACGACCATATTGTGTTGCGCGGGCGTATTCTCGACCACCACGATATGTTCGCCCTGACGGCCATAATAGCCCAGCCCGGCAACAACCGGCGTGGCATCTTCAAGCAGGGCGGCCCTGAATTCGGGATCGCTCCATGCTTTGGCGACAACGCGTGCGCCGTTCTGAGGGCCGATCCTGTTCTGATAGGTGTCGATGATTTCATCCAGCGCCGCCGGATCGATCAACCCCTTGCGGGTCAGAATCGTCTCCAGCGCTTTGACACGCAATGCGGGTTCGGGTGGTAACAGGGCGTGCGGGTGGTCGTGATCGTCATGTGGCATGGCCCGCAGCCTGCGCGAGGCCCCCGCCCCTGTCCAGCCCCTTTACCGTGATGTGAACGATCACTGATCCTGATACCAACTCCTGACTTGCCCCCGCTGGCAAACTTGCATAAGTACCACGCGATACACGCCACGCTGTACAGGACCACCATGGAAAACGTTGTTCTCATCATTCACCTTCTTCTGGCCCTGGGCCTGATTGCCGTTGTTCTGATGCAGCGCTCGGAAGGTGGTGGCCTCGGCATGGGTGGCGGAGGCGGCGGTGCCATGACCGGCCGCGCAGCCGCAACTGCACTGGGCAAGCTGACGTGGATTCTGGCCGCCTGCTTTATCGTCACCTCGATGACACTGACCATTCTGGCCGCCCAGAAATCTTCGGGCAGCTCGGTGATTGACCGGCTGGGCGTTCCTGCCCCGGCATCGGCCGAGGAAAGCACACCGGCGGTTCCATCCGCAGAAGATCTGCTGCCACCATCACAGGGTGACAACGCTCCGTTGATCCCGCAGGCTGCCGACTAAGCCACAAAACCTAGAAACCTGACAGAGAACTGCAACAGCATCTTGCGGTTCTCTTGCGCTGCACGCGCGAATCCTTTATATGTGAAGTCCCGTGATGCAGCGGTTTTTTCGAACCGCCGGGCAGCTGATTTTGACGTCTCACGGGGAGCAGCCGAAAAACATGGCGCGATTTATATTCATCACTGGTGGTGTGGTTTCGTCCTTGGGCAAAGGACTGGCTTCAGCGGCTTTGGGCGCGCTGCTGCAGGCCCGGGGATATTCGGTACGGCTGCGCAAGCTCGACCCTTATCTGAACGTTGATCCCGGCACGATGTCACCCTTTGAACATGGCGAGGTGTTCGTCACCGATGACGGGGCCGAGACCGATCTGGATCTTGGCCATTATGAGCGTTTCACCGGTGTGGCCGCGCGCAAGACCGACTCGGTCAGCTCGGGCCGGATCTATTCCAACGTGCTGGAGAAAGAGCGGCGCGGGGATTATCTGGGAAAAACCATTCAGGTGATCCCGCACGTCACCAACGAGATCAAGGATTTCATCGCCATTGGCGAGGATGAGGTGGATTTCATGCTGTGTGAGATCGGCGGCACCGTGGGCGACATCGAAGGCCTGCCCTTTTTCGAGGCCATCCGCCAGTTCAGCCAGGACAAGCCGCGCGGTCAGTGTATGTTCATGCACCTGACATTGCTGCCTTACATCAAGGCCTCGGGTGAGCTGAAAACCAAGCCGACCCAGCATTCGGTGAAAGAGCTGCGCTCGATCGGTCTGGCCCCCGACATTCTGGTCTGCCGTTCGGAAGGGCCGATTCCCACCAAGGAACGTGAGAAACTGGCCCTGTTCTGCAATGTTCGCCCCGACAGCGTGATTGCGGCGCAGGACCTTTCCACCATCTACGACGCCCCGCTGGCCTATCACCGCGAAGGGTTGGATCAGGCGGTTCTGGACGCGTTCCAGATCAGCCCCGCGCCGAAGCCCGATCTGGCGAAATGGGAAGACGTCAGCGACCGTATCCACAACGCCGAGGGCGAAGTGAAGGTCGCCATCGTGGGCAAATACACCCAGCTGGAAGACGCCTATAAGTCGATCGCCGAGGCGCTGACCCATGGCGGCATGGCCAACCGGGTCAAGGTCAAGGTCGAGTGGGTGGACGCGGAAATTTTCGACAATGAAGATGTTGCACCTCATCTGGAAGGCTTCCACGCCATCCTTGTGCCCGGTGGTTTCGGCGAGCGCGGCACCGAGGGCAAGATCAAGGCGGCGCAATATGCGCGCGAACACAAGGTACCCTATCTGGGCATCTGTCTGGGTATGCAGATGGCCGTCATCGAAGCGGCACGCAACGTCGCTGGCATTTCCGAGGCCGGGTCTGAGGAATTCGACCACGAAGCCGGGAAAAAACGTTTTGAGCCGGTGGTTTATCACCTGAAAGAATGGGTGCAGGGCAACCACAAGGTTGAACGCAAACTGGGCGACGATAAAGGCGGCACCATGCGGCTGGGCGCCTATGATGCCGCCCTTGCGGACGGGTCGAAAGTGGCCGAGGTCTATGGCGGCACCCGGATCGAGGAACGTCACCGTCACCGCTATGAGGTGGATGTCAAGTACCGCGACCAGCTTGAGCAAGCGGGCCTGAACTTCTCGGGCATGTCCCCTGATGGCCGCCTGCCCGAGATTGTTGAATGGTCGGATCATCCGTGGTTCATCGGCGTTCAGTACCATCCGGAACTGAAGTCGAAGCCCTTCGATCCGCATCCCCTGTTCCGCGATTTTGTGCGCGCCGCGAAAGACACCTCGCGTCTGGTCTAATTCACCGCAAAGTGAGGGGCGTTTCGGATTTTTCTGTTCGAAACACCCCGCGACAGGTTTAACTGTCCGTAAATCACGAGACAGGAGACCGGTCATGAGCGACCAAATCACCCAAGCCGAAACCTTCGCCGCCCTGCACAAGAAGGGCGATCCGGTCATCCTCTACAACATCTGGGACGCAGGCAGCGCCAAAGCGGTTCAGGACGCAGGCGCCAAGGCGTTGGCGACTGGCAGTGCCCCGGTTGCCATGGCGCAGGGCTTTGGCGATGGGCAAAACATCCCGATGGAGCACGCGCTGGACAACGCCCGCCGCATCGTGGCGGCAGCGGATGTTCCTGTCACACTGGATTTCGAAGGGGGGTATGCCGAATCTCCGTCCGATATTACTGCCAATGTGCAACGCGCCCTTGATACCGGCGTGATCGGCTTCAACTTCGAAGACCAGATCATTGGCACCAAAGAGCTTTATGACATCGAAACTCAGGCCGCGCGCGTCGCTGCCATGCGCGAAGGTTGCGATGCCGCCGGTATCCCCGCCTTCATCAACGCCCGTACCGACCTCTTTCTCAAGGCCCATCCCGACACCCATGATCAGGCGATGCTGGACGATGCCATCGCCCGCGCCAAAGCCTATGCCGAAGCTGGCGCCAGCGGCTTTTTCGCGCCCGGCCTGAAAGATGAGGCGATGATCAAACGCTTATGTGATGCAACCGATCTGCCGGTCAACATCATCGCCCTGCCCGGCACTCCCGATACCCCCACACTGGCAAAACTCGGCGTGGCGCGCATCAGCTATGGCTCGGTTCCCTATAAGCAAATGCTTGCTTGGCTGCAGGACAAAGCCCGCGAAGCGCTGCAATCTGGCGACTGATCCCGTTTTAGGGGATTGCATTCCGAGAGTTTCCTCCGCACCTTGCAGGTCCAACTGCAGGAGGAGACCTCATGGCCAAAGGATATTGGGTTGCCCATGTCGATGTCGACGACATGGAGGCCTACAAATCATATATCGCCGCCAACGCAGCCCCTTTTGCAGAATACGGGGCCAGGTTCCTCGTGCGGGGCGGCGACCGAACCGAGGTCGAAGGCAAGGCCCGCGCCCGCACCGTTGTGATCGAATTTCCCAGCTACGAACAGGCGCTGGCCTGCTATGAAAGCGCGGGCTATCAGGCCGCCAAGGCCCTGCGCGACCCGGTTTCAACCGGCGATCTTGTGATCATTCAGGGTTACGAAGGCTAGCGCCGCTTGGCGCGCCTCAAAATACGGAATATCCTGCCCCAATGTTGAAAAAGTTATTTCAGGCCTTCCGGCCGCCACAACATGACAAACTGCCTGATCCCGATGCCGAACTGGCACTGGGCGCGCTGATGGTGCGCGTGGCGCAGGCCGACCGTGACTACAAGCTGGAAGAAATCAGCCTGATCGACCGTATCCTCGCCCGCCTCTACCAGCATAACGCGATTGAGGCCGCCAAGGTCCGCGCCACCTGCGAGAAACTGCACGCCGCAGCCCCCGAAACCGACACGTTTGGCAAGCTGATCCGCGAAACCACCGATCTGAAAGAACGTCTGGCCGCGCTGGACGCCTTGTGGGAGGTGGTGCTGGCCGATGGCAACTCGGACGAAGGCGAGATCAAGATCGTTGAAGAGGCCCGCATCGCCATGGGCCTCAGTTTCAACGACAGCAAGGCCGCGCGCGAACGGATACAAAGCCGCTTGGAAGCGACCTGAGCCACCTCTCATGACCTGACGCGCAATTTGACCCGAAAACCGGTTCCCACTTTTCGGATCGCGCACTATATATCTGACCATGTTCAACGATTTCCTGTCCCGGCTCACGCAGCCGCAGCCCGACCCGCTTGTCGAAGATGATGCCCGTCTGGCCCTGACCGCCCTGCTGGTGCGCATCGCACGGTCTGACAATGACTACGCCGATACCGAGATGGCCCGAATCGACCGCATCTCGGCCGAGCGCTACGGCCTGTCCCCTTTTGAGGCCGCCGCCCTGCGCGCCCGCGCCGAAGACCTTGAGGCACAGGCCCCCGACACCGTCCGCTTCACCCGCGCCATCAAAGAGGCCATCGCCTATGATCACCGTCTGGCTGTTGTGCAGGCCATGTGGTCGGTTGCGCTGGCCGATGGGCAGCGATCCGGCGAAGAGGATGCGCTGCTGCGCCTTGTCGTCAGCCTGTTGGGCGTCAGCGATGTGGATTCGGCACTGGCAAGGCAGAAGGCGGCGAAAACCTGATTCACCCCCGAATCGTGGCGTCTTCGGCGAACAAACTTCGGCATTGAGCCCCATCTGGACATTGACGAGCAGCTATGTGCACTGTGAATCATGTCGCTGACGGAAGACCTGAAGCAAATTCTAGAAACCGTTCTGCCAACCGATCCCAGCTTTCGGCAGATTGAAAAGGCCGTCATAGACAGCAGCATCAGTGACTGCCGACGATACGCGTTGGAGGGCTCGGTTGACGCTTTTCTGTTGTCCGCGATGCGCCTATTGGCACTTCCCGATAATGGGCACACACGGCTGATCCCGAATGATGCAATCTCGGTACTACCGCTGAGATTCGTGAGCGTAGGGCGTTCAGTGCAAGTCATTGGAGCGGCATCAGGAGTGACTGCACCACGAGGAGAGTTGATTGCAGTCAACGGTGCAGCGATGAGCCAAATCGAAGCCACTGCAACGGAATTTCTGGCGGGAACGTGCCAGAGGAAACGGGTCATCGGGCCGATTCTTCTGGCTTGGCCATACGCTTTGACACGTTTGGGTTTTTCGTCAAACGGCGGTACGACCGAATATCGTGTGCGGGACGAAAATGGGCAGATAACCAATCTGAAAGTGGCAAATGGAAATACAGTTCCTGCCTCGACGCTCTACCCGAGAAATGAGCACGGCAAGGCTGATCCTGCCTGGGAACCCCAGACCTTTGTAGAGATAAAGGACTGGCAAGAGCTTGGGCTATCTATAACGTTACCAAGCTTCTTTGATCCGAGCCAAAGCGCGCTACCTAAAGCCATCTCGGATACAGCGGACCGCGTGCGCGCATGCTCGGACACACCACTCTTAATTGACGTTCGCGGAAACACTGGTGGCGACTTTCTTCTGACCATGCCCTTGATCGACGCAATTGCGCAAAGCGCAAGTCAGCAGGTTGTTGTGCTTGTCGATAAGTTCACATTTTCCGCAGCGATCGTGTTTGTCGCCATCCTTAAACATCGTTTGGGAAATCGGCTCAAACTCATTGGGGAGGACATGGGCGACGGGTTGACCTTCTTTGCCGAGGGTGGGTTGCTTGAATTGCCGACCAGCGGAGCAGTCGTTCGATACTCATCAGCCTTTCACGACTGGCAGAATGCAACGTCTGACGAGACCACACCGCCCGAGATCGCGCGACAAATCGTGCCCACAGGCGCACTGAATTTGGATTCGGAATGGGTGGTAAAACCCACCGGCGAGGATACACAAAGCGCGCTCTATCAAAGAGTTCTCAAAAGCGTGGGCGATTAGATAAACCGTCGGCAAGTCCGCCTTGCCAACCTCAGGTACAAACCCTGCCCGATCGCCCCCATAGCGCACCGTGCCTGATACAACTGGAACGGCAAACTGACGGTTTCGGCCAGACCGACTGATCATTTTGGCGATTTCACCGCCTGAACTTGTCATTTGCGCATTGCATTGGTTCGATTTTTCGGTCCTAGTACCGCACCAACACTACTCACAACATCTGGATTGCCCGTGACAGAAACCGCTCCCGTCATCGAGATCAAGAACCTTCACAAAAGCTTCGGACATCTCGAAGTCCTCAAAGGAGTGGACATTACCGCCCATCGCGGCGACGTGGTCTCGCTGATCGGCTCGTCGGGGTCTGGCAAATCCACCCTTTTGCGTTGCTGCAATCTGCTGGAAGACAGCCAGCAAGGCGAGATTCTGTTCAAGGGCGAACCGGTTCACTGGTCTGGCGAACGTCACAACCGCCGCCCCGCTGACCCCAAACAGGTGCTGCGTATCCGCACCAACCTGTCGATGGTGTTCCAGCAATTCAACCTGTGGGCCCATATGACCATCCTGCAAAACGTGATGGAGGCCCCGGTGACCGTGCTGGGCCGCGACAAGGCCGAGGTTGAGGACAGCGCCCGCAAATACCTTGAGAAGGTCGGCATCGGCGACAAATGCGACGTTTATCCGGCGCAGCTGTCGGGTGGCCAGCAACAGCGTGCCGCCATCGCGCGCGGCCTGTGCATGGAGCCCGAGGCGCTGTTGTTTGATGAACCGACCTCGGCGCTTGATCCCGAGCTGGAACAGGAAGTCATCAAGGTGATCAAGGATCTGGCCTCTGAGGGCCGCACCATGATCATCGTGACACATGACATGAAGATGGCTGCGGATATCTCCAGCCATGTCGTGTTTCTGCATCAGGGCCTGATCGAAGAAGAAGGCCTGCCAGAAGATCTCTTCACCACCCCTGAATCCGCGCGGCTTCAGGGTTTTCTCTCCGCCACTCAGGCGGCTTGATCCACGGACAGAACCAAACAAGGGGAGTACAAAAATGAAAAACCTGATTCTGACCACCGCGGCACTGGCGCTGACAGCCGGTATCGCCATGGCCGACACCGTGCGCATGGGCACCGAGGGCGCGTACCCTCCGTATAACTTCATCAACGACGCCGGCGAGATCGACGGCTTCGAGCGTGAGGTTGGCGATGAGCTGTGCAAACGCGCCAATCTTGACTGTGAATGGGTCAAGAATGACTGGGATTCGATCATTCCGAATCTGGTCTCGGGTAACTACGACACCATCATTGCGGGCATGTCGATCACCGACGAGCGTGATGAAGTTATTGATTTCACTCAGAACTATTATCCACCAACCGCATCTGCCTACGTCGCGGCGGCTGAAGGTGTGGATGTCGCGGGCGGCATTGTCGCGGCGCAAACGGCAACCATTCAGGCCGGTCACGTGGCTGAATCGGGCGCAACTCTGGTTGAGTTCGCAAGCCCCGAGGAAACCATTGCAGCGGTGCGCAATGGCGAAGCCGACGCTGTTCTGGCCGATTACGATTTTCTTGTACCCATCGTCGAGGAATCGGGTGGCGAACTGGTCTTTGTCGGTGAGCTGGTCCCACTGGGCGGCGGCATCGGCATGGGCTTCCGGGAAAGCGACGCCGAGCTGCGTGGCAAATTCGACGAAGCGATCGCATCCATGAAAGCAGACGGATCGCTGAACGAGATGCTCGTCAAATGGTTTGGCGAAGGTATCTCGACCTACGACGCCGACGGCACGGTTGTAACCAACTAAGCCATCCGCTTCACGGTCCGGCGCGTCCTCGCGCCGGGCATGCCGGGCCCTATAGCCGGGCCAGACGCTCGAAAGACGCCATATGTTCTCCTACTGCGCTGATCCTGACACGCTGGGCACCTTCCGCTGGTTCTCGTGCTATCTGACCAATGGCGTCCACTGGTCGTTCTACCTGTCTTTCCTCAAGGTGCTGGCCCTGCTGGCCGTCACCGCCCCCGTCGCGCTGAGCTTCGGTTTTGCCGGTGCCATGGCTGCGCGCTCGCACATTCTGCCGCTCAGCTGGCTGGGCAAAGCCTATATCGCCATCGTGCGCGGCGTGCCCGACATCGCGTTTTTCCTGTTCTTCGTGATCGCACTGGATCAGGGGTTCGAATGGCTGCGTCACAAGGTGCTCTGCCCTGACTGGACCGATCCGGTCCGGCAGGGCAACGATTTCATCGTCTGTCAGGCTGCCAAGCTGCCTTTGGGTACCTCACCGGAATGGGTGCATGAAACCTATGGCTTCTTCCTTGCAGTCGTCACCTTTTCCATCGTCTTCGGCGCTTTTGCCGCCAACGTCCTGTTCGGCGGCATGCGCGCCGTGCCGCGCGCCCAGCTTGAAACGGCCGAGGCCTATGGCATGACTCGCCGCCAGACCTTCTGGCGCATCCTCGTGCCGCAAATGTGGGTCTACGCCCTGCCCGGCCTCAGCAACCTGTGGATGGTGCTGATCAAGGCCACGCCGCTGCTGTTCCTGCTGGGCATCGAAGATATCGTCTACTGGGCCCGCGAACTGGGCGGCACCAAGACCTCGCGCTTTACTGACTACCCCCATGGCGACTGGCGCATGTGGTACTTCCTCGGCCTGCTGATCTTCTATCTGGGCATGACCCGCGTCTCAGAGCTCGGGCTTGAGAGGCTGATGCGCCGCCTGTCCCACGGGCAGGCCACATCGGGCGGAGAGCTTTTGCGCAAGGAGACCACCGCATGAGCTGCCTCCAGACCATACAGGATTACGGCCTGCGTTCACTGGGCTTTGGCGAGCGCCTGCTGCCCAAAACCGATTTCACCTTATGCGAGCACTTCACCCTGATCGGCTCGGGCATGATCTGGAATATCTATTTCGGTGTCATGGCGATGATCATAGGGTTCTTCCTTGCCACCGCACTGGCCGTTGGCAAAGCCTCCGCTAACAAGTGGCTGCGCAAACCGTCCGAATGGTTCATCTTCCTGTTTCGCGGCTCACCGCTGTTTATCCAGTTCTTCTTCGCCTATTTCTTCTTCCTGTCGCTGAAGAAACCCTATCCGATGTTTGACGCCTTCACCTCGGCCTGGCTGGGGGCGCTGATCGTGCTGTTCCTGAACACCTCTGCCTATGCGGGCGAGATCTTCTATGGCGCGCTGCGATCCATCCCCAAGGGCGATATCGAGGCGGCGGATGCCTATGGCATGACCGGCTGGTCCCGCTTTCGGCGCATCATCTGGCCCACCATGCTGCGGCTGGCATGGCCTGCCTACACCAACGAGGCCATCTTTGTGTTCCAATCCACCACGCTGGTCTTCTTCTCGGCCTTCCCGGCCTGGCAACAACGGGGCGATGCGCTGTATTACGCCAGCTATTTCGCCGACAAAACGTTCAACCCGTTTGTCCCCTACCCGATTCTGGCGTTCTATTTCATCCTGCTGACGCTGGTGATTGTCTGGGGTTTTGGCCGGATTAACAAACGCCTGAACCGGCATTTGCCCGAAGAACGAAAGACCAAGATGCGCTTCCGCCTGAATCTGGCCCGCTAAGACCACTCCACCGGGTTTAAGCGGAACAGTTTTGAAAGCTGGCCATACACCTCGGGCACGTCCCGCTGCAGCGCTTTCGGGCGTTCAAAGAACAGCTCGACGGATACGGCAAAGAACTCTTCATGCCCCGTCGCGCCATAGGCGTCGATGACCGTGCGCTGCCCGTTTTCGACCGCGTGGACATGGGCATCATAGGCAGTCAGGAACACCTCTTCCCATTCGGCAAATGTCTGCCCTGCGCTCAGAACCGGCACGCCATTGGTCGCCCCGGACAGATCATCAATCTGATGGGCGAATTCATGCAGCACCACATTCTGCCCGTCACGATCATTCATTGCCCCCTGTTGGCTGTGCGCCCAGGACAGAATGACCGGCCCACGATCCCAGCTTTCCCCAGTGCGCACGATCTCTTTCTCAGAGACAACATAGCCCGAGCGCCGCTGCTGCTTTGACTTGAACGCATTGGGATAGATCAGGATCGTCGTCAGATTATCATACCAGAGGTCACTGTTGATCACGAGCAGACAGGCCTGTGCTGCGATCGACAGCTCCATCTCTTCGGTCACTTCCAGACCATCGCAACCGTAAAAGCTCACCTGATCCAGAAACAGGTTCACCCTGCCATCCAAATGGTTGCGGAGCGCGGGCGGAAGGCGCCGAATGATCGGGACCTGCCGCGCGATGATATCGCGCTGATGGGGGGTCAGAGGCGTCGCCAACAGCGCCGCCCTCGCCTGCTTCTTGGACCAGAAATAATAAGCCAGCCCGCCCGCGACCAGTAACACAATGGTAAGGAAGATGAACATAACGCAACACTATAGGCATCGTTGAACCGGGCACAATTGGGGGTTTGAATGTCGTACACCTCGGGACCAAGCAATCCCGGCCCTCATACAACACAGACGATCCCCGATTTGGCATCCGATTGCGAAATATGGCCAATCATAATTTGATCAAATTTCGTGACAAGCCATCAAAGCTCAATTAAACCAACAAAACAGAAGCCCAACGGAGCCCCAAATGGATCTGAGCGCCCTGCACACTTTCCGCGTCGCCGCCTGCGACCTGAACGGACAGATGCGCGGCAAACGCGTGCCGCCCTCTTATGCTGACAAGCTCGACAAAGGTGCGGTGCGGATGCCGTTCTCGGCCCTGAATGTGGATCTGTGGGGGGCAGATATCGAAGGCAGCCCGCTGGTGTTCGAAAGCGGCGATGCCGATGGGGTTCTGCGCCCCACCTCGCGCGGGCCGGTCCCGATGCCCTGGCTGGGCACGCCGACAGCACTGGTACCCATGAGCCTCTATCATGACGATGGCACACCTTTTTCAGGCGACCCCCGGCACGCTCTGTCTGCCGTCCTGAACCGCTATGCCGGACGGGGCTGGTCGGTCATCGCCGCCACCGAGCTGGAATTCACCCTGCTTGATGCCTCGGGCCCTCAACCGCAGCCACCGATCAATCCGGTCACCGGTCGCCGATTGCAGGATGAGGCCGTTCTGTCCATGGCCGAGATGGACGCGTTCGATGCCTTTTTCACCGAGCTCTACGACGGGTGCTCAGCCATGGGCATCCCTGCCCAGACAGCGATTTCCGAAAGCGGGATTGGTCAGTTCGAGATCAACCTGAACCATCAGGATGCCCTGCGCTGTGCCGATGATACTTGGCTTTTCAAGGATTTAACCCGCGGCCTAGCCCGCAGGCACGGGTTTACCGCAACCTTCATGGCCAAGCCTTATGCACAGGATGCGGGCAACGGGATGCATGTGCATTTCTCGGTTATTGATGCAGATGGCAAGAATGTCTTTGACAATGGCGGCCCCGAGGGCACAAGCGCATTGCTCTCTGCCGTCGCGGGATGTTTGGCCGCAATGCCGGGCTCGACGCTGATCTTTGCACCGCACGGCAATTCCTACACCCGGCTCGTGCCCGGGGCCCACGCGCCCACCGGCGCAAGCTGGGCTTATGAAAACCGCACGGCTGCCCTGCGCATTCCGGGCGGCGCACCAGCCGCACGACGCATCGAGCATCGCGTCGCCGGAGGTGACATCAATCCCTATCTCATGCTGGCAGCGGTGCTGGGTGCTGCGCTGGTCGGGATCGAAGACAACTTGCAGCCCCCCGCCCCGATCACCGGCAATGCTTACGATGTCGCGGGTCTGCCACAGCTGGCACCCGACTGGCCCTCGGCCATAGCCGTATTCGAATCCGACCCGCTTGTTGCCCGCATCTTTCCCGCTGATCTGATCCGCAATCTGGCCATGACCAAACGGCAAGAGATCACCCGCTTCGCGACCCACCCGCCAGAGCGGCATTGGCTCAGCTATCTTGAAGCTGTATGAGCGTCTTGCCCGTCTCGTCCCAGTCCGCTAGGATAAATTTGATCAAATTTGGTGCCCCATGAAAATCGGAATCCTCCTCACCGGCCATCTCCCTACTGAATTGCACGAACAATTCGAGAATTATGATGGCATGTTCCGCGCGTTACTGGACGGAAACGGCTTTAAATATCAGACATATGCGGTGGTCGATGGCGAATTCCCAAGCGACGCCCGGCAGGCGGATGGCTGGATTATCACCGGCTCCCGGCACGGCGCATACGAAGATCATCCATGGATTCCGCCGCTCGAACAGCTGATCCGGGACATTCAGAAAGCAGGTGCCCCATTGATCGGGGTCTGTTTCGGCCATCAGATCATCGCGCAAGCCCTTGGCGGCAAAGTGGAAAAATTCAAAGGCGGTTGGTCCGTGGGGCATACGGAGTACCAGTTCGGGGATCAATCCGTCACTCTGAACGCGTGGCATCAGGATCAGGTCGTGGAGCTGCCCGAAGGCGCAGTGGTCACCGGATCGAATGCGTTCTGCCGAAACGCCATGATCACTTACGGAGATACCATCTGGACCGTTCAGGCGCACCCCGAATACGGCAGCGACTTTATTCAGGGCCTGATCGCGACGCGGGGCAAGGGCGTGGTGCCTGATGATCTGATGCGGGCTGCCGCCAACCGGCAAGACGTTCCTGACGACAACGCCAAAATCGGCCGGCACATGGCAGAGTTTCTGAAGAAAGCGAGGGCCTGATGACCGACTGGACAGCCAAGCTGCCGCAGGCGGCAAAGGACTATATCGACGGGCAACGGTTGGATGAGGTCGAATGCATCATCTCGGACCTGCCCGGCATCGCGCGCGGCAAAGCCGTGCCTGCCTCGAAATTTGCCAAACAGGATTACTTTCACCTGCCCGACAGCATCTTTTACCAGACCATCACAGGTGACTGGGGCGAGGCTGCGGGGGAAGACGGGTTCATCGAACGCGACATGATCCTGAAGCCTGATTTCTCAACCGTTTCCGCCGCGCCCTGGACCGGGGACTGGACCTTGCAGGTGATCCACGACGCGTATGACCGCGATGGTGATCCCATTCCATTCAGCCCACGCAATGTGCTTAAACGCGTCGTTGAGATGTACCACAAGAAGGGTTGGGAGCCGGTTGTCGCGCCCGAGATGGAGTTCTTCCTTGTCGCGCCGAATGTAGACCCGGCACAGGGGATCAAGCCGATGATGGGCCGCTCGGGTCGTCCGGCGGCAGCGCGTCAGGCCTATTCCATGACCGCCGTGGACGAGTTCGGCCCGGTGATCGACGACATCTATGATTTCGCAGAACATCAGGGGTTCGAGATTGACGGGATCACGCAGGAAGGCGGCGCGGGGCAGCTGGAAATCAACCTGCGCCACGGCGATCCGGTGAAACTGGCGGATGAGGTCTTCTATTTCAAACGCCTGATCCGCGAAGCTGCTTTGCGGCACAATTGTTTTGCCACCTTCATGGCCAAACCGATCGAGGACGAGCCGGGCTCGGCCATGCATATCCATCATTCGATCATCGATATTGAAAGTGGCCAGAACATCTTTTCCGGTCCGCAAGGGGGCGAGACGGATGCGTTTTATCACTTTATCGCCGGGCTGCAGAACCACCTGCCCGCCGGTCTGGCCGTGATGGCACCCTATGTGAACTCGTACCGGCGTTATGTGAAGGACCATGCAGCGCCGATCAATCTGGAATGGGCCCGCGACAATCGCACCACCGGCATTCGCGTGCCGCTGTCCGGCCCCGAAGCGCGACGGGTCGAAAACCGCATCGCAGGGATGGATTGCAACCCGTATCTGGGCATCGCGCTGTCACTGGCCTGCGGCTATCTGGGCCTGATTCAACAGGAACGCCCACGCCGCCAGTTCTATGGTGACGCCTACGAAGGCGAAGGCGACATCCCTCAGGTCATGGGCAACGCGCTGGACCTCTTTGACGAGGCCACGGCCCTGCACGAGGTTCTGGGCCCCGAATTCGCCCGCGTCTACAGCATCGTCAAACGGGCGGAATACGAGGAATTTCTGCAGGTTATCTCCCCCTGGGAACGTGAGCATCTGCTGCTGAATGTCTGACCAGCAGGCAGGGGCCGGGATAAAGAGAAGAAGACAGGGCGCGCGCGATGAACCTTCTCTATGCCAATGACCACAGGGCCGAGTATCCGGGCAGTTGGTATGCGGCCACGGCTCATCCGTTTGATCGGTTTCCGGCACTTGAAGGCAATGTGACGGCTGATGTCTGTATCGTCGGGGGCGGCTATACCGGGCTGTCTGCCGCGCTGCATCTGGCTGAGGCGGGCTTTGATGTCGTTCTGCTGGAAGCGCATCGCGTGGGGTTTGGCGCATCGGGGCGCAATGGTGGACAATTGGGCAGTGCGCAGCGGCTGGATCAGGAAGATCTGGAGCGGCTGGTCGGTGATGGAGATGCCGCGCGGCTCTGGGATCTGGCCGAAGACGCCAAGGCGCTGGTTAAATCGCTGATTTCAAAACACCAGATTGATTGCGATCTGAAACCCGGCATCGCCGTTCTGGGCTTCAACAAGGCCGAACGCGACGAATTGCACAGCCATGCTGCGCATCTGTCAAACCGCTACAGCTATGACCGGATCAAGCCTTTGGATGCCGAGGCCGGGCACAGCCTTTGCCCCTCACCTGCTTATGCCGGGGGGTATCTGGACACAGGCGCGGCGCATCTGCATCCGTTGAACTATGCGCTGGGTCTGGCACGCGCGGCGGTCAGTGCCGGATTGCGCCTGCATGAAAGCACCGAGGTTCTGGAGATCGATGAAGGCGCCCGTGTCACGCTGCGCACCGACAAGGGACAAGTCACCGCCGATCACGTCATTCTGGCCTGCAACGGGTATCTGGGTGATCTGAACCGTCAGGTTGCTTCACGCGTGATGCCCATCAACAATTTCATTGCCGCCACTGAACCTCTGGGTGCCGAGGTGCAGAGGGTACTGACCCAGGACATCGCCGTTGCGGACACCAAGTTTGTGGTGAACTATTTCCGCCTGAGCGCGGATGGCAGGCTGCTGTTCGGCGGCGGCGAAAGCTATGGCTATCAGTTCCCTCAGGATATCGCAGCAAAAGTGTGCAAACCGATGGTCGGGATTTTCCCGCATCTGCGCGATGTCAGGATCGATTATGCCTGGGGCGGAACGCTTGGCATTACCATGCGGCGGATGCCGTATCTTGCGCGATTGGCCCCAAATATCCTGTCAGCGTCAGGCTATTCGGGCCATGGGGTTGGCACCGCAACCCATGCCGGGCAGTTGATGGCACTTGCCATTCAGGGGCAGGCTGAGGGCTTTGACACCATGGCGCGCGTCCCATCCTTGCCCTTCCCCGGCGGGCCTGCGCTGCGCAGCCCTCTGCTGGTGCTGGCCATGACATGGTACGCGCTGCGCGACCGGCTGGGGTTCTGATCCCGAGATTCACGACAGTTTGGTGAAACTTTGCCAACGCATCAAAACAAGTCTTGGCTTGAGCCTTTTATGACTTTAAAGTTTTCAAAGGTAAAATTCAGGAAATCCAAATATGACGCTTGTACCCAACGTCCATGACGCCGAACCTATTCCCCCAGCCGCCCGCGACGCCATTGATGCCCTGCTGCAATCCGGAGACCTGTTCCGCTATACCGCCCCTCAGGATGCGCCTGTGGCGCTTTTGGAAGCTGAATTCGCCGAATTGCTGGGCACCAAATACGCGCTGGCGGTCTCATCCTGTTCTGCCGCGCTGTTTTTGTCACTCAAGGCGCTGGGGCTGCCGCGGGATGCGCGGGTTCTGATCCCCGGCTTTACCTTTGCAGCCGTACCCTCATCGGTTGTGCACGCCGAATGCATCCCGGTTCTGTGCGAAGTGGGTGAAAACTATCGCGTTGATATGCGGGACTTTGCCGCCAAGCTGGACAATGTGCAGGCCGTGATCATCAGCCATATGCGCGGCCATACCTCGGACATGGACGCGATTATGGAACTGTGTGAGGCGCGCGACATCCCGGTAATCGAAGACGCCGCCCATTCGCTGGGAACCACCTGGCACGGGCGCAATATCGGCACCATTGGCAAGGTGGGGTGTTTCTCGTTCCAATCCTACAAGATGATCAATGCAGGCGAAGGGGGTATTCTGGTCAGCGACGATGCCGATCTGGTAGCCCGCGCGGTGATCATGTCGGGTGCTTACGAACACAACTGGAAAAAACACGCAAACGCGCCAGAGCTGGAACAGGCCTTTGCCCGCTGGCAGAACCAGTTGCCGCTGTATAATCTGCGGATCAGCAATCTCAGCGCCGCTGTGATCCGGCCACAAATTCCTGAACTGGCACGCCGCGTGCGCGACGGGCTGGCAAACCACGATTATGTGGCAGAGCGTCTGAACAGCTCGTCCTATATTGATGTCCCTGCCCCGCTTGCGCCCGAGCGGCGGGCACCGGATTCGATCCAGTTCAACCTTGTGGGTCTGAGCGACGAAGACATCCACACCTTCGCCGCCGCCGCTGAGGCGCGCGGCGTCAAGGTGCAGGTCTTTGGCTTGTCTCAGGACAACGCCCGCGCCTTCTGGAACTGGCAGTTCCTGCCCGAACAGGTCGATCTGCCGCAGACCCGTGCAATGCTGATGAGAGCCTGCGATGTCCGCCTGCCCGTGCGCCTGACGCGCGCGGAGCTGGACGTGATCACCGATATCCTGCTGGCCTCGGTGGGTGAGGTCGTCGGGCCGGTGCCGGTTTACGGCACCTGAGCAGGCACGCCGTTCAGCTCGAAGACCCCGGAAGACAGGAACAAGGCGTCAATCCCGTTCGGGGTTGGCGCAATACGCGACAAGATCGCTGCGACGGCCAGACCAGTATCGGTTTGAACCAAAAGCGGTGCCCCGGAATCCCCCATCATCACCGGACAAATCGCGCGCAGCAGGCCTGCGCCTGCCAGGTTTGCGGCGCAGGGTCCTGTGCGGCTCAGCACATGCGGGCGCAGGCCGGGATACCCCGCAACCGTACCATCCTGCCCCGCGATCTGTGAAATTGGCAGAAAACCCACCTGATCCCCGATCGGCTCGGCCAGTTCCAATACGGCCCAATCCAGATCAGCACGATTGTTGAAACGCCCCCCTGCACCTTGCGCTGCATCCATCCGGTAGCCGGAAACAACCGACACTGCGGTGGCTTCGCCCCGCTGATAGCCAGCTGCAAAACGAATGCTTCCCGGCGGAATCCAGCGTTTGCGAGCACTGTTATAGAGGCAATGCGCTGCGGTCAGAACCAGCCGGTCCGACACCAGAACACCGGTGCAATGCGACCTCTGGCTGCGGCTGGCGAAATTGACCCGGCCAATGGCGCGCCACGGAGCGGCGGATGCGTCGACGATCTCGCGGGCGCGAATGTCTTCACAGCCGGCAGCCGCGGATTGACCCAAGGTGCAGACAGGCTCCCAGACCGAAGTGAACTGACCTTGCGCCGAGGCGAATTGCGCCCAGAACACCGTGCCAAGCACAATCAGCCAGCGCATCAATAAAATCAGCTCAGCTTGGACAGCTTCTGCTGCAGTTCGGCAAGTTGCTTTTTGATATCGTCCAGATCCTCTTTCGGCTCTGGTGTTGCCTCGGCGTCCTGTTCCGGGCCTGACCAGTTCCCGGCCAACCCGCCTGTCATGGCCTTCAGGAAAGCTTTTTGCTGCGCCTGCATCGCGTCGAAACCCGGTATCTGGGACATCGGATTCATGGCGTTCATGTTTTCCATCATCTTGGATTGGCTTTCGCGCAGCATCTCGAACGAACTTTGCAAGAATTGCGGCATCATGCCCCCGCCCGGCACCATGTAGCTGCGGACCAGATCGTTTAACACATTGATCGGCAGAACATTTTCGCCACGGCTTTCATGTTCGGCAATGATTTGAAGCAGATACTGGCGGGTCAGGTCATCACCGGTTTTCAGATCGATAATCTGCACCTCGCGCCCTTCGCGGATGAAGCCCGCGATGTCTTCGAGCGTCACGTAATCGCTGGTCTCGGTGTTGTACAGCCGACGGCTGGCATAGCGCTTGATCAGCAACGGTTTTTCTTGATCCGACACCCGGTCCCCTCCCCAAAAGATGATGCGTTGCAGCAGAGGTTATGCGAGTGCAGAACAAAAAGAAAGGGCAGGTCAAGCGACCTGCCCTCTTGCGATTGCACCATTTGGGAGGAATGGGTGCGATGTCGCAGTTTTAGCCTTACTTGGCAGCTGTTGCTTTCTTGGCAGCAGCAGTCACGTCGTTGGTGGCTTTTTTGACGGCTGCGGTTGCATCTTCTGCAGCGTCTTTGCCAGCCGCCATCAGCAGCTCAACGGTTTCGGTCTGAACTTTTTTCGCGATCTCGGCGAAAGCAGCCATGTTTTCTGCAGCAACTTCAGCCGACGCGCTTGCGAAGTCGGTTGCGGCTTTTGCATAGTCAGCAGGCTCGGCCTTTGCTTTCGACATCTCGGTCAGTTTGGCCAGAGTTTCCTTGGTCCATTTGTTCGAGATTTCTGCCGATTTCTCGGCTGCGTCCAGCGCAACGCCCGACAGCTTTTCGTTCAGCGAAGCAGTCGATTTGAACGCACCTTCCAGAGCGGTCGTATCAACAGGGAATGCGCCCATCATGTCTTTCATGACTGCGGTAAAGTCTTGGGTCTTTGCCATTGTCCTAATCCTTTTAGCCTGTCCGGGCCCACCCCGGCTTTCATCAGCTTGAGGGCAATATGATTGCTGCATCGCAGCATTGCAAGTTTTTTCTTGCTGCGATGCAGAAAAATCTGCGTTTCAATGTGATATCAGCGGCTTGCCTTGACCAGAACATAGGTCCCGGGTGCCGGGCAAAGGCGTGGATGGTCCGAATCGCCAGTGTCGCGGGCCGGAACCTGCTTGCCAGAACGCTTCTTCAGCCAGGCCTCCCACATCGGCCACCACGAGCCTTCGTGAAAATCGGCCTCTTTCAGCCAGGTCTCGGCGTCAGCTTTCATGTCGGGATTCGTATAGTGGCCGTATTTCTTCTTGCTGGGCGGGTTTACAATCCCGGCGATATGACCCGATTCAGAGACCACAAAGCTTTTCGATCTCGACCCCGCCTGCTGCATACCGCGATAGCAATCCTTCCACGCGGCGATGTGGTCGGTCTCGCAGGTGATCGCCATCAATGGCACATCCACATCCCTGATATGCAGCTTGTGCCCCATCAGCTCGAACCCGTCAGTGGCGAACTCGTTGCTCTGACATAATCCGCGCAGATATTGCATCGCCATGCGGCCCGGCAGGTTGGCCCCGTCGCCGTTCCAGTACAACAGATCAAAGGCCGGTGGCGTTTCACCCATCATGTAGCTGCGAATCGCAGGCGTATAGATCAGATCTTTTGAGCGCAGGAATGACATCGTGCGGCCGATGATCCATGCTTTCAGAATCCCGTCCTTGTTCACCTGCTCTTCAATACCATCCACGAAATCATTCTGCAGGAAGGGCGTGAACTCTCCCTGTTCGCCGAAATCAGTCAGGGTGGTGAAGAAGGTGGCGGATTTGACCGATTTGTCACCACGCTGTTTCATCAACGCAAGGGTCAGGTTCAGCGTCGTTCCTGCGATGCAATACCCCACAGTGTTGACCTGTTTGACCTTACAAATGTTCTTGGCTTCTTCGATGGCGGTCAGGAATCCTTCCTGAATATAATCCTCAATCCCGATATCGGTATGAGAGCTATCGGCGTTCACCCAGCTGACGACAAAAAGGGTATAACCCTGCTCGGTCACCCATTTGATCAGGCTGTTCTGGGCTTTGAGATCAAGGATATAGAACTTGTTGATCCATGGCGGGAACAGGACGATCGGCGTTTCATGCACCGTTTCGGTCACGGGTTTGTACTGGATCAGCTCGATCATCCGGTTGCGATACACCACATCACCAGGGGTGGTGGCGATATTGCCGCCGATTTCAAACGCGCTTTCATCGGCCAGCCGGACAACCATCTCACCATCATTGGCCTCAAGATCGGATACGAGGTTTTCGAGCCCCTTGATCAACGATTGACCTTCGGTTTCGATGGCCTTTTCCAGCGCGTCAGGATTGGTGGCCAGGAAATTCGTGGGTGCCATCATGTCGATGATCTGTTGCGAGAAATACTGCAGGCGCTGCTTGTCCTTCGCTTCTAAATCCTCAACCGACGCCACCGCCTGCGAGATCGCCTCGGCGTTTGTCTGGTATTGCTGGCGGATCAGCCGGAAATAGGGATTGGTTTCCCACATCGGATTGGAAAAGCGCTTGTCTTTCGACGTGGCGGCGGGCGCGTCGTCGTCACTGTTTGTCAGCGCCCTCTGGGCTTCGGCGAAGTTCAGAACAGACTTGCCCCAATATTCGATCTGATGCTCCAGCAGCTTGGTCGGGTTCTGAAACGCCTCAGTCCAGTAGGCTGTTGCTGCTTTTGCAAAAAGCTCTTGATTCGGGCCGTCCAATGCCGAGGCATGAGGCGTTTTCCCGGCCATCACCTCGATCAGGCGTTTGGACAACTCTTCGACTTTGCCCATATTTTCTTTAAGCCGATCAATATGTTCTTCAGTCAACTTGGGTGTTTCGCCGTCAGTAGTTGTCATTTTAACAATTCCCACCTAGTCTCGCTGCTGTGCAGAATAACGTCGTGGGCGTCGGGGGGCAAAGCGGCGAATGGTCCGAACTTTCAGGCTGATACTCAGGAGTCACATTCGATGCGCTACATGATGACCTACGACCTGATGGAAACCATGCGTAACACCAACCAATGGCTTGGTGCAACCGCAAGCGCAATGGCGTCCTACCCGATGTTTTCGATGACACCCAACCCCGCCTTCAACTGGATGGCCGCCTGGGGTGAGGTGACCGAGCGCACGTTCCAGCGCATGGTTGTGAAACCCGACTGGGGTATTCACACCTTCACCTGCGAAGACGGCAAGGATCATCTGGTTGATATCACCACCGTGCTGGAGCGTCCATTCGGCGACCTGATCCATTTCCGCGTTAACGGCCGTGAAGAGCAGCCGCGCAAGGTGCTGCTGGTTGCGCCCATGTCCGGGCACTATGCGACCCTGTTGCGTTCGACCGTCAAAAGCCTGCTGGTCAATTGTGAGGTCTATATCACCGATTGGCATAACGCGCGCGATATCCCCGTTTCCGAGGGTAAGTTCGATGTCGAGGATTACACCCTCTACCTTGTCGATTTCATGAAAGAGCTGGGCCCCGACACCCATGTCGTGGCCGTCTGCCAGCCCGCCCCGCTGACTCTGGCGGCAACGGCCTATCTGGCCGAGATCGAGCCCAAGGCACAGCCCAGCACCCTGACCCTGATCGGTGGCCCGGTTGACCCCGACGCCACCCCGACCGAGGTCACGGATTTTGGCCGCCGCGTCACCATGGGACAGCTGGAAGAAACCATGATCCAGCGCGTTGGTTTCAAATACAAGGGCGTTGGTCGCATGGTCTATCCCGGCCTGCTGCAGCTGGCCTCGTTCATGTCGATGAATGCAGAACGCCACAGCAAAGCGTTCTCGGACCAAATCCAACGCGTTATTCGCGATGAGGCTTCCGATCACGACGCCCATAACCGGTTTTACGATGAATATCTGGCCGTGATGGATATGACGGCCGAGTTCTACCTGTCGACGGTCGAACGGGTGTTCAAAAACCGCGAGATTGCGCGCAACGAATTTGTTGTGGCCGGGCACAAGGTGGACATCGGCAAGATCACGGATGTTGCGGTGAAATCGGTTGAAGGGGCGAATGACGATATCTCGGCCCCCGGCCAGTGCATCGCCGCCCTTGATCTGTGTACCGGTCTGCCGGACAGCAAGAAAGCCAGCCATGTTGAACCCGGCGCGGGGCATTACGGCATCTTCGCAGGGCGCAGCTGGCGCGACAACATCCGCCCGCTTGTGATTGATTTCATGAATGAAAACAGCCGCAAGCCACGCCGCCGGGCTGCCAATAAAAACAAAGTGGCATGAGTCGCAAGGCGGCAAAGGATATCTCTTTCTCCTGTGATTGCGGTTCGCTTTCGGGGCACATTACCAGGAACGGCGTCAGGTCAGGCACGCATGTGGTGTGCTTTTGCCGCGATTGCCGGGCGGCGCAGCTTTATTTCGAACAACCAGATCCCGCACCCGGCCCGGTAGATATCTTTCAGATGGCACCCGAAGCCATCAAAATCGACACAGGCGGCGAGCATCTGGCAGCCATGCAACTCAGCCCCAAGGGCACGTTGCGCTGGTACGCCAAATGCTGCAACGCACCACTGGCGACCACGATGTCGACGCCAAAATTCCCCTTTGCTGGTTTCATCGTCAAACGCCTCGCCGAGCCTGATGCCCTTGGGCCAGTAACAACACGGGGGTTCGTGCCCGGCCCCGATGGCAAACACTCGCATGAAAAACTGCGTTTTGCTGCTGTGGGCCTGCTAAGGCGCATACTGAAATCGCGCCTGTCCGGCAGTTGGAAAAAGACACCGTTCTTTGTGCCCGAAACAGGTGCTCCGGTCGCCATCCCAACTGTACTGACCAAAGAGCAACGCGCGGCGTTCTACGACTAGATCAGCCTTAACGGAACCTGCAGCCAATCCCGCAGCAGCGTATTCACCTGATCCGGGGTTTCCATCGTCGGAAAATGCCCGGCCCCCTCGATCACATGCAAATCAGCACCGGGAATGAGATCGGCGACAAAACTGTGCTTTTTGGCCGGAACCAAAGTGTCATGCGCCCCGCAAATGATCAACGTCGGCACGCCGATCCGGCGCAACATTCCCTGCTGGTCGGGCCGGCGCTGCAGAACCCGCATCTGGCGCACAAACACATCCGGCCCCAGATCCTGCGCCATCTGCAGTAGATCATTCAGGATCGGGATGCGCTGTGGCCCCGGCGCCAACACGTCCGACCCGATCACCCGGCGCATCACGTCATCCAGCCGACCCGCCTGCGCCCCCACGATCAGCTCTTCGCGGCTGGCGGCGATATGCGGCGTATCGCCCTGTACATCCGCCCCTTGCAGGCATAAACGCAGCACCCTTTCGGGTGCGTGCCGAGTAATCTCAAGCGCGATGCATCCACCCATGCCAAACCCGGCCAGTGCAAAGCGATGCGGTAATTGCTCCAGCAGATCCGAGGCGAAATCCTCAATCCGTTCGCCAGCGGTCATCGGCGCAACCATCACCGCGCGATCCTGCGACAGCGCCGTAACCTGCGCCTGCACCACCCGTGCATCACACATAAATCCGGGCAGTAGAACCAATGGCTCAATCATCGGGGTGCCTTCCGCTCAGTCTTGCTCTTTTCCATCAGGATGAGAGTTTTCCAGACCCCCGACAAGCAAAAACTCAGGGGTAGCTGATGGATCGGAACGCGGGAAAATCCGTATAGCGCGCCTGTCTTTGCGCCCGCGTTTCTTCAGGCGCAGCACCGGGTCGCAAGAGACATCCGCGCGGCGCGATATAGCTGTCGATCCGCCTTGCAGGTATGGGCCTCCAGACCAGATTGAAAGCGCAGAGTTTTGGAAAAAACCAGATTTCGGAATAATCCAGATGGTCATGCATCCACCAGGCCAGATCACGCCAATCGCGCCCCTGCGCATACCGATCCGCAAACCATGGGATTACGACAGAGGCCCCGGCTACGCGCCCATCGCCCTCAGCCCAATCCCAGATATGGCACTCCATCGGGTTGTCATTGCGGGCGCAGTTCAGACGGTTTTCGTTCCCGAACCTGTTCAGAGATCGCGAGCGATAGCCCGAGCGGACCGCAATACGGCCAAAGGTTTCCTCCAACGGGTCCAGCAAGGTTTCGCACAAGGCGCGCCCTGTTTCGATTGCCAGATCGGGGTTGTCGGGAATGTTCTGCAGCGCGTGAAAATTTCCGATCTCGGAATACAGGAAATCACGCATGAAGAAATGCCGCGACAGGCGCACGCGGCCCAATGTCTCAAGGCTCCACATACTGGCCGGTCGACGCATGCTCAGCCTCCCCAAACGGTATCAAGACCCATGCGCGGCGCCATTACTTAATTCCCTGATCCGCCAGCCAATCCAGCATCCCGGATATGGCAATATCTGTCTGCCCTGGTGACATCAGGCGGCCCGCCACAACATGCGATTGCGGATCATCCTCGGGGCCCATTGTCACCAGATTGACCGTTGCCGGACCGCCCCAGTCAGCAACCACATCCTGCGTCCGGTCGGGCCGCACCACCTGATCATCTTCTGAAAACCAGAACAGCGCCGGAACCCGCGCACCCGAGAAATCAAGCGCATAAACCGTCTCCACCAGAACAGACATCGGCACCACGGCTTCCCAGGGGTAAACGGTGGTCCAGTATTTATTTTTCTCGGGATCAGAATCCGACACGTCCCGCTCAGCGCCCATCAGCACAGGTAACCAATGACGGGCCCAAGGCAGGGACGGCACCCATGCCGCAATCGTATTCACACCAAAATTCGGCGATACAAACACCATCGCCGCCACGTTGGTACTCAGCTCAGCATCCAGCGCCGCCGCCGCTGCCAACGTGCCACCGGTCGAGGTAGAGATCACGATCACCTCTTCTCCGACCGCACGTGCCGCAGCCAGTCCCTCGGCGATATCCTGCATCCAGCCCGAGGCCGTCGCATCCGCCATCGCGCTGCCTGCGCGCCCATGCCCCTGCAGCCGGGTGTACACAAGGTTGGCCCCCAACGCGTCCGCAATCCTGTCGGGTACCGGGCGAATCTCCTCGGATGAGGCCGAGAAACCATGCACATAGAGCACCGAATACCGCGTTCGCTGCTCCGTAAAACCCTCCTGCCAGACCACGCGCTTCTCGACGCCCGGCACGATGTCGTCATATGCAGATTCGATGCTTTCGAAATAAACCTGCACACCCTCGCCGAATTTGCGCGGATCGAAGCGCGGCTGCAGGTCCACCGGCGCGCGCGGCGCAAAAAGGTAGACAAGCCCGCAAACAAGGGCCAGCCCCAGCAGAAATCGCCCCAGCACCCAACCAAACCGCTGCATCAGGCCTCACCCATCACGTCCCGAACAGCATCTTCTATCAAGCCCAGGCAGGGTCCGTCGGAAAACCTGTGATCAGCACCCTTGACCAGCAGCAGCTGCATGTCCGGCCCGGTGGCATGGTCCAGCAGGCGTATCGCCGTTTCAGTAGAAACAGCCGTATCCGCCGTCCCTTGCAGAAACCGCACCGGAAACGGCAATTCAAGAGGTGCGCGCAACACCAGACGCGCCCGCCCGTCCTCGATCATCCGCCTGGTGATGACATAAGGCTCCATGTAGTCCGAGGGCAGCTCCACATGCCCAACAGTCTCCAACGCCGCCTTCTGCTCATCGGTAAACGACGCCCAATAGCCATCTTCGGTAAAATCGGGTGCAGCGGCAATCGTTACCAGCCCGGCGATCCGCTCGGGCATCACACGCGCCAGCAACAACGCCTGCCACCCGCCCATCGACGACCCCACAACAATCAGGGGGCCATCCGTTAACCGCGACACAGCGGCCAGAGTATCCGCGTGCCAATCTCCGATACAACCATCTGTAAAGACACCAGAACTTTCCCCATGACCCGAATAGTCAAAGCGTAAAAAACCCTGCCCGCGCGCCCGGGCCCAGGCCTCAAGATGCACGGCCTTGGTCCCCTCCATGTCAGACTTCAGCCCACCCAGAAAAACAATGGTCGGCCCCGCCCCTTCACTTTTGTGATAGGCCAACCGCCGCCCCTGCGCGGATTCCAGAAATTCAGTCTCAGCCATAAAACCCTCATTTCGTTTTCCACATCATGCACGACTGACCCGCACCCGCAATTCCCCTTCATCTTTTCTCAAATACTCCGGGGAGCGCGAGGGGCAGCGCCCCTCGCCCCTCCCAAACCCCCTCGCCCCCGCCCAAACCCCCTCGCCCCCGCCCTTGACACAGGCATCCCCGCCTGCCACATGAGGCAAACACATAACCCGCAACCGGGCGTTCAGTGGGCGCCAAACCGACGAGGAGAGCCAGACCATGGCCCTGGATTCACAATCCGTCTCACTCACCTTCCCCGATGGCAATGCACGATCCTACGACGCAGGTGTAACACCCGCGCAGGTGGCGGCCGATATTTCAACCTCTCTGGCCAAAAAGGCCATCTCGGCCACGGTCAACGGCCAGCACTGGGATCTGCAATGGCCCATTGAAGCGGATGCGCAGATCGCCATCCACACCATGAAAGACGAGGCGCAGGCCAACGAACTGATCCGCCACGATCTGGCCCATATCATGGCGCGCGCGGTGCAGGAGATCTGGCCCGACACCAAGGTCACCATCGGGCCCGTCATCGAAAACGGCTGGTATTACGACTTCGACCGGGCCGAGCCCTTCACCCCCGAAGACCTCGGCCAGATCGAAAAAAAGATGAAGGAAATCATCAACAAGCGCGATCCCGTGACCACCGAGGTCTGGGACCGCCAGCGCGCGATTGATTTCTACACCGCCAACAACGAGCCCTACAAGGTCGAGCTGATCGACGCCATCCCCGGCGATGAACCGCTGCGCATGTACTGGCATGGTGACTGGCAAGACCTGTGCCGCGGCCCGCATCTGCAGCACACCGGTCAGGTTCCCGGTGACGCGTTCAAGCTGATGTCGATCGCCGGTGCCTACTGGCGCGGCGACAGCGATCGCGCCATGCTGCAGCGCATCTACGGCGTGGCCTTCACCGGCAAGGAAAAGCTCAAAGCGCATCTGCACATGCTGGAAGAGGCCGCCAAACGCGACCACCGCAAGCTGGGCCGCGAGATGGACCTGTTTCACATGCAGGAAGAAGCCCCGGGTCAGATATTCTGGCACCCCAACGGCTGGAAAATCTACACCACCCTGCAGGACTATATGCGTCGGATGCAGGACCGTGACGGCTATGTCGAGGTCAACACACCGCAGGTGGTTGACCGCAAACTGTGGGAAGCGTCAGGCCACTGGGACAAATATCAAGAGAACATGTTCATCGTCGAGGTTGACGAGGAACATGCCCGCGAAAAAGCCATCAATGCGCTGAAACCCATGAATTGCCCCTGCCATGTACAGGTGTTCAATCAGGGTCTGAAATCCTATCGCGACCTGCCCCTGCGCATGGCCGAATTCGGATCGTGCAACCGTTATGAACCATCCGGCGCGCTGCACGGGATCATGCGGGTGCGTGGCTTTACCCAGGATGATGGCCATATCTTCTGTTCCGAAGATCAGATCGAATCGGAAACCGCTAAATTCATTGCCTTTCTGTCAAAGGTCTACGCGGATCTGGGCTTTCACGACTGGACAATCAAACTGTCCACGCGCCCTGAAAAGCGGATCGGATCCGACGAAAGCTGGGATATTGTGGAAAAAGCTCTGGGCGATGCCTGCAAAGCGGCTGGATATGACTATGAAGTCCTCGAAGGCGAAGGCGCGTTCTACGGGCCAAAGCTGGAGTTTACCCTGACCGACGCGATTGGCCGGGACTGGCAATGTGGCACCTTGCAGGTTGATCCGAACCTGCCGGAGCGGCTGGATGCGAATTTCATTGGTGCAGACGGGGCCAAGCACCGCCCCTTCATGCTGCACCGTGCAACGCTGGGCTCGTTCGAACGCTTCATTGGTATCCTGATCGAGGAACATGCTGGGAAACTGCCCTTCTGGCTGGCACCGCGTCAGGTCGTCGTCGCCTCGATCACGTCCGAGGCGGATGACTATGTCATGGAGGTGGTTGATACGCTGAAAGCCGCAGGCATCCGCGCCGAGGCGGATATTCGCAACGAAAAGATCAACTACAAGGTCCGCGAACACTCGGTCAGCAAAGTGCCCGTGATTCTGGCGGTCGGGCATCGCGAAGTTGAAGAGCGTACCGTCACCATTCGGCGCCTGGGTGAAAAACAGACACAGGTTCAATCGCTTGAGACTGTAACAAATGAGCTGAGCCTCGCCGCGACACCACCAGATTTGCTGTAACATTCGGCAAACAACTGCCAAAAATCCGGCCCTTTTTCGGGGGCCGGATTGAAGCAATTAATAATTTTCAATTCAAAAACAATTTGTTACCATACAAGGGTAACTAGCGATCTTTGACGGGGTTGTGAGACACGGGCTCGTGAATTTAACTACGGGCTCCAACCGACTACCTTTGTCATTGTCACAAGCAGACATACGCAGTCACTAAGTAAGGATTACCGAGATGTCGAACACAGCAAAAACACTGGTTATTGCAAGCGCCGTTGCTGCGGCCGTTTCCGGCGCAGCCACAACCGCAACCGCTCAGGCAAAAGAGAAATGC
>DS999531.1:99736-221024 GCA_000158135.1 Rhodobacteraceae bacterium KLH11
AAGCTTCTGGGCCCGCAGAACATGGACGGCCTGGCAGGGATTTTCTGCGACAGCACCCGCCCTCTTCTCCGTTGATGATGTTTTATGGCCAAGAGTTTCCCGCCTTTCTGGAAGGTATGGCGCAGCTGTCGCATCTGGGATATCTGCCCGATGTCGCCCGCCTGGAACTGGCGCTGCGACAGGCCTATCACGCCGCCGATGGCGACCCTATTGATCCCGATGCGCTGAACATCCCGCCAGAGGATCTGATGGCGGCCAGACTGGCCCTTGCCCCGGCAACACAGGTTTTACACTCGGATTGGCCAATTCATGCAATTTGGCTATTCAATACTCAGGACAATAGCCCTAAACCTGCGGCGGGCGCACAGGAGGTGCTGATCACGCGCCCTGACTACGACCCTGTGCCACATCCGCTACCACCGGGTGGTGCAGCCTGGATCATGCGGATTCAGGATGGGCAGACCATCGGCCAGGCTTTTGAGGCCACGGTGGCAGAAACGCCCGAATTTGACCTTGGAACCACTCTGGCACTGCTTTTACAGGGCGGTGCGATAACATCTGTGACTATCGAAAGGCTGGACACATGACTGCCCTGATCTCAACTTACAACGAATCGATGGAAAAGGTGGACAATGCGTCCGGCTGGCTGACACCCACTCTGGCGCGGGTGATCTTTGTTGCCGTCCTGTTTGTCTATTACTGGAACTCGGCCACGCTGAAGATCGATGGTTCGATTTTCTCACCCTCGGCCGGTGCCTTCGGACAAATCTTCCCCAAAGCGGCCGAAGCCGTGCTGTATGATGTCAGCCAGATGTCCTTCTTCCAGCGTATCGTGATCTTTTTCGGCACACTTGCAGAATTCGCCCTGCCCATTCTCTTGCTGGTTGGCCTGCTGACCCGGCTGGCCGCGCTTGCCATGATCGGTTTTATCTGGGTGCAAACCTTCACCGACGTGGTTGGTCATGGTGTCAAGCTGGGGGGGCTGTTCGACAACGCGATCACGCTGATGGATCAGCGCGTCATGTGGACGTTCCTGATGCTGGTTATCGTGATCAACGGCGCAGGCCCATTTTCCGTGGATCGACTGCTGCGCCTGAAATGATCTAGAAATGTGCCTTGGGCTCGTCCGGTTTACCCGCGGCGAGCCCAAGAAAGCCCGCCACACCCGCGAATGCAATCGGGAACATGGTAAAGACGCCGAAACCAAAGGCGTAATACATCCCCGCCGCCGACATCAGCAACAAAACACCCGCGATCAAAGCGCGCGCATGCGCCATCGCGCCACCAACGATCGCCAATAGTGGCGCCACGATTGAGGCTGCCTGAACCAGACCGGGGTTATCCACCTGCTCGGCAATCCCCTCAATCTCCCCGAACTGTTCGATCAGTTCCACAAAGCCGTAGCCGAAAAAACCGACAATCATTCCGATCAGCCCGGCAATCACGCCCAGGATCATGGCTGCATTTCGCATTCACAGGTCTCCGTTTGTTGCCCGTGTCACATAGGGGGTCCTTCAGGTAACACCAAGCCCCTGACGGGTTTCGGACGTCCAACCCAGATACATCTGGTCGTCAGCCTCGATCAGAGGACGCTTCATCAGGGTTGGATGCTTCTGCAACAGCTCAAGCACGGGTTGATTGCGCGTCTCTTCATCCAACCCGCGCCAGGTTGTTGACCGGGTGTTGAGCAAAGCTTTGCCGAAATGTTCCAACGCTGCCGACAAGACAGGTTCGGGGACACCTTGGGCGCGAACATCGACAAATTCCGCATCTGGAAGTGATTTCAATGCCTTACGGCAGGTGTCACAGTTTTTTAACCCATAGAGGCGCATCGTCGTTCTGATCCTGTATCTGCTGAGAATTCAGGCAAACCTGTCGGTCTGCCTCGGTTATTCTTGATTTTTTACTTCACCGTGCAATGGTGAAAAAGACGAAACACGTAATTCGGGCTGTGTCGTGTGGGCGAACAGTGATGTGTTGCGGTTTTGTCAGGCACCGCCCCCACCGATTTGTGGGACAACGTGAAAGAAGAAGGAGACACGGGAAATGCCAACCGGCACCGTGAAATGGTTTAATACAACCAAAGGCTATGGTTTTATTGCGCCCGATGAGGGTGGCAAAGATGTGTTTGTTCATATCTCGGCCGTAGAACGATCCGGTCTGACCGGACTCGCTGACAATCAGAAAGTCTCGTACGAGTTGCAGGACGGACGTGACGGCCGTCAGATGGCTGCTGATTTGAAGCCGCTATAAAGCAAGGCCCGTTTCGGGCGGGAAAAAGAAGGTTGGCGGCCAATTTCCGGCCGTTAACCGATATCAAGCCTCAGGGCGTATGACGCATCAAAGCTGGTTTGATGCGCCTGATCTGTGTTTTTCCGAATGAGAATATTCATCCTTCGCGAATAACCGCTTCAAATTCGCGCCATTCCCGCGCGGTCATGCCCGAATTCTCTTTCGTAACCGTTTCGCCGCCGACCATCCGGCGCAGACAGGTCACCATCTGAGCGGACAGGTTGACTGCCCCAAGGCGATAATCTTCAAACGCGCGGTAGGCAAAGGGCACCCAGTCAGCAACGATCTTGCACATCATGTCTGCGTAAACCCGGATTTCGTACTGGGCATGCGGGTCGGCGCGCAAACGCAGGAAGTGGAACAGGTTATGCAAATCCACTTTCCAATACCATTGAGTATAGATGTTGGCGGGCAGGTTCATCCGCGCCAGCTCGCGTGCCAATCCCTGCTGCCCGTCCTGACCGATCATCGCTTCGTAATTGTCATAGCACCGGGCGCTGTCGGCCTTCAGAATCTCCAATACGCGCGCGGCCTCTTCGCCCTGCAGCGTGTCACCGCGGCCCTGATTATTGACCTCAGACTGCGCGGCCACGTGTTCGGGCGCGGGAATGTAGAATTCCCGATCCAGAATCGAATAGCGGGCCGAATATTCATTCACATTCGCCGTCCGATGGCGAATCCACTGGCGGGCCACAAAGACGGGCAGTTTGACATGCAGCTTGATCTCGCACATCTCGAACGGGGTCGAGTGCCAGTGCCGCATCAGATAGCGGATCAGCCCTTCGTCATTCTGCACCGATTTGGTGCCTTTGCCATAAGACACGCGCGCCGCCTGACAGATCGCGGCGTCATCGCCCATATAGTCAATGACACGGACAAACCCGTGATCCAGCACTTGGTGTGCCGTGTACAGGTGATCTTCCATACCTTCGGCGACAACGCGGCGTGTCGGGTTCGATTGGGCGCGTTGCGCCTCGATCTCGGCCAGTTGGTCAGCAGACAGCGGCATGAAATTGTCCTTTCCAGCAATGAGTCGCTCACCACTATATATCGGCTTTCCATCTATCGGAACCACGATATGTGCGGCTTTGCGCTCTAATTTGGAAATCTGCCTGACCTGCCCCTCGACATGGGGTTGCGGCGCGCTAAGCTGCTGGGCATCACAAGCAATGTAAGGAAAGTCTCGATGGGGCTGACATATCTTCACACCATGGTCCGCGTCATGGATCTTGAGAAATCCATGGCGTTTTATGAGCTTCTGGGTCTGAAGGAAACCCGCCGCTATCAGAGCGAGGCGGGCCGGTTTACACTGGTTTATCTTGCCCCTCCAGGACAGGAAGATGCTCCGCTCGAACTGACTTATAACTGGGATGGCGATGATGGGCTGCCCGCAGACAGCCGCCATTTCGGGCATCTGGCCTATGGGGTCGACAATATCTACGAGACCTGCAAGCACCTGCAGGATAATGGCATTGTGATCAATCGCCCGCCGCGCGACGGGCGCATGGCATTTATACGCTCACCTGACAATATCTCGATCGAGTTGCTGCAAAATGGAGACGCGCTGGAACCGGCGGAACCCTGGGCCAGCATGGAAAGCACCGGCCACTGGTGATCCGCTGGCTGGGAGCGCTGGGGCTTGCCCTGACGGGCGGCCCCCTTTGGGCCGAGCAATGCCGCCTTGCTCTGGCGTTGGCGATGGATATCTCGACCTCGGTCAACGCCACCGAGGACGCCTTGCAGCGCCAAGGCCTGGCCGCCGCATTGATCGCGCCCGAGGTGCAAAAAGCGTTCTTTCTTTCGCCGCAACCTGTGGCGCTGGCGGCCTATGAATGGTCCGGCAGTTTCAACCAAAAGCTGCTGCTGGATTGGCAGGTGATCAGGACAACCGCTGATTTGACCGCTGCCGCCCACAGGATCGGAGTTTCTGAACGATCAACCAATGACTCTCCCACCGCGATGGGGCATGCGCTGGCTTATGGGGCGGCCCTGATGCAACGCGCCCCGCGATGCCTGTTTCAGACCATCGATATTTCGGCAGATGGCAAGAATAACGATGGCTACGGCCCGCAGATTGCCTATAAACATTTTCCCTTCAGCACCACCACCGTCAACGGGCTGGTCATCAACGCTTCTGATTTCGAAGGCGAGGTTGATCTGATCCCGTTCTTCCGGGATCAGGTCCTGCACGGCCCCGGCGCTTTTCTTGAGGTCGCCTCGGGCTTTGATGATTTCGAACGCGCCATGCGCAGGAAACTTGAAAGGGAACTCAAGATACTCGAACTCAGTGAGATCTGGCCCCGCGACCTGCCCTGACACGCCCGAAAGTCAGTAGATATAGCGGATCTGATCGGTCCAGTATCGTTCGACCCGGCGCAGGGATCCGGTAATTTCCTCAATCCCCTCGGCCCCGATCACCCCGCGATTTTGCAACCCTTCCGCGTGACGCGCGAACAGGTCAGACACGATATCGCGAATCTCACGCCCCCGGGGGGTCAGGCGGACGCGAACCGACCGGCGGTCAATCTCGCACCTTTGATGGTGCATATAGCCCATCTCGACCAGTTTCTTGAGGTTATAACTGACATTGCTGCCCTGATAATAACCACGGCTTTTCAGTTCGCCTGCTGTGACCTCGTGATCGCCGATATTGAACAGCAGCAAGGCCTGTACCGCATTGATCTCCAACACGCCTACGCGTTCGAATTCGTCCTTGATCACGTCCAGAAGCAAGCGGTGCAGACGTTCAACCAATGCCAGTGCTTCCAGGTAACTGGTCATGAACCCCTTGGCCCCCGGCGCGGTGACCTGCAACTCCATACTCATCCGAACCTCCGATTCATCGCGCTGTTTCTGAAAACATGACGCGAATTTCCGAAAAATCGGTTAAGCTTGGTTTTTCTCTATTTTGAAATGTTTGCGCGATATCCGCGATCAAATTTTCCAACCGGGCGGGCGGTTGGGCCTGACCTGTCACCCATTGATAGAGGTCCTGATCATTTTCGTGCAGCAGCGCGTCATAGGTTTCCAATCCAACGTCATCCATGGATGACAGGTTGCGATCGGCATACGCGGTCAGGATCAGATCCATCTCTTTGATCCCACGCCGCATCGAGCGCATTTTCATACGTTTGATCCGTATGTCACGAGGTTCTGTCATTCCGCGCGTTCCAGTTTCAATCGCAATGCCTTTTCAACGCGAGCCAGCCGTTCCGAGTTGGCGCGCATCTCGCCCCGGATCGCCCGCAGCTCGCCCACCAGCTGGTTCAGTTCGACATCGGTATCACCCGCCAGAGCGGTGGCAACGGTGCCGTCACCTTCCCCCGTCAGCAGCCACATGATCGAAACATTGAGCATTCCGGCCATCATCGACAGTTTGTTGGCGCGGGGCTCGGACAGGTCATCCTCCCACGCGACGATCGTCGCTTTTTTAACCCCCAACCGGCGCGCCAGCTGGGTCTGGGTCATGCCCGCAGCCTCACGCGCGCCCGCGACGCGATCTCCGAAAGTCGCCGTGTCCGGCCCGAACCAGTCCTGCTCATCGTGCATCGAGGTCTCCAATACATGGATTTCAATTGGCTTGATCGATATTTCGCCGCACCCTATGACAGTCAGGCTGAACATACAAACCGAGGCCCCTGATGAGTTTCCTGTCTGCGACATTGTCACGCGTAAAACCTTCGCCCACTATTGCAATGACAGCGAAAGCGGCCGAGCTGAAAGCCGCCGGGCGTGATGTGATCGGGCTAAGCGCGGGTGAGCCCGACTTTGACACGCCACAGAACATCAAGGACGCTGCGGTTGCTGCCATCGCTGCTGGCAAAACGAAATACACCGCCCCCGACGGCATCCCCGAGCTGAAACAGGCGGTTTGCACCAAGATGAAGCGCGATCATGGGCTGGACTATACGCCCGCTCAGGTCTCGGTCGGGACCGGCGGCAAGCAGACGCTTTATAACGCACTGATGGCAACGCTGAATGAAGGCGATGAGGTTGTCATCCCTGCGCCCTATTGGGTCAGCTATCCCGATATGGTGTTGCTGGCAGGGGGAACTCCGGTTATTGCCGCAACCTCGCTACAGACCAATTTCAAGCTGACCGCCGATCAATTGGAAGCTGCGATCACGCCGAAAACCAAATGGCTCATCTTCAACTCACCCTCGAACCCGACAGGCGCGGGCTACAGCCGGGCAGAGCTGAAAGAGCTGACAGATGTTTTGATGCGTCACCCGCATGTCTGGGTGATGACTGACGATATGTACGAGCATCTGGCCTATGACGGGTTCGAGTTCTGCACCCCGGCGCAGGTCGAACCGGGGCTGTATGAGCGCACGCTCACCTGCAACGGTGTCTCCAAGGCTTATGCCATGACCGGCTGGCGCATCGGGTACGCGGCTGGCCCGGTTGAGCTGATTGCGGCGATGCGCAAGGTGCAGTCGCAATCCACCTCAAACCCCTGTTCCGTCAGCCAATGGGCAGCCGTTGAGGCACTGAATGGCACGCAGGCCTTTCTTGCCTCCAACAACGACATCTTCAAACGCCGCCGCGATCTGGTGGTCGATATGCTCAGCCAGATCGATGGCATTACCTGCCCGACCCCCGAAGGGGCGTTTTACGTCTACCCCTCGATCGCGGGGCTGATCGGGAAAACCACGCCTGCCGGAACGGTGATCGACAGCGACGAAACATTTGCAACCGCTTTGCTGGAAGAGGCCGATGTGGCAGTGGTCTTTGGCGCGGCCTTTGGATTGTCGCCAAATTTCCGCATCAGCTATGCCACGTCAGACGAGGCCTTGTCCGAGGCCTGCACCCGTATTCAGCGCTTCTGCGCTTCTCTGACCTGAGGTTGCCATGTCCACCGCCCTGCCCGAGTATTACTTCCGCATCCGCGAGAATGGTGCTGCGGTGTTCCGGATCGACACGGAAAACCGCCAGCGCCGGATCGAGATGGACCAGATCGCCGTGATCAACATCCGCAATGGCGAGGTCAAGCCACAAGGCCAGCGCGTGCTGACCGAGGCTGACAAAACCGAAATCGCGCGCTGGATGGAGACGCGCAAAGATCTGCTGGCCCGGCGCGATATCGATGACATTCACCGTACGATCGACCACATGAATCTGACCACCCAATGGGCGCAATCCAAAGCCACCGAGAAACAGCTGGACGAGGTGACAGATCGGCTGTTGATGGCGATGCACGATCTGCGTTCCGTCCTCGTGCGCAAGAAATCCGACCGGATCGGCAAGGGCTAAGCCCTCAGGCGGGCGCGTATCGCACATCCTGCACGGACCGGAACCAGAACCGGGCCATCAACAAGACCGCCGCGCATGCAAGCCCCAGCACGAGACCCAGCCAGACGCCAATCCCGTCCATCCCCAGCACAAAACCAAAGTAATACGACGCCGGTATTCCGACCGCCCAATAGCTGAGCGCCGCCATGACCATCGGCACCCTGGCATCCTGCAAACCCCGCAACAGGCCAAGCGCGATCACCTGCGCCCCGTCGACCAGCTGGAACAGCGCCGCCATGGCCAGCAACCCGGCACCGATCAGCAATATCTGGGGGCGCAACGGATCATCGGCTTCCATGAACAGCGAAATCAGCTGCTCGGCGCAGGTCAGGAACAGGATAATTGTCAGTACCGACATGATCAGGGACATGATTGTCACCGCGATGGCACCTTTCTCAAGATGCGCGCGATCCTGTCGGCCCAGCGCGTTTCCTGCCCGGATCGTTGCCACATTCGACAGACCCAGATGCAGCATGAAGGTTGCCGAGGTCAGATTCAGCGCAATCCCATGCGCCGCCAGCGGCACCTGCCCCAACCACCCCATCATGACAGCCGACGTTGCGAACAGGGAAACCTCAGCCAGATTTGTCAGGCCAATTGGCACGCCCAGCTTCAGAACACTAAAGAACATCTCGGAATCCGGGCGCCAGAAGCGCTGAAACAGGCTGTGCTCTGGCATCACCCAAACCGCATAGATCACGACAGCAGCAAGGGAAACACCCTGCGTCAGCAACGAGGCGATGGCCGCACCGGTCACGCCCAGCTCGGGCGCGCCCCAGTTTCCGAAGATCAGCGCATAATTCGTAGTGCCGTTGACGATTGCGGCGATCACCGTAATCCACAGTACGACCTGTGTGCGCTCCAACGCGGCCAGATAGGATTTCAGCACCATCACCAACAGCGCCGGAAACAGCCCCCACCCGGCAACGCGCAAATACTGCGAGGCGATCTCGGCCACTTCCGGTTCCTGCTTCAGCGCGATCAGAACCGGGTAGGACCACCACAACAACGGCATCATGATCGTGGCATAGATCAGTGACAACCACAGCCCCATCCGGGTCGAGCGTCGGATGCTGGTTTCGTCCTCTTCGGCGGCAGCGGTCGCTACCATCGGCATGACGGCCCAGCCGAACCCTGCCCCAAACAGGAACAACACAAAGAAATAGCTGCTGGCCAGCGTAACAGACGCCAGGGCTTTGACCCCATACCATCCCAGCATGACGGTATCGGTCAACCCGATCGCATACTGCGCCAGATGCCCGCCAATCAACGGCAGACCCAGAACCGCAATCGCGCGGAAATGGCCGGGATATGTCATGACCTTTCTCATCCGGCCAGCCTTAGGCTTGCGCTGTGTCCGAGACAAGAGTGGAACTCAAAAATCTCAAAACGAGACCAAAAGCATCAAGGCAACACAAGGCCACCACCCTGCGGAGCGTTGGCCCCGTAATCAGCCGACCTTTGCATCCGGATGCAACGCCGTTCCCAGAATATGCTCTGACCGGTGGATCACATGGTGGGCCTGTCCAACAATCAAAGGATCAGCTTCGCCAACCACTTGCTTGTTCTTGTCAGGATAATCCAGGGTCGACAGGAAATGGCGTATGCAGTTCAGGCGCGCGCGCTTCTTGTCGTTGGACTTGACGATGGTCCAGGGGGCATCGGCTGTGTCCGTATAAAAGAACATCGCCTCTTTCGCCTCGGTATAGTCATCCCACTTGCTCAGGCTGGCCTTGTCGATGGGCGACAGCTTCCATTGTTTCAGCGGATCGATCTCACGGCTTCGGAAGCGACGTTGCTGTTCCTGTTGCGTGACCGAGAACCAGTATTTGTAAAGCTGAATACCCGAGCGAACCAGCATCCGCTCCAACTCGGGTGTCTGGCGCATGAACTCCAGATATTCGTTGGGTGAACAGAACCCCATCACCCGCTCGACACCCGCCCGGTTGTACCAGGAGCGATCATAGAACACCATCTCGCCCACGGTCGGCAGTTGCTGCACATAGCGCTGGTAATACCACTGGCCCTTTTCTTCATCCGTCGGCTTGTTCAGCGCAACCACACGGGCCTGACGCGGGTTCAGATGCTCCATGAACCGTTTGATCGTCCCGCCCTTGCCAGCGGCGTCCCGGCCCTCAAACAGCAACACAAACCGCTGCCCGGTTTCCTGCGCCCACAATTGCACCTTCAGCAGCTCGGCCTGCAATTCGGCCTTTTGCGCCTCATACGCCTTGCGCGCCATCTTGCGGCCATAAGGATACCGGCCGCTTTCAAAGGCCTGACGGATTTTCTCGGGGCTCGGTGCCACAGCCTCTGCTTTCGCCGCGGCTACAGCCTTGATCTGAGATGATTTCTGATTGGTCTGGGGCGTTGCATCCATACAGGTTCTCCTCGGGTTCACTGTCCGGGAGGATGCCTAGCAGAGGGTTTCAGCTCACGCTTTGATTGGTATCAAACTAACTTATGATTTCTCGCCCGGGAAAGGATGCGTCCCAATCCGTCTTCATCTTTTCAGAAATACTCCGGGGTGCGCGAGGGGCTGGCCCCTCGCTCCCGCGCTCACCGATGTCCCCAATCGTCAGGATTGTCCGAGTTGTTTGGCGACAAACCAAGAACATCCCCATCGGTCGAACACCCCAATCCCAAAACGGTCCTGTTGGCGTATGAAAAATACGAACACACCTGATTGATCTCAAGGATCTCACCATCATCCCACCCAGCATCCCGCAGGGCAGTCACATCCGCTTCGACCAGATCCCCGGGCGCTTCGGTCAGTTTGCGGGCATAGGCCATCGCAACCTTCTGCGCCGCATCCAGCGGAGCCACCGCCGGATTCCGCGCCTCGATCGCTGCCCGAATAGCCTCCCCGCGCGGCGGATCCGCTAAAAGGCGTTGCAGCCCGGAAAAATGATGCTCCACACAATACCCGCAGCGGTTCAGTGAACTGACCCAAACGCCCAGCGTCTCCAGAAACCATTTCGGGATCGTGTTGGCCGAGTGATGCAACACGTTCTTGTAGACCGTCATATGGGCTTCCATCGAATGCGGCCGCAGTGAATGCGCCATCATGATGTTGTCAACATTGTCGTCAGGGCCTGCGACCCGCTCATAAAGCTTCTTCAGCTTTCCCGTTGCTTCGGCGAATGAGATTGTTCTGATCCAGCTCATCTGGGCGGCTCCTCTGGTTGTTTGCCTACCCGGCGAAACTAGAAAGGATTTTGGAACATTGCGAGGGCAAACCCCACACAACACTTCGCGCCCCTCTTCCCCCGGACCACATCACCTGCCATAATGGAAGAAACCCAAAAACAAGAGCAGCACCCATGCCCGACGATCTGTTGACGCCCGAAGTGACCAATACCTATGACGCCTCTTCAATCGAGGTGCTTGAAGGGCTGGAGCCGGTCCGCAAACGCCCCGGCATGTATATCGGCGGCACGGATGAACGCGCGCTGCATCATATGGTGGCCGAAATCCTCGACAACTCAATGGACGAAGCTGTCGCGGGTCATGCCAACCGGATTGAGGTGGAACTGCACGACGACTACGCCCTGACCGTGCGCGACAACGGGCGCGGTATCCCGATCGATCCACACCCGAAATTCCCCGACAAATCCGCGCTTGAGGTCATTTTGTGCACCCTGCACGCGGGCGGTAAATTCTCGGGCAAGGCCTATCAGACCTCGGGCGGTCTGCACGGCGTGGGTGCATCCGTGGTGAACGCGCTGTCGGATTCGATGGTCGTACAGGTTGCGCGTGACAAAACACTCTTCGAACAGCGCTTCTCGCGCGGTGTCCCGCTGGGCCCGGTTGAAAAGGTCGGCGCGGCCCCCAACCGGCGCGGCACAACCGTGACCTTCCATGCCGACGCAGACATCTTTGGTCATCACAAGTTCAAGCCCGCCCGCCTGTTCAAATCCATCCGCTCCAAAGCCTACCTGTTCTCAGGCGTCGAGATTCGCTGGAAATCCGCCATCGACGACGGCGAAACACCCACCGAGGCCACATTCCACTTTCCCGGCGGGCTCAGCGATTACCTGAAGGAAACGATGAACGGCTCCTCGACCTATGCCGAGCAGCCCTTTGCCGGAACCGTGGACTTTCAGGAAAAGTTCAACACCCCCGGCAAGGTCGAATGGGCGATCAACTGGACGCCCTCGCGCGACGGGTTCATCCAGTCCTACTGTAACACCGTGCCCACCCCCGAAGGCGGCACCCATGTGGCCGGGTTCTGGGCGGCGGTCCTTAAAGGCATCAAGGCTTACGGCGAGTTGATCAACAACAAAAAAGCCGGTCAGATCACCCGCGACGACCTGATCACCGGTGGCTGCGCGCTGGTCTCGTGCTTTATCAGTGAACCGGAATTCGTCGGCCAGACCAAAGACCGTCTGGCCACGGTCGAGGCGCAGCGACTGGTCGAAAACTCGGTCCGCGACCATTTCGACAACTGGCTGGCCGCCGACACGAAGTCCGCCGGCGCGATCCTGGATTTCCTCATCCTGAGGGCTGAGGAACGCCTGCGCCGACGGGCCGAGAAGGAAACACAACGCAAGTCCGCCACTAAGAAACTTCGTCTCCCCGGCAAGTTGGTGGACTGTAGTAGTTCAACACGGGACGGCACGGAATTATTCATCGTCGAAGGCGATTCTGCGGGCGGGTCCGCAAAAATGGGCCGTGACCGCAAAACACAGGCCCTTCTGCCCCTGCGCGGCAAGATTCTGAACGTACTGGGCGCGGCCTCCTCCAAGCTGGGCACCAATGCCGAGATCAACGACCTGACCCAAGCGCTGGGTGTGGGCCTTGGCACCAAGTTCAACGTCGACGACCTGCGCTATGACAAGATCATCATCATGACCGACGCGGATGTGGACGGCGCGCATATCGCCTCCTTGCTGATGACGTTCTTCTTCACCCAGATGCGGCCGATGATTGACGCAGGCCACCTGTATCTGGCCTGCCCGCCTTTGTATCGCCTGACCCAGGGCGCCAAGCGCGTCTATTGTCTGGACGAGGCCGAGCGCGATGAATGGCTGGAAAAAGGTCTGGGCGGCAAAGGCAAAATCGACGTCTCGCGCTTCAAGGGTCTGGGCGAGATGGACGCCAAGGACCTGAAAGAGACCACAATGGACCCAGGCAGCCGCAAACTGATCCGCGTCACGATTGATGAGGACGAACCCGGCGAAACCGGCGATCTGGTCGAACGTCTGATGGGCAAAAAACCCGAACTGCGGTTCCAATACATTCAGGAGAACGCGCGGTTTGTGGAGGAGTTGGATGTTTGATTGTTAGAACATAGTCCAAGACTATTTTAGCTTTGTGAGTTAAGTCGAATGGGAGTTTTGATCTTTGAAGGCATGAAGGTTGGTTTCCTAGAAGGCGACTTGACAATTTCCGTTGACGAGAGTGGTTCAGTATCTTCGAACGCGATTTTATCGACGTCCTACAATACACTGCCGCTTTGGTTAAATCTTGCTAAAGAGAATTGCCAAAGTGCCCTTATTGCAAACCAGAAAATTAGGCATTCTTGGCCTGACGATGAAGAACAGCAGAAGCAATGCCTTTTGGCCGAATTGCGGCCATCCATGTTGACCATTGTCTCATGTGCGATTGCCATAGATGCTCTCTACGATATCGTTAAGCCGTTTGCAAAAATTGATCCTGATACACAGAAGGGTTGGCAGAAAAACAAGAAATCCCGCGTGTTTCAAATCTCCGAAGTCTTCAGGAGAGTTTTCGAGCTGAGGAAGGATGAGGCAACAGAAATTAAACTTCTAATTCAAGAAATTAGCAAACTACGTGACAAAGCTGTGCATCCGTCTCACAAGATTGAAAATGCAGAGGTTAGAGATGACGTTCCAGTAGGATTAGATTGGAGATTCGTCGCCTATAGACACCATAATGCAAGCATTGCATTGAACAACACAATGGCGTTGTTCAAGAAATTCTTTGCTATTAACGCTGGCAATAAAAGGCTGACTCAAGAAATGGAAAACTTGCGGAAATCCTTTGTTCAAAATCTTCTAGAAGACACTTAACCAACTTCAACCAATACCCTCGCGCCCGACTCGTGAGGGGGGGCGGAACGCGCCCGCCCATGGCGCGGGTCGGGCGCTTGCTTGATACTTTGCATCAAACATTAGGTGGATAGCTTGAGTAGGATTGGTGTTCACATCCATCAAATTCGCCACATCAAGATGGGTGTAAACACCCATCCTACATCACCACAATACCCGCGTCCGATCTCAGCCATCTCCCCGTAGGCCGGGCTTCAGCCCGGCACTCCAAACGCCCTCCGGTTCCCCCGCTTCACGCGGCCCCAATTCCTAACGAATTCTAAACGCCTCACGCCCTGAAACTCTTGTACAACTCGAACACATCCCGTCCGAAATCACGTACAACTCATACAATCCCCGATGCCCGCATGATCGGACGTCAATCCGACACCCCCTCCAACCACTCCGCAATCTGCCCAGCAGGCCCCTCCCACCCCGGCTCCATAAACAGAAAATGCGCGTGGTTTTCCACCGGCATAAACGTCGCGCGGTCTCCGTAAAGCTTCGTCAAAGCGCGGCAGGTGTTGGGGTTCACGGCCCGGTCCTCGGTGCCGGATACGATCAGCACCGGGCAGTCGACCTTGTCGATATCCACCTTCATCGCGTGGTGATCGTCAAACATCCAGAAGAACATCTCGAACATCACCCGCCCGCTTTCGGGGCCAAGCTGGTCGAACACCTCATGCTGCTGCGCCTCGGGCATCTTGTTCAGCGCAAAGGGGGCCATCAGGTCGAAATCGACGCGCATGGGCTGTTTCCAGAACGCCCCGCCCTCCATCAGCGCGCGCGGCACGGCTCGTTCGTCGTCGGTTTCGGGCAAGGTGCCCCAGGCTGCGTTCGGGTTGATCAGAACGATGGCGCTGGCCAAACCGCGAGAGGCCACCTGCTGCGCCACCACCCCGGCAATGGCATGGCCCAGCAGCACCGGCTTGCTATCCAACCCCTGTGCGAACTCGGCAATGTCATTGGCATAGTCCGTGACGCTGGTATCGGTCAGGCCCGGATCGGGGTCCGCCCCGGGATCGCCGCCATGATAGCGCAGCGCGGGGGTGTGCACCGTCCAGCCCCGCGCGCGGAAGAACCCGGCATAAAGCTCCATGCACCATGGTCCGGCAAAGGCCCCGTGAATCAGAACTATATCTTTACTCATCAAACCCTCCATTCGGCCCCCTAAACAAATATGCCCATCCTGAAACGCGTTACAACAGCATGTGATTGCTGTTGCGCAGCGAAATGGACCACCTAAAATTGGGCACATGACTTTTGTTGCAGATAACCAACTTCCACTGCTGATCCTGTTCTTTCTGATCGGGCTGATCGGCACAGGCTTTCTGTTTCGGAAACCTGCGGGCCATCGGGCCTGGAAACTGGCTGATCTGGTCTGGGTCGTGCTGGGCGGCATCGGCGCTTTGGTGGCGGTGCTGGCGGGGCTTTATACGTCAGACAGTTCGCGGCTGGACCGCCAGATCGACGTGGCCTATGCCGCGACACTGGCCTTTGATCGCGATGCGGCCCGGTTCCGGCTGCGGTTCTGCGATCCAGCCTATGATCCGGATACGGCGGTGTTGTGCGAAAAGGTCGAGTTTCTGTCCGCCTCAACCGCCAGCAACGCAGAGCTGCCCCTGTTCATCGCCGTCACCAATGAGGTCGCCCCCCTGCAAGGGCTGCATTTCCTGTTCGGCGGCACGTCAAAAGACGACATGGAAGAGGCGCGCGATATGGCCGCCAAGGCCGAAGCCTTTGATATTCAGCAGTTTCTGGTCTTTACCTCTGTGGATGAACCCACGCAGACCGCCATCGAGAACCTGCGCCGCAAGGTCCCTGCCATTGCCGGAGATTACCAGATCCTCGCCCGCAGCTATGATGACCTGATCGAGCAGGTCGGCAAGCTCAAGGATGAATGGGAATACCTGCAGGCAAATGCGCATATTCTGGTGTTACAGATCGTCGCCCTTTGTCTTGTCAGTTTTGCCGCGCCTTTCCGCCTTGGCAAATCGCTGGTTGAACTGCGCACCGCTTTTACCGTCGATAAGCCTGCGCCAGACGCTCTGGATCAGCCCCCAGAAAATACCGCGTCAGAGTCCACAGATTCCGCGCGCCCCGCCGAATCCAGCCCTGACGGGTATAGCGTTCCGCACTCGTAATCGCGCCTGTCTTCAGCAGCACCGGGCGTGGCAACGCGCGGATCAGGGCGACATCCTCCATCAAAGGCTGATCCGGATAACCGCCCACAGACTGGTAGGCCTCACGCCGCACCAGCAAGCCCTGATCGCCGTAAGGCAATCCGAACAGGCGGCTGCGCAAATTGGCCCAGCCCGCAACCCAGCTCGGCCCCAGCCCCTTGGCACGAAACCGCAATCGCAATGCGGCGGGACGGTCAGAGGGAAGATGCGCAGCGACTTCAGCAGCCCAGCCTGCCTGCAGCTCGGTATCAGCATGCAGAATGAACAGCCAGTCGCCCTTTGCCGCGGCACATCCCCGGCGCAGCTGTCCGCCGCGTGACGGGGGCCCGATGACAATCTGCGCGCCCGCTTCGTCGGCGATCTCAAGCGTCGCGTCACCCGATCCGCCATCTGTCACGATCAGTTCGCGGATCAGACCTGCATGCAGCCCCTCCATCAGCGCCTGCAGCGTCCCCGGCAGAACCTGCGCAGCATTCAGGGTTGGGATCACGATACTGATTGGGGCGGACACGTCTGAAAGCCTCTGGTCATGGCGGCGCGATCTCCTATATCACGAAGCCAGACAAAATGACGAGGATCAACCCATGCCCAATCGCCGCATTCTGCGCCTGACCGGCAAGGATACAGACAGCTTTCTGCAGGGGCTGATCACAAACGATATTGAACGGCTGGCAGACGGATTGGTTTATGCCGCCCTGCTGACCCCCCAAGGCAAGTATCTGGCCGATTTCTTCCTGAAACGCGATGGAAAGGGCGTATTGCTGGATGTGGACGAGGCTCTGGCCGATGGGCTGATCAAACGCCTGACCATGTACAAGCTGCGCGCTGACGTCACCATTGAGGCAACTGACCTGAACCTGCAACGCGGCACCGGCGCTGCGCCCGAAGGCGCCCTGCCCGATCCGCGCCACTCTGACCTTGGCTGGCGTGCATATTCTGGTGCCCCCGAAAGCGATGATGGGTCCGATTGGGATGCCATCCGCGTGCGTCTTTGCATCCCTGAAACCGGGATCGAGCTGACCCCCGACAGCTATATCCTTGAATCCGGGTTTGACGCGTTGAACGGCCTCGACTTCAAAAAGGGGTGTTACGTGGGTCAGGAGGTCACGGCCCGCATGAAGCACAAGACCGAACTGCGCAAAGGTCTGCGCGTGGTCGAGGTGACGGGATCTGCCCCGGTTGGCACCGAAATCCTGTCAGGCGGGAAACCCGTTGGTATCTTGTTCACCCAATCCGGCAACAGGGCCATCGCCTATCTGCGCTTTGATCGTGCAGGCGGTGACATGCAAGCAGGTGATGCGGTTCTGAAACTGCCCGGCTAAGACTTGTTGCCGAACCGGCACGCCTCAATGCCCAGGCGGGTTTGCATGTTTGACCCCACAAGGTCACGCGGTATCACAGAGACCACAGGTTTTCACGGGATACGTGCATGTTTCGCCTTTACTCTGCGATATGGCGTGCCAGCGCCGGACGGCAGGTCATTCTTATTCTGCTGTCGCTGGCTGTGGCGGCTTTGGCCGCAGTTCCGCTGGAGTTTCAGCGCGACATCATCAATCATCTGACCTCGGACAATATTGCCGTTGATCATCTGCTGCTGCTTGGAGCGGGGATGCTGGGCGTGATCCTGTTGAGCCTGGCGCTGAAATGGGTGCTGGGATATCGTGCCGGAACATTGGGTGAAGACATTATCCGCCTGATCCGCGGGCGGCTGCTGGTTCGTGCAATCGATGTCAAAGAAGAGGGGCAGAGCCTCCGCTCGGGCACAATGACCACCGCGATATCGGCCGAGGCGGAAGAGCTGGGGAAATTCGCAGGCGGCGCTTTTTCCGATCCGGTTGTGCAGATCGGCACGCTGATCAGTGTGATCGGTTACATCTCGTCCACCCAACCCGGGCTGGGCCTGATCGCCGTTTCCATGATCGTGCCGCAGATCGTTATCGTGTTGGCGTCGCAGCGCAAGGTAAACCTGTTCGTGGCCGAACGGGTTCGCATCCTGCGCCGCGCAACCGACCGCCTGACACCTGAAGATATCGAAGCCACCGCGCGCGTGATTGAAGCAGAGTTCGATGAGATTTTCGAAACGCGCCGCAAGATGTTCATCTGGAAACTCTCGGCCAAATTCCTGCTGAGTGTGATCAACGGCGCGGGCACAGTCGGGGTTCTGATGCTGGGCGGATGGCTCGTGCTGCAGGGGAAAACGGATGTCGGAACCGTTGTCGCCGCCATCAGCGGGCTGGGCCGCATCCAGGGCCCAACCGCCTTTCTGATCGCGTTTTACAGACAGGTCAGCGCCAACCGGATCAAATACGAACTGATGCTGGAACTGTTTGGCGATCACCCCGAGCGGTACCGCCGCCGGGATAGATAGGAAAAGGCCGCTCTCTGCGGCCCTTCCGGTTTGTCTGTCACCGCGGTGTCAGGCGCGCTCGGAATATTCCATGGTTTCGGTGTTTACGATGATCATTTCATCCTGACCGATAAATGGCGGCACCATCACCTTGACGCCATTGTCCAGCACAGCCGGCTTGAACGAATTCGCAGCGGTCTGACCTTTTACAACCGGCTCGGTCTCGACGATCTTGCAGGTTACTTTTTGCGGCAGCGTCGCGTTCAGTGCTTCGCTTTCGTAAAACTCCACCACAATCGTCATGCCGTCCTGCAGGAACGGGCGACGCTCACCCAGCAGTTCCGAGGGCAGCTCAATCTGCTCATAGGTCTCGGCATCCATGAAAACCAGCATACCGTCGGATTCGTACAGGAACTGCTGATCTTTCTGCTCTAGCCGCACACGCTCAACCTTGTCTGCTGAACGGAACCGTTCGTTCAGTTTTGAGCCGTTGCGCAGGTTGCGCAGTTCGACCTGTGCAAAAGCCCCGCCTTTACCGGGCTTTACGTGGTCCACTTTGACCGCAGCCCACAGCCCGTCATTATGCTCAAGTACATTGCCGGGGCGAATTTCGTTCCCATTTATCTTGGGCATGATTTAAATCCTTCACAAGCGGTTGATGCATCAGTTGTCGCCCCTATATCTGGCGGGACCACACAGGGCAAGACAACGACACCTAGTGCTGCACATGCAGAGAGCCATGCAAATGACGCAACGCAGTTATGCACAATAGGTGTATCCGAATCATAACTAATAGGTCATAAGGACCGCTACGCCGAAAATTGCAAGAGCAAGAAAAACAAGGGAAACGAGATGAGAGATTTCGTTGACGGCACTGCCTTTAACAACGAGCAAGGCAATCGTGCACGCAAACTTTTCGCAGCCGTCGTGCTGGCTGCGTTGGATGATGCCATCGCCGATGACAAAAAGTATGGCAATGGCCCCGAGCAAATCGCCCGCTGGGCGCGGTCGCGCGATGGGCGCGAGGTTCTGTCTTGTGCCGGGATCGACCCCAATGAGCGGGTTGTCGGCGGCTTGATGGAATTTGTTGGCCGTGGCGTGCGGACCTCGGTCGCTCTGTCACGCGAAGAAAGCGAACGCCGGAATGCAGCGCAACAGGCCGAAGCGGCCTGATTGATCCCTGCATCCGCTTGAAAAAACGCGCCCCGACACCGGGGTGCGTTTTTCTTTTGCCGATTCAGAAAAACAAAAACCACTGGCGCGCCACCCAAAGTTCGGCGGCCAGTAAGGCCGTACAAAAAAGTTTCGCCCCGGCAGGCAGGTCGCGCCGCCACAGGATCACGTAAGAGAACACGCATATCGCGATGGCAATCGGTGCAACCCAAATCGCGTGATGGGTACTGTCCCAATAGCTGACCGGGCTGTCAAAAACCCATGAGCTGAGCGGCCAGAATTGCGGACGGCCATCGCCCGCGTGCAGGAAGAAATCCAGCGTCAGATGCAGCAGCCCTGCCGCCGCCGCCACGGTCAGCAGATGCCATCGCCGCCACACTCCCAGCCCAAGTGCCAGCCCCCACAGGAAGAATGAGTTATCGATGGCAAACACAGTTTGCCATGCAGGCGAAAAATAGAGCTGCCCGAACACCACCTGCTCGGGGATGTTCAAAATGAACAGCGAAACACCGGCCATCACATAAAGCGACAGATCCGGTAACACCGATCCAAGCAGAGCGGCCCACAGGACCGCACCCCGGGCCGGGCGCGCAAAGGCGGCAGCCCCGATCAAAAGATGTGCGGGAGTGTTCATCAGGGGCTTTCCCTTTGCCCTCAAATCAGGTCATCTGCCCGCCAGCATAGGAGACAGACCATGGTGCGGTCTATCATGATTCAGGGCACCGGCAGCAATGTCGGAAAATCGGTTTTGGTGGCCGGGCTGGCGCGCGCCTACGCGCGGCGCGGATTGCGTGTGGCCCCGTTCAAGCCGCAGAACATGTCAAACAACGCCGCAGTAACTGAAAACGGTGGCGAGATCGGCCGGGCGCAGGCCCTGCAGGCGCGCGCGGCAAACCGGCCGACGCATACCGACATGAACCCGATCCTGCTGAAGCCTGAAACCGATACGGGTGCGCAGATCATCCTGCAGGGTCAGCGCGCCGGGACCATGAAGGCGGGTGATTACCGCAAAGACAAATCCAAACTGCTGGGGGCCGCGCTGGAAAGCTTTGCCCGCCTCTGCAGCGATGCCGATCTGGTGCTGGTCGAAGGGGCTGGCAGCCCCGCCGAGACCAATCTGCGCAAGGGCGACATCGCCAATATGGGCTTTGCCTGCGCCGCAGAGGTTCCGGTTGTGCTGGTCGGAGATATCCACCGTGGCGGCGTGATCGCGCAAATCGTCGGAACACAAGCGGTGCTGGAGACCGGAGATCTTGAGATGATCCGGGGCTTCGCAATCAATCGCTTCAAGGGTGACGTGTCTCTGTTTGACGAAGGCCGCGACGATATCGCCGCCCGCACCGGCTGGCCCTGTCTGGGCGTAGTGCCCTGGTTTCAGGATGCCTGGAAGCTGCCCGCGGAAGACATGATGGACATTCGCTCTCATACCGGCGGTGCGTGCAAGATCGCCGTGCCACAGCTTGAACGTATGGCCAATTTCGACGATCTGGACCCCCTGTCCGCCGAACCCGGTGTAACGGTCGAGATCATCCCTGCAGGCCGCCCCCTGCCCGGCGATGCGGATCTGGTGCTGCTGCCCGGCAGTAAATCCACCATCGGTGATCTGGCCTATTTCCGGGCGCAGGGCTGGGATATCGATCTCTATGCCCATGTGCGCCGGGGTGGCCACGTGTTGGGTCTGTGCGGCGGCTATCAGATGCTGGGCAAAAGTATCGCGGACCCCGCTGGCGTCGATGGCCACCCGGGAACGGTCAAAGGGCTGGGCCTGCTGGATGTCAGCACGATCATGGCCGGTGAGAAACAGGTCACCCTGCGCTCGGCCATCGCCCTGCCCGACAGAGAGCCGGTCAGCGGCTACGAAATCCACATGGGCCGCACCGATGGCCCCGATTGCGCCAGAGCCTGGTTGCAGATTGCAGACCGCCCCGAGGGTGCCGCCAGCGCCAGTGGTCGCATCCTGGGCAGCTATCTGCATGGGATATTTTCATCAGATACCTTTCGCGCCAACTATCTGGCACGGCTGGGCGTGACCTCACAGATCAACTACGATGACGGGGTCGAGCAGGTGCTGAATGATCTGGCCGACCATCTGGAGCAGCATATGGATCTGGATTTGCTGCTGTCTCTGGCACAAACACCCCGGTTGAGCTGAGGTCTATTCGGCCCCTTTGGCAGCCAGAGCGCGGGTGATCTCACGCCGCACCATCTTGCGCAGGTTGCGCGTGATCCCTTCACCCAGCGTACCTTGCAGTTCCTCCCGGACGATCTGGGCCACAAGCTCTCGCAGCTCCTCTTCCGACAGCATCGCATCAGAAAGGTTATCACCGGTTTGCTCGGTCACCATCTCAGGATTGCGGATAAACGTCGCGCTTGTTTCCGATTTTACCTCAGGCTCATCCGGATTGTCAGCTGATCGGGGTTGCGCAAACCCCTTTTCGATGGGCCATTCGACGGCTTTCGTCTTTGTACCGGAATAGTCATCATTGCTTTCGCCATCCGGTTCCCACTGATCCTCGGTTCTGGCAATGGCAGCTTCCAGAGCCTCGATTTTGGCGCTGAGACTGCCAGCCAGATCGCGCCTGGGCGTATCGGCTTTGGCATCTGCACCATTGGCAGGCACAACATCGCCGGGCTGCAACCGCATCGGCGCGGCAGGCGTGTCAGAGCCCTCCGCAGGCTTATCTGGCTTGTTGTCAGCCACAACGCTGTGCTGAGGCATCAGTTTCAGGGGCTCGGCCGTCTTTGCGATCAGCGGTTCATCGCTGACCCGCAACGCATCGGTCAAAACCAACCGCCCCGGCTTTGGCACCGGAGCCGTGGGGACGAAAATAAACTCTGATTCGCCATGCGCATCCTCGTCGACCATTCGTTTGACCGACGACAGGACGTCCTGAATATTAGCGTTTACAATACGATCCGACATTTTTTCTACCGCTCTAACCCTGATCCGATTGTAGCCAATCCCGACCAGTGCCACAACAGGTAGCGATGCCCTTTAGTCGCGGCGCAATGCCTTGAGCACGCGATCCAGATCGCGGCTTTGCTTGCTGACCTGTGATGGCGCTTTTTTCACCAGATTGTAATACAGCGTGGGATCATAGATCTGCACTGCCAGACCCAGACGCTCCGCTGTCAGCAACCCCTGTGCCTGAAGCAATTGATACGCCGCCAACGAACGCTCGGTCCGCGAGGCGATCTCGGCCAGTTGCGCATCCAGCAAGTCCTGCTGTGCCGCCAGAACGTCCAGCGTGGTCCGGGCGCCCAGGGTCGCCTCTTCGCGGATACCATCAAAGGCCACCTGCGAGGCGCGCACCCGCTCGATCGAGGCGGTCAGGCTTGCAGAAGCCGTTTCATACCGGACATAGGCATCTGTCACACCCTGCGTGATATCCTTCTGAACATTCAACAGGTTGGCGCGTGATGCATCTCGTGTCGCCATCGCGCGGCGGACCGCAGCCGCCAATCCGCCACCGGCATAGATGGGCTGGTTGAAATTCAACGAGACCGTTGCGTCATTGATAGAATTGTCATTGTCAAAGCTCTCGGTGATACCGGCATCTGCGTTCAGGCTGACATTCGGACCCAGCCCTGCCCGCTGCTGCTGTACCAGCAAATCAAACGCGCGCACCTGATGCTGGGCCGACAGAATCGCCGGATGATTGCGCCGCGCCAGATTTTGCGCTTCGCCAACCGAGCGTGGAAGATTTGGCAGGCGCGGCTGACCCGCTGTGCGTCCGGGCTGCTTGCCTACTGCATTCACGTATTCCGCCTGCGCGGTGCTCAGATCACCGCGGGCATCCGCAAGATCAGCCCGCGAGCTGGCCAACTGCGATTCAGACAGCGCAACGTCAGTTCGGGTCACCTCGCCCACTTCAAAGCGATCCTGCGAGGCACGCAGTTCCTCACTGGACAGCTCAACGTTGTTCTGACGGATTTGTACGGTCTCTTCCTGCAACAGAACACTCAGATACGCAGTGGCCGCACGGAACAGAATCTGCTGTTCGATATCGATCAGGGATTGCCGGGTGGACAGCACTGTTTCCTGAGCCGATTGCTTGCCCAGAACCGACGCGCCACCATCATAGATCAGCTGGCTCAGCGTCAGACCCGAGAAAAAGTTCGAAGGTTCATTGGTGGTGGCAAAGTCACCGGTACTGGTTCGCGTGTAGTCACGGCTGATCTGCACCGTCCAGTTGATGATCGGGCGCAGCGCAGACAGCGCAATCGCAACATCTTCATCAGCCGCACGCAGCAAGGCACGGTTCTGCTCCAACAGGCCGCTGGTGTTGTAGGCACCGATAAACGCATCCGTCAGATTGTCTGCCCAAACCGGTCTTTCGGGCCCCGCACCCAGTGCGATACCAGCCGCCAAAGCCAGTCCCTTGACCAGCTTTCCTGTTGCCGTTCCGCGCATACCCAAATCCTCTCAAATCGAAATTACGCAATCACCAAGGCAGTTTGCGCCCTTGTTTTCAAGTAATCAAGGCATCAAAAATCATCTATTCGTCAACTATAGCGAAAATACACACTCAGCGCAAAAACTGGGTAAAATCGGAGCACTGGCGTTGAAGGCATAGCGCCACGAAACCCGGCCCGCTGATTTGATGCCCACCCGAACCGTGCCAAGATCGCCTTCCATGAACAGGCAGACGATCCGCCCCCCTTCCTTCAACTGATCCAGCAATGCATCTGGCAGCCGTTCAACCCCGCCCTGCAGCAGGATCACGTCGTAGGGCCCATGCTCGGCCGCACCTGCTTCAAGCGGCCCGACATGCACGATTGCGTTATCAGCCTCGGATTCCATCAACAGCGTTTGCGCCTCAGTGGCCAACGCTTCATCCGATTCCACCGCAACAACCAGTTCCGCCATGCGCGCTGCAATCGCGGTTGAATAACCAAGCGCAGGCGCGATATCCAGAACCACCTCATCGTTGGAAATATTCACCGCATCCAGCATCTTGGCCAGCGTCCTCGGCTCAAGCAGACAGCGCCCGTTGCCCAGATCAATCAGATCTCCGACATAGGCAGCCTCGCGCTGCGCATCGGGCACAAAATTCTCGCGCGCCACAGTCAGCATCGCGTCGATGATAGGAAACTTCGTTACATCCGAGGGCCTGATCTGAGTATCAACCATCGTAAGACGCCGGGCTGCGAAATCTGTCATCTGATCGCTCATTGCTTGTCGCTGTGTTATCTGGCTTGTGCCACATCCGCCCGCCCACAGCAACGACCCAGACGACAGATGCAGGCGCGGCATAAAAGACCTGCTGTTGCATAACAGAAAATCTCACAGAGCCTGCATAATCGTGGGCAAATTCACACGCAAAGCTCTGGACGTTCCCCCAGAAAGCTGCTAGAACGCCGCTCACATCACAGCAAGTACTTGATTTTGCTTAAAAAGGCGAGTTGGCGGAGTGGTGACGCAGCGGATTGCAAATCCGTGTACACCGGTTCGATTCCGGTACTCGCCTCCATTTATTTCCAAGCACTTAGCTCTCTCCTCTCGTTGCCCCGTCCGGGGCGTTTACAATAGCGTTTACAGTTTTGCCCTCACGGCGCTGCTTTTCGCGCTCCAGTAAGTCGAGGACTTCCGCGCTCTCAGCAGGTGAAACGGCGGCATAATGTTCGATCACAGCGGCGGCGTAACGAAGCGACCAGCCCATGTGATTTGCGATTTGGTTAAGGCCCAGGCCTGCACGCAAGAGTCGCGTTGCAGCCGTTCCGCGCGTATCCTGAAGCCTAAGCGTCGGATCGCTCAGCTTGTCGGTAATGCGATCCCGGTAGCGAGCGATGGCTCGACTTGCAGACGTGGGCTTGAGCGGTTTGTTCCGATCATTGACCAGCAAAACAAGCTGATCCGCCGCTGTTTCATCGATCAGTTGCCGAAGTTCAGGCGTCACAGGAATATGTGCCACACGCCCCCTCTTCTGCGTGCGAACCCGAAAACGCTCGATTCCATCGAAGCTTTCAAGATTGCCCCGCGTCAATCGCACAAGATCAGCAGGCCTAAGCCCGGTTTCACATGCAAGCGTCATCACGCGCTGGACCCAGGGGGGAGCGGCTTCTTTGAAATACCGTTGGTCGGCATCGGTCCAAACGATCTCCGCCCGGTCTACTGTATAGATGCGGTGGAGACGGTCGCAGAAGTGCGCCGCAATCTTTCCCTCATCCCGCGCCCAATTGAGAATGCGCACCGCGACTGTGCCTGCGTAGTCATGCTGCTTTGGCGAATCTTTCCACTTCGCCCGCCACTCGTTGAGCTCACCCCTAGACTTTGGGTTTTCCCAAAGTTTCGCTGGATCATCAGCGAACTCCTTTGCAAAGCGCAGAGCCCATTTTCGATAATCCGCTTGCGTGCGTTCGCCCTTGGGCATTGCAGTGCTATCGAGAAATCCGTCCACCATCTCGGGCGTCATGTATTCGGCACCAAACCTGGACTTTGCCTTTTCAGCAAAAGCTATAAGAAACTCGGGGTCGCGTGGCTCCCTAACGGATGACTCCCAGAATTTTGGGCCTCCGCCACGCCAGGCATAGAAATGAAATTTCACACCTTCCACGGTATCGCGGCGAACACGATGCACACCCTTTGGCAAGCTACTGCGCGGCACGTCTTGCCCTCCGTTGCGCAACGAGATCAACTTGATCACTTTGCATCTCATCTACGCTTTGCAGACCCTGTGCCTGATCCAATCTCAGACGGACGAGTTTGGGATCAAAAAAATTAGGGTTCCGCCTCAATGGGATGATATCCAGAGACCGACAGAAGTTGCGGAATGCATCGTTGGGAGCAGCAAATCCAAGTGCGGCTGCAAGATCGTCAGATGACACTAGTCTTATATCTTGAGAGCTGCTCGACACGGAAGTACTAGCCTCTTGGTTGATCTGCAGAGGCTGAGGCTTCAATGCACATGAGCGCCTCGATGTGACTGGAGGTGAGCATCATAGCTCGGCCAAGTGAGTAAAACTGCCCATGCTCACGAGCTAGGCTTCGAAGAGCTCGTGCAGAAACAGAAGCACCGGATTTCTGCAGTCTTTTACACCACTCTTCAGGTGTTGCCATATCATCGATTGCAATCAAAGCTGCATCCTCCAAACTGCGTCTAACCGCAAGTTTCTACAAGTTTTTGTGCGATACCAGTGGTAAAATACCCGCTGTTGAAGTTAAGCTCTATTTGAGCACAAACGTGCGCAATCACAGGCGGGACTTTTCCAATGGATCGCGACTTCAAAGCCCAATTCAGGGCACAAGGTATAGCTGAGAGGAAAAGGCAAACTCGAAAGCGGAACGAGCAACGAAGAAAAGACGCTGCGGAGTATGCTGAATATCTTCGAAGAAAGGACGCAAAACAGCGTCGGGCAAACCGTAAACATATTTGCGTTTCGGACGGTCTCATCAGGTGCCGGAAGCAGCGGAAGCTGAACCAGACCGATTTTGCAAGTTTTCTCGGAATCTCAAGACGTGCTTTGGTAAACTACGAAAACGGTCAGAGAGTGGTTGGTGGCGATGTATTGGAGAAGATACTGGCCGACGGCGAAACTGAAATGCACGACATTTTCAATTTGAACCCTGATCCGGTCCCGATAAGTACCCGCCTGGAAATTGCAGAGCTGACGGCCAAACTGATCGCAGCGTGTCGCGACGAGTGTCCAAATACAGATATTGATAAGGTGCTTTCATTGGTTCCGCACACTGTCGCTCATTGGCCAAAGTCGCGACGGACATCACGTAAGAACATCGAGAAAGCTGCCTTGGAGATCCTGGACGACGTTGACCACTGGGAAGAGGCAGAGGCGTATTTCGATCAAGCCCAACAGCACCAAAGTGAGCAAGATACCAAGCATGATGATTGAACCGGATGCATATGACGAACGGCGAGTGTGCGCGGATTGTGTGGGGGATCCGTATCTCTCACAGCAAATAGAGGACTCAGGCGAGAAAAAATGCTGTTCATACTGTAATGAAGTTCTTCAAACTTGGTCCTTCTTCGAGCTTTCTGAGTCCATCGAAACAGCGTTTGATAGCCACTTTATTCGCACATCTGATCAACCCGATGGATTTCAATCGATGATGTTGGCTGACAAGGAATCCAGTTACGAGTGGGAGCGTGATGGCGAACCGACAGTCTATGCAATCATGAATGCACTAAATTGCTCCGAAGAGCTTGCCAGCGATCTACAAAGCCACTTGGAAGAAGTGCATGGGGATTGGGAGGCCTGGCAGTTGGGGGAAGAGTGTCCCTTTGCATCAGATGCTCATTATGAAGAGATTATACCAAGTGACGGAGCGCATCACGAAGGCTGGTATCGTTTCGAACAAAATTTGAAAAAAGAGACTAGGTTCTTCAACCAAGACGCTCATAAGTACCTTCTGTCCATCTTTTCTGGGATTGACGAAATGCAGACTTCCGACGGTAACTCTGTCATCGTTGATGCTGGGCCAAGCCAAGAAATTTCTGGTTTCTATAGGGCGCGGGTTTTCTACTCTGACAGGGACCTCAAGAAGGGGTTGTTACGACCGGATCTCGAACTTGGCCCACCACCTTTTGAGTATGCGCGCGCTGGTCGTATGAACGCACACGGAATTTCAGTCTTTTACGGTGCCGACACGGTTGAGGGAGCCATTGCGGAGGTGCGTCCTGCCGTCGGAAGCCAAACCCTTGTCGGGAGGTTTGATCTGACGCGCCCCGTAAAGTTGTTGGATTTTCGCATTCTGGAGTCATTGAGTGAACGTGGCAGCATATTTGACCCTGAATATGCGATACGCCTTACGCGGATGATGTTCTTGAGATCCCTAAAGAACCGGATCTCCCGACCGGTAATGCCAACCGACGAAGAGATTGAGTACTTAACAACCCAAGCTGTTGTTGATTTTTTGGCTAATGGTTTGTCGGTAAAGCTGGATGGGGTGATCTTTCCATCTGCTCAGACGAATGAGGCGACCACAAATGTTGTCCTCTTCCACCGGGCTAGCAAAGTCGAAAAGATGGACTTACCCGATGGAGCGGAGCTTAGCGCCCATACCAGTATGTCGACTGAAGACGGCCCAGAGCCGGACTACTGGGTATGGGAAGAGATCCCCGCAAAAGAAGAAAACGAAACCACCGAACCTTCTTCGAGCTTTCCGTTTCAGGAGTTAAACTGGCAATATGAGTGCGAGCCCGTCGAAGAGCCCACACTAACCCTTGATTTAAAGTCTTTGACCGTTCAAATCGTTACCTCAGCGACCTATGGGACGGATAGTTACACAGTTCGTCGGCATCGTATGCAAAAGCAATCGGAGGAGTTATTGTAGGATTCCATTGTGAGGAACCGCTGCTTCTGATCGACAAAACCAACAACGGAAACTCCTGTGTCATCAGCCAATGAGTATCCACGAGCCAGCTTTGCCTGAAGTATTTTCAACATTTCCTTCAAGGCCGACGCTTGATCTCCAAAAGTTGCCAGTCGATTTTGACCCCAAGTCCCACGCCTTCCCCAATGGCGCTCAACAATCTGTTCACCCCAAAGGTTGGTGGAAAGCACCAAGCGGTAGAAACGGGCTTTGTTTAATGCGGCATCATCATGGTACAGCGCAACGCCGCAGCTACCCTGCGCGAGATTCAATAAGCAATCCATGGTGTACTACCGCCTTTCGTTAGCGTCTTGGGCGCAGCCTTGCTGCAGCTTTGATATCCTGAGCATTTGCGCGGCTCGCCTGTAGTGATTGGCGCATCTCCGCAAATATTGGCTTCACGCCATCGGGGTCCCGAATTGTCAGCAGCACAGCAAACGGCACCCCTGCAACTGGGAACTCGGCTTCCGCCCGCACCAAACTGGTCACCTCCAAGCGCCAGTCAGAGGTTTCCCCGCGCTCATTCAAGTTCCGACTATATTGTTTTGATGGCCACCACTTAAGGCCGTGCGTTATAAGAGCTTTTTCTGGAATACCTAGGCCCGCCGAGTTGGGCAAATATCGTGCGTCAACTTGGTTCGTATACCCATATTGACCGTCTTTGTTTTTTCGATTTTGGCGCTGCCGCAGCGACGCCTCTAGGTTCACCCTGACGAATTCAGCACCAAAAGCGGGATCGAGCGGTGGCGAATAGACCAGTGTCATTCTTACTTGCCCGGAGCAAGCACCTTGGTGACCTACTAGACTTTGGGGCCAAGAAAAGGGAAAGCGAAGAATCGCCGGACGACGGGCTCCGATCGTCAAGCGACTTTGGAAAACCATCGTCACCTCATGATCGTCGGTCTCCAGCATCTCAGCAACGCTGGTTGGCTGTCCGTATCCCGCAAACTGACGCGCAATGTCTTTCATACCGCGCTTTGTGAGCGGATCGGGTGTGTGGGAGTGGTGCAGCAACATTGCTCGCAAAGCCTCAGAACCCAATCCACCCTGCGTATCCCGATCCAATCCGGCAAGAGTTCGCGAAACTAAGGGAGCTGCGAAACTTGTCCCCGCCACATCCTGGGACAACCCTGCCGTGGTGATGGATTTCAAGCCCGTTGGGTTTCCTGGCCCGACTCCCCCTGCTCCACCATAGGCGGCGACGTCGGGTTTGACACCTACCTGCAGACCCGGGCCTCGTGTTGAATAAACTGTTGGCGCATCCTTTATCTGTGGCGTGTTTGGCGGGTTAAGTGCGCCGACAGATATGGAGCGTACGCTTTCAGATGGCTGAAAGATGGTGTCTGGCTGCGTTCTTGAAGCAAAATATGAAACAACATCACTTGGCTTCTTTTGCCAGGGAGCACGGGCTTGGCCAATCGGAAGGTTGCCCGCCGAGTTTACAAAGATCACACCATAAGTGTCGGCAATCTGATCCAGTCGTGCGGCGTAGAGGCCGTAGCGATGACGATTCACATCGGAAGTCACGTTGATCGACAAGTTGAAAACCTTAACACCGTGATTTTCGCTGGCCTCAGCTACAGCCTGTTCGAGTTCCTCAAGGAAATCCGAAAATCCGTTCGGGTATTGATCGAGAAATGGCCCTTTCGGAAACAGCGGAACATCGTACAGAATGCAACCACTACTTTCCGGCGCAACGGCTGGTCCGTTTAGTGTTTGACCAAGAGTAACCACACCAGCAACGCCAGTACCATGATTTCCATCGAACTCATCTTCATCGAGGTAGTCAAATCGACCGGCAAGCCAGGCAGACAAAACATCGGAAACGCCGGAGTCAACAACGCCAACTATTGGATAAGGGGCCCCAGTAACGGGCTCCGGTATAGCTACCTGGAGACCGCTGCCCGCACTGGTTTCTTGAGGTGCAGGAACCTCACCATTTCCCAGTTGAAGTTGGATAGGTGGATTAATTGCGCGGACTAGGGGATGACTGGCGAGCGTCGCAAGCGCATCCTCATGGCGGTCTGGTGACAAATCAATAGGACCGCCGCTGGCCACAGTTGCAACGTCACGCCCTGATAGTCCAAGCCGGTTGTCGACAAGTGCGGGCTCGTCACTATGCGTAAGTTGGAATTCAAGAACAGGTGTACGCCCAAGCTTCGTTGCTAGAAGTGTGCGAGAGCCAGGCCCAAAGCTAAGTAAAATATCTTGCAAGCTGTTTAAGAGAGCATTTTGCCCCAGCGGGTCGTCGGCGATCACATTGCGAGACGGTGTTTCAAATAGCTCAATGTGATAGCCGGACACTGTGCGCGGGTCCGAAAGCAATTGCATGGCCGCCGCCGTCGAGAAATTGCGCTTGGTCGCCACTGGTGCAATTTCAATACTCTCGATTGCACCGACTTCCGAGCGTGCCGCAGATGGCGCTGGATAAGGCAGCCCAGTGTTCTTGGATACGTTGATGACAACAGTTTGCTCAGCCTGTTCGACACGGCGGCGCAGCGCAGGAAGATAGATAAGTGGTGCGCGAAAATAGAGTGTTCCAACTCCGTCTGCGCCTACACACGGGAATTGGTCCTTTTGGAAAAGCCAAGTGACCGGGCGATATGATTTTGCCAAAGCAGCCTCCCGCATTTGCACCCGTAAATATGTTGCGGGCCCAAACGAGCTGGATTGCACGGCTTCAGTAATTGTGTCGATGGACTGCAATATTCTGGATTTATGAGTGCTAAACTCAGCGTCTGCGTTCTCGAAAAAGTCCTTGTTTCCGCCACCCTGACCAGGATCCGGAGCCCTTAGAAATGCTTCATCGTTAAGAATGATCTGTACTGGATTATTTGGCATTTGAAGCCTCCACCAAAGGGAGATGACGTTGTGATTTCTTAAGTTCGCTAATTTTTGACTTACTCATTCCGGTCGCAGCCGCGATATCCTGCTGACTTATTGCGATCTGGCTGTCGTTTGTGATCATGCTGACGAAAGCGTCAGGGTCATGGGCAAGCAGTTTTGCTGGAGCATGATCGTGTTCGGGCAACCGAGCTAATACAGTGCTCAGAGCTTGAAAAATGCCAGGCCCATTGTGCTCTGCTCCACTTAAGGCGAGTGTGCGCTTAATCGACGTGCAAACACGTTGCAGATCCGCTCCGGAACGCCCTCTCAGACAGTAGGCAATGATGCTGACCGTGCCATTGTCTGGAGTTATTGGTAGCAAGAACCGATTCACAAGGCTCGTAACAGCTTCCATATTTGGCTCACCGATGTGAACATGCGTTTCAAATCGGCGCCAAATTGCAGGATCAAGCAAACGATCATGATTTGTAATTGCAATTGTGACGCCGTGATCGCGCCTGAGGTCTAAATTTTGCAGAAGTGTATTCACAACACGCTTAATTTCACCAATCTCCTGAGGGTCATCGCGTTGCTTCGCCAGCGCATCGAACTCATCTAGAAGCAGAACGCAAGCATAGCGATTTGCGAACTCAAAGAGATTTGCGATATTGCGAGCGGTCGTACCTAGGAATGATGAAATCAAACCATCGATGCGCGCCATGACCAGTGGCAGCCCTAGGTTTTGGGCGATATGGTAGGCGGTCATTGTTTTCCCCGAACCGGGCGGGCCAAAAATGAGTAGCGATCGTGTCGGCTCTACATCAACACAGCGCAGTGCTTCAGGATGCCGCCATTCATCGAGAAGACCGTCAATCGTATCTTTGACATCCGTTTCATAGATTGGAGTGGTTTGCATCGCCCCAGGGAACTCAACGGTACAGAGCTGCGCGCCAGTTTCACGATCAATAGGCGGTATTGTGTCCGAAGTCAGCGTTTCACCAACCACCATCGAGCGAGACACTTCGACCTTGCTCGGTGCAAGTTCTTTGGTTTCGGATGCCGAAGACAAAAGCCTGCGGATTGTCGCTGCCTCTTTGGCCTCACCTTCTTTCTCAAGGCGTGTAAGTAGCCGTTGAACCTGCTTGTCAAAGGCCTTTTGATCGCCAGCAAGCCCTGACCGGATAATGCTCTGAACAACCGAAAAGTGATCCATGCTTGCCTCCCAGCGGTACATTTCCGCGATTTTTAGCATTTTTCCCGTTTATCGTGGATAATTCCAGAAATAGCAAGTATTTTTCCACTATCACATCCCTTTTTCCGAGGTGAGGCACGCAAATTCCGGATTTTTGCTATTTTCTCCAGAACGGAGCGCATCACGCGCTTGCTCTAACTTTCGGCTCAGGGTGTTCTGGGACTTTGAACAGGCAAAGGCGTTTCAAACATGCAGCTACCTTTGGAAGAAAGGCCGTTGCTTGATCTGACACCGCGACCACCAAGCACTCGCCTATTTCACGAGGCCTCTGGCCCGCGAAGCTTGAACTCCATTGCGGGCTTGGAAAGCTCAGCTTCTTGGGCTGCCTTTACCGCCGCTAGATCCTCTCGACCGATGAGCCGCCTCAGAACAACCCATAGCATGTCTAGGGCACGTTTGAGGGCTCGTTGGCGACTTATTGCGGCCTCAGCCTTCTTTTCGGCCTTCTGGAGCCTCTCGGAGGCTCTCTCAGTGACCAGCTCGTCAATCCGGCCTTTGACCCTTTCCCAGGCGCGCTCTTCAGCTTCTGCAATCACTTCCGAGCGATAGTCTTCATGTCTGGCCCATAGTCAGGCAGAACCATGCCGCATCAAGAGAGATCACTAAGAAGAGCCAGCTTCGTTTACATACCGTTCTTCGAAAAACTCCGGGGGTGAAATACGTTCCATGAACCCTTCCAATTCAAAGGTAAGAACCACAAAGGCCTTGGACATCAACAAGTATTGAGTCCCGCAACAAATCCCGCAACATTTTAGTGCCAACATCAGCTGGATAGTAAGTTAATATATTGATTTAATTACTATTTTCTGAAACCTCGGTTCGATTTCAAAACAGGTACTCGCCTCCATTTTATTCTAAATCATTGACTTAACCCTGTGATGCTCGGGTGTGACACAAAGTGGGACACACCTACAATGATGCAGTCATCCTATCTAAGCCTTTCAAGACACGGTGTTTATTACTTCCATTAGCCTATCCCTCCCTCTATTGAGGGACAGCGAAAATATGTAAGAATATGACACAAAGTGAAAGCTCCCCAACGCTGTTATGCTGCAGACTAGATGACCGGCACTCTAACGGATCAATCTCTCGGTCTTGAACCGTTGCAGGAACTCACGGAAATCGGTCCAATCCTGCCTTTGTCGCAGTTCAGCAATCTTCCGTTCATACCAAACACACGCGCTTTTGTGCGAGGATGCAAGTTGTTCATCCGCCATTAAACGATCCTTCTCGATCAAAGCTCGGTTCCATAGTGGGAGAATGGATCGATCTTCAGCAAGATTTGCGTTCATGTTATGCCAGTACGCCTCGGCCTGATCATCATGGATATGATTGGTTTTTCCGCGGTCTCGTTTAACCAGGAAAGACGCGATGGAACGAGTGACATAGTGGTGGAGGCGGGCAAAATCATGGCGGTAGCCGGCTGTGGCGCGCCAGGTTACGGCCTCGGGGTCGAGGAGTTGGCCGCCGCCATCGACCCAGCGTATCTCGGCCATACGCTCGGGTGCCACACCCTTGGGGCGGTGCGGGCCGTATCGGGTAAACAGACCATTGTTGCGGGTGATACTCTTCAACCCTCCGGCAACGCCGGAATAGAACCCTTTTTCGGTATCGCAGAGAAAGAACTGCTCGGCCACCGGGATATCAGCGAAATCTTCGATCCCGCCGCAACCAAAAATCTTCCAGGTGAATGAGGCCACATCAAAGGGACCACCAGCGGCTTCCTGAAGCTTGTCCAGCAAGCTCTGCATGGACGGATCCGGCAGTCGGATGTTCAGATATTCATCGACATCCAGAGAAAAGGTCCAGTCCGCGTCCAGAAATCTTGGATGAGAGCGAACACGTCTGAGCATCGTGTTCTGCGGGCTTTGCCCCGGCTTCACCGAATTATCGATATGGGTGGCTACGCCAAGGTCCTCCAGCCGTTTCGCGATTACATCAGTGCCGTCATCGCAATCATTGGTGTAGATGAGGAAGTGGTCGACGCCCAGAGACAAATAGTAGGCGACCCAGTCAATCATGAAAGGGCCCTCGTTCTTCATCGTTGTGTAGATGAGTATCCGGTCAGTCATAGCAGGGGCGAAGTCTAAACAAGGGTGATATCGGGGTCATCGGCCAAACCGTGCTGTACCAGGAGACCACCGAAAAAACTGGAGGCCAATACCCGGTTCCGAGACCGGGCAAGGCGCGGGCGCATGCTGGATGAGAAGAAGTGAATGGATGTTTTCGATCTCCAATAATGTTCTTCCAGCTACGCGGGCAGATACTGAAGCCACGCCAACCCTTGTCCAGGTTGTTAGAATTGTCGGTGTAATCCCTGTCGCGCATCAAAGCTTCTGAACCGCCACCTGGGCCCCTTTAATGGCCTTGATCCGCAAATCAGCCGGGTTTGCCCCCAGAAACTCGTGAAATGCACGCATGACGCCGTCTTTCCACCACCCACGCCTGTGATAATCATCCAGCATTATGACACCGCCCTCGATCATTTTCGGTAACAGCGCCTCCAGATCCGCTTTGACGCCTTCATAGGAATGGTCGCCGTCAAGATAGGCAAACCCAATGCTTTGATCATCAAACAAGTGCAGCGCAGGTAGCGAAAAGTCGCGAATAACCGAGAGCTGGCCCTTCGCGATCTCAGTGCTGTATCTTTCTCTTACTGATTCATAGATGCGATCCATATCGTCCTGACTGCGTGCTCCGGCCAATGAGGCACCGCCATCGGGGTCAGGTTGCACCCCCCAGGGATCAATGAGGCACAGCTTCGAAGGTTTCAGCTCATCCAGCAAGATCTGCGAAAACTCCCCACGCCAGACACCAATTTCCACGCTCAGCTTTCCATGCGGCATTGTGCGAAGCATCTCGCGGCGCAAGGCATCTTTGCGTTCGCGCTGCTGGGCTTGTTTTCGACGACGTTCTTCGGCGGAGATGGGGTCAGCCATGGGCATCTTCTCCGGTAAATGAAGTTTGCAGGGCTTCGACCAATTCGGCCCAATCCGGTCGGGCTTTCAATTCCTCGGCTTTCGATCTGTGCCACTCGCAGGCCTGATGGTGCAGGTCTGCCAGTTGTGGATCCGCCATCATTTCAATCTTGATTTCATGCATTGCCGGAAGGTGCTGCAATATTGAACGATCCTCGACGTTGTTGTGGTTCATCACCAGCCAGTATTTCAGCCCCTGATCCTGACCGACATGATTGGTTCGCCCCCGGTCACGCTTGACCAGAAAGCTGTCGGTACTGCGCACGGCATAGTGGTGAATCCGCGCAAAGTCATGGCTGAACCCGCGCCATGCCTTCCACTTTACCTGATCGGCAGGGTAAAGGTTTCCGCCCGCGTCCCGCCACATCACCCCTTCATAGGGAGCATCAGGATTTGGCGCATCCTCAGGGTTGATCCGGGGACGATGCGCGCGAAAACGGCTGAACTTGCCATTGTTCCGGAACAGCGTTTTGAACCCTTTTGTCCGGTGATGGGGGTAACCCTCTTCGGTGGCCGCCAGAAAGAATGTCTCTGGGACAGGCTGATCAACAAAATCGTTCATCCCCGCATTCCCGAACATACGCCAGCAGATTGAAATCGCGTCCGCTTCTCCGCTGGCATCTACCAGAGATCGAATATCGCCCCGAGGCAACCGGACATTGATATATTCATCCACATCCAGGCTCATGATCCAGTCAGAAGACAAATAGCTTGGGTGGCTGCGCGACAGGGAAAACGCACGGTTTTGCGGCGTCGCGCGCGGGCCCAGCCGGTTGCGTTCATGATGCGCCCAGCCCAGTTCCTGCATCCGGTCGCCCATGGCATCGGTGCCATCTGCGCAATCGTTGGTATAGATCAGAATATCATCAAAGCCGATCGCGCGGTTATAGGCCACCCAATCGATCATAAAAGGCCCTTCGTTCTTCATCGTGGTCACGATGAGAAAGGTCTCATTTGCCATATGTTATACTCTTGCCTGTGCCGTTAGCGGTCTGTTGTTGTTCTGTTTAGAATAGCCTCAGAATTTTGTCCAACTCTGCCGTCACCTCGGTGGGTGCGATCTGCCGGGCGACATCTGCCATTCGGGTGCTTGCGTTGTTCCACCGGGCACTGCCGAACTCGGCAGCGGCGCGCGCAACCCCTTCACCGATCACAGCAGCATCGGTGCTGTCCACGAAATACGGATAGTCCGCCCCAAGGTAGTATTCGGCATCATGCACCTGACGATTCACCAGAACGTTGGCCCCGACCACCGCCGCGTTGAAACCCTTGGTGAAGGGTTTGGAGGACAAGATGCCCCGGGTCAGCACAGGGCTGGGATCCCGGGTACAGATGTGGAAATTCGCCTCGGACAGGCGCGCGATGAACGCGCTCACATCGCCCTTGCCATCATAGCCCGGAACAATGGCCTGTTCGGCCAGCGCAGGCGGTAAAACCACGTTATCCGGCAGCCCGAAATAGCCAAGCCAAAAGCTGCCCCGCGGCGCGGATGCGGCTTTGAGGCGCGGATCGGCGTGATGGCGCAGATGGCGCACCTGGGTGCCCGGTGTCGGATCAAGCGCGGCCAATCCCCGGTGCAGAGAACGCTCACTTTCGTAGGACGCCGCAATATGCACATCGATGAATCCGGGCTCAAACGGACCCGCCACAATATCCAGGTGATCGACGCAGATACCGGCAGCGGCACGCTTCAGCGAAGCCCTGAATTCGGGCCCCAGATTGGCCGCCGCGCTTTTGTGGAAAATGACAATCGCATCTTTGCAGGCGTTAACGAACCGCCTGCAGGCATGAGGCCGCGCCCCTTTGGGGGCCAACGCAACCTCAAAGCTATAGCGTTCAGACAAATGCGCCTTGGCCAGCGCCGCCAACTGATCGACCCGCATCGCTTTGCCGCCCATCATTTTCTGGCCGATACGATATGCAAAGATCACTTTCATCGGTGATTGCCCCTTGCATGCCAGCATCCAGGCGTGCCGTCACCAACGCCAAAGGTGAACAGAAGGCCGGGATGGCGCACCTGCGCGCCGGTGGATGAACCCCGTATGCTCCGGTCGGATTGGATAATGCCCAAGATCTGAGGTTCCCTGCCTGACGCGGCGCATGCAGCCTGCACTTCACAGCAGATGCAACCGTAAACCATTTTGCTGCGAAAACATCACAAAGTGATCGTGATTTGAAGAGGGATCGCTCATACATCAACCGGGGATGCATCAAAGAGCGCGCGGATGGCCTCAGACGTGGTGTCGGTTCTGCGGTATCACCTCATATCCCGGCTCTTCCGGCTCCTCATCGGTCATCTCCGAAGGGAAGCCCGGCGCGCGGATGTCCAGACCTGTCGCCTCTTCCAGCCGTTTGACAATGTTGGGTGACAATTCGCGCGCACCGAAACGCGCGATACCGTCTTCGAAGATTTTGATCATCACCGGGTTCATCTCCAGCGGCACACCCGCGCGGTCGGCAACCTCTTGAAACAGGCCGATATCCTTCTTCACAAGATCCATGGTAAACGAAATATCGCGTGAACCGTTCAGGATGACCTGACTTTCAGTTTCATGCACAAATGAGGTGCCCGATGAGATCTTGATCGCCTCATAGGTCGTACCCAGATCCATGCCAGCCGCCTTGGCAGTCACCAGCGCCTCGGCGCAGGTGATCAGATTGGCCGTCGCCAGATAATTCGTCAGCACTTTCAAAACCGAGGCCGAGCCCAGATCACCCGTATGCAGAATACGCCGCCCCATCGTGGTGAGGAACGGCAATATCCGTTCGAACGTTTCCCGGTCGCACCCTGCGAAGATCGAAATATTGCCCGTCGCAGCGCGGTGACAACCACCCGAAACCGGGCAATCCACCGCCGCCCCACCGCGTTCGATTACCATGGCGCCAAGACGTTTGACCTCGGCCTCATCCGTCGTCGACATCTCCATCCAGATTTTGCCCGGACCAACCTCGGGCAACATCTCCTGCATGACCGCATCCGAGGCGGCAGGCGATGGCAAACAAGTAATCACCGCATCGCAATCGCGCATCAATTGGGCCGGATTCCGGGCGGCCCGCGCCCCCTGCGCCACGAACCCCGCCACCAGATCGGGGTTCAGGTCATGCACCGTCAGGTCGATCCCGTTGCGCAGCAATGAGCCCGACAGCTTGCCGCCGACATTTCCCAGCCCGATGAATCCAACTTTCATGTGACGCGTCTCCCTGTTCGTCAGTCAGGGCCCATGCGATCACGCTGTCCGCTCACAGTCATGCCGCCCAACGACGCTGGTGGGTCGTTTTTCAACCCCTCACGCAACCCGGCGTCGCGTTGCGCTTGACAAGTCGCCCGCAGGTGCCGCATGTCCGGTCCGTTGGTGTCTGCAGCAGCAGATGAAAAGGGAATGCGTCAGCGGAGTCTCCGCCAAACGCAGCCGCCCCCGCGACCGTGACCGGAGAGGGTGCCCAAAGCCACTGGCCTGATGGCCGGGAAGGCGGGACATCCGACAGGGCCAAAGCCCTGACATCCGCAAGCCGGGAGACCTGCCAACGCCCGAAGATGAAACCGGACGGGGTGTTCCGGTGTCGGGTCCATGACCTACCGTGGCCCGCATGAGACCCCGTCCCCCGAAACCTGTTGGGGGGATGAGAAACATGACCGAGACCACACCAGTTGAACTGCTGGTCTGCACCACCTGCCGCCGCGGCGTGCCTGTCGAAGATGACGCGCAGCGACCGGGTGCGTTGCTGCATCAGGCGCTGGAACAGGCCGATCTGCCCGAAGGCGTCAATTTAAAGGCTGTCGAGTGTCTGTCGAACTGCGATCAGGGCTGTTCTATCGTCCTGCGCGGCGGGCCGGATCGCTGGACCTTTGTCTATGAAAACCTGAACGAAACCGACCATGTCGACGTTATCGTCGACGGCGCAAGCAAATATCTGGCCACTCAGGATGGTTTGGTCAAATGGCGCGAGCGTCCGGAACATTTCCGCAAGAACTGCGCCTCGCGCATCCCCCCGATTGGAGCCCTGAAATGAGCAATCTGGAAAAACTCCCCGTTACTGTGATCACAGGCTTTCTGGGTTCGGGCAAAACCACACTGGTGCGGCACCTGATGCAGAACCCGCAGGGCAAACGTCTGGCCGTTGTGGTCAATGAATTCGGCGATGTCGGCGTCGATGGTGATATCCTGAAATCCTGCGCCATCCCCGATTGCCCGGCCGAGAACATCATGGAACTGGCCAATGGCTGCATCTGCTGCACCGTGGCCGATGATTTCATTCCCACCATCGAGGCTCTGATGGCGCTGGAACCGCGCCCCGATCATATCCTGATCGAAACATCCGGTCTGGCGCTGCCCAAGCCGCTGCTGAAAGCCTTTGACTGGCCCGATATCCGCTCGAAGATTACTGTCGATGGCGTGATCGCGCTGGCCGATGCCGAGGCTGTCGCCGCCGGTCGTTTTGCGCCCAATGTCGAAGCGGTGGATGCCCAGCGCATGGCCGATGACTCGATCGACCATGAAACACCCTTGTCCGAAGTGTTCGAGGATCAGATTTCCTGCGCCGATATCATCCTGCTGACCAAGCCCGATCTGGCTGGCCCGGACGGCGTGGCCAAGGCGCGTGAGGTTATCGCGGCCGAAGCTCCGCGCCCTCTGCCCGTGGTCGAGGTCGCCGAAGGTGCAGTGGATGTGCGTGTCGTGCTGGGCTTGGAAGCCGCCGCCGAGGACGACATGGACGCCCGCCCCAGCCATCACGACGGCCACCATGATCACGAACATGACGATTTCGAAAGCATCATTGTCGAACTGCCGGAACAGACCGACCCGCTTGATCTGGTCGCCAGGATCGAGCGTTTGGCGAATGAGCTAAACATCCTGCGTGTCAAAGGCTATGCCGCCGTTCAGGGCAAACCCATGCGCCTGCTGGTGCAGGCCGTTGGTGCCCGGGTCCGTCACCAATATGACCGCCCGTGGACCCCCGGCGAAGATCGCCGCTCGCGTCTGGTGGTGATCGCCGAGCATGACAACATCAAAGAGGCTGAAATCCGCGACATCCTTGCGGGTGTGCGTGAGGCCGCCGAATAAGCCATGCATGTCGTCTTTCGCGAAAGCCACGGGTTAGAGGAAACGGAAACCCCGACCGATCTGGGCCAGAGCCCGGCGGATCTCGTGGTTCTGTCCTTTTCCGACAGTGACCTCGGTGCTTTCGCGGCAGGCTGGCATCGTGGCGGCGGCCCCGAGGGGCGCATGCCAACCCTGCGGCTGGCCAATTTGACGGCGCTGAAACATCCCCTCTCCGTCGACACCTATGTGGAACAGACGCTGGAGGGCGCAAAGGGCATCCTGATCCGGCTGATTGGTGGCGTGCCCTATTGGTCTTACGGGTTGCAACAGGTTCTGGCGCTGGCACAGGCCAAGGGCATCGCGCTGGCCGTGCTGCCCGCCGACGCGCGCGAGGACACGCGGCTGGATGACTATTCCACCCTGCCCGTTTCGACCCTGCGGCGCTTGGCGCATCTTTGTGATACCGGTGGTGAGGTCGCGGCGCAGGCCGCTTTGGCGCAGATGTCATTGGCCGCGGGGTTATATGCTGGGCCGGTGATGGGGGCAAAAACGCTGCCCGACTGCGGCGTATGGTGCCCCGATCGCGGTGTGATCCCGGTGGATACTGCATTCACGGGCGATACGAAACGCGTCCTCGTCACCTTTTACCGCGCGTACCTGACCTCGGCAGACACTGCGCCGGTCGCGGCCCTGATCCGCAGCTTGCGGGCGCGCGGGTTCGCGGCTGCTGGCGTATTCGCCCCCTCGCTCAAAGCGCCTAACGCCGCCGATTGGCTGCGTGAAACCATCGTTGCGCTGGGCCCGTCGGTCATCATCAACGCCACATCCTTCTCGGGCAAAGGCGCGTCGGGCACCTCGCCTCTGGACGCCGCGAATGTCCCGGTGTTTCAGGTCGCGCTCGCCACCTCGCGCCGCAAAGCCTGGGCCGAGGCAGAACGCGGCCTCTCCCCCGCCGACCTCGCCATGCATGTGGTCCTGCCCGAGGTGGATGGGCGGATTTCAGCGGGCATCGCCTCGTTTAAAGAGCCCGGCAAGCGCGACCCGCATCTGGAATACGCGCGCTTTGCCCACCGGGCCGAGCCCGAACGGATCGAAGCCATCCTCGACCGCGTGACTGGCTGGATGGCCCTGAATGACAAGCTCAAGGCAGATCAAATCCCGGCGCTGGTGCTGTCCACCTATCCGGGCAAGGATTGGCAAATGGCCCATGCGGTCGGATTGGATGCGTTGGCCTCGACCGAAGCGATTTTGGCCGATCTGCAAGACGAAGGCTATGATATTGCACCTGCCGAACCGGTTGCCGAAGCTCTTCTGAACGCGCGGATCTCGTGGTCCTTGCAAGATTATCTGGCCGCGCTGGAAAGCTTGCCCGAACAACTGCGCGCAGACCTCGAAACCGTTTGGGGCAAGCCCGAAGATGACCCGGCCTTGGCCGATGGCGCGTTCCATTTCACCGCCCTGCGGCGCGGCAAGGCTCTGGTCGCGCTGCAACCGGAACGGGGGATGCCGGACCTGCGCGAAGACGACTACCATGACCTCAGCCGCACCCCGCGTCACAGCTATGTCGCGTTCTATCTGTGGCTGCGCAAAGGCCTTGGCGCGGACGCTCTGATCCATATCGGCGCACATGGCACGCTGGAATGGCTGCCCGGCAAATCGGTCGCGCTGTCCGCCGAATGCTGGCCCGAGGCGCTGATCCGCGATCTGCCGGTGATCTACCCCTTCATCGTCAACGATCCCGGCGAAGCCGCACAGGCCAAACGCCGGATCGGGGCCGTTACGCTGGGCCATATCCCACCCCCGCTGAAGGAAAGCGGCACGCCGGATCGCATGGTGCGGCTGGAATCGCTGCTGGATGAATTCTCGAACGCTGACGGGCTGGACCCCAAGCGGCGCGACCGGTTGCAAGAGGATATCCGCGATGAGGCGCAGGCCATCGGGTTGGAAAACGACCTTGGTTTGGATCAGGCCACCTGCACCGCCGAAGCGATCACCCGCATCGACCGTTTTGTCTGTGATATCAAGGAAAGCCAGTTCGGAGACGGGCTGCACATTTTTGGGCGTGCGCCCGAGGTGGCAGGTCAGTTTGACCCCACCCCTTCAGCCCGTGCCGAACGGCAGGCGCTGCTGGATGCGCTGGCTGGCAAACGGATCGAGGCCGGGCCCTCCGGTTCCCCCTATCGCGGGCGCTCGGATGTGCTGCCAACGGGACGGAACCTTTATACAACCGATCCACGTTCGGTTCCGACCCGTGCGGCTTTTGCTCAGGGCGTGAAGCTGGCCGAAGAACTGGTTCGCCGGCACCTGCAAGAGGAAGGCGACTATCCCAGGGGGCTGATCGTCGACCTGTGGGGCTCGGCCACCATGCGCACCGCCGGAGAGGAGTTTGCCATGGCACTGCACCTGCTGGGTGTGAAACCGGTGTGGGACAAGGGCTCGGAACGGGTCTCGGGGATCGAGGTTCTGCCGATCACCGACCTCAATCGTCCGCGTCTGGATGTCACTTTGCGCGTTTCAGGCCTGTTCCGCGATGTGTTCCCCACCCTCTCGGCGTTGTTTGGTCAGGCGGTGCGGGTGTTATCCGATCGCGATGAAGCCCCCGATTGGAACCCCTATGCCGGTCAAGCCCCGGCCGCCCGCGTATTCGGCCCCGCCCCCGGCAGCTATGGCGTCAACATGACCCAGCTGTCCGAAGTCTATACAGATGAGGCCCGCGCACAGGCCGGTGAGGCCTGGCTTGACGCCAGTTCCTTTGCGCTGGAAGGCGAACATATCGCACAGGACAAAGACGGGATCGCCCGGCGCGTCGCCAATGCCGACAGCTTTGTTCACCTGCAGGACCTGAGCGAGACCGACCTGCTGCTGGCCAACGACTATGCCATGCATGAGGCCGGGTTTGCCGCGGCCAAGAAAATCACCGGCGGTAGGGCGCAACTGTACCATCTGGACAATACCAACCCCGAAAAGCCACGCGCCCGCACGCTTGCGGAAGAAATCAGCCGCGTCGTCCATGCCCGCGCGGCCAATCCGGGCTGGATTGCGGGCATGCAACGGCACGGGTTCCGGGGGGCTGCCGAAATCGCGGCAACGCTGGATCACATGGCCTCTTTTGCGCATCTTTCCGGCTCGGTCGCACCACATCTGTTCGATCTCTACCACGATGCAACGCTGGGCGATGCTGAGGTGGATGCCTTCCTGCAAGAGGCAAATCCGCAGGCGCATCAAGCCATGCACGACCGGTTCCGCGCGCTGCTGGAGGCCGGATTGTGGAATACCCGCCGCAACTCGATCCGCGCCGATCTGGAGGGGTTGGGATGAGGGCCCCCATCGTTCAGGGCTGGTGCCCCGGTGCCCATCGCCCGATGATGTCTGGCGATGGTCTGATAGTGCGGGTACGTCCGCGGATGGCGCGTCTTGAGGCAGGGCAGATCTTGGGCCTGTGCAAGCTGGCCGGTCGGTTTGGCAACGGCACCATCGACCTGACCAACCGCGCCAATCTGCAACTACGGGGCGTGGCCGAAGCTGATCATCAGGCGCTGTTGGCAGAGCTCTCGGCCCTGAACCTTCTGGACGCCGAACCCGGTATTGAAATACGGCGCAACATTCTGGTTTCGCCGCTTTATCAGCCGGGTGATCTGACCGCTCAGTTAACACAGGAACTGATGGAACGGCTGGGAGAACTGCCCAACCTGCCCGCCAAGTTTGGCTTTGCCATCGACACCGGCCCCGCGCGGGTATTGACCGCGAATTCAGCCGATATTCGGTTGGAAACCGGCGCGAATGGGCTGATCCTGCGCGCTGATGGGGCCAAAACCGGACGAAGCGTCACCAAGACCGAAGCCATCGACCAACTGATCGCGCTGGCGAAATGGTTTGCCGATAACCACATGAGTGAGGTCCGCCGTATGGCCGCCCTCATCTCAGCGCAGACCTTACCGCAGCGCTGGCAAGGTGCCGCGCCCGGCCCCGAGGGCAAACCGCTTCACCCCGGGACCTGTGAACTGGGCAACGTTTACGGTGCCGCATTCGGGCAATTGCCCGCACAACAGCTGCATGATCTGGTTACGAACAGCGGCGCGACGGCCATACGCGTTACCCCGTGGCGGCTGATCCTGCTGGAAGGCGGGGCGGCGATACCTGCCCCGGCGTTTGTCACAGATGGCACCGATCCGCTGATCACCACCGACGCCTGCCCCGGGGCACCGCTCTGCCCGCAGGCACAGGTCGAAACCCGCGATGTTGCCCGCGCCCTGGCCTCACATATCTCTGGCAGCCTGCATGTTTCGGGCTGCGCAAAGGGGTGCGCCCGGATGGGGCCTGCGGATATCACGTTAGTCGGCAATGCCGGACGATTTGATCTTGTCAAACAGGGCCGCGCGGGGGATGAGCCTTGTCAGCGCGGGCTAAGCGCTGAGACACTAGTGACCATGGATTTCACCTGATGCCCTATGAATACGAAACCGACGGCGCAGCAATCTATAAGCAAAGCTTTGCCACGATCCGGGCCGAGGCTGATCTGGCCCGGTTCGACACGGATGAGGAACAGGTCGCCGTGCGCATGATCCATGCCGCCGGGATGGTTGGCCTGGAAGAGTTCATTCACTTCTCGGCCGGGTTCGTGTCTTCGGCCCGCGCCGCGCTGGAAAACGGCGCGCCGATCCTGTGTGACGCACGCATGGTCAGCGAAGGTGTCACCCGGTTCCGCCTGCCTGCAGACAACAAGGTGATCTGTACCCTGCATGATGAACGTGTGCGCCCTCTGGCCGCTGAGCTAAGCAACACCCGCTCGGCCGCCGCGCTGGAGCTGTGGCGGTCGCATCTGGAAGGCGCCTTGGTGGCCATTGGCAATGCGCCGACCGCCTTGTTCCACCTGCTGAACATGCTGGAAGACCCCGATTGCCCACGCCCCGCTGCCATCATTGGCTGCCCCGTGGGCTTTGTTGGTGCGGTGGAATCCAAGGATGCATTATGGGCGGCGCAACCCGTTCCGTCCTGCATCGTCAAAGGCCGGCTGGGCGGCAGCGCCATCACCGTCGCCGCAATCAACGCCATCGCAAGCAGGGCGGAATGAGCACGGGCCGGATATACGGCGTGGGCCTCGGCCCCGGCGATCCGGACCTGATGAGCGTCCGGGCAGATCGCCTGTTGCGCAACGCCAGACATATCGCGTTTTTTCGCAAACCCGGTCGGACTGGTCAGGCCCGTAATATCGTGCGGGGGATGATCCCCGACGATGCGGTGGAATTCCCGATGGAATATCCGGTCACCACCGAAATCCCTGTAACCGATCCGCGTTACAACGCTTTGTTGGCCGCATTTTACGAAGACTGTGCCGCACATCTCAGATCACTGGCCGAACGCGGCGAGGAGGTCATCGTTCTGTGTGAAGGGGATCCGTTCTTCTATGGGTCTTTCATGCATCTTTACAATCGCTTACGAGGCGATGTTGAGATCAGTATCGTGCCCGCCATCACCGGAATGTCAGGCGCGTGGACCGCAACCGGGGACCCGATCACATGGGGGGATGACGTTCTGACTGTGCTGATGGGCACACTCCCCGAAGACAGGTTGGCCGAACGCATGGCGCAGACCGATGCGCTGGTGGTGATGAAGATCGGGCGCAACATCGAAAAGGTGAAACGCGCGTTGAAAACGGCAGGGCTGTATCAGCGGGCGTGGATCGTGGAATACGCCCAGATGCCGAACCAGCGTGTCTGCAAACTGTCTGATGATTGCGACGGGATCACGCCGTATTTCTCGATCATCATCGTGCATGGTCAGGGGCGTCGCCCATGAGCGGCTGGGTCAGGATCGCAGGGCTTGGGCCGGGGAACGAGGCGCTGGTGACGCCCGAGGTAACCGCCGCGCTGGCCGAAGCAACCGATGTGGTCGGATATATCCCCTACGTTGCGCGCGTGGCCGAACGCCCGGGGTTGACGCTGCATGCAAGCGACAACCGGGTCGAGATCGACCGCTCACAACACGCGTTGCAAATGGCGGCAGAGGGGCGGCGGGTTGTGGTGGTCTCATCCGGCGATCCCGGTGTCTTTGCCATGGCTGCCGCTGTGTTCGAAGCGCTGGAAAACGGCCCGCCGGAATGGCGCGATATACCGATTGACGTCCTGCCGGGGATCACCGCGATGCTGGCGGCCTCGGCCCGTGCCGGGGCGCCACTGGGTCATGATTTCTGCGCTATCAACCTCAGCGACAACCTCAAGCCCTGGTCCCTGATCGAAAAACGCCTGCGTCTGGCCGCTCAGGGCGATTTTGCCATGGCATTTTACAATCCACGCTCGAAGACACGTCCGGAAGGCTTTGTAAAAACACTGGAAATCCTGCGCGAGGAATGCGAGCCCGAACGCCTGATCCTATTCGCCCGCGCGGTCTCGCGCCCCGATGAGGCGATCCGGATTTCAACGCTGGCACAGGCCACGCCCGAGATGGCAGATATGCAAACGGTTGTGATTGTGGGCTCGTCGCGCACACGCCTCATCGCGCGGGACGAAGCCCCAATCGTCTACACGCCAAGGTTCACCCCGGAATGAGCCAGCCAGTCCAGAACCTGCGGCACGCTTGTGAATTCCGTCCGCTGCGGCAGGACGGGGCGGTCGATCATCAGCACCGGCACACCCAGCGCGCTGGCCGCATCCAGCTTGGCCCGCGCCCCCGTGCCGCCCGCGTTCTTGGACACGACCAGTTCGGTATTGTGCCGCTCCATCAGTGCCACATCGCCTTCCACGCTGAAGGGACCGCGCGAAACGATCACGTCGCGATTGGGCATCGGCAACTCTTGCGGCTGATCGACCAGTCGCAGCAGGTAATGGTGCTGAGGTTGCGTGGCGAAATCCGCAAGGTGCATTCGACCAACCGCCAGAAAGATGCGTTGGGCGGGGCCGGAAAGGGCCCCGACAGCCGCTGCGATATCCGGGACGTGTTGCCAACGATCCTGCGCCCCACTGGCCCACGGCGCGCGCGTCAGGGCCACCAGCGGAATGCCTGTTGCATCACACACGTTGACGGCATTGCGGCTCATCTGCGCGGCAAAGGGGTGGGTTGCATCGACAACGTGGCTGATCCGGTGATCACGGATATAACGCGCCAGCCCCGCTGCCCCGCCGAACCCGCCCACGCGCGTTGGGATGGGCTGCGGGCGGGGCGTATCTACGCGACCTGCATAAGAATAGATGGCCGGAATCCCTTGCCCGGCGACAGATTTTGCCAGAGCATTCGCTTCGGTCGTGCCACCAAGAATCAGGAGGTTGGGCATGTCTGAAACTCCATGGCTGACCGTTCTGGGACTGGGCGAGGATGGACTGGATGGCCTGTCGCCTGCAAGCCGTCATGTGCTGGATCGTGCTGAAATTGTCATGGGCCCGCCGCGACACCTGTCATTGATCCCGGGCAGCAAGGCCCAGCGGGTTGAATGGCCGGTTCCCTTTGCCGAGGGCCTGCCTATCCTGACCGGATTTCGCGGGCGGCGGACGGTTGTGCTGGCCTCGGGTGATCCGTTCTGGTTTGGCGCGGGCTCGGTTATCGCGCGCAGTTTCCCCGCTGCCGAATGGACCGCCCTGCCCGGCCAATCAACCTTTTCGCTGGCCGCCGCCCGGCTTGGCTGGCCGCTGGAAAGCACGCTGACCTTTGGCCTGCACGCCGCGCCGCTGACGCGTCTGCGCCCGCATCTGGCCCCCGGTTTGCGGGCCATCCTGTTGTTGCGGGATGGCAAGGCTGTTGCCGAACTGGCCACCTATCTGGGCGAGACCGGCTTTGCCGATTGCGCCTTGCACGTGATGGAGGCGCTCGGCGGTCCGCGTGAGCGCGCGCGCAGCGTCTCTCTGACCGAAGCCTTGCTGGGATCATTCGAACATCCGGTTTGCGTCGGGCTTGATGTCGGCGGAACCGGGCCTGCGTTCCCCAAGGCCTCGGGCAAACCGGATGATATCTTTGAGACCGACGGACAGATCACCAAACGCCCTGTTCGCGCATTGTCGCTATCGGCCCTGGCACCGCAAAGGGGTGAATATCTGTGGGATATCGGCGGCGGCACCGGATCGATCAGCATTGAATGGCTGATGTGCGATCCTTCCCTGACCGCAACCGCCATCGAGCCGCGCGCGGACCGGGCCGAACGCATTCGCCGCAACGCCGACGCGCTGGGGCAGGATCGGCTGGAGGTCGTTCAGGGCACCGCCCCGGAGGCGCTGGGCACGCTGAGCGCCCCGGATGCGGTCTTTGTCGGCGGCGGCCTGAGTGCGGATTTGCTGACATGGCTGCATGCAAATCTGGCCACCGGCACACGGCTTGTTGCAAATGCCGTGACACTGGAAAGCGAGGCGCTGCTGGCTGCGTGGCAGGCCAAACTGGGCGGGGACCTTCTGCGGATCGAACTGGCGCAGGCTTCAGCACTTGGCCCCCGGCGCGGCTGGAAGTCGGCCTATCCGGTTGTACAGTGGAGTGTCACCTTATGATCGTGGCGGGGTTGGGTTTTTCGTCCTCTGCCACATGCGCAAGCCTGCGCGCCGCGTTTGATATGGCCTCTCGGGGGCAGCGGGTCGAGGCGCTGGCAACCGTTGTTAGCAAAGATGACCACGCTGCGCTGGCTGCCTTTGCCAAAGCAACGGGATTGCCGTTGCATTTCATTCCCACCGGCGATCTGACCGGACAGCGCACGCTGAGCTGCTCGGCCCGCAGCCGCGCCACCTATGGCACGGGAAGCGTGGCCGAGGCTTCGGCCCTTGCCGCTGCCGGGTATGGCGCGCGGTTGATCTCGCCCAGACATATCTCGGACGACCGGCTTGCAACCTGCGCCGTCGCCATCGGAGGACACACATGACCGTTCATTTCATCGGCGCCGGACCGGGTGCCGCCGACCTGCTGACCTTGCGCGGCCGCGATATCATCGCGTCCTGCCCGGTTTGCCTGTATGCCGGCTCACTGGTTCCGGCAGAGATTCTGGGCCACTGCCCCGAAGGTGCAAGGGTGATAAACACCGCACCGATGGATCTGGATCAGATCATCGCCGAGATCGAAACCGCGCATCAGGCAGGTCATGACGTGGCACGGCTACATTCCGGGGACCTGTCAGTCTGGTCCGCCATGGGTGAGCAGCTTCGCCGCCTGAAAGACAAGGGCATTCCGGTCAGCGTAACGCCGGGGGTGCCCTCGTTTGCCGCCGCTGCCGCAGCATTGGGGGCCGAACTGACACTGCCCGGTCTGGCGCAATCCGTGGTGTTGACCCGCACACCCGGACGCGCCTCATCCATGCCCGAAGGCGAGACGCTTGAGAACTTTGCCCGGACCGGGGCAACACTGGCCATTCACCTGTCGATCGGCAATCTGGACAAGGTGGTTGCTGAGCTGACACCCGCCTATGGGGCCGATTGCCCGGTGGCTGTTGTCTATCGGGCCAGCTGGCCGGATGAACAGATCATCCGCTCCACTCTGAGCGGTTTGAAGGGCGCGATGGACGAAAGCATCTCACGCACGGCGCTGATCATGGTGGGCCCCGCGCTTGCCGGTGAAGGGTTTGACGAAAGCTGTCTGTATTCAAAAGATTACGACCGCCGCTATCGCCCGCAAAGTGCTGAAAGCCCATGGTCCGGCTGGAGCCCCGAGCATGAATAAATCAATCACCAACCCTCCGGGCCTTCTGATTTCCGCGCCGTCTTCGGGCACCGGAAAGACCACCGTCATGCTGGGGCTGCTGCGGGCTTTGGCAGAGGACGGGCTGGCCGTGCAACCGTTCAAGAGCGGACCTGACTATATCGATCCGGCCTTTCACCGGGCGGCTGCGGGGCGGGCCTCGTTCAATCTGGACAGCTGGGCGATGGGTGACCCTTTGCTTGGGGCCATTTCGGCACAGGCCGCAGGCGCGGATATCGTGGTTGCAGAAGGATCAATGGGGCTGTTTGATGGCGTCGCCAAACCGGGCGAGCTGGGCCATGGTTCAAGCGCAGAGACCGCGCTGCGTATGGGGTGGCCCGTTGTTCTGGTTCTGGATGTTGGCGGGCAGGCCCAATCGGCGGCAGCCACCGCGCTTGGGTTCCGGATGTACAATCCCGATCTGCCCTTCGCCGGCGTCATCCTGAACCGCTGTGCCAGTCCGCGCCATGAACGCCTGACCCGGCTTGGCATGGAACGCGCCGGACTGCCCGTACTGGGCGTGTTGCCACGCCGCGGAGACCTGACCCTGCCCGAACGGCATCTGGGCCTTATTCAGGCGGTCGAGCATCCGGATCTGGAGAGCGCGATTGCCGGATATGCCGCGTTCCTGCGTGAGCACGTCGATCTGGAAGCGATCAAGGTGGCGGCCTCCTCAGGCCCTGATGGGCCATCGTCGGCCGCGCTGCCGCGCCCTCCGGCTCAGCGGATCGCGCTGGCCCGGGATGCCGCATTTTCATTCACCTATCCGCATTTGCTGGAAGGGTGGCGGGCGGCAGGTGCCGAGATCCTGCCGTTCTCACCCTTGGCCAATGACGCGCCAGCCGAGAATGCCGATCTGGTCTGGCTGCCCGGGGGCTATCCGGAGCTTCATGCCGGAACCCTGGCTGCCGCCGAGAACTTTCTGACCGGTTTGCGGAAACACGCGGAAACCCGGCCCGTGCATGGAGAATGCGGGGGATACATGGCATTGGGTGAGGTTCTCATCGACAAAGAGGGTATTCCGCACATGATGGCAGGGCTGTTGGGCCTGCAGACCTCGTATCAGAAGCGCAAATTCAACCTTGGCTATCGCAAGGCTGAATTGTTGGCTCCAATGCCCGGATTTGATGCAGGTAGCGCGTTGCGTGGGCATGAATTCCACTATTCCTCAATCGTTGAGCAACCGGATGCACCTCTGGCGCGGGTGTTCGATGCTGAGGGCGCTGAAGGTCCGCAAACCGGTTCGCGACGCGGTAACGTAACGGGCACCTTCTTTCACCTGATTGCCGAGGCTTCGGCATGAGCGGGTTTGTCTCTTTCATCGGGTCCGGCCCCGGTGATCCAGAGCTGTTGACGCTTAAGGCTGTTGACCGGTTGCAGAAGGCCGATGCTGTGCTGTTTGATGACCTGAGCAGCGGCCCGATCCTGAGCCACGCGCGCGATGAGGCCGATCTTGTCGGCGTCGGAAAACGGGCCGGCCGCCCTTCGCCCAAGCAGAACCATGTCAGCCGGTTGCTGGTGGAGTATGCGCAAACCGGCCAGCAGGTGGTGCGGCTGAAATCCGGTGACGGTGGTTTGTTCGGGCGTCTGGAAGAGGAACTGGTCGCTCTTCGGGAAGCCGGTATTGACTATGAGATCATACCGGGTGTGCCCTCGGCCATAGCTGCCGCCGCGGCGGCGGGCATCCCTTTGACCCGGCGGCTGACGGCACGTCGGGTTCAGTTTGTCACCGGTCATGACGCCGGGGGCAAGCTGCCCGACGATCTGAACCTTCCGGCTTTGGCCGATCCGGGGGCAACGACGGTTGTGTTCATGGGCAAGCGCACCTTCCCTTTGCTGGTCGAGGCACTGAGTGCGCATGGCTTGCCTTTGGACACACCCGCATTGATGGCCGAATCCGTATCAACGCCTGATCAGAGACTTCACCGCGCAACAATCGGAGCGTTGTCTGATCAGCTACGCGCTGAGATCGGAACCGCCCCGGCCTTGATCCTCTACGGTCCGCTGGCGGAGTTCGGGGATGTTTGACCTGACCCTGATCGGGATCGGAAGCGGCAACCCCGATCACCTGACCTTTCAGGGCGCGCAGGCGATCCGCTCAGCGGACCTGATCCTGATCCCGCGCAAAGGCGAGGACAAGGCCGATCTGGCCGGGCTGCGCGAAGAGATCATCGCGCAGGTCACCGACACCCCGCCCTGTATCAGCTATTTCGACATCCCCGAGCGCCGTGCCGATGACGGCTATCTGCGGGGTGTTGACGACTGGCATGATGCGATTGCCCAGCGCTGGCAACAGGCGATAGCGGCACATCCCAAGGCCCGGCGCGTGGCGCTGCTGATCTGGGGGGACCCGTCGCTTTATGACAGCTCGCTCCGGATCGCAGCTCGGCTGGAGCCGCAGCCCCCCACGCACGTCGTGCCCGGCATCACCGCGCTGCAGGCCCTGACCGCGGCCCATGCGATCCCGATCAACGATCTTGGGGCGCCCTACATTGTCACGACGGGACGCCGGATTCGCGACGAGGGCTGGCCTGAACTTGTTGCAACAGTTGCGGTCATGCTGGATGGTGAGTGTTCATTCCAAAGCCTTGAGATGGGCCAGTATGACATCTGGTGGGGCGCTTATGTCGGAATGAAACAGGAAATCCTGATCCGGGGGCCTCTGGCGGATGTCGCACAGGACATAGTGGAGACGCGCGCGCAGGCGCGCGCCGCTCATGGCTGGATCATGGATATCTATTTGTTGAAAAAGCGCGTGAAGTGATGTGAATGGTCGCATTTGGCGATTGCGCGCGACAACGCTTCCCGGCTAAATAGCCCTGTCTGGTCCTGCCCGGATTATCCGGGTGCTAAGAGGGAATTTGGTGCGACCTGCCTAACAGGTCAATTCCAGAGCCGCCCCCGCGACTGTAAGCGGTGAGCTTCTGTTCAACCAGCCACTCCTGACCATCAGGGGGAAGGCGAACAGAGGCATCGACCCGCAAGCCAGGAGACCTGCCAGGCACAATTGAAACACCAACCGTCGGGTGCGGCGGTATTGGAGGAACCAAGTATGACAACACAAGTTCAAACGGCATCCGCCTCACGCGCGGGCATTCTGTCGGCTTTGTTCGCGATCGCACTGGGTCTGGGCATTATCACCCTGACCGGACATGTTCAGGCAGCAGCCCTGCACGACGCGGCCCATGACGTGCGCCACGCAACCGGCTTTCCCTGCCACTGAAACCATGTTCAGTCGCATTTTGACCAGCGCGTTGTTCGCTGGTGCTGCAGCAGGGCTGATTGCCGCTCTGTTGCAGCTTGCATTCGTACAGCCTGTTCTGCTGCATGCTGAGCTTTACGAGTCTGGCGAGCTGGTGCATTTCGGGGCCGAGGCCGTTTCGGCACATCCCGAATTGCCCGGTATGTTTTCGGAACTGACCCGCGACGCGTTGAGCGTGATCTTCACCATGCTCACCTATACCGGCTATGCGCTGATGCTGATCGCCCTGATGTCCGTGGCCGAGGGCCAGGGGCATAAGATCGATGGGCGCACGGGCGTTCTGTGGGGGCTGGCGGGCTTTATCGCCTTTCATCTTGCCCCCGGCTTTACTCTGGCCCCTGAAGTGCCCGGCGTGGCTGCGGCAGATGTCTATGCGCGTCAGGTCTGGTGGTTTGCCACCGTGGCCGCAGCGGTTGTTGCCTTATGGCTGATTGCCTTTGGCAGCTCGATCGTCAGCTATGTGGTCGCAGCCCTTCTGCTGCTGGCCCCGCACGTGATCGGCGCGCCGGAACCAGACGTGTTTACCGGCCCTGTCCCCACTGAAATCGGAGCGCTGTTCGCCGCGCGCGCTTTCGGGATCGGTCTGGTTGCCTGGGTGCTGGTTGGTTCCTTTGCCGGGTATTTCTGGCAAAAAGAAGCCAAACATATCGCCGCAACGGCCTGAGTGCGGAGCACATGCGCGCCGGGAGTTGCCCGGCGCGTCCTTTTTTTGCCTCAAGGATAAGAAATGTCTCGCTCACTTGCTTTGTTTGCAATTGGTCTGGTCTTTGGCGGCGGCGCCGGTTTTGTGCTGGCTGCCGGGAATGGCATCACATTTGACGGTCACGACCATGGTAACCCTGCCCACCACGGCGGGCAGACCGAAGCTGCGGTGCACACGCATTCAGGCTCTGTCAACGTGCCTGCCGGACTGGATGCTCCGGGTCTCGAAATCGCTCTGATTCCCGACCCGATATCCGGCTGGAACCTGCAGGTTCTGACCCGGAACTTCCGTTTTGCACCAGAAAACGCGTCGGCGAAGGATCAACCCGGCGAAGGCCATGCGCATGTTTATGTCAACGGCACGAAACTGGCGCGGCTTTATGGCAACTGGATGCACATCGCCGATCTTCCCAAGGGAGAGGTCGAGGTCAAAGTCTCGCTGAACGCCAACAGTCACAGCGCTTTGACGGTGGACAATAAACCTGTCGAAGCCTCGGTCACTGTTCAGGTGGATTAAAGCGCCGGAACCCGTGCCCGCAAACACATACGAAGCCGCCCGCAAGGCCGGGCGTCTTCAATCCAGCCCGCGTGGCTTTTCAGATAGGTCTGACACGTCGCGGCGATGTCTTCGGCGTCGGTGATCACGTCAACCCCCGCGAAGATATACGAGGCCAGGCCCTGCCCCTGCAACGCGATGGCAACCGGCGTTTCACAGCTGCTGAAACAGGCGTGTTGGTCCAATTGAACACGCGCATTCAGGCCAGCCTGATCCAACGCGCGCTGCAGGGCGCGTAGCTCGGCATCACGATCCCGCTCACCCGCGCAGCTGCTACATATCGACAATCGAATCCGGTCCACGGCTATCCCGTCTATGGTGATTTCACCTCTTGTTCTGGTCCTTTCGCCCAACCAGCGCAAGCCTCGGCACGATGCGCACCCACGAGATTGTGAGTGCAGTTTCACCCTTTATCTGCCATCAATCCTGTCGTGGCCGACAAAGGATACGCCAATGAAACTGTTGTGGACCGTGCTCTGCCTGCTTGCCGTGCCCGCATGGGCAGACAGCACCGGGGCCCCTGTGGGCTGGGTCGTCTACCCCAGTGGCAAAAACTATGACACGTTGGTCTCGGACACCACGGCCGCCGTCAAGGAAAACGGGCTGATCGTGGTCACGCAGGCCGGGCCCACCAAGGCCGCTGCAGCGCGCGGCATTACCATACCGGGCAATCGGGTGATCGGCGCGTTCAACAATGACTATGCGGTGCGGGTGCTGGAAACGTCGGTTCATGCGATGATCGAGGCACCGATCCGGTTTTACGTGACCGAGGATGAGGATGGCACAGCAACCTTATCCTATAAGACCCCCAGCTTTGTTTTTTCCCCTTATCTCTCCGAAGGCAGAGAGGCATTAAGCGACATCGCCGCAGAATTGGATGTAAAGTTTCAGGCCATCGCTGAAAGCGCAGTCAAGTAATCACACTGACGTGAACCAGCTTGCGTCCGGGCCTATCCTCCGCAATTTGCGTCTTAACATCAGGATCGGAGTTTGATTGATGCAGGACCTGCCCCCCCGCGCTGCGGATTTGTTGGCCCAACGGTTATACGAGGCCGGATGCCGCCACGCATTCGGAATGCCCGGTGGCGAGGTCCTGACGCTGGTCGACGCGCTGGAGCGCGCGGGCATCACCTTTCACCTGACGAAACACGAAAACGCCGCCGGCTTCATGGCCGAGGCCGTGCATCATCGCGATGGCGCGCCTGCGATTCTGGTTGCCACGCTGGGCCCCGGCGCGATGAACGGGATCAATGTGGTCGCCAATGCGCTGCAGGATCGGGTGCCGATGATCGTGTTGACCGGCTGTGTCGATGCGGATGAGGCTCTGACCTATACCCATCAGGTGATGGACCATGCGCAGGTCTACCGCTCAATCACCAAGGGCACGTTTATGCTGACTGCTGAGGGCGCGGATATCATTGCCGACAAGGCGGTATCACTGGCCAACCAGCCGCGCCCCGGCCCTGTGCATATTGATGTGCCGATCTCGGTCGCCGATACGCAGGTTAAGAACGTCAAACGCCGCCGCCTGGCAAAGGTCGCACCCGTCGCCCCCGAGGGGGAGTGTCTGGCGAAAGCGCGCCGTTGGGTCGCTGATGCCGAACGCCCCATCGCGATTGTCGGGCTGGATGTGCTCTACGACGATTCGCGGTGTATCGTCCGTGCGTTTCTGGAACATTTCGGCATTCCTTTTATAACCACATACAAGGCGAAGGGTATCGTGCCCGAGGATCATCCGCTTTGCCTTGGTGGTGCGGGGTTATCCCCGCTGGCTGACAAACATCTTGTTCCGCTGATCGAACAGGCCGATCTGGTGCTGTGTCTGGGCTATGACCCGATCGAAATGCGCCCCGGCTGGCGTGAGATCTGGGACCCGGAGGACAAGCGTGTGATCGACATATCGGCGGTCACCAACGATCACTATATGCATCAGGCGGGGTTGAATCTGGTCGCTGATACAGGTGCCACGCTGGAGGCGATTGCCAAGGGCAACCCGGCGCGCCAAACTTGGCCGAACCAAGAGCCGGAGCAGGTTAAGGCTGCCCTGGCGCAGGCCTTCCCAACCGGGGACGACTGGGGCCCTGCCGCCGTCATCGCGGAAACACGCGCGGCATTGCCTTCGGAAACTCTTGCTACTGCCGACAGCGGCGCGCATCGGATTCTGCTCAGCCAGATGTGGCAGTGCTCTGAGGCGCGTGGCCTGATTCAGTCATCGGCGCTCTGCACTATGGGCTGTGCCGTTCCGATGGCGATCGGCTTGAAGCTGGCTGAACCCGACCGTCCCGTCATCAGCTTTTCGGGCGATGCCGGGTTCCTGATGGTCGCCGGAGAGCTGTCGACCGCTGCCGAGATGGGAGGCAATCCGATCTTTCTGGTTTTTGTCGACGCCAGCCTTGCGCTGATTGAATTGAAACAGCGCCAGCGTCAGATGGGCAATCGCGGTGTCGATTTTGATCGCCATGACTTTGCCGCCATGGGGCGCGCCTTTGGCGGGTACGGTCACACTGTTCGCAACCGCGCCGAACTGCGCACGGCGTTGGATCAGGCCGTGAAGGCCGACACATTCACCGTCATCGCCGCCGAGATCGAGCGTGGCGAATATGACGGCCGCATCTGAGGGGCCCCTTGACGGGCGGCAAGCTTCTGGGCCTGTCGCGTATTCTGGCCGGGCCACCCTGCGCGCAGCTGCCGGTTGGTCCAGCTCAAACACCCCATCAGGTTTTGCGCCCAATCAGATGGCCGCCCGGCGGATGCAGATTCCCCTGCGGGCCGCCCCCGGCGCGGTAGAAGTGATCGGGAATCCGCTGAATCTGTCACGCAGGCCTGTAACATATCACAACGTGCGCGGTCAGCCGGGCCGATACCGGGGCGGTTCTGAGTGTGGAAAACCCCTTTGATGCTTGAAACACTGTGCCTGTTTAGGCGGCAAGTTGCTGAAACATGCCCTTGAATCGGCGATTTTTTTCGCGTTTTACACACACGGCTTTTCACCAATTCGAGAGCAGGGTCGATACTGTTACGAACCGCCCACACTCTCTGCTAAGCCGAACGGTGTAAAATATAGTAATCAGATTGGACCCGAGTATGAAGCAAGACGTTTTTGGACAGATGAACACTCTGAGCCAGCCCGCAAGTGTCGAGGCTTGGAATGGTGTTCTGCTCGGGTTCATGGCGCATGCGGCCGTCACACCGCAACATCTGGGCAAAGTGCTGGAGCTTGAGCCCGACTTTGCTCTGGGTCACGCGATCAAAGGCCTGTTCATGGTGCTGCTGGGCCGACGCGAGATGATCCCTGTTGCGGTGGAGGCTCTGGCCGCTGCCAATAGCGCGATGGAGCGTCAGCCGGTCAGCGCGCGGGAACGTCTCTATGTCGAGTCATTGGGATTGTATCTGAGCGATCTGCCCTCTCAGGCGATCCAGAAGTTCGAGGAAATCCTGCGGTCACACCCCGAAGATACGCTGGCAATGAAACTCAGCCACGCGACGCGGTTCGTGTTGGGCGATGCCGAAGGGATGCGCCGTTCGGTTGAACGTGTTCTGCCCGCTTACGCACCCGATCACGCCGGGCGCGGCTATTTGCTGGGTTGTCATTCATTTGCTCTGGAAGAAACCGGCGCTTACGAACGGGCCGAGATCGCAGGACGTCAGGCGCTTTGGATGGTGTCCGACGATGCCTGGGGCCTGCACGCCGTGGCACATGTGCATGAGATGACCGGAAACGCGCAGCTGGGCCTTGATTGGCTGTCCGGGCGCGAGGATGCCTGGGCGCATTGCAACAACTTCCGCTATCACGTCTGGTGGCACAAGGCGCTGATGCATCTGGATCTGGGCCAGATCGATCAGGTGATGGAACTGTATGACCAGTATATCCGTCAGGACAAAACGGATGACTACCGCGACATCTCGAACGCAACCTCGCTGCTGTCCCGGCTTGAGCTTGAGGGCGTCGACGTGGGCGGCCGTTGGGAAGAACTGGCCGACCTCAGCGCCTCGCGCACCGAAGATGGCTGCCTGATTTTCGCAGATCTGCACTATCTGCTGGCACTGACCGGTGACAATCGCGCGGATGCTACCAGCAAGATGTTGAAGCGTATCCAGAAGGATGCACAACGTAATCAAGGGGATACCCCCCTTCGCATGTCCGATCCGGGCATTGCTGCTGCCAAGGGATTAGAGGCCTTTGGTGACGGTCTTTACGGTCAGGCCTTCGACTTCTTGTCGAACGCACGTGGTTCCATGCAACTTGCCGGTGGCAGCCACGCCCAACGTGATGTATTCGAGCGCATCACAATCGATTCCGGCCTGCGTGCGGGCCGTCTGGATGAAGTCGAGCGCATCCTGGACGACCGCCGCGCCAAACGCGCCGGGGGCGAGGATAACTATGCAATTGCGCGCCGCGTCCTGATCGATGCGGCCCGTGACAGCGACGACGCCCAAAGCGTCCCAGCCGAATAAAAACAATAAAAAACACCAAGAAGGACAGAAACTGTATGGCGACTGCATCGCCCGCTTCTGATTTTGCGCCGGTAGCGTCTCAGACCGCTGCCCCTGCGCGCACGCGCGATCCACGTCTGGATTTCTATCGTGGCATCGCAATGTTTATCATCCTGATCGCCCATATCCCGAACGATCCCTGGGCCAGATGGATCCCTGCACGTTTTGGCTATTCCGACGCGACCGAGATATTTGTGTTCTGCTCGGGCATGGCCTCGGCCATTGCCTTTGGCGGCGCATTCCTGCGGAAAGGCTGGTGGTTGGGAACCGCCCGTGTGACCTATCGCATCTGGCAGGTCTATTGGGCGCATATCGGCCTGTTCTTCTTTGTCGCCATGAGCATGGCTGCGCTGGATCAGACGGGCTGGTTTGACAAAACCTATATCTCTTCGTTGAATCTGCAGCATTTTTTCAACGATCCGGCCTCGCAGATGGTTGGGATTTTCACCCTGACCTATGTTCCGAACTACTTTGATATCCTGCCGATGTATCTGGTGGTTCTGGCGCTTATGCCGCTTTACATGGCGCTTTATCGGGTCAATTTCTGGCTGATGGCTGCGGTGTCGGTGGCGATCTGGTTCGTGGCCCAGACCGGTGCGCTTGCCCTGCCCGCCGAGCCATGGTCAGGACGTCAGTGGTTTTTCAACCCGTTTGGCTGGCAATTGCTGTTCTTCACCGGTTTTGCCTTCATGCGCGGCTGGATTCCTGCCCCGCCCGTATCCAAAACCCTGATCTGGGCGGCCGCCTTGTTCCTGATCCTGTCCGCACCTTTCGGATCATGGAAAGTCTTTACCTGGATCAATGATGCAGCACCTGATCTGGGTTCGGTGATCCGCAAGGGTTGGCCTTTGACTGCGGACCTGCGGGGTAAAACCGAATTTGGCCTGCTGCGGTATGTGCACTTCCTGTCACTGGCCTATCTGGGTTGGGTTGCAGCAGGTGAGCATGGCCACCGTCTGATCGCCACTGGCCACACCTTGGGCGCGCGCGTCTGGCAGTTTCTGCTGATGGTCATCACTAAGGTCGGCCAGCAATCCCTTGCCGTCTTCGTCTTTTCCATGGCCGCAGCCCGGTTGATCGGCGTCGTCCTTGATCAGACTGGGCGGGATGTTGCCAGTGTGTTCGCCGCCAACATGATTGGCTTTGCCATGATCATCGGCGTGGCCTATCTGGCCGCGTGGTTCAAGTCGCAGCCCTGGAAGACAAAGAAATGAATTTTACCCGCCGCGCATTCCTCGCCTCATCCACGGCACTGGCCTTCGCCCCGGCCGCTTACGCGACGGGGGCAGAGGTGAGTTTTGACCGCGACACCGTGATCGCGATGGCCCGCGATCTGGCCAGCCGACCCTACGCGGAACGCGCAATGGTCCCGCAGGAATGGCAGGATCTGACCTACCCGCAATACCGCTCGATCCGGTTCCAGCTGGACAAGGGATTGTGGTACAACACGGACTCTCCGTTCGAGGTAGACTTTTTCGCGCCCGGGCTCTACTTCCCGCGCGCCGTGCAAATCTCTACCGTCGATCATGGCCACGTGGAACCTGTCGCCTTCGATCTGGACATGTTCACCAAAAGCGACGATGTCCCCGAACTGCCTGCCGATGAATCGCTGGGTTTCTCGGGGTTCCGTCTGCGGGCCGAAATGCATCGCCCCGGGCTGACAGATGAATTCTGCGTGTTTCAGGGGGCCAGCTATTTCCGTGCCATCGGCTTGCACGAGGCCTACGGCCTGTCAGCGCGCGGGCTGGCCCTGAAAACCGGCGACCCCGATGGCGAGGAATTCCCTGAATTCATCCGCTTCTGGCTGGAACATCCCAAACCCGGGCAACGCAATATGGTGGTCCATGCCCTGATGGACAGCCCCAGCGTCAGCGGTGCCTACCGCTTTGAAATCACGCCGGGCGACGACACGGTCATGGATGTCAGCGCAACGCTGTTTCCCCGCACCGAGCTGACCCATGTGGGCATCGCACCCGGCACCTCGATGTTCCTGTTCGACCAGACCAACCACAGCCGGTTCGATGATTTCCGCCCCGCAGTCCATGACAGCGACGGTCTGCTGGTCCGCAATGGCGCGGGCGAGGTTCTGTGGCGGCCGCTCGCCAACCCCACGCGCCTGCAAATCTCATCTTTCGTGGATACGAATCCGCGCGGCTTCGGGTTGATGCAGCGCAAGCGAGAATTCTCGGATTACGCCGATCTTGAGGCCAACTACCACAAACGCCCCAGCCTGTGGGTTGAACCCAATGAAGATTGGGGCAAAGGCAGCGTAACGCTGGTGGAAATCCCGGCTGATCAGGAAATCTATGACAACATCGTCGCCTATTGGCGCCCGATGGAGCCTTACGCCGCAGGCAGTCAGGTTGATCTGTCCTATCGTCTGCTCTGGGGGGCAGAGCCCAAACGCACCCCGATGGCCCGTGTGATCAACACCGCGATGGGCGACAATACCTTTGGTGAAGGCCGTCTGGCCGTGATCGATTTCGAGGCCAGCGAACTGTTCGACGATCTCGACGCCATCTCGATCTTCGTGGATTCACCACATGCCGAAACATCCGAAGGCGTGTTGCAGCGCAACCCCGACACCGGTGGCGTGCGACTGGCCTTTTCCTTTGAACCGGGTGAACGCAACCATGTGGAACTGCGCGCGCAGCTTCTGAAAGACAAACAGCCGGCCTCTGAGGTCTGGCTTTATCGTTGGACCTCATGAACCGCGATCTTCATATCATGCCGCCCGAGGCCCCGCTGGCGATGCCCGCGCAGAATTTCAGCGCGGAGTTTCATGATGCGCAGGCCCCGTCAGAGGCCAGGCGGCCCTCGGCCGGGTTTTGGCGTGCGTTGGCTTTTTCTCCGGCAATGGCGGCGACGCTGGGGTTGCTTTGGGTCATGTCTGACTGGTTCGGTGCTGAAGGGATCAACCTGATCGAAGCCATCCTGCTGGCGCTGATCTCGTTCAACTTCTTCTGGATTTCCTTCACCGTCTGTACCGTCTTGCTGGGCATGGTCTCATTGTCCCGTCAGGACACTCCGCAACGGCAAGCGGCTCCGCAGCCCCTCAAGGTTGCCTTGCTGATGCCGGTCTATAACGAAGTGCCGTGGTTCGTTCTGGGCAACGCCCGCACGATGCTGGAAGAACTGCGGGCGCGTGGTGGGCAACACCACTATGCCATGTTCATTCTGTCCGACACGCGCGATCCGGATATCGCCGCGCAGGAACAGGCCAGCATCGAGGCGCTGCGCACGACGCTGGCCCCCGGGCTTGAACTCTATTACCGACGCCGCGCACAGAACACGGATCGCAAGGTTGGCAATATTGCCGATTGGGTCAGCCGCTGGGGCGCTGATTGGGACGCGATGCTGGTGCTGGACGCCGACAGCCTGATGACCGGGCGCGCGATTGCCCGCCTGACCGACGCATTGGCGCGCGATCCGGGTGCAGGCCTGATCCAGAGCTATCCGCAACTGATCGGGGCACAATCGGTGTTTGCCCGGATGCAGCAGTTTGCCAATGGCGTCTATGGCATCGCCTTTGCCGAAGGTCTGGCCCGCTGGTGCGGACAGGAAGGCAACTATTGGGGCCATAACGCGATCATCCGTACCAAGGCTTTTGCCTCCAGCGCGGGTCTGCCCAAGCTGCGCTCGCTCAGCGGGCAGGACAAGCTGATCATGAGCCACGATTTCGTCGAGGCCGGCCTGCTGCGCCGCGCCGGATGGGCCGTGCGTTTTCTGCCCCGCATTCGCGGCTCATACGAAGAGACACCACCCACCCTCATCGACCACGCCATGCGCGATCGCCGTTGGTGTCAGGGCAACCTGCAACACCTCAAACTGCTGGGTTCGACCGGGTTCCGCGCGGTATCGCGCTTTCATATGTTCCATGGCGCGGTGGGCTATCTGATGTCGCCGCTCTGGTTCGCGCTGCTGGTCATGTGGGCGCTGATCGGTCAGGGCGAAGAGGCCTCGGTTCTGCACTATTTCAGCCCGGACAATCCTTTGTTCCCGCAATGGCCCGAGATGTCCGAAACACGTCACGTTCTGATCATTCTGGTGATGTACGCGATGCTTCTGGCGCCCAAGTTTCTGGGGGTTCTGGCCCTGCCACTCAGCGGCGTGCGCTATTCGGATTTCGGCGGTCGGCGGCGGTTCTTCACCTCGTTTGTTTTCGAGGTCATCCTGTCGATCCTCTATGCCCCGATCCTGATGGTGCAGCAGATGATCGCCGTGTTTCGCACCGCATTGGGCATTCAAAAGGGCTGGTCCCCGCAGGCCCGCGATGGCGGCAGCTACAGCCTGCGCACACTGATCTTGTGCCATGCGCTGGAAACCATCAGCGGTGTGGCGCTGACGGCGGGTATCCTCGCAGGTCTGGTCTCGGTCTGGCTGGCCCCGATTGCTATCAGCCTGGCACTGGCCATTCCGCTATCCGCGCTCAGCGGTGTCTCGGCAGGGGCAGCGCGCCGCATGGTCGGGATGCGCGAAGATGTCCGCGAGCCCGCCATCACACGCTCGGCCCGGCAGTATCGCGATGAGCTGAAGCGCATCGTAGAAGGCAAGGGCATCGTCACCCCGGCGGAGTAATCAGCCGCCGGGCAGCCCCTCGTACCAGTCGACCATCATGTCAGCCCAGCCTTGCGGCACCGCATGGCCGCCGGGGAACAGCGCAAATTCCAGCGCGCTTCCGTCCGCGCACCCGGTCCAATAACGACGCATGAACTGACCGGTGGTACTGAAACCGCTGGGTTTGGTGTCGGCGCATTCATTGGCAACGCGCCAGATTTCCAGACCGGCAAAGATATCACCCTGATGGAACCTGCCGCCCCCCAGAATACGCCCTTCAAGCGGGACCACATTATCCGTCCAGCCATGGGTGTGGAACATGCGCACAGGCCCGTCGCAGGCATCCGGTTGCGGACGCCAGAAACCACCCGAGACCGGCACATAGGCCGAGAACGTGTCGGGCGCGGCACAGGCGAGGTAATTCACCATGAAAGCCCCCGCCGAAAAACCGCCCAGAACCACGCGATCCTGATCGATGCCAAAGCGATCGGCGGCGTCTTCAACCGCCTCGGTCAGGAATGCGGGCTCATCCCGCCCTTCCCAACCGGGGAAGAAGTTCCAGCTTTTGCGCCCGTTTCGCTCGGACCCTTCGGGAGCCATGACCGCATAGCCACGCGCCAGCAAAGGCTCGACCATGGAGCGGTTCCTGAGGGTTCCTGTCGCGCTGCCGCCGTAGCCATGCAGGAACACCACCAGCGGCGGGTTCTCGGCCTCAGGCAATTCGATGTGATAGCCCCCGGATGTGGTCTCGCACATTCCTTCGGCCTCACCGCAGGCTGCCAGCGCAGACTGCCCGGCAAAAGCGAAACACAGGGCCAACCAGTGTCTGGAACTCATCACGTATCCTCTTTGTAAACGTTAACCGGCAATCCCGCCCGCACCCATCCGGGGCCGGCAGCCGAACCCAACATGCCTTCGGGCACGTCAATGATATTGGTAAAGCCTGCCGTGGTCAGGTGATTGCTTAACCGGGCCGAACGCACACCGCGAGCACAAATCAGAGCAACCGGTGCGGTGCGATCACCACCGGTCAACTGATCCAGCGCCTGAATGAAATCCTCGCGTCGCATATCGATGGGATATGCCCCTTGGGCAATACCGGTTGCGCGCCATTCCCGGGGCGTCCGGATATCGACAAGGTAAACTGCCCCCTGTTGCGCCTGCTCATGCGCCGTGGCCGCAGCGATCTGGCTTCCGGCATAATCCTGCGGAATCAGCCGGTATTCGCGGATTGCGAAACCCCCGGCGATGGCGGCCCCTGTACCCAGCACAACCCAACGGCGGGTTCTGTTCGCTTGTTTTGCCACGGTGCTGTCTCCTGATATCGTCACAGCTCATATCACAGCTATGCGCCTATTGCGCTGCCATGCCGTGTTCGGGATGTTCAAGATCGCGTCATTTTTTCGCAGCTGCCGGGTGTGATCGCTAACTATTGGAAAAAGTGCCTCAATCGCTGGACAGCCCCGAAATTATCCTTACAAATTCAGGATTAACTTGACCGCCCAGACCGGAGTATCGCACTTGTCCCTATTCCTTATCGCGGCCCTTCCCTTCCTCGGAGCGGTCTTTCCAGCGCTCTTGATCCGGGCGGGACGAAACGCAGCGGCCTCTGCTGCCGGGTTGACCACCTTCCTGGCCCTTATGGGATTGTTGATCCATATCCCCAGCGTCATGCGCGGAGATGTGGTCACCGCGCGGTTCGACTGGATACCGGGGCTGGGGCTGAACGCGAATTTCATGCTCGACGGGTTGGGTTTTCTGTTTGCGCTGCTGATCTTGGGGATTGGTCTGCTGATCATCCTTTATGCCCGGTTCTACCTGTCGCGCGAAGATCCGATGGGGCAGTTCTATACCTACCTGCTGCTGTTTCAGGGCGCGATGGTCGGGATTGTTCTGTCCGACAACATCCTTCTTTTGCTTATTTTCTGGGAGCTTACATCGCTTAGCTCATTCTTGTTGATCGGCTATTGGCGGCATCTGCCCGAAGGACGGCAGGGCGCGCGTATGGCGCTGGCCGTAACCGGATCGGGCGGGCTGGCGATGATCGCGGGGATGCTGATCCTTGGCAATATCGTAGGCTCATATGACCTGAGTGTTATTCTGCAGAACAAGGACCTGATCCAGTCCTCGCCCTATTACATGCCCGCGCTGATCCTGATCCTGCTGGGGTGTTTCACCAAATCGGCGCAGTTCCCGTTCCACTTCTGGCTGCCCCATGCGATGGCGGCCCCGACACCGGTTTCGGCCTATCTGCACTCGGCCACGATGGTGAAAGCCGGGCTATTCCTGATGGCGCGGATGTGGCCGGTTCTGGCCGGAACCGATGCATGGTTCTATATCGTGGCAACCACCGGTCTGATCACCATGCTGCTGGGCGCGGTGATTGCCCTGTTCAAAGATGACCTCAAGGCGCTGTTGGCTTTTTCCACGGTCTCTCATCTGGGTCTGGTCACCATGTTGCTGGGTTTTGGCACCAAATTCGCGGCCGTGGCCGCAATTTTTCACATTATCAACCACGCAACGTTCAAGGCGGCCCTCTTCATGACCGCCGGGATCATCGATCACGAAACAGGCACACGCGACATCAAGCGGCTGGGTGGGTTACGGCATCTGATGCCCATCACCTTCACCATCGGTACTATCGCCGCGTTGTCGATGGCCGGGTTGCCACCGCTGAACGGGTTCCTTTCGAAAGAAATGATGCTGGAGGAGACCGTCCACACCACATGGCTCCACGCGCATTATCTGGTGCCCGGTCTGGCGCTGCTTGCGGCGCTGTTCTCGGCCGCCTATTCCTTCCGCTTCGTCGCGCATGTCTTTCTGGGCCCCAAGCGCGAGGAATATCCCGCGCATCCACATGACCCGCCCGTCGGCCTGTGGCTGGCCCCCGCGTTCCTTGTTGTGCTGGTCGTCCTGATCGGCCTTTATTCCAAAGCCATCGTCGGCCCGCTTGTTGCCGTTGTTTCAAGCGCGGTGATTGGCGGAGAGAAACTGCCCTATTATTCGCTGAAACTCTGGCACGGTTTTACGCCCGCGCTTTACATGTCGGTGGTGGCAACGCTGGGTGGCCTGTTCCTGCTCTCGCAGCACAAGCGTGGCGAACAGATCTGGAACGCCCTGCCCCGCCCCGAAGCCAAGGCGATTTTCGAAGCAATCATCGATGCCCTGACCCGCGTCAGCCGCTGGATCACTGACGAGCTTCATAACGGCGTCATCAGCCGCTATGCCATCGTCCTGATCGCCTTCACCGTCGGGATCGGATATTACGCCTATGCCACAGGCACCATCGGCGTTGAAACCCGGGTCCCGCTGCAACCACAGATAATCCCGTTCATTGGCTGGGTTTGTCTGGTGGGTGCCACGCTGGCGATCATGTGGTTCCATCGCAACCGGTTGCTCTCGCTGGTGCTGATCGGGGTTGTCGGCCTGATCGTTTCGATGGCGTTCAACTATCTCTCGGCCCCCGATCTGGCGCTGACCCAGATCTCGGTTGAGGTGGTAACAATGATCCTGTTGCTCTTGTCGCTGAACTTCCTGCCGACCGAGACGCCGTGGGACAGCAGCGCCGCCCGGCGCTGGCGCGATGCGGCGATTTCGGTTGTCGCGGGTATCGGCTCGGGCGCGTTGATCTATGCGCTGATGATGCGGGATTTTGCCTTTCCGACCATATCCGAGTTCCATCTGGCCAACTCCTACAAAGGCGGCGGCGGGACCAACGTGGTCAACGTGATTCTCGTGGATTTCCGGGGCTTTGATACCTTTGGCGAGATCATCGTGCTGGGCATCGCCGCGCTGATCATCTTTGCCCTGACCGAAGCGGTTCTGGGCACCAATGTACGCGGCTACCTGCTGAACCGTAAACCGCATTGGCCACAATCGGGTGATTCTCATCCGCTGATGATGGTTGTCGCAACGCGGGTGATGATGCCGATTGCGCTGATGGTCGGGGCCTATATTTTCTTCCGGGGCCACAACCAGCCCGGTGGTGGTTTTATCGCGGGCCTGATCGTCGCCATCGCCTATCTGATGCAATACATGGCCAGCGGCTATACATGGGCCATCGAGCGGCAGCGGTTCTACTATCACGGCTCTATCGGCTGGGGCGTGCTGATTGCGGCCGCCACCGGCCTGGGCGCCTGGTTTAACGAGCGCCCCTTCCTGACCAGCGATTTTGGCTATCTCCACTGGCCGCCGCTGGAAGAGTTTGAATGGGCCACCGCGATCCTGTTCGATACCGGCGTGTTCCTAGCGGTGCTGGGGGCGGTGATGCTGGCGCTTGACAGCCTGTCACGCTTTGCGTGGCAGCCGGGCATGGCGCAGGAATTCCCGATGGATATCAACCCGTTGCGGGATGATCCTTCGGATCAAGACAAAGAGAAGGAGCAGGCCTGATGGAAGCGCTCGTAGCCTCTGCCGTAGGTGTCATGACCGCCGCCGGGATTTTCCTGATCCTGCGCCGCCGCACATTCCCTGTCATTCTGGGCCTGTCCCTTATTACATATGCGGTGAACGTATTCCTGTTCGCAACCGGGCGGCTGGCGCTGGATGCGCCTGCAGTTCTGAACAAATACAAGGACGTGCCCTATACCGATCCGCTGCCGCAGGCGCTGGTGCTGACGGCCATCGTGATCTCATTCGGGATGACGGCGGTGATCGTGATGATCGCGCTGTCGGCCTATCTGTCGTCGAAGGATGACCATATCGACATGCGCCCGAACGACAGCGTGGACGCGGCAGGAGAAGACGCATGAACCACTGGATCATTGCGCCAATCGTTCTGCCGGCGATTCTGGCCCCCTTCATCATCATGGTCTTGCGCTATCATCTGGATCTTCAGCGCATCTTCTCGGTCGCGGGGGTCGTCGGGCTGCTGGGCATTGCGCTGACCATCACCGCGCAGGCTTCGGGCGGTGATATTCAGGTCTATGAGCTTGGCAACTGGCCCGCCCCTTTTGGCATCGTTCTGGTACTGGACCGCATGTCGGCAATGATGGTGCTGCTGACCGCTTTGCTGGCCCTGCCTATCGTCCTTTACGCCATCGGCTCGGGCTGGGATGACCGGGGCAAGCATTTTCACGCCCTGTTCCATTTCCAGCTTATGGGCGTGTGCGGGGCTTTCCTGACCGGCGATGCCTTCAACCTGTTCGTCTTTTTCGAGGTTCTGCTGATCGCCTCATACGGTCTGATGACCCATGGCGGCGGTTCTGTTCGGCTGAAAGCCGGGGTGCAATACGTGACCTACAACCTGCTGGGGTCCACCCTGTTCCTGTTCGCGTTGGGCACAATCTATGCCGTGACCGGTACGCTGAACATGGCCGACCTGGCGGTTCGCGTCGCCGAGATACCACCGGAAGATACAGCCCTGCTGCGTGTCGGTGCAGTACTGCTGCTGCTGGTCTTCTGTATCAAGGCTGCAGTACTGCCGCTGCATTTCTGGCTGCCTGCAAGCTATGCCAACGCGCCGCTTCCCGTGGCAGCCCTGTTTGCCATCATGACCAAGGTTGGTGCCTATTCCATCCTGCGGGTCTATACGCTGGCATTCGGACCAGAGGTTGCCGCAACCGAAGGGCTGGTGGGTGAATGGCTGCAACCGGCAGCTCTGGTCACACTTGCGGTCGGGGCGATTGGTATTCTTGGCTCGAAACACATCGCGCGCATGGCCGCGTTCTGCGCAATCACCTCGATGGGCACGTTGCTGATTGCCATTTCGCTGTTCAGCGAGGTCGCCACAGCTGCCGCGCTTTATTATATCTTCCACTCAACACTGGCCACCGCCCTGTTGTTCCTCGTGGCTGATCTGGTCATGGAACGCCGCGGCGGAGCCATCGCCCCCAGCAAACCGATGCCGCAAACAGGGCTGATCTCGGCCCTGTTCTTTGTCGGAGCCATCGCCATGGCCGGGATGCCGCCCCTGTCGGGCTTTATCGGCAAGCTGCTGGTTCTGGACGCCTCGCGCGGGGTGCCGGATGCCACTGCCGTCTGGGCCGTCATCCTGATCGGCTCGTTCGTCACCATCGTGGGTCTGGCCCGCGCAGGTTCGCTGATCTTCTGGAAAAGCCATGACACGCAGGCCGTCCCCCTTTCCGAGCCGGAAACGGATGAGCCGACCCCGCCCGCAACCGCGCCCGAGCCCCATCCGGGCCTCGCCTTTACCTCGGTCTTCGGGGCGGTACTTGGCCTTGTTCTGCTGACACTCTTCGCTGGCCCGGCACTGGAATATTCCCGCAAGACCGCAGAACAGCTGTTTACACCCGACAACTACATCTCGGCTGTGCTAGGAGGGGAAGAATGATGAAGCTTCTGCGCCGGATATTCCCGCACCCGCACCTGACGGTTCTGCTGACGCTGGTCTGGTTGCTGCTGGCCAACAAACCCTCATTGAACTCACTGGTGTTCGGGCTGCTGCTGGGCATCGTCATTCCGTTCATCACCCAGCCCTATTGGCCCGACCGGCCCAAGCTGCGCAACTGGCCGATGATCGTGGAATACATGCTGGTGGTCTTGTGGGATATCGTACTGGCCAACATCGCGGTTGCCCGGATCATCCTGTTCAAACGCGACGCGGCCCGGCAACCGACCTTCATCAGCATTCCGCTTGAGCTGCGCACGCCCGAAGCCATCACCGTCCTTGCGGGGACCATCACCATGACGCCGGGAACCGTCAGCTGTGATCTGTCGGCGCAGGGGCACAAACTGCTGGTTCATTGCCTCGACGCGCCCAACCCGGACGAGGTACGCGATGAGATCAAGCACCGGTATGAGCGCCGCCTGAAGGAGATTTTCGAATGATGGAGTATGCGATCTACTTTGCCTTCACCTGTTTCGGTGCCGCGATCATGATGTGCCTGTGGCGGATCATTACCGCCGATGGCGTCGGCACCCGCGTTCTGGCGCTGGATACGATGGTCATCAACACCATCGCCCTGCTTATTCTCTATGGTCTGGATCAGGGAACCGAGATTTTCTTTGAGGCCGCCATGATCATCGCGATGCTGGGCTTCGTCTCAACCGTGGCTTATGCGCGCTTCATGCTGCGCGGCAATATCATCGAGTGAGGGCGGCATGACATCTATCCTCGAACTGCTGATCGCCTTTTTCCTGATCATCTCGGGCATCTTCGGATTTGTCGGGTCCTTCGGCATGATCAAGCTGAAAGACCCGATGTCGCGCCTGCACGCGCCTACCAAAGCGACCACATTGGGGGTGGGCGGCGTTCTGCTGGCCTCGATCGCGCATTCCATCCTGCTTGAGGGGAAGCTTTCGCTGCACGAGCTGCTGATCACGCTTTTCCTGTTCCTGACTGCCCCGATCACGGCCCTGTTCATTGCCAAATGGCATATTCATCGCCATGAAAAACCCAGCGATCTGCCAGATGCGGGCGAGGATGAGCTTTGGGCCACCCACGCGGTTGAGCAGGTCGAGGACGTCCCGGACCACAGCACGAACTGAGACCCATGCACACAGCCCCGCTGCCCCTGACCCGCGATCTGGTTCTGATAGGCGGCGGCCACACCCACGCGTTGCTCTTGCGCAAATGGGGCATGAACCCGTTGCCGGGCGCGCGGGTCACGGTGATCAACCCCGGTCCAACCGCGCCTTATTCGGGCATGTTGCCCGGCTTTGTCGCCGGTCACTACAAGCGGTGGGAACTGGATATCGATCTGGTTAGACTGGCGCGCTTTGCCGGTGCAAGGGTGATTTTGGGCGCGGTTGAGGGCATCGATCCCGATACGCACCAGATCCACATCCCCGGTCGGCCACCGGTGGCGTTTGATGTCGCCGCGGTCAATGTTGGCATCACCTCCGACATGCCCGCCCTGCCCGGTTTTGCCGAACATGCTGTCCCTGCCAAACCGCTTGGCGCTTTCGCGGCAAGATGGGACCAATATCTTGCACAGGCCGGGCCTGCCTCGGTCGCCGTGATTGGTGGAGGGGTCGCGGGTGTGGAGCTTGCTCTGGCGATGGCACATGCATTGCGGGCCAAACGGCGTGAGGCGCAGGTGACGTTGATCGACAGCGCAACCGCACTGACCGCAACGGTTCCAAAAGCTTCCGCCACCATCCGGCAGGCCATGAAAGAATTTGGCATCGAGGTTCTGGAACAGGCGTCGATCAAACAAATCTCGGCTGCCCGGATTGTGTTGACCGATGGCCGTGAAATCCCGGCTGACTTTATCACCGGGGCCGCAGGTGCGCGGCCCTATGACTGGATATCCCGCTGCGGGCTCGACCTCCATAACGGTTACATCCGGGTAAACGCCTATCTGCAATCCAGCGATCCCGCGATCTTTGCCGCCGGAGATTGCGCCCATCTGTCTGACAATCCCCGCCCCAAAGCCGGTGTCTATGCCGTGCGCGAAGCACCGGTTCTGTTTGACAACCTGCGTGCAGCCCTTGGCGCAGGCCGGATGCGACGATACGTGCCGCAAAAAGATTACCTCAAGCTTATCTCATTGGGCGGAAAATCAGCGCTGGCCGAACGTCTGGGAACCTCGTTCAGCGGCCCCTTGATGTGGAAATGGAAAAACCACATCGATCAGAGCTTTATGGACAAGTTTCGAAATCTGCCCCGGATGGCTGTGCCCGCTCTGCCGCGCGACCACGCTGCGGGGTTGTCAGAAGCTCTGGGCGAAAAACCGATGTGCGGCGGATGCGGGGCCAAAGTGGGGCGCGGAGCCTTGCAAACGGCCCTGCAGAACATGCCACAGACCGAAAGGGCAGATATCACCCCCCTTCCCGGTGATGACGCGGCGCTGCTGACCGTTGGGGACGTAAAGCAGGTCATGACCTCGGATCACCTGCGCAGCTTCACCCATGACCCTGCCCTCATGACCCGCATCGCTGCCGTACACGCGCTTGGGGATATCTGGGCGATGGGGGCCCTGCCCCAAGCCGCGACGGCAACCGTGATCCTGCCCCGCCTGTCGGCAGAGCTGCAACAACGCACCATGGCCGAGATCATGCAGACCGCCAGCGCCGCCCTGCGCGAAGCCGGGGCCGAGATTGTCGGCGGCCACAGCTCGGTGGGCGACGAAATGACAATCGGCTTCACGCTGACTGGCCTGTGCGATTCTGATCCCATCACTCTGACCGGGGCACAGCCCGGCGATGCGCTGATCCTGACCAAACCTCTGGGCAGCGGCGTTCTGATGGCCGCCGAGATGGCCGGTCTGGCGGGCGGAGCTCAGGTTGCGGCGGCGTTCCGGCACATGATCCAACCGCAGGCCGAAGCGTCGCGCATTCTGCGCAGCGCGCATGCCATGACTGATGTCACCGGATTTGGGCTGGCGGGCCATCTTCAGGGCATCTGCGACGCATCAGAGTGCGGCGCGACGCTCTCGCTTGATGCGATCCCGATCATGGACGGCGCCGCTGAACTGAGCGATCAGGGCGTCCGGTCCACGCTCTACCCGGACAATCGCGCGATCGTGCCGGGCTTGCCAACGGGCGGCAAGGCTGACCTGCTATGCGACCCCCAGACTGCGGGCGGATTGCTGGCTGCCGTCGCGGCTGATCAGGCCGACAAGCTGTGCGCGCAGCTTCAACAGGCCGGGTACCCGGCTGCCGTGATTGGCCAGATAGACGCGCAACCGGGGCTGCGCGTTCACAGCTGATCCAGCACCTTTGCGATTCGGGCCGCGGTTTCTGACAGCCCCGCGTCATCCAGCGAGGACGCATTGATCTGCGCGATGACCTCAGCCCGCTGCGCCCTGCGGGATTTGGCATAGGCCGGGTCATAATGCTGTTCCATCAACGCCTGGGTCAGCCCCGGCTTGTCACCAGCCTCCATCAGGGCCAGCCACCCGTCCACCACCTCGTGACCACGGTGGAACCGCAGCGGAGACAGGCGGTCGCGCAGCCGGTCACGATCTGACAGAATGTCATCATATGCCGAAACCAGATAGGCCGTGCGGGCCTCGATCGATGCATTGATCCGGATACGCGGAGCGGCACGCAAAGCGGCCCACAGGCTTGGCGGCAGGATCAGGGATCCGATCTTGGACGATTCCGCCTCGACAACAACCGGCAGTGCAGGATCCAAGGCGCAGAATGCGGCTGCGAGTGCGGATTCGAACGCTTTCTGCCCGGGCTGCCCCCCGGGCATTTCCCCCAGCAACGAGCCGCGATGATTGGCCAGCCCCTCAAGGTCAAGTATCTGAGCCCCCGCGGTGCGCAAATGCGCCAGCAGATCGGTCTTGGCTGTACCCGTATACCCATCCAGTGCCACAAGGCGATATGGCAGCGGGTCATCATAAAGGAATTGCTTCACCAACCGCCGATAACTGCGATACCCGCCATCGACCACATCCGCGCGCCACCCGATCTGCTGCAGCATCCAGCTGAACGAGCCTGACCGCTGCCCACCCCGCCAGCAATAAACCAGTGGTTGCCAATCACCCGCATGATGGCTGAGGCTGTTTTCAATATGATTGGCGGCATTACGAAACACCAAGGCGGCCCCCAGCTTGCGGGCCAGAAACGGGCTCTGCTGAACGTAGATCGTACCAACCCGCGCACGCTCTTCATTGTCGAGGACGGGCAGATTGATCGCGCCGGGCATGTGATCCTCGGCAAACTCGGCCGGGCTGCGCACGTCGATCACCGTATCAAACGTATGGTGGTAAAGCTGCGGCAGGTTGGAAAATTTCAAAACCATGGCGGCGGTCTATCGCGACTGGAGGGTGAAGAAAAGCCATCGGTCAAGCCGGGCGCATCACGGTGCCCTGCTGTGTCAGACATGCGTGCGGCCTATCCCGACGCAGATACCCCATAGGCAAAAAAAGGCTGCCCAAAAAGGCAGCCTTTGAACGCGAAAGGATCACGTTATTTCTGTTTAATACGCCCATCAAGATAGGGTTGATAGGGTAGATTCCTGGCCAGATACTCGGCTGTGACATCGGCCAGATCAGGACCGAAATCATAGGCGTTCTTGTCGTCGCCAGCGAACATCTTGTAACCATCCCCGCCATTGCGGACGTAGTTGTTTGTGACAACCCCATACACTTTCGCCATATCCAGCGGTTGCCATGCGCCGTCCTGATTGACCTCGACCAGAGTTATTCTTTGATCAGTTGGGGCCTCGGGATCGAACTCATACCGCAAACCAGAAACCTGTGGGAACCGGCCATCCTTGGCTTCGTCATCAAACTGCGCCATTCCATTTTCCAAAGCAGCCTTGATCGTGGCCCCATCCGCCCAGAAGGTCGACAAGGTGTTCTGAAACGGCAGCACAAGCAGAACTTCGCCCTGCGTGATCTCGCCCTCATCGATACTGGTTCTCAGGCCTCCGCCATTCTGAATGGCGATCTGGACCCCCTGATCCCGAACCCGGTCAAGCATCGCATCCGCAACCAGATTTCCCATCTGGCATTCCATGTGACGGCAGTTTTCGCGCGCGCCGTCGATCAGGGCCTCTGAACTGCCGACAACCCGCCGTTTTGTTTCTTCAATCGGCGCGCCCATTTCAGCGACACGTGCGGCAATGCCGGCATCCGGTTCGACCGATGCATCCAGCAGGATCGGCTCACCTTCTGCCGAAACCAGATTGCCATCATCGTCAAAGGTCAGCTCGATCTCGCCGAGGTATTTCGAATAGGCATAGGCCTGAACAACAGGCACATCACCAACCATCAATGGATAGGCCCCGGCGGCGTCTTCGTCAGTATTGGACAACAGTGTATGCGAGTGCCCGCCGATGACCAGATCAAGGCCGGGAACGCTCTGGGCAATCCTGATGTCTTTGGACAGCCCCACATGGGTAAGCGCGATTATGATATTTACGCCGTCAGCTTGAAGCGCTTCGACATCGGCGGTCAGGCTTTCAATTTCATCCTGAAACACAACGTCCTCGCCGGGGCTGGATGTTTCCACCGTATCCGTGGCCAACGCCGAAACGATACCGATCTTTTGGCCCCCAAGCTCCAGAACAATATGGTTTTCAACCTTGTCTTTCAGTTCAGCCGACGAGGACAGATCGAGATTGCCCGAAATCACGGGAAAGCTCACCGCATCGATGAACGCCGCCAGCCCTTCCGGACCGTCATCAAATTCATGGTTGCCCACTGCCATCGCGTCATAGCCGATGGCCTCCATAAACTCGGCTTCCGCAGCGCCCTTGTAGGTGGTGTAAAAGAGCGATCCCTGAAACGGGTCACCCGCATCCAGAAGCAAGACATTCTGATCCGCCAGCTCGCCCCGTCTGGCGTCAACGATGGTTTTCAGGCGCGCAACGCCACCGAAACATTTGCCTTCGGCCTCGTCTTCGGCGTCGCAGGTCGAATCGTATTTGTTGATCGATTCAATACGGCTGTGAAGGTCGTTTGTATGCAGGACGGTCAGCTTGTACTCTGCAACCGCCATACCTGCGATCAAACCCAGAGCCACAGCCGAGGTTAGTAAACGGGTGAACATAATAAGACTCCCTATTGTTGTTTGCCGCGATGGTGCGGCCTGTGTTGTGAAGAGTCAAAGGGGGAAATCCGGCTTGATTCTGCCCGTCGCGCGGGGCATCAGGGCCGCATGCTGATTTACAAGATTTTCCGGGCCGATGAATGGGCCGATCTGCAGGCGCAAGGCGCCTCGGACGGTGCGCCGATCGATGTGGCAGACGGGTTTGTCCACTTCTCAACCGCCGAGCAGGCCGCCGAAACTGCGGCCAAGCATTTTGCCGGGATCGAAGGCCTGACCCTGCTGGCCTGCGACCCGGAGGCAATGGGCGATGATCTGAAATGGGAAGTCTCGCGCGGCGGCGCGCTGTTCCCGCATCTCTATCGCCAGATACGCATGACAGACGTGATCTGGTCACGCCCGCTGCCGTTTGACGGCCAACAGCATCAATTCCCGGAGCAGATGGAATGAGCCACTTTGTAGATCCTGATCGCGCCCAGTTCGAGGCTTTCAAGACGCTGGACCGCGATCACCCGATCGAAATGCTCAATCTGGTCAAATTTCGCGCCAAGGCCGACTATCCAGCCGATCACGCACTGGCCCACGAAGGCCTGAGCGGCGCGCAGGCCTATCGCAATTACGGGATCGAAACCGCGCCGATCATCGCCCGTCTCGGGGCCTCGATCCTGTGGCGCGGAGCCTATCAAACCACGCTGATCGGCCCCGCTGACGAAGCCTGGGATGAGGTGTTTATCGCGCGTTATCCCAGCGCTCATGCATTTCTTGAAATGGTGACAGACCCGGCCTATCGCGCCGCTGTGATACATCGGCAGGCTGCGGTCGAAACCTCGCGCCTGATCCGGTGCGCCCCGACAAAAGGTGGGACTTCATTCGGATGAAACTGACCGAGAAACTGGGGCTTGCCGCCCTGCATCGCCTTGATCCGGAAACCGCGCATGGCCTGTCGATCAAGGCTTTGACGGCGGGCCTTGCGCCAACGCCCGGGCCGGTGATGTCTGAGCGGTTGAAAACCAAACTGGCCGGGATCGACCTGCCCAATCCGGTTGGGCTGGCCGCCGGTTTTGACAAAAACGGCGAGGCGCTGGCCCCGCTGTCCCGCGCGGGTTTCGGCTTTATCGAGGTCGGCGCAGTGACGCCCCGGCCCCAGCCCGGCAACCCCAAACCGCGCCTGTTCCGGCTGACTGAAGACCGCGCCGCTATAAATCGGTTCGGGTTCAACAATGAAGGCATGGAGGCCATGGCCGCCCGTCTGGCAGACCGTCCCAAAGATGCGGTGATCGGCCTGAACCTCGGCGCAAATAAAGACAGCGATGACCGGCCCGGTGATTTTGCCAGGGTACTGGCCCATTGTGCGGCGCATCTGGATTTTGCAACCGTCAACGTCTCGTCCCCAAACACCGAAAAACTGCGCGATCTGCAGGGAAAGGCCGCGCTGAACGCGCTGCTGAGCGGGGTGATCGAAACCCGCAACGCTCTGCCCCGCCCGCTGCCGGTGTTTCTGAAAATTGCCCCTGATCTGTCTGAGGCCGAGTTGCAGGACATCGCTGAAGTGGCGACTGAAACCGGTGTAGACGCGGTGATCGCTACCAACACGACCCTGTCGCGCGACGGGCTGCGCAGCGCTGACAAGGATCAGGCCGGTGGGCTGTCAGGTGCGCCGTTGTTTGAAAAATCGACACGTGTTCTGGCGCAGCTCAGCAAACTGACCAACGGAGATATCCCGCTGATCGGCGTTGGCGGCATCAGCACAGCCGAACAGGCCTATGCGAAAATCTGCGCCGGGGCATCTGCGGTGCAGTTCTATACCGCGATGGTCTATGGCGGAATTTCTCTGGCCGCCGACATCGCACATGGGCTGGACGAGCTGCTGGCCCGCGACGGGTTCAACTCGGTCGCGCAGGCCGTCGGCAGCAAACGAGAGGATTGGCTATGATCGATTACTGGCATAACCCGCGCTGTTCCAAATCCCGCGCAGGGCTTGCTTTGCTGCAAGAGCACGGCGCCGAGGTTAACCTGCGCAAATACCTTGAAGACGCGCCGACAGCAGATGAAATCCGCAAAGTCCTGTCGTTGCTGGGCGTATCACCCATCGCGATGATGCGGACCGGCGAAAAGCTGTTCCGAGAGCTGGGCCTGACCAAATCCTCATCCGATGACGCGCTTATTCAGGCGATGGCGGAACATCCGATCCTGATCGAACGCCCACTGGCGATTGCAGGGGACAAGGCTGCCATCGGACGCCCACCCGAGAATGTGCTGGAGCTGCTCTAGGAAATCTGCGCTTCAAGCCGCGGGTAACGCCATCCCAGCGTCACGCCACGCGCAATGTTCAGCACCATCAGCGCCGCCCACAGCCCGTGATTGCCCATTGTCGGGACAAGCAGGAACAGCGCAACCACATAGATCGCCACGGACTGGATCATCGCGTTGCGCATGTCGCGGGTCCAGGTGGCCCCGATATAGATGCCATCAAACATCCAGCTGGCCACGCCAATAGCGGGCGCAAGCGCGGCCCAGAACAGATAGTCACGCGCAGCAGCCCGTACCTCTGGTGATGTCGACATCAGATCGATCAGCGCAGGCCCTGCCAGATAAAAGATCAGCCCCAGAAGCACAGCGCCGCCCACGCCCCATTGCGAGGCCATGACCGAGGCGCGCCTGACCTGCATCCGATCACGCGCCCCAACCGCTCCGCCCACCAGTGCCTCGGCCGAAAAGGCAAAACCATCCAGCGCGAAGGCGGTGATTTCCAGAAACTGCAGCAGCACCTGATTGGCCGCCAGATTCACGTCGCCCAGATCAGAACCGACAAACAGAAACGTGGTAAACGCACCGGTCAGCAGCACCGAGCGCACCATGATATCCCCATTCACCTGCACCATCCGCTGCAGGCGACGGGGATCAAAAATACGCGGCCAATCACGCCATTGCTTGCCGCCAAACGCATCGCCGCACAGCCACAGCCCCAACGCAAGGCCCGTCCATTCCGCGATCAGCGTTGCAATGGCAACGCCTTCGACGCCCCAGCCAAGGCCAAGCACGAACCACAGGTCCAGCGCGATATTCAGCCCGTTCATCCAGACCTGAAGAATAAACACACCCCGGGTGCGTTCGACCGCGATCAACCAGCCCGTCACCGCATAGAGCGCGATCGTGGCAGGCGCGCCCCAGATACGAATCTCCAGATAGTCGCGCGTTAACGCCTCAACCTCTGCGCTGGCTGGCGACAGCGCAAAGGCCCCGAGAAAGACCCATATCTGCGCAGCGATGAAGAACAGCCCAGCCGCGCCGCCCAGCAGCAGGCCCCGCATCAGCAGCGCCCCGGTTTCTGCCGTATCCCCCGCACCCCGCGCCTGCGCGGCAAGCCCGGTTGTACCCATCCTCAGGAACCCGAAAATCCAGTAGATCGTGGACAGGATGACCGCGCCCATACCAACCGCACCAATCGGTGCCGCCTGCCCCATCTGCCCCACAACGCCCGTATCCACCGCCCCAAGGATCGGCACGGTGGCGTTCGACAGTACGATCGGCAACGCGACCTTCAGAACGCGCCGGTGGGTGATGGGCGCAGTGGCCTTATACATGACTACCCCTTGGAAACCGGAGGCTGCGGCATCAGGAAATGACCTGTACCCTGGGCAAACAGTTTCGCGTGATTGTCCTGCCATGCCTCAACCCGAACCGAGGCGTAACGACGGCCCGAACGGTTGATGAATGCCCGGGCATAAGCATCCCGCGGCAAGCCCGAGCGCAGGTAATCCACAGTAAAATCGATGGTCTTGGGAAAGCGGATATTCTCATCCGTCAGAATATCACCTGCTTCGATCTCACCGCTTTCGATCCTTGGGAACATGTGCTCCCAACTCAGGGTGATCACAGCTGTGACTTCCAGAAAAGCAGCCGTCACCCCGCCATGGAGTGCAGGCAGAAAGGGATTTCCAATCAGCTTTTCATCAAAGTTCAGAACACCCGTCAACTCATCACCGCGGCGGTCGAACGCAATGTCGAGAAAACGGATATAAGGCACGCCTTCGACCAGTGCCTTAAGCGCCGCATCACGGCGGTGCTTGACCACCTGCATGGGTTCGGGACGAGGACGCGCCATCTCAGCCACCCTCCACGGTGAAAGCACCCGATGCGGTTGCAACCGGCCGGTCGCTGTCATCATCTGTTGCTGTCGCCCGCACAAAGGCCACGTTGCGTGTGATGTGATAGCAGGTGGCCCGTGTCCGGATGCTCTGCCCCGGGGTCGCTGCGCGCATATAGTCGATCCGCAGATCAATGGTGGCGGTGCCGCCGGGGGCGGCCGGATGGCTCATCACTGCCGCGCCACAGCAGGTGTCGAGCATCGCAGAAAGCGCGCCACCATGGATCACACCCGTTCTGGGATCACCGATCAGTTGTTCGTTATAAGGCATTGATATCTCGGCCTCACCCGCGCCGATATGGGTCAGATCAAGCCCCAGAGCCTTGGCATGGGGGATCGCCTCAATGAATTGGCGCGCTAAAACCGTCTTGTCGGCCATGGGTTGGGTCCTGTCTTGCTTGCTTGCCCCTATATGGGCTGGCCAGCCCACCAAGGGCAAGCCCACCTGTTGCGCTTGTTCGCGCAACCCCCTAGGTTGCAGCTGAGGAGGCTAGGAATGTCCGACAACCGTTTGTCATTCAAAGAGATGTGTGCCGAATTCGACGTCACACCCCGCACCCTGCGCTATTACGAATATATCGAGTTGCTGCAGCCCGACCGGGAAGGCCGCTCGCGGTTTTATGGCCCCCGCGAATGCGCCCGGATGAAGCTGATTCTGCGGGGGCGCAAATTCGGGTTTCCTCTGGAAGAAATCCGCCAGTGGCTTCTGATCTATGAAGATCAGGGCAATCAGGCGCAAATGGCAACCTTCATCGAGATGGCCGACCGCCAGATGGAAGAGTTGCGCCAACAGCGCGCGCAGCTGGATGAAGCCATGGATGCCCTGCAGCAATTGCGCGATCAAACGGTTGAGCTGCTGAAATAGGCCTTTCCCTTTGGGCAAGAAAATTACCCGTGCAGGCCATTTACGTGGCAGGAAGTTACGTCAACTTAATTGTGACGCAGCGTCCACATTACGTAAACGTCACTTGTGTGTTGTAAAACCTCCATCGACTGCGCAACTCCAACAGCAGGACGCCAGTGATGAGAGTTTGAACCATGACCGAAGATCTGATGACCATCCGCGAGATGTGCGAGACCTATGATGTCACGCCCCGCACCTTGCGGTTCTACGAGGCCAAGGAACTTTTGTTTCCCAACCGCGAAGGCCAAAAACGCCTGTTCACGAAACGGGACCGCGCGCGCCTCAAGCTGATCCTGCGCGGCAAGCGCTTTGGCTTCAGCCTGGAAGAAATCCGCCAGCTTCTGGACCTCTACCATGTGGGTGACCAGCAGCTGACCCAGATGTCGCGCACCTATGAGATCGCGTGTGAACGTCTGGCCGATATGGAAGCGCGCCGCGAAGAGCTGACACAGGCAATTGACGATCTGAAAGAGCAGCTGCGCTGGGGCGAGAAAGTGATCGCCTCGATGAAACAGGAAAAGAAGGCGGCTGAATAAGCCAGCCCTCCGGACATTTGAATTAAGGGAGCTTCACATGCCCGTCTACAACGCGCCAACCAAAGACATGCAGTTCATCCTGCACGACGTTCTGAAAGTCTCGCAGTCGGACATCCCCGGCTACGACGAGCTGGAGGCCGAGTTCACCGGCGCGGTTCTGGAAGAGGCTGGCAAGGTCGCCACCAACGTTCTGCACCCGCTGAACGTGGTTGGCGATACCGAAGGGTGCCGGCTGGAAAATGGCATTGTGTACACGCCCACAGGTTTCAAAGACGCTTTCGAACAGATGAAAGAAGGCGGCTGGACCGGCCTCGACATGCCGGAAGAATATGGCGGCCAGAACATGCCCTATGTGATGGGCACCGCCGTGGGCGAGATGTTCTCGGGCTCCAACCAGGCTTTCACGATGTATCAGGGCCTGACCCACGGCGCGGCTTCGGCCATTCTGGCGCATGGCTCGGACGCGCAGAAGAATAGGTATCTGCCGAACATGGTCAGCTGCGAATGGACCGGCACCATGAACCTGACCGAACCGCATTGCGGCACCGATCTGGGCCTGATGCGCACCAAGGCCGAACCGCAGGGCGACGGCAGCTATAAGATCTCCGGCCAGAAGATTTTCATCTCGGCAGGCGATCACGACATGGCCGACAATATCATCCATCTGGTGCTCGCCAAAATCCCCGGCGGTCCCGAAGGCATCAAGGGCGTGTCGCTGTTCATCGTGCCCAAGTTCATCGTCAACGAAGATGGCAGCTTGGGCGAGCGCAACGGCGTCTCGGTCGGCAAGATCGAAGAGAAAATGGGCATCCACGGCAACTCGACCTGTGTCATGAACTATGACGAGGCCACCGGCTGGCTGCTGGGCGAAGAGCACAAAGGCATGCGCGCCATGTTCACCATGATGAACGAAGCGCGTCTGGGCGTGGGCATGCAAGGGCTGTCTCAGGCCGAGGCTGCGTATCAGAACGCCGTGGAATACGCCAAGGATCGTCTGCAAGGCCGCGACGTGACCGGTGCGAAAAACCCGGACGGCCCTGCCGATCCGCTGATCGTTCACCCGGATATCCGCCGCAACCTGATGGATCAGAAAAGCTTCACCGAAGGCGCGCGTGCCTTCATCCTGTGGGGCGCGACCATGATCGACAAGGCCCACCGCTCGGATGACAAGGACGCGGACGGGCTGATCTCATTGCTCACCCCGGTCATCAAGGGCTTCCTGACCGATGAAGGCTATGACATGACCGTTCAGGCGCAGCAGGTTTATGGCGGCCACGGCTACATCGAAGAATGGGGCATGTCGCAATACACCCGCGATGCCCGCATCGCGATGATATACGAAGGCGCCAACGGCGTGCAGGCGCTGGACCTTGTGGGGCGCAAACTGGCACAGGACGGCGGCAAGCACGTTATGGCGTTCTTCGAGATGGTCAAATCCTTTTGCAAGGAAAACGGTGGCCAGAATGAGGCCTATGACAAAGCCTTCATCGAACCGCTGAAAGCCGCATCAAAGGACCTGCAAGCTGCGGGCATGTACTTCATGCAGGAAGGTATGAAGAACCCCAACAACGCTCTGTCCGGGTCTTATGACTTCATGCACATGTTCGGCCATGTCTGCCTGGGCCTGATGTGGGCCCAGATGGCAAAAGCCGCGCGGGATGCGCTGGATGGCGGGGCCTCGGATAAAGAGTTCTACGAGACCAAGATCAATACTGGTCGCTTCTACATGGCCCGCCGCCTGCCTGCGACGGCAATGCATCTGGCCCGCATCCAGACCGGTGCGGATACGGTGATGGCGCTGGACGCGGCAAGCTTCTGAGCGCAGTCTGGGTTCGGGCGCTCTCGCCCGGCCCACCCCCGGAGGACACACCATGCCCAAACGCTTTCGCCTGACCCGCCGGTTTCCCGTGGCGATGACCGAAGACGGATACCGCAAACTCCGCAACTTCGCCCGCGAGGCCGGTTTGGACGAAGGTGAAGCGCTGTCTTTCCTGTTCGAAAACTTCAACAGCATTATTGACGAGGAGAACCTGACCCACCGCCTACGAATTTTCAATTCCGAGCTGGAAGCCCGCAAGCGGTAGGAGGCGCGCACTACCCAGGTCTTCACGCATGTTCGAACATCGGATGCCTCCGGCGGGAGTATTTATGAAAAGATGAAGATATGGCGCGTCCCTGCCACCGGGCGCACTCGCCATCAGGACAGGGACGACTTCACCTTTTGCGGTCATCGGCTCTCCAGCCTGTACCGCAAGATCACCAAAGCAAAACAAAGTTGATCAATGGTAAACATCCTCACTTCATCTTTTCAAAGATACTCAATTCCAACCTAACCACCAACGCCACGGGAGGGGTGTTCCTATGACCATCAAACTTCATTGCTTCGGGGAAAGTGGCAATGCCTACAAGGCTGCACTGGCTTTGGAGCTGTCCGGTCTGGAGTGGGAGCCCGTCTTTGTGGATTTCTTCAACGGCGCAACGCGCACCCCCCAATATCGTGCAGAGATAAACGAAATGGGCGAGGCACCCGTCTTGATTGACGGTGATTTTCGCACCAGCCAATCCGGTGCTATTCAGGCGTATGTCACAGAGAAATCCGGCAAGTTTGGTGGCAAAGACCGCGACAAGAATTATGAGATTCTTCGCTGGGTATTATGGGATAACCATAAACTCAGTTCCACAGCCGGAATGACACGGTTTTTATGCAATTTCTTACCGGAAGAACATCGCAACCCGGATGTCATCGCGTTTAACCAGGGGCGCTTGAAAGTGGCGTATGATATTCTGAATAGCCACCTTGAAGGCCGCGACTGGATTGTGGGCGATGGCATCACCAACGCCGACCTTAGCTGTTGCGGTTACCTCTACTATCCCGAACCATTCGGCTTCGACCGCGCCGATTGGCCAAATATCGACGCCTGGCTGACCCGCCTGTCCGAGCAGCCCGGCTGGAAACACCCCTATGACCTGATGCCCGGCAACCCGTCGGATCGAGCTTGAGGAGAAGACCCATGACCGAAGCCTATATCTATGACGCTCTGCGCACCCCGCGCGGCAAGGGCCGCAAGGATGGCAGCCTGCACGAGGTAACCTCGGTGCGCCTGTCCGCCCTGACCCTGAACGCGATGAAAGAGCGCAACAATCTGGAAGGCCACGCCGTTGAGGATGTGATCTGGGGCAACGTCACGCAGGTGATGGAGCAAGGCGGCTGTCTGGCGCGTTCGGCGGTTCTGGCCTCGGATCTGGATGAATCGATCCCCGGTCTGGCGATCAACCGGTTCTGTGCCTCGGGTATGGAGGCGGTGAACTTGGCCGCAAACCAGGTCAGAGGCGGCGCTGGCGAGGCTTACATTGCAGGCGGTGTCGAGATGATGGGGCGCGTGGCCATGGGCAGCGATGGTGCCGCGATCGCCGTCGATCCGACGCTGGCGATGGAGACCTATTTCGTGCCGCAAGGTATCTCGGCCGACATCATCGCAACCGAGTATGGCTTCAGCCGCGACGACGCCGACGCGCTGGCCGTTGAATCACAGAAACGGGCTGCAGCGGCCTGGGAAGACAACCGGTTTGAGAAGTCGGTGATCACCATCAAGGATCAGAACGGTCTGACCATACTGAACCGCGATGAATACATGCGCCCCGGAACGGACATGCAGTCGCTGGGCGCGCTGAACCCCTCCTTCCAAATGATGGGAGAGCAGATGCCCGGTTTCGACAAGGTGGCGATGATCAAGTACCCGCATCTTGAGCGGATCAACCACATTCACCACGCGGGCAACAGCTCAGGGATAGTGGATGGCGCGGCGGCTGTTCTGATCGGCAACAAGGAATTCGGCGAGAAATACGGCCTGAAGCCGCGTGCCCGGATCAAGGCAACCGCCAAGATCGGCACTGATCCGACCATCATGCTGACCGGCCCTGTACCTGTGACCGAGAAAATTCTGGCCGACAACGGCATGAAGATCAGCGATCTGGACCTGTTCGAAGTAAACGAAGCCTTCGCCTCGGTCGTGCTGCGGTTCCAGCAGGCGTTTGACGTTGATCCCGCGCTGGTGAACGTGAACGGCGGCTCGATCGCACTGGGTCACCCGCTGGGGGCAACCGGTGCGATGATCATCGGCACATTGTTGGATGAGTTGGAGCGTCAGGACAAGGAAACCGGTCTGGCCACGCTCTGCATTGCGTCCGGCATGGGTGCGGCAACCATTATCGAGCGCGTCTGATGCCCAAGCTTGACCTTTCGCAAGTCCCGTTCAAGGGCGGTTCATCTTACCCCGGCAAACTGGCCGAGGCGACCACCGGTCGTTTCGTCCAACGCGTCGGAGATGCCGGTGGGCTGACCCAATACGGGGTCAACATCGTGCGGTTGGAGCCCAATGGCCTGTCCTCGCTGCGTCATTATCACATGGAGCAGGACGAGTTCGCGATCATGCTCAGCGGCGAATGCACCCTGATCGACGATGATGGTGAGCACCAGATGCTGCCCGGTGATTGTGCCGCATGGCCAGCAGGTGAGGCCAACGGCCATCACCTTGTGAACAAGACCGATGCGCCCGCGACCTTTCTGGTTGTGGGCACACGGACCCCGACCGAGACCGGTTATTACAGCGACATAGACATGATGGTGAAGGATGATGAGAACGGATTCTCTTTCACCCGGAAAGACGGCAGCCCGCTGACGGCTGACCAGATTGGAGATGACAATGACTGATTTCACCCTCAGCAAAGACGCAGACGGCGTCGCCTTTGTCACCTGGGACGCCCAGGGCAAATCCATGAATGTTCTGACCCGCGAGGCCTTTCAGGAGGTCAGCACACTGATCGATCAGGCACTGGACGATGATGAGGTCAAGGGCATCGTTATCACCAGCGGCAAGGAAGGTTCCTTCGCTGGCGGCATGGATCTGAACACGCTGGCCACCATCCGTCAGGAGGCCGGTGACGAACCGGCGCAGGCCTTGTTTGATTTCGTCATGGGCGGCCACCACATCCTGCGCAAGCTGGAGTTGGCGGGCATGGACCCCAAAACAAAGAAGGGCGGCAAGCCAGTGGCTTGCGCCATCAACGGCACCTGCGCCGGGATCGGGACCGAGATCGCGCTGGCCTGTCATCACCGTGTCATGACCTCAAGTGCCAAGGCCAAGATCGGCTTGCCCGAGATTCTGCTGGGCATCTTCCCCGGCGGCGGCGGAACCATGCGTTACAGCCGTATGGTTGGTGCGATGGCAGCGGCTCCGGTCCTGCTGGAAGGCAAGATGATGGACCCGAAGAAAGCCAAAGGCGCGCAGTTGATCGATGCCGTGGCCGATGACCCGGTTGCGGCAGCCAAGGAATGGGTTCTGAACGCCAAGGACGCCGATCTGGTCAAACCGTGGGACGCAAAGGGCTATAAAATGCCCGGCGGCGCGCCCTACCACCCCGCAGGCTTCATGACCTTCGTCGGCGCAAGTGCCATGGTGAACGGCAAGACCCAAGGTGCCTTCCCGGCGGCCAAGGCTCTGCTGAGTTCGATCTACGAAGGGGCTTTGGTTGACTTCGACACCGCGCTTAAGATTGAGGCACGCTGGTTCACCAACGTTCTGATGAACCCGTCTTCCTCTGCCATGATCCGGTCGCTGTTCCTGAACAAGGAAGCGTTGGAGAAAGGCGCTGTGCGGCCCAAGGACGTGCCCGATCAGAGGGTCAAAAAGATCGGCGTTCTGGGTGCAGGCATGATGGGGGCCGGTATCGCTCTGGTCTCGGCGCAGGCCGGGATGGAAGTTGTTCTGGTCGACCGGGATCAGGAAGCCGCCGACAAGGGCAAGACCTATTCCGAAACCTATATGGACAAGGGCATCAAGCGCGGCAAAGCAACGGCTGAGAAAAAAGAGGCCCTGCTGGCCCGCATTACCGCCACCCCTGATCTGGAGTATCTGAAAGGCTGCGATCTGATCATCGAGGCCGTGTTCGAAGATCCCGGCGTCAAGGCCGAGATGACCAAGAAGGTCGAGGCGATCATCCCCGAGGATTGCATCTTTGCCTCGAACACCTCGACCCTGCCGATCACCGATCTTGCCAAGGCGAGCGTGCGGCCTGAACAGTTCATCGGCATCCACTTCTTCTCACCGGTTGAGAAGATGTTCCTGGTCGAGATCATCAAGGGCCGCGAAACCGGGGATCGCGCGGTGGCCAAGGCGCTGGACTATGTGCGCCAGATCCGCAAAACGCCGATCGTGGTCAACGACGCGCGCTTCTTCTATGCCAACCGCTGCATCATCCCCTATATCAACGAAGGCTTGCGGATGATCACCGAAGGCGTCAGCCCCGTGCTGATCGATAATGCGGCGCGTCAGTTGGGCTTCCCCGTGGGTCCGATCCAGTTGAACGACGAGACCTCGATTGATCTGGGGGCCAAGATCGCCCGTGCGACCAAGGCCGCAATGGGCGATGCCTATCCGGAAAGCCCGGCAGATGATCTGATCTTCTGGATGGAGGCCGAAGGACGCCTGGGTCGCAAGGCGAATGCCGGGTTCTTCGACTATGACGACAAAGGCAAGCGCACCCAATACTGGACGGGCCTGCAAGAGAAGTACCCGCATGCGGATGTACAGCCCGATCTGGTCGAGGTGCAGGAACGTCTGATGTTCGCACAAGTGCTGGAAGCGGTCCGCGCGCTGGAAGAAGGCGTTCTGGAAGATATCCGCGAAGGTGACGTGGGCGCGATCCTCGGGTGGGGGTTTGCCCCATGGTCTGGCGGGCCGCTCAGCTGGCTGGATATCATCGGCACGCCCTACGCCGCCGAACGCTGCGACCAGTTGACCGAGGCATACGGTGAGCGTTTCACCTGCCCGCCGCTGCTGCGCGAGATGGCCGAAAAAGGCCAGAGCTTCTATGGTCGTTTCAACCCCGAAACGCAGGCCGCTTGATCAAAGGACGCAGGCGCATGACATCATGCGCCTGCCTCTTTCCCATGACGTGCCCGATCAGACCTGCCATTCGGATCGCAGGTACAGAACAGGGGCAGTGGGCCGCCCCGGCCGCCCCGGTCTTCGGACCCCCAATGCAGGTCGGATGGGAAACATCGGCTCTTGCGGAACAGGTGCAGGCAACGCACCCAGCGGGTTTGCAAAAGCAGAAACATCCCCTTTTTTCGCGACAACTTCCATCAGGATATCAGCGTCTTCCGCATCGGCCACCTCGTAGTTGCCCGAGCTTATGGCGTTCATGCGACCCGACGGGCAATAGGCCTGAAACCCACCTTCGATAAAGACCAACTCATCCCGATCAAAGAACAACGATGTCACATCGAAGGATTGCGCGGGCATGTCAGATTTCAGCCGCCCCACCCCGCTTAACATACGTGCAGGAATGACCCTGAGACCATCAACACCGACGCCCAGCTTACCCTGATCCAACGCCATCCCCTGTTCGGGCATCAACCAGACAGGCCGTCCGTTATACGCAGCGCGGGACGGTACGAGAACCGGCAGGTGATCGGGGCGGCGTTCATCTCCGGGTACCACGATCTGATCAACGCATACGCGTCGCAGCTCCTGAAATCCATGATCCAAAGTTCGCACCAGATCACCTGCAACCAGCCTTTCCACCGGCTTCCAACCGATGGTGGTGGCGATTTTGGTCCCGTGCAGCAATCCCCCACGACGTGCTGATACGGCACCCTCTGAAAAGACCTGCTGGCCATTTTCATCACGTTTCGAATACCCCGAAACACTCACTAACTCTAACACGTGCCTTCCCCCTTCTGGCACCTTCAAACAACAACGAAGGATGAAAGTGTTGTGCCCCGGAAAGACTTAGTTTCGCCACATTTAGGGCCAAATTGGGCTCATTTTGCCACTTTTCTGCGTGAAATAGTAAACAAATCGATATTTCAGGATGGCTTTTGTCCATACATAGAAACGATATCCGGCCACTTCCTCAGCGACGGGCCTGCGAATCTGCCCCGGATTTACCGCGCCTCTTATGGCGCAGCGGATGCGCGCCTCTCCCGCCATCCCAACAGGGCTCCGGCGGTTGCGATCATGCCGATGCCGACAATCTGCATCAGGCCCAGGGATTGCCCCAGCGCCACCCAGGCGAATAGCGGCCCGAAGATCATGACCGAATATTCGAACACGGCGACATAAGAGGGTTCTCCCAGTTGATAGGCTTTGATCACCATGAATACGGCGGCGGTTGAGCCCACAGCCTGAAGCACGACCCACGGCGCGGCCTCGTGCATCGGCCAGACCCAGCCCCGCAGGGCAAACCCGTCTGGTCCGGCTGGCGCGCTAACCGGAAAAAAGGCCAACCAGATCAGACCAAGCGCACCGGCCAGAGCAAGGGTCACGACCATACCCGTCAGCAGCGCGACCGTGCTTTCATCAGCGCAATGGGTACGCGTCACCACAGCGCAGAGCGCATAGAAGAACCCCCCTGCCACCGGCAGCAATGTTCTGGCATCAAAGGCGTAGGGATCAGGCTGCAAAACGCTTAGAATCCCCGCAAAGCCCAGCAATACCGCCACGATCCGCCACGGACCGATATGCTGCTTGAGAAACAGCGCGGTAATCAGCAGCACAAAAATTGGAGAGGTAAACAGCCCTGCCAATGCCTGTGCAATCGGCAAAAACGCCAAAGCGCTGAAATAAAACAGCATGGCAAGCGTTATCAACATGCTGCGCACAATGACCACGCCATATCGGTTTGGTGTGATTCTGCCCAACCCCAGCGCGGACAGAACCACGATCAGCGGCAGCATCAGCAAAGAGCGACTCAGGTGGAACTGCCAAAGACCGATGCTTTCGGCGGTGCGCACCACGTAATTGTCGATCACACCGATAATCGCCATCGCAGCAACCATCAGCAACGACGCTGCGACAGACGAGGTTTGTTGTCCTGATTGCATCTCGCCCCCTGCCCTGACACGATCAAGACCTGCCTGACCCCGGCACGGCACAGTCAGCACATTTTCCAAACCATGCGCAACAGGTTTGCGCCTGTGGTTTTTGCCATGTTAGGATTGACGCATAATAAGACCGAGCAGCATTACCGAATGACCGCACTCAAACAGTATCAGCGGATCGAGGCCACCGGCCTGTGGCGCCCTTCGCCCGATGAACAGCGGCGCGAGGTTGTGGTATCGATTGGCGAGGCAACGCTGACGATCTCGGATTTCAATGACAGCGCGCTGACCCATTGGTCGCTGGCCGCGCTCGAACGGCAAAATCCCGGTAACTACCCGGCCATCTTCAACCCTGACGGCGATCCGGGGGAAACGCTGGAGCTGGCGCAATCTGAAACCACCATGATTGACGCAATCGACCGGCTGCAGCGCGCCATTGACCGCGCCAGACCTCATCCGGGACGGCTGCGCTGGCTTAGCGTCGCGGGGGTAGCGCTGGCGGTGGTTGCTGTCCTTCTGCTCTGGCTGCCCGGCGCGTTGCAGCGCCACGTGATCTCTGTGGTGCCCGAGATCAAGCGGCAGGAGATCGGCGACGCGATTTTGCAGCGGATCGAGCGTGTGTCCGGTCAGGCCTGTGCTGCGCCAGACGCGCAGGGCTCGCTGGACCGGTTGGCCCGCAGAACCGGTGTCAGGCAAATCGTGATCCTTCCCGCAGGGCTGCCTGACAGCCTGAGCCTGCCGGGCGGGATCGTTTTGCTGAACCGGGCTCTGGTCGAGGATCACGAAGATCCCGCCGTTGCTGCGGGCTATGTGATCGCCGCCCGCGCGCGTGCAGGATTACAGGATCCGCTGGATGATCTGCTGAACCGCACGGGCCCCACGGCTGCATTCCGGCTGCTGACCACGGGCGAGCTGACGCCCGAGATCGTGGATACCTATACCGAACAAGTCCTTGCCGGACCTCAACCCGAACCTGATGATGGCGATTTGCTGGCCGTCTTTGCCCAGGCCGCCCTGCCCTCGACCCCCTATGCCTATGCGCGCGACATCACCGGCGAGACGGTTCTGGGCCTGATCGAGGCCGACCCGATGGCGGGCCGGACGCTTGAACAGGTGTTGCCCGACCGCGATTGGGTACGGCTGCAAAATATCTGCGGCCAGTAAAGGTTTACTTGGTTCCGAACATCCGATCCCCGGCATCGCCCAGACCGGGCATGATATACCCCTTCGAGTTCAACTCGCGATCCAGCGCCGCAGTGACGATATGCACATCCGGATGCGCCTCTTTCATCCGCGCCACACCTTCCGGTGAGGCCAGCAGGCAGAGGAACCGGATATCCGTGGCACCTGCCTCTTTCAGCAGATCAATCGCAGCAACCGAACTGTTGCCGGTGGCCAGCATCGGATCAACGGCAATGACCAAGCGGTCTTTCAACCCTTCTGGTGCTTTGAAATAATATTGAACGGGTTTCAGCGTCTCTTCATCCCGGTAAAGCCCTACAAAGCCGACACGAGCCGATGGGATCAGCTCCAGCACTCCGTCCAGCATCCCGTTTCCGGCCCGCAGGATCGAGACAAGCGCCAGCTTCTTGCCGGCCAGTATGGGCGCGTCCATCTCTTCCATCGGGGTTTCGATATGGCGCGTGGTCAGGGGCATCTCGCGCGTGACCTCATAGGCCAGCAGCAACGTGATCTCGCGCAGCAACTGCCGGAACACAGCGGTCGAGGTTCCCTTGTCCCGCATGAGCGTCAGCTTGTGTTGCACCAGCGGGTGATCGACGACGGTCAGGTGTTCGCTCATGATGTCTCCAGTTTTTTCCTGACCCGCGCGCGGGTCTCTTCATCGCAAAAAGCCGCGTTCAGGGCGGTTTCGTTCAGGGCGGCGAAATCTTCGGCCTGCCAGCCGAAAGCGTCGCTTAGCATCTCATATTCGCGCCGCAAGTTGGTATGGAAAAATGGTGGGTCATCGGTGGATACGGTCACCTTCACCCCGGCATCGCGCAACCGGGCAATGGGATGCGCGGCAAAATCCGGGAACAGGCCCAACACCACATTCGAGCCCGGGCAGGTTTCGAGCGTTATTCCCCGGTCGGCAATTTCGTGCACAAGCTCGGGGTCTTCGATCGCCCGCACGCCATGTCCGATGCGCTCGACCCCCAAATCGCGGATCGCATCGCGCACGCTGTCGGGGCCGCCAAACTCACCTGCATGGGTGGTCAGCTGCAACCCGGCTTCGCGCGCGCAATCGAAGGCCCATTTATAATCCCCCTGGGCCCCAACGGATTCGTTGCCCCCCATGCCAAAACCGGTGATCCAGTCCCCCGCCGTTTCGGCCGCACAGCGGGCGCTGTGCTTGGCCTGCTCGGGCCCGAAATGGCGCACGCAGGTGACGACGCCGCGCAGGGTGATGTTAAACTTGCGCTCGGCCTCATCAGCGGCATCCTGAACGGCGGTCAGGTAATCTTTCCACGCGTGCAGATCGCCACCGCCGCAGAAATCGGGGCTGAGGAAGGTCTCAGAATACACCACACCGTTTGCGGCGCTTTCTTCCAGAATGGCCAGCGTCAGGCGCCGGAAATCTTCGGGCGTTTTCAACACCTCGCACGCGGCCTCATACACGCTGAGGAAATGGGTGAAATCACGAAAATCATACCCGCCATCGGGCTTGAAAATACCGCTGAGGTCGATGCGTTTTTCATGGGCCAACTGGCGAATAAAAGCAGGAGGGGCCGCGCCTTCATGATGCAGGTGCAGTTCGATTTTTGGCAGGTCAGCGACGTTCATAGAAAACTCCGGCCCGGCCCTTGTGCCGGGATGTTCAGGTGATGGGCAATACTGGCCGCGATATCTGCGAAATTGACCTGACCAATCTCGCCCGCCCCTCGCCCGGCGATCAGCACCGGAACCTGCTCACGCGTGTGATCGGTACCGCTCCAGCTGGGGTCATTGCCGTGATCTGCGGTCAACAGCATCAGGTCGCCGGGGCGCAGCTTTTGTTGGATCACGCCGATCTCATGATCAAACCATTCCAGCGCCCGGGCATATCCGCTGATATCCCGGCGATGGCCATAAAGGCTGTCAAATTCCACGAAATTGGCAAAGGTCAGGCTGCCCTCTTCGGCATTCCCGACCAGATCGGACAGATGACACATCAGCTCTGCATCCGAGCCTTTGCGCAGGGTGTCGATCCCCTGCATCGAGAAGATGTCACCAATTTTACCAACAGCATGAACACGGCGCCCGGCATCCTGCACCCAATTGGTCAGAACCGGGGCTGGTGGCGAAATGGCGAAATCCTTGCGGTTGGCAGTGCGGGTGAATCCCTGAGAGGACGTTCCTGCAAAGGGTCGCGCGATGACCCGGCCCACTTTCATATCGTGCAGGCGGGGGGCGAGCACACGGCACATCTCCAGCAAACGGTCGAGGCCAAAACTGTCTTCATGCGCCGCAATCTGGAACACGCTGTCGGCCGAGGTATAGCAGATCGGCCAACCGGTTTGCATATGGCGGGCACCCAGTTCGGCGATGATCGCAGTGCCTGATGCGTGGCAATTACCCAGAATACCTTCGGTTCCAGCCGCTTCGGCAGCAGCACGGCTCAGGTCTGGGGGAAAAGATGGCAATGCGTCAGGGAAATAATGCCAATCCCACGGCACCGGAACACCTGCCAGTTCCCAATGGCCTGACGGCGTATCCTTGCCCGGCGAATGCTCTTGCGCGCACCCCCAGAGGCCCGAGGGCTGTGCCCCAAGCCCCGGTGCGGGCAGGCCCGAAGCCAGACGCGTCGCAGCGCCAAGCCCAAGGGCATCCAGATTGGGCAGGTGCAAGGGGCCAGAACGCCCTTCTTCGGCGCGACCGGCAGCACAGGCCTGCGCGATATGAGCCACCGTGTTGGCACCCGTGTCAGGTTTCGCCCCGTTATAGAACTGATCCGCATCCGGTGCACCGCCAATGCCAACAGAATCCATCACCACAAGAAACGCACGGCTCATGCGCCGATCCTTTCATGGATATGCGGTGGTTGCGTGACAGGTCTTTCGCTCAGCGTCACAGCCCCAAGAACCGCTGCGGCGGCCTGTTGTGCGGCCTCTTCCCGCCCGGCATGTATCACCGCCAGCGGAGCGCCCTTTGAAACCTTCTCACCCAGCCTCAGAATACCCGACAATCCGACCGCAGGATCAATCTCATCGCTCTCGATCTGACGTCCGCCGCCCAACGCGACAACCGCCAGGCCCAGCGCCTCGCCATCGATGGCCGAGATATAGCCATCCTGCGGCGCGGGCACCTCCTGGATCACATTGGCCTCGGGCAGAAACCGGGCCCAACTGTCGACGAAATGCACGGGCCCACCTACGGCGGCCATCATGCGGCCAAACCGTTCGGCAGCGCGCCCGTCCCGGATCACCTGCGCGATCCGGGTCCGCCCTTCATCAGCGGTTGCGCACAATCCCGCATCCGCCATCAGGACGCCACCGAGTTCGGCAGCGATATCAGCCAGAGGTGCCTCATGCCCGCCGGTCAGCACCTTCATCACTTCGGCCACTTCCAGCGCATTGCCCAGCGCCGGGGCCAGCGGCTGGCTCATATCCGTAATCACTGCCGAGGTCCGGCACCCCGCCGTATTCGCCGTCTCGGTCAGCGCCTGTGCCAGCTTGCGGGCATCATCGAGCGTCTTCATGAAGGCCCCGCTGCCCACTTTGACATCCAGCACAAGCGCATCCGGGCTTGCAGCCAGCTTTTTCGACAGGATCGACGCCGTGATCAGATCGAGGCTGTCAACCGTCGCCGTCACATCCCGCACCGCATAAAGCCGTTTGTCGGCCGGGGCGATCTGGCTGGTTGCGCCAACGATTGCCGACCCGGTATCTTTCAATATCTGTGCCAACCGGCCCTGCCCGATATGCGTTGTCACACCCGGAATGGCCTCAAGCTTGTCGAGCGTTCCACCGGTATGGCCCAGCCCCCGCCCCGAGATCATCGGCACATAGGCCCCGCATTCGGCCAGCGCCGGTGCCAGCACGAGGCTGACACAATCGCCCACCCCGCCGGTGGAATGCTTGTCGATCACCGGCCCGTCGACATCCCAGCCAAGCACATCGCCGCTGTCGCGCATGGCGATGGTCAGATCTGCCCGCCCTTGCGGGCCAAGTCCGCCCATACAGACCGCCATTGCAAAAGCCCCCGCCTGCGCATCACTGACGCTGCGATCCGCGAGGCCTTGTGCGAACCAATGCAACTCGGCGCTGCTTGGCACCTCGCGGCGGCGCAGCGTGGCGATGATCGAGCGCGCGTCCATAAAATCAGCTCTCTTCCATATGCGACGCGCCAAACGCGCCGGGCAAAAGATCGGCAATCGTGGTCCGGGTCTCGGCGCCCTCAACCGTTGCCATCGTGACCACGACATCGCCTTTGCCAAATTCAGCCAGTTTCTGGCGGCATCCCCCGCAGGGGGGCACCGGTTGCGGGCTGCCCGCGACCACGTAAACCTCGGTCAATTCCTTCTCGCCCGCGGCGACCATGGCCGCAATCGCACCGGCCTCGGCACACGTGCCTTCGGGATAGGCGACATTCTCGACATTACAGCCGGAATAAACCGCGCCCGAGGCAGATCGGATCGCTGCCCCGACTTTGAAGTTCGAGTAGGGCGCATGGGCGTTTTCCCGGACGGCCAAAGCAGCTTGTTTCAGAGACATGACGATTCCTGATTTTTGATCATCTGGTCAGAATAGCATACCCTAAAGGGAAGCACCGGGGGAATTGAAGCCCCACAACGCCTTTATCCACAGCCTTCTTGAACTCATCCGATTATCGTATTGAAAGTGCCGGGCAAAGTTACCTCAAGCAATTCGACATCCTGCGACGGATCAGACAGCCGCGTGCGCATCCCCGGCGGGATGACAAACGCATCCCCCTGCTCCAGCCGGTAAGGATCACGCCCTTCGCCGTCAAGCGTGACCTCGCCTGCCATGACGAATGTAAAGTGGATATCGGTATCGTGGCTGGCCCATTCCGGCTCACCCTGGCCCCGGCGCACAACCTGTACCCCGGCAACGCCTTTGGTGTTCTCGGCAATCGTTGTGTCGCGGCAGATATATCCCGGCAGACGGAATGGCCCCCATTCGGCACCTTCGGCCCGATTGAACACAAAGCGCTGGCCCTGCCATTCCCGATCCGGGCGGTAGTGTGGTGTGGGCAGGTTCATCTCATGATCGATTTCGGTGACATGTTCGGCCGGGACGCCGATCTCGATGACCTGTACATTATCGGATGCTTCAAGCACGCGGTGCCGGATTTCAGGGGGTTGGATAAAGCAATCCCCGGCGGTCAGACGCATCTTTTCGCCCTGATCTTCATAGACGACATCCACCCAGCCATGGATACAGAAGATCAGCTGAAACCCGACCTTGTGGAAATGCACCATATCGGGCACCGGGCCGCCATCGGGAATACGGATATGGCTGGCGATGATCGATCCGCCCAGCCGATCCGGCACCAGATCGCGATAGTGCATTCCGGCACGCCCGATGATCCACGGAGCCTGATCCTTGAGCCTGCGCACCACGAAGGAATGAACCGTGTCAGGCATGATCAGCGGCGGGTTCAACTCTTCTATTTCAATCCGGGTCCCGTTAGGAGCGACAAGACTGCGCTGCCCCTCTGCAAACCCGTCGGGGTCCGGGGTCAGAATGCGCAGCGTCCCCGCAGCCTCGGGCGCGCCCTTTTCAATCCGCAAGCGCAGCCCGTGACCCGAAAAAACCGCAACCCGCGGGTCATCCGCCGGATAGATCATATCCATCCGCAGCCCCAACACCTTGGTGTAAAACGGGATATCGTCGCGCAATTCCTGCGTCGGCAATCGGATTTCAGCGCGCGTCTGGGTCTCGCCGGGTTTGCTGGTCATTCTGTATCTCTTCCGAACTGGATCTGGGCCATCCGATCAGAACAGCGGCCAGAATGCCAATCGAAAAATACATCTCAAGCGTTTCTTCCAGCGCAAACAGCCTTGCCTCCATCACGGCTGACAGGGTTGCGGCAAAGAGACCGCTGACCTCTTCCAGAAGCTGCGCAACCACCGCGGCGCTGCCGGCCAGAACAAAAACCAGCAAGAATGGCGCACGCTGTTTGAAGGCGCGCCAACCATTGGGAATACCGTGCCAGATCAGGCTGCCGAACACGATCACGGCCAGCGCAATCCGCACCATGGTTATGTCGAGTACAGTATCCAGCCCGTCGAGGAGCTGAAAAGGCAGGCTGCCTTGTGCATACACCTCTGCCTCAAGCTCGCGCTCTGCCAGCAGCAGGCAGACGACCCCGATATACAAGCGTGTTATGCCGGGAAACCGCACCAAAGCTGCCAGACCCGCAGCAAACAACGCCGCAGCCGAAATCGTCTCGAACGGGCCACCTTCCTGATTGAACGCCATGGCCTGCACAGGCCAAATCGCAATGGCGCACAAAAGAGCGACCATGGCGACCAACGCCAGCCGGAATACCGGGCGGTCGGTGCCAAACGGACGGCTGGAGGCGGAATAAAAGGTCTGCCCGGCGCTTTCATTTTCATAGCTCATGATGAGGTGCCGTTGCTCGTGGGGTTTACGCTGAATTTTCGAATTCATCGCTTGTAAATGTTTTGTGACACCGGTCAAGAAACGTTCTCGTGAAAAGCCTGGCCAGACCGTTACTGTTGCGGCGTAGCCAAGCCAACTGAAATAGTTTAACCATTGAACAGTTTCTGGAAGAGAGTTGAATCACCGATGTCTGACACACCAAATTTGCGCCAGGCCGCGCTTGACTATCACGCCCATCCAAAGCCCGGAAAGCTTGAGATCAGAGCGACAAAACCGATGGCGAATGGCCGCGATCTTGCGCGGGCCTATTCGCCGGGCGTCGCCGAAGCCAGCCTTGAGATCAAGAACGATCCTGCCAATGCGGAAAAATACACCTCGCGCGGCAACCTTGTGGCGGTAGTCTCAAACGGCACCGCTGTTCTGGGGCTGGGCGATATCGGTGCGCTGGCCTCGAAACCGGTGATGGAAGGCAAAGCCGTCCTGTTCAAGAAATTCGGCGGCCTTGATTGTTTCGATATCGAACTGGATCAGCCCGACCCCGAGAAGCTGGCTGATATCGTCTGTGCGCTGGAACCGACCTTTGGCGCGATCAACCTTGAAGACATCAAGGCACCGGATTGTTTTGTCGTCGAAAAACTGTGCCGCGAGCGGATGAACATCCCGGTCTTTCATGACGATCAGCACGGCACTGCCATCGTTGTGGGGGCGGCCGCCAAGAATGCGCTGCATGTCGCGGGCAAGAAGTTCGAGGATATCAAGGTGGTCTCGACCGGTGGCGGTGCCGCGGGCATCGCCTGTCTCAGCATGCTGGTCAAGCTTGGTGTCAAGCAAGAGAATATCTGGCTGTGTGACATTCACGGCGTGGTTTACGAAGGCCGCGCTGAAGACATGAACCCGCACAAGGATCAGTTCGCGCAGAAAACCGACCTGCGGACCCTCGACGATGTGATTGATGACGCCGACCTGTTCCTCGGGCTCAGCGGTCCGAATGTGCTTAAGCCTGAGATGGTCAGCAAGATGGCCAAGGCGCCGATCATTTTTGCACTGGCAAACCCGGAGCCTGAAATCCTGCCGGAAGCCGCGCGTGAAGCTGCCCCTGATGCCATCATCGCCACCGGGCGCAGTGACTTTCCCAATCAGGTCAATAACGTGCTTTGCTTTCCGTTCATCTTCCGGGGCGCGCTGGATGTCGGTGCGACCGAGATCAATGACGAAATGCAGATTGCCTGTGTCGACGGTATCGCTGAACTGGCCCGCGCCACCACCAGCGCCGAGGCCGCTGCGGCTTATAAAGGTGAACATCTGACCTTTGGCCCCGACTATCTGATCCCCAAACCTTTCGATCCCCGCCTTGTGGAGGTGGTCTCGTCATCTGTTGCCAAGGCTGCCATGGAAAGCGGGGTGGCCAGGCGACCGATTGCCGACTTTGACGCCTACAAAGACAGCCTGAACCAGACCGTGTTCAAATCGGCGATGTTGATGCGGCCTGTGTTTGAAGCCGCTGCCGTTGCATCCCGCAGGATCGTTTTTGCCGAGGGCGAGGACGAACGCGTCCTGCGTGCCGCGCAGGCCATTCTGGAAGAAACCACCGAAACCCCGATCCTGATCGGGCGACCCGATGTGATTGAAGCGCGTTGTGAAAGGCTGGGCCTGATGGTGCGGCCGGGTCAGGATTTCCAGATCGTGAACCCTCAGAACGATCCCCGGTATTATGATTACTGGAACTCCTATCACCAGATCATGGAGCGCCGCGGCGTCACCCCGGATCTGGCCAAGGCCATCATGCGGACCAACAGCACGGCCATCGGGGCGATCATGGTCCATCGCGGTGAGGCTGACAGTATGATCTGCGGCACGTTTGGCGAATATAACTGGCACCTTAACTACGTAAAACAGGTACTGGATGACGGCCACCTGCGCCCACACGGCGCATTGTCGCTGATGATCCTGGAAGATGGTCCCCTCTTCATTGCGGATACCCATGTACGGCAGTTGCCAACCCCCGAGGAACTGGCAGAAACCACGATTGGCGCCGCCCGCCACGTGCGGCGGTTCGGGCTGGAACCCAACATCGCGTTTTGTTCCCAATCGCAATTCGGCAATCAGCCCGAGGGGTCAGGGAAACGCCTGCGGGCTGCGATTGAAATCCTGAACTCTGAACCGCGTGATTTCACCTATGAGGGCGAGATGAACCTTGATCTGGCGCTGGATCCCGAACTGCGGGCGCGCATCTTCCCGAACTCGCGCATGGAAGGCACTGCGAATGTCCTCATCTTCGCGCATGCAGATGCCGCCAGCGGTGTGCGCAACATCCTCAAGATGAAAGCCGATGGGCTTGAGGTGGGCCCGATCCTGATGGGGATGGGCAACAAGGCCCATATCGTGACACCTTCAATCACAGCCCGGGGTCTTTTGAACATGGCCGCCATCGCCGGGACGCCGGTGGCACATTACGGCTAGGCCCTGCGCCTGCCTGAAAAACACATTGGCCGGGCACCGGATCAGGTGTCCGGCGCGATTCTGACAGCGCTGCTCTTTTTGCACGGGTAGCTTTGCAGATTTGCAAAAATTTGAATTAGTTACTTTGATCGCTAAATGCGCCAAAGGGTTTGCAAAAATTTGCAAGTCAATCTGAACAAGACTGCAAAGATTTCGCGATAAACTGACGCGCCGCGATCCGCATCGCTTGCCCGAAGCATTCGTGATGCCTAACACAGTGCGCGAGGAGTTTGGGAGGAGGCCATCATGGCGTATCAGGACGTTTACCAGAGCTGGCAGAACGACCCCGAAGCATTCTGGATGGAGGCCGCGAAAGGGATCGACTGGGTGCAACCTCCCGGCAAAGCGCTGTTCGATGATAACGCGCCCCTTTACGAATGGTTCAGCGACGCAAAGGTCAATACCTGCTGGAACGCCGTTGACCGGCATGTCGAAAACGGGCGTGGCGAACAGACCGCCATCATTTATGACAGCCCGATCACGCATACAAAGCGTGAAATCTCATATGTCGAGCTGCGCAATCGTGTTGCCAATCTGGCCGGTGCGCTCAGGGCAAAAGGCGTCGAAAAAGGCGATCGTGTCATTGTTTATATGCCGATGATCCCCGAAGCGCTGGAGGCGATGCTGGCCTGCGCCCGGTTGGGAGCTGTGCATTCGGTGGTGTTCGGCGGCTTTGCCAGCAACGAACTGGCCGTGCGCATTGATGACGCAAAGCCCAAGGCCATTATCGCAGCCTCGTGCGGGATGGAGCCGGGCCGCGTGGTGCATTACAAACCGCTACTGGATGGTGCCATTGATCTTGCCAGCCACAAACCCGATTTCTGCGTCATCTTCCAGCGTGAACAGGAAGTTGCGCAACTGGTCGAAGGGCGCGATGTCAACTGGCATGGTTTCCAGTACGGAACAGAACCCGCCGAATGCGTGCCGGTCAGTGGCAACGACCCGGCCTATATTCTTTATACATCCGGCACCACTGGCGCACCCAAGGGCGTGGTGCGCCCCACCGCGGGCCATCTGGTAGCCCTGAACTGGTCGATGAAGAATATCTACAATGTGGATCCGGGGGATGTATTCTGGGCGGCCTCGGACGTGGGTTGGGTCGTTGGGCATTCCTATATCTGCTACGCACCGCTGATCCATGGCAACACCACCATCGTGTTCGAAGGCAAACCTGTTGGCACGCCCGACGCCGGTACGTTCTGGCGGGTAATCTCCGAACACAAGGTCAAAAGTTTTTTCACCGCCCCCACCGCCATCCGCGCCGTCAAGCGCGAGGACCCCAGGGCCGAGATGATGGCGCAATACGACCTGTCCTGCCTGAAGGCCCTGTTTCTGGCAGGCGAGCGTGCTGATCCCGATACCATCACCTGGGCGCAGGATGCCCTTTCGGTTCCTGTTATCGACCATTGGTGGCAGACCGAAACCGGCTGGGCCATCGCAGGCAATCCACTGGGTATCGAGGAACTGCCGGTTAAGCTTGGATCACCTGCGAAGCCGATGCCGGGCTATGACGTTCAGATTCTGAACGAAGGCGGCCATCCGATGAAACCGGGAGAGCTGGGTGCGATTGCGATCAAGCTGCCGTTGCCGCCGGGAACGTTGCCGACGCTCTGGAATGCGGAAGAACGGTTCAGAAAGTCTTATCTGGACCAGTTCCCCGGTTACTATGAGACCGGCGATGCGGGGATGATTGATGAGGACGGATACCTTTATATCATGGCGCGCACCGATGACGTGATCAATGTGGCAGGCCATCGCCTGTCGACCGGCGGGATGGAGGAAGTGCTGGCCGCGCATCCCGATGTGGCAGAATGCGCGGTGATCGGAGTGTCGGACCAGCTCAAGGGCCAGATGCCGGTTGGATTCCTGTGTCTGAATGCAGGGTCTGATCGCAACCACGCAGATGTGGTGAGCGATGTGGTCAAGATGGTTCGGGACAAGATCGGCCCCGTCGCGGCGTTCAAGACCGCGGTTGTTGTCGAGCGGTTGCCCAAGACACGCTCGGGCAAGATTCTGCGCGGCACGATGGTGTCCATCGCAGATGGCAAGGATTACAAGATGCCCGCCACCATTGACGATCCTGCCATTCTGGATGAGATCACGCTGGCGCTGCAGAGCATTGGCTACGCGCGGTGATCCCGATGTGAGTTCAATGTGCGCCTTGCGGCGCGCATTCTTTGCGCTGACGCGCTGATGCGAGGCGCTGCCTCGCGCTCCGGGATATTTTTGGCCAGATGAAGGGCGGATCGGTTATGCGGTTGGCCTCTTGCCATTATGCCTCGTCCACCGCAGGTTGATGCGGGGAGGCCAATCATGACAAATGGCGATATCTGGCGTCTGAGCGCAACGGAGCTGACTGTATTGACCCGTTCAGGCGATATCAGCGCCGAAGACGCGGTTCAAAGCGCTGTGCACCGGATGCATCAGGCGAACCCGGCGCTGAATGCGGTGGTTGAGGATCTGAGCGTTGACGCGTTGGAGCGCGCCAGAGCGTTGGATCGAGCGCGTGCACGTGGCGCGCCCGCAGGGCCGCTGCATGGTGTACCAGTGACCATCAAGGTGAATGTCGATCAGAAAGGCCATGCGACGACAAACGGTGTGGTCGCCCTGAAAGATGTCATCGCGCCGGATGATGCACCGGTTGTTTCCAATTTGCAGAAGGCAGGTGCCATTGTCATCGGGCGGACAAATACGCCTGAATTCTCGTTTCGCGCAGATACCGACAACACCCTTTACGGGCGCACCCACAATCCCTGGGGCCGCCATATCTCGCCCGGTGGCTCGTCCGGAGGTGCAGGGGCTGCGGTGATGGCCGGGATTGGAGCATTGGGTCATGGCAATGACATCGGTGGCAGCCTGCGATTCCCCGCTGCGGCAAACGGGGCGGTTACGGTAAAACCCGGGCTTGGTCGCGTGCCCGCCTGGAATCCCAGCCAGCAAGCCGAACGCGGGTTGCTGGCACAGTCCATGTCGGTGCAGGGGCTGATCACGCGCAGGGCGGTTGATCTGCATGTGTCGATGCCAAGTCTCATCGCCACCGATCCGCGTGACCCGTTTCATGTATCGATGCCCTGGCGAGGTGACACAACAGACGGCCCGATCAAAGTGGCCTTTACAAAGAACACCTTTGGCTACGCCTTACACCCCGAGGTTGACAAAGCGCTGGATACCGCGCGGGATGCGCTGATCGATGCAGGCTATCTGGTTGAAGAGATTGAACCACCGGATGTGTTTGAATGCGGGCGGTTGGGTTATCGCGCGCTGATGGGTGAGGTTCTGACCCTGATGAAAGGCGATATCGAGGCGGCGGGCTCGCAAACCATTCGCGATATCTTTGGGGTCTATTTTCAGGAGTTTCCGCCCATTGTCGGCCCTGAACTGGTGCAGGCACTGGCGCAGCGCAGTCATTTTGCCCGGGAATGGTCGGTGTTCATGCAGGAATATCCTCTGGTCCTGTCGCCCTTCCTGCCGCAGCCGTTCTTCAAGCCTGACCGCGATACCGAGGGGGCTGAAGGTGTGCATGAGGTTCTGGGCTGCGCGGTCTATTCCTATGCGATGAATTTTCTGGGCCTGCCCGCTGCCAGCGTGCCGGCGCGTCTGGCCGATTTGCCCAAAGGACCGCAACCGATCAACATCCAGATTGCAGCGCGGCGCTGGCGTGAGGATATGGCGGTTGATGCAGCCATCGCCATCGAAGAACGCGTGGGTCCGATGGCCCCGATTTTATGGGAGAAAATGAGCGCACCGGCCTGAAGTGCTGCGCGCATAAAATAGACCCCGGGTTTTTGTGCCCGGGGTCCGCATACTAAAATATGCCCGGATTTCTGATGACGAGCGTAGCACCACCCACCCTCGCCAGCGCGTAAACTGCGCAACCATTTCGAAAACACCGTTAGATGGCCACTCACTTCCACCTTGGCGTGTTCTCCGGGCAAGTTGAACCTAGCAAAGCGTCAGGCCGTTGCATGTGAACTGGTTCACATAAACAGAGGGAAAATGCGTAGGTCGCTTGTTTTTATGTAAATTGTTCGGAAATCAGCCTCTCTTCCAGCCCATGTCCGGGGTCAAAGAGGATGCGGTGCTGGATGGCGGTCTCAGTCCTGATCTCGACCCAGTCAATATCCGGAAACGATATGGAATCAGCCGCGACGATCACCGGGCGTTTGTCGGCATCGATCACTTCGAATCTGACCTTTGCGAGTTTTGGTAACAAGGCACCGCGCCATCGCCGCGGCCGGAATGCGGCAATCGGCGTCAACGCCAGCACATCCGCGCCAATCGGTACAATCGGCCCATGGGCCGAATAGTTGTAAGCCGTTGATCCCGCAGGTGTGGCCAGAAGCGCCCCGTCGCACACAAGTTCCGCCATACGCAGCCGGCCATCGACACTGATCCTCAGGCGCGCGGCTTGCGGACCTGCGCGCAGCAACGAAACCTCGTTGATCGCCAGCGCTTCGTGCTGTGTGCCCGATTGATCCAGTGCCGTCATGGCGAGCGGGTTGACAACCTCTTCCTCGGCCTCTGCGAGGCGGGCCATCAGGTCGGTCTCGGCATATTCGTTCATCAGAAACCCGATGGTTCCACGATTCATTCCATAGACCGGGATGTTCAGGTGCTGAACGCCCTGCAGGGTCTGCAGCATGAAACCATCACCGCCCAGCGCCACCACAACATCCGCATCCCGCGGCGCGACATTTCCATAGCGCGTGACCAAGGCATCGCGCGCGGTTTGCGCCACTTTGGCGTCGCTGGCCAGAAAGGCGATTCTCTTGGTCATGGTTTGCGGTTTCCAGTGCTGCACATTTGGTTCCGAAACAAACATACCTTTCCGCATTAGGCCAGAGTTGACGCCACAACGAGTCGATTCGTCGCTTTTTAGCCTTTCTGATCCAGCTTGTTTCCGATAGGAAACCCGCAGATACACCCCAGCCATGCGGAGCGCACATGAACGCCAACCTTCGTGACACAGGTTTTTTCACCCAGTCTTTGTCAGATCGCGACCCCGAGCTTTACGGCTCGATCACATCCGAGTTGGGTCGTCAGCGCGACGAGATCGAGCTGATCGCCTCTGAGAACATCGTCTCTGCCGCCGTGATGGAGGCGCAGGGCTCTGTCCTGACCAACAAATATGCCGAAGGCTATCCCGGCCGTCGCTATTATGGTGGTTGCCAATTCGTTGATATCGCTGAGAACCTCGCCATCGACCGCGCCAAGCAGCTGTTTGGTTGTGACTTTGCCAATGTTCAGCCAAACTCGGGCAGCCAGGCCAATCAGGGCGTATTTCAGGCGCTGATCAAGCCCGGTGACACCATTCTGGGCATGAGCCTTGACGCGGGTGGTCACCTGACCCACGGGGCCCGCCCGAACCAGTCGGGCAAGTGGTTCAACGCCGTGCATTACGGTGTGCGCAAACAGGATAACCTGATCGACTATGACCAGATCGAATCGCTGGCCAAGGAACATCAGCCCAAGCTGATCATCGCCGGTGGCTCGGCCATTCCGCGTGTCATCGATTTTGCCCGCATGCGCGAGATTGCCGATATGGTCGGCGCTTATCTGCATGTGGACATGGCCCATATCGCGGGCCTGATCGCAGCGGGAGAACACCCCTCTCCTTTCCCGCATGCGCATGTGGCGACAACGACGACTCATAAAACCCTGCGCGGCCCGCGTGGGGGTATGATCCTGACCAATGATGAAGGTATCGCCAAGAAAGTGAATTCGGCGATCTTCCCCGGCATTCAGGGCGGTCCGCTGATGCATGTGGTCGCAGGCAAAGCCGTTGCATTCGGAGAGGCGCTGCGCCCCGAATTCAAAAGCTATATCCAGCAGGTCATCACCAACGCTCAGGCGTTGTCGGATCAACTGATCAAGGGCGGTCTGGATACTGTGACCCACGGCACCGACACCCATGTTGTGCTGGTTGATCTGCGGCCCAAAGGCGTGAAAGGCAACGCGACCGAGAAGGCTCTGGGTCGGGCGCATATCACCTGTAACAAGAACGGTGTGCCGTTCGATCCGGAAAAGCCAACCGTGACCAGCGGCATCCGTCTGGGTTCGCCCGCAGGCACCACCCGCGGCTTTGGCGAGAGTGAATTCCGCCAGATCGCCGACTGGATCATCGAAGTGGTCGACGGCCTCGCCGCCAATGGCGAGGACGGCAACAGCGAGGTCGAGGCCAAGGTCAAAGCCGAAGTTGCAGACCTCTGCAAACGGTTCCCGATCTACCCGAACCTGTAAAGCGGTAGAGTCCCAATCGCGAAAGCGGCGCCCGATCGGCGCCGCTTTTTTGTTTGGATATGGCTGTCACAGCTGTGCACGAGATACTTGCCCCGGTGTCAGGCGACGCGATTTGGATCAAATCTCGGGATTTGGGTCTTTCAGAACATCTTCCAACAGCTTTTCATTCCGCGCCTCTTCAATGCGGTTAATGCGATCTTCGGCCGAGCGGGCATCAAAGCGATATTTGACAACATTGATCAGGCTCAACGTCAACAGGACGATCCCCATCCCCCAATACCCTTTGGTCGCCAATGGCACATCGGTGGACAGATAAAGCGAAACCCCCAGCAAGCCATAGGCAATAACCACTCCGGCACCGTTCAGCATCAGGATCAGGGCGTTTTCGTTACTCTTGTTCATTTTCAATCTCCTATCTTAAGTTTCGTTATCAAATCAGTCGGTTGCGCGGGTTTGAAGACGCGCCAGAACATCAGCGGCGGTGGCGCGGGTTTTGCGGCCATATCCGGCCTCTTCCATCCGGCCGGCAATGTTGGAGTGATCCAGCCCCGCATCGATATCCCGCAGGATTTCAGACTGTTCGAACGGATCATCCTGCCCCATCACCCGCTCGATCAGGCACTGGGCCTCGTCCATGGGGCTGTCACCGCCCAGATGCCGGTTCATGCGCGCCTGAAGCCCCTGTTCCCGACGCACTGCCCGCGCAGAGATTGCGCCCTGCTTGAGATCCAGAATACGTCGGCTGGCGGTTTCAACAGTCTGTCGCAACTGTAAGATGCGCGTATCAAGGCGGGCAACGGTCTGGGCGCGCAGTGCTGCTTCGTTCTCAAGATCGGCAATGGCCTGGGCTGCGCTTTGGGCAAGATCGTCGCGATCATCAGACAAAGCCTGCGCCGCCCGCTCCATCAGATCATCGATCCGGGTTCTCAGCCCCTCGATCTGGCGGGTTTCACCGCGTTGGCGCTGAATCAGGCTGGCCAGCGTCAGTTTCGCGGTTTTGAGATTATGCTCTGCCTCACGGATTTTCTGGTTAATCAACTCAATCGAATAGGTGTCGCGCAGGCGGTCTTCGGCCCGGGCGTTCGCACCGTTTATCAGGGTCTTCAGGGTACTGAACATGTGCTCCTCCATTTATGAACATTGTTCACATCATGGGTGTAGCAATTGCGTGAACGGTGTTCAACACATTTTTGAACACCGTTCAGGAAACTATTTGTTTCCAATCCGTAAAAGAACCTGAGAGATCATGCGCTCAATCTGTTCCGGGGGGACACCGGATATCCTGTTTTCCAACCCAAGCGTCACGATACCATGGACAGAAGAAAACAACGCGCGGGTCATCAATGACAGTTCTGCGCGGTCATATTCCGGAAACAGCTGACCAACCGGTTCGGCGATATAGGCGAATAGCCCGTTGAGAGCGTCGCGATACCAATCCGGCACCGGCCCGTCTTCGGACATCTGCAAATCAAACAGGGCCCGCCAGAGGTTGGTGTTGGCATCTGCAAAGTGCAGATAGGCCGTGCTCATGACGATCAGCCGATCAACGGGTGCCTCATTGCCATCGAATGCGCTGCTGACGGCTTGCTCCAAACGCTGGAACGTGCGCCCGTTCACGGCCATTACAATCGCGTTCAAATCCTCAAACACATTGTAGATCGCGCCCAGCGCACATCCGGCATCCTTCGCCAGATCGCGGGCCCGCAGTTCGTTCAGCCCATCGCGGGCGACACGAATCTCAGCCGCTTCAACAAGTCTTTCGCGCAATTGCTCGCGTCTGATCTGGGTTTTGGTTGCCATCTCGCTCTCTGTACCTGAACCACGTTCATTGCAAAGCGGATACGTCAAATACCTCTGTCAGATCAAGCCACGCCAACGCAGAACGGCAATCACCGCAGCAGACAACGCCAGTACCCCCAATGCCACCGAGCCCAGAAAGCTCAGAAACCAGCCCCAGCGCCGATCGGCCAGATTGATGGCATTGAGATGCTTCTGCACGTCTTCCGACGCCTGCTCAAGCCTCGGCGTATCCAGAACAAGCCGCAGCTTGGGGTGCACCGCCATCTGCTCGGCGTTCGCCAAAACCATGGCCTGTTTGTAAATCTTGCGCGGCAGGCGCCGTTTGGCGCGGCGCACCGAAGCGGTCAGGGTCTTGTCACGGACGCCAAGCTTTTTGCGCAAGAGTGTAATCGTCTGCGCGATCCGGGTCTGGATATCTGTTTCCTGCGACATTTGGGCCTCCTGACCGGGGGAATGTAGCGCTGCGCCGGGCGGGCGACAATGGGGCTGGCTGTTCTGTTGCGGGACGCGTATCACCTAGCCATGCTGAATACGATCCTCCATGGCGACCCGACTGAACACCCGCCCCTGCTGATTGCGCATGGCCTTTATGGCTCGGCGCGGAACTGGGGTGTTATTGCCCGCCGTTTGTCAGATGAACGACAGGTGATCGCGGTGGATATGCGCAATCATGCCTACAGCTTCTGGGACGACCAGAACGGCTATCCGCAGCTGGCGCAGGATCTGGCCGAGGTGATCAACAGTATCGGCGGCACTGCGGATGTGGTCGGCCATTCCATGGGGGGAAAGGCTGCGATGATTCTGGCGCTGAACCATGGGCATCTGATCAACAAGCTGGTCGTGGCCGACATCGCACCGGTCACTTACAGCCACACCCAGATCAAGTATATCGACGCGATGCGCGCGGTTGACATGTCGCGTGTCGCGCGCCGCTCGGACGCGTCGGCGCAACTGGCCGCTCAGGGGGTAGAACCTGAACTGCAAAGCTTTTTCACCCAATCCCTTGATGTCGAGAACGGAAAATGGCGATTGAATCTGGATGTTCTGGCCTCGGAGATGCCCAAGATCATCGGGTTTCCCGACATAAGCGGCAACTGGGCCGGACCCACGCTGTTTCTGTCAGGCGCAGCGTCTGACTACGTGCGCCCCGAACATCGCAATATCATCCGCGCACTGTTCCCCGCCGCCCGATTTGCCAAGATCCCCGGCGCGGGCCACTGGCTGCATGCAGAAAAACCACGCGAATTCGAGGCCGCCGTCCGCGCGTTCCTGAACGCCTGATCACCGGCCCTGAAGCAGTCGCTTTGCCAGCCGCCACGACACCGGCGCAGCAGCGCAAACAATCGCAATTGCCGAGACCAGCCCGGCGCTCAGAACCGCAAGCACCGCAGTTCCCGCGCTGGCTGTGGCGATGTAGCCTGCAAGGCGGAACATCGCCGTCATCCGGTCTGCTGATCCCTGACCCTACGTTGCAGAAACAGGATATGCCGGGCTTTGACTTAGGTCAGATTACGGCTTTACATCCCGCGATCTGCGGGCCCCACAACCTCTCCGCCGCCATTCACCCAATCCGGGAACCCACCCAGATTGTAGACATGCAGATAACCCATGTCTTTCAGCATCTTCCCGGCCAAAGCCGCCCTGCCGCCCGACGCGCAGTGCAGGATAATCACGCGGTCCTTGCGCAATTCCGAGTCATAAGACGGCAAATCCGGGTCAGCCCGAAACTCCAGCATCCCGCGCGAGATATGATGTGCGCCAACAGCACGCCCTGCCCGTTCCAACTCGGGCGTATCGCGAACGTCCAGAAGCAAAGCACCCTGCGCCAGCAACTCCTGCGCTTTACCCGTATCAATACGTTCGACCACCGCATTTGCAGCCGCCATCATGTCTTTGACCGTCAATGGCATCTTCACCTCTCCTGCTCGTCAACTCGCCAAAGGCTAACATGCAAGGGTTGGAAGGTGTAGCCAATCAGGTATCAATGCTCTCTGAAAGCGCGCGACATGCTGTCGACAACCGGTTTTGCGATATAGGCCGCAAAGGTGCGTTCTTCGGTCTGGATCATGATCTCGGCAGGCATTCCGGGCGTCGGAACAAAACCCCGAACGCGGTTCATCTCGTCACTGGTCAGCGAGATACGGGCCAGATAGACCTCTTGCGGCATACCGGCTGAATCCTCGACCAGCGAGTCTGCCGAGACGTAAAACACCTCACCCTCAAGCACCGGGGTTGTCCGCTGATTCAGAGCCACCAGACGCACGGTCGCCATCTGGCCGGTCACGACACTGTCGATCTCGGTCCGCGGGATTTGCGCCTCGATGATCAACGGGGCGTTGGCGGGCAGGATCTCGGCGATCTGCTCACCGGTTTCGATCACGCCGCCCGGGGTATGGTGATGAAGGCGCACGACAGTACCCGTGACCGGAGCCCGCACCACGGCACGGTCCAGAACGCTGCGGGCCTGACGTGCCTTTTCGCGCACGCTTTCCAAATCAGCCTCGATCACCCCCAATTCGTCCAGCGCCGCCTCGCGATAGGCCGAACGGGTTCGCAATATCTGTTCTTCATATTTCAGCAGCATCTGATTGACCTCGGCGGTTTCTGCCCGCAGGCGCGCCAGTTGCCCTTCGGCCTCGGCCTGCACCCGGCGGATCGTGTTCAGATCGCCTTTGCGCACCAATCCTTTTTCGAACAGGGCGAATTTGGTGTCATATTCTTCCTGCAAAATGTCCGAGCGCCGTTCCATACTGATCAGTTGCGCATCAAACCCCGTGGCGCGAATTCTCAGCGCCTCCATATTGCGCTGAAGCAGGGCTATATCGTTCAGCAGCGTCTTGCGTGAGACATCAAAGCTGAGCTTCTGGTTATCGAGGATCGTCATCACCTCGACATCATCCGACGCATCAATCAACGCAGGCGAGAACACGAGGGTTTCCTGTTCGCTATGTTCGGCCAGCAACCGTTCAGTCATGGCCTGAAGGCGAATTTTGCGGATGAACAGCTCGCGTTCGTTGGCCTCGGCCGAGGTCTGATCCAGCGTCATCATGATCTGACCGGCCTGAACCGCCTCACCTTCGGTGACCAGAATATTCTCGATAATACCACCTTCCAGATGCTGTACGATCTTGTTGCGCCCGGTGGCGACAAAACTGCCTTGCGCGATGACCGCAGCCGCAAGCGGCGCACGGAACGACCAGACGCCGAAACCGCCAAAGCACACAATCAACATGACCAGCCCGATCACGATGAACCTGGTGATCGAGCGCGGCACCTCAGCATACCAAAGACCGTTTTCATCGGAACGCACCAGTTCGTTCATCGCCCTAGTCCCCCTTACCTTGTAGTTCAGGTGGTTGCTGACGCGGCCCATTCAGCTGCTCCAGCACCTGTTCGCGCTGCCCGAACAGGGCCACGCGCCCGTCGGTCAGCAGCATGATCTTGTCGACAACATTCAGCAGTGTCGGTTTCTGCGTGATCACCACCACTGTGATTTTGCTTTCCCTGGCTTGCTCGATCGCGCGTGCCAGCGCCTTGTCGCCTGCCACATCAAGGTTCGAGTTGGGCTCATCCAGCACAACCAGCCTCGGGTTGCCGAAAAAGGCCCGCGCCAGAGCGATACGTTGTTTCTGACCACCTGAAAGGGGGGAGCCATCTGCGGCCACCACGGTTTCATACCCCTGTGGCAGCGTGGCGATCATGTTGTGCACATCGGCCAGCACGGCGGCATCGTGGATTTGCTCATCCGTGGCATCCGCGCGCATCCGTCCGATGTTGTCTTTGATGGTGCCGGGGAACAGCTGCACATCCTGCGGCAGATAGCCGATGTTTTCGCCGAACTGGCGCGGATCCCAGTTGCGGATATCCATCAGATCCAGCCGAACACTTCCGGATGTCGGCAGGATCGAACCCACCAGTGTTTTACCCAGTGTGGTTTTGCCCGCCCCTGAATTCCCGATGATCGCCAGCGTCTCACCCGGGTTCAGCGCGAAAGTGATCCCGTTCAGCACCACCCGCTTGGTGCCGCCGGGGACATAGAGCAAGCGCTCCACATCCAGCCGCCCCTCGGGGCGTGGCAGGCGCAGTTTCTCGTATTGCAGCGCCGAGTTCGAAAGCAACGCCTTGATCCGCCCGAATGCACCGCGCGTCAAGAGGAAGGTGTTCCACCCTTCAATCGAGCCCTCAATCGGTGCGAAGGCCCGCCCCGCGATGATCGAGGCCGCAATGACCATCCCACCAGTGATCTCGCCTTGCAGGGCCAGAAACGCCCCCCAGCCCAGAATACCGATCTGCGTCAGCAGGCGCACGGCGCGCGAGATAGCGGCGAAGATCACGTTGCGATCCTGCGCCTTGACCTGCCAGGTCAGCGATTGCGCAGTGTCACGCCCCCAGATGCGAACCGCCTCAGGGATCATCGCCAGCGCGTTGATGATCTGGCTGTTGCGTGACATCGAATCCAGATGCTGGTTCGCCAGCGATTGCGCCTGATTGGCTTTGGCGAACGGTTTGGCTGTCATCTTCTGGTTCACCAGCGCAATCACCATCAGGATCAGCGCCGTGACCACAACGATCATCCCCAGCTGCGGATGCACCAGAAAGATCATCAGGATGAACAGCGGCGCAAACGGCACATCGAGAAATGAAATCAGCGTGCCAGAGACCAGAAAGCCCCGCACCTGCTGCAAATCGCCCAGCGTCTGATATTCGCGCCCATTGCCATGTAACGAGGCATGGGCCGCAGCACTCAGAACCGGGGCGCCAAGCCGGGCAGCAACCTCGACCGCTGTGCGCATCAGCATGAACCGCCGCACCGCATCAAAGGCGGATTGGAAGATCACCGCACCCGCAACGATCGCAGTCAGCATGATCAGCGTATCAAGTGACCGGCTGGTCAGAACCCGGTCACTGATCTGGAACAGGTAGATCGGGATCGCAAGGATCAGGACGTTGGTGGCGCAGGTCAGCACCAGCACAAAGGCAAGGTTCCGCCAGATCGCACGCAGCGACGTGCGCAGCGTCTTCTGGAAATCCTCAGGCGGTGTACGTTTGTGAAAGGTTTGGGGTGGCCCCTTGCCGTCGCCGCCACCCGTTCCCGAGCGCATCAACGGTTCGTTTGCCTTGACCTCGATCGTGGTGCCTATACGGTCTTCGCCATCCGTCGGCGGCGCAGAGGGGGTCATGCGCGCAGTCGATTGGTCGGCGGCTTCACGATCCGGGGCTTCAGCATCGGCCACCCCAGCGTCGCCGCCCACAGGATCCTTGTCTTGCACGGGCCGCGACGGCGAGCGCCGAAGGGGAGAGCCGGCGCACGATTGTGACTTTGAATCTTGTTGCTCGGCCTGATTGCGCTCCGAAATATTCGGATCTGATGTCGCCTGATGCGCTTCTTCTTGTTGCTCTGGGCCGATCGCAGACGCGACCGCCGGAGTGCTGGCCTCTGCGGCCTCTTCGTTTCTGGCTTGGGTCTCTTTCAAAAGCATCTCGGGTGTCAGCCGCAACCGGGACGTCCCGGCCGGGGCGTTGCCCGGATTGGGTTTGGCCACCCTGTCCCCGGGTTCCGGGTTCAACGGAGCTCCACCTCCGTGCCGGTCCAGCGGGCTTGCAAAACGGGTGCGGCGCGACGAAAAAACGATCGACATAAACGAACCTTCCGGTCACTCGTAAATTTGGGAAAATCAGGCCAGCATCGTCTGCAGGCCATCAGAGGCGTTCGCCATTTCGCTTGGCGTGAGGTCGTTGCCATTCGGGTCGATACCGTTGTCGTAGCCCGGCATCCCGGCCTCTTCCATAAGAGCAGCAATTGCCTCATTGGTCATCGAGGTGATGTCCTCATTCGTGGGCATGTCAAGCAGGCTTGCCTGATGCAACAACAGATCGGAAAAGGATCCGTCTTGCGCCATGACCACCGAATCCACCCCTGCCTTGGTGACGTTGGCCGCATTCAGCAAGGCGTTGCTGCCTGCCAGCACCTCGGTCTCATCCGCATGGGGACCAGAAAGGTGAACATCATCCTGATCGGCCAGAATCGTGGTCTGTTCGGCCACGTTGATCTGCAGCAGCGATCCGTCGACCTTGAGGACACGCATCTGCTCCATTCCGGCAAACATCGGGTCATTCATCAGCGCGTCTTGCAGCGCATCCATATCGGTCTCATTCAACCCCATCGCCTCGGCCATGGGGGCCTGCATCTGCTGATGCGTGTCTTCGCCTTCGGTGGTCAGCGACACCTCGTTCATCATCAGGTTTTCATCCGATCCCTCAATCGGACCCGGCAATCCACCGGTGACCACATCGTCATCCATCAGCACAAGTGTCTGGACAAACGCATCGACCGAAATCATATCGCCATCGATCATGATCAGATCATAGTAGCTGCCCAGCTGCAGGATATTGGTGACGTCAACAAGCTCGTTATCTCCTAACGCATAGAGCGTGGTCGTCGCCGAAATCTCGGTATCGATATGGTCAATATCAGTTGCATCGATGGTCTGCTTGACGAAATTTGCAACGATCAGATCAGTATGAATCCAATCCACATGCACAAACGCGGGCGCTTCATCTTCGCCGCCCTCTTGATCGAGCCATGAGGCCGCGCTTCTTTGCACCTCAATGGTCGAGGACTGCACCACATTGGTCCCTGATCCGCCATGCGTGCCCTTGTCGTTATCCGACACAACAGCGACCTGACTGATCATGGTCAACTCAACCGCCTTGCCACCGACCGCGATGTAAGGCGCATCGACCCAGGCCACCGTTGCATTCACTTCGTTGATTGCCAGATTGCCACCCGCAATCACCGTATGACCATCAGCGAATTCGGCCTCTTCCTCCTGATCCCATTCCACAGGCAGGGCATCGGGTGTCTCGTCTTCTTCGGCGTCATCCGGTTGATGATGGGCAGGCAGAAGATCAGCCCATTCGGGCGCTTCATCGACATGTTCGCCGTTGACGATGATGCCCATCGCCTCTTCGCCGTGGAATTGATAGACAACCGCGCCCTCAATCTCGACAGTGATCGGCTCCTGCATCTCCTGCGCCATCGCTTCCACATACTCAACCGACAGGTAGTCCGTGATCGAGAATGAAAGGCCAGGCAGCGCATGCAGCGAGGTCGCAACCTGCGCCGCCACGTCAGCCTGAGCCATCATATGCTCAACATCGCGAAAGTCGCCTTCGCCCACCACATCATTGTCGCGCAGAAAGATCGACTGGAACGTGTAGGTCACCGCCGAACCGATCAGCTCTGTCACAATTTGCGGCTGTAGAATGATCACACTGGTTGCTGCCACCCCCATGTCAGTTTCCGGCAAGGGCGGGCCCGAAGCGGGTGGCGGGGCAAGATCGATGACCGTGTTGAAATTGGGCCCATAAGGGGCAGGTGGAAGTTCCGGAGTGGCAGGCGGGGTGTCAAACCGATAGGAAAGCGGGGCATATTTGCCGGGATCAAGATCCAGATCAGCCTTGACGCGGATCTTTGCGGGCTCTTCCAGTTCATCCAGCTCGGCCTTGCGGCGGACAGCCGTGAACTCCTCGTACTGATCCCTGAGCCGGGCTTTTTCAATCGTAAGATCAAAAGTTCCAATAAAGTGTGCAATCTTTTCGGTAACACTATCGAATGACATTTCGATTATCCCTTACCCCCTTACCGGCCAGAAATTTCCGGTTCGGGATTTGCTGGGCCGGGGCCACATCGCGCGGCCCCGGCGTTTTCATTGAACGGGGGCCCGTAATACGGCCCCCGAAGTTTGATCTTACACCTCGGTGTCGTCGCTCGAATAAGTCGAGGTCATTGAACCGCCGACCATGGTCGTATCGACCGAGTTGCCAAGCACGTTGGCCCCCATGACGATCGACTGGTTGAAGGCGGACGTATCGACAACAGCCGCAGCTGATGCATAGGACTCGCCGTTGACGATACCATCGCCACCGTTTTCCGAGCCCCAGGTACCGGCGTTTCCGCCCGCACCGCCAGCGCCAGAATAGGCACCGGATGCTTCACCACCGGTATTCATCGCACCTGTGGTATCGCCGCTTGTCGCAGTCCCCGAGACCGCACCGCTGGTGCCACCTGCAGAGGTTCCCGCGCCACCGGCACCACCGGCACCCGAATACGCCGTGCCAGTTGCACTACCAGTACCGGTCGAGGTCGCATCATTGTCCGAGCTGGCTGCGCCGCCGTAACCGGCAATCGCTTCGGCCAGACTGTCGGCAGTTCCGTCGGTATCCGCGGTCGACCAGACCTGACCCGCACCGCCAGCACCGGCTGTGTTGGTCGCATCTGCCGAACCCGCACCGCTTCCGGCCGAGCTGGATGTCGGTGTGGTCGTGCCACCGGCACCACCGGTACCATCAGCGGTCGCTGCACCAGAGCCCGAACCCGTGGACATGCCATTGGTCGAGTTGCTGCCACCATCTCCACCTGACCCGTCCGGGGTCTGGGTGTTGTTGGTCGTGCCGTTGATATCACCGGGGCTCTGGGTTACGCCAGCCGCGCCTGCAGTCTGATCGCCAACACCTTGTGCCGCAGCATCCGTGTCGACATAACCACCACCAGCGCCACCGGTTCCCGGACCGCCAGCACCAGGTCCACCGGTGCCTGTACCACCAGTACCCGTACCACCGGTACCTGTACCGCCAGTACCCGTACCGCCAGTACCCGTACCACCGGTCCCTGCACCACCTGTGCCACCGTCACCGCCGGTACCGTTCGAGTTTCCGGCCGCTGCTTCTTCTTCACCTTCGGGTTCTTCCTCTTCCTGTAATACTCTCAGGAATGGGAAGGCTTCTTCGATCGTGCCGGAGTTTCCGCCAGTACCGTCGCCACCATCGGCATTACCGCCAGATCCTGCACCACCAGAACCCGCGCCGCCGGAACCAGCACCACCAGAACCGGCACCACCTGAACCGGCACCACCTGAACCCGGACCACCGGTTCCCGGACCACCCGTACCAGCGCCACCATCGGCGTCATTGTAGCCAAGCGCACCCGCACCCGCGAGACCCAGACCCAGGTTGCTACCTGCAGTCGTGCCATCCGCCTGATTGCTACCAGTGCTGGCATTGTCGGCAGTACCATTGGTCTGCGCGTTACCGCTTCCGGCGTTTGAACCTTGTGCAGATGCATCCGTGCCAGCAAGACCCAGGCCCGCACCAAGCGCACCCGAACCCTGATCGCCGCCATCGGCATTACCGCTTGCTGACGAGCCCGACAGACCCAGACCAAGACCCAGACCGATCGACCCGGCATTTCCGCCCGCTCCACCGGTTCCTGTACCGCTTGCGGTTGAGGTACCGGTATTGTTGGCGCTCGACGTGCTGTTGGCGTTACCACCATTACCGCCGGTGCTCGCACCATCAGCATGCGCACCAGACAGACCCAGACCAAGGCCCACATTATGGGCATTCCCCGAGGCCGCACCACTGCCGCCTGTGGAATTCGCATCCGCGTTGCCGGAATGTCCGCCAAAGGCCAGCGCATTGCTGCCATGGGTTCCGCCCGAGGCGTTACCACCATAGCTCATGCCACCCTGACCCGATGCACCACCATCGGCTTCGGCATCAATGCCTTCTTCCGCATGGGCCGAACCACCGGTGGCGTTACCGCTTTGGGTGAAGGTGCCCCCGTCGTTCGACAGCGAAACGCCGGACAGCGAGTCATTGTCGTTCAGCGTAGCCGCCTGATTGTTGATGGATGAGAAGTCATTGCCCGGACCATCCAGAGAAATATCCAGATTGATATCGTCGCCGGGATCATAATCCAGATTGTCGCCAGCTGTGATCACATCACGCGCACTGGCGTAGTCAGACACGTCGACATCCACTTTATCATCATCGCGCGGAATCCATTCGCCGCCGGCAAAGTCGATATCTACGGTTGCGTTGTTGTTGTTGGTGTTGCTGTCGTTCCCACCATTGGTTTGAGAATTGCTGTCATTGCCACCGTTGGTGTTACTGTCATTCCCACCGTTGGTGTTGCTGTCATTGCCACCATTGGTGTTACTGTCGTTGCCACCATTGGTGTTACTGTCATTGCCACCATTGGTGTTACTGTCGTTGCCCTGCTGCTGTTGCTGTTGTTGCTGCTGGGCGTTGATCTCATCAACCTCGGCAATTTCTTCTTCTACCTGAGGCTCTTCTACGACAGGATCCTGATCATCAATAACTTCTTGAACGTCAGTGATAGGAGCATTTCTGCGTACCATAATAAATTCCACTCTTATTGAAGCACCGGACCACCATTCATCTACAAAGCGGCTACAGGTGCGGTTGAAACAGAATTCGCGCACTGAGTGCCAAACTGAACACTCGCGCGGCAGTGATAGCCTTGCTGTTTTGTGTGCCCCCCTTTCTCGGCTTAGCCGATTCCCTGACCACGGAAATTTCGCTGAAATACGCGAGCCGCAGGCAGGTCAGGTTCCAGATCGCCTCTCAAATTGAAGCACGATCATGGTTGCAGCGATGAAAGGGGATGCATAGCTGGCCGAAAGCATTAAATACGGCAACTATTTGTTAAGAGAGTAGTTTTTCAGCAAATCGCCTGAATTCCAGCCAAATCGCGACGGAAACAATCAGCTAAAAACACCCAACACTATAAACACATTAATTTCATCATGTTACATTAAAATAACCCGCAAAGGCCCTAGCCAAAGGTTCTATAACCCGGCGCGCTATTCCTTGCCTTCGGTTGCTGAAATATGTCCTTTCAGCTATGATGGTATTCTAATTTGAATGAATGAATTAACGTTTCACGCTGCCGATTTCTGTACCGATTTGAATATCAGAAGGCCGCGTATACAGTATTAGTGAGTGGGGGAAGATCAGTGAATATTTCATTGAATGACGACGCCCGGGGCCAGATTGAATACCCAGACGACTTGTCGATCGTATTTATTGGCAAAGAACTGTTCTACTCAAATCAAACGCTGAGAAGCGTCCAGAACGAATTTGGCGTGCGCGCGTTGCGATGCGAGAGCCTTGATGAGCTGCTGAGCGATGCCAGACTGACGGGGCCAACTGAACGCATCCTTGTTGTGGACCAAATGATGCTTGAGGATTTGCTGGCGCGCCCGGAGGAATACAGAAAAATCGCCAGCGCAGGCTGTCTTGCCTTTGCCTATCGCAAACAGAGCCCGGCCCGGTTTTTGTTCGAGTCCTGGGATCGCGCCTGCTTTGGCGACATTGGGTATCTGCCAATGAATGTGAGCCCCGATGTATGGCGCGCCATTCTACGGTTGCTCATGCATGAGGAACTACACCTGCCCTGTTTTCTGGCTGACAAGATGCACGCCGCCCCCGGCTCACCGAACACGCCTGTTGAAAAGCAACCGGCGACCCGGACCCGATCACCCGAGAAGCTGTTGCTCTATTCCCAACTGACTCGCCGGGAAAAACAGGTTCTGCGGCTGGTGTCTCAAGGGAAAAGCAACAAAACAATCGCGGCCAAGCTGGGCATAACGGAACATACCGTGAAGCTGCATATGCACAATGTCTCGGGCAAGATCGGTGTAAGCAACCGGACGGCTGCCGCTCATTTCTATTTTGAGTCGCGCCGAACGAGGCGCGCAGTGCACCCGTTGGATGAAGCCTTCGAATCCAAATTTGACCGGCTCATCCTGCTGGTGGGTCGGCTCAACTATATGTGGACCAATACCGAAAGCCTGCTGATCCACCTGATCGCCGGACTAACCGGTGCCAACAAAGATGTGGCCGTCATCATCTTCCTGACACTTAACACAACCCGCGCCCGCATTGATCTGGTCGAACGTCTCGCCAAGATGGAAGGCCGCCCCGCCAAGATCCGCGATCCGATCCTTGCACATACCCAACGCTTGTCGCGCCTGTCCTCAATCCGGAACAAATACAACCACTGCATCTATTCATTCGATCAGGAGAGCGGGAACCCGAAAACGATCCTGATGCGCATCGCCGACCGCAAAACCGATATAAAGCTGGGCCGGGAGGACACGGTTGATGACAAAGCTCTGAAAGAAATCGAAAATGTCGTCGCCCAGCTGTCTGCCGCAAACAAAGATATCTGGAAACTGATTTCCCAACTGGGTTTCCCGGTCTGACTGAATGGTCAGCGATATGCTGGTGCCCCCACACAGCTTCGGCACCAAAAATCGAATCTTACTAAATCTCACGTTTTCAAATACTTGTCCGATTAAACTTGCCCAATCGTGGACCATTTTGTGGACCCACATCTTTCACTATCGGAGCATATCGACAGGTTCAACTGCAATTCCCCGGTTCGGAAATAGGCCAATAGCTGCACGAGCGTTATGGCGACCGTGAAGGCCCCTCACGGCGGCCCAATAGGCGAC
>DS999531.1:221044-248135 GCA_000158135.1 Rhodobacteraceae bacterium KLH11
ATTCACTTCTGTTGGGAGGTGGATCATGGGCAAACCCTACTCTTTGGACCTTCGGGAACGGATTTGCACTTATGTTGCCAAGGGGAACTCGGCCCGATCGGCTGAGCGACTTTTCGGGGTAAGCGCTGCGACGGCAGTTCGGTTTGCCGCAGAGCACCGAGACCATGGGTCTGCGCTTGCCAAACCGCAGGGTCGCCCGACTGGCCAGTTCGGCAAGCTCGCACCGCATCGGGAATTTCTGCTGGAGATCGTGCAAGCTGAACCGGACATCACACTCAAGGAACTGGTCGCTGCGCTGGCTGAGACACATGGGGTAGGGTCGATCGCCTTTACTAAACTCCACCGTCGCGCCCGGCCTGCTTCGCTTGAGCTACGCATGGCTCCGCTCAGCAGGCCTCGGTCGAAAGCACACCGAAACCAAGGAACAGAAGTCAATCTAACAAAAGAGCGGCCCGGGACGATGAGCCGGTTTTTCTCCGCAATGAGCATAAAGAACAGTTTTTTAGTGGTGGCAATAGGCTACGACACCAAGGTAATGCGCAAGGTGGTAGCCCTGCGCAAGCGCGACAAGGATGACATCGCCGAAGAAGAGGCGGTGCTGGAAATGTACAAAGAAGCGCTGGGCATGTAGCGCACGCCGGTTATGGCTTTAGAAACCGGATGTCTGGCATGGTCTGTAGCCGTGCCAGATCCTGCTCGTAAAGCTCGGTGAAGGCGGTGACGACATCTTCGCTCCAGCCGGGCATTTCGATCTCTTCCTCGATCGCATCGGTCAACGCATGTTGTTGAAATATCTGCGCCAACCTGCCCCTGAATACGGGATCATTGGGGGTGGGTTGCGGCTCCGTCAGGCCCTTCAGCTCTTGCTTTCCGGTCTCTGACAACAATGCTGCCAAAGGTGCGAATTCCTGTTCAAGCGGCGTATCCTCTGGCAATCCGGCCAGCGCGCGCACGATATCGCCGTAGATCAGCGGCGAATCCTCGTTGCTCCACAAGGTGATTTTGACATCTGGCGCCAGGTCACGAATATCTTCGATCATGGCCAGCCAACTCAGGCAGCTTAGGTCGGTGGAGGTAAGAATATGGGCCCGTTCAGGCGCTGATAACAGCATCAGGACCTTGGGAATGAAGCTGCCGGGATTGCGCAGCCCCACAAACAGTTCCACCGTCGAATCGCTGAACAGATGATCCAGATACGCCGTCCGTTGCCCGGCATTCGGATAGAATTGTCCATCCATGATGATCGACGGTCGTTCACCGAGATACAGCGCACTGGACAGGATGGCCCGGTTGACGTGCTGGTCTCCGGGAAAAAGCTTCTGGAAACGCATCAGCGTTTCTTGCTGCGATGGCCGATCGGCCGAGGGTTTCAGTGCGGGTCGAAAAATTTTTCTGAACGGACGAAGCCCCCAAAACGCAGTCTGGTTGTCGCGCAAAACTTGCGCATTTGCCTGCAACAGATCGAGCAGCTGGGCGTCGTCGGTAAAGTGTGCTCCGGCTTGGATCACCATCTGCATATCGGAATCGTCCTCGGCCACGAGCGGAATTGCTGTTCGGGTTACTACCTGTCTCGAGTTCAGTCAAACGCGGACACGACCTGAATTTGAGTTCTTCTATGATAAACTGGTGTAAAGTTGAGCTGATGCGAAAATTGGGACTTGCAGTCCCTGTTCCGAAACATTAATCGACACCCAGTGCCCCTATAGCTCAGCTGGTAGAGCAACTGATTTGTAATCAGTAGGTCCGCGGTTCGAGTCCGTGTGGGGGCACCATTCTTTCCTATTTTATTTACTAATTTCAGCTATTTAGGTAAATTTCGCACTTCACATATGGACACTTCTATGGACAGTTTTAGCGTTCTGCGTTTCTAGAGCTGAGTCTTCTCTTCACCAAACAAGCCTGTTGGCTCTGCCTTCAATTCGATTCTTTTGCCAAGCAATTCCATTTCACCTGCAAACGGTTCCGGCAGCTCCGCCGCGTCATCAGTGGTACTGGCGCAGTCCCGGCTATATCGCTTGCTAGATGTAGCGGAGATAATGAATGCCTGCTCCGAGGCCATTGTTGCCGTTGGCTTTTTCCACTGTATGACTGAAGAACTGAAGAAGCGGTAACTACTACAGGTTCCTCGAATTCACTCTTTCTTTGAGGCAAAGTAAAGCATCGCAGAGGAAAACTCGTGGCGTTGATCTATCCAGTGCTGCGTGCTTTGCGAAACGAACTGTCTGTTATGTGTCAATCGAAGCTGAAGTCTTTTTCGCCAATATCCAAACCACCATCGAGGACATCGTCGAATGGTACAACAACCGGTCCGGGAGTTTCGCCCGTTACAACCCCGTATCCTTCCAAGTATCCGTCGTTGAACCCGCTCCTTTCCCCGGCTTCAAAGCCGTCGTCAAACCCGCGAGTGTAGGCCTGATCGTTCGTTGAGCCACCTAGGCCTTCTATCACACCCTCATTAAATGCATCCCCGAAAGTATCTGGTCCAGGATCCATCATAAGGTCCTCCGCCGAAACGGAATTGACCGAAAAAAAACCTAATGTCGCCAGTACAGAAGCGCCACGCATCTTTGCTCCTTTCATTCAATCTGTAAAATTAGTTGCTAGTCTTTGGGATTAACCCCTTCTCTTCCCATTTTTTGCGTTGAGACTGTATCCACTTCCCAGTGGGGTCCATCTTGGTTTGTTGCTTTAGAAACCAATCTGCAGGAATCTTTTCCCAAAAAAGGCACCCCTCAGTCAAAAGTATCTCAAGAGGCTGCACCCCGAAACAAGGTGTGGTGCCACCCCATCCGCTACCACCCATTTTTCCTCTGTGATGAGTGCTCCAAGTACGTGTCGGTAAGCATGCCTTCCTTTGACCCTTTTTTCGCGTCCCGACCACAACTTGAATCTTATAATTTGCCCCATAGCGGTCAAAAAAAGTGCCCGAGGCCGTGTGTGTTTTAAAATGCACTTTGCTGGGAGATGTGGTCAACTTAAACCACGCGTTGTTTATTGCCTTAACGTGGTACTCATGAATGCAATACTCTTCATCTGAGTCTAGTTCTATTGTGTAATCTTCCGCACAGTATTGGTCCCATGCGGCTGTGCAATCAAACGTAATCCAATACTTTCTGTAAACCGCTTCGCCTGCTGCGTCAAAAATTTTGGGACTATCCGCAACAAGAAGCGTAGGAAACAATAGAAAAACAAACACTATTTTTTGAAGCATCCGTTGCATAGCAATACCTAAAAAATCGATCTAAAAACTACCTAGGATTATAGGTTAAGTTCAATTCTCAGTCAAAAACCCTGTTCAGATTCGGAGATCATGCTCTACCCCTGAGCTACACTCGATGCCAATTAAGGCTGAACTGGTGGTAAAAAATTTTAGCAGTGAACGACTGCTTTGTCCGCTCAACCAACTTTCCTCCATCTCCGACATATTCAGGGGGATGCGGTAAGTTGGCCAGTTGCCAAGCTGCGTCCTAGCCAATCTGAATAAGCTGCCGACTAGCCGCGATATCAGAATCGGAAGTCGAAGGAAGGCCCGCGTTTAGCGGATCATTCTGTCCCCAATTCCTGACCCGTTTTTTGATCACGGGGGACCTCCGTGGCCAGATCGGTGACCCGTTTTTGACCCCAGATTTGACGGCGGTCGAATCATCTGTCATGCTCCATCTTAGGGTTCAGGTTCATAATATTTCAATTATGTCAACTTGAAATATTTCCCTAATTAGGAGGTGTAGATGCTCAGCGTGAGCCACGACGATATTTGTAATGCATTGGGCATCGTTCGCGGTACGTCCAGAGCGCGATTGTGCGACGTGCCGTGGACACAGGGGGCGAACGGTACGCACCTTTATCGGCTCACGGATGTCCTGCCGACGATAAAAGACCGCCAGCGCGAGGGTGTCCCCCGGCTCTTTGAACTGGCGCAAGCTGACAACGAAGGCAGTCTTTGGGTTGGCGATGATGGCGTTCGCCGTTCGCGGCGGTTGGAAAACTGGCTCGTCGGAGGACAGGTAGAAAGGCTCTTTGGCGCGCGGGTGGCCTTCACCAACGCTCTCGCGGCGTCTGTGCAATCGTCGGCGCTCTTTGGCTACTTGGAAGCGCTCCGCTGCAACCTGATCCTCGCAGACCCAGTTTTGAAATGGACTGTATTGGGCGACGCGAACGCGCTGCCGCCCTTCGAACACTGGGCTGTGTCGTATGCAATTACGAACGCTCGTCCCAATGAAATTGAAAACGAAATGAGGGTAGCAGCATGAATGAATACGATAACTTCCTCGCTATAGTAAATGGCAGCGAACCGGTTAGCGCCCGATGGGCAGATGCCGTCCAAAAGGTTGTGACGATAGCTCAAGAGCAAGGTGTCACAGTAGACGAGACCGACGTTTTGGGGTGCCGTGCGGCCCGCACATACGCATTGGGGGCGACTGTTTCCGACGATGAATTTGAGGCGGAAGCGTTGAAGCTCACGCCGATAATCGCCGCCAAACAAGAGGCGGTAGAATTGCAGCGTATTGCAGATGGCAATCCAGAGGCCATTCAGCGCCTCAACAAACAGCCACCAGAGCAACGCATTTCGACCGCTCGTCGTGCAGGTCTTGGCGCGGATGAAGTCACGCATGAGCATGACGAAATGTCCGAAGCACAAGCACTCGAAGTCGTGCTTCAAATCGAAAACCCCGCTGAGCGCCTTCGGGTAGCCGAACGGCTTGGGATCGGTCGCGCACCTATATCAGACCGGCGCGCGCGCCGCATGAGGGACCGTTGATATGGATTTTGAAACCGTGATCGGACACGTCCGGGAATTTGGGTCGAATCCTTGGAGCCAGTTTGTTGTCTCTGACAATGGGGGATGGGAAGCGATAATGTTTCAAGCGAACATTTCGGATCGGCAGTTTCTTATGCTGACCGAGATTTTCCCAGACATGCCGCCATGTCTGACGTCAGCGCCTTTGGGTCGAAATAGCGGTATTTGATAAGAGAGTGTTCTTGGCTCATCGTAACCACTGAGGAGTGGACGATGAGAAAGACAAATAGGAGCCCCGGCGAGAAGATCGTCAAAGACATCAAGCGGGCGACACGCAAACAGTACTCAGCCGAAGAGAAGATCCGGATCGTTCTGGATGGCCTTCGCGGAGAAGACAGCATTGCAGAGCTGTGCCGCCGTGAGGGGATTTCCCAAGGTGTTTACTACAAATGGTCGAAGGACTTCATGGAAGCCGGGAAGAAGCGGCTTGCCGGTGACACAGCACGTGCAGCGACAACCGACGAGGTCAAGGACCTGCGGCGCGAAGCTCGCGATCTGAAAGAGGTTGTTGCGGAACAAACTCTCGAACTGCGCTTGCTCAAAAAAAGCATGACCGGCAATGGGGACGACCACGAATGAGATACTCTGCATCTGAGAAGTTGGAGATCATTCGGTTGATTGAAGAAAGCCATCTGTCAGCACGTCGTACATTGGCCAAACTGGGTATCCCTCGCACCACATTCTACCGATGGTACGACCGATACCTGCAGCGCGGAGAGGCTGGCCTTGAGGATCGGTCTCCCAAGCCAAAGCATGTCTGGAACCGCGTTCCTGACGAGGTGAAGCGCAAGGTCGTCAGCTTCGCCTTGAAGGAAACAGAGCTGTCACCCCGCGAGTTGGCGGTGACGTTCACAGACCAAGAACGGTACTTTGTATCGGAATCCACAGTGTATCGCACGCTCAAGGCACATGACCTGATCACCAGCCCTGCGTTCATCGTGCTGAAAGCCGCAAATTGTCCGTCGTCAGAGTTTTTGGAACCAGGAGCAGCGTAAACTAAGAGAGTGTTTGGCTCATCTGGTCGGTTTGATTATGCTGCGCGTTGGCTGTGATGCAAGCGTCGCGCTTCGAACGTCTTCTGTTTGATCCTTTTTCGTTGTTCCAGAATGGCTTGGTCACGCCCAAAGTAGACGTCGGCGGGTGTGACGTGACAAACGCAATCGCAGCAATGCTGGCGTATCGGTTACAGAAGGACTTTGCACTACCTGATAATCCGATTGAGCAGGGGCGAAAAAGCAAGTTGGATACACTGATCGCTGGCGCGATTGCATCGCAAAAGTCAGTGATCAAAGGAAACCATGGCATAAAGCCCCAAAATCTATCGGAGCTTTTCATACCAATCGGAATGAAGCCGGATCACTTTGATGAGGCATTGCTAATTCAATTGAAGAATTTTGGAATTCGGAGGGGAGATCAGGTTCACCAGAACTCACAGGTTTCACTACCAAGCATCCGCGATCCTTTTGACGACGAGCTTCACGATATCGAGTTCCTCATATCTGAAATCGAGTCATTCGACTTGTTGTCAAAGCGATTGAAATGAATATAGGTCGTGCCACGTTTTTGATTGGGTCCGCGCAAGTAGTTTCTAATTTATACATATAAATCAGATAGATCATTGAGAAGTTAAACGATCATGGGCAGAATGTTGAACATTTGAAACAACCGAATCAAAGGCCATATTGGATGAGATTTCTCAGTCGTCTTTTTGGGACTGCTAAGCCGAAGCCCAACGATCTCAATGAGATCCTCAACGAAAAAAACGCAAGTCCAGAAACGACTGATCCCTCTCTAGAAGGCGTATTGAGAGGAACTTACCGGTTCGTTGCGCTCGACGTAGAAACAGCCAATAGCGACGCCAGTAGTATTTGCCAGATCGGCTTTGCCGTATCTGATGGGCAGGGAACGATCTTGACCTTTGGCACACTGATCCATCCTGAAACCAGTTTTGACCCGTTTAACATCGGCATACACGGTATCGATGCAGATGCCGTGTCCACCGCGCCAGTTTTTCCTGAGGTTTTGCAGACTTTCCGAGCATTTCTTGAGCGCCACCCACTTGTACAACACAGCAGCTTTGACAAACGAGCGGTTAACGCTGCTTGCGACCGCTATGACATTCCTAAGTTGCGTTCGAATTGGCATGACAGCGTGGTCATGGCTCGAAGGGCGTGGCCCGAGCTGAAAGGAAATGGGGGGCACGGGCTAGCTAATTTAAAAGAGGTTCTCGGTCTGGAATTCGATCACCATGACGCAATTGAGGACGCTAAAGCCGCAGCGCATGTCGTTTTGCTTGCCGAGGAAGCCACCGGCAAGGGTTTCGAAGATCTAACCAGCAAGCAAAGCAGTGGACCAATTGCTAGCGAGCGGTCGCGTTCCGTCGAAGGCAACCAAAATGGCCCACTCTACGGGCATGTAGCCTGCTTTACTGGAAAGCTGTCGATGTCGAGATCAGAGGCAAGTACAGTCGCTGCTGGTGCTGGCTTATCTGTAAAAACAAGTGTTTCGAAAAAAATCACACTATTGATTGTTGGGGATCAAGACCTTGAACTGCTGAACGGGCAGGAAAAAAGCAGTAAGCATCGTCGCGCAGAGGAGTTGATTGAACAGGGCCAAGATATAAAAATTATTGGTGAAAGTGATTTTCGAAGCCTCGTCGAAAAGTCAAATAGACCAACCAAACAGCAGTAAAAGTTGCAAGTACAGTTTCACGATTTGTGCGCAAGTTATCCTGAATTTAGCTTCTGCCTCTTACATGCCGGCAACTCTGCTCTTCGAAAAGGCTGGGCAGGCGGATCAGTTGGCACCGCGCTCAGTTCCGATAGCAATTCGTCATCGGGTTCCGCGCCTAAGTAAAGTCTCAGGTTGCAAACGATTTAATAGAAATCGTCCAATGAAGTCGATTGGGCTAATATCGTATCGATGAATTTTTGCTTTTCGAATTTTTTTGCGTGCTTCTGCCAAGGGCCCCTCATACCCACAGATATGCGCCATAAGTTGTTGTCGCCAAAATCCAAATAAACCAGCCTATTGCTTGCGTCCCAACGCTTCGCGATCTGAGCAGAGCGTGGATTAAACTCAACTGTTCCATCATGCTTTTGATTTAGCATTTGAGAGGCGATTTCCCGCGAAAACGTTTCGTGGTCTCTTTTCAGTCTGGTTCCATCTACGACCCAAATCATTCTCGGCCCGTAGAATTCCTCCCGTGCATACAGTTCATACGGGTCAATATGGGAATGCTGGAATTCGATGACGTCCCCATTGGCAGTCTCAATATCCGCTATATGCCATTTGTCAGATTTTCGAATAATCACTTCCTGCCAATCAGTAGGGAAGGCACTTTTCCACTGCCGGTGCCACGCTGTCTCACTTTCCCACCATTGATCGCAGTGGCGCGTTCCCTTATGCGCCCAGTGGTGAACCCTCACGCTGCCACATTTGGCTATCATCTCGGTGTCGCATCCCGGGCATCGCCCGTGCGCACCCGGCGTCGCGTCTATCTTGTTTTTACCAGAGAGCGCAAACCGCATTTTATTGATATCCACCAATCATTTAATGCTTCTTCCGTTAGGTGCGTGAATATTATTTTTTCCTGGTGTTAGAAATATGCTCTCGCCGTTTCGAACTAAAAAAGTGTCAACTATTTGGCCATCAATGCCCAGCACAAAATTCTCTCTACAGTGGCAACCCAAGCCCAACAAAATCAAAAAGTTATGGTTGAAAAAACTCTAAGTGTCATCAACTCCTTATTTACTAATTCTTCGTCATCGCTGGGCTGGAATCATTGCAACAGTTGCAACTCACTCCTGCAACTGCGCTGCCACGAGCCCAAACAACATGAAGGCTGGCCAGAACAGAACAACGGTCGCCTTAGCGAGCATCAGAGCCGGGTCACCGGAGCGTTCTTGCTCCGATGCCTCAATATGCCATTCCAGTGCCGCTTGGTCTTCCGGGATGCGGCTGGGTAGTACGACCACCCGCCATATTCGAGCACCGATAGATACGTACACAAGCGCAGCGATCACCTCAGTCATGCCCTTGGCCTTTCTGTACGCGCTGGGCGATGAACTCGGCTTTCTGGCGTTGGCGCACTCGTTTCTCTCGCTGCGACCACTCATCAATTTCATCCCTTGATGCCCGAATTCGGCCTTTGACTTCGACACGCTTGGCCGAGAGCCGGATTTTTTCATCAACGTTCTGGCTGTCGGCTATCAGGGCGTTAAGACCCATTTGACGGAGTTCCAGTTCCCCGATGCCGTCGCTCAACTCAACTTTTTTCCGCCGGATTTCCATGCCCTCAGCGGACTGTTCGAAAAGTGTCTGACGACGGACAGAGTAAGAGGGGACTATCTAGTGTCAAACTGGGGTTTCGTCGCCCCATTAGACGTGCGCGCGACAAACCATTGCATGCGGCACCAAGTTGTTCGTAGTGGCCCCTTACTTGCATGCCCCGATCAACCTCGGGCCCCGTAGATCGGGCAGACCCCGCGGTTAGAAAGTTCGAGAGATCAAGGAAACAAATAGCAGCTTTCCGGATCGCTGGCTTTAGTTCATACCCAATGCTTCTTTGTACATCTCAATAACTGCCTCTTGCTCAGCAATGTCATCTTTATCTCTTTTTCTGAGAGAAATTATGCTGCGAAGGGCCTTCACGTCGTACCCACGTGATTTACTCTCTGAATACACTTCCTTTATTTGATCCGCGATATCCTTCTTTTCCATTTCCAAACGCTCAATACGCTCAACAAATTGGCGCAATTCTCGGGCTGTTACCTTGTAATTTTCTTCTGCTTCTTCGGACATGCTCATTTCCGTCATCCTAATTCTGGACTATCATGGCTAAGAGAATACAGTTGATACTACATGTATTCATCTTAAGTATCTGCTTTCACTGTCAGAAAACAGCTATCTAGTGGTAAAAGAAGCCGCGGGCTTTGGCCTCGGCCATGACCTCTTTCTGCTGATCGGCGATGTCTTTCTTTTCAGCCTCAAGGCGTTCGAACCGTTCGACAAACTGGCGCAGCTCGCCTGCGGTCACTCGGTAATTGGCTGCGGCCTGATCTTCGGTGATGTCTTCCATCTGCGTCTCTCCCAGGGGCTGAAAATAGGGTGCCGGATCATCGGGCAGCTTGCCGGATACATCGGCACCGAGCCAACCGCAAGCGCGCTTTCAACCCGGCGGGCTTGTCTGCCCCGCACCGATCCGGTAAGCGCGGTCACGAGTTCAAAGGGTGAGCGTTGACAACCATGTTCGACTTAATCGTCTGGGGCGGGGCCGCCCTGTCTCTGGCCGGGCTTGGCGGTCTTGTCTGGTGCATCCTGCGCGTGATGAAAGCGCGCAAAGCCAACCTGTCGGATGATGAGCTGCGCGCCGTGGTTCAGGGCGTTCTGCCCTGGAACCTTGCGTCGCTTTTCCTGTCGGTTCTGGGGCTGATGATGGTCATCCTGGGAATTTCCTTCGGATGACCGATTGGATCAGACCGGCATGTTATCGAACCGGGCTTCCAGCGCATCTTCGCACAGCGCCGCATCCAGTCGACGCAGGCGCGACGGTATCTGAACGCGCTGTGCACGCATTTTGTCCAGAACCATACTGACGCTGGGCTGAAGCGCCAGACGTGTCTCCAGACAGGCGCCATTCAGCTTTTGTTCAAGGTGTTCCGCTTCGGTGTAGAGGTCCTGAGCAGTCATTTCCTTCCTCCCATATGGTGCCAGTGTGCCTGATATAGGTAACGAGATTAAGACCAATATGAGACTCGATTAAAACATCGCGGAATCTTGCCTGCGTGGGCCAAAAACCGACAATGTACACAGGTCGCCCAAAGCCTAGGCACAAAATACGCGGATTGCTTTGATCAACATCAATTCGTGATTTGGCACTTCAAACACATTCCGCTATCACTATGTGAAACCGGACCACGCGGAGGACCCCATGACGCCCATTGTGAAAGCCTTTTTCGACCCCCAGACCTTCACCGTATCCTATGTCGTGCAAGAGCCCGAGGGTCAGGCCTGCGCCATTATCGACAGTGTGCTGGATTTCGATCACGCCTCAGGGCGCACAGATACCGGTTCGGCTGATCAGATTGTGGATTATGTGACGGCGCAGGGGCTCAAGGTCGAGTGGATTCTGGAAAGCCATGTCCACGCCGATCACCTGTCGGCGGCCCCTTATCTGCAGGAAAAACTGGGCGGGAAGATTGGGATTGGCGAAAATATCGTGGTCATTCAGGATACGTTCGGCAAGGTTTTCAACGAAGGCACCGAATTTCAGCGTGACGGCAGCCAGTTCGATGCGTTGTTCGATGAGGGCAACAGTTTTCACATCGGCCAGATGCGCGGCGATGTCCTGCACACGCCGGGGCATACGCCCGCCTGTCTGACCTATGTGATCGGCGATGCGGCTTTTGTGGGCGATACATTGTTCATGCCGGATTTCGGAACCGCGCGCTGCGATTTTCCGGGCGGGTCTTCGGCCGATCTTTATGCGTCGATCCAGAAAATCCTGTCACTGCCGGACGAGACCCGGATTTTCGTGGGCCATGATTATAAAGCGCCCGGTCGCGATGAATATGCGTGGGAAACCACGGTCGGAGAACAAAAAGCGCTGAATATCCATATCGGTCAGGGCCGCAGCATCGAAGAGTTTGTCGAGATGCGCGATGCCCGCGACGCAACACTGGCGATGCCGCGCCTGATTCTGCCCTCGCTGCAGGTGAATATGCGTGCCGGGCAGATGCCGCCTGCGGATGAACAGGGCGATGTTTTCATGAAGATCCCTCTCAACAAGCTGTGAAGCCGGATCGGGAAAGGGCCTTGGCATGAATATCGAATGGCTTTGGGGGCTGGCCGGAGGCCTGCTGATCGGGTTGGGTGGTGCCGTCTACCTGCTGTGCAATGGCCGGATCATGGGGGCCAGCGGAATTCTGGGCGGGCTGGTTGAGCGCGGTGATCGCAGCGCGACAGCTGAGCGAGTGGCGTTCATTGCCGGGCTGATCGGCATGCCGTTCCTGCTGCAACCGCTGATCGCCCCGCAGGCGCAGACCCATCTGACCCCGGATTTGACGATCGTGATCCTTGCCGGTTTGCTGGTCGGTGTTGGCACGCGCATTGCCAATGGCTGCACCTCGGGGCACGGGGTTTGCGGTATTTCCCGGTTTTCGCTGCGCGGGATTGTAGCAACGGTGTTCTATATCGGTGCCGGTGGGCTGACCGTGGCCGTGTTCCGCCATATTCTGGGGGTGATCTGATGCGGGGCGTGTTCGCCTTTCTGGCCGGGTCGTTGTTCGGCACCGGGCTTTTGATTTCGGGTATGACCAACACCACGAAGGTGCAGGGTTGGCTGGATGTGTTTGGTCAATGGGATCCAACACTGGCCTTCGTCATGGGCGGGGCAATCCTGCCCATGCTGGTCGCCTGGCACCTGACCCGGAGCCGGACGCCCATGCTGGGCGGGCACTTCCCTGCCCCGCCCGGTGCCGAGCTGGATCACCGTCTGATCGCTGGTTCGGTCCTGTTCGGGGTTGGCTGGGGGTTGGCGGGTTTGTGCCCGGGCCCGGCGATGGCATCGCTCAGCTTTGGTGGCGCTGGCGGAATTGTGTTCATGATTGCGATGATTACCGGCATGTTTGCGGCCCCAAAACTGGGGGCGCAACTGGACAGGATGGCAAACGCAGCCTAAGCAATTGCCATGGAGATTCGACCGATTACCCCCCGCTACGCCGTCTCGCCCCAGATCACGGTCGAGGACGTGCCAGCCATCGCCGCGGCAGGTTTTGTCAAGGTGATCTGCAACCGTCCCAATGTCGAGGTGCCACCCGATCAGCAATCCGACGCGATCGGTCAGGCCGTGCGCGAGGCCGGGATGGAATATGAGGTGCTGGAGCTGACGCACCAGACCATGACACCAGAGAACGTCGCCCTGCAACGCGATCTTGCCGAAAGCTGCAGTGGCCCGGTTCTGGCCTATTGCGCCTCGGGGACCCGGTGTTCGGTGGTCTGGGCGCTGGGGCAGTGCGACCGGATGAGCACGGATGAGATTCTGGATGCCACCGGCAAAGCCGGTTATGCGCTGGACAATCTGCGCCCGGCGCTGGAGCAGATCCGCGAACAGGGCTGAACACCACTAATCGGCCCCGTCACCATCTGGCGCAGGCAACCCGGCGAGTTGCGAGATTTCGGCAACCATCTGGTCCGGGGTGGCGGTGATCAGATCGTCAGAATCCGCTGAGATATCGGCAAGCAACAGATCGCCATTTTCGATGCCTTCGTCGATCGCGGAAAGCCCCCCTTCCTCCTCCGCTGGTATCTGAGCGCCGGTCGGGCTGGCCAGAAACGCCTCGGGGTCGGAGGTTGCCAGAACCGGGGCAGAAAGCGTCTCATTGATCCGAATCGCGCGCATGCCGCTGCATTGCCCCAGACGCCCGACCGTCGCACGGGCACGGTCAATGGACAGAACCTCAACCCGGTCCACACGCGCGCCCTGCAGTGGCAGGATATCCCCGACCGACAGGTTCGAAAGCGCGGTCAGCGGCACTGACATCCGGCTGATAACCGTATTCAGTTCAGCCCGCATCACGCCCGAGGCCTGATCAAGGCTCAGCCCCGATTGCGCAGTATCTGTGGCCTGTTCCCCGTCCGAAAGCGGGCGTTCGGGCAGCAGGATACAGACCTCACCCTGTCGGGCACCACCAGCCAGTTCAACCGTCAGATCGAAGACGCGATAGGCCTCATCCACCAGCGCAAGGATCAGGCTGCGCTGATCTTCGGCCCGCGACGCATACTCGAACCCCGACAGGCTGGTCATATCCGCAGGTGACTCGACCAGTTTAAGCGCCCGACCCAGCGTATCTTCGACCAGCGGCGCGACCATTGCGGCATCGGTATCGGTAAAGGGCCGTTCCGCTGGCGGGTCGGGGATGACCATGGCAATCGTCTGCTGTTGCACAATGGCCGACACGCAACCGGGATCCAGGCAAGCTGCAGCCACGCCCCCCTGATCTGAGGTAAAGAGCAGCAGCAACCAGCCGTCTTTCAGCCGTTCGCCCAGATCTTCCTGCGCCCGCACGGCCTGCCTGGCACCGATCACCGACAGGGCCAGCCCCATCCCCTCACCCGCGGCGCGGGCCAGCCCCAATCGCAGCGCCCGCAGGACGGACCGGGGCGTGTCAGCCCCGCTTTGCCCCGCCGAGAGCTTCCGTGCCAGTGCTGATGTGGTCATGGCCGCGTACCGCTGTTTGTCGATGTTCCGACACATGGTGTAACCCGGCGAGTGTTACCAATGTCTTTATGCAGCCTTTATTGCGCGGCCTGACGGTAGGCCAGCGGCAGGCTGACACGGAAAGCCGCGCCGCCCTGCCCGGGCAGATAGGCGACCTCACCCCCCAGCCGGTGCATGATCTCGCGGCAGATCGCCAGCCCCAACCCGGCACCGCCCGCCTTGTCCGATCCGACGCGGGCGAATTTTTCGAACACCATCGCCTGTGCCTCGGGCGGGATGCCATCGCCATTGTCGATGAAATCAATCACCACCTGCCCGCCAACATCATGGGCGGAAATGGTCAACGCCGGTTCAGCCGCATCACAGTATTTCTGCGCGTTCGAGATCAGGTTGATGAACACCTGCCCCAGCCGGTCCAGATCCGTGTGCAGCGGGATACGTTCGCTGGGCCGCACGCGCCGCACGCTAAGCGCACGCCCCTCACCCGCCAGCGCACTTGATACCGCACGATCCAGCACTTCGGTCAGGGTCGCATCCCCCATATTCAGACTGACCTGCCCGCTTTCCAAAACGCTCAGGTCCAGCAGATCATCCAGCAAGCGCGTCAGGCGCAATGCCTCATCATGGATGATCGCAGCATAGCGGGTCTGTTCATCCGCGCTGAGGCCATCGGTATCGCGCATGATCTCGGAAAACGCGCGGATCGAGGTCATGGGCGTGCGCAGCTCATGGCTGACCTGACTGAGAAACGCATCTTTCTGCCGTGAGACCTGCGTGAGCTTGGCGTTGGCCTCGCGCAATTGCCGCGCGGTTCGGCTGAGTTCGGCCGATTTCGCCTCAAGCTGGCTGGAATACTCCAGCATCTGCGCGGATTCGTCGGCCACGGCGAGCAAATCTTCAACCGATACCGACGCGCCGCCCACGATCTGGCCGATCATCGCATGGGCCGTCGCTGCACCGACCGAACCGCTGAGTTCACGCTCAAGCCGTTCCACAAATTGCGGTGTGGGTTCGGGCAGGCGTCCGGGGCGGCCATTCTGGCGTCTGGCCTCGGCCTGAAAGAACTCCTGTGCGGGGATGGTACCCAGAATGCGCTGGGTCATGATCATCAGATCTTCGCTTTGCGCAACCGATCCTGTCCAGCCGCGCGGGGCGGCGGAATGGTCAAAGACATTGACGAATTGCGCCCCCTGCAGCCGCTCCAGCGGGCTGGGAAAACTGAGCATCGAGGCCACGCAGAAGGCGATTGTATTCAAAGACAGGGACCACATGACCGTGTGCACCATCGGATCAATCCCCTCGATCCCGAACAGGGCCTGAGGGCGCAACCAGCCCCAGCCGAAGGGGCCGTTTTCGATCACAGATGGGGGAATGATGCCGCCCTGCATGCCGGGCAGCAGCAGCGTGTATATCCACAGGAAGAACCCGACGCTGAGACCAACCAACGCGCCCGTTCTGGTCGCACCGCGCCAGAACAGGCCGCCAACCAGTGCAGGCAGGATCTGAGAAATTCCGGCAAAGGCCACCAAGCCGATTGAGGCCAACGCAGCCCCCCCGCCCGAGAGCAGGTAGTAGAAATAGCCAAACGCCATGATCACTGCGATCGAAACACGCCGCGCCATCAGGACGATGGTGCGCACATCGCCGGACACTGACGCGGTGCCCTCCTGCGTGTTCAGCCAGATCGGCATGACCACATGGTTCGACACCATGGTCGACAGGGCCATCGCGGTGACGATCACCATCGAGGTGGCCGACGAAAACCCGCCGATGAAGGACAACATCGCCAGCCAGTCATTGCCCTGCGACAGCGGTATGGTCAGCACAAACAGGTCCGGGTTCGACCCTTCGGGCATCAGGTCCAACCCCACCACGGCGATGGGGACGACAAACAGGCTCATGAGCAGCAAATAGAGCGGGAAGGCCCAGGCGGCGGTGCGCAGATGGCTTTCATCGTCATTCTCGACCACCATGACCTGAAACATCCGCGGCAGGCAGACAAAGGCGGCGGCCGAGAGGAAGATGAATGTCGTCCAACGCCCGGCATCCACGTGCCACTGGCCGATCTCGGAGGCATCGATTCGTTCCATCATCGGACCAATGCCCCCCGCAATCCCCCAGACCACAAAGATGCCAACCGCCAGCAGGGCAAACAGCTTGACCACCGACTCCAGCGCGATGGCGGTGACAACGCCGTGGTGGCGCTCATTCGCATCCAGATTGCGGGTGCCGAACAGGATGGCGAACACCGCCAGCCCGGCGGCCACCCAGAACACGCTGGAGCCTTCGCGGTAAAGGCCGGTCGGGTCAGCCTCGGCAAAGATCGAAAACGACAGCGTGATTGATTGCAACTGCAGCGCGATATAGGGCGTGCCTCCCAGCACCGCCAGAATGGTCACGCAAACCGCCAGCGTGTTGGACTTGCCGTAACGGGACGAGATCAGGTCGGCGATCGAAGTCACCCGCTGGCTGCGCCCGATGCGGACCAGCTTGCGCAGCCCCCACCACCAGCTGACCATCACCAGTGTGGGCCCCAGATAGATGGTTACAAATTCCAGCCCCGAACGCGCCGCGTTGCCAACCGCGCCATAGAAGGTCCAGGCGGTGCAATAGATCGACAGCGACAGGGTGTAGATCAACGGAGACCGCAACCATTTCCCGCCGCCATGCGCGGCAAGCCGGTCTGCTGCGAAGGCCACACCGAACAGCAGCACCACATAGCCCAGACAGACCAGTATCAGGACATTCAGCGTTGCCATGGCTCGGTCTCGGGTTCAGCCTTTTCGCGCGCGGCCATGCGTCTGGCGGCGAAACCGAACACCAGGCTGATCAGGATCAGAAGGCCCCAGCAGGCAAAGATGTAGAACATGGCCGAAGATAGCGGCAGTGCCTCGGCACCATCGGTTTCATCCGGCCACAGCAGAGGCAGCGCCAGCAGGCCTGCGCCCAGAAACGGCAGCAACCGCGCCGCATCCACCAGCCTGCGCCGGCGATAGCTTTGCCGTTCGAGAAACAGCAACGGTCTGACCGAGGAAGGCCGGTCTTCGCCCTCGCCCCGGGCCGTCACGGCCGGGACGCCTGCGCATGCAGATCGCGCACCGCAGTCAGAACCTCGGTGTTTGAAAAGGGCTTGGTCATGAAGCGGCTGACCCCCGCCTGTTCGGCCATTTCCCGATCGCGGGATTGCCCGCGCGCCGTCAGCATCAGAACCGGAAGGCCCTGCATTTCATCGTGTTCACGCAGCTCGCGCAGCACATCCATCCCACTTTTGCCCGGCAACATCACATCCAGAATCACCAGATCGGGCCGGGCGGACAGAACAACCTGCACCGCATCCGTACCCTCGGCATGAGTTTCCACCTGCCAGCCTTCACGTGTCAGCAGAAACCGGATCGCCTCGGTGATGTTGGGCTCATCCTCGATCAACAGAACCTTACGGCTCATATTTGCATGTCCTCCCCATGACCGGCTGCACATCCGGCCACCCGTCTGGCCCAGCTTACGCGCTGTGTCAGGAAACTGTCAAAACCCTTCGCTCAGGATCGACGGTTCGCGCCGTGCGCTGCAATCGCGTTTCGGGCATATCCGGCAACTGGCCCCGGCCTGTGCCACGGTTTCCATCGGCTGTACCGTATCCTCGACCGGCAGCACCAGCATGACCGAACGGTAAATCGGCTCTGCCCCGAAAACCTCGACCGGTTGCGGCGAGGCGATGGCGAAACATTCGAACTCGGCCGCTGTCCGCCCGAGTTGCACGACGCGTTTGCGGATTGGAACCAGAGGCCGGTTCAAAGCGGTGAACACCGGCCAGAGCGGGCAAGCCTCGCCATGGCGCGGCAGGGCAAAACCGGGCGCGGGCTTGTAGAACAGAACACTACCCGAGGCATCGCAGATCACCAGCCCCGCCGGTCGCGCCAGCATTCCTTCGGGCAGAAAGGCCAACCGCCGCAGCACTGTGGCCAAATCCACCGAAAACGCCGCCGCCAGTGCCAGCGGGTCCGGGTTTGCCGTATCAAGGACTGTGCGCAGCTGATCCAGCGGCATGGCGCGCGCATCGGCTGCGTAAATGTTCAGCAGTTCCGAGGCCACAGTACTGGCCGCTCCGGACCCGAGCGCCTCAAGCGGGATATCTGCGGTTTGCCCCTCGTCCTCAAGCGCGGGGAAATGAAATCCTTGTTCGGCAAAAAACGCCTCGACCGCATCCAGAGGGATGCCGCGCAGATCCCGCTGACCATCACTGTCATCAAGAAAGGCCACAAGCGCCTTGGAGCTTTCGGCCAGCCGTTCAGCATCCTGATGCAGGTTGCGATGGAACCGATCGCGCCATTCCGGCGCAATCTCGTCGGGCTCAGCCAGGATAGCGGCGGTCGAACGGATGGCTGCCGCCGTCGAGAGCACCTCATGCATCGAGGCCGCGAGATGCGGGTCATGTGTCAGCCGGTCTGACAGGGTTTCCACGGTACGTTCCAGCGACACCACGCGGCGGTGCATCTGCGCCAGAACCCCGGACCAGCCGGGAAAACGCCCGGCAAATTCTTCCAGCCCGTCCACCTCGGCCTGCTGGCCTACCGCATCCGCCGCAGCCTCGCGCAGGGCAGAGATAAGCGTCTCTTCGACCCCCTGCGTAAGCAGCGATGGCTCCACGGACAGTGCTGCCGCGATATCAACCAGCACCTTGCCCCCGATACGGCGGCGATTATGTTCGATCAGGTTCAGATACGAGGCCGAAATCCCGACCCGCCGCGCCAATTCGGCCTGGCGCAGCCCTGCAATTTGCCGTCTTTCGCGGATCCGGCTGCCGGTCAGAGTGTCTCGCATCGCTACAGAACCTTTGGGTTTATCGCATCATTTTGCAGAATTACCGCGTGTTTTTTAGCGGTTGCCACAATATTTTCATAGGCTATTTACAACCTTGACAACCCTTGCAGGAGGAAAACGGTCAATCCATTCGCCTCCTCTTCTCTTTCCAGACAATACGCGTCACCATGAGGGCATGAGCGATCCTGCTTTTGAATATGCGCCGGTCGGGCTTGTCGAGCTTGAAAACCGGATCATCCGCCGTTGCAATCTGCAATTTGCACGCACCTTCGGCGGGGATGAGGCAGAGTATCGCAATATGCCCCTGCTGCATCTCTACCCTTCCGTGGCCGACTGGGAGCGGATCGGCGCGCGCAGCCTGCAGGTGATGCGCGATACCGGTTATTACACCGACGAGCGGGTCATGCGCAGACGCGACGGAGACCTGTTCTGGTGCCGCGCGCGGGGCCGGTCGCTGACGCCGGATGACCCGTTCCGTCATGGCATCTGGAGCTTCTCGGACATCTCGGAAGAGCGCCCGCTGGTCGAGTTGACCGCCCGGGAACGCGAGGTTGCGATCCTGTCATGCCGTGGCCTGTCAGCCAAGGAAATCGGCATCGAACTGAACCTGAGCTATCGCACCATCGAGGCCTACCGCGCCCGGTTGCTGGAAAAATACGGCGCCCGAAAGCTGCCTGAACTGGTGGCAAAACTGTCAGGAACCCCGCTCTAGTCGCGAAAGCGGGTGAAATTAACGCAAAACCCCCATTTAACAGGCTCAGACGATGCTTTTCATGGCCGCTCGCATGGCTTATAACCCTGCGTAATCAGACCAAGCCCGCAGGCAACAGACGGGCCATAGGGGAACCTTCGAGGACACTCATGACAGATACCAAACACGAAGCGGATGTCGCGTTTATCAAGGCACTGGCCGAACTGCTGCGCGAGAATGACCTGACCGAATTGCAGGTCAAACGCGAATATGGCGACGACGACAGCCTGAATGTGCGTGTCAGCCGCATGTCGCAAACTGTTGCCGCCCCGGTTCAGGTTGCTGTTCCCGCCGCTGCGCCTGCTGCGGTAGCGCCTGCCCCGGCAGCAGCACCCGAGGCCCCTGCTGCGATGGACGACCCTGCCAGCCACCCCGGCGCGGTGACCTCGCCCATGGTTGGTACCGTCTATATGCAGGCCGAACCCGGCGCACCGTCTTTCATCAGCGTTGGCGCGTCCGTTTCCGAAGGCGACACCTTGCTGATCGTCGAGGCGATGAAAACCATGAACCACATCCACGCGCCCAAATCGGGCACCATCAAGCGCATTCTGGTGGGTGACGGCGATGCTGTGGAATTCGGCACCCCTCTGGTCATCGTTGAGTAAGGCGGGCTCATGTTCGACAAAATCCTGATTGCCAACCGGGGCGAGATTGCCCTGCGTGTCATTCGCGCCGCCCGCGAGATGGGGATTCAGACGGTTGCCGTGCATTCAACTGCCGACAGCGACGCGATGCATGTGCGCATGGCGGACGAATCGGTGTGCATCGGGCCCGCACCCAGCCCGCAAAGCTATCTGTCGGTGCCTGCCATCATCTCAGCCTGCGAGATTACCGGCGCGCAGGCGATCCACCCGGGCTATGGCTTTCTGTCCGAGAATGCTGAATTCGTGCAGATCGTCGAAGATCATGGCATCACCTTCATCGGCCCCACTGCCGAACATATCCGTGTCATGGGCGACAAGATCACCGCCAAGGACACCATGAAGGAGCTGGGTGTGCCTTGCGTACCGGGCTCGGACGGTGGTGTTCCCACGCTGGCTGACGCCAAGCGCATCGGTGAAGAGTTTGGCTATCCCGTCATCATCAAGGCCACCGCCGGCGGCGGCGGTCGCGGCATGAAAGTCGCGATGAGCGCCGATGAGATGGAAAGCGCCTTCATGACCGCGCGGGCCGAGGGCAAGGCCGCCTTTGGCAATGATGAGGTCTATATCGAGAAATACCTGACCACACCGCGCCATATCGAAATTCAGGTCTTTGGCGACGGTAAGGGCAAGGCGGTCCATCTGGGTGAGCGCGACTGTTCGCTGCAACGCCGCCACCAGAAGGTCTTTGAAGAAGCCCCCGGCCCCTGCATCACCCCCGAAGAACGCGCCAAGATCGGTAAGGTCTGCGCCGACGCGGTCGCCAAGATCAACTATATCGGCGCGGGCACGATCGAGTTCCTCTATGAAAACGGCGAATTCTATTTCATCGAGATGAACACCCGCCTGCAGGTGGAACACCCGGTGACCGAAGGCATTTTTGGCGTCGATCTGGTGCGTGAACAAATTCGCGTTGCGGCTGGCGAAGAGATGTCATTCGGGCAGGACGATCTGGAGATCAACGGCCACGCCATCGAGGTTCGGATCAACGCTGAAAAGCTGCCCAACTTCTCGCCCTGCCCCGGCAAGATCACGGCCTATCACGCCCCCGGCGGTCTGGGCGTGCGGATGGATTCGGCGCTTTATGATGGCTACTCGATCCCGCCCTATTACGATTCGCTGATTGCCAAGCTGATCGTGCAAGGCCGCGACCGCACCGAAGCACTGGCGCGGCTGGAGCGCGCTTTGGGTGAGTTGATCGTTGACGGGATCGACACCACCGTGCCGCTGTTTCACGCGCTGCTGCAGGAACCCGACCTGCATAACGGGGATTACAACATCCACTGGCTGGAGCATTGGCTTGCGGAGAATATGGCCCAATAAGGGTCCGGGACCGGCTGGCTGTGCCCTCCCGGTCCCGGCACATCTGACATGAGCCTTTCCCCCGAACTTCTGCTGCACGGCTATTCGATCGGCATCTTCCCGATGGCCGAACACCGCGACGACCCGAAACTGTTCTGGGTCGATCCAAAGTTTCGGGGCGTTTTTCCACTGGACGGTTTCCACATCTCGCGCAGCCTGGCCCGCCGCATCCGAAGCTGTGGGTACAGGATCACCATTGATCGCGACTTTGCGGCCGTTGTAGACGGCTGCGCAGACAGGGCAGACACATGGATCAACCCCGAACTGCGCCGCCTCTATGCCGAATTGCATCAGGGCGGACGGGCCCACTCGCTGGAAGTGTGGGAAGACAACACGCTGGTCGGGGGCGTTTATGGCGTTGTTCTGGGCGCAGCGTTCTTCGGCGAAAGCATGTTCTCACGCCGCACGGACGCCTCAAAGATTGCGCTGGCCTATCTGGTCGACCGGCTGCGCCAAACCGGATTTATCCTGTTCGATACGCAATTTCTGACGGCACATCTGGCCTCACTCGGGGCCATCGAACTTCCCCGTGCGACCTATCATTCAGAACTGAAACAAGCGGTTAAGGCAGAGGCCGACTTTGCTGCCGAGCTGCCGCAGACCCCTCAGGGGGTCATACAGCGGATCACCCAGACATCATAACGTGCATGATCCAGCGCGTTCAGCGCCGGTGATGTTGCAACCATCCAGCCATCAAACAACTGCTGTGCTTTGCCCTGCTCCCAGATGGTCAGGTAAGCAAAAGCATCCCCCGTCGGGTTTTCGGCAGGATAACGGCAATCCCCCAAAGCGACATCCAGCCCGAACACCGTTTCGGTCTGTCCGTTCCGGATCTCGACATCAAGGGTTTGCCCACTGACCTTGTCCAGCCCGCGCAACATGGCACCCGGGCCGGATTCAGCCTTTTGCTGTGCTGTTGCTCCGGTCGCGATGACCAGCAGCGCCGCAAGGGCTGCGCGCCTCATTCGCCGCCATCCCCGGCCACGAATTTGACCAGCAACGAGATCAGGCTGACCGCACCTTGCGTATCTTCAATCTCGTCCCCCGCCTCAAAAAAGAACGGGGATCCGCCGGGCATGACCTCGACAAAATTGCCGCCCAGCAATCCCTCGGACGAGATCACAATGGCGCTGTCATCCGGGATCAGGATACCGTCCGCCACCGAAAACCGCGTATCGGCACGGTAAGTATCCGGGTTCAGCGTGACATTTGTGACCGTCCCGATCTTGACGCCCGCAAGACGCACATCCGTGCCGACATTCACCCCCTCCAACGAGCGGAAAGACGCGCCCAGCTCATACCCCACACGGGCCTGAGACAGGCCAGCCGACTGGCTGGCGTAAACGCCAAATGCGACAGCACAGGCCAGCACGACCCCGCCGACAATGACTTCGGTTTTTGTATGAGCAGACATCTATGCCTCGCCTATTCCGGGTTCCACGCCTCGTAATCCGTACGGTCGACCGGATCGGCGCGCCGCAATGATCCCGCCGGTGTATAAGCCAGCGCCGTTCCCGTCAGATTTTCCTGATGTGGTTTTTCCCACGATTTATGGGGCAGAGGTTTCTCGGTTGGCGGTTCGTCCCAGGTACGGTGCAACCACCCATGCCAATCCGGGTCAATCCGGCTCGCCTCGGCCTCGCCATTGAAGATCACCCAGCGCTTGCTGTCATCCGCATTGCGATAAAACACGTTGCCTTCGTTATCCTCACCAACCTTGACGCCTTTGCGTGCGGTATAAAGCTGAGTGTTCAGGGTCGCCCCATTCCACCAGGTCACGGCCCGCAAAAGATTGTTCAGGATTCCCATCGGCTGCCTCCGGCATTTCTATCCCCGCAGATATGACCCAAAGGTTGGCCAAGGTCCAGTGCCAGCACCGATGTCTGCATTATTCCGGCAAAACCGCGGTAACCTCGATCTCAATCCGGTGCCGTGGCGTTATCAGATTGCATTCCGTTACAGTTGCCGCAGGTGGGTTTTTGCCAAACGCGCGCTGCAACAGCGGCCAGCATTGCTCAAACTCAGCCATATCGGGCAGGTAATAGTTCACCCGAACAACATCCGCAAAACCCGCCCCGGCCTCGGTCAGAGCTTTCTCGATCGCGGTCAGCGCCGATACGCATTGCCCGGCAATATCTTCAGGGATGATGTCACCTTGAGCACATGTTCCCGCAACAAAAACAACACCGTTTGCCACAACCGCGCGGCAATATCCGACTTTGCTCTCATATTCGCCACCAGATGAAATGCGTTTGATTGTCATGTCAGCCTCATCAAATGAACATCCCACCTTTCGGCAAACCGCCACCTATTTGCGAGGCTCTGCCTCGCGCTCCGGGATATTTTTAGCCAGATGAAGAACGGATCCCTTGCTTCATCTGGCCTCAAATATCCCGGAGGAGTCGCGGCTTGCCGCGGCGGGGGCAGAGCCCCCTCGCAGATCTTTGAAAGCAATCCTTATCGGAAACCTGTTCAGCCAGCTGATGCCGATTCCGCCGTATCCGCGTAGATGATCAAAGGCTGTGACTCAGATGTCACAGCCTCTTCGTTGACCACAACTTCGGTCACATTCTTCATGCCGGGCAATTCGAACATCGTATCCAGCAGAATATCTTCAAGGATCGAACGCAGCCCGCGCGCGCCGGTTTTGCGTTCGATGGCCTTTTTGGCGATGGCCTTCAGCGCATCGTCCGTGAAGGCCAGCTCTGCATCTTCCAGTTCAAACAGGCGCTGATATTGTTTGACCAACGCGTTTTTCGGACTGGTCAGAATTGTCACCAGCGCATCTTCGTCCAGATCTTCCAGCGTTGCCAGAACCGGCAGGCGGCCGACGAATTCCGGGATCAAACCGAATTTCAGCAGATCTTCTGGTTCGAGCTCCTTGAAAATCTCACCCACGCCCCGGTCATCATTGTCACGCACATCGGCGCCAAAGCCCATGGCCGAGCCCTTGCCACGTTGCGCAATGATTTTATCCAACCCGGCAAAGGCACCGCCGCAGATGAACAGAATATTTGTCGTATCAACTTGCAGGAATTCCTGCTGCGGATGTTTGCGCCCGCCTTGCGGCGGGACACTGGCAACCGTGCCCTCCATCAGCTTCAGCAGCGCCTGCTGCACCCCCTCGCCTGAGACGTCGCGGGTGATCGAGGGATTCTCGGACTTGCGCGTGATCTTGTCGACCTCGTCAATATAGACGATGCCGCGCTGTGCGCGTTCGACGTTATATTCGCTGGCTTGCAGCAGCTTGAGGATGATGTTCTCGACATCCTCGCCCACGTAGCCTGCTTCGGTCAGCGTGGTTGCGTCGGCCATGGTAAATGGCACATCGAGAATCCGCGCCAGCGTCTGCGCCAGCAAGGTCTTGCCGCAACCGGTGGGACCGATCAGAAGGATGTTGGATTTGGCCAGTTCGATATCACTACCAGCCTTCTGGGCGTGATTCAGACGCTTGTAATGGTTGTGAACCGCAACCGAAAGCACCCGCTTGGCGGTGGCCTGACCGATCACATAATCGTCCAGCACCTCGCAGATATCCTTGGGCGTTGGCACGCCATCCGAGGATTTAAGCCCACTGGCTTTGGTTTCCTCGCGGATAATATCCATGCACAGTTCAACACATTCGTCGCAGATGAACACGGTCGGGCCCGCGATCAGCTTGCGCACCTCATGCTGGCTTTTGCCGCAAAAGCTGCAATAGAGCGTGTTCTTGCCGTCACCGCCTGAATTCGTCGCCATGCTTTACCCCTTGGGCTCCGTCTCAGCGGCCCCGTCAAAGGGCCGCAATTGCCGTCTGTGCCTGCAGCTTAGGCCAGCGTTCTGGCAGCTACAATCGCAAAATGGTTCCTCACGCCGGACGCGCGCGGATTTGACCTCAGGCCTCATCGCCATCCATTTTGGCGCGATTCTCGACGATCTCATCGATATGGCCCCAATCCTTGGCCTCTTCCGGGCTCATGAAATTGTCACGATCCAAAGCCTTTTCAACCGCCTTTTTGGTCTGCCCTGTATGGCGCACATAGATGTCATACAGGCGATCCTTCAGCTTCTGCGTCTCGGCCGCATGGATCATAATGTCGCTGGCCTGACCCTGATATCCACCGCTGGGCTGGTGCACCATGATGCGGCTGTTGGGCAGCGAGAACCGCATCCCCTTTTCACCACCGGCCAGCAAAACCGACCCCATCGAGGCCGCCTGACCGATCACCAATGTGGAACATTTCGGTTTGATGTACTGCATTGTGTCGTAAATCGACAAACCACTGGTCACCACGCCACCGGGCGAATTGATGTAGATCGAGATTTCCTTATTCGGATTCTCTGCCTCAAGATGCAGCAGCTGGGCCACAACCAGGTGGCTCATCCCGTCATGGATGGGGCCGTTGATGAAAATGATCCGCTCTTTCAGAAGGCGTGAGAAAATATCATACGCGCGCTCGCCCCGGCTGGTCTGCTCGACGACCATAGGGACGAGTGTGTTCATATAGGTGTCAACTGGATCGAACATTCGGAACCTGCCTGCTTTGCGATGGATCGGGACACTACCCGAAGAAGAGTTACCCAAGTCTTAGTGCCGCCACCGGGGGGCTGCAAGGGGGGCCGCGTCATCGCGCGGTCCGCAGCGGTTGCGGCAAGAGCCGCCATCACAATCTTCACGCGCATTCGTGATGAACACATCACGCTATTTTGATCCGTGCATATAGAAATAGATGACTGGAAATTGTACCTAAAAAGGTGCCGAAAAACAGCGTGCACCCCCGGTGCGATCCGACGACAGAAATTAAGGAACACAGATATGGCTCTTCCACAACTGACCGGAAAAATGTCGCACAGCGAACTTGACCGGATGGTTGAGAACGCAACGCAAGCATCGAATTTCCTCAAGGCGATCAGCCATGAAGGGCGCCTGATGATCCTGTGCCATCTTGTGTCAGGCGAGAAATCGGTGACCGAGCTGGAACAGCTGCTTTCAGCCCGGCAGGCTGCCGTTTCGCAACAGCTTTCGCGCCTCAGGCTCGAAGGGCTGGTGGTGCCCCGGCGCGAGGGCAAGGCGATCTATTACCGGCTGGCCGATGAGCGCCCGGCCCGCATGCTCGAAGTGGTTTACGAACTTTTCTGCGACCGGACAGCGGCCTGATCAGCGCGATTGCTCCACAAAAAGGGGCTGCGCAAAACCGGTAGCTCTGCCCGGCGAAAGCTGCTAGTCAAATCGAAACAAGCACTTTTGGAGTTACCGATGATCCGTGCATTTCTGATTGGCCTGGCCCTGTTCACATTGACCGCCTGCGAGACCGTAAAAGGGGCTGGCAAAGACATTGAAAAAGGTGGCGACGCGATCCAGAACGCCGCCCAGGATGTTCAGGAAAGCATCTGATTTTCACGGCATGTTGCGGCCGGGCAACGCCTATCCGCAATATATAGTTGCCACACCGATCTGTTAAGGTTAGGTTTGGCAGCACAGGTGCATAGACGCGGCATTGCATTTCTGACACTTCTGCGGG
>DS999531.1:248246-270474 GCA_000158135.1 Rhodobacteraceae bacterium KLH11
AAAGGAAAAGGCGTCAGGTGCTCAGACGCGGTCTTTGCATGCATCCTTGCGGACACTCTGACGCCTTGCCGGTCCAATCCGCCCGAGGGGCCTCATGGTCCAGTTGCCGCGGCCCCACAGGGAGCTCTGGCTGCTGCCACACGCGCTATGTCGCGTCGCAGCCCGCATCGACCTTCTGAGAGGTTGATCCCCTGCCCCGAACCGAAGCCCGGCCAGGTTGATCCACCACCGGTAAGCCTTTGCAACCAAGAACAAATCCTAAAACCTGCCTTCGCCGCTGAGGCCCCCTTGGCCTTTGCGTCCCGCCCCTGTTCCGAAGAACCGAAGCAGTAATCAGACTGTTACATCAGCGTCCTCATCGGACAAGAAAATAGCACTGCAGCATGAAAATTAGACGGGGATAAACTGTTGATATCCGCCGGGAGAACGTTGTGGATAACCCGAGATTTCGCGACATCGTGCAGAGTTGTCCAGGGAAAAGTCTGAGCTTTAGTCACAGGCCGAAATCCGCTCTGTTTCTGCATCTGCAAAGGCCCCATGCGCAGCGTTAGGGGCAAATTGGCCGAGTTGTACAACACTCACCCCCCAATCTTTCGAATCGTACAACCCGAGATTCGCCGATGCGCTGCACCATTTCGCAAGCCCCCGCCCAATTGGGAGAGCTGGTTACCCAGACACAGGACCCCGTGCGGGGATCGTGCCGATCCGATATGGCAAACCGCTGGCCTCGAATGTCCGCGGCAGAGCGGATCTGGGACTGACAGGATGATAAACGGATCGAACCCAAACACCTGCTCAGCGGGCTGCGCGGGTGGTGGTAGAAAGGGCGTGGTATTCCGGGGATGGAACCGGGGCCGGACGGCAGATACCTCACCGCGCGCGACGCCGCGCTGGAGGTCCGCGAGATCCAGATGACCCGGGCCGAGGAACGCCGTATCCTCAGGCGCGGGGGGCTGGAGCCTGTCGCGGGCGGCGAGATTGCCGCCCGGCCCGTCGCCTCCCTGTGGAGACGTGTATTTCTGAGAAGCGCTCCGACCCGGACGGGGTAACCTACTACTCCTGCCGCAGTCATAATGCGCAGCGGCAATACCCCCTTTAACATCCAGCCCGGGCCGAAGACGCTTCAGTTCACCTGACGTTCCAGAACGGTGCTGTAGGCCGTTCCCCGACGCAGGCTACGGAAATCCGCGTAAATCTTGCCGTCCTTGTAATAGGCATCCACGATGGCGTTCACCCCCACATCCGGATCGGCAGAGCTTTCGACCAGCCCGATCTTGCCCGAGCCATCCAGACTGATGGTGCCGGTCGCATCAAAGACACGCCAGTCGGCATCGGCATTCGGACGCCACTTGCTGGGCCCCCAGAACAGGTTGTCCTGCTGCTGCTGAATATCCAGCACCCACTCGCCCTGATGAAAGCGCGGCGCATCCCCGGTGGCGGTGCGCGAAGGCGAGACCTTGGTATAGGTCCCCGTCCATGCGCCGCGCAGGTCTGGCGTGGTGTCGGCCATCGCGGCTGTTGCGAGGGTGAGGCTGGTGGCCAGAGCGGCTGCTCCGGCAGTCATATATCTGGTCATGGTCTCTCCTCCTGAATGCGACCCTTTGGAGTTCAAAAACGAACTTCCTTGCTATGGGATACAGATTGGGAGGGGATGCGGCGGTTACAACTTACCTTAAGGAAACTTCATGAAGGGCTTAGATTGGCCCTCGCTGAAAATGCCCAGCGGTCGATCAGCAGAACTGAGAGCAGCTCCGACCCGAGGGGGTGAGCGGCGTCCCGGAATTCGTCCAGTGGACGAATTCAGCCGCGAACGGGCGGAGCCCCCGGGCGCAAACGCGCCTGCAACGATTGATCAACAGAACTGAGGGCGGTGCTGCCGAACGGTTGAGTAGCGTGCCCCAATTAGGGTTAAGACTCAAAGCCGATAAAGCCAACCTTCTTCCCACTATTTTTCCCCATTAAACTGAATACAATTTTCGAATTTTGGAGTCACAATAAGTTGCCGCAAAGGCATCGAAAAAGCATCAGTTCTCAGAAGGCACAGCAAAACAATATCAGATCTTTCCTCTAAGACATTCTTCTTGATATCCCCTATGATTTCATCAAGCTCAAAATATCTATCGATAAGTTGGCAATTAAACTTATTATTCTGGCAAACTTCCTTTATAAACAGCGACTTCAAGTCACTTAACACAGACGAATAAAATGAGGCACGAACTTGATCCCCTGACAAAATAAGGTCCGAATACACCTGCCTATCTGCAACGTCCATCCACATAAAGGCAGCTGAATAGTCTCCCCTAACTATTGCCCTTTGAGCGTTCGCCAAGAGAAAGAGGCTCGATTTTTCATTCGCCTTCTCCAGATACTCACTAAGAAAATCCAAAATCTCTAAATTCGCGCTATTTGAAATAAATTCCTGCGTTTCAGTGCATTCGGAGTCTTGAGGATTTCCCTCCAGCCCCAAAAAATCCTGATACTCAGCGCAAATTGGGCGACCTGCAAAAACATCACCTTCATTTATTACGTCGCCAAGCGCAGTTGTTGCTATTATCGAAAGGGTTAACCCTAGTAAAAACTTTGAAAACGACATTCTCGATCTCGATACCTCTATAGCTATCCAATTTCGTTCTTAAGTAGTTGACCGTTGAAACGCGTTCACAAAAAATAAGTACAGGCTTTATAACTCAATATCTCTTGTCAACTCTTTGTCATGGCTCGCGAGGTACGGTCCAGAAATGTGACGTAATTTTTGAATTTGACGAAAGATCAACCAAGAGAATTATGGCCTGCTATTGGTGAGACACAGTCTTAAGATTTTGTCAGTTCCTAGCGAACCCGTACCTCATGATACCGCTTCTTAAACGTGGCACGACCTATCCCCGCCAGTCTAGGGTCAGAATACATGAATTTCCGCCGCGCTGCGTGGTTCACGCCTCAAGAGCGGAGCGGTGAAATGTGCGACCTTTATTGGCTAATCGATTAGCAGATGGCGAAGCTAGCATGGTTATCGTCAACCGGGTCAATACTGTAAGCTTGATATCGGCCGAAGCAATCCAAGCCAGTTGCTTGCCCAAAAACCGTTCTAGGCCTGAATTGTCACCCATCCATCTTCAACGCTGAGATAAACGCCTCCTGCGGGATATCAACTTTCCCGAACTGGCGCATCTTCTTTTTACCTGCCTTCTGCTTGTCCAGCAGTTTGCGTTTCCGCGTGGCGTCGCCTCCGTAGCATTTGGCGGTCACGTCCTTGCGCAGCGCCGAGAGCGTCTCGCGGGCGATGACCTTGCCTCCGATGGCGGCCTGGATCGGGATTTTGAACATGTGGCGCGGGATCAGGTCCTTGAGCTTTTCGCACATCGCCCGCCCGCGCATCTCGGCCCGGTCGCGGTGAACCATGGTCGACAGCGCATCGACGGGCTCGTCATTCACCAGCACCGACATCTTGACCAGATTGTCCTGCGTGTAACCGGTCATCTGGTAGTCGAAGCTGGCGTAACCTTTTGTTACGGATTTCAGGCGATCGTAGAAATCGAACACAACTTCGTTGAGGGGGAGGTCATACACGACCATCGCGCGGGTGCCCGCATAGGTCAGGTCCAACTGGATGCCGCGGCGGTCCTGACACAGTTTCAGCACGTCGCCGAGGTATTCGTCAGGCACAAGAATGGTCGCCTTGATGCGCGGCTCCTCGATATGGTCGACCTTGGAGGGGTCGGGCATATCGGCGGGGTTGTGCAGCTCGATCATCTCGCCGTCTTTCATGTAGACGTGATAGATCACCGACGGCGCGGTGGTGATAAGCTCGATATCATATTCGCGTTCGATGCGGTCGCGGATGACCTCAAGGTGCAAAAGCCCCAGAAAGCCGCAACGGAAGCCAAAGCCAAGTGCGGCTGAGGTTTCCATTTCGAACGAGAATGAGGCGTCGTTCAGCGCCAGTTTGTCAATCGCGTCGCGCAGGTCCTCGAATTCGGAACTGTCGACGGGGAAGAGGCCACAAAACACCACCGGTTGCGCGGGTTTGAAGCCGTCCAACGCGTCCTCGGTGCCGTTGCGGTCATTGGTGATGGTGTCACCGACGCGGGTGTCGCGGACCTGTTTGATCGAGGCGGTCAGAAAGCCGATCTCACCGGGGCCAAGGCTATCGACCATCTCCATCTCAGGCCGGAACACGCCAACGCGGTCGACATGATGCAGGGTGTTGTTCGACATGAACTTGACCCGCATGCCCTTTTTCAGCGTCCCGTCCATGATGCGGACCAGAACGATGACGCCCAGATAGGCGTCGTACCACGAATCCACCAGCATCGCCTTGAGCGGCGCATCCAGATTGCCCTGCGGCGCGGGCAGTTGCTGCACGATGGCTTCCAGCGTTTCATGGATGCCCTGCCCCGTCTTGGCGCTGACCTGAATGGCATCGGTCGCGTCGATGCCGATCACATCCTCGATCTGTTCGGCCACGCGGTCACAGTCGGACGCGGGCAGGTCGATCTTGTTCAGCACCGGCACGATCTCATGATCCGCGTCGATGGCTTGGTACACATTCGCCAGCGTCTGCGCCTCGACGCCTTGTGTCGAGTCCACGACCAGCAGCGAACCCTCTACCGCACGCATGGAGCGGCTGACCTCATAGGCAAAGTCCACGTGGCCGGGAGTGTCGATCAGGTTCAGCACGTATTGCTCACCATTATCGGCGGTATAGTCGATGCGAACCGTGTTGGCCTTGATGGTGATGCCGCGTTCACGCTCGATATCCATGCTGTCGAGCAGCTGTTCCTTCATGTCGCGATCCTTGACCGTTCCGGTCTCTTGGATGAGCCGGTCAGCAAGGGTGGATTTGCCATGGTCGATATGCGCGACGATGGAGAAATTGCGGATATGAGCGAGGTCTGTCATGGGTTGGGGATATGATTTGTTTTATAACGACGGTCAATGGCTCCTAGGCTCAAGGGGGCGCCTTTTATGCAACGATCAGGTTCAGAAACCGTGGCAGACTATCCAGAGCTTCTTAGTAGGCGAATCAATGAAGTCCTGAGTTCTTCTCAAGACAAAATGCTATGTCCAGCAATTGCACGTATCTACCTTAGAGGTCTTCTGGAACTCACGTTTCCACAGGAGTGGGAGAGGCAAGCAGAAGCTGTCTGGATCCGAGGCCGAGAACAGATTGTGCTCCACAGCTTCCGCGTGGGCATTTGTTGTGTTGTAGCTGCGCGAAGTGGCGGCTCTGACCCTCTAAGTTTTAGATGGGATGAACTAAGTTCGATGTCAGAAACTTTGATAACAAAATCCGAGGAGGCCGGCTTGGCTGAAATGGGGCATGTTGAGGCTTCTGCCTCCTCTCAGATAGTTGCCAACTATTTTGCCAGTAACACGTCCGCTCGCGAAGTACTCAGGTCACTCTTTCCCAACACTGGCTCTCGTCATGATCTAGAGATTTCTGCCGCCGAAGATGTGTCCGATCTTGATCCACACGACGTCTCTCATGAGGAGGTGTTTGATCTTCAAAATGATATGCGTTCCCATTCTTCGGAAGACATGTTGCGGCAAGAGCTTTTTTCTCCCGAAAACGAAAGCGAGTTCTTCTCCAAGCCTCACTACGAGACAGTTTACTTCCAAGACGGTCTAAGTTCGGCAGGCGAGGTCTGGGCGTTTTGGTCAGATTGGTATAACGGATTTCTTGAAGGCAAACCAATGGACTGGAAGCTACAAGAGCGCGTAGCCGTAATCAGTGATGCGACTTGGGATGCGGGGCCAGAAGCAGTCGCAGGAGAAATCGGGCATATTCGAGCTCGGCGGCAGGTCGAAATTGCCTTAGGTGATCTAAAAGATAGCTTGAGAGCTCAGACTACTGCGCGCCACGGCATCGGAGGGAACAACCCTCCTGAGAGCATTCGAGATGAGCTTTTGTCTGGTTCTATAACTTTGATCTGGGAAGCCACCGAAGAACTTTCGATCGCTCTGGAAGAGGAAAATCCTCCTCCGGAGTGGATTGAAGCGATCTTGATCAAGCTCAAAGCAGGGTTGGCCGACTTGCTCAAATGGAGTGCTCTAACAGTCAAGTTGGCAGTTGGCACCGTTGTCGTCATAGGCTCCAAGAAAGTCACGACCGCTGTGGTTGATGCCTATATTGCTAAACACCCCGAGAAAATCGAAGCATTGATCGAAGCATTGGAGCAATTGCTGCCATTCTTGCGCTGACCGGTGCTAGGCTGAAGCCCGGCCTACGGGGTGGGGTGTTTCCGACTCGTGTATTCACTTTTTCGCAACGCATGATTGATCCCGAATCCAGTTTGATTCATACTCCCGCGCAGACCGAGAGGGGCAGAAGACCCGTCCGGGCAGGCAAAAACGAGGCTTCGAGTATGAAACAGTTCCTCCTAATCGCATTTTGTGCGGCATCGATAACGACGGTGGCTCCGATCGCGGACGCAGCGCAGATCAAGCGGGCGTGTCTGGCGTCGGATCGGTCGGCGGCGACGCGGGATCGGTGTTCGTGCATCCAGCGCGTGGCGGATCAGGCGTTGACGCGCAGTGATCAGAAGACCGTCTCGAAATGGTTCGAAGACCCCCATCAGGCGCAGGAGTTGAAGATGTCGCAGACCGCGCGCGATGATGCGTTGTGGGATCGGTATCAGAACTTTGGCCAGATGGCGCAGGCGATCTGCAGCTAACCCTCTGTCAATCCTTGACCTGACCCGCCCTGCGCCTCAGAACAGGCGCAGCGAAAGGTATGTGTGATGGTGATGAAAGGGCTGACCCTGCGGGGCCTTGAGGTGTTCGAGGCGCTGGCGCGGACGGGATCGGTGGCGCAGGCGGCCGAGATCACGGGGCTCAGCCAGCCGTCGGTCAGCCAGCAGTTGCGCAATCTGGAAAAGGCTCTGGGCACCGATCTGGTCGATCACGGGCGGCGGCCGATGCGGCTGACACAGGCCGGGCGCAGCTTTCTGGCGCGCGCGCAGGCAGTCTTGGGTGAGTTGCAGGTGGCGCAGAGTGAACTGGCGGTGATGGATCTGGGGCACCTGACGACGCTGTCAATCGGGTTGATCGACGATTTCGACAACGACCTTACACCCCGGCTGGCCACTTTGCTGGCCGACAGTCTGACCCGATCGAAATTCAAGCTGATCACCCTGCCCAGTCTGGACCTCTTCGCCGAACTGGAGGCGCAGCGCCTGCATCTGGCGGTCTCGGCCCATTCCGGCGAAGTGCTCGAAGGTGTGGTTGAATACCCTCTGGTGCAGGACCCGTTCATTCTGGTTGCGCCCAAAGGGGTCGTACAACCGATGCAGGACCTGCCTTTTCTGCGCTATGCGCGCGAGCAGCTGATCAGCCGCCAGATCGAGGGCCATCTGGCGCGGCAGCAACTGGAGTTTGAGGAACGGTTCGAGATCGGCTCTCACCTCGCGCTGATGGCGATGGTGGCGCGCGGGTTGGGCTGGGCGATCACCACGCCGCTGGGTTACATGCGCGCGGCGCGGTTTCATGACGGGATGGAGGCACACCCCGCCCCGTTTGGCGCGTTCGCGCGAACGATCTCGCTGTTCACCCGCACCGACTGGTCGGATCAGGTACCGCAGGAAGTGGCAGATATGATCCGGCGGCTGATGCAGAGCCAGATCGTTGATCCTGCGATGGCGCAGTTGCCATGGCTCAAGGGGCAGTTGAAGGTGGTGGGGTAGCGTCGAGCGCCACCGAATTTTGCAACTCTGTTCGCGGGCGCCGCGGATAATTCGGCTGCAATTGCGGTCATCGTCAGTGTGAGGTCAGCTTCGCGGAACAAAGCGGCACTTTGCCATCCTCTCGCAATCACCTACACAGGTCACCATATCATTGAGCGGGAGAACCAGGTCGTGGCGGAAATTCCAATCAGGTCGTTCCTTGCATCTCTGGTCGCAGTTCGAAAAACCGAAACTCGGCATGAGGTTCTGCTCCTAAAAAGAACGCAGACCCTGATAGGCGAGTGGTGTCAGGTCGCAGGAAGCATCGAAGACGGTGAAACAGCTTGGCAAACAGCCTTGCGTGAACTTGATGAAGAGACTGGCTTACGACCTAATGCATTGTATTCGGCTGATATTTGTGAGAAATTCTATGAAGCAGATCGTGACGCGATTACGATAGCGCCCGTGTTTATCGCATTCATCGATAACTCCGCGGCGATCACATTGAATCATGAACACAGCGAATATCGATGGGTTAGTTTTGGGGAGGCCATTGAAATGGTAGCCTTCGGCGGGCAACGACGCGTTCTTAGCTGGGTTGAAGACGTGTTCGTCAAAAGAACCCCCAGCAAGCACCTCCTGATCGAAAGCATTTAAGCCTACTTGGATGGGGTTAATAAGGGCTCGAAGCTATCATTGCCCTCAAACGACACCAGCAGCAAATCTGCCCGAACTTTTACAACCGGCCCTGCAAATACCCCTCAAGCCCCTCCACCGCCGCCTCGATCAAATCCAGCGCACCGTCGAAATCGCGGGTGTAATATGGGTCGGGCACATGGTCGGCGCCGGTATGAGGTGCAAAATCGGTCAGCAGCCGAACGGGGGTGTCATTGCCGTCGGGGCGCTGCGCTTCGATACCCGCGACATTCTCCGCGTCCATCCCGATGATCAGGTCGAAACGGTGGAAATCCTCGGCTACGAATTGCCGTGCGCGCAGGTCGCTGAGGTCGATATCGCGGGCGCGGGCGGCTTGTTGCATCGGGCCGTAGGGCGGATTGCCGACATGCCAGCCAGCGGTTCCGGCGCTGTCGGTCTGGTGATGCGGGGCGCGGGCGCGAAAGACGCCCTCGGCGGCGGGAGAGCGGCAGATATTGCCCAGGCAGACGAAAAGGATACGCTGTGTCATAAGAACGGGTGTAACGCGAGAGGCGGGTATGGAAAAGATCGTCATTCTGACCGGGGCCGGGATTTCGGCAGAAAGCGGACTGGGAACATTCCGGGACGAAGGCGGGCTATGGGCGCAACACCGGATCGAGGATGTGGCCACGCCCGAAGGGTTTGCCCGCAACCCCGCGCTGGTGCACGGGTTCTACAACGCCCGCCGCGGGCAGGCCGCCAAAGCGCAGCCCAATGCGGCGCATCAGGCTTTGGCGCGGTTACAAAAGAACTGGCCCGGCGAGGTGATCCTCGTCACCCAGAACGTCGATGGTTTGCATGAGGCCGGAGGTGCTGAACCCGTGATCCACATGCATGGCACGCTGGCGGGCGCTTTGTGTGGGGCATGCGGGCACCGTTGGGCATCACCGCCCGAGATGGAGGTGGGTGAACCCTGCCCTGCCTGCCAGCAGCCCACGGCACGGCCCGATGTGGTATGGTTTGGCGAGATGCCGTATTTCATGGATGAGATTTACGATCATCTGATCGAAGCCACATTGTTTGCCTCGATCGGTACATCGGGGCAGGTCTATCCGGCGGCAGGGTTCGTGCAAGAGGCGCGGGCCGTGGGCGCAAAGACGGTTGAGCTGAATCTGGAACCCTCTGCCGGCGGATCGATCTTTGATGAGGTCCATCTTGGGCCGGCGTCGGAGGTGGTCCCACGCTGGGTTGACACGCTGCTGGCAGGAAACGGGGCGCGATAAAGGCAGACAGCAGCGCGCATTCCTGCCTATTGTGCTCAAAACGCCAAGCGAGAGGCTGACATGACCGATCTACCACCGAAGGACGGAGAGATCCTAGACGACACAAGCATGGACCCACGCGAGACGCTGAGCGCGAATCTCGCCGACCTGTGGTGGACCTTTCTGCTGCGCGGGGTTTTGGCGTGCCTGATCGGCATCGCGGCGCTGTTCTGGCCGACCAGCAGTATCTCATTACTGCTGCGGCTGGTGGGGGTATTGCTGATCCTTGACGGCGCGCTGACATGGCTGGGTTTTGGGCGGCGCGGCGTGGTCGGCGGCTTTGGCATCGGTGCCGCACTGATCGGGTTGATCCTGTTGATCTGGCCGCAGGGTGTGGCCTGGCTGGCCTTCACGCTGATGGGGGCGATGGCGCTGTTCGTGGCCATCGGATCATTCATGGCGCTGCCGCAGATGCATCCGCAGGACCCCGAACGCGCAACAGTGCGCAACTCGGGCATTTTCGCGCTGATCATCGGGCTGGTGCTGATCTTCTGGCCCGGCAGCGGGATGGTAGCATTGGGTTGGGCCATCGCATTTTTCGCGCTGACATCAGCAGTCGTGATGTTCTTTCTGGCAGCACGGTTCAAGAAAGCGGGCGACCGGGTGGGGATGAAAACCGTTAACCGCTGACGCAACAGGCCGGGCAATGCCCGGCCTGACGCATGGATGATGGCTGTAGAACAGCCTGAAGACAGGCGTTCGTTCGAGCGCCCGCCTTTGTCCTAGCGCTCAAGATCGACAGGAACCTCAACAACGATCTCTCCCGCCTTTTCAAAGACCAGCGTCACCGGAACTGTCGCCCCCGCTTCGAACGGGGTCGTAAGGCCCATGAACATGACGTGATCGCCACCGCGTTGTAGCTTGCGGGTTTCACCTGCGGGGATGACAAAGCCTTCCTCGACATGCAGCATTCTGGCAACGCCATTGTCGTCGACCTCGTGGGTGTGAAGCTCAACCCGGTCCGACGCATCCGAGATCACGCCGATCAGGCGGTCATCGGTGTCGCCCTGATTCTGGATGACCATAAACGCCGCACCGGCCTTGGCATGTTTGCCGGAAGAACGTGCATAGCTGTCTTCAATAACAATGACATCAGCGGCAAATGCGCCCGAGGCCAGCGACAGGGTGGTCAGGGTTGCAAGCAGAGTGGATTTGAGGGTCATGGGACCTCTCCTTCTTTGATTGTCTGAACTGTTCGGGAAATAATTCAGTCAATCGCCGGGGGCGCGCGGGCAGGTCGCTGCGGTACGGGGGCCGCAATCTGGCCGTCAACATATTGCGGCAACGCCGGGGGCGCTTTGGTTGGGGCAAGCGGCAGAGCAATCTGCACCGGATGCAGCGCGCCCAGCAAGCTTAGCGCATAGTCCGGGCAGTAATGCGGGGCCTGCGTCGGCTGGCCCTCATCGTCCATATACACGACAACAGGACCGGTGCCCGTACACAACACCATCTGGCCAACCGCGCGATCCACCCCGCGTGACGCAGCAACCCCCTGCCCGGTGAGGATCACCAGCACAGAGAGTGCAAAAGGAAGCAAGCTGCGGAAAAGGCCGGTCATATCAGGTCGGATATAGGCCCGGCCTCTGGCTCACTTCAAGCACAAAGACCACCCCTAGGGTTTGGGCGGCTTGACCGTTGTGGCGTTCATTCCGGTATGCAAACGATTGACCCGCCGTTGCATACGGGTGCAGCGCGCCAGAGCGGCTGCGATCGAGGTGGGCAACAGGGCTATAAATTTTCTGAATTTAAATGACATGAGGACCCCCCTCCTCAATAGATATATGCACAAACATATGCATCTCTTTGAATTCAGTCTGTGAACAACATCACGAAAATCGAAGTTTTAATGCCCAATCAAAAACAATCGGCAATCACTGGGGGGTGTTCGGCAACAAGAAAGGCCCTGCACCAAGTGGTACAGGGCCTGAATTTCGCGTACTGGAAAGAGTTAGGCCGAAGCTTGCGCCTTGGCGATTTCTTTCTTCACTTTCAGCGCGTTCGCGGACAGCTCGTCATCCTTGGCTTTCGCCAGGAACGCGTCCAGACCACCGCGGTGGTCAACCGAGCGCAGGGCAGCCGCCGAGATCCGCAGCTTGACGCCACGACCCAGGGTTTCCGACTGCAGCGTGACGTCGTTCAGGTTAGGCAGAAAACGACGACGAGTTCTGTTTTTGGCGTGGCTGACATTGTTGCCAGTCATCGGGCCTTTTCCGGTCAGTTCGCAACGGCGCGACATGGTTTCTTCCTTTGTTTCTGGAGGCCGGGCACAAGACCCGCGGCCAAATCACAAGGGGCGCAACCCGAAGTCGCGCCCGAAAACTGGTTGGATGCGTTTAGTGGGAATCGCGCGAAGGGTCAAGACGGGTGCGGCGAAATCTTTACCCCCTTGTTGAATTCCCTTCTGGTTCAACATCGGGGCCTCTGCAACAGGGGTTTGTTATTCTTCAGGTGCCGTGTAATCAATTGTGATTGCAGCCGCCCGCGGGGGATCAGACGGGCGGGATCGGCACGGTAGTCAAGATCAGCCAGTTCTGGGAAAATCCCGAATATCTCGCGCCGCGACGCGGCGCTGAGGGATTTCAGCGCCTCAGGACCGGTATAGAGGCTTTCGGTCGGGGCGTTCTCGGCAAAGATCACCTGATGGCAGTCAAACAGCAGGTGAAAATACTCGACGCTCGCAACACTGTCATCCACATGGATACCTGGCATCGCGGTAAGCTTGATGGCCGGGATCAGAACTTCGGTCGCGCCAAACATGCGCTGAGCGATTCTGGATTGCACCAGCATCCGGTGCTGGCGCGAGACCAGAAGGTCGCGACCGGGCAAACCGCCCCCAAGCGCCCCCGCAGGGATGCGCACTGGCCAGAGCCGGGGATTGTCTTGCAACGCCTTGCGATCAAAGCTTCGATGCCCGATCCAGCGGATCGGGTTCAGCCCCTGCCCCAAGGTGGGGATCAGATCGCCGGGGCGCAGCGTCTGGATCAGCGCCGACCCGCCCTGCGCCCTGATCCGCGTATCGCGCGTGAAACAGGGCATTCCGGTGCCGTTCTCGAACGAGCTATAGGTGACGGTTATGCCCGATGGCAGCGTAAAGGTGCCGCTTGAGACCGCGTAACCCACCCCTTCTTCAACCGTGATTGTCCCGAATGTGGTATCGTTGATCTCGGTACCGACAGGCAGGTTCAGCGTATCGGTACCGCCGCCACCCCGAATGTCGTCGGTGACTGACGAGCTGATAAAGTTGAGCGTGTCATCGCCACTTCCCATGCGGATGTCGTCAATGGATGAACCGCTGATGGTGATGGTGTCATCATCTGCGCCCCCGGCCAGCCTGCCGCCGATGGTGCTGTCTGCAATGGTAATCGTGTCAGACCCGGCATTTCCGCGCACGGTTCCGATAATCGTACTGCCGCTGATCGTGATGTCGTCGTCACCACCGCGCGCGCGAATATTGTCAATCGGCGTCCCTTGGGGCGTGCCATTCAGGGTACCGTTGTCATTTGTGACATCAATATCGTCGTCGTTCGGCGTTCCGTTGATATTGGGCATTTCAGAAGCGTCCCGTTGGTCAGGTCATCCGATTAGACTTCAGAGCATTTCCAACTCTGTTTCACCCAACTCCGAACTCGGCAACTCGCCATAAGATCATAGCAATAAATGCAGGAAAAATAAACTATTGGCGGTTCAGGCACTCGCCACACCCCGACCAGCCGGTCGGGCGGTCACTGCTTAGACAGTCCCGAAAGCATCTGTTCAGCCGCAGCCGACGGGCTGAGATTGCCCGCGCTGACCTTTGCACCCAACGCATTCATCCGGTCACGCATCTGCGGCGTTGACAGGCGCGCCAGCAAGGCGTGGCGGACTTCCTGTTCGAACCAGTATTGTGCTTGCGTCGCCCGGTTCGAAGCCCAGTGCCCGGCTTCGCGGCGCCAGCTGGCAAGGGCCTGCATCTCATCCCAGGCCTGTTCCAGCCCGTGCTCTTCAACCGCCGAGACGGTCATCGCCTTGGGAAAGCCCTCGGGGTCCTGCGGGCGTTTGCGCAGCAGACGCAATGCGCCTGCGTAATCGGCGCAGGTGCGGGTGGCGGTCGCCTTCAGATCGCCATCGGCCTTGTTGATAAGGATCATGTCGGCCATTTCCATGATACCGCGCTTGACGCCCTGCAGTTCATCCCCGCCTGCCGGGGCCAGAAGCAGCAGGAACAGATCGGACATCTCGGCCACCACGGTCTCGGACTGGCCGACGCCGACGGTCTCGATCAGCACCACGTCGAACCCGGCAGCCTCGCACAGCGCGATGGCTTCACGCGTGCGCCGGGCGACGCCGCCCAGATGGCTTTGGCTTGGCGACGGGCGGATAAAGGCATTTTTCTCGCGGCTCAGCCGCTCCATCCGGGTTTTGTCACCCAGAATCGAGCCGCCCGAGCGGGCCGAGCTGGGATCGACCGCCAGCACCGCGACGCGCAGCCCCTGCCCGGTCAGCATCATGCCAAAGCTCTCGATAAAGGTGGATTTACCCACACCCGGCGTGCCCGACAGGCCAATTCGCAGGGCTTGCCGCCCGGCCCCGGCCAGTTCATCCAGCAATGCCGCAGCCTGCGCACGGTGATCGGCCCGCCCGCTTTCAACCAGCGTGATGGCACGGGCCAGTGCCCGGCGGTCTCCGTTCAATATCCTGTCAGCAAGGCTGTCTGTCTGCATTCCGAAACCGATCTTGTTTGGCACGACTACTTGCCGCCCTCGTGGGGGATTTGTCCAGAGCCAAGCTGACCAGAGATCAGGGGAACTGGACCTCTGCCCGCAGTTCGCTGATAAAGCCCGGATGACACCACGCCTGCCGATAGATGATGCAATTCCTGAATTGCTGGAGGTTCTGCAAACCTCGGGCCGGGCTGTGCTGCAGGCCCCTCCGGGCGCGGGCAAGACAACGCGGGTACCACTGGCGATACTGCAGGCCGGGCTGTGCAAAGGCCGGATCGTGATGTTGGAGCCGCGACGGCTGGCCGCGCGGGCCGCAGCCGAGCGTATGGCCGAAACGCTGGGCGAGCCGGTCGGCCAGACCGTCGGGTATCGTGTCCGCGGTGATGTCAAAGTGTCGAAAACCACGCGGATTGAAGTGGTGACCGAGGGGATTCTGACCCGAATGCTGCAATCCGAGCCTGATCTTCCGGGCGTGGGCGCCGTGATCTTCGATGAATTCCACGAACGGTCGCTGAATGCCGATTTGGGCCTGGCGCTGTGTCTGGAGGTCACCGGAGCGTTGCGTGACGATCTGGTTCTGCTGGCAATGTCCGCGACTCTGGATGCCGATCCGGTGGGGCAGCTGATGGGCGCGCCGCTGGTCACCTCGGAAGGGCGCAGCTATCCGGTTGAGACGCGCTGGCTGGAACGCCCGCTGGGGGCGCAGGCCCGGCGTCTGGATGCGCTGATCGATCTGGTGGTTCAGGCCGAACGGGACACCAGCGGTGGTATGCTGGTGTTTCTGCCCGGTGAGGGGGAAATCCGGCGCGCCGAGGCCGCTTTGACAAAGCGCCTGCCCGGTGATTGCACGGTGCGGCCCTTGTTCGGCGCCCTGCCCTTCGCCGCCCAGCGCGCAGCGATTGCGCCGGTGAAACAGGGGCGCAAAGTGGTGCTGGCGACCTCGATCGCCGAAACCTCGCTGACCATACCGGACATCCGTGTGGTGGTGGATATGGGGCAGGCCCGGCGGGCGCGGTTCGATCCGGGATCAGGCATGTCGCGACTGGTGACCGAGCGGGTCACGCGCGCCGAAGCGACCCAGCGCGCGGGTCGTGCCGGGCGTGTCGCAGAAGGCGTGTGCTATCGGCTGTGGTCCCGGGGCGAAGAAGGTGCACTGGCCGCCTATCCGCCTGCCGAGATCGAAGCGGCTGACCTGACCGGGCTGGCGCTGGAACTGGCGCTGTGGGGTGCAGAGCCGGGCGATCTGGCGTTTCTGACCCCTCCGCCCAAGGGAGCACTGACTGAGGCGCGATCCTTGCTGACGATGCTGGGTGCCTTGGATGGCAAAGGGCGGATCACCGAACATGGGCGGGCCTTGGCCGCGCTTCCGTTGCATCCGCGTCTGGGGCACATGCTGGTGCGCGCGGGCGGCGACGCCGCGCCTTTGGTGGCGCTGATGGCAGAGCGGGACCCGCTGAAGGGCGCTCCGGTCGATCTGTCGCTGCGGTTGGAGGCGCTGCATGATGTGCGCGCGTTTCAGCGCAACCGCATCTGGCAGGTCAACATGCCCGCGCTGGAGCGGATCAAGGGTGAGGCAAAGCGATTGCGTGCGCAGGCGAAGGGCTCGGACGATCTGAACCCGGCGGCGATGGCTGCGCTGACCTACCCCGATCGGATCGGGCAGCGGCGCAAGGGAGATGTGCCGCGCTATGTGCTGTCCGGAGGAAAGGGCGTGGTGCTGGAAAGTGCTGATACGCTGGCAGCAACACCCTATCTGGTGGTGACAGATACAGACGGCAACCCGCGCGAGGCACGGGTGCGGATGGCGGCGGAAATCTCGGAACGCGATATCCGCGATCTGTTTGGTGACCAGATCAAGTGGGTCGACAGCTGCGATTGGTCGAAACGCGAACGCCGCGTGGTGGCCCGGCGGCAGGAACGGTTCGGGGCAATCACGCTGGACGACCGCATCTGGAAGGATGTGCCAGAGGACGCCGTGGCGCACGCGATGCTGGACGGGGTGCGTGATCTGGGTTTGCGGCTGGACGGCGCTGCCGCCCGGTTGGCGGCCCGGGTCGAACTGGTTCGGGCCGAAGGTGCTGACCTGCCCGATTTCTCAGCCCCGGGACTGATGGATACGCTTGAGGACTGGTTGCTGCCGCTGCTGACCGGTGTCCGCAACGCCGAGGACTGGAAACGTTTCGATCTGCTGCCAGCCCTGCGCGCCCGGCTGGACTGGAGCCAGACGCAGGAACTGGATCGTCGCGCCCCGGGATCGTTCGCAACGCCTTTGGGCCGCAAGGTGCCGATCGACTATGGCGGGGCGGTGCCCGAAATCTCGGTCCGTCTGCAGGAGCTGTTTGGCGTGACGCGGCATCCGGTGGTGGGTGGGGAACCGTTGAAGATTACCCTGCTGTCACCGGCCCGGCGACCGATTCAGATCACGCGCGATCTGCCTGGGTTCTGGTCAGGGTCTTATGCGGATGTACGCAAGGACATGCGGGCGCAATATCCCAAACATCCCTGGCCCGAAGACCCGACACAGGCCGATCCGACCCTGCGGGCAAAACGGCGGAAGACCTGAAAGCGGGCCCGGTAATCTGCGGGTCAGGCAGCAGGATAATTCGGCGAAACACAAAAAATCACACATCTTCGGCTAAAATTCGGCCATAATCACCCATTAATCAGAGCGACCATTGCTAAATCTGCGATACATAATTAAGTAACCTTCTTGAGCAACAATAATGAACATCCGAACACCGGTCCAAGCAGGCTGAAGATGACGAAATGGATACGCAACATCTGGGAGGAGGTCGCACGCCCTCTGATCCAGCGCCCCCGCCGGGTGCAGGTTGCGGCGCTGTGCACGCGCGGCGCAGGTCCGGGTAACGATGTTCTGCTGATCACCAGCCGGGGAACCGGGCGCTGGATCCTGCCGAAAGGCTGGCCTATCGATGGGCTCAACGGCCCCGAAACCGCCTTGCAGGAAGCCTGGGAAGAAGCTGGCGTGCGGGCCAGCGATGTGCAGGATGACCCTGTTGGCCACTATTCCTATGACAAGATATTGGGCAACGGGACGGCGCAACCGGTGACCGCCAGCGTTTACCGTGTTCAGGTAACCGATCTGGCCGAGGAATATCCCGAGGCCGCCCAGCGCAAACGCTGCTGGGTTTCCCCCAAAGTGGCCGCCGAGCGGGTGCAGGAGCCTGAATTGCGCGATCTGCTGCTGCAAATGTAACGCGTTTACTAAAATTTGATGACATCACGGTTGCTGCAGCACCCGGAAACGGGTAGCCGCGGGCGTCAAAATCATTCGGGCCTTTTGTAGACTGATGTCAGACTTACCCACCAAATCCCGTTGGCACGCGCTGGATAGTGATCTTCACCGCATCTCACGTGTTGAAGGCGCGGGTGCTCATGTGGCCCGCCCGCTGCTGGCCCCCGGGATTGCGCTGGCCTTTATCGCATTGGCCGGGTTGGCCGCTGCAGTGTTGTTCGGGCGGGCAGATGGCGGCGTGATCGTCGTCGCCGCAGCCGCGTTCGGGGCTTATATGGCAATCAATATCGGCGCCAATGACGTGGCCAACAACATGGGCCCCGCCGTGGGGGCAAACGCCCTGACCATGGGCGGCGCCATCCTGATCGCAGCCATCGCCGAAAGCGCCGGAGCGTTACTGGCCGGGGGGGATGTGGTTTCGACCATTTCCAAGGGGATCATCGACCCGATGTCGGTGCAAAGCAGCAATGTATTCATCTGGGCGATGATGGCGGCGCTGATCTCATCCGCATTGTGGGTCAATCTGGCCACTTGGGTCGGGGCTCCGGTATCGACCACCCATTCAGTCGTCGGCGGTGTGATGGGTGCCGGCATCGCAGCGGCGGGCCTGAGCGCGGTCAGCTGGGGCACGATGAGCGCGATTGCGGCCAGCTGGGTGATATCTCCGGTTCTGGGCGGGGTGATCGCGGCCGGATTTCTGGCGCTGATCAAGCACAAGGTTCAGTATCAGGACGACAAGATCGCGGCCGCGCGCCGCTGGGTGCCTATTCTGGTTGCGGTGATGGCGGGTGCTTTTGCCACTTATCTTTCGGTCAAAGGTTTGAAGCGGATCGTCAGGATCGACCTGCAGATGGCGCTGCTGATCGGGTTGGCAGCGGGTGGGCTCGTCTGGGCGGTTACCGTACCGTGGGTACACCGGAAATCGGAGGGGCTGGAGAACAGAACCCGGTCGTTGAAGACACTGTTCGGCCTGCCGCTGGTGATCTCGGCCACGTTCCTGAGCTTTGCCCATGGGGCCAATGACGTTGCCAATGCGGTTGGGCCGCTGGCGGCAATCGTTCATGCGGCTGAATTTGGTGATTTTGCCTCGAAAGTTTCGATCCCGACCTGGGTGATGGTGATCGGGGCCTTTGGCATATCCTTTGGTCTGTTCCTGTTTGGCCCCAAGCTGATCCGCATGGTCGGCAGCCAGATCACCAAGCTGAACCCGATACGCGCCTTCTGCGTCGCGCTTTCGGCGGCGATCACCGTCATCGTGGCCAGTTGGCTGGGCCTGCCTGTCAGCTCGACCCATATCGCGGTTGGGGCCGTGTTCGGCGTCGGGTTTTATCGGGAATGGCATGCAGAGCGGCGCTGGAGACATTCGAACTTTCAACGGCCAGCCGAGCTGCGGCTGGCGCGGGAAGAACGGCAGCGTCGCAAACTGGTGCGGCGGTCGCATTTCATGACCATCGTCGCCGCCTGGATTATCACGGTTCCCGCTGCGGCGGTGATGTCGGCGGTGATCTTCTGGATGCTGACCGCGTTCGGTTGATCTGGTTTTTTTGCGAGGCTCTGCCTCGCGCTCCGGGATATTTTTGGCCAGATGAAGGGGCGGATCAGGGACGTGAGATACGCGGAGCCTTGCCCGCAAACTCTTTGCCTACACGTGGCGCGGGTATAATCTGGGGAAAAACGGCCCGTCAATCCGGTCACCTTCGTGATAGCCTTCGGCCTCGAACTGCGCGCGTTCCCCTTTGGCCCAGTCGCCCCGGTACCGGATCACACCATCGGGCGCGGTCATCCTGAGGGTAAAGCGCCGTACTGTCTCGGACGGGGTGACCGAGGACAACCCGCCATGCAGGGTGCGCATGTCGAAAAAGATGCAATCACCGAGCTCCATATCCCATTGCAGCAGGTCATAGGCGTCGGGGTCCGCGTTGACATCGGGGGGCGGATGATAGGTCTTGCCCGCAACCTCGGTGGGTTCGTAGCTGGGGTGCCCGTCGGCAAAGCGGACCCGCATGAACAGCTTGTCCCACAGGTGCGAGCCACGAAGGAATGCGATGCCGTTTTCCTTGCTGACCGGTTCAAGCGGCAGCCACAGCACACACATCGTGCCTTCGAAATCGAAATAAGACAGGTCCTGATGGAAGGGCGGGCGTGAGGTCGATCCGGCCTCGCGCAGGAACCAGTTATCCATGACAAGATTGACAGAGGGTGCGTTCAAAAGTTGTGCAGCCAACGGCGCGCAGGGGGAATTGTGGACGAAATCCCTGAACTGGGGGATTTTGTTCCAGGCCCAGTAATCCTCGACATAGGCGGGGGCATTGGGGTCTTTGGTGTGCCGCGTGAGGTTGGTGGTGGGGTTGGCGAGGTCAGCGTCGATTCCATCGCGCAGTTGCGCCAGCCAGTGGTGGGAGAATTTTGAACGCAGGACGACAGCGCCGTCGCGCTGAAAAGCGGCGATTTCTTCGGGTTTGATGTGGTCTGTCGGCATCGGTTCACTGGCCTTCCCGAGTGATGTAAACTTGTCATCAGGATTGCAGCCGCCCCGGATCACGTCAAAGGAAATCACAATTCCCTGTCCGGCCTCGGAATACGTGTCGGGCGTGCTATATTTTCAAAACAGGTGAATTCGCTGGATGAAAGAGGGTTGCATGTCCGGTTCAAAACTCACGCGTCGTTCTCTGATCGCCTCGGGCGGGGCGGTTCTGGCATCCGGGGTGATGGGTCCTGCGCGGGCCAATGGTCTGGCACCGACACCGTCAATGCGGGGCGGGTCCAACAACTATCGCGCGGGCGCGCCGATCGTGGAGCGGATCGGTGGTGGCGGGTTCTGGATGACCGGCACGGTGCGGCGTGCGGGTGACGGAGCCCCCCTGCCCGGTCAGCGCATCCAGATCTGGGCGCATACAACCGAGGGGCATGAGCGCGACCCGCAGAGCCACGGGGCGACCCTGACGGATGCCAATGGCGAGTTCCGCCTGGAAATGCCGCAGATCGTGCCCGCCTTTGGCCAGCCGCACGGGCATCTGGCTTATGACAGCGGTGATTTTCAGACGGTGTTCCTGCGCCCGGTGATGTCGAGCGCGCGCGACAAAACCCTTGCTGCGCATTTCGTGTTGCAGCCCGTCTGACAAGGATGCGTGTTGCGATCTGGGCGGGATTGATCGTCACCCTGATGGTACCGGTCATTGCCGCTGGGTTCAGCCCCTATCTGGCGTGGCGTCAGCCGATCTATATCGTGGCCGGTTTCGCGGGCATCATTGGGCTGTGCCTGTTGCTGGTGCAGCCTTTGCTGGCCGGGCGCTGGTTACCGGGCCTCTCGGCCCTGCGCTGTCGTCATTGGCACAGATGGTGTGGTCTGGCACTTGTTGCGGCCGTTGTGATTCATGTGGGCGGGCTATGGATCACAAGCCCGCCGGATGTCGTGGACGCCCTGCTGTTTGTTTCTGCCACACCCTTTTCCGCCTGGGGTGTCATTGCCATGTGGGCTGGTTTCGCGGCTGCCGCCATGGGGGTTTTGCGTCTGCGCCTGAAATTGCGGTTTCGGTTTTGGCGTCTGGGTCACGCCGGTTTGGCCAGCGTGACCATTCTTGGCAGTGTGGTCCATGCGCTGCTGATTGAGGGCACGATGGAGATTATGTCCAAAATCGCATTATGTGGGCTGGTCTTGCTGGCGAGCGTCGGAACGCTCGCCAGATTGCGGGTTTGGGATATCGGGCGGCGTTAGACCCCGAGGCACCAGCGCATCACTGCCTTTTGCGCGTGCAGGCGGTTTTCGGCCTCGTCGAAGATGACCGAGTTGGGGCCGTCCATGACCTCGGAGGTTGCCTCTTCCTCGCGATGTGCAGGCAGGCAGTGCATGAACAGCGCATCGGGTTTGGCGTGAGACATGAGGTCTGCATTCACCTGATAAGGGCGCAGCATATTGTGGCGGCGTTCCTTGGCGGATTGGGAATCGTGCATCGAGACCCAGGTGTCGGCCACCACCAGATCAGCGCCTTCAACCGCTTTGAACGGATCGCGTTCGATGGTGATTTTCGATCCTTTCTGGCGGGCGAGGCCCATAAACTCCTCTTCCGGGTCCAGTTGCGCGGGGCCTGTGAAGGTGAGGTCGAACCCGAACTGGCCTGCGGCATGCAGGAACGAGGCGCAGACATTGTTGCCGTCACCTGTCCAGACCACTTTTTTGCCCTTGATCGGGCCGCGATGTTCTTCATAGGTCAGCACGTCCGCCATAATCTGGCAGGGGTGGGTGCGGTCGGTCAGGCCGTTGATCACCGGCACATCCGAGTATTCAGCCATCTCGGTCAGGATCGTCTCATCAAAGGTGCGGATCATGATCATGTCGACATAGCGCGACAGCACGCGGGCGGTGTCGGCGATGGTTTCGCCGTGACCCAGCTGCATATCCTTGCCCGACAGCACCATGGTCTGACCGCCCATCTGGCGCACACCTACGTCGAAGGAGACACGCGTGCGGGTTGAAGGCTTTTCGAAGATCAGGGCGACCATATGATCTTTGAGAGGCTGGTCATCATCAGGGGCAGCTTTGGGTCGGCCCAGGCGGGCCTGTTTCATGGCTCCGGCCTGGTCGATCATGCCCCGCAATGCAGCGGCATCGGTTTTGTGGATATCAAGGAAATGGTTCATTACGTTTCGCTTTTG
>DS999531.1:270518-470585 GCA_000158135.1 Rhodobacteraceae bacterium KLH11
GCCCCCACACCCCCGGAGTATTTGGGAAAAGATGAAGATCAGACGGTTGCGAGTTGGCCTTCGACCTGCGTTGCGGTCTTGTCGAGGCGGATCAGGGCTTGCGCAATGTCATCCTCGGTCAGGGTTAGCGGGGGCAGCAGGCGGATGACGTTGTCGGCGGCGGGAACAGTGATGACTTCGTTGTCATAGCCTGCGTTGACCACGTCGATATTGGCGGGTTTGCATTTCAGGCCCAGCATCAGGCCGGTGCCGCGCACCTCTTCGAACACATCGGGGTGGGCGGCGATCAGGCCTTCCAGTTTCTGGCGCAGCAGGCCCGCCTTGCGGTTGACGCCTTCAAGGAAGGCGGGTGTGGCGACCTGATCAAGCACTGCGCAGCCAACAGCGCAGCCCAGTGGGTTGCCCCCGTAGGTGGAGCCGTGGGTGCCTGCGGTCATGCCGCTGGCGGCGTCTTCGGTGGCCAGAACGGCCCCCAGGGGGAAGCCGCCGCCGATGCCTTTGGCGACCATCATGATGTCGGGAGTGATGCCGGCCCATTCATGTGCGAAGAGTTTACCGGTACGTCCGACACCGCATTGGACCTCATCGAGAATCAGCAGCAGGCCGTGATCATCGCAGATCTGGCGCAGGGCTTTGAGCTCGGTGTCGGGGACGGGGCGGATACCGCCCTCGCCCTGCACCGGTTCGATCATGATGGCTGCGGTCTTGTCGGTGATGGCGTTGGTGACGCCGTCGAGATCTCCGAACATCAGATGGACAAAGCCGGGCAGCAGCGGGCCGAAGCCTTTGGTCATCTTCTCGGACCCGGCGGCGGCAATGCCCGCCGAGGAGCGGCCATGGAAGGAGCCGTCGAATGTGATGATCTCGACCTTTTCGGGTTGGCCTTTGTCGTGGAAATGCTTGCGGGCCATTTTCACGGCGAGTTCGCAGGATTCGGTACCGGAGTTGGTGAAGAACACCGTATCGGCGAAGGTGTGTTCCACCAGCTTGTCGGCCAGTGCCTGTTGCTGCGGGATGTGATAGAGGTTCGAGACATGCCACAGCGCATGCGCCTGTTCGGTCAGTGCCGCCACCAGCGCCGGATGCGCGTGGCCCAGTGCGTTTACCGCGATGCCTGCGCCGAGGTCCAAAAAACGTCGGCCATCCGCCTCGGTCAGCCAGGCGCCTTCGCCTTTCACGAAGGTCAGGGGCGCGCGATTATAGGTCGGCAGAACGGACGGGATCATCGGATCATCCTTTTCGAATAGTTTGAGCCCTGTGAGTGATACACGAGAGCTATGGTCGTCAACTGATTTGGTGAGGTTTGCGCGGATTTCGACAGCGCAAATGGATCAAACGGGCCGGTTACGCGGTCAGGCGTCGGCGTCGGAGGCGCAGGATATGGGCGTGTCTGATCATGACGGGTCGTATAGCGGGGTACGAGCCATCTGAAAACCCTGTTTTTCAGGACGCTCAGAATTCATTCTGCATCCGGGCCTTGCCATTTGCCCCGCACTGACGCACGGGTAGGCCATGACCCCGATCCGCCAGAACCCTGCCCTTGCGGCTTTGCTGATCCTTGCGGCCAGTGCTCTTTTGGCGGCAACGACATTGCTGGCCAAAGCACTGGGAACCGAAGTTCTGGGACCTGCGCTGCATCCGATGCAGATCAGCCATGGGCGGTTTCTGTTTGCCTTTCTGGTCCTTGTCAGCGCGGTCGGTGTATTGCGCCCGCAACTGCGCCGCCCGCATTGGGGGCTGCATATCGGGCGGACGAGTTTTGGCTGGCTGGGGATCACGCTGATGTTTGCCTCGGTCGCTTATATCCCGATTGCGGATGCAACGGCGATTTCGTTTCTGAACCCGGTCTTTGCCATGGTGTTGGCAATTCCGCTGTTGAAGGAAGGCGTGGGCCCATGGCGCTGGCTGGCGGCTGCCGTGGCGCTGCTTGGTGCGCTGGTGCTTTTGCGCCCGACGCCCGCCAGCTTTCAGCCCGCCGCGTTGCTGGCATTGACGGCGGCGATGGTGATCGGGATGGAGCTGATTTTCATCAAGAAGCTCTCGGGCCGTGAGATTCCGATCCAGATTCTGCTGATCAACAATGCGATGGGGCTGACCATTGCCTCGGTCGCGGTCAGCTTTGTGTTTCAATGGCCCACCCCGCAGCAATGGGTGGCGCTGGCGGGAATCGGGGGGCTGATGGCGTGCGCGCAGGCGTGTTTCGTCAATGGAATGGCCCGGGCCGATGCCTCGTTTGTGGCCCCGATCAGCTATGCCACCCTGATCTTTGCCGCCTTCTATGATTTCGCGGTGTTCAAGGTGATCCCGGATGGGATCAGTCTGATCGGGTCTGCGATCATCCTGACCGGAGGCCTGATTCTGGTCTGGCGCGAGGCCCGCCAACGTCAGGCCTTGAGCCGGTAGCCCGTGCGCAGCATCTGCCATGTCAGCCCGCCAACAAGCAGGGTCGCACCGGCGCAGACCACCATGCCCAACCACACAGAGCTGTCGGACACGCCAATCATGCCATAGCGCAGCCCGTCGATCAGGTAGAACACCGGGTTCACATGGCTGAGGCGGTTCAGCACCGGTGGCAGCGCCTGAACCGAATAGAAGGTGCCCGACAGAAAGGCCAAAGGTGTGACGATGAAATTGGTGATCGCCGCCATCTGGTCGAACTTGTTGGCGAATATCCCGGCAAACAGGCCCAGCGCGCCCATGAACGCACCGCCCAGCACCACAAAGATCAGCGCGATCAGGGGGTTCTGCGGCACGATACCCAGAACCAGCGCCAGTGCAAACGCCACGACGAATGCAATCAGGATGCCACGTGCGATGCCTCCGGCCAGATACCCCAGCAGGATTTCCAGCGGTGAGAGCGGCGGCATCAGCGTGTCGACGATGTTGCCCTGTACCTTGGCGATCACCATCGAGGACGAGGTGTTGGCAAAGGCGTTCTGGATCACCGTCATCATCATGATACCCGGTGCCAGAAAGGTCAGGAACGGCACACCCATTACGTCCGACCGGCTGGGACCGATAGCAATGTTGAAGATCAGCAGGAACAAACCGGCAGTCACCAAAGGGGCCAGCAGGGTTTGTGTCCACACAGCCAGAAAGCGCAGGGTTTCGCGCTGCGCCAGCGTGTAAAGGCCCATCCAGTTCACCGCACCAAAGCGGCGCGCGTCTTGATCCATAAGATTTTGCATGTCCTGCCCCATACCTGATTCGAAGACCGCTTGTAACTCGGCCCGCAGTGTTTAGAATAGGGCGCTGAGACGAATTCCCAAGGCGGCCCGAATCCGGGGCCGCTTTCCGCTTTTGAAAGGCAAATGATGTCCTGGACTGACGAGCGTGTAGAGCTGCTGAAAAAGATGTGGGGCGAGGGCCAGTCGGCCAGCCAGATCGCCAAGGAACTGGGCGGCGTGACCCGCAACGCGGTGATCGGCAAGGTGCACCGTCTGGGCCTGTCGAACCGTGCGACCAGCGCCAGCCCGGCCAAGGCCGAACCGAAAGAGAAACCGGCCCCCGCGCCCAAGGCCGAGGCCAAGCCGAAACCTGCACCCAAGACCGAACCGGCCCGCCCGGCGCCTGCCCCGGAAGCCAAACCCGCGGTCCCTGCCCGCCGCCAGATCATTCCGGCCGGTCAGCCACTGCCACCGCAGCCCTCGGCCAATGAGATCAGCCCCGAGGCGCTGGCCAAGGTCAACGAGATCGAGAAGAAGGCCAAAAAGCTGACGTTGATGGAGCTGACCGAGAAAACCTGCAAATGGCCTGTCGGCGACCCCGCAACCGAGGATTTCTGGTTCTGCGGCCTGCCGGTCGAGGCGGGCAAACCCTATTGCGAGGCGCATGTGGGCGTGGCGTTCCAACCGATGAGCTCGCGCCGGGATCGTCGGCGGTAATCGGGAACGATAGAACCTAAATCATTACTATAGAACGTAAGAAGGTTGCAGGCGTTTCGTTTCGCCTCTTTCCGGTAGTGTTGCCAAGTCAAAGTCAACGCAAGGCGTAACGGGTTCATGCTAAGAAAACACCCTCGCTGAAAGCAGCGCAGGTGTTTTCGACCGGAGCGTCGGCTGTGCGGACAAAGCCGAATTTCGTTGCAGTTGATCAAAAGTCCGCTAACCGCCCAACTTCAAATCATGAGATTTGTTGCTCCGCAGAACACTCACCCGTACCGCCTATACCTCCTTCACGCGGACATTCGTTCGCTGGCGGCGCCTCGTAGGCCGTGCAGGCAGCGAGCGCAAGAAAGGCGGCGAGCGCAATTATCTTAACTATCATCTGGCTTGGCCTCACAGTTCATGTCATCGAAAAAGTATCCACCTGCGCGGAATCGGTGAGGACCGTCTTCGGTCGTTGGCAGAGTTCGGGCCATTGTGTCTAGTTCTTGCAGTGTCTGCTTCATTCGGGCTCGGAAGTGTTTATCCAGTTGCTCTGTCGCGCTTGCGGATAGTCCTTTGTAGTGAACGCTCATGTCGTATTTCTCCCCCGCTTCCACGACGTTCGATACCGCTGTCGCAAGATGATCACCCACGTTGTCCGCCAGATAGGCTAATTGATCATCTGAGCCAGAAAGAGGTTTGTAGCTGCGAGTGTTCAAAATGACCGTGTCTCCGATTTCCTTGACAGCACCATTTTCAATGAGAACGTCCAAAAAGGTGCGCGGATGGACATCTTTTCGTACGCAGCGCGCGAGTTCGGTAAAGCTCGGGCCATCGCCTTGTATGGGGATTCCTTCAGGATCGTAGGCCGGGTCATCCCACCAAAGGGCGATTATTTCAGCTAAGGGCTGACGGTGGTTCTGCGCGGGAGTTGCTTCGCGGCGCAAACGCGCGATATCGCGTCGCTGCAATCCTGTCAGGATGCTGATTTTGCTATCAGTCACCTCACCGTCGCCAAGGGAGTTTGCGGCCACGATATATGCGTGTCGCAAACGGTGCTCCACGACCGGAAACAGCCAACCTTTTCGGACAGCAAGTCGGGCGAGAGGCCGCAAGATTGGATCGAGCCAGATCATATGTGCAATTCGCACATTATACTTGACCGCGCAATGAAAAAGTGAGATGTGCAAAATGCACATTCAATGTTTAGTCACTACCTTTTGGAACGGAGCACACCTATGAAGCTGATGATTTTTGTTTATTTTGCTGCACTGCTAAGCGCTTGTTCGACCCCAACATTTGTAGGAGACGCACCGCCAGTTCCTGTGACCTCTACAACTCCGGATCACTTTGATCTGCCCGCCCGCTTCGCGTTTGCGCGAGTTGTATACGGCATGACGCAAGCAGCAGGTACTGAGGAAACGACGCTTTGGACGAACTTGGCCAATCGCGCTGACAGTCTCGGCAGCTTTTCACCCCTCGTTCGCGGTGACACCTATCGCTGGCGCGCCACTCGAACTACTTTGATCGAAACCGCCCGTGAGCAACGCTACAATTACTTGCTCCTTGTTCGGATGTATCCCTCAACTGGGTCGGCCGATGTTGCTCTTGTCCATGTCGGCTCCGGCGGTGTGATGGCCACTGCACAGGCTGTCTCGCCCACCGGTGGCCAGCGCGGTTTTTGGGGTGGACGGATCAACAATCCCAAACGATTGGAGCGCGCCACACTGAAAATTGCGCAAGCGACAGCTCCGGTCGTTGAAGAAATGCTTCGCGGTGCGGCTGACCGACAGCGTTAGTCAGTTGGATCAGCGATGGCAACGCAGTCATTCCAACATCGCGCAGCATTCTGTAAAATGGGCTCGAATCTGACATTGAGGTCGGTGATCTTGGAGCCTCTGGCACATGATCAGCCTTTCACTGCGCCGGATGCGATGGCAAATCGGGCATTGGCACCCAGCGGGGCAACTCATCCGGTGCGACGGACACATGCAGCTTCTCTGACCTATCCCGCCCCACCTTGCGGTGCTTGCGCAGCAGGAAAATCTTACCCCAGCCGCGCCATGTGCCAACGGATCGGGCATGGGGATCAGTCGGGAAGCGGTCGCGCCACCCTTCAGGCAACGGCAGGCCGTGCAATTCGGCCTTATCCAGCATCCAGATCAGAGAGATGTTGCTGAGCGGCCGGGCCTCTTCAAACCCGTTCAACTGGCCGCCAACATCGCCATGGGTGCCGCGGAACCAGACCTGTTCCACATGGCCCTTGAAATCGGGGGTACATTTCCACAGCACCGGCTCGAACACTTCGCGGGTCTCGTCCAGCGCCATGGCGTGATAGCCGTGGCGGGTGGCCGGGCCAAGCTGGTGGTTGTGGAAGGCGTGGCGTTCCTCGGCCCAGCGCCACAGCAGCGGCAGGCGCAGGCCCAGCGCCTTGACCGTGTCCCAGACGCCGATCATCTCAATGGCGACATCCTCGTGGCAGAATTGCTGCCGGAACTCGGCCGCCGCCGCGCCGTTGGTGGTGCATTCATAGTGGCGATAGGCCTGTTTGATATTGCGGACGGTGGCGTGTTCGGCCTTGAGCAAACCGATCGCGTCAATCACGCCTGCAAGGCTGCGCACCCCGTAGGCGCCCCGCGAATAGCCGATGAAAAAGATCTTGTCGCCGGGTTTGTAGCGCGAAGCCAGATAGCCATAGGCACGCCGGATCTGCCGGTTGATGCCCCGCCCCATCATCACGTCCAGCGAGGATTTCCAGCTGTCCCACTGCACCCCGGCCTCATAAGACACCGAGACCTTGCTGCCCATCTCGCAGCACAGTTGCAGGGTCTGGCCCGCGTGGGTCTCAAAGCCCGGCTCCAGCGTCGACATGGTGCCGTCGAGGATAATGACATGGCTGATCGGGTCGCGGTGGCGCGCCTCGGCCGAGTGCTCGGACCGCAAGGGCCGCCCGAGCCATCCCAGTACCTTTCTACTCAGCCGCGACAGAACCATGTGTCAGCAATTCCCATACCTTGTGAGGTGTGAAAGGCATATCCGCCTGCCGCACCCCGTGATCCCAGAGCGCATCCTGAACCGCGTTTGCCACCGCCGCCAGCGCGCCCACAGTGCCTGCCTCGCCACAGCCTTTCATCCCCATCGGGTTGGCGGTTGACGGAACCGGCGCCGAGGTAAACTTAATCATGGGTATCCCGGCGGCGCGGGGCAAGGCATAGTCCATGAACGAAGCCGTGAGCAGTTGCCCCTCGGCATCATGCACAACATGTTCGTTCAGCGCCTGACCGATGCCCTGCACCACCCCGCCATGCACCTGCCCTTCGGCCAGCATCGGGTTGATAAGGTTACCCAAATCATCAACCACAGTGTAGCGATCAACCCATGTTTCGCCGGTGTAAGAATCGATAACGATTTCGGCAACATGTGCGCCATTTGGAAAGCTGCGCGCCTCAAGCGTGGCGCGCGCCTCGTGCCGCAGCAGATCGGTACGACCATCCGCGCGGGCCATCCCGGCCGCCTCGGTCAGCGTGGGGGTCAGGTTCGATCCCGGCGCGCGGAAGGTTTCATGGTCAAAATTCACATCGCTTTCCTCGACCCCCATCTTATCTGCAAGATAGGGCGTGAATGCGGCGATCATCGCATCGACCGTCACCAGCGTAGCGTTGCTTTGCGTCGTGACCGAGCGTGACCCGCCGGTTCCGCCGCCTTGTGCCAGACGGTCCGTATCACCCTGCACCACAGTGATCAGATGCGCCGGAATGCCCGTCTGATCCGACAGGAACTGGGCATAAACCGTTTCATGCCCTTGCCCGTTTGACTGGGTGCCGACATAGAGGTTCACTGTACCATCCTCGCAAAACTCGACCTTCGCGCCCTCAGAAGGGTCGCCCAGAATACTTTCGATATAGTAACAAAGCCCCTGCCCCCGGATCAGGCCGTCTTCGGCATCCTTGGCTTTGCGGGCCTCAAAACCCTTGGTCTGTTCGGCGGCGCGGTGCAGCACCATGTCGAAATCACCCACATCGTAGGTTTCACCGGTTGCTGCCTTGTAGGGGAACGCCTCGGGCCGGATGAAATTCTTGCGCCGCAGCTCCCACGGATCAATCCCCAGTTCGCGCGCGGCGCGGTCCATGACGCGTTCGAGGACGTATATCGCCTCGGGTCGTCCTGCCCCGCGATAGGCGTCGACCTGCGTGGTGTTGGTATAGAACCCCTCGACCCGTAAATAGGTGGTTTGCACATCGTAAACCCCCATCAGGACGCGGCTGAACAGCTGGGTCTGGATGGCCTGCCCGAAATGGCTGTTATAGGCGCCAAGGTTGATCTTGCTGTGCACCCGGTAAGCGGTGATCTTATGATCAGCGTCAAAGGCCAGTTCCGCCAGTGAGGTCAGGTCGCGACCGTGCTGATCGGACAGCATCGCCTCGGACCGGTCCGACATCCAGTGCACGGGCTGGCCCAATTTCATCGCGACGGCAGCAACCACAAAATACTCGGGATACGGCATGCCTTTCATTCCAAAGCCACCGCCAACATCCGGCGTTGTGACGCGGATTGCGTCAGGCTCCAGTTTCAGCTTCTGCGCCAGCTGCGCCTTCATCCCCCAGACGCCCTGCCCGCCATAAGACAGATGCAGCCGACCCGCTGCCCAGTCTGCCTGACACCCGCGCGGCTCGATCGAGCTTGCGATGACACGGTTGTCATGGACATTCAGGGCGACCGTATGCGCGGCGGTATCAAAGGCGGCCTTTGTGGCCTGCTCATCCCCCAGCCCCCAATCGAAGGCACGATTGTCAGGGGCCTGAGGGTGCAGAGGTTCCCCGCCTGCGGCAACAGCGGTCTTGGCTGGCAGGTCCTCTGTCTCGAACCCGATCAGTTCCACCGCATCGCGCGCCTGCAGTCGGGTATCAGCGATGACAATCGCGACGGGTTCGCCCACGAAACGCACGCGATCCCTGGCCAGCATATGCCGTTCAGAGGCCGCGCCCTTTGTCCCGTCGCGGTTGGCCACGATCGTGGCGTCCATCACCGTGTCGATCCCGGTGGCCTGCAGATCCTCAAACGTCATCACAAGGCGCACGCCTTCGGCCGCGCGGGCCACGTCAAGATCGAGCGCCGTTATCCGCCCATGGGCCACCGGGCTGCGCAGGAAAGCCGCGAACAGGGCGTTTTCCGGCACTTCGTCATCCATGTACTGCCCTTGCCCTGTCAGAAACCGCTGATCCTCGGTCCGTTTCACGGGTTGGCTTTTACCGAACTTTTCCATGGGGTCATCCTGTGCCTGTATCAGAGGGCGACAGTAGTTCGAACCTTCTCGAAGTCCAGAGCGCGCAGACCCTTCCCCTTTGGTAGCCCTTACGATATTGCAGGCGCTGACCCGAGATTGATGACGCAGGACGCACCCCATGGCGATGGAAAAGACATTCAACGCGGCCGAGGCCGAGGCCCGCATCTACGAGGCCTGGGAACAGGCCGGAGCCTTCAAGGCGGGCGCGAACCGTTCGCGCGACGAAAGCTTCACCATCATGATCCCGCCACCCAACGTGACGGGGGCTTTGCATGTGGGCCATGCGTTCAACAACACGCTGCAGGATATTCTGACCCGCTGGCACCGGATGCGCGGATTCGACACGCTGTGGCAGCCCGGTCAGGACCACGCAGGTATCGCCACACAGATGCAGGTGGAAAAGATGCTGGCCGCGACGGGGCAGCCGGGGCGGCGTGAACTGGGGCGCGAGGCATTTCTGGACAAGGTCTGGGAATGGAAGGGCGAATATGGCGGCACAATCATTGAGCAGTTGAAGCGGCTTGGGTCTTCCTGCGACTGGTCGCGCAACGCCTTCACCATGGCCGGCGCGCCGCGCGACCCGCGCACGGGGCACGAAAATTCTGCGAATTTTCACGACGCGGTGATCAAGGTTTTCGTCGAGATGTACGAAAAGGGTCTGATCTATCGTGGCAAGCGGTTGGTCAACTGGGACCCGCATTTTGAAACCGCGATCTCGGACCTTGAAGTCGAGAATATCGAAGTTGCGGGTCACATGTGGCACTTCAAGTACCCTTTGGCGGGCGGTGAGACATATGAGTATTTGGAAAAAGATGAAGATGGGGCTGTGATTTTCCGCGAAGAGCGGGATTATATTTCCATCGCCACAACACGCCCCGAGACCATGCTGGGCGATGGTGCGGTTGCGGTTCATCCATCGGATGAACGTTACGCGCCAATCATCGGGAAACTCTGCGAAATCCCGGTTGGACCGAAAGAGCATCGCCGTCAGATCCCGATCATTGTGGACGACTATCCTGATCCGGATTTTGGCTCAGGTGCGGTGAAGATTACCGGTGCGCATGACTTCAACGACAATATGGTGGCCAAGCGCGGCGGTATTCCGATGTATCGCCTGATGGACACGCGTGGCCGCATGCGGGCAGATGGTGCGCCCTATGCCGAAGAGGCCGACAAAGCGCAGGAATATGCGCGCGGTAAAGCATTCACCGAAAACGAGATCGACGCGATCAACCTGATCCCTGATCACCTGCGCGGCCTTGACCGGTTCGAGGCGCGGGCGAAGGTGGTGGAAGAGATCACCGCTGACGGTCTGGCCGTCATGACCCGCGCGGATGATCCGCGTCTGGGCACCAAGCTGGGCGAGGATGACGATCCGGCGGTGCTGGTCCCACTGGTCGAGAGCAAACCGATCATGCAGCCCTTTGGTGACCGCTCGAAAGTCGTGATCGAGCCGATGTTCACCGATCAGTGGTTCGTGGACGCCGCAAAGGTCGTCGGCCCCGCGCTGGATGCGGTCAAGGACGGCACGGTCAAGATCATCCCCGAGTCGGGCGAGAAGACCTATTACCACTGGCTGGAAAACATCGAGCCCTGGTGCATCTCGCGCCAGCTGTGGTGGGGGCATCAGATTCCGGTTTGGTATGGGCCGAGTGTTACAGTGTTCAAAAATCCCAGTTCGACGTCCTATCACTTGGATCATGAAAATCCTATTGCGTTTTGTGCTTCGAGTTTCGAACAAGCTGCATCGCTTGCAGCAGATTATTATGTCGACAACAAATTTGAACTTATCGCGCGAGTGATTGAAGTTAGAAACAAAGACGAAGCAATAGATGCGTCTCAGAGCTACGATCAAACGGCGCTGTACCGCGACCCCGACGTCCTCGACACCTGGTTCTCCTCCGGCCTCTGGCCCATCGGCACGCTGGGTTGGCCCGAGCAGACCGAGGAGCTTGAGCGCTACTTCCCCACGGATGTTCTGATCACCGGCTTCGACATCCTGTTCTTCTGGGTCGCCCGGATGATGATGATGCAACTGGCCGTGGTCGATCAGGTCCCGTTCCACACCGTCTACCTGCACCAGCTCGTCCGCGACGAGAAGGGCAAGAAAATGTCCAAGACCACCGGCAACGTCATCGACCCGCTGGAGATCGTGGACGAATTCGGCGCCGACGCGCTGCGCTTTACCAACGCCTCGATGGCAGCGATTGGCGGCGTGCTGAAACTGTCGCGCGAACGCATCACCGGCTATCGCAACTTCGGCACCAAGCTGTGGAACGCCGTCCGTTTTGCCGAGATGAACGAGGTCTTCACCGACGCCGCGCCGCAACTGGATGTGACCGACCTGAAGCCCAAAGCCGCCGTCAACCGCTGGATCATCGGCGAAACCGCCCGTGTGCGCGAAGAGGTTGACGCGGCGCTGGAAAGCTATCGCTTCAACGACGCGGCGAACGGGCTCTACGCTTTTGTCTGGGGCAAGGTCTGCGACTGGTACGTGGAACTGTCGAAACCGCTGCTGCAGGGCGACGACGCCGCTGCACAGGCCGAAACCCGCGCCACGATGCGCTGGGTGCTGGATCAGTGCATGGTCCTGCTGCACCCGATCATGCCCTTCATCACCGAAGAGCTCTGGGGCCTGACCGGCAACCGCGCCAAAATGGTGGTTCATGCCGATTGGCCCACCTACGGCGCTGAACTGATCGACGCCGAGGCGGATCGTGAGATGAACTGGGTCATCTCAGTGATTGAAAACACCCGTTCAGCCCGCGCGCAGATGCGGGTTCCCGCTGGCCTCTATGTGCCGATGCTGGTGACCGAGCTCGACGCTCATGGACAGACAGCGTGGGATGACAACGAAACGCTAATCAAGCGTCTGGCCCGGATCGACAGCCTGACCAGAGCTGATGAACTGCCCAAAGGCACCATCTCAATCGCCGCGCCCGGTGCGTCCTTCGGCCTGCCGCTGGCGGATATCATCGACATCGGCGCCGAAAAGGAACGGTTGGAGAAGGCCAAAGGCAAGCTCGCAAAAGAACTCGGCGGGTTGCGCGGACGGCTGAACAACCCCAAATTCGTGGCCTCGGCCCCGGAAGAAGTGGTTGCGGAAGCCAAAACCAACCTCGCCGCCCGCGAAGAGGAAGAAGCCAAACTGAACGAGGCCCTTGCCCGTCTGGCCGAGATCGCCTGATCTTCATCTTTTCCCAAATACTCAAATCCCGAAACCCGCCGCCACCCCGGCGGGTTTTCTCTTTATACTGACGGTTCTGACCTTGTTTGCAAAGGCTTGCACCTGTTAGCAAGTTCGGGAAACAACTCCGAGACTGTGATGGCGTGTGCCTTTCCCCCGATGCAAACAGTATCCACTGGTCTTGTTGTGGCTGTCGTCGGGTTCTTCAGCTCATTCCCGATCGTGCTGCAGGGGTTGAATGCAATGGGGGCCACGGCACCGGAATCTGCATCGGGGCTGATGATGGCGGCCATTGCGATGGGTCTGGCCGCGATCGGGCTCAGCTTCTGGTACAAGCAACCGATCAGCGTGGCATGGTCGACGCCCGGCGTGGCGCTGCTGGCCGTCTCGGCCGCCCCTGCCGAGGGGTTCTCGGGCGCTATAGGTGCGTTTCTGTGTGCCGGGGCGCTGACAGTTGTGGCCGGGCTGTGGCGACCGCTTGGGCGGCTGGCGGCGGCGATTCCCACATCGCTGGCGCAGGCGATGCTGGGCGGTGTTTTGCTGCCCTTGTGTATCGTACCGTTCAAAGCCGCTGCCGAGCTGCCATGGCAAGCCTTGCCAGTGATCCTGACCTGGTTCATTGCCGGGCGGGTCAACCGGTTGATTGCCGTCCCGGCAGCTGTGGTCGCCGCAGCCATCATAGTCGTCCTGAATGCCGGAGACAGCTCGCTGAGACCCGAGCAGCTGGTCGCAGCTCCGGTCTGGACAATGCCCAGCTTCTCGCTGGCCTCAGCCATTGGGATCGGCCTGCCGCTGTTCATCGTCACGATGGCCACGCAGAACATCCCCGGCATCGCCGTGATGCGCAGCTTTGGCTATACGCCCAAAGCGGGCAAGCTGTTTTCAGCAGTTGGCGGCGCAAGCCTTTTGTCGGCCTCGTTCGGCGCTCCGGCAACCTGTCTTGCGGCAATCACCGCGGCGATGTGTTCAAACGAAGACAGCCATCCCGACCCGGCGCTGCGCTATTGGTCAGCAATCATGGGCGGCGTGTTCTATTGCCTGTTCGGCATATTCGCCATCGCAATCACCAGCTTTGCCGCCCATGCTGATCCGCGATTGATGGGAACGCTGGCTGGCGTCGCCCTCATTGGGGTGATGTCAAACGCCACATTTGCCGCACTGGAGGTCCCCGAAGAACGAGAGGCCGCGGTGCTGACCTTCGCCATCACCGCCTCGGGCATTACTGCATTTGGGCTGGGGGCCGCCGTCTGGGGGCTGGCGGTGGGCGGGCTTGTTTACATCCTGGGCAAAGGTTTGCGTTGAACGCTTTCACGCGATGTGCTGATAGCCTATGCTTGATCTGTGCTGAGATCATTTGGAAAACTGGTTGAACGCCAGATCAGGAAAGCGCAGGCCGAAGGTCAGCTGGAAGGGCTGGAGGGCGAAGGCCACCCCCTGCCCAACCGCTCATCCGAGGCGCAAAGCGATCCGGCTATCGCAGCCGGTCACCGGATCATGGCGCAGGCCGGGGTTCTGCCTGAAGAATTTGATATCAAGAAACAACTTGATGCAGCCTGCAAGGTCTATGCCACCCTGGCCGACCCCGAGGATCGCAAGGGGGCGATGGCGGAAATCGCTGAGCTTGAGATGCGGTACAACATGGCCCGCGATGCGCGGCGGGCATTCATGCGCTAGCGTAAATCAGCGAAGGCCCGGCTGGAGACGGAAATCGAATTCTTTGACGGGTCTTTCGCGTTCGCGAACTCATATCCGCTGGCCTGATGAATGGTGCCAAAGTTCAGTCCATTTTCGCGGGCGCGTTCACAGAAAGCCCGGACATCTGCAACATCAAAGACTAACTTGATCGCCGCCTGTCCTTCTCGGGCGGATTTGGCTGCCGGATGCAGCAACAGGCGCAAACCGTCCTCGGGCGGAACAAGCTCAACAATTCGATCACCGGCGGCGCGTCGGGCCACATACCCGAAATGAGTTTCATAAAAGCGCACCATCTCGTCGATGCGCTTGGTATAGAGGATGATCCGCGTGATCACAGCCGGTGTCATTTGAACTCGGGCTTGCGGCCCTGCATCTGGGCCATCACCACCTCCATCTGATCCGGTTTGCCAATCAACGCCACCTGTTCGGCCGATTCCTCCGATAACACATCGGCGCGCGATTTGCTTTCGGCAACATCGATCAGGCGTTTGGCGGCGCGGATGGCTGAGGGGCTCTTGCCCGCAATATCTTCGGCCAGCGCCAGCGCCTCGGTCAGCGGATCATCCGAGACCTTGGTGACCAGCCCCCATTCTACCGCCTGCAGCGCTCCGATAGGCCGCGCCGTGTAGGTCAGCAGGCGCAGCACGTCCGAGCGCACCAGACGGGGCAACAAAACCATGCCGCCCATATCAGGGATGATGCCCCATTTCATCTCCATCACGGCCAGTTTGCTTTCAGGATGCGCGATGCGGATATCGGCACCCAGCGCGATTTGCAGGCCTCCACCATAGGCCACACCCTGTATAGCGCAGATCACCGGGACAGGCACGCGCCGCCAAACCAACGCAAGCTCCTGCATTTCATTGGCATCCTCGTGGCTGCGGGTCATCAGCCATTCGGTCGGGTCTTTTTGAGCCATCGACGCAAAGCTCGCCATGTCGAGCCCGGCGCAGAAGCTTTTGCCCGCACCCGACAGGATCACGGCACGAGCGTCCGAGGCGGCGACCTCCTGCCCGGCGGACAGGATGGCCTTGATCATGGCATCATCCAGCGCGTTCATCTTGTCGCCGCGCGTCAACGTGACATGGGCAATGTGGTCTTTATATTCGACTGATACGCGCGCCATGCGGGCCTCCTGAACCTGGTTTCCTCTGACCATGCCCCGAAATGTCAGCGCCGCGCCACAGCGACGTCAGGGCATTTGCGAGACCGGCATCCGCCCGAACCATGGGGAATCGAGCGTCATCACGTAGAACTGGTCATCGACGATCTGACCGCTGGTGGTGATGCCCAGACGCCCATCCGGGTCCTGCAGGGTGCGCAGGATGGTCCCGTCGCCATCGAACTGGACCACCATACCGCGATGGATCGGTGCCGGGCGTACCATCGGGCCCAGCCGCCAGATGACCTTGCGCAGAAAGGGATAGGGCATCAGCTTTTCCGCGGGCACGCGCGGGCTGGCGAAAGCCATCCAATAGGTCCCGTCGCCCTGCGCCTTGAGGTTGTCCGGGTAGCCGGGCAGATTGTCCAGCAGCAGCTCGGTTTCACCCGCTTTCGGGCCGGTGAGCCAATGTTTGTGCACCCGCGCCCGACCGGTTTCGGCGATCAGCAGGAAATCTTCGCCGGGCGAAAGCGCGATCCCGTTGGTATAAACAAACCCTCCGGCAATTTTCTCGGTTTTGCCGTCGGGCGTGTAACGGGCGACGTAGCCGGTTGGAGATTGCTCCCATATGGTCATGACCGAGGTGGGCTTGGTGCCGCCCATCGTCTCGGGGTCGAAACGATCGGAAGAGTTTGAGAAATAAACCGTGCCATCATCCGCGACATCAAGGTTATTGGCATAGATCACCGGTTCGCCGTCAATATCCGCGACCAGTGCCTCCAGCGTGCCCGGCCCGCTCCACCGCATCAGGCCACGAAAGCTGTCGGCGATATAAAGCGCGCCATCCGGCCCGGCCCGCAAGCCCAGAGGTCGCCCGCCCAGATCCTCTACCTTGATCGGCGTATCGCCGTCGATCCGGTAGAGTAGCCCCGACAGGCTGGTGGTATAGACCGCTCCACCCGGCAGCACCGCGATATCTTCGGGGCCGCTTTCACCTTCGGGCAGGTGAACCAGCTGGAGCTTGTCGAGCTCAGAGTTTTCGGCGAAATCATCGGTAAAGCCCGGCGGGATTGCGGGTTCATAGGCTACGGGGTCCACCGGGATGGGCCAGAATATCAGATATGACAGACCGATCAGAAGCAGGATCAGAAATGCGCGCATGAAACCTCCAGCCTCTTTTGGTGGCAGATTGCAGGGGAAGTTGGCTTTGCGCAAGGCTTGCCCGGAGCGCGGGCTTGCGATTATCTGCGGGCATGACTGGTCCTCGCTATACCCCGCTTGCGCAATCCCTGCCTGCAACCGTGCCCTTTGTGGGCCCCGAAACGCAGGAACGCCAGCGCGGCGCGCCATTTGTAGCGCGGTTAGGAGCGAATGAGAGCGTGTTTGGCCCGTCCCCGCGCGCGGTGGAGGCCATGCAGCAGGTGGCGGGTGAGTTATGGATGTATGGCGATCCGGAAAACCACGATCTGCGCCACGCACTGGCCGCTCATCACGGTGTTGCCCCGGAACATATCGTGGTGGGCGAAGGGATCGACGGATTGCTGGGCTATCTGGTGCGATTGATGATTGGGCCGGGCGACGCGGTGGTGACCTCGGACGGGGCCTATCCGACCTTCAACTACCACGTGGCCGGGTTCGGCGGCGTTTTGCACACCGTGCCGTATCGAGATGACCACGAGGACCCTGAGGCCCTGTTCGCCAAAGCGGCTGAGGTGGATGCAAAGCTGGTCTATCTGGCCAATCCCGACAACCCGATGGGCAGTTGGCATACCGGTGCGGATATCGTGGTCGCGCTGGACGCATTACCCGAGGGCTGCCTGCTGGTTTTGGACGAAGCCTATGTGGAATGTGCGCCGGAAGGCACCGCTGCGCCGGTTTCCGCGGATGATCCGCGCGTGATCCGGATGCGCACATTCTCGAAGGGCTACGGCATGGCCGGTGCACGGGTTGGGTATGCGATTGGTGCGCCGGATCTGATCCGGGCGTTCAACAAGGTGCGCAATCATTTCGGCATGAACCGGGCAGCACAAGCGGGCGCGCTGGCGGCGTTGCAGGATCAGGCATGGCTGGCCCATGTGCAGCAGCAAATCGTTGCGGCGCGCGCCCGTATCGGTGAGATCGCGCAGCAACATGGGCTGACCCCTCTGCCCTCGGCCACCAATTTCGTCGCAATCGATTGCAGGCGCGATGGGGCCTTTGCGAAGGCGCTTCTGGATTCGCTGGTTGCACAGGGCATCTTTGTACGGATGCCCTTTGCTGCACCACAGAACCGGTGCATCCGGGTGAGCTGTGGCGAGGTCGCTGATCTGGATGCCTTTGCTGCGGCCCTGCCCCGTGCGCTAGCGGATGCGCGCGCTGGCTGATCGGTGCAGGGGGGCTGTCTGCCCCCCATCGCGCCGGGGCGCGATTCCCCCCGAGGATATTTTTGGCCAGATGAAGAGGCGGATCTGTGCCGGCTTATTGAGCGAGGATGCTGGCGGCGGCTTCCAAAGCTCCCTGACCGCGCGGGATGTCCAGGCCAGCCATGGCTGTTTCCACACCGCCCAGCATTGCCATTGTCATCTGCGCATTGACGTGACCCATGTGGCCGAGGCGGAAGCAGCCGTCCCAATCCTCCATCCCCAGACCGATGCCTAATGTGAGACCCAGGGAATGCTCAGCGTATTTGCGCAGCGGGGTGCCCCGGCCTTCAGTCAGGCGCAACGCCGTGACGGCGTGACTGCGGTGGGTCGGATCAGCGACGTTGAAATGGAGCGCACCACCCTGGGACCAGATATCGCAGGCCGCCCAGATGGCGTGGGCGAGGCGTTCGTGGCGGGCCCAGACATGTTCGATCCCCTCGGCTTGGATCAGATCCAGCGCGGCGCGCAGGCCATAGAGGTGATGTGTCGGCGCGGTGCCGTCGAAATACTGGTAGAACAGATCGGGATTGGCGCGCGGCTGCCAATCCCAGTATTGCGAGACCCGGGGCATCGCTGCGCGCTTGGCCTGTGCTTTTTCGTTGAAGAAGACAAACCCCATACCCGGCGGAGTCATCAGCCCTTTCTGACAGGCGGTGACCGTGACATCGACGCCCCAGGCATCCATCTCGAACCGGTCACAGCCGAGCGAGGCGATGCAATCCGCCATCAGGAGCGCCGGGTGACCCAGATCATCCAGCAAAGCCCGCAAGGCCGGGATATCGTTGCGGATCGAGCTGGAGGTGTCCACATGAACAGCAAGCAGCGCTTTGATTTTGTGGTTGATGTCGGCACTGAGCGCCGCAGCGATGCGGTCCATATCCCAGTGCGAGGACATGCCGAAATCGATCACCTCGGCCTGCGCCCCTATGCCTTCGGCCATCTCGGCCCAGCCATGGGTGAAGCGGCCCGACGCGGGGGCCAGCACGGTTTCGCCCGGGGCGATGACGTTTGAAAGCGCGGCCTCCCACGTGCCGTGACCATTGGCGATGTAGATGGCCACGTTATGCTCGGTGCGGGCCACGCGGCACAGATCGCGGGTCAGCGCAGGCATCATCTCGATCAGCTCGCCCTCGTAGATATTGGGCGATGGGCGGTGCATGGCCTGCAGTACCGCGTCAGGCATAACCGAGGGGCCGGGGATGGCCAGATACTCGCGTCCCTGCGCGAGAGAGAGCTGATTTGTCATGAGGGCAACCTGTTTGAATTGAGGCTTACCCTAGCGCGTCGCCCTGCAACGTCAATCCATCACCCTTGCCGCGGCGCGCGCAAGTGTTTCGATCCCGGCCCAGTCGCCGTTTTGCACCATCTGTTTGGGGGCGACCCAGCTGCCACCGGCGCAGACCACATTGGGCAACGACAAGTAGCTGTTGGCGTTATCGGGCGAGACACCGCCGGTCGGGCAGAAACTGATTTGCGGCAGTGGCGCGCCGATGGCTTTCAAAGCAGGTGCCCCGCCCGAGGCTTCTGCGGGGAAGAATTTCAGCATGTCGTAGCCTTTTTCCAGCAGGGCCATCGCCTCGGTGGCGGTGGCGGCACCGGGCAGCAGGGGCAGGCCTTCGGCCTCACATGCAGCGATCAGGGCATCGGTTGCGCCCGGTGAGACGCCGAATTGCGCGCCTGCCGCTTTGGCAGCGCGGACATCTTCGGGGGTGATCAGCGTGCCTGCGCCGACAACCCCGCCCGGCACCTCTGCCATGGCGCGGATGACGTCCAGAGCTGCGGGTGTACGCAGGGTGACTTCGAGCGCGGGGAGACCCCCGGCAACCAGCGCTTCGGCCAGCGGGCGGGCGTGGGCGGCGTCATCGACGACCAGAACCGGGATGATCGGGGCCAGCGCGCAGATCTCGTGGGTGCGTTGGGTTTTGGACATAGGCTTAAACTCCGAAAATACTGGCACCTGTGTCGGCTGAGCCGACGCTCTGGCGGAACGCGCCGAAGAGATCCCGGCCGACACCATGTTGGTTTGCCGAGAGATCTGCGGTGGCCGGGGTGCGATCAAGCACGCCGGGGGTCAGGATTTCCAGCTGGCCCTTCGCCGCGTCGACGCGCAAGATATCCCCGTCCTGCAGGTAGGCGATGGGGCCAGAATCCAGCGCCTCGGGGACGACATGGATGGCGGCGGGCACCTTGCCCGAAGCGCCCGACATGCGGCCATCCGTGACGAGGGCGACCTTCTGCCCCCGGCCCTGCAGAATCGACAGCATTGGCGTCAGTGAGTGCAGCTCGGGCATTCCGTTGGCCTTGGGCCCCTGGAAGCGGACGACGACGATGGTGTCCCCTGTGAACTCTCCGGCTTTGAAGGCGGCTTTCACTTCGTTCTGGTCATGGAAGACCCGCACGGGAGCTTCGACCACCTGGTGCTCAGGCATGACGGCCGAGACTTTCATGACGCCCGTACCCAGATTGCCGGTCAGGCGTGACAGGCCGCCCGTGGGTTGAAACGGATCGCTGGCGGGTCGTACAATTTTTTCGTTGAGGCTGTGGCCTGCGCCCTCTTCCCAAATCAGTTCACCATCTTTCAGCTTGGGTTCCTTGGTGTAGTTGTGCAGGCCCTGCCCCGCGACGGTCAGCGTGTCGGGATGCAGCAGACCTTCGCCCAGCAGCGTGCCGATGGCAAAACCCAGCCCTCCGGCGGCGTGGAAATGGTTCACGTCGGCCAGACCGTTTGGGTAGACCCGTGCGACCAGAGGAACCACGGCGGAGATGTCGGAAAAATCCTGCCAATCCAGCATGATACCACCGGCGCGCGCCATGGCGATCAGGTGGATCAGCAGATTGGTGGAACCCCCCGTCGCCATCAGGCCGACGATGCCGTTGACGAAAGCGCGCTCATCCAGAATCTGGCAGACCGGGGTATAGTGGTTGCCCAGCGCGCTGAGCGACAGGGCCTGACAGGCGCCCTCTTCGGTCAGCGCGTCGCGCAGGGGCGTGTTCGGGTTGATGAAGCTGGAGCCCGGCAGGTGCAGACCCATGAACTCCATCAGCATCTGATTGGTATTGGCGGTGCCATAGAAGGTGCAGGTACCGGGGCCGTGATAGGCCGCCATTTCGGCCTTCATCAGCGCGTCGCGACCCACTTCTCCGGCGGCGAATTGCTGGCGGACCTTGGCCTTTTCATCGTTTGGCAGGCCGCTGGTCATCGGGCCGGCGGGCAGGAAGACGGCAGGCAGATGGCCGAAGGCCTGCACACCGATCACCAGACCGGGCACGATCTTGTCGCAGACGCCGAGGAACACGGCGGCATCATAGGTGTTGTGGCTGAGCGCCACACCCGTCGCCAGCGCAATCACATCGCGCGAGAACAGGGACAACTCCATTCCCGCCTCGCCTTGGGTGACGCCATCGCACATGGCGGGCACACCCCCTGCCACCTGCGCGGTGCCCCCCGCCGCGCGGATCGCATCGCGGATCAGGGCCGGGTAGCGTTCAAACGGCTGGTGGGCCGAGAGCATATCGTTATAGGCGGTGACGATGCCCAGATTGCCCGCCGTGCCCGTGGCCATTGAGTTCTGGTCTTCGCCTGCTCCGGCATAAGCGTGGGCCTGACCGCTACAGGACAGATGGGCGCGGGCGGGGCCTTTCGATTTGGCCTGCTCCATCCGTTCCAGATGAGGACCGCGCAGATCGGCGCTGCGGTCGATGATGCGTTGCGTGACCTCTGCAATGACGTTGTGAACCATCTTACCCTCCGATCTGACGCCAGCGGCGACCGTCGCGATGCATCAGCATCAGGGCTTCTTCCGGCCCGGAACTGCCCTGATCGTATTTCGACGGCTTGTCGCCCCGTTCTTCCCAGCGCTGGATGATGGGATCGACCCAGGCCCAGGCGGCTTCGGCCTCGTCCCCGCGCATGAACAGGGTCTGATCGCCGCGGATCACATCCATGATCAGGCGTTCATAGGCATCCGGGGATTGCCCGTCAGCGCCCAGAGCGTCGGCAAAGCTCATATCCAGCGCGACATCGGACAGGCGGAAACCACCCTGCCCCGGTTCCTTGATCGTGGTGCGCAGCGTGATGCCTTCGTCCGGTTGCAGGCGGATCACCAGCACGTTGCCATGCAGAGGGCCCACATTCGGGAAAATCGTATGCGGCGGGTCGCGGAAGAACACCGCGATCTCGGATTCCCGCGCGCGCAGGCGTTTGCCGGTGCGCAGGTAGAACGGCACACTCGCCCAGCGCCAATTGCCGATATGAACCTTGAGAGCGATGAAACTTTCGGTACGGCTGGCCGGGTTGCCAACATGATCCAGATAGCCGTCCCCGCCCTTGTCGGTGCGATACTGGCCGCGGGCGATATCTTTCGCCTCTACCGGCTCAAGCGCCTCGATCACCTTGACCTTTTCATCGCGCACTGCGTTGGGCGCAAATTTCGAGGGCGGCTCCATCGCGGTCAGGCACAGCAGTTGAACCAGATGGTTCTGGATCATATCCCGCATCGCACCGGACTGATCATAATAGGCACCGCGCCCCTCAACCCCCACGGTTTCAGCCACGGTGATCTGTACATGATCCACATGGGTCGCATTCCAGAGCGGCTCGAACAGGGAATTGGCAAAGCGCAGGGCCATCAGGTTCTGCACGGTTTCCTTGCCCAGATAGTGGTCGATGCGGTAAATCTGATGCTCTTCAAAACAGGCGCGCAGACCTTCGTTCAGGGCTTTGGCCGAAGCGAGATCATGACCAAAAGGTTTCTCTACCACGATCCGGCTGTCAGGCGTGGCCAGACCATGATCCGTCAACCGCTGCGCGATCCCTGAAAACAGGCCAGGCCCGACAGACAGGTAAAAGGCCCGCACCACATCAGGACGCAAGGCCTTGATCAGATCAGACCATCCGCCATCCCCCAGCGCGTCCACCGGGACGTAGTCAACGCGGGACAGAAAGCGATCAAGCGTATCTTTTTTGAATTGCGGCGCGAATGCCTGCATTGAGCCCCGCAGAAGATCGCGGAAACCATCGCTGTCCATATCCGAGCGGGCGGTGCCGATAATCCGGGCCTCGTCCGGCATCTGGCCAAGCTCGAACCGGTGATACAGGCCCGGCAGGATTTTTCGTTGCGCCAGATCGCCGGTCGCGCCAAACAGCACGAGGTCGAACGGATCCACCGGAATGACGCGTGAAACCATGGCGAGGCTCCTTCTTGGGATGTCCGGCCTGTTTAGCAGGCGTGGCCCATATGTGTAACTCAGCGGTTATACGGCTTATGTTATCGCTAACATTGATTGCGTGAATAAGAAACCCGCGCCCGAAAATCAAGCCCGGAATCGCAAGAGGCCAGAATACCATGATCCTGTCACCCCCTGCGTACACGGTTTCTGTGCAAGAAACCGTGTCTGAACCTTTGAACGTTTCAGGCATCGCAGATCAGGATTGCGCCCGCAGCCAGTCCATCACTGCCGGACGCACAGATTGCTCGCCGCGATGACGGGCATCGGCGATGATCTTGCGAACGTCCTGCAGGTTCGCACGCAACAGCAGACTTTTGACCGGCCCGATCGAGGCGGGGCGCATGGACAGAGTGCGTATTCCCATGGCCGCCAGGCACAGCGCCTCAACCGGACGACCGGCATCCTCGCCACAAAAACTGAGCGGCGTGTCCGAGATGCTGCAACGCTCGACAATTCGTTCGATAAAGCTGAGGAAACTGACATTCAGCGTATCATACCTGCGGCGCACCAGCTCATTCTCGCGGTCGGCGGCAAAGAAGAATTGTTTGAGATCATTGCCGCCGATCGAAATAAAGCCCACCTCGTCAAAGAATTTTTGCGGAGCGAAAGCAAGCGAAGGCGTTTCCAGCATCGCGCCGACCTCAAGCGTTTCCGGCAGGGCATGGCCCAGACGCCGCTCACGCTCGATGGTTTTCTTGACCTCCCAACGGGCCTCGCGGAACTCATCGGCCTGCGCCACGAACGGAAACATGACCGTCAGCGGACGGCCATTGGCCGCACGGATCAGCGCCTGCAACTGCATCCGCATCACGCCGCGCTTGTCCAGCCCAACACGGATCGCGCGCCAGCCCAGCGCCGGGTTCGGTTCGGCCACGTGCTTCATATAGGGCAGAACCTTGTCGGACCCGATATCAAGCGTTCGGAACACGACACGCTTGTCCCCGGCAGCGTCCAGAACCCGCTGATATTGCGTCACAAGCTCGGACCGTTTCGGCATCTGGTTGCGAATCAGAAACTGCAGTTCGGTGCGGAACAGCCCCACCCCTTCGGCACCGGAATGGTTCAGCGACGGCAGGTCAGCCATAAGGCCCGCATTCATCACCATATTGATGCGCGCGCCATCTTGCGTCACCGTCGGCGTTTCCCGGATCGAAGCATACCGTTCCTGTGCCTTGGCCTCCATCGCGATCTTGTCGCGGAAGGCGTTGACCACAGTGTCTTCGGGGCGCAGATGCACAACCCCGTTGTCGCCATCCACCAGAATATGATCGCCGTTCAGCGCCTCGGTGGTGATCCGGCCCACATGCACCACCAGCGGGATCGCCAGCGCACGGGCGACGATGGTGGCGTGGCTGCCGACCGAGCCTTCCTCTAGCACAATCCCCTTGAGCGAGCGGCCATATTCCAGCAGATCCCCGGGGCCGATATTGCGCGCGATCAGGATCGGATCGGGCGGCAGGTCCGCGCCGTTGGTATTGCCCTGCCCGGTCAGAATGCGCAGCAACCGGTTGCTGAGGTCATCCAGATCGGCCAGCCGTTCACGCAGGTAAGGATCAGTCACCTGCCCCATCCGCGCGCGGGCCTGCGATTGCTCTTTCTCAACTGCGGCCTCAGCGCTGAGGCCCAGCGCGATGTCTTCCTCCATCCGCCGCATCCAGCCCTTGGAATTGGCAAACATCCGATAGGCTTCCAGAACCTGCAGCTGTTCGGTATCGCCGCCCTGCGAAATCTCAAGCATCTTGTCGACGCCCACCCGCAGCTCATCGACCGCTTCGGTAAGGCGTTCGCGTTCGCGATGCGGGTCGTCGGCGATCGGGTTGGTCACAACGACGCGGGGCTCGTGCAGCCAGACATGCCCTTCGGCCGAGCCTTCCTGCGCAGGGCCTCCGTTCAATTGCACAGATTGCTGGTGCAGTGGTGACAGGGCCGCGCCTTCGCCCACAAACGCGCCCAGTTCGGCCATCTCGGCCAGAACCATGGCGACCACTTCCAGCGCGTAAACCTCATCCGCCGAAAACTCGCGCGCTTCGCGGGATTGCACGACCAGAACGCCCAGCTTTTCGCCAAGCCGCTGCACCGGCACGCCAAGGAACGAGGAAAACCGCTCTTCCCCGGTTTCGGGCATATAGCGGAAGCCCTTGGCTGACGGCGCGTTGGCCGTGTTCACAACCTTGCCGCTTTTGGCAACACGCCCCACCAGCCCCTCGCCCATGCGCATCCGGGTCTGGTGGACCGCTTCGGGCGACAAGCCTTCGGTCGCGCACAGCTCAAGCGTATCCTCATCGCGAAACAGATAGACCGAGCACACCTCGGCGCGGATACTGTCCGCAATCAGATGCGTAATCCGGTCAAGGCGTTCCTGACCGGCGGCTTCGCTCGCCATCTCTTCGCGTAACCGCCCGAGCAGCTTGCGGGATTCTGTTTCCGTACCGTCCGCCATGGCCCAACCATCTTATTGCGTCAGGCGTGACCCTTGGCCGATCAGCTCAGGCCGCCTTGTCCAGTTCAAACGCATCATGCAGCGCCTGAACGGCAAGTTCCATGTATTTCCTGTCAATCAATACGGAAATTTTGATTTCAGAGGTGGTGATGACCTTGATGTTGATCCCCTCATCCGACAGGACTTTGAACATCTTGGCCGCCACACCGGATTGCGAGCGCATGCCGATGCCCACAACCGAGACCTTGCAGACATCTTCGTCTGCAACCAGCTCAGCATAATTCAGCTCGCCCTGTTCCTTGATCGCCAGCAGCGCCTTTTCGGCGCGCGTCACCTGATCGGTCGGGCACGAGAAGGTCATATCCGTGCGCCCTTCGTCCGAGATGTTCTGGACGATCATATCCACGTTCACGCCCTCTTCACTGAGCGCCGTAAAGATGATCGAGGCAATGCCGGGGCGGTCGGCCACGGAAACGACGGTCATCTTGGCTTCGTCGCGGGAATAGGCCACACCGGCCACAACATTGGATTCCATGATATCCTCCTCGTCGCAGACCAGTGTACCGGCCTCGTCGGATTGTTCCTCAAAGCTTGAAAGAACGCGCAGTTTCACCTTGTATCGCATCGCCAGCTCGACCGAGCGGGTCTGCAGCACCTTGGCCCCCAGTGAGGCCAGTTCGAGCATTTCCTCGAACGAAATCCGATCCAGCTTGCGCGCTTTTTCACAGATGCGCGGGTCGGTGGTATAGACACCGTCCACATCGGTGTAGATGTCGCAGCGCTCGGCCTCGAACGCAGCCGCAAATGCCACAGCGGTGGTATCTGATCCCCCCCGACCCAGGGTGGTGATCCGCCCCTCAGGGCTGATGCCCTGAAAGCCTGCCACAACCGCGACCTTCATGCCTTCACCAAATTTCTGGTTCAGGTTATCGGTCGGAATTTCTTCGATCCGGGCCGCCGAATGGCTGCCATTGGTCAGCAACGGCACCTGCCAGCCCTGCCAGCTGCGGGCAGGGATATCCATCTCCTGCAGGGTCAGCGCCATCAGGCCGGCGGTCACGTTTTCGCCCGAAGAGACCACCGCATCATATTCACGCGCATCAAACAGCGGCGAGGTTTCATTGACCCAGCCCACCAGCTCGTTCGTCTTGCCCGACATGGCCGATACGATGACGATAACGTCATAGCCTTTGGCCACCTCAACGCCGACACGTTTGGCAGCGCGGCGGATGCGGTCGAGATTGGCAACCGATGTGCCGCCGAATTTCATCACGAGTACGGGCATGGGGGCTGGTGTCTCCGCGCCTTGGATTTCTGATCCCGTGCCTCATATGCGAGGGGTCGTGCAAGGGCAAGTGTGCAAAGGCCCCGTGGTGGTGCTTTACTTTGATCCTGCGGGATGTAAGCGTGCAGGCAAACCTTAATCCAAGAGGATTTCCATGTATCGCTTTGCCTTTGCCCTGACCGTGCTCTCAACCGCTGCCACAGCGCAGGTGGCCACCCTGTCCGGAACCGATGGCCAGAATGCCCTGGGCACGGTTCCCTGCACGGCAATCGCAGGCGAGGCGCTATCAAGCTGCCCCGCCGAATTGCGCAGGCGCGAGGATGGCACCGCAACGCTGGCCGTACAATTGAACACAGGCGAGGTACGGCGGATTTATTTCACCAATGGCATACCGGATTCCAGCAGCTCGACCTCGCAGCTGACGTATGAAAACTCGGGCGATATCATGATGATCTTCATTGAGCCCGGCGAGGTCTACGAAATTCCCAGGGCCGCGCTCGACAATTAATAGGCGTGCGGCTGACCGTCCCAGGTTTCGAAACACCCCGTTGTGTCCAGCGAAAGCGCCTCAAAGCGCTCCAAAAGGCCGGTTGCGGCCTCTTCCGCCGTAATATCCGCCACAGAGCCCCCCATATCGGTTTGCACCCAGCCGGGATGATAAATGCCCACAGCAATCCCGTCCTGCCGCAGATCGGTCGCCAGATTGCGCCCCAAATTCAACGCAGCCGCCTTGGAGGCGCGATAAATATAGCTGCCACCGGGCGCATGATTATCCGACGCCATCTGGGATGAGATAATCACAATCTTGCCCCGCGCTGCACGCAGATTGGGAAGCAAGGACTGAATGGTCAGAAATACGCCGGTCACGTTGGTGGCAAAGCTTTGCGCCCAGATCCCGGCCGGATAACCGCCGATATCGTGACCTTTGTCGAGATAAACGCCCGCGTTGCAGACAAGCAGGTCAACCGGCTGGCCCTGCAACTGTTCAGCCATGGCCGCATGTTGTGCCGGATCAGTAACGTCGAGCGTGACTTGCGCGCTTCCGTCCCGTGCCGTCCCCGTTACGGTGTGACCCGCCATACGATACTGATCGGACATGGTTTTTCCGATTCCGCGATTGGCCCCGGTGATGACAATATGCATTGCTCAGTTGGTCTTGCGACTGGGCACAAATGGCAGGGGCGCAACCGGCACGCCATCCTCAACCAGCGCCTGCGCCTCTTCCGGTTTGGCTTCGCCATAGATGGCCCGTTCGGGCGCGTCACCCAGATGGATTTTGCGCGCCTCGCTGGCGAAATCCTTGCCGACATAGTCCGAGTTCTCCTCGACCTTGCGGCGCAGTTCGCTCAGGACCTTTTCGATTTCAGGCGACGGGGTTGCCATATTGATCTGATCCGGCTTGGTCGGTGCCGGGGCCGTCGTGGCTTCAGCCGCCGCGTTTCGGGCGGGGCGCACACGGGGTGTCATCACCGCCTTCTCTACCTTGTCGCACCCGCAAACCGCGCACGTCACCATCCCGGCGGCCAACAGCTTGTCAAAGGCGGCGGCGGATTGAAACCAGCTGTCAAAGCAGTGGCCTTCGCTGCATTTCAATGCGTATTGAATCATAGCACGTCCAAATTCCGGTTGCCGAATAGATACTGGCCAAGATGGCAATATCAAGTCTTGATCTTGGCCCGTTAATGCGGGTGACTGCCGAATCCGTTCAAAAGCGCGGCAAGATCTGGTGACGACACTTTTGACGCTGCCTTTTTAGGCGAAACCCATCTTCGCTTGCGCTCGGCCGCCTCGGGATAATGTGCCTCAAGCCGCGCGACATGCAGCGGAAAAACATCGACCAGACACAAGGCCGAGGCCTTGCCGGGTCGATTCTTAACATAGGCAAACCGCCCAAGACTGTCGGTTCCGCATATGCCCAGAACACCCGCCTCTTCCCAGGCCTCGCGGGCAGCGGTCTGAGACGGGGTCAACCCGCTGATCTGCCAGCCTTTGGGAATGATCCAGCGGCGCGCCCTTCGCGAGGTGATCAGCAAAATCTCGGGCCGGTTGTTCAGCACGCGATAACAAAGCGCAGCAGATTGCGCATAAACAGGAAGCGCCCCGGATAGCGAAAGACTTTCAACAGAAAGCCCTGGGCAAGGCACATCACTGCGCCCGTCAAACACGGTTCATTCTCACTGCTCGCTCCGCTTATGTTGCGGTTTATAAAGTGATATTTATCACAACTTGCAGACTCTGCCAAGCATTACCGGATCGGCCCTGCCCCGGACGCCATCCGCCCCGACAAGCGTTTCACCAGTTCATCATGGGGGATATCAGCATCAATCGACAGGCGCCGTAGCCCGAAATGCACCTGTGCAATCTGTTGATAATACCGCGTGTAGATAAAGTTGGTTCCCCCCCCGGCGAGCGCCCCCAGCACTGGCACCGACTGCGCGGCCAGTTTCTGCCCCAACACCACCGACAGGCGCGGGGCCACGGCTGCAATCAGGCGCTGCATGGTGGGCCCGGTCAGGGTCAGGCGCATCGAGAAGAACCCAAGATCCGCCCCGTCATCCTCTGCCAGCGGACCGGCGGCAGACAAGACGCGGATCGAATCGAACTTCACATTCCCGGCACCCGGATCGAACCCTTCCCGTGCCGCAGCGCCCTGTATCGCGCGCAGGATCATCGCGGTGGTAGCAGGCAATTCAACCAGCGCTGTCGAAACGCCGCCCAGCCCCCCGGCAGCGCCCAATGCCGTGGTGAGCGCCGTATTGACCCACGGTTTCTGATCAGGCACCGCGCGGCGCGAGCCTTCGGCGGCATACATCGCCACCCAGAGCGCCTGTTCGGTCGCTTCGGTCAAACCGTGCCGCACGGGCTTTGGCAGTTGGTCCAGCAGAGATTCCGCCGATCCGCCCAACTTGTTCAGCAAGTTCACACCAATTCCACCGGCTGAGCTGTAAAGCTGCGCCAGCCGGTCAAGCTCGACCTCGGGATCAGGTTTTTCGACAAGAACCACGTCGTACATCTATGCCCTCCTACCCTGAAAACATCTGCACTTTGCGGTGGATTTTCAATGGGTCAGCCCGTCCAGCGTGTGACAAACCCTTGAATTCCGGACCAAACACCGGGTGTTAGCTCCAGCCCCAGAACACGATCAGGGTTGGTGGGCGGCGGCATTTCGACACCTGTCAGTGGATTAAAACCAAACCGGGCATAATAGGGCGCATCCCCAACCAACATAACCCGATCCCATCCGATATCACGCCCGGCCTCGACGCCTTGCTGGATCAGATATCCACCCAACCCCTCACCCTGATGTGTCGGGTGCACCGCCACCGGACCCAACAAAAGCGCATCATGAGCGCCCACATGCACAGGCCAGAACCGGATTGCGCCTGCCAGAATGCCTTGCCCGTCACGCGCCACCAAGGACAATTCCGCCACCGGTGGCACATCATCACGCAAACGGTATGAGGACAAGGCTTCGCGCCCGGGCGCAAAGCACAGGTCATAGAGCGCTTCGACCTCCCACCAGTCATCGGGCTCTTCCGGCCTGATATCGAATTGCTGCACCCCTGCCCTCTTTTCCTTGCTGGCAATCGCCCTAGCACTTCGATACGCCTTGAGCAAACGCTAGGAGACCTGGATGTTCTATCGCCCCAAAGACGGCCACGGCCTGCCCCACAACCCCTTCAACGCCATTATCGCACCGCGCCCCATCGGCTGGATATCCACCCGCGATGCGGACGGTATCAACAATCTGGCACCTTATTCGTTCTTCAACGGTGTCGCTTACACGCCGCCACAGGTGATGTTTGCCACAACCAGCGCGAAACCCGATCAGGACGGCGGCAAGGACAGTATCGCAAATATCGAGGCCACCGGTGTCTTCTGCGTCAATGTGGTTGCCTATGCCCATCAGGATGCAATGAACGCCAGTTCAGAGGGGCTGGCAAAACACATTGACGAATTTGACCATGCAGGATTGGCGCCCGTTGAATGCGAAACAATCAACTGCCCCCGCGTCGAAGGCGCACCCGCAGCGCTGGAATGCAAACTGACCCGGATCGTGACCTTACCGGGCGAGGCCAACCGGGTCGTGTTCGGCGAGGTTACAGGCGTCCATCTGCAGGATGATCACATCCGTGACGGCAAGTTTGATGTAACATCTTTCCAACCTCTGGCGCGGTTGGGATATCGGGATTACGCGGTTGTTCGCGAACTCTTCTCACTCAACCGTCCCGACGACTAAGCGGATCGAAAGGGGGCCAGCCCCCGCCGCCCTTCGGGCGACTCCCCCGGGATATTTAGAGCCAGATGAAGCGGGGGATCCGTTCCTTCATCTGGCCAAAAATATCCCGGAGCGCGAGGCAGAGCCTCGCAAAACCTCAGTGACCGCCCAGAATACCGGTGCGAACTGAGTAGTCTACGGCAAGGCCGTAATCCGGGTCATCATCGCTATCGACCAGCAAATGACCTGCCTTGTTCAGCAGCTTATGGCAATCGCGGCTCAGGTGCCGCAGCATAACGCGCTTGCCCGCCGTTTCATATTTGGCCGCTATATTCTCGATGGCCTGCAGGGCGGATTGGTCCACCACGCGGCTGGCTTCGAAATCGATAATAACGGTCGCCGGGTCGTTTGGTACGTCAAACAGCTCTACGAACCCTTCGGATGAGCCGAAGAACAGCGGGCCCTGAATCTCATAGACTTTTGCCCCCTCTTCCGTCTCCGAGTCGCGGGTGACAGCATGGATGCGTTTGGCATTGTTCCATGCGTAGGCAAGGGCCGAGACGATCACGCCAACCACAACGGCCACGGCAAGGTCTTCCATCACCGTCACCACAGTCACCAACACAATGACGAATGCATCTGTCATGGGAACTTTGCGCAGGATATTCAGGGAATTCCAGGCGAAGGTTCCGATCACCACCATGAACATGACACCCACCAGCGCGGCCAGCGGGATCTTCTCGATCAGGGACGAGCCGACGAGGATAAAGAGCAAGAGGAACAGCGCCGCGGCGATGCCTGCGATACGCGTGCGCCCCCCCGATTTTACGTTGATCATCGACTGACCAATCATTGCACAGCCGCCCATGCCACCGAAGAACCCGGTGACAACGTTGGCCGTACCCTGGGCGATACATTCCTGCGAAGCACCGCCGCGTTTGCCGGTGATTTCGCCCACGAGGTTCAGGGTCAGCAGGGATTCAATCAGACCGATCGCTGCGAGGATCAGGGCATAGGGCAGGATGATCTCGATGGTTTCCCAGTTCAGAGGCACCATGGGGATGTGGAATGCGGGCAAGCCGCCCTCGATCGAGGCCAGATCACCGACGCGTGGCACATCCAGACCCATGCCGATAACCAGCGCGGCCACAACCACGATCCCTGCCAGCGGGGCCGGAATGATACGGGTGATACGCGGCATGACCCAGATCACAGCCATGGTCAGCGCCACCAGACCCAGCATGGTATAAAGCTGCATGCCTGACAGCCATTCCCCGCCACCCACGCCGTGGCCGGTGTTCTCCATGCTGCCGGGAACTTTGAACTGTCCCAGCTGCGCCAGAAAGATCACAATCGCCAGACCGTTCACAAAACCCAGCATCACAGGGTGCGGAACAAGGCGGATGAACCGGCCCCAGTGCATGACGCCGGCAACAATCTGCATGATCCCCATCAGAACCACGGTTGCAAACAGGTACTCGACGCCGTGCTGCGCCACCAACGCCACCATGACCACCGCCAGCGCCCCGGTCGCGCCCGAGATCATGCCCGGACGTCCACCAATCAGCGCCGTGATCAGGCCCACGAGAAATGCCGCGTAAAGCCCCACCAGAGGATGTACACCGGCGACAAAGGCAAAAGCCACCGCCTCGGGCACAAGTGCCAGTGCGACGGTCAGGCCCGACAACAGCTCAATCCGCAGGCGCGAGACAGTCAGCCCCTCATCCGGCATCCAACGCAAATCGGGTTTGGCTAAGCGATTGGCAAAGCTTGCCAGCAAGGCTCGGGGCATGGATTGGTCCTGTCGGTCAGATGGGTGCGCGCGAAAGGGGCCTTTTACCTGTCATTCGCACTCTGAGCCACCGCAGCGAGCGGGAGGCTGCCATGCGCAAAACGCATAGCGATGCGCTCGCAAAGTCGTGAGTTGAACACCGGCGGTGGCACAAGCACCTTGGTGCCATGCGATGGTTGATCCTGTTTCTGCTGGCCCCGCTTTCTGTATTCGCACAGGATTTGCAGGGCAACGACACCGCCAGCAACTGGCGCGTGACCCATTATGAAACCTTTGGCGTCTGGAACTCGATCTGTGATGAGCGCGAGGAATACGGCGCGCTGAAGCAGCGCTGTTATATCCGGCGGGCCGAGGTGTTTTCGCTGCGCCCCAAATTCGCCGCCCAGTTCGTCTTTATCACCCCGGCAGCCGATGGCGTCGAGATCGAGTTCGGTATCGAACCCGGCACCTTGTTCTGGCCCACGGGTTTTCGGATCGACCAAGGTGACGATGCGATCTGGCGCACGCGTCGCCCGGGATGCCTGACCGGGCTGAGTTGCACTTTCGAAGGCGCAGGCGCACAGGATATTATCGCAGCGATGCTTGAGGGCGACACCTATCGCTTTGTCTTTCGGGATCGGCATGGGCAATCGCAGGATCTGACCTGGCCGTTGCAGGGGTTTGATGCGGCCTGGGCTGATTTCCGACAGCAGGCGCAAGCCCGCAATCTGTTGACGAAACAGTAACCGGTATACCCTCTTGTCAAACCCGGGCGCGCAACGCACAAACCCCTCAAACAGATATGACAACCGGAGAGCACCAGTGACCCAGACCAGAATTGCCGTTATCGGCGGATCAGGCATTTACGATATTGACGGGTTGGAGCATGCCGAATGGGTGACGGTGGACACACCGTGGGGCGCGCCCTCGGATCAGATTCTGACCGGATCGCTGGGCGGGGTCGAGATGGCGTTTCTGCCGCGTCACGGGCGCGGTCATGTGCATTCACCGACCGAGGTGCCCTATCGCGCCAATATCGATGCGTTGAAACGGTTGGGCGTGACGGATGTGATCTCGGTCTCGGCCTGCGGATCGTTCCGCGAACATATGGCACCGGGGGATTTCGTGATCGTCGACCAGTTCATCGACCGGACCTTTGCCCGGGACAAAAGCTTTTTCGGGACCGGATGCGTCGCCCATGTCAGCGTGGCCCATCCGACCTGCCCACGGCTGAGCGATGCCTGCGAGACGGCGGGCAAGGCTGCGGGCATAACCCTCCATCGCGGCGGCACCTATCTGGCGATGGAGGGGCCGCAATTCTCGACGCTGGCGGAATCGAAAATGTATCGCGAGCAATGGGGCTGCGACGTGATCGGCATGACCAACATGCCCGAGTCAAAGCTCGCCCGTGAAGCCGAGCTTTGCTATGCCTCGATTGCCATGGTCACCGATTACGACAGTTGGCACCCGGATCACGGCGAGGTCGACGTGACCGCCATCATCGCCACGCTCACCGGCAATGCCGAGAAGGGTCGCGCATTGGTCAAAGGCCTGCCCGCCCTTTTGGGTGCCGACCGCGCGCCCTGCCCACATGGTTGCGACCGGGCGCTGGAATACGCGATTCTGACTGCACCCGAAAAGCGCGATCCGGCATTGTTGGCCAAGCTTGATGCGGTGGCCGGGCGGGTGCTCTGACCCTAGTTCTGACGCAGGTGCCGCTGTACCTCATCCCACAGGCCACGCGACCAGAGATCGTGATGAGAGCCGTCCGGGATCATATAAAGCTGCGCGGCACCGGACATCCCGGCCAGGGTTTGCCCGTGATGTGGCGGGATGACCTGATCCCCGGTGCCGTGAAAGATCAGCGTTGGAACCGTGATGTGCCCGATCAGGTCGCGGGTTGCGAACTGGTCTTGCATCAGTGCCGAGACGGGCAGAAACGGGTATCTTTCGGCAGCAACATCTACGGTTGCGGTGAACGGGGCCTCAAGCACCAGCAGCGTGGCGTCGGGGCGCTGTGCGGCAACGGCGGCGGCAATACCGGTTCCAAGGCTCTGACCGTGTAAAAGCACGGCGTGCCCTTTGCCGGCCAAAAGATCGAACATCTGCAGACCGTCCGAGATCAGCGCCTGTTCCGAGGGCGTGCCTTCACTGCCCGGAAACCCGCGATAGCTGGGGGCCAATAGCCCGTAGCCCGAATTGAGTATCTCACGCATGCGATCGGCCCGGCCCCCCAGATTGCCGCTTTGGCCATGAAAGAACAGAACGGTCGGCGCATCGGGGGTTGCGGCGGGCGCACTCCACACTGTCAGCGCGGTGCCATCGGACATGGGCAACAACTGCGCCTCAACATCTGCCAAACCCACTGAAGCCGGGTCAGGCAACGCGCCACTGGGTTTATAAAGCAGAGATTGCTGGTTGAAATACATGTAACCGAGGATGCCAGCATAAACGACGGCCCCCGCCAGCAAGAGGCTGAGCAACGCGGTTTTCGCCCGCATGATGCCGTGGCGGGGTGCTGCCGGATTTGCCTGTTGTGTCTGTGCCATCGGCCTCTCCTTCATCTACGAGTTTGGAAAAGCCCGCACCGGTTTCAAGATGCAGGGGCCAGGCTTCATCCAATCTTAAACCTGTTGCCGCAAATCCAGATCGTGCAGCTTTTACATATGAAACGGTTGAACTGGGCCAGCACCCGGCCAATTTTTATGCTGATTATAACGTAAAGACAATCGGTTAGCCATGGCACCAATTGAGATGAGAGGGTGAATGAAACGACTGGACGCATTGGATGCCGCCCGGTTTCTGGCCTTTTGCGGCATGGTGCTGGTTAACTTCCGCATCGCGGCCGGGGTCGCGCCGGGCAGTGACTGGGCTTCGATCCTGATCGATTCCCTCGAAGGGCGCGCTGCGGCACTGTTTGTTGTGCTGGCCGGGATCGGTATCGGGCTATCGCGTATCTCGGCCGGCTTGCTGTTGCGGCGCGCTGCGTTTCTGTTTGTGATCGGCCTGATCAACATGACAGTGTTTGACGCCGATATCCTGCATCTCTACGCGCTGTACTTCGTGGTGGGTGCCGCGGTCCTGCCCAGCTCTCAACCGGGTCTTTGGCTTGGCGCGCTGGGTATCGTCGTGCTGGCTGTGCTGGCCAATCTGGCCTTCGATTACGGGCAGGGATGGGATTGGAACACATTGACCTATACCGATCTGTGGGCCCTGCCCGGATTTCTGCGCAACGCGCTGTTCAACGGCTGGCACCCGGTGCTGCCCTGGGCCGCATTCCTGCTGATCGGCATGGCAATTGGGCGGTCAGAGCTTGATACGTTATGCATTCAGCACCGGCTGATCATGTGGGGTTTTGGCGCGGCTGTGCTGGCGCTATTTCCGCAGATGGTCGTATCGGACCCGGATCTGATTGCCTATCTCGGTACGGACTCCATACCGCCCGGACCATTCTATATTCTGGCGGGTGCAGGGACGGCCTGTGTGGCGATCGGAGTGCTGCTGAAACTCTGGCCACGGATCGAACGCAGACGCATCGCCCCGTTTCTGACCGCGCCGGGACGGCAGAGCCTGACGCTTTATATGGCGCATATCCTGATCGGGATGGGTGTGCTCGAAGAGCTTGGGTTGCTGGATGGATCGCTGACCGCACCCCAGATTGCCTTATACGCAGCGTTGTTCTGCGCGCTGTCCTCGCTGTTTGCGTTTCTCTGGTTCCGAAAGTTCAGGCGCGGACCATTGGAGGCCCTGATGCGGCGCGTGACCGAAAGCGCAAAGGGTTGACCTTGGCGCCCCGCGCGGGCTTGCTGTGGCAAACGCACTGACGGGATGACCCATGTCGCTTGAACTCTGGCTGGCCTTTGTGGCCGCATCCACCGCCCTGCTGCTGATCCCCGGCCCCACTGTGCTGCTGGTGCTCAGCTACGCCTTGTCAAAAGGGCGCAGCGTCGCCGTCGCCTCGGCCACCGGTGTGGCCCTGGGCGATCTGGTGGCGATGACGGCCTCACTGTTGGGGCTGGGGGCGCTGGTGCTGGCCTCGGCCACGCTGTTTTCTGTGCTGAAATGGGTTGGTGCAGCCTATCTGGTTTGGCTGGGGATCAAACTGCTGCGCAGTGCGCCCTCGGGCGGGTTGCAGACGGTGGAAACCGGGCGCGATGTGACCGCCCGCAGCGTCTTTGGCCATGCTGCAGCCGTCACGGCACTGAACCCGAAATCCATCGCCTTTTTCATCGCCTTCGTGCCGCAATTCCTGCGCCCGGCAGACCCGCTGGGCCCGCAATTCGCCATCCTGATTGCCACGTTCGTTGGCCTCGCGGGGTTGAACGCGCTCGCCTATGCGCTGCTGGCGGACAAGCTGCGCCGGATGATCGGACGCCCGAACGTCATCACTTCCATCACCCGGTTCGGGGGCCTCACCCTGATCGGAATGGGCATCGCCACGGCGATTCTGCGCCGCCCGGCCTGAGGTCAGTCTTCGGTGTTTTCTTTCATGAAGCCCCGGATAAACCGGCGGATTTCACGCGCGGCAGAGGTATCGAGTTCTTTGCACAACTCCACAAAAGCGTCTCGTTCATCCTTGTCGAGACGCAGCACCAACTGACTGTTTTTCTTTGTGGATTTCTTGCTGTCTTTCTTAGCCATGCATTCTGACCTCGCCCGCCCTTGAATCAATTCGCGATACATTGTATATACAATGCACAGAATATGTAGATATCGGGCACAAAACAACAAAAGTGAGATTTTGGCAATGAACCTTCACGCCGCACATGCATTTCTTTTGCGAGATCAACAAAACTGGCAGCAACCGCACCTGTCATGGCTGCCGAAAGCTCTGTATCGCTATTCCGGGCTGCCCAACGCAATGCGCCGCCGCAAGTAGACGCAGCCGCCAAACTCCCCTTGCATGACCGACCCTGATGGGCCAAACACCGACGTGTTTGATACCAACAGGGGTGACCCATGCCGAGAAACAAAATGGTCAAGGACTACATTCGGACCATCGTCGATTTCCCGCATGAGGGGATCATGTTCCGCGATGTCACCACCCTGTTCGCCGATCCACGCGGGTTTCGCATGGCGATCGACCAGATGCTGCACCCTTACGCGGGTGAGCGTATCGACAAGGTGGTGGGCCTTGAGGCGCGCGGCTTCATTCTGGGGGGCGCCATCGCGCATCAGCTGAGCGTCGGCTTTGTTCCGATCCGCAAAAAGGGCAAACTGCCGGGAACGACGATCAGTCAGGATTATAAGCTGGAATACGGCGAGGCCATCGTCGAAATCCACGATGATGCCATTCAGCCGGGTGAGAAAATTCTGGTCGTGGATGATCTGCTGGCCACCGGCGGCACCGCTGCGGCGGGCATCAAACTGATTGAACGTCTGGGCGGTGAGATCATTTCGTGCGCGTTCATCATCGATCTGCCCGAATTGGGCGGGCGCAAAGCGCTGGAAGAAATGGGCATGGACGTGCATATTCTGTGTGAGTTTGAGGGCCTCTGACACTCACAATTATCACATAAACGTGATTGGAAATTCTGAAACACGCGGGCTTAGCCCGTATGTTTTGATTTTCAATGGCAGCCGCATCACACAAAAGGTGATCTTCTTGCGATGACCCTCCGTACCCCTGTTGATGCCGCTTCAGGCATTTTCAACAAGGGAAATGACACCATGTTTCGCAAATTTGCTGTTGCCGGAGTTGCAAGTATTCTGTTGACCACCTCTGCCTTCGCCGGAGGGCACGCCAAGGATATCGTTGATACCGCCGTGGGCGCGGGCAACTTTGAGACCCTTGTCGCTGCTGTACAGGCCGCTGAGCTGGTCGATACCCTGAAGGGCGAAGGCCCGTTTACCGTTTTCGCCCCAACCGACGAGGCTTTTGCGGCCCTGCCCGAAGGCACGGTGGAAAACCTGCTGAAGCCCGAAAACAAGGATCAGCTGGTCGCGATCCTGACCTATCACGTGGTGCCGGGCAAAGTGATGTCAGGTGACCTGTCTGACGACATGACCGCCGCCACCGTGCAGGGCGGTGAGATCACCATTGATCTGGACAATGGCGTGATGGTGAACGACGCCAACGTTGTTCAAGCCGATATCGAGGCTGAAAATGGTGTGATCCATGTGATCGACAAGGTCATTCTGCCGTCCTCATGACCCGGTTGCGCGATCCGGTCCCCCGCCGGGTTGCGCTTTTTACGGCAATATGACCCCGGGGTTCATGATCCCTTTTGGATCCAGTGCCGTTTTGATCGCGCGCATGGCCTGCAATCGGGCAGGATCACCGTAACGCTGCAAATCTTCCGTCTTGATACGCCCCACGCCATGCTCGGCACTGACCGAGCCACCGAACGCGTGCACAAGATCGTGTACCGCACGTTTCACTGCGCCGCTTTGCGCCGCAAACTCGGCCTTCTTGTGCCCCGGGGGCGGGAACGCGTTGTAGTGCAAATTGCCGTCGCCCAGATGGCCAAAACAATTCACCCGGAACGGGCCCAGCCCGGCCACAACTTCGGCACCCCGCCGAATGAACTCGGGGATGCGCGAGATCGGGATCGAGATATCATGGCTCGACACTGAACCGATCAACCGGTTGGCTTCGGGGATTTGCTCACGAACTGCCCAGAGTTCGGCCCTCTGCGCCTCGCTCTGCGCGATGACCGCGTCACTGACGAGGCCGCGTTCTTCTGCGGCGACATAGATCGCCTCCAGCATTTCTGACGGGTTTTGCCCTGCGGACAGGCCCAACTCGATCAGAACACTCCATTGCGGAGGCGTTGGAAAGGGTTGCCGGATGTCGGGCAGAACCTCGCGCAGAAACTGCAAACCCTGCTGGTGAATCAGTTCGAATGTACTGACTGCTTCTCCCACCTGATCCCGCGACACCGACAGCAGATCGATCGCCGCCTCAGGCGAGGCGACCTGAAACATCGCCGTCCCCACCCCCTGGGGCCTTGGAAACAGCTTCAGCGCCGCCGCCGTGATGATGCCCAACGTCCCCTCGGACCCGATCAACAGGTTACGCAGATCATAGCCGGTGTTGTCTTTGCGCAAGCGGCTCAACCCATGCCAGATATCACCATTGGGCAGCACCACCTCAAGCCCCAGACACAGATCGCGGGCATTGCCATAGCGCAGCACATTTACACCGCCAGCATTGGTGGCCAGATTGCCCCCGATCCGGCAGGACCCCTGCGCCGCCAGTGACAATGGGAACAGGCGATCAGCGCCCTCGGCAGCCATTTGCACATCCGCCAGAATAGCCCCGGCTTCCGCCAGCAGAATATTCTCGGTCGGATAGACCGCCCGGATCGCCGCCATCCGTTCCAGCGATATGATCAGCGGGGCGGGCCCATGCGGCAAAACCTGCCCCCCAACCAGACCCGTTCCGCCCCCATAAGGCACCACCGGCACTGCCGCATCCCCGGCCAGCCGTATCAGGGCCGACACCTCGCCGACATTACGCGGCAGCGCCAGCAAACCGGCTTGGCCGACAAAACGCTGGCGCGGTTCTTCCAGATAACGCTCAGTGACGGGCCGCAGCACATCGTGGCCCAACTCGGCGCGTATCGTCTCGGCAAAGCGTTCATCGGCGGGATTCAATCTCATGGCTCCTCCCTGCCAAAGGGCACAGGCAGCGACAAGCCCTATTCCTGCTCAATCAGATATCGCGGCTCCAACACCACAACCGTGGGCCGGTCAGGCAGCGTCCGCAATGAGACGACAAGCTCGGATACCCCGTCGCGTTCCACCGGGAACTCATCCCGGATATCCACCAGAAACCGGTCCAGCGAGAAATCCGAAAACCAGTGCATCGGAATGATGATCGAGCTCTTCAGGCGCCCAAGAACCTCGATCATCTCGGGCAAGGGCATGGTTGTCCCGCCATCCACAGCCGCCATCACCACATCCAACCGACCCAGCGCCGCGAACTGCGCATCTGACGGGATATGGTGCAGATGCCCCAGATGACCGATGCACAGCCCCTCAATCTCGAACACAAAGATCGAGTTTCCACGCTCCTCAACCCCGCCATAGACCGAGCGGATATCGGTCGACACATTGCGCACCAGCATCTCGCCCAGATCAAGATGATGATCGATGCCCTGCCCGAACTCTCCCCAGCCCGGCAAAACATGGGGAATCGCCGGATCGGGATGAGCTGTCCAATGAGTCTCATGCGCATGGTTCATGGTCACCACGTCAGGGATCAGATCGGCACCGCCAATAAAGCCGGTGAAATCGGTCACCGCAGTCAACCCACCCTGCGTCTGGATCAGAAACGAAGCATGGGCAACATAGCTGATCCGCACCGAAAACGCCGGCACGGCATCCTGCCAGGCCGCCTTGTGCAGATATTCAATCCCGGGTGCCGCATCCGCAATAGCGATACAATGGCTGGGCCGCCGCTCCTGCGCCGCCGCACCACCCGCAATCATTATCAGCCCAAGAATGACCCACCGCATGACTGAATAGTAACGCATCACGCCCCCAAGTCATGCCCCTTGTTCATCTGGCCAAAAATATCCCGGGGGAGTCGCGGCTTGCCGCGGCGGGGGCAGAGCCCCCTACCCCGCGTCGGTCTTGCCCCGCCGATCCGATCGCAATGAGGCATAAAGCACATGCGTCCGCCAGCGCCCGTTGATCTGCAGATACGACTGCGCCACGCCCTCGTATTTGAACCCCGAGCTTTCCAGCAACCCGCGCGAGGCCTTGTTTTCGGGCAGGCACGCGGCCTCGATCCGGCTCAGATCCAAGCGGGTGAATGCATGATGAACCACCGCCCCGATCGCTTCGCGCATGTATCCCTGCCGGGCATAGGCCTGTCCGGTCCAATATCCCAGTGTTCCCGCCTGCGCGGGCCCCCGGCGCACATTGTCCAGCGTGATCGCACCAACCAGAACTTCGTCCGACCGACGGAACAAGAACAACGGAATCGCCGTGCCGCTGGCCACAGACCGCTGCGCCCAGTAGACGCGATTGGTAAAAGATTTACGGCTCAGGTGATCCTTGGCCCATATCGGTTCCCACGGAACCAGATAGTCTTTTGACGCACGCCGCAGCGCCGTCCAGTCGCTGAAATCCGAATGCACGGGCGGGCGCAGGCTCAGCCGCTCGGTTTCGAGTTTCAGCTTGCGTCGGCCCAGAAGCATCACGCGGCGCGCCTCTCCTGCAGTTGCGCCAATGATGGTGCGCCCGAGACCGGGCCATAAAGGGCCAGTGCCGCCGGAGCCTGCACCGCCATCTGTTCTGCAAAGTCCCGCACATCCCCGATACCGACGGCATCAATCTTGGCAACTGTATCCTCAAGCGACGGTACCCGGCCCCAGATCTGCACCAGCCGCGCCAGCCGCTCGGCCCGGTTCGAGGGGCTTTCCAGCCCCATCAGCATCCCGGCCTTCATCTGTGCCCGCGCCCGCGCAACCTCTTCGACGCTCATGTCTTCTGCCGCGCGTTTCATCTCGTCAATGGTGATGGCGGCCAGCTCTGCAACCTGATCGGCAGAGGTTCCGGCATAGATCGTGGTTGTGCCGGTATCCGCATAAGCGCCGGTCTGAGCAAAGATCGTATAGCAAAGACCCCGCGTCTCGCGCACTTCCTGAAACAGGCGCGAGGACATGCCGCCGCCCAAGGCCGTAGAATAAATCTGAGCGGTATAGATCGCATCATCCCGATAGCCCGGGCTTTCCAGCGCCAGTGCAAAATGGGCCTGCTCCAGCTCTTTCTCCTGCCGCGCCTCACCGCCAGTGAACCGCGCGGTCTCGGGGATCAGGCCCTTGCGCGGCTGCAGATGGCCAAACATGTCTTCGGCCATTTTCATCAGCGCATCGTGGTCAACGGCACCTGCCGCCGAGAGGATCATCTGCTCTGGCCCGTAATGCTCGGCCACAAAGCCCGACAGATCCTCGCGCGAAAACGCGCTGACCCGCTCGGACGGGCCAAGAATGGTGCGGCCCAGAGGCTGGTTGTGATAGCTCTGCTCTTGCAGCCAATCAAAGATCACATCGTCGGGCGTGTCATAGGCCTGACCGATCTCCTGCAGGATCACGCCGCGCTCGACCTCGATCTCGCGCGGGTCAAAGACCGGGTTCAAAACGATATCACCGATCACATCCATCGCCAGCGCCACATCGTCTTTCAGAACGCGCGCGTAATAGGCCGTCACCTCGCGCGAGGTATAGGCGTTGATATAGCCGCCTACATCCTCGATCGCCTCGGCGATCTGCAGCGCCGATCGACGCTCGGTTCCCTTGAACGCCATGTGTTCAAGGAAATGCGCGATGCCGTTCTGCTCGATCCGCTCATGCCGCCCACCGGCGGTTACCCAGATGCCGATGGCCGCAGATTGCAGCCCCGGCATATGTTCACTGACGATCCGAAATCCGTTCTTCAGCTGGTCTTGTCTTACAGTCACTCAGCGATGTGCCTTCTGATATGATCCTCAAGGGCACCCAGATCATTGGCAATCCGCGTCACCCGTTCCGGACGTTCATACAGATCAGCCATGCGGGATGGAAGAGGCGGATGTTCGCCGCTCGCCTTCTCGACCGCAGCCGGGAATTTCGCCGGATGCGCGGTGGCCAGAGTGATCATCGGCACGTCCGTCGTGCGATGTTCTTCACCGATCTTGATGCCAACGGCGGTGTGCGGGCAGACCAGTTCGGCGCTGTGGGCCAGTGTCTGTTTGATCGTCTCCAGCGTTTCGTCCTCAGAGACGCGGCCCGAGTCGAAGTTTTCGCGCAGCGCCTCCATCGCGCCCTGGCTGACGTTGAAACCGCCATTCTTCAGCTCATCCATCAATTGCGCCACGGCGCTGCCATCCTCGCCATAAGCATAATACAGCGCGCGTTCAAAGTTGGAACTGACCTGAATATCCATCGACGGGCTGATCGAGGGGATGGTGTCTCCCTTGAAATACCCCTCACCCGACAAACACCGATGCAGAATATCGTTCTGGTTGGTGGCCACGACCAGGCGATCAATCGGCAGCCCCATGCGCTTGGCAAGGAAACCTGCGAAGATGTCGCCAAAATTGCCGGTGGGCACGGTGAAGCTGACCTTGCGCTGCGGCGCACCAAGGCTGACGGCGGCCGAGAAATAATACACGATCTGCGCCAGAACCCGCGCGAAGTTGATCGAGTTCACGCCCGCCAGCTTCACCCCATCGCGAAAGTCGAAATCGTTGAACATATCCTTCAGCGCGGCCTGACAATCGTCGAAATCACCATCGACCGCCAAGGCGTGCACATTGTTGTCCGCAGGGGTCGTCATTTGACGGCGCTGCACCTCGGATACGCGGCCATGCGGGAACAGGATGAACACGTCCACGGCGTCCAACCCCCGAAAGGCCTCGATCGCCGCGGAACCGGTATCACCACTGGTTGCCCCCACGATGGTCACGCGGTCATTGCGCCGTTTCAGGGCCACCTGAAACAACTGGCCGATCAGTTGCATGGCAAAGTCCTTGAAGGCCAGTGTCGGCCCGTGGAACAGCTCCAGCAGGAAGTGGTTCTCGTTCAGTTGCTTCAGCGGCGCGCGGGCGTCGTGACCGAACCCTTCATAGGCGCGGGCGATGATCGCCTTGAACTCATCTTCGGCAAACGAACCGCTGACATAAGGCCACATGACGCGAAAGGCGATTTCTTCATAGGATAGCCCGGCCAATGCGGCGATCTCATCCTGGCTCATCACCGGAATCTCGGCGGGCAGGTACAGGCCACCATCGCGGGCCAGCCCGGTCAGCATCGCCTCTTCAAACGTCAGTTCGGGCGCCTGCCCGCGGGTCGAGATGTATTTCATCGCTCGTCACTCTCAGAATTGGCGCGGTTGCGCCACAGGAAATAACCGGTCATCGCCGCCCAGACCAGAGCCAGACCAAACCATGTGATTGCATATTGCAGGTGATCGTTGGGGATACCAGCCGTGTCGACGGGCAGAGGCGTCACGTTTGGATCGGTATCAGACCGCGCGATCAACAAAACCGGCTCTGCCCCCAATTCAGCAGCCAGATTAGGCACATCCCGGGCAAACCAGATATTGGCGTCCTTGTCGGGTTCGGGGGTGTAGCTGTCAATCTCATCCGGCCAATGCAGATTACCGGTGATCTCCATCGGGCCGGTCAGGCGCTCTGCCTGCTTTGCGGTTGTCGGGACAAAACCCCGATCTACCAGAATGGTGCGACCGTCGGTGTCAAATGCCTGAATGATCCGATACCCCGCCCCCACTTGCTTGACGGATACCAGAACGTGGATTTCCCCGGGCACCATCTCACCCGAAATCGTAACCGGCAGATATTTGTCTGCACCTTCGGAGACCTGAAACGGCAGCGCAATCGGATCGGCTGAAATCCGGCTTTCGATCTCGGCCAAGATGCCTTGTTTCCACCCCAGCCGCTGCACTTGCCAGATGCCCAGAGACAGCAGCACGCCCAGACCGGCGAGGCCAAAGATCAGCAGGAACAGGATGCGGCGCATGGAGAGGTCAAACCTAATTGCAGAAACCGGCGTCTTGTTAAGGGGGGGCCGCACCGAAATGCAACCTCGCAATTGTACGGGGCGCAATCTTGCGCCCGAATAGAGAAAAAGCCGCCCCCAAGGGCGGCTTTTGCAATTGGATCACCTGACCGCGTTACATCAGCGGGGCCTGACCCCAGATGTAGACAGCGAAGAACAGGAACAGCCAGACCACGTCAACGAAGTGCCAATACCACGCCGCGGCCTCAAAACCCACATGCTTTTCAGGCGTGAAATCACCCTTCAGCGCCCGGATCAGACAAACCGTCAGGAAGATTGTACCGATAATAACGTGGAAGCCGTGGAAACCGGTGGCCATGAAGAAGTTCGAATAGAACTGATCATCGCCGAATTTCCAGCCTTCATGGGCCAGCAGTTCGTAATACTCAAAGCCCTGCAGGAAGGTGAATGCGATACCCAGAACAATACCGATTGCCAGACCGTTGATCAGCGCCTTGCGGTCATTGTCATGCACCAGCGCATGGTGCGCCCAGGTGATGGCACAGCCCGACAGCAGCAGGACCAGAGTGTTGATCAGTGGCAGGTGGAACGGGTCAACCGCGTGGATATCCGGCTGGATGTATTCAGTACCGGCATAATCGTACATCGGGTACATGCGATGTTTGAAGAACGACCAGAACCAGGCAAAGAAGAACATCACCTCGGACATCACGAACAGGATGAAACCATAGCGCAGGCCAATGCGTACAACCGGTGTGTGATCGCCCTGACGGCTTTCCACAACAACTTCGGACCACCAGGCGAACATGGTGTAAAGAACAGCGGCAAGACCGGCCCAGAACATCCATGACGTCACGCCATGCATCCACAAAACAGCGCCGAACAGCATCACAAAGCCGCCCACGGCTCCGATCAGTGGCCAGACCGATGGGGCCAGAATATGATAATCGTGGTTTTTAGCGTGTGCCATCAGCGTCCCTCACCTACAGGCGTTAGTTCTTGTGTGTCTCGGCCTGCACGTCAAGGGCGGCATAGCCCTCGGGCAGGTCAATTTCGTAAAATGTATACGACAGAGTGATCGTATGAACATATTGCGCTTCGGGGTCTTCGACGATTTCCGGGTCGACGAAGAAAGTTACCGGCATCTCTACCCGCTCTCCCGGTTGCAGCACCTGCTCCTCAAAGCAGAAACAGGCGATCTTTTCGAAATAGCCACCGGCCGAATAGGGCGTCACGTTATAGGATGCTTGCCCGGCAATTGGCTTGTCTGTCGGATTATAGGCCTCGTAAAAGGCCAGCCCGGTCTCACCGATGCGCATTTTCATCTCGCGCTCGACCGGCTTGAACTCCCACGGCATGTCCTTGGCCTTGGAGGCATCAAACCGCACGGTCACAACCCGATCCAGAACCTCGTCGGGGGCCTGTTCGGCCACGCCGGTGGTGCCGCCAAAACCGGTAACCCGGCAGAACCAGTCATAAAACGGTACGGCAGCCCAGGCCAGGCTGCCCATCAGGACAACCACGCCGACCGTTTGCGCAACGGTTTTCTGAGGACCCGTAAGCGCCATCAATTCTGCCCCTCTTGTATTGCCATGTTGAAATCGGTGCCGGTGACCTTGACGATGGTCAGGCCAAAGATGATCACGATAAACGCGGCCAGCGTCAGGCCAACCCCCAGATTGCGACTGAACCGGCGCTGATGCAGTTCGTGGCTTTTGCGCAGACTCATGACCAGCCCCCCAACCCGTAAGGCTTCAGCAGCGCCTCGGCCAGAATCGCGCCAAAATGCAGGAAGAGATACAGCAGCGACAGCTTGAAGAAGCTGCGCTCGACCTTGAAATTATCCATCTCGGCATCGTCTTCCGTCCGCCGGGAAATCACCCAGGCCCCACGCAGGAACAGGGCATTCAGGACCAGTGCAACCACCAGGTAGATGGGTCCACCGATATCCGAGAAGGCGGTCCCTACAGCCAGCAGGGCCAGCAGGGCGGTATAGACCAGAATATGCCAACGCGTCGTGCGCCGTCCGTGGGTGACGGTCAGCATCGGAACACCGGCATCGTCGTAATCCGAGCGCATGAACAAGGCCAGCGCCCAGAAATGCGGCGGCGTCCACATGAAGGTCAGGGCGAACATCAGCCACGGCTCCAGCGTCATCGAGCCGGTGGCCGCGACCCAGCCGATCACCGGCGGGAAGGCACCCGCAGCGCCCCCGATAACGATGTTCTGCGGTGTCGAGCGCTTAAGCCACATCGTATAGACAACGACATAGAAGAAAATCGTGAACGCCAGAAACGCGCCCGCAAACCAGTTGGTCGCCAGCCCCAGCATGATGACCGACAGACCCGACAGCGCGAGGCCCAGCGCCAGCGCCTCGCCCGCTTCTACCTTGCCGGACGGGATCGGGCGGCCCTTGGTGCGCTTCATCACCCGGTCGATATCCGCATCCCACCACATGTTCAGCGCACCAGAAGCTCCACCGCCGATTGCGATGAACAGGATGGCGCAGAAGCCTACAAACGGATGTACGGGAACCGGGGCTGCGATCAGGCCGACGAGTGCTGTGAACACGACCAGAGACATCACGCGCGGCTTCAGCAGGGCGAAATAATCGCCAAAGCTGGCCTCGTCCGCGCGGGGCTGCGCGGTGACGGTGCTGGCATCGAAGCTTGCGTCGCTCATGTCCGGTCCTTCTGGGCAAAAACTGCGCGAATGCCGCGCAGCCTGCATGTGTTTATCTAAGCCACCGGGGGCTTAGTTTGCGGCCACCTGATAGGAGGCAGGCTGACCTGCATACTCTTCCACGGCGCCTTTCAGCCATTCTTCATAGGCTTCTTCGCTCACCACTTTGACGGTGATCGGCATATAGGCATGGTCTTTGCCGCACAGCTCTGAGCACTGGCCAAAATAGATACCTTCTTGTTCGGCTTCGAACCACAGCTCGGCCAGTCGGCCCGGCACACCATCCTGCTTTACGCCGAAAGAGGGGATGGTCCAGGAGTGGATCACGTCAGATGCGGTGACCTGCATCACGATGATCTTGCCAACCGGCACGACCACGGCGGTATCGGTGGCCAGCAGCCATTCGTCATCGCTGTAGCCTGCATCAGCCAGCTTGGCCCGCATCGCATCATCCAGAACAAAGGGTGTTACGTCTGCATCTGCCGGGCGCGCGCCTTCGTCCAAAGTCGCCGGGTGACCCAGCAGGTAGCTGTCGAAAGCAAAATCGTGATCGACATATTCATAGGTCCAGTACCACTGGTTGCCCACGACCTTGATGGTGATATCGCCTTCGGGGATTTCCTGCTGCTTGAACAGAACCGGCAGCGAGAAGGCACCGATAAAGACCAGGATCAGGATCGGCCCAAGGGTCCAGGCAATCTCGACCGGGGTGTAGTGCGAGAACCGCGCGGGCGTCGGATTTACCCGCGAGTTATAGCGCACGATACAATAGACCAGCAGCCCGGCAACGAACAAGCAGATCACGGTGATGATCACCAGAATCATGTTGTCCAGCGATTGGATACCTTCTGCCAAGCTTGTCGTCGCAGGCTGAAACCCAATGCCGCCGTCAACCGGCTTGCCAATAATCTCAAGCTCCTGAGCCATGGCGGGAAGGCTGGAGAGGGCCGTTGCAAGCCCCGAAAGCATCAAAGCATTCTTCATGTTCTGTCCTGATCGTTTGATCTTTGCGTCTCTCGCGAAAAGATGTGAATCGGTCACACCTCTCCCGTTGTCTTTGGCCGCGTTAAAAACCATATTCCGTCGGGTAGATAAAGCAAAATGCTTGCGTCAAACAGACGCTATTTTTGATCTGGATCAAACCCGAAAGGTCGCAACCCATGACTCAGACCCCGTTTCGCCCCTTTGAAAGCGCGCTTCCGAAGGATGAAGCGCTTGCTGTATTGCGTTCTGCAACGGACGGGGCCGAGGATGGTGAGCTGTTCGTCGAGCGGCGGAAATCCGAATCTCTGGTATTTGATGACGGGCGCCTGCGCACCGCGTCCTATGATGCCTCGGAAGGGTTCGGCCTGCGGGCGGTGCAAGGTGAAGTGGCCGGGTATGCCCATTCAACCGATGTTTCGATTCCCTCGTTGAAACGGGCCGCCGAAACCGCGCGGCTGGCGATCGGAGATGGTGGCGGCACGCTGGCAGAGGCTCCGCGCGCCACCAATATCCGGCTGTACACGGACGAAGATCCAATCGAATCCGCCAGCTTTCCGGTCAAAATCGAAACCTTGCGAGAGATTGACGCCTTTGCCCGCGATCTGGACCCCAGGGTCGTTCAGGTCAGCGCCACAATCGCCGCCGCCACGCAAGAGGTCGAGATTCTGCGCCCCGATGGCGTGCTCGTGCGCGACGTGCGCCCGATGACGCGGCTGAATGTCTCGGTCATCGTCGAACAGGATGGACGCCGCGAAAGTGGCTCGGCCGGAGGCGGCGGGCGTGTCGGTCTGGACGGCCTGCTTGATCCGGCTGACTGGCAGGACAAGGCGCGCGAGGCTTTGCGGATCGCCATGGTCAATCTGGACGCAATCCCTGCGCCCGCCGGCGTGATGGAGGTTGCACTCGGCCCCGGCTGGCCCGGCATCCTGCTGCACGAGGCCATCGGTCATGGGCTGGAAGGCGACTTCAACCGCAAAGGCAGCTCGGCCTTTGCCGGGCTGATGGGGCAGCAGATCGCCTCAAAAGGGGTCACCGTTATAGACGATGGCACAATCGCTGACCGGCGCGGATCGATCACCGTGGATGATGAAGGCACACCCAGTTCACGTACCGTATTGATTGAGGATGGTATCCTCACCGGCTATATGCAGGATCGGCAAAATGCCCGTCTGATGGGGGTGTCGCCCACCGGGAACGGGCGGCGACAGAGCTATGCGCATAAGCCGATGCCGCGCATGACCAATACGATCATGCTGGGTGGTGACGCGGACCCTGCCGCGCTGGTTGCCGACATCAAGGACGGCATCTGGGCAGTTGGTTTCGGCGGCGGACAGGTCGACATCACCAACGGCAAGTTCGTTTTTTCCTGCACCGAAGCCTATCGGGTCGAAAACGGCAAGATCGGTGCTCCGGTCAAGGGAGCGACCCTGATCGGTGACGGGCCTTCGGCGCTGAAACGTATTCGCGGTCTGGGCAACGACATGGCCTTGGATCCCGGTATGGGCACCTGCGGCAAGGATGGGCAATGGGTGCCGGTGGGTGTCGGCCAGCCAACAGTTCTGATGGATGGCCTGACAGTGGGCGGTTCGGCCGCCTGAGCCGCCCATGATGAAAGAGTTGGAAATGCGCGGTTAACACCACACCCGGTTGCTGAACCCAAAACGCTGACAACCACTGGTGACAAGAAAATTCGTCGAATTTTCTTGTCACTTTTCAATAGCATAAGTCGTACTCCAAAAAAGAATTTCAGATAAATCAGATCTAATTTTTCTCGATTCACAAGCTGTTAACTCCGAATCCCGTAAACCAGTTCTGCAATCAGGCGGAGCATCGGATGACCGAAGAGCAGCTTTCTTCCTATCACCCCCCACTCCCACCCACCACGGAAGAGGACCGGTTTTCGTGGCTCCGTCTGTTGCGCTCGCGCAAGGTTGGCCCGGCGACATTTCGTCGGTTGCTGCGCGAACATGGCTCAGCGCAGAACGCGCTGGCTGCGCTGCCCGAAATGGCACGCGCTGCCGGGATAGACGGGTACAAAATATGCCCCCCCGGCGTGATTGAGGCGGAACTCAGGGCTGCAAAAGCCGCCAATGCGCGGCTTTTGTGCCTTGGGGCCGCTGATTATCCCAACGCCCTGCGCGATATTTCGGACGCCCCTCCGATGCTGTGGGCAATAGGGAACCCCGCCCTTCTTCGGCGGCCGACTATTGCAATGGTCGGCGCGCGGAATTGTTCCTCGCTGGGTGCACGTATGACCCGGGCCTTGGCGACAGATCTGGCCAAAGAGGATTATATCATTGCCTCAGGGCTTGCTCGGGGTATTGATACATCAGCTCATCTTGCAGCACTCGCAACAGGTACCATCGCTGTTATGGCCGGTGGGGTTGATGTGATATACCCGGCCGAAAATACTGATCTGGCACGCGACATTGCCAAATCCGGCCTGCGGCTGTCTGAGCAACCCATGGGGACCACACCACAGGCGCGACACTTCCCGCGCCGCAACCGCATCATCTCGGGCCTTGCGCAGGCTGTGGTTGTCGTCGAAGCCGCCGCAAAATCCGGCAGCCTGATCACAGCCCGGGACGCGCTGGATCAGGGGCGAGAGGTTCTGGCAGTTCCCGGGCATCCGTTCGATGCGCGGGCCGCCGGATGCAACATGCTGATCCGCGATGGCGCGACGCTGGTACGCTCGGCTGAAGATATTCTTGATGCCCTGCCCCCGATATCGCCCAAAAGCGTCGAGCAGCCCCCCCTGCCCTTCGCGACAGACACCTCAAAGGCCAAGATCCCGCCGAATACCCTGCATCAGGCGATTCTGACCCGTCTTGGCCCGTCTCCAATTGCCGAAGACCAATTGATCCGTGACATTTCCGCCTCTGCCGGTGAGGTCGGGCCGGTGCTTGTTGACCTTGAACTCGATGGCAAAATCCTCAGGCAACCCGGTGGGCTGTTGTCGTTGAGTGCCTGAAATATCTGGCCAAATTACTTCGCTCAGCGCATATGCTCAAAGCCGCTGTATCTCGTAAAGATCACAGGGATTTTTATGGGGTAAAAGGAACGCATTGACAATTTCGCCTTGCCCCACACATCTTGCACCACCATACAAGGCGCCAGTCTTTTCGAGCGAGGTTTTCCCTTAAATGCCCGTAGTTGTTGTAGAATCTCCGGCCAAAGCAAAAACAATCAACAAATATCTTGGCCCCGACTACACTGTTTTGGCCTCATATGGCCATGTGCGCGATCTACCTCCGAAGGACGGATCGGTCGATACCGAAGACGAATTTGCGATGAAATGGGAGGTCGGCAATGACAGCCGCAAACATGTCAAAGCAATCGCCGATGCGCTGAAGGAAGACAATGCCCTGATCCTCGCCACCGACCCCGATCGCGAGGGCGAGGCGATCAGTTGGCACCTGCAGGAGGCGCTGACCAAGCGGCGCTCGATCAAAAAGGATACACCGGTCAGCCGCGTGACTTTCAATGCGATCACCAAGGATGCGGTGACCGAGGCGATGCAGAACCCGCGTGAAGTGGATATGCCGCTGGTCGAGGCCTATCTGGCCCGCCGGGCGCTGGATTATCTGGTGGGTTTCAACCTCTCGCCCGTTCTGTGGCGCAAACTGCCGGGGGCGAAATCGGCCGGTCGTGTGCAATCGGTCTGCCTGCGCCTGATCGTCGAGCGCGAGATGGAGATTGAGGCGTTCAAGCCGGTGGAATACTGGTCTGTCCGCGCCCTGTTTGAAACGCCCCGTGGCCAAACCTATGAGGCGCGGCTGGTCACTTTGGCTGGCAAGAAACTGGACAAGCACGATCTGGGCAACGCAACACAGGCCGAACTGGCCGTGCAGGCGATCACCAGCCGCGCACTCAGCGTCTCTTCGGTCGAAGCCAAACCCGCCGCCCGTAACCCCAGCGCCCCCTTCATGACCTCGACCCTGCAGCAAGAAGCCAGCCGCAAGTTCGGTATGGGTGCGCGCCATGCGATGCAAGTGGCGCAGCGATTGTACGAGGCCGGATACATTACCTATATGCGGACCGATGGTATCGACATGGCCCCCGAGGCCGTGGCCGCCGCGCGCGATGCCATTGCTGACCGGTATGGCAAGGAATATGTGCCCGGCAGCCCGCGTATTTACAAGAACAAGGCCAAGAACGCGCAGGAAGCACATGAATGCATCCGCCCCACGGATATGTCGCGCGATGCCAAGGCGCTGAAAGTCACGGATGAGGATCAGCGCAAGCTCTATGATCTGATCTGGAAACGCACGATCGCCTGTCAGATGGCCGCCGCCAGGCTGGAGCGGACCACCGTTGAGATTACCAGCGATGATGGGCAGGTCGGCCTGCGCGCAACTGGTCAGGTGGTGATGTTCGACGGCTTCATGCGCGTCTATGAGGAAGGCCGCGACGATGTTGTCGATGATGATGACAAGCGCCTGCCGCAAATCATGCAAGGCGACCCGGCGCGCTTTGCCAAAACCTCGCTGCGGGATCAGTTTGCCAAGGCCACGGGTGACGACAAGCAGGCCGTTCTGTCTGATAACGAAGCTGTTCTGGCCTTGCAGCACCACACCCAGCCCCCCCCGCGCTATACCGAGGCCACGCTGGTCAAGCGGATGGAAGAGCTGGGGATCGGGCGACCGTCAACCTATGCCAGTATCGTGACCACGATTCAGGACCGGGAATATGTGCGTAAAGACAAGAACCGCCTGATCCCCGAAGAGAAGGGCCGGATCGTCACGATCTTTTTGCTGAACTTCTTCCGGCAATATGTGGGATATGAGTTCACCGCCAATCTGGAAGAACAGCTGGATGACGTCAGCGCCGGTGATCGCGATTACAAGGACCTGCTAGGCAAGTTCTGGCGCGATTTCTCGGCGGCGATTGGTGAAACTTCGGAATTGCGGATTTCCGAGGTGCTGGACAAACTGGATGAGGCGCTTGCCCCGCAGCTCTACCCACCACGCGAGGACGGGTCTGATCCGCGCATCTGTCCGAAATGCGGCATGGGCCAGTTGCATCTGAAGACCTCTCGCACCGGTGGTTTCGTCGGCTGCGGCAACTATCCCGAATGCACCTATACCCGCCCCATCGCGGGTGAAGGGGCCGAAGGGGATGAACGTCTGCTGGGCGAAGATGCAGGGGATGAGATCTGGCTGAAATCCGGTCGTTTTGGTCCTTATGTCCAGCGTGGCGAACCCACGCCCGAGAACAAGAAGCCGCCCCGCGCCTCGCTGCCGCGCGGGTGGAGCAAGGATGACATGGATTTGGGCAAGGCGCTGACACTACTGTCTCTGCCCCGCCAGATCGGTGAACATCCAGAAGGCGGCATGATCAGTTCGAACTTCGGGCGTTTCGGTCCCTATCTGATGCACCAGCTGGCGGATGAGGCCAAACCGGTCTATGCCAACCTCAAAGACCCAAACGACGTGTTCGAGATCGGGATGAACCGCGCCGTGGAACTGCTGGCCGAAAAACGCGCCAATCCCGGACGCGGGCGGCGGGCGGCGGCAAAGCCGTTGAAAGAACTGGGCGAGCACCCTGACGGTGGCGCAATGCAGGTTCTGGACGGTCGCTATGGGCCCTATGTGAAATGGGAAAAGGTCAACGCAACCATTCCCAAGGACATCAAGCCCGAGGATGTGACCCAGGAAATGGCCATTGAGCTGGTTAATGAGCGCGCGGCCAAAAAGGGTACCAGGAAAAAGGCCGCTCCGAAGAAGAAAACCGCCGCCAAGAAGACCACCAAAAAGGCAGGTTAGGTAGAAATACCATCTCTTCCCCGGTTTCATTGACTTCCCCGTGGCGTGGCGGCACAACTCGGCCCAACACCATGTCATTGGGGGAGTTTTCCATGAAGAAAGTCTATGCCAATGCCAACGAAGCGCTCGACGGAGTGTTGTCGGACGGCATGTTGATTGCCGCAGGCGGATTCGGCCTGTGTGGCATTCCCGAATTGTTGCTTGAAGCCATCAAAGAGGCTGGCGTCCAGAACCTGACTTTCGTGTCCAACAACGCGGGCGTCGACGATTTCGGAATCGGCATCCTGCTTCAGACCAGACAGGTCAAGCGGATGATCAGTTCCTATGTCGGCGAAAACGCCGAGTTCATGCGCCAGTATCTCAGCGGTGAGCTGGAGCTGGAATTCAACCCGCAAGGCACGCTGGCCGAACGGATGCGCGCCGGTGGTGCGGGCATCCCCGGTTTCTACACCAAAACCGGCGTGGGCACTGTGATTGCCGAAGGCAAAGAGCACAAGGACTTCAACGGTGAGACCTACATCATGGAAGAAGGCATCTTTGCCGATCTTGCCATCGTAAAAGCCTGGAAAGCGGACGAGACCGGCAATCTGATCTTCCGCAAGACCGCGCGCAACTTCAATGTACCCGCCGCCACCTGCGGCAAGATCTGCGTAGCTGAGGTGGAAGAGATCGTGCCGACAGGATCGCTGGACCCCGATGCGATCCACCTGCCCGGCATCTATGTACATCGTCTGGTTCAGGGCCAGCATGAAAAGCGCATCGAACAGCGCACCATCCGCAAGAAGGAGGACGCATAATGCCTCAGGACATCAAAGGCTGGGATCGCAACCAGATGGCCGCCCGTGCGGCTGAAGAACTGGAAGACGGCATGTATGTGAACCTCGGCATCGGCATCCCGACGCTGGTCGCCAACTATGTGGGTGACAAGGATATCACGCTGCAATCCGAGAACGGAATGCTGGGTATGGGCCCCTTCCCGTTCGAAGGCGAAGAAGATCCCGATCTGATCAACGCGGGCAAGCAGACGATCACCGAACTGCGCCGCACCGCCTATTTCGACAGTGCCACATCCTTCGCCATGATCCGGGGCGGCAAGATCGCCGCAGCGATTCTGGGCGCGATGGAAGTGGATGAGAAAGGCGATCTGGCCAACTGGATGATCCCCGGCAAGCTGGTCAAAGGCATGGGCGGCGCAATGGATCTGGTTGCCGGCGTCGGGCGCGTGATCGTGGTGATGGATCACACCAACAAGCATGGCGATTCAAAAGTGCTGCAAGAATGCACTCTGCCACTGACCGGTCAGGGCGTGGTTGATCGTATTATCACCAATCTTGGTGTTCTGGATGTTGTTGAAGGCGGTCTTAAGATCGTTGATCTGGCCGATGGCGTCAGCGAAGACGAGATGCGCGCCGCGACACAGGCAACGATCGTCGGTTGATCTGAACATATGAATCGAAAAGGCCCGCCCAGATGCGGGCCTTTTTTAGTTGGAGGTCTGAAAGACGCAGGCATCCGAAATGAACTGGGGTGGCGTCGTACACAGCGCGCTTGCGACCTGAAAGGCTGCAAGCACTTTGGGCACATAGTCGCGCGTCTCGGCGTAAGGCGGCACCCCGCTATGCTTATGCACCGCCCCCTCGCCCGCGTTATAACCTGCAAGTACGAGAATCGGATCCTCGCCGAACTCTTCCATCAGCCAGTTCAGGTATCGCACGCCGCCTTCGATATTCTGTTCGGGCTTGAAACTGTCCGCAACTCCGAAACGTTCGGCCGTGGCAGGCATGAGCTGCATCAGACCCCGGGCACCTGCGGAACTCACCGCCTGGGTCTTTCCGGCTGATTCCACCGAGATCACAGCCAGAACAAGCGCGGGTGAGACATTGGTGCCAACGGTAGAGCGCAAAATGTCCACGCCCCGCTCATCGGCAATCTCCTGAAGCGATTGCAGGCGCGGTGCGGCGACACCGGTCGCGGTCAAAGCCTGTATGGCCTCTCTGAGCCGCCCTGCGCTCGCCTGTGCAAGCTCGGGTGAAACCCGGTTCCAGAACGCTTTATAGGCACCGATGGGTTTTGAGGCCCCCGCGATCTTTGGCGCTGTGGAAGGCGGAGCTTTTGTGCGGGCAACGATCTCGGGCACTTCAAGGTCGGCGCCGGTGCTGGGGGCGGATGGAGAGGCAGCGTGCTCTTCGGGTGTGATCTGTATAGTCACCCGCGGGCGCGCGCCCGGCTTGGGCGCTTTGATGCGCTTATAGACGCCCCGCGGTTCAACCTCGGTCGCAGACGCTGGAATCGCGCCAGATAACAACAACAACACCGCCGCAGCGGCGCATAAGACTGCGTCTCGGAAATACATTTGCCTGCCTCGACTTTTATCTTTTGGGGCATTTTGAACCGCAGAACGGCCCATAACACCAGAAAAACGAAGCGAATTGGGGCAATTTCGCCTCATTTGCCGCTATTTTGCATCGCCCTGGATATCTTGAAGAGAAAAAGAGTGTAATTTTTTATAGCAATTTCAGATTGTTATGAAAATAACCAAGAAAAAATTAAGCTTTGAGCAAAAAAATATGTGTTTGGCCCAATTCCTGCCACGCACAAGGGGCAAACATATATCCATACCGAGACGATCGGGAGCGGACTGAGAGAGAAAGCTCTGAAAGACGCCTAGGTTAACTACTTTTATTGATCCTTTAGGAGGGACGTAACATGATCAAGTTCATCAAGAACTTCCGCAAAGACGAAGACGGCGCCGTAACTGTAGACTGGGTCGTTCTGACCGCAGCCGTTGTTGCTCTGGCGGCCATTGCATACAATCAGGTTCAAACCGGTACAAGCAACCTGGCCGGCAGCATCAGCAGCGCACTGACTAGCGTTACTGTCAATCCTTAATGGATAGTTGGCCTCTCGGTCAGAATACAGTTTGGGGCCATGTTTCGTGATCGAAGCGTGGCCTTATTTTTTAATTAAACGTGACTATTCGGGGTAGCCCAGTGCCTAATAAACTTTTCAGATTTGTAAGAGACGAAGATGGTGCAGTCACTGTCGATTGGGTCGTACTAACCGCATTGGTGGTCGGAATTTCGAGCATCTTGTTTACGCACTTGATGGATCCACCGGAAGGTCTTCGGGACAAAATTTCCGAAATCGACGTTGATGCAGGTTTGCAATAACAAATTAAAAGCGCAAGCTTAACTCAAACTCGGCGCTAGTGCTTGGGTTACACTTTTCTTCAAACACTTCAGGATTGTCCGCTTTTTCGACACAATTCCAAGATATGGTGATCTCAAACGTTTGTGGCCCAGAGTGTCACAACCATTGCTAAAAGTTAAGAGGGACACATGCGATCTGTATTTGGACTTGTTCTTATCATCGGGGTCGCCTTGGCCGGTGGTGCTGTCTACATGGCGCGCGAATATATCACCGACAATCAGGCCAAACTCGCCCAGGAACGTAAGCTGCGTGAAGAAGCGCTGGCGAACGCGAAAGCGGGGCTGGTGCCAACCGTAGATGTTTTGGTTTCGAATCGCTCGCTCAAATATGGTGAACAACTGACACAAGAAGATATTCGAGTTGTTCAGTGGCCAGAAAATGCGATACCCGAAGGCACCTTCGTTGAGATCGCTGCCCTGTTCCCGGACACCAGAGACAATGAACGCTTCGTGCTCCGGGCGATGGAAAAAGATGAAGCGATTATGGCGGTTAAGGTGACCGCTCCTGGTGAAACAGCGGGTCTGAGATCGCAGTTACCCAAAGGTATGCGTGCCTTCGCGATCAGCGTCGACGTGGCCTCTGGCGTTTCCGGTTTCCTGCGCCCTGGTGATACAGTCGATGTCTATTGGACCGGGGCCGTGCGCAGTGAAGGCCGTGGTGAAATCACCCGCCTTGTACTGACAAATATCGAACTGGTTGCCGTTGATCAAACTGCGGGTCTGGATGTAACTGGCACCACCATCGCGCGGACCGTCACCGTCGCGGCGACACCTCAACAGATTGCTGCCCTGGCTCAAGCTCAGAACACAGGTCGCATGTCACTTGCGTTGGTAGGCGCACAGGATGACAAAGTGGCGGAAGTGGTTGAAGTCGACCAACGCGCTTTGCTGGGAATCGAAGAACAGGCACCCGCGCCTGTCGTCGTGGAAAAGAAGGTTTGCACCATTCGAACCCGCCGGGGTGGCGAGACTGTAGAAACGCCGATCCCCTGCACAAACTAACCTCATTTCAGACCTTTACGAGATAAAGACCGTGCATTTTGTGCGGTCTTTATTTTTGTGTTGTTGCGCATAATCCACATAAGGAAAATTCCGGAAACCATTGATTATTGCAATAAATCCGGATTTGGCGCAGGATTTTGACACATAGGGCATCAGACCCAAAAAAATCGAGTGGTGATCGGAGAGGCAGGTCACATGACAATACGTTCCTGGATCAGCGCAACCCTGCTGGGGTTGTCGCTAGTTGTGAGCCCAATCGGCGATGCCGCCTGGGCTCAAAATCTTCGCGTGGTAAAAAAGGGCACGGCAGAATCGCTGGATGTACCCGTTAACCGCGCAATCGTGGTGGAAAGCGAACAACCCTTCGCTGACATCAGCATCGCGAATGCAGGCATTGCGGATATCTCAACCTTGTCCGACCGGACAATCTATGTGCTCGGTCGAGCACCCGGGATAACCACGCTGACCATGTTCGACGGTGCGGGTAATCTGATTACCAATGTACGCGTGCGCGTCTCGCCTGATGTGACGGAGTTCAAAGAACGCCTGCGTCAGATTTTGCCGAACGAGCAGATCGAGGTGCGGACCGCAAATGATGGGATTGTCCTGTCCGGCACCGTCTCCAGCAGCGCAAGACTGGCGCGCGCGCTTGAACTGGCCGAGCGGTATGCGCCTGAACGTGTATCGAACCTGCTGAATGTCGGCGGTGTGCAACAGGTCATGCTGAAGGTGCGTTTTGCAGAGATGAATCGCTCGGTGGCGAAGAATCTGTCAGCCTCTCTTGGCTTCGGTGGCGGTGACGCGACCGGCGGTTTCAACTCCCTGAACAACCAAGGTGCACTGAATAACGCGTTGGCCAATAACATCCCGTTTGTTCAGACAAATTCAGGCGCGGTCCTGTTTGGCTTCGGCGCGGGTTCGACACAGGTTCGCCTGTTGCTTGAAGCCCTTGAAACCAAAGGTCTGGTCCGCAGTCTGGCGGAACCGAATCTTTCGGCCCTGTCGGGGCAGGAAGCTGAATTCCTTGCCGGTGGCGAAGTCCCGATCCCTGTCCCGCAGGGGGATGGCGTTGTTGCGATTGAGTATCGTCAGTTTGGTGTACAACTCTTGTTTGTTCCCCGGGTTGTGGATGGCAATCTGATCAATCTGGAGTTGGGTGCATCGGTTTCGAGCATTGATCAAAGCTCTGACTTCACGATCAACGGGGACAGCGTTCCCAGCTTTATCACCCGCCAAACCCGAACAACCATCGAACTGCGTGATGGTGAGAGCTTTGCGATCGCAGGCTTGATTCAGGATGATTTCACGGATCTGAACACCCAGGTACCGTGGCTCGGTGATGTGCCGGTATTGGGTGCCCTGTTCCGGAGCGCTCAGTATCAGCGTGAGCAGAGCGAGTTGATCATCATCATCACCGCGCATCTCGTGTCACCTACCCGTGGTGAGGCCCTCGCCCTGCCAACCGATCGGGTCAAGCCGCCCAGCGAGTTTGATCTGTTCGTAAACGGTAAGGTTGCGCGGACCGAACGTGCCGGAAACGGTGCCGCCTCTGAAGTCGCCAAACAGGATTTTGGCACCTCTTACGGCTATGTTCTGGATTGATAGAGAGGATAGAACCAATGGAGAAGTGGATTATTGCACTGGGTCTTTCGGTTGCTGTCGCTGGATGTACACGCGAAGCCGGGTACGAACTCGATCAGGGCACGTTCGGAAATGCGACGTTAAACAACATTCAGGTACTGAATGGAGAGTTGACGTATGGCCAGATCCTGGCTCGGCGATTTGCGGCTGAGGTTCCAACGCAGATCAACTTTGCGTTCGATAGCGCCCAACTGGACGCCTCAGCGCAACGTATTCTGCTGCAGCAGGCAGACTGGATCAAACAGTTTCCCGAAGTGCGGTTCCGCGTGTATGGCCACACTGATGCTGTCGGAACAAGCGCTTACAACAAGCGACTGGGGCAACGCCGCGCCAATGCGGCTGTCGCCTTCCTGACACAACAGGGCATCTCACGCTCGCGACTGGAAGCTGTTGTATCTTTTGGCAAATCCAGACCGCTGGTGGCGACACCGGATCGCGATCGCCGCAATCGGCGGACAGTGACCGACGTTTCCGGATTTGTTGATCGCCATCCGGGTCTGCTGGACGGCAAATATGCCGACGTGATTTATCGCGAGTACATCACAAGCGCGGAACCGGTGAGTGCCATTCAGCGGCAAGAAGACGCTGGCGGCGACGGCGGATAATAAACCGGCGATGGGCGACATTGTCGCCCATTTCCCTACAATTGGTTCTTTTGCGCCCAATTCTTGCCTAACTTCCAAGCGATGTTGAGAACAATTGGGTGACCTGCGGTCAGAATTGACCGTATCGGGCGACAGCAAACCAGAACTGACCTTCCAAGCGTTCAATCGGTTTGCTCAGCCCTCTCGACGAGGATTGTGTTAATGACCAGCGCGACGCCGCAAGACGATAATACCGCCATTCTGGCGTGTACCATCAGCAGGGATGTTCAGAATTTCGATCTGCTGATCGAGGACATGGAAGCCGCTCTGGGTGAACGCTGGGGTGACCTTGGATTTGCCGAAGCGCTTGCCTTCTTCAGTCAGCCCGAATCAAATTCGCTGCAATTCGTGGCCCTCGCTCTGGACGGGGATGACGAAGAAAACCTGACCATGATGGGTGAGATCATCACTCGGGCCAAAGAAAAGGGCATCAAGGTTGTCCTGATCGCGGAAGACGTTACTCCGGCTTCGTTGCACCGATTGCTGCGAAAGGGTGCGGATGAGTTTGTCCCCTACCCGCTGCCTGAAAACGAGCTGCAGGAAGCGATTGACCGGATGAACCGGCCTGATCCGGTTGCAGCACCTCAGGCCGCTGCGCCCGCTGCCGGCAGCACATCGAAAGAAGGTGCGCTGTTCGTTGTTCAGGGGCTTGCCGGAGGTGTCGGGGCAACCACAATGGCTGTCAATCTGGCGTGGGAACTTGCGACCGTATCAGACAAAGACGCTCCCAAAGTATGCCTGATCGATCTGGATCTGCAATATGGCACCATCTCGACCTATCTGGACCTGCCCCGTCACGAGGCCGTTTTCGAGATGTTGTCAGACACGGATTCCATGGATGAGGACTCTTTCAGCCAGGCACTCCAGACGTTTGAAGACAAGCTGCAGGTTCTGACAGCACCCTCGGATATGGTGCCTCTGGACATCATCACGCCGGACGATATTCAGCGCGTCATCGACATAGCACGCAGCCAGTTCGACTATGTGATCGTCGACATGCCCAAAACGCTGGTTCACTGGTCCGAAACCGTCTTGCAGGCAGCGCATGTTTACTTCGCCCTGATCGAGCTGGATATGCGTTCAGCCCAGAATGCACTGCGCCTGAAACGGGCTTTGCAGGCCGAGGAACTGCCTTTTAACAAACTGCGTTTCGCTTTGAACAAGGCACCGAAATTCACCGATCTCAATGGAAAAAGCCGGGTTAAACGGATGGGCGAAAGCCTTGGTATCTCGATTGACCTGCTTTTGCCGGATGGTGGTAAACCGGTCATGCAAAGCGGTGATCATGGTCTGCCGCTGGCAAATTCGGCTGCCAAAAACCCGCTGCGTCGTGAATTCGCCAAACTGGCCCAGTCGCTTCATAGCCTGGGCAACAGCGACGCTGAAGCCGCATAACACGAAGGAAAGCTGCCGTGTTTTCAAGATATAAAAAACAGCCTTCGGCACAGCCGGTTGAGACCCCTCCCCCCGCTGCCGCCCCGGCCACCGCACCGGCTGAAACCGCCAACACAACAGCTGTGGCCCGCAAGCCGATCAAGAAGAAAGTCGCCGAAGTCGTCGGAAACGACAAGGAGCGCAAACGCAAAGAGCGGTTGGGCGAAATCAAGCTGGAACTGCATCGCGAACTGCTTGAAAATCTGAACCTTGCGGCCCTTGAAAAGGCCGATGAAGCCGAACTGCGGACGGAAATCAGCGCGATTTCCAGCGAGGTTCTGGAAGCGCGCAATATCGTTCTGAACCGCGAAGACCGCACCCAGCTGAACAAAGAGCTTTACGACGAGGTAACCGGGCTTGGGCCCTTAGAGACCTTGCTGCAGGATGATACCGTCAACGATATCCTTGTGAACGGTCCGCAACAGATTTTTGTCGAGCGGTCGGGCAAGCTGGAAATCAGCGATATTACCTTCAAAGACGAAAAGCACCTGATGCGGATCATCGACAAGATCGTCTCAGCAGTGGGGCGCCGTGTCGATGAATCCAACCCTTATGTTGACGCCCGTTTGGCTGATGGCTCGCGTTTCAACGCGATGGTGCCGCCGATTGCGGTGGACGGCTCGCTTGTATCCATTCGTAAGTTTAAAAAGGACAAGCTGGGCATTGACGATCTGGTCAATTTCGGCGCGTTTACTGAAGAAATGGCAGCCTATTTGCAGGCCGCTGTCTCAACGCGTCTGAACATCATCGTTTCCGGCGGTACAGGTTCCGGTAAAACAACCACGCTCAACGCGCTCTCCAGTTTTATCGACGATGCCGAACGCATCCTGACGATTGAGGATACGGCGGAACTTCAGCTGCAACAGACCCATGTCGGCCGAATGGAAAGCCGCCCGCCCAATGTGGAAGGCAAAGGCGAGGTCAGCCCGCGTGATTGTCTGAAAAACGCCCTGCGTATGCGCCCTGACCGCATTATCGTGGGCGAGACGCGTGGCGCCGAGGTGATCGACATGTTGCAGGCGATGAACACCGGCCACGACGGGTCAATGACCACGATCCACGCCAACTCGGCCCGTGACGGGATCTCGCGTCTGGAAAACATGATTGCGATGGCGGGAATCGAAATGCCGATCAAGGCCGTCCGCAGCCAGATCTCATCTGCTGTGAACCTTCTGGTACAGGCCAGCCGTTTGCAGGACGGTTCGCGCCGCATGACATCGATCACCGAGATCACAGGCATGGAAGGTGATGTAATCTCGATGCAGGAAATATTTAAATTTCAACGCGTTGGACTGACACCAGACAACAAGATCATTGGCCATTTCACCGCCACAGGTGTGCGCAGCCACTACTCTGAGCGGTTCCGTCTGTGGGGATTCGATTTGCCCTCCTCGATCTACGATCCAACCACGATGTAGGAGATCAAAGATATGCAACTGCCTGTCGAGGCGCTCATCTACGTTGTGATTTTCGTTGGGGTATTCGCCCTTGTCGAAGGTATCTATCTCGTCGCGTTCGGAAAATCGATCAGCCTGAACAGCCGTGTCAATCGCAGGCTGGACATGATCGACAAAGGCGTCGGGCGCGAACAGGTGCTGGAACAGCTGCGCAAGGAAATGCAGCAGCATATGAAATCGCAGAGCATTCCGCTCTATTCCCTGTTGGCGGACAAAGCACAAAAAGCGGCGATTGCCTTCACCCCCAGACAATTGATCATGATCATGGCGCTGGTTTCGGGTCTGGTTTTCATGGCCCTCAGCATCGCGACCGCGACCGAGATAACCCTTCGGATCGCACTTTCAATCGCTATTGGTATTGGCGCGGTTTTCACCTGGGTCAACAACAAAGCCAAAAAACGCATGGCACTGATCGAAGAGCAACTGCCCGATGCCGTGGAGCTCATGGTGCGGTCGCTGCGCGTCGGGAACCCGTTTGTGTCCTCGATCCAGATTGTTGCGAACGAGATTGAAGACCCCCTTGCAACCGAGTTCGGCATCATCTCGGACGAATCTGCCTATGGTCGGGATGTAGGCGAAGCGCTCAAGGATATGGCCGAGCGTCTGGACATGCAGGATTTACGGTTTCTGGCGGTCGCCGTCTCAATCCAGCAGCAATCAGGGGGCAACCTTGCGGACATTCTGGCCGGGCTAGCCAAGGTGATCCGCGCCCGCTTCCGTCTGTTTCGCCGGGTGAACGCCATCACTGCCGAGGCCAAATGGTCTGGCAAGTTCCTGTCGGGCTTTCCCGTGGCCTGCCTCGTATTCATTCTGGTCAATGATCCGAATTACTACGACACGGTTCTGGATGAACCCTATTTCATTCCCGCGTGTTTCTTCGTTGGCTTCATGCTGACATTGAACCTGATCGTCATGCGCATCCTGACCAACATCAAGGTATAAAGGCTTAGCGATGGAAATTCTGAATCAAATCAATGAGTTTCTGAAACAGAACCTGGGAGAGTTCGGCCCCCTGATTGTTGTCGGGATACTGGGATTGTTCATGATCCTTGTCACAATTCCACTGATGCTGAATCAGCCGGAAGATCCTTTGAAGAAGCTGCAGAAATCGAATTCTGCGCCAAAAAACAATAAGAAAGAGAAGAAAGAGCGCCTCAGAACGGCAAGCCGCAATGAACAGCTTGAGAAGTTTGCCAACTTTCTCGAACCGAAAGATCAGGAAGAATACAGCGCCGTCCAGCTGAAACTGCGTCAGGCAGGTTATCAATCGAAAGATGCGGTTCGCTTCTATCACTTTGCGCAGTTTGCGCTGGGCATTGTTGGCATTCTGATCGGTGTCTCGCTGGTTACCGTTTTTGCAGGCGATCAGGAGTTTGACTCGACCCAATTGCTGATCCGCGTACTTGTTCCCGGGGTGGTCGGGTATTTCGTACCCAAATACTGGATTACGCGACGCGTTGAAGAGCGCAAGGAAGCCATCGTCAATGGCTTCCCGGATACGCTCGATCTGATGCTGGTTTGTGTTGAGGCCGGGCAATCCCTGGATCAGGCGATCGTTCGCGTTGCGGCAGAGATGAAAGCGTCATATCCCGATATCGCGCTTGAGTTTGAAGTCGTCGCCTATGAAATGAAGGCCGGTAAAGAAAAAGACACTGTATTGCGCGATTTCGCAACACGTTGCGGGGTTCAGGATGTCAGCGCCTTTGTTACAGTGATGATCCAGTCGGCAGCTTTCGGGACGTCAATCGCCGACGCGCTGCGGGTTTATTCCGACGAAATGCGTGACAAACGCGTTATGCGCGCCGAAGAAGCCGCAAACAAGTTGCCAACAAAAATGACACTTGCCACAATGATGCTGACCGTTCCCCCATTGCTGGTCATTCTTGTTGGTCCTTCGGCAAAAGGTATCATGGCGTTTGGAGCCCAATAACGCTCACACCCATTCAGGCAAGGCTGGAAACCTCAAAAGGTTGCGCCTCCGTACAATCATTCAGGCCGCCATGGTTCTCGCCATGGTGGCTTCTTGCACTGAAACGCGCGCGCCGGATGACCCGTTTGCGCCGGGAGTTGATCCCGACGGCCCTGCCATTGACGAAATCGCTGTCGGGAATCGTCTGATGGCCGCAGGTGAATTTGAGCTTGCGATTGAATCCTTCACCCGCGCCGCCTTGCAACAAGGCATGACGCCAGAGGTGCTTACCTCTTTGGGCACTGCCAATCTGGGCCTGCGCCGGATCGGGCAGGCTGAGCCCCTGCTGCGCCGGGCGGTTGAGGATGATCCGGAATGGCCCGTGGCGTGGAACAATCTGGGTGTGTTCCTCATCGAGACAGGTGAATACGCCGAAGCCTCACAGGTATTTCGCCGGGCCTATGCGCTGGATAATGGCGAAAGTGACGCAATCCGTGACAATCTTCGGTTAGCACTCGCAAAAATGGAAAATCCTGTTAATAATACCCCACAAGAACAAGAATTTGAGCTGGAGCAGCGTGGCAACGGGCAATTTGTTCTGCGCAAAATCCAGCAATAGAGGCAGAGCAGTAAAGGACGCAAAAATGCGCCAACCCTTTTTGATTCCCACAATGCTTGTGTGCGGGCTGGTTGTGACCGCCTGCGCAAAAGAAACCGAAGAGGAAAAGGTCGAACGCACATTTCAGGAAGTGAACGTCATCGACGAGACCAACCTGAACGATGTGATGCTGAACGCGGCCGACCCGAATGAGGCGGTCACCTATTTCCGTGGTGCGGCCGCCAAGAACCCCGACCGGATCGATCTTCAGCGCGGCCTTGCGATTACGCTGACCCGCGCGAAACGCAGCACCGAAGCTGCTGCAGCCTGGAAACGTGTGCTTGGCATGAAAGGCGCGAATAACGCGGATCGTGTCGAATACGCCAATGCGCAGGTTCGTAGCGGCAACTGGAGCGGCGCCCGGGCAACGCTGGACAAGATCCCCCCGACCTATGAAACCTTCAAGCGGTATCGGTTGGAGGCGCTGGTTGCAGATTCGCAAAAAGACTGGAAACGCGCCGATCACTTCTATGAAACTGCCGTTGGTCTGACGACGCGCCCGGCGGGTGTGATGAACAACTGGGGATATTCCAAGCTCACCCGCGGGCAATATGCCGAAGCCGAGCGCCTGTTCACTGATGCGATCCGTCAGGATAACTCGTTGTTTACGGCCAAGAATAACCTCGTTCTGGCACGCAGCGCCCAAGGTAATTACAGCGTTCCGGTGGTCCCGATGACGCAAGCCGAGCGCGCCCTGCTATTGAATACCATGGCGATTTCGGCAGTGAAGCAGGGCGATGTGAACCTTGCCAAGAACCTCTATCGCGAAGCCATTGCCACCCATCCGCAGCATTATGACGAGGCTGTCCGGTCGCTCCGCGCGCTTGAGGAAGCCTGATTCATGGTCATACCTGCGGCAGCAGCAGCGTGGTTCTTGCCCTTTGTTCTGCCGATCTGCTTTTACGTTGCCTTTACGGACATGCGTGAGATGCGGATCAAGAACCACGCGGTTGTAGCGCTGGCGCTTGTATTCGTTGTGGTCGGGCTTGTCGCGCTTCCTCCGTGGCAGGCCCCGTGGGTTCCGGGCAATATCGGCCCCATTTTCCTGACGCTGCCCGTCTATGGCTGGCAATTGTTCCACATGATCGTGGTATTGATCGTCGGCATTGTGCTGAACGCCGCCGGTGTCATGGGGGCTGGCGATGCCAAATTCTGTGCGGCCGCGGCAGCCTTCATATGGCTGGGCGATCTGATGATCCTCATGATCATTCTGGCCTCTACCATGCTTGGGGCCTTTTTTGCCCATCGGCTGGCCAAATACAGCGGGCTGCGCCAGATTGCCCCGCATTGGGAAAGCTGGGATCGCGGCAAGCAATTCCCCATGGGGCTGACCTTGGCGGGAAGCCTCGCCATCTATCTGATATTGGGCATAATCCACGGATCGTAAACAATCATCAGCGCGCCTTGCCTGCGCCTTTGTCCTGCCACAAATCCGCGCCAAATTTCGAAAAAGCGGCCCTGCTTGGGCCTTTGGTGTGATTTTTGGATGGACGAGCCCCGCTCATGAACATGCAGACCTCCTCTGTGATTGCCCCCCCTGCCCCCAGGGGACTGGGTGAAATGCAACTTCCGCTGGTGATGATGCGGGATATTCTACTGAAGACGATCTTTCGTAAAAATGTGGATACGGTCAGCCAGATCGCCGAGGCAGTCTGTCTGCCCGGATCAGTAACACAGGAACTCGTCGATATCGCCCGCGAGCAGAAACTGCTTGAGGCGACCGGGACGCTGAATGCCAATTCCGGTAACGAGATGGGCTATCAGCTGACCGATGCAGGCAAAGCCCGTGCGTTGGATGCGCTGAGCCAGTCGGAATATTTTGGGGCCATGCCGGTGCCGCTGGATGTGTATCGGGAACAGGTCAAGCGCCAGTCGATCCGCAATATTCAGGTTACCCGGGATCAATTGACCGGCGCCATGGGCCATCTGGTCCTGCCCGACAGCCTGCTGGATCATCTGGGCCCGGCGGTCAGTGCCGGGCGGTCGATTCTGATGTACGGGCCACCGGGCAACGGTAAATCCTCAATCTCCAACGGGATTCGTGATGCGCTTGGGGATAACGTTTATGTTCCGTGGGCCATCGAATATGCAGGTCAGGTGATCACGGTCTATGATCCGATCGTGCATACTGCGATCGAGCAAGAGGCCGACGACCCCAACAGCCTGCGCCGCCGCAAACGATTCGATACGCGTTATGTGCAATGCGAACGCCCCACCGTTGTCACCGGTGGTGAGCTGTCGCTCAGCATGCTCGACCTTGTGTACAACCCCACCGCGCGAACCTATCAGGCGCCGCTGCAACTGAAATCCACCGGCGGCATCTTCATCGTGGACGACCTTGGGCGTCAGGCCGAACCCCCTCAGGCCCTGATCAACCGCTGGATCGTTCCGCTGGAAGAACGCAAGGATATCCTTGGTCTGCAATCGGGTGAGAAATTCGAAGTCCCCTTCGATACGCTGGTCATCTTCTCGACCAACTTCCACCCGAACGAAATCTTCGACCAGGCGGCCCTGCGCCGGATCTTCTTCAAGATCAAGATTGATGGCCCCAATCAGGAGAATTTCCTGAAAATTTTCGCCATGGTGGCCCGCAAGCGCGGGATGCCGCTGGATGAGGCCGCGCTGGTGCATCTGCTGAAGGTCAAATACCCGACGATCCAGAACATCTATGCCAACTATCAGCCGATCTTCCTGATCGACCAGATGATCTCGATCTGTGAATTCGAAGGCATTCCCTATCAGATGAGCCCTGACCTGATTGACCGCGCCTGGGCGAACATGTTCGTCAAGGAAGAGAAGATCGTTCATTAACCCCCTGTCCTTCTGATCCCGGGCGGTTAATCTGCGATTATGACGCAGATTCCCGCCCGGATCACGGATTGGTTTTCCACCAAAGGCTGGTCGATCCACCCACATCAGCAAGAGATGTTCGACCGGGCGCAGGAACCTGCAACATTGCTGATCGCGCCAACTGGCGGTGGCAAAACGATGGCCGGTTTTCTGCCGACACTGGCAGAACTGGCCGAAGGGCAGCATACGGGCCTGCATACGCTCTATGTCTCGCCGCTCAAGGCGCTGGCGGCGGATATCGGGCGCAATCTGCGCGAACCGGTCGAAGACATTGGCCTGCCCATCCGGATCGAGGATCGCACCGGAGATACCAGCGCCACGCAAAAGAAACGCCAGCGTGCAGACCCGCCGCATATCCTGCTGACAACGCCGGAAAGCCTTGCGCTGCTGACCTCTTATGAAGACGCGCCGCGAATGTTCAGGGGCGTCCAGCGCATCATCGTTGATGAAATACATGCGCTTGCCGAAAGCAAACGCGGTGATCAGCTGATGCTGGCGCTGGCGCGTTTGCAGACGCTCTGCCCCGGTCTGCGTCGCGTCGGCTTGTCAGCCACGGTGGAAGATCCCGAAGCCATCGCATGTTTTCTGGCCCGCCATCCTGATCCTTGCCGGATCATTCAGGCTGATCCCGGCCCCGATCCCGATATCTCGATGCTGAAAACGGCAGAGATGCCACCATGGTCGGGCGGCGGGGCGGCCTATGCGATCCCGGCGGTGATGGCGCAGATCAAGCAACACAAGACGACGCTGATCTTTCACAACACCCGTGCGCAGGCCGAGATTTTCTTTCACAATCTCTGGCTGGCCAATGAGGACGGGCTGCCCATCGGCATCCATCACGGCAGTCTGGACCGGCAGCAACGTGAGCGGGTTGAGGCCGCCATGGTTCGCGGCGATCTGCGGGCGATTGTCTGCACCGGCAGCCTCGATCTGGGGATTGACTGGGGCGATGTCGATCTGGTGATCCAGATCGGCGCACCCAAGAACGTCAAGCGGCTGGTGCAACGGATCGGGCGTGCAAACCATCGGTACAATGCCCCCTCCAAGGCGCTTCTGGTCCCCGCAAACCGCTTTGAGGTGGTTGAATGCGTGGCCGCGCTTGAAGCCGCACAGGCGCATGATCTGGACGGAGAGCCGCGCGGAACAGGCCCGCGCGACGTGTTGTGCCAACATATCCTGATCGCGGCTGCGGCGGGCCCTTTTGAGGCTGATGCCCTATACGCCGAAATGCGGGTTGCAGGGCCTTATGCACACCTCACACGCAGCGCGTTTGACGCCTGTCTGGAGTTCTGCGCCACCGGGGGCTACGCCCTGCGGGCCTATGATCGCTGGCAGCGATTGCAGCAGCGCCCCGATGGGACATGGCAATTGCGCGATCCCCGGGCGGCGCAACGTATCCGTATGAATCTGGGCACCATTCAGGATACTGACACGCTGAAGGTGCGCCTGAAACGCAGTCGCGGTGGCAAACCGCTTGGTGAGGTCGAGGAAGCCTTCGCAGCCTCGTTGACGCCCGGTGACACCTTCCTGATCGGCGGTCAGATCGTCCGCTATGAAGGCCTGCGCGAGATGGTGGTCGAAGTCAGCCGCCGCGCCGACCGCAAGCCCAGGATCGCCACCTTCTCGGGCACGAAATTCGCAACCTCCACGCAGCTGAGCGATCGGATATTGCGGATGTTCGCGCAGCCGGATTGGCCTCAGCTGCCCCGCCACACGGCCGAGTGGCTGGCGCTGCAGCGCGAGATATCGCAGTTGCCGCAAGCCGATCGCCTGCTGATCGAAAGCTTCCCGGATCGGGGGCGCGAACATCTCTGCGTTTATGGCTTTGCCGGTCGCAACGCGCAGCAGACACTGGGGTTGCTGCTGACCAAACGGATGGAGGAAGAGGGTCTCGCCCCGTTGGGTTTTGTTGCCACCGATTATGCCACACTGATCTGGGGGCTCGATGCAGTGACCGACCCCCGGCCCTTGTTCCGGCTGGACGCCTTGCGCGACGGGCTAGAAACCTGGCTGGCGGGCAATGCGGTGATGAAGCGCACCTTCCGCGCCTCAGCCACCATCGCCGGTCTGATCGAGCGCAACACCGGCGGGCAACGCAAAAGCGGGCGGCAGGCGACCTTCTCGTCAGATATCCTCTATGACACGTTGCTGAAATACGACCCGGACCACCTGCTGATGCAGATCACCCGGGAAGAGGCCATGCGCGGGCTGGTCGATTTCGGACGCATCGAAGCAATGATCGCCCGTATCGAAGATCGTATCGACCTGCTGCGGCTGGACCGTGTTTCCCCCCTTGCCGCGCCGCTGTTTCTGGAGGTCGGCAAGGTTCCCGTCAAAGGCGAAGCCGAAGAGCGTCTGCTGGCCGAAGAAAGCGCCCGCCTGCTGCGGGCCGCCGGGCTGAGCCCTGCGTGAAGCCCCTTGCCCAGCCTGCCGAAACAAGCGAAGAACGGATCATGAACAGGATCGAATTTACTTTTGCCGGTCAATGCCTCTCTGCCCTTGGGTCCGGTGCTTTGTGGTGGCCGGACCAGAAATTGCTCTGCGTTTCGGATTTGCATCTGGGGAAATCCGAACGCATGGCGCGGCGGGGCGGGCCCACCCTGCCCCCTTATGACAGCCGCGAAACATTGACCCGATTGGCAACCGATCTGAGCCTGACGGATGCCAGTACCGTCATCTGCCTGGGGGACAGCTTTGATGATCTGGACGCCTCGGCAGGTCTGGCGACCGAGGACAAGCTGCAGATCACTGCCCTGCAAGCCGGGCGGCGCTGGATCTGGATCGAAGGCAATCACGATCCCGGCCCCGTCGAGATGGGTGGCGCGCACCTGTTTGAATGGGTCTATAACGGGCTGGTATTTCGCCACATCGCCCAGCCTGACGGTCAGGGCGAGGTTTCGGGTCACTATCATCCCAAGGTAAAGCTCACGACCCGGGCGGGCGCGATCTCGCGCCCTGCGTTTCTGCTGGATCATACGCGCATGATCCTGCCCGCCTATGGCACCTATACCGGAGGGTTGCGCAGCTCGGACGCGGCGCTGACCCGCATCATGGCACCCGGGGCCCGCGCGATTCTCACCGGGGTGCATCCGCAACTTGTGCCCATGCCCGGATAAGCGTCAGAGCACTCCGGCGGCCTCAAGCATCGGTTTGTATTTTCGGCTTACCGGAACCTGATCCCCATTTCGCAGGCGCAGGTAGGTTTTGCCGTTTTCTTTCCCGCTCCCGGCAATCGCCGCATCCACCACCCAATGTGACCGATGTGTACAATGGCCGGTCACAGAATCCATTTCCGCAATCGCATCCCCAAAACGCGAGCGGATAGAGAATAGCCCCTCGGAAGTGACGACATCGACATGGTGGTCGCGCGAGGTCAGCCTGAAAATCTGCCCTGTGAACGTGGCAGGCAGTCGTTTGCACAGGCGCGGTTTCGGATTTTCCTGTGGTATCGCGCTCTGATCGCTCTGACGCACCAGCAAAAGCCCGGCCGCGAATAAGATACCATAGGGCGCAATGACCAAAAGCCCCGGTGCCATCAGGCCGTTCAGTGCAAAAACAATCCATGTCAGCGCCCACAGGGACGGCGCAAACAATGTCAGTATCAACAGGGCAAAGACAAAATCCCGGATCAACACACGGGACCGTTCAAGCCAATCCCGTACCAGTTTACCCGAAGCCCATGTCACGGCCAGTGCAAGCAGCATCACGCCGCTCCAGAACAGCAGGCGCTGCGAGAAAGACAATGTCATATCCTGAAAGGGTGCAAACGAATAAGCCATCAACGGAATAAAAACGAGACCCGCCACCAGCCTTTGAAAGCTGCACAATGCGAGGAATGGCTTCAGTTTGGACATCATGCCGGATAACGCCCCCCCTACGGCTACATCTAAAAAAATCCGAGGCATTCTAGCCGTCTAAGCATTTGGAACAAATGCTTTATCACCAGTTGACGTTGGGTCAAATATTTAAATACAAATCTCGCTAACACGTGACGCAAAATACAAAACGGGCCAGAGAGCGATCATGCCCTCTGGCCCATCTGCATATTTACTGCCTCGGGCGCAGCCCGGCTGTTTGACCGCTCAGGCAGTCAGGCCTTCTGGTTCTGCCAACCCATTTGCGCGGCAGGCTGCGGTCAGGGTGTTTGCCAGCAGGCAGGCGATGGTCATGGGGCCGACGCCTCCGGGGACGGGGGTGATGGCACCGGCGCGCTCAGCCGCACTGGCATAGTCCACATCACCAACCAGTTTGTTCTTGCCGTCCCGCTCGATGCGGTTGATGCCCACGTCGATCACAGTGGCACCTTCCTTAATCCAGTCACCGGGTACCATTTCCGGGCGACCCACGGCAGCGACCACGATGTCGGCACGGCGGACCACTTCGGGAAGGTCCTTGGTGCGCGAATGCGCGATGGTCACGGTGCAGCTGTCACCCAGCAGCAGCTGCGCCATCGGTTTACCGACGATATTTGACCGGCCGATCACAACGGCGTCCATGCCGGACAGCGAACCATGGTGGTCGCGCAGCATCATCAGACAGCCCAGCGGGGTGCAGGGCACCATCGATTTCTGCCCGGTCCCCAACAGGCCCACGTTAGAGATGTGGAATCCGTCCACATCCTTGGCCGGGTCGATCGAGTTGATCACCAGATCCTCGTTCAGATGCTTGGGCAGCGGTAACTGCACCAGAATACCGTTCACCGCGGGATCATTGTTCAGCTTGTCGATCAGTGCCAGCAGGTCCTCTTCGGAAGTGTCGGCATCCAGCTTGTGCTCATACGAGTTCATGCCGACCTCGACGGTCATCTTGCCTTTTGAACGGACATAAACCTGGCTGGCCGGGTCTTCACCCACCAAAACCACCGCCAGACCCGGGGTGATGCCGTGTTCTTCCTTCAGTTTTGCAACCTGATCCGCCACCTGTGCCCGCACTTTGGCCGCAAAAGCCTTGCCATCGATTACCTGCGCTACCATCCTTTGATCCCTTCTCTCAAAACGGATAGGGCGCAAAAAGCGCCCTGTCATTCAGCCTGTGCCGAGAACACGTTCCTCGCGTGCAATCGACCAGTCAATCAGAATACGCCACAGTTTTTCGGCAAGATCGGGATCCATTCCCAATTCGCCAGAACTTGTGCGCACATGTTGCACCACTTCTTCGACGCGCGCCGGTATCCGGGCCGGCAGGCCCTCGCCAGACTTCAGCTGCGCCGCACGGTCTATATATCCCGCGCGTGTCGCCAGCATTTCGACCAATTGGCGATCCAGCTTATCGATCTGAACCCGCAAGTCCTGCATCGTGGCGCAATCTTGTGGATGTGTCAGAGTGGGCATGTCAATCTCCTCAGGGGCCCGGGGAATAGCCCCGGACCACGAGATGTCTTATTCGGGGGCTTAGAACAAGCCCTCGATCTGGCCATCCGCATTGAGGCGGATTGTCTCAGATGCCGGTTTGCGCGGCAGACCGGGCATGGTCATGATCTCACCGCAGACAACCACGATGAAGCCGGCACCCGCAGACAGGCGCACCTCGCGCACCGGAACCGAGTGACCGGTGGGTGCGCCGCGCAGGGTGGGATCGGTCGAGAAGCTGTATTGCGTCTTCGCCATGCAGACCGGCAGGTTGCCATAGCCTGCGTCTTCCCATTCTTTCAGCTGGTTACGGATTTTGTTGTCGGCCAGAACCTCATCGGCGCGGTAGATGCGCTTGGCGATGGTCTCGATCTTCTCAAACAGCGGCATGCTGTCGGGGTAGATCGGCGCAAAATTCGCGGAACCGCCTTCAACGATTTCCACAACCTTTTCCGCCAGTGGCGCAGACCCTTCCGAACCCAGCTCCCAGTGCCGCGACAAGACAGCTTCCACACCGTGCTCACCACAATAGTCGCTGACAGCCTGCACCTCGGCATCGGTGTCGGTGACAAAGTGGTTGATGGCGACCACAACCGGCACGCCAAAGGATTTCACGTTTTCGATGTGACGGCCCAGATTGGCACAGCCTGACTTGACCGCGTCAACGTTTTCCGCGCCCAGATCAGCCTTGGCAACGCCGCCATTCATCTTCATCGCGCGCACCGTGGCGACCAGCACCACGGCCGACGGGGCAATACCCGCCTTGCGGCACTTGATGTTCATGAACTTCTCGGCCCCCAGATCGGCACCGAAACCGGCCTCGGTCACGACGTAATCGGCCACTTTCAGCGCCGTTTTGGTGGCGATGACCGAGTTACAGCCATGCGCGATATTGGCAAACGGGCCACCATGAACAAAGGCCGGGTTGTTTTCCAGCGTCTGCACAAGGTTGGGCTGCATCGCGTCTTTCAGCAGCACGGTCATTGCGCCTTCGGCCTTGATGTCGCGGCAATAGACCGGGCTTTTATCGCGGCGATAGGCGACGATGATATCGCCCAGACGCTTTTCAAGATCCTGCAGGTCATTGGCCAGGCACAGAATCGCCATAACCTCGGACGCCACAGTGATGTCAAAGCCCGCCTCGCGCGGGAAGCCGTTGCTGACACCGCCCAGAGACGTCGTGATCTGGCGCAGCGCCCGGTCGTTCATATCCACCACGCGACGCCATGCGACGCGGCGGGTGTCGATCCCGGCCTCATTGCCCCAGTAGATGTGGTTGTCGATCATCGCCGACAGCAGCGAATGAGCCGAGGTGATCGCGTGGAAATCGCCGGTGAAGTGCAGGTTCATTTCCTCCATTGGAACAACCTGCGCATAGCCACCACCTGCGGCACCACCCTTCATGCCAAAGTTCGGGCCCAGGCTTGCCTCACGGATACAGATCACCGCGTTCTTGCCAATGCGGTTCAGGCCGTCACCCAGCCCCACAGTCGTGGTTGTCTTGCCCTCACCCGCAGGTGTCGGGTTGATCGCCGTCACCAGAACCAGCTTGCCATCCTCGCGGCCCTGAACCGAGTTGATGAAATCCTGGCTCACCTTCGCTTTATCGTGACCATAGGGCAGAAGATCCGCAGATTCGATACCAATCTTTGCGCCAATCTCCTGGATCGGCTTCTTGTTTGCCTCGCGGGCAATCTCAATGTCGGTTTTGTAGCTCATTGGGCAGAGGTCCTGATTGAATTCCGTGCATAACCGACGCAAGGCGTCGGCGCTGCGCAATCCATACCGTTGTATACAGCCGTTATGGATATGAATTCCGACATATTGCTGCCGCGAAACGTCGCCGGAGCATTTTGCCCGTTTTCTGACGCCGTCACCCTTGATTTATGAGGCCGACCGCGCTGATCGAACCAAAATCTTGCCCACCCTTCTGGCGTGAAGAAGGCGGACATCACCTGCCCGCCCTGTGGGGCTGTTAACCGTTGATCTGCGACAGCAGGTCCGGGTTGATGACGAGATTGCGCACACCATGAGCGTGATCTTCATCGAACGGGTTGTCCGCCAGCCATTTCTCGACCGACCCGATATCGACCTTGACGACTTCGGGGCGCACGCTCCAAGTTACTTGAAAAGGTGATGCTTCTTCGTTGTAACCCGGACCGGTTGTCGAGCCCTCGTACACGACAGGGGTTCCCAGATCATTTGGCAAATTCGGAACCTGATTCAGATCATCGGCTTTGGCGATCTGGGTCATCGTGCCAAAATCAGCTGCCTTGGGGTCGTTGACCAGAACGGCGACAACCGCCTCAACCCGTAGCTGCGGATTCTTGATCGCGTCGCTCAGGCAGGTGCCTAGCCCATGCCCGATCTCGGCTTTGGCGGTTGAATAGACATAATGGATCTCGATCGTGTCGCCCGGTTCAAGATCACCATGTTCGCCGACGCCGACCTTGTGACCAACCGGGGCAAGCTCGGCTTTGGTCAGGGTGCCGTTATACTTGAAGCCAGTGCCATTGCCGTGACCGTCGCCATTACCGGCAAAAGTTGTGAATTCACCTCCTTTGTGTTCCGCATTTTCGTGAAAATGGATATCGCAGAGGGTCATTTCCGCCACAGCCGGTGCCGAGCTGAAGGCTCGGCGATTGTTTCCTGCGTCAACGCTGATGTCGCGCGGGGCCTGCGGGCCAAAGCCTTTATTCTCAGTCGCGGCAGCCAGTGCCGCACGCTGCTGCGCAATAACACTGTCCGACACGGCATGCTCAGCGTCGACCGCAAGTACAGAGGTGCCGGAAAGAGCAAACGCGACAAAGCTCAGGCAGATATTTCTGGTGTTCATTAGGGTTGCTTTCATTAAGGAAATTAAGGTTCTCTCGCCTTATAAGAGAGTTGTTAATCTCATATGCAACCTGATTATTGATGCGCAACTCTTGCCGTGATCACAATTGAGCCACCTGCCCTTTCGTCAGCCAAAGCCCGCGCAAACACTTAACCGGAATGGCGGATTCGAGTGGATCATTCGCGATCACGAAGTGTTGAAACGAAAAGACCCGGGCAAAACCCGGGTCTGTTTGGTTAAGCTGATGGCTCTGGCTCCATCCCGCCTTCGGGCGGAGACTTTTTGGCCTTGGTTTTAGGAATCGCCGTGACGCTGGGCGCGTTGCCCTCGTCCGGCTTGTCGCCCTCATCATCGCCTTCGCTGGGGGGTTCCCCGTTCATGACGCGCTTGATCTCGTCACCGGTCAGGGTTTCATATTCCAGCAGGCCCTGCGCCAGACGCTCCCATTCCTCATTCTTGTCGGTCAGGATTTTGTGGGCACGCTCATATCCTTGCTGGATCAGGCGTTTGACCTCTTCCTCGATCAGCTCTTTGGTATGCGCAGAGACCGAGAAGCCAGCGGTATTGCCCGAATAGCCCTCATGCGCTTCGGCATAGTCAATGTTGCCAACCTTGTCCGACATGCCCCAGCGCATCACCATGGCGCGGGCCAACTGGCTGGCCTGCATGATGTCACCGGCCGGGCCGTTCGAAACGTGGTCTTCACCGTATTTGATCACCTCGGCAGCTTTGCCCGCCATGGTCATGGCCAGCTTTTGCTCACACTCATCGCGGTGATAGTTCAACTGATCCATCTCGGGCAGGCTGACAACCATGCCCAACGCACCGCCGCGCGGGATGATCGTCGCCTTATAGACCGGGTCGCACAGCGGAAGGGTCATGCCAACCACCGCGTGACCTGATTCGTGATAGGCGGTCTTTTCCTTCTGGTCCTGCGTCAGCACCATCGAGCGGCGCTCGGCCCCCATCATCACCTTGTCCTTGGCGTTCTCAAAGTCTTCCATCGTGACAAAGCGACGACCCACACGGGCGGCCATCAGCGCGGCCTCGTTCACGAGGTTGGCCAGATCAGCACCCGAGAAACCCGGAGTACCGCGCGCGATGATGCGTAGATCGACATCGGGACCCAGAGGCGTCTTGCGCGCGTGCACGCCCAAGATTTTCTCGCGGCCTTTGATGTCAGGGTTGCCGACGGTCACGTTGCGGTCAAACCGGCCCGGGCGCAGCAGGGCTGGGTCCAGCACGTCCTTGCGGTTGGTGGCCGCCAGAATGATCACACCTTCATTGGCCTCAAACCCGTCCATCTCGACCAGCAACTGGTTGAGCGTTTGTTCGCGTTCGTCATTGCCGCCGCCATAACCGGCACCACGATGGCGGCCAACAGCGTCAATCTCATCAATGAAGACGATACAGGGCGCGTTCTTCTTGGCCTGTTCGAACATGTCGCGCACACGGGACGCCCCGACACCAACGAACATCTCAACGAAATCCGAGCCCGAGATGGTAAAGAACGGCACACCCGCCTCACCTGCAATGGCACGGGCCAGCAGTGTTTTACCTGTACCCGGAGGGCCAACAAGCAGAGCGCCTTTGGGAATCTTACCACCGAGGCGTGAGAATTTCTGCGGGTTGCGCAGGAATTCCACGATCTCTTCCAGCTCTTCCTTGGCCTCGTCGATGCCCGCCACGTCATCAAAGGTCACGCGGCCATGCTTTTCGGTCAGCATCTTGGCTTTGGACTTGCCAAAGCCCATCGCGCCGCCTTTACCGCCACCCTGCATCCGGTTCATGAAATAGACCCAGACACCGATCAACAGCAGGAAGGGCAGCAACGTGATCAGGAAGGACTGGAACCCCGATTGCTGCTGTTTTTCCGCGCGCACAGGTATGTTCTTGTCGATCAGCAGCTTGGTGACCTCGGCATCGCCGGGTTTGATGGTCACGTAGTCACGGTTGTCGCTGGTGCGATAGCGGATTTGTTCGCCGTCCAGCGTGACGCTGCTGACATCACCGGCATCCACGGCACTTACGAATTCAGAGTAGGTGCGTTCATTGTTCTGAAGCGAGCCACTCGGCCCGCTGAACAGGTTGAACAGTGCAAGGATCAGCAGAAACAGAACGACCCAGAAGGCGATGTTACGAGCGTTGCCCAAGGAAAATCTCCCGAAAGGTTTCGACAGGACGGACCCTGCCGGAGTTGTTCCTTAAAATAGAGAGGATTGTGGCAGGTTCAATGCGATAAAATCGCGGCAAGAAAATCAGACCTCTCTGAAACCATCTCAGCCCGCCATCCCTGCGCAAAACCGGCAAGCGGTGCCGCCAGCAGGGTATCCCCCGCCCACACGGCAGGCGTTGACAGCAGCGCCGTCCGGGGTTTGGCGACAGAACGCCAGTCTTCCAGTTGCAAAATGCCAGCGTCGCCCAACGCACGAATTTCGGCATCCGGCCCGGTTGGGCCAGTCACAATCCAGCGCCCGTCCCATGGTTCACCGGGGTTTGCCGTCTTATGGCTGACGGCGTTTAGCTCTCTGGAAATCCAAGTCTTTTTGCCCCGAAAGCTCAGGATACAGCCGCCTACGGTCATCCGCTGACCGGCCGACAGCGCATTCAGCGCCTGATCAACGGCCCCGTGACGGGGCGGATAGGCACCACCCGCAACCCACAAGATAGCCGCAACAACAAGCCTGCGGCGGATTTCTTCGGGCAGTGCGGCAAACCCTTCGGGGTCGACACACAGATCGCCATCCATAACCCGCATGACCCCGGCAGCGGATTCCTGCGCGTATTGCGCCAGTGCCTCACGCGCTTGTGCCAGATTTTCAGCAACCCGTGACAAGCTCTCGGCTGTTATTCCGATCTGAGTCAGCCCGGAAAGCGCCTGACGGGTTTTGATCCTGTCGAACCGCAGGTCCTGATTCGATGGATCATCAATCCACGCAATCCCTTGCGCCGTCAGATAGTCCCGCAGACGAGCCCGCGTTACCGCCAGCATGGGGCGCAGCAGCAGGGTCTCACCCTCTCTGCGCATCCCTGCCATCGCGGACAGGCCGGATACTCCGGCAGCACGGGCCAGCCGCATCAGAAGGGTTTCGGCCTGATCATCCGCTGTGTGACCCAGCGCGATCGCGCCAAGCCCGTTTGCCTGCGCCCAGCCTGTCAGCAACCGGTATCGCGCACGGCGGGCGTGATCCTGCAGGTTGCCGGTTCCATCCCAGCCCCGCCATTTCAGCGTTTCGTGCGGGATCCCCCAATTGTGAGCCAGATTTGCAACCGTTGCAGCCTCGGATGCCGCATCAGCACGCAGGCCATGATCAACGGTTGCCGCAAACAACGCGATCTGCTCGCGCTGCGCGATGTCTGCCAACAGGCGCATCAGGGCGGTCGAATCGCTCCCTCCCGAAACGGCCACACCCAGGCGGCGCGGCAAAGGATCGGGCAAGCGCGCCCGGATTTCGGCCCGAAGTGTATCGGCGTCAGAGGTCAAGAACAGCCCAGCGACGCCATTTCCTGCGTGGCAGAGCCAGCTAAGGGTGACGAAGGGAAACGAACGCCAACCTCACCCAGCGTGATGCAGGCCTGATCGGTTTGGCCCAACCGGCCAAGAGCTGACCCAAGTTCAAACAGCGCCTCCGGGGCCATGGGCCCTTCGGAATCACCGGTGAAACTGGCAAGGAAAGCGCGCGCTGCTTCACGCGTGTCTCCCAACCCTTCCAAAGCCTGCCCCCGGCGCAGATTAGCCTCGGAAGCCAGCGGGCTGCCGGGATAAGACTGGTCGAACTGCGCAAACAAATTGGCCGCAGACTGGAAATCGCCATCCGCCAGAGCCTGCGAGGCGGCATCGAAATCCGCCTGTTCGCCAATGGCAAGCTCACCCTGATCGATGGCAGCGGGTTGCGACGGCGTTGGCGATGGCGCAACCGCGATTTCGGTCTGCGCCGCGCCCCCCAGCGTCGAGGTTTCGCCCAACGCGCTCAGATCACCGCCCTCAAGCTCAACCAGCCGGAACTCCAGATCACCGATCCGGTTGGTGCCATCAGTGACGATATTCTGCACCCGCTGGTTCAACTGCTCGGTCTGGCGCGTGAGGCGCTGCAACTCGGCCTCGATGGCGTCGACACGTTCCAGCACAGAGCTGCCGGACAGGTTCGGCGCAGGAGAGCCGGTGGTCGAAAACTCGCGCTTGAGGCGCTGTATCTCCACATACAGCACCGTCAGCTCCTGCCGGATATCCGCCAGTGTCTGCTGATCCTGTGCCTGCGCCACGCCAGCGACGGCCACAACCGCCGCCAGAACCAATCCTGCAAATCGCATCATCTTACCCCAAGGTTGAACCGGTCAGCACCGTCACCGCGCGGCGGTTCTTGGAATAGCATTCCTCGGTGCTGCAAATTTCGATCGGACGTTCCTTGCCATAGCTGACCGTGGTCAGACGGTTGCCCGCCACCCCGCGCGAAATCAGATATTCCCGCGCCGCATTTGCACGACGCGCGCCAAGGGCGAGGTTGTATTCGCGCGTGCCCTGCTCATCCGCGTGACCTTCGATCGTGGCCACGAAATCCGGGTTGGCCAGCAGCCAGTCCGCTTGCCCTTGCAGAACGGTCTGGGCCTGCGGGCTGAGCGTCGACTGATTGACCGCGAACAATACTCGATCCCCCACGGTTTGCTGGAAATACGCAGGCGAGCGCGGATCGCTTGGCGAACCCGGCACCAATGTGCCGTTTGCGCCTGCGCCGCCAGCACCGCCCAGCGCCGAAGGGTCATTGTTGGAACAGGCCGCGATCAGGGTCAGCGCCCCGGCAGCCGCGATTTTGCTCAGTAGGTTCATTTCAGGTGCCTCGTGTTTCGTTTGTTATTTGACGCATTTCTATCACATCGCGCCTTTGTTGTGAACGTTATCCACAGCATGCCCGGATCAATTCTGCAACGGCCCCCAGGATGGGTCACTTCCCCCGTCCGGCGTGCGCACCGGGCGCAGATTGCGGCCCGATATATCCACCGAATACAGTGCCGAACGACCGCTGGCGCCCTGCGTTTCCCGCGTGAACATGATGACCCGACCGTTGGGCGACCACGTCGGGCCTTCGTCAAGGAACGAGGCGGTCAGCAAGCGCTCCTCGTCCCCATTGGTGCGCATGACGCCGATATGAAACCGGCCTTTGTTCTGCTTGGTGAATGCAATCAGATCGCCGCGCGGAGACCAGACCGGGGTGCCATAGCGCCCTTGCCCGAAACTGATCCGCGTGGCCTCACCCCCGGTTGCGGGCATAATGTAAAGCTGCGGTGACCCCGAGCGGTCGCTTTCAAACACGATTTGGCTGCCATCCGGCGAATAGCTGGGTGCTGTCTCAATCGCGGGCGTGTTTGTCAGGCGAACGCTTTGGCGCGTTGCCAGATCCATCTTCCACAGATCGGTATTCCCGCCCTGCGACAACGAATAGACAATCGACCGGCCATCGGGCGAAAAGCGCGGCGAAAAGCTCATCGTGCCTGCCTCTGTCGGCAATTCCTGACGCTGAACGCGCCCCACATCCAGCAGATAAATCCGGGGCTGGCCGGTCTCATAGCTGGTATAGAGCAACCGGTCACCAGAGGGTGAAAAGCGCGGGGCCAACACAATGGCCGCACTGTCAGTCAGGTACTGCACATTCGCCCCGTCATAGTCCATGATCGCCAGCCGCTTGCGCCGTTGATCCTTTGGGCCGCTCTCGGAAACGAAGGCCACGCGGCTGTCGAAATAGGCACCCTCGCCCGTGATCCGGCTATAGACCTGATCAGCCACCTTATGCGCCATACGCCGCCAGCCGTCTGTGGTGCCCGCAAACTGCAGTCCGTTGCCCAGTTCCTGCCCCGAGAACACATCCCACACCCGGAACCGAACCGTCAGTCGCTTGCCCGAGACATTCACCGCCCCCGTCACCAGCGCCTGCGCGTTGATCGCCTTCCAATCGGGGAATTGCACCGGTGCGTCAAAACTGCTGACCCGAGAGATGAACGCATCAGCAGAGATTTCGCGGAACAGGCCCGTGCCCGTCAGATCAGACACGATCACGCGCGAGATATCCTGCGCGTATTGTGCAGCGGCGGGCCCATCGGGCACAAAATTCGGCACCGCAAATGGCAAGGGCTCGATGATCCCTTCGTCAATCTCCAGACGCAAAGGCCCGCTTTGCGCATGAACAGGGGCCGCCAGAAGGGTGAGGCCCACAAAGAGGCTGGTCAGAAGTTTCATCATTTGATCCGCATCCTCTCGGGATTGAATGTAATCTCAATATCCTGCCATTGGCTGTATTTGTCAGCAGGCAGGTCGTATCCTTTTGCCCCACAGCGCAACACTGCGCGGCGGGCGGCCTCATAGGCTTGTTTCGCCGAAGCCGACGTGCCACCGGAACTGTCCAGCATCCTCAGACTGCCGCCTACAACCTTGCCATCCGGTGTCAGCGAGAACCCAACAACAACAACTGTCTGCAACGCATCGGTTGAAAGTGATCCCACATTCCAGCAGCGCGACACAGCCACACGCATCGCGTCTTTCTCACCGCTGGTCAGCGGCGGGCCTGAGGGTTCGGTTCCATTCCCCAACGCCTCGGCCAGCGCATCATTGATTGCCTGTTCGCTCTGCGCGGGCTCAGACGGCGCGGGTTCGGGCGTTTCGGCAACCTCAGGTTCAGGCGGGGGTGCTGGTCGGTTCGGGCGCACGCGCGGGCGGGGCGAGGTTCGGGGGGCGGGGTCATCAACCTCTTCCGCCTCGGTCACGATCTCGGGGGCGGCCTCTTCCGGGGCGGTCTGATCCTGCTGTTCCTGCTGCGTTTCAGCCCCGTCCTCCAACGAGACCGGCGGCGTTTCGATATCATCCGGTTTGGCTTCGGGCGGGGGCGGCGCAATCTGCTCGGGCGCGATTTTGTCCGCCGGGCTGGGCTCGGCCTCAGGCCCGGGCGGAACCGGCAACGCCGCCACTTCGGGTTCCTCAAGCGTCGGGGGCTGCTCGATCAGTTCAGGCTCGGGGGCAATTTCCACAGCCTCGGGCTCAATCTCGGGTTCTGGCTCGGGCTCTGGTTGCGCAACAGGCTCGGACTCCGGCGGCTGTTCCGCGGTGGGGGCTGGCGTTTCAACCTCATCAGGTTCCGCAGGTGGCTGCAGGTCTGCCGGATCAGCTGGCACCTCGGGCGCATTCCGTTGCGCCGTCATCGCAGCAAACTGTTCGGCCGAAACCACCGAGATATCCTGCACAGCCATCGGCAACGGTTCGGACCGAAAGGTGCCGCCGAACAGTGCCCAGCCAATCAGGCTGACATGCGCTATTGCCGAAATCTTGGTGCCGGTATCCACCGCGCGACCTCACCTTTACCCATCGTCCAGCGTCGGCCCGCCGGTATCGGTCACAAGGCCCACATTGGAAAACCCGCCCGCATTCAGCGCCCCCATGACCTGCATCACCTGCGCGTAAGGGATCGCACCATCAGCGCGCAGAAACACGCGGTCACTGCTGCGCTCGGACGCAATCGCGCGCAACCGGCCAATCAACTCTGCGCGCTGAACATCCGTCGTCTGGATTTGCACTCGTCCATCAGCGGTCAGGGTCACGGTCAGCGGTTCCTCGTTATCGCCAGGCAGGGCGCTGGCGGCTGTTTTGGGCAGATCAACCGGCACACCAACCGTCAGCAACGGCGCGGCAACCATGAAGATAATCAGCAACACCAGCATGACATCCACAAAAGGCGTCACATTGATCTCGGCCATCGGCTGCGCCCGCCCGCGGCGACGCCCGCGCCTGCGCCCGTTCCCGCCCGAGCTCTGCTGAACCGCCGCCCCCATTGTCAGCTGTCCAACTGGCGTGACAGGATGGTGGCGAACTCATCGGCAAAGGCCTCGTACCCGCCAACAATCCGGTCGCTGTCCGCGCTGAGCTTGTTGTAGAAAATCACCGCCGGGATCGCGGCCAGCAAGCCCAGACCAGTGGCCAGCAACGCCTCGGCAATGCCCGGTGCCACAACGGCAAGGTTGGTGTTCTGCTGCTCGGCAATCTCGATAAAAGCGTTCATGATGCCCCAGACTGTGCCAAACAAGCCGATAAACGGTGCGGTGGATCCAACGGTTGCCAGAATGGGCAGCCCCTTTTGCAGCGCCTCCGCCTCCTTGGCGATTGCCACATCCATTGACCGATCAATCCGCGCGGTCGCCCCCGCGATCAGCCCGCCATCCGTTCGGTGTGAGCGTCGCCATTCGATCATCCCGGCCGCGAAAATCTTCTCGGAACTGCCATCAGGCTGTGTTCCGATCCGCTCGAACAGCTCATCCAGAGGGTTCCCGGACCAGAAGCTCTCGTCGAACACCTGCGCTTCGCGCCGTGCAGCCCGGTAGTTGATCAGTTTCTGGATGATGATCGCCCAGGACCAGATCGATGCGCCGATCAGCATCAGCATCACCAGTTTGACGATAAAGGTCGCGCGGGCATACAGCCCCCACATGGAGAAATCGATCTCCTGCGCCAGCGCCAGCGTTTCAGCTTCCATGAACCTGCTCTTTGTTTTTGCCTGATGGCCGTTTGGCCTTGTTTTGACAAACGCTAACGCAGTTGGGTGTGAAAAGCCAACAGAACCACCCCCGAGGGTGAAATTGTTACATCAATGCGCGAATCTCTGCCGGAAGACGCACCGGCTTGCCTTGCGCATTCATGCAAACGGCGGTCACCTCGGCGCGAAAAATCTCTGCCTCACCACGTTTGACCAATTGCGACATCGTCAGCCGCGCCCCCGAGAGTGCGGCGATCTCGGTCTCGACCACCAGTTCATCTTCGAACCGGGCAGCCGCCAGATACTCTGCCTCGATCCGTCGTACAACCCAGACAATGCCCGCCTCCCGCATCGCGTTCTGATCATTGCCCAGCTTGCCTACCCAGTCGGATCGGGCACGTTCAATGTATTTCAGGTAGTTCGCATGATAGACAACGCCGCCCATGTCAGTGTCTTCATAGTACACGCGAACCGGATAGAGATGTTTCATTGCGGCAGCTCCAATCTGGCAAACAAGCGCAGCGCATGCGTTGAATCCTGTGCTGCACCCGGCAGAACCGGATCGTAGGCGGCACGGATCAATGCGGCAATATCGGGTCGCAAGATTGTGGCACCCCCCGCAACGGCCAACGGCGATGCGCTGCGAAAAGCAGCATCGGACCACAACAAAATCGTCTGCACCACCTGACCCAGCGCCAGAGCCTCCGCCGGAACCTTCGACATCTCCGCATCCATGCGCAAAAACACAAATGCCGCGCGAATGGCACCATCTTCCTCGAACCGGAATACGCGGTATTGATTGGCTTCCGCCTTAACCAGCCGCGCCACCAGCGGGGCCAGATCAGGGATCAGACGATCCAGATCAGGCACATCCAGCAATTCCTGCCAATCGCGAAAGAAAAACACCATGCAATTGGCACCCAGTTCAGGGTCGGTCTCGGCCATCTTGTGACCGGCCAGCGCGACCACCGCCTCAAACGCACCCTTGACCGTAGACAGCGTCTCATCCTCGACCCCGAACACAATCGGCACGATGGGCCGCCCCCAACGCGCAAACAGGAACTCTCCGCTTTCGCGGGTGAACAGCGCCTCAATCTGATCCGGAGTCACGCCCGCCCCTTCATCTTTTCACAAATACTCCCGCCGGAGGCTTAAAATCTAATGCACGCCGCTTCAACCAAACAGATCGCTCTGGTTTTTTGGCGCGGCGATCCCCAGATGGGTCCACGCCTTCTGCGCCAGCATCCGCCCACGTGGGCTGCGCTGGATCAACCCCTGTTGCAACAGATAGGGTTCGATGACCTCTTCCAGCGAATCCCGGCTTTCCGACAAGGCCGCCGACAGCGTTTCAATCCCCACCGGCCCACCGCCGTAGTTCTCGGCGATCAGCTTCAGATACCGGCGGTCGGCCCCGTCCAGCCCCAGATTATCAACGCCCAGCCGGGTCAATGCCCCATCTGCCAAATCGCGCGTGATCCGCCCGTCGCCTTCGACAATCGCAAAATCCACCACCCGCCGCAGCAACCGCCCCGCGATCCGGGGCGTTCCGCGCGACCGCCGCGCAATCTCGCGCGCGCCCGCGTCATCAGCGGGCGCACCCAGCTTGCGGGCGTTGCGGGTGACAATCTCGTGCAGCTCATCGACCGTGTAGAACTGCAGCCGTGTGGGAATGCCGAACCGGTCGCGCAGCGGCGTGGTCAATAGCCCCATCCGGGTGGTTGCCCCGACCAACGTAAAGGGCTGCAATTCGATCCGCACCGTCCGCGCCGCCGGGCCTTCGCCAATCACCAGATCCAGCTCAAAATCCTCCATCGCAGGATAAAGAACCTCTTCGACCGCCGGATTCAGCCGGTGAATCTCATCGATAAACAGCACATCCCGCGATTCCAGATTGGTCAGGATCGCCGCCAGATCCCCTGCCTTGGCCAGCACCGGCCCCGAGGTCATGCGGAAATTCACCCCCAGCTCGCGCGCCATGATCTGCGCCAGCGTGGTTTTCCCCAAGCCCGGAGGGCCATGGAACAGCGTATGATCCATCGCCTCGCCCCGCTGCCGGGCCGACTGGATGAAGATGCGCAGATTGGCGCGCGCTTCAGCCTGACCGATGAATTCACCCAGCCCCTGTGGGCGCAGGGCCCGGTCATTATCCCCGGGCATAGGCTCGGGGCGGAGGGTGGGATCAACATCTACCATTCAGTCACCCTTTCGGCGCAAGCAGTTTCAATGCAGCACGGATCAGGTCAGCCTCTCCTGCATCCGGCAGGCTGGCCGCGGCTTCGGCAACGGCCGAGGCTGCATCCGACGGGCCATAACCCAGATTGGCCAGAGCCGACAGCGCCCCGGCCGAGGCCGCCGCAGCGCCCGAGGCCGGTTGCGCCCCCCGCTTTGGCGCAGGTGCAGGTTCGGCCAGCTCGACCACCTCCAGCGGCGGCCCATCCATCGCCTCGGTCACCGTGCCGCCCATGGCCATCACGCCGGGGGCCTTGTCCTTAAGGTCCAGCACGATGCGCTGCGCCGTTTTCGGCCCCACGCCTTTGGCGGCCTTGACCGCCCCCCAATCACCCAGTGCAATCGCACGGCTCACACCATCGGGCCCCAACGCGCTGAGAATGGCCAGCGAAACCTTGGCCCCCACGCCCTGAACCGAACACAACAGGCGGTGCCATTCCTTCTCGACCAGCGACAGGAAACCATAAAGCTGCATCAGATCTTCGCGCACAACCATGTCCGTATAGATCGAGACCGCCTCGCCCACTCCGGGCAGCGCGGCCATGGTCCGATCCGAGCAATAAACAAGATAGCCAACGCCCCGCACATCGATCAGAACGTGATCTGCCGCGCGATAATCCAGACGCCCTGTCAGTTTGCCGATCATGCCCGTACCTCTTTCATCCACGCCTGCGGTGCCGCACCGTAATAGGAGTGACAGATGGCAATGGCCAGCGCATCTGCTGCATCCGCCCCTTTGGGCTGACAGCCAGGCAGTTGCAGCTTGACCATATGCAGAACCTGCTCTTTCTCGGCATGGCCCACCCCAACAACCGTTTTCTTGACCCGGTTCGGAGCATATTCGCCCACAGGAAGCCCCGCCTGCGCCAATGTCAGCAGCGCCACCCCCCGCGCCTGCCCCAGTTTCAGCGTGCCGGCACCATCCTTGTTCACAAAGGTCTGTTCGATGGCGGCCTGATCTGGCTGGTGCTCTTCGATCACTTCCACGATCTGATTGTGCAGCGACAGCAGCCGCTCTCCCAGATCATCCCCATCTGATTTGCACAACCCGTTGGCGACGTGGCTCAGGCGGCTGCCATACGATTCGATGACGCCCCATCCCAGGGTTCGAAGCCCCGGATCAATGCCCAGTATTCGCATGTTTCGCCTCAGCCGCTCGGGTTTATGTGCTCTTTTTTCACCGATTAGCACGAAGCATGAACATTTACCAAGAAAATCGGCGCGCAGGCGAAAACCATATTCCCTGCCTCGCGCAGCTCATCCCGACCTGTTTGCGACAGGTTGTGATCTGTTTTCGACCTCCCCCAACAGAGAAATTAATCAATGATTTAAAGGGCTTTCATAAACATCCAGCCTTGCAGAAAATGCATAGGACACATGCAATTTTCAAACTTGTACCACCCGATCCGCATCGCTAGATGCCCGTCAGATTGAAAGATCAGTTTGGAACACCAACCAGAAGGAAACAGGATATGGCTGCACTGGACACCACCCGCACCACCACTGGCTCATTCGGCCTCGTCAGCCGTATCGGCGCGTTTTTTGCATGGGTTGTAAACGCCGTTGTCGAATGGAACGACACCCGCGTGACCCACAAAACACTGAACGGTCTGAGCGATCGCGAGCTGGACGATATCGGCCTGTGCCGCGCGGATATCGATCAGATCACCGGGCATCATCGCTAAGGGCTGGCACCTCTACTCATCTACCCCTCCTCCTTCCGGTGAGGCAAACGAGAGACACCGCGTGCCGAAGCATGCGGTGTTTTTACGTTAGGAGGGTACTTGATGGCCTGACTGTCAGAACAGCACCTTGTTCAGCTGAGCCGCCAACAGAGCGGTTACCGGATCGGCCTGCATGATCCATGCACCAGCTTGTTCCACCGGCGTGCCCTGATTCAGGCTTTCAACGCGCGTTTCATAGGCTGACGGCCCAAGATGAGACAGCAAAAACGCTTTGAAGGCAAAAAACCCAAGCAGACAAAGCAGCAAAACCTTGGCCGGAACGGCCGAGCGCACGCGCTGTGGCTTCATAACCACCAGCCCATCCGAGCGCATCGTGGCCCGGTAGCCGCGGTTCAGTTTCTGATGTTTTTTATTCAGACGCGTGATGCGCTGATCGAATTCAAGTTGTTTTCCAGTCATGGCAGCCTCCGAAAACCGCCCCCCGAGTGCATCTTGCGACGGTAAGTAGAGAATGCGACGAAAACATGGCGAGAATCTATAAAACTCCTGCAAATGGCCTATTTTCCGCCCTGTTTGTTTAAAATTAGCGTCGTCCACTCACCAATCTCGGTTCTGCGGACCAGATTGAACCCGTTTTGAAGATAAACCGATACTACGTCATCTGCCTGTTCATTGAGGAGTCCCGACAGGATCGCTTGCCCGCCTTCACGCAGATTCGCTGCGATTTCGGGCGACAGGGCAACCAGAGGCCCCTTGAGAATATTGGCGAAAATCAGGTCATAGGGCGCGTGGGATTTCAGATCCGGGTGGTCGAACCCCGCCGCCTCGACGCAGTGGACCGCACCCGCCATGCCGTTGGCCTTGAGGTTCGCCTCGGCCACATCAACTGCAACCTGATCAATGTCGCTGGCCAGAATATCGCCATCCCAGACCCGTGCGGCCGCCATAGCCAGAACCGCCGTGCCACACCCGATATCGGCGACCTTGCTGGCTGTGAAACCTTTATCCAGAAGATAATCCAGCGCCTTGAGGCACCCCAGCGTCGTGCCGTGATGTCCGGTTCCGAAGGCCATCGCAGCCTCGATCAGCAACGGAATACGCCCGTCGGGCAGTTTGTCAGCGTCGTGAGCCCCATAAACGAAGAACCGACCCGCCTCGACCGGCGCGAGTTCGCGGCGCACATGGGCGACCCAATCGGTTTCCGGCAGTTCAGAGATTACAAAGGGCTTTGCTTCGAATGCGGCGGCCAGAACGGCCAATGCGGTGTCGTCCGGGTTTTCGGTGAAATAGCCACCAACCTCCCACAGGCCCGAGCCATCTTCGACCTCGAACACGCCAACACCGGTCGGTTCGGGATCCAGACGCTCCATCGCTTCGCCCAGACCTTCGGCGGCTTTCTTACCTGTTAACGTGGTCAATGCGGTGAAAGTAGGCATCGCGGGCTCCTGTCTGGGTTGGCACAGCGCCTAGGCTGCCGCGCCCATAAGGTCAAGCACGCGTGCCTATTCTGCGGGGGCTGGCGCGTATTTGTTCAGGATCGTTTCATTGCCCGGCTCGGGGTGGCGCGGGATCAGCAGGGACAACAACAGCGAGACGATCGCCATAGCCGCCGCCACCGCGAATACCGCCCCCGGCGAGACAACCCAGAGCAAACCCAAAAGCGCAGGCAGGAAGACCGCGGCGATATGATTGATGGTAAAGGCCACCGCCGCAGTGGGGGCGATATCCGCCGGATCGGCGATTTTCTGAAAATAGGTTTTCAGGGCCAGCGCCAGGGCGAACAACACGTGATCAACCACATACAGGATAGCCGCCAGCACCACGCCCCAGCCAAACCAGTAAAGGCCGCCATAGGCGGCAAAGACGATGGCCAGCCCGCCATATTCAAAGATCAGCGTCCGCCGTTCGCCGAATTTCGCCACTGCTTTGCCCAGCACGGGGGCAGCGGCCATGTTGATCACCAGATTGATCAGGTAGAGGCTGGTCAGTTCATGTACTGCAAAGCCAAATTTCTCGACCATCATGAAGCCCGCGAAAACGATAAAGATCTGCCTGCGCGCGCCTGCCATGAATTGCAACGCGTAATACAGCCAGTATCTGCGGCGCAGGATCAGCCTTTTGGTTTGCGGCGTGGGTGCGTCGAACTGCGGATAGGCAATCAGGCAGAACACCGCCAACAACACTGTCACCCCGCCAGCCGCCATGAAGACCAGGTTGTAGGACAGATCGAACCGCTCCCATGTCAGTACGATCAGCCCGTAGACCACCGCCGTCGCCGCCGAGCCTATCGCCACCAACCATCCCAGCACCTGTGGCGCACGATCCTTGGGCAGCCATTGCAATTGCAGGGACTGGTTCACCGTTTCAAAATAATGAAACCCGATTGAGCTGAACAAGGTCACAAACAGCAACCCGCCGAGGCTGGGAAACCAGGCCGTCACCGCTGTTGCCACCCCCAGCATCATCAGCGAGATCATCGCCAGCACCTGCTCGCGGATGAAGATGATCACCGCGATTACACCAATGGCCAGAAATCCCGGAATCTCGCGCACCGTGTGCAGCAACCCGATATCCGCACCGTCGAAATTCGCCGCCTCGATGACGAAATTGTTCAGCAAGGCGCTCCACGCGTTGAATGCGATCGGCATCGTCAGGGCCATCACAAACAAGAGCGTCATGGGACGACGCCAGAGTGGAAGACTCTGCGCTTCTGACAAAGGTATGGGGCTCAGCATGGCTTTGCTCTACGCCCATTTGTCTCTGTTGGCGAGAGCAAAGCGGTGGGCGCACAGCCGCTCTGCACAGATGCAGAGTTCAGTAAAAGCTTTGCGGATCGATATCGACGGTCAGGCGGATATCTCCTTTCAGGCGCAACGGCGCGATCCATCGGGCGATTGCATCCTGAACGGGCGCGCCCTTTGGGGCTTTGACCAGCAATCGCACGCGATGCCGTCCGCGTATCCGTGCGATTGGCGCAGGCGCGGGGCCAAACACCTGCGCGCCAATTTCGCGCAGGGCTCCGTCGTTGCGCGCCATCGCGTTGCCAATGTCAAAAACCGGCCCGACCTCTGGCCCCGACAGCACAATCCCGGCCATGCGGCCATAGGGCGGCACACCAGCAGCCTGCCGACCCGCGGCCTCGGCCCTCCAGAACCCTTCTTCATCGCCCGACAGGATGGCCCGGATCACCGGATGTTCGGGCTGAAAGGTCTGCAACAGCGCCTGCCCCGGCTTATCCGCACGGCCCGCACGCCCCGCCACCTGCCGCATCAATTGGAATGTCCGCTCGGCCGCGCGCAGGTCTGCGCCATGCAGGCTGAGATCAGCGTCAATCACGCCGACCAAGGTCAGCTTGGGAAAGTTATGCCCCTTGGCCACCAGTTGCGTACCGATGACAATATCCGCATCACCTTTGGCAATCTCTTCGATTTTGGCTTTCAGGGCGCGGGCCGAGCCAAACAGATCAGAACTGAGCATCGCGATCTTGGCATCGGGAAAGGTCGCCTCGGCCTCTTCGGCCAAACGCTCGATCCCCGGACCAACCGGGGCCAGCTTGCCCTCGACCCCGCAAGAGGGGCAGGCCTCGGGCATCGGCTTGGTCTCACCACATTGGTGGCACATCAGACGTTTCAGAAAGCGATGCTCGACCATCCGGGCATCGCAATGGTCACAGGCGATCTGCGCGCCACAGGCCCGGCACAGCGTCACCGGCGCATAGCCCCGGCGGTTGATGAACAAAAGCGACTGCTCGCCCCGTTCGATCCGCTGCCGCACCGCTTGCCGCAGCGACGGAGAAATCCACGTTCCCGGCTGCAACTGCTCGGCCCGCATGTCGATCGATTTCATCTCGGGCAGCACCGCAGCCCCGAACCGCGCAGTCAGATCGAGGCGCTCGTACTTGCCCGCCTCGGCATTGGCCCAGCTTTCCAGCGAGGGCGTGGCGCTGGCCAGAATCACCCGCGCACCACAGATCGAGGACCGCAGAACCGCCATATCCCGCGCGCTGTAGTGCACGCCGTCTTCCTGTTTGTACGAGGTGTCGTGCTCTTCATCGACCACCACCAGCCCCAGATTGCGAAACGGCAGGAACAAGGCCGATCGCGCACCCACGACCAGTTGCGCATCACCTTGCCCGACCATCCGCCAGACCCGACGGCGCTCGGTCATGGTCGCGCCCGAATGCCATTCCGCGGGGCGGGCGCCAAACCGTTCCTCGACCCGCATCAGGAATTCCGCCGTCAGCGCGATCTCGGGCAACAGAACCAGCGCCTGCCGCCCCATACGCAGGGTTTCGGCGACCGCTTCCAGATAGACCTCGGTCTTGCCCGAACCGGTCACGCCCTTCAGCAATGTGGTTCCATAGTCGCCGGTCCTCTGCCCGGCATGCAGCCGCTCAACCGCGGCCCCCTGATCCTCGGTCAGATCCTTCCCCGGCAAATCCGGATCAAGATGCGGATAGGGCAGATCACGCGGGCTGTCCTCTTCCCGCACGGCACCCTGCTTTACCAGCCCCTTGACGACCGAGGGCGTGACGCCTGCCTGCTCGGCCAGTTCTTTCAGCGTGAAGGCCAGACCGCCGTAATCGCGCAGCACCTCCAGCACACGGGTGCGGGCATCAGTCATCCGGTCCGGCTGCCCCGTCCCCATCCGATAAACCTTGCGCATGGACGGCGGATCGCCCAGCCCCGGCGCGCGTGTCGCCAGCCGCAGCATCGCGGGCATGGGCGTCAGCGTGTAATCTGCCACCTTGCCCAGAAACAGGCGCATCTCTTCGCGCATCGGCGCGACCTCAAGCACCCGGATCACCGACCGGGCCTTGCCAAGGTCAAAGCCGCCCTGCCCCGGCCCCCAAACCACGCCCAACACTTTGCGCGGGCCCAGCGGCACCTCGACAAAAGCACCCAGAAAGCACCCGCCCTCGGGCGCCTTGTAATCCAGTGCCCGATCCAGCGGCTGTGTGGTTAACACCGCCACCAGCTCACCTTGGTCAAAATACTCCTGCGCGCTCACCGCATATCCTTGGGCCCGGGGGGTTTCAGCATGTCTCTCTTTGGGGTAAAGCCATCCGCGACCAAGGCCAACCCATCAAAGGACTGCCCGCATGAAATTCTTCGTAGACACAGCCGAGATCGACGCCATCGCCGAACTGAACGATCTGGGCATGGTGGACGGCGTAACCACCAACCCCTCGCTGATCCTGAAATCAGGCCGCGACATTCTGGAAGTGACCAAAGAAATCTGCGATCTGGTCGACGGTCCTGTCTCGGCCGAGGTTGTCGCGACCGAAGCTGAAGACATGATCGCCGAAGGCCGTAAACTGGCGAAAATCGCCCCGAATATCGCGGTGAAGGTGCCGTTGACATGGGCCGGCCTGAAAACCTGCAAAACGCTGACCGACGAAGGCCAGATGGTCAACGTGACCCTCTGCTTCTCGGCCAATCAGGCGATTCTGGCTGCCAAGGCCGGGGCAACCTTCATCTCGCCCTTCATTGGCCGTCTGGACGATATCAACCTCGACGGCATGGACCTGATCGCCGATATCCGTCAGGTCTATGACAATTACGGGTTCGAAACCGAAATCCTCGCCGCCTCAATCCGCACCGTGAACCACGTGACCGACAGCGCGCGCATCGGGGCCGATGTGATCACCGCACCGCCTGCAGTGATCAAGAAACTGGCCGATCACCCGCTGACCGACAAAGGGCTGGAGACCTTTCTGGCCGATTGGGCCAAAACCGGTCAGAAAATCCTCTGATCCCTGACGCTTCCGCGCGGTGCCGCCAGGCACCGCGCCCGACCCAACTGCCTGACCCTGATCTCAAGATCAGGGTTTTGCAGGCGGGAGCGCCCCCGCCACAATACAAATGAAATTCGCCTTTCGCGTGCATTTTTCCCAAGGCAATTCCGGCAACCCATGTTATAAACCACCAAAACAAAAAACCACCGGACGGGACATGAGCAGCAATCCAAAACTCAAGGACAATCTCCGCGCGGCGATTCTGGCCGAACCTGACGCCGTGCTGGATGACAAGGATCTGATGCAGGCGCTGGTAGCGGCCAATGAACAGGCCCGGGGTGACAATGTCATCGATCTGCGCGGCATTGCCATGCAACGGCTCGAAGAACGGCTGGACCGTCTCGAAGACACGCACCGCTCGGTCATCGCAGCGGCGTATGAAAACCTTGCAGGCACCAATCAGGTCCACCGCGCCATCCTGCGCCTGCTGGAGCCCACGGTGTTCGAAGACTTCCTGCGCGCGCTGGGCAATGATGTGGCGGAAATCCTGCGCGTCGATCACATCACGCTGGTGCTTGAAACCACCGTCATTCGCGACGACCCGGCTGTGAACCAACTGGGGGGCGTTCTCACGGTTGTTGAGCCCGGATTTATCGACGGATACCTGACCCCTGATCGCAGCGGCCAACCGCGCGAGGTGACATTGCGCGAGATCCGTCAACCCAATCCTCAGGTCTACGGCGAACAGGCAGACCAGCTGCGATCCGAAGCCTGCCTGAAGCTGGATCTAGGCGCAGGTCGCCTGCCCGGCATGATTGTGATGGGTGCACGCGATCCCAGACATTTCTCACCTCAGCTTGGCACCGACCTTCTTGCCTTTTTTGCTGGCGTATTCGAACGCTCGATGCGTCACTGGCTGTCGTGAGCCTGATTTCCCCGGCCTGCCGCGACGCGCTGCAGCATTGGCTGGACAGTCTGAGGGCGCTGGCAGGCCGGTCCGAGAACACGCAAAACGCCTATCGCGGTGACGTAACCGAGTTCTTGTCCTTCATGACCCTGCATCACAGCGAAAGGCAGGGGCTGGCCGCGTTGGAACGCATCACCGTCTCGGACATGCGGGCATGGATGGCCGATCAGCGAAACTCTGATGTCAGCGCCCGATCACTGGCGCGCAAACTCTCGGCTGTCAAAAGCTTCTATCGCTGGCTGGCTGAACGCGAAGGGTTCGAGCCGACCGCCGTTCTGTCCACCCGCGCGCCCAAATTCACCAAAAAACTGCCTCGCCCACTCGCCGAAGATGCTGCCCGTGCGATGATCGAAACGGTCGAGCTGCAATCCGCCTCCGATTGGGTCGCGGCGCGGGATGTGGCGGTTGTCACGCTTCTTTATGGCTGTGGCTTGCGCATCTCCGAGGCACTCTCGCTTACCGGTGCGGATGCACCACTGCCAGATACGCTGCGCATTCTGGGAAAAGGCGAAAAGGAACGGGTGGTGCCGGTCATCCCTGCGGCCCGATCAGCTGTTGACCGCTATCTGCGACTGTGCCCGCATCCCCAATCCCCTGACGCCGCACTGTTTCGCGGCGTCCGCGGTGGTGCGCTCAATCCCAGCGCGATACAGGGCGTGATGGCCAAAGCGCGGATGCAGCTTGGCCTGCCTGCAACCGCGACACCACATGCGATGCGCCACAGCTTTGCCACCCACCTGTTGTCAGCGGGTGGGGATCTGCGCGCGATACAAGAGCTTTTGGGCCATGCGTCACTGTCAACCACACAAGCCTATACCGCCGTCGATACCGCCCGGTTGATGGAGGTTTACAACCGCGCGCACCCAAAAGCCTGAGCCAAACAGCTTTTTGTTTTGCATCTGCGGCGTGCATCGTACATGACACGCCCATGACACTTAGATTCAAAGCGCTGTCCGTTCATCTTTTCACCGCGACAGGTGCGGTTTTTGCCATGCTGGCCATGCTGGCTGCGGTCGAAGAGAAATGGAGCCTGATGTATCTGTGGCTCGTCGTCTCGTTCATCGTAGACGGTATCGATGGCCCGCTGGCACGCCATTACCACGTCAAGCAAAACGCCCCGGAGTTTGACGGTGTGCTGCTGGATCTGATCATCGATTATCTGACCTATGTGTTCATCCCCGCCTTTGCCCTGTTCAAATCAGGCCTGATGGACGGCTGGACCGGCTGGTTCGCGATCATCGTCATCACCTTCGCCAGCGCCATGTATTTCGCCGATACACGAATGAAAACAAAGGATAACTCCTTCTCCGGTTTTCCCGGCTGCTGGAATATGTTCGTCATCGTGATCTTCGCGCTGGAACCCAATTTCTGGGTCATCCTGCTGCTGGTCACTTTGCTGTCGGTGGCGATGTTCCTGCCGCTGAAATTCATTCATCCGGTCCGGACCGAGCGCTGGCGCAGCCTCTCATTGCCGATCGCCTTTGCCTGGACGTTCTTTGCAGGCTGGGCCGCCTGGGTCGATTTCCATCCCGAAAGCTGGGCCCATTGGGGGTTGGTGATCACCAGCCTGTATCTGGTCTCCGCCGGGATCGCACAGCAGGTCATTCCGCCGCGCAAAGCACCTGACTATAAAACTTCCTGAACCTCAAACTCGGTCCCGTTATGAGTGAACACATCCCCCTCTTGCAGGCCAGCCATGGCCAGATAAATCGGGCTTTGGGTTGAAATACCCATATAGGTCTTGCCACCCACCTCAAACCGGGTGGTCGAGACACAAACAACAAAACGGCGGTTGTTAAACCTGATCACAGCCCCCGGCCGCACCGTATCGGTCACGCTGAAATCGGTGTTTTCGATCACGTCGATCTTGGCATGATGGGCGTGTACAGGGGCATCAAACGCCGCCGCCAGATCCGCATTCTCGCGCGAGGCGGCGATGTCATCCTTGTCATGCCCCTCGCGGTCATCCAGCTGGGAATCCCTCAAAAACGCATCATAATGCGCCTGAGCGGTCGCCAGTTCCTGCGCTTCCAGCGACATCAGGCGTTCAACGATGATCTTCTTGCGCGCAGCAGCATCGGTCGAGCCAGTCATCAAATACGATCCTTCAAATTCAGTATCTGATATAGGTTGGAGCCCGAAAAGACGGAATGCAACATAATTCCTGCACTCAGATCAACAACCCTGCCGCCCCTTCATGCCGAAGCAAAGAAACCTTGGTTTCCACCCCACCATGCCCCGAAAAGCCAACCATTTTACCGCCTGCACCCAACACCCGGTGACACGGGATGATGATCGGGATGGGATTTCCCCCACAGCCCTTGCCAACCGCCTGCGCTGAATATCCAAGCTCTTTTGCCAACTCGCCATAGGTCCGCGTATCCCCAAAAGGGATCGCGAACATCGCATCGCAAACCCGGCGCTGGAACTCTGATCCCTTGATCCGGTAGGGCAGATCAAATTGCTGCAAACGCCCCTGATCATAGGCGCGCAACTGTGCCGCCGCCTCGCGCTGCAGGGGCGTATCGGGGTCGCCCTGGGCACCATCCCAGGCCAGGCCAACGATGGCCTCATCTTCTTCAACAACACCCAAACGGCCAAAACGGGTTTCTATCGCAATCTGTCCCATAAGCCGATGCTGACAGAGGTTTCAGCGATCCCGCAACCCGTTTTTTGACAATCCGTCTCTTCTTCTGTTCACAAATACCTCGGAGCGCGAGGCAGAGCCTCGCAAAAGCCTCCGCCAGCCACTCCATCAGTCCTGAACTCAGTTCAGTGCTTCGTTACAGCGCCCGCACACACCCGGATGCGCATAACGCCCAACATCCGGCAGGATTTTCCAGCACCGCTGACATTTTTCGCCCTCAGCCTTTTCAAAGACTACGCCAACGCCCTCGATCTCGGGCACGCGGAAGGCCTCAGCCGGGGACGGGTCCGCGGAAACGGTCAGGCCCGATGTGATGCACATGTCATCCACATCAAACGTCGCCAGCAAGGCACGCGTCTCGGCGTCTTCCACATGCACAACCGGCGCGGCCTCCAGGCTGGATCCGATCACCTTGTCCTGACGCTGAATCTCCAGCGCAGCCGTCACCGCCCGGCGCACGCGGCGTACCTTGGCCATGTTGGTCTCCAGTTCCTCGTTGCGCCAATCGGCTGGCGTGTCGGGAAAATCAACCAGATGGACCGAGCTGTCATCGCCCGGGAACCGCTCCAGCCAGACCTCTTCCATGGTGAAAACCAGAACCGGGGCCAGCCAGGTGGTCAGGCGGTGGAACAGAATGTCCAGAACAGTGCGCGCGGCGCGGCGGCGGTCACTGTCGCCGTCACAATACAGCACGTCCTTGCGGACGTCGAAATAGAACGAAGACAGGTCAACGGTGGCAAAGGTAAACACCGCGCTGAATACGCCCTGAAAGTCGAACGCGGCATAGCCCCTGCGCACCTGTTCATCAAGATCGGCCAGACGGCTCAGAACCCAACGTTCCAGACGCGGCATATCCTCGGGCGCAACGCGGTCGGCTTCGGTGAAATCCGCCAGCGAGCCCAGCATGAACCGCATGGTGTTGCGCAGCCGGCGATAGCTGTCGGCGGTGCCTTTCAGGATTTCCGGGCCAATCCGCTGATCGGCGGTATAGTCGGTCTGGGCCACCCACAGACGCAGGATATCGGCGCCATATTGCTCTACCACTTTTTCCGGCACGATGGTGTTACCCAGCGACTTGGACATCTTGTTGCCCTTGGCATCCAGCGTGAAGCCGTGGGTTACAACATTGCGGTACGGCGCACGACCCTTGGTTCCACAAGCCTGCAGCATCGACGAATGAAACCACCCGCGGTGCTGGTCGGTACCTTCCATGTAGACATCGGCGATACCATCCTCGGTGCCGTCCTCGCGGTCGCGCAAAACAAAGGCATGGGTCGAGCCGGAATCGAACCACACATCCAACACATCAAAGACCTGATCGTAGTCGTCGGGGTTGGCGATGCCATCCAGCACCTGTTCCTTGAACCCGTCGGTGTACCAGATATCTGCGCCATCCTTCTCGAACGCCGCCTTGATGCGGGCGTTGAGGTCTTCGTTGCGCAGCAGGTAATCCGCGTCGGTGGGCAGAGCACCCTTCTTGGTGAAGCAAGTCAGCGGCACGCCCCAGGCGCGCTGGCGGGACAGAACCCAATCGGGACGCGCCTCGATCATCGAATACAGACGATTGCGGCCGGTCTGCGGGGTCCACTTGACCAACTCGTCGATCGAGCGCAGCGCGCGGGTGCGGATGGTGTCGCCCATCTCGCCCATGCCATCGTCCAGCTTGCGGTCGACGGACGCAAACCACTGCGGCGTGTTGCGGTAGATGATCGGCGCTTTCGAGCGCCACGAATGCGGATAGCTGTGCTTGATTTTGCCCCGCGCCAGCAACCCGCCGACCTCGGCCAGCTTGTCGATCACCGCTTTGTTGGCATCTCCTTCGCCGCCCTTCCGGGACAGGATGTATTTGCCGCCAAAGAACGGCAGATCGGCACGGAAAGAGCCATCGTCCATCACGTTATAGGTGATGACCTGTTCCAACATGCCCAGATCGCGGTAAAGTTCGAATTCCTCCATCCCGTGCGACGGCGCACAATGGACAAACCCGGTACCTTCGGTATCGGTCACAAACTCAGCGGCACGGAAGTCACGGATATCGTCCCATTCGCCATTGCCACCCTCGGCCCCGGCCAGCGGGTGGGTCAGCTGGATCTTGGCCAGATCCTCCTGCGTCACATCGCACAGGCGGCGATACATCGTATCGTCCAGACGCGCGCGCGCGAACACATCCGCCGCGCGATCATCGGCCAGCAGATAGCGTTCACCGATCCGCGCCCAGCATTCTTCCGGGCGGCCCGTGACTTCATAGAGACCGTAGGAGATGTCCTCGCCAAAAACCACGGCCTTATTCGATGGCATGGTCCACGGCGTGGTGGTCCAGATCACCACATAGGCATTGTCCAGCGTGACGTCGCCGGTGTTCACGACCTTGAACTTCACCCAGATGGTGAAGCTTTCCTTGTCGTGATATTCGACCTCTGCCTCGGCCAGAGCGGTCTTTTCAACCGGTGACCACATGACCGGTTTCGAGCCCTGATAGAGCGTGCCGTTCATCAGGAACTTCATGAACTCGTCGGCAATCACCGCCTCGGCATGGTAATCCATGGTGATATACGGATCGGGCCAGTTGCCGGTGATGCCCAGACGCTTGAACTCATCGCGCTGGACGTCGATCCAGCCTTCGGCGAACTTGCGGCATTCTTGACGGAAGTCGACGATGTTCACCTCATCCTTGTTCTTGCCCTTTTTGCGGTACTGTTCCTCGATCTTCCACTCGATCGGCAGACCGTGGCAATCCCAACCGGGCACATAGCGTGCATCAAAACCCATCATCTGATGGGACCGCACGATCATGTCCTTGATGGTCTTGTTCAGCGCGTGACCGATATGCAGGTGACCGTTGGCGTAAGGAGGGCCATCGTGCAGGGTAAACGGCTTGCGGCCTTCCTTCCCGCGGAGGCGATCATAGACGCCGATCTCCTCCCAGCGCTCCAGCCATGCGGGCTCGCGTTTGGGCAGGCCCGCGCGCATGGGAAAGTCGGTCTTGGGCAGGTTCAGTGTGTCTTTATAGTCAGGTGTCTGGATCGTGTCGGCGCACATTTGGGGCGTCCTTTGGATGATCTGGTCGTATTAGGATCGAAGCGGTCGGTGCGAAATCTCAAACACCTTTGCCCGGCGTCTCAGAGGGTCAGAGCGCCGGGGATATAATTCGAATAATGATGGCCAGACGGTCATACATGGCCGCGCTTATAGGACGCCCACGCCTAATGGTCCAGAGGTTCCGGGCCTTGCGGCGAATGGCGCAGTTTGGCCCAGCGGTTCAGCCAGGCCAGACCGGCCAGTGCCAGCCCCAAGGCCAGCAGCGAGAACACCCGGATCAGACCGCCCAGACCGGCGATATCGATCAGGAACACCTTGGCGACGGCCAGCCCGATCACCCCAAGCCCCGCCTTGCGCAGCAGGTCTGATTGACCGGCCAGAGACTGATAGAACAGCACCGCCCCGACCACCAGCAAGGTGAGTGTATAGGTATAAAGCTCGGGCTGGGTGACGCCATTGGCCTCATACATGCCACCTGCCCCCTGCCAGAAATGGCGGATCGCCAATCCCAGCCATATCGCCGCCAGAACAACGGCCACACCGCAGCTGACCCGTCGCAACAGCACAGGCGCCGAGGGAACACGCCAGGCCGAGAAGCCAAGGACCAGCGCGGGCAACAGGTATGCCACTGCAAGAGTGTTCAGGATCGCAGGTCCCAGCACCGGATCGGCCCATGGGGTCAGCAGCGGGTTGGCCTCTGACAACGCCTGCGCCAGCCGAACCCCGCCATGCGCCGCAAAGACCGCGGCCAGCAGATAGCGGGCATAGTTCAGCTTGCCGCCCAGCGCGAACCGCTGCACCTGCGCAGCGGCCAACAGCAGCCAGATCACAGCCAGCAGCCCCAATCCCCAATGGCTGTCGGTGGCTCCACCTTCGCCAAAGCTCTCCAACCAGCGCAACAGCAAGAGGGATAGCAATATCCCGCCCGTCGCCCAGGCTGCGCTTTCCAGCAGCAAAGCCGCGACAGGGCGATCCAGAGGTTTCAGCAAGGCCCACCCGGCAATAAACCCAACGGTCGATGCCCCGTAGACCAGTGTCATTTCACCCAAAGGCGCGGTGCCCGCCCATTCGAGGCCGGGATCAAGCACAAGGCGCGCGGTCACGGTGAAGACGCCCGCCCAGATGAACCAGCCCATCGGCGGCAATTCGAAACGCCGGTCCAGAGCAGCGGCCACAACAACCATAGCGACCAGAGCAACCGTCAGCGCAGCCGCGCTGAGAACGATGATGCAGGCGAAACTGAGACATGAAAGCGCCGACAAGGTTGCCAGCGCGGTGCGCATCCGGTTGTCTCCATCAACCCGCGCGAACCGTTCCGCCATGGCAACCATCATCGCACCCAGCGCGACGGCATGCAGCGCCCACGGGTAAGCCCCGATCACATCAGCGGGATGCCAGCCGACCTCAAGCGCGATGGCCAGGATGGGGGCAAATAGAGCCGCGGCCCCGGCCCAGACCACGGCATAACGCCCGGCCTGAAAGGATCGCCAGGCCGCAAGCAACGTGATCAACGCACCCAATGCGACCAGAAGGGTGGCGCTCCATGGGTAATCGGCCTCGGCAGTTTCGGCGTAGGTATCGGCAAAGCGGCGCAACACTGCGCCATTGTCCAGCCCATGAACCAGAACGAACCAGATCAGGCCCAGCGCAGGCAGCACAGTCACATCCTGCAGGGCGCGTGCCGCTTTGGCCCAAAGGATCAGCGACATTACCAGAGCCGAGAGCAGGATAACGCCCAACCAGAACTCGGCGGTGGAATCGGCCCAATGCAACGACAGGATCACCGAAGTGGCAAGAACCGCACCAAAGGCCAAACGGGTTGGAAATTCCGGCCATGAATCACCCTTCTTGCGCCGGATCACCTCGGTGAGCATCGGGCCGCTGTGATCTGGCAGAATACGCCGCACGGGGATCGTTATGGCAATCAACGCAAGCGCTGTGACGCAGACCAGATATTGCGCCTCGGTCATGGGCGAGGACAAGACCAGCAGAAACGCCGCGCCATAGGCGCTTGCAAGCGTCAGCACGGAAATCCACGCCCAGCGCCGGACCGTATCGATGCCCAGACCCAGCACCGTGATCACGAAGAAATACCCATAGAGCCAGCCCGGATCGTCAGACGACCCGCCCACGACAAACGGGGCGGCAAAAGCCCCGATCAGGCCCACAGCGGCCAGCAACGGGCCGTGGAACCACCCAAGCACCAGCCCGATCAGCGCGATCACGACCATACCGGCCAATGCGCTCTCGGGTCCGATCAGATCATAAAGCTGGCGCGCCGCCAGCACCCCTCCGAACAATGTGACCAGACCAGCACCCGAGAAAACTGATGGGAGGTACGCAGCAGAGGAGGTCTCATCATCCCCAAAGCGGCGGCGCACGATCTCACCCGCACCGATCAGCGTCGCGCCAAAAGCAAGCGCCGCAATGACCCGCGCGGTGGGCGGCAAGAGCCCGTTCTCAACCCCGTATTGCACCAGGAATATCCCGGCCAGCGCCAATGAAAGCGCTGAGACGGCATAGAACCAGTTCTCGCGCAGCCACGCGCCCAACGCGGCAAAGCGATCTTCGCGAAAGACAATGGTGGCCCGAGGGTCATCAACCTTCGGTGCCTGCTGCGGGCGGTGTGATGGCTTCTCATCAGCGTGTTGTGCGGCCTTTGCCCAAGGCGCGGGTTTGGCCGCGATTTCCATGGGGGCCGGTCCGGATTGTTCCGGTGCCGTGGCTGCGGCATCAGGCAATTGTCCGGCAAACTGCCGCTCAAGCTGTTCCACCCGCTTGCGCAGCTTCGACTGGCCAATCAGCAGCGCAATGATCGAGACGGGGATGGCCAGAACGATCAGGCCAATCAGGACGAGCAAGGATTCCAACCGACATCTCCTGACAGGAATGGTCAGAGCTTACCCCCGGAAAGGGTCGGTTAAAAGTCGGGAATTCCGTGCAAATATCATGTGTTGCCTGGGCTTCCGGCTTAGAAAACCGCAATATCCGGGCGCGCCAGCATCAGCCAGAGGATTAGCAGCACTGCGGCAAAGGCCGGAACGCCACAGGCCAACCAGATGCGAAACAACCGGCCATATGCCGGCGGCAATTCCACCCCCGAAACAGCCGCTTGCGCTGCATAGTTGCGCAGCCTGACCTGTATCCAGACCACCGGAAGCCAGAACACTCCAGTCAACACGTAAAGCAGCAAGGACAGCGCGATCCAGCCTTCGGTCAGTGACCAACCCAAACGCCAGGCCAGCAGCGCACCGGTTACCGGCTGCAAAACAACCGCAGTCGCCGTGAAGAGCATATCCGCCAGAACCACGATCCGCGCCGTATGGGCGATGATACGCGCATCAGCCGTTCGGTGCGCCATCAGCATGAAGAACGCGATCCCCGCACCGGTGCCCAGCAAGACACACGCACCGATCACGTGCAACCAGCGCAGGATCAGATCCGGGTCCATCAACGGCTCTCTAACATGGGGCGGGCGATCAGCGACAGCACAAGCGCGGGCAAAACCTTGACCAGCGGCCCCAGCGGATCAAGCCACAGGCCGGGTACCGTCACCGTAGCAGCGATCAAATAGAACAGGCCACAGACGCCTGTAGCAAGCAGACTCTGGCAGCCCACGGCCGCCACAGAACAGCCAGACCCAGCGCGATATCAACCAGAGACCAGAGGATCACATTCGTATGCGCCATCCCATCTGACCAACCACTGCGGGTCAGGATTTCAGACGCCTGAGACAGACCGATCAGACCAAAGACACCCGACAGCAGCCAAAACAGGCTGAGCACGCCCACCACAGCTGGCATAAGCAGCGTCATCCGCGCCGCCAGCCGGTGTTCGCGGGCACAGATCAGGCTTGCATAAATCTCATCCAACCCGGCCAGCGAGCGGCCCGTCGCACCCCGGTAAGGCTCCGGATCGCCGGTCACGCCCTGCGTCATGACCGTCATCGCTGTTGTCCGCAGGGGCGAGCGCCAACCAAGAGAGCCCAGCACATCAGCGGCAGCTGCAACCAGTTTGATCACCGGCGGTGGCGCTGTGATCGTAGCCCACGCCGTCGGGAAGCCCAGCCAGCGCCGGGTTACGGCCAAGACCTGAGACAACGGGTGCGGCGCATCTTCTACAAGATCGTATTCGCCCGATGCCAGATCACCGCATACCGCCTGAGAAACAGCCATACATACATCCTGCATCCCGACGCATTGAACAGGTGTTTCCGGATAGGCGACAGGTTGCACGAACGGCACTGCAGCCAACATGCGCAGTAAAGCCGTGCCGCCATAGTCGCTTTGCCCGATGACCAGCCCGGGTCTGAACAGCCACAAGGCCGCGCCGCTGGCACGCAAGGCCACATCGCCCTCGGCCTTGGTCCGCATGAACGCTGTCGAAGCATCCGGTTCGGCCCCGATTGCCGAGATCTGAACGATTGCCACCCCTGCCTCGGCGCAGGCCTCGCCCAAAGCTGCGATAGCCCTATGATGAACCGCGTGCAGATCGTCGTGCCTGCTATCCTGCAACGCTCCGGCACAGTTCACCACGAACTGGATGCCCTCCAACATCGTGCTCCAGTCTGCGACTGTTGTGAGGTCTCGCAGATCACCACGCACCAACGCGACCCCGGGCAGCACACGCTGCGCAGTTTGCACGTTGCGCACCAGGCCTGTGACGGCCGCCCCGTCTGCCTGCAACGCCCGAATAACCGCAGCGCCGATGAACCCGTAAGCGCCCAACACCAATACAGTTTTTCCGCTAAGGTCCAAATTCGGCATCATTACCCAAGGCTGTTTTGTTCACCCTAGACCATCCGATCCATTGCTTCAGCCGGTTTCTTCGGTCTGCGATATGTCACGATTTGGAAAACACCCCGCTGAGCGCGCGCTTGATCACTCCCCGGGTCGAGGGCTTATGGCGGGCCGAGAACGGCAGCGGACGGCAGACCTCCATCGCGGCCACGCCAACACGGGCTGTCAGCGCGCCATTCACCAGCCCTTCGCCAAAACGGCGCGAAAGCTTGCTGAGGACCGAGCCACCAAGGATGGGTTCAAGCAGATCGTCACCAACTGCCACGGCCCCGGTCGCGACCAGATGCACGAAAACCGCGCGGGTCAGGCGCCAACTGCCCAGAAACCCCGCGCGGCCACCGTAAATCTCGGCGATACGCCGGATCATCCGCAATGAACTTGCCAGCGCCGTCACCACGTCCGCCATTGCCAGCGGCACCAGCGCCGTCACGGTTGCGACCTGCCGGGCGGCGGCCTCAACCTCGCGGCTGGCGGCGGTGTCGAGCGGGGCCAGAAGCTCGTCTTCGGCAAGCGTAAACAGGGTTACCGCGTCGAATTGCTCGCCCATACGGTCCACCAACCGGTCACGGCCCCAGCGGGTTTCCTCGCGCCCTTGATAGAACGCAATCAGCCGATTGGTGACCGCACGCGCCTGTGACAGGTTGTCTTCACCCAAGGCCGTGTCGGCTGCGTGGCGCAACCCGTCCACGCGGGACAGGCGGCTGATCGCCGCCAGTTCGCGCAGGGCGATGATCAGCGCAACCAGCAACAGTGCGGTGATCAGCCCGACGACGACCCACCCCAGCAGCGGCGCGCGGTCCAGCAGCGAGATCGCGAAATCCCAGGCCGCGACCGAAACCACCGCGCTGATGACCGCAAGGGCAAGCCCCCAGAACCAGCGCGACAGAGCCGAAGGCTTGCCCGCAGCAAACCGCACTGCTGCTTGCATCGCCTGCCCTTGCGGCGGCGTGATATCCGGCACCGGTGGCGCAGACGCGACATCCGCGGCAGGCGTGTCGTCTTCAAGGTCGATCAGGACCGGCCCCTTAGCCATCACTTTCCTCCTGACGTTTCCAGACATATTTGATGTCCGGCAGGTTCTCATCATTATCGGCCCCGTCGCTGCGCGCCACCTCGGTAAAGCCGTTGCGTTCGTAGAACCGGCAGGCCGGGTGATTGGCCTGAAAGGCAAACAGGCTGAGCTCGGGCCGTTCGACCTTGGCACGATCCAGCAGTTTCCGGCCAATCCCCTGACCCCGCGCAGAAACAGTCAGGTAGAGCGATTGAACCTCGGCCTCGTTGAGCGCCAGAAACCCGACCACGCCCTGCTGCGTTTCAGCCACGGTGACCCAGCCCAGATCAATCATCCGGCCACAGAATGCGATGGTTTCAGCTTGCGAATAAAGCTCAGGCATCCAGTCGTTTTCGCGCGCAAACCCATGCAGGATCGCTCCGGTTGCTCCGGCATCGGTGCTGCGCGCCGGGCGAAGTACGGCAGTCACAGCCGATCTCCGATCAGGAACTGTGCGGCCCTGTCCAGCCGGATATGCGGCGGTCCGTCGCCGGGGTTCAGCGTCAGATGCGCAGGTGCAAAGGCCATATTGCCATAGTCCTCGCCCAGCCAGCCCAACGCGCCCTTGCGGGCAGGACCAAGCAGATGCGCCGGATCTTCGGGCAAATCACCGGGGTAGAAAGCGGCCTGCTTACCGCTTTCGAGCACGGTGCCGCGCACGCAGGGCAAGTCCACCCCGTCATGGCTGCGCATCTCTTCCGTGGTGGCACGCAGGGCCGCCAGCGACAGAGCCGCCGTTTCGGCCCCGGCAAAGCGTGCACGGTCACGGGCGTCGCGGGTCAGTGCCTCGATAATCGCTGTCAGGCGAGGGTGCTGCAGGTGGTGAAGGTGATCGGCCTTGGTTGCGGCAAACAGGATACGCTCAACCCGTTTGCCCAGCAGCAGCCTGTTCAGCCAGGCATTGCGACCCGGGCGAAAGGCCGACAGAATATCAGCCATCGCCCGGCGCATATCCTCGACCGCCTGCGGACCTTTGTGGATCGCCCCCAACGCATCGACCAGAACGATCTGACGATCAATCCGGGCGAAGTGATCGCGGAAAAAGGGTTTGACCACCTGCGATTTATAAGCCTCGTAACGCCGCTCCATCTCGCGATGCAGCGAGCGGCGGCGCGACGCCCCGGACACCGGCAGTGGCGCGAAAGTCAGCACCGGCGATCCGGCGAGATCCCCCGGCAGCAGAAACCGGCCCGGGGTGCAATCGTAAAAGCCCGCGTCGCGTGCGGCGTTCAGGTAATCGGTAAACCCCCGGGCCAGATCTTGGGCTGCGGGTTCGTCATGCGCCGCTGTCGGATCAATCGAGCCTGCACTGGCCAGAAACGCCGTGGCCTGCGGGCGGTCAGCAATATGTTCCAGAGTATCCCGTGACCAGTCCTCGTAGGATTTATCCAGCAGAGCCAGATCCAGCAGCCACTCACCGGGATAATCCACGATGTCCAGATGCAGCGTGCGCGGCCCCTGCAACCCCGAAAGCAGACCTGCAGGCTGGACCTTGAAGGACAGGCGCAGTTCCGACACGGCGCGCGTGCTGTCCGGCCAATGCGGTGTGGGACCGGTGAGCGCGGACAGGTGGGATTCGAAATCGAACCGGGGCACCGTATCATCGGGTTGCGGCTGCAGATAGCTGGCGGTGATCCGCCCTTCTTGCTGCGCCACAAGGCCGGTCATCCGGCCCCGGTCCAGCAGGTTGGCCACCAGCGATGTAATGAACACGGTCTTGCCTGACCGCGCCAGTCCCGTGACGCCAAGCCGGATGACCGGCTCGAAAAACGTCTCGGACACGCGGTCGCCCACGGATTCGACACCGCGCACCAGACTGTCTGCCAATGATGAGATGACCAAGCTGTCGCCCCGCAATTATCGTTTTGCCCAAGATAGGTAGCGGTCGCAGCACATGCCAGAGCTTTCGCGCCTCTTGCCCACCCGCCCAAGGCGCGATACCAGCGCCCCATGCCCAGATACGCGCTGAAAGTCGAATACCACGGGGAACCGTTTGCCGGATGGCAGCGGCAGAAAGAGCAGCCTTCGGTTCAGGGCGCGATCGAGGCTGCGTTGTCGCGGATCGAACCCGGCGATCACACCATCGCCGCAGCTGGTCGCACGGACGCGGGCGTTCACGCGCTGGGGCAAGTGGCCCATTGCGATCTGACCAAGGACTGGGACCCGTTCCGCCTGTCCGAAGCGCTGAACTATCACCTCAAGCCGCAGCCTGTGGCCATCGTGAAAGCCGCGCGGGTCAATGATGACTGGCACGCGCGCTTTTCGGCGCTGGAGCGGCAATACCTGTTCCGCATCCTGATGCGGCGCGCGCCTGCAACCCATGACAAGGGACAGGTCTGGCAGATCAATCATACGCTGGATGTCGCGGCGATGCAGGCCGGGGCTGATATGCTGATCGGACAGCATGATTTTACCACCTTTCGGTCCTCGATCTGTCAGGCGGCAAGCCCGGTCAAAACGCTGGACGCGTTGCGGGTGGAGCAGGTTCAGGGATTTTCCGGTGCCGAGATTCATTTCCACGTCCGCGCCCGGTCATTCCTGCACAATCAGGTGCGCAGTTTTGTGGGAACATTGGAACGTGTGGGCGCCGGGGCGTGGACACCTGAAGATGTCCGTGATGCGCTGGAGGCAGCGGATCGTGCGGCTTGCGGCCCGGTTTGCCCGCCGCAGGGGCTCTATCTGGCGCGGGTGGGATACCCTGAGCCGGTGTTCGGCTGAGTCATAAAGCCCGCAGCAGCAAACCGCTTGCGATGACGGCGATGATCAGCCCTGCCACCAGTTCGATGGTCGGGGCCAGCACCGACGCAAAGCGCGTGGCCGAGGCCGAGGCCAATAGCCCGCCGCGCAACCCAAAAGACGTCCAGCCGACCAGAGTCGTCACCGTTGCGGTGCCCAGCGCCATGGCGAAAGCCCCGGCGATGCCGACCATTGCGATGCCCATCTGCCAAGTCAGGATCAGCACGAACAAAGCCCCGGTACAGGGGCGGGCAGCGATACCTGCGATCAAAACCAGCGCCTCGCGCAGGCTGCCGACCTGTGCGACCTCTTCGGCGCTGGGGCCGTGGCGGTGGCCGCAATCCGAACAGAGCCCATGGTCGTGATGATGATCATGCGCGTGGTGCTGGTGGTCATGCGCATGCGACGACTGGCTCTTGTGACGCCGGGCAAAGCCACGGAGAGCGCGAAAAATCAGCCACACCCCGATGGCCGCAATCGCGCCATAACTGATCGGAGCCATGACTTGTTCGGTGGTACCAACCAGCGACTCGCGTGACATCTGGAACACCAGCACCCCGGCATACACCAGCACGACCGCTGTGACGGCCTGACCAAGACTGGACAGGACACTGATGGCAGACAGCCGCCAGAACGCAACGCGACGGCCCAACCCGTAACCGCCGATCAGAACCTTGCCATGGCCCGGGCCGATGGCGTGGAAAAACCCGTAGGCAAAACAAACGGTCAGCAGGGTTGCAACTGCCTCGGGCTGTTCGGCGCGGGCGGCGCGCAGGGCGCGGGCGATCTGGTTCTGAAACTCCCGCTGCTCTCCGGCCGCCCATGCGGCCAGATGATCAAACCCGCCGCTGCCCCAGAACCACAGCAACGCACCGCAGGCAATGGCAACGGGAACAATCAGGTAGCGGGACATGAAAGCTTGATCTCGGTGGCAAATTTCTCACCGACCAGAGGGATATCGTTCTCTTCAAGGTCAAAATCTGCGTCCAGCGACAGCAGAAAGGCCTGCATCTGCGCCAGTTCCGCATCGATATCGGGGTCGTCTCGCGCAATCTCGCACGCTGAAGGGCCCGAGATCGTTACGGGGCGGTTCAGCTCATATGCAGTATAGAAACTTTCGTCGAAAGCTTTGATCGACAGCGCATCAGCCGGAACGGGATCGCCTTCGATCGCGCGCAGATGGGTGGTGACGATGCGCGCATCCTCGGTGGTGGCTTGCGGCTCAAGCGGGCCCGATAACGGGATATCGATCTCACCCATGCGGATGACCAGATCACCATTATAGCCTTCCACCCATTGCGCATCAAAGCCGCTCAGAAACTGTTCTTCAGCCTCTGTCAGCACTCCGTCAGCGTCCTGATCCAGCCGCATATCCTCCAGAACCAGCAGCGAGTAGAACTCATCATAAGCCCAGGTCACCCGCACATGGGTCAGGTTCCCTGCATCATCGACCAGAAACTCCAACCCCGTGTCGATAAAGACATGCGGATGAGCCAGAGCCGGTAGCGGCAGGCAGCAGAGAAGGGAAAGGATGAACCATCGCATGGCGCGAAGATAGGATGCATAACAGGTATGGGCAATCCGGTTACACGCGATAGTGCAGAAACCTGCCGCTTTAGCCCGGCGGAAACAGAACCAGCGTCTGCAATGCCGTCCCCACCGGCCCCTGCGTATCAAAGAGCACCGATTGCGACATACCGACCCCCGAAGGCTGCCAGTGCGAAACAGACTCGGCAGCCAGCCAGTCCGACACCGGTTCACGATGGATTTGTACCGTCAGGTCGGTATTCATGAACCCCATTTCCGAGGTCGGCGCGTTCCACGATATGCCGTTGCCACAATCGGCAAGCGGGCACAGCGCCTGAATCGGCGAGGGGCCCTCACCCTCCAGCAAAGGGGGTGTACGCATCCAGACGGTTTTCGGCCCCGCGCCCTGATTGCCACCGCGGGGATAGGCAATCCCGCAATGGTGGGCGAAACCCTTCAGATCATGGCGCATCTCGCCAATGGGGAACGGGCCGTCCACCACATCCTGCAAGTCAGGTGGCGGAATGTCGACATTGGGCACAGCCCCAAGCGACCTGCGCACCATATGCATCGTTGTTGCGGTGGCGCAAAGCGTGTCGTCCAGATCATGCACCGTGACCCGCGTGGTCGCGAGCGTTCTGGTGTGCCGCGTGGTTTCTGCCGCCACGCGCAACCCGGCCAGAGGCAGCGGGCGCAGCAGATCAACCGTCAGCCGTGTCAGCATCTTTTCCGAACCAACCTCGGTTTCAGCCGCCCGGGCGATCAACCCGCTGACAGGCCCCGCATGGCAGTGATCAGCCGACCATGGCCCCCGCGCCGGATCGTTGCCCACAAACACGCCCTGCGCATTCTGGTGAAAATACGCCTGCTCAGTCATATCCGATGTCATCCCGGTTTCGTCGCCTCAAACTTTTTCCTGTGTGTGTTTCTTCAACTCCGCGCGGGCCACCTGTCGCCGATGCACCGCATCCGGCCCATCCGCCAGACGCAGGGTGCGCACATGGGTCCAGGCATTGGCCAGAGGGGTATCCTGACTGATCCCCTGCGCACCAAACATTTGCACCGCCTCATCAATCACCTTCAAGGCAACTTTGGGGGCCACAACCTTGATCTGGCTGATCCACGGGGCCGCTGCCCGCGCATCGCCCTGATCCATGTACCACGCCGCCTTGAGGCACAGCAGACGGGCCATTTCAATCTCCATCCGGCATTCGGCGATGATGTCGTAATTGGCGCCCAGCTGCGCAAGTTTTTTACCAAACGCTTCACGCTGCAGGGATCGCTTACACATCTGTTCCAGTGCAATCTCGGCCTGACCGATCGCGCGCATGCAATGGTGAATGCGACCCGGCCCCAATCGGCCTTGGGCAATCTCGAACCCGCGCCCCTCACCCAGCAGCATGCTTTCAGCCGGGACCCGAACATTCGTGAACCGGATATGCATATGCCCGTGGGGCGCATCGTCGTGGCCGTAAACCTCCATCGGACGCAGCACCTCGATCCCGGGCGTATCCGCCGGTACCACGATCATCGATTGGCGCTGGTGCTTCGGCAGGTCACCCCCGCCGGTTTTAACCATGACGATATAAACCTTGCAGCGCGGATCACCCGCCCCGGACGACCACCATTTTTCACCGTTCAGAACATAGTCATCCCCATCCCGCACGCAGGACATCGAGATATTGGTGGCATCTGATGAAGCCACATCCGGTTCGGTCATCAAATAGGCCGAGCGAATCTGCCCATCAAGCAGCGGCTTCAGCCAACGCTTTTTCATCGCGCCGGTGCCGTAGCGTTCAAACACCTCCATATTTCCGGTATCGGGGGCTGAGCAGTTGAATACTTCGGCCCCCAACGGGGTCTTTCCCATTTCCTCGGCAAAATAGGCATATTCCACTGTGCTTAACCCAAAGCCTTTATCGCTGTCGGTCAGCCAGAAATTCCACAGCCCTGCCGCCTTGGCCCGATCCTTGAGACCTCCGAGGATTTCGGCCTGACGTTCGGTATACTGCCAGCGGTCGCCTTTGTTGATTTCGGCCTGATACTCGGCTTCAAGGGGCATGACCTCATCGCGGATCATCTCTGTCACGCGCTGCAGCAGGGCGCGGTTTTCCTCGCGCAATCCGAATGTCATGGTCATGCTAAATCCTCTCTGCGGTGCCACGACCGCCTTTACCTTGATCCAGAAGATGGCTTAGCTGCCCCGACACTGTCCAGTTGGGTGACGGTACGTCACTTGAACAAAATACAGATAGGAACCCCACGCATGGCATTATTGGTTGATACCGGCACCAATGGTTCGCTTCGCAATACCGAGATTGCCGCCACACTCAGACAGCATCTCCCCACAGCAGATATCCGAACCCCCGAAACCATCGGTGCCAGTGATGAGATCACGATGATTGCGGTCGGAGCATTGCGGGAAGACTACCCGCAGCGCCTGCCGAATCTGAAGCTGGTGCAGAAACTCGGGGCCGGTGTCGAAGCCCTCATCGCGCATCCCACCCTGCCCGATCACATCCGGATCGCACGGCTCAAGCCAGACGCCTCGGCGCAGAGCATTGCCGAGTGGTTTCTGGCATACATCCTGCGCGCACAACGGCAGATGCGTTTTTATGAGAACGCACAAAGCCGTGCGGAATGGAGCCCCCAGCCACCGGCCTTTGCGCCGGATACAAGTGTGGGGGTACTCGGGCTGGGCCATATCGGTGGGCGCACGGCGAAGATGCTGCGGGCGGTCGGCTTTCGGGTGATCGGCTGGAGCCGGTCGCCGAAACAAATCAACGGCGTCACCTGCCTTCATGGCGCGGCGGCATTGCCTGACCTGCTGGGCCAATGCGACCATGTTTGCGCGATTTTGCCCTCTACCCCGTCCACCCGCGCCCTGTTCGATGCCGATCTGCTGGCTGCGATGAAACCGGGCAGCCAGTTGCTGAATGCCGGTCGGGGGGATCTGATTGATGAAACCGCCCTGATTGCCGCGCTGGATCAGGGCAAGCCCGCACATGCTGTGCTGGATGTCACCCGACAAGAGCCGCTGCCGTCTGACAGCCCGCTCTGGCACCATCCGGGCGTGACGATCACGCCACATGTTTCAGGATGGCATCTTGGCAATGCCCTGTCGGATGTGGCCGAAAACTTTCGCAGGCTGGAGGCCGGTGCACCCCTGCTGCATGAGATCAACCGAGAGCTGGGGTATTGAGCCTCAGGGTGCCAAAATCCAGTTGCCATCGGCAGTTTTGCAGCGCCGGGTTCTGATCTCGCGCGCGGCTTCCGCCCCTTCCGGCTGTACAAAATGCTGCAGGATAACGCAGTTGTCCTGAACGGACTGCACCCGGATTGTGCCTTTTGATCCGGTCTCCTGATTGAGCCATGCTCTTTCTTGCCCAACGGCGGGCGTGCCCGAGGACAACAAAGCCGTCGACGTGGCACTCACCACTTCGAAATCCGCAGGGGTCAACCCCATCTCGGCGATGATTCGGGAAAGCGGTTTGGCCTGCGCGGCCCCGCCAGCACCAAGGGAAACTGCGGCAATCAGTGTCGAAAGAACAAGAGCTTTCATTGCGGCCTCGCCGATCAAAATTACGTTCGCTTCAAAGGATATACATCTGCACCCCTATGGCCAAGCCCCTCTTGGTCACCTTCAAATTATCCCGAACAAACCTATCGCAAGGCGAGCGCTATGTCCGCCCACCTATTCGCATCATATTGATGCCGGACGAACCAGAGGCATTTGATGACACATCCAAAATACTACGCGCCCACTGGCGGGCACCCGGGTCAGGAACAGCTGTTGACCGACCGCGCCATGTTCACCGACGCCTATGCGGTGATCCCGAAAGGCACGATGCGCGACATCGTCACCAGTTTTCTGCCCTTCTGGGAAGGGACCCGGCTGTGGGTTCTGTCCCGGCCTCTGAGCGGATTTGCCGAGACGTTCTCGCAATACATCATGGAGGTGCAGCCCGGTGGTGGCAGTGACACCCCCGAAACCGATCCGCAGGCACAGGGGGTGATCTTTGTGGTGGAAGGCACGGTCACTCTGACCCTGAACCAGACACCACATGTTCTGGAAACCGGTGGTTATGCCTATATTCCGCCCGGCAGTGACTGGACATTGCACAACCGGGCTGATGCGGTCGCGCGCTTCCACTGGGTTCGCAAGGCCTATCAGGCTGTTCCCGGCCTGTCTGCCCCTGACCCGATCATTACCAATGAACGCGATGTTACCCCCACCGAGATGCCGGGCACACAGGGTCGCTGGTCGACCACCCGCTTCACCGACCCGCAGGACCTGCGCCATGACATGCATGTCAACATCGTCAATTTCGAACCCGGCGGCGTTATCCCCTTTGCCGAAACCCATGTGATGGAACACGGGCTTTATGTGCTTGAGGGCAAGGCCGTCTATCGGCTCAACCAGGATTGGGTTGAGGTCGAGGCCGGCGATTACATGTGGCTGCGCGCGTTTTGCCCGCAGGCCTGCTATGCGGGCGGGCCGGGGCGGTTCCGCTATCTGCTTTACAAAGATGTGAACCGGCATATGCCTCTGTCGTTGTGATCGCATGCACCGGTGATTGCGGCAGCATCGCGGCATTTTCCCCTTGAGGGCTTCCCAGAATCGCTGGAATCTGATGAAATCACATGAGTTTTCAGCACTGGAGATTGTTCGATGTTACTGCGCGGAACGATAATGGCACTGGTTGCCGCCCTTGGCCTTTCGGCATTCAACGCCGCACCTGTTGCCGCCAAGGAGGAAACCAAATCCGTTTTCGTCCTGAGCCGCACCTGGGCGGTCACGCAGGTCTCGGACGAACCGGTGGTTTATCGGGCCACGCGGGACAACAACAACCTCAATCCCTTTGGCCCGCCGCCCCGCCTACGCACTGTTCAGGCCATTGCCGCGATCCAGAAGGCAACCGGCTGCAAAGTGATCGTGCCCAGCATGTATCAAAACATCTCGGGTCAGTTCTTCTCGCAGGTCAGCTGCGGCTGAAATTGGTACAATACTTTCATTGAGATCGCCTGATCTGCCTGCCATAGCTTGCCCATGAAACTTGCGATCAATGGATTCGGCCGCATCGGCCGCACGATACTGCGTCAGGTGCTGGGCCTGCCGCAGCATTCGGATATCGATCTGGTGCTGATCAATGATATCGCACCGCTGGAAACCTGTGCTTACCTGTTCCAGTACGACAGCACATTCGGCCCCTATCAGGGCTCGGTCGTGGCCGAAGGTGAGGCGTTGAATGTCGATGGCCGAACCATTCCGATGTCTCACAGCCCCGACCTGGCGCAAGTGGATTTGTCAGGCGTTGATGTCATGCTGGATTGCACCGGCATTGCGCGCACATCCGATGTGGCCACCCGGGGGTTAAGCGCCGGGGCGCGTAAAGTGCTGATTTCGGGCCCCTCACCCGCGAGTGAAGTAACGATAGTACTTGGCGCAAACGAAGACCATTTGGGGGACGCACAGATCGTATCAAACGCGTCCTGCACCACCAACGGGCTGGCCCCGCTGGTCAGAGTGCTGGATCAGATCGCTGGGCTGGCCTCGGGCCACATGACCACCATTCACTGCTACACCAACAGCCAGCCCATGGTCGACGCCCCGCGGGGCGATCTGGCCCGGTCGCGCGCCGGGGCGCTTTCGATGGTCCCCACAACGTCAAGTGCGACACATCTGATCGATGTCGTCTTGCCGGGGCTTGCCGGGCGCATCTCGGGGGCTGCGGTCCGCGTACCCACCGCCAGTGTCTCAGCCGTCGATCTTGTCGCAACGCTTGCGCGCGGCATGAGCCCGGAACAGTTTGACCTTGCCCTGCGCGATGCGGTTTCCACCTCGGAAGTGCTGGGCTGGACCGATCAGCCCCTCGTATCCTCAGATCTGCGCACACGCCCGGAATCCCTTATATTGGCAGGGCCCGAGACTCGTATGGTTGGCGATCATCAGGTCAGAGTCTTTGGCTGGTACGATAACGAATGGGGGTTTTCCGCCCGTATGCTTGATGTCGCCCGGCTGATGGCCCGGGCGGGATAGAGCCCCCCACAGCGCGGTATCGCACTGCGGGACGGCTTATCGCTTTCACTCATGAGGCAAGCTGCCGGAGCTATGGCCAGACATCCCGCCCGAGACCTCTTCGGTTGCTTCCTCGGCCAGCTCTTCGGGCAGGATCAGGTTCAGCACGATGGCGATCAGCGCTGCGGGCAGCAGGCCGCTGGTCATCAGGATACGCCATGTATCAGGCAGATGCTGCACCGCACCGGGCTCCAGCTGCAACCCGAGGCCAATTGACAGCGAGATCGCGAAGATCACCATATTGCGCCGGTTCCAGTCCACATCGGACAGCATCGAAATCCCTGCGGCAACCACCATGCCGAACATGACGATCACGCCGCCGCCCAATACCTCGATGGGGATTGTGCGGATGATGGCTCCGACCTTGGGAACAAGGCCGCACAAGATCAGGAACAGGGCCCCGCAGGTTACCACATGACGGCTCATGATGCCGGTCATCGCGATCAGGCCAACATTCTGGCTGAACGAGGTATTGGGAAACCCGCCAAAGACACCAGCCACTGCAGAGCCAAAACCATCCGCATATGTCGCGCCCGCGATTTCTTTATCTGTGGCTTCCCGACCGGCACCGCCCTTGGTGATCCCGGACACGTCGCCAACAGTTTCGATCGCCGAGACAAAGCTCATCAGGCAGAACCCGATCACAGCGGCAAGCGAAAGCTCGAACCCGTATTTGAAGGGCACCGGCAAAGCGAAGACCGAGGCGCGCGACCAGCTTGTCCCGATTGCCTCAAACGTCACCATACCGGCCAGCAGGGCGTAGACATAGCCAACAGCCAAACCGATCAGAACAGCCGACACTGACAGCATACCGCGGGTAAAGAACTTGAGCCCCAGCGTGACCGCCACCACAACCAAAGCCGCTGACCAGTTGAGCAGCGAGCCATATTCCGGCGTTCCGATGGCTGGCACACCACCTGCTGCATACTGGATACCCACCTTGACCAGCGCCAGACCGATCATCGTCACGACAAGCCCGGTCACCAACGGCGGCAGCGCAAAGCGTATCTTGCCGATGAACAGGCCCAGAAACGCGTGAAACAGGCCCCCGATCAAGACACCGCCGAACAGCGCGGCCAAAGCCTCCACACCTTTTCCCGCGACAAGCGGGATCATGATGGGCAGAAACGCAAAGCTGGTGCCCTGCACAATCGGCAGGCCTGCGCCAACCGGGCCCAGCGTCACCGTTTGCAGCAGGGTCGCAAGACCTGCAAACAGCATCGACATCTGGATCAGGTAAAGCAGTTCGGGAAAATCAGGAGAATTGGAACCAAACCCGAACCCTGCTGCGCCCGCCACGATGATGGCAGGCGTCACGTTTGAGACGAACATGGCCAGCACGTGCTGAATGCCCAGCGGTATCGCCTTGTGCAATGCAGGCGTGAAGTTTGGATCGCGAAGTTGTTCGGGTGTCCCTATCGAAGTTTCAGCCATGATCTCATTGTCCTCCGTAAGATCTGATGGGGATCGCACCGCTTCTCTGGCGGCTTTGGGTTTAGGGTTCGATCACCTCAAACGGGGTCTCAAACCAGTATTCTTCCAGATTCGCGCCGCCGCCGATCCGATCCACAACCGCAAACAGGCCCGGCCCGTGCAAAGGCGTAAGAACGCCGTGCCAGACACCACGATGATAATTCACCGCCTGCCCCGGTTGGGTTTTGAACGCGCGTGGCTGGCCGGGGCGGCCATCTTCATCCGGGGCAACGATCACCAGAAAAGGCTGATGCGTCATCGGGATGAAAGCCTGACTGCCCTCCGGATGGCGCTCGACCATGTCCAGCGTATAGGGCAAAGCGCGCGGGTTGGCGTCAAACAGGCTGATGCCCGCGCGCCCATCCGCAAAATCCAGAACCGCGCGGTCATGGTATCGGCCGCATTGATCCTGATTGATCATCTTGTTGGGCATACCCGAGATGTCGATCAGGTCACCAAACGGCGCAAAAGCCCCGGCCGAGATCGGCTCGATCACGATACGGGTCATGCGGGCAACACATCGCGCAGGCGGAATTCGGCGATCCGTTCGACCTGCCGGCAGGCCTCGGCGAATTCCGTATCGCGATCCTGTTCGATCCGCCGCTGAAAGGCCTGCAGGATCGAGGCCTTGTCATGATCTCGCACAGCAATGATGAAGGGAAAGCCGAACTTTTCGGTGTAACGCCGGTTCAGATCGGTGAATGCTGCATGTTCCTGATCCGTCAGCGCATCCAGCCCGGCCGAGGCCTGCTCGGACGTGCTTTCCTGTGTCAGCCGTTTGGCCTGCGCCAGCTTCCCGGCCAGATCAGGGTGTGCAGTCAGAACGCCCAGACGTTCCGCGCCTGAGGCTGAGCGGAACATGCGGGTTAGCGCACTATGCAGCCCGCCCGCTGTATCATGGGCCGCGCCCAGTTCCAGATCGTAGGCCCGCTCGGCAATCCACGCCGAATGCTCGAATATGCCGCCATATGCGGCAATAAATTCTTCCCGGGCCATCTGCGAAGGTTTTGGATTTTCTGCGGGGGGATGGTTTTGTCTCCAGTGTTCGGCAATCTGCAGACGGGTCGCAAACCAGACATCAGAAAAGCCGCGCGCATAGTCCAGAAACCGTTTCAGCGCCATCACCCGACCCGGACGTCCGATCAGGCGGCAATGCAGGCCGATTGACAACATTTTCGGCGCGCCCGCCTCACCTTCTTCGTACAGCGCATCAAAGCTGTCTTTGAGGTAGGAATAGAACTGATCACCCGCATTGAACCCCTGCGGCGTGGCAAAACGCATATCGTTGCAGTCCAGCGTATAGGGCACGATCAACTGATCCCGTCCGCCGGTCTGCATCCAGTATGGCAGGTCATCCGCATAGGTGTCTGCGACATAGGCAAAACCGCCCTCTTCCGCGACCAGACGCACGGTGTTGTCGGAACAGCGTCCGGTATACCAGCCGCGCGGGCGATCACCGACGACCTCGGTGTGCAACCGGATCGCCTCGGCGATCTGGGCACGTTCCTCCTCTTCGGGCATGTCTTTGTGTTCGACCCATTTCAGGCCATGGCTGGCGATCTCCCAGCCTGCGGATTTCATCGCCGCCACCTGATCGGGTGAGCGCGCCAAAGCCGTCGCAACCCCGTAAACCGTAATCGGCAAGCCCTGCATCAGCCGATGCAACCGCCAGAACCCGGCCCGCGCGCCGTATTCATAGATTGATTCCATGTTCCAATGGCGCTGACCCGGCCATTGTGCAGCTCCGACAATCTCGGACAGGAACGCCTCGGATGCGGCATCCCCGTGGAGCACACAGTTTTCCCCCCCTTCTTCATAATTCAGCACGATCTGAACAGCCAGCTTGGCCCCGCCCGGCCATGCCGCGTCAGGCGGGTTGGCTCCGTATCCGATCATATCGCGAGGGTAACGAGGCGGTTGCATGATATCTTCCATTCCGATCAGGTGTTTTAATAGCTTTACCTTAGAAAATGGTCGTTGATTATCAAATCAATCCGAACACTGTTTCCGGTTCTTTCGGCATTTCCACGGTTTTGATGTTTGGCCATGACTGTGGCAAACCCTGAAAAGCAACACAGGAGAGACCCATGGCAGGCTATCTGACCACCCATGTTCTGGATACAGCACGCGGCTGCCCGGCCAGGGGGCTGAAGATCACGCTGTATGAGGTGTCTGGGCAATCCCGTCACAAACTGACCGAGATGGAGACCAATGCAGACGGTCGCACCAACAGCCCGATCCTGCCGCAAGAGGAATTCAGGACCGGCACCTATGAGTTGATCTTCTTTGCCGGAGATTACCTGCGTGCAACCGGTCAAGACGGCGATGATCCGTTATTTCTGGATCAGGTGCCGATCCGTTTTGGCATGTCCGACCCTGAGGCGCATTACCATGTGCCGCTTCTGCTGTCGTCTTATGGCTATTCCACTTACCGGGGCAGCTAGTTTCAGGTCTCAACGCTGCGGACGACCTTGCTGATCCGATCGATCATGAAATCCATGAACAGGCGTGCTTTGGGGTCCTGATGGCGGCGGTGCGTATAAAGGCAGGCCATCTGCACCGTGACCGGAGGCGTCTGTGTCGCCACCGGGATCAGCCGCCCTGTTTTCAGATGTTCAGACACCTCAAAGACAGGTTTCATGGCAATCCCCTGACCGGACAGGGCCCAATCGGTCAGCACATCGCCATCGTCACATTCAAACCGGCCTGAAACGGCAAACCGTTTCGGGCCTTCGGGTGTATCGAGCATCCACTGAAACTCGGTCGCGCCGGGAAACCGCAGGTTCAGACATTCATGCTTGTCCGCGATCAATTCAGCCCCGGTTTCGGGCATTCCGCGTCGTTCCACATAAGCTGGCGCAGCACATAGAACACGGGCACAATCGGCGATCTTGCGGATGCGCAATGTGCTGTCTTCGGGCTGGCCGATGAAAAACGCCAGATCCAGCCCTTCTGTGGTCAGGTCCACCGAGCGGTCGGTCAACCGCAACCGCACGTCAATCTCGGCATATTCCGACAGAAAATCAGGGACATGCGGCGCCAATAACCGGCGCCCGATCCCCAGCGGAGCAGCGACGAAAAGAGAACCCCGGGGCGCTTCGGTCAGATGGGTCACCTGTGCCTCGGCCTCATCGACCGCATCCAGAACGGCAACCGCACCGGGATAGAACGCCCGGCCCTGTTCTGTCGGGGTCAGGTTCCGGGTGGTGCGCTGAAACAGCCGCACCCCCAGATGATCTTCAAGCTGCGATATCCGCGCCGAGGTCACGGCGGGCGAAATCCGCATATCTCGCCCTGCGGCGGACATGCTGCCAAGGTCGTAAACTCTGACAAAGGTACGGATGTTGTCGAGATAGGACATCTTATCGTTTTTTTTGATACAGTTTGACAATATACGGGAATACCGAAGAAAAGCCCGTTTGCCTAGTGTGAGGCGACGCAATCGGAGACCTCAGCGATGTATGACTTTGCCGTATTCTGGGACTGGATGGCCTTTGCCGTGCGCTGGCTGCATGTCATCACTGCCATCGCCTGGATCGGTTCATCCTTTTATTTCATCGCGCTGGACCTTGGATTGAACCGCGACATTCCCGGCCCCGCCGATGGCGAGGAATGGCAGGTGCATGGGGGTGGTTTCTACCACATCCAGAAATATCTGGTCGCCCCGGAACGGATGCCGGACCATCTGACCTGGTTCAAATGGGAAAGCTATGCGACCTGGCTCAGCGGGGCCGCCCTGCTGATGATCGTCTATTGGGTGGGCGGAGAACTGTATCTGGTCGATGCGCAAAAGGCCGATCTGGCGCTGTGGCAAGGTATCCTGATCTCGGCAGCCTCGCTGACCATTGGCTGGCTGATCTATGACTATCTGTGCAAATCCGGGCTGGGTGAGCGCCCGACTTTGCTGATGGTCCTGCTGTTTGTGCTGCTGGTGGCGATGGGCTGGGGCTATAACCAGATTTTCACCGGACGAGCGATGATGCTGCATCTGGGTGCATTTACGGCCACGATCATGACCGCGAATGTGTTTTTCATCATCATGCCGAACCAGCGCATCGTGGTGGATGATCTGAAGAACGGTCGCACGCCTGATCCGAAATACGGTAAAATAGCCAAGCTGCGATCCACCCATAACAACTATCTGACGCTGCCGGTTGTGTTCCTGATGCTGTCAAACCACTACCCGCTGGCCTTTGCCACCGAATACAACTGGATCATCGCGGCGCTGGTCTTCCTGATGGGCGTCACGATCCGGCATTATTTCAACACCCGTCACGCCCGGGCGGGCGACCCCACATGGACGTGGCTGGTTACGGTCTTGCTGTTCATCGCCATCATGTGGCTCTCGACAGCCCCCATGCATGCTCCGCTGGACGAGGCCGAAGCCCAGCCGCTGACCCCATATGAACAGAAATTCGCTGCCGCCGACGGGTTTGAACAGGCCCATGACATCGTATTGGGGCGCTGTTCGATGTGCCATGCGCGCGACCCCGTTTGGAAGGGTATCCTGTGGGCCCCCAAAGGCGTCTTGCTGGAAACCGAAGCAGACATCGCGCGCAACGCGCAGCAGATTTACCTGCAATCCGGCGTCACCCACGCCATGCCCCCCGCCAACGTGACTTTCATGGAGCCTGAAGACCGCAATGCGATCATCCGCTGGTTCCGAAATGCCAATCTCTGAGGCAATAAATCCAACCGACCTGACGTTTAGTTCTTTCCCTCAGCCCCGTCAGATGCTCTAACATGTGATCAACAAGCCGTTACATCGGATTTCACGGCGACAATGATTTCGACTTGGGGCAGTTGGAGCAAGAGAATGATAGCGAGCCGTCCGCGCAGCGCTCTGAGATGCTGGCTTGTTGGTACGCTGTTTGCCCTGACCCCGAATCTGGCTGCTGCCCTTGAAACCACCCTGTCCGCGCCCGGCGCCTCCAAGGATCTGGTGGACCGGTTGGAGGAGACCTCATCGGTCTTCACCTCGGAATCCCGGGGTCTGGATACCTCGTTGGAAATCCTGTCAGCCGCGCTGTCGGATTACCGCACCATCGTTCAGATCATGTATGACGAAGGGTATTTCAGCCCGGTGGTCAGTATCAAGCTGGACGGGCAGGAAGCGGCCAATATCAACTCGCTGAATGTTCCGGCCAGTTTCAAACGCGGGGTGATCACGGTTACACCCGGGCCGAAGTTTAAATTCGGCACCGCCGTTGTGCAACCGCTCGCGCCTGATACGGTGCTGCCAGAGGAATTCGCAACCGGCAAAACCGCCACCACCGGGGCGATCCAGCAGGCGGCGTCGGCCGGGGTGCAGGGCTGGCGCGATGCAGGCCATGCCAAGGCGGACGTGGCGGATCAGAACGTGATCGCGCGCCATGCGCAGGCCCGGTTGGATGCAACGATTGATCTGGCCCCCGGGCCGCAGTTGAGATTTGGCAAGATGATCATCCAGGGGGACACGAAAGTCCGCCACTGGTCGATCGATAAAATCGCGGGCTTTCCCTCGGGCGAAGTTTACTCGCCCCAACAGGTGCAGAAGGTCGGAACCCGGCTGCGCCGCACGGGCACGTTCAGTTCTGTCTCGCTCAAGGAACGGGATGAGCCGAACCCGGATGGAACACTGGATTTCGATGCCACGTTCGAAGACCTGCCACCACGGCGGCTGACATTCGGGGCCGAGATCGCCTCGCGCGATGGGGTGGATATCACAGCCACATGGACGCATCGGAATGTACGCCGCCGCGCTGAACGGCTGAGGTTCGAGGCCGCCCTCCGCAATATCGGCGGGGCCGAGGATATCGACGGGCGCATCGGGCTGCGTCTGGATCAGCCAGACCGGCTGGGCCCTGACGACAATACATTCTGGAACGCCCTGCTGGAGCGGCGCAATACCGAGAATTACAACGTCACGGTCGCCTCGGTGGCCTATGGTGCGCGCCGCACCTTCTCGGACCGTCTCTACGCGGAAGCCTCAGCCGGGTTTCAGTGGTCAGATGCCGATGACGCCTACGGAGACGGGCGCAAGTTCCGGTACTTCATCCTTCCATTCCGGTCAGAATGGGATGAACGTGACAGCAAGGTCAGCGCCACACGAGGGTATTATCTGGATTCGCAAGTCATGCCCTTTGCAGGCTTGTCCGACACCGACAGTGGCCTGCGGATGTTCTTCGACGGGCGCGTTTACAACGATCTGGGCACCTTGGGTCGGCTGGTACTGGCCGGGCGTGTGCAACTGGGTTCGGTCCTTGGACCACCCGCAGATGGCGTGACCCCGGATTTTCTGTTCTTCTCGGGCGGTGCTGGCACGGTGCGGGGCCAGCCGTTTGAAAGCCTAGGTATCCCCATCGGGGATGAAGTGGCCGGGGGCCGGTCCTTCCTGGGCCTGTCCGCCGAGGTTCGCGGCCGGATCACCGACACCATTTCACTGGTCGGATTTTATGACTACGGTGTGGTCGATACCTCTTCTTTTGTCGGCAGCGGCTCGCAAGAGCATTCGGGCGCGGGGCTTGGCATCCGGTATGATCTGGGCGGCTTTGGCCCACTGCGTTTTGATCTGGCGGTGCCTGTTCAGGGTGATACCGGTGCGGGGCTGCAATTTTACCTTGGGATCGGACAGGCCTTTTGATGAACCGTCTTGCATATCCCCTGCTGCTTGGCACAGTGGCGCTCACCGCGCCGCTGCCAGCCATTGCGCAGGACGACGACGGCAGCATGATCGAACGTTTCCTGCAGGACACGCTGTCTGGTGATGATCAGAATGTCCGGGTGATTGGCCTTGAAGGGGCGCTAAGCTCGCGCGCAACCATTCAGGAAATCACTATTGCCGATGATGAAGGCGTCTGGCTGACCATCAAAAATGCCGAGCTGGACTGGAACCGGCTGGCCCTGCTGCGTGGTCGCTTTTCGGTCAATACGCTGACCGCACAGGAAATCGATATCGCCCGCACACCCGGCACCACAACCAAGGACACACCGCCGCCCTCGGCCGAGACGCAGCCGTTCCAATTGCCGGAACTGCCGGTCTCTGTCGAGATCGGAGAGCTTCGGGTTGATGACCTGTCACTGGGCGAGCCCCTGATCGGGGTGGCCGCTGAATTGCAGGTCAACGGCAATCTTTCGCTTGTGGACGGCGCGCTGGATACCACGCTGGATATCGATCGGCTAGACCGCACCGGGGATACCATTGATCTGACGGCGGGATTTGACAATTCCAGCCGCCAGATTGATCTGGACCTGACCGTCGCCGAAGCCTCGGGCGGGCTGATCGCGACCGCTTTGGGGGTTCCCGATACGCCGCCTCTTGAGTTGACGGCAAAAGGGTCCGGCCCGCTTAGCGATTTCACTGCCGATATCGGCCTCAGCAGTGATCAGCAGCGTCGCGTCACCGGGCAGGTGCGGCTGCGCAGCGCTGTTGAGGGTGGCACCGCAGCGGACGGCATCGCGTTTACCGCTGATCTGGGCGGCGATCTGACCCCGTTTCTGGCCAAAGAGATGGATACCTTCTTTGGGACCAACACCAAGCTGTTCGTGGACGGGCGTACCCACCCGGACGGCGCGCTGGATATCTCGGATATCGAGGTCACCTCGCAAGCGTTGGCTCTGAAAAGTCAGCTGAGCCTGGGTGCAGGCGGTACGTTGCACCTGATCGCCCTGCAAGGCCGGATCACGCCGCCCGAGGGGGAAAACGTCGTGCTGCCATTTAGCGGCGGTGACACCGCTATCGGCGCGGCACAGGTGTCCGCCCTGTTCAACGCCGAAAATGGCAACCTTTGGGATCTGAGCCTGACCGCCAACGCGGTTGAAGCCGCCAGCCTGAACCTCGACCGGGCGCGGATCAGCGGACAGGGCACGCTGGATCAATCGAACGGCCTGTCTGTGGCCGGTGATCTGCAAGCGGTTCTGGATGGGATCGATATGGCCGATCCCGCGCTGAATGCCGCCGTGGGCGAGCAGATTACACTGGACGGGCAATTCGACTATGGCAGTGATAAGTCGCTGAAACTCTCGGGGTTTGAACTGGTTGGCAGTGACTATACGCTGGACGCCGACGCACTTGTCAGCGGGCTTGAGAGCGGCTTGCAGGTAGATGGGACAGCGCAGTTGCAGGCCACCGATCTGTCGCGCTTTTCAGATCTGGCCCAGCTTGAGCTTGGTGGCGAAGCCTCGGTCAGGGTTGCAGGCAAGGGCTCACCGCTGGAGCGCAGCTTTGATGGTCAGGTGACGGTCAACGGGCGCGATCTGTCAACCGGGCGCGACGATATCGATCCGATCATCACCGGCGAGACCGAGATTACGCTGGACGCCAAACGCGACACGGATGGCGTGACCATCCGCGCGTTCTCGATCACCGGCGACGCCCTGACCGCGCAGGCCAGCGGCGAGGTGACCACCCCGAATGGCAATCTGACCATCGATGGTCAGGCCAGCGTGAACGCCCCCGATCTGGCGATATTCTCGGGCCTCGCTAACCGAGACCTCGGCGGTGCGGTTCAGGCCCGCCTGAACGGGAAAGGCAGCGCCGAGACGCTGGAGTTCGATGGTCAGGCCAGCATTATCGGAACAGATATCCGAACCGGGATGGATGAAATCGATCCGGTGCTGAAAGGCCGTGTTGCGATTAATCTGGACGCGGCACATTCGGGCGATCAGATCATCATCCGAAAGGCCACCGTCAACGGGGCCGCCATGACCGCGCAGGTCGAGGCGATGATTGACGATCCTACCGGCAATATTGCTGTCAACGGCAGTGCAAAGCTGAACGCACCCGACCTGTCAGTCTTTTCCGGTCTTGCCGGTCGCGATCTGGCCGGGGCGATCACGGCGGATATCACCGGGCGCGCAGCGCAGGCCAGCAAGACCTTTGATGTGAAAGGCAACATCAGCGCAGATGACATCGCAACCGGTATCGCGGCGGTTGACGCTTTGGTTCAGGGGCGCACCACGTTGAATGTGGACGCGGCGAACGACGATCAGGGGCTGAACATCCGCACGTTCAGCCTGCGCGGCACGGCGCTGACAGCTGATGCCACAGGCCGTTTGGACCGCGACGCCGGGGGGCTGGATTTCTCGGCCGCGCTCGACAATATGGGCCGTGTTTCACCCACCCTGTCCGGGCCGCTGACATTGAAGGGCAATGTGGCCCCGGCCGGGTCCGTGCTGGAAGGAAAGCTGCGCCTGAATGGCCCTGACAGCTCGTATGCCGATCTGTCCGGAACCGTCGATATGAAGGGCACCGCCGATCTCAGCTTCGAGGCGCGTCTCAACCGGATCGAACGCTTTGCGCCCGATTTTCCCGGCACTGTGTCAGCCACGGGAACCGCGCGTCGCGATGCGGGTGTGTGGACGGTCGATGCCAAGGCCGACGGCCCGGCCCAGATCAACAGCATCGTTACCGGTACGTTTGATGAAAGCAGTGGCGAGGCTGACATGGCCATGTATGGGGGCGTCAATATCGGCATCGCCAACGCCTTCATCTCGCCCAACAGCCTTCAGGGCACGGCCCGGTTTGAGCTTGCCCTTAAAGGTGCCCCCGCCCTGAGCGCGCTCAGCGGGTCCATCACAACCTCGAACACCTCAATGGCCTTGCCCGAGATCGGGCAAACTATCACCGGGATTGGCGGTTCGGTCGATATCGCGCAAAGCCGGGCGACCATCGCCCTGCAGGGCGCCTTGCGCGCCGGAGGCGGCTTCACCGTCAACGGGCCGGTCGATCTGACACCGCCTTTCAACGCACAGATCACCACCGCGCTGAATGATCTGGTTCTGACCGACAAGCTGCTTTATGAAACCATCCTGAACGGCCAGATCAGCCTGACGGGGGCGTTGGCGGGCAACAGCTCTCTTGCCGGGCAGATCAACTTTGGTGAGACCAATATCAACCTGGCCGCCGCCGCAGGGGCGGTTGGTGCCGCACCTATTCCCGAGATCGAACACCTCAACGAAAGCCGTGCCGGTTTTGTCACGCGCGAACGTGCCAATCTGGTGCAAACCGATGATGGCCCCAAAAGCGATTCCCGTATTGCGCTGGATATCAGTCTGCTCGCACCCAAAGCCGTCTTTGTGCGCGGTCGTGGCGTCAACGCTGAACTGGGCGGGCGCATCCAGATCGGTGGAACCAGCGCCTCGGTCGTGCCTTCGGGCCAGATTGAACTGATCCGGGGGAACATCGACATTCTGGGTCGCCGCCTTGCGCTGACCAAGGGGGTTGTCACACTGCAGGGCGATCTGACCCCTTATATCGAGTTCGAATCCTCTTCCAGCACCTCGGACGGAACCGCAACGATCGAAATCGCAGGCCCGCTGGATTCGCCTGAGGTTGACGTCTTTTCAGACCCGGAACGCCCCACCGAAGAAGCCCTGGCATTGCTGCTGTTTGGCAATCGCTTCTCGGAGCTGTCGCCTTTCGTGATCGCGCAAATGGCCGCCTCGCTGGCGCAGCTCAGCGGTGCGGGCGGGGATGCCACCAAAGGCGTGCGTGAGGCTACGGGGTTTGACACAATCGACCTTGGCGCGACCGAGGGCGGCGGAGGTCAGCTGGGGGCCGGGGCATACCTAAGTGATAATCTCTACACCGATTTCACCGTCAACACCGAAGGCGATACTGAGGTTAACCTGAATCTGGATGTCACCGACAATATCACGGTAAAGGGCACAGTTGATGGCCGTGGAGAGACCGGCCTTGGCGTATTTTTCGCCCGGGATTACTGAGACGTCACAAGCCCTTGCAAAAAAGAAAAGGGGCCGCTTTGAAAGCAGCCCCTTCCCGGAAATCAAATCAACTCAGAAGTTGAAGCGAACGCCAAAATCGGCAAGCACCTGACCATCACCTTCGCGGCCGACCTTCTCACGCCCGACAGCGCCCTGCAGTGATGCTCCGCCGCCCAGATCGTGGATGAAACCAATACCATATTGCTGGGTGTCGCCTTCGGCAGAACCATCGCCATATGCCGCGGTCAAAGTGGTCGCTACGCCAATGTTATATGCCAGCGACAGACCGTAGGTTGTGCCGTCAGTTTCCTCGCCAAAATCGTTATCCGGCGTGTCGCCGTCACGACCCACGAGCACGGTTCCGCCAAAATCCCCGAATTCTGCGCCCAGAGCCAGAACAACAAGATCCTGACCGCTTTCTCCGTTTACGCCATCGGTTTTGCCGTAAAGCACGGTGGCCGAAATATTGTCGATGGAATAGATCACACCGATATCCCACCGATCCGCGCCTTCTTCGGCATCCGCATCATAGGACGCCGAGAAGGCAAAATCGCCAACGTCATACTGGAAGAAAACAGCGTTCGAGCCTGCCCCGGTCGAGTCGTATTCCAGAAAATCATAATCGACGCCCGAATACTGGCCGAGAAACTCTTCCAGACCCGGTTCGGTACCGAAATAGAGATCCGAGTTGTCAAATGAGCCTGCGACGTTACCGGCATCAACACGCAGGCCGCCATAGATAACCGAGAAGCGCGCGCCGTTCAGCCCGGCCTGTTCGGCCTCACCAGTGTCGCTGTCTTCGTCGGCCTGCAGGCGGACACGTGCCGAGAATTTGATACCGTTATCGGTTTCCGCATCCCCATCAATGTTCAGACGGAAGCGTGAAATCAGAATGGTGTCGTCAATGTTATCATCAGCCGAGCGGTCTTCCTGATAACCGATACCAAAGCGAGCAAAACCGCTGAACTTTACGTCAGCCACAGCGACGTTTGCGGTCGCGAACAGCGCTGCTGTTGCGAAGAGAACATGTTTCATGTCGTGTTCCATATTATGGGTGTATGAGCTTGCTGACTAAGCTGGCTCGGGCTCTCATCAGGCAAAATTGAACCACCCGCAACACGCCCGGATCATTTTCTGAAACGACAGATGAAACCTGCCGCCGTGATCAGGGTATCTCTTGAAGGATAAGCCACCCAAAATACGATGATCTGACGGGAATTCAGACTTGGGTAACCGACCGGAGAATGTGGTTAGTATTTTGATTAAAGTTGGTAATTTCGGATCTCGCTGCGCGAATTCGTATGTTCAAATCCGCTGCACCACTGGCGTCAAACTTGCAGAAAACCGCTCAATGCCCGGGCTCCGGCGCGACCTGAAAGTCACAGGTGTTGTGGTCACGTTATTGTGTCATCCGCCAATCATTGAAACGTTACTTTAATGGTTTAGCGGCCCGGCCTTTTTGGTGAAACGCCCTGATTTCATAAGCTCCCGCGCGTGCGCACCCGGTGTTGATGACCTGTGGCCCAAACATCGCGACAGTAGAATTTACGAAGCAAACAAAAGAAGGGCGACCCTGCTCAGGGCCGCCCTAAAATTGTACCAAATCCCAACCTGTTATTCGGCAGCGATAGCGTCTTCGATCTTTTCGACGCGGATTGCCGAGAATTTGAACTCGGGGATCTTGCCATAGGGGTCAATGGCCGAGTTCGTCAGGATATTCGCCGCCGCTTCGACATAGGCGAAGGGGATAAAGACCATATCCTTGGAAACGGCCCGATCCGCACGCACCATGATATCAATCGAACCACGACGCGTGGTCAGGCGGATCGTCTCACCCGGTTCGATCCCCATCTGCCTGAGGGTCCCGGGGTTCATCGAACAATTCGCCTCGGGCTCGACCGCGTCCAGAACCTTGGCCCGTCGGGTCATTGACCCGGTGTGCCAATGCTCCAGCTGTCGACCCGTGGTGGCGATCATCGGATACTCGTCATCCGGGGTCTCATCCGGCGGGATGACGCTGGCCGGGGTGAACTTGGCTTTACCACCTGCCCGCGGGAAACCATCGCCAAACACAATCGACTGGCCCGGGTCAGTTTCACTGAGCGACGGGTAGGTGATTGTTTCGGTCTCCAGACGTTCCCATGTGATGTTGTCCAGCGATTCCATGGTCAGCTTCATCTCATTGAACACCTGGGATACATCTGTGTAATCCCAGCTCAACCCGATGCGCTGTGCCAGTTCGACGGTGATCTCCCAATCCTCGCGCGCCTCACCCGGAGGGGTAACGGCGGGCCGCACACGCTGAACCTGACGGTTGGTGTTCGACACAGTGCCGTTCTTTTCATAAAGCGCCGAGGCTGGCAGGATGATGTCGGCATAGTTGGCCGTCTCGGTCAGGAAGATGTCCTGCACGATCATCAGATCCAGCTTGGCCAGCGCCTCACGCGCGTGACCGGCATCCGGGTCGGACATGGCCGGGTTTTCACCCAGAATGTACATCCCCTTGATATTACGCGCATAAATCTGGTCGATGATCTCGGTAACGGTCAGGCCTTTCTCGTTCGAGAAATCCTCGGATCCCCAAACATTGGTGAACTGCGCCCGGATGTTGTCATCCGTAACCGTCTTGTAATCCGGCAGGAACATCGGGATCAGACCCGCGTCCGAGGCACCCTGAACGTTGTTCTGCCCCCGCAGCGGATGTAGACCAGCGCCGGGTTTACCAACATTGCCCGTCATCAGCGCCAGCGAGATCAGGCAGCGTGAATTGTCGGTACCATGAATATGCTGGCTGATGCCCATGCCCCAGAAGATAAGACCAGCCTCTGCCTGCGCAAAGGTGCGGGCCACGCGGCGCAACTGATCCGGTTCAATACCGCAGATCGGGGCCATCGCCTCGGGCGTGAACTGGCGCAGGTGCTCTTTCTCGGCCTCCCAGTCCTCGGTCCAGCGGTGGATGTACTGGCTGTCGTAAAGCTCTTCTTCGACGATCACATTCATGATCGCGTTGAGCATCGAGACATCCGCACCCGGACGGAATTGCAGCATCTCGTCGGCGAATTTGCGCATGCCAACGCCGCGCGGATCCATCACGATCAGCTTGCCACCGCGTTTGGTGAACTGCTTGAAATAGGTCGCCGCAACGGGATGGTTCTCGATCGGATTAGCCCCGATGATGATCGCCACATCCGCGTCCTTGATGTCATTGAACGCAGCTGTCACCGCACCCGAACCTACATTCTCGATCAGCGCCGCCACCGATGAGGCATGGCACAGGCGCGTGCAGTGGTCCACGTTGTTGTGACCAAAGCCCTGACGGATGAATTTCTGGAACAGATAGGCTTCTTCGTTGGTGCATTTGGCTGAACCAAAGCCCGCAACGCTGCGCGGATCTTCGTCGCGCATCGCCTTCAGCTTGGTGGCGGCCAGATCCATCGCCTCTTCCCAGGTCGCTTCGCGGAAATGGGTATCCAGATTGCCCGGATCGACATTCAGCCCCTTTTCAGGCGCATCTTCACGACGGATCAGAGGCTTGGTCAGACGGTGCGGGTGGTGGATGTAATCGAACCCGAACCGGCCTTTGACACACAGGCGGCCTTCGTTTGCGGGGCCGTTGATGCCTTCGACATATTTGACCTTGCCGTCCTTGACCTTCAGCGAAACCTTGCAGCCCACGCCGCAGAACGGGCAGACGCTTTCGGTTTCCGAGTCGTAGTCCTTGCTGTCACCCAGCTGATTGTCATCCAGCACGGTGGCAGGCATCAGTGCGCCGGTCGGGCAGGCCTGAACGCATTCACCACAGGCCACGCAGGTCGAATCGCCCATCGGGTCCTGCTGGTCGAACACAACCTGCGAGGTGTGACCACGACCGGCCATACCAATCACGTCATTCACCTGCACTTCACGGCAGGCACGGACGCAGAGGTTGCAGTTGATACAGGCGTCCAGATTGACGCGCATCGCAACGTGGCTGTCATCCAGCAGCGGGATTTTCTCGGCCTCTTTTGCCGGGAAGCGGCTGTCGCTGACATCGTTCAGCTTTGCCATATCCCAGAAATGGCTGGACCTATCATGCGCCTCTTCCGGCTGGTCAGCGACCAGCAGCTCCATAACCATGGCGCGCGATTTCTCGGCCCGGTCGGTATCAGTTTTAACCACCATACCGTCCGCCGCCGGGCGGATGCAGGAAGCGACCAGAGTACGCTCACCCTCCACCTCGACCATACAGGCGCGGCAGTTGCCGTCCGGGCGATAGCCCGGCTGCGGCTTGTGGCACAGGTGAGGGATGGTGAACCCCTGCCCCTTGGCGGCTTCCCAAATGGTCCAGCCTTCGGGCACGGTGACATCTTCGCCGTTCAGGTTGAAGGTGACGGTCTTGGTTGGGCTAGCATCTAGCATTGCATTGTCTCCTTCAGATTTCGTCTGCGAAATGTTTGATGACCAGGCGGATCGGGTTCGGGGCCGCCTGCCCCAGACCGCAGATCGAGGCATCGCCCATGACCTGACACAGATCTTCCAGCAGGTCCTGATCCCATTTATCGGCCTGCATCAGCTTCACCGCCTTTTCGCAACCCGCCCGGCAGGGGGTACACTGGCCACAGCTTTCATCCTCGAAGAACCGCAGCATATTCAGCGCCGCATCCCGGGCAGTGTCCTGATCCGACAGAACCACAACGGCCGCAGACCCGATGAAGGTACCCAGAGGCTGCAACGTGTCGAAATCCAACGGCACATCATCAATCGACGCGGGCAGCAGACCCGAGGAAGGCCCGCCCGGCTGATACGCTTTGAACTGGTGCCCTTCGGCCATGCCACCGGCGGCTTCGATCACATCCAGAATGGTCGAACCTGCGGGCAGCAGATAAACGCCCGGCTTTGCCACCCGTCCCGAAACCGAATAGCTGCGCAAACCCTTGCGGCCATTCTTTTCCGTGCTGTTGAGGCATTCGGGCCCTTCGCGGCAAATCTTTGAGACCCAATAAAGCGTCTCGACATTGTGCACCAAGGTCGGGCGGTTGAAGATACCCACCTGCGCCACGAACGGAGGACGGTGACGCGGCAAGCCCTTCTTGCCCTCAATTGATTCAATCATCGCGGATTCTTCACCGCAGATATAGGCACCAGCTCCGCGGCGCAGGTCGATATAACCTTTTTCGACGATCCCGGCCTCTTCCAGCGCGGCGATCTCACGGCGCAGAATCTCCAGCACCGCAGGGTATTCATCACGCATGTAGATAAAGCAGGTCTCGGCCTCGACCGCCCAGGCGGCAATCAACATGCCTTCCAGGAAGACATGCGGTGTGCGCTCAAGATAGTAGCGGTCTTTGAACGTACCGGGCTCACCCTCATCGCCGTTGACAGCCAGATAGCGCGGACCTTCGTTCATACGAACAAAGCCCCATTTCTTGCCCGACGGGAAGCCAGCACCACCCAGACCGCGCAGGCCCGAAGACAGGATATCATCCTGCACTTTTTCCCAATCGCCGCCGTCACGCAGCTCTTTCAGCTTGGTGTAACCGCCATTTGCCGTGAAGGCCGCATAGGTTTCATAGTCAGGCAGGTGGGCATGCGTGTCATCTGCCGCAATTGCCGCCTGCACCTTTTCGGGTGTGGCATGATCAATATGATTGTGACCGATCTCAAGCACCGGGGCCGTATCACACCGCCCCATGCAGGGCGCGCGAACCACGCGAACCGCAGCAGGATCCAGGCCATCCTCCAGCGCTTTTTGCAACTGCTGGGCACCAGCCATCTCGCAAGACAGGGAATCACAGACCCGTATGGTCAGCGCGGGCGGAGGTGTCTCGTCCTCTTTCACCACATCGAAATGAGCGTAGAACGTGGCCGTTTCGTAAATCTCGGCCTGACCAATCCGCATCTCGGTCGCCAGCGCGGCAATGTGGTCGGCGCTGATATGGCCGTGTTCATCCTGAATTAAGTGCAGGAATTCAATCAATAAATCGCGGCGACGCGGGCGATCGCCCAACAGGCGAAGAATTTCTGCCTGTGCCTCATCCGTGAACTGACGGCCTTTGGGCGTGTGCCGCCCTTTGCCTTTGCCTGACTTCCAGACGCCTTTTTTGCCGCCTGATAGCTTGGTATCCAATGGTGCCATAGTACCCTCCGTTGCAGCCTAGGTATCTCATCAGATCAACATATCGTCAAATCGCAAAAATCTATCACACGATAAGAACAGATTATCACCGTAGGGAAGCCACCACGGCGCGCAGCGCCTCTACAGTTGGCAATTCGGGATCGCGGGTCAGGGTCGCCAGACAAATCGGCTTACTGACAACAGGATCGACCAGCGGCAGCACCTTTGTTCCCTTCAAATCCCCCAGTGCCCGCACCAGTACGCGCGGCACAACCGTCGCCGCCAACCCTTCCCGCGCCATAACCATCGAAGCCGTAAAGCCGCTGGTTTCTGCTACAACATCCGGATGCAGCCCCTGCTGCTCGAATACATGGTCGAGAATGCGCCGGTTCTGCATCTGCGGCTCAAGCAGGCTGAGGGGAAACTCGGCCACGCCCGCCCAGGGCATCGACGTGGTTTCGTCAGTCATATGCGATGGAACAAGAAGAACGTAGGTTTCCTCGTACAGCGGCTGCACCGTGCGCAGGTCGGTCCCGATGCTGTCACCATAGGTGACCCCGGCATCCAGACTGCCCTCATCCAGCCGGTGCTGGATCGCCGTGGCAGACATGGTTTCTATTCGCACCACAATGCGCGGGTGTACGTCGCGCAGCCGTTTGACCAAACGCCCCGTGAACGCGATGGCTGTGGGGATCACGCCTAAAATCAACGTCCCGGTAATCTCGCCTTTCGATGCAAGCACCTGCTGTTCCAACGCCTTGGTATCGTCAAGGATACGTCTTGCGCGCAGGACGATCATCTCGCCCTCTTCGGTCAGCCCCTGAAACCGGTTGGCCCGCCGCACGATCGAGACCCCAAGCCGATCCTCAAGGTTACGGATGCGCATTGAGAACGCAGGTTGCGAAATCCCACATTCTTCCGCCGCCTTGGCAAAGTGGCGATGTCGCGCCAAGGCGCTGAGAAGTTGCAGGTCACGGATTTCGATCATTTGGGGGTTTCTCGAATGGCGGGCAAAAAACTATTTTAGCAAGATTTTCAATGCTTAGGAACGCGTCATCTGACTGGCATTTCTGCAAAGCGCAAGCATACAAGGCATTGTACCAGCAAGCAGATCTACTGAGATGTTTTCTGAATGACCGCTATACGGACCAAACCTGCCGCCCTGCTGTTGAGATTCTGAGTTCGACGGTTCACTATATTGCTGTGATCTATGTTCTAGCGTACCCAGTAATTGAGCCGCCTCTTGGCGAACGAATTATAGCTTTTCGCGAGAAACACGAACCTCAGAGAGCCCAGCTTGTTCCTCCTCACGTCACATTGGTGTTTGGCGTGGAGGAAAAGTACCTACAGGCCGTCATCGAGCGAGTCGAGCACGTAGCTCGCCATACCCAAACATTGCGCGTCACGTTTGACGACACCTCAATTGAGTTCGATCCCTTTGAACGAAAATACAAAATATTTTTGCTATGTGGTGAAGGCGGTGGTGAAATTACAGCCTTGCACAACCAGCTCTACGAAGCAGACTACCGCATAGAACTCAGTTCATCGCACCCTTTTCGCCCCCATATGACAATAGCGACCTACGATAAAAGCGAAGACATTGAGCAGGTGGATGTTTCGGATGCAGGAGAGTTACCTGTATACGGAAGGCTGCGCGGGTTGGAGATAGTAAAACTTGCCAATGGCCAGCTAACGACGCTCAAGACCGCTCCGTTTTTACGGTAGGTTTGGGTCCTGAAGCAGTCATTATCCCCGACGCGCGATGAACCACGCCGAAGGTGTCGAAGGTCAGGTATTAAACAAAAAGTGCATCACATCGCCGTCCTTGACGATGTAGCCCTTGCCCTCGGCCCGCATCTTGCCCGCTTCTTTCGCGCCCTGCTCGCCATTGGCGGTGATGTAATCATCATAAGCGATGGTCTCGGCGCGGATGAAACCTTTTTCGAAATCGCCGTGGATCACTCCAGCGGCCTGCGGTGCGGCGGTGCCGGTGCGGATGGTCCAGGCGCGGGCCTCTTTCGGGCCGACGGTAAAATAGGTTTCCAGTTTCAGAAGGTCATACCCCGCGCGGATCAGGCGGTCGAGGCCGGGCTCTTCCAGACCCATTTCGCTTAGGAACATCTCGGCTTCGTCATCTTCCAGCAGGCTGATCTCTTCCTCGATCTTGGCGCTGATGATGACATGGGCATTGCCTTGCGCGGCGGCCATCTCGGCCACACGGGCGGAATATTCATTGCCTTCGGCGGCTTCTTCTTCGGACACGTTGCAGACATAAAGCACCGGCTTGGTGGTCAGAAGCTGCAACATCTTCCACGCCTTGGCGTCTTCGTCCGAGACCTCGACCAGACGCGCGGGTTTGCCGTTTTCCAGCATCTCCTGCGCCTCGGCCAGAAGGCGATCCTGTTGCAGCGCCTCCTTGTCATTGCCTTTCAGCTTGCGCACCAGATTGGCGCGGCGCTTTTCGATGCTTTCCAGATCGGCCAGCATCAACTCGGTCTCGATCGTGTCAGCGTCGGCCACCGGATCAACGCGGCCATCCACATGGGTCACGTCGCCATCTTCGAAACAGCGCAGAACATGCGCGATGGCGTCGGTTTCGCGGATATTGGCCAGAAACTGGTTGCCCAAACCTTCACCTTTCGAGGCACCCTTCACCAGACCGGCAATATCCACAAAGGTCATCCGCGTCGGGATGATCTGCTTTGAGGCCGCAATGGCCGCCAGCTTGTCCAGCCGATCATCAGGCACAGCTACATCACCCACATTGGGTTCGATGGTGCAGAACGGGAAATTTGCGGCCTGCGCGGCGGCGGTTTTGGTCAGCGCGTTGAACAGGGTCGACTTGCCCACATTCGGCAGACCCACGATTCCCATTTTAAAGCCCATAGTGGCCTCCTGATACCATACGAGCGCCGCTTCTAGGCAGGTCCGTGGCAATGCGCAAGGCGTAGCACATCAGCCCAAAAGGCCGAGACCTTTCAGCCACATCACGAAATTGGCATCACATTGTGTTCTTGCGTGCATTGAAAACATGAACATACAGTCCTCACTAAAACGCATACCAATGAACGACGGACATAGTAGTACGATGAAATTCCCCTCAATTCTGGCTTTCGCGCTGATCGCCTCTTCTGCGGCACAGGCCCAATCTGTCATTTTTGGCGCGGGATACGCGGATTATTCCAACAGCAATGGCGACGATCAGGCCATTTTCTCGCTTGAGTATCAACATAACCCGTTTCACGAGGCGACCCGGTTCAGTGCCACATGGGGCGCGGCCCTGTCTGTTGACACGGACGGCGATACGCATGTCGGCGCAGGTCTTGTCGGGGTTTATACCTTTGCAAATCGCTGGTTCATCGAAGGCAGCGTAATGCCCGGCTATTATAATGAATCGAACGAGAACAATGACCTGGGTGGCAGCTTTCAGATCCGCAGCCTTCTGGGCCTGGGGTATGCACTGGAAGGTGGCGACAAAATCTCGGTCGCGATCACCCATAAATCCAACGCCAGCACTCAGGATGACAACCCCGGTGTGAACGCGCTGCTCCTGCGGTATCACTACGCGTTCTAAGCCCGCGCGCACCAAGCGGGATTGATTTTCAGCGAAAGTTTCTGCACATCGGGGTCAAACCCGAGTGCAAGGACTTCCGATGACCCGTATCGACGCCAAATTCGCCGCCCTGAAAGAACAGGGCAAAAAGGCATTTGTTGCTTATGTCATGGCCGGGGATCCCGACTATGACACCTCGCTTGAAGTGGTGAAGGGTTTGCCCGGTGCCGGCGTCGATGTGATCGAACTGGGCCTGCCTTTTACCGATCCCATGGCGGATGGGCCCACAATTCAAGCCGCAGGCCAGCGCGCGCTTGATGGCGGTATGACCTTGCAGCGCACGCTGGATCTGGCACGCGCATTCCGCGAAACCGATGACACAACTCCAATCGTTTTGATGGGGTATTATAACCCGATTTACAGCCGGGGTGTTGATCGCTTTCTCGCAGATGCAAAAGCCGCCGGGATTGATGGCCTGATTGTCGTCGACCTGCCCCCCGAAGAAGATGCCGAGCTCTGCCTGCCCGCTCAGGCAGCGGGGTTGAACTTTATCCGCCTGGCAACCCCGACAACCGATGACAACCGCCTGCCCCGCGTGCTGCAGAACACGTCGGGCTTCGTATACTACGTCTCGATCACCGGAATTACCGGGGCTGCCGAGGCGCAGGCAACCGATGTTGGCCCCGAAGTGGCCCGTATCAAAGCCGCAACCGACCTGCCGGTGATTGTTGGCTTCGGAATCAACACGCCCGAGAAATCCCGCAATATCGCCAGTGTATCAGACGGCGCGGTGGTCGGGTCGGCAATCGTCAGCCAGATCAGTGCCGGGAAACCGGTGCATGAGGTACTGGAGTTCGTCAAATCCCTGTCTGATGGCGCGCATTCTGCCTGACATTTTTTGCCCAATCCATGTCCACCGATCCGCCGCAGCAGGCACAAAGCCCGCTGCGGTTTTTTGTTTGCCCAAACGGCAATCCATCGCATCATGCGGCCGTTGCAAGACATCCGGTCAATTGGTAAAAAAACATAACCAATCCTGCGAAAGCCTGTTCCATGCCCGTCATTACCAACATACAAGACCTCAAACGCATTTATGAGCGTCGCGTCCCCCGCATGTTCTTTGACTACGCAGAAAGCGGCAGCTGGACCGAGCAGACCTTCCGCGAGAACTCATCGGATTTCGAAGATATCCGCCTGCGCCAGCGTGTAGCCGTGGATATGACCGGGCGTTCAACTGCCTCACAAATGATCGGGCAGGATGTGTCGATGCCGGTTGCGCTGGCGCCGGTTGGTCTGACTGGCATGCAGCACGCCGACGGAGAGATGAAAGCCGCCAAAGCCGCAGAAGAATTCGGGGTGCCCTTTACCCTGTCGACCATGTCGATCAATTCGATCGAGGATGTGGCCGAATACACCAATGCGCCTTTCTGGTTTCAACTCTATACCATGAAGGATGAAGACTACATCCGCCGCCTGATTCAACGCGCCAAAGACGCAAAGTGCTCGGCCCTTGTGATCACGCTTGACCTGCAAATCCTCGGCCAGCGCCACAAGGACCTGAAAAACGGATTGTCCGCGCCGCCGAAGCTGACCCCTAAAACCATCGCAAACCTGATGACCAAATGGGCATGGGGCATTGAAATGCTCAGCGCCAAACGGCGGGAATTCGGCAATATCGTCGGCCATGTTGACAGCATCACAGACACCTCCTCGCTGGGGACATGGACCGCGGAACAGTTCGACCCCAGCCTTGATTGGAAAAAGGTTGAAAAGCTGATGGAACAATGGGGCGGCAAAGTGATCCTCAAAGGCATTCTGGATGCCGACGATGCAAAAATGGCCGCCAAGCTGGGAGCAGACGCTATTGTTGTGTCCAACCACGGAGGTCGTCAACTGGACGGCGCGCTCAGCTCCATCCGTGTCCTGCCCGAGATCATGGATGCCGTGGGGGGCGATATCGAGGTGCATCTCGACAGTGGTATCCGCTCTGGTCAGGATGTGCTGAAGGCGCTGGCTCTGGGCGCAAAAGGCACCTATATCGGGCGCGCTTTTGTCTACGGCCTTGGCGCTATGGGACAAAAAGGTGTGACCACGGCGCTAGAGATCATTCAGAGAGAACTTGACACAACCATGGCCTTATGTGGCGAGCGCAACGTCACTAAACTTGGGCGACATAATCTGTTGATACCGGAAAATTTCGGAGGACGTTGGCAAAACTGATGCGTGCTCCTGCCATAAAGGGGGCTCTGCCCCCGCCGCGGCAAGCCGCGACTCCCCCGAGGTATTTTTAGAACAGAAGAAGCAGGGGAAACCGCAGTCTTCTTCTGTTCAAAAATACCTCGGAGCGCGAGGCAGAGCCTCGCAAAATAACTCTTTCCAAACCGAATGAATCAAGCTAAGGACGCGGCTTCACGCGGGTATACAGCCTTGGAGGATGCCCGCCCTAACATTGGAGAATTATCATGGCTGGAGAGATTCCTGATCTCGTAGCTCTGGAACGGACGGGGACAGGCAAGGGCGCCGCTCGTCAGGCACGCCGCGATGGCATGGTTCCGGGCATTGTGTTTGGTGGCGACAAAGAACCGCTGCCGATTCAAATCCCGTTCAACGAGCTGTTCAAGCGTCTGAAAGCGGGTCGGTTCAAGTCGACCCTGTGGAACCTGAAGGTTGATGGCCACGAAGATGTTCGCGTCATCTGTCGCGACGTTCAGCGTGACGTCGTCAAGGACCTGCCGACCCATTTGGACCTGATGCGCCTGCGCCGGACCACCAAAATCGCGCTGTTCATCCCGGTTGAATTCATCAACGAAGAAGCCGCGCCCGGCATCAAGAAGGGCGGCGTTCTGACCGTTGTGCGCCCCGAGGTTGAATTGCTGTGCACCGCCGGTGACATCCCTGAGAAGATCACCGTTGATCTGGCCGGTCTGGAAATCAACGATGTTGTCACCATCTCGTCTGTTGATCTGCCGGACGGCACCAAGCCGACCATCGACCGCGACTTCGTGATCGCCAACATCTCGGCACCCACTGGTCTGTCGACCAGCGATGACGACGAAGGCGACGATGATGTGGCAGCTGATGAAGTTGAAGTCATCGGCGCTGAAGACGAAGAATAAGAATCTGGATCATATCCGGATTTGAAACGGGGTTCCTTTTGGGGCCCCGTTTTTCTTTTAACCGCACGGGGCTGGCAAAACGCAACCGATCCGTGCGATGAGAGCGCAGTGCGAGACGGCGAGGGACAAAGCGATGAAACTGTTTGTCGGCTTGGGGAATCCGGGGGCAAAATACGCCCGCAACCGGCACAATATCGGTTTTATGGCCATGGACCGGATCGCCGGGGATCACGGGTTTGGCCCCTGGAAGTCGAAGTTTCAGGCAGAAATTGCCGAAGGTCGTCTGGGCAGCCAAAAGATACTGCTGTTGAAACCACAAACCTTCATGAACCGCTCGGGCCAATCGGTGGGCGAGGCGATGCGGTTTTACAAACTCGACTCGACCGACGTAACTGTCTTTCATGATGAGCTTGATCTTGCCCCCGGCAAGGTACGGGTCAAGGCCGGTGGCGGGCATGCAGGGCATAACGGGCTACGCTCGATCCATGATCATATCAGCCCGGCCTATGATCGTGTCCGCCTGGGTATCGGGCATCCGGGCCGGAAAGAAATGGTCTCACCCTATGTGCTGAGCGACTTCGCAAAGGCGGATGCCACGTGGCTGGACGACGTTCTGCAGGGCGTCTCAGACGGTGCTGGCTATCTTGCCAATGACGCGGGAGGGAAATTCATGAATGCTGTCGCGCTACGCACCGCACCGCCCAGATCATCGAAAACGCCTGCCAAAGCCGAACCGCAACCCAAAGCAGCCATCAAGGCCGAAGCCCCTGCCCCGGATGACCGCTCGGCCATGCAGAAACTGCTGGACAAATTCAGATAAACCTTCCGCTACGTAGTGATTGCGGAACCTCTCGGGCCGGGCTCCAATGCCGAGAGATACAGGGAGGCCCTGGATGAGATCCATATTCAAATGGCTGCTGCGCATCGTAATGGCTCTGGCTTTGGCGGCGGTGGTCGTCGGCTTCTGGAAACGCGAGGAAATTCAACGCCTGATGGCGGTGAATTCTTTGTTTTCCGAAGACAAGATCGTCCACAACTTTTCACATATGAACAAGGCTTTCCTGACGGCAGACGTGTCCCGTGGCGATGGCCCGACCTGGGAGCTTGCCTATGGCCCCGGTTTCGATCTGCCCGATACAACCTCTCAGTGGATCAAAGAGCGCGCGGTGACCTCTCTGCTGGTGATGCAGAATGGTGAGATACGGTTCGAAGACTATTATCTGGGCACCGGGCCGGATGATCGCCGTATCTCGTGGTCGGTTGCCAAAAGCTATTTGTCTGCTTTGTTTGGTATCCTGCTGGATGAAGGCGCAATCCAGTCGCTGGACGATCCGGTTGTGCAATATGCACCTGAACTGAACGGCAGCGCCTATGAGGCTGCAACCATCCGCAACGTGCTGAACATGGCCAGTGGCGTTGTCTTTGATGAGGATTATCTGGACTATAATTCCGACATCAACCGGATGGGCCGGGTTCTGGCGCTGGGGGGTGAGCTGGATGACTTTGCCGCCGCGTTGCAGGACAGCTTCGCCCAGCCGGGTGAAACCTGGAAATATGTGTCGATCGACACCCATGTGATCGGCATGGTCATTCGCGGTGCAACCGGGCGCAGCATCGCAGAGTTGGTGAGCGAGAAGGTGATCGTGCCATTGGGGTTAGAACGCGACGGGTACTATCTCACCGATGGTGCGGGTGTGGCGTTTGTGCTCGGCGGCCTCAACTTTACCACGCGCGATTTTGCGCGGTTCGGGCAGTTGATCCTGCAACAAGGGAACCGGGATGGGCGGCAGATTGTGCCCGCGCATTGGATCAGAGAGGCGACCTGGCCCAGTGCACCGACACAGCCCGACGAGATCGGGTATGGGTATCAGTGGTGGATTCCGGTCGGGGCGCATGAAGGGGAATTCATGGCGCGCGGCGTTTATGGGCAATACCTCTATTTCGACCAACCAAGGGGCGTTCTGATTGTCACCACCGGGGCGGACCGGAAATTCCGTGACCCCGGTGTCAGTGACCAGAATATCGAAATGTTCCGCAAAATCGCGCAAAGCCTGTAAGATAGCCTTATGCAAAAGCAAGACAGCATTAATGTACTGGGCGGCGTACTGGAACCATGCTCACGTAATCCGCTGACCGGGTTCTTCCGCGACGGGGCCTGCAACACCTGCCCCGAGGATCAGGGCAGCCATACGGTTTGCGCGGTCATGACGGCCGAGTTTCTGGCTTTTTCCAAATACGTGGGAAACGATCTGAGCACGCCACGGCCCGAGTTTGATTTTCCCGGCCTCAACCCGGGCGACCGCTGGTGCCTGTGCGCGGGGCGCTTTCTGCAAGCCCATGACGAGGGGTGCGCCCCCGATGTCAGCCTTGCCGCTACACACGAACGGGCTTTGGACATTGTACCGCTGGATATTTTAAAGCAACACGCTGACAGTTCCGATTGACCTGAGGCCAAACATGGCGTCATGGTCTGTTGCCAGCGCATCACAGGCCAGCATTCCATGAAATTCCAACGAGGTAAGCCATGAGCTTTATCGCCATGAACCGGTTTCAGGTCCGTTTGGGCCATGAAACAGATTTCGAAACTGTCTGGAAAGATCGTCAGAGCCGCCTGCATGAACTGCCCGGCTTTCGCGAATTCCGGCTTTTGAAGGGGCCGGAAGGGGATGGGTATCGTCTTTATTCCAGCCATGTGATCTGGGACAGCCGCGCGGATTTCGAAGCATGGACCAAATCCGAACAATTCCGCGACGCCCACAGGAATGCAGGCAACAAGAATACGCAATCTGCGCTGATGGGGCCACCTCAATTCGAGGGGTTCGAAACCGTCCTACAGCAAAGCTGACCCCACCCGGGTGCGCGGTTGATCAATCAGCCGCGCGGCCCTCGGTATCAGACATGTCAAAGTTCAGATAACGCGCGACTGTCTGCACGTCCTTGTCACCGCGCCCGCACATATTCATGCAGATCAGGTGATCCTTCGGCAGCTCGGGCGCGATTTTCATCACATGGGCCAAGGCGTGGCAGGGCTCCAGCGCCGGGATGATGCCTTCGGTGGCACAGCACAGCTGGAACGCCTCCAACGCCTCTTTATCGGTGATCGAGACATAGTTGGCGCGGCCTATGTCGTGCAGCCAGGAATGTTCGGGGCCAATACCCGGATAGTCCAGACCGGCCGATATGGAATAGCCTTCCAGAATCTGCCCGTCATCATCCTGCAGCAGATAGGTGCGGTTGCCATGCAGCACACCCGGACGACCACCGGTGAGGGAGGCGCAATGCTCCATCTTTTCATTCACACCTTTGCCACCGGCTTCAACCCCGATGATGTTGACCGACTTGTCATCGAGGAACGGATAGAACAGGCCCATCGCGTTTGAGCCGCCACCGATAGCGGCAATGATCGTGTCGGGCAGACGGCCTTCTGCCTTTTGCATCTGCTCTTTGGCTTCCTTGCCAATGATCGACTGGAAGTCCCGCACCATCGCCGGGTACGGGTGTGGCCCGGCCACGGTGCCGATGCAGTAGAACGTGTCGCGCACATTGGTCACCCAGTCGCGCAGCGCGTCGTTCATCGCGTCTTTCAACGTGCCACGGCCTGAGGTCACGGGGATCACCTCGGCCCCCAGCAAGCGCATGCGGAACACGTTCGGGGCCTGACGCTGCACGTCATGCGCGCCCATGTAGACGATGCATTTCAGGCCGAACTTGGCACAAACTGTGGCGGTGGCCACGCCGTGCTGCCCTGCCCCGGTTTCGGCGATGATCCGGGTCTTGCCCATGCGGCGTGCCAGAATGATCTGGCCCAGAACATTGTTGATCTTATGCGCGCCAGTGTGGTTCAGCTCATCGCGTTTCAGATAGATTTTCGCGCCGCCCAGATGCTCGGTCAGGCGTTCCGCGTAGTACAGAGGCGACGGGCGGCCCACATAGTTCGCCCACAGGTCATCCATCTCGGCCCAGAAGGTCGGATCATCCTTGGCCCTGTCATATTCCTCTTCCAGCGACAGGATCAGCGGCATCAGCGTTTCGCTGACAAAGCGCCCGCCGAAAATGCCAAAACGGCCCTGTTCATCCGGGCCGGACATGAAGGAATTGAAAAGATCGTTGGCCATGGGTGTCTCCCTCGTCGTACCGCATGTTCATAGGCGGTGACGACGGGATTTGCCATGGCAAAACGCGCACGGATTATCGGGTAGCGTCGATGAAAGACCCGATCAGCGCCGCATCCTTGATCCCCGGCGCGCTTTCCACGCCCGAGGATACATCCACCTGCTGCGCCCCGGTCATCCGAACTGCTTCGGCAACGTTCCCGGGCGTTAACCCTCCGGCCAGCATCCATGGTTTGCGCCAGTATTTCCGCCCCGCCAGCAGACGCCAGTCAAAGGACAGGCCGTTGCCCCCGGGCAGGTCCGCGTTCCGGGGCGGTTTGGCATCGATCAGCAACTGGTCAGCCACATCCGAGTAAAGATCGATGGCCGTCAGATCCTCGGCCTCGGCCACGCCAATGGCTTTCATCACCGGCAAGCCATACCGCTGCCGGACCTCTGCCACCCGGTCCGGGCTTTCCTTGCCGTGCAGTTGCAGCATGTCCAGCGGCACCACATCAAGAAGCCGATCAAGCTCGGCGTCGGTGGCATTCACTGTCAAGGCAACCTTGGCAATACCTGCAGGAACCAGCCGCGCCAATCTGGCGGCGGCAGGCACCTCAAGATGTCGCGGCGATTTCGGGAAGAACACAAACCCCACATAGCGCGCGCCAGCCCCGGAAGCAGCACGCACATGTTCGGGGGCGGTCAAGCCGCAGATTTTGACAGCAATGTCACCGGGCATGGTCGGCCTCAGCTTGCTTCATCCAGCAGCGCGAGGACCTCATCCTGACCTTCGCTCTGCTTTTTCTTGAGCTTCTTGACCTCGCGCTCAAGCTTGCGCACTTCGCTTTTCTTGGCGGTGGCATCTCGGCGATGTTTGTGCTCACGCAGCCATTCCCACAGGAAGCCGATGACCAGACCGGCGATGACACCGCCCAGCACCACAATGAACAGCGGCAGAGATGTCGCCAGATTGAAACCCAGCAACTCGGCCAGAGCATCCGGCATCAGCTTGAGTTCGACGATCTGCCGATTGGCCAGAGAGACCGAGACCAGAATGATCCCGAGTGTCCCGAGAAAAGCATAACGAATATAGCGCATCATAACGTCAGGCTTTACCGTTCAATCGGTCCCTTAGCAACTTGCCAGTCTTGAAAAACGGAACACATTTTTCCTCGACCTGCACGGTTTCGCCGGTGCGGGGGTTACGCCCGACGCGCGCATCGCGTTTTTTCACTGAAAAAGCACCAAATCCGCGCAGCTCAACCCGGTCACCGCGTGACATGGCATCGGTCACCTCTTCGAACACGGTATTCACGATCCGCTCGACATCGCGTTGGTAGAGATGTGGGTTTTCGTCGGCGATTTTCTGAATCAGTTCTGAACGGATCATGCGTGCTACCCTCCCAGGCGACTGGTTTACCATGTCTAGCGTTCTGGACAGTATAGGAAAAAACCCGGTTGGGGGGAACGTAAACTCTGGGCCTTGTCTCGGAAAATTGGGTCAAACTCGCGCGATTTCCCACCCTCAGGTTCGATTCACACACGTATTGAGCGAACCTGATACCGATAGGCCGGAAATTTGGAACATATTGATTCGCAACAAAAACGGCCCCGCACTGTCGTGCGAGGCCGGAATTTACGTTTGGCATGCGCCCTGAGCTTAGTCGCCGGATTTCAGCGCAGCGCCCAGAATGTCGCCCAGCGACGCGCCCGAGTCGGAAGAACCGTACTGTTCCACGGCCTCTTTCTCTTCGGCGATCTCGCGGGCCTTGATCGACAGGCCCAGGCGGCGGGTCTTGCTGTCGACATTGGTGACGCGAACGTCGACCTTGTCACCGACCGAGAAACGCTCGGGGCGCTGTTCGGCGCGGTCACGGCTCAGGTCCGAACGGCGGATGAAGGACTTCATGCCCTCGTATTCCACCTCGATGCCGCCATCTTCGATTGCGGTCACGTTCACGGTCACGATCGAGCCACGCTTCACGCCGCCCACGGCTTCGGCGAACTTGTCACCGCCCAGAGCTTTGATCGACAGCGAGATACGCTCTTTCTCAACGTCCACTTCCGAGACAACCGCCTGAACGACGTCGCCCTTGCGGTAGTTCTGGATCGCATCCTCGCCACGCTCGTCCCACGACAGGTCCGACAGGTGAACCATGCCGTCGATGTCGCCGTCGAGGCCAATGAACAGACCGAATTCGGTGATGTTCTTGACTTCGCCTTCGACCTCGGTGCCCTCGGGGTGTGTTTCTGCAAACACTTCCCATGGGTTGCGCTGCGTCTGCTTCAGGCCCAGAGACACGCGGCGCTTGGCACCGTCGATTTCCAGAACCATGACATCGACTTCCTGGCTGGTCGAAACGATTTTGCCGGGGTGGACGTTTTTCTTGGTCCAGGACATCTCGGACACGTGCACCAGACCTTCGACACCGGCTTCCAGCTCGACGAATGCGCCGTAGTCGGTGATGTTGGTGACGCGACCCTGATGGACCGAGCCCAGCGGATATTTCGCAGCAACCAGATCCCACGGATCTTCCTGCAGCTGCTTCATGCCCAGGCTGATGCGGTGGGTCTCTTTGTTGATCTTGATGACCTGAACCTTGATGGTTTCGCCGATCGTCAGGATCTCGGACGGGTGGTTCACACGGCGCCATGCCATGTCGGTGACGTGCAGCAGGCCGTCAACACCGCCCAGATCAACAAATGCACCGTATTCGGTGATGTTCTTGACGACACCCTCGACGGTCTGACCTTCGGACAGGTTGCCGATAACTTCGGCACGCTGTTCGGCACGCGATTCTTCCAGAATTGCGCGGCGCGATACAACGATGTTGCCACGGCGGCGGTCCATTTTCAGAATCTGGAACGGCTGCTTCAGACCCATCAGCGGGCCAGCGTCGCGCACGGGGCGGACGTCAACTTGGCTGCCGGGCAGGAACGCAACTGCGCCACCCAGATCGACGGTGAAGCCACCCTTGACGCGGCCAAAGATTGCACCTTCGACGCGCTGGTCGTCGGCATATGCTTTTTCCAGACGGTCCCATGCCTCTTCACGGCGGGCCATCTCGCGCGAGATGACGGCTTCGCCACGGGCGTTTTCTGCGGCGCGCAGGTATACTTCGACCTCGTCGCCGGGTGCGATTTCAGGGGCTTCGCCGGGATTTGCGAATTCTTTCAGATCAACGCGGCCTTCCATTTTGTAGCCGACGTCGATGATGGCCTGTCCGGCTTCGATCGCCAGAACCTTGCCTTTGACAACAGACCCCTCTTCGGGTGTGTCCATTTCGAAGCTTTCATTCAGGAGGGCTTCGAATTCCTCCATGGATGCGTTAGCCATGTGGCGTTTATTTCCTTTACATAACGTTTTTGCTGGCCGAGCGGTTGTCTCCGCCGGTCTTGTTTCATGATGTCTTCGGACGTGACCCGGGGCGCATCTGATTACACAAACACAAAGGGCCGAGGTGACCCGGCCCTGCTCAGATACGTCATCCGGACGTTAACCGCCCTTGTTCAGACAGCGCGCGTATAAGCGGAATTCAAACCTTGTGCAAGAGCAAAGCCCACACATACTGGCTTATGCTCGGGAATTGGCGCATGCGCTCAGCGGCCCGCCTTCCAGATCATGGCGTCTTTCTGCAGCATCGACTGTTCAATCGCATCAAGCTTTGAAAGGGCCGCAGCCGGGTCAGCCGAGCCGCCCGCCTGCTTCCAGATTCTGAGGGCCGAGGCCGGGCTCCACGGCAGGCAGGCAGAGGCCAGCCAGCACCGCAGGCCCGAAGGCAGCGCATCATAATCCCGCATCGGCGACCCGCGCCGCCTTCGGCGTTTCAGATGGGTTTGCAAATTCCGCCTTGCCTTGCCCCTGCCCTGTTTGTCTGCAGGCAAGAGGCCAGCGCTGTTTCCTGAATTGCAACTTGCCGACACCATGACTTCCTTTGATCCAGCGTTTGTTATGATATTGTATAACAAACGCTGGATGGCAACATGGTCGTGATGCCGGGAGGTCAAAAAATCAGATTTCTTCGCCCTTTTTCAGCAGCTCATCAATCAACGCACGCTGGAGGTTACCACTGTCGCCGCCCCCGAACTGCGTCGCACCACCGGAATAGAGCGTGCCATAAGTCTTGGCGATGTTAACCGTTTGCGCCAGCCCCGAGATCAGTTGGTCCTTTTCCAGCGGCGAAAGCGGGTGAATGAACGCCGCCCACAAGGTGCCGTTGGCAATCGCATAGCGCGCATCCAGAGCACTGTCGAAATTGGCCTGCATCATCCGTTGCAGATCATCCTGTGACAGCTCAGCAGCGCTGCGGATCGGCACCATTGCACGCATCCGGTCTGCATTCGCGTCCGTTATGACCAGTACAGGCACATCTGACACCGTCAACTCAAACCCGGGCCCGCGCGGCTGTGCATCGGGGTCCAGTGCAAACAGAATCTTGCCCAGACGCTCATAAGTCATTGGCGGCTCGGTCGTGGGGGCCTCGGGCTGGGCCTCCTGGGCCATCAGGCTTCCGGCGGCGAAAATAAGAACAAGGGCTAGTCGGATCATGAAGTTTCTCCTGCAAACGCTCTTTGACCATATGGCGTGAATATTCGCCTGACCAAACAAAGCTTGGTGAACAGGATAGCCCCTTCATTCCCAACTACGAACGATCTGCAACATTTGCCGATTTATCTGCGATTACGCGTCCCAAATCCATCGACTAGCTATGTTTCATCGGTCGGCGCTCGGGTCGGCCAGAACCCTGAACAGAAAGGAAATCTGCAATGAAATCGCTCGTTCTGACTGCCCTGACAGCTGTCATCGCCCTGTCCACACCAGCCTTCGCCGCTGACGAAGTCAATGTTTCAAACGGTATCTCGGCGGCCGGTGCGCCACTGGCCGCCCATGGCGTCGATCTGGTTGCACTGGTCAACGATGGCAACCCGGTCGAAGGGTTCGCCAGTCACTCCTCCACATATGATGGCGCGTCCTATTACTTTACCAGTGCCGCAAATCGCGAGGCGTTCGAGGCCAACCCGGCGGCGTTCCTGCCGCAACACGGTGGCTTCTGTTCATTCGGTGTGTCGGTCGGCAAAAAGTTCGACGGCGATCCGGATCAGTATCTGCTGGCCGATGGCAAGCTTTACCTGTTCCTCAGCGCCGAGACCCGTGCCGCCTTCCTGAAGGATGTCACAGGCATCGCAAAAACGGCGGATGATCAGTGGGCCAACATCAAAAACATCGCTGTCGGCGAGCTTTAACCTTTCGCCCTTTGCCTGCGGCGTTACCGCGCCGTGGGCAGTTTTTCACCAATGACGGCTACGGCTTTGGCCAAAGCGGTCTGGATATTCAAATCCGTCGTATCCAGCATCACAGCATCTTCTGCAGGTTTCATCGGGGCCGTGCTGCGATCCGCGTCCCGGGCATCACGTTCGCGCACATCAGCCAGCACCTGTTCGCGGGTGACATCAGAGCCCTTGGCATTCAGCTCAAGATAGCGGCGCTGCGCGCGCACCTCGGCACTGGCGGTCACGAACAGCTTGATCTCGGCTGTCGGGCAAATCACCGTGCCGATATCGCGCCCGTCCAGCACCGCCCCCCCGGCACGGCGGGCAAAAGCCCGCTGGAAATCAACCAGTGCTGACCGGACCTCGGGGATCACAGCTACTTTTGAGGCCGCCTGCGCAATCTCGGCCGTCCGCAGATCACCCTGTTCCAGCTCATCCGCGCTCAGCTCTTGCGCCGCTGTAACCGGGTCGGTACCGCCCAGCATCCGCCGCCCAACGGCGCGATACAGAAGCCCCGTGTCGAGATGCGCAAAGCCGAAATGCGCCGCGACACCTTTCGAGATCGTCCCCTTCCCGGCCGCCGCCGGGCCATCAATGGCGACCGTGAACCTCATACGCGTTCAACCCGGGCACCCAAGGTGGCCATCAAAGGCTCAAAAATCGGAAATGATGTTGCGATCGGGCCGCCATCGTCCACGGAAACCGGTGTCCTGGCCCCCATACCCATGACCATGAACGACATCGCGATGCGGTGATCAAGAAAGCTTTCGCAGGTGCCGCCACCGGGGACATTGCCGATGCCGAGCCCGTCAACCGACCACCAGTCATCCCCTTCCTCAACCGTCACACCGTTGGCGCGCAGCCCGCGTGCCATGGCATCGATCCGGTCACTTTCCTTCACGCGCAGCTCTTTCACACCTGCCATCATGGTTTTACCCGTGGCATTGGCCGCGACCACGGACAGCACCGGATATTCATCGATCATCGAAGCGGCACGTTCCGGCGGCACCTCAATGCCCTTCATGTTGGGTGAATATTTTGCGCGCAAATCCGCAACAGGCTCTCCGCCTTCTTCGCGCTCATTCTCATAAGTCAGATCGGCCCCCATCTCGCGCAGAGTGGTGAACAGGCCGGCGCGGGTTGGGTTCAGCCCGATGCCGGGCACCAGCACATCCGATCCCGGCGTAACCAGCGCAGCACAGACCGGGAAGGCCGCACTGGACGGGTCGCGCGGAACCGCAATAACCTGCGGCTTCAACTCAGGACGCCCGGTCAGGGTGATCACGCGGCCTTCATCCGTGTCTTCAACGGTGATCTCAGCGCCGAACCCCGCCAGCATCCGCTCAGAATGATCTCGGGTGGCTTCCTTTTCGATCACAACCGTCTTGCCCGGGGCATTCAGCCCGGCCAGCAGCACCGCGGATTTGACCTGCGCCGAGGGCACCGGCACCTCGTAGCGTACCGGTGTTGGATCCGCCGCACCCACGATCGTCATCGGCAGACGCCCGCCCGCACGGCCAACCGACTGCGTGCCAAACAGCGCCAGAGGGTCAGTGACCCGCGCCATCGGGCGTTTGTTGAGGCTGGCATCGCCGGTAAACGTCGCGGTGATCGGAGAGGTCGCCATCGCCCCCATAATCAACCGCACACCAGTGCCCGAGTTTCCGCAATCGATCACCTGATCAGGTTCTGCAAAACCACCCACGCCCACGCCGTGCACGGTCCACTCACCCTTGCCGTGATCTGTGACCTCAGCCCCGAAGGCGCGCATGGCTTTGGCGGTGTCCAGCACGTCCTCGCCCTCAAGCAGGCCCGAGATTCTGGTCTCGCCCACCGCCATCGCGCCCAGGATCAGCGATCGGTGCGAGATCGACTTGTCGCCGGGCACTTCTGCCGTGCCGGTCAGCGGGCCGCAGGGATGCGAAATCATCGGGATGGGCGTGCCGTGTCCGGACATATCGGTTCCTTCTTTTACGCTATCAGTCACAGGCCGATTAGCGAATTGGCGCTGGTTGGTCCAGCATCAATCAGCCTTTGCGGCGGAAGGTCAGGTAATGCGGGGTGCGGCCTTCGCGCAGGGCCTTCTGTTCGTAGCGCGTGGAAATCCAGTCGTCCCACGGTTCGCGCCAGTCAGCGGGGCGTTCGGCCAGCCATTCGAAACCTGCGCGCGGCACCTCTTCAAGCGTCTGGCGCACGTAATCCGGGATATCTGTAGCGACGCGAAAGATCGCACCCGGTTTCAACGCCCGCGCCAGAGGTTCCAGATGTTCGGGTGTGACAAACCGGCGGCGATGATGGCGGGTTTTGGGCCATGGATCAGGATAGAGCAGAAAGGCCCGCGAGATGCTGGCCTTTGGCAGCACATCAAACAGATCGCGCACATCGCCGGGATGTACAGCGAGGTTTTCAACACCCGCGCGACGGATCTTGCCCAGCAACATCGCGACACCGTTGATATAGGGCTCGGCCCCGATGATCCCGATATCCCGGTTGTGCTGCGCCTGATGCACCAGGTGTTCGCCACCGCCAAATCCGACCTCAAGCCAGACCGGCTTGCCACCGAAAAGCCCATCCAGATCAAGTGGCGTGCGTTGGGGATTGGCCTCCCAATCCACTGCCCCCGGGGACAGGGCATCCAGATCTTCCGACAGATAGGTCTTTTGACTGGGCTTTAGGGCCTTGCCCTTGAAGCGGCCATAAAAATTTCTGCGGGGGCGTTGTGGTGTCTGCGTGCTCATGCCGGTGGCCTTACTGCGCGGACCATAGCGTTGCAAGGGGGGCAGGTGCCCAAGCGGGGGCCAGCCCCCGCACCCCCGAGGTATTTTCAAACAGAAGAAGAGCGCGCCCGTAAGGGCGCACCTTTGGATTACAGCAGATCAGACAGCCGCTTTCAGCGCATCCGTCAGGTCCGTGCGTTCCCAGCTGAAGCCACCATCAGCATCGGGTTCACGCCCGAAATGGCCATAGGCCGCAGTGCGCTGATAGATCGGTTTGTTCAGTTGCAGATGCTGGCGAATGCCACGGGGGGTCAGATCCATTACCTGATCAACCGCCTTTTCGATTGCCGCATCCGCGATCTGCCCTGTGCCATGTGTGTCAGCATAAATCGACAGCGGCTTGGACACACCAATCGCATAGCTGAGCTGAATGGTGCAGCGCTCCGCCATGCCTGCCGCGACAACGTTCTTGGCCAGATATCGCGCGGCATAGGCTGCCGAGCGGTCCACCTTGGTCGGGTCTTTACCCGAAAAGGCCCCGCCCCCGTGCGGCGCTGCGCCGCCATAGGTATCGACGATAATCTTGCGGCCTGTCAGCCCTGCATCACCGTCTGGCCCACCAATGACGAATTTACCGGTCGGGTTTACATGCCATTTGGTTTGGGCAGTCAGCCAGCCATCGGGCAGGGTTTCGCGAATATAAGGCTCAACAATCTGACGGATATCATCCGAAGTCAGCGCCGCATCCAGATGTTGCGTGGACAGCACGATCGAACTTACGCCCACCGGCTTGCCATCGCGATAGATCACCGAAAGCTGTGATTTGGCGTCGGGGCCCAGCGCAGGTTCAGAGCCATTCTTGCGCACTTCGGCAAGACGACGCAGGATAGCGTGCGAATACTGAATAGGCGCCGGCATCAGCGCCGGGGTCTCGGTGGTCGCGTAGCCAAACATGATGCCCTGATCGCCGGCACCTTCATCTTTGTCTGCAGCCGCATCAACACCCTGTGCGATATGGGCTGATTGCTCGTGCAGCAGGTTGGTGATTTCGACCGTTTCGTGGTGAAACTTATCCTGCTCGTACCCGATATCCTTGATGCAGGCCCGCGCGATATCATCGATATGCGCCATGTACTCGTGCAGTTTTTCCTGATCCGACAGCCCCACTTCGCCACCAATGACCACGCGGTCCGTGGTTGCAAAGGTTTCGCACGCCACACGTGCTTCGGGTTCTTCGCGCAGGAAGGCATCAAGCACCGCATCCGAGATACGGTCGCAAACCTTGTCCGGGTGGCCTTCGGAAACCGATTCCGAAGTGAAAGTATAGTTCTGTCGGGACATGAAAGTGCTCCATTAAGATTTCCCTGTCACGTCAGGAAGCCGTTGTGACAGGCGCTTGTTCGCATACGCGCAGAGATGCGAGGGGTCAATCGCTATTCAGCCGTTGTTCCGCCGGATGTGATGCCAGAGCAGCGCAAAAAGAGCCAACAACGCAAACAGCGCCGCTTTGTCGCCGATCCGGGAATAAATGGTGGCGGCTTGCGGTCGTGGCAGTTCCGCGTCAATGAAGCCAGCCTCTCCCAGAGGCAAAGACCTGGTCACCCGCCCCAGAGGATCAATCATCGCTGAAACCCCCGTATTGGCCGCGCGCATCATCGGCAGCCCCTGCTCTATCGCGCGCATCTGCGCCTGGGCCAGATGTTGATAGGGGCCGGACCAGGTGCCGAACCAGGCGTCATTGGTGATCTGTATCAGGAAATCCGCCCGACCCGGCGCGGCCAGAACGTCCTGCGTGAAGACCGCCTCGTAGCAGATCAGCGGGAGCCCTTTCCCCAATGGCCCCGCCTCGATCAGCGCGGCCCCTGAGCCTGCGCTGAACCCGTTGCCGGTGGTCGCTGCCAGACCGTGGATACCAAACTGTGCCAAAACCTCGCCAAACGGAACATATTCACCAAAAGGGGCCAGATGGTGCTTGTCATAGACCCCATCCTGTCGCCCTTCGGCATCAAGGTAGATCATCGAGTTGTAAATCCGCTGACCCTCGGCCCGTCTTATCCCCAGAAAAACAGGGGTGCCCTGCGCGGCGGCCCCGATCGCTGAAAGGTAGGGCTGAGCGTTGCCCAACCATGCCTGAACCGCAGTTTCAGGCCAGATGATCAGGTCAGGCCGCGGATCGGCTGCAGTGAATTCAAGCTGGCGCGTAAAGAACAAAAGCTCGTGATCAGGATTCCATTTCTGATGTTGCAGAGCGTTGGGTTGGACCAGCCGCACAATATGGCCGGATGCCTCGACCGGCGGGCGGGTGGCTGCATAGCCCAGCGCAACCACAGCACATCCTGCGGTGACCGTGCAAGGTATCACCAGACGACGCAGCGCCCAGCCGCCTGATAACGCTGCGCCCAGCGGCAAGGTGGCAAGCAATGTCAGCGCGCCCAATCCGTAAGGTCCGACAAGTGATAACAGCTGGGCGACAGGTGTATTCACCCAAATCTGCGCAATCCCGGCCCAGGGAAACCCGGTTAGCACATATCCGCGCGCGAACTCGGCCAGAGACACTGCCACCGCCAGCAAAGCCGCCTGCCTGACGGGCGACCCTCCGATCCGCTTTGTGACGCCGAACGCAAGGGCCCAGAACAAAGCCAATCCGCCCGACATGAAGACCAGCGCAAAAGGGGCCATCCAGGCATGGCGTTCCGCGTCGATCAGAAAAGGCTCAACAATCCAGCTGAGGGCGTGGGCGAAATACCCGGTGGCAAAAGCCCATCCCAGAAAGGCGGCGCGGCGGGGTGTTTCCGAAGCCAGAAACAACGGCCCCAGCGCGATCAGGGCCAGTACAGTCACGCCCCAATATTCCAGCGGTGCCAGGCCCGAGGCTGCGGCAACACCCAATAGTGCTGCCAGAGCAAAGCGTACCCGGCGGGACCAGCCGGAGGCAGGATTCATGCGGCGCTATCCGGCAACATCACACGAAGCCTTTTTATCCGGCGCGGATCGGCGTCGAGAACTTCGAATTCGGCACCTTCAGGATGGCACACAACCTCACCCCTTGCGGGCACACGCCCCGAGAGCATGAAGACCAGACCACCCAGAGTATCGATCTCTTCCTCGTCCACATCCTCATGGCTTGTCAGAGAGCGCCCGATCTCGGCCTCAAAATCCTCAAGCGGGACACGGGCCTGAACCACGTAGCAACCGGGTTTTTCCTGTATCCACAACTGATCTTCATCAGCATCATGTTCGTCAGCGATTTCACCCACGACCTGTTCAATCAGGTCTTCGATGGTCACCAAACCATCGACCCCGCCATATTCATCGATCACCAACGCCATATGGCGTCGTTCGGTCTGCATCTTGGTCAGCAGAACGCCAATCGGCATCGACGGCGGTACAAACAGCAAGGTCCGCAACATCGACTTGAGATCAAACTCGGCCGAGTTACCGTTGAAGCCATGGGTCAGCGCGAAATCCTTGAGGTGTACAAACCCGAGCGGTGTATCCAGCGTGTTTTCATATACCGGAACGCGTGATAATCCGCTGTCGCGGAAGACCTGCGCCAATTCATCTTTCGGGGTTATCAAGGGAACCGAGATAATCTCGGCCGTCGGGATCGCAACATCTTCGACCCGCATCCTGCGCAGGTTGATCATGCCCCTGGGCTGAGAATGCGTGGCCTCAGCCCCGTTCACCTGACTGGCTTCATCGCCCGGAGGGGAAAATGCGTCAAATATTCGGGACAAAAGCCCGCCTTTTTCATCGCTGTCGGTGTTGCTGTTCTGTGAATGCGCGCCATGCGCCGCCCTAGAACTGCCGTCTGTATCGCCCATTATCCTGTTCCAAATGATCGGGCAAAGCTGCCCCTGTCATACATTATATGGGTCATCTATACCCAGTTTGCCAAGTATCTCGACCTCAACCGCTTCCATCAAAGTTGCGTCGGGGTCACGAATGTGATCGTAACCTAGCAAATGTAGTGCCCCGTGAACGATCAGATGGGTCACATGAGCGCCCATCGGCTTACCCGCCTCGGCAGCCTCGCGCGCGCAGGTATCATAAGAAATCGCTATGTCGCCCAGCGCGATCTCGCCGGTGAAATCCGGTTTTGGCTGTCGCGGCTTATCACCGGGCAGATCAGCGGCCAGATCTTCGGCGGGCCAGCTGAGCACGTTGGTCGGGGTTGGTGTCTCGCGAAATTCGGCATTCAGAATGGCGATCCGCGCATCATTGCACCCCAACAGGCTGATCTCACACAAATCGGCCTCCAGCCCGCAATAGCCCAAAACCTCCGCGATTGCGTGACGGGCCAAAGGCTCAAGCGCCTGCCAGCGGTCATCCTCAAGCGTTACTTCCAGATTCATGCCAGCGATCCAAGGCTCCACACCGATACGGATCCTGAGGGGTTACCCCGTTTCACGGCCCGCATCGGCCTCATACGCCTCAATAATGGCGGCCACAAGCGGGTGGCGCACGACGTCTTTCGAGGTGAAGTAGTTGAAGCTGATATTCGGGATCGTCTTAAGCAGCCGCTCAGCATCTTTAAGGCCCGATTGCACGCCGCGTGGCAGATCAACCTGCGAGCGGTCACCGGTGATCACCATCCGGCTGCCCTCACCCAATCTGGTCAGGAACATTTTCATCTGCATGGTGGTCGCATTCTGCGCCTCGTCCAGCACCACAAACGCATTCGCCAGCGTGCGCCCGCGCATAAAGGCCAGCGGGGCGATTTCGATTCGTTTTTCCTCGATCAGCTTGGCCAGTTGCTTGCCCGGCAGGAAATCGTTCAGCGCATCGTAAAGCGGCTGCATGTAAGGATCGACCTTGTCCTTCATGTCACCGGGCAGGTAGCCCAGCTTTTCACCAGCTTCGACTGCCGGCCGGCTGAGGATGATCCGGTCAACATGACCGCCGATGAACATCGAAACACCCGCCGCAACCGCGAGATAGGTCTTGCCGGTGCCAGCAGGGCCAATACCAAAGGCCAGCTCGTTGTTGAACAAGGATTGAACATAGGCTTTTTGCGCATCGGTACGCGGCTCGACCAGTTTCTTGCGGGTCTTGATCTCAACCGTGCCGCCTTTGAACATCTCAAGCTGGTCACCGTCGCGCGAACCGGTTCCCGCCTCGGAATTGCCCATGCGCAATTCGCGGTCTACATCCGCCGCCTCAACCTCGCGCCCGCCCTCCAGCCTTGTGTAAAGCGACTGCAAAACCTCGACGGCCTGCTTCTGCGACTCCTCATCGCCCAGAACGACCAGCTGATTGCCACGGCGCACGATCTGCACCGAAAGCTTCTGCTCGATATCGGTCAGATTGCGATCATATTCGCCACACAAATCAATCAGTAGTCTGTTATCAGGAAATTCAACAAGCGCCTCGCGCTGGGGCATGTCATCTTGCGATGGGGTCAGGGCACCGATGGCCAATCCGTTCTCCTGTCTTGGCGTTTCACCTTGAGCGTAGACAACATCTTGTGGTGGACGCAAGCCGCAGTTTTACTTTTTGCCGATTGGGCGGCAAAAGCGCCCCTCGCTTAGACGCTTTCAAGCGAATTTCACATGCCGCGGATCAGAAGGTGTAGTTCAACCCGATGCGAAAACCGCGGTAGCTTGGCGTTGATTTGGTCGAAAACATCGGCCCCAGATCCACGGTCTCTGATTCGAATTGCAAATACTCGATCTCACCCGTAATGGACCAGTTCTCGTTCAACTGATGCTCGGCGCCCAGGCTCACCGAGAACCCCTCCCGCCGATCCACCTCTTCAAACCGCATCGTACCTGTGAGTTCGGTCAGAGAGGCCGACGTGGTGATATCCCCGCGCACATACCCAACCGTAGCAAAGTACAGAATATTCCCGCGCCGGTTGGTCAGGCCATTTTTCAGACGCAGCGAAAACACATCGGAAATCGCGGATCTGCCACTGGCTACGGCCGTCCCGATCTGGGTCGTGGTGCTGTCATCAAGCGTTCCGAAATCATAACCGATCTCAACCCCGTAAACATACTCGCGCCCGCCCCAGGTTGGCAGGGTCCCACGCCAACCGCCACGGAACCCGCCGAAATTGCCATTGGGCTTGACCTCGCCCAGCACGAAAAGCTGATCATTGTTAACACGCACGCCAAATTCATCTGAACCGCCAGAGGCACGCCCTGCACTGACCCCCAGATAGAATGCACTGACATCTCGCGCATAGCGTTGTGACGAGAGTACATCCGGCTCAGTAACCTCGCCGATTACATCCCCGGCCAATCCGGGCGTTACCCAGGACATCAGCACCGCGGCCATCAGCAAAAACCTTAAAGGCCCTGATCTTGGTCTTGGAACACACATCCCCCTCACTAATCGTACCCTCCGCCGGGTGAACTGAATTACCGGTCAAGACAAAACACGGTACCCGGAAACTTACCCTGGAAAAAACCTAGCATCCCTCGGAACATAGTTCCAAGCCATAAATCAAGGGTTAAAATTCCGGGAAATATCCCTTGCCGGCACAGCCTGTCAGGTCAGATCAGCGCGCCGCCCAACGAGTTCGCGCCCGAGGCCGTGATCTTTACCTTACGTAAGTCACCAGCCTCCACATCCGTGTCAGAGACGTGAACCGCATGCAGATACTCGGATTTTCCCACCATCTGCCCTGGTTGCCTTCCGGGCTTCTCGAACAAGACGCTTACGGTCTGCCCAACCATCGCATCCTGAATTTCCCGCTGATGGCGTGTGATCATGGCTTGCAGGCGCTGCAGGCGTTCATCGGCCACTTCGGCCTCGACCTGTGGCCGTTCTGCCGCAGGGGTGCCGGGGCGGGTCGAGTATTTGAAGGAATATGCATAGCCATATTTGACCTCTTCCACCAAATCCAGCGTCGCCTGAAAATCCTCATCCGTTTCTTCCGGAAACCCGACGATGAAATCACCCGACATCAGAATGTCGGGCCGTGCCTCACGGATACGCTCGATCAGCCGCAGATAGCTTTCAGCCGTATGGCTGCGATTCATTCGCTTGAGAACCCGGTCAGACCCCGACTGCACCGGCAGATGCAGATAGGGCATCAGCTTGTCACAGGTACCATGCGCCTCGATCAGTGCATCATCCATATCGTTGGGGTGCGAAGTGGTGAAGCGGATGCGTTCCAACCCATCAACCTTGTTCAACTCCCAGATCAACGCGGCGAGCGTCATGTCGCCGTCTGGACCCGCCCCGTGATAGGCATTCACATTCTGCCCCAGCAAAGTGATCTCGCGCACGCCACGTTCCACCAGATCCTGTGCTTCGCGGATGATGCGATCTGCCGGGCGGCTGACCTCGGCCCCGCGCGTATAAGGCACCACACAGAAGGCACAGAATTTATCGCAACCTTCCTGAACCGTCAGGAATGCCGTCGGGCCGCGTTTGGCTTTGGGGCGGCTCTTGAGCTTCTCGAACTTGTCTTCTTCGGGGAAATCGGTGTCCAGCGCCTTTTCGCCACCGCGGGTCTTTGCCTCCATCTCGGGCAAACGGTGATAGCTTTGCGGGCCAACAACAAGATCCACCAGCGGCTGGCGACGCATGATTTCTTCGCCCTCGGCCTGCGCCACGCAACCCGCGACACCAATCTTCAAATCGGGCTTTTCAGCTTTAAGCCCTTTGAAACGCCCCAGTTCAGAATACACCTTCTCAGCCGCTTTCTCGCGGATATGGCAGGTGTTCAGCAGGATCATATCCGCATCGTCCGGGGATTTCGTCTCTACATACCCCTGCCCGCCCAGCGCTTCGGCCATGCGTTCACTGTCATAGACGTTCATCTGACAGCCATAGGTCTTGATAAACAGCTTTTTGGGTTCTGACATGGGTGGGCCTTTGCGTTCGCTGGGTCGGCGTCGTCTATACGGATCGAACGCCGCTTGCAATGCTGGCGCAATTACCCGAATTTGGCCGGAATTTCCAGCAAGGCGGAAACGAACAGGCAATGTTATACGAATCCCTCGACCACTTTCTGAAAACCGGTCGAACGGCCCTGTCCAAAGGGCCCATCGCATTAATCTTCGCCGAAGATGATATCGAGTTGGATGGAACGCTGCGCCATCACCTGAAACTCGGGTTCAAAGCGGTAATCGCCTTTATGCCGGAAGATTTTGCACTGGCGGATGATCTGAGTGACCGGATCCACCGGATCACGATGACCTGTGTTCCCAGAAATGTGGTGTTTGAGGCCATCAACCGGATCATAGAAACGGCGCAGGGTGCGTGGCTATACTACTGCTACAACGCCGAATACCTGTTCTACCCGTTTTGTGAAACGCGCACGGTTGGCGAATTGCTCGCCTTTCACTCCGAAGAACGACGCAAGGCGATGCTGACCCATGTGATCGACCTGTACGCCAACGATCTGACGGCATTTCCCAACGGGGTCGCACCGGATCATGCCATGCTGGACAAGACCGGATATTATGCCCACACCCGCCATGATGCGACAGGCACCCCTCAGGAGCGGCAACTGGATATGTCCGGCGGCCTGCGCTGGCGGTTCGAAGATCACATCCCGTACGAGCGGCGCCGGATCGACCGGATTTCCCTGTTCAAGGCAACGCCTGAACTACAGTTGCTGCCCGATCACACCTTCAATGAACCCGAATACAACACTTATGCCTGCCCATGGCACAACAACCTGACAGCGGCGGTCTGTTCATTCCGCGCAGCCAAGGCATTGAAAACCAATGCGGGATCAACCTTCGATATCGCCGACTTCTGCTGGAGCCATTCCGCCCCGTTCGAATGGCATTCCCGCCAGCTTCTGGATCTGGGCCTGATCGAACCGGGCCAGTGGTTCTGACCCGCCCTTCTTCTGTTTGAAAATACCTCGGGGGAGGCGCGGCTTGCCGCGACGGGGGCAGCGCCCCCGGAATCAGCGCCGCAGCAGAACCGGAAACCAATCCTCACGCAACCGTTGCCCCGGCTTCATCTCATGCCCCGGAAAAGGCGGCGAAGTACGGCCCGGCCGCTCGACATAGCGCGCATCATCGCCAACCAACCGCAGAGAAAAGGCGCGGCGACGGCTGTCCGACTGGTTGCCCCGCGCCCCATGCAACGTGCGATAGTTGAAGGCTACCGCGTCGCCGGGCTCCATCTCGAACTCAACAATCTTCATCCCCTCGGCTTCGGGATCTGGCACCGGGATGTACTGACCTTCGTCGGGAAAGAACCCCTCTTCCGAAACCCACCGGGTAGGCAGCACTTCTTTCTGCCACCGATGCGACCCCGCAACGCAACGCAAAGTGGCCTGCTTCACCGGATCAAGCGGAGACCAGAAGCTGATATTCTGCTGACCATCGACAAAGTAATACGGCCCGTCCTGATGCCATGGCGTCGCCATCGAAGTACCAGCCTCTTTGACCAGCACATGGTCATGGAACATCTGAACCGTCTCGGACTGCATAAGATCGGCGGCAACTTCCGCTGCAGGCGACCCTTCGATCACCTCGCGAAACTCGGGGATGCGTGACCAATTGCAATAGTCGTCGAAGAAACGACCCGTCTCGCCCTCTTTCTTGTTCTCGGACGCATAAGGCCCCGGTTCAGCCATATTCGCGGCAACCCCGGCTCTCAGCGTTTCAACATGATCGGCGAATAAGCCTTTGACCAACACGACACCGTCTCTCTGATAGTCGTCTATCATTGCCTGGGAAACAAGAGGATGAGTCATGCGGGTCTCCATAATCTGATCAACCGATCTGCGCATGATTGAGATCACTGTTCAAATCATATCTTTCGATCTAGGTATTAACTTCATGTTATATATCACGCTGCGTCAATACGAATATGTGTGTGCAATTGGCCGGTATGGCAGCCTGTCTGCGGCCGCGCATCGCCTGAATGTCTCGCAACCGGCCTTGTCCAACGCGCTGACCCGGGTGGAAACACATTTGGGATATCCGCTGTTCTCTCGTAAACGAGGCGTGCCGATGGCACTGACCCCTCAGGGCCGCAGGTTCATCGAAAAGGCAGAAGCCCTGCTCAACAAAGCCGCCCTTCTGGAGGATGCACGACAGCCCGTCACAGGCGAAAACCGGCTGCGGCTGGGATGTTTCATTGATCTTGCACCATTTCTTCTGGCCCAGTCTCTGCATCATCTGAGAACAGCCTTGCCCGATATTATCCTGACACATGGGGTCGACACGTTCGAAGGGCTGATTTCGGGCCTGACTGATGGCAGGTTTGACCTGGCACTCACTTATGATCTCGGAATGGATGCCGGTTTCTCGTGTGAAAAGCTGTTCGACAGCACTCCGCGGGCGCTGCTTTCCCCTGATCACCCTTTGGCAGAGTTTCAGAACGTGACCCTCGCAGAGCTTGCGAAATTTCCGCTGATTCTATCCAAAGAAGGGCTGTCTGCACAGCACATGCTCGGGTTGTTCCGGCGTAAGGGCCTGAATCCCACCATCTCACATCGGGCGGAAACGTTGGAAATCTTACGCAGTCTGGCCGCCCTTAAGGAGGGCATAGGAATAAGCTATGCCAGCCCGACAAGTGACTACAGCTATGACCGGATGCACCTTCTCAGCCTTCCCATCACCGATCCCGATGCGACGGAATCGGTCGTGCTGGCGCGCCATGGCACCGGGCCGACCGATACGCTCATCACAACCGCGCAGCGCGTGTTGGTTGAGGGGCTGAAAACGGGCTAGTTACTGCTTCTTGCGCAGACGGATGACAACATCGACTGACGCGATCTCGACCCCTTCGGGTGCCGTGGGCAGTTGTTTGATCACCAGCTGATCTGACGGCGCGTCGCTCAGGCGGCTTTCGTCTTCCCAGAAGAAGTGCGGATGATCATGGGTGTTAGTGTCAAAATAGCTCTTGGAGCCGTCAACAGTGATTTCCTGCAACACACCGGCCTCACAAAACGCACGCAGCGTATTGTAGACCGTCGCAAGCGAAACGGCGTCACCGTTTTCCTTGGCAGAATCGAACAGGCTTTCAGCCGTCACGTGGCGATGCAACCCGTCGCCCACCAGCAACTCGGCCAGAGCAACCCTCTGGCGCGTGGGGCGCAATCCTGCGTCAACCAACCAATTCGTAGCTATTTCCCGGCTCTGAGGTGCCATCAATCCGATACCTGTGTTTTCCTGCACATAATATAAGTGCGCCCGGCATACAATTTCAAATGAAATTCATTCGCAATTAATAACGTTGTGACAACACGATATGGCTTGCCACTCTTGCAGGACCTTGCATACGGGTGCTAGACGAGGCCAGATCAAAGAAACAGACCCCTGGCAGGAGAGGCGGCAGAATGGCCCAATTCCCGAGCAGTTTTGACAAGGACGATCTGCTGAAATGCGCCCGTGGCGAACTATTTGGCCCCGGAAATGCACAGCTGCCTGCCCCCCCGATGCTGATGATGGACCGGATCACCGATATCTCGGCGGATGGTGGTGCTCATGGTAAGGGTCACGTTCTGGCCGAATTCGACATCACCCCGGATATCTGGTTCTTTGGCTGCCATTTTCCCGGCAACCCGATCATGCCGGGCTGTCTGGGTCTTGACGGGTTGTGGCAGTTGACCGGTTTCAACCTGGGTTGGCGCGGCTGGCAGGGCCGTGGCATGGCCGTAGGCGTGGGCGAGGTCAAGCTGACCGGCATGGTGCGCCCTGACCGCAAGATGCTGACCTATAAAATTGATTTCAAGAAAGCGATCCAGACCCGGCGCCTGACGATGGGTGTGGCGGATGGTATCGTCGAAGCGGACGGCGAAATGATTTATGATGTCAAAGACATGAAAGTCGTTCTGTCCGAAGCCTGAGCCTGACCGGCCCGAAATAAGGAGCACGCATATGCGTCGAGTAGTTGTCACCGGTTTGGGGATTGTCTCCTCCATCGGGAACAATGCCCAAGAGGTTCTGGCCTCGCTGAAGGCCGGAAAATCCGGCATCGAGGCGAATGAGCAGATGGTCGAACATGGCTTTCGCAGCCAGATCGCCGGGTCACTCAAGATCGACGTGACCGAGCACGTGGACAAGCGCACGCTGCGCTTCATGGGGCCCGGGGCCGCTTACGCCCATATCGCCATGAGCCAGGCGATTGCAGATTCCGGCCTGACCGAAGATCAGGTGGTGAACCCGCGCACCGGATTGGTGGCGGGCTCTGGCGGCCCATCGACCAGCGCCATGCTGACCGCACATCAGACGGTGCTGAAAAACGGTGCGACCAAGCGCATCGGTCCCTTTGCGGTGCCGAAATGCATGTGCTCGACAATTGCCGCGAACCTGGCGACCGCGTTCAAGATCAAGGGCATCAATTATTCGATCACCTCGGCTTGCTCGACTTCGCTGCATTGCATCGGCAACGCTGCAGAACAGATCATGCTGGGCAAGCAGGACGTGGTGTTTGCGGGCGGCGGAGAAGAGCTGGACTGGACCCTGTCCTGCCTGTTTGACGCCATGGGTGCAATGTCGTCGAAATATAACGACACGCCAGAAAAAGCGTCTCGTGCTTTCGACCAGAACCGCGATGGTTTCGTGATTTCCGGCGGCGGCGGTATTGTTGTGCTGGAAGACCTCGACCACGCGCTGGCCCGTGGCGCAAAAATCTATGCCGAAGTAACCGGATATGCGGCCACCTCGGATGGCCATGACATGGTCGCCCCGTCCGGTGAAGGCGGCGAGCGCGCGATGCGGCTGGCCCTGTCCACTCTTCCCGAGGGTCGCAAGGTGGGCTACATCAACGCGCACGGCACTTCGACCCCGGTCGGTGATGTGGGTGAGGTTGAAGCCGTGCGCCGCATCTTTGGCGAAGGCAACGTGCCGCCAATCTCCTCAACCAAGTCGATGACCGGCCACGCTCAGGGCGCTGCCGGCGCGCTTGAAACGATCTTCTGTCTGCTGATGCTGGACAGTGATTTCATTACACCGTCGATCAATGTCGACACACTTGCCGACGGCATCCTGCCCGGTGAAATTGCAACGCAAGTTGTTGAAAACGCAGGCCTGGACAGTGTCATGACCAATAGCTTCGGCTTTGGTGGCACCAACGGATCCATGGTTCTGTCGAAGTATAACGGGTGAACAAGATGTCGGAACAACTCAAGGGTAAACGCGGCCTGATCATGGGCGTGGCCAACGATCGTTCGATCGCGTGGGGCATCGCCAAGGCCATGCACGAGGCGGGCGCGGAACTGGCCTTCACCTATCAGGGCGAAGCCTTTGGCAAACGGCTGGAGCCTCTGGCCCAGAGCCTCGGCAGCGACTTCATGGTCGATGCGGACGTCACTGATGACGAATCGCTGGAGCGCGCATTCGACGAACTGGCCGGGCGCTGGCCGACCATCGATTTTGTGGTCCATGCCATCGCCTATTCGGACAAATCTGAACTGACCGGCCGGTTTCTGAACACCACGCGGGCGAACTTCAAACACTCGCTGGATGTGTCGGCCTATTCGTTCATCGAAGTGGCGCGCCGTGCCTATCCGCTGATGAAAGATAATGGCGGTACTTTGCTGACCCTGACCTATCAGGGCTCGAACAAGGTTGTACCAAATTACAACGTGATGGGTGTGGCCAAGGCCGCGCTGGAATCAGCGACCCGCTACCTGGCCAACGATCTCGGCCCCGAAGGCATCCGCGTGAATGCGATCTCGCCCGGTCCGATGAAAACGCTGGCCGGTGCGGCGATTGGCGGTGCCCGCAAGACCTACAAGTTCTGCGACCAGAACGCTCCGATGCGCTCGAACGCAACGCTTGAGGCGGTTGGCGGCACTGCGGTTTACCTTACATCTGACGCGGGCAGCTACACATCGGGTGAGATTATCCGTGTCGATGGCGGTTATCACATTCTTGGGATGCCCCAGCCCGAGGCCATGTGACCATATCTTTCCCTGCGGCGGCCAAGATTTGACCATCTTTGACCCGCAGGGATTGCAATATGAGCAAACTTGAACAGATCCTCGCCAGCAACGGGCGGTCCCTGTATTTCCGGCGGAAAGTCGGAGGTATACGCGCAGGCCTGTTGTTGCTGGCGCTCGGTACTTTGCTGATCGCATTGGCCGTCGCGACCCAACCGCATATCCGGGATGCGATTGAGCCCTTATTTGCCCAGCTACCGGGGCTCTGACCCCGGCGGGATCAGTTGATCGAGACGATCTCGATATCGAAAATCAGGTCCTGCCCTGCCAACGGATGATTGGCATCAAGCGTCACCGTCGCCTCGTCCACCTCAACCACCGTCACCGGCAGCGCCTGCCCGTCAGGCGTTTGCATCTGCAACTGGGTACCGGGTTCCAGCGGGATGTCATCAGGGATACCTTCGCGCGGAATCTGTTGCCGCATGCCCGGGTTGATCGGGCCATACGCTTCGGTACAGGCAATCTCGACCCGTTTCTTTTCACCAATTTCCATCCCCGGCAGGGCCACGTCCAGACCCGGTATGATCTGACCTGACCCAACCGCAAACTCAAGCGGATCGCGCCCCTCGGAACTGTCAAAGACTTCGCCGTCCAGCAGAGTTCCGGTGTAGTGGATGCGAACCGTGTCGCCTTGTTTGATTGCGGTCATAGTGGCCTCCGGCCTGAAAGGGAATGAACCGGGCAGCCTAGAGGCTCACACGGCATTGTAAACCCTGACCTCTTTAACCTGTGAAACAGTTATGTTTACCTGCGCCCGATCAGGGGAGGATCAGATGGCAATTACGACTTGTGTATTCGACGCCTACGGCACGCTGTTCGACGTGGCAGCAGCAGCGCGACAGGCCGCCGCCGAACCGGGCTATGAAGCGCTAGCCGAAAAATGGCCGGAACTTGCCAGCCACTGGCGCCTGAAACAGTTGCAATACACCTGGCTGCGCGCTGTTTCAGACGCGCATTGTGATTTCTGGGACGTGACACAAGACGGGCTGGACTGGGCGCTTGAGGCGGTCAGCTTGCAAGGCGATGACGCCCTGAGGCAACGCTTGCTGGATCTCTATTGGGAGTTGCAGGCCTACCCCGAGGTCCCCGAAATGCTGAAGGCCCTGAAAGCGGGGGGTCTGCAAACAGCCATCCTGTCGAACGGGTCGCCTCCGATGCTGGACGGGGCCGTACAATCCGCCGGGATCAGAGAGGTTCTGGATGATGTTCTTTCGGTTGAAAGCGTTGGCGTTTTCAAGCCTCATTCCCGCGTCTACGATCTGGTGCAGGAGCGGTTCGGCTGCGCCCGCAACGAAGTTCTTTTCGTCAGTTCAAACGGCTGGGACGCCGCCGGGGCCAGCGGGTATGGCTTTGTCACGGCCTGGGTGAACCGCGCGGGCGAGCCGATGGATCGTCTGCCTTGGAAACCCGCCCATGTTCTGTCTGATCTGACGACGATCCCGCAATTGGCAGGGCTTTGATGGCGTATTTCACCGCCTCCGACGGCAAACGCCTTTATTTTGAAGACACCGGCGATGGCCAGCCCCTGCTCTGCCTTGCCGGGCTGACCCGCAACAGCCGCGACTTTGCCTTCGTCGCCCCGCACCTTGCTGATCTGCGCCTGATCACGATGGATTATCGCGGGCGCGGGCAATCCGACCATGATCCGGATTTCATGAATTACAACATCCTGCGTGAAGGGTTGGATGCGATTGAATTGCTGGATCATCTGGGGCTTGGCAAAGTGATCCTGCTGGGAACCTCACGCGGAGGGTTGATTGCCATGGCGCTGGCCGCCAGCCATCCCGATCGTCTTGCGGGGGTCATCCTCAACGATATTGGCCCGGTCATCGAGCCCACGGGGATCGGCAAGATCATGGACTATGTGGGAAAATCACCCGCTGCAAAATCATATGACGAGGCCGCCCACGCACTGCAGCAGATGATGGAGCCGCAATTCCCCGGTGTGTCTTTGGATATCTGGCGGCAACAGGTTCAGCATCAATACCACCAGACCGAAACCAAACTGGAACTGCGCTATGACAGCGCCTTACGGGACGCTCTGATCCAGCAAGCCGCAGCAGGCCCGGCACCGGACCTGTGGCCGCTGTTCGACGCCTTGCGCGACATTCCGACCGGCGTGATACGCGGCGCGAACTCAGAGCTTTTCAGCGCGGCCACGTTACAAGAGATGCACGCCCGCCATCCCGGCCTGATTTCGGCCGAAATCCCTGACCGGGGACATGTCCCGTTTTTGGACGAGCCCCAGTCGCTTGAACTGATCCGCAACGTACTGGACGCAGCATGAGCAGTATCAAAATGATCGAAGCCGCCGCAGAACGGCTGAAAGGGCACGTGCGTGAAACGCCGCTGTTGTCCTCACCCTTTCTGGACGAAATCGCCGGACGTCGCGTGCTGGTTAAGCCCGAGTGCCTGCAACATACAGGCAGCTTCAAGTTTCGTGGCGCGTGGTCGGCGATCTCGGCTTTGGATGCGGGCGCGCGCCAGCGGGGGGTGATCGCCTATTCCTCGGGCAATCACGCGCAGGGCGTGGCCTATGCGGCGGCCCGGCACGGGACCTCTTCGGTTATCGTGATGCCATCGGATGCCCCGAAGCTGAAGATCGACAACACCCGCGCGCTGGGGGGCGAGGTGGTCCTCTATGACCGTGCCACGGAACGTCGCGAAGAGATTGGCGAGGCTCTGGCCACCCAGCGCGGCCTGACCCTGATCCGGCCTTATGACGAACCCCAGGTCATTGCAGGCCAGGGCACCGTTGGGCTGGAACTGGCCCGGCAGACGCGGGACCTGAATGTAAATCAGGGCGATGTTCTGGTCTGCTGCGGCGGTGGCGGGCTGTCATCCGGCATAGCGCTGGCCCTGGAACACCACGCGCCGGGCTTGCGCGCGCGCCCGTGCGAGCCGGACGGGTTCGACGATGTAAAACGCTCTCTGGCCTCTGGCACGATCCAGACCAACAACTGCACATCGGGCAATATCTGTGACGCCATCCTGACGCCGGAACCGGGGCAAATCACATTCCCGATCCTGCAAAGGCTCTGCGGTCCGGGCCTGTCGGTTTCGGAACAAGAAGCCCTGCGCACCATGGCGCTGGCCTTTCTGCGCCTCAAGCTTGTGGTGGAACCCGGCGGTGCCGTTGCGCTGGCTTCGGCGCTGTTTCGCAAGGACCAGATCGAGGGGGATACGGTGATCGCAATCGTCTCGGGCGGGAATGTGGACTCCCGGACGTTTGAACAGGCGTTGGAATTCCTGACCTGACAATCGATCAGGACCGGTGCAAAATCCCGGTTAAGTTTATTGTTCATGACCCTGAACAGGCGGGAACCCGATATATGCACATCGCTGAACTCAAAGACGTAAGGATACATTACCGGATCGATGGCGACCCCGAGGGCGCGCCGGTGGTTTTTGCCAACTCATTGGGCACGGATATGCGTCTATGGGATCCAGTTTTACCCCTGTTGCCCAAAGGCCTGCGCATCATCCGCTATGACAAGCGCGGCCACGGGTTGTCTTCGCAGCCCGCCGCTCCCTACGCGATGGGAAGCCTCGTGCGTGATGCAGAGCAATTGCTTGACTACCTAGGGGTCAGAGACTGCGTGTTTGTCGGTCTTTCCATCGGCGGCCTGATTGCGCAAGGGCTGGCCGTAAAGCGGATGGACCAGATTCGCGCGATGGTCTTGTCGAACACCGCAGCCAAGATCGGCACCGCCAAAATCTGGCAGGAGCGGATTGACGCCGGTCGCGCTGGCGGGATCGAAGCACTGGCAGACGCCACCATGGAGCGATGGTTTTCAAAAGCCTTTCGCGCTGGTCCCGATCTGACCTTGTGGCGCAATATGATGGTGCGACAGCCTCTTGACGGCTATCTCGGTTGCTGCGCAGCGATCTCGGGCACGGATTTTTATACACCCACCAGTGGGTTGCGGCTGCCTACCCTTGGCATCGCAGGCAGCGAGGATGGCTCGACCCCGCCCGATCTTGTGCGTGAAACCGTGGATCTGATCCCCGGGTCGCAATTTGCCCTGATCCGCAAGGCAGGCCATCTGCCCTGTGTCGAACAACCCGAAGAATATGCCGGGCTGCTGAGCGGTTTCCTGACCGAAACCGGACATATTTGAAAGAGGAATACATTGGCTGATTTCCTTCTTGTCCACGGCTCGTGCCACGGAGCGTGGTGCTGGCGCGACCTAATCCCGGAACTGACCACATTCGGGCACACTGCGCGCGCAATCGACCTGCCGAGCCACGGCTCGGACCCGACACCGGTGCCGGATGTCACGCTTGAGGCGTGTCAGGACGTCATACTGAAAGCGTTGAAACCCGAAACGATTGTCGTGGGCCACTCCTGGGGTGGCTACCCGGTCAGCGCTGCGGCCGAAACCTCTCCGGACGCGATGCGCGGCCTGATCTATCTGTGCGCCTATGTTCCCCAAGATGGGTTGTCGATGATCGAGATGCGCAAACGCGCGCCACGTCAGCTTATCGGTGATGCGGTTGAAAAATCAGCCGATGGCCTGTCTTACAGCGTGCTGCCCAACCGGGTGCACGAACTGTTCTATCACGATTGCCCGCGCGACGTTGTCACCTATGCGCTTGGCCGCCTGTGCCCGCAAGCGATTGCCCCGCAGGACACACCGCTGCAGGTGGGCGAGAATTTCGCACGCGTTCCCAAGGCCTATATCCGCACAACCGACGACCGCACCATTCCAACCGAATATCAGGCCGAAATGGCCAGCTGCGCCAGTGCTGACCTGAGCCTGACCATCGACAGCTCTCATTCCCCGTTTTTTTCGCATCCCGAACATCTGGCCGGGTTAATGCATCAGATCTCACAACGGATGTAACAACGCCATGCCGCGCAATTCGGGTGCCCCTGTTACTTCCCGCGCCCTCGGGATATCGGTCCTGACACAACAACGACATTCTGATGACGGATTCTGCCTTGCAGGTCTGGCCGTGACGGGCCACCGTATCCCCAACAGGGAGCGGGAAATTCATGCAAACCATCAAAGCAGCCGTGTGCCGGGCGTTCGGCGACCCTCTGGTCATTGAGGATATTCTGATTGCCCCTCCCGGCATGGGCGAGGTCGAGGTCACCCTGGAGGCCGTGGCGATCTGCCATTCGGATATCTCATTTGCCAGCGGTGCATGGGGCGGCCATCTGCCCGCGGTCTACGGGCACGAAGCGGCAGGTGTAATCTCGGCTGTCGGTGAGGGGGCCGGGGGTTTCAAAACAGGCGATTGCGTTGTCGTCACCCTGATCCGGGCCTGTGGGTCTTGCCCGACATGTGCCAGCGGCAAGCCAACCATTTGCGAAACCCCGTATAACACGGTCGATGGCCCTCTGCGCACCGCCGAGGGTGAGGCGCTGGATCAGGCCATGGCCTGCGGCGCTTTTGCCGAGAAAGTGGTGGTCAGCCACCGTCAGATCGTCAAGATACCCGAAACACTGCCCAAAGACCTGGCCAGCCTGCTGTCTTGCGGCGTGATCACCGGCGTCGGCGCGGCGGTCAACGCCGCTGCGCTGCGGCCCGGGCAGGATGTGGTGGTGATCGGCGCAGGGGGCGTAGGGCTGAACGCGATTCAGGGCGCACGTATCGCCGGGGCGCGCCGGATCGTCGCGGTCGACATGACCGAAGAGAAACTGGACATCGCCATGGAGTTCGGAGCAACTCATGGCGTTCTGGCCAGCCAGAAACAACCGTGGAAAGCCGCCTACAAGGCGCTTGGCGGGCGCGGTGCAGACGTTGTTCTGATCACCGTCGGCGCGATCCCTGCCTATGATCAGGCCCCGCGCTATCTTGGTCGAGGCGGCAAGGCTATCATGATCGGAATGCCGCATACCGGTGATATGTCGACCTACGAACCTGTCGTGCTGGCCGCTTTGGGTCAGGGCATTATCGGATCAAAAATGGGCGATGTGGTCATCCAGCGGGATATCCCATGGATGATCGACCTCTATGAGCAGGGGCGGCTTAAACTGGACGAGCTGATCTCGGGCCGCTGGGCGCTGTCGCAGATCAATGAGGCGATCGAGGACACCAGATCCGGTGCCGCCAGGCGCAACGTGATCCTGTTCAACAAAGGCTGACATCCCGAGAGGAGCGCGCATGAAACTGCAGGACCTCGATATCATCGTCACGGCCCCCCCGGCCCCCGGATGGGGCGGGCGGTACTGGATTCTGGTCAAGGTCACGACCGACACCGGGATCACCGGCTGGGGCGAATGCTATGCCTCCTCCGTCGGCCCAGAAGCCATGCGACACGTCATTCGCGATGTGTTCGAGCGGCACATGCTGGGGGAAAACCCTGAGAATATCGAGCTGATGTTCCGCCGCGCCTATTCCAGCGGCTTTACCCAAAGGCCTGACCTGACCGTGATGGGCGCATTCTCGGGGCTGGAAATCGCCTGCTGGGATATTCTGGGCAAAGATCGGGATCGCCCCGTCCACGCGCTGCTGGGCGGCCTGATGAACGACCGGGTCCGGGCCTATACCTATCTTTACCCGCTGCCTCAGCATAACCTGACAGAATTCTGGACCTCGCCGGAACAGGCCGCAGAATGCGCCGCCGAGATGGTCCGGCAGGGCTATACCGCCGTCAAGTTCGATCCGGCCGGGCCTTATACGCTCCGGGGTGGTCACATGCCTGCAATGTCCGATATCTCGCTCTCGGTCGCGTTTTGCAAAGCCATCCGCGAGGCTGTGGGCGACAGGGCCGATCTGCTGTTCGGCACACATGGCCAGTTCAACACGGCCGGAGCCATTCGTCTTGGGCAAGCGCTTGAACCCTATTCGCCTTTGTGGTTCGAAGAGCCAACACCGCCTGACATGATTGCCGATATAGCCCGTGTCGCGCATCACGTTCGCATTCCGATTGCAACCGGGGAACGGATGACCACCAAAGCCGAGTTCGGGGCCGTTTTACGTGCCGGGGCCGCCGAGATCCTGCAGCCCGCTCTTGGTCGAGCGGGCGGCATATGGGAGGTGAAAAAGGTCGCTGCAATGGCCGAAATCTTCAACGCCCAGATGGCACCGCATCTCTATGCAGGTCCGGTGGAATGGGCCGCCAACATCCATCTGGCAGCCTCCATCCCGAACCTGTTACTTCTTGAAAGCATCGAAACACCGTTCCACAACCAGTTAATCAAAGGCACGATTCGCGTCGAAGACGGGTTCGTGGCACCTCCGACAGCACCCGGCCTGGGCATCGACGTTGATGAGGCACTTGCCCGCGGCAACCCCTACACAGGTGACGGGTTGCACCTGCAAATGCAGGAGGCGCCCTGCGACTATTCAAACGGAAACGCGTTTCAGGGCGGTGCGCCAGCAACCGAGGGGTGACAATCCAGCAGCCAGTGGGGCATATTGGCTCAACCCTGAACTGAACATTGGTGCTTTGTGACTGCCCAGAAATCCGATCCTCGCGCCTTACCGGACAAAACACCTGCGGAGATGAAAGAAAGCGCAACGCAGGCCGCCACCTTTCTCAAGGCATTGGCGCATGAGGGTCGTCTGATGATTCTATGTCATCTTGGAGCAGGTGAAAGATCGGTCGGCGAGCTTGAGGCGCTGCTGAACATGCGACAGGCCGCCGTCAGTCAGATGCTGGCCCGCCTGCGTGAAGAAGAACTGGTGAAAACCCGCCGTGACGGCAAGACGATCTATTATGCCCTGAATGACGGCAAGACTGCGCAGGTGATTGAGCTGCTCTATTCCCTGTTTTGCGAACCCGAGGCCTGAGCCGATCAGTTCGAGACATATCCGGCGATCACCTGCAGCAATTTGAACGCTGTGGCCGCGTCGTTTTCGACCACCGCCAGAAATTCCTCTTCGCCGATACGCAGGCAGGACAAGTCGGTTTCAGCCACCATGCTCAGCGCGCGCGGTTCTTTGCGGATCAGGCCCAGTTCGCCCACCAATGCACCGGCCCCGACCGTTGTGATCAGTTGATCAGCCTCGCCCGAATGCGGCAGGTAAAGCCCGGCCTCGCCCTCAAGGATCACATAAGCGCCGTCAGTTGGCTGATCATCCTTAAGAAAGACCACCTGCCCTGACTTGGCCTCGAACCAGCGTGCACCAAAAGCCAAAAGCCGCAGCTGACGGCGATCAAGCCCGGAAAACAGCGGTGTCTGTTCCAGTGCGCGCAATTTACGCGCCAGGTCGGCAGAGGCGGCGCCGTCACCTTCGATATCCGCCGGACCCTGATCCGTGACAACCCGGCCCTGACGGATTTCGACAAACATGTCGAACACATCAGGGTTTTCAAATGTATCATTCAGATAGATCACCGTGGTCTCGGGCAAGAGCGCGCGCAGGTTTTTGTAAACAGAAACCTGCGTCGCCATGTCGTAACTTGCCAGCGCAGTTTCGAGGATCAGGATGTCGGGTTTCTTGATCGTGGCCCGGGTAAAGGCCAGGGGTTCGGCAAAAATCGCGGGCAGGTTCTGCCCCCCCAGTGACACCGGCACATCATAGATCAGCTCGGTCACCAATGGACGGGCTCCGTTTTCGGCCAGGACATCCACGATCAACTTCCGCGCCTCGTCACTGCGTGCGCCGCCTATCTGACTGACTTTACCGAACAGAGCGTTTTCCATCACGGTCAGGCCCGGGGCAAATGCATCGTCATCCAGCGGAACAAAGACGCCGTGCAGCAATTCCAGCAGATTGGCGGAATGGCTGTGCCGCAGTTCCAGAATGCGGTTCTTCAACTCATCCGAAAACGCCGGCCCGATCTGTTCAGCCGAGATCACAAACGGGACCGACAACAAGCTGGCGAGTTGCTCATCATTCAATCCGCGCGCGCCCTCTTTACGGGTCTGCTCGATCAGTTCAACCGCCGCCTCATAGATCTGTGCTTCAAGCCCGAGCTTGCGGAACAAAGGGTGGTCGGTACCATCCAGCCCAAAAATCTGACGCAACATTTCAATCACGTCCCGGGTCAGGCTGATCAGGGTCTCATCCAGCCCCAATTCGCGCAATTGCGCCAGAAACACCGTCTGTTGTGCCAGCAATTCCCGGGTCACCGGAACGCAGGGGGTTGCGAACAACAGGTTTTCGGCCACAGGCAGGGCGGCGTTATAAGCGCACCGGTCAAACACCAGAGCCTGCTGTTCCAATCCGGCCTCTCGCACCGCTTTCTGCACCAGCGGCCGCAACTTGACCAACGTGGCGGCCAAAATGGGGTAATCTTTCTGATGAAATACCTGCTCGGCCCCGCGCTGAAACAGGGCCGCCCCGGAGCCCATGCCCTCGATCAACTGCAGCCACCAGTCACGCAGCCTGTCGGAATCATCAAAACCGGCCAGCCCGGGATCCAGCCAATCCGCGTTATAGGGATCGGTGCTGTTGCCTGCACGCACGGCCTCGGAATAGCCCAGGTCTTCGGTTGCCGTCGAGACGGGCCTTGACCGCATTGGCATCATGACATTCTCGCCCAGCGTGCCCTGAAACATGACCGGGCGCGAGGTCGCAAGGCCGATCCGTGCCGCAACAACACCCTGATGCAGACCAGCCAGATCGACCCCGCCCACTTCAATCCGGCCCGAACTGGGCAAAATCTCGCGCGTCAGCAGCTCGGTCAATGCGTGGCGGTCTTCTTCGCTGGGGGCCGAGATACCGATTGTCTTGCCCGCCGGGAAGGTCAGGCCCAGATCGTCCAGCACCTGATTGCCGTCGATATCCCGGACCGAGACCCCGTTCAGCACAATATCACCTTTCAACCGGGGACGCTCAGCCGGTTCGCCATCAAACAGGGTTTCAGCGATCATGCCATCGGGGGCAAAGCGCTCGATCACGACGTCCCACCGCAGCGACATGTCCTGCGTCTGGTTATAGTAGGTCAGCAATTCCTTCCACGGAGAGCTCAGGTCTTTATACGCCGCCAGCGCCGCCACCAACGCCCCAAGCGAGACCGACCCCTGCAACACCAGATAACCGCCAACAAGGTAAAACATGAAAGGGGTCAGCTGCGATATGAAGTTGTTGATGAACTTCATAAAGAACTTTTTCTGGTAGATCTCGAACCGGATGCCAAACAGCCGCCCCAACTGATCCGAGATCATCGCCCGGCGGTATCGCCAGCCGCCATTGGCACGCAGGGTCGAGGCCCCGGCGGCGTTCTCACCGATCTGGGCCGCCAGCACGCGCACTTCCTGAATGCGTTGCTTGTTCAGCAGGTTGAGCTGACGCTGCAATCGCGGAATCAGCCAGGCCTGCAACGGGATCAGTGCCACCGCGGCCAACCCGAACCACACGCTTTGCAGAAACAGGAACGATAGAATCGTGATCATCTGCCCCGCCTGCAGCACCGGCTGGCTGATTGCATCGCCCATCAGCCCGCCCATCGGCTCGCTCTCGGCGGTGATCATCGAGACCATCTCGCCCTGGCTGACCCGCTCGAAATAGGGTTGCGGGAAGCGCAGCGCGCGGTTGATCAGCTGATAGCGAAAGCGGCGCAGCATGCGCTCGCTCAGAACGCCTTTCATGGTGTTGATGCGCATTTTCATCAGCCCATGGGCCAGTACGGCGGCCAGAAAGGCAAAGCACAGGATCATCAGAAAGGTGGTCTGCGGCAGGCTGTATCCCCAGACATCTATGATCTGGGTGGAGGCACCAATCGCATCGTTGATAATTCGTTTGGGCAGCTCCAGCGTCAGATACAGCAGTGGAAACAGTGTTGCCGTCACGGCCAGCAGGATCAGCTGATCGCGTTTGGAATACTTCCAGATGAACCGAAAAATTGTACGCTCTATCGAACCCGCCCCTACGAATAACCCGTCGTTCAAACCAGTGATTATGGCGTGAATACAACATGCTTAATTTACCGCAACCGTATCCGCAGACGCAAACGAATTTCCGAATTGCACTGAATTCACCTTATGTGAACAAGTTCATTTGCGCCCCACGTCATTACCCCCTAAGCTGCCGATTCAGGACGATATCGGGAGGATTCATTTGCCTGCCAGCTTTGGCGCTGTGTTTGTGTTGCTCTGTCTGCTTCAGATCAAACACATGTTTGCCGACTATTTTTTGCAAACGCCCAAGATGCTTTCCGGGCGTGGCACGTATTTCCATATGGGACGCGCGCAACATGCGGCTGTGCATGTCGTGGGTTCAATTATTGTGTTCGCCCTTTTTCGCGCTTCGGTTGAATTCATTCTGATCATGGCCGTATTGGAATGGATCGTGCATTTTCATATCGATTTTGCCAAAGCCAACTATTCTGAACGCAAACAACTGCAGCCCAATCAAGCTGCCTTCTGGCGCGCTGCGGGGCTGGATCAGTTGGCCCACAATCTGACTTATATCGGCATGGCCTGGGCCTGGGTCACCTTCGCAACCTGACGCTTTCGCCTCATCTGACGCGGCAAGATAGTGGCCGCATATCGGCCATCAGGTTCAGAGCCGGGCGCTGGGTCGGGCCTTGATCGCGTCGAACCATGCCTGTGTCGCAGAGTTCGCGGCGGGAATGCGCATCTTGATGACACGCGCGAAATCAACGAACACAAAGGCCGCGATATCGGCCATGGAAAATTCATCACCCGCAACAAAATCGCTCTTAGCCAAGCGGGTCTCAAGCAGATCGAAGAAGGCCTGCACCCGCTCGGCGCCCCGTTGCGCCAGCGCAGGGATTTGCGCGTGGTTCACAAGGCCGGTAAGGGCGCGATCCTTGAACGAGGGGTGTGTGTTGCGCAATGTCTCGGCAATGGGCGCGCCACCCTGTTGCTCTACAATCGCGTTCCACATCAAGACCGCGCCTTTCTCGTCCGCGGTTCGGCCCATCAATGGCGGTTCAGGGAAACGTGCCTCAAGGTAAGCCGCTATTCCAAGGTTCTCGGTCAGTGTAGTGCCGTCATCCGTGATCAGAACCGGAAGCGTCGCGCGGGGGTTCACTGCGCGAAAGCTGTCGCTTAGCTGCTCGCCCCCGGCGATCGAGATGTCGCGTGTCTCGATCGTCAGCCCCTTCTCGGCGATGAACATCCGCGCACGGCGCGGGCTTGGGGCGGTTGAGCAATCATAAAACAGCATGCTGTAATCCCTTCTAGCGCCGATAGATAAAACATCGCCCTTCAACAGCCCCTTCGGGCAAAGCCATCTCGGTCAGTGTCTCGAAATACATCCGGTCGCTGGAAACCATCAGCCCCCCGGGGGCCAGAAGCGGCTCGATCATAGGGGACACAAGCCGGGCAAACGTATCGTTCTTCTGGCGGTTATGCCCCCCCAGATCCGCGTGGATCAGGCTGGCTGACGCGCCGAACCGTTCCACCGACGCAGGCAGCGTTTCACGCACATCGCCCAGAATCACCAGATCATCGGGCGGCGTAGAATCAGGATGAGAGGCCACGGCACGTTCAAACACATAGACCGGACGACCCGGAATGTGCTGAACCATATGGTGATACGTGCGCCCATTGCCCAACCCCAGTTCAAAAACCGGCCCCGGCTGATCGGCGGTTTGAGCGATGGCATAATCCAGACAGGCACGCTGTGACACCATACGATCGATGAACAAATCCAGACGGCTTTGATGCTCGGACACGGGAAACCTCATTCGTTTGTCAGCCGACACTAACGGGTGCCGATTGCGCCTTAGATGACAAAATCTCAAGACTTTGTGTAGCCATTCAAGCCCTGCTTTCACAAATCCGCGACAATTCATGTGAAGAAGGTGTTTGACTACGCCGCCCCAACCGCGCGAAACTGCGCAAAAAAGTCAGGGAGTTCACAAAGCCGATGTTATCAAGCGGTCAGCCGGGTGGGAAACCCGCATGAGTGCGTTGTTGTCCGTTCGGGACCTCAGCATCGGCTTTGGTTCGGGTGCGTCTGTCGTCCGGGATGTCAGCTTTGACGTTGAACCGGGACAGACACTTGCCTTGGTCGGCGAATCCGGATCAGGCAAAACCATCTCATGCCGGGCGGCCTTGCGCATTCTGCCGCGCACGGCGCAGATTCGCAGCGGCACGATCACACTGAACGATTCCAGGGGAACCGCAAACCTGACCGACCTGAGCGAGCGCCAGATGCGCAGCATTCGCGGCAACCGGGTTTCGATGATCTTTCAGGAGCCGATGCGCTCACTCTCGCCGCTGCACAAGATCGGCAATCAGGTCAGCGAGGTTCTGTGGCTGCATCGCGGAGCATCCGAAGCAAACGCACGCAAAGAGGTTCTGACCCAATTCGAACGGGTCGGCTTTCCCGACCCTGCCCGCGCCTATGACAGCTATCCGTTCGAACTGTCGGGTGGCATGCGCCAGCGGGCGATGATCGCCATGGCGATGGTGTCCAAGCCTGAGCTGCTGATCGCGGATGAGCCGACCACTGCGCTGGACGTGACCACGCAGGCACAGGTTCTGGGGCTGATCAAAGAGTTGCAGCGCGAAACCGGCATGGCACTGATTCTGGTCACGCACGACCTTGGGGTGGTTGCAAACATGGCCGAGCAAGTCGTCGTCATGCACAAGGGTCGCGTGATGGAGGCAGGCCCGGCCGCGCCGATTCTGAACGCCCCGGCGCATCCCTACACACAACAGCTGTTCGACGCGGCACCCGAGATTCCCGATCAAAGCGCCGTCGGGCTGCCGATGCCCGATGAAGATTTGATTCTGCAGATGACCAGCGTGTCAAAAACCTACACCATGCGATCCAGCAAAGGGTGGAAGGCCGACAAACTGATCCATGCCTGCCGCGGCGTTGATATGAAACTGGCCCGTGGCAAAACGCTGGCGATTGTGGGCGAAAGCGGATCCGGCAAGACAACTGCGGCGCGAATCGCATTGGGGGCCGAACTGCCCGATCCCGGCGGCGAGGTGCTGTTTCGCACCTCTGCGGATGCCGAACCGATCACGGTGCACCAGATGTCCCGCGCCGAACGCACGGCGTTTCAGCGCAAGGCGCAGATGGTGTTTCAGGACCCCTACAGCTCTCTCAGCCCGCGGATGCGTATTCAGGATGCCATGACCGAGCCGCTGGAGATTCACAGGCTCGGCACCGCTGCTGAACAGCGCGACAAAGCCGCCGAGATGCTGCAGCGGGTCGGGCTGAACGCGGATATGCTCAAACGCTATCCACACGCGTTTTCAGGAGGACAGCGCCAACGCCTGTCGGTCGCGCGCGCAATGATGCTGGATCCGGCCCTGATCGTGTGTGATGAACCGACCTCGGCATTGGATGTCTCTGTGCAAGAGCAGATCCTGACGCTTCTGGAAGAATTGCAGGACAGCCTGAACCTGTCTTATCTGTTCATCTCTCACGATCTGGCCGTGGTTGCCCGGATCGCGGATGAGGTGGCCGTAATGCGGCAGGGCCTTGTGATCGAACAGGCCCCGCCGGAAACTCTGTTCTACAACCCTCGCCACCCTTACACCAAGGCGCTGATCGCTGCCCAGCCGGAACCCGATATCAATCGCCCGATCGACCTGAAACTGGTTGCATTGGGCGCGGGTTCGCCAGACAGTTGGGATGACGCCTTTCGATTTTCCGACTCCGTGATACCTTCGCTGGTAGAGATGGAGCCCGGCCATAAGGTACGTTGCCATGTTTAAGACCACTCACCGATTGTTTCTGGCCTCCGCGCTGACCATCGCCGGGCTATTGCCAGCCACGGCCGAAATACCGGCCAATCTGCAAGACAACACATTCTGGGAAGCCGAGATCGAAGCAGGAACCCTGCCGCCTGTGGCCGAACGTATCCCGCAGGATCCGCTGATTGTCGATCTGGCCGCGAAAGGGCGTGACTTCGGCACCCCCGGCGGCACGTTGCGCACGATGGTCACCCGTTCGAAAGATATTCGGCAGATGGTGGTCTACGGCTATGCGCGGCTTATCGGGTTTGATCACGAATACAACATCGTTCCCGATTTGCTTGCCTCGTTCGACAATGATGACAATCGCAAGTTCACCCTGCACCTGAGGCCCGGTCACAAATGGTCGGACGGCACGCCATTCACCTCAGAGGATTTCCGGTATTGGTGGGAAGATGTGGCCAATAACGAGCTGCTCAGCCCCTCGGGCCCGCCAGAGTTTCTGCTGGTTGAGGGCAAACCGCCAACCGTAACCTTCCCCGATGCTGAAACGGTTGTGTTTGAATGGGAAGAGCCGAACCCCGATTTCCTGCAATCGCTGGCCCAAGCCCGGCCACCCTTCATCTACCGTCCGTCCGAGTTTCTCAAACAATATCACGAGAACTTTGCCGACCCCGAAGAACTGGCCTTTCAGGTCGAAGACGCCCGGGTCAAAAGCTGGGCCGCGCTGCATAACAAGCTTGATAACCTCTACAAGTTCGACAATCACGAACTGCCCACGCTGCAACCCTGGCTGAACGCCAGTTCGGGCAAGAAAATCCGCCACAATTTTATCCGCAATCCCTACTATCACCGCGTCGATTCGAACGGCGTACAACTGCCCTATATCGACGTGGTCGAGATGGAGATCGTGGCTCCGGGGTTGGTGGCCGCCAAGACCAATGCAGGCGAAAGCGATCTGCAAGGCCGTGGGCTGGCTTTCCGCGACGCGTCGATCCTGAAAAAGGGTGAAGCCGAGGGAGGATATAAAACGCTTCTGTGGAAAACCGGCGTTGCGTCGCAGATTGCGATCTATCCCAATCTGAACTTCAACGACGAAATGTGGCGCGATGTTCTGCGTGATCCACGTGTGCGTCGGGCGCTGTCGCTGGGCATTGATCGCAAGACCATCAATCAGGCGCTTTATTTCAAACTGGCCCAGCCTGCGGCAATGTCCGTTCTGCCTGCCTCGCCCTTTTATGACGAAGCAAACGCACAGGCCTGGGCACAGTATGATATCGAAATGGCCAATGCGCTGCTGGACGAAGCCGGGCTGACCGGGCGCGATAAGAACGGCATTCGCCTGTTACCCGACGGTCGCCCGATGGAGTTGATCATCGAAACCGCCGGTGAGCGGCAAGAGGTTGAAAACGCCCTTCAGATTGTCACCGACACCTGGCGCGAGATCGGGATCGATCTGGTGATGCGCCCGCTGGATCGCGATATTCTGCGCAACCGGGTGTTCTCGGGCAATACGATGGCGTCTGTCTGGTTCGGCTGGGATGATGGCATTCCGCAAACCCACACCTCACCCGCGTTTCTCGCCCCCACCGATCAGGTGTTTCTGGCCTGGCCCAAATGGGGGCAGTACTATCAAACTGGCGGCGGATCGGGCGAGCCACCCGACATGCCCGAAGCTGAACAGTTGATGAAGCTGGCCCATGACTGGGAGCTTGCGACAACCGATGAGGAACGCGCCGCGATCTGGGCCCAGATGCTCAGGATTCACGCCGACCAGCTTTATGCGATTGGTATCCTGAATGGTGCTCCGCAACCTATCGTCGTCTCGAACCGGCTGCGCAATGTGCCCCAACAGGCGATGTGGGCATGGGAACCGGGGGCACATTTTGGCATTCACCGCCCCGACGAGTTCTTCTTCGTCGACTGATCAGGAGCAGCTAAATGGTCATGCTGCGCTATGCGGTGTATCGCTTTTTCACGATGCTGCTGACTCTGTTGGTGGTGTCCGTGCTGATCTTCGTGATCATCAACCTTCCCCCCGGTGACTATCTGAGCAACCAGATCGCCGAGTTGCAGGCCTCGGGCCAGTCGGCCGGCGTGGCCAAGGCCGAGTTTCTGCGCAAGGAATACTCGCTCGACCGTTCCCTGCCCGAGCAATACCTGATCTGGATCGGCTTCTGGCCCGGTCCGCACGGGTTTGAAGGGCTGTTACAAGGCAATTACGGCTGGTCATTCGAGTTTGACCGCCCCGTTTCCGAAATCGTGGGCGACACGCTGTGGCTGACGGTGGTTGTCAATCTGGCGGCCGTGCTGTTTGTCTATGCCGTCGCCCTGCCACTGGGCGTCATCGCGGCTGCCAAATCACGCACCTGGATTGACTACACTTCAGCCTTTGTGGGCTATCTGGGGTTGGCCACGCCGAACTTCCTGCTGGCTTTGATCCTGTTCTACTATGGCCACCGCTATTTCAACCTGCCCATCGGCGGCCTGATGGACCCGTCATTCGAAGGCGAACCGATGAGTTGGGACAAGCTGAAATCCATCCTCGTCCACCTGATCGTACCGACCTTCGTGATCGGCACCTCGGGCGCATCGGCGATGATGCAGCGCCTGCGGGCCAACATGCTGGATGAGCTTGGCAAGCCTTACGTGGAAACCGCCGTTGCCAAGGGGATGGCCCCGTCGCGGATGCTGGCAAAATACCCGCTGCGCGTGGCTTTCAACCCGTTTGTCGCCGATATCGGCAACCTGCTGCCGTCAATGATTTCAGGCTCGGTTCTGGTTTCGGTTGTTCTGGGCCTGCAAACCATCGGCCCGACCCTGCTGACAGCGCTGAAAACGCAAGATCAGTTCCTGTCGGCTTTCATCCTGATGTTTGTCGCCTTGCTGACCCTGATCGGCACCATGATTTCCGACATCCTGCTGGTCATGCTTGATCCGCGCATTCGCTATGAGGGGCGTGAAGCATGACCAAGCATCCTGATGGTCGCTATGTCGACGATGCCCCTTTTGATCCGCAAGCCTCGATCCAGCAGCTGGAGCGCGCCGATCTGGACGCGCCCAACTGGGTGCTGGTCTGGCGCAAGTTCAAAACGCACAAGCTGGGCCTGATCTCTGGTGCGTTCCTGTTGCTGTGCTACCTGATGTTGCCCTTCGTCGGCTTCATCACGCCTTACGGGCCCAATGACCGCAACGGAGAGCACCTGTATGCCCCGCCTCAATCGATTAACTGGTTCCATGACGGCGCATTTATCGGCCCCTATGTCTATCCCATCGTTGCCGAAGCTGACCTGGAAACCTTCCAGTGGAAGTTCGTCCCCGACACGGAAGACCCGCGCCCGCTCCAGTTCTTCTGCGAAGGGTCCGAATACCGTCTGGCCGGGCTGATCAAATCAGACACGCACCTGTTCTGTGCGCCCGAGGGTGCCACATTGTTCCTCTGGGGTTCTGATCGTCTGGGCCGGGACATATTCAGCCGCATCCTGTATGGGGCGCAATTGTCGCTGACGGTTGGCCTGATCGGTATAACCGTTTCCTTTGTCCTTGGTATCTTGTTTGGATCAATGGCGGGGTATTTCGGGGGCCGCATCGACTGGGTCATCAACCGGGTCATCGAGATTCTGCGCTCGTTACCGGAACTGCCCCTTTGGCTGGCCCTTTCTGCCGCTGTGCCTTCGAACTGGAGCCCGGTCGCGGTGTTTTTCATCATCTCGGTCATTCTTGGTATCCTTGACTGGCCTGGCCTCGCACGATCCGTCCGCGCCAAATTCCTGTCACTGCGCGAAGAAGAATACGTGCGCGCCGCCGAGATGATGGGCGCAAGTTCGGGCCGGGTGATCCGCAAGCATCTGTTGCCGAACTTCATGTCTCATCTGATTGCCTCGGCCACGCTGTCGATCCCGGCGATGATCCTCGGTGAAACCGCGCTCAGCTTCCTTGGTTTGGGCCTGCGTGCGCCTGCGGTCAGTTGGGGCGTCATGTTGAACGACGCGCAGAACCTCGCCTCGATCGAAATCTATCCGTGGACCGCAATCCCGATGTTACCGATCATCGTCGTGGTACTTGCGTTCAACTTCCTTGGCGACGGGCTGCGCGATAGCCTGGACCCCTATCAGCAATGAGCCTGCTCTCGGCCCTGCCTGCGACGGACAGCTATCAGGTCAACGGGTCCGGAGCCCGCCCCAGCGCCTTCGCAGTGTCCGAGCTGGCCACAGCCAGCTTTGCCGCGGTGGGGCAAGAGTTATCGCGCCTGATGGGGGCGTTGAACCTGACCGGGGCCGCGCCCGAAGTGACGGTTGAACACCGGCTCGCCTCGCTATGGTACGGGTTTTCCTTCAGGCCACAGGGCTGGGAGATGCCGGGCCTCTGGGATCCGATCACCGGAGATTACAAGGCATCGGACGGATGGGTCAGGCTGCATACCAACCTGCCACATCACCGTGCCGCCGCCCTGAAGGTTCTGGGCACCAAGGCCGATCGGGTCAGGGTTGAACACGCGGTCAGAGACTGGTTGATCTCTGATCTGGAGGCAGCGATTGTTGCCGAAGGCGGTGTTGCCGCGGCCATGCGCAGCCGGACAGAATGGCTGGAACACCCACAAGGCCGCGCGGTGACACGCGATCCATTGATCGGCTGGCAAAGGCCTCGCAGCATCACCTTGCGTGACCGCCCTCAGGCAACCTCAGAGCGTCCTCTGGCTGGCCTGCGTGTACTTGATCTCACACGCGTTCTGGCTGGGCCGGTCTCAACCCGCACCCTCGCCGGGTTTGGGGCCGAGGTTTTGCGCATTGATCCCCCCGGCTGGGACGAACCCGGTGTCATACCCGATATCTCTCTGGGTAAAACCTGCGCCTATCTGGACCTGAAATCGCCCACCGGTCTGGCCAGACTAAAGGACCTGCTGGCACAGGCCGACGTTTTTGTGCACGGATACCGCCCCGGCGCACTGGATGCGCTGGGGCTGGACAAATCCCAACGCGATGCGCTGGCCCCAAACCGTATCGAGGTCACTCTGGACGCGTATGGCTGGCAAGGGCCATGGGCAGCACGGCGCGGCTTTGACAGCCTCGTACAGATGAGCGCAGGCATCGCGGATGCAGGGCGAGACTGGGCCAAAGCCGACGCACCGACGCCCCTGCCGGTTCAGGCCCTCGACCATGCAACCGGGTATCTCATGGCCGCCGCCGTATTATCTGCGTTAACCGAAGCCGCCTCGCACAATGCCGCAATGGATGCTCACCTGTCGCTTGCGCGCACCGCCGAATTGCTTGCAAGCCTTGCCAAATCCGCCAAAGGCGAAGAGATCATTGCCAGCAAACCAGACGATTATACCCCGCAGGTCGAAGAAACCGGCTGGGGCCCCGGCCACCGGCTGAAACCCGCGCTGAGCGTCGGGGCCGCAAACATGTTCTGGTCCCTGCCCGCCCCGAAAACAGGAACCTCTGACGCCGCCTGGCCATCGCCGGACATCTAGCGTCTGGGTTTTGGGCAACCGCCGCGCGGAACGCGCGGCCCGGCCCAACGCTTTGGATGGCGTCTCGTCAGAGACGCAAGCCAAAAGGGCGGGAGCTCCCCTTTATCGATCATCCCCGCCCGCTGGGCCGATCTCATCCAGATGGTCTTCGTCAATCGCCGCCTGCACGGCGCCGGTAACCGCTTCGCGCTGCTTGGGGGTCAGATCGTCGGCCTCTTTCCCATCCGCCAGACGCACCGTGACTTCGCGGTGTGCAAAGCGGATGCCCTCGCGTGCAAACAACTCGCGAATATCCTGATAAACCTTCTTGCGAACCAACCACTGGTCACCCGGCTTGGTCATGAACTTGACCCGGATAATCATCGCCGAATCCTGCATCTCGATCACACCCTGAGATTTCAGCGGCTGGATGAAATTCTCACCAATCACCGGATCGCTCAGCAATTCCTGCCCCAGCTTCTTGATCAGTTTGCGCACCTTCTCGACATCCGTGTCATAGGTCACCCGCAGCGGCAGTTTCATGATCACCCAATCGCGCGAGTAATTGGTCAGCACCTTGATCTCACCAAACGGAATCGTATTCAGCGCGCCCAGATGATGGCGCAGTTGGAAAGACCGGACCGAGATTTTCTCGACCGTCCCCTTCACATCCCCGATATCGATATATTCGCCCTTGCGAAACGCATCATCCATCAGGAAGAACGCACCCGAAAAGATATCTCGCACCAGCGTCTGCGACCCGAATCCGACAGCCAGACCAACCACACCGGCACCCGCGAACAGAGGGCTCACATTGATGCCCAGCTCCAACAACACAATCAGCCCGATGGTGACGACAACCACCGCCAGAATGGCCCCCCGGAACAGCGGCAGCAAGGTCGCCAAACGGCTCTGCCCACCTTCGCCCCCCTCATCACCAAGCTCGGCCTCGGCACCGCCATCATCCACTTCTTCGGCGATTTTGGTGTCGATCCAGACCCGGAAGAAATGGAACAGGACATAGCCAAAGAACAGAATCACCATCACGTCCAACCCCCGCTCAATCGGCAGATCACCGCTCCAGTTGGTTTGCGGGTTCCAGATCACGACCAGCGCGTAAAGACCGACGACAAAGGCCAGAATGCCAGCCACCCGGCGCGCAAGGTCTTCATAGGTCAGGATCGCGTGCTTGCGCTTTTCGGCCTGGGGTGTGGCAATTGTCTGTTCTTCTTCGATCGCCTCCTGCGCTTCGCCATCCGGGGTATTGATCGCTTCGATCTTGCGGTCACGGTCAAAGTATCGCTCCAGCAGGTAATTCATCGCGCCATAAGCCACGACAACCGACATGAAGATCGCATAACTGCTGGCAACGATCGGAACTGAATCCTGAACCTCAAGCACCATATCCACCGCCAGTTTGAACCAGCTGAACACGATGTACAGCACCAGCACCGGCGCCCAGGCAAATGAGATAAACCGCGAGATCCAGGACACCTGATCCGGATTTTTCCCACCCCGAATCGCATGAGAAATCGCACGGGCATTGAACAGAACCATCAACATATTGCCCAGCGCCCCGGCCAGCGTCAAACTGCCATACACCATGGCGTAGACGTTATAATTCAGTCCGAAATCCGCCACCCAGGTCGAGAACATGACAACCGAAATATCATAGGTCGCAAGCGCCGACGCCCAGATATAAAGCCGCTTCGCATCCCGGTCAGAGAACGGCGGCAGACGATACTGACTGAGATAGGGTGACAGCACCATCCGCCACAAATCCGATACCGTTCGCGACAGGAAAAATGCCGTAAAGATCGCCGTTACGGTAAACTGGATTGAGATATCCTCGGCCTCTCCGAAGAACAGGTAGCCCACAATCAGCGCCAGAATCATCGCGAAGATCGTGCCACCAATCCCCATCACAAAACGGTAAACAAGGAACGGCATCTTTTCCCGGTATCCCTGCGGGTTGTCTTTGATCCGGGCCACGACCCAGCGTTTCGCAAAACGCTTGCCGTAAATCTCAGTCGACAACCAACGCCCCAGCAATAGGAACAAAACGTTCCAGATCAGCACTTCCACATAGGTTTGGATACGCCCGTCCGGGCTGGTTTGCCGCAATATATGTTTTACTTCGAACACAGAATACGGCAGGGCCTCCAATCGCGAACGAACTGACGCTTGGAACTTCGAGAACCGCTCCTGAACTTTCATCAATTGCGACCCTGCTGCCATCGGGTCGGCTGAATCAGCGGCAGCGGTCGCGCTGTCATCCTTTCCTGCCGCCGATACAACCTGCCCGGCGCTGTCTATTACGATGACGCTGGCACCTGCCTCGGTGGCCGAGCGAATGGCTGCCGCGATATCTCCGTCGCCAGCAGAATCAGACGAACTGGCTTCATCACTCACCCCGGGGTACCCTGGAATAAGCGAGGTTTGCGCCGCCGCCCCGGTTACACAGGCCAGTGTCGCGGCCCAAAGCACCAAAACCAGCCCGGCAAGGAAATTAGTCTTCATCGTCTGTCGCACCCAACTCACAATTGCGGGCGACACTATAGAACCCTGAACCGGTGTTCAAATCTTCCTCACGGGCAAAACAACTTTGCATCAGGCCTGTGTACCGGTTGCAAGTGCCTGATAAAGTGTTTTCAAGCAAACAAAAATTGAATATGACCACCGGAGCAACACTGATGTAAGCTATCCCGTCAATGCCAATATGGCGCTCGAACGCAGTCGATCGGAACAGTGGACCACTATGTTGTTGCCAATTCGCGATGTTTGACGCATTTGCACCAGCAAAACTGCGTCTTTTGGCAAGCGGACGCTGAAGAGATACGATAATCAGGTGCAAGCGTGCGGAGTTGTACCGGAACCGAAACAGGCAACACCATGAGCCTAGGTAGCAAAAACGAACATCACGGCCGCGCTTCGCGCATCCTGCTTTACAGTCATGACACGTTCGGCCTGGGCCATCTGCGCCGATCCCGGGCGCTGGCCGCCGCGCTGACGCAGGCCGATCAGCGGGCTTCGGCCCTTATCCTGACCGGATCGCCGGTCGCCGGGCGGTTTACCTTTCCGCGACGGGTGGACCACGTGCGCCTGCCCGGCGTCACCAAACGCTCGGACGGCTCCTATGCATCACAGACCATCGGCATGGGCATCGATGACGTGACCGAGCTGCGATCGAGTCTGATCCAGACAGCTGTCGAACAATTCGATCCCGACGTGCTGATCGTCGACAAGGAACCCACCGGATTTCGGGGTGAGCTGCTGCCGACGCTTGAATATCTCGAACACTCCTGTTCAACCAAGCTGGTTCTGGGCCTGCGCGATGTGCTGGACGAGCCCGAGGTGCTGGCTGCTGAATGGCAACGCAAGGAAGCCATTACCGCGACCGAGCGGTTCTATGACGAGATTTGGGTCTATGGGTTACGCTCGGTTTATGATCCGACGCAGGGTCTGTCGCTCAGTTCCGCGACGCAGCAGCGCATCCACTGGACGGGCTATCTGCGCCGCGATCTGGGCCCGATTGGTGACCCACCCCAGCAGCCCTACATCCTGATCACCCCCGGTGGCGGTGGCGATGGCAAGGCGATGGTCAATCTGGTGTTGTCCGCCTACGAACAGGACCCCGACCTGTCTCCGCGCGCCGTTCTGGTTTACGGCCCGTTCCTGTCAGGCGAATTGCGCGAGGATTTTGAAACACGCGTTGCCGCTTTGGACGGGCGGGTTACCGCGGTTGGTTTCGAATCGCAGATCGAAACCCTTTTTGCAGGCGCGGCGGGTGTGGTCTGTATGGGCGGCTATAACACATTTTGCGAGGTCCTCTCGTTCGACAAGCGCGCGGTAATCGTGCCGCGCACCACCCCGCGGTTAGAGCAGTGGATTCGCGCCTCACGGGCCGAAGATCTGGGTCTGGTCCGGATGCTGGACGAAAACCGCGACGGCCTGACAGCGGCCTCGATGATCGAAGCGATCCGCAATCTGCCCCGGCAACCCTTACCCTCGCAAGCCATTGGCGCCGGGTTGCTGGACGGTCTGGACTATGTAACCCATCGTGTCAAAACACTGTTGGGCACAGAACAAGAGCGCGCCATCGGATGACAGCAAAAGCCCCGACATTGGCGGTGTTGGTCAAGGGATGGCCGCGCCTGTCCGAGACATTTATCGCGCAGGAACTGGTCGCCTTGCAGGAGGCCGGGCACAGTTTTGATATCTGGTCGCTGCGCCACCCGACCGATACCAAACGGCATCCGCTGCATGACCGGTTCACCGGGCAGGTGCACTATCTGCCCGAATATCTCTATGAGGAACCTCAGCGGCTGGCCTCCGCCCGCACCGTTGCTGCGCGGCTGCCCGGCTATGCGCAGGCCTATCAGGTCTGGCGGCGCGATCTGCGCCGCGATCCCAGCCGCAATCGCATCCGCCGTTTCGGGCAGGCCTGCGTTCTGGCCGCAGAACTGCCCCCGCAAACGCGGGCACTTTATGCGCATTTCATGCACACGCCCTCGTCAGTTGCACGCTATGCCGCCATCATGCGCGGCCTGCCCTGGAGCTTTTCAGCCCACGCCAAGGATATCTGGACCTCGCCAGATTGGGAAAAACAGGAGAAGCTGCAAGCCTCAACCCATGGCGCGGCATTCGGGGCAACCTGTACGGCAATTGGTGCCGAACATCTGCGAGGGCTCGCCGACGATCCCGCGCGGGTCGATCTGATTTATCACGGGCTGGATCTGTCACGCTTTCCGGCCCCGCCCGAAAGACCTCTGCGCGCGGTGGGTGCACCTTTCCGCATGCTCTCGGTCGGGCGGCTTGTCGAGAAAAAGGGCTTTGATCGGCTGATCGCGGCATTCGCCCTTCTGCCCCAGACGCTGGATTGGCACTGGACCCATATCGGCGGCGGCTCTTTGAAGAACGCACTGTCGGCACAGGCGGATGCTGCGGGCCTGGCTGACCGGATCACCTGGAGAGGAGCCTGCGACCAGCCCGAGGTGATTGCTGAAATGCGTCAGGCCGATCTGTTCGTTCTGCCAAGCCGGATTGCCGCAGACGGCGATCGCGACGGCCTGCCCAACGTGTTGATGGAGGCCGCCTCGCAACGCCTGCCGATCCTGTCCACCCCGGTCTCGGCGATCCCGGAATTCATCGAAAGCGGCACCCATGGCCTTTTGTCCGGGGACGATCCCCGGGCCTTGGCCGACGCCATATGCGAACTGGCCCGCAGCCCGGTGAGAACCGACCAGATGGCAACAGCAGCTTATGACCGCCTGATCGCCGATTTCCGCATGGACCCGGGCATCCGTCGCCTGTCTGAACGGCTGAACGCAATATGCGCGGATAATTTGTAATGGCGCGGGTTGCCTTTTATGCGCCGATGAAATCCCCCCAAAGCCCAACCCCTTCGGGCGATCGCGAAATGGCTCGCAACCTGATGACGGCGATCCGGGCCCAGGGGGATACGGTCGAACTGGCCTCAGAACTGCGTATCTACGACAAGTTCGGAGACCGGACCGCGCAGGCAGGTCTGCACCAAAAGGCGCAGGCCGAGATCAGGCGTCTGACCACAGACCTGCCTGCCGATACCAATCTTTGGGTGACCTACCACAACTACTACAAAGCGCCCGACCTGATTGGGCCCACCATCAGCCGGGTCAGGGGCATTCCCTATGTGCAGCTGGAAAGCACCCGCGCCACCAGTCGGCTGACCGGGCCCTGGGCAGATTTCGCAGATGCGGCCCATCGCGCCTGCGACGCGGCACAGGTGATTTTCTACCACACAGCCAATGATCTGATCACGTTGGAGCGGGAAAGACATGGCACGCAGGCGTTGGTGGAACTGCCTCCGTTTTTGCCAGTTGGCACTTTGCCACCGGCCTCGTCCGGCGCAGGGCCGATGCTGACCGTCGGCATGATGCGGGCGGGGGACAAGCTGGCCTCATACACGTTGCTGGCTGATGCTCTGGATCATCTGACCGGGGATTGGGCACTGGATATCGCCGGTGACGGCCCCGCCCGGCCCGAGGTCGAGGCGCTGATGGCCCGGTTCGGAAATCGCGTCCGGTTTCTGGGGCAGCTTGACCGTGACAGGTTGCAGCGGGCGTATCGACACGCGTCGATGCTGATCTGGCCCGGCGTCAACGAAGCCTATGGCATGGTTTATCTTGAGGCACAGGCCAGCGGGCTGCCGGTCGTGGCACAAGACCGCCCCGGCGTGCGCGACGTATTGATGCCAGCCGGGCATCCAGCCGCGGAAGCCGGACCCACGGGTCTGGCCGCGCGTATTCAGGCGCTTTTAGCCGACCCCGGCTTGCGCAAAGCCGAAGGTGACCGCGTCCGCGCCTATGTTGCCCGCCGCCACCTGATCTCATCGGCGACAGAAACATTCTGGGCCGCCACCCGCCCGTTGCTGGAGGGCAGATCATGACCCGCCTTGCCCTGCTGCGCCATGGTCACACCAGCTGGAACCGCGCCGGTCGCATTCAGGGGCGCAGCGATATCCCGCTGGATCGCGACGCGCGGGCCGAGCTTTCGGGGTATTGCCTGCCCTCTGCGTGGGAGAAAGCCGCGATCTGGTCCAGCCCGCTCCGCCGGGCGGCTGAGACGGCAGCGCTGGTCTCGGGACGTCATCCCAGAACATCTGCCGCGCTGACCGAAATGAACTGGGGCGACTGGGAAGGGAAGCGGGGTGCCGACCTGATCGAAATACCCGACAGCGGCTACCGCCATATCGAGGATTGGGGCTGGGATTTCCGCCCCCCGGGCGGTGAAAGTCCGGCCGAGTTGTGGGCAAGAATCGCACCCTGGCTGACCGGTCTGCACGGTGACACGCTTGCCGTTTGCCATATCGGCATCATGCGGGTGATTTTGGCCAAAGCCTGGGGATGGGATTTCGCAGGCCCTGCCCCCTTCAAGATCAAGCGCAACAGGCTATATGTGATTGACCTGAACACCATGCAGGCCGAGGCCGAGCCGGTTCGACTGCCGCTGCGCGAGGCCTGACCATGAAGGTGATGATCGTCGTAACCCATCTGTTGGGCACCGGGCATCTGAGCCGGGCACTCACCCTGGGGCGTGCGTTTTCCGAACAAGGCCACGAGGTTCTGGTTGTTTCAGGCGGGATGCCTGCGGCTCAGCTGGATACGAACGGGATGCGGGTATCGGGATTGCCCCCGCTGCGATCTGACGGGACCGATTTCACCCGCCTGCTCGACCAAAACGGCAAGATCGCAGACCCCGCGTATTTCGCCGCCCGAACGACCGCACTGACGCAGGCGGTGCGCAGTTTTGCTCCGCAGGTTCTGATCACCGAACTCTATCCCTTTGGCCGCCGTTCTCTGGCCGCCGAGTTCCTTTCCGCGTTGAAAACTGCCCGGGGCCTGTCGCATCCGCCGGTTATTCTGGCTTCGATCCGCGATATTCTGGCCCCTCCATCAAAGCCCGCGAAAGCCGCGCGAACGGACGAGATTATCGCCGAATTCTATGATGGCGTTCTGGTTCACTCTGATCCAAAGATCATCTCGCTGGAGGTAAGCTGGCCCGTTTCACCGCAACTGGCCTCACGCCTGCACTATACCGGCTTTGTCGCGCCCAGCGCCCCGCAAACCCATCCCGATGGTATTGGGCGGGATGAGATCGTGGTCAGCGCCGGTGGTGGCCCGGTTGGCCAGCCGATCTTTCGCGCGGCCATCGAGGCCGCCCGAAAGATGCCCAACAGGCGCTGGCGCCTGTTGGTGGGCGGGCAGGATGCCGAAACGCGTATTACCGACCTGTCGCATCTGGCAAAAGATACATCCGTCACGATCGAACCCGTGCGCCCAGATTTTCGGCAGATGTTGCCCCTTGCTGCGGCCTCGGTCAGCATGTGCGGCTACAACACGACGATGGATATACTGCAAAGCGGTACCCCCGCTGTTCTGATCCCATTTGACGATGGCAAAGAGGTTGAACAGGGCCTGCGCGCGCAGAGCCTTTCGCAACTGGAAGGGATCGAGGTTCTGAACAGCGCTGATCTGGGCGGGCAATCTCTGGCTGACGCATTGACCCGCGTGATTTCAGATACCCCCCGCGCCGCCATGACCCGTGGCTTCGATGGGGCTGCCCGATCTGTTGATATCGCCCAAAGCCTGTACGAGACCAGACAATGAGACCGGATTGGCAACCGCTACAAGAGGAATTGCGGCGCTGGCGGATCGGGGGCCTGTCACTGCCTTTGTGGTGGCGGGATGACGACGCAATTTCAGTGACACCGCAGCTTGCGCAGCTGACAGCGCTGTCCGACGCAATGACCCTGCCTGTTCATCTGGCCGTGATTCCCCGCGATGCCGATGCTACGCTTGCTGCACATATCACCGCTCACCCGAACCTGATCCCGGTTGTGCATGGTTGGGCCCATCAGAATCACGCGCCCGCCGACGAAAAGAAATCGGAATTCCGTCTGGACCGGCCCATCGGGGAGATCACGTCTGACGCAGGAGGCGGGCTGGCGCGGCTGCGCGCGCTGTTCGGAGATCGCCTGAGACCGGTCTTTGTACCCCCGTGGAATCGGATTGATCCGGAAGTTGCGGCTCAGCTCCCGCAACTCGGATATCGTGTCCTGTCAACCGCAACGCCCAGACAGTCAAAACTGGCAGCGCCTGGCCTTGAGCAGGTGAACACGCATCTCGACCCGATTGACTGGCGGGGGACACGGGGGCTGGCCGATCCCGACCGCCTGATCATCCAGATGGTGCGATTGCTGCAAGATCGACGCGCAGGGCGCACTGACAATTCCGAGCCATTCGGGGTGTTGACCCATCATCTGGTCCATGATCACGACATCTGGACATTTACACAGGACCTGTTGCACAGGCTGCTTGACGGGCCGGGTACCCCCTGGACCGCGCCACGCAACTGAACTCGCAAGGAGAGCCCGAATGAGCCGACTGGATTCCATGCTGCGCCGCCTGACCGCGCAACGAGATGGGCTGAACTGGGCCGCCGCACAAATCGAAAGTATGGAAGGTGATGTGTTGGACATGGGGTTGGGCAACGGCCGCACCTATGACCACTTGCGTGAGATATTACCCGATCGCCGGATCTGGGTGATGGATCGCGTGCTGCAATGCCATCCCGACAGCACGCCTCCGGCTCAGGACTTTCTGCAGGGCGAAGCGGAACCGATGTTGCAGAAACTGGCGGATGCAGGCCAGACCATCGCGCTGGCACATTATGATTTCGGCCGTGGTATTAAAAGCGAGGACGTGGCCGAGGCCGCCCGTCTCAGCCCCTTGATCGCCCGTGTGATACGCCCCGGCGGATTGCTGATTTCAGGACAGCCGCTGGAAGGGTTCGAGCAGATCAAAGGCCCCGACTCCATCGCGCCCGACCGATATCTCTTTTATCGCGGTTGAGCGTGGCATGCCCCGATATTCAGGGCATCATTCGACCAGCGAAGAGCATGTTCCCCGCGCTTGATTGCACATTTGATGCGGCCGATCACGGCGGCACTCCGTGAGATGTGAAGTCCCGCGTGTTGACTGTGTGGTCAAACCCGGATGGTAATGTATTCGAGCAACAATGAGATCGTTAGCTTGGATTTGTTGCCATTCTGTGAGACAATAGTGTCAGGTTGTTATATGTATCGCGTTGTTTTTTATTATGTTTACTGATCCTGTTATATTTTGCCTGTTTTGTCTAACCATCTTGGCCTATGCGCTCTGGCATCGCCACCATACCCGCCAACGAAAACGCGCGATCCAGCGCGATCCATATGGGCAATGGCACTCTGTCGGGGCGTCTGAGCAGATCATTGCCGAAGCGGGCGAGTCCCTTCGGATGCCAGGCGGTTATCCAAAATATACCACTGGCACGTCGAGCGACTGAAAACATCGCACGACGGTGGGACTGTCAGCTCGCTTTGGTCCTGAGGCTGCAGGCTGGCTGGCCGCGCCGATTGAAACAATGGCCCTTCCGACATCTGCGCCGCATCTCTGATCCCGGGATGTTTGGCACACCGCAGTATGTCGTGTAGTACGTAATACTCAGGCCAGATCAGAAAACGCGGCCAGAAGGCCCTACCCTTCGACATCCAACGCAGCTATATGCGACCGCAACCGCACATCGCTATGAGGCTTCGCATGAGTTTTGACCGTTCGATTAAGATTGCCCCTTCGATCCTCTCCGCTGACTTTGCCAATTTCGGACAGGAGATTCAGGCCATCGAAGCGCAAGGGGCGGATTGGGTGCATGTCGACGTGATGGACGGGCATTTTGTGCCAAACCTGACCTTCGGTCCACCCGCAGTCAAAGCCTTCCGTCCACATGTGAAAACCGTGATGGATGTGCATCTGATGATCTCGCCCGTCGACCCCTACATTCAGGCCTACGCAGATGCAGGCGCTGACGTGCTGACCGCTCATGTCGAGGCCGGCCCGCATTCGCACCGGACCTTGCAAGCCATTCGTGCCGCCGGAATGAAAGCGGGTATTGCCCTGAACCCAGGAACACCGGCCGAAGCGGTTGAGCACCTTTTGGATTTGACCGATCTGATCTGCGTGATGACAGTAAATCCCGGCTTCGGGGGTCAGAAATTCATCGATATGACCGCAAAAATCAGTCGCCTGCGCGCCATGATCGGAGATCGCCCGATCCATATCGAGATCGACGGCGGCGTTGATCCTAAAACCGCACCGCTGGTCGCCGCAGCAGGGGCTGATGTATTGGTTGCCGGATCAGCTGTTTTCAAAGGCGGGTCGGTGGCGAACCCTTCGATTTACGGCGACAATATCCGCGCCGTTCGCGCGGCTGCGGAAAGTGTCTTGAGTTGACCACCGGTGCTCCCGC
>DS999531.1:470605-505605 GCA_000158135.1 Rhodobacteraceae bacterium KLH11
CGGGCCCAAGGCCGCTAGCGATATTGGCGTAGCCAATGTTGCGCGGGCGCGGGAGCATCTCTTTTCACGCGCTTACCCATCCTTGTTGAGATCATCAAAGCTGCGGCCCTCAGCGACAAGTTGTTCCAGCAGCGGCGCAGGTTGCCAAAAATAAGGGTCTTCTTCAGACCATCTGCGGATATCATCCAGCAGATTGGGCAAGCCTTGCAGATCAGCCCATTTCAACGGTCCACCCCAATAGCGTGGAAAACCGTAGCCATAGATCAGCGTGACATCCACATCCAGTGGTCGTCGGGCGATGCCTTCGCCAATCACCCGCGCTGCTTCGTTCACCATTGCGACCATATAGCGGCGCACGATCTCGTCATCCGTAAATCCACGCGCCGAGATACCTTGCGCCGCGCGTTCGGCTTCGATCAAAGGCATAACCTCGGGGTTTGGAACTCCACCACGCCTGCCTGTCTCGTAGACATAATATCCTTTGCCCGTTTTCTGACCAAAATACCCCCCTTCACACAGCTTGTCTGCGTAAAAGCTGTCGCGCGCACGCGGATCCAGCCCTGCGGCCCGTTTGCGTTTACGCGCCGCCCAGCCAATATCCAGCCCGGCCAGATCAGAGACTGCAAAAGGCCCCATCGCAAAACCAAATGCGGTCAGCGCGGCGTCGATCTGATAAGGGCTGGCCCCATCCAGAACCATGTGATCCGCACAGGTCCGGTACGCGCTCAGAATCCGGTTCCCGATAAAACCGTCGCACACCCCCGCACGAACCGCCGTTTTTCCCAACCGCTTGCCCAACGCAAATCCGGTTGCCACCACTTCGGGCGCGGTACGATCTGCCACTACGACTTCAAGCAGTTTCATCACGTGGGCCGGTGAGAAGAAATGCAGCCCGATCACATCGTCCGGCCTGCGGGTCAACGCCGCTATTTCGTTGATGTCAAGATAAGAGGTGTTGGTTGCCAGAACGGCCCCGCCCTTGCACACCGCATCCAGCTGCGCAAAAACCTGTTTCTTGACCTCCATATCCTCGAACACCGCCTCGATCACCAGATCGACGTTCTGCAGCGCGTCATAATCCAGCGCCAGTTCCAGCCGGTTCTGCAGGATATCATCATGATCGCTCTGGCTGAGTTTGCCGCGTTTCACCGCACCGGCCAGATTTGAAGCGATCCGTGCTTGCGCCGCCTTCGCGGCCTCAGGCGTCATTTCCAGCAGGACCACCGGCAGCCCTGCCAACAGCGCCGAGGTGGCAATTCCGGCACCCATCGTGCCCCCGCCAATGACGCCAATCTGGTGCAGATCACGGGGCACGACCCCCTGCAGCTCAGGCAGTTTGGAGACCGCGCGTTCCGCAAAGAAGGCATGGATCAGGCCCTTGCGCTGGTCCGAGGCCATCAACTCGGTAAACAACTCCCGTTCGCGCACCAGACCTGATGCAAAATCATCGGCCTCGCAAGCGGCCTGCACAGCCCGCACAGCAACGGCCGGTGAAAGCTGGCCCCGCCCTTTCTTTAATACTGCTTCATATCTGGCGTCGAAATCGATCGGCTCGGGCGTTGGCATCTCGCAGATCGGGCGCCGCGGCGTGTTGGCTGCGAGCAATGCGCGCGTATAGGCCAATCCGACCTCGCGCGGATCGCCTTCCCCGATCTTGTCCAGCACGCCCATCTCAAGCGCCTCGGCAGCCCGGACGTGGCGGCCGGTTGTGATCATATCCAAAGCGGCCTCAACCCCGATAATGCGCGGCAGGCGCTGGGTTCCGCCTGCGCCCGGGATGATCCCCAGATTGACCTCGGGCAACCCCACCTTGGCCGAGGGCACAGCGATGCGGTAGTGGCAGGACAACGCAACCTCAAGCCCGCCCCCGAGCGCGGTGCCGTGCAGTGCTGAGACCACCAGTAGCGGGGATGCTTCAATCCGGTTGCAAAGCGCAGGCAGCCCCGGCTCCTGCGGGGGTTTTCCGAATTCGCGAATATCTGCACCGGCGAAATAGGTGCGCCCCTCACCATAGATCAGAACCGCCCGCGCGCCGTCGGCTTCGGCACGCTCAATCCCCGATAGCAGACCCCGGCGCACATCGACACCCAGCGCATTGACCGGCGGATTCCGCGCCGACAAGACAGCGATATCATCTACTTTCTCATATCCGATGACCTGAGACATACGACCCTGCTCCCCCAAACAATATGCGCCCAGAGACTGAACCGGTCCGTGCGGGTATTCAAGTTCATTTTCAACCAACCGTTCGGTTTTATTATTTTACCGCGATTACGAATATGTGAGGTCCAAGATGCGCCGGGCGGGCTAAGTAATAGTGATGCGAGTCAAATCGAACTCAACCGGGTATCCCGGACGATATCCGGTTACCAGAATCAGAAGATCAGGGAGTTAGGCGATGTGTGATATATGTGTGATGAACGCTGTAAAAGACCGGATGTTATCGCGGCGTTCGTTTTTCAAGGCCGGGGCCGCAATGGCCGCAGGAACGGCCCTGGGAACCGCCGCGACAACACCGGCGATGGCCCAGGGGCATGGCGAGGTCGTCGACATGACCCATGTTTATGACGCCGACTTCCCCACCTATTTTGGCGCACCGGGCATTGAGGCCACGCAAACCTTCAACTTCAAGGATAACGGGTTCAACCTGTTCAATCTGGCACTGAATGAACACACGGGAACGCATATAGATGCACCGCTGCATTTCTCGGCAGATGGCCAGTCGGTCGATGAAATCCCGGTTTCAAATCTGATCTGCCCGCTATGCGTGATCGACATTGCCGCGCGCGCGGCCGAGGACGCCGATGCCCAGGTTACACCCGATGATCTGTCATCGTGGATTGCCGCCAATGGGCCGATTCCCGATGGCGCCTGCGTCGCCATGTACTCTGGCTGGGGGGCAAAGACTGCCACGCCAGAGTTTCGCAACGCGGATGCCGAGGGCAAGATGCACTTTCCCGGCTTTCACGTCGAAGCCGCGCAGATGTTGATGGACGAAACAGGGGCTGTTGCGCTGGCCGTGGACTCCCTGTCACTGGATCACGGGTCTTCCGCGGATTTTGCAACGCATTATGCCTGGTTACCTACCAATCGCTACGGGATCGAAAATCTGGCCAATCTGGATAAAATTCCCGCCAGCGGTGCCACCCTTGTTGTGGGCGCACCCACGCATCGTGGCGGTACAGGGGGGCCCGCGCGTATCTTCGCGATGGTCTGAATTCCGGCACATATCCATTGGCGCAATTCGGGCGGGGCTTGATCCCGCCCTTCTCAGTTTTACGCTCTGCCCCGGATGCAAGCCGATCGGCGCAAAGGCAGCAATCTGGTTCACAGCCCCGGCGGCTTATGCGGATACCCTCAATATGTTACCAATATCGTGAGTATCATACTTTTTCGTTACATTTTTCTTGCGTCGAATCAATGTGACACCTATTAACCGACCTACCGGTCACCTAATGACATGGCATCAAATCCGGAGTCTTCGCCCTATGGACGCCTTTATCTGCGACGCTCAGCGCACCCCAATCGGACGATATGGCGGCAGCCTGAGTCAGGTCCGTACTGATGATCTGGCAGCAATCCCAATGGCGGCATTGGTCGCCAGAAACCCTCAGGTCGATTGGGCCAGTCTGGATGACGTGATCTATGGTGATGCCAATCAGGCCGGTGAGAGCAACCGGAACGTCGCACGTATGGCTGCCCTGTTGGCGGGGCTGCCGATTGATGTGCCGGGCACAACGATCAACCGGCTATGCGCCTCGGGCATGGATGCGGTGGGCATGGCAGCCCGGGCCATCAAGGCCGGTGACTATGACATGGTTATCGCGGGCGGCGTCGAAAGCATGTCACGCGCGCCTTTTGTGATGCCCAAGGCGACCTCGGCCTTTTCCCGCGCCAACACCATCTATGATACCACCATCGGCTGGCGTTTTGTGAATCCCAGAATGCAGCAGGAATTTGGTGTCGACACGATGCCCGAAACAGCAGATAACGTAGCGGAAGCTTACGGGATCAGCCGCTCTGATCAGGACGCGTTTGCCGAACGCAGCCAGGCCCGCTGGGCCGCGGCGCACCAGACCGGGGTGTTTCAGGAGGAGATCACCCCGGTCACAATCCCGCAGCGCAAGGGCGACCCCATCGTGGTTGACACGGATGAACATCCGCGCCCCGGCACAACGGCTGAAAAACTTGCGGGCCTCAAGGGGATCAACGGGCCAGACAAAACCGTAACGGCCGGAAATGCGTCAGGTGTCAATGATGGCGCGGCGGCAATCCTGCTGGCGAATGAGGCCACGGCAGCGAAAAACGGCCTGGCCCCCATTGCGCGCGTTGTTGGCATGTCTGTCGCCGGGGTTGAGCCGCGCGTGATGGGCATCGGCCCGGTTCCTGCCAGCCGCAAGGTTCTGGCGCGCGCAGGGCTCAGCATCGAACAGATGGATGTGATAGAATTGAACGAGGCGTTTGCCGCGCAAGGGCTGGCCACGCTTCGTGAACTGGGTGTTGCCGATGATGCGCCGCATGTGAACCCAAATGGCGGCGCGATCGCCATCGGCCATCCGCTTGGGATGAGCGGGACGCGAATGGTCATGACCGCGGCCCTGCAATTGCGCCGCACGGGCGGGCGCTATGCCTTGTGCACCATGTGCGTGGGCGTTGGGCAGGGTGCCGCGCTCATTCTTGAACGCGTGTAAGGAAGGAGATCCGACATGTATGCTCAGATGGTCAAAACGGCTGGAAAGGGGCTGAAAACCCGCGAGGATATGTCGGATCAGGAACGCGCCTTTCAGGACAAGATCGACGCCGACATCAAGATCGAGCCCAAAGACTGGATGCCGGATGACTACCGTGCGACCCTGATCCGCCAGATTGGCCAGCACGCCCATTCCGAGATCGTTGGCCAACTGCCCGAAGGCAACTGGATCACCCGTGCCCCCACGCTGGAGCGCAAGGCGATCCTGCTGGCAAAGGTTCAGGATGAGGCCGGGCACGGGCTCTATCTGTATTGCGCGGCCGAAACCCTTGGCGTTAGCCGGGACGAGTTGACCCAGATGCTGCTGGATGGGCGCATGAAATACTCGTCAATCTTCAATTACCCGACGCTGAACTGGGCCGATATCGGCGCGGTCGGATGGCTGGTGGATGGGGCCGCGATCATGAATCAGGTTCCGCTGCAGCGAACATCTTATGGCCCCTATTCACGTGCAATGATCCGGATTTGCAAAGAAGAAAGCTTTCACCAACGGCAAGGCTATGACGCGATCCGCAAGATGGCCGAAGGAACACCGGAACAACGCAGAATGGCACAGGACGCGCTGAACCGCTTCTGGTTCCCGTCGCTGATGATGTTCGGGCCATCAGATAAGGAATCCGTTCATTCCGCGCAATCGATGGCGTGGAAGATCAAGATCAACTCCAACGACGAGCTGCGTCAGAAATTCGTCGATCAGACCGTGCCACAGGCAGAATATCTCGGCCTCACCGTTCCTGACCCTGATCTGAAATGGAACGAGGACCGCGGGCACTACGATTTCTCGGAACCCGACTGGCCCGAATTCTTTGACGTGCTCAAAGGCAACGGCCCCTGCAATACCGAACGTCTGGCGGCCCGCAACAAGGCGTGGGATGACGGCAAATGGGTGCGTGACGGCCTGTTGGCGCATGGCCGCAAGAAACGCGCGCGCAATCTGGCTGCCGAATAGGTCACCCTGAGGAGGATACCCGATGAACAACGAATGGCCCCTGTGGGAAATCTTCATCCGCGGTCAGCACGGGATGAGCCACCGTCACGTCGGCTCACTGCACGCCCCTGACGCGGAAATGGCGATAAAGAACGCCCGTGACGTGTACACGCGCCGCAACGAAGGCGTGTCGATCTGGGTGGTTGAGGCCAACAATATCGCGGCCTCGTCACCCGGCGACAAAGGCCCGATGTACGAGCCCAGCGAAAGCAAGGTCTACCGCCACCCGACCTTTTTCGACATTCCCGACGAAGTCGGAGCGATGTGATGACGCGGGATGAGGCATTCCTGCAATTCCTGCTGCGGATGGGGGATAACACCCTGATCCTTGGCCATCGTGTCAGCGAGTGGTGTGGTCATGCGCCGGTGCTGGAGGAAGACATAGCGCTGGCCAACACCGCGCTGGACCTGATCGGCCAGACCCAGATGTGGCTGGGCCTTGCCGGAGAGATCGACGGCGGCAAAAGCGCAGATGATCTGGCCTTTCTGCGCGACGCCTGGGATTTCCGCAATGTGCTGCTGGTTGAGGTGCCCAACGGCGACTTTGGCCGCACCCTGATGCGGCAGTTCCTGTTTGATGCCTGGCATTCGATCATGCTGGGGCGTCTGATGACATCTTCGGACGCACGGATCGCGGGCATTGCCGCCAAGGCCAGCAAAGAGGTTACCTATCATCTCGAACGCTCGGGCGATACGGTTGTCGGGCTTGGTGACGGGACGGAAGAAAGCCATGCCCGGATGCAGGCGGCGCTGGAATACCTGTGGCCTTACGTGGGCGAGATGTTTGTCAACGACGATGTGGATGCCGAGATGGCCAAAGCCGGGATCGCCCCGAACCCCGCTGATCTGCGCGACGAATACGACGCCCTGATCGGGCACGTTCTGGCCGAGGCCACGCTGACCCTCCCCGAAAGCCGGTTCGCGCATAAGGGCGGGCGTGACGGGCGGATGCATACCGAACATCTGGGCCACCTGCTGACCCAGATGCAGTGGCTGCAACGCGCCTATCCCGGCGCGACGTGGTAAGGGCCGGTGCGGGCCTCAACCGATCAGGTCTGGGAATGGCTCGATGCCGTTCCCGACCCCGAAATCCCGGTGATCTCGGTCGTTGATCTGGGCATCGTGCGCGATGTGCGGTGGGAGGGTGACACGTTGAAAGTGACGGTCACACCAACCTATTCGGGTTGCCCGGCGACCTCGGTGATCAGCATGGATATCGAAACCACGCTGCGCGCTCACGGCATTGATGACGTGCAGATCGACACAAGCATCGCCCCCGCCTGGACGACAGACTGGCTCAGCGACAAGGGCCGCGCCCGGTTGGAGGAATACGGCATCGCCCCACCCCAACCAGCGGGCGGCCCTGACCGTTGCCCGCGTTGCGGCAGCAAGGCGGTCGAAAAGGTCAGCCAGTTCGGCTCGACCCCGTGCAAGGCCCATTGGCGCTGTACCGATTGTCTGGAACCCTTTGATTATTTCAAGTGCATCTGACGGAGGAGCACCGGATGGCACGCTTTCATGATCTGAAAGTCACCGACATTCACAAAACCATCCGCGATGCGGTGGTGGTGACGTTGAAACCGGTGAACGGTTCGGCCGCCGAATTCGATTTTATCCAAGGCCAATACCTGACATTCCGGCGCGATTTCGATGGGGAAGAGCTGCGCCGCTCCTACTCGATCTGCGCAGGCAAGGATGAGGGCATCCTGCAGGTTGGCATCAAACGCGTGGAAGGCGGAGCATTCTCGACCTGGGCCAACACCGATCTGAAGGTGGGCGATACGGTTCAGGCGATGCCCCCTATGGGCAGCTTTCACACCGCAATCGATCCAGCTGCCGAAAAACAATATCTGGGTTTTGCCGGTGGGTCGGGCATTACCCCGGTTCTGTCGATCCTGAAAACCACGCTCACGCGTGAGCCGCGCTCCCGGTTCACACTGGTCTATGCCAACAAGGGCGTGAACACGATCATGTTCCGCGAGGAGTTGGAGGATCTGAAAAACCTCAATATGGGCCGCCTGAACGTCATCCACATTCTGGAAACGGACGCGCAGGAGATCGAGTTGTTCACCGGTCTGGTCACGCAGGAGAAATGCGCCGAGCTTTTCGCGCGCTGGATCGATATCCGGAACACGGACACTGCCTTTATCTGCGGACCCGAGCCGATGATGCTGGGCATCGCTGCCGCGCTGCGTGCGCATGGGCTGGAGGACAGGCAGATCAAGTTCGAACTGTTCGCCAGCGCCCAGCCCGGTCGGATCAAGCGCAAGGTAAGTGATACGGACACGGCATCTCAGGCCAACCGGACCAAAGCTTCAATCACCTTGGACGGAGCAACGCAGACCATCACCATGCCCAAGGATCAGTCGATCCTTGATGCCGCGCTGGACAACGCGATGGACGCGCCCTTTGCCTGCAAGGCCGGGGTCTGTTCCACCTGCCGCTGCCGGGTGCTTAAGGGCGATGTCGAGATGGTCGCCAATCACGCGCTGGAAGATTACGAGGTCGAAAAGGGCTATGTCCTGAGTTGCCAGGCCTATCCGCTGACCGACACCGTGGTCGTGGACTACGATCAGTAGACGGAGGGAATGATGGCTGAAGACATGACAATCGAAAGCTATCTGGCCGCAGGTGGCGTTCTGAGCAACCCGACCAACGTACCGCCCCGCTATCGCGCAGAGCTCATGAAACTGATGGCAACCTTCGTGGATAGCGAAATGGCAGGGGCTGCGGGTTTTGCCGATATCATCAATCAGGGCCCGGGCATCAAGGAACGCATCGCAGCAGCAAAGATTGTGCTGGAAAAGACCGACAACGCGGATCGGGTTCTGAAAATCATGGGCGCGTTCGGGGCCAATACCGACCGCTATGCCAATCACCATCCCTGGACCACACGCCTGAGCCGCGATGCGGATATCGGGGCCACCCGATCCGAACATGACATGCGTCTTGCGGTGTTCAACTATCCGATTGAAGGATGGGAGGACGCCGTGGTGATGAACCTTCTGATGAGTCAGGCGGTGGATGTTCAACTCGCGCAGTTCACACAGATATCCTATCAGCCGCTGGCCGAAGCCTTCCGCGACATCGCCCCGGTCGAGGCGCATCACGGCGAACTGGCCCTTGAGGGTGCGACCAGACTGATCGAACGGGGCAAAACCGCCGAGATGCAAGCCTCGGTCGATTATTGGTGGCCCCGCGTGGCGGCCAGTTTCGGGGTCGGAACCCCGGAGAAAACCGAAATGCTCCGCAAGCTGGGGCTGCGGCGGTTGACCGGGGCTGAGATGAAAGATCAGTGGGTGACAAAAGCGACCGAGCAGCTCGGCACGTTGGGCCTCAAAGCATCATGATCGCTGAGGCCGGAACGTGCGGTCCGGCAACGGAAACTCCGCCCGCTGACGGGCCTAGGGCTCTGTGCCCATGCTCCGTCAAAGGCCAACAACACCTGATAACGTCAGTTCGCTGACCAAGGCGGCATAGTCGCTGCGCGCATCAGCATCCGCCCCGGCATTCCACATATAGAACCAGTTCAGCATTCCAAAAACGGACATCGTAGTGGCCCGCAATTTGGCGGCGTCGCCCTGAAAGGTTTCGGGTGCGATATTTTCGATGATATCGCTGACGAACCTCACCAAATCCCGCTGATAGCCGCGCAACAATTGCTGCTGATCCCGGGGCAGAGCAGACATGCCGCTGGTTTGCACACGATGCTCATCATCCACGCCCTGATAAGCCAGCAGAATTTCCCCTATCACGCGCCTTAGCTGATCAGGTGGTTCCAGCCCCTCCAGGTTCAGACCGCAAATCAGATCACGCAGTTGCCGCAGATAGCTGTCGAGCATGTCGAACAGAATGGCATCCTTGCTGTCGTAGTAGTGATAGATATTGGCCTTGGATATCCCGCATTCCCGCGCCAGCTGAGACATCGACGCCCGATCAAACCCTTCCTGCGCAAAAACACGCGCAGCGGATTTCAGGATACGAGCCCGTTTGTGGTCGTGGTCTTTTGCTATCGTGCGCGCCAAATCCTGACCCTCCGTCTATGTCTCAGTTGTCCCGATTGTCGATCACGCGCCGGGCCTTGCCCTGCGAACGTTCAACTGCACCCGGCTCGCCTATATCGATCTCGGTCGAGACGCCAACCACCTCTTTGATCCGGCGTGATAACATCCGGGCAGCCGCGGTTTTGCTCAGCTCATCTGCCGCCTCTGGTGTTGCCTCAACATGCACGCGCATCGCGTCCATCCGGCCGGCCTTGTAAAGCTCGATCTGGTAGTAGGGTCCAAGACCGCTGGTTGCCAGAACCTGCTCTTCGATCTGGCTGGGGAAAACGTTGACGCCGCGCAGGATGATCATGTCGTCCGAACGCCCGGTGATCTTCTCCATCCGCCGCATTGATCGAGCGGTACCGGGCAGCAGCCGCGTCAGGTCACGGGTGCGATAGCGGACCATCGGCAGGCCCTCTTTGGTCAGGGTGGTGAAAACCAGCTCGCCGATCTCACCATCAGGAAGGACCTCGCCGGTCTCGGGATCGATGATCTCGGGGTAGAAATGATCCTCCCAGATCACAGGCCCGTCTTTGGTTTCGACACATTCGTTGGCAACACCCGGCCCCATGATCTCGGACAGGCCGTAAATGTCGACGGCATGCATGTCGAAGGCCTGTTCAACCTCGGCCCGCATCGAATCCGTCCACGGCTCGGCACCAAAGACCCCAACCGCCAGAGAGCTTTCGCGCGGGTCGAGCCCAACCTTATGATACTGTTCAAGAATATTCAGCATATAAGACGGCGTCACCATGATCCCGTCCGGCTTGAAATCCGTGATCAGATCGACCTGTTTGGCGGTCTGCCCGCCGCTCATCGGGACGACCGTAGCCCCCAGACGTTCGATCCCGTAATGCGCGCCCAGCCCGCCGGTGAACAGCCCATAGCCATAGGCGTTATGCACGATATCCCCCCGGCGCAAACCGCTGGCCCGCAGGGATCGCGCCACCAGATCAGCCCAGTTGTCGATATCGCCCTGCGTATACCCCACAACGGTCGGCTTGCCGGTTGTCCCGGATGAGGCATGCACACGGATGATCTGTTCGCGCGGGACGGCAAACAGGCCAAAGGGATAGTTTTCGCGCAGGTCATTCTTGTGGGTAAACGGAAACCGCGCCAGATCGCTTAAAGACTGCAGATCATCCGGATGCACCCCCGCCTCGTCAAACCGCTGCCGGTACATGGGCACGTTGTCATAGGCGTGGCGCAGCGACCATCTGAGCCGGTCCAGTTGCAAGCTGCGAATTTCGTCAATCGAGGCAACCTCGATCGGGTCGAGATCCGCCCTGTTCGGAGTAAGGTCCTTCATGCAGCTCCTCCCTCAGGTCTCGTCAAACACCGGGCCTTTGACCGCGCGGGACAAGCCCCTGAATTCCGCGATCTTCTGGCCCGTCTGGTTGGTTACGGTCACGTCATAGATACCGCTGCGGCCCGTCAGGCTTTGCTCGGTCGCGCGGGCCGTCAGCAGATCGCCGGATTGCGCGGGTGCGATGAAACTGATCACATTGTGCTGCGCGACCGTGGACTGGTTGCGGCTGTTGCAGGCAAAGGCAAAAGCGCTGTCAGCCAACATGAATGTCACGCCGCCATGGCAGATGCCGTGCCCGTTGCAGTGATGATCGGCCACCTGCAGCGCAAGTGTTGCCGCCCCTTCCTCTACCTCAACCAGCTCCATCCCGGCCCATTGAGAGGCATTGTCCCGCGCCCACATGGCAGCAGCTGCTTTCTGCGCACGTTCTTTCGGCGTCATCTCATTCCCCCCGGAACACCGGCCTGCGTTTTTCAAGAAACGCTGTGACACCTTCAGCATAATCCGCGCTTTCGCCACAGGTTTTCATGGCGTCGGCCTCAATCTCCAGATGGTCACTCAGAGTATGCGTGGCGGCCGCCTGAATCGTCTGTTTTGTCAAACCCAGACCCAGCGTCGGCCCGTTGGCCAACTGTTCGGCCAGCGCACGCGCCTCGGTCATCAGATCAGCGTCGGGGATCGCTTTCCAGATCAGCCCCCAATCGGCGGCCTGCTGGGCGGGCAAAGGCTGCCCGGTCAGGGCCAGCCCTTTCGCCCGCGCTTCGCCCAGCAGCCGCGGCAGATGCCAGCTGCCACCGGTATCCGGGATCAGGCCAACTTTGGAAAACGACTGGATGAACTTCGCCGAATCCGCCGCCAGAACCACATCACAGGCCAAAGCCAGGTTCGCCCCCGCCCCCGCCGCAACGCCGTTCACGGCACAAATGACAGGAAATTCCAGCGACCGGATCAGGCGCACCAAAGGTGCATAAAACGTGCGCACCGTATGACCCAGATCGGGCGGGCCTTCCATTTTTGCCGGATTGCGATCCCCCAGATCCTGCCCCGCGCAGAACCCGCGCCCGGCCCCGGTCAGCAGCACCGCACGTGCGCCCCCCTCGCGCGCCGCCTCAAGTGCGGCGCGCAGGGCATGGTGCATCTCTTCCGTGAAACTGTTCAGCCGGTCGGGCCGGTTGAGGGTAATTTCCACCCATTGACCCATATTTCGCGAAATAATCGTATCCGACATGCCTTGCCCGCTTTTCATAAGTTGCTACAAATTTCTTGCATAAACCGAACGGTTGGTCAATAAATTGCTGCGAGCAAACCCAGCTTAGTCAAACAGGAGAACACCATGTCCTTGCATCAGGTTTCCAGTTTTGCCGCTGGCATGTGGATTGCACCGGGCGCGGGCGCGCGGACCATCGCCTCTGCCATCACCGGTGCGCCTTTTGCGACCGCCGGGAACGCGGCGCTCGACGTTCCGGCCATGCTGGATTATGCGCGCAACACCGGCGGGCCCGCTTTGCGCAAACGCACGTTCCACGACCGCGCCCGGATGCTCAAGGCGCTGGCACAAGAACTTTCGTCACATAAACAAGCACTCTACGATCTGAGCTTCGAGACCGGCGCCACACAGCGCGATCACCTGATCGACATAGATGGCGGTATTGGCACGATGTTCGTTTTCGCCTCGAAAGGGCGACGCGAGATGCCGGACGCGCAGGTTTATCTGGACGGTGACAGCGAACAGCTTTCGCGCAATGGCACGTTTCAGGGGCAGCATATCTGCACCCCTCTTCTGGGTGCAGCTCTTCATATCAACGCCTTCAACTTCCCGGTCTGGGGCATGCTGGAAAAACTGGCCCCGGCGCTGCTGGCGGGCGTTCCGGCCATCGTGAAACCGGCCACCAACAGCTGTTATGTCACTGAACTGGCAGTTCGGATCATGCTTGAAAGCAACATCCTGCCCCCCGGCGCATTACAGCTGATCTCGGGCGGGTTGGGGGGCCTGCTGGATCACCTGAACTGTCAGGATGTAGTCAGTTTCACCGGCTCAGCCGATACCGCACTAACCTTGCGACAAACACCTGCGATCCTGCAGAACTCGGTTCGGTTCGTGGCCGAGCAGGACAGCCTGAACGCCTCGATCCTCGGTCCGGATGCGGTGCCGGGCACGCCGGAATTCGATCTGTTCGTCAAGGAAGTCGCCCGTGAGATGACCACCAAGGCAGGTCAGAAATGCACCGCCATTCGCCGGATCATTGCCCCCGGGGCACAGGTCGAGGCGGTGATCAATGCGCTGACGGCGCGGCTGTCCAAAATCACCATCGGCGACCCCCGGCAGGAAACCACGCGCATGGGGGCGCTGATCTCAAACGGCCAGAAAGCTGATGTGCTGGAAAAGGCCGCGCTGATCGGGCAAGAGGCAGAACAGGTGTTCGGCAACCCCGACGCGTTCGACCTGCAAGGCCCCAAGGCCGGAGCTTTTGTGCCCCCGATGCTGTTTCATTGCGCCGATCCCGATCATGCGCAGCGCGTCCATGATACCGAAGCGTTTGGCCCGATCTCGACCATCATGGGCTACCATGATCTCGACCACGCCGTGACGCTGGTCAATCGCGGTCGGGGATCTTTGGTCACATCCCTGATCACGCATGACCCCGGTGTTGCGCGCGACGTGGTGATGGGGTCGGCGGCCCTGAACGGGCGGATTTACATCAATGATCGCGACTCGATGGCGGAATCGACGGGCCACGGCGCGCCGCTGCCGCATCTGGTGCATGGCGGGCCGGGCCGGGCTGGCGGCGGCGAGGAGATGGGCGGCGTGCGCGGCGTGCAACACTATATGCAACGCACCGCCCTGCAGGGCTCTCCCCGTATGCTGAGCGCGATCACTTCGAAATGGATGCCCGGCGCGCCCGAGGTCAAATCCCCCGCGCACCCCTTCACCCGCAGGTTGGCAGAGCTGCAGATCGGCGAGACCCTGCACACCGCCCCACGCCTCATCACGCTGGCAGATATCGAACATTTCGCCGCTTTCACCGGCGACACTTTCTATGCCCATATGGATGACGAAGCTGCCGCACGGAACCCGTTCTTTCCCGGCCGCGTGGCGCATGGCTATCTGTTGCTCAGCTTCGCGGCAGGCCTGTTTGTCGAGCCGAACGAGGGGCCGGTTCTGGCCAATACCGGGCTGGATGGCCTGCGGTTCATGAAACCGGTGGTTGCCGGGGACAGCATCAAGGTGCGTCTGACCGTCAAGCAGAAGACATTGCGCAATGACGACTATGGCGAGGTCCGCTGGCATGTAACCTTGACCAACCAACATGACGAGCCGGTTGCCGAATATGAACTGCTGACAATGAACGCCTGCTGACCGCGCTTGAGAAATCTTGATTTTCTTATGGATCACTACGGGTTAACCTGCCTGCATGACCAGCCAGAGCACGTGGTACGAAACAGCGGTGACCGACCTGACGGACCCACATGATCAGCGGGTCTGGTCGGTTATCGTATCGCTTTTCGGCGACATGGCGCAGGCCCCCGGCACGCGGATTTCGGGTGGGACACTGACCCGGATTATCGAACCGATAGGCATCAAACCCGAAGCCATCCGTGTTGCCCTGCATCGCCTGCGCAAGGATGGCTGGATCGAGAGCGACCGGATGGGCCGTGTCTCAAGGCATGTTCTGACCGAATTCGGGCGGGCGCAATCAGCGGCAGTCACGCCGCGTATTTATGCCCGCACCCCTGTGATGGCTGAACACTGGCACCTGCTGATCGCCGAAGATGGCAACACGCAGGTGCTTGAGGATATCATGCTCAGCCATGATTACATTCCCATAGGGCGCAACGTGGCTTTGGGCTCGGGCACACCAACCGATCATGCGGGCGCGTTGCTGGTGCTTGCGATATCGCCACAGACAGCCCCCACATGGCTTCAGGATCGGCTCTGCCCGCAAGAGCTGCGCGCATCCTGTCAGACGCTTCTGGCTGCTACCCGGCGTGTCGCCCGATCCCGCCCCGATGGCTGGACACCCACACCGCTGCAAAGCGCAACGCTGCGCACATTGCTGGTACATCGGTGGCGGCGTGTTGTGTTGCGGCAGCCAGACCTGCCCCCGGCCTTCTACCCCCCCGACTGGGCCGGACCCGCCTGCCGGGAGAGCGTTATGCAACTGCTCGACACCCTGCCCCGACCATCGGCAGATACCCTCAGCGCGCCGGGTTGACCAAAGGGCAATCTGTTCAAAGCCTCGCCCAGCCTCATATCATACCCGTAAGAGGCCCGGACTGGGCCGTGTGACAGGGATGGCGCAACAATGTCAAACAGCACCGATATGCTTATCATCGGCGCGGGGTTTTCCGGGCTGACCATGGCGCTGGAGGCGCGCAAGCGTGGCATTTCGGATATCACTATCCTGGAAAAAGCCGGTGACATAGGCGGGACGTGGCGTGAAAACACCTATCCCGGTGTGGCCTGCGATATCCCCTCGCATCTCTACTCGATGGCCACACATCTGAACCCGCACTGGAGCCGCGCCTATGCCGGTGGCGCCGAGATCCAGGCCTATCTGCAAAACGTCGCCCGCACCGAAGGGCTGTATAAGCTGTGCCGGTTCCATCAGGCGCTGAGATCAGCCCGCTGGGACGGCGCGCAGTGGCAGGTTGAAACGATGGATGGCCAGCGCTGGTCAGCCCGGTTTCTGGTCTCTGCCATCGGTGCACTGCATCTTCCGCGCCGCCCTGACATTCCCGGGGCCTGCGATTTCGCCGGTCCCAGCTTTCACTCGGCGGAATGGGACCATAACACTGCATTGCAAGACAAACGGGTTGCCGTGATCGGAACCGGCGCGTCAGCTGTGCAATTCGTGCCCGAGATCGCAAAGACGGCGCAGCAGGTCACTATCTTTCAACGCAGCGCGCCCTATGTCCTGCCACGACCCGACGGGCCAATCGCCCCGTGGGTGCGGCAACTCTATCATCATCTTCCCATCCTGCCCCGCATACGCCGTCACCTGATTTATATGCTCTATGAATTCCGCCACGGGGTCTTCCGCGGCGAGCCCCGCGCCGTCGCCTTTGCCATGAAGATGTGGCAACGTACGATGGATCAGGCGATTTCCGATCCGGCTTTGAAACAGGCGCTGACGCCTGACTATGCCATCGGCTGCAAACGTATCCTCAGCTCAAACGACTGGTATCCGGCACTGGCGCGCCACAATGTCCGCGTTGTGCCCCATGGTGTGGCCTTGATTGATCCGCACCACATCACCGCAACCGATGGCACCCGGGCTGAGGCCGACATCCTGATCTGGGGCACCGGCTTTCACGTCACCGATATGGTCGAACGGCTGAGTATCACTGGCGCGGAGGGGCTCACACTCCGGCAGGCCTGGGCGGACGGGATGGAGGCCAATCTGGGTACCGCAATTGCCGGATTTCCGAACTTCTTCATGCTTCTGGGGCCACATACCGGGCTGGGCCACAATTCCGTCGTTCTTATGATTGAGGCCCAGGTCGGCCATATCGGGCGCGTTCTGACCGCCATGCAGCAAAAGGGTCTTCGCAGCGTGGAAGCCGACACCGCCAAACAGGCAGAATTCACCCGGGAAATGCAGGATCGCCACGCCAACAGCATCTGGCAGGCCGGAGGATGCACCTCATGGTATCAGGACGCCCAAGGGCGCAACACCACGCTCTGGCCGGGTACCGTATCCGAGTTCAGAAAACGCATGGCACAATCGGGGCTGGAACAATACCATACCGTCACCGAAAAGGGTGGAGAGAGCAGATGACAGTATTACTGACGATCGTTGGTCTGCTGGCAGCCTGTCTGTTGATCATGGCTTTGTGGACACGCCGCCTTACCCGACAAGGTGCGCATATCGTGCCACAGCTTGGCCGGATCGTGCCAGTAGATGGCGGCAGTATTCACTATGTCGAACAGGGTCACCCGGTCAACCCAACCATCGTCATGATCCACGGGCTTTCCGGTCAATTGCAGCATTTTACCTACGCGCTGACAGAGGATCTTGCCAAAGACTTTCACGTCCTCGCGGTTGACCGCCCGGGCTGCGGCTATTCCACCCGCGATTCAGCAGAACTGGCCGCGCTGCCTGAACAAGCCCGGATGATCCATGAGTTCCTTGACATCAAGGGCGTCCAAAACGCCCTGCTGGTCGGGCACTCACTGGGGGGTGCAGTTGCCTTGGCGATGGCACTGGATTACCCCGACAAAACGCGGGCCTTGGCATTGCTGGCACCGCTCACTCAGGAAATGCCGCAAACACCTGCCGTCTTCAAACCGCTCGAAATCCGCACCGAGTGGCTGCGTAATCTGATCGGCCACACGATCGCCGTCCCTCTGGCCCGCAAAACCGCCCCTCTGGTTTTGCGTGATGTCTTTACCCCGGAACCCGCCCCTGCGGACTTTCTGGACCGCGCCGGCGGCGCCCTCGGGCTACGCCCTTCGGCTTTCATCACCGCATCACAAGACGTGATCGGAGTCGAAACGAGCCTGCCTGCGCTGTGTAAGCGGTACAAGGACCTGCATGTGCACGGAGGCATCCTGTTCGGCGCAAAAGACCCCATCCTGTCAGCAAGCGAACACGGGACAACGATGATGCAATTTGGCCTGTCATCAGAAGTTCTGGAAGATCGCGGGCATATGATCCTGATCACGGCACCCGAAGCCTGCTCTGATTTCATCCGTCGCATTGCCAGCACTGATCCGGCCCAGACGGCAGAGACGAAACCCTGAAAAGAACGTTCAAAGAATCCAGAAAGGTACACTTTTCCCTCTTGACCCTCCCCAACCCCTCGCTTAAATCGCCTGACACCTATGGCGGAGTAGCTCAGTTGGTTAGAGCAGCGGAATCATAATCCGCGTGTCGGGGGTTCAAGTCCCTCCTCCGCTACCATTAATCCCCCCAAAGGTTCGACACGCTCGCCAAGGATGGCTGACAGGTGGCCCGTAATGTCCACCGAAATGCCATCTCCTGCGTCTGGGTGGGTCAGCGACACATCTGCGCGTGGGGTTTAATCGGTCTCGTGTGAATCACAGTTCGAGGCAGATCAAATGCAAATCGCTTTAGAGCCCAGAAACAGTCAGAGCACAAATCTACCGGCAATCATCCACATAAAAAAAGGCCTCGCAGTTGCGAGGCCTAATTCTTGGGTATGAGGAGCTATTTACTCGCGGCTTTCTGGTGTTTCCACCAGAACGTCCAGCTCATCACCGACCATGTCGTCGTCGAAGGTTGGGGCAGCCAGGGCAGCGGCGGCTTCGGCCTCTTCCCGGCGCGCCTCAATGACGACGTTGTCGCGCGATTGGGCGACCTGACGCACAGCCTGAGTGGCTCCACCGGTACCGGCGGGGATCAGGCGACCGACGATGACGTTCTCTTTCAGGCCAACCAGCTTGTCCTTCTTGCCCTGAACCGAAGCCTCGGTCAGCACGCGGGTGGTTTCCTGGAACGAGGCCGCCGAGATGAACGAGCGCGTCTGCAGCGAGGCTTTGGTGATCCCCAGCAGGATCGGTTCGCCCTGAGCCGGACGACCGCCACGGTCGAGGGTCTTCTCGTTGGCTGCGTCGAACTCCTGCTTGTCGACATGTTCGCCTTTCAGCAGGGTGGTGTCGCCTGAATCCAGGATCTCCCACTTCTGCAGCATCTGGCGCACGATGACCTCGATGTGCTTGTCGTTGATCTTCACGCCCTGCAAGCGATAGACGTCCTGCACCTCGTCGATCATGTAATCCGCCAACGCTTCGACACCCATGATGGACAGGATGTCATGCGGAGCCGGGTTACCGTCCATCAGGTATTCACCCTTCTGGATGAAGTCCCCTTCGGCGACCGGGATGTGCTTGCCCTTGGGCACCATGTATTCGATGGTCTCCATGGACTCGTCCGCCGGTTCGATGCTGATGCGGCGCTTGTTCTTGTAGTCGCGGCCAAAGCGCACGTAACCATCAGCTTCTGCGATGATCGCGTGATCTTTCGGACGGCGGGCTTCGAACAGTTCGGCCACACGCGGCAGACCGCCGGTGATGTCCTTGGTCTTGGCGCCTTCACGCGGGATACGCGCGACAACGTCACCAGCTTCGATGGTTTGGCCATCTTCGACCGACAGGATCGCGTCCACCGACATCGGATAGTGAACCGGGTTGCCCGCATCGTTGCGGACCGGCTCGCCATCTTCGCCGACCAGAATGATCTCGGGCTTGAGGTCGCTGCCTTTGGGGGCAGCGCGCCAGTCGATCACGATCTTCTGGGTCATGCCGGTTGCATCGTCGGTCTCATCCCGGACAGCGAGGCCCGAAACAAGGTCAACATATTTCGCGGTACCGGCTTTCTCGGCGATGATCGGCAGGGTGTAGGGATCCCATTCGAACAGCTTGTCGCCACGGGCCACCTTGGTGCCGTCCTTGACGAACAGCTTGGAGCCATAGCCCAGCTTGTGGCTGGCACGCTCTTCGCCGTGCTCGTCCTTGATCACCAGCTTCATGTTCCGGCCCATGACCAGGCTTTCGCCTGCGGCATTGACCAGAATCTGCGGGTTCTCGAAGGAAACAACACCGTCCTGGCTGGCTTCCTGGAACGACTGCTGACCACCTTGGGCAACACCGCCGATGTGGAAAGTCCGCATCGTCAGCTGCGTACCGGGTTCACCGATGGACTGGGCGGCGATGATGCCGACAGCTTCACCCGTGTTCACCATGGTACCGCGCGCAAGGTCACGGCCGTAGCAGGTGGCGCAGACGCCCTCTTCCGACTCACAGGTCAGAGGCGAACGGATGCGCATCGACGCAACACCAGCCTCATCAATCGTGTCAGCCATACGTTCGTCGATCAGCTGACCGGCGGCGACCAGAACCTCATCCGTACCCGGACGCAGAACGTCATCGGCAGAGACACGGCCCAGCACACGTTCGGCCAGCGAGGCAACAACTTCACCGTCGTTGACGGCGGCTTCGGCAGTGATCGCACGCTCGGTACCACAGTCGATCTCGCGAACGATGCAGTCCTGCGCGACGTCCACCAGACGACGGGTCAGGTAACCCGAGTTCGCCGTCTTCAGCGCGGTATCCGACAGACCCTTACGGGCACCGTGGGTCGAGTTGAAGTATTCAAGAACGGTCAGACCTTCCTTGAAGTTCGAGATGATCGGCGTCTCGATGATGTCGCCGTTCGGCTTGGCCATCAGACCACGCATCCCGCCCAGCTGTTTCATCTGAGTGACCGAGCCACGCGCACCCGAGTGGGCCATCATATAGACCGAGTTCGGTTCCTGATCCGACCCGTCTTCGGCTTTGGCAACGTCCGAGATGGTGCTCATCATCGCCTCGGTGACGCGGTCGTTACATTTCGACCAGGCATCGACAACTTTGTTGTACTTTTCACCCTGAGTGATCAGGCCATCCATGTACTGCTGTTCAAAGTCCTTCACCTGACCACGGGTGTCATCGACGATGCCCCATTTGTCACCCGGGATGACCATATCGTCCTTACCGAACGAAATGCCTGCCTTGAACGCCTCTTTGAAGCCCATCGACATGATCTGGTCACAGAAGATGACCGACTCTTTCTGACCGCAATACCGGTAGACGGTGTCGATCACCTGCTGCACTTCTTTCTTCCGCAGCAGACGGTTGACCAGCTCGAACGGCGCCTTGTTGTTCATCGGCAGCAAGGCACCCAGACGCAGACGGCCCGGAGTGGTCTCGTAACGCTTCTGAACTTCGTTGCCTTCGTCGTCGATCTGCGTGATCCGCGCGGTGATTTTGGTGTGCAGATGCACCTCACCGGCGTCCAGCGCGTGCTGAACTTCTTCGATAGACCCAAAGACCTTGCCTTCGCCCGGCATGCCTTCGCGTTCCAGGGTCACATAGTAGAGACCCAGGATCATATCCTGCGATGGGACGATAATGGGCGCGCCGTTTGCAGGCGACAGAACGTTGTTCGTCGACATCATCAGAACACGGGCTTCCAGCTGTGCCTCAAGGCTCAGCGGGACGTGAACGGCCATCTGGTCACCGTCGAAGTCGGCGTTAAAGGCCGAACAGACCAGCGGGTGCAGCTGGATCGCTTTACCTTCGATCAGAACCGGCTCGAACGCCTGAATGCCAAGACGGTGCAGCGTTGGTGCACGGTTCAGCATGACAGGGTGTTCGCGGATCACCTCGTCGAGGATATCCCACACTTCGGGGCGCTCTTTCTCGACCAGTTTCTTCGCCTGCTTCACAGTCGAAGACAGACCCTTGGCTTCAAGGCGCGAGTAGATGAACGGCTTGAACAGCTCCAGCGCCATCTTCTTGGGCAGACCACACTGGTGCAGCTTCAGCTCCGGACCGGTCACAATGACCGAACGGCCCGAGAAGTCGACGCGCTTACCCAGAAGGTTCTGACGGAAGCGGCCCTGTTTCCCTTTCAGCATGTCTGACAGTGATTTCAGCGGACGCTTGTTGGCACCCGTGATCACGCGACCACGACGGCCGTTGTCGAACAGAGCATCCACGGATTCCTGCAGCATCCGCTTTTCGTTGCGGACGATGATGTCAGGTGCGCGCAGCTCGATCAGACGCTTCAGACGGTTGTTCCGGTTGATGACGCGGCGATACAGATCGTTCAGATCCGAGGTCGCGAAACGGCCACCATCCAGCGGAACCAGCGGACGCAGTTCCGGCGGAATGACCGGGATCACGGTCATCACCATCCACTCGGGCCGGTTGCCCGACTCGAGGAAGGATTCAACAACCTTCAGACGCTTGATGATTTTCTTGGGCTTCAACTCGCCGGTTGCTTCGGCCAGATCAGCGCGCAGCTGCTCGGCTTCGGCTTCCAGATCGATCTGGGCCAGCATCTCACGGATGGCTTCGGCACCGATATTCGCGGTGAACGCATCCATGCCATAGGCATCCTGTGCGTCCATGTACTCTTCTTCGGTCAGCATCTGGCCGTAGGTCAGGTCGGTCAGACCGGGCTCGATAACGACATAGTTTTCAAAGTACAGAACGCGTTCCAGATCACGCAGTGTCATGTCCAGCATCAGACCGATGCGGGACGGCAGCGATTTCAGGAACCAGATATGCGCGACGGGCGCGGCCAGTTCGATGTGGCCCATACGCTCACGGCGAACTTTCTGCAGGGTGACTTCCACACCGCATTTCTCGCAGACAACGCCGCGATATTTCATCCGCTTATACTTGCCGCACAGACATTCGTAATCTTTGATCGGGCCAAAGATACGCGCGCAGAACAGTCCGTCACGCTCGGGCTTGAACGTCCGGTAGTTGATGGTTTCGGGTTTCTTGATCTCACCATAGGACCAAGACAGGATCCGTTCAGGGCTGGCCAGCGAAACCTTGATCTCGTCAAAGACTTTCGGCGGTGTCAGCGGGTTGAACGGGTTGTTGGTGATTTCCTGGTTCATTTTGATACCTCAAATTTTGCGGAAGGGGGGACGGGAGGAAGGGCCGAGGCCCTTACTCCTCAACCTCCGCATCCAGGAGTTCCATATTCAGGCCGAGGCCACGGACTTCTTTAACCAGAACGTTGAACGATTCCGGTACGCCCGCTTCAAAGTTATCCTCACCCTTGACGATCGACTCGTACACTTTGGTCCGGCCGGCGACGTCATCCGATTTCACGGTGAGCATCTCCTGCAGGGTGTAGGCGGCGCCGTAAGCTTCCAAGGCCCAGACTTCCATCTCACCAAAGCGCTGACCACCGAACTGCGCTTTACCACCCAGCGGCTGCTGGGTAACCAGGCTGTACGGCCCAGTCGAACGCGCGTGGATCTTGTCGTCCACAAGGTGGTGCAGTTTCAGCAGGTACTTGATGCCCACGGTCACCGGACGTGCAAATTGCTCACCGGTGCGACCGTCAAACAGAACCGACTGGCCGCTTTCCGAGAAGCCCGCACGCACCAGCGCGTCGTTGACGTCAGCCTCTTTGGCACCGTCAAAGACCGGGGTTGCAATCGGAACACCGCGGGTCACGTTGCCCGCAGCCTCGATCAGGTGGTCCTCGTCCATGCCGGCAACGCCTTCTTCATAGACATTCTCGCCATAGGCCAGCTTCATCGCTTCGCGTACCGGGGTCAGATCGCCGGACCGGCGGTATTCACCCAGAGCGTCGTCGATGTTCAGACCCAGACCGCGTGCGGCCCAACCCATGTGGGTTTCAAGGATCTGACCAACGTTCATACGCGACGGCACACCCAGCGGGTTCAGACAGAAGTCAACCGGCGTACCATCGGCCAGAAACGGCATGTCTTCCATCGGAACAACCTTGGAGATCACACCCTTGTTCCCGTGACGACCAGCCATCTTGTCGCCCGGCTGCAGCTTGCGCTTCACGGCGATGAAGACTTTGACCATCTTCATCACACCCGGCGGCAGGTCGTCGCCACGGCGGACCTTCTCGACTTTGTCCTCGAAACGGGCGTCCAGAGCACGCTTTTGCACTTCGTACTGCTCGTTCAGAGCCTCAACGATCTGTGCGTCCTGCTCACCTTCCAGCGCCAGCTGCCACCACTGACCACGGGTCAGGGTTTCCAGCAGCTCCTCGGTGATCACCGACCCTGCCTTGACGCCTTTCGGGCCTTTGACAGCGGTTTTACCCAGGATCAGGCCTTGCAGACGCGCATAGATGTTGCGGTCAAGGATCGCCAGCTCGTCGTCCCGGTCACGGGCCAGACGTTCGACTTCCTCACGCTCGATCTGCAGCGCACGTTCGTCTTTCTCGACGCCGTGACGGTTGAAGACGCGGACTTCAACGACCGTACCGTAATCGCCCGGCTTCACGCGCAGCGAGGTGTCGCGCACGTCAGATGCTTTTTCACCAAAGATGGCGCGCAGCAGCTTTTCTTCCGGGGTCATCGGGCTTTCGCCCTTCGGAGTGATCTTGCCGACCAGAATATCGCCCGGCTCAACATCCGCACCGATGTAAACGATGCCCGCCTCGTCGAGGTTGCGCAGCGCTTCTTCACCGACATTCGGGATGTCGCGGGTGATCTCTTCCGGGCCCAGCTTGGTGTCACGGGCGGCGACTTCAAACTCCTCGATATGGACCGAGGTAAAGACGTCGTCACGCGCGATACGTTCCGAGATCAGGATCGAGTCTTCGTAGTTGTAACCGTTCCACGGCATGAACGCGACGACCACGTTCTTACCAAGGGCCAGTTCACCCATATCGGTCGACGGACCATCGGCAATGACTTCGCCCTTCTGGACGGTGTCACCCACCTTGATCAGCGGACGCTGGTTGATGCAGGTGTTCTGGTTCGAACGCTGGAACTTGCGCAGACGATAGATGTCAACGCCAGCGTCGCCCAGTTCCAGATCCTCGGTGGCGCGGATAACGATACGCTGGGCATCGACCTGGTCGATGATACCGGCGCGTTTCGCCTGGATCGCAGCGCCCGAGTCGATCGCAACCTTTTCCTCGATGCCAGTACCGACCAGCGGCGCTTCGGCGCGCAGCAGCGGAACCGCCTGACGTTGCATGTTCGAACCCATCAGAGCGCGGTTGGCGTCGTCATTTTCAAGGAACGGGATCAGCGATGCAGCAACAGAAACCAGCTGTTTTGGGCTTACGTCGATCAGGTCCACATTCTCGCGCGGAGCCAGAGTGTAGTCACCAGCCTGACGGGTTGAAACCAGATCGTTGATGAACTTGCCATCAGCGTCCAAGGTCGCGTTCGCCTGCGCCACGGTGTGACGCATTTCTTCGGTCGCGGACATGTAGTGAACCTCATCGGTCACCTCAGCGTCTTTGACGACACGGTAAGGTGTTTCGATGAAGCCATACTTGTTCACGCGGGCGAAGGTGGCCAGCGAGTTGATCAGACCGATGTTCGGACCTTCCGGCGTTTCAATCGGGCACATCCGGCCATAGTGGGTCGGGTGTACGTCGCGCACCTCAAAGCCCGCACGCTCGCGCGTCAGACCACCGGGGCCAAGCGCCGAGAGGCGGCGTTTGTGGGTAACCTCCGACAGCGGGTTGGTCTGGTCCATGAACTGCGACAGCTGCGACGAGCCAAAGAATTCACGAACGGCAGCCGCAGCCGGTTTCGCGTTGATCAGATCCTGCGGCATGACGGTGTCGATCTCGACCGACGACATACGCTCTTTGATCGCGCGCTCCATGCGCAGCAGGCCAACGCGGTACTGGTTTTCCATCAACTCGCCGACCGAACGCACACGACGGTTGCCGAGGTGGTCGATATCGTCCACATCGCCTTTGCCGTCGCGCAGCTCGACCAGAGCCTTGATGCAGGCCACGATGTCCTCGCGGTCCAGCGTGCGCTGGGTGTCGGGCTTGTCCAGCGCCAGACGCATGTTCATCTTCACGCGGCCAACGGCAGACAGGTCATAGCGCTCGCTGTCGAAGAACAGCGTGTCGAACAGGGCCGACGCCGCCTCGACGGTGGGCGGCTCACCCGGACGCATGACGCGGTAGATATCCATAAGCGCGGTTTCGCGGCTCATGTTCTTGTCCTGCGCCATGGTGTTGCGCATGTAGGGGCCGACATTGACGTTGTCGATGTCCAGAACCGGAATGTCGGTGATGCCCGCGTCGATCAGCTCTTTCGCGGTGCCGCCGATCAAATCGCCGTCCTTGTCGTATTCCAGCGTCAACTCATCACCGGCCTCGACATAGATCGCACCGGTTTCTTCGTTGATGATGTCCTTGGCGACATACTTGCCGACGATGTTATCAAACGGAACCAGCAGATCCGTGACGTTGCCTTCGTCGATCAGCTTTTTGACCGCGCGCGGCGTAACTTTCTTGCCCGCCTCAGCGATCACTTCACCAGATTTCGCATCGATCAAATCATAGGTCGGACGGGTACCGCGTACACGCTCGGGGAAGAAAGGTGTGACCCAGCCTTTCTTCTTGTCCAGCTTGTAGGACACGGTGTTGTAATACGCATCCATGATCGCTTCCTGATCCAGACCCAGCGCATACAGCAGGGTCGTCACAGGCAGCTTGCGGCGACGGTCGATCCGGGCGAACACGATGTCCTTGGCGTCGAACTCAAAGTCCAGCCAGCTGCCGCGATACGGGATGATGCGGCAGGCAAACAGCAACTTGCCCGAGGAATGGGTTTTGCCCTTGTCGTGATCAAAGAACACACCGGGCGAGCGGTGCATCTGGCTGACGATCACACGTTCAGTACCATTCACAACAAAGGTGCCATTGGGCGTCATCAGGGGCATATCGCCCATGAATACGTCTTGTTCCTTGATGTCTTTAACCGATTTCGCACCGGTATCTTCATCGACATCAAATACGATCAGACGCAGAGTGACCTTCAGCGGCGCGCTATAGGTCATGTCGCGCTGCATACACTCTTCAACGTCGTATTTCGGTTTTTCCAGATCGTATTTCACGAACTCCAGAACGGAGGTTTCGTTGAAATCCTTGATCGGGAAAACCGACTGGAACACACCTTTGATGCCTTCGCCGTCAGCGGGTTGTTCTGCATCGCCGGAGCGCAGGAAAAGATCATAAGAAGATTTCTGGACCTCAATGAGGTTCGGCATCTCCAGCACTTCGCGGATTTTGCCGTAATATTTACGAAGACGTTTCTGGCCAAGGAACGTTTGAGCCATGTCAGATGTCACCTTTCGATGTTCTCAGCGGGCAAAGACACCGTCGGGCCCCGGCATCTTGCACAATCGAGATAACACGCCCGGATCAATTCATGGCCACCGTCCCGAAGGCGGCCTCCCGATCCGAAAACCGTGTCTTAGAAAACGCCCCAGACGATGAGGCCCTTTCTAAGACAGGTTCGGCTGGGCCCGGACTTCTCCGAACCCAGCCAAATTTTTCGGCACATCAGCGATGCACCTGTCGAATGGCTTAGGCCAGTTCGACCTCGGCACCAGCTGCTTCCAGCTTGGCTTTGACTTCTTCGGCTTCCGCCTTGTCAACGCCTTCTTTGATCTTGCCGCCAGCTTCAACCAGTTCCTTGGCTTCTTTCAGGCCCAGACCGGTGATGCCGCGAACTTCTTTGATCACGTTGATTTTCGAAGCGCCGGCGTTCTTCAGAACGACGTCGAATTCGGTTTTCTCTTCCTCAGCTGCGCCACCGGCGTCGCCACCGGCTGCCATGACAACTGCGCCGCCTGCTGCGGGCTCGATGCCATATTCGTCTTTGAGGATGGTTTTCAGTTCTTGTGCTTCCAGCAGGGTCAGACCCACGATGCTTTCTGCGAGTGCTTTCAGATCAGCCATTTTATCAGCTCTTTCCGTTTACAGTGTGTGTTCCAACGTCAGGGTATTTACCCTACGCAGATCATTCAGTGCCAACCGCTTACGCAGCTTCCGCCTTCTCTTCGATGGTGGAAAGGATGCTTGCGATGTTGCTTGCAGGTGCGCCAATTGCACCGGCGATGTTGCTTGCAGGTGCGCCAAGCATGCCAGCGATGGTAGCAATAAGCTCCTCGCGAGACGGCATTTTCGACACGGCTGCAACACCAGCCCGGTCCAGAGCGTTCTCGCCCATTGCACCGCCAAGAATTTCGAACTTGTCGTTATCCTTGGCAAAGCCCTCGGCCACTTTGGCTGCTGCCACAGGGTCCTCGGAATAGGTCAGAACGGTCATCCCTGTCAGCAGGTCGGCCATGCTTGCACACGGCTTACCCTCAAGGGCGATTTTGGCGAGCCTGTTCTTGGCAACACGCACAGACCCACCCGCTTCGCGTGCACGCGCGCGCAGGTCCTGCATCTCGGCAACTGTCAGACCGGCGTAGTGCGAAACCACCACGACGCCAGAGCTTTCGAAGATCTGGCCGAGTTCCTCGACCACTTTCTCTTTCTGGGCTCTATCCACAGTTCTCTCCAGGTTAGGGGCGATATCTCACCCCGGCTCATATTTGCCGCGGTCGAAACCCCGGCGTTCAGGTCCGTTGTTACGGGAATGGCCAAAACTCGCCCGAGGGCGGGACCCTCGAAATTCTTTGGTCTTACCCGTCTCAGGCAGGGAATTAAGGGATCAGATGACACCACCCACCGTCTTGGACGAAACAAAATAAAGCGCACGACGAATCGCACGCTTTATTCCGTGGCTTTACTTAGGACAGAACGCAGTGGTTTCCAAGAGGCAAATTGCGCAAATTTCGGACACTTGCTGCCTCGAACTTTGGTCACGACGAAACATCTACAATTGGGCCTCCCCATCTGAATGGGCCCACCGTTAAGATTATGAAACGGAGGATCAGAAATGGCGAGCAGAAGACCGAAGCCGCAAGAGATTGTCTCGAAGTTGCGGCAGGTTGAAGTTCTGATGGAGCAAGGCATGCCTCGTCTGGATACAATCAGACAGATTGGGGTTATAGCAAAAACGTATTACCGCTGGCGCAAGCAGTATGGTGGAATGGGTGTAGATCAATTGAACGAACTAAAGCGGTTTCAGAAGGAAGATGAGCGGCTAAGGCGTGCGGTATCAGACCTGACGCTGGACAAGCTTATCCTGTCGGAAGCATCGCTGGGCAACTTCTAAGCCCCGCTCATCATCAACTCAGGGTCAATTGAAGGACGACCATGCGAGCTATTCGACGGCGCCAGAAGCGGTCGAACGTCCGACAGGTCAAGGAAACGATCAATGCCGCGTAGCGAGTGATCGGCAGGAACAAACTCGTCAATCGAGAACTCGTAAAACAGCGCACCCTGCGCCAACTGCCTCGGTCCCATCATCGCTAAGTCCTCCACTCTCAAAACGAGTGAATCAGCGCCAGACCAACCAATCAACAGACTTTTCCAACACTATCTCCGCTTCGCGCTTATTCACATCACCAACTCCGAACGGCTGCATTCACTCAATTTTTCTCCGGTGTTCGACATCTGACCAGCGCTTGTTGACTGGCAGTTTACGCACGTCGCGCTACGTCATCGTGTGTCAACGGCATGAAATCCCAAACATCGACGCCTACATTGACGGAGTTGCGCGAGCCACGCCAATTGTTGTGAACGTACCCAAACAATTGCAGAGCGTCTTGTCTCGCATGATTCCACGTAATCATTGGGTAGTGGCACAGCGTGTTGCGCTGGTTCTTGGGCCCGTCAGCCACCTCTGCCAGTAGTGATACCGAGGACCAATCCAATGACTGGGTAAGGTCGCTGTCATGATTGCCGACGATCAGGTGTTTGCGCGCGCCGGGCAACTGGCCAAAGATCTGTTGTAGATACACTGGATCTTTCGCTGGCACACCGAAAACAAAATCTCCGATGATCCAGAGATCGTCCTCAGGCTTTACGACATTCCACATGTTGTCAAGCATAACACCGTCCATATGAGCGGACGACTTGAATGGGCGGTCGCAAAACCTAATAACGTTCTCATACCTAAAGTGGGTGTCTGCTGTATACCAATTCGTCATGCCTACAACTCTTCAACTACCGTTCATTTTCGAGCTAAACTCTAAGTTTTTTAGACGGCGATTGATCGATTGGAAAATTCGGCGGCAGTAGAACTTCGCAGCCTGCGCGCCTGAAAACAATCCGTGGTGTCGGAGGTTGCGCGAGCGGCTCATCACGTTGGACTTTGATTTCCGCAAACGTCGGGGCTGGTTTCGGGGTCTTTTGTTGCTTGGGAGATGATTTTCGAGAGCTGCCTTTCCGCCAACTGTAGGCCGTCTTGTTCGAAACCTGGCAGGTCTTTTGCACCTCCCCGATTGATAGCTCGCCGGATCTCATTCTCTGTAAGCGTTGCATCTAACCCCCTAATTTACGTCTTCCGGCAAAGGCATCTGAGGCCTATATTGGCGCTACGCGCCAATATGGAAACAGCTTCCTTGGTACATTCCGTTTTGGGCGCTCTTTCTCGTACCTCATTTTCTAAGTGGATACCCGTTTAAGACATCAGGGAGATCGCCTTAGCTAACTATCGATGAACCAAAAATGGGGAGGAATTGGCAACCGATAGTGCCTGCAAGCCGCCAGGAACATAGCAACCAGGCCGAAACGTACTGCACTAACACCGTTGATATCAGGGCAGTTCTCAATCGCCAAATTGAGCATTTTGGCAGTTTCGTCAAAACCATTCTGGGGGGATAGGTCTGTAACACAAACACCGTGATAAGTCTCACCCTGCCAAATCAGTTCTTCGGTGTCTTCATCAGGAAACCATGCCTGATAAGTGTCTGACGTCAGCGCCTTTGGGTCCAAATAGCGGTATTTGATAAGAGAGTGTTCTTGGCTCATCGTAACCACTGAGGAGTGGACGATGAGAAAGACAAATAGGAGCCCCGGCGAGAAGATCGTCAAAGACATCAAGCGGGCGACACGCAAACAGTACTCAGCCGAAGAGAAGATCCGGATCGTTCTGGATGGCCTTCGCGGAGAAGACAGCATTGCAGAGCTGTGCCGCCGTGAGGGGATTTCCCAAGGTGTTTACTACAAATGGTCGAAGGACTTCATGGAAGCCGGGAAGAAGCGGCTTGCCGGTGACACAGCACGTGCAGCGACAACCGACGAGGTCAAGGACCTGCGGCGCGAAGCTCGCGATCTGAAAGAGGTTGTTGCGGAACAAACTCTCGAACTGCGCTTGCTCAAAAAAAGCATGACCGGCAATGGGGACGACCACGAATGAGATACTCTGCATCTGAGAAGTTGGAGATCATTCGGTTGATTGAAGAAAGCCATCTGTCAGCACGTCGTACATTGGCCAAACTGGGTATCCCTCGCACCACATTCTACCGATGGTACGACCGATACCTGCAGCGCGGAGAGGCTGGCCTTGAGGATCGGTCTCCCAAGCCAAAGCATGTCTGGAACCGCGTTCCTGACGAGGTGAAGCGCAAGGTCGTCAGCTTCGCCTTGAAGGAAACAGAGCTGTCACCCCGCGAGTTGGCGGTGACGTTCACAGACCAAGAACGGTACTTTGTATCGGAATCCACAGTGTATCGCACGCTCAAGGCACATGACCTGATCACCAGCCCTGCGTTCATCGTGCTGAAAGCCGCAAATGAGTTCGAGCATAAGACAACGGCCATCAACCAGCTTTGGCAGACCGACTTTACCTATCTCAAGGTTCTGGGGTGGGGCTGGTTTTATCTCAGCACGATCCTGGACGATTACAGCCGCTACATCATCTCGTGGAAGCTCTGCACGAACATGCGGGCTGAGGATGTGACAGACACCCTCAATTTGGCCTTGCAGGCATCTGGCTGTGATCAGGTCCATGTCGTCCACAAACCGCGCCTGCTGAGCGATAATGGGTCCAGCTATGTCTCTGGTGACCTCGCTGAATGGCTGCGAGACAAAGGCATGAAGCACTCACGCGGTGCGCCATATCACCCTCAGACACAAGGTAAAATCGAACGATGGCATCAAACCTTGAAGAACCGGATCTTGCTGGAAAACTACTTCCTACCAGGCGATCTCGAAGCCCAAATCGAAGCCTTCGTCGATCACTACAATCACCAGCGCTACCACGAGAGCCTGAACAACGTCACACCCGCCGACGTCTACTTTGGGCGTGACCAAGCCATTCTGGAACAACGAGAAAGGATCAAACAGAAGACGTTCAAAGCGCGACGCTGGCATCACAGCCAACGCGCAGCATAATCAAACCGACCAGATGAGCCAAACACTCTCTTAGTTTACGCCGCTCCTGGTTCCAAAAACTCTGACGACGGACACGTTTATGAAGCGTTTGAAGCTGGGTGGCCAAACGCGACGCCCACCGGCATGCACTTCGATTTTGAAGCCGTATACTTCGAAAGATCTGGTTTCCAACCCCATGGCAGCGCCTTTTCTCTGCTTCGCGGCAGTATCTCATGATGAAGTCGAAAGCGTCAGATGTTATTTAGGGCCCCAGATGCAACGCTTACCATTCTCTGACCCATCGCGCGTTTGAACTTTGTGGACCACAAACGGCGACCATCTTTCCCGATAGGGATTGAGTAGCCAAAAGCATGGAAGATGTCTTGTATTTTCTGATCAATTGCGGGCTCACCTAAAGCTTGAGAGTTCATGATGCCTGTATCCTTTTTAGGCATTATAAACGTCGATCCATGGCATGATCAGGGGTGATTTAGGGGGTCAGATGCACCGCTTACGAAGCGTTGGTTGCGGGGAGAGGACTTGAACCTCTGACCTTCAGGTTATGAGCCTGACTAGGTGAAGACGTTAAGCAATTGATCCAGTGGATCAATTGTAGTCTGAATGGGCTGTACTGAGATTTTCTGACGCTGGTTGCGGGAGCAGGATTTGAACCTGCGACCTTCAGGTTATGAGCCTGACGAGGTTTGATCGTTAAGCAAACAGTCCAGTGGACTGTTTGTAGATCGAACGGGCTGCTGGGAGTTGGTTGCGGGGAGAGGATTTGAACCTCTGACCTTCAGGTTATGAGCCTGACGAGCTACCGGACTGCTCCACCCCGCGCCAGGTGTTTTTTCATCGTGTTAGAGAGGATGTGGGCTTTTACTAGGTTTGGCGGTGACCTACTCTCCCGGGGCTTAAGCCCAAGTACCATTGGCGCGGCAGTGCTTAACTTCCGGGTTCGGGATGGGACCGGGTGTTTCACTTGCGCTATGACCACCAAACCGAGGAAAAGCCCACGTCGCGTTTTGCGGAGCAAACGCGACGGGTGGCAGGCAGCGTATTTGCTTGCAAATGCGCGTTGCCACTCGGTTGTTATGTCAATCAACACCGTCGCTGTTTGCGCAGCAAAAGCGACGCGCGGGAGGCAGCGTATTCGTTTACGAATGCGCGTTCCCGCATCTGAGCTGTCCAACTCAAGGTGTGTATGTTTTTGGCTTATTTGTTCGCCTACCGTCTCTCCTTGAGGCGGTGGGTGTCTTTCCATTACTGGATCAAATCAAGCCTATCGGGCGATTAGTACCGGTCAACTGAACGCATTACTGCGCTTACATCTCCGGCCTATTGACGTGGTGGTCTTCCACGGCCCTCAGGGAGACCTTGTTTTGAGGGGGGCTTCCCGCTTAGATGCCTTCAGCGGTTATCCTGTCCGATCATAGCTACCCAGCACTGCCGTTGGCACGACAACTGGTCCACCAGTGGATCGTTCACCCCGGTCCTCTCGTACTAGGGGCAACTCCTCTCAAGTCTCCTACACCCACGGCAGATAGGGACCGAACTGTCTCACGACGTTCTAAACCCAGCTCACGTACCTCTTTAAACGGCGAACAGCCGTACCCTTGGGACCTGCTCCAGCCCCAGGATGAGATGAGCCGACATCGAGGTGCCAAACACTGCCGTCGATATGGACTCTTGGGCAGTATCAGCCTGTTATCCCCGGCGTACCTTTTATCCGTTGAGCGATGGCCCTTCCACTCGGGACCACCGGATCACTATGGCCGTCTTTCGACTCTGCTCGACTTGTCAGTCTTGCAGTCAGGCTGGCTTCTGCCATTGCACTCAACGAGCGATTTCCGACCGCTCTGAGCCAACCTTCGCGCGCCTCCGTTACGCTTTAGGAGGCGACCGCCCCAGTCAAACTACCCGCCACGCAGGGTCCCGGATCCGGATAACGGACCGCGGTTAGACATCAAGAGTGCGAAGGGTGGTATCTCAAGGGTGGCTCCACAGGGACTTGCGTTCCTGCTTCAAAGCCCACCACCTATCCTGCACATCACAATCCTGATGCCAGTGCGAAGCTGTAGTAAAGGTGCACGGGGTCTTTCCGTCTAACCGCGGGAAGCCTGCATCTTGACAGGCAATTCAATTTCGCTGAGTCGATGTTGGAGACAGCGGGGAAGTCGTTACGCCATTCGTGCAGGTCGGAACTTACCCGACAAGGAATTTCGCTACCTTAGGACCGTTATAGTTACGGCCGCCGTTTACCTGGGCTTCAATTCAAGGCTCTCACCTCTCCTTTTAACCTTCAGGCACCGGGCAGGCGTCAGACCCTATACGTCGTCTTGCGACTTCGCAGAGCCCTGTGTTTTTAATAAACAGTCGCCACCCCCTGGTTTGTGCCCCCAGCCCCTAGTTGCCTAGGAACCGGGCCTCCTTCTCGCGAACTTACGGAGGTATTTTGCCGAGTTCCTTCAACATCGTTCTCTCAAGCGCCTTGGTATGCTCTACCAGTCCACCTGTGTCGGTTTAGGGTACGGTCTGATGGAGGGCTATTTCCAGGAACCACTCAGCAGCCCAATCAATCCGATAAGATTGAACTACACCTGTGATCCGTCACATCCTCCTGGCCTAGGAATATTAACCTAGTTCCCATCGCCTACGCCTTTCGGCCTCGGCTTAGGGGCCGGCTTACCCTGCTCAGATTAGCTTTAAGCAGGAACCCTTGGACTTTCGGCGAGAGTGTCTCTCACACTCTTTGTCGCTACTCATGTCATCATTCTCACTAGTGATCTCTCCACCGGATGACTCACGCCCCGGCTTCATCGAAAGAACCTATGTCTGCGCTACCGCCTATTCGGCTACTTGAGCGCGGTTGCCCGCGCCGCATAACCGGCGGCAATATAGACAAGGTTCTATGTCACACTACGCTCTGCTACCGATGCTTACGCATCCCTAGACTTCGGCTCATGGCTTGAGCCCCGTTACATCTTCGCCGCAGGACAACTTATTTAGACCAGTGAGCTGTTACGCTATCTTTAAAGGATGGCTGCTTCTAAGCCAACCTCCTGGTTGTTTTGGTCGTCCCACCTGCTTTCCCACTTAGCCATGAATTGGGGGCCTTAGTCGTAGGTCAGGGTTGTTTCCCTCTCCACTACGGACGTTAGCATCCGCAGTGTGTCTGCCATCTAGTACTCCCGGGTATTCGGAGTTTGGTTAGGATCAGTAAGCCTGTGGGGCCCCATTACCCATCCAGTGCTCTACCCCCCGGGGTATTCGGATGACGCTCTACCTAAATAGATTTCGCAGAGAACCAGCTATCTCCGAGTTTGATTGGCCTTTCACCCCTAGGCACAGCTCATCCCGATCC
>DS999531.1:510605-542805 GCA_000158135.1 Rhodobacteraceae bacterium KLH11
ACCCCGGGGATGAGATGCAATTCATCCCGGTTTCGCGCGATGCACTGGAAGAAATCCGCAACACCTGCACGGATGGCAGCGGTGGTGCCACCTGTCAGGAGATCGCGGCATGAGCCTGATCGTCCATCGGATAGGGCCTGCCTGCACCATACAGGATCAGGGGCGCACGGGCTATCTGGATCAGGGGCTGTCACGCTCGGGGGCTGCAGACGTGCTGGCCCTGCACGAAGGCGCAGCCCTGCTGGGCCAAAGCGCCACATGCGCCGCGCTGGAGATGGCAGGGATGGGCGGTGAATTCGAGGCGACCGCGCCCCTGGCCATCGCCCTGACCGGTGCCCCGATGCAGGCCAGTATCGATGGCAGCCCGATCGTCTGGAACGCCTCGCACCAGCTGGAGCCGGGGCAGCGGCTGACAATCGGCTCGGTCCTGCAGGGAAGCTATGGCTATCTGCATCTGGGTGGCGGCATCGACGCTGAGGTCATCCTGGGCTCACGTTCGGCGCATCTGACAGCTCGGATCGGGCGTGCCGTTCAGGTTGGCGATGTATTGGCAGCCACCACAGGGCAGGGTCAGACCGGAATGAAGCTGGGCCAGGATGATCGCTTTGCGGGTGGCCTTTTGCGCGTGATCGCCAGCTTTCAGACCTCACTGTTTGATACAGACACTCTGACACGGTTTACGCAGACCGAATTCCAGCGTGGCGCGCGCGCGAACCGGATGGGTATGCAACTGGACAGCACGGGAGCGGGGTTTGCCGCCAAGGGCCAGCTCAATATCCTGTCCGAGGTCATTACCCCCGGCGACATCCAGATGACCGGCACCGGCACGCCCTTTATCCTGCTGCCCGAGTGTCAGACCACCGGCGGCTATCCCCGGATCGCAACCGTCCTGCCCTGCGATCTGCCCCGCGCGGCGCAGACCCCTGCAAACGGCAAGATCAGGTTCGAGCTGGTGACACGCGAACAAGCGCTCGCACTGCAATCCGCATATGACGCCGAATGCGCGCGCCTGCCCGGCCGCGTTGAACCTTTGGTCCGCGATCCGCATGACATCCCGGACCTTCTGTCCTACCAATTGATCAGCGGAATGATCTCAGCCACCGAGTAAGGAGAACCATCAATGCCTCGCGTCGATCTGAATGCCGATATGGGGGAAAGCTTTGGCCCATGGAATATGGGTGATGATGAGAGCCTGCTGAAGATCATCACCTCAGCCAACATCGCCTGCGGCTTTCACGCCGGAGACCCGGATGTCATGGCTGCGACGATGGCTCTGGCGGCCCAGAACGGTGTGGGCATCGGCGCACATCCGGGCTTTCCCGATCTACAGGGGTTCGGGCGGAGAAACATGAAAGTGCCCCATGACAGCCTGCGCAATCTGGTGCGCTATCAGCTGGGGTCGGCAATGGGCATGGCCAAGGCCATCGGTACAGAAGTGCGCCATCTGAAGCTGCACGGGGCGCTGGCCAATATGTGCTCGGTTGATATCGATATGGCGCGGGCTTGCTATCAGGGTGCCCTGGATGTGGACCCTGACATCATCATTATGGTGCTGGCTGCGACCAAACAGGAAGAAGCCGTAAGAGAGCTGGCGTGCAAATGGGTCGGCGAAATCTTTGCCGACCGGGCCTATAATGACGATGGCACTCTGGTGGACCGGTCCCTGCCCGGGGCCGTGATCCATGATCCTGATCTGGCGGGACCGCGCATTCTGAACATGGTGAAAGAAGGGGCGATCATTACAGAATCCGGCAAGCGGCTTGAAACCTCGATCGACACGATCTGCCTGCACGGGGACGGGCCGACCGCGGTGCAGATCGCCCGTTCGGTGCGTGAGAATCTGGTCGCGGGCGGGGTCGAGGTGACAAAGTTCATTCGTTAACGATCCGGACCCGCTTGGCCAGATTGCAGCGGCGTGAGGCGTTCAGCCGTTCTGATAATAAAATGACAGCTTGCGGCTCTTCCCCCCCGGAGGTGGTGGAAACGGTGCCGCGCGTCTGATCTGTTCGCGCGCCGCGCGCTCCAGTTCCCGCGAGCCGGAGCTGTCAACAATATTCACCCAAGCCAGTGATCCGTCAGGATTGATCTCAAAGAACACCTGCGCAAAGCCACGGACCGTGACAAAAACGACCGGAGCACGGTTGAGATGGACCAACACCTCGCCCGCGTAGTTGGTCGTGCTGGAATTCCCCCGCCCACGGCCACCCTGCTGACTTTGCCCGCTGCTGACCCGGAAAGGATCTGCGCCTTCCTTTTGATAGCGGGTCAGGGGTGACTCCACGACTTGCTGCGGATTGCGCAGGTTGTCGAAACTCCTGAAACCGTCCAGCGTTGGTTCTGGCTCAGCCGCCGGTCGACGGTCTGGCAGGCGGGGGCGTTTCGAGGCCAGCACCGCCTGTTCGGATGCGCCCGCATCTATGTCTGCCTCTTCCTGCACCGGTTCTTCCACCACTTCGGTGCTTTCGGGGCTTACCTCTGCCTGCTCGGGCGGTGTTACCGGATCAGATGTGGGAGTATCTACCGGAGGCAAGGCAGCCAATTGTTCCGGCTCTGACGTGACCGGTGCCTGCGCCACGTCATCGACTGGCTCGGCTTCAACAGGCTGGGTCGCCGCAGGCTCAGCACTCGTGACCGTATCGGGGGTTGGCGGAGCAACAGATTCCGCAATCACCTCGTCCGACGCGTCCGGCTGCACCGCCTCCGAAACCCCCACATCAGGGGATGTGACCCGCCCGGGATCAGGAGAGGCGACGAGGGCTTGACTGGTAGGGATTTCAGCGCTGTCTGGCTCTGCTGCCTCTTCGGTTGGTGGTTCGGGGGTTTCGGCTTCTTCCGGTGTGACAGGTTCCGGCGCAACATCCGCAAGCTCTTCGAACGTGGTGCCCAGTTCAACTGCCTCGCCCGCGCCCTCACCCGCTTGCTGCTGCGGCAGATCGGCTCCGAAAAGACCAAGCCCCAGAACATGCAGCAGCAGCGACAGCAAGGCCGCAACACCGGCAACAAAAGCCGACTTCCGGATCATTTCAGCGCCTGTTCGGTAACAAGATAAACCGATGGCGCGCCAAGCCTGCGCAGGGTGCCCGTCAGCTCGATCAACCGTTGCCCCGACACATTCCGATCCGGGACAATCCGGACCGGCCTGTTATCATGACCGCTCATATAGGTCTCCGGGTCGGTCTGCACGCCGCGAAACCTCAGCTCTCCATCCTGCGTGAGAACCAGTGCATCCGGTGGATCGCGCCCCTCCAGTTCAGCCGTATCCACAAGTTCCAGATCAGGGTCGAGCGGCGGCGCAACCGTACCGGCAATCAGAAAGAAGATCAGCATCAGGAACACGACATTGATCAACGGGATGGTCGAATCTCGTCTGCGGCTGGGGCGGGCAGAGCGGATCATCGGGTCACTCCAGCACCGTTACTGTCAGGCCATCGCGCCCGCGCAGCCGAACCAGCAGATCCACCAGACGCTGCGCTGATGCATCAGTATCAAGGCTGACCAGAACCTGACCCGTTTCGATTTGCGCAGCCAGATCATCAAGCGTCACGGTGACCCCGTTCAGCGCGACCCGGTCGGTGCCAAGTTGCACAAAGACCCGTTCCACCGGCTCTGCCGATGGGGCCGTGCCTGCGGTTGCGCTGCTGAGTTCCAGTTCCGCGAACCGCGAGAAGGTCGAGGATAACATGAAGAACAACAACAGCAGGAAGATGACGTCGATGAGGGGCGTCATCGACATGGGGCGTCTGACAAAGGGCGCCGTGTTACGCATGCTCAGCCGCCAGCGGCTGTGCGGCGCTGGGTTCGGGTTTGATAGATTGCCCCGGCACCAGAACGGTTCGCAAAGCCTTGTCGGCAAAAACCCGTTCGCGGGCGGTCCGGCTTTCGAACCAGGACAGAACCATCGATGTTGGCATCGCGACTGCAAGGCCAGCGGCCGTGGTTACCAACGCGACCCATATGCCGCCCGCCAAAAGCGACGGATCAACGGACGAGCCTGCGGATTGCAAACTCTGGAAGGCATCAATCATACCCAGAACAGTGCCGAACAGACCCAGAAGCGGCGCGATCTGGGCCACCGTATCCAAAAGCCGGAACCCGCGTTCCAGCTTGGCCAGTGCCAGCCCGGCCTCGGCATCCAGCCGGGCATCCAGATCAGGTGTGTCGGGGGCATACATCGCGACCTCGACCAGAGGGGCCAGATAGCTGCTGCTTTTTGAAAGGCGCGTGCGCGCAGTGGCGCGATCCCCCTCGTCCCAGGCCTGCAACGCCTGCGACAGGATCTTGTGCCGCCCTACCCCACAGGCTGCGTATTGCCACAACTTGTACAGGCTGACCGCCACCGTCAGCACCGACATCACCATCAGGATCGCGACAACAGGCCCACCGAGGGTAAGGATATCCCGCAGGGAAATCAGCACGCTCATCCCAACAGCTCCACATCAATCCGGCTGCGCAGAGACAGGGCCGATTGGCAAATCTCGCTTTCGGCCCCGTTCACCACGCAGGAACTTGCGCCGTTTATCAAAGCCTGCCCGACCGAACTGCAAGCCATCCCGGCCAGATCAAACTGCCTGACCCGTGGCCGATCCTGCGGCAGGTCGCGAAAATTGAAAACTGAAAGTGTTACAACGCCACCACCCGTATCAAAAATCACCGTCTCAAAGGCGGCGACATCGATCGCGGTCCCGGTTTGATTGTTCACCACAAAGGTCAACCTGCAGGCTTCTCCAACATCTGTGACAGAATTGAGCTCTACAGAAAGCCCGCCCTTATGGCCTTCGGCAGATTGGGCCAAAACCTGACCGGAAAACGCGCAGGCCAGAATTGTGAGAATAATGCGAAAGCTCAACATTGTTGGGGTACCTGTTTTCTTATAGCAACCTCGAATGCCCGCGCGCTTGGTGCTGGCAGCTCTACCCACTTATCCGATGCCTGATCATATCAAAGAGCGGGTGACGCCATTGTGAACTGGATGGTCCAGATGGGCAAGTTCGGGCAAGGGCCTGTCGGCCCGGGCCCGTTCTGTCCGCACACGACGCCGGACCGGTGCAAAGCCCCGGCAAACCATCGCCGCAGATAGGCGGAGTTCTGGTCTAGGCTGCCTTCTCCTCGATCACCCTGCGGGCGACGCGGAAACATTCCAGCGCCTGAGGAACACCGCAATAAATTCCGATAACATGGATGATCGCGCGAATTTCTTCTGTGCTGACGCCGTTGTTGATCGCGCCCCGGCAATGAATTTCCCATTCGTGCATCTTGCCCAGCGCACCAATCATCGACAGGTTCATCATCGAGCGTGTTTTGGCATCGATCACATCATCGCCCCAGCCAAACCCCCAGCACCAGGCGGTCATCGCTTCCTGAAACGGACGGGTAAAATCATCGGCAGCGGCCAGATTCTTTTCGACATATTCGGCACCCAGCGTTGCCTTGCGCTGTTCAAGCCCTTTCAGGAACAGGTCTTCGTCAAATGCGCTCATGCTTTTGTCCTTTTCATTTCGGCATCCCTGCGAAACTCATACCCCATCCACGGCCTCGCGCATCCATTTTTGCAGATGCATGACGGGATGTTCCGAATTCACCCCACCGGCTGGATCGATCACCAAGGGTCCCGGGCGATATCCGCGCGAATGCAGGCCCCGCTGAACGGATTCCACCAACCGGATATCCTCTTCCACCGTGGTGGCCCGATCCTGCGCCGCCAGTTGACGTATCTTGGGATCATCCACACCACCCACCGAATACCAGCCGCGCCAGACCACCACATGATCGGCATCCACGGCGCGCCAGTGATAGGTGTTCAGTACATTGCCCGGATAAACCTGAAACGAGAACATGGGCCACAGGAACCAGCTGGAATACTCATCAAAATGCGCAAAACCCGATTGAATATCATAGGTCATGTTCTCAAGGCTCTGGCACTCGGTCGTATGCCGCAGGCACATGCCCTGAGGCTGGATGTCATAGGTTTCCGGCCTGACCACGCCATTCGCAAAGGTCGGATGGTTCAGCGAACAGTGATAGCATTCGGAATAGTTCTCGACCGAGACTTTCCAGTTGCAGTTCTCGGGGATTTCAACCCATTCCAATGGCTTCAGGTCAGCCCAGTTGGGCACCCAGCGTTCCAATTCGGCGCGGGCTCCGGGGAACCAATCCTCCATCGGCGCGGCGTTTGGGTCGAGATTGACAAAGACAAAACCCAAAAGCTGTTCGGCACGAACCTCGGTCAGGCAGACCGTGGATTTGTCGAACCCCTCAACCACCTTGAGGTTGGGGCCGGCGCGCAATTCCCCGGTCAGCTCGTAAGTCCATGCGTGATAGGGGCAGACAACAACACGCGTTGTACCTGATCCGCTGACCAGCTGATGCGCCCGATGCTGGCAGACGTTGTAGAATACACGGATTTTCTGGTCCCGCCCCCGGATGGCAAACAGGTCCTGACCCGCGATCTGAAACGCCACATAGGCACCCGGCTCGGCCAGGTCCGATGCGTGACAGCCAAACTGCCAGGTCCGTGCCAAAACGCCCTCGGCTTCAATCCGGAACACCACCGGATCTGTATAATATCGCGCAGCGAGGGAATGGGTTGGTTCGGTCACGGCTCCTCCGCGTGATAAAGGCCCAGCTGGTGGCGGCGCTTGTGAAAGGTTTCGACCCGCGCGACGATCTCGTCGCTGGCTACGGCGATGACGAAGGACAGCAGTGTTTCCAGCAGCGCGATCGTGCTGATCGATGACGGAAAGAACTGAGGTGTGTCAGTTGAAATGACAAAACCATGATCCGCCAATCGCAACAACGGGCTGGCTGGGCTGTCCGACAGGCCAATGATGGTCAACCCCTGCTCTTTTGCGACCTCTGCGGCCTCAACCACTTCGTTCCGGTAAGGCTTGCAGGTCATGGCGACCAACACATCGCGTTGATCCGCCCAGGCCAGATCGTCAATCGGATTCGATCCTGCCCGCGGGATCGCGTGAAACTGCACCATGCCGGTTGAGGCCAGATAGACAAAGTTCCGCGCGTTCGAATTGTTCACACCAACGCCCAGAACAAACACGTTGCGAGAGTTCCAGATTTCTTCCGCCGCCGCCTTCAACTGCTGGGCCGATATCGCTGCAAAGGTTTCCTCGATATTGCGCAAGGCGTCCTGCACCATATCCGCATAGAGCCCACCCATATTGCCGGTTTTGCGGATATCCTGCAGCCAGCGCGCCCGGTCCGGGAAATCGGCCTGCCCGCGCCGGATCGCGTCGCGAAACGGCACGCGAAAATCGTCATACCCTTCGAACCCGACCTGCCGGGCCATACGCACGATGGTGTTCGGCTTTACATTGGCAGCTTCGGCGATTTCACGCACCGTTGAAACCCCCACGTCCCGCGGGTTTTCCAGCACATAGGTGGCCGCCTTGCGCGCCTCGGGTGTCAGCTCAGGCAACTCATCAGCCAGCCGTTCGAGAATCGTATCTGATACATTTGTCCCATTCATGATTGACGATGGTATTTTTGTTTGCTTACGGTGTCGAGAGGAAAATCGACTCGAAGGAACAGCCCAATGTCTTCCAGTTTCCCAACCCACGCGCGCGTGGTCATCGTTGGCGGCGGCGTCATGGGGGTGGGGCTTGCCTATCACCTTGGCCATGAAGGCTGGGAGGCCGACACTGTTCTGCTGGAAAAGGCCGAATTGACCAGTGGCAGCACCTGGCACGCGGCAGGGCAGATCACCCATTCGACCTCAAGCTTCGGGCTGGGCAAATGCGTCGACTACAATATCGGGCTTTATTCCGGCGCGCTGGAGGCCGAGACGGGCCAGGCCGTCACCTGGCACGGGTGCGGGTCCTTCCGGCTGGCCTATACCGAGGATGAGATGGACTGGCTTCGCCATACCCTCTCTGTTGGCCGCGCGCTCGGGTTTAACATCGAACTTGTCGGACCGGATCGGGTTGCCGAATTGCATCCGTTCTACAATCTGGATGGCGTGTTGGGTGCGCTTCACACCCCGGACGACGGCCATGTGGACCCGACCAACGTGACCATGGCGATGGCGGCGGGTGCACGTCAGACAGGTGTACGGATCATCCGTCATTGTCAGGCGACCAACATCACGCAGGCCAAAAACGGTGAGTGGATTGTCGAGACGCCCAAGGGCACCATCACCTGCGAACATGTGGTCAATGCAGGCGGGACCTATGCAAGGCAGATGGGCGAATGGTCTGGTCTGCAATTGCCCATGACCTCGATGACGCACCATTATTTCGTGACTGAGCCGGTGCCCGAGTTCGAAGCGCTGGACACCGAGCTACCGGTGATCCGCGATGACAAGAAGGTCTCGGGCTATATCCGGATGGAGCAAAAGCGCGGCCTGATCGGGATTTATGAGAAAGAGAACCCCAACTCGGTCTGGCATGATCATTGTCCGTGGGATTACGAGAACTGGCTGTTTGATGCGGATTACGACCGGGTCATGCCATGGCTTGAGGAAAGCCTGAACCGGATGCCAATCTTTGCCGAACTGGGTATTCAGCGTGAGGTGCACGGTGCCATCAGCCATCCGCCTGATGGCAACCCGCTGATCGGGCCAGCGCCGGGCGTGAGGAACTACTGGTGCTGCTGCGGCACACAGATCGGGATCGGCTGGGGGCCGGGGCTGACGCGGGAACTGGCGCGCTGGATGGTGCATGGCGCGGCCGATATCTCGATGCGCGAATTCGATCCACGCCGTTTTGGCAGCTACGCCACAAAGGATTGGCAAGTCACAAAAGCGCATGAAGATTACTGCCTGCGCCACGAAATCCCCTTTCCGCATTTCAACCGGCTGGCGGGCCGCCCGATCAAGCCTTCTCCGCTGCATGATTTGCTGACATCAAAAGGCGCGGTGCATGAAGAGGTCTATGGATTTGAGCGCCCCCGCTGGTTTGCCCGAAACGGTATCGCTCAACAGGATCACTACGGGTTCCGCCGCACAATCACTGACGAGATGGTCGCCCACGAAGTCAAAGCCGTGCGCGAGCGGGTCGGTATCATGGATGTCACCGCCTTTACCAAGGTCGAGGTCTCGGGCCCCGGCGCCTACGCCCTGCTGGACCACCTGACCGCAAACCGGATGCCGCAGAAAGATGGCGCGATCACGCTGACACATATGCTGAACCGTCGCGGGCGGATCGAGCTGGAAACAACCATCACTCGCATGGCTCACGACCGATACTATCTTGTCTGCGCCGCGTTCTTTGAACAGCGCTTACTTGACCACCTGCGCAACGCGAGAATTTTCGACGAAAATTCTACCGACATCCTCAACCGGTCGTCCCAATGGTCTGCCCTGTCACTGAACGGCCCCCGCGCACGTGATGTGTTGGCTGCCTGCACGGATGCTGATCTCAGCAATGCCGGTTTCCGCTGGCTATCGGCGCGGCAGATCACGGTTGCAGAGCATGATGTCTGGGCTTTCCGTATGTCCTATGCGGGTGAGCTTGGGTGGGAGTTGCACATGCCCAACGCAGCATGTCTGGACGTCTACACAGCCCTTTGGGCCGCGGGTGAGCCTTACGGTATTACCGATTACGGCAGTTTCGCAATGAACGTCCTGCGGATGGAAAAGGGGTTCAAAGGTGCAGGGGAACTGACCAACGAGGTCACATTAGCCGAAGCTGATGTGCTGCAGTTTGCCCGTACAGACAAGGAGTATCTGGGCCGCGAAAAGACGCTGGATACTGATCTGCGCTGGGTTTGCGCATATCTCGAAATCGAGCCGGATGGCGAGATTGACGGGCATGGTGGTGAGGCGGTTTTGTTCAACGATCAAGTTGTGGGCGCGACAGCGTCCGTGGCCTATGGGCACAGCGTGGGCAAGATTCTGGCCTTCGCCTATGTCAAACCCGAGATCGCACTGGCCGGCACAAAGCTTGAGGTCGTCCTCCACGGCACCCCACGCGCCGCACAGGTTCTGGGCAAACCCGCCTATGACCCGCAAAGCCTGCGCCCGCGCACAGATGTGTCGCTGGAAGTTGTCAAATGACTCAGAGAAAACCATCCGATCAGGGTGACGTTCAAAACCGGAAAGTACGCGCGAAAAGCCGACAGATTGGATACCACATCAGATTGCAAAACCTTCATTTCCCGGCTGAGGAATATGCCAGATGAGATCACCGGCCACCGCAACCCAGATGATTGACGACGCCCGCGTGCGCGTTACCCGTTTTGACTTCGCCCCCGGTGCCGAAACCGGATGGCACCGCCACGCGATGGATTACGTCATTACAGCCATTACCGATTGCCACATGCTCCTGGAACTGCCGGATGGCACGAACACCGCCGTGACCGTTCCAGCCGGGACCTCATATCGGCGCAACGCCGGGGTCGAGCATAACGTGATCAATGCCGGGGACAGGCCGATGTCCTTTGTCGAAGTAGAGTTGAAATGAAAATCACCAAGCTTTCACTTTGGTCTGTCCCACTGACCAGCCATGAGACCTATTATATGGCCGACGGTAAAACCTGCGCCACGGTGGAAAGCCATGTTCTGTGTCTTGAAACGGATACCGGCCTGAAAGGCTGGGGCGAGGTTTGTCCGATCCCGCACTACCTGCCCGCCTTTGCCAAAGGGGTGCCGGGCGCGGTGGCTGAAATGGGTCCGAAAATCCTTGGCCTGTCTCCGTTCGGGGTGGATGCACCGATGCGCAGGCTGGATGGTTTTCTGCAGGGCCATGCCTATGCCAAATCTGTTGTCGATATCGCTTTGTGGGACCTGTTCGGACAAGCCACGGGGCAGCCGGTCTATACCCTTTTGGGCGGGCGTATACGAAAGGACATGCCGCTTTATCATTCGATCACCTGCATCGCCCCCGACGACATGGTCCGGATCGCCAAGGCAGCCTATCAGACCGGCATCCGGCAATTTCAGGTCAAACTGGGGGTCGAGGGCGACTGGCAGGCAGATGCGGAACGGCTGATCAAGGTGCGAGAGGCCGTGGGCACCGGCCCGCTGGTCTACGGGGATTGGAACTGCGGCGCCTCGCGCCTGCAGGCCACGCGCACGGGACGTGCGGTCGCACATCTGGATATCATGCTGGAACAACCCTGCAAAACGCTCGAAGACTGCACCGCAATACGTCAGGCCACGGGCTTGCCCATGAAGATCGACGAGAACGCCCACGATCTGGCCACGCTTCTGCGCGCGTCGGAACTGGGCTGTATGGATGCGGTTGCACTGAAACTGTCGAAGTTTGGCGGGCTCTCTGCCATGCGCCGGGCCCGCGACCTGACAGTGCATCTGGGGGCCGCGATTTGCGCAGAATGCACCTGGGGTTCCGATATTGTAACCGCCGCGTCGTTGCATTTTGCCGCCTCCACCCCGCAAGGTTCGCTGATGAACACCTGTGATCTTGCCTCTTATGTCTCGCCTCGCCTCTGCCCGGATGCTCCGATCCGTTCAAACGGCAGGATTACGCCACCAGAAGGGGCTGGCTTGGGGGTGACGCCCGATCTCGATCTTCTTGGAACCCCGATTTTGGAAATGGCCTGACAAATGTTGAAAACCCATACTCAAGCCGAATGGATCGCCCGCGCACAACAGGTTCTGCCCGCCGGTGGGTTTGGCAATTTCGACCCCGGCATCCTCATCGCGCGCGGTGAGGGCAGCCGCGTCTGGGACGAGGACGGCAAGGAATATGTCGACTATCTGATCGGGTCCGGCCCGATGTTGCTGGGCCACGGCCACCCCGAGGTGATGGAGGCTGTGCTGGAGCAACTGCCCAGGGGCATGACCTTTTTTGCCAATAACAGCAAGGGCGTAGAATTGGCCGAAGCCATCATCGATGCCGTGCCATGCTGCGAACAGGTGCGTTTTGTCGCCTCGGGCGGCGAGGCTGATATGTATGCGATCCGTCTGGCACGCGCCTATACCGGGCGCGACAGGATTCTGAAGTTTGAAGGCGGGTACCACGGCATGAGCGCCGAGGCGCAGATGAGCCTCGCCCCCGCCAAACGGGTCAATTTCCCCCAGGCCGTGCCGGACAGCGCCGGTATCCCGCAGGGCGTAGCCGATCAGATGCTGATCGCGCCCTATAACGATCTGGAAGCGGTCGCAGCGCTGCTTGCCGAACATAACGACGTGGCCGCCATCATCGTCGAACCCCTGCAACGGATCATCCCGCCCGCCCCCGGCTATCTGCAGGGGCTGCGCGATCTGTGTGACAGGCACAATGTCCTGCTGGTTTTTGACGAGATCGTAACTGGTTTCCGTCTGGCCTATGGGGGCGCGCAGGAACGCTATGGCGTGACGCCGGATATCTGCACATTGGGCAAGATCATCGGTGGCGGCTTCCCTCTGGCAGCACTTGGCGCCAGTGCTGAGATCATGCAGCATTTCGACAAAGACCGGGTCGGCCCGGACAAATGGCTGATGCAGCTGGGGACGCTGTCGGGCAATCCCGTCGCAGCCGCAGCCGGACTGAAAACGATGGAGATCCTATCGCGCGACGGCGCTTATGATCACCTGCGCAACATCGGCCGCACGCTGCAGGCAATGCAGTCCGACGCTTTGACCAAAGCCGGTATCGCACACCAAATCTGCGGCGATGAAACCCTGTTCGACATCTACTTCACCGCACAGGCCTGCCGCGACTACCGCAGCGCGAACCATGACACCCCTGCCCGCAATACACGCTATAATGCGGTCTTGCGAGAGAACGGAGTGTTCAAGTCGCCGGGCAAGCTCTACCCTTCGCTGGCAGTGACGCAGGCTGATCTGGACCTGACACAAGAGGCGGTGCAGGCGGCTGTTGCGGCGATCCACTCCGACTAGGTTGACCTCGCCATGCGACCATGGGAACGATGCCGCATGTCGGGATCAGACAGGATAGCAGGATGAAGATCGAACCTTTTGGTGTCGAAATCTGGATGAACGAATGGGAAACCAGATGCACTTATAATCTGGCTGAAACCTGCGTCGAAAGCCTGACCATCGCCGGGTTGTTGCAACTTACCGGTCGGAACTCGGATGATCTGTCCGAGGTGCTGGGGATGAAGATGACTTATGGTGCGATCCGGGGATCGGATCGCCTGCGCGATGCGATCTGTGGCCTGTATGACCGGCAAACCCGTGAGAATGTCATCGTCACCCATGGCACGATCGGGGCCAACATGCTGGTCCACAAAACGCTGGTCGAGCGTGGCGACAAGGTGGTCGCCGTTGTGCCAACTTATCAGCAACACTATTCGATCCCCGCCAGCATCGGCGCTGAGGTGACACAAATTCATCTGCGGGCCGAAAATGCCTATCTGCCCGATCTGGATGAATTGCGCGCCGCAGCGGTGCCGGGCACCAAGTTGATTGCCATCAACAATCCCAATAATCCAACCGGCGCAGTGATGGATCGCGATTTCCTGCTTGAGATCGTCGAGATCGCACGCTCTGCCGGGGCCTGGCTGCTATGTGATGAGGTCTATCGCGGCACCGGGCAAAAGGGCTCTGGCATGACTGCCCGAGGCGGTCGCGGATCTTTATGAGAAAGGCATTTCCACCGCAGGCATGTCCAAGGCGTTTTCACTGGCCGGGCTGCGACTGGGCTGGATTGCGGCAGATCCGGAGGTGATCGAGGCTGTTTCAATCCATCGGGACTACGACACAATCTCGGTCGGCATGATCGACGACCATTTCGCAGCGCTTGCGCTGGAACACCATGACAAGGTTCTGGCGCGCAGCCACGCCATCACGCGCAGCAATCTCGCCCTGCTGGACGACTGGGTTGCGACAGAACCCAGGATCAGCTGGGTCAAACCCAGGGGCGGAACAACGGCGCTGTTGCATTATGATCTCAACATGCCCTCGCATGCGTTCTGCGTGAAACTGCTGCAGGAGACCGGGGTTATGTTCACACCCGGCTCGGCGCTGGGGCTCGAAGGATGTGTGCGGATCGGATATGCCAATACGCCCTCTGTCCTTCGGGACGGGCTGGCGAAAGTATCCGAATTTCTCGCGAAGCTTGGATAACCCCGCCGAGATTTGGGTCGCCTTGTGTCGGATGGGCGATACCGCGCGCCAAACATCTCTGCCCGCAGTGGGCATGGCCACCAACCAATCAGGTCGGCGGCCAATTCCTTATTCGATGAACGTGCGCGCCAGACGCTCTTTCAAAGGCTGGGCCAGATAGCTCAGCGCGGTGCGTTCGCCCGTGTTCACGAACAGATCAGCGGGCATGCCCGGCACCAGTTCCAGCGCGGCGATCTGCTCAGGCTGTGCCTGATCCAGCCGGACCTGCGCCAGATAATAGGGCTCACCCGTGCGGTCGTCTTCCAGACTGTCGGCCGAGATGTCGGTGATCATCCCGGTGGCTTCCGGCACTTCGCCCTGATCAAACGCTGACAGGCGCACGCGGGTCGACTGACCGACATACAGCTTTTCGATATCCGCGGTGTTCACCTTGGCTTCGACAATCAGCGGCTGGTCGGCGGGAACGATGTCCAGAATAGGCTCGCCCGGACGTACAACACCACCGGCGGTAAACACCGTCAGACCCACCACGCGGCCGCTGACCGGCGCTGTCACGGCCACACGCTTGAGGCGTTCGGCGGCACCGACATATTGCGGCTCTAGCGTGGCCAGCAGCGCCTCGACCTGTGCCAGTTCGCTTGAAACGGCCTCGGCACGCTGGTTTTCCTGCCCGATGCTGGCCAGCTTCAACTCACTAATCTGATTGCGCGCCTGGGCCTCTTGCGTGATCAGCGAGGCATCAACGCCAACCAGACGCTCGATTTCCACCCGACGGCTGTTAACCCGGTTGGCCGCAACCAGACCTTTGGCCTGAAGGGTTTCCAGATTGCCCAGCTCCTCACGCGTGATGTCCATCTGACGCGCATTGGCCTGACGCTGAGAATTCAGCCCCTGAATCTGTTCCTGCAGGTTTGCGATCTGCTGATCCAGCAGGTTCCGCTCGGCCGCGCGGGTGCGGATTTCTGCGTCAAACAGCAGTTTCTGGGTCAGAAATGCATCGTCCCAATCCCTGCTGTCCATCTCAACACGTATCATGTCGGCGACATCAGTACGATCAAAGCGGTCCTCACCGCGAATCTGTGCGACCAACCGCGCGCGGCGTACATTCAGTTCGCCCAGCTGGCTTTTGATCACATCCAGATTGACATCCAGATCGGTGCTGTCGAGCTCTACCAGAGTCTGCCCGGCCTCGACCACATCCCCGTCATTGACCAGAATGTTGCGCACGATACCGCCATCCAGATGCTCGACAGTCTTGCGGTTACCCTCGACCACGAAAGAGGCAGGTGCAACAACGGCACCGTCCAGTTTGGAGGAGGCCGCCCAGTAAACTGTACCGCCAACAAAACCGGCCACGACCAACACGCCAAGGATGACAAAGCCCTTGATGCCCGCGCCTGCGACCGTCGGTTCGGCCCGGTTGAAATCTTCCAAACGCAGAACGCTGTTATCGGGTTCGTTGTAAACTGTAGGGGTCATTGGGCTGCTCCTTTCTGTGCTTGTGGCTGCGCCTGTTGCGCGGCGATCTGGGGCTTGTCTTTTGCAGGCAAACCAGCCTGACGGGGGCGCAGGATATCGTCCTTGTCACCAAACCCGGTCTGGCTGCCTTTGCTGAGTGTCAGCACCTTGTTCACAGCTTCCAGCGTGCTGGGGCGGTGCGTCATGACAAAAGTGATGGCCCCACGCGCGCTGGCCCCCCGGATTGCGTTGCGCAATGCCAGTTCACCCTGCGAATCGAGGTCCGAGTTCGGCTCGTCCAGCACCAGGATGAACGGGTCATTGTACAAAGCCCGCGCCAGAGCAATACGCTGACGCTGACCGCCCGACAGGTGAAACCCGTCGCCCAGCTGCGTGTCATAGCCATCCGGCAGATCACTGATCAGGCCATGCACATCGGCAGAAACAGCCGCCTCAAACACTTTGGCGTCATCGATCGAGGTGGCAAACCGCGCGATGTTTTCGCGGATCGTGCCGTCGAACAGCTGCACGTCCTGTGGCAGATACCCGACCATATGGCCCAGCTCTTGCGGGTCCCATTTGGACATCGGTGTGCCATCCAGACGGATCGCGCCACGCTGCGGGACCCAGATTCCCGCCAGCATTCTGGCCAGCGTGCTCTTGCCCGAGCCGCTATGGCCGATCACTGCCATCACGTCCCCTGCAGATAGGGCGAACTCGATGTCACCGATGGTGGCCTTGCGGGCCAGCGGCGGTCCGGCCTGTGCAATTGCAGTGTTAATCGACAATTGCGGGCGCGGCAGTGCCAGGCGTTTGGGCTGCTCGGGGAAGGCTTCATCCAGTGCCCGCAGGTTCTTGTAAGACCCCCGTGCTGCCAGAAAGCCACGCCACTGGCCGATCAGCTGATCAATCGGCGCCAGTGCGCGGGCCAGCACGATGGTGGCCGCAATCATCACCCCGGCGGTTGTCTGGCCGGTGATGGCCAGCGCCGCACCAAGACCCAGCATGCCCGACTGCAGCGCCATACGGATCGTCTTTGACAGAACCGAGAAACTGGCGATACGGTCGGACACTCGGGTTTTCAGAGTGTGGGCATCCTGTTGCAGAGCTGTCCAGCGCCGGGCGAGATCACCATTCATCCCCATTGCTTGGACAAGCTCTGCATTTTGCTCACTTGTGGTGAACAAAGCATCGGACCTGCTACGCGCGCGGGATGCATCCTGCATGACGCCGGCGGCGCGCGAATTGTTGATCAGGGCCAGAATTGTAAGGGTCAGCGCTCCGGCAAGGCCAAGCGCGCCCAGATAGGGGTGCAGCATATACAGCACCGCCAGATAGATCGGGATCCACGGCGCATCGAAAAACGCAATCAACGTAGAGCCCGAGATAAAGTCACGCAGACCGGTAATGTCTGCAGCCGGGTTATCTCCGGCAGCGGATTTGCCTTGCAGGCGGCGGCGGATCGATGCCTTGAGCAACGGCGCGCCGATCTTCAGTTCAAACCGTGCACCCAGCCGGTTCAGGATACGGACCCGCACAAGATCCAGCAGGCCGGTCACAACAAATACGCCGCCCAGCAGAAGGGTCAGCGCGATCAGCGTGTCCATGTTCTGGCTGGTCAATACGCGGTCATAGACCTGCAGCATGTAAAGCGGACCGGCGAGCATAAGAAGGTTAAGGATAAGGCTGAAGAAGCCGATTGCGAAAAAGCCGCCTCGTAGCGAGGACCAGGCTGTTTTGACGGATGATTTTTTCTGAAACATGACGGTGATCTCTTTTCAGGGTGAAAGGGTGGCGACCTGCGCCGCCACCCTGTTGGTTATTGATCAGGCGACAAAGTCGTCGTCTGTCAGATCGCTGGCATTGATGCCTTGCAGACGGACCGAGTTGTCCGAGGCAAAGGACAGAACCGCATCTGCTCCATCCTGGACGATGTTCAGCGGGCCCTCGAAGTCGCCGAAGTCCAACTGGTCAAAGCCAGACTGGAAGTCCTGAACGGTGTCGTTGCCGAACTCACCTTCGAAGACAAAGGTATCGTTACCTTCGCCACCGATCAGGAGGTCATCGCCACCCTCACCGTTCAGCACATCGTTGCCATCTGCGCCGTTCAGCTTGTTGTCCTGATTGCTGCCGATGATCACGTCACCATCATCCGAACCGATGACATTCTCGATCGAGGTGAGAATATCGGTTTCGATCTGGTTCTCGATCACATCTGCACCGATCACACCTGTGCCGCCAACAGCGTCCACATCAAGCGTGGCACCCGCGTCGACCAGCGTATCCTGAACCACCGGGCCGTTTACACCGGCAGGTGCATTGTGCAGGTGGATGGACGATACAACACCCGGGATCGGGGTTTGCAGATCGGCTTCGTTCAGGCCGGTAACGCTCAGTTCGCTGGAATAGGTGACTTCACCGGTTTCCAGGTTCTGAACAACCACTGCAGTGGCAAAGCCGGTGGCTTCGCTGTCAGACAGCGGGCCGGGCTCCTGTGCAGCGTCCAGCGGACCGCTCAGGTTGATGGTACGGATACCGTTTTCGGTGACATCACTGTCAACCAGCAGCTGCCCGCGGATTTCACCGGCCGGGAAGTCGGCTGTGTGGATGTTGTAGTACAGGTTGTTTGCTGCAGCCTGCTCTACAAATTCACCCCCGTCCTCGATGTCCGAACCGAACTGAGCCGGCGCGTCTACAACCTGGTCAACAACGCTGATGTTGAACCCGGTGTCGCGGGTCGCTGTACCATTGCCGTTGGCACCCAGATTTACCTTAACGGCCACATCCAGATCCGAGAAATCAGCAGTGTCGATGCCTTCACCACCGTCGATGAAGTCGTTTCCGAGGCCGCCGACGATCACGTTGTCGCCTTCACCGGCGATCAGAACGTCATCTCCTGCGCCACCGTCGATGACACCGTTGATCTGACCGAGGTCTACAACGATGTCATCTCCGGCACCCAGTAACACGTTACCATTTACCACACCTGAGTCATCGTTAACGAACGTCACTGAGCCTGCATCGGTCGCGTCAATCGCATTGACCTGACCACTGATTTCGCCTTCGTTGAGAATGGCACCAAGAAGGTTCAGACCACCGTCAACCCGGATACCGGCAGCAGCGTCGCTGTCTTCCGAACCCGCAATCACACCGTCGTTCTGAACCAGACCGGCAAAGTTTGCATTCTCGACATTGCTGAACAGGCGCAGACCGTCACCAACCTGATTGCCTTCGGTTGCGTCACCGCGACCCTGGATCAGACCTTCGTTGAAGATCGCAGCCGAAACCACGTCGCCATCCACGTCACCGGTCTGCAGCGATACGCCCGAACCGTTGTTCCCAAGCCCGGCGTCAACCGTGCCTGCGTTGGTGAAGGTATAGTTGTCAGCAGTGCCATCGGCGTAGACGGTGCCGTTGCGCTGGTTGCCAGTGCCCAGGATGGCACCGTTGTTGACGACATCAAGGCCTTCGCCATCAATGTTCACTGCACGGCTTGCCGAAGTAACAGTGCCGTTGTTGACAAAGCTACCACCCGTATGGTCACCGGTTCCAAAGTAGACGCCGTTCTGGACGCCACTGACCAGGCCGTTGTTGACCAGGCTGCCTTTGAAATTGATGCCGTTGACAACCCGAACACCCGCAACAGTACCGTTCGCGCCTTCAGACGTGATGGAACCGTTGTTGACGATGGTTGCATCGGTGGTACCGACGTTACCGACGTTGCCGATACGCACGCCGTCGCCAGCCAGATTGGTCGCTGCTCCGGCATTGCCGCGGCCCTGAATGGTGCCGTTGTTTTCAAGCGCAAACGTGTTGGCGCCGTCTTCCGCTCCGCCGATTTCAGCGCCAAAGCCGGAACCCTGGTTGCCTTCGCCCGCGTCAATCACACCCGTCACTTCGTTGGTGACCGAGAAGTCATCAGCCGTTCCGTCAGCATAAACTGTGCCGTTGCGCTGATCAGCAGTACCCAGAATGTCACCGGCGTTCTCAACCTGCAGCCCAACACCGTCGATGTTGAATGCACGGCTGTCCGAAGACACAACGCCGCCTTCTTCGTTAACAAAGCGAGCACCCGAGTGGTCCGCGTTGCCGAAGTAAACGCCGTTTTGTACGCCCGAGATCGTGCCTGCGTTGATGAATTCACCATCAAGGCTCACACCATCAACGACACGCGCGCCAGCAACAGTGCCGTTCGCACCTTCCGAGCGGATTTCGCCACGGTTGATGATTGTCGCTTCGGCCGTGCCCGAATTGCCCGGGTTACCGATGCGGATACCGTCTCCGGCCAGACCGGTGCCTGCCGCGCCGTTGCCACGACCCTGGATCAGACCGTCATTTTCCAGCGTGAAGGTGTTTGCACCGTCAGCCGCGCCGCCGATCTCGGTGGCAAAACCCGAACCCTGATTGTGCTCGCCTGCGTCAATGGTGCCATTGGCCAGATTGCGGACCGAGAAATCATCAGCTGTACCATCGGCATAAACGGTGCCGTTGCGCTGATCGCCGGTGCCCAGAATGTCGCCACCGTTGGTCAGGTCAACGCCTGTACCATCGATATTGACGGCACGGCTGCCCGACTGGATGGTGCCAAAGTTCAGAATGTCCAGATCATGCTCGGCATTGCCGATATACAGACCATTGCGGACGCCTTCGATCGTACCGGTCGAGGTGTTCAGGATACGGCCTTCAGAATTCGCGCCATCTGCGATACGGATACCACCTGCGGTGCCCTGATTGCTTTCCGACGAGACCAGACCGCTGTTGACGATGTCAACCTCGGCAATGGTACCTTCGGCACCGTTGTTGATGCGGATGCCGTCACCCGCGCCCCCTGTGTTCGATGCTTCCTGACCGCGGCCCTGAATGGTTGCACCAAAGCCGTTGAACAGAGTGTTCGATACGCGGTCGCCAACTTCGTCACCAACCTGCAGCGAAATACCGGCACCGCTGTTGCCTGCCCCGGCGTCGATGGTGCCGCCCGAGAAGTTGCTGATGCTGATGTCTTCGGCGGTCGAGTTGGTGTAGATCGTACCGTTGCGCTGATCTTCAAGGCCAATAATGTCGCCAAAGTTGCGAACACTGATGCCCTGCCCCTGAATGTCAACCGCACGGCTGACCGAGGAAATCACACCGCCGCTGAAATTGTCCAGACGGCCCGAGCTGTTTGCGCCAACGAACTGAACGCCGTTGAAGTCACCTGTGATCTCACCAAAGTTGCGGATATCCGCGCTGCCGGACACCTGAACGCCGGTTGCCAATGCGTCGGGGCCCGAGTTGGCTTCGATGCTGCCCGAGCGGAAGTTGAAGACCTGCCCATTTTCGCCTTCAACGGAAACAGCAGCCACAGCGTTGTTGGTTTCGATCTGTCCAAAGTTCAGAAGACGCGCGAAATCATTGTCCAGCACAAATGCCGGTGTGTTGTCGACAACAGTGCTCTGGAAGAAGCCGTTGTTGAGGGTCTGTCCATCACGGACAGTTTCTTGCGCCAGCGACGATGTCGTCAGCAGTCTGGCGCGCAAGGAAGCGAGGAAGTCGGAAAGCATTGGGTTCTCCTTGGGTTTCAATTCGTCAGGCAAACGTCCAACCGGTGGGTCGTCTGTCCGCTGTCACAACAAGTGCGGATCAACCAAGGATTTTGAAATTCTTCCTTTGAATAGGGTGGATAACCAACGCGAATAGTCACATAAGATGCGAGCTTGGGTGGTAATTTTATATTATAAAATCAGTATTTTAAGTGCTATAACTCCTCAGCCTTTTTCTATTCTCTGACACCGTTTCACCAAAAAGTGGGGGCAAGTGATGGTGAATCAGCATATGCGGGGTCTCATACGAGAATCCCATTCAGAGAACGCGCTGTCAGGTTTCAACTATTGGTTGAGATTCGCTCTTTTGTCAGGCGCGTGTTGCGTGATGCAACAGTCCCCTGTGGCGGGTGCTGGCATACAAATTCCCCCATCGCCTCAACGATTTCGGGGTTAGGGTATTGCGGCCGTGTCAGGGCCCCCAGTTCGCGCATGTTGCCCTTGTCATCAAAGGGCAGAAAGGACAGCCCAAAGCCATCGCGTTTGAACTGCTCGGCCGCAATGGCATTCACCATCGTATAGGCATCACTTTGCGCCACATATCTGCAGACAGTTTCAAACCGAGCGGTTGTGACGTCGATACCGGTTTCTTCCGCCACCTTGTCCGACGCCGGTGGCAGGTCGCGCTCAAGATCATAGCCAAACGAGATCGGGAAGCGGATCAGCTTGTCTGCAGGCACCTCATGCGCCCAGATACTTGACTTGCGACTTAGCGGATGGCCCGAGCGGACCGCCAGATACAAAGGTTCCAGCCATAATGAGGTAAAATCCAGCGGGCGGGTCGACCCGCCATAGATCTGATCAAAGCTTTTGCGCGCGACAAAAGCCATGTCGATTGACCGCTCTTCAACCATTCGCGCCAGGGCAACCGGATATTCTTCGACAATGATGATCTTCCGGTCAGAGGCCGCCTTGGCAAAAAGCTCACGAAAGTAATGCGACAGATAGGCAGCCAGGGTGGGTGTCATCCCCAGTCGAATGGCGGGCAGTTCGGTGGTTTTATGTCGTCGCGCCAGATCTCCGATACTGTCGACGATCTCGGTAATCTGGGTCGCATGACCAATCAGTTCCTGACCAAACGCAGTCAGAAGCACTCCGTCCCGGCCCCGTTCAAAAATCGGAACCCCCAGTTCGGCCTCAAGCTTTTTGATCTGGTTTGACAAGGCAGGCTGACTGACAGCCACCGCCTGTGCGGCACGCGTGAAATTCTGATGCTCGGCGACGGCAATGACATATTGAAGGTCGCGTAAGTTCATAACACTTGACTCAAACAAACACCGCGCAAAGGCGTCAAATACGCCATGCAAGTTCCGAACAGACTACTGAATCTTTTATCGAACCTGCCCGTCGCACGCGTATGTGGCAACCTTCTTTCAAGAAGGTCTCGGATTCGTGAGCATTCGTGTGTTGGAGTGATGCGAACTGCGCGGCGATTCCCGGGATCAGTTCGGCAAGGTCAGAACCGGCGCGGCGCGTTCCATTGTATAGTTCTGCGTGCCCGCGGCAGAGATCAGTTCAACCTCAAGACGTTGCGCCTTTGCAAACCGGTCGAAATAGGCAAACCGGATGGAAGACACCGAAACAATATCCTGACACTGCACCAGATAATCCGCGTGAAATTTCGTTTGATCCATCGCTGCGGCACCAACCTGGTTTTCATCCTGCCCGAATGCATCACCCACAATCGCAACATTTGCCGAGGCTGTCATGCAGCCCGCCTCGGGTGAAACTTCAAAAAGGCCAAGCGGCTCGGACAGCTCTGAGATCGCGACCGCAACCGCTGCACGCTCGTCCTCGTTTTCCGCAGCATGCCCGAAGCCAACGATATTGGCGCGCGGAACCTCAAGGGACAGGGCGAATTCCGTTTCGGCAAAGGATATGACCATGCGGCCCGCCCCTTGCAAATAGGCGTCCGACGCAGTTGCATCTGCGGCGGTCAGTGCTGCGGGAAGAAGTGTTAGAATAACTGCCGCACACTTCATAGCTTTCACCATACACCATATAAAACAGTGTGCATTTTAATCGAATTATACCCAAGCGCAATCTTTGACGCGCGTTTGGGACCCACCAGATATGGGTAGGTAGATGCGGCGGGAATTATCTGACAATAAGACTCAGGTTGACTTTGTTGACTAATTCTCTCAGAAAACCCCTACCTGTCCCCACAGCGTAGTGGGGAATGACTCCTATTAATCAGGAAAGAGTAATCAAAATGACCAGATTGTTCGCCGCGACAAGCGCTCTGACCTTGTGCATCGCAAGCGCAGCCATTGCCGACGCCCCGTCCAAAGCCGATGTTCTGAACACCTATGCCAACATCGCCGAAGCCAAGTATGACGACAGCCTGATTGCCGCAAAAAGACTGCAGGCTGCTGTGAATACACTGATTGCGGACCCATCAGATGCGACGCTGAATGCCGCCCGTGCGGCCTGGGTTGCTGCGCGCGTCCCCTATCAGCAAACCGAGGTTTATCGCTTTGGCAACGCCATCGTTGACGATTGGGAAGGCAAGGTAAACGCATGGCCTCTGGATGAAGGTCTGATCGACTATGTCGACGCCTCTTATGGTGGCCCAAGCGATGAGAATGAATTCGCTGTTCTGAATGTCATTGCGAACCCCAGCTTCGAGTTGTCGGGTCAAACCATCGACGCGTCTGATATCACGCCCGAGCTGCTGTCCGGGACCCTGCACGAAGCGGACGGAATCGAAGCCAACGTCGCCACCGGCTATCACGCCATCGAATTCCTGCTGTGGGGTCAGGACCTGAATGGCCATAACGCGGGTGCCGGTAACCGTCCGTATACAGATTATGTGCAGGGTGACGGCTGCACTGGCGGCAATTGTGATCGTCGCGCCCAATATCTGAGCGCCGCAACCGATCTGCTGGTCAGCGATCTGGAATGGATGACCAGCCAATGGTCCGAAGGTGGCGATGCGCGCGCCGCTCTGACCGCCGACGAATCCGCCGGGGTCAGCGCGATTCTGACTGGCATGGGCTCACTGTCCTACGGCGAGCAAGCCGGTGAGCGGATGCGTCTGGGCCTGATGCTGAACGACCCCGAGGAAGAGCATGATTGCTTTGCCGACAATACCCATAACAGCCATTACTATGATGGGCTGGGTATCCAGAACGTCTATCTGGGCAACTATACGCGCATCGATGGCACTCCGGTCTCGGGCGCATCGCTGTCTGATCTGGTGCTCGCAACCGACCCGGCGCTCGACACCGAGATGAAAGCCAAGCTGGCGGCGACCATGAAAGCACTCGGCAACATCAAGTCGACCGCCGAAGCCGGCTTTGCCTATGACCAGATGCTGGAACGCGGCAACGAAGCAGGCGAGGCGCTGATCATGGGCGGCGTCAACGGTCTGGTCGATCAGACCAAGACCATCGAGCGTATCGTGACAGTGCTGGACCTCAACCAGATCGAGTTCGAAGGCTCTGACAGCCTGGATAACCCTGACGCGGTCTTCCACTAAGAGCTTGGGCCGGGTTCACTCATCCGGTCCTGCTGGGGGTGCGTGGCAAACGTACCCCCGGCGCAGCACATCACGAAGATGTGCGTCTTGCAACTGGACGTTTCCGGAATAACCTACTATTTAACTAGGAAATCACTGAGCAGCCCGAGTCGCCATGATAGTTTGCCATTGCACCAACATCACTGATCACGATATCCGCGCCGCGATCGACTGGATGCGGACAGCGGATCCGCAGACCATCATCACCCCCGGCAAGATTTACCATGCCCTTGGAAAATCAGCAGATTGCGGCGGATGCATGCCGCTTTTCCTCGACACGATGCGCTCAGATGATAATCTGAAAGTCCCCATGCAGCTTCGGACATTACGATCCGCTGCAACACAGGAGAAGGCACATGAAGGGCGATCCCAAGGTCATCGAATATCTCAACAAATCTCTGCGGCATGAACTGACAGCGGTCAGCCAGTACTGGTTGCATTACCGCCTGCAGGACGATTGGGGCCTGAGCGGCATGGCCAAGAAAAGCCGCGAGGAAAGCATCGAAGAGATGCAGCATGCGGACAAGCTGATCGAGCGGATTTTGTTCCTTGAAGGCCATCCCAACCTGCAAAAACTTGATCCGCTGCGCATCGGTCAGACCCCCAAGGAAACGCTGGAATGCGACCTTGCCGCCGAAATCGACGCGCGGGCGCTTTACAAGGAAGCCCGTGAACACTGCCAGAGTGTGGGCGATTACGTCTCGATGGCGTTGTTCGAAGAGTTGATGGCCGATGAAGAAGGGCACATCGACTTTCTTGAAACGCAGCTGGATCTGCACGAAAGGATCGGCGAAGCCAACTATGCGCAACTCAACGCATCAACTATGGACGAAGGCGAGTAAGCTTGCCCTGATAGCGGTGGCCGCCTTGTCGGCCACCCACGCCCCCGCCGCCGAACTGCGGGACCCGCACCTGAAGACCCTTCCAAGAACTGCCGAAGAACGCACCCGGATTGACGCCGTAACCGCCGCGCCAGATGATTTCAGCGCGCCGCAACGATTTGAAGAACTTTCGGCCGGGGCCGCAACCGTGCGGGCACGCATCAATGCGGATGCGTTCTCGCAACCCTCTGAAAACATAACTTTCGAACAAGAGCTCGACTTTAAGGTCGGCAATGGGCTGTTCAAGAAAATCTGGGTCTCGGCCCCGTCCTCCACACTGGCCTCAGACGGGCTGGGGCCGCTTTATAACGCGCGCTCCTGCCAACGGTGCCACATCAAGGATGGGCGTGGCCACACACCCAACGGGCCAGATGACAACGCAATATCCCTGTTCCTGCGGGTCTCGATCCCCGGTGCGCCCGAAGATGCGCCCGCCGAGATCGCGGATTACATCGCCACCCTGCCAGACCCCACCTATGGCGAGCAGCTGCAGGATTTTGCGCTTCCGGGTCATCCGGCCGAATACCGGCTGGATGTCACTTATGAAGAGGTTCCGGTTGAGCTCTCGGAAGGCGAAACCGTGTCACTGCGCCGCCCCACCTACCAGGCTGCTGATCTGGGTTATGGCCCGCTGCATCCAGACGCAATGCTCAGCCCCCGGATCGCACCGCAGATGATCGGGCTGGGATTGCTCGAATCCATCCCGGTCGAAGACCTGCTGGCCCGCGCTGACCCGGATGATGCGGATCAGGATGGTATCTCGGGCCGCGCAAATATCGTCTGGTCGACCGAGTTCGATGAACCGATGATGGGCCGGTTCGGGCACAAGGCCGGTATGCCCACGGTAATGGAACAATCAGCCGCCGCCTTTGCGGGCGATATCGGTGTTTCGAGCCCACTCTTTCCTGATCCGCACGGGGATTGCACGGCGGCGCAGACCGATTGCATCGCGGCACCCCATGGCGACAATGACGTGCGCGGTTTCGAAATTGACCAGACCGGCATGGATCTGGTGGCCTTCTACAGCCGCAATCTGGGGGTTCCCGCCCGCCGGGGCGTTGACGACCCCGCAGTCCTGCGCGGCAAAGAGGTGTTCTATACCACGGGCTGTATCGCCTGCCACACGCCCGCTCATGTCACTCACAGAATGCCCGACCGGCCAGAGCACAGTTTCCAGCTGATCTGGCCCTATACCGATCTGCTGTTGCATGACATGGGCGAAGGGCTGGCCGACAACCGCCCCGAGGCCCGCGCCACGGGCCGCGAATGGCGTACACCGCCGCTATGGGGCGTCGGCCTGACCGAGCGGGTTTCCGGCCACACGCAATTCCTGCACGATGGCCGTGCGCGATCCTTGCTTGAGGCGATCCTCTGGCATGGCGGCGAAGCGCAAACAGCCCGCGACGCCGTTATATCCATGCCCAAAGCTGACCGCGATGCCCTGATCCGCTTTCTGGAGAGCCTCTGACCCATGCGTACTCTTGCCCTTGCCACCGCTCTGCTGGTCCCTTTATGTGCCCACGCACAGGATCGCACGCCAATCCTGATGGACGTGGTTGAAACCCATATATTGCCGCGCTTTACCCAGCTGTCCGGGGCAACCGAAACGCTCGTGACCGCTGCGCAGGATGATTGTACCCCGGAATCGGAAGGCTTGCGCACCGCCTATGGGACAGCGTTCGATCGCTGGATTTCCGCCAGCCATCTGCGCTTTGGCCCGACCGAGACGGGCGACCGCGCCTTTGCCATGGCATTCTGGCCCGACACAAAAGGCTTTACGCCCAAAACCCTGTCGCGATTGATCACTGCCGAAGATGCGGTGGTCAACACACCTGAAACCTATGCCGAGATTTCGATTGCCGGGCGCGGGTTCCTTGCTCTGGAACGGATGCTCTACGATCCGGCAATGACCCAACAGGGCAGCGCCGCCTATCGCTGCGCCCTGATCCGCGCCATTGCAACCGATATCGACCGCAATGCCGATGCGATCACCGCAGATTGGCAAACCTATGCCCCGAACCTGACACAGCCGGGCGCAGACAGCCCCTACCGCTCGGGTGATGAGGCGATGCAACAGCTTTACGGCGCGTTGATAACAGGGCTTGAGTTCACCGCCGACACACGGCTTGGGCGCCCTTTGGGAACATTCGAACGCCCGCGCCCGAACCGGGCCGAGGCGCGCCGGTCCGAACGATCCTTACGCCACGTGGAACTGTCACTGATCGCCCTGCGCGATCTGGCTGCGCGCCTGTCATTTGACCACCCCCAGATTGCCACTGATCTGGACACAGCCTTTGCCCGCGCCATTGACCGGGCACAGGCGCTGGACGACCCCGCCCTGGTCGGCGTTGCTACACCGCAGGGCCGGATCAGGGTCGAAGCCCTGCAACAATCGATCAACGACATACGCGCGATCGCCTCGGCCGAGCTTGGCCCCACCCTCGGCATCCGCGCCGGGTTCAACGCGCTGGACGGAGACTGACCTTTGACAAACCGCCGCACTTTCCTTGCCGGTCTCGCCGCCGCCAGTCTTGCCCCTGTGCCGGGCTGGGCCTCGGTCGGCGCGCCGGATTTTCTGGCTGCAGCCCTGTTTCCGGATGGCAGCTATCGGCTGGCAGGTCTGGATGCCACGGGCGCAATCCTGTTCTCGGTCCCCCTGCCTGCACGCGGCCATGCGGCAGCAGCCCACCCTCACAAAGCACAGGCCATCGCATTTGCCCGCCGTCCTGGCACTTTCGCTCTGGTGATCGACTGCGCAACCGGGGCCGTCCTGAAGCATCTGCAGGCCCCCGCCGGGCGGCATTTCTATGGCCATGGCACATTCTCGGCAGATGGCACCCGGTTTTTCACAACCGAAAACGACTATGAAGCCGCAGAAGGCGTGATCGGCGTCTGGGACGCAGCCAGCTATGCGCGGGTGAGTGAGTTCTCTTCCGGCGGCATCGGACCCCATGACATTCGGCTGATGCCCGGCGGCGACATGCTGGTCATCGCCAATGGTGGCATCGAAACCCACCCGGATTCTGGCCGGGTCAAGCTGAACCTGCCCACGATGCGGCCCAACCTGACCTATGCCGATCTGTCTGGATCAGTGGTGGCGCAGGTAGAACTGCGCGACGCATTGCACAAGAACTCGATCCGTCATCTTGCAGTGCGCGGCGATGGCCTTGTCGGTTTTGCGATGCAATGGCAGGGCGATCAGACAGAACATCCGCCCTTGCTGGGCCTGCACCGTCTGGGTCAAAAGGCACGCCTGTTCGCCGCCCCTGCTGCGGCGCAGAACAGCGTGCAGGGGTATGCCGGCAGCATTGCCTTTTCTGCGGATGGCAACGCGATCGCCATCACCTGCCCCCGGGGGAACACACTGCATCGGTTCAGCGCGCATAGTGGCACGTTCAAGGACGCTCTGGCGCTGGAAGATGTCTGCGGTCTGGGCGCGGGCACAGAAGGTTTGATCTTTACCACCGGGACCGGTGCATTTGGTGTTCTGACGGATACACGCGCGGCGATCACCGCCCGGCCTGACTGCCAATGGGACAATCACCTGATCCCGATCCATTGCGCCGTATAGATCCTTAACCCGCCCTGTCGCGTAGAATACACTTGGACGAATCAAGCCACTGCCGTATTGGCGAGCGCAAAACCCGCCTCTCTGCCAAGGACGACTTGATTGAAACAAACCCCCGCCGCACCGCATTCCGTCTACGGAGTTGAGAAATGGGGCAAAGGCCTCATCGAGGTGACGAAACAGGGTGAGATCGGGTTACGCAACCCGATGGCCCCCGAGGCGGCGGCTATCAGCTTGCCCGGCATCCTCAGCGATCTGGACGAACGCGGGATCAAGACACCGATGGTTCTGCGCGTCAGCTCTTATCTTGAGCATGAGATCACGCATATCAACGAAAGTTTCGCCAAGGCGATTGCCCGCGTGGGTTACAAGGGCGCTTATCGGGGTGTCTTTCCGATCAAGGTCAACCAGCAGGCACAAGTGATCGACCGGATCGTTGAGTTCGGGAAAAAGTATAACTACGGGCTTGAGGCCGGGTCGAAGCCCGAACTGGTCGTAGCGCTGGCCCATCGCCTCGCCCGTGACGCGCTGATTGTCTGCAACGGCGTCAAGGATGCCGAATTTGTCCAACTGGCGATCCTCAGCCGCAAGATCGGGTTTAACACCGTCATCGTACTGGAAAGCCCGAAAGAGGCCGACACGGTGATCGAGGTTTATAATGAGCTGGGCATCGAACCCCAGCTGGGCGTGCGCGTCAAGCTTACCAACCAGATCAGCGGCAAGTGGGAAGAAAGCTCGGGCGACCGCTCTGCCTTTGGCATGAACACCGACCAACTGGTCGCCACCGTCGACAAGCTGCAATCAGCGGGCCTGCTACATTGCCTGAAGCTGCAGCACTCGCATCTGGGCAGCCAGGTACAGGACGTCAACGATGTGCGCCGCGCCGTGGGCGAGGCCTGCCGCTATTACACCGAACTGACGCGCGAAGGCGTTCCGCTAAGCCATCTGGACCTTGGCGGCGGTATGGGCGTGGACTACACGGGCGAGAAGAAGGCTGCCGAGAACTCGATCAACTACACGGTCGAGGAATATTGCGCCAACGTGGTGGAAACCGTGGCCTATGCGATGGACGAGGCCGAAACAGACCATCCCACGCTGGTCACCGAAAGCGGGCGCGCGGTGGTGGCGACATCCTCGATGCTGGTCTTCAATGTGCTGGAAAGCACGCTCTACGATGCGCCCACCGGCCCCGAGGTGGACCCGGATGATCATCATCTGGTCTCAGACCTTGCCGCGGTGCATGGGTACCTTTCCAGTGATCGCCTGCAGGAATGCTGGAACGATGCCTCGTTTTATCGCAACGAACTGCGCGCGTTGTTCCGCCGCGGCTATGTCGACCTGCGCCAGATGGCCCGGGCCGAGCGTATCTATCTGTCGCTCATGGCCCGCCTCAAAGCACTGGCCGCGTCAGAGGAACTGGATACCGATGTGGATGATCAGCTTGAGAAAGTCGCCGACATCTACCATTGCAACTTCTCGCTGTTCCAGTCGCTGCCGGATGTCTGGGCCATCGACCAGTTGCACCCCATCGTGCCCTTGCAGGCCCTGAACCAGACCCCCGATCGCCGCGCGGTTCTGTCCGACATCACCTGCGACAGCGACGGCAAGATCGACCGATTCATTCTGGCCGACGGCGTCTCACCCAGCCTGCCGGTGCATTCTCTGCCGGATGAGGGCGAATACTACATGGGCGTCTTCTTTGTCGGCGCCTATCAGGAAACGCTGGGCGATCTGCATAACCTGTTCGGCGACACCAATGTGGTCACCATCGACCTGCGCCCCGATGGCGGCTTCGATCTGCTGCATGAACAAGAGGGCGACACGATCAGCCAGGTCCTGTCTTATGTCGAGTTCGACCCGCAAGACTGCGTTGCAGCTTTCCGCAAAATGGTGGACGAGGCAATCTCGACCGGTACTCTGCAAGCCAAGGACCGCAAAACCCTGATGAGCGCCTATCGCGACTCGATCAACGGCTACACCTACTACGAATAACCCGAGAGGAGACGACCCCCATGGGAACTTTGAGTGGCAAAACACTGGTTGTCGGCGCAGGCGGCGTATCCCACGCCGCCGTGCACAAGATGGCAATGAATTCGGACATCTTCACCGAAATCACATTGGCCAGCCGCACCAAATCAAAATGCGACGCCATCGCGAAAGCAGTAAAAGAACGTGTTGGCGTGGAGATCGCCACCGCAGAACTGGACGCCTACAGGGTCGAAGACACTGTAAAGCTGATCAAGGACACCGGTGCAGAAATCCTCGTGAACCTCGCCCTGCCCTATCAGGATCTGGTGCTGATGGACGCCTGCCTTGAGGCCGGTATCCACTATCTCGACACCGCAAACTATGAACCCGAAGATGAGGCCAAGTTTGAATACCACTGGCAATGGGCCTATCAGGAACGCTTCAAACAGGCCGGCCTGACCGCCATCCTCGGCTCGGGCTTCGATCCGGGCGTGACCTCCGTCTTCGCCACATGGCTCAAGAAACACAAGCTGGACACGATCCGCCAGATCGACGTGCTGGACGCCAATGGCGGCTCAAACGATCAGGAGTTTGCCACCAACTTCAACCCCGAGATCAACCTGCGCGAAGTGCTGGCCGAGGTCCGCCACTGGGAAGGTGGCGCATGGCAGCACAGCCCTGCGATGACCCACAAGGTCGAGTTTGACTTCCCCGCCATCGGCCAAAAAAACATGTACCTGATGTATCACGAGGAACTGGAAAGCCTCAGCACCCACTTCCCCGAGATCGAGCGCGCCCGCTTCTGGATGACCTTCGGTGACGCCTATATCACCCATGCCAAGGTGCTGGAAAATGTCGGCATGACCCGGATCGATCCGGTGATGCATGACGGCAAGGAAATCATCCCGATCCAGTTCCTGAAAACCCTGCTGCCCGATCCCGGCGATCTGGGTGCCGAAACCAAGGGCAAAGCCTGCATCGGCGACATCGCCACGGGCCAGGCCAAGGACGGCTCGGGCGAGAAAACCTATTACATCTACAACATCTGCGACCACGAAGAATGCTACGCCGAGGTCGGCAGCCAGGCGGTCAGCTACACCACAGGCATCCCCGCCATGATCGGCGCGGCGCAGGTGCTAAAGGGCAACTGGATCCAGCCCGGCGTCTGGAACATGGAACAGCTCGACCCGGATGACTTCATGGACATGCTGAACACCCAAGGCCTTCCATGGCAGGTCCACGAAC
>DS999531.1:542925-640774 GCA_000158135.1 Rhodobacteraceae bacterium KLH11
CCAATCGGAGACGCTGATATGTCCGACATGATGACCACGCAGGCCGGAGATGCCGGTGCTTTCCGCCACTTCGACCTGAACCGCGTACCCGCCCCCTGCTTTGTGGTCGACAAAAAAGCGATCGAGCGAAATCTCAGTATTCTCTCCGGTGTCGGCACCCGATCCGGTGCCCATGTACTCTGCGCCCTGAAAGCGTTCTCCATGTTTTCACTGGCCCCGCTGGTTCGCCAATACCTCGCGGGAACCTGCGCCAGCGGCATTTACGAAGCGCGTCTCGGGCGCGAAGACTACGGCGGTGAGGTCGCTACCTTCTGCGCCGGTTACAAGGGCGCGGATATAGATGAGATCCTCTCGCTGTCCGACCATATCATTTTCAACTCTCCGGCTCAGAAAAACCGGTTCCTCGCCAAAGCCCAGGCAGCAGGCGTGCAGGTTGGCTTACGCATCAACCCCGAACATTCTGAGGGCGAAATCCCCAAATACGACCCCTGCGCGCCCTGTTCGCGGCTGGGCATGCCGGTCAGCCAGCTAACCGCCGCAACACTGACAGGTGTGGACGGGCTGCACATGCACACGCTCTGCGAACAGGGGGTCGAGCCCTTGCTGCGCACATGGGAGGCCGTCCAACCCAAACTCGCTCCGTTCATGAGCAGGCTCAAATGGCTGAACTTTGGTGGCGGGCATCATATCACCCGCGATGACTACGACCGTGATGGCCTGGTCGCGTTCATCAGGGACATCCGCAAAACCTACGATATCGACGTCTACCTCGAACCCGGCGAGGCGGTGGCGCTGAATGCAGGCATTCTGGTCGGGGAAATCCTCGACCTGCCGACCAACGGCATGAACCTCGCCATCACCGATATCTCGGCCACCTGCCACATGCCCGATGTGATCGAGGCCCCCTATCGACCCGCCTTGATGGGCGAGGCCGAAGCGGGCCACACCTATCGCCTAGGCGGCCCCTCCTGTCTGGCGGGCGATGTGATCGGGGATTACACTTGGGATCACCCGCTTGAGATCGGGCAGCGGTTCGTTTTCCTTGATCAGGCGCATTACTCGATGGTCAAAACCAACACCTTCAACGGTGTTCCCCTGCCCGCCATCGCGCTCTGGAACAGCGAAACCGATGATCTGAAAATCATCAAACAATTCGGCTATGACGACTTTAGGCAGAGGCTCTCATGAGTGTTTTCCTCGACAGTGAACTGACCCCGTCCGAGCGCACAAAAGACGCCCGGTTCCGCGTGATCCCCGTTCCGCTGGAACGCACTGTTTCCTACGGCTCTGGCACTGCAAAAGGGCCTGCGGCGATTATCGAGGCCAGCAACGAGTTGGAACGGATCACCGGCCCCTCAGAGCCCTGTGTCGAGGGGATTTTTACCGAGGAAGCGCTGAACTGCGATGCTGCCCTGCCCGAAATCATGGAACGCCTCGCCCAACGCACCGAGGCCGCCGTGCGGGCAGGCAAGGTGCCGGTGACACTGGGCGGTGAGCATTCGCTCAGCTACGGCGCAGTAATGGGCGTGCTGCGCGCCGTGAACCAGCCCATCGGCATCGTGCAGGTCGACGCGCATGCGGACCTGCGCAATGCCTATCAGAATGAAAAGCACTCTCACGCGTCAGTCATGCATCTGCTGGCGCAAGAGGGCGTCCGGCTGGCCCAGTTCGGCGTTCGTGCCCTTTCAACCGAAGAAACCCAAAGCCGCCAGAGAAACCATATCTTCCACATGGATGCCGAAGAATTGGTCACCGGTAACATTCATGCGGTCGATCTGCCCGAAGATTTTCCCGAACTGATCTATGTCAGTTTCGATGTCGACGGGCTGGATCCATCACAGATGCCGGCCACCGGCACCCCCGTCCCTGGCGGGCTGGGGTATTATCAGGCGCTGCATCTGGTTGAACATGCCCTGAAGGGCCGCAAATGCGTCGGTTTCGATGTCGTCGAACTGGCCCCGGACGGCAATGCCGCCTGGGATTTCACCGCCGCCCAGATCGTCTATCGCCTGATGGCCGCCTGTTAACTCCGGGACGTTTCGTTCAGTTCCATGTGCCCGTCGCCCTTGTTCAACACGCGGCGCAGCATCGGCTCAAAGAACTCCAGCGGTTTGGTCGGATAGTCCGGATCAAACGCCTTCTGATCGTATTCATGGCAGAAATAACGGCAGTCCTCCCAATGAGGGCTGTAGCGGTACTTGTCGCGGGCGTTGCGATCACCGCCCAGATGATGGTTGTAGTAAGAAAACGATTTTAGGTATCTGATGTTTCAGCTTGTGAAAAGCGATCGATTAACTTGGCTACAGCCAGACCTTTATTTTTTCGCTTAACCAACTACAGCGACTTAAGCTAATAAATCGTGCCTCAAGAAAGTATTGCCTGCAATACTCCTAACGTCACGGCACGTCAAAAACCACTTACACGTTCGATGAGCCAATACATCGACACCGAACCGATGCCATAGGTGGCAATCAACGTCGCCTTTTGGCTGACCGGAAGGACAAAAAACCGCCAGGCAACAACCAGAACTGCCAGAACCCCGATAAAACACAGCTGACCGGCTTCGACGCCGAGGTTGAATGCAAGCAATGCCGCTGGAATATCGTTCGGGAGCAACCCAATATCCGACAGAGCGCCCGCAAATCCAAGACCGTGCAAAAGCCCAAATCCGAAACAGAATATCCAGGGTTGTCGCGTTGAAAGTCGCTGCCAGCCTTCGTCATCCTTGACGATCTCGATCGCCAGAAAAACGATTGAAAGGGCGATTACGGCCTCGACCGGTGGGCCGGGGACATTCAAAACACCGAGCGTAGCAAGCGCCAGAGTTATCGAATGTGCCAGAGTAAAAGCGGTAACCGCACCGACCAGCCGCCAAGTATCACGGACAAGCATAAACAGCGCGAAAACAAACAGAAGGTGATCCCAGCCTTCCAGTATATGCTCGAACCCCAACAGGAAATACGCCACGAAAACTGACCACATTGCCTGTTCGGAAGGTATTTTTTGAACCGCCTCATCCGGCGTGAAACGCAGTGTAGCAGGATCAGCCCCCAGAAGCTGCACACGCATCAGTACATCGTTCTTCTGGGCCTCCAACCCCTCGATCATGATGGATTGACCCGTGATATCCACATTGCACACGGCCACCCAGGATGAAACCCAAGCCCGATTGTCCGAAGCTGGATCCGGACCGCGGGTCGGAGCGCAACTGTCTGGCAATACCGCATCAATCGCCATCGGTTGGCCATCCACATCGGGTTTTTGCCAGTGAATGCGCCACGTATCTGGTGCAATCTGCCGAATATCCAAATACCCCGGATCAAGCGCATGGGCCGTAACGCTACCTGCTAACAACACGCAAAGCAGAGCAAGCAAATGGCGATACACCGCCCTCATTTGGTCTGACCAGAGAGATATGGGGTTTCAATCGTGTAGTTGTCGGCGAGTGTCTCGTATTGCGCCTGTGCCAGATCTTCACCCATCGCGCGCTGCCAATCCTGCAACACCGCACTGCGAATGTCATTCAGGGGCGGCAGTCGACCGGGTTCGACGGCCAGAACCTGAATAAGATGTTTTCCGTAACCCGATTGGATCGGGCCTGCCCACTCGCCCACATTCAGATTTTCGATACCATCAGAGAATCCCGCCCCAAAAACGGTGTCGATCACTCTTTTGGCGGTTACAGGCATTGAAGCTGGCAGCAATGACGAGCCCTCGAAATCTGGCGGGGGTCGCCCGGCGCGCAATGCGGCTAGCGATTGTTCGATTGCGCCCTCATCTGGCGTTTCACCCAGAAAGACCTGATTGAAGGCCACTTTGGCGGGTGTAATGTAGCGTTCCGGGTTTTGCTGCAGGAATGCCTCCAGATCCTTGTCTTCCGGGGTAACTGATGCTGCGATCGCTTCGGTCAGAAAGTCCATCTTTTGACTTAGCCGCGACCTGATCACCGTATCGTTGCGATCCAGACCAAGTTTTCTGGCCTCTCTGACCAGAACCTCTTCGCGAACTGTGGCGTCAACCAGAGCCTTCAGCTCGGCCTCGCTTGGCTGGCGGTTCCGCCGTGCTTCAAACCCCGCCACCATGCGCGCGACGTCGTTTTCGTTTATCACGATCGTCTCAAGGTCTTCAGCTGCCTCGTTTTCTGGCGCAACAATATGAAACAAAACAAAAATAGCCATTCCAATCAGAAAGAAATGGAACAGGGGTTCTTTCAAAAGTCGCATGAAGGCTCCCGCGTGAAAACCGATCTGGTTCTTTGAATTGACGCGCGTTTTGGCTGATCAGGTTTCGCGGGGTTGCGCACACCCGGCAAATCTTCGGCAGCTGATGGTCGTGCCAGGGCAGATACATCCACCCCGGCGCTTAAATGACCCGTGTGACCTTGAGTCACTCAGCCGGCGTATACCAGATCGGTGATGAGTAGGCGCGTTCCTGATGTGTCAACACTGCGTCTTCGGGCAATTCAGTGCCGAAGTTCAGCTTGTCGTACAGCACCCAGCGCGGGGTCGGGATTTCGATGGCACGCACATAGTAGAATGACCGTGCGTTCGGATCAAAATCAGGATCGGTCCAGACAGTCACTAATTCGGCGGTGCCGATTGTGTTGGTCCAGCTTGCGGTATCAACATCCACCGTGTTCCCGACGGCTGGAATCTTACCGTTCTGATCAGCGATCCGGTCATCCGACCATGCCACATCATAGACTTTCTCGTGCAACGCACCTTCGGAATCGAGCCAGCCCTTGACCACCTGAACACGGTCCAGATTGGCACCAACCGGGTCACGCAGAGCGGCGATCAGGAATGACGGTGCCCCTTCGCCCTCGCGCGGGCGCAGGTCCGAGCCCATCGGAACGCCCTTGGTATAGCCCACATCTGCAAGGAAACGGGTTTCAATATCAGCGTCGTTGAAATCCCACCCGCCAAAGAACCGCAGGCCAATCCGGGGGCCGGTGGTCGCGTAGGTTTCGCGCCGCTTGAATGCATCGAAGATCGCAGCACGCGTATTCTCGGTGGCCCAGACGGCCGTGTATCCGGATGCAACAAGAAGATCGCCCGGGATTTCACCAAGATCATTGGCGATGAACGGATGTTTGATCCTTGAGGCCGAAGGTTCAACGCTGACGGATTTTCCGAAGAAATTATCCTCTTCGGCAGTAGTCAGAGAGGTATGGCTGTCGGTCGCTCCGCCCATTCCGAACTTATACGGATTCACGCCGAACTTCTCTTCCAGCATCAATCCGCGCTTGAGTGCTTCTCTGGCATATTCGCCAGCCAACATATCCTCTGTTTTCAGTTCGGTAATGTCGAGGTTGCCAACGTCCCAGTTTTCATAGTCGGCGAACTCATCGTCCGGGCTCAGGAACGGGTGCGCTTCGCCGTCGCCCTTGATCTGTGTGATCTCATAGTGGGGTTCCCATTTGGCGCGGGCGGCCACGTAGTCCGCATCAACCTTGCCGCCATGGTAGGTGTCTTCGGTCGGGAACATCCATCCGTTCGACAGGTTGCCGTTATGTGCAAAGGCAAATGCGCGCCCACCTGTTTTGTCCTGATACTCTTCCAACCAGGCATAAAGCGCTTTTGGATCGGTATCGCCGTACGGGGGCTGTGTGACCGGCGGCACCATCTGCAGCGCCCTGATTGGCCCATCCCGCAGCATGACATTGCGATGCAGGTTGAACCCCTTCGGGACCGAGGTCCATTCGAACCCAATGAAAGCGGTAAAGGTTCCGGGGTCGTTATGCCGTTCTGCCGCCTGAACGATGTGTTCCCAGGTAAACGCAAAAGCGTCCGCACCCGGGCTATAGGATTCCAGCAGAATTTCCGGCAGGGTCATTTGCGAAAAGTTCGTGATGATATCAAAGGCCGTTTTGCCGGCTTCTTCACCACCTGCCATATACCCCTCGTACCATTCCAAACCTTTTGGGTCAGCCAGAATACCCGGATTTCCGGCTTGCAGATCCGGAGCAAACCCCATCAGGTCCGTGTGATCTGTCAAAACCATCCAATCCAATGGCCGGGCCAGCCTGACAGGCTGGCCGGTAGAAGAAATAACCTGCTCACCCTTTGCAAAGCGCCAGGCGTCATCTGGCAGCAGCGTGTTTCCAAAGGCCCCGGCGTCCAACGAAAGCCCGGTGTGAAGATGCGAATCCCCCCACAACGGGCGTTCGGGAAAGTTTCGGTTGGCGTAGGGAGAATACGGCTGTTCGGAAAACAAACCCTCAGCAGCTTCTTCGCTGGGCACAGCGTCGGAGAATCCAGCTGTTGGTGCCAATATGAGTGAAACTAGACATGCAGATATGCGAAACATTGTGACCTCCCAATCAACAACACCCAGCTATGGTAAATGGATTATGTCGTAACAATTTTATATTCTGATTGTTTTATATCAATTGTGTATCGCTCTGTGTGAGAAATTTCTTAACTCAAGTGCCTGTTGCTGTTGACCAAGCTTGAACCCGGCAAAACAGAACTCTTGATCTCTATGATAATATTGAGTCAGTCGAATCTGACTTGCGAACCCAGTACCAGATTGAGAACAAACTGTGTCGCCGGGTCTGTTTCGTCTTTGGCAGCGATGGCTTCGAACAGGGGGTGCAGACCGGTTTGGCCCCAGTTGCGCGCAGCAACGGCGATCCGGATTGCCAGTCTGGGGTCTTTTCCCAGCGCCTCGGAAAATATTCCGAGTATTTCGTCTCGATGCTTTGGCTGGACAGTTCCGGCTTCTGACAAGGCCCGGATAAGTGACTGCCTGTGTTCCAGCTTGGTTTCAGAATCTTGAATTACCCGACCGATTGCTCTGATCGCAGATGCTCCGTCTGTTTCAATACCAGCCAGCGCCCATTCAAAGGTGTTTGGACCACCGGCCTTTAGGGTCTTTGCAAATCGTGAACGCACGATCGACACTGCCTGTGGATCAGTTTGCAAGCCGAGCAAACGAATTGCGACGGGCACATATCTGAACCGATTCAGGTTATTGAATTCCTCCATAATCCGGCGGGTTGAAACGCGGTCTCCTATCGGGCGCACAAGATCATATGGTGCCCGACCAATTTCAATCATGGCAATGTTATGCAGAACATGATCCGGGTGCCATAGATATTCTGCGAAGAAGGAGACCCGGTCCGGTGTGTCAGTCGCTCCAAAGATCCAATGCACGCCCAGGGGTCGCAATCTTTCAACAAACTCAATTCTTTCAGGGTTCATCGTGAAAATACGTTTCCAGCCCCTCGAAAAGCTACGCCCGGTGCTGTCCTTGTAGATCGCACCATAAGTCAGAAGAACAGTTTTCGTTGGATCAGAGTGAAACGCACGTCTCGTAACGCTATCAATCAGAAACGGAATTTCCGGTATTGTTTCGAGTTGGCCCTCGGTGCCTCTCAGGATTTTCTGAACCGAGAATCTAAACGGATTATCGGGTGCCGCCCCAGCCAACACAATGACTTCGGCCGAAAGGATGTGATCTGCAATGGATGCCTCGGGCAGCTCTACACAAACCGCGCATGCATGCAAAGCACGAGGCGCCGTCAGCCCAACGAAACAAGCGAGAATGACGAGTAGTTTCCGAGTCATCAGCAGCATTAGACTATTTCGTCATCTGGAAAATGAATATCGATAACGGTACAATATCAGAAACATCCTGCTCGCTACATAGTCAATTTACTGCATGTGTGCGCCGGATATTCTCCCTTTCATAGTAACGACGCTTCTCTCGCGGGTAACTACAAGGTCTGCCTTCAAGCATGACAACAGTGCCAAGAACTCAGGCGGATGTGCCTCCCAAAACGCTTTTATAATCAGCCCGCGCAAATCAAACCTTGACCATGGATCACCAATTTGTTTCGCGTTCGCCTATATAGACGTCTAGAACCGATACGTTGCACCTAGCACTGGCCCCGACTGATCGAACGTGAAATCGTTGCCGTCGATCTCATGATCGAATGAGATATAGCGGTAACCACCGCGGATCAGCCATCTGTCGTTGATTGCGTAGTCCGCGGTCAGCAGAACCTGCCAGGTTTCGCTGCCGCTGCGGAAACCTCCGTAGTCGACAAAACCGGAACCCGACCATTTGTCCGAGAACTGGACGCGTGCTCTGGCGCCGATGACAGGGTCGATCCAGCTATCATCCGTCGTCGTCGTGCGCCCCGGTGCCGCGCCGGGTCGGAGCGTGAATTCCGTTTCGGTGCTGAACCACCGGACCCCCCCCGCCGCGTCCACGGTGATGGTTGGCGCTTCATAGACCCGGTAGCCGAGATAGCCACTCAGGTATTGTGTGGTAAATGAAGTCTCCAGGCCCGAACTGGCAGGACCGGGGGTGCTGTCGCTGAATGACAAATCTGTGTAGTTGTAATCTGCAAGTATCAGCCAACGTCCGTTGGTGGCAGAGAACGCACCCATAAAGGCGAAATCGAGGTTTTCCAACGCATCAGAAAAGCTGAGAGTACCGTCCAGAGTGCCCGCTGGTGTACTCAATGATGTTTCTGTTTCAGGCATGAACAGGTAGATTGTGGCCTCATAGGACCAATCGGATTGCTGTGCCGAGGCCGCCGTGGCTACAGATGCAGCTAATGCTGTTCCACGAGTGCAGGAATTCACCCATTTTGACAAATTCATTCTGTCCCTCCCGTCAAACCTAGAAGTTTGGATATGTGTTCATTGGCTTGAAATATTTTTGGTCCTGAGTGTCATTCTGCGGCCTCTTCCGTTGCTATTGAACCGCTGCCAACACGATTGATATCTGTATTCGGGAAGAACTCGGACCATACGTGCCAGAATACACCTGCGCGCAGGGTTTCGACACGTTTAAGCTGACCCTGATCTGAATGACCCCAGAAATCGCAACGGGTCACGGGTTTACCAAAGTCGTTATACCAGACCCCGAGGCTTTCAAATTTGGGATCAAGGCTGACAACGACATCCCGTCCTCCGACATTGGCATTCACGATCCAATCGCTCTCGACGATGAAATCATCGGTCCAGCAAGTGGCATCTTTACCGATCGTTATTCCCCAAACGTAGGTTTTGTTCGGCAACCGGTGGTCCGAGCGATCCATGTTGTCCATCACGGGCGCGTCTTCCTGATGTTGGCGCCCGATGCCCCAGCCAAAGGTGATCTCGGTCATCATATCCAGCAGGCGCAGCAAGGGGTTCGAGGATGGTTTGTTCAGAAACACCTCACCATCAGGATAGGCCTTCTGAAATCCGCGGAACGTCATTCGAAAGGTGGGCCAGGGCTTCATCTGTGCTTCGGGCCTGATCGGGCAGGCAGGACCGTCAGGGTTCGGGTCACGGTCAGCCTCTCGGAACCCATAGATGTGCTGGATCGGCTCGCCCGTGTCGTTGTCGCGCAGGATCAGATTATTACCGTGCTGGGCCAGTACGTCGAGGTTCAGCCGCCGCCCTTCTATTCGCGGAGAGTATCCCTGACCCAGATTGGCCATCGCGCAATAGGTCATGACCACGTCTTCGCCCCCCAGACCCTCTGCATCCCCAGCCAGATGAGGGCGCATGATCTGTGCATCCGGGTGCGCGCGGGCATGACCATTATGTTCAATGACGATGACAGGCGCTGTTGGTCCTACGTATTTCCGGGCTTCCTCAACAGGAAAATACCGCGCGTCATTCAGCTGGTTCCGCAGGCCCAAATGCACCCACACGTAGGGAAACCCATAAAAAAGAAGGGTAAGCACAGCCGCAACGAGCCAAAGCCAGAACGGACCACCGCCCAAAAGGAAATGCGCAAGGGTTGCGACTGCAAACCCGCCCAGGCCGACACCAATCAGGCGATATTCATGGCGGATAAAGCGCACCATGTTCTCTCGCTTTACCTTCAGCAGCATTTGCGAGACATCGCCCAGATCGCGGAAATAGACAAACCCGATGCCGAGAGACACAATCACTCCCAGTGCGAATACTATGCTGCCAATCATGCTGTGGTCCTCGACTTTGGTGAGTACAATCCTTCATAGGCTCATCGCGAAGGATCAGGCTTACTTCTGTGGCGACGCGCGCTTGATCATGAATGCTTCAACGGCTTGTTGAGTCTCGGGACGAATGTTTTCGATCCCTTCGTAGGGCATGCCGTAGGCGGGCGTTGTATCCGGGTACTTTTCTTTTCTGGCCATGTGACGGCCCAGTATGCGCACGAATTCCTGACCGCCCCAGGCACCAACTTCGGTGGACACCGAATATTCTTCGCGCGTGTCGCGGTAGAGGTCGAAGAATTTGGCGACGATCGCATTCTCACCAGGCCCCGGCAGTTTCAGCTTCAGTTGGTCTTTAACGATCGCCTCAGGTTTCGCGACTGAGTAGATGATGACGTGATCGCGGCGGGCTTTCGACTCGTCGGCAAACAGCAAGGCCGCTGCCTGATCGACACCATCGACCACCCGGTCCCTTGGGATGAACGCATCTGCCCCTGCAAATCGAGAGAGAGTTGTGTAAAGATCAGAGACGTGAATGATGCTGTTCAACAGGCCATCCGCCTCGATCATACCGGGCCAGCGGATGAAGGCGTCAACACGCACCCCGCCTTCGGTCGTGTCACCCTTACCCCCGGCATAGATCATCGGGGTAAAGCCTGATTGCGGCGCGTATTTGGTGAAATGGCCGTTGTCGCCCATGACGACAACGATGGTATTTTCGCTCAGGCCAAGCTCGTCCAGCCGTTCAAAAAGGTCCCCGAGCCACTGGTCCAATAGCTGCATCTTGTCGACATAGAGGCCACCATTCGCGCTTTCCGGTCCGTCCCGCCCGGCGCGCGTGTTGTCCAGCGGGATCATAGGCCAGTATTGCAGAAAGAACGGCGCGTCACCGCCTGCAAGGCGCTCCAGTTCTTGCAGCGTCTTGTCCTGAAAGGCCTGGTTCATTTCATCGTATTTGGCAGCGTTCCAGCGTTCACCGGCGTCCATGCGGATTTCACGGATCGGCCCTCCGGTTTCGCCCTCGATGACGGTCATCATCGCCGAGGCATCCGGTCGGAACCAACCATCCAGCGTGTATTTGTCGTCATAGTCACGGATCGCGACCGAGACCTGTTCCTTGATCGCATCATCGTTGAAAATGGTCAGTTGACCCTGCTGATGAACGGCATGCTGTGCGTAGTCGAAACCCTGGTTCATGGCCCAGCTTTCGGCAATGTCGCCCATATGCCACTTGCCGACGTGACTGGTTGCATATCCTGCCTGCTTTAAAACCTCGGCCAGCGTCACTTCAGTGCCCGGCAGCCCAAAGCCAGCGATATCGACCGTCGTGTCACCCATGCCCATGCGCACAGGTAAGCGGCCGGTCATTTGTGCCACACGCGTTGGGGTGCAGGACGGTTCGGTATACATCCGAACCATGCGCAGCGCTTCGTCCGAAAAGTCGTTGATATTCGGCGTGTCGTATCCGCGGACCGCGTTGAGCTCTGGTATACCCATGTCGCCAAAGCCCATATCGTCGATCAGCACGCTGATTATGTTTGGGGGCTGCCCATTGTTGCCGTCACGAAAAGCAGCCAGAGCCTCATCGACGGCGGCATCATCCTGCGCCCATTGTTCTGCGCGTTGGGCTTGCAGAATATAAAACTCGGCATCGTGTTGAATCGGGTCTTGCTGTGCCTGCAGGGTTGGGGCTGCAACGCCTGCACACAAAACCAGTAGCCATTTTAGTTTCATTCCGTCTCCCCCCAGAGCTTCGGTGATTGAATTTCGATGTGCTGGCAATTTGTAACATCATTATATTCAAATAATTGTTTTTTGCGAATTCACTGCCAGCTCATGAATACATCGCGGGTCAGTTCGGTTTCCGGGCGCAGGTTTTCGATGCCTTCATAAGGGGTACCTTTGCCAATCTCTGAATGCGGATACTTGGCGATCATTTTCCGGTGGCGCTTGATCATGTCCTGAAAGGATGCACCTGCCCAAAGCGAGTACCCCACCAAAGGGTGTTCCTCGCGCGGGTCCCGGTAGATGTTATAGGTCGGGGCAGCCGCACCGGGCTGGCCGGGGGCAGGAAGATGCATCTTGAACTCTTGTTTGACGACCGAGCGCAAAACAGGCCCTTCGTAAACATAGACATAGTCACGCCGACCATTCCCTTCGCCATTCAGCAACAAGGCCGTCTGGTCGATGCCGTCGATGATACGGTCCCTCGGGACAAAGGCGGTGGCCCCGGCAATTCGCGCCATCGTGGTGAAGATATCGGACACATGAAAGATGTCTCCGGCGGCGCTGTTGGCTTCGATCACACCGGGCCAGCGCATGAACGCATCGGTTCGCACACCGCCTTCAAGGTGCTGGGTTTTGCCCCCGCGATAGATCAGCTGGTTCAGACCGGATGTGCCTTCATAATGATACATCAGACCATTATCCGCCATCAGGACAACAATCGTGTTGTCCGCCTTGCCGGTTTCTTCAAGCTTGGCCAAGAGATCGCCGATCCAACCGTCCAACAGTTGCAGCTTGTCGGCATGAAACCCGCCATTCCGCGAAATTGCCTGATCCGGGTAGACAAAGTTCAACGGATAAAGCGGCCAGTATTGCAAGAAGAACGGCGCGTCTTCGGCAGCCAGTCGTTCGAGCTGCTCAAGAATCTGCTGTTGATACCGCTCGTTCATCTCTTCGTATTTGGCTTGCGTCCATACCTCTCCGGCTGACATGTCCACCTCGACGGCAGACCCACCGGCTTCGGCCTCGACACCTGTCACCAAGCCATATGGCTTGAACCGTTCATCCAGCAGAAACTGATTGTTCTGGCCCTCTGCCACGTAGCCCAGCATGGTGTTGGACCGCATTGCCTCGGGGGTCATGAGGCTCAGCTGTACTTGCTGATGGAGCGGAAATGCGGCCCAGTCGAACCCCTGATTATGGGGGTACGATTGTTCAATGTCGCCCTGATGCCATTTGCCGACATGCGCCGTGTTGTAGCCAACCTGTTTAAGAATTTCCGGCAGCGTCACTTCACTGGCCGGAAGTCCTTCACCGACCAAAGCCACTTTGACCTCTTCCACCCCGGCGCGAATTGGATGGCGACCTGTAAGCATGGCGGTGCGGGTAGGAGTACACGAGGGTTCAGTATACATGCGCATCAGCGACATGCCTTCGGTGGCCAATTGATTGATACTGGGCGTCTCAATCCCCATGACGTAATTCATCTTGCGGTCACCCATCTGACCAAAGCTCACGTCATCAATCAGGATGTAGAGAATGTTGGGAGGTTTACCGCCGTTGCTGGCGCGGATTTCGGCCAGCTTGGCGTCAATTTCAACGTCCTGCGCATCCCATACCTCACCAAACTGCGCGCGGAGGAATTCGAACTCACCATCGTGAACAATGGGGCTTTCCTGAGCCAGCACTGGGCTGGCACCCATCAACAACGCCGACAAGATGTATCCAAGTCTCATGTCAATCCTCCAGATCTTTATTCGAAACCAATTGCGCATCCGGGCTCTGGGCCTGCAGCCGCGCTTCGATACTGCTGCGCAGATCCGAAAGGCTTTCTGCCAGATCAGCAAGGTAGCGCATCTGCGGAACTGATCGTGACTTTGCCGGAACCGCCAGTTCGGCAAAGACCTGTTTGTAGTCACGGCAAATTCGATCGAACTCTTGGTCTTTTGCGCGCAGGTGCTGCAGCAGGCGACCCGCGTTGGGAAATTGGTTTTCAAAGAACTCATCTTCCGTCATTGGCAGCGCCCTTGCGGCATTCGTTTGCCAAGCATGCATCCAACAGAATATGTATTGAACGTTTAAGGCCGCATGCTACCGTAGCAATGTGGGGCCAAACCCTTATTGCGAAAGGATAGTATTTGACCGTCAGCATGGACGCTCAGAACCAGATTGACGCTCACCCATTCTCGGCCGGGCAGGTTCGTGATGCGCTGGATAAGGTTCAGGCGTCGGATGAATTCAAAGGATCTGCCCGAATGCGTTCGTTTCTGTCCTACGTCGTGACAGAAACACTCGAAGGTCGTTCCGACGCGATCCGCGCCAAAACCATTGCGATGGACGTTTATGGGTACGACGCGGATGAGTTGTTGAAACGCGAAGGCGTCGTGCGTGTAGATGCGGGACGCGTTCGACGAAAACTTCAAGCCTATTATGAAAGCAATGGGGTCGCTGACGAATTGGTTATTTCACTGCCTGTCGGGAGTTACGCGCCGGAATTTTTGCCAGGCACCCGGGGAAACAGGCAAACGTTGCGCGGACGGCGACGGGCTACCGCGATCTCGATCTCGTTTGCTCTGATGTTTGGCGGCATTTTGGTCGGCAGTCTGATTGGCCGCAACGCTCAACCTGTGGCGCCCGAAGCTGGCAAAACCGCGATCTACGACGTGTCGCCAGCCCGTGTCGAGGCAATGAACTTAAGCAATGCCGGCCGGGACCTAATTTTCCCGGTTACGGATCCGGCGCGCCTTCAGCCTGCGTTGCTGATTTTTCAAACAGCGATCGAGCGAGACCCGTTGTATTACGGGGGGTATGCTGGCGCAGCTCAGGTCGAAACCATGTTCGCCATTATGCAATCGGATAAATCCGTTTCAGACGAGTTGATGCAAGCAGCAGAAAAGAGCAGCGCTTACGCTTTGGAACTGGCTCCGGACGCACCATGGCCACTTTCAGCGCGGGCCTGGTTTGATTTCGGGGCGGGCAATTACGACAGCGCGGTTCAATTATCCCTGCGGGCTGTAAGCTTGGCACCGGATGATCCGCACATCGCTGAATTCGATGCCTTGATTTCCCTTTATACATCCGATTTTGACCGCGTTCTGTCACAATCGGAACACTATGGAACACTGGCCCGAAACGGTGGGGGGCTTGTTTTTGACAATGCACTGGGTGCGGCTCAGTTCCATACCGGAGACTATGCTGCCGCGATCCGGACGTTTGAGGAAACGATTTCCAGCGGCGGGCCGTTCGGGCCAATTTCCGCTGCTTATCTTATGGCCGCCCATTGGCAAAACGGGGAACAAGACGAAGCACAACGGCTTGCAAGAGTATTTTCAGACACATGGCCAAGCTTCCCCATCGAAGCACTGAAGGCTCGGGTTTTTGCGGATCCACAGCCGGTTCAAGTGCTGGTAGCGGCAATGAAAGCCGCAGGTTGGTCAGGCCCTGACGCAGCGCAAACGGGTGTGTCGCAAACTATTAGCTCAGATTGACAATAGTTCGTATACCGGTGCTTGTTGGCGACACAACCGACTGCTGGTATCAGCAGTCAACGCGCTCTCGGCCCACAACCGATATCCAGCAACCGGCCGAGATCGACCGATGGACGACCGGTGTGGCTACAAAAATCCGCGAGATGCGCTCGAATGCTGCTCAGATCAACAAAGCGATCAATCGACCTCAGAAGATGATCTTGTGGGACATGATCCTCCAGCGAAAATTCATAGAGCAGCACCGCCTGAGCCTCTTGCCTTGGTCCCATCATGGCTGATCCTCCCATCCATTAAACGTAAACAGAAACCGAACCAGAGCCTCCGTTACGATACAGCCAAAGCTCTCCGAGAATCTCAGACGACGGACAAAGTTCCACAGCCTGTTCGCCTGCGCCGCCATGCACGTCCCCCACTTTTCACGACATTGGCCATGGGATTGTTGAGCGGTTAGCTGCAGGTCACAGCCATGCGCGCCGCCGTGATTGATAGGCCTGTGGCCCGTGGTCCACTGCCGAAATCACGGCGGCCTTGAACAGTCGCACCTTCGCGGGCGTGGGTCGGCCATCCCGGACCATAAGCCAGATCATCTCGGGAAAGCCAAGGTGGCCGATCAGAGTCTGACTCGGATGGCCGCGCAGTTTGATCCGGCGCGGCTCCGTGTCAGTGATCGCAGTTTTCCGCCACCCGGCAACGTCGCTCATATGACCCCCTCTTTCGACAGTGCCACTATCTCCGGCTCTGACAGGCCGATCTCGGACCAGATCGTTTTGTTGTCAGCCCCCAGTTCTGGCGGCGCTGATCGCGGCATGGGGCGGGTACCATCCGCCACGATGGGGCTGCCGACGAGCTTCAGCTCTTCATCGCCCATCGGAAGGCTTCCGATCAGTCCCCGGCTGGCGAGCTGTGTATCTGCCAGAGCGTCCGGCACGCTGAACACCGGACCCGTCGGCACGCTCAGGGCATTCAACTCACGCACCCAGTCCGAGGCGGGGCGGGTGCGCAGCGTGCGCTCCAACTCTTCCCGCAGCGCGTGGCGGTTTCGCTTGCGATCCTCGCGGGTGGCATAATCTGGATTTTCCAACAAATCATCGCGGCTCAGATGGCGGGTCAATGCCTGCCACTGCTCATCCCGGTTGGCGGCTATGTTGATCGGCTTATCTGCGGTTTGAAAGGTGCCTGAAGGTGCAGAGGTTGTGTTTTCATTGCCATGCGCCGCTGGTGTCGCCCCTCCGATCAGATAGTTGGAGACGACCCATCCCATGGTAGAAATCACCGCTTCGGTCATTGAGACATCCAAAAAAGCCCCACGTGGACGGGCATTGAGGGCCGAGGCGATTGCAAACGCGGCCGTAAGGCCACCAACGGTATCCGCCAGCGGATAGCCCACCCGGTATGGGGCCGTATCCGGAGCACCGGTGATTGACATCACACCGCTCATCCCCTGAACGATCTGGTCATAGGCCGGATCATCACGACGGGGGCCTGTCTGCCCAAACCCGCTGATCGCGCCATAGATGAGATTTGGGTTTTCGTTTTTCAGCGCCTCGTACCCCACCCCCAGCCGGTCCATCACACCGGGGCGAAAGTTCTCGACCAGAACATCTGCCTGACGAACCAACCGCTTCAGCAGCGCCTTGCCCTTCTCGGCCTTCAGATCAAGTGTGATCGATTTCTTGCCCGCATTCTGCGCGAGAAAGCTGATGCCCATGCCCGCCGCATTCCGATCCGGGTCCGAGCCCAACACCCGGGCCAGATCGCCTGTGCCGGGGCGTTCAACCTTGATCACCTCGGCCCCCAAAAGGCCGAGGTGATAGCAGCAATAAGGTCCGGCCAGAACATTGGTCAGATCCAGAACCCGGACACCAGTCAGCGGGCTAGTCACCTTCGGCAACCCCTTCCTGACGTGCTTTCGCACGACGGGCCCGATAGCTGGGTACGATCACCAGCAACACGGCGATGACCAAAAGGCCCAGTGTCATCGGACGTTCGAAGATGAATCCAACCCCGTCATACAGCTGCATCGAGCGAGAGAAGTTATCTTCCAGCATGCCACCCAGAATGAACCCGATCAGCAAGGGTGCCAGCGGATAATCCGCGAATTTCAGCGCCGTCGCAGCGATACCGAACCCGACAAGGATCAACAGTTCTGTCGCGTTGTTCTGCCCGATATACGCCCCCATCAACGTGAAGAAGAGGATAAACGGGATCAGGTAGTTACGCGGCACCGTCAACACTTTGGCAATGTACGGGATCAGAGGCAGATTCAGGATCAGCAGCACCAGATTGCCGATAAACATCGACATGATGACCGCCCAGAAGATCTGCGGATCGTCGATCATCAGGCGCGGCCCGGGCGTCACGTTCAGCGCAAGCAGCGCACCCAGCAGGATTGCGGTGGTGCCAGAGCCCGGGATACCCAGCGTCAAAAGCGGCACGAACGATCCGGTACACGCAGCGTTGTTGGCGGTTTCAGGTGCGGCCAGACCCTTGATCGAGCCATTGCCGAACTCTTCCTGCTCTTCTTTCTTCGCGATGTTACGTTCGACAGCATAGCCAAGGAAACTTGCAATCGTGGCCCCTGCACCTGGCAGCACACCGATAAAGAAACCCTGGATCGATTGGCGCCCGATGACCGGCGAGATCGCTTTGGCCTCGGCCCGGCTGATCCGCAGCTCTTTGATTTCGCCGCCATCACCGCCCAACTCCTTGGGCTTGAGCACAAGGAACAGGGCTTCGGGCAGCGCGAACATCGCCATTGCCAGCGTGATGAAGCCAAAGCCTGACTGCAGGTCCATGATGCCCATCGTGAAGCGGGGCAGGTTGAACAAGGCACCTTCACCAACAGTTGCCATGATCAGACCCAGAAGCGTCATCAACAAGGCCTTGGCCACCTGACCGGTGCCAGCAAAGGCTGCAATCGCGGACAGACCAACCACCATCAGCGCAAAATACTCGGCAGAATGGAACAGAAGCGCGACAGAAGACAGCGCAGGTGCAAAAACCATCAGCAAGAGCGCACCGATGAACCCGCCCGCGAAGCTGGAGATGGCGGCGATTGTCAGCGCTTTGCCAGCCTTGCCTTGCCGGGCCATGGGATAGCCATCAAAGCTGCTGGCCACTGTGCCAGCGACCCCCGGTGCGTTCAGCAGGATTGACGATGTCGAGCCACCGAAGATTGCGCCGTAGTAAACCCCCGCAAGCAGGATCAGCGCCGCCGATGGATCGCCCATCGAGATCGCAACCGGGATCATGATCGCAATGATCGACATCGGCCCAAGGCCGGGCAACATGCCGATGAATGTTCCGATCAGACACCCTGCGATCACCATCAGCAGGTTCTGGATAGAGAAGGCCGTTTGCAGACCAATAAGTAGCCCTTCAAGCATGTCAGCCTCCTAAAAATCCGGGGAGCGGGCGCATATAGATGCCAAGCACCTGCTGCACGAGGTACCAGACGAACACCGCAGCAATCAGGGCAACCAACACCATGATGTGCCACTTGCGTTCACCCAGAATGAAAGATCCAAGGATCAGGAAGCCCGAGGTTGCGACAAGAAATCCGATGGGCCTTAGAAGCAGCGCGTAAACAACCATCAGCAGCAAAAGCAAGATAGCCTGACCAAGGTGATACTCGCCAAGACGCCGGTAATCGATGTCAGCTTCCTTTTGCTCGCCTTTTTCCAGCCCAAGCAGAATAATCAGCGAAGCGGCCATGGCCAAAACTGACAGTACCTTGGGAAAAGTGCTGGGCCAGATCGGGTTGCGTTTCATGAACGGCGCAAGCTGCGCATCCATGGTAAACCATGCCGTATAGCCATAAATCAGGCAAATCCCGAGTATTATCAACGCGATCCAACGATCCAGCGCCATTGTTCCCCTCCCTGCAGGACTATTGGCAAAGCGGGCACCCGCTTTGCCATTTTTTGACTATGGTTTTTTAGAGGAAGCCGAGCTTTTTCATCAGGTCGCCAATCGCCTGCTCTTGTGCTTCAAGGAATATCAGGAAATCGTCGCCAGAATTGTGGATGTTCACCCAGCCATTGCGATTGCGTACTTCTTCCCACTCGGGCGTATCGTACATCTTCGCAATTGCGTCCTGATACATAACCAGTTTGTCTTCGGGCAGACCCGGCGCGGCAAAGAAACCCCGCCAGTTGACGAATGTTGTGTCGATACCCTGCTCTTTCATTGTCATCGCATCAGGGGCGGCGTCGATACGGTCTTCCGAGGTGACACCGATGATTTTAACCTCGCCGGCATTGGCCAGATCGACGGCTTCGGAGAACCCGGTCGATAGCGCGGCAATTTCACCGGACAGAAGGGCAGCCATGGCTTTGCCACCCGCATCATAGGGGATGTATTTGACGTTCAGGGCATCTTTGCCCGCCGATTCCATCACCATCGCGGCCACCAGATGGTCCATGCCGCCGGGTACCGAGCCGCCGCCAATGGCGGTGCTGCCGGGATCGGCGTCATACGCGGCCAGAAGGTCATCCATCGAGTTGATCGGGCTATCCTTGCCAACCACCAGAGCGGCATAATCCCCGATGGTTCCTGAAACCAGCGTCAGATCGCGGAAATTGTGCGGGAATACCCCCGTTAGTGACCGGATCACGATCGGGGTCGAATTGACCATGAGCGTGCCGTGATTGGAGTCGGCGTTTTCGATCAGGAACCCGATGGCCTTGCCACCGCCGCCGCCCGACATGTTTTCATAAGATGCGTTGCCGACAAGCCCGGATTTGGTCAAGGCTTCGCCGGTGCCGCGCGCGGTGCCGTCCCAGCCACCGCCTGCCCCACCGGGGATCAGAAAGTGAATGCTGTCGACAATCTGCTCATCCGCTGCTGCCGGTCCGGTCAGCGCAAAAGCCGTTGCCGCAGCAAGAAGCGTGCGACGACCCATTTCGAATGTCATGTGTTGGTCCTCCCATTTGACATTGGCGGTTCATACCGCTCATGTCGAAAGAGACTGGCAAACAAAGCTGACACCAAGCTGACACGGCCAACAAAATGCGAACGGAGTGAAACGAACCCGATGCGGTTCCTGCTGATCGAAGACAATAAGCAACTGGCCAGCGCGGTCATTGACAGGCTTATGCTGGATGGGCATGTCGTTGATCATGCCCCCGATATCCAGACCGCTTATGACTTCACGGCAACTACCGGCTATGATCTGATTTTATTGGATATTATGCTGCCCGATGGCGATGGCCGCACATTCCTCGAACGGCGTCGAAATCAGGATTCGCGAACGCCCGTCATCGTCCTGACAGCGCGTTCCGAGGTTGCCGACCGGGTCGGGATTCTTGACTTGGGCGCCGATGACTACATGGTCAAACCGATCGATTTTTCCGAACTCGAAGCCAGATGCCGGGCGGTGTTGCGTCGACGGGGCGGAGAAGCTCGTAACCTGTTGATCCTCGGTGATATGAGTTTTGATTCGCTTTCCGGAACGCTCAAGACCGGCGAAGATATCATTCAACTCAGGGCGCGAGAGTTGCGCTTGTTCGAGACCCTGGCAAATGCGCCCGGCAAGGTGTTTTCGAAAGCATCCCTGGTGAACCAGTTGGTGTCATATGATGAGGACGTGTCAGAAAACGCGATCGAGGTTTATATCGGCCGCTTACGGAAACACCTTCAAAACTCAAGCGTAACAATCACAACGATCCGGGGGCTTGGCTACAAGCTTCGAATAGAATGAACGCGCCTGTCGCCCACGGTTCTATCCGGCGCAGATTGCTGCTTTCCCTCTTGGCCGGGGCCGCCATATTGGCGGTGGTCGTGTACTATGTGGTGCAATCGGTCGCCCGGCAGGTCGCACAAGAAAGTCAGGATAACGTGCTTGCGGCTTCGGCCCTGTCGATCCTCGACAGCGCCCGCTATTCCGGTGGGGAAATCAAAGTCGATTTCCCGTATTCGGCATTATCCATGCTGGATAGTATCTCGGACGAACGGGTCTTTTATTCGATCCGGTTGGAGAACGCGTTTCTCAGCGGCTATGACCAACTGCCCGAGGTTGACGGGGTCGTCGCAGATGGGCCAGCCTTTCGTTCGGCAACTTTTCTGGGAGAGGACGTGCGCATGGCCCATGTCCAGCGCAGGATATCAACGGATAGCGGCCAGAGACTTCTACAGGTTTCCGTTGCCCAAACGCTGACCGGCCAGAAACAGACACTGACACGAATTTCGAGAACATCCATGGGTATCGGCGCGGGTTTCTTTCTGGTTTCCGTGCTGCTTGCCGCGATCATTGCCCGCAGTACAATCCGCCCTCTGGATCGGTTGACGGCGTCAGTCTCGCGCAGAGGGCCCAAAGATCTGCGGCCCGTCGCGGCCCCAATTCCAACCGAGATGGTGCCACTGGTCGCATCGCTGAACTCTTTCATGAGACGTTTGCAACGGTCGCTGGAGCGGTCAGAAGACTTCATTGCAGAAGCCGCCCATCGGGTACGTACACCTTTGGCCATCGTTCGCACCAAGGCAGAGATTGTTCAGCGCAAGACCGACAATGCCGAAACCCAGGCCGCTTTACGCGAAATGGTCCATGCGATCGACGACAGCTCGCGCACGGCGGGCCAGTTGCTGGATCATGCCATGGTGACATTTCGGCTGGATCATCTATCCCGTGATGAGGTCAGCCTGCTGCGTCTGGTACAGGACACTATCGAACGATTGCGCCCGATTTCCGAGATGAAAGATATCGAAATGGAAACCATCGGGTCCGAAGACATCATCATTCTGGGCGATCCGATCCTTCTGCAAAACGCTCTGCACAATCTCTTTGACAACGCTATGAAATATACGCCTTCCGGCGCCCGTGTCAGCGTCACCCTATCACGGCAGGGGGATGGCGGAGAGATCAGAATAACCGATACAGGCCTCGGCTTCCCCGAAGCTGAGCTTGGCCGATTGACGGACCGTTTCGCCCGGGGTGCAAATGCCGAAAGCGTTGTTGGGTCAGGTTTGGGGCTTACCATCGTGAAAGAGGTGGTCGAAGCACATGGCGGTCAGATGCATATCAAAAACATAACCGGAGGCGGCGCATGCGTCAGTTTGCACTTTCCATCGTCCTGATCTTTGCGGCGGGTTGGGTTGCTGCCTTCGAAATCGAGAACCGCACCCGTTTCGGCTCTTCCGACAACGGGCAGGTTCTTCGTATCATTTCGACGGCTGACATCGGGTTTTTCGAGCCCATGATCACCGCGTTCCTGGCAAAGTACCCCAACACTGAAATCGACTATGTCGTTGCAAGTTCAACCGAGATGATGCGCGCCATCCAAGATGAAGGGCATGCGTTCGACCTGGCGATTTCAAGCGCAATGGATCTGCAAACAAAACTCGCGAATGATGGCAAAGCACAGCGGTATATCTCGGCCACCACGCAATCCCTGCCGGACTGGGCCATTTGGAACGATATGCTGTTCGCCTTCTCGCAAGAACCGGCAGCCATCGTGGTGTCAAAGAAAGCATTTGGCGATGTGCCGATCCCCAAGGACCGCCACGAATTGATCAACCTTCTACGCCAACACCCGGATCGCTTCCGCGGCCGGGTTGGCACCTATGACGTGCGACAATCAGGGCTGGGCTATCTCTTTGCCACCCAGGACACGCGCGCCTCGGAAACCTATTGGCGTCTGACCGAGGTTTTCGGAGCACTTGAAGCCCGCCTTTATTGCTGTTCGTCGGATATGATCGAGGCGGTGAAAACCGGCGAACTTCTTATCGCTTATAACGTCCTGGGTAGCTACGCAGTGAACCGGGAAGATCGATCCGATTTTGAGATCATTCTGCCCTCTGATTTCACAACCGTCATGCTTCGCACCGCCATGATCCCGCACAATGCACCTTCGCATGAACTGTCCAGCACCTTTGTTGACTACCTTCTACAACGTTCGCATGAGCTGGACGCGCAACCACTCACCCATCCCGGGCTTGACCTTATCCAAATCGAAACATCCCTGAACCGAATCCGGATCGGCCCCGGCCTTCTGGTATTTCTCGACCAACTCAAAAAACGAGCGTTCCTGTCCGAATGGGAAAGCGCGATTTTGCAGAATTGATATGACCCTCGTCGGCGGGAGGTAAAACCCTCATCGTATTTATGTAGCAAGGCCGTAGATGGGCAGACCCTGGGACAGTGGCCATAGCGGGGTGTCGCTGCAGTTGCCGGGCGCATCATTTGAATGCGTTGACTGATCAGCTGGCAGGGCCAAATGTAGCCCCGGCCCGATATTTGTAATCCCGGTGGCCAAAGAGGTGACATAGCCATGAAGACAACAACCGTGACAAAGCGCCTAGCTGGCCTTGGTGGTGTCAAATGGGGGGTATACCGGAAAGCCCGCGAACTTAACCAATCCGGGGCGGGGATTGTTGAAATGACGATCGGAGAACCGGATGTTGCGGTATCCGACGCTCTGATCGACGCGACGATAGCAGCCTTGCAAGCCGGACGGACCGGTTATTCGAATGGGCGCGGAGAGGCGGGTTTGCTTGATGCGCTGGCCGAACGCTATTCGGCGACACGTGGACGGGATTTCAGACCCGGGAATTTTCTGTGCTTTCCGGGGACGCAAACCGCTTTGTTCGCAGTCATGGCCGGTGTCGCCGAGGCCGGAGATGAGGTCCTGGTCGGCGACCCCATGTATGCGACCTATGAAGGCGTTGTGCGTGCATCAGGCGCCGAGATGGTGGCGGTTCCGCTCAGGCCCGAACACGGGTTTCGCATGCAGGCCGCAGATATTGCCGCGCGGATCACACCGCGCAGCCGTGCTATTTTGCTGACCACACCGCATAACCCGACCGGTGCAATTCTGACGGCCGAGGATATTGCCCGGATCGGACAGCTGGCAATTGCCCATGATTTGTGGATCATCTCGGACGAGGTCTATGAAGAACTAGTGTTTGACGACGCAGATTTCACCTCTCCGCTCGCGGACCCTGCGCTGGCCGATCGCGTTGTTGCGGTGTCATCAATCTCGAAATCCCATGCCGCACCCGGTTTTCGCAGTGGCTGGTGCGCAGGTCCGGCGGCGTTTTGCGAGGCCCTGCTGCCCTATTCCGAGACCATGCTGTTTGGGAACCAGCCCTTCATCGCAGATATGACCGAATTGGCAATCCGGCGCGGGTCCGAGGCTGCCCCTGCCATGGTTGAACGTTTCGAAAGCCGGGCGCATCTGCTGGCCGATCGCCTGACAACCGAGACCGCGCTGACCGTCCACAGACCCGCAGCCGGGATGTTCGCGCTTGTCAATGTCTCAGCCACCGGGCTGGATGGTGAGGCCTACGCCTGGGACCTGTTGCAAGCGGGTGTGGCCGTCATGCCCGGCTCAGCCTTTGGTGACAATCTAAACGACTGGGTGCGGGTGGCGTTGACGATCAGCGACACGGAATTCGCCACAGCGCTCGACCGCATCGTTGACCACGCCAAGAAGAACACCAGATGAAATCGCTTGCGGGGAACGCGTTCGAGACTGCTGTATTAAACCAAAACCTTGATGACACAAGCTTTGGTCAGGGCGCTGGGATGGCGATTTGACCAAGTAAATTTGTCGGATTTTCTTGCATCCTGACTAAAATCGTCTAATTCACTAGCCAGTCGGGTTATACCCGTAACGAATTCTAGCGTTGGGACTCATCATGCTGAAATCCTCTACCTGCATTGCTGCTGCATTGGCGGCTTTGATCACCACCTCAGCCGCCGCTGACGGTGAACTGAACCTGTATTCGTCGCGCCACTACGACACGGATGATCGCCTGTATGGCGATTTTGAAGAAGCGACGGGCATCACCATCAACCGGATTGAAGGCAAGGCTGACGAGCTGATCGCCCGGATGGAAGCCGAAGGAACAAACTCGCCCGCAGACATCCTGTTGACCGTCGATACGTCACGCCTGTCGCGCGCCAAGAATGCAGGTATCCTGCAACCGGTTGAAAGCGTTGTTCTGGAAGAGCGCATCCCGGCCAACCTGCAAGATCTCGACAATGAATGGTTTGGGTTTTCGCAGCGCGGTAGAATTATCTTTTACAACAAGGATGAGATCGCAAACCCGCCAACAAGCTATGCCGATCTGGCGAAACCGGAATATAAGGGTCTTGTGTGCATTCGCTCTTCGAACAACACATATAACCAGACCCTGCTGGCATCAATTATCACACATGAAGGGGCCGAAGCTGCAAAAGAGTGGGCTGAAGGCATTGTCGCGAACATGGCGCGCGCCCCTCAGGGGGGGGATACGGACCAACTGCGTGGTATTGTCTCGGGCGAGTGTGGGATTGCGGTTTCGAACACCTATTACTTCGCCCGCGCCATTCGCAAGGACGTCAAGGGAGTGTCGGCTGAACGGGATGTTATCGGATGGGTCTTTCCGAATCAGGACAGCTATGGTGCGCACATGAATCTGTCGGGCGCCGGCGTTGCGGCAAACGCGCCGAACCGGGAGAACGCCATCAAGTTCCTTGAGTATCTGGCGAGCGATCAGGCCCAGGTTTATTTCTCGTCCGGCAACGATGAATTCCCGGCTGTCCCCAGTGTTGAGGTGACCGCATCGGTCAAGGAACTGGGGGAATTCAAAGCGGATGAGGTGAATCTGTCCGAGGTCGCCAAGAACATCCCCGAAGCGCAGAAAATCTTTAATGAGGTTGGTTGGAAGTAATCCAGACAACAAGCCGGGAACAGGAAGGGCGCAGAGTTTCTGCGTCCTTTTTTGTTGTTTACTGCTGTATTTCCTACTATTGCCTCATATAAGAGATTAAATCCCATATGTGAACAATGCTTGACACCCTTTCAGATCGCCTTGCCTGTCGCCTGAACGAGCTACGTCAGGGACGCGGCTGGTCGCTGGAGCAACTGGCCGATCAAAGCGGCATCAGCCGGGCGAACTTGTCGCGGATGGAAAAGGGTGATGTCAGCCCGACCGCTGAGACACTGGGCCGCTTGTGTGCCGCATATGGTCTGCCCATGTCGCGCCTGCTGATGATGGTTGAAGACAGTTTCGACCCCAAGGTTCCGTTTGAAAAGCAGCCCGAATGGCATGATCCCGAAACCGGCTTTACCCGCCGTTCGGTCTCACCCCCCGCAGAAGGGCTCGGCGGAGAGGTTCTGGAAGGTCATCTGCCCCCGGGAACTGTCATCACCTATGACACGCCGCCCAAACCCGGGCAGGAGCATCATCTGATCGTGCTGGATGGCGGGCTGACCCTGACGGTGGATGGAATCGCTCATGTGCTGAGTGGCGGCGATTGCCTGCGTTATCACTTGTCAGGGCCCACACGATTTGAAACCGGCGCGAAACGCGGTGCCCGGTATCTGCTGGTTCTGATATGATCGCCCGGCTGTCCGAGGCGCAGTTTGACAACGCGTTGCAGGATTTGACGGATATCCTGCATCGCTGTGTCCATGCCGGGGCCAGCATCGGTTTTGTCCAGCCCTTTTCCCGGCAGGATGCAGGTGTTTATTGGCAAGGCTGTGTGCGCCCCGGTTTGCGCGCGAAAACGCTTGATCTGTTTGTTGCCTATTGCGAGGGGCGGTGTCTTGGCACGGTGCAACTGATCCCCGCATCAATGCCGAACCAGCCGCATCGCGCCGACGTGGCCAAACTGCTGGTCCATCCGCAAGCGCGCCGCCGCGGGTTGGGGCGGGCCTTGATGGCTGCACTTGAGGCGCGCGCAGGTGAACTGGGGAAAACCCTGCTGGTGCTGGACACCCGCAGCACGGATCCTTCGCGCGTTCTCTATCAATCCATCGGGTTCCGGATCGCAGGTGAGATTCCCGACTACTGTCGCAACCCGGCCGAAGACCGGCTGGAGCCCACTACCATCATGTATAAAGACCTGAGTTAGCCCTTAACTTTCCCGTCAATGATCGGGACAACACATGGGACATGGGCAGATTACCTGCTTATACGTCAATATCCAGCGCCAGCGCATGAATGCGTGGGACGATATCGCCCAGTGCGGCGTGCACGGCACGATGACGTGCCACACGAGATTGCCCCTGAAAGGCCGTCGCCCGGATGCGGACGTTAAAATGGCTCTCGCCGCCTTCCTGATACCCGGCATGGCCCCGATGGCTTTCGCTGTCGTCAACCACCTCCAGCTCACGCGGGTCAAAGGCAGCCTGCAGGCAGTTACGGATTTCGTCAGTCACGCTCATTTTAATGCTCAACGGCAAATAAATTGCCGTCCCCCTCTTCTACTTTCGGCTGCTTAGATTAAACTGCTGCCTCCGAGTCGAAAAGATGCGTTCGTGAGGAAGAGCAGATGGAAAAGTCAGATCCCTTCGGATTCGATATGTCCGTGTCCAGCGCCAAGAAAAAGAAGCCGCGCGGGCGGCGGGGCATGTCGGGTGCGTCCGAAACCTCGACACGGATCTGTGATCACCCGGGTTGCGAAGAGGCTGGCAAGTTCCGCGCGCCCAAAGCACCGGATGTGCTGGATGATTTCTATTGGTTCTGCCAGCAGCATGTGCGCGAATATAACCAGAAATGGAATTTCTTCGACGGCACGACCGAGGCCGAGATGAACGCCCAACGCTCCAAGGACAAGGTTTGGGAGCGTGAGACGAAGCCCATGGGTGACCCCGAGGCCCGCGCCTGGGCGCGTCTGGGCATCGAAGACCCGCATCAGGTTCTGGGCGAGAACGCGACCAAGAACCCCGGCCGCGCCAATACCGGCGGCCGTCGCCTGCCTCCGACCGAACGCCGCGCCATCGAGATTCTGGAGGCGCAGGACAGTTGGTCCAAGGTTGAGATTCGCAAGGCGTACAAGAAACTGATCAAAGTGCTGCATCCGGATATGAATGGCGGCGACCGGTCACAGGAAGAACAGCTGCAAGAGGTCGTCTGGGCCTGGGATCAGATCAAGGACAGCCGGAGCTTCAAGTAATCAGGGGTTTGGGCGAAAGCGTCTGGATATCCCTGATCCAGAACTGCAGCGGTTTCTGCGTTGCCTCCTCATCGCCAATGTCTTTCCATGCAAACTGCGCAACAACGCCGGGCAGTGGCTCATACCCGCGTGCGCGCCAGAACGCGTCAAGCGGGCGGTAATTCTTAGGGCGCATTGGGTGATCGACCGGGCGCTGAACGCTGCAAAAGGCGCATTTGGAAAAGCCCAGATTGTGGGCATGGGCCTCACGCAGATCAAAGAACCGGTGACCAACCCCGAGCCCCCGATAATCCGCAAGCAAGACGGATTCGGCACAGTAGAAGATATGGCTCAGATCCAGCCCCGTGCCGTCGAAAGCCGTGGCAAAATCATCAGAGTGGTCGACCAGCGGCGCGCCGGTTGAGGCACCGACCAGCAGGTCACCGTCATATGCACCAACAACGATGGCTCTGGCGCTGTCACGATAGGATTGCAGATATGTGCGCTCATATCCAAGATCGCCATCATAGAGGTAGGGCCAGGCGCGAAAGACCTTGATCCGCAGGCGGGCGACATCGTCAAGCGCGACCTCAAGCGCGGTGCCCGTCAGGGGGCGGACGGCGGTGACCTCAGCCACCGGAGACCTGTTTGGTCCAGTCGGCGAGGTTGTAATATGTGGTGACGCGTGTGATCTTGCCCTCTTTCAGGTCAAAGAACGATCCCGCAGGCAGGCGATAACTCTGGCCATGCGCCGGCGGCAGACCTTCGTCAGTTTCCAGATAGGTGCCGTTGACCACAAACTCGGCCGCGGCGCGCGTGCCGCCTGTGGCCTCAAAAATCACGATATCGGTCAGATTCTCGCGATAACAGCGGTTCATATGCGCACAAAAGGTTGCAAATCTTTCCTTGCCGATGCGAACCTGCCCCTCGTTGACATGATGGGCCACATCGTCAGACAGGCAGGCCAGCATCCCGGCCACATCCCCGGCATTGAACGCGTCGAAATAGGTTCTGACGGTCTTGTTCATGCGATCTCCGTCGGCTCACCCCAGCGGTCTTTCAGGTGCTTGATGATCTGATCGCGGGTTTGCCGGTAGTGGCTCAGCTTATCCGCGCGCGTTTCGCCCAGCCCGGTGGGGTCCATGATGGGCCAATATTCAACATCAAGGTGGAAGAACCGCGTCAGTTCCAGCGCCTTTCGCTGACTGGCAGGCGAGAGCGCCACGATCAGGTCGAAAGAGCTGAGGTCATCGCCCCATTCCTGCATTTCATCGAACGACCGTGACCGGTGGCGCGACAGTTCCACATCCATTTCCTGACAGACCGCAATGCAGAAGCCATCGATCTCCAGATCGTTGTAGACACCGGCAGACTGCACATAGGTGCCGGTGCCATAGAATTTCTTCATGATGCCTTCGGCCATCGGTGATCGCACCGAATTATGGTCGCAACAGAACAGGATCGATTGCGGCAGCGGTGTCACCCGTTAGCCTCCGAAATGCAGAACGCAGATCAACGTGAACAGGCGGCGGGCGGTGTCGGTGTCGATCTCTGCCTTCCCTTCAAGCCGTTCCTGCAGCACCCGGCTGCCTTCGTTGTGAATGCCGCGCCGGGCCATGTCGATGGTTTCGATCTGGCTGGGCGGCAGGTTCTTCACCGCGTTGAAATAGCTTTCGCATATCTGGAAGTAATCCTTGACCACCTGACGAAAGGGACCGAGTGACAGGTGAAACTCGGCCGCCTTGTCGTTGGCTTCGGTTTCAACATCAAAGACCAGCCGCTTGTCGCGGATCGACAATTGCAGATGATACGGCCCGTCAGGGATTTCCCGGCCGTCCCGCGCAGGCAGCGTGAACGAGTTCTCTTCCAGCAGATCATAGATAGCAACTTTGCGCTCCTGCTCGATCTCCGGTGTTGGCGGAGGCAGGTTTCGGTCATCCAGTTCGATATGCGAGATACGGGTCATCTTTACCGTCACAATCCTTGTGTCTGCACAGACCTATAGCAACGAATTTCTTTGGGCAACGCACAGAAACGCCACCGGCCCCGGGTCTTTGCGTCAATTCAGCCGTTCAGGTGCCTGAGACGCGCCGTAACCGACAGGCTATGCGCCTCAAGGCTCTCGGATGTGGCCAGTTGTTCAGCTGCGGGCCCAATGGCACGCAGGGCCTCGGGGGTCATCTGGCTGAGGGTGGTGCGTTTGAGAAAATCCATCACGCTGAGGCCCGACGAGAACCGCGCCGAACGCGCCGTGGGCAGTACGTGATTGGGGCCACCGACATAGTCACCAATAGCTTCGGGCGTGTATTGGCCGAGGAAGATGGCACCGGCATGGATGGTCTGTTGACTCAATGCAACCGGATCGGCCACGCACAGTTCGAGGTGTTCGGGCGCGACACGGTTGGACAGGGCGGCAGCCTCGTCCAGATTGCGCACGGTGATCACAGCGCCAAAGTCGCGCCAACTGGTCCCCGCGATCGCGCGACGTTCGAGGGTCTCAAGACGTTTCTCGATGGCCTGCGTCACGGCCTGACCAAAACCGGCATCATCGGTGATCAGGATAGATTGCGCACTTTCGTCATGCTCGGCCTGGCTGAGCAGGTCCAGCGCGATCCAGTCGGGATCATTGTTCTTGTCGGCAATCACCAGAATCTCGGACGGGCCTGCGATCATGTCGATGCCGACCTTGCCAAAAACGCGACGTTTGGCAGCGGCGACGAAGGCATTGCCGGGGCCGGTGATCTTGTCGACCGGCGCGATTGTCCCGGTTCCATAAGCCAGCGCGGCGATGGCCTGCGCGCCACCGATCCGGTAGATTTCATCCACGCCCGAAAGCTGGGCCGCCAGCAGGACCAGCGGGTTTATCTGACCATCGGGCGCCGGCACCACGATGGCCAGACGTTCCACCCCTGCCACCTTCGCCGGGATGGCGTTCATCAGAACCGAAGACGGATAAGACGCAAGGCCGCCGGGCACATAAAGCCCCGCCGCCGAAACCGCCGACCAGCGCCAGCCAAGGGTTGCGCCTGCTGCGTCCGTCCACTGATGATCTTCGGGCATCTGCTTTTCGTGGTAGGCCCGGATACGCTCGGCGGCCAGTTCCAGCGCGGCGCGGTCCCCGGGCGTGACCCGCGCGACAGCCTCGGCGATCTCTTCGGCAGAGAAAGCCATGGTCTCGGGTGTCAGCTCCAGCCGGTCGAATTTGGCCGTCAGTTCGATCACCGCCGCATCGCCCCGGGCGCGCACATCATCGATGATCTGCGCCACAGTCGCGTCCACATCGGGGCTGTCCTCGCGCTTGGCGGATAAAAGCGCCTGAAACGCGGGTTCGAAATCGGCGGAGGTCGTGTCAAGGAAAACGGGCATGTGAAGGACTCCGGAAGCGTTTCAACGGGTCTTATCGCCGGGACCGGGCGGCCTCAACCCTTAGGCCGTGGGGTGCAGCGATTTGCGCATCGGGAATTGCGGAATGCCATGCCATTCGGTCGGGTCACCATCATCCTGCCACCCCTGCGCAGAGTAAAAGCCATGCGTGGTTCGGGTCGCCTGCAAATGTGCCTCGGTGCGGCCCTGTTCGCGCAATTCATCCTCTAACCGGCGCAGCAAGGCCAAGCCAAATCCGCGCCCGGAACAATCGGGATCCACGTAAAGCAAAGAGACCTCGCCCCCTGCGCGCAGCCCACCAACGGCGGCAACCTCATCCCCCTTGGTGGCAACCCAAAGCGCGGCACCAGAATCGATCCAGCCCCGGATTGAGGCGGGATCCTTGTTGGCAGTCCACAGGTCAAGCTTTTCGGGATCATTCAGATGATCCGCCTGACAGAGATCATGGATCGAGCGGGTCAGGACGCGGCTGATCCCAAAGACATCGAATACGGTGGCACCGCGCAGATCAATGCCCTGCGATGGTTGCGAAAACGCCTGCGCGATACCGCGTTTGTTCTTCATTCCGGGTGATGCGGGGCGTGGCCAGAGGGTGCCTTATAGGGACGCGTCACATCCTTAAGCGTCACGTCTATTGCCTCAACCGACAAACGAATAGCCCCATCACCTGCCAAGGTCAGCAACATCTGCCCCGAACCATCTTCTGCTGGTTCAAAAGCCACGGATAGCAGGGACAGGATCATATCCTTGTCGCTGCGATCGATACCCTGACTGGCCACAGACAGAACTGAATCGAAAACCAAGACAGCCTGCACCCGCTCAAAAGCGCGACCCCGGCGGCTCGCTGCTTCCTTGTCCTCCCAGCGGAAGCGATTCAGCAGCAGGGCAAAGCGCCGCTCGGACGGGCGCCATGTCATCTCGGTCACCGGGAAAACTGCGTCCTGCGCCAGCGTAGCGATGACCTGCAGGTCATCTGCATCCTCGGCTCCAAGGTTCAGCGGCGCTTCGCGACCATCTTTGAAACTTGCGTCTGTCATTGGCCTTTAATCCGTTCAATCTTTGCACCCACGCTTTCCAGCTTGCGCACCACATGCTCATATCCGCGATCCAGATGGTAGACCCGGTTGACCGTCGTCTCACCTTCCGCGGCCAACCCGGCAAGGATCAGCGAGACCGAGGCCCGCAAATCCGTCGCCATCACCGGCGCGCCTTTCAGACGGTCCACACCGGTAACGGTTGCCGTGCCGCCATGCACTTCGATATTCGCGCCCATGCGCACCAGTTCGGGCGCATGCATAAAGCGATTCTCGAAAATACGCTCCTCAAGAACGGACACACCTTCGGCAGTGCACATCAGCGCCATCATCTGCGCCTGAAGATCGGTCGGGAAACCGGGGAAGGGTTCGGTCACCACATCCACCGCCGTCACCCGCCCGTTCTTGCGGGCCACTTTCAGGCCCTTGTCGGTTTCCATGACGCTGATCCCCGCCGCGTCCAGCTTGGCCGCAAAGCTTTCGACCAGGCGCATCTGGCCACCCAGCAGTTCTACCTCACCTCCGCAGATCGCCGGGGCCAGCATGTAGGTGCCCAGTTCGATCCGGTCCGTCACAACCTGATGGGTCGCGCCGTGCAGATGGTCGACGCCCTGAATTTCGATAACCGGGCTGCCTTCGCCGGAAATCTGCGCGCCCATCTTGCGCAGGCATTCCACCAGATCGACAATTTCGGGCTCGCGCGCAGCATTTTTCAGCACGGTCGTACCCCTGGCCAACGTGGCTGCCATGACGATATTCTCGGTCGCGCCGACCGAGGCAAAGCGCATCTCATGCACGGCCCCCTTCAGCCCACCCGGAGCCTTCGCGTGCAGATAGCCATCTTTCAGCTCGATCTCGGCACCAAGCGCTTCCAACCCCTCAATATGCAAATCCATCGGGCGCGCACCGATGGCACAGCCGCCCGGCAGAGACACAACGGCCTGACCCAGCCGCGCCAGCATCGGCCCCAGCACGAGGTTAGAGGCCCGCATCTTGCGCACAATCTCGTAATCCGCCGTATGGCTGGTCAGGTCATGGCTCGACATCGCCAGCACCTGACCCTCCTGCAGCGAGGACACTTCGGCACCCAGCGACTGCAGCAGCGCCGTCATGGTCTTGATGTCACTCAGCCGCGGCGCGTTGGTCAGCGTCAGCGGTTCCTCGCTCAGAAGCGTCGCGGGCATCAGCGTGAGACACGCGTTTTTGGCCCCTGCAATCGGGATCTGCCCGTTCAGCGGGCCATTGCCCGTCACTAGAATCGAATCCATCTGCTCTTATCCCTCGTCTTTGCCGGCCTTGTCCCCGGATACGGCCCGCGCCCTGGCCTGCGCCTTGCGCCGCGCCATGTTCGCCTTCAGCGCCGCCTTCAGGCGCTCTTCGCGCGTTTCCCCGGGTTTGCCGTGTTTTTTGGGTGAATTTTTATCTGCCATTGTCTTTCTCTATAGGAGTAGAAAAAAACCGTCCAGACACCCTTGCGCCGCGTTACGTTTGAGTCTAATCAGCCGCCCACAGCGCTGCTGTAGCTCAGAGGTAGAGCACTCCCTTGGTAAGGGAGAGGTCGAGAGTTCAATTCTCTCCAGCAGCACCATCTCGCTTTTTGAACCCGTGATTTCCTTTAACACTTTGAAAGGAAAGGCAGATTTGATAGTTCCATACCCTTCCTTTCGGCTATACCGAATTGGCTCTGCAAAGGCCAATCTGAGCACTGATCTACGCACCGTCAAACTGCCTTTTTCGTATATTTCATAGGGGTTTGACAGGAACTGCATGGCGAGTTCCATACAAGTCTCCAGCTGTCCCTTTGGCGGCACAGTTTTTGCGGCTTTTTCTGCCAACACGATCTTTTGCCGTTCCAGTTTTTCAATACGCGACTCATACGCCGAAACGACGCTGCGCGAGCTGGCTTCGACCACCCGATCAAGCAACTCATCGATCTGCTTCTCGACCTGTTTTATGAGTTGCTTCCATTCCGCTCTGTGCTCATGCGCCTGCTTTAGCCGCATATCCCAGGCATCCTTGATCATAGCTCTCGCCACATCGAAAAGTTGCCTTGTCGGTGCCATAGACTTCAGAATCTCGAAGAAACTCTCCTCCAATTTAGCCTTGGGAATGGACTTACTCTTTGATTGACAACCCCGCGTCTCGCAGCGGTAATAGGCATAATTTCGGCGGCAACCCTTCGACCATGCGCCCGTCATGGCATTACCGCAATCATCACACAGAACGAAGCCACGTAGCGGAAAGTCCTCATCAAGGTCTTTGCGTTTGGGTGCGCGTTTCTTGCCTTCCAAATTGTCCTGAATACGCTGAAAGGTCTCAAAACTGATCAAGCCTTCATGCTGTCCTTTACGCAGGGAAACGCCCCATTTCGGTGCTTCGACATATCCGGCATAAACGGGCTTTTTCAGAAGACGATTTACCGTCATGGGGCGCAGCCTGCCGTCTTTTAAGTCCTTTGGAAAGAGCGGATCACTCTCCAGAAATCGCTGCACTTCGGCCTGCGAGGCAAACCTGCCGATTGCATAGCCATTGAGTGCTTCCCGCACGACAGGCGCGAGTTGCTCATCAGGAACAAGAACCTTCCCGCCGCCACCCTTGGCGGACGTGTATCTGTATCCAACAGGTGCACGGAAAACCCAAAAAGCCATTCTCAACACGCGCCTTCATTTTCTGGACGACCTGACGGCGGTTTTGTTCTCGCTCAAGCTGCCCCTGGGCTGCAATAATGGTTTCGATGAATTTGCCTTCCGGCGTATCTTCGATTTTGAAGTTCAGGCATTCAATACGTGCGCCGCGCTCGGCAAATTCCCGGCGCAGTTTCAGATGAAATTCCGTGTCCCGCGCGAAGCGTTTGAGATCGTCGAAAATGACAGTGTAATTTCTGTCTGGCTGTGCATCGAGGTAGGCCAGCATTGCTCGCATGCCGGGGCGCTGCATGAAGTCGCCGCCACCGGAAACATCATCAGGAAACACGGCTTCGACCTGTAAGTCTTTCTCCGCAGCAAAAGCGCGGCAGCGCTGTTCCTGGCTTTCCAGACCTCCGCCATCAATACGTTGCTTGGCGGAACTGACGCGGCAATAAATCAAGGCGGATTGCGCGGTGTCCGCTTCAGCACTGGCCATTATTTTTTGCTCAGCTGTCATGCTCAAATCCTCCTTTTTTAATATGGTCTGATTTTACAATATCTGTGGACTCTTGTGGAGAGACTGCGCCGTCTGGCTTGCGCTTTTTTCCACAGTTTTCTTCAGGAAATTGAACCTCAAATCCCATATACAAGGAAAGCCGTAATTTGCGGCGCATTGGTTCAGCTAAACAGGCCAAATCAATGCGAAGACGGTCTTGCTCAGAAAGGTTCGTTTTTGAGCCACGCAGGAGGCCGCAGCCCATGAGTATCTGGCCAATTATTGACGCACCAGGAAGACGGATCGGTTACGCCCGCGTGTCCACAAAAGACCAAAAACTGCGAATGCAACGCGATGCGCTGTCTGACGTGGCTTGTGAAAAAGTATTTGAGGACCATGGCGTATCCGGCAGCAAAGCCAGCCGCCAAGGTTTGGATGCCATGCTGAAAGAACTGCGTGAAGGCGATACGGTGGTGGTATTCAAACTAGACCGTCTGGGGCGCTCTGTCTTACATCTGTCCGACCTTTTGGTGCGGTTTAGAAATGAGGGCATCCATTTTTGCAGCCTCAGTGAAGGTATCAACACCACCACCCCCGGCGGCAAGCTAGTGTATCACCTCTTCAACGCCTTCGCCGAATTCCAGCGCGACATCATTGCCGAAAACACCATCGCCGGGCTGGAAGCGGCAAGGAAGCGCGGCACGCGTCTAGGCAGACCTCCGGTGTTGGATATTGAAACTGTTTTGGCCGCGCAGCGGCATATCAATCAGAACGGTGTTTCAATTTCGGCTGCTGCACGACGGATTGGGGCTTCACGTGCGACTCTGGGCCGACGGCTGGAAACGCTGAATGTTCGCCAAGATGAATTGACACACCCAATGTGAAAACGGTTTGTTTTTGACTTGTGAGACATCACTTGGATTTTAGATAATTCTTGATAGGAGCCGGAACTCTTTCGTTAGCGCAATAATCAGTGTCAGCTTGGTTTTTATCTGAAGCGACTAATTTTCCATTGTCGTTAGCGACGAAGCTGCGCTCAGAATTTACAATTAACCCGCGCTTAACATTTGGGTGTCATAATATGATATTAACAAATTTGATGGGGTAGTATTTACGAACTACGAGAAATTTTTTCCAATAATTGTGCATCCGGTTTTCATAGTGTTCTAAAGAAATCATTCGGCATTAGTAGTAGTCGTTACGACGAACAGCACATTCTCGCGACAGCACCGAAATGGGCAGAGGGACCTTTGACTCATTTCCTGCTGGTGCGTGGTAAAAACGATGCAGGAACGGTCAGTATTGCCCCAGTAAGAGAAAAACCTCGTGGGTACGGTTTGACATTGATAGGCATCTCGCCGGAGTGGCAAGGGCAAGGCGTTGGCAAAATACTAGTGCGGGAAGCGGAAAAGTTGATCACTTCAATGGGTGGTGAGACTGTGTTTCTGAAAGCCAATTTCGCCGCCGTCGGATTCTATGAATCTTGTGGGTACAGAGCAGAAAACTGGGATTCTGATCCAAGACAACCCAACCTTCGGTTATCATCGGTTCAAATGAAACGGGAACTGCTTGTGTAGCCGCGTACTCAAACGTTATCCTTATGCAGCACATTAGCTATATGGAGGATTTGTAATAACGATTTCGCTTAGTCCCATGAAGTGGTCGAACCTATCTCACATTGATGACGTTGAACCATTGGCCGCCTACGATGAGACTGTGTTATCGGAGGTACGTGCGGTGTTGGAACGACATAACGCACTTGAAAGGTTCGGAGTATTTTTAGTGCATAAACACTTCGATCTCGACGTTGACGAGTACGTTCTCGAAGAGACAGACGAAGAGGCGCGTGAACAACGTTTAGTTGTGAGAAGAGATCGTGACCCAGATCGTAACACGATACAGACAATGTGGAAATTTCGTTCAGACGGAGAAACCATGGACACCGAATGCGTCCTTAGGTGTGTCTGACGTCAGCGCCTTTGGGTCCAAATAGCGGTATTTGATAAGAGAGTGTTCTTGGCTCATCGTAACCACTGAGGAGTGGACGATGAGAAAGACAAATAGGAGCCCCGGCGAGAAGATCGTCAAAGACATCAAGCGGGCGACACGCAAACAGTACTCAGCCGAAGAGAAGATCCGGATCGTTCTGGATGGCCTTCGCGGAGAAGACAGCATTGCAGAGCTGTGCCGCCGTGAGGGGATTTCCCAAGGTGTTTACTACAAATGGTCGAAGGACTTCATGGAAGCCGGGAAGAAGCGGCTTGCCGGTGACACAGCACGTGCAGCGACAACCGACGAGGTCAAGGACCTGCGGCGCGAAGCTCGCGATCTGAAAGAGGTTGTTGCGGAACAAACTCTCGAACTGCGCTTGCTCAAAAAAAGCATGACCGGCAATGGGGACGACCACGAATGAGATACTCTGCATCTGAGAAGTTGGAGATCATTCGGTTGATTGAAGAAAGCCATCTGTCAGCACGTCGTACATTGGCCAAACTGGGTATCCCTCGCACCACATTCTACCGATGGTACGACCGATACCTGCAGCGCGGAGAGGCTGGCCTTGAGGATCGGTCTCCCAAGCCAAAGCATGTCTGGAACCGCGTTCCTGACGAGGTGAAGCGCAAGGTCGTCAGCTTCGCCTTGAAGGAAACAGAGCTGTCACCCCGCGAGTTGGCGGTGACGTTCACAGACCAAGAACGGTACTTTGTATCGGAATCCACAGTGTATCGCACGCTCAAGGCACATGACCTGATCACCAGCCCTGCGTTCATCGTGCTGAAAGCCGCAAATGAGTTCGAGCATAAGACAACGGCCATCAACCAGCTTTGGCAGACCGACTTTACCTATCTCAAGGTTCTGGGGTGGGGCTGGTTTTATCTCAGCACGATCCTGGACGATTACAGCCGCTACATCATCTCGTGGAAGCTCTGCACGAACATGCGGGCTGAGGATGTGACAGACACCCTCAATTTGGCCTTGCAGGCATCTGGCTGTGATCAGGTCCATGTCGTCCACAAACCGCGCCTGCTGAGCGATAATGGGTCCAGCTATGTCTCTGGTGACCTCGCTGAATGGCTGCGAGACAAAGGCATGAAGCACTCACGCGGTGCGCCATATCACCCTCAGACACAAGGTAAAATCGAACGATGGCATCAAACCTTGAAGAACCGGATCTTGCTGGAAAACTACTTCCTACCAGGCGATCTCGAAGCCCAAATCGAAGCCTTCGTCGATCACTACAATCACCAGCGCTACCACGAGAGCCTGAACAACGTCACACCCGCCGACGTCTACTTTGGGCGTGACCAAGCCATTCTGGAACAACGAGAAAGGATCAAACAGAAGACGTTCAAAGCGCGACGCTGGCATCACAGCCAACGCGCAGCATAATCAAACCGACCAGATGAGCCAAACACTCTCTTAGTTTACGCCGCTCCTGGTTCCAAAAACTCTGACGACGGACACTCCTCAGTGGTTACGATGAGCCAAGAACACTCTCTTATCAAATACCGCTATTTGGACCCAAAGGCGCTGACGTCAGACACATGATTTCCTTATATATCTCAAAAACTTACGCCAAACCAAAGGTTTATGTCGACCGACTCCTGCACAGGAGTCCTACACAGTGACCCTAACAATGCCATCACTAACCAAGGACAAAAGATAGCGGTATCTTCTACCTCCGGGTGCGCGTTCCGGCTGATTTGACGCGACTCGCAGGCAAGGCCGAGGTTACAAAGTCGCTCCGCACCCGAGAACCAGCCGAAGCAAGGGAGCGGTTTGCGGTCGAGTATGCCAAGTTACAAAGCGCTGGGCGTCCCTTCGAGCCAAACCGGAATCCCTCCCCCTCAAAAGCATCGTCGCGCTGTCAGGCCGGGTGTACTTCCGCTTGATGGAAATGCTGGAACTTGAGCCGGGTGAACCGGAGGTCTGGCAACGTGTATGGGATCTACCGCGAGATTGGGCGGCAATTGGGTGGTAGGCCAAAAGGCGGAAATCTCTACGTCAAGTGGCAAAGGTTGGATTTCAAAGCGCTCACAGCCCATGCCTACTCAAGAGAAAATATGTCGGGTCTTATGATGGTCCGATCATGAAACAGGTGACATTTCGCGCCTGTAATCGGCGACATGCCAAGTCGGCTTGTTCGCGGGTCATGCCCTGGAATGTTGCGTCGAAGCCGCGTGCACTTTGGTTTACCTTACGCAATGTGCCTTCCAGAGTAGTCATTTCCGACAGAGCTGTCTTCAGCAAAACCTTCTCGGCCTCGTATCGGGTCGTGTAACGGCCAACATTGACGCCCCACAGATGCCCGCCAGACGTGGACAGGCGGGTGACGACCTCCTGTTCGGGCTCAGGTTGTGCCACGGCTGCGGCCGGGGTCACCTGATCACCGGATGGTGCAATATCAGCAGCGGCTATGGCGGCGGCGATTCCGTCCTGAATCTTGGCTCCATTCTTCTCAGCTGCTTCGGTGACCGCTCCTGCAACCTGCACGCTTGGTGCCGCCACGGGGCGCAAAACCGGGCGCAGGCTTGTTTTCGGGGGGCCTGCTCGGGCAACCTGGGTCACGCCCAGACCCGCATTTCCGGCATAGGCCGGGCGGGCGGGCTTGCGGATCGGCGCACGCGAGGGGGCACGGCGGAAACCCATATCCAGCAATTCTGCAACCCGGGCATTCCGCGATGCGCCTGATTTGCCACCAAAAACAGTTGCGATGATACGCTCGTCCTTACGTTTCGCGGAAGCAACCAGATTGAACCCTGCCGCGCGGGTATAGCCCGTTTTGATCCCGTCTGCGCCTTTATAGGCAGCCAACAGGCGGCGGTTGGTGTTTGGGACGGTTTTTATCCCGGCATGAGTCGATTGGCGCGAGAACAGATTATAATACTGCGGGTAATCATACAGCAGGTGACGGCCCAGCGTGGTCATGTCACGCGCGGTGGACAAGTGGCCTGTTTCGGTCAAACCATGCGCGTTCTTGAAGGTTGTCCGGCTCATCCCCATCGCCTTGGCGGTGCGTGTCATGCGACGGGCAAAGGCCGCTTCGGACCCGCTGATTGCGATGCCGATCGCCGTGGCCGCATCATTGGCCGATTTCACGGCGGCCGCCCGGATCAGATAGCGGAACTGGATGGTCTGCCCTGTTCGCAAGCCCAATTTCGAAGGCGGCTCTGAGGATGCCTTCTTGGTGATCCGAACCGGAGTGTCCAGCGTGATTTCGCCGTTCCGCACGGCTTCGAACGCGATATACAGCGTCATCATCTTGGTCAGTGATGCAGGATGCAGCCTTGTGTCGGCATTGCGGGAATGCAGCACCTCGCCGGTGCGCGCATCAATTACCATGGCAGCGTAGGGCGCTGCCAGCCCCTTCAATGGCGCAAAAACAAGCAACCAAAGAAATGCTATAAGGAATAAGCCCATTCGGGCCGGAACTGTCCGCCGAATCTGCACGATCTTTGCCTCTGTCTGCCTCGCGCCGCCGGGTTTTCCCGGTCAGCAATTTTTATTTTGATATCGCTCAGGCTAACACAGAGGCGGGTTTAAAGAAACCGAAAGCTGCGTATTCCCAGATCACATTTCCAACCCAGTCTGCGCTAGATATAGTAGCTCTGACGCCATCAGACACCACACCGGCGAATGCGACAAAATTCAGGCAAGTGCTGCGCCCGGATTTTCCCTGACTGCGGCGAAACGGCAACAGGTCAGGGAATCTCGGCCACCAGCGCCGCAAGGTCACCCAGATCGCACAGTTCGCGGAACCGTGGGCTGGTTGTCGGTGTCTCGGCCTGCTCGATCTCCCACACCAGCCCATGTGGAACATGCACGCCCCAGCACCCGGCCTGAATCGGTGCCACCACATCCGAACGCATCGAGTTGCCAACCATCATCGAAGCCGCAGGGCCATCCCCATGCTGAGAGAAAATCGCTTCATATGTCCGGGGTGTTTTTTCCGACACGATCTCGACCCGGTCGAACAGCTCGCCCAAACCGGATTGGGCCAGCTTGCGTTCCTGATCGATCAGATCACCCTTGGTGATCAGCAAAACCCTGTGAGTTTTGGCGACAGCCTCAATCGCATCGCGCGCATGCGGCAGCAGTTCTATCGGATGGGCCAGCATTTCCTGCCCTGCGTCTATAAGCTGACGGATAATCCGCGCAGGCACACGATCTTCGGTTACCTCGATCGCTGTTTCGATCATCGACAGGGTGAAGCCTTTGATTCCATAGCCATAATGCCGGATGTTGCGCTTCTCGGCTGCCAGCAACCGCTCCATCAGATGGTCGTGTTCAGCATGATCGGCCAGCAGTTCAGCGAAATATGTCTGCGTCAGTTGAAAGAAACGCTCGTTATGCCACAGGGTATCGTCTGCATCGAACCCGACCGTTGTCAGCCCTTTATCCATCCCAAATCCGCCTACTTGCTCTTTTCTCTGCCGACCGTGACGTTATATAAGCCCGGAAACAAACCGAAGCCTGAATCGGAAACTCTCAAGCAATGCGCAACGATCAGTGGATGATGTCTGACAACCCGGATGAGGACGACGATACGTCGATCCTTGTTCAGACGCGTCCAAAGACCCAGCGACCGCCGCTGTACAAGGTGTTGCTGCTGAATGACGACTACACCCCGATGGAGTTTGTGGTGCATGTGCTGGAGCGTTTCTTCGGCATGACCCACGCGCAGGCGTTCGAGATCATGCTGACCGTGCACAAGAAAGGCGTCGCCGTGGTTGGTGTCTTCAGCCATGAGATTGCCGAGACCAAAGTGGGGCAGGTGATGGATTTTGCCCGCAGGCATCAGCACCCGCTGCAATGCACCATGGAACGTGAAGAATAACGCACACGTTCGCAACCGGGTTTGCCCATGTCCCCTCGTCTTGATCTTGCCCTGAACAGCGGGCTCAGCCTGTCGCAGTCGTTGACCGTGCTGGCTCCGACCCCTGATCACGACCTTTCGGGCCTGCCGCGCGCGGCGCTGGTGGTCCAGCCCTTCAAGCCGTTTCATGATCATTTCGCCGCGCAGGGCTTTGCGGCAACTCCTGACGGCGATGCGCCCTGTCAGGATGCCATCGTCTTTTTACCCCGCGCCAAGGCGCTGGCCCGGGCACTGGTCCATCAGGCGTGTCGCTGCGCCAGCGGGGTGGTGGTGGTAGACGGGGCCAAAACCGATGGCGTGGACAGCCTGCTGAAAGATATCCGCAAGCGGGTCCCCGTCGAGGGGCCGATCTCGAAAGCGCATGGCAAGATTTTCTGGTTTGGATCCGACGCAGATGCATTTGCCGACTGGGCCGCACCTGACGCGCAGATGTCCGAGGGCTACCGGACGGCTCCGGGTGTGTTCTCTGCCGATGGGATCGACCCGGCCTCGGCCCTTCTGCTGCAATCCCTGCCGCAAAAGCGCGGCGCACGCATCGCCGATCTGGGCGCGGGCTGGGGATTTCTGTCGGCCCATCTGATCGACGGGTCGCTGCACAGCCTGCATCTGGTTGAGGCCAACCACACCGCCCTCACCTGCGCCCGCGCCAACGTATCAGACCCGCGCGCGCAGTTTCACTGGGCTGACGCCACCACCTGGACTGCGCCCGAACCGCTGGACACAGTGATCATGAACCCGCCTTTTCACACCTCGCGCAGTGCCGATCCGGCCCTGGGTCAGGGCTTTATCGCCAGCGCCGCCCGCAATCTGGCACGCAATGGTCATCTCTGGATGGTCGCCAATCGTCACCTACCCTATGAGGCCACTCTGGCCGAGACCTTCGCGCGGGTTGAAGACGTTGCCGGAGATAACCGGTTCAAGGTTTTTCACGCCTCTCGCCCTCGGGGCTGAGGCCCGTTAACCTGCGCCAGAACTCAGGAGGATTCGCATGTCCTTTTCCATCGCGGGCAAAACCGCAATCGTCACCGGCGGTGCCAACGGTATCGGGCTCGCCATCGGGCGGCATTTCGCGGATGCGGGTGCCAATGTCATGTTTGCCGACATGGATGAAAAACGCCTGTCTGAAGAACTGGGCGCGCAGGCCGATGACAGCAACATCCGATATTTCGCAGGTGATCTGCGGGAAAAGCTGACCATCGCAAATTTGCTATCGGCCACGCTGGACGCGTTCGATCAGGTCGACATCCTGATAAACGGCGCCCGGCAGGTGATCCCTTCGGACCCGCTGGATGCGGATGACGATTCGGTGCGCATATTGCTGAACCAGAACCTGATGCCTGCACTCAAGCTTAGCCAGATGGTCGCAAAGCGGTTCATCAAACAGGCCAAGGATGATGACGAAAACCCGGCAGGCTCGATCATCAACCTGTCCTCGATCGCAGCGCGACGGACCCATCCCGATCTGATGGCCTATTCCGTCTCGACCGCCGCGCAGGATCAGATGACCCGGTCGCTGGCTGTTGCCCTTGCACCCAACCGCATCCGCGTGAATTCGATCGCGCTGGGGTCGGTGATGAGCGCCTCGTTGCAATCCACCCTCAAGGAAAACCGTGACTTCCGCGAGGATATCGAAAAGCACACTCCGCTTGCCCGTATTGCCGCCCCGACCGAACTGGCCGAAACGGCGCAGTTCCTTGCCTCTGATGCGGCCGGGTTCATGACCGGGCAAATCCTGACCATTGATGGCGGGCGCACCCTGCTTGACCCGGTTGCAGCCCCTGCACACTGACGCCCATGTTTGAGACCGAAAAAGCCACCGCATCCGCCTGGTTCCGCCAGTTGCGCGACGACATCGTCAACGCCTTTGAAGCGCTGGAAGACAGCCATGACACCGGCCCCTTCTCGGACGCCCAACCGGGTCGGTTCGAGGTCAAGGATACCAAACGCCGGTCCGACGACGGCTCGGACGCAGGCGGCGGGTTGATGTCGGTGATGCGCGGGGGCCGCGTGTTCGAAAAGGTGGGTGTCAACGTCTCAACCGTTTACGGCACGTTGGGTGAGCGCGCGCAAAACGCGATGGCCGCGCGCAAGGGCATTGCGGGGATGAAGGATGATCCGCGGTTCTGGGCCTCGGGCATCTCGCTGGTGGCGCATATGCAGAACCCGCATGTGCCCGCCGTTCACATGAACACGCGAATGTTCTGGACACCGCATGCCTGGTGGTTCGGTGGCGGTTCTGACCTGAACCCCTGCATCGAATACGATGACGATACTGCCCATTTCCATGCCACCCAAAAGGCCCATCTGGATCCGCACGGGCCTGCACATTACCCGCGCCTCAAGGACTGGGCGGATGAGTATTTCTATATCCCCCACCGCAAACGCGCGCGCGGTGTGGGGGGTATTTTCATGGATGACTATTGCACCGGAGACTGGCAGGTCGATTTCGCGCTGACACAGGATATTGGCCGTGCCTTCCTGCCCGCCTTTGTGCCACTGGTGGAAAAGCGCCGCGTGCAGGGGTTTGATGAGACCGCCAAGAACACGCAACTGATCCATCGCGGGCTCTATGCCGAATACAATCTGGTCTACGACCGGGGCACCAAGTTCGGGCTGGAAACCGGGCATGATCCAGACGCCGTATTGATGAGCCTGCCACCGCTGGCAAAATGGGTCTGACGCTCAGAGCCCGAAATCGATGATATTGTCCCAGCAATACCCTTGTGCGGATGCAGCGGACATATTGGCGCCAACCCGTTTCACCGTCACCGAGTAGCTTTCACTGGTGTCGCCCCCCTCGGGCGGGTTCAGTGAAAATTGCACAGTCCGGATTCCGCGCTCATAGGCTTTCGAGATGTAAATCCGCTGGGTTGCCGATGTCCGCAAGGTCCGGATCGCGTAATCTCCGATCCCGCACCAATAGGCCACCGGGGCCGAGGTTCCGATCGCCGCCACTTCGAACGTGCCGTCCTTCAGCGGGGTGACGGTGGTTCGATATCCCAGACGCACCCCGACACCCGCCCCAACGGCCTGCGCCACGGCAGGTGCCAGCAGGATCGCGAACAGGCAGGCAGGTTTCCAAAATCGCATGTTCAAATACCTTTCTGTGACCCCTGGCTACGCTTTAAAAAATATCCGAACTCAAAGCCTAACCCATTCGCTTGCAAAAAACAGGCCTTTCCTGCATGCGGCGAAATCTCTTCCATTGCATTTGCCACTTGCTATGATTTGAGAAAGTGATCGTTTCAAGGTGACCTGTGCAAAAGTCGTTCCCTAAAGACTGGTTTGACCTTTCGCCTGAAAAATACGCCGATTTCGGCGCGTTATTCTATTTGGCCGCCCTGACCAACGCGCATCGGGGGCGCACTCTGGCACAGGTTCTTTATGCGTTTGAGACACCCTTGCGGCTGGGCCAATATCATATTTTCCGGCAAAACGGCTTTCCCCGGGGTTTCGTGACCTTTGCAGGGCTCAGCGCCGAGGCCGAATATCGCTATGCGGTGCAAGAGCAGCCCCTGACGGATGCCGATTTCACCAGCGGCAACTCTTTCTGGATCATCGATATGGTCGCGCCTTTTGGCCAGACGCGCCAGATTGTTGACATGTTGAAGCGGGATATTCCCCATTCAAGGGTGCGCACCAATCGCCTGAACAGCGACCTGTCCATCAAGCGCATCGTCGAGTGGACCCGCGACGCCCAGAAACAGGTGCATATGCGCCTGTACCGCGATGCGGAATTTGCCAGTTTGCTGGAGCAGGAAGACAGATGACATCGGTTGTAACAATATCCGGAGACATCACCGGCGATGTAACCGGCCTGCCGCCGAATGTGGCAACGGGTGATCTTGATGTAACTGCAACATCAGATTTCGGAACGTTTGAGGGGGCCAGCTGGGAAATCTCCGACCCGCCGGATTTTGGCACGGCGTCCATTGATCCTGCGACCGGAGAGTGGAGCTATACCGTCGACCCCGCCTTCTTCGATGACCTCGACAATGGCGAAATCGTGCCCGACTCGTTCGAGGTAACGGTGACGGCCGATTTTGCCAATGCGCTCTTTACCTTCACCGGCACGCAAACCCAGATCATCGACATCACCATCGAAGGGGTGTGCTTCACCGCCGGAACGCTGATCGAAACCGCCGATGGCCCACGAGCCATTGAGCATCTGCGTGTGAATGACGAGGTGCGCACTGCCGATCACGGGATGCAGCCCATCCGATGGATTGAAAGCAGCCGCTTGTCACCTGATCGATTGCGCGCAAATCCGGCGATGCGCCCCGTGCGCCTTGCTGCGGGTAGTCTGGGGCCGGGTATGCCCGCGCGTGATTTGCGGGTCTCGCAGCAGCACCGCATCCTGATCAAGGGCCCGAAGGTCGAGATGCTTTTTGGCACCGCCGAGGTGTTGATCGCCGCCAAGCATCTGTGTTCCTGGCCGGGGATCGAGATCGAGACAAATGATGCCCCTGTCGAATACCTGCACATCCTGCTTGACCGGCACGAGCTTCTGACCGCCGAAGGCGCGCTGGCCGAAAGCCTGTTTCTGGGCGAGGAAACCCTGCACACGCTATCATCCGACGCGCTGCAGGAACTGACCGAAATCTTCCCCGACCGCGCCATTGATCAGCGCCCCGGTTTCGGGCGTGCCGCTCGGCTGATCCTGCGCGAACATGAAGCGCGGGCGCTGGCCTAGGCTTTGCCCTCGGGCCCGATCACCCACCCGCCAACATCCTGCGGTGCCAGCGCAACGGTCTTGATTACCGCATAACAGCGGCTTCCCTGCTGCAATCCCAATGCCGCGACCGAGCGCCGGGTCACGCGTGACAGCACAACCCCAGCCGGAGTTTTTACCGATACAATAGCCCCCGGTCCCTCGCCCGCCCGGATCGCCTCGACCTGACCGGCCATCACGTTCAGGGCCGAAAGCGCCTCGGGCGGTTTGCTGGCCAACAGCACCTCCTGCGCGGGAATGCGAATGCGCAGCTCTTCCCCGATTTTGTGGGGTATTCCCGGCAGGAAAAGCCGTGTGCCCCCCGCATCCAACTCGGTCAGCCCATCCTCATGATGGGCTGCAACGCGAACCTGCAACACCGCGCCAACAGCGCGTACCCCGGCAGGGGCCACCGACGGGTCAGCCAGAACCTCAGAGGCCGGACCATGGCGCAGCACGCGCCCGTCCTGCAGCGCGACCACGGATGTGGCCAGCCGCGCAACCTCGGCCGCCGAATGGGTCACGTAGAGGATCGGAACCGAGACCTCATCTCGCAGACGCTCGAAATACGGCAGGATTTCCGCCTTGCGCGCGTCATCCAGCGCCGCCAGAGGTTCATCGGCCACAATCAGGCGCGGGCCGGCCAGCAGGGCACGGCCAATGGCCACCCGCTGTTTCTCGCCCCCCGACAGGGGCGCAGGTCGGCGATCCAGCAGATGGCCAATACCCAACATTTCGATAACGCGATCGGGGTTTTCACGCCGGGCATCGCGCGGCGCGAACCGGCGGCCATAGTTCAGATTCTGGCGCACGCTCAGATGCGGAAAAAGGCGACCTTCCTGAAAGATATAACCCAGACGTCGCCGATGGGGTGGCAGCCACGTGCCCTGCCGGGTGTCGAACAGAACCCAGTCATCCACGGCAACGCGCCCGGCCTCGGGCCGTAGCAACCCGGCCACCACGTTCGCTATCGTTGTCTTACCCGCCCCGGACCGGCCAAACAGAACCGTCACACCCGAGGGCGCATCGAATTCAATATCCAGCGCAAGCCCCGGCAGTTGATGTTGCAGACGAACGGACAGGCTCATGACCCTGCCACCCGTCTGGCCACCCGGCGCCCGACATATTCCGACAACAGCAGCGCACCCATGGCGATGATGATCGAGATGACAACCAACCGCGTCGCCGCCGCCTCACCACCCGGCACCTGCAGGAAGGCATAGACGGCTGATGGCAGGGTCTGCGTCTGGCCGGGGATGTTTGAGACAAAGGTAATCGTCGCCCCGAACTCTCCCATCGCCTTGGCAAAGGCAAGGATCGCGCCCGCGATGACGCCGGGCAGGATCATCGGCAATGTCACCGTTGCGAACACCAGCAGGCGCGAGGCCCCCAGCGTGGCGCCTGCTTGCTCCAGCTTGGGATCCACGGCCTCGATCGATAACCGAATGGCGCGTACCATCAGCGGGAAAGCCATGATCCCGGCGGCCAACGCCGCACCGGTCCAGCGGAAGGCGAAGACAATCCCAAGCTCGGACAAGGGTTTGCCCAGCGGGCCCTGTATGCCAAAGGCCAGCAACAGCAAATACCCGGTAACCACCGGTGGCAGGATCAGCGGCAAATGCACCAGCCCATTCAGCACCTGCCGCCCCGGAAAGCGCCAGCGCGCCAGTGCATAGGCCACGAATATCCCGAAAGGCAGTGTGACCAGCGTCGCCCAGAACGACACACGCAGCGACAGGCGCAGCGCCTCGATCTCTGCCGGTCCCAGCCAGCCCATGCTGTTACCTTTCCGGCAGGGAAAACCCCTGCCTCAGGAATTCCGCCCGCGCCGAGGCCGTTTGCAGATGGGCCAGAAACGCCCCGGCACCGGGTCTGGCAGAAATCGTCAGAGCTGCCGGATAGGTGATGGGCGGATGCAGGTCAGCCGGGATGGCACCGATAACTTCAACCCGATCCTCGGCTTTCGCGTCCGACCGGTAGACGATCCCCAGCGGGGCGGCCCCCGTCGCAACAAGCGCCAAAGCGGCCCGTACATTATCGGCCTGGGCGATCCGGCCCTGCACCTCATCCCACAAGCCCAAACCGCGCAGCGCGGCCTTACCGTATATCCCGGCGGGCACCGCATCGACCAGCGCCATGGCCAGATAACCGCCATCCAGCCGGGTGGTCAGATCAAAGCCACGCCCGATCTCGGCGTGAGCGCTGCCCGGAGCACCAATCACGACCAGCCCGTTGCTTAGCAAATCCACCCGCGAAGCGGCGTCGATCAAACCCTCCTGCTGCAGCACATCCATCCAGTCTTGATTGGCCGAAACAAACAGGTCCGCAGGAGCCCCCAGTTCTATCTGTCGTGCCAGCACGGAAGACGCCGCGTAAGATACGGTAACCTCATGACCGGTTTCTTCTTCAAAACCCGGCACGATCGTATCAAGTGCGGTCTTCAGGCTGGCTGCAGCGAAGATCAGCACAGCCTCGGCCCGCGCCGGGGCTGCAAGCAGCGCGCAAAAGGCCAAAGCCGCAATCAGGCAGCGCATCTTGTGCCTCCGGTTCAGAGGGTTGCAGTTGTTCAGGGCATATCGGAGCCGACACAGGGCAGGCAAGGCCCTTTACCACCCCAAGGTCAGTATGCAGCCCGATCCCGACAGGCAATTCTGTCGCTATGGGGATTGATCCCGACCCGAATTCAGGCTGAATGTGAGCCAACCAACGACAGGACCCGCTCACATGCTGCACCAGACCCCCGGCCTTATCGACGAAATCCGCGCCCGCTTTGCCCATGTCGATGCCTGCCCCTTTCAGGGTCCGCGTATCTTTTTCGAAAATGCGGGCGGTGCGCTGACGCTGAAATCTGTGGTCGAGACTTCGGCCAAATTTGCCGCCATCCCGGACAATCAGGGGCGCGATAACGCGGCCAGCCATGCGCTGGTAGACATCATCCAGCGGGCCAAGGCCGATTTGTCCGTGTTCATGAATGCTCCGGCAGGGCAGTTCTTTGTCGGCGAAAGTGGAACCGAGCTGCTGTTCCGCATGATCCGCACCGCGTGCGTGAATGCCCCCAAAGGCAGCAAGGTGATTGGCAGTTCCATCGAACACCCCGCCAGCCGCAGCGCCGCGCGCCGCTGGGCCGGGATCGCCGGGCTGGGCTATATCAATGTGCCCCATGACGATGCCACCGGGTTGGTGACGGCAGAGGCCTACGCAGCGATGATGACCCACGACGTCGCTGTCGCCACGATCCTGCATGCCTCTCCCGTAACGGGTATGGGCATGGACATCGCTGCAATTGCAAAAGCCATCCGCACTGTTGCCCCCGACTGCTTTATCATCGTCGATGGCATCCAGCACGCGGCGCATGGCCAGATGGATATCAACAGCTATGGCGTCGATGGGTATGCCATCTCGCCCTACAAAGTGTTCTCGCGCCATGGCTATGGCATTGCCTGGATATCGGACCGCCTGACCGCCCTGCCTCATGACCAGTTGATCGACGCCCCGGCCGAAGGCTGGGAATTCGGCACCCGCGATACCGGAGCCTACGCGACCATGTCCGACGTGATCGATTACTTCGACTGGCTGGGTGCACAGGTATCCGATGAAACGGACCGAGGCGACAGAATCCGAGCCGCCGGTCGCGCTATTCACGCATATGAAACCCACCTGACAAACGCCATGATCAACGGCACCGGCAACCTGCCCGGCCTGCGCGATATGGACCACATCTCTATCCTGGCCGGAGCCGACAACCCGGCACGCGAAGGGCTGGTATCGATCACTGTGCGCGATATGCCGTCGGCCGATGTGGTGACGCAACTGAACCAACAAGGTATCCGCACCCATACCCGCAAAGCGGATCACTACAGCGGCAACGTGCTCGACCCGCTGGACCTGAGCGATTGCATCCGCATATCGCTATGTCACTACAACACCGAACACGAGGTCGCACAGTTACTGGCTGCTTTGAAGGGCATGAAAGTATGATCCGTGGGTTGGCGCAATTTTTGCAAAAGAAATTGTGCCTGACCTCTTGCACCCGTGCACAGGCTTGGCTACATGAGCCCTCACGGGTGATTAGCTCAGTTGGTAGAGCGCTTCGTTTACACCGAAGATGTCGGGAGTTCGAGTCTCTCATCACCCACCATCCTTTCCCCACGATGTATCGGGGTCTCACGCGACTAGCTGCTTTTGCTGTGCTGCGCGTGAAACTGTGTCCGCTGCACTTAAACGGAAAAGATGTCTCCAACACAGGAGATATGGGCCGTGGCAACAATCGTAAATCGGCCTAGCGGAAAGTGGCAAGCGACGGTTCGGAAAGACGGGCACTTTCGCATTCATGTCCTGATTGAAGCCATATGCATCATGCTAAACTTCGCTTTGTTGAAACCGTTTGACTGGAGCGACCCCGTTACCGAAGCTCTGAGCCTAACGCTTCCGCCGCTTCACGTTCCCGCCCCGTTGCCCCGGCCTGCCTGCCGTTGACCGTCCGCGTGATTTCACTGCATCTTCCGAGGCTTTTTCGACCGCCCATTGGCGCGCCATGGGGTCGTCGGCGACGGCCAGATCGACGGCTTCCAGGCGTTTGATCTCATCCCGGATATTGGCGGCCTCTTCGAATTCGAGGTTCTCGGCGGCTTTGCGCATTTGCTCGCGCAATCCGTCCAAGTGCGCTTCCAAATTCGCGCCGTGCATCGGTTTGTCGATGGTGGCGGTGACGCGGTTCATGTCGACGTCGCCTTCATAGAGGCCAGCCAGAACATCCTCGACATTCTTCTTCACGGTCTCAGGCGTGATGCCGTGTTCCTCGTTATAGGCGATCTGTTTGGCGCGGCGGCGGTTGGTCTCGTTCAGGGCGCGCTCCATGGAACCGGTGATCTTGTCGGCATACATGATCACCCGGCCATCAGCGTTGCGCGCGGCGCGGCCGATGGTCTGGACCAGAGAGGTTTCCGAGCGCAGGAAGCCCTCTTTATCTGCGTCCAGAATGGCGACCAGCCCGCATTCGGGGATGTCGAGCCCCTCGCGCAGCAGGTTGATGCCGACCAGCACGTCGAACGCGCCCAGCCGCAGGTCGCGCAGAATCTCGATGCGTTCCAGCGTGTCGATATCCGAGTGCATGTAGCGGACTTTGATGCCCTGTTCGTGCAGGTATTCGGTCAGGTCTTCGGCCATGCGTTTGGTCAGCGTTGTCACCAGCGTGCGATAGCCATCGGCAGCGACCTTGCGCACCTCGTCCAGCAGGTCATCCACCTGCATGGATACCGGGCGGATTTCGACCTCGGGATCCAACAGGCCTGTGGGGCGGATCACCTGTTCGGTGAAGATGCCGCCGGTCTGTTCGATCTCCCACTTCGCAGGCGTGGCCGAGACGAAGACGGATTGCGGGCGCATGGCGTCCCATTCCTCGAACTTCAGCGGTCGATTGTCCATGCAGGACGGCAGGCGGAACCCGTGCTCGGCCAGCGTGAACTTGCGGCGATAGTCGCCCCGGTACATGCCGCCGATCTGCGGGACAGAGACGTGGGACTCATCCGCGAACACGATGGCGTTGTCGGGGATGAATTCGAACAGGGTTGGGGGCGGCTCCCCCGGTGCGCGACCGGTCAGATAGCGCGAATAGTTCTCAATCCCGTTGCAGACGCCCGTGGCCTCAAGCATTTCCAGATCGAAGTTGGTGCGCTGTTCCAGCCGTTGCGCCTCCAGCAGCTTGCCCTCGCCCACCAGTTGGTCGAGGCGCATCCGCAACTCTTTTTTGATGCCGATGATCGCCTGCTGCATCGTTGGTTTCGGCGTCACGTAATGCGAGTTTGCATAAACCCGGATGTGCTCCATCGTGTCGGTCTTTTCGCCGGTCAGCGGGTCAAACTCGGTGATCTGTTCCAGTTCCTCGCCGAAGAAAGACAGCTTCCAGGCGCGGTCCTCAAGGTGGGCGGGCCAGATTTCCAGACTGTCACCGCGCACCCTGAACGAGCCGCGCTGAAACGCCTGATCGTTGCGGCGATATTGCTGGGCGACCAGATCGGCCATCACCTGCCGCTGGTCATATTCCTTGCCAACCTTCAGGTCCTGCGTCATCGCCCCATAGGTTTCGACCGACCCGATACCGTAGATGCACGAGACCGAGGCCACGATGATCACGTCATCACGTTCCAGCAGGGCGCGGGTGGCCGAATGGCGCATCCGGTCGATCTGTTCGTTGATCTGGGATTCTTTCTCGATATAGGTGTCGCTGCGCGCAACATAAGCCTCGGGCTGATAGTAATCATAATACGAGACAAAGTATTCGACCGAGTTTTCCGGGAAAAACCCTTTGAATTCACCATAAAGCTGGGCTGCCAGTGTCTTGTTTGGGGCCAGGATGATCGCCGGGCGCTGTGTTTCCTCAATCACCTTGGCCATGGTAAAGGTCTTGCCGGTGCCGGTTGCCCCCAATAGCACCTGATCCCGCTCGCCCTCGTGCACGCCTGCAGCCAGTTCCGTGATCGCTGTCGGCTGGTCACCGGCGGGCGCGAATTCGGTATGCATGACAAACGACTTCCCCCCTTCCAGCTTCAGGCGGGCACGCACATCATCTGCGGCCAGTTGGGTCTTGTCGGAATGCGCATAAGCCATAGGGGGAGATTCCTTTCAGGCCTGATTTTGATCTGTTTTTGTTCTTGTTCAAGAGGCAATTCAAATCATCGCAATACCGGCATTTGCGGTCTTGTTCGTGAACCCGCCCTGACGCATAAACATCACCAGTCACATGAGTAGGGAGACGCCACATGCGCGCACGGATTTACCAGCCTGCCAGAAATGCGATGACATCGGGATTGGCCAAAACCCGGCATTGGGTTTTGGAATACGCCCCCGCATCGGCGCGCGAGGTTGATCCGCTGATGGGCTGGACCTCGTCTTCGGATACACAAACCCAGATACGCCTGAAATTCGACACCAAGGAAGAAGCGCTGGATTATGCCAACGATCATGGGATCGAGGTTCAGGTAACTGAACCGCACCAGCGCAAACCCAACCTGCGCCCCCGTGGCTATGGCGAAAACTTCGCCACCGACCGGCGCGGCCCCTGGACACATTAAGTGATCGAGATCCGCCGGGCTGATCCGGGCAGCGAGAACATTCGCCCCATCATCGACGCCCACCTCGTCCATAGCTGGGACGCGACTCCGCAAACATCAAATCACACTCTGGATGCCAAATCCCTGCGTGAACCCGGGATACGGTTCTGGGCGCTGTTCGAAGACGATGCGCCTCTGGGCTGCGGGGCGCTCAAAGCCCTGCCCGATGGCACGGCCGAGGTGAAATCGGTTCATATCCTCGCCGCCGCACGCGGACGCGGGCTGGCACGGGTGTTGATGACCCATCTGGCCGATCTGGCGCGGACCGAGGGCATCTCGGCGCTGGTTCTGGAAACCGGCGCGGCCCATTTGCCGGAATATGACGCCGCGCGCAAACTTTATGAAGCGCTGGGATATGCGTATTGCGCTCCGATCTACGGCTACACAGAAGATCCCAACAGCGCCTTCATGCGATTGGATCTGACAACGGGCACGTAGGCCCTAGCTGCTGCGAAAAGACCCGCCATTTCGGCGGGTCTCTCTTGGCTTTACAGGTTAATGTACAACCGCGTCGTCTGGCCGCGGGCGTTCCGACGTACCCAGCCGGTCGCCGATGATCAGGCCCTCGGAACCGGCAGATACCGGCACGACCTCACCATCCTTGATCTCACCAGCCAGCAAAGCCTCGGCCAGAGGGTTCTGCAAGGCACGCTGGATCACACGCTTCAGCGGGCGGGCACCAAAGACCGGATCATAGCCTTCGTTGGCCAGCCATTCTTTGGCACCATCGTCCAACGCCAGCTCGATCTTGCGGGCAGCCAGACGTTTCTGCAGACGCGCCATCTGGATATCGACGATGCCATCCATATCAGCCCGTTTGAGCCGGTCGAAGATGATGGTCTCGTCCAGACGGTTCAGGAATTCGGGCCGGAAATGCGCCCGGACCGCATCCATCACATCCCGCCGCGCCTGCGCGCTGTCGGCACCTTCGGGCAACTGGCTGAGCGCCTGAGACCCAAGGTTCGACGTCAGGATGATCAGCGTTTGCTTGAAATCCACGGTGCGGCCCTGACCATCGGTCAGCACGCCGTCATCGAGAACCTGCAACAGCACGTTGAACACATCCGGATGCGCCTTTTCGACCTCGTCAAACAGCACGACCTGATAGGGCCTGCGCCGCACGGCTTCGGTCAGCACACCGCCCTCGTCATAGCCGACATAGCCCGGAGGGGCACCGATCAGGCGGGCAACTGCGTGTTTCTCCATGAACTCGGACATGTCGATGCGCACCATCGCGTTGTCGTCGTCGAACAGGAAATTCGCCACGGCCTTGGTCAGCTCGGTTTTCCCCACGCCGGTGGGCCCGAGAAACAGGAACGAACCCAGCGGACGACCTTCATCGTTCAGGCCCGCACGCGCACGGCGTACGGCGTTTGCGACAGCAGTCACCGCCGCATCCTGACCGATCACGCGGGAATGCAGATCGTCTTCCATCCGCAGCAGTTTCTCACGCTCGCCTTCCAGCATTTTCGAGGTCGGGATGCCGGTCCAGCGTTCGACCACCGAAGCGATCTGTTCGGGGCGCACCGTTTCCTCGGCCATCATGGCGTTGCTCTCGGCATTCTCGGCCTCAGTCAGCTTTTTCTCAAGCTCGGGGATGACGCCATAAGACAGCTCACCGGCTTTCGCCAGATTGCCCTCGCGCTTGGCAATCTCCAGATCAGCGCGCGCCTTGTCGAGCTGTTCTTTCAGATCCCGCGCGCCTGCCAGCTTGTCACGTTCGGCCTGCCATTGGGCGGTCATCTCAGCCGATTGCTCCTGCAGATCGGCCAGATCCTTTTGCAAGGTTTCCAGACGATCCTTGGAGGCCGCGTCATCTTCCAGCTTCAGCGCCTCTTCCTCGATCTGCATTTGCAGGATTTGGCGATCGAGCTGATCGAGTTCCTCGGGCTTGGAATCCACCTCCATCCGCAGACGCGACGCCGCTTCATCGACCAAATCGATGGCTTTGTCGGGCAGGAACCGGTCAGTGATATAGCGATGCGACAGGGTTGCCGCCGAGACCAGCGCCGAATCCGAGATGCGCACGCCGTGGTGCAACTCGTACTTTTCCTTGATGCCGCGCAGGATGCTGATCGTGTCCTCGACGGTCGGTTCCGCCACCACAACAGGCTGGAACCGGCGCGCAAGGGCCGCGTCTTTTTCCACATATTTGCGGTACTCATCCAGCGTGGTTGCGCCGATACAATGCAGCTCACCCCGGGCAAGCGCAGGCTTGATCAGGTTGGCGGCATCCATCGCGCCGTCAGACTTACCAGCCCCGACGAGCGTGTGCATCTCATCAATGAACAGGATGATCTCACCAGCGGCCTCGGTGACTTCGGTCAGAACCGCCTTGAGGCGTTCTTCGAACTCGCCACGGTATTTCGCACCGGCAATCAGCGCGCCCATATCAAGCGCGAGCAGCTTCTTGTCCTTCAGCGATTCCGGCACGTCACCGTTAATGACACGCAGGGCCATGCCCTCGGCAATCGCGGTTTTACCGACACCGGGTTCCCCGATCAGAACCGGATTGTTCTTGGTTCGCCGCGACAGAACCTGCATCGAACGGCGGATTTCCTCATCGCGCCCGATGATCGGGTCGATCTTGCCTTCAGCCGCGGCCTCGGTCAGATCACGCGCGTATTTCTTGAGCGCGTCATAACCCTCTTCCGCCGACGCGGTGTCAGCAGTGCGGCCTTTACGAATGTCGTTGATGGCTTCGTTCAGCTTCTGCGCAGATACAGCACCGGCCTCCAAAGCGTCTTTGGCCTTGGATTTCACCATGCAAAGCGCCATCAGAACCCGTTCGACCGGCACAAAGCTGTCGCCCGCCTTGGTGGCAATCTTCGCGGCCTCGTCCAGAACCTTGGCGGTCTGGCCGTCCATGTAAATCTGGCTCGCGTCGCCGCTGACTTTCGGGATTTTGCCCATCGCGGCATCCAGCGCCTCGACCACGCGGTTCGGCGCGCCGCCCGCGCGGGTGATCAGGTTGCTGGCCAGCCCCTGATCGTCATCCATCAATGCCTTGAGTATATGCGTCGGCTCCAGCCTCTGGTGCCCTTCGCGCAGCGCAATGGTCTGCGCCGCCTGCACGAAACCCCGTGCCCGCTCGGTGAACTTGTTCAAGTCCATGGTATTCTCCTTTTTTCAAGCGCCCCGTTGTGATGCGCCCGCTTGGCGGCACGCGTCGATTGAGGCCTCACATTCAATTTGGGAAATATCCGCGTGTATTCAAGACCGCCTGACCAGAATAGCACGCCCCGTATTCTGCACTTGCAATATCGCCAGAACTTGCCACAAACCGATGATATCGAAACGGTTTTGAGAATGCTTTGCAATGATCTCACTGCAAGACCTCCATCGCTGCGTCTCGGACCAGTGGTCGCCTGTAATCGGCGATCCAAGTCTGGCGGGATGGATCACGGTTGCCGCCTATGGGATCACCGCAGTTCTGAGTTTCAGGTCCGCGCGCCTTTCTGGTGATCGCGGTACACGGGTGTTCTGGCTGGCGTTGTCGGTCTTGATGGTCGCCCTCATGATCAACAAACAACTGGACCTGCAATCAGCGCTTACCGCAACAGGCCGTTGCCTTTCACAGATGCAGGGCTGGTACGAAAATCGGCGTTCAGTTCAGATCGGATTCATTCTGCTGGTGATCTTCAGCAGCATCTGTATTGCATTGGCCAGTATCTGGCTGCTTCGCAAGCAGTTGCACCAGATCGGGTTGGCCCTGATCGGGCTGATACTCCTGATCTGTTTCGTGCTGATCCGCGCCGCAGGGTTTCATAATTTCGATGCGCTGTTGAACACAAATATCCTGTTTATTCGCGTGAACTGGCTGATGGAGCTGTCGGGCATCGCCCTGATCGCCCTCAACGCCGTTTGGATAGCGCGACGCCGTCAACCGCGCGGGATGGAATAGACGCTGTAGCCACCGGTTTCTGCCATCTTTTCAGTGTTATACATCTCGATCAGAGATTGCTCGGCAAGGCTGCCTGTGGGGCACGAGACCAGATCAGCGGTGTGATCCAGAAATTCAACGGTAAAGGCCGTCTCGCCAGTGAACTGGCACCAGTCATCCTCGGACCGGTAGCCGCGTATCAGGCTCAGGTTGTCATTTGTGGGTGTCGGTGCTGCGCCAGTGTCAGGCGGGGGGCTTTGCCCGGCATCGTCACATGCGGCCAGCACTAACGCCGCGCCGAGCAAAATTATCTTTTTCATCATTCTGTCCCTTGCTTTGAATGCCTGAACCTTAACACAAACCAAGAATTGATGGGGGAACTGCGTCACCGTTTGCTTCCCGCATGGACAGACCGCGCCGAACCCGTTACCACGCAGGCGTTTGCCAAGAAGGAGCACCCCATGTCCGACGACCGCCTGATCGTAGCCCTCGACGTTCCCAACGCCCTACAGGGCCTGGCCATGGCCGAACGGTTGGGGGATACCGTGTCATTCTACAAGATCGGGCTGGGAATGCTGACCGGCGGCGGGCTGGCACTGGCCAATGAGCTGAAACAGGATCATGGCAAGCGCATCTTTCTGGACATGAAGCTGTTCGATATCGGCAACACGGTGGAAAATGCGGTACACGGGCTGGCACAGTTTGATCTGGATTTTCTGACCGTCCATGGCGATCCGCATGTGGTGCGGGCGGCAAAAGAGGGTGCCTCGGGCAAAGACATGAAAATTCTGGCGGTCACCATTCTGACCTCGCTGAACCGCGATGATCTGGATGCCAGCCTGCTGAAACCGGGCGACATGCAAGAACTGGTCGTGGAGCGCGCCGCCAAAGCATTTGAGGCCGGAGCAGACGGTGTCATCGCCAGCCCGCAAGAGGCCGCACTTATCCGCGCCCTGCCCCAATCCGAGGGCCGGTTGATCGTCACCCCCGGGGTGCGTCCGGCAGGCGCAGCTTTGGGTGACCAAAAGCGGGTGGCAACCCCGGCCAGCGCGATCGGCGACGGCGCCGACCATATCGTTGTGGGCCGCCCGGTCTATCAGGCAAACGACCCCAAAGCGGCGGCACAGGCGGTTCTGGATGAGTTAAATTCTTTGACGCACCAATAACCGGCAGCCCGGAAACAGGCAGGATTTGTGGCAGCAATGCTCTGCAAGCAATTGACGTAGGGTCAATTTTCCGCCCATCCGCGCCAAATCGTCCCTGTGCCCCAAAACACACATGCAGAACATGAGTTTCGGCGCGTCGCGCTTGCGACTACCGAAACCGGCTGATTTGCGCGAGTCTGAACCTGAGACACTCCCCAACGGGCTTGCACTTCCTGAGGTCCGTTACTTTCCCCCCGCAATCGCGGGGGGTTTCTTTTCAAGGTTTCCGCCCACCAGATCGCCACATGTCAAGGTTTGAGAAACTTGGCCGTTCCAACGGTACGTTGTTTCGGAGTTTCTACCGGCCGCGGCGCCTCAGGTGCAGGCCTCGGAGTCGCTGTACGGTGTGGCTGTTGCACTCCAAATGAGCCACAGGCGACCCCATCGCCATCGGGATCGTTACGCGTGTGATACCCCGGCGCGCCTTTGCGAAACGGTCCCGCCCCCAAAGCGCGCGCCGCGTCACATCCGGCCAGCGCCACCAGATGGATCACAGCCTCATGGCGCTCATAGTCGGACACCCGCAAATAGACACCAATAGCAATCATCCCGGTCGTCAACGGCAAAGCCAACACCATCAACAAGATACGGAACGGAGACAGCGCCCGCCTGCGCAACGCATCCGCGCGCCTCTGGCGGCGCATCAAACGCGGACTCATATCGCGCCCTTCCGTGGGTTTGTCGGTTTTCATGTCAGATGCGGTACACCCCATATGTGGCAAAGCCATGGCCGCGCCCGACACGGACCGGGGAAATCTGTGCCTTCAGCGAATGACATGCACCGCACATTTGGCATGGCGCACTACATGAGTTGCTGTCGATCCCAACAGCAGATCCTGCATGCCCGGGCGATGTGAGGCCATGATGATCAGATCCGGTTTGTTGACCTCAGCCCAATCCAGAATCGTGCGTCCGGAATGGCCCTCAACCACCAGCCCGCGGGCATTCGGAAGGCCCTCGGCCAGTTTATCAAGCTCGGCTTGAACGGCTTTGCGTGCCTCTGTCAGATATTCGACGGGCATGTAAGAGATCGCATAGTCGGGAATATGCTCGACCACATGCAGCAACACGACCTTCGCCTCGGGCGTCGCCAGCACCTGCGCCAGCTTTAATGCGCCCGAGATATCGCGTTCAACATCAAAAGAAATGGGAACAAGGATGTTGTGATACATAGCTCGCGCCTCCTTTGTTGCGCAACCATCCTGCCCGGTGCCCCCTCGCCTGTGCCTTGATTCAGATCAGGTTTCGCCGAATGTCTCGGCGACATCATACATCACCGGCTCAAAGCTCTTGCACAGCTCATTCACGCGGCGGTTTCGTTCGCGCATCTCGGGGGTGCGCAGCATCGCCAGAAAATCCTCACGCCGTTCCCATTGCGAATAATTGGCAATCCGGGTCTGCGCGTCATTCACATGCAACCCGGCCGAGATGAACCCCGGCTGTTTTGAAATGAACGAGGCGTAGGCATCCGTCAGGGCCTCAAGAAGATCCTGGCAGGTTCCAGGGGTCATCTCGAACGTGGTGATGACGGTCTGGTAACTGTTGGATTTGGAAATCTGCGGCATCTGGCTTCTCCTTTTAGCTGGAGTCAGCCTAGCACAGCTTTTGAAAACGCCACCTGTTTCCTGCACCTAAACCGGCAGTGACGCGGAAAAACTTTCTCAATCCTGAACAAGATACTAACCATCCGTTAACCATGTCTGCGGATGCTGCGGGCATGATGCGTCTGGTTCTCATCTCTGTGTTGCTTGCGGCGGCAGGCACCTCGGCCTGGGCCGGGGCCTGGCTGCGCGAGAAAGGATCAAGCTTCACCGCCATTTCAGTGACTACATTCGAAGAGGGTGAGGGAGGTTACAAATACAAATCCTCGCTTTATGCCGAATGGGGGCTGCGCGAGAATTTGACCATCGGGCTTGATGCCGAAGAACATCAGGACCTCTACGGCCATGCCCTGGTCTTTGCCCGTATCCCAATCGCCGATTTCTCACAGGCAGGCCGGTTTGCGGCCGAATTCGGCGTCGGGGCGCACCACCGTCAGCGCAGCACCTGGGCGCTCTAAAAAGCCACGCTGTCTTATGGCAAAGGGATACAGACCGGTTGGGGCGCGGGTTGGCTAGCCGTTGACACTGCGCTTGAATATCGCACCCATGACGCGCTGGTCCGCAAGCTGGATTTCATGCCCGTCTGGCTGAGGCGTACAATTCGTCGTCCACACCGTCGAGGCCTACGCGGATCACATAATCCGGCCCGACTTTCTAACAATCATGCACGCCTTCCTGGTCCTTAAAACGGCGCATGAGCCCCGCTTCGACGTGCTTTGCTGTCCATGCTTCGTAGAATGCTGCGTAGGCTTCGCGATCTTGTTTGGATGCTTGCTTCCAGGTTGCGTGTGCATACCGCAACAAAAATTCGTGTTGGCCTTCAATGGCCCATGGGGCACGCAGACCTTTATCGCCGGGCTGACGCAGAACACCCTGATCGCACCTTGGGTGATCAATGGCGCAATGAACGGGGTGGCTTTCGACACGTACTTCGAAATGCAACTGGTCCCGGTGCTTGACATGATCCGTCCTCCCAAACAGGATGAACCACATCTAATCCTCAATGGGAATCCCTCGCGATTCAGGTTCAGACCGAAAAGCTTTAATGCGACGAGTTTTGACGACGTCAATGCGTCGTCTATTGCTCCCGGCAGCGCATTCACGCTGGAACTGCTGCACTTTAGCAACCAAGAGGCGAATGCCGCCACCATCGACAATATTGACAACCTGCCCGCTGTCCTGAACGCATTGCAGGCAGAAGATTTAGGCAACGACGGCGATGATTTCATCTTCGATGACCGCGGCAGAGATGTGATCAAAGAGGGCGGAGACAATGAAGCGCTCTTTGGTGGTCATGGCCGTGGCACGATCTACGGCGGTGAGGGTGACGACCTGATCAACGGCGGACGTGGCCGTGATAAGCTGGACGGCGGTGAAGGGGACGACATCTTCGTCAACGTCGATGGCGGCGATGTGTTCCACTTCTACCGCAATTTCGGGAATGATGAAGTCTACGGAGATGAGATCGAGATAGACCAGCTCCTGTTTGCCAAAGTAAACGACGATGACATCATGATCGAAGAAGTCGATGGGACACGCGCCGTAACTGTCAGCGGCGAGGAGACCTTCGGCACCGTCAGGATCTTTGACGATGAGTATGAAGACAACAGCCTGCCGTTTGCCTGATTTCGTATCAGGCCCAGCCGGTGTGGCCTCTGGACGATTTAGCACCAAGGCGGGGCGAACTTTATTGTGTGTCCAGCGTGAAAGATTCCATTTCCAATTTACCCTCTATATGAAGAATCGGCTCCTACCGCAGTCCTCATTACTACTATTTCTCTATGCCATTGGACCGTCCAACTACCGTCGTATACTGGCGGTGAGTTCGGAGCCTGGCGAACAACGCGCAAGGTCGCGTTCCGGGAAAATATGAGCATGTGAAAGAGTCGCAGTCAGATATCAAATTTTGTCAAAAAACTGTGATAGTGCGCATTTAGGACATCTCCAAATTAGCCTTTTTGGAGAGATTTTGATGTCTACACTTCGTCAGCCCCCGCGTATCCAGCTTGGGGATGCGCCGCTCGCAGGGTATGCAGGTTCGGAAACCGATCAGATCGCAATTCTGTGGCAGACCGAGGGTGATACCTCGGACGATACATTCACAGTCGAATATCGGGCTGTCGGCGAAACCGATTGGAACTCGGTCGACAGTTCCACGATCAATCACCTTTTTTCCGGCGTTGATGACGGTCGTGGAGAGCGGGTGACGCACGAGGTGGAAATTAATGGCCTCTCGTATGACAGCAGCTACGAGTATCGCGTCACAATGGATCTGGGCGATGGTGCAACTCAAAGCTTCGATGCCACCTTCGACACCCGGCTGGAAGCTGGCGATATGTCAGAGTTCACGTTTGTTACATACGGGGATTCCACGAACTACCGCTCCATTGAGCCTTTCATTGAGGTGCAGAATCGAATCACTGAACTGGACCCCGCATTTACGCTGATGGTGGGCGACAACGAACAGAATGATGGCCGCTACTGGGAATATGACGCACGCTTCACAGAGTTCGTGCCGTTGGACAGCTCCTCGGAAGTTCCCCGCCCGGAAAACGACACGACGCTGGACTGGATCGCGTCCAATATCGACTATCCAAACTATGGCAACCATGACATCCGCGCGCTTCGTGATCATGGTCAGAACACCTATTTCGATTCATATTCGGTTCCAATTCCTGTCGGAGGTGTGACCGCGCCAGCCAGCATTCCAGACGGCACGCTGCCTGAACTTCATTATTCCTTCGACTATGGAATGGTCCATTTTGTTCAGTTTGACTCTAACCAGCTGGACAGTCTGGAAGGGATGCAAGCAGCAATTGACTGGATGCGCGCCGATATCGCGGCGACCGATGCGCAGTGGGTCATAGTGAACGGCCATCACCCAATCGGCGGTGGCCCATCGAAATCGGAAGGCCCGGAAGATCTGTATTGGAAACTTCTCGTCCCGGCTATGAACGAAATGGGCGTCGATCTTTTCCTGACGGGGCATTCTCATACCTATTCGGTCACTTCGCCATTGGTGGGCGTTTATGATGACCTGCCGGTATTTGTTGATGACAATGACAACATTTACGAATCGAGCGACGGCGTTGTTCAGGTCGTCAATGGATCGGGCGGAACGCCTCTGCGGTCCGGTTCGCACAGCGGATACAGCTATGTCGAAGCCGGCTTCTCGACAACATCTGATCCAAGTTCCGAATTTGGTGTGACCCAGATTCATGTTTCCGAGAACGCTCTGACGGTCGAATACGTTGCCTCCAGCGATGGATCGATCCTGCATTCGTTCCAGGTGGTCAACGACGGGTCGGGCCTTGGCGGCCAGCAGGATACAACCACGCGGATCTTCGAAGAAGGTGAACGTGGCTATACCGGTGTTCAGGACACGTTCATCGACTCGGACGACCCCGATGAAAACAATGGCGAAGCCGCCGAGGTTGAGATTGACGAATTCTCGGATGGTGGTGAATTCGCGTTGGTGCGCTTTGATGATCTCTTTGGTGAGACCGGTTCGCAATTGGCAAATGATGCCAATATCGTCTCGGCACGGCTGGAGTTCACTTTCACCAATGGCGGGGATTCCTTTGGCATCCACAGAATGTTGACGGACTGGGATGAGGCATCAACCTGGAACTCGCTGGTCGACGGTGTCGCAACCGATGGTGTCGAAGCCGCAATTGACCCGACCCTGGTAACGGGGACAACCGGCGATAGCTCCCGCTCGGGTACAGTTCTGTCCTATGACGTGACAGCAGATGTGCAGGACTGGCAGAACGGCAGTGCAAATTTCGGCTGGCTTGTTGCTCCGGGCGGCAGCGATGGTGTGGATTGGGCAAGCTCGGAAACCGGGAACGGCCCACGCCTGATTGTTGAACTGGAAAAAGACGTTGATACCAATGTCGCCGCGACCGCTGTTGACGACGTAGCCACAGTTATGGAAGATTCCAACGTCACAATCGACGTGCTAGCCAACGATATCGATCCTGATGATCATGTCTTGCTAATCGACAGCGTTTCCGAGGCGACAAACGGCACGGTCCATATCTTTGGCGACAGCATCATCTATACACCCAACGCAGACTTCCATGGGCAGGACAGCTTTACCTACTCCATGACTGATGGCTTCGGTGAAACCAGTGAAGCCACTGTGTCTGTGACCGTCGAAGGCACCCCGGAACTTTCGTCGCTGCGCTTTCAGGAAGGTGTGAACGGGTATTCCGGCACTGTGGATACATCGCTGTTTGCTTCCTCTGCTGACGACGACAGCAGCGAAGATAGCGAGCTGGAAATTGACTCAAGCTCCGAGAAACATACGCTGATCCGTTTCGAGGATATCTTTGGAAACGAAGATGGTCAGATCGCGCCGGGATCTGATATTGTCTCAGCCCAGCTTGTATTCGACGTGACCAGCAGCGGCGATGAGATCACCTTGCACGAGATGCTTGGAACGTGGGAGGAAACCGCATCCTGGAGCAGCCTGGTTGACGGCATCTCGGCAGATGGTGTCGAGGCGGCAGAAACACCTGTGACCACATCCGGGGGCAGTGTTGGTACAGGCACATTGGAACTTGATGTCACTGATAGCATTCTCAAGTGGCTCGATGATCCGTCATCCAACAACGGGTGGGCCATTCTTCCAACTGACAGTGACGGTGTTGATTTGATCAGTTCCGAGGGCAGCAATGTAGCCGCCCGCCCGGAATTGGTCGTAAACTTCGCCGTGCCGAACGCTGATCCAGTGGCTGTGGATGACGCGGCCGAGACACTACTAGGTGAAGCCGCGACGATTGACGTGCTGGGGAACGATACTGACGCCGATGGCGATTTGCTTGCGGTGACGGAAGCCAATGCTGTAAATGGTTCGGTCACTCTGAACGTGGACGGGACGATAGGCTACACCCCGAATGAAGGATTTTCCGGAACAGATACAATTGACTATGTTGTGTCGGATGGAAATGGCGGGTCTGATTCAGCTCAGGTCAGCGTCGATGTTGTCGACCCGTTCCTCGGGACCGTCGATATCGACTTTGGAAAGCATGGGTATTTCGGTCGTACAGCCGCAGATATCAGTGTAACCGATGCGGATGGCGCAGTCCAAAGCGACTATCAGAAGCTGAATTGGTTCTCCAATAAGATCATTCTGGACGCAGCTGATCTCAAGATCACGTCCAGCGGTCCGGGCTATGACAGTGTCAGTGCGATCAAGGGCGGTCTCGGAGTTTCCTCGCGTGCCGACAAGTTCCTGTCCGGTGATCGACTGGACATCGACCGCAAAGAAAAGCTCAATATCAAACTGATGGACGACGACGAGGTTGCAACGCGCCTCGTGCTGGATTTCGCTGAACAAGAAGGCGATGTGCAGCTTGTCTTCTTCAACGATGGAGAGCGGGTGGCGAAGGATACCTATAGCTATGATAATGGTATGCTTGAGCTGACCGATCTTGCATTCGACAAAGTACGGATCTCGGGCACTGGCGAAGACGATGTGCGTATTACCGGCATTGAGTACGATCTTTACGATGAGAACAGCCTCTTTGAAGCGAATGTTGTGGACAGCTTTGAGTTTGTCTAACCACTGATCTTTGGAATCCGCACCGTTTCCCTTAACGGTGCGGATTTTGATGTTGCCAGAAACATCGTCTGTGATTGAGACTATAGTTATTGCTCACGTGTTTGCGCGTGATTCATAAAGGCGACACCTTTGCCCATCAGGCGGACATCTGTCTCAAAACCCCCGCCAACAGACAAACAAAGCCAGTCAGCGCGATGCGTATGCTGAAGGCGGCATTCCAGTACTTCGTCGAAACGCGCGGCTGAAGTTCTGGGAATTCTCATATCCCAAATCCGTTGCTATCTCTTGTACAGACAAAGAGCCTTCATTCAGAAGTTCAATCGCCCGCGCAGTTTTGGTTCGATTGGCCAGCGCACGAAAACTGACGCCCTCGGATTGAAGCCGCCGTTGCAGCGATCTGGGTCCGATGTTCAGCGAATGTGCGACTGCATCGAGGTCTATCCTGCCCGCAGCCATCTGCAATTGCAGCACGCGTGACACGATCTCCGGGAGGTCGGCCGGAGGCCCCAGCGCGCGTTCCCGTCTTATGTCTTCGAGGGTGGTTTTTCTTTTGCTATGACAGGGCGAAACAACCGCCAAAGCAGATCGTTCAAACCATATTTCCAGTCGGTCCTTGTTCCACAATACCGGGCAACCGAATGTGGCCTCTACGTCGTCATGTCTTTTTGAGCAAGGTAGGTCGCAATAGATCCGATGAGGTCGCCAAGCCTTGCCAAGGAAATGGGAGAATATGCTGAGAACCGCGCCAAGCGCAGAAAATGCGATGTCCGGGTAAGCAGCATGTCCTTTCAGCCCAAACTGATACGCGTACCCAACAAGATCGTCATGAATTCTGAAACTGGTTTTGTCATCTGTGGAGTGATACGGCATCACGCTTTGGGCTCGTATCAAGGCAGCTCCAAGCGTAGGCGCACCAAGAACGTATCCACCCCAGGCACCGTAGTCCGCAACGGTTAACGCTGGTGCCCAAATCAGGCCTATGTTGCTCTCACCCAACTCGCGGCCGACTTCCCCAATGAAAACTGCCAATGCGTGCTTAGGAATATAGCCGTCCCGCGTGTCGATGAATGTGTCGGGAAGCCCTGCTTTGCCAAGGGCTCGGGTCAACGCTTTTTCCCCGATCTGATCAAGGGTGAATTGCGGCATTGCCCCCAATGCCTTTGCCGAGATCATCGAAGGGAGAGACATCAATAATTCTCCAACGTTCGTTGTGTCGCAAAATGATACGCCGAATTGTTTGATTCTGGCTACACTTCAGCAGAAGCTATCCATCTGTTTGTCAAGGAAATTGCCATGAAACCTGTTTTCTCTTCCTTTGCCCTGCTTGCAGCCATGGCGGTATTTGGTCCCGCCGCCAATGCCCAAACATTCAACGATACAGGCGACATCCTTGCCCGGTCTGCCGAGATCAAGGACATCGAATATCAAATGATGGTTCAGCGCGCGACACAGGCTGCGATCTGGGGCATGCCCGCCGCGGGCATGATCGACTTTCTCAAGGGTATTCGGCGGGACTTTGATGGTGACTACAACGATGTGATCTACCTCAATAAACCATTTGATTCTAAACACGGATTCCTTACAGCCAACGATGTGACCGCCTACGCGTGGTCTTCAATGACTTCGGAACCTGGCCCTCTTGTAATCGAGGTTCCTGCAGCAACGGACACGGTCAGCTATTTTGGATCGATCGTGAATGCCTGGGATACCCCGATCGTTGATGTCGGCCCGGACGGCTTCGACAAAGGCGAAGGTGGCAAATACCTGATGCTTCCGCCCGGCTACGACGACCAGAGTTTGGAAGAGCTTTCTGCCGCCGGATACATGCCCTTTGAAACGGACACCTACGAATACGGATTTTCGTTCCGGCCTCGTCTGTACAATGGCGCAACGGATCTCGACGCCGCCGATTATGCCCAGACAATCAAGATCTATTACCTATCCGAGGCGGACAATCCCCCGCCCAACACGTATCACGAGGCGTCAGAGGTGCCATACGACTCGCTTCCCTACTACAATCACACCTATTTTCAGGACCTGAACGATTATGTTCAGAACAACCCGATACGTCCCCAAGACAAGATCATGGTGAATTTCCTGAAAGATCTCGGGATCGAAAAGGGTAAACCGTTTGAACCGAATGAACGGCAGGTTCAGGCCATGAACGAAGGTCTTGTTCTGGCCTATGCTGCCATGCAGCGGTACTTTGTCGAGCCGGGGCTGGCGACCGTGCCGCTTTGGGTCGATGAGAACGGAGAGCTGAAAAACCAGTGGTTGGTCTGGGATTTTGCCGAAGGTCAGCCGGAAGCCGGGTTTCCCTATGAAACCGACACCGAAGTGCTGGTGGATGACCGTGCGGGCGGCAGCTATTTCTGGATCACCTACCTGCCCAAAAACCTTGGCGGCGGAACCTTTTACCTGACCGGTCTGCGCGACAGCGCCGGTGAGATGTATGACCACAATGCCACCTACAAGCTGAACGTACCCGCCGACACGCCCGCGCGGGATTTCTGGTCAGTTATCGTCTATTCGATGGAGACCAAAAGCTTCATCCGCAACGTTGATCCGGTTGGCCTCTCGTCACGTGACGCGGACACAATGCAGGTGAACGACGATGGTTCATACGACATCTATTTTGGCCCGGAAGCGCCGGAAAGAAAGGAAAGCAACTGGATTCCGACGACGGAACCGTACTTCCTTCTCTTCCGTCTTTATGGCCCGGAAGAAGGCTGGCTGCAAAGCGGCTGGATTCTTCCGGACATGGAAAAGATTTCTGACTGATCTTCATATTGAGGAAAAAGACATGAAAACCAATTTGCCTCTCGCTGCCGCCGCATTTTGCGCAATGACATCGGCCAGCTTTGCCCAATCACCGAAATACTCCGCTGATGTTCCCGACAGCGTCACAACGCCGGATGAGGTTGAGACCTATTCGCTCGGCACGCTCGAATTCTTCGACGGCATGCCCAGCGATGACACGGTGCAGAAACTCTATGACAATCTCGACCTGATCCGGGCGACGACAGCCTTTCTGGACGGGATTCCGGTTGCCGCAATTCAGGGCTTTGTGAACGGATTTCGCAGCACAGGGCTTGAGGTCAATCAGGTCACCATGACGGAAACACTGATGGACGCCCGGTCTATCTGGTTAACGGCAAACACGACGACAATCTACGTGACCAGCATCGTTGATTCCTCAAATGGCCCGGTGGTTATCGAGGTTCCGCCGGGCATTCTCGCCCTGATGGATGACGCGGAATTCACTTACGTCGCTGACTTCGGCCCACTGGGTCCGGACAAAGGGAAAGGCGGCAAATACCTGTTGCTGCCACCCAAATACGAAGGTGAAATTCCGGACGGTTACCACGTTCTTCGTTCAAAAACCTACTACCATTGGTTTCTCGGGCGTATGTCCCCGGACGAGAACGGCGACACAACCGACGCCGTCAAAACAGTCAAAGAATACATGAACATCTATCCGCTTTCTCAGGCTGACAACCCTCCGGACGAGGTGTTCATGAACCTCAGCGGCGTCCGTCACAACACGGTTCACGCCAACAACATCGAGTTCTTCTATGAAGTCAACGAAGCGGTGCAGCGCGAACCCGAGGACGCATTCAATCCTGAACTTCTGGGGAAATTCGCGGCCGTTGGGATCAAGAAAGGTGAACCCTTTGAGCCAGACGAGCGAATGACGCGCATCCTGACCGAAGCGGCGGCCATTGCCAACGGAACCGCGCGTGCCATCACCTATGCTGGCAGAGATCCGAACGTCTATTTTTACGACGACCGCCAGTGGAATTCACCGTTTCAGCGTCAGAGCTATCAGTTCCTGGAAAACGGCGCACGTGTGCTGGATGATAGAACCTATTTTCACTACATGGCCACGGGCATTACGCCTGCCATGACATCACCGCCGGTTGGCAGTGGTTCGGTCTACGCGATGACGGCCCGCGATATCGACGGGAACTACCTTGATGGTTCAAAAACCTATCGCGTTGATCTGCCGGGTCCGGTTCCCGCCAAGAACTTCTGGTCGTTCATGATGTACAGCGGCCAAACGCGTTCAATGCTGGAAACCGACATGAAATCCGCCGGAATTGATTCCAAGAAGCAGGGGATCAAGGCCAACGAAGATGGAGGGTACAGTGTGTTTGTAGGCCCCAAGGCACCGGAAGGTTGGGAAAACAACTGGGTTCAAACGATCCCCGGAAAGAGCTTCAACATGATGTTCCGCCTATACGGCCCTCTTGAGCCCTGGTTCGACAAAAGCTGGCGCCCAGGGGATTTTGTTTTGGTGGAATAGCTCCATGGCAGAGTAGTGGTAGGCTAAAGCGGTTTGCGTTTGATCTGAATCGAACTGGGATTCACACGGGGGCGATTATCTGATTCACTTCTGTTGGGAGGTGGATCGTGGGCAAACCCTACTCTTTGGACCTTCGGGAACGGATTTGTGCTTATGTTGCCAAGGGGAACTCGGCCCGATCGGCTGGGCGGCTTTTCGGGGTAAGCGCCGCGACGGCAGTTCGGTTTGCCGCAGAGCACCGAGACCATGGGTCTGCGCTTGCCAAGCCGCAGGGTCGCCCGGCTGGTCAGTTCGGCAAGCTCGCACCGCATCGGGAATTTCTGCTGGAGATCGTGCAAGCTGAACCGGGCATCACACTCAAGGAACTGGCCGCTGCGCTGGCGGAGACACATGACGTAGAGGTGCAGCTCTCCTCGCTGCACCGCGCCCTCGAACGCGCCGGGCTGTCATATAAAAAAGGACTGATCGCAGCGGACCGTGATCGGCCTTCGCTGCGTGAAGCCCGTCACGATTGGATCGTGCGTCGTCAGCCCCGGATGCGTCAGGAACCGCACAGGCTGGCCTTCATTCCCTCTCATCGCTGCAAGCAGCGACTGCCGGGCAGCGGACGAGACGGCCGTCAAAACAAACCTCACGCGGCTCCCCGGACGTGCCCCTGTCGGAGAACGGCTCTACGACACCGCACCCTTCGGCAAAGCTCGGAGGAAGGTATGAGCGTTAGCTCTTTTCCCAATCGCGCCAAGCATGCGCGCCAAAACCCGAAACGGCCCGGGCAATCAGCCCAAGCGCATGGGTTTGAGTATCGAAAAGGAATTAACCGCCGCTCTTGTCACCGTGACGGTGGTGTTGCGTCAGGCCGCCGGATCGGAATTGCCCAACAGTTGCACGCCATTGATCTTCCAACGGCCTTCTTGCTGGATCATCTGGTAATCCAACAAATGCACGCGGCCCTCACCATCGGTGATCATGACCTTCTGCCACAGGTTTCCGGCAACGTCGCGCAGCTCCAGAAACCGCACCTCCGCAGGACGCCAGACCATCGGATAGCCATTGCGCACCATCGCCCCGAAATTGTCCGGATCGCCAAACAGGCGCTGAATATTCGGGCTGGCAAAGGTAAACGCAGTAGCAAAATCATCCGCCCTGAACGCCTGTATCTGCGCCGAGATATTGGCTTCGATCTCAGCATTCTGAGCGCAAGCTCCGGATGCCAGTCCCGCACTTAAGGTTACAGCAAGCAACAAGCGATGCATGGGGCCACCTCCTGAACCAAGAGTAGCCCCACACGGGATCAGGTCAAATCAGGCCAGTTCGCCCGCCAGCGCCTTGTCGATCAGAGCAATGGTTTCCGGCACGCCATAAAGCGCAATGAACCCGCCGAACCGAGGCCCCTGCGAAGCCCCCAGCAGCACTTCATAAAGCGCCGTGAACCAGCCGCGCATCGGATCAAACCGCTCGCGCCCAATGGAATAGACCACCGATTGCAAAGCCTCATCCTCAATCGGCCCGTCATAAGCTTGCAGAGCCGCTTTCAAAGCCTCCAACGCCTCACGTTCCTGATCGGTCGGTGCACGATGCTGGCGCGTCGGTTTGACGAAATCGTTGAAATACCGCACGGCAAAGCCCGCGGCCTGATCCAGATCGGGGTGGGTCTCGGCTGTGGCGTCCGGCGCATAGCGACGGATAAAGCCCCATAGCGCCTCTTTATCCTCGGCCCCCGAAACCGATGCGAGGTTCAGCAGCATCGCAAACGGAACCATCAGCGTGGATGCAGGGACATCTCCGCCATGAATATGCCAGACCGGATTGTTCAACTGCGCCTTCAGGTCCTGCCCCGGATAGGCCCGCAGCTGCTGATGATACTCATCATAGGCCTTCGGGATCACATCGAAATGCATCCGCTTCGCGGTCTTGGGCTTTTGATACATGAAGTACGCCAATGACTCGGTCGGCGCATAGGTCAGCCATTCGTCAATCGAGACACCATTGCCCGACGATTTGGAGATCTTCTGCCCGTTCTCATCCAGAAACAGCTCATAGCTGAAATGCTCGGGCGCGCGGCCACCCAAGGCCCGGCAGATCGCGTCATAGATTTTCTCGTTGGTGGCGTGTTCCTTGCCATACATCTCGAAATCCACACCCAGCGCTGCCCAGCGTGCACCGAAATCCGGCTTCCACTGCAGCTTGACGTGACCCCCGGTGACGGGAACGGTCCATTCCTTGCCCGTCTCATCATCAAAGGTCACGGTATAGGTCTCGGCGCAGACCTTTTTCATCGGCACATACATCACCCGCCCGCTTTCGGGGTGCAGCGGCAGGAAGATCGAATAGGTCTGCTGGCGTTCTTCGCGCAGGCTTTTGAGCATGATCGCCATGATCTCGTCATAGCGCTCGACCGCGCGCTTGAGCACCTCGTCAAACTGCCCGGATTCGTAGAATTCCTTGGCCGAATAGAACTCATACTCAAACCCAAAAGTATCGAGGAACCGCCGCAGCATCGCGTTGTTATACGCACCAAAGCTGTCATATTCCCCAAACGGATCCGGCACCGAGGTCAGCGGGCGCTGCAGATGCTGCTCCAGAATTTCAGGGTTCGGCACATTGCTGGGCACCTTGCGCATCCCGTCCAGATCGTCCGAGAAACAGATCAGCTTGGTGGGAATATCCGACAACGCCTCAAACGCGCGCTTAATCATCGTGGTCCGCGCCACCTCGCCAAAGGTGCCGATATGCGGCAGGCCCGAGGGGCCATAGCCCGTCTCGAACAGCACATATCCCTTCTCCGGAGCACCTTGTTTGTACCGTTTGAGCAACCGCCGCGCCTCTTCAAACGGCCACGCTTTGGACGTCATCGCGGTTTCACGCAGGTCAGACATTTGGATACTCCATCGGGAAACATGCCAGACACCCCATGCGCCCGGACCGGCCCCTGTTATTGTGCAGGTGCAGTATAAGTCAATAAAGGGCGGTTATTTTCATCTCTCCGCATCTGAAACACAACCAGTAAATCCATCGCTCCTGTCTGCTATGCGGGACTTTGCTGACATCGGGCGAACGTCTGCTAGTGTGTCGGTAATAACACCTAGGAGGCAGAGCCGTGGTTCAAGGATTAAGTCACATGACGTTTATCGTGAGCGATCTCGACAAAATGGAAGAGATGCTGACGAAAGTTCTGGACGCCACAAAAATTTACGACAGTGGCGATAAGACCTTCTCGCTCTCCAAAGAGCGGTTTTTCGATATTGGCGGCATCTGGGTGGCGACAATGGAAGGCGAACCCATTCCCGAGAAGACCTACAACCACGTGGCCTTCAAAATGGCACCAGACGACTACGACGACAGGCTTCAGCGGATAAAAGCGCTCGGTCTGGAAATACGCGAGGGTCGCTCACGCGTAGAAGGCGAAGGTCATTCGATATACTTCTATGACTGCGATAACCACATGTTTGAACTACACAGCGGCACTCTGGAAGAGCGGTTAAAGCGCTACGCTGGCGCTTGATCGGACATTCTCTGCACTCTGACGAATAAGCACATTGGACTCACACCACACCTTCACGTCTCGCACATCCACCTCTCTTGTGCTCAACCCGGCAACAATCGGTTGAACCTCCTCGCGCGCCCTCCTATCGTGCGGGCAACAAACATACCATTCAGGACGATCCCATGCCCGAGCAAGCTCCACACCCGATGTCTCCGCAGGATTGCCTTGTGGCGATCATGGTGGCGGTTTCCGCCTCGGACGAGACCATCCGAACCGCCGAGCTGGTCAAAATCGAAACCGCGGTCAACATGCTGCCGGTCTTTGCCGGTTACGACATCGACCGCACCCACCGCGTTTCGCAGATCGTGTTTGATCTGTTCGAACAGGAGGACGGGCTGGATGCCCTCTTTGGTTTGATCCGTGAAAACCTTCCTGAAAGGCTCAATGAAACCGCTTATGCGCTGGCCTGCGATGTTGCGGCGGCTGATGGCGCACTGGCCGAAAGCGAGCTACGCCTGCTGGAAGAAATCCGGTACGAGCTGAATGTCGACCGCCTGCACGCGGCCGCTATTGAACGCGGGGCGCGGGCACGGCACACGACCTAGCTGCCGTAAAGCGCGCCCCAGCGCTCGATCAGATTGCGTTGCAACTTGCGTGACCGCCGGTTCCAGGCGCGCGCACCGTCTGGGCGCTCGCGGAATTCGCGCGGGATCGTGGCGCGGTGTTCGATGTCGGCAGTAAAGATCGCAAAGGCCAGTTCCACCCCATCCGCCGTTGTCAGATAGCCACCCAGGCCTGAAACAAAGTTCAATGTCCCCGTTTTTGCATCCACCTTGATGGGATGATCCCTGACCGGCCGCCCGTTTTTGTCGGCCAGTGTAAACGACCGAAGCAGTGGCCGCAGCGTTTTCGATTGCCTCGCCGCCGCCAGCACTTTGACAAAATCCGCGGGCGCAATGCGCGAGGCACCGCTCAACCCGGAGTGATCGAGCATCCCGACCCCGTTCGCACCGAAACCTTCTGCGGCCCAACGGTTCATCTCGGCGGCGGACTCTTCAAGGTTCTGCGCTTTGACGCCGCGTGCCTTGGTTGCCGCCAGACCAACCATTTCAGCAGTCAGATTGGTCGAGTATCTCAGCATACCCTTCAGGATACTGTCCAAAGGGTCGCTCTGATGAACCACCAAAGCCGCACCTTCCGGTTTCTGTCGGGTCACCTGCACCGGGCCAAGCACAACCCCGTTCACGCGCGCCAGCGTGCGAAATACATCGCCGGCATAAAGCGCAGGCTTGCGCACCGGCAGCCAACGGGCACCCCCATTGCCCAGCGCGCCCTTGGCCACGGTCCAGCGATCCTGCCGCGCGCTGGGTTGATAGGTATAGATCGGCAGGCTGCGGTTCTCGACGCGCATCGAGGCCATATCCACCGACGGCTTATAGTGCGCGCTGCGCGCATCCATGGTTACGCCATACCCGTTGCCTTCCCGTTTCCACTCGAAATGCACGCGGTTGAAGTTCAGAGAAATTCCGCTGATCGACGGGCTATAGCCCAGATGATCCGGCTGCCCGGGGTCGATACTGAACACATAAGGCAACGCCCCGTCATAGACCTTGAAGGCACCCCGCACCTCGATAATCCCGGCCTCACGCAGCTTGCTTGCCATCGCGGCCAGCGCGTCGGTGTCCAGCAACGGGTCACCACCACCCGCAAGGATCAGATCACCTTTCAGAATGCCATTCTCAATCGGGCCATCCGCGATCAGAGTTGTCTCAAACCGATGATCCGCCCCCAGAACGTCCAACGCATAAAGCGCGGTCAGCGCCTTCGCGACACTTGCGGGTGGCAGGCTCCGACCTTCACCAAACACCTCCAGCGGTGTCCCGGTCTCTGCGTCAGCAACGGCAAAGACAACCTCACCTTTCAGCCCCGCTGCCCGAACCAGCCGCTCGGCCTCGCTGGGTTGCGCCCCCCGCAGGACAGGACGCAGAGATACCAAAGGCGCCTCGGCCAGACCGGTGCCCGGCACCAAAGACGCCCCTAATCCGCCCAGAAATAAACGACGCGAAATACGATCAACCATGGATCTATTAGAATCCCAGAGCTTAAATGCAGACAATCACCAGATTAAGATTATGCGCCGAGAGGAGTCATTCGGGCAACACCCCATCGCCCCAGATGCCACGATTGCGAAGATCAGTTGAACTGACGTCAACCATCGGCACATTCACAAAACACCAGGCCGGAGCTTCTGCCCGCCCCAGCAAATGCCGCGCCTGCCCGTCAATCCGGTACTTGGCATAAAGCCGCGCTGCGGGTGACATCCGGGCCGAAATCCGATCCCCGGGCCGGGCAACAACGCCGACGGGGATAGTATCCATAATCAGCCGCCAGTCTTTCCAGCGATGAAACTGCGCCAGATTATCGGCCCCCATGAGCCACACAAACTGGACCTGCGGGTAAAGCCGCCTGAGCGCTGCCAGAGTATCCGCCGTCGCCCGCGTCCCCGTCAGCGCCTCGATATCCGTCATCTCGACCCGAGGATGCCGCATCACCGCCTTGGCCACCTGCATCCGCCGCGCCAAAGGCGCAGGCCCGCGCTCTTTCAGAGGGTTCCCCGGAGACACCAGCCACCACACCCGATCCAGCCCAAAGGCCTTCATCGCCTCGCGCGTCACATGCACATGGCCTTGATGCGGAGGGTCAAACGACCCACCGAACAACCCCACGACCTGCCCGGGCCGCGCATATGGAATGGCACTGCGCAACATCCCTTGCTGATGTTCAGAACTGGGGCGGCTTGTCAATCAATCGGCTGCACAGTGTCGCCCAGCGCGATCCGTCCGGGCCGCACCACCTCGGCACACCACCCGCCATGCCCACGCACGGCGGAATAGCCACCTTTGCCAAACGCCTCTTCCATCCGGCTGCACGGCGCACAGATCACGGTAAAGCGCAAAATGGCCCCACCCACCTGCACCTCACGGCCCTTGAGGGCGGCCAGATTGATCCCCGAAACCACCAGATTGCGCCGGAGTATGTCGGGAGCCACAGGCCCTTGCCCAAGGTATGATCCAATCACCGCCAGATGCTCCTGCTGGATCAAAGTCACCGCCCGCTTGCCCGCCCGACCGCGATCGCCGTCGAGACCGTCCGTGGCGATCATTGCAGTCTCGACGGCCTGCATGTCTGCCCGCCGCTCTGGTCGCAGACCGATCCATTCGACACGTCCCGACTGCGCCCAACCAGCTATCAGAGCTTTCAACGACATTTTCCGCGTTCCCTTTGCTTCATCTGCGCAATTGCTCACTCGGCCAGCGCGAGGCATCTTTTGTCGGACGGGTCAAGCTTCAATCAGCTTGTAGTGTTTAGGTATGCGAAGACCTGCCCTATCAATTTCGGACTTAAACTCGTCTGAAATGAAGATACGGGGCATGTCCAGTTTTTCGTCCCGCCACAGGTGCGCGCCCACAATCACTTTTTCGCTAACAGCCAAGCCGTTGCAGTGTTTTTTGCCACTACGTGCGGCGCTAAAGTAGGCCCCGGCCCGAATCCATGCACCTTCGACACTTTTCTCAGGCAGAAAAGCGTCGAAATGCTGGCCAATGACCATAAAGAAATAGTCCTTCACAGGCTTCTTGCTGCGAGGCAGTTGTACATCCACTGACCAGAATTGGTGCGTCGAAGGCTCCAGCCTTTCGATGATTTCTTTGAGCGGTACATCAACAACAGTAAAACCATGCACTACAAAAAAGAGTGACGCCAAATTCTTAGGCGTTCTTGGAAGCACTAATTGCGTCGGTTTCTCAAAGTCTTCAAAAACTGCGTCTTTGGAGAAATATTTTTCGCCGGTTCTGGACTGAAACTTGACCACCCAATTGTCATACTTTGAGCGTTCTTCATCCGTCAGAACCTCGTTGAAATGATGCTCAAGTTTCTCTTCATAGTCCACAAATTGCGCCGCTTCCGGTGAGTAGTCACCGCTTCCATAGGGAAACAAAACACCCCAAGTCATGAAATCTCTCAAAATCTTGCCTGCTTCAATGGGCACCATGCCAACGGCCAGTCATACGCGCAATCATGATCGCAATATTTCACCTTACGACAACACATTGCCCCCATCCAACGCATCCGCTATCACACCGCCCAACTCAATTTCCCCGACCCAGAGGACGCGACATGGCCGCCTATCAATATGTCTACCACATGCAGGGTGTCTCAAAGACCTATCCCGGTGGCAAAAAGTGCTTTGAAAACATCCACCTGAGCTTTCTGCCCGGCGTGAAAATCGGTGTTGTCGGCGTCAACGGCGCGGGTAAGTCGACCCTGATGAAGATCATGGCGGGGCTCGACAAGGATTACACCGGCGAGGCCTGGGCCGCCGAGGGCGCAAAAGTTGGCTATCTGCCGCAGGAGCCGAAGCTGGACGAAACCCTGACGGTCCGCGAAAACGTCATGCTGGGCGTGGCGGAAAAGAAGGCGATCCTCGACCGTTATAACGAGCTGGCGATGAACTATTCGGACGAAACCGCCGATGAGATGGCCAGGCTGCAGGACGAGATCGACAGCCAGAACCTCTGGGACCTCGACAGCCAGATCGACGTCAGCATGGAGGCGCTGCGCTGCCCGCCGGATGATGCCAATATCGCCAACCTCTCGGGCGGTGAAAAACGCCGCGTGGCGCTGTGCAAGCTTTTGCTGGAAGCGCCCGACATGCTGCTGCTTGATGAGCCGACCAACCACCTGGACGCCGAGACCATCGCCTGGCTGCAACAGCACCTGATCGACTACAAGGGCACCATCCTGATCGTCACCCACGACCGTTACTTCCTGGACGACATCACCGGCTGGATCCTCGAACTCGACCGCGGCCGCGGCATCCCCTACGAAGGCAACTACTCCGCATGGCTGGAACAAAAGGCCAAGCGACTGGAGCAGGAAGCCCGCGAGGACAAGTCCAAGCAGAAGACCCTGCAACGCGAACTGGAATGGATGCGTCAGGGTCAAAAGGCCCGTCAGGCCAAATCCAAGGCCCGGATCAACGCCTATAACGAGCTGGCCGAGCAGTCCGAACGCGAAAAACTGACCCGCGCCCAGATCGTCATCCCCAACGGCCAGCGCCTTGGCGGCAAGGTGATCGAGGTCGAGGGCCTGTCCAAACACATGGGCGACAAGCAGCTGATCGAAGGGCTGGACTTTGCCCTGCCCCCCGGCGGCATCGTCGGCGTCATCGGCCCCAACGGCGCCGGTAAATCGACGCTGTTCAAGATGCTCACCGGTCAGGAACAGCCCGACAGCGGCACCATCACGCTGGGCGACACGGTCGAGCTGTCTTATGTTGACCAGTCCCGCGACGACCTTGCCGACAACGACACCGTGTGGGAGGCGATCACCGGCGGGGCCGAGATCATCCAGCTAGGTGACGCACAGGTCAATTCCCGCGCCTATTGCTCATCGTTCAACTTCAAGGGTGGCGACCAGCAGAAGAAGGTCTCGCTGCTGTCAGGGGGTGAGCGCAACCGCGTCCACATGGCCCGCCTGCTCAAAGAGGGCGGCAACGTGCTGCTGCTGGATGAGCCGACCAACGACCTCGACGTCGAAACCCTGCGCGCGCTGGAAGACGCGCTGGTCGATTTCGCTGGCTGCGCCGTGGTCATCTCGCACGACCGCTTCTTCCTCGACCGGATTTGCACGCACATTCTGGCGTTTGAAGGGAATGCCCATGTGGAGTGGTTCGAGGGCAACTTCGAGGACTACGAAGAGGACAAAAAGCGCCGCCTGGGACCGGATGCGCTGGAGCCTAAGCGGTTGAAGCATAAGAAGTTTGCGAGGTAAGAAACCAAACAATCGCGCCACAACCAAAACGAGAAATCCACTTTACACTGGCGCCATATGGCGTCAGTGTCTGATTATTATCGAAAGGCTAATTGGATGCTCTCGTTTTCTCTCCCCACCTTTGTCAAACTTTGCCATCTCGATCCCCATCAACTGCTTAACGAAATTGATAAAAAGCTAAATAGCACCGGACCGGGACACTCATTTCATTGGTCGCTAAGAAAAGCGATTTATGCACATATCGACGGTGCTGCCGAGCAAGAAATCGACGGCATCCTTAATACTCCTACGAAAGACGCCGAGCGGAAGTACAACCGGGCAGCATACGAAAAGTTCAAGTCGCGTTTTGGAAACAACAGAAGCTTGGAAAAAATTGAAGATACAGAAAGCCATTTGGTCAGAGAGCACGGTATCGAAATTAGAGTCGAGCCTTGGTTCTCCACAATCGAAAAAGGCCAACTTCACTTGCATGTCGTTTGGGCCAATGCTTCACCCGACTTAATTCAAAGAAACGCCAATATCGGTTGTCTAGTTATTTCTGAAGCCTTCGCAACAACTAGGTTCGGGAACTCTCGATACTGCATCATGGACCTCACCAAACCAAAGAGATTCACGGATAAAACCGTTTCCTCACGTACTCAATTGGCATTGGAAAATACCTGCGCATCTATCGCTCGCTGTGCTCAGCAGGTGTAGTTAGATCGAAGTCGGTAGTGTTTTCTTGAGCAAGCGTAGGATAGGTGCTGGCACCCATCACTCCTCAACTCTCCAAAGTCCAACGTCATAAATTGTTGGGTGAAATCACCCATCCTACGATTCTCCGAACGCCCCCTCTGTCACGCCGCCACCCCATTCTGGATCAACCCGACCCGTGTGGGTATGATGATGCGGTGATGAAAGCAGAATATAAAACAGCGCCTTAGCGGCAATACCAGCCTAAACGACCGTCACCACTGTGCCGATTGGCACTCGGCTATAAAGGTCGATCACATGAGCGTTCAGCATCCGGATACATCCGTTTGAGGCTGCGTGCCCGATGGTTTGCGGCTGCGTGGTGCCGTGGATGCGGAAATAGGTGTCGACCCCGTTCTGGAACAGGTACAACGCGCGTGCGCCCAACGGGTTGTCACTGCCGCCGGGTTGCACATAGTCGTTGTCCTTAAAGCGGGCATAGGCCACCGGGTCACGCTCGATCATCTCATCGGTTGGCCGCCATGTGGGCCATTCCTTTTTGACATCGATGGTTGCGGTGCCCGTGAACTCCAAACCGGCTTTGCCAACACCGCAGCCATAGCGGATCGCTTTGCGGGGTTCGGTGACGTAGTAGAGGTAGAAAGAACGGGGCACGACCAGCAATTGCCCGGGCTGGAATTGCTTTTTGACCCGCACGAATTGCGGCGTCGGATCATACTCAACCGCTTTTTTGGCACTGGCGGTGCCCGGCAGCAGGCTGGCAGCAGTACCAGCCAGAAAGACGCGGCGTGTAAACATGGTGAGGTCCCTCAAATGACCAAAGAAATCATAACGCTAGTTTCGAAATGATAGCCGATTTGGTCAATCACCGGAGAGGGATAATCCGATTGTGATGTATTCCCTATGCCACACACGTGATGTGAGCTTGGGAGGCGGGCGGAGAAAAACTCCGCCCTTTGAACGGCTTAGGCCAGTTCGATATTGTCGGCGCTTTCGCGACCGTCACGACCAGCGCGCAGCTCATACGTGACTTTCTGGTTGTCGGCCAGACCTGTGAGGCCCGAACGCTCGACAGCCGAGATGTGTACGAACACGTCTTTGCCGCCCTCTTCCGGTGCGATAAAGCCGAAGCCTTTGGTGGTGTTGAACCATTTTACGGTGCCTGCTGGCATATCCGTGTCTCCTGTTTAAGTGCTGCCCACGTGGATGCGGCAGCCCGGCATCGTCGTCTGTATCGATAGACTGAGCGCCGTAGAAGGAGACAGTAGGTCGAAATAGAGAAACGTAAGCATCTTGCATATGGCACCGAGTCAGGCGTGTGACAAGAGAGATTGTATGTTTTGTACAAGGGTTTGAGCGGCAATCTTCCGTTTTGTACAGGAATCCGCCGAAAGGTTTAGCTATCGCTTGGGCACCTTTTGATACCAGACAGTTATGGCCATGCGATGTGTTTTTGCAATTGCAGAACCTGTTACCCCCCGACCCGATCCGCCAGTGAGATGACGGAAGGCCCCAACATATCAACGATCAGCGCCACACCCCGGGCGTTGGGGTGTATCCCATCAGGCTGCATATATTGCCGCGCCGCCTGCGGGTCACCATCGGCCGCAAGACCTGAAAAAAAGCTGTCGACATAAAGCGTGCCAAATTGCTGTGCCAGTTCCGGATAGATGGTATCGAAACTCTGTTTATATTCGATGCCATAGTTGCCCGGTGCCTGCATTCCGATCAACAGAACCTCAATATTGGCCGCGTCAGCGGCGCTCAGGATCATCTCAAGATTGGCGCGGGAAACATCTGGATCAATGCCACGCAACAGGTCGTTTCCGCCCAGCGCCACGATCATGGCGTCTACCTCGGGCGTCAGCGTCCAATTCACCCGGGCCGCGCCTCCGGCGGTTGTGTCACCGGACACACCGGCATTGATCAGATGAACCTCTGCGCCTTGGTCCTGCAACCAGCGCTGCAATTGCGGGACAAACCCGTCCTGTTCAGGCAGACCATAGCCTTGCGTCAGAGAATCACCCAACGCGGCGATGATCACCGGTTCGGCCGCCACTGCAAAACTGCAAAAAATCAATGCACCAGACAGCAAAGCCTTGCGCAGTTTCCGTTTCACGCCATATGCCAATGAACTGTACCCCCACCAATGGGCTTATCGATGACAACACCCGTTCTTACCCTCCAAGATGCTGCTTTATCACTGGATGGCAATGCCGGGCGGGTGGATATCTTGCATAACATCTCTTTGACCGTTCAGCAGGGCGAGACGCTGGGGCTGATCGGGCCATCCGGTTCCGGAAAATCCTCTCTGCTGATGTTGATGGGGGGGCTTGAGCAGGCAAGCCAGGGCCGCGTGCATGCTCTGGGCCATGACCTGACCGGGATGGATGAGGATGCGCTGGCCCGGTTCAGACGGGATGCAATGGGGGTGGTGTTTCAGAACTTCCACCTGATCCCGACGATGACCGCATTGGAAAATGTCGCCACCCCGCTTGAGCTGGCCGGGCACAGGGATGCTTTTGAGCGCGCAGGTGCCGAGCTGGAGGCCGTGGGCCTGTCGCATCGGCGCGATCACTATCCGGCGCAACTATCGGGGGGTGAGCAGCAGCGAGTGGCGCTGGCCCGGGCCTCGGCCCCGCGACCGCAATTGCTGCTGGCCGATGAGCCCACCGGTAATCTCGATGAAACCAACGGGGCCGCGATCATCGACCTGCTGTTCGGGCTGCGCGACCGGCATGGGGCAACTCTGGTCCTGGTCACCCACAGCCATACGCTGGCGCAGAAATGCGACCGCGTGGTGCGATTGCGCGATGGTCGCATCGCCGAGGATAACAGGCGCGAGGCCGCCGAATGAGCCTGCGTCAGGCCGGGCGATTGGCGCGGCGCGAACTGCGCGGCGGGCTGCGCGGATTTCGGGTGTTTCTGGCCTGTCTGGCTTTGGGTGTGGCTGCGATTGCCGCTGTGGGTTCGGTCCGGCAGGCCATCCAGACGGGATTGACGCAGGAAGGGGCGGCGCTGCTGGGTGGCGATGCCCAGCTGGAATTCACCTATCGCTTTGCTGACGCGCAAGAGCGTGCATGGATGGAAGACACCGCACAAGCGGTATCGGAAGTTGTCGATTTCCGCTCGATGGCCGTTACCGGCGACGGGGCAAACACCCAGCGCGGTCTGACACAGGTCAAGGCCGTGGACGCGGCTTATCCGCTGCTGGGCACCGTGCGCCTGAGCCCAGATATGCCTCTGACCGAGGCTTTTGCGGGTACGGACGGGCAGCCCGGCGCAGTCATGGCCCCTGCCCTGATCGAGCGTCTGAACCTGTCGGTCGGCGATCAGTTCACCCTTGGCACGCAACCCTTTGTTCTGATGGCGGCGCTGGATCATGAACCGGATGGTGCGGCGGACGGGTTCACGCTGGGCCCGCGCACATTGGTGCGAACCGAGGATCTGAATGGCTCGGGTCTGCTGGCGCCGGGTACGTTGTTTTCGACCAAATACAGGCTGGACCTGCCACAGAATTCGCCGCTGGAGACCATATCCGCGCAGGCAGGGCAGGCTTTCGACGGCACCGGTATGCGCTGGACCGATGCCCGGAATGGTGCGCCGGGCATATCCGAATTTGTCGGTCGCCTCAGCGCGTTTCTTGTGCTTGTGGGCCTGTCCGGGCTGGCGGTTGGCGGGATCGGCATCTCTGCCGCCGTGCGCGCCTATCTGGCCCGGAAGACGGAAACGATTGCGACGCTGCGCACGCTGGGCGCGGATCGGGTCACGATCTTCCAAACCTACATGATCCAGATTGCCGTTCTGTCCGGTATCGGCATCGTCGCAGGCCTGTTTCTGGGCGCAATGATACCGCTGACGCTGGCCCCGGTCATCGAGACGCGCCTGCCGGTGCCTGCAGTGTTTTCGCTATATCCTCAGCCACTTGTCGAGGCGGCGCTCTACGGCGTGTTAACCGCATTTCTATTCACGCTCTGGCCGCTGGCCAGAACCGAGGAGGTCCGCGCCGCAACCCTGTTTCGCGATGCGCTGTCATCGGCGCGCGCACTTCCCCGCATGCGGTATGTGATTGCAACAGCACTGGGCCTTGGGCTTTTGATCAGCGCCGCAGCCTGGTTCAACGGGTCGGTCCGGTTAACCCTGTGGACCAGCGCTGGATTGGCGGCGGCGCTGGCCCTGCTGACGCTTGCGTCCTTCGGCATTCGCATATTGGCGAGGGCGGGAACCTCATGGGCCCGGGGTCATCCGGCTTTGCGGTGGGCATTGTCCGCAATCTCGGACCCGCGCGAGGGCGCGGCATCGGTGGTTCTGTCACTGGGGCTGGGATTGTCGGTCCTCGCCGCGGTGGGTCAGATTGACGGCACCTTGCGCAATGCAATTGCAGGAAACCTGCCCGAGGTCGCGCCCTCCTATTTCTTCGTGGACATCCAGAAGGATCAGATGCCGGGGTTCAGCGCCCGCCTCGATACCGATCCCGCCGTCAGCCGGGTTGAAAGCGCACCGATGCTGCGCGGGATCATCACGCAGATCAACGGTCAGCCCGCAGGCGAGGTTGCTGGTGATCACTGGGTTCTGGAAGGCGATCGGGGTGTGACCTATTCCGCGCGGCCACCCCAAAACACCCGCGTCACCGCTGGCGATTGGTGGCCGGATGATTACGCAGGCCCCCCGCAGGTCAGCTTTGCGGCTGAAGAGGCTGCCGAGATGGGCCTGAAGCTGGGGGATAAGTTGACGGTGAATATTCTGGGCCGTGATATCACGGCAGAACTCACGTCGCTGCGCGAGGTTGATTTCTCGACAGCGGGGATCGGGTTTATCATGTCGATGAACCCCTCGGCGCTGGCCGGTGCGCCGCACAGCTTTATCGCAACCGTCTATGCCGAAGAACAGGCCGAGGCCGCCATTCTGCGCGATCTTGCGGGGCAATTTCCCAACATCACCGCCATTCGGGTTCGCGATGCAATTGATCGGGTCTCGGGCCTGCTGGCCGGGCTGGCTGCTGCCACGTCCTATGGCGCAGGTGTGTCCTTGCTGACCGGGTTTCTGGTACTCATCGGAGCCGCTGCTGCAGGTGAGCCCGCCCGGCGATACGAGGCGGCGGTTCTCAAGACGCTGGGGGCCAACCGGCACCGCATATTGCAAAGCTTTGCATTGCGCGCTGCCCTGCTGGGGGCAGCAGCCGGATGTGTCGCCTTGCTGACCGGCATTCTGGGCGGCTGGGCCGTGGCCACCTATATCTTCGATACCCGCTTTTCGGTCATCTGGCCCTCGGCGCTAGGCATCGTCGTTGCAGGCATCGGCGTGACCCTGGGCGCAGGGATGGTGTTTGCGTTGCGGCCACTCTCGGTCCGGCCTGCGCGCATATTGCGCGCCAGCGACTGATCCTACCGCGCGCAGGCCACCGGCTGCAGAATACGCAACAGGTTGTCGTTGTCACAGATCAGAGCATCCAGCGTGATGTCATCCAGAGAGGCATAAAACACCTCGGCCGCGTCCTGCAGGGCCAACCGCAACCGGCAGGCGTCGGTCAGCGGGCAGGTGTTGTCAGCATCGGCAAAACACTCGGCTATCGGCAGCGCGCCTTCAACGTGGCGAAACACCGATCCGATTCTGATCTGATCCGCAGCACGCGCCAATACCGTGCCACCGTTGCGGCCCCGCTGGGTACTGAGGTAATCCAGCTGGCTGAGCTGGTTGATCACCTGCGCCAGATGATTTTCCGAGATGTTGCAAACCTCGGCGATCTCGGCCTTTGTCACCAGCCGGTCGGGGTGCGCCGCGCAGTACATCAAGACACGCACCGCAATATTCGTCCGTTTGGTGATCCGCATGAGGGCCTCCCGTATCTCACGATGAAGCCTTATTGCATGTCTCGTAAAAAGACTGTTTGACATACATCAATGATCACCAAAGGACATGGCCCGCATGGCAGACCCCTATTTCTTCGGCTATGGCAGCCTGGTAAACCTGTCGACGCATGATTTCCCCGACCCGCGCCCGGCACGTCTGAAGGGCTGGCGCCGCGCGTGGCGGCACACCGATCTGCGCCCGGTCGCGTTCCTGACCGCTGTGCCGGATTCGGCCTCCGAGATCGATGGCATGATCGCCCATGTACCGAAAAACGACTGGGTCGCGCTGGACAAACGCGAATGGGCCTATGACCGTATCCCGGCCACGCAATCGGTCACACATCCTCTGACCCGGGATGTTGACATCGCCGTCTACGCCGTCCCGCATCACAAGCAAACCGCTGCAAATGCGCGGCACCCGCTGCTGCTCAGCTATATCGACGTCGTCGTGCAGGGATATCTCCGCGCGTTCGGTCGCGACGGGGCCGATCGCTTCTTCGCCACCACCGATGGTTGGGGCGCCCCCATCCTGAACGACCGGGCCGAACCGCGCTATCCTCGCCATCAGCAGCTGAGATCCGACGAAACAGATTTCGTCGATGACCGCCTGACCCGCCTGTCAGCCAAAATCATCCAAACAACCTAAAACAGGGGCAGACATTCGCGCCCGCCCCTTCTTCTGTTCAAAAATACCTCCGCCGGAGGCTGCGCCGTCAGGCGCATTCCATCAGGCGCGCGCGCGGATCACCTGCAGCAGCGGCAACAAGGTCGCCATCTCCGGCCCGCGCTCCATCCCGGTCAGCGCCTTGCGCAAGGGCATGAACAACCCCTTGCCTTTCCGACCCGTCGTCTCTTTCACTGCTTTCGTCCAAATGCCCCAGGTGTCCCCGTCATATGGGCCTTCTGGCAGCAGTTCTATGGCCTGCGCGATGAAGGCGCGATCCTCATCGGCGATCAGAGGTTCAGCCCCGTCGCGGCACAATTCCCACCATCCTTTGAGGTCAGCAAGTGTGGTGATGTTCTCGCGGGCCATCGTCCAGAAGGGTGCCGCCAGGTCTGCCGGAACGCCCGCCGCTGCAACAGCGTCAGCTACATCGGCCAGAGGCAGCGATTGCAGGTGCTTTGCGGTCAACGGGAACAGATCCTGCACGTCAAACTTGGTCGGGGCCGCGCCAAAGCGTGTCACATCGAACCCATCGATGAGTTCGGCCATATCCGCACGCAGCTCAACCGGATCAGACGAGCCCAGACGGGCCATCAGACTCAGCAAGGCCATGGGCTGCACGCCCTGTTCGCGCAGATCACGCAGGGCCAGCGTGCCCAGACGTTTCGACAGCGCCTCGCCCTGCGGGCCGGTCAGCAGCGAATGATGCGCAAAGCGCGGGCAGTTCCCGCCCAGCGCTTCGATGATCTGAATCTGCGTCGCCGTATTGGTCACATGATCCGAACCGCGCACCACATCGGTCACGCCCATCTCGGTATCGTCCACGACTGATGCGATCGTATAAAGAACCTGCCCGTCCCCCCGGATCAGCACCGGATCAGAGACCGAAGCCGCATCAATTGAGATATCGCCCAGAATACCATCGGCCCACTCGATCCGCTCATGATCCAGCTTGAAGCGCCAGACACCGTTGCCGCGTTCGGCGCGCAGGGCGTCTTTCTCGGGCTGGCTCAGGCTCAGGGCGGCGCGGTCATAAACCGGCGGTTTGCCCATGTTGAGCTGCTTCTTGCGCTTGAGGTCCAGCTCAGTGGGTGTCTCAAACGCTTCATAGAACCGGCCCATCGCGCGTAGTTTATCGGCGGCTTCGGCGTAGCGATCCAGACGCTCGGACTGGCGCTCAACCCGGTTCCAATGCAGACCCAGCCACTCCAGATCCTGCTTGATCGCGTCGACATATTCTTCCTTCGACCGCTCGGGGTCGGTGTCGTCGATGCGCAGGATGAAGGTGCCGCCTGCCTTGCGGGCGATCAGGTAGTTCATCAAAGCGGTGCGCAGGTTGCCCACATGGATGTAACCGGTGGGTGACGGGGCAAAACGGGTGGTGGTCATGGGTATCTCCTGTTGGCGCGGCTCTTGTCACAGGACGGGCGTTTTGTCCAGCAGATGGCGGAGAACGCACCTGAGCGGCGCGTGCCTTCGGCGAGAGTATTTGTCAAAAGATGAAGCGGGCAGGTGCTCAGCACTCATCCGCTTACGGGGTCGGGTTTTTTGCCCGGATCGCGGCAAAACAAAAATTAACACGTAATGTTCACCCACGCGAGTTAAGGGCTGGATTAATATACTGGCGCGCTAGATTGACAGATCTACCTCTACCACTGGCGTCCTGACAGGGAGACACAGACATGACCATCAAATTGACACGCAGAGCGGCCTTGGGTGCCGCAGCCGCATTACCCTTTGCATCCGCAGCTGCGCCGGTATTGGCGGCGACTGAACAGACCAAGGCGAATTCGACGATCGCCAAGTCCTTCCAATTGGGCGATTTCACCGTGACCACTTTGCTGGATGGCAGCCTGCCGCGCGACGATGCGCAGGAGATTTTCGGAGGCGGCGCCTCGGACGCAGAGTTCGCGCAAGTTTCTGCCGACAACTTCATCTCACCCAGTGTCGCGCAGTTTTTCTTTACACCGACGCTGGTCAATACCGGGTCCGAGCTTGTGCTGTTCGATACCGGGCTTGGGCAGGGCGGCATTCAGGCTGCGCTGGCGGATGCAGGCGTAACCCCGGATCAGATTGATGTGGTGGTTCTGACCCATATGCATCCCGACCATATCGGCGGGATGACCACAAACGGCGCGCCGACCTTTGCCAACGCGCGCTATGTCACGGCGGCGCCTGAGTATGATTTCTGGGCGGCGCAGGATGCGGGTAACCGCGTCGGCGATCTGGTGGCTGAGAAAGTCACGCCTCTGGCCGAGAAGATGAGCTTCATCGGGGACGGCGGCGAGGTTGCGGGCGGCATCACGGGTGTCGCGGCCTTCGGACATACTCCGGGTCATATGGTTTATCATCTGGAAAGCAATGGGCAGCGTCTGGTTCTGACTGCGGATCTGGCCAACCATTATGTCTGGTCCTTCGCGCATCCCGATTGGGAAGTGCGGTTCGACATGGACAAAGCCGCGGCCACAGCCTCGCGCCGCAATGTGCTGGGCATGCTGGCGGCTGACAAGGTGCCGATGATCGGCTATCACATGCCCTTCCCCGCTGCCGGATTTGTCGAAACCCGCGGCGACGGGTTCCGGTTCGTCCCGGTCAGCTATCAGATGATGGGCTAAACCTTAATATCCGGCGTCCGGCCGCACAGCTGAGCCATCCGTGAAACGGGACAGGCGAAAGGCGGCCGGATCAACACAGGCTTCGGTCTGCATCACCAGATCAGCCACCAATCGGCCCGCACCCGGGCCGATACCAAACCCGTGGCCGGAAAACCCGGTGGCAATATGCAGGCCCGGCATCTCATCAACGGCCGAGATGACCGGGATCGCATCCGGGGTCACATCAATCATACCGGCCCAGCTTTGCACGATCTCGGCCCTGTCAAGAACTGGCATCGCCTTGCGGGCCTTCGCCCACACCCGCCGCAACGCTTTTTGGGAAGGCTCGGGATCCAGGACCCGGCAATGTTCGAACGGGGTTACATCGGTTGGCAGCCACGTTCGATCCTGTTGCGCCTCGGTCAGCCAGCGGCGTGACAGGCGAAACCGCAGCGAGTGCCACTCATGACGGAATGCAGGCATAAACTGCAGGCCGAGGCGAAAACTGTCGGGGACGATATCGACTGTATTCTCGTGCCCTGAGGCAATGGTATAGCCCCCATCCGCACGCTTCCGGATGGCGAAATCATCTGACCAGAACGAGGTTTCGGGCCCCGGCTGAACCGGTGAAGTCCGCAACACGGTATTCAGCACCTTGAGCTGGGGCAGTGCGATCCCGGCATTGCCCGCAAACAGGCGCGACCATGCTCCGCCTGCCAGCACGACCTGACTGCAGCGCACGCGGCCCCGTTCGGTGAAGACACCGGCGATCCGGCCTGCCTCAAGATCAACGCTTCGTACCGCGCACTGCGTCATGATCGTAGCCCCACGATCCCGCGCGGCCTCGGCGATGGCGGGTGCCGCCCATTGCGGTTCGGCCCGCCCGTCCTGCGGCATGAAAAGCCCCGAGCGCAATTTCATCGTGTTGTCCGGCAGCAACCCGTCCAAATCCGGGCCTGATACCATCCGGCCCCCGGTTTGCAGCGTTTCGACATGGCGCAGCCAGCGCCTCAGGTTCTCGTCATCGCGCGTGCCCGAAGCCTCGAACAGAATCCCGGATTGCACATAGCCCGTGGCACGCCCAAGCCGCGCATCCAGCCCCTGCCAGATGCGGATGGCCTCGTGCATCAAAGGGATTTCACGCGGATCGCGCATGCCAAGCCGCACCCAGCCCCAGTTGCGCGAGCTTTGTTCGCCCGCGATGCGGCCTTTCTCGCACAGCAGCACGGAGACGCCCCGCTCGGCGAGTTCCAGGGCAGTTGATACGCCAATAATTCCGCCGCCAATGACGACGACATCTACGTTTTTGGGAAGGTTGAGATCAGAGTCGACAGGCGTCGGGGTCGGGCCAGGCATTTACCACTCGGTACTAGGTCATCGGAGCGGTATCCAGCATGAGAACAGGCATGCTGACAATGCACAACCAGCGCGCATTCCGGCATCTGCCGGAACCTGTGGCCAATCGGCCAATACAAGATCAGTTCTGTGGCGTTCGGGCGTCCGGGTCAGGCCGCGCCAGACAGCTGCGCCCATTTCTCACGCAACATCGCGCTAAGCCCCGCATCTGCTGCGGGCACCTCTTGCGGTTGCAAAACAGGAAATTCCGGACGCGACCGAGGACTATCTGATGCGAGCTGCACTGCCGGGGCCTCTTGGCTCAGAAGCTCTGCAATCGAGGCATCCAGCGCCTCTTCGTCCAGATCACGCGGAGGCGATTCCATTGTTTTCCATTGCAACGGAGAATGAAGCGGCTTGTCATATCCATTCGTCATTTGACCACCAATACCTTTACTGACATCCCAAACACGGATGCCCTTTCCCAGTTCAGCAATCCCGGCCATCGGCTTTGAAAACAGCTGGCCAATCCACCAGATTGCGTCACATCCGCCCCATATGAGGCGAACCCCTGTCATGAATGTGGCAAAAAATGGGCCGAAACACAAGGTAAACGTGGATTTTCACGCCTCAACCGCTTGGGAATTATAAACAATTTTTGACGCCAGGAGATATTGATCCAACCAGGGAAACAATACTGCACGCGTCCCGGCAAGGGGCCTTTAGCCCCGGTCGCGCCAGCGGTTCACAATCGGATAGCGCCGATCCAGCCAGAAGGCCCGCGGCGTCAGGCGTGTGCCCGGTGCAGACTGGAAGCGTTTGTATTCACTGATGTAAATCAGATGCTCGACCCGCCGCGCTTCGACCTCGTCAAACCCTGCGGCCACGCAATCCGCGATCGAACCGTCCTGATCCACCAGAATGTCCAGAATGGCATCCAGAACCGGGTAATCGGGTAGGCTGTCGCTGTCTTTCTGATCTTCGCGCAGCTCGGCGCTGGGGGGTTTGTCGATGACAGAGGGGCGAATGACCTCGCCTGCGGGGCCCATCATCCAGTCGCGATGATTGGCGTTGCGCCAGCGGCAGGTTTCAAACACGCGGGTTTTATAGAGGTCCTTGATCGGATTATAGCCGCCGTTCATGTCGCCATAGATCGTGGCATAACCTACGGCGACCTCGGATTTGTTGCCGGTGGTCAGCAGCATCTCGCCGAATTTGTTCGAGATCGCCATCAGCAGCAGCCCACGCAGGCGGGACTGGATGTTTTCTTCGGTCAGGTCCTCATCCTGCCCGGCAAACAGGGGGGCCAGCGTGTTCGTGACCGCAGCGCGACCCTCGGAAATCGGGACAAAATCGTAATGCACGCCCAGCGCTTTGGCGACGGCCTCGGCATCATCCAGCGAGCTTTGGCTGGTATATTCCGAGGGCAGCATGACACAGCGCACATTCCCGGCCCCGATGGCATCCACCGCAATGGCCGCCACCAGCGCCGAATCCACGCCGCCTGACAGCCCCAGCACCACCTTGCCGAACCCGGTCTTGCCCATGTAGTCGCGCAGGGATTGCACCATCGCGCGATAGTCCTGTTCCCACGTGTCGGGCTGCGGCACCACCTCGGCGGGGGTGATCCGCCAGCCGTCATCGCCGCGCTCCAGATCGATGGTGCAAACGGCCTCGTCAAAAACGGGCATGCGGAAGGCAAGCTCTCCGCCCGGATTCAACCCGAATGTGGCACCGTCAAAGACCTGATCATCCTGACCGCCCACCATGTTCAGATAGATCACCGGCAGGCCGGTTTCGACCGTGCGCGCCACCATGTGGTTCAGCCGGATATCGTATTTGTCGCGAAAATAGGGTGAGCCGTTGGGGATCAACAGGAACTCGGCCCCGGTTTCTTCCAGCGTTTCGGCAACATCCTCGTGCCAGCCGTCTTCACAGATCGGGCTGCCGATCCGGATATTGCCCACGGCATAGGGCCCGCCCATCGGGCCCGCATCATAGAGGCGCACTTCGTCAAACACGGTCTCATTGGGCAGGTGATGTTTCAGCGCCTTGCTGACGATCCGGCCCCCCTTGAGGATCAGGTAGGCGTTATAAAGCTTACCGTCCTCGAACCACGGCCCGCCAATGGCCAGGGCGGGGCCATCGGCACAATCCCGGGCCAGCGCCTGTACGGCGTCCATCGCGGCGTGGTGAAAAGCCGGTTTCAGCACCAGATCCTGTGTGTTGTAGCCGGTGATGAACATCTCGGGCAGGGCCACCAGATCCGCCTGTGCCGTGCGCCCTTGCTGCCACGCGGCTTTCGCCTTGGCGGCATTTCCTTCGATATCCCCGACAATGGGGTTCAGCTGTGCCAGAGTGATGCGGAAACCGTCGGCCATTTTGCCCTCTTGCCCTCGTCAGTCTTTCAGGGATTTAGCAGATCACAGCGCGAGTAAAAGGCAAATGCGGCAAAAGCCGTTGCTCTGTCCCCGGGGGTATCCTAGTTTTGCGCCAACAAAGACATGTTGAGAACCCGCAGGCAGGTATACCCATGAACGCGATCCGCACTTCCCTAATCGCTGCCACGATCACCGCGATGGCTTCTTTTGCGGCGGCCCAGCAGGACGGTCAGGTCATCATCGCCGATGATGATGTGGGCGGCGTTTACGAGGGCACGTTCGAAAACGGCCTGCGCCACGGAACCGGCACCTATCGGCTGCCCAGCGGGTTTGAATATTCCGGCCAGTGGGTCGAGGGTGAGATTCAGGGTCAAGGTATTGCGCGCTATGCCAACGGCTCGGTCTATGAAGGCGCGTTTGTCAAAGGTCAGCCCGAGGGGCGCGGCAAGATCGTTTTTGTGAATGGGCAAACCTATGAGGGCGACTGGGCCAATGGGGCGATCAACGGGACCGGTATCGCGGTGTATACAAACGGGCTGCGCTATGAAGGTGGCTTCAAGGACGCCAAACATCACGGTCAGGGCATGCTGACCGATCCCAACGGGTATGTCTATGACGGCGATTGGGTTGACGGAAGCAAGGATGGCAACGCCAGGATCACCTATGCAGATGGCAGCACATATGACGGGGCCGTACAGGCCGGGCTGCGCCATGGTCAGGGCAGCCAGGTCTGGATTGACGGGGTCACCTATGACGGGTCATGGGCCAGGGATCAAATGGCCGGAACCGGTCGTCTGGTACAGCCCAACGGCGATGTTTACGAAGGTGATCTTGTCGACAACCGCCGTCAGGGCAAGGGCAAGTCCACCTATGCCAATGGCTCGACCTATGAAGGCGACTATGCCGATGACCAGCGCCACGGTCAGGGCGCGTATACCAGCGGCGACGGCTTTCGGTATACCGGCAACTGGCAGCAGGGTCAGATCGAGGGGCTGGGTGAGATGATCTATCCCGATGGGTCGGTCTATATCGGTGATTTTCAGGCCGACCTGCCCCATGGCAAGGGGCAGACCAACTATCCTGACGGGTCGGTTTATGATGGCGACTGGATCGCGGGCGTATTCGAAGGCTCGGGCACCGCGACATATCCGAACGGCACCGTCTACACCGGCCAGTTCAGAAACGCGCGCAGCCATGGCAAGGGCGTGCTGACCTTCGCCAACGGCTATCGCTATGACGGGGACTGGGTAGATGGCATCCGGCAAGGCACAGGCAAGGCGACCTTTCCCGACGGAACCGTCTACGATGGCGATTTCCAGAACGGCAAGCGCCAGGGCAAGGGAACACTGACCCAACCCGGCGGCTACAGCTATACCGGTGACTGGCTTGACGGCAAGATCACCGGCTTTGGCACCGCCACCTATGAGACGGGGGATGTCTACGAAGGCAATTTCCTTGAGAACAAGCGCCATGGTGACGGCACAATGCGGTTTGCTGGCGGAGAGGTCGAAACGGGCGTCTGGGAAAACGACACACTGGCGACCGAGGCCGAGGCGCCAACACCCGATACAGCTACAGAAACCCCCGAGCCTGAACCCCAACCCGAAAGCACCGAGGCCAGCGACGGCTGACCCGGCCCTACCACGGCACGGGCTGCCCGGCCCAATCAAAGAACCCGCCCGTATCAGCGGGGTGCAGCCCGTTGAGCACCGCCAGCAAATTGGCGGCGGCCTCTTCGGGCGCGACGGCCGGGTGGCGGCCAAGGTATTTCTCCGTAAAGGCGGTTTTGACCGTCCCGGGATGCAGGGCCACACAGAGCGCCTGTTTATGCGTGCGTTTCAGCTCGATCGCGGCCGTATGAGCGATCTGATTCACAGCAGCCTTGGCCGCGCGATAACTGACCCAACCGCCAAGCCGGTTATCGCCGATCGATCCAACCCGCGCTGAAAGCACGGCAATCACTGACCGCCGGTCGCGGGGCAGCAAACGCTGCGCGTGCTTCAAAACCAGCGCAGGCCCGACCGCATTCAGTGCAAACTGATCCATCATCGCCTGCGCAGTGACCGCCCGCATCGATTTCTCGGGCCCGGCTCCGGCGATCTCAAGCGCCCCGGACGCCACGATGATCAGATCAAACGGACCTGCAAGCGCGGCCAGCATGGGCTCGGCCACGTCCGGGCGGGTCAGGTCAAACCCGTGCACCGATCTGGACAGGCATCTGACCGTTATACCCCGCGCCTGCAGATGTTCGCGCAGCGCGCTGCCAATGCCGCCGGACGCCCCGATGATCAACGCCGTTTCCATGCCGTCAGAATTAGAGGAAAACACCCGCGCTTCAACAGCTGTTGAAAATCCGGCCCCGCTTAATTTCCCGCTTTTCATTCGCGCCATGCGTTGTATAAGCTCAACCCCATGATCAACCGCGCAGATATCCCTTTGACTGCCACCGCCCTTTGCGGTGCGTCGCTGCGTGGCCTACTGATCCTAATCCGCCTCTGAGCGTGCCATCCGGCGCGCCCGCTCAGAGGAGGACGCCCGCGCGCCATAGGCTTTAGGACAGAAGAAGAAAGAGAACCCCATGACAAACGTGACCGACCAAGACCGCGTCGTGATCTTCGATACCACTTTGCGCGACGGCGAGCAGAGCCCCGGCGCCACCATGACCCATAACGAAAAGCTGGAAATTGCCGAGCTTCTGGATGAGATGGGTGTTGATATCATCGAGGCCGGCTTTCCCATCGCGTCCGAGGGCGACTTCAGGGCGGTGTCCGAGATCGCCGAGCGGTCGAAAAACAGCCGCATCTGCGGGCTGGCCCGCGCCAATTTCGCCGATATCGACCGGTGTTGGGAGGCGGTGAAACACGCCCGCAAGAACCGCATTCACACCTTCATCGGCACCTCTCCGCTGCACCGCGCCATTCCAAACCTGACAATGGACGAAATGGCCGAGAAGATCCACGAAACCGTCAGCCACGCGCGCAACCTGTGCGAAAACGTGCAATGGTCGCCAATGGATGCGACGCGGACGGAATGGGATTACCTGTGCCGCGTGATCGAGATTGCGATCAGGGCCGGGGCAACCACGATCAATATCCCCGATACCGTGGGCTATACCGCGCCGATGGAAAGCGCCGATCTGATCAAGTGGCTGATCGAGACGGTTCCGGGCGCGGATGAGGTGGTCTTTGCCACCCATTGCCATAACGATCTGGGCATGGCGACCGCGAACTCGCTGGCTGCGGTTGCGGGCGGGGCGCGTCAGATCGAATGCACGATCAACGGTCTGGGTGAACGTGCGGGCAACACGGCGCTGGAAGAGGTGGTGATGGCACTGCGCACCCGCAACGACATCATGCCGTGGCATACGGGCATCGACACCACCAAGATCATGCATATTTCGCGACGGGTCGCGACAGTGGCGGGCTTTCCGGTGCAGTTCAACAAGGCCATCGTCGGCAAGAACGCCTTTGCCCATGAAAGCGGCATCCATCAGGACGGGATGCTGAAGAACCGCGAGAATTTCGAGATCATGCGGCCCGAGGATATCGGCCTGTCGGGCACTTCCTTGCCATTGGGCAAGCACTCAGGCCGTGCCGCACTGCGCGACAAGCTGGAGACGCTGGGCTATGAGGTTGGCGACAACCAGCTCAAGGATATCTTTGTGCGCTTCAAGGATTTGGCCGACCGCAAGAAAGAGGTCTTCGACGATGACCTCATCGCGCTGATGACCCTGGATGAGGCCGACGATTATCTGCAACTGGTGTCAATGAAGGTGACCTGCGGCACAGGGGGTCAGGCAGAATCGACGGTCGAACTGGAGATGGACGGTGAGGACGTGATCGCCACCGAACATGGCGACGGGCCGGTCGATGCAACGTTCAGGGCGATCCGGGCGATCTATCCGAACAAGGCGCATCTGCAGCTGTATCAGGTACATGCGGTGACCGAAGGGACCGACGCGCAGGCCACGGTGTCGGTGCGTCTGGAAGAGGATGGCATGATCGCCACCGGCCAGTCGGCAAATACCGACACGGTTGTGGCCTCGGCCAAAGCCTATATCCATGCGCTGAACCGACTGATCATGCGTCGCGAGAAAGCCGGCCCCGGCGCAGACACGCGTGAGATCAGCTATAAAGATCTGACCTGATCGCCAGCAACGGAGGGGCTCCCGCACCCGCGGCAGCCCGGCTGCGCCGGGCAACCTTGCGGCTTTGG
>DS999531.1:640794-711547 GCA_000158135.1 Rhodobacteraceae bacterium KLH11
TGGGCCGGGCAGCCCGTGCCGTGGTAGGGCCGGCTCAGCCGTCGCTGGCCTCGGTGCTTTCGGGTTGGGGTTCAGGCTCGGGGGTTTGTGTAGCTGTATCGGGTGTCGGCGCCTCGGCCTCGGTCGCCAGTCCGTCGTTTTCCCAGACGCCCGGTTCCGGGCCCAACTCGTTTGACGGCATCTCTGATGCAGGCAAACGGGGCGGGAGCACTTTTGTGGCTAAATCAAAGCCCCGAGAAAAGGGACGAAAGGCGTTGTGTTTCGCTTTCAATCCCAAACGGCGCGTTGATGATAAACATCCCCGACCCCACCATCCGATGATTTTTGCGGGCAGGCGGGAAGCGAACCTCGTGGCAGATCGCTTTTGGCAGGTTTTGCGCCTTGAGCGCCGTGATCATAACCTGATGGTGCCCATCGGTCAGGATCGGGTACCAAAGCGCGATCACCCCCACATTCCACTTACGATGCAGCTTGGCGATGACCTTGGGCAGCCTGTCATAATCCGCTTTCACCTCATAGCTGGGATCGATCAGCATCAACCCGCGCCGTGGCGTCGGTGGCAGTAACGACTGCGCCAGTTCAAACCCGTCTTGCCGATAGGCCTTGGCTTCATAGGTCGACAATGCGAGGGCCAGCGCCGCATGCTCCTGCGGATGCAGCTCGGCCAGATGCAGGCTGTCCTGCGACCGCAGCAGGCTGGCCGCGATCAGGGGCGATCCCGGATAGGCCGTCGCCCCATGCCGCGACCTGACGGCCTCCAATGCGCGCGACATTGGATGTTCGCCCTCAAACCAACCCTCATGCTGCACGCGTTCGATGCCGGCGGCTGCTTCACCGGTCCGTACCGCCTCAGCCGCATCCAACTGGTACAGACCCCGGCCCGCATGGGTTTCGATATAGCTGAGTGGCTTGTCTTTTTGCGTCAGATACTCCAGCGCCCAGGCCAATAATGTGTGCTTTTGCACATCAGCCAGATTTCCTGCGTGGTAAATGTGTTGATATGAGAGCATTTTGCCTTCTAAAGTTCCCATCAATAAGGCGGATAGGCGCTGATTGTCGCGGAATCAGCCCTTTTACCGGGCGAGATGGCACCCTATAAGGCATCCGTCCCGGAACCGTCGAGTCGCGGGCAGTGAAAATTCTGACGAACGGGATCAGGGAAATATGGGAATCTTTGGCAATCTGGGCGGCCTGTTCACAGCGGACATGGCCATCGACCTTGGGACAGCGAACACGCTGGTTTATGTCAAGGGGCGTGGCGTGATCCTGTCGGAGCCTTCGGTTGTCGCCTATCATGTCAAAGATGGTGTGAAAAAGGTTCTGGCCGTGGGCGAGGATGCCAAGCTGATGCTGGGCCGCACCCCGGGCTCGATCGAAGCGATCCGCCCGATGCGCGAGGGCGTTATTGCTGACTTCGACACCGCCGAAGAGATGATCAAGCACTTCATCCGCAAGGTGCATAAACGGTCAACCTTCTCAAAGCCGAAAATCATTGTCTGCGTCCCCCATGGTGCAACACCGGTTGAGAAACGCGCGATCCGCCAGTCGGTTCTGTCTGCAGGTGCCCGCCGCGCGGGTCTGATTGCCGAGCCCATCGCTGCGGCCATTGGCGCGGGCATGCCGATCACCGATCCGACCGGGAACATGGTTGTCGATATCGGCGGCGGTACGACCGAGGTTGCGGTTCTGTCACTGGGCGATATCGTCTACGCCCGCTCGGTCCGCGTCGGTGGCGACCGGATGGACGAGGCCATCATCTCGTACCTGCGCCGTCAGCAGAACCTGCTTGTGGGTGAATCCACCGCCGAACGGATCAAGACCACTATCGGCACCGCACGGATGCCCGATGATGGCCGGGGTCAGTCGATGCATATCCGGGGCCGTGACCTGCTGAATGGCGTGCCCAAGGAAATCGAGATCAGTCAGGCTCAGGTGGCCGAGGCGCTCTCGGAACCTGTGCAGGCGATCTGCGAGGCGGTGATGACCGCGCTGGAAACCACGCCGCCTGATCTGGCAGCCGACATCGTGGACCGGGGCGTGATGCTGACCGGTGGCGGTGCGTTGCTGGGTGATCTGGATCTGGCGTTGCGCGAACAGACCGGGCTGGCCGTGTCGATTGCCGATGAAAGCCTGAATTGTGTGGCTTTGGGCACCGGCAAGGCGCTGGAATATGAAAAACAACTGCGCCACGCGATTGACTACGAAAGCTAAGGCGCGCACCCTTTGAGGCGTGAAAACTCGGGCACGAGCAGCACGGGAAGGTAACCTGTGGCAAAGGACCGATCACAGCGCGACGAATACACGACCCCCCTGCGCCGCTTGCTTCTGGGGATCGTGGTTCTGTGCCTGCTGGGTATCTTCCTGATCTGGCGCATCGACAGCCCCCGGGTCGAGCGGTTCCGCGCGCAGGTGGTGGACAAGGTTGTTCCTTCGATGGAATGGGCCATGGTGCCCGTCACCGCGCTGGTCAACCTGTCGCGTGATTTCCAAAGCTATCAGCGCCTCAGCGAACAGAACCAGGAACTGCGCAGCGAGCTGCGCCTGATGCGCGCCTGGAAAGAGGCCGCCCTGCAGCTGGAACAGGAAAACGCCCGCCTGCTGGATCTGAACAATGTGCGGCTTGATCCGCGCCTGACCTATATCACCGGCGTTGTGATGGCCGATAGCGGCTCGCCCTTCCGGCAATCGGTCCTGCTGAATGTGGGGGAACGCGACGGCATCATGGACGGCTGGGCCACGATGGACGGGATCGGTGTGGTCGGGCGCATCTCGGGCGTGGGCCCGGATACGGCGCGCGTCATTCTGATGACGGATGCCAGCAGTGCGATCCCCGCGACGATCCAGCCTTCGGGTCAGACTGCATTGATTACTGGTGACAATACATCCTCGCCTGTGGTGGCGTTTCTGGAGAACCGCGAACTCGTGCGGCCCGGTGACCGGGTGGTCACATCCGGTGATGGCGGCGTCTTCCCCGGTGGCTTGCTGATCGGCCAGATCACGGTGGACCCCGGCGGCCGCCTGCGCGTGCGCCTGTCGGCCGATTTCGAGCGGCTCGAATTTCTGCGGGTACTGCGCTATCAATCCGCGCCGCCTATCACGGATTCGGGCGATATCGTTGGCCCCCGACAACCCGAAGCCGCATTAAACCCGCAAGAGGCCAGCGATGGATAGGTCGCTCTCGCATCTCTGGGCCAAACGGGGCCTTTATGTCGGGCTGGCGGTGCTGGTGATGTTCCTGCACCTGCTGCCGCTGGATACGAAACCTGATCGCTGGCCGTTTCCGGATATCCTGATCGCCCTCACCTATGCCTGGGTTCTGAGACGCTCGGACTATGTGCCGATACTGATCATTGCCATCGTCATGTTCATGGCCGATCTGCTGCTGCAACGCCCCCCCGGGCTGCTTGCGGCGCTGGTCGTGCTGGGGGCCGCCTATCTGCGATCGGCTGCGGCGGGTATGCGCGATGGTGGTTTCATCGCAGAATGGTCGACAGTGGGCGCAGTGATCACGGTTGTTTTTGTGCTTAACCGTCTGATCCTTGCTATTCTGTCGGTACAACAGGCAACGCTGGCTCCGGTGGTGATTCAGATGGTTCTGACAATCGCGATTTATCCGCTGATCGTCTTCCTCAGCCAGGGTGCATTTGGCGTAAAACGTAAATCCAGTCCCGAGACCGGCACAAACAAGGTACGGCCATGAAACAACGCAATCCAAAGCCGCAAGGTCTTGCCTATAAACGACTGCCGCGTCGTGCGCTGGTTCTGGGCGGGTTGCAGGCTGCCTTTATCGGCGGTCTGGCGGCCCGGATGCGGTTCATGCAGGTGGATCAGGCCGATGAATATCGGCTTCTGGCCGAGGAAAACCGCATCAATGTGCGTCTGATCCCGCCAACACGCGGGCGGATATATGACCGGAACGGCCAGATCATCGGGCAAAACTCGCCATCTTACCGCATCGTCATCGTCCGAGAAGATGCCGGCGATATCGACAAGGTGATCGCCAAACTGACGGACCTGATCCCGCTGAACGAGGATGAGATTGAACGGGCCCGCACCGAAATGCGCCGTTCTGCCCCGTTTCTGCCCGTCACTCTGGTAGATCAGGTCACGTGGGAGGACATCTCGAAAGTTGCGGTAAACGCCCCGGCCCTGCCCGGCGTCACGCCAGAGGTCGGTCAAACCCGACAATACCCGCGCTATGAGGATTTTGCTCATATCGTCGGCTATGTCGGCCCGGTCAGCGATTATGATCTGAGTCAGATCGACGACCCCGAACCGGTGCTGCGCATCCCCCGGTTCCAGATCGGCAAGGTCGGTCTGGAAGCCCGGCAAGAGATTGATCTGCGCGGCAAAGCCGGATCAAAACGGGTCGAGGTTAACGCCACCGGCCGCGTCATGCGCGAGCTGGACCGGCAGGAAGGTCAGCCCGGGGCGGACCTGCAATTGTCGGTCGATGCCGATCTGCAGCAATATGCACAAGCGCGACTAGCAGGCGAAAGCGCCGCCGCCGTCGTCATTGATTGCGAGACCGGCGATCTGCGCGCGATGGCCTCGGCCCCCAGTTTCGACCCCAACCTGTTTGTGCGTGGCATCTCGGTCGCGGATTATCAGATTCTGACACAAGACAAGTATCGCCCGCTGGCAAACAAGACGGTTCAGGGCACCTACCCGCCGGGCTCGACCTTCAAGATGGTCACCGCACTGGCCGCGCTTGAAGCCGGTATCGTTGGCCCCGGCACCACAGTCTATTGCCCCGGCTTCCTCAAGGTCGGCAGCCGTCGCTTCCACTGCTGGAAGCGCGGAGGTCACGGCATGGTCGATCTCAACACATCGCTGAAGCGCAGCTGCGATGTTTATTATTACGATGTGGCCCTGAAGGTCGGCATCGACAAAATCTCGGAAATGGCCCGCACCCTTGGGCTGGGTGTCAAGCATGACATCCCCATGTCTGCCGTGCGCGCCGGATTGGCGCCCAATCAGGAATGGAAGCAGCGAACCCATGGTGAGGAATGGCTGATCGGTGATACGGCCAATGCCTCGATCGGGCAGGGCTTTATGCTGGCCTCACCCATGCAACTGGCGGTGATGACGGCAAGGATCGCCACCGGGCGGGCTGTTTCGCCCCGTCTGGTCCGGTCAATCGATGGGATCGAACAGCCAACCGGCGCGGGTGAGCCGCTTGGGATCAACCGGACCAACCTTGATTACATTCGCGAGGCGATGTGGTCTGTCTCGAACGACCGGCGCGGCACGGCCTATCGCAGCCGGATCATCGCGGATGACTTCCGCATGGCAGGCAAGACCGGCACCAGCCAGGTGCGTAACATCACCAAGGCCGAACGCGCCGCTGGCGTGATCCGCAACGAAGACCTGCCATGGGAGCGCCGCGACCACGCGCTGTTCGTCAGTTTCGCGCCTTATGACAACCCGAAATACGCCATTGCGGTTGTCGTGGAACATGGCGGTGGCGGCTCCAAGGCGGCGGCCCCGGTTGCGCGCGACATCATGCTGCAAGCGCTCTATGGCGGCACACCGCCGCTGGAGGCCTACCCGGCAGGCGACCGCGAGCGCATCAAGGAACAGCAAAAACGGCTGGAAGGCGATCGCCGCCCCAAAGCGCGCCCTGACGAAAAGGACCGCGCATGAGCTATCTTGAATATGCGGTCAAATCCACGCCCTCAGGGTTTCGCAAGTTTCTGTATATGAACTGGCCCCTGACGCTGCTTCTGGTCAGCGTCGCCAGTGCCGGGTTCCTGATGCTGTATTCTGTGGCGGGTGGATCATGGACCCCGTGGGCCGAACCGCAGATGGAACGTTTTGGCCTTGGACTGGCAGCGATGTTCATCATCGCCATCGTTCCGATCTGGTTCTGGCGCAACATGTCGGTCGTGGCCTATCTGGGATCGATCGTTCTGCTGATCTTTGTAGAGCTTTTTGGTACAATCGGCATGGGCGCACAGCGCTGGATCGATCTGGGATTCATGCGCCTGCAGCCATCCGAGGTGATGAAAGTTGCACTGGTGATGGTACTGGCCGCCTATTACGACTGGCTTTCACCGCAAAGGACATCCCGCCCGCTCTGGGTTCTGATCCCGGTTGCCCTGATCCTGATCCCGACCTTTCTGGTTCTGAAACAGCCTGATCTGGGCACATCCATCCTGTTGCTGGCTGCCGGGGGTGGGATGATGTTTCTGGCCGGGGTGCACTGGGCCTATTTCGCCGCCGTGATTACCGCAGGTGTCGGGCTGGTTGTGACCGTGTTCAACAGCCGGGGGACCGAGTGGCAATTGCTCAAGGACTACCAGTTCCGGCGCATTGACACATTTCTGGATCCCTCCACCGACCCGCTGGGCGCGGGCTATCACATCACGCAATCCAAGATCGCATTGGGCTCGGGCGGCTGGAACGGGCGCGGCTTTATGGAAGGGACCCAATCGCGGCTGAACTTCCTGCCCGAAAAACACACCGATTTCATCTTCACCACGCTGGCGGAAGAGTTCGGCTTTGTCGGCGGTATCACCCTGCTGATCCTCTATGGGATGATCCTGATCTTCTGCATGGTCACTGCATTGTCGAGCAAGGATCGCTTCTCGTCGCTGGTGACGCTGGGCATTGCGCTGAATTTCTTCCTGTTCTTTGCTGTCAACATGTCGATGGTGATGGGGCTGGCCCCTGTTGTGGGCGTCCCGCTGCCCATGGTCAGCTATGGCGGGTCGGCCATGCTGGTGCTGATGGCCGCATTCGGCATCGTGCAAAGCGCCCATATCCACCGCCCCCGCTGAAAGGTTTTCGATGACCGTGAACATCCTGTTTTCCGCGCGCCCGGGCCTGTGGCCGGAATATGAACCGCTGCTGCGTCAGGGGCTGACGGCGGCCGGGCTGGATTTTCATCTGGCTACCGATATCCCGGCGGATCAGGTCGATTACGTGGTCTACGCCCCGAACGGCGGTTTGCAGGATTTCACCCCCTTCACCCGCCTCAAGGCTGTGCTGAGCCTCTGGGCCGGGGTCGAGAGTATTTCGGGCAATGAAACCCTGACCGTGCCGCTGGCGCGCATGGTGGATGGCGGGCTGGCGCAGGGGATGACCGAATGGGTGGTGGGCCATGTGCTGCGCTATCACCTTGGCATGGATCGCCATATCACGCAGCAGGATGGGGTATGGGAACCGGATGCCCCGCCATTGGCGGCACAACGCACGGTCTGCATTCTGGGGCTGGGGGCACTGGGCCAGGCCGCCGCGCAAACGCTGGTGGCGCTGAATTTCCGGGTTATCGGCTGGAGCCGCACGGCCAAGGACATCCCCGGCGTGACCTGCCTGCATGGTGGGGACGGGCTGCGCGCCGCGCTGTCTCAGGCCGGGATTGTGGTTCTGTTACTGCCCGACACGCCCGCGACTGAGAACACACTGAATGCTGAAACGCTTGCGCTATTGCCGAAAGGGGCGAAGATCATCAACCCCGGGCGTGGGCCCTTGATCGATGATGATGCTTTGCTGGCCGCGCTGAATTCAGGCCAGGTCGGACATGCCACGCTGGACGTGTTCCGCACCGAACCGCTGCCGCCTGAACATCCCTACTGGGCACATCCCAACGCGACGGTAACGCCGCATATCGCATCAGAAACCCGCCCCGTGACGGCGGCACAGGTGATCTGCGAGAACATTCGCCGAGGTGAAGCGGGTGAGCCCTTTCTACACCTCGTCGACAGGGAGTTGGGCTACTAGGCCGCGATCAAGCCACGGCCTTTCAACAACGCCTCAACGCCGGGCAAGCGGCCGCGGAACGCCAGATACAGCTCTTCCGCCTCGCGTGATCCGCCGGTCGAGAGGATGTTATCCTCCAACGCTTTGGCGCGCTCGGGGTCAAACGCGCCACTGGCTTCTTCAAAGGCGGCGAAGGCGTCGGCGTCCATCACCTCGGACCACATATAGCTGTAATAGCCCGAGCTATAGCCATCACCTGCGAAGACATGGGCAAAATGCGGGGTGGCGTGGCGCATGCCGATGGCCTGCGGCATCCTGAGTTCTGCCAGCACCTCGGCCTGTTTTGCCATCGGATCAGCGGGTGCGGCGCCATCGTGGAACGCCAGATCGACCAGCGCCGAGGCGACATATTCCACCGTCTGGAACCCCTGATCGAAATTGGCGGCCTGCAGCACCTTCTCCAGCATCTCCTGCGGCATCGGTTCACCGGTTTCGGCATGGGTTGCGAATTCGGCCAATACTTCGGGCACTTCCAGCCAATGTTCGTAAAGCTGGCTGGGCAGTTCCACGAAATCACGCGCCACCGAAGTGCCCGAGATGCTTTCATAGGTCACATTGGACAGCATCTGATGCAGGGCGTGACCAAATTCATGAAACAATGTCCGCGCGTCATCATAGGACAACAGCGCCGGATCGCCCTTGGCGAAGTTGCAGACATTGATCACCACGGGGGCCTGTTCTTTTGGAAACTTAGCCTGCCCCCGCATCGCACTGCACCACGCGCCCGAGCGTTTGGAGCCGCGCGCGAAATAATCCCCGATAAATACCGCCACATGCTGCCCATCGCGGGTCACCTCCCACGCGCGGCAATCGGGGTGGTATAGCGGTACATCCAGCGGTGCAAACTCCAGCCCGAACAGGCGGTTGGCGCAAGCAAAAGACGCCTCGATCATACGGTCCAGCTGCAGATAGGGCTTGAGCGCGGCCTCATCCAGATCATGCTCGGCCTTGCGGCGTTTCTCGGCATAGTAGCGCCAGTCCCACGCTTCCAGCGGGCCGTTGACACCGTCTTCCTGCATCATCGCGATCAACACCTCGGCATCTGCATCGGCGCGGGTCTTGGCGGGGTCCCACACATCCATCAACAGCGCGCGCACGCGCTCCGGGGTGCGGGCCATCTCGGTCTCAAGCTTGTAATCGGCGAAGCTGGCATAGCCCAGCAGCGCCGCGCGCTCTTCACGCAGGCGCAGGATTTCTGCGGCGATGTCCCGGTTATCGGTGTCGCCGCCATTTGCCCCGCGTGCGGTCCATGCGCGATAGGCTTTTTCGCGCAGGTCCCGACGGGGCGAGAATTGCAGAAACGGCACGATGATCGAGCGTGAAAGGGTCACCACCGGACCTTCAACGCCTTTCTCCTGCCCCGCCGCGCGCGCCGCATTCACCGCAAATTCAGGCAGGCCTTGCAGGTCATCCTCGGTCAGTTCCATGAACCACTCACGTTCATCCGCCAGCAGGTTCTGGGTGAAAGAGGTGCCCAGCGAGGCCAGACGCGCCTTGATCTCTTGCATCCGCGCATCGTCATCGCCGGTCAACGCCGCCCCTGCCCGCACAAATCCGCGATGGGACAGCATCAGCACCCGGGCCTGTTCATCTGTCAATTCCAGCGCATCGCGCCGGGCCCATAAATCCGCCACCCGCTGAAACAGTGCCTTGTTCGAAGAGATGCGCGAATAATGCGCCGCCAGCTTGGGCGAGAACGCGCGCTGCAGCTCTTCGCGCCGGGGGTTGCTGTCAGCGCCTGCGACGGTGAAGAACACGGACAGGACCTTATCCATCTGCTCACCCGCGGCCTCAAGCGCCTCGATCGTGTTGGCAAATGTGGGCGCGTCTGAATTCACTGCAATCGCATCGATCTGGGCGTTATGCGCCTGCATCGCTTCTTCCAGCGCGGGGGCGAAATCATCATCCGAGATCGTGGCAAAAGGCGCGATTTCGAAAGGTGTGGTCCAGTCAGACAGGATCGGGTTGGTCATTGAGGTCTCCTTTGACCTCATAGCTAAGGCTGACCCCCGCAATGATCCAGTGCTGCCCGAAAATTTGAGGGGCTGTCAGGCGGAAGACCCGCAAATCGGGCAATCAGCGCGTTGCGACAGGGTGATCTTGCGGCTTTCGCCATAAAGCGCGTCATAGATCAGCATCTCACCCCGCAGGGGCTGACCCGCCCCGGTGATCACCTTGATCGCCTCAACCGCCATCATCGCGCCCACAACGCCGGGCAGCGGACCGATCACGCCGGCCTCGGCACAAGATGGCGCCAGACCGGGGGCCGGGGCTTCGGGAAAGATGCATTGGTAACACGGGCCAGCAGTGGCCGGATCGAACACGCTGAGCTGCCCTTCCCATTGCGACAGCGCGCCCGAGATCAGCGGCTTGCCTAACGCCACGGCCGTGCGATTGGCCAGATAGCGCGTTTCAAAATTGTCGGTGCCATCAAGGATCAGGTCGAAATCCGCGAACAGGTCGGCAGCAATCTCTTCGGTCAGACGGCGATGATACGGCAGAACCACCACGTTGGGATTTTGCGCCTGCATCGCTTGCTGGGCCGAAAACACTTTGGGTTTCCCGATATCGGTATCGCGGTGGATGACCTGCCGCTGCAGGTTCGCATTCTCGACCTCGTCATCGTCAATCACTCCGATCGTGCCCACACCAGCTGCCGCCAGATATTGCAACGCAGGCGCACCAAGGCCCCCGGCCCCGATCACCAGCACGCGCGCCTGTTTCATCCGCTTTTGACCCGGCCCGCCCAGTTCGCGCAGAACAATGTGACGAGCATAGCGTTCAAGTTCGGTTTCGCTGAACTGGTCTGATGGCATGGCGGGCTCCGAGGCTGAGGTCGGCGCGGCGCGATTGCGCAGCGCTTTGATACCCCGCCCATAAAGCAGAACCAGCAGAGCTGAGCCAGCAAGGATCAGCCACATCGCAGCCGAACCGCCGGTGGCCTGACGCAGAGGGTTATCTTCGGGCAGCACAAGTTGCGCAATAATCACGCCCGTCAGCAACGCACCGATTGAGGCCAGCCGCGCGTTGCGGGATATCCCGGCCATATAGCCGACACCCCAAAGCCCGGCAGCAAGGATCAGAACCAATAACATCAGCCGCGCCCGGTCGAGCCGAAGCCACCAGCGCCGCGCCCGGTCTCGCTCAGCGCATCGACCGCTTCGAACGCGGCCTGCACAACGGGGGCGACAACCAGCTGCGCGATACGCTCACCATGGGTAATCTCAAAAGGGTCCTGCCCCGTGTTCAGCATGATCACGCCCAGCGGGCCGCGATAGTCGCTGTCGATGGTGCCCGGCGTATTGGGCAGGGTAATCCCGTGTTTCAGCGCAAGGCCCGAGCGCGGGCGGACCTGTATCTCGAACCCCGGCGGGATCTCGATCCTGAGGCCGGTTGGCACCAGCGCGCGGTGCCCCGGTTTCAGCGCAATTGGTGCCCCACCCGGCAGGTTGGCACGCACATCCGCGCCAGCCGCGCCTTGGGTCTCGTAAGAGGGCAGCGGCACTGACGGGTCGGCCCCATCCTCGCGGATCACACGAATTGCTACCATCACTGCACCTCTTGTCTTTGCGATTATTATTGGCCCAGAGCGTCGGCAATCCGCGCCGCCAAACGCTTGGCCACATCGTCTTTGCCCATGCGTGGCCATTCCTCGGCCCCGTCTTCGGCGATCAGTACCACTGCGTTTTCAGACCCACCCATGATGCCGGTTGCCGGGCTGACATCGTTGGCCACGATCCAGTCGCAGCCCTTGCGCGCACGTTTGGCGGTGGCGTGTTCGATCACGTTGTCCGTCTCGGCTGCAAAACCCACCACCAGCGCGGGCCGGTTCGTTTCCAGATGCGCAACACGTTTCAGGATGTCCGGGTTTTCGGCAAAATCCAACGCAGGCAGCCCATCGCGGCTTTTCTTCAGCTTGCGGTCCGAGGCCGTCGCCATCCGCCAATCGGCAACAGCAGCTGCAAACACGCCTGCATCAACCGGAAGTGCTGCATCCACCGCGTCTGACATCTGCTGCGCAGTTTCAACCTGCACCACAGTTACTCCGTCTGGTGGCGGAACCTGGGCGGGCCCGGTGACAAACACCACCTCAGCCCCGAGCGCGGCCAGCGCGCGCGCCACGGCTGTTCCCTGTGCCCCCGAAGATCGGTTGGCGATATAGCGCACCGGATCAATCGGTTCATGTGTCGGCCCCGAGGTCACCAGGATACGTTTGCCTGACAGCGGCCCGGTGCCCAATTGCGCCTCGATCGCGGCCACAATCTCAAGCGGTTCCGACATCCGGCCCGGCCCGTATTCACCGCAAGCCATATCCCCTTCGTTCGGGCCGACAAAGCGCACGCCATCCGCTTTCAGCTGGGCGTGGTTGCGCCGGTTCGCGGGATGCTCCCACATGCGGACATTCATCGCGGGCGCGCACAGCACCGGCGTATCGGTTGCCATCAGCAGGGTCGAGGCCAGATCATTCGCCAACCCGCCTGCCATCTTGCCCATCAGATCCGCAGTCGCCGGGGCAACGACAAGCAGATCCGCCGAGCGTGACAATTGGATATGCCCCATCTCGGCCTCATCCGTCAGATCGAAGAGATCGCGATAGGCTTTTTCACCCGCCAGAGCGGACACAGACAGTGGCGTTACAAATTCCTCGGCAGCGCGGGTCAGAACCGGCGTAACCGCAGCCCCGCGTTCACGCAGGCGGCGGATCAGATCAAGCGACTTGTAGGCCGCGATTCCACCGCCAATAATCAGCAGAATGCGTTTGGATGACAGCATGTTTCGCCTTTCCCGTCCCGGTCGGCCCTGACATTAGGCAACGCTGCCGGGCAGTTCCAGCAGTTAATTCTGCACCTCGAAGGCTTTGCAGGGGTCTTCACGCACAACTGCCGGGCTGTCGATCACCGCGTCAAATTCACCGTCAATGATCCCGTCTTCGGACTGCCCCAACACAAATACCTTCAATCCCGGGCGCAAGCGCGCAAGAAAGGTTGGAATGCCGCGATCCTTGCGGGCATGGCCATTGCCGGTGATCACTGCAACCGGGCCGCCTGTTTCGTCAGAGGCACGCAGGATTGCCCGCGACAGCACAGCATCCCGCAGACGCTGGATTGCCACCATCTGAGGCAACGCCTCGGGCGGCAGGGCATCGCAATGGGCGGCAAGCTGATCGGCCTCGCGCGCGGCCTGATCCTCGGCTGACAGGGGCACCGTCAGCCCATACCGCGCCGCATCTGCACCCAGCGCGGTGGCCGCCCCGCGCTCCATCGCCTGACGCGCTGCCGCGCGCGGTACCATCGCGCCATAAACCGGCACATCAGCTGCCTGAAAAACAGGGTAATACATGCTGAGCGGCGGCCAGCCGGATTCAGCCCAGCGCAGAATTCTGGCCAGTTCTTCCGGGTTTGTTGCGGCTTTCTGGGCCAGCCGCTGCGCGCCTTCCTCGGTCACCATTTCCCAGACAACAGCCGAGGGCGCGATGGCCTTGATCGCTTCGGCCTGCACAAGGTGATGTTGGGGGTTGTCGTGAATCTCGCCCAGAATAATGATATCCGCCGACTGAATATCGGCCAGAACATCATCCGGAACAAACTCGGCCCCACGCCCCCGATCAGGGAGGGTGACGAGCAGCAACAGCGCCGCAAGAATCGCATAAGGTTTCATGCGAAGAAGTGTTGCACCTCGCGCGATTGCGCTTCAAGGTTCTTGCGCATTTTGGTGAAGGCTGCGGCCTCAAGCTGGCGCACCCGCTCTTTTGACAAGCCGAGTTCCTGACCAAGGCTTTCCAGCGTCCGGGCGGGCTCACGCAGTTTGCGTTCGCGCACGATAAAACGCTCGCGATCGTTCAGGGCCTGCATCGCGGTGACCAGCCAATCGCGCAATTGCTGCGTATCGTGGCTGTGTTCAACCGACTCGGCGGCCTGTTCGCGATCATCTTCCAGCGCATCGATCCATTCGCGTCCGTCCTCATCCGCTGACTGAACGGCGTTGAGCGAGAAATCCGAACCGGCAAGCCGCCCCTCCATCATCTCAACATCGCGCAGCGGCACGCCGATTTCAGCGGCAATCATCTGGTGCAGCTGATGGCGATCCAGATCAAGGCCTTCGGTTGCAGCTTCGCGCTCAAGCCGGGCCTGCACGCGGCGCATGTTGAAAAACAGCGATTTCTGGGACGAGGTCGACCCGGTCCGCACCATCGACCAGTTGCGCATGACATAATCCTGAATGCTCGCTTTGATCCACCAGACCGCATAGGTCGAAAAGCGCACACCGCGATCCGGATCAAACTTGTCTGCGGCTTTCATCAGGCCCAGACCGGCCTCTTGGATCAGATCATTCATCGGCGCGCCATAGCGTTTGAACTTGGCCGCCATGGAAATCGCCAGCCGCATATAGGCGGTGATCAAACGATGCAGGGCTTGTTCATCCCGGTTGTCACGCCATGCATAAGCCAGTTGTAATTCGGTCTCGGCATCCAGCAATTCGGCCTTCATTGCCTGCCGGGACATCGAAAAATCATTTGCGTTGTCCAGTGCCATGCGACTCTCCCTTTTTCACAGGCGATGGGCCGGGCTTGCCTTGCCGACCTATGGTCGATACGCAGGACAAAACCGGGTGGATCACCAGAAAGGTAATAAAAGTGCATGCCGATTTAACCTTAATAATAGGCGGCGCTGCATCCGGAAAGTCGCTTTTCTCAGAACAACTTGTTGTTTCAACGGGGAAAAAACGCATATATTTCGCGACATCACAAATTTTTGATGATGAGATGCGACAGAAAATTATGCAACATATTGCACAAAGAGGGGATGGATGGACCACAATTGAGGCTCCGCTTGACCTCACCCCCGGGCTTGCACGGCTGACGTCCGACCACATCTGCCTGATCGATTGCGCCACAATGTGGCTGACCAATCACCTGCTGGCCGGCTCTGATCTTGCGCAGGTGCAGGCCGAATTTCTTGCCGCATTGCGCAGCTGCGCGGCGCAGGTTGTCATCGTATCGAACGAGGTTGGCCACGGCATCGTGCCGGACAATGCCCTGTCGCGCAAATTCCGCGAGGCGCAGGGGCGGCTGAACATCGCCCTCGCCGCTCAGGCGGATCGGGTGATACAGGTTACTGCCGGTTTGCCTCTGGTTCTCAAGGGAGAGCCTCTGTGACGCAGCTGCATCTGGTCCGGCACGGGCCCACCCATGCCAAAACCATGGTGGGCTGGTCCGATCTGCCCGCTGATCTGAGCGATAGGGCACAGATTGCCCGGCTGCAGGCGCATCTGCCCGCGGAAGCGATCGTTGTCTCGTCAGACCTGTCCCGCGCCGCCGATACGGCCAGCGCGATACAGGGCACACGCCGCCGCCTGCCCCATCGCCCGGACCTGCGCGAAATCAATTTCGGCACGTGGGAGATGCGATCCCATGCCGAGATTGAAGCCGAAGACCCCGAGCTTTGCTTTGCCTATTGGGACAACCCCGGTGAGGTCAGGCCGCCAAACGGCGAAAGCTGGAATGAGGTATGTGCCCGGGTTAATGCAGCTATCGATGCCCTCATGACAGCTCATGACGGAGGCCACCTGATCGTGGTGGCGCATTTCGGTGTGATTCTGACTCAGCTGCAGCGGGCTTTGAGGGTTGATGCGCAACAGGCATTCAGCCACCGGATCGACAACCTGTCCGTTACCGAGATCACCCGCCACAGCGATCACTGGTCGGTGGGCCGGATCAATCACCTGCCGTGATAGGGTTGCGCACAAATCACCGATTTACGGGCAGGCGCGCAAGCGACATCCTGCGGCCATGACCTACGATCTTTTTATCGGCGACCGGTTGTTTTCAAGCTGGTCCATGCGCGGATGGTTGATGCTTGAGAAATTCGGCCTGCCATATCGCACCCATATGATTGGCCTTTATTCCGGCACCATGGCAACGGATATGGAACCGCTGGCTCCCGCCCGCCTTGTCCCCGCGCTGCGCCTGCCTGATGGAACGGTGGTTGGGGAAAGCCTCGCCATGGCAGAGACTTTGGCCGAACGCCATCCCGAGGCCGGGTTATGGCCAACCGACCCCGCAGCGCGCGCCACCGCGCGTTGGCTTTGTGCCGAAATGGTTGCCGGATTCACCCTCCTGCGCGACCAGTGCCCGATGCAGTTGCAATGCTGCTGGCAGGGGTTCCGCCCCACATCCGAAACCCGGGCCGATCTGCAACGGATCGAGACCCTTTGGACCCATGCGCGAAGCATCTCGGGCGCGGCAACCGGGCCGCTGTTTGGGACCTATTCGCTGGCAGATGTGTTCTACACCCCCGTGGCCGCGCGCATAATCGGGTACGGCCTGCCGGTGTCAGCGGCCAATCATGCCTATTGCCTGGAGCTGTTGTCAGATATTACCGTTCGGCAGTGGCGCGCGATGGGCAAAACAGTTTCCTATGATCCGTTCCCTTATCCACAAGACCTGCCCGCCAGCGACTGGCCCATTGGCGGAACCTCATCGGCCCGTGCGGTTGATACCGGTCCTTCGATCAATGCAGCCTGCCCCTATTCTGGCAAACCCGTTTCGGATTACCTTGTGCTCGATGGCAAGATCTGGGGTTTCTGCAACGCATTCTGCCGGGATAAAACCGTGGCCGACCCCGCCGCATGGCCCAAATTCATTCAAATGGCGGGCGGTGTTAACGATTCCTAAACCGTGCGGGTGGCAACAACATCCTGTTAACCACAAACGGGATTGCCATGGTTGCCCGCGCCCATACCGTCGCTTTTCAGGGGGTCGATGCCCGCCCGGTCGAGGTGCAATGCGCCGTCTCGCCGGGCCTTCCGGCCTTTTCCATCGTCGGCCTGCCGGACAAAGCGGTATCCGAGGCACGGGACCGCGTGCGCAGCGCTCTGAGCTCAATGGCTATCGCGCTGCCCTCGAAACGGATCACCATCAACCTGGCGCCGGCCGATCTGCCGAAAGAGGGCAGCCATTTCGATCTGCCCATCGCGGTGGCATTGTTGTCGGCGCTCGAAATCATCCCGTCAGATGCGGCTGAAGGGGCTGTGGCCCTTGGTGAACTGTCCCTCGATGGCTCTTTGGTTCCGGTTGTGGGTGCCCTGCCCGCCGCCATGACCGCCGCGGCCGAGGATCGCTGCCTGCTCTGCCCGCGCGCTTCAAGCGCCGAAGCGGCCTGGGTGGATGCAACTCAGGTCATTGGTGCCGGGTCGCTGGGGGACGTGGTGCGCCATTTCACCGGCCAATCCGCCCTGCCCGCGGCAAGCCCGGGTGAGGTCAGCCTGTCACCCGGGGCGCGAGACCTGCGCGATGTCAAAGGGCAGGAACGCGCCAAACGGGCTTTGGAAATTGCAGCAGCCGGGCGGCATCACCTGATCATGATCGGAACGCCGGGCTCGGGCAAATCCATGCTGGCCGCGCGCTTGCCAGGCATCCTGCCCATGCTAACGCCCGTAGAGGCGCTGGAGACCTCGATGATCCAGTCTCTCTGCGGCTTGCTGGACGAAGGCGGCATAAACCGCGCCAGACCATTTCGCGAACCCCATCACACGGCATCGATGGCTGCCATCGTTGGTGGCGGCAAAGGGGCAAAACCCGGCGAGATATCGCTGGCGCATAATGGCATTCTGTTCATGGACGAGTTTCCCGAATTCCCGCGCACCGTTCTGGAAACCTTGCGCCAGCCCATCGAGACCGGCGAGGTCATGGTCGCCCGCGCCAATGCGCATGTGAAATACCCGTGCCGGTTCATGCTGGTGGCTGCCGCGAACCCCTGCAAATGCGGTTATCTGACCGACCCCTCCCGCGCCTGTTCACGCGCGCCTGCCTGTGGCGAGGATTATCTGGGCCGCATCTCGGGCCCGTTAATGGACAGGTTTGATCTGCGTATCGAGGTGCCCCCGGTTGCCTTTACCGACCTCGATCTTCCCCCATCCGGTGACAGTTCTGCCACCGTCGCCGCACGGGTCGAGGCCGCGCGCGCTGTTCAGACAGACCGGTTCCGCGACATTCCGGGCACACGACAAAATGCGGATGCCGAGGGCAAGCTGCTGGAAGACATCGCCGCGCCCGATGCCGAGGGCAAAGAGCTGCTGTTAAAGGCCGCCGAGCGTTTTGGCCTGTCGGCCCGCGCCTTCCACCGCATCCTGCGTGTGGCGCGCACCATCGCTGATCTGGAGGGCGCGCCTGACGTGCGTCGCCCTCATGTGGCCGAAGCGCTGAGTTTTCGCATCAGCGCCAAAGCCGGGGCTTAAAGCTTGGCCTCGATCGCTTGCCAGATCTTTTCGGCGATGTTTTCGCCATTGAACCGCTCAAGCTCCTGAATGCCCGTGGGTGAGGTCACGTTGATCTCGGTCAGATAGTCGCCAATCACGTCGATACCGACAAAGACCTGCCCCCGTTCTTTCAGCAACGGGCCGATGGCGGCACAGATTTCCATATCACGCTCGGTCAGGCCGATCTTTTCCGGTCGCCCGCCCACATGCATGTTCGACCGGGTTTCCCCCGCAGCAGGGACGCGGTTGATGGCACCTACGGGTTCCCCATCGACAAGAATCACACGCTTGTCGCCATTGCGCACATCGGGCAGGAATTTCTGCGCAATCAGCGGCTCGCGGGAAAAACCCGCGAACAATTCATGCAGCGAGGTCAGATTGCGGTCATTCTCGTCCAGTCGGAATACCCCGGCCCCGCCATTGCCATAAAGCGGCTTGAGGATGATATCGCCATGCTTTTCCTTGAACGCCTTGAGGGTTTGCAAATCGCGCGCAATCGTGGTGGGCGGTGTCAGTTCGGGGAAATCCAGCACCAGCAGCTTTTCGGGATAGTTGCGCACCCAGAACGGATCATTCACCACAAGCGTCTGCCCCTTGAGGCGATCAAGCAAATGGGTCGAGGTGATGTAATGCATGTCGAACGGAGGATCCTGCCGCAGCCAGACCACATCGAAATCGGCCAGATCAACCTCATGCTCGGGGCCCAGTATTGCCGGATCTCCTGCAACCCTCTGCACCGACATGTCATGGCCACGGGCTGTGACTCTGCCTTCCTGATAGGCCAGTTGATCCGGGCTATAGAAAAACAGCTGATGACCACGCGCCTGCGCTTCCTCGGCCAGACGGAAGGAGCTGTCGGCGGTGATGTCTACGGCCCCGATCGGGTCCATCTGAAAGGCGATCTTCATGGCTTGTCCCTCAATTCTACGCCCGATACATGGCGCAGAGGCTTGATGGGTTCAATGGGGATCAGCCCAAACCAAAGGCGTTTTCGACAATTTCGATAGACCCGGCACGATCCACCAAAGCTGCATCAAAGCGCATATTGGTCAATTGGCCATCCGGTTCCTGCTCCAGAAACGCGGCCGCCGATATGCATATTCGATCCATCTGTCTGCGGCTGATCCGGGCTGCAGCCTGTGCGAAACTGCTGCTTTTCTTAACCTCCACAAATACCAGCCCATCGGCATTGCGCGCGATCAAATCAACTTCGCCGCCCGCACCGCGCCATCTGCGCCGCGCGATAGAATATCCGCGTCGTTCATATTCGGAGGCAACGCAAAGCTCAGCCGATTGCCCCGCGTGATAAGAAACTGAACCCTGAACAGATCGCTGTGCCATATCATCCCTTCCCCAGTTGCAGCGCCTTTTGATAGATCGGACGGCGCGGCAGGCTGAACATCTCGGACACCAGATCCGCCGCGTCGCGCACCGAGTGCGTTTCCAGGGCGCGTACCAGGGCCTCTTCTACGTCAGATTCCTTAACAGATTGCGAATGGGCACGATCCACAAGCAGAACAATCTCTCCCTTGATCGATGCATCCTGATACCCGGATGCAAGCTCGGCCAGCGTCCCCCGGCGGGTTTCTTCGAATTTCTTGGTCAATTCGCGGCACAGCGCCGCTTGCCGATCGCCGCCAAGGACAGCGGCCAGATCGGCCAGGCACGCGGCCACGCGTTTCGGCGATTCGTAAAAGACAAGTGTTCCGGGGACATTGCGCAACGCCTCGATTCGCGCGCGCCGCGCGCCAGAGGCATTCGGCAAAAAACCGGCAAAGAAAAACGCGTCGGTCGGCAGCCCGGCCAGTGTCAAGGCGGTCAGAACGGCAGACGGCCCCGGCGCGCAGGTCACAGTATGCCCGGCCTCCGCCGCCTGACGTCCCAGATCATACCCGGGATCTGCGATCAGGGGCATCCCGGCCTCTGACGCGTAGGCAACCGATTGGCCCTGCTCCAGCGCCTCAAGTATCTTGCCGCGCGCGCCTGCTCCGCTGTGATCGTGATAGGCCAATACACGCCGCCCACCCAGCGGTACGCCGTGGATTTCCATCAAACGGCGCAGACTGCGGGTATCTTCGGCGGCAATCATGTCTGCCGAGGCCAGCACATCCAGCGCCCTGAGCGTAATGTCGCGCGCTGTGCCGATCGGAGTGGCAACAAAGTACAGGCCAGCGGCCAATCTGATCTTTTGGAAATTCAAAGCTGGACCCTCACAGCGTGACGTTTATTATCGCGGGTCGATAGACCAAGGTGCCCTCAGACGCCGGATCAGGGAGTTTTCTTTTAGATGTTTACCGTTTGCAAGCCCGTAGGCAAACTGGCGAAATCCGCCATTGCGCTGGCCACCGCCGCTTTTCTGGCCGCCTGTGAAGTGGGCGGAATTGGCGGAGGCCCCTCGATTGATGCCTCTGATCCAGTACCGGTCGCCCTGCTTGTTCCAAGCGGATCGCCGCAATCGGGGGACGCAGCGCTTGCCCGAAGCCTTGAAAACGCGGCGCGTCTGGCCATCGCGGATCTGCCGAACGTCAAGATCGATCTGCGGGTCTATGATACGGCGGGCAATGCGGGAACCGCCTCGGTTGTCGCGCAGCAGGCTGTCTCGGACGGAGCCAAGATCATCCTCGGGCCGGTCTACGCGCAAGCCGCAAATGCGGCGGGGCTTGCGGTTCTGAACAACAGCGTGAACGTGCTGTCTTTCTCCAACAACACCAGCATCGCGGGCGGCAATGTCTATGTGCTGGGCCCGACATTCCAGAATACGGCCAATCGACTGGTCAACTATGCCGGACAGCAGGGCAAAACAAGCACTGTCGTCGTGCATAGCAACGATTCCGCCGGTCAGCTTGGGCAATCCGCAATCGCAACCGCGCTGAGCAACAGCCGCGTCAGCAATGCGGGGACGGTTGGGTATGACCGGTCGCAACAGGGCGTGATCGACTCGGTTTCCGCCATCAAGGCAACAGTCGATGCAACCGGCGCGGATTCGATTTTTCTGACGGCAACCACCGCAGGTGCGCTGCCTTTGTACAGTCAATTGCTGCCCGAGGCCGGCGTCTCACCGGCCACAACGCAATATATTGGTCTGACCCGCTGGGATATTCCGGCGCAGACGCTGGAACTGCCGGGCGTTCAGGGCGGCTGGTTCGCCTTGCCTGACCCCGCCAAGGCGCAGGCCTATCGCCAGCGCTACAACAATACCTATGGCGAGGCACCGCACCCGATCAGCGGGCTGGCCTATGACGGCATCGCAGCCATCGGAGCGCTGGTCAGCCAGGGCAAGTCCAACGCCCTGACCGGAGCGGCCCTGACGCAGAATGCCGGTTTCCAGGGCGTCGGAGGCATCTTCCGCCTGCGTCCTAACGGTACCAACGAACGCGGTCTGGCGGTGGCCACGATCCAGAACAAACAGGTGGTTGTGATTGACCCTGCCCCACAAAGCTTCTCTGGTGCCGGATTCTGACCCCCCGGCGCAAGCGCCGGTGCCGGAAGGCAAACTGATCTGTCCCGCGGATGAGATTTTCGACAGCGCCAAAGTCAATGCCGAGCTGTCCGCTGCACTGAAAGACAGCGCAGACAATGCCGCGGCGCGTGCCGAAACCGTGCGCATCCTGCGCGACGCGCAAAAGGCGGGCCGCAAGGCAATCGCCGATGCCTTTGCCAAACGCCCCTTTGATGCGCGCAGGCTGACACGGTCCTATAGCTATTTGACCGACCAGATGGTCTGTATCGTGATGCGCATCGCCAGCGAGCAACTGCACCCGCTGGCCACGCCAACACAGAGTGAAAAGATCGCTGTGCTTGCGGTGGGTGGCTATGGCCGGGGTGAAATGGCCCCCTTCTCGGACGTGGACCTGCTGTTTCTGACCCCGTACAAGATCACGGCCTGGGCCGAGAGTGTGATTGAATCCATGCTCTACATGCTGTGGGATTTGCGGCTGAAGGTCGGCCATTCCTCGCGCACGATCAGGGATTGCCTGCGGCTTGGCACCGAAGATTTCACCATCCGCACCGCGATGCTGGAGCAACGCTATCTGGCCGGTGACCAGACGCTGGCCGAAGAGCTGGCCGCCCGCCTGAAGGCTGAGCTGTTCAACGGCTCAGAGCGGGATTTTATCGAAGCCAAACTGAAAGAGCGCGATGAACGGCACCTGAAACAAGGTGAGCGCTATATGGTCGAACCCAACGTCAAAGAAGGCAAGGGCGGCCTGCGCGATCTGCAATCCCTCTACTGGATTGCGAAATACATCTACGGTGTACGGGATGTGGCGGAGCTGGTGCCAATAGGCCTGTTCACGCCGGAAGAGTTCAGCGAATTTGTTCAGGCCGAGGATTTTCTGTGGGCGGTCCGGTCCCATCTGCATCTGGTAACCGGCCGCGCGACGGAACAGCTGACATTTGATCTGCAGGTCGAGGTGGCCGACCGCATGGGATATGAAGACCGCGCTGGTCGCCGCGCGGTCGAGGTGTTCATGCAGCGCTATTTCCGCGAGGCGACCCGCGTGGGCGAGCTGACCCGCATCTTCCTGACCAAGCTGGAAGCCTCTCATGTGAAAAGCGCGCCGCTGCTGAAACGCATCTTTCGCCGCCGCCCCCGGATCAAGGCCGGGTACAGCGTCGTGCATGGCCGTCTGGACGTTGCTGACCCCGACACATTCCTGTCCAACAAGCTGAACCTGCTGCGCCTGTTCGAAGAGGGCCTGCGCACCGGTATGCTGATCCACCCGGATGCGATGCGTCTGGTGACGGCGAACCTGCATCTCATCGATGACGACATGCGCAACGACAAGGAAGCCCGGCGCATCTTCCTTGATCTGATGCTGAAACACGGCAACCCCGAACGCGCCCTGCGCCGGATGAACGAGCTGGGCGTGCTGTCGGCCTTCCTGCCCGAGTTTGAGCCCATCGTGGCGATGATGCAGTTCAACATGTATCACAGCTATACGGTGGATGAGCACACGATCCAGTGCATCGTCAACCTGGCCCAGATCGAACGCGGAGAGCTGATCGAAGCCCTGCCACTGGCCTCTTCGATCCTGAAAAGGGGCGTCAATCGCAAGGTCCTTTATGTGGCGCTGCTGCTGCATGATATTGGCAAGGGACGGCCCGAGGATCACTCGATCCTCGGCGCGCAGATCGCGCGTAAGGTGGCACCGCGTCTGGGGTTGAACAAATCGGATTCCGAAACGGTGGAATGGCTGGTGCGCTATCACCTGCTGATGTCGGATATGGCGCAGAAACGCGATATCTCGGACCCGCGCACGATCCGCGATTTCGCCAAGGCCGTGGGCACTGTCAAACGGCTGGACCTGCTGACCGTACTGACGGTCTGCGACATTCGCGGCGTGGGGCCGGACACCTGGAACAACTGGAAAGCCACCTTGTTGCGCGCCCTGCACGCCGAAACCAAGCGCGCGCTGGAAACCGGGCTGGAGATGCTCAACCGTGCCAATCGCGGGGTCGAGGCCAAGAAACTGCTGCGGGCTGAACTGGCGGGCTGGTCCAAAGCGGATCTGAAAACCGAAACCGGGCGGCACTATGATCCCTATTGGCAGGGGCTGAACCTTTCGACCCATGTTGAATTTGCGGACATGCTGAAAGTGCTGGAAGACAGCGGTGATCCGGGAGGCGTGGAAATTCGCCTGCATCCGGACGAGGACCGCGACGCCACGCGCGCCTGTTTCACCATGGGGGATCATCCGGGCATCTTCGCCCGTATTGCAGGGGCGCTGGCCCTTGTCGGCGCAAACGTGGTGGACGCGCGCAGCTATACCACGAAAGACGGATACGTCACCGATGCGTTCTGGGTCCAGGATGCCGAGGGCCATCCGTTTGAGGCGGCGCGTCTGCCGCGGCTAACCCAGATGATTCACAAGACGCTCAAGGGCGAAGTGGTCGCGCGCGAGGCTTTGAAATCGCGCGACAAGATCAAGAAACGCGAACGCGCTTTCAATGTGCCAACCCATATCACTTTCGACAATGAGGGCTCGGAAATCTATACGATCATCGAGGTTGATACGCGTGACCGGCCGGGGCTGCTGTATGATCTGACCCGGACGCTGGCAGATGCCAATGTCTATATCGCCAACGCGGTCATCGCGACCTATGGCGAACAGGTGGTCGATACGTTCTATGTCAAGGATATGTTCGGTTTGAAATACCACTCGGAGTCCAAACTGCGCGGGCTTGAGGCCAAGCTGCGCACCGCCATCACCGAAGGTGCCAAACGGGCGGCCTCATGAAGCAGATCCGCCTGCTTTCAGGGTTTTTCACGGTCGGGTTCTGGACATTGGCCAGCCGCATACTGGGCTTCCTGCGCGAGATTCTCCTGACCGCCTATATCGGCCCCGGCCCGGTGATGGACGCGTTCGTCGCAGCCTTTCGTCTGCCCAATATGTTCCGCCGCTTCTTCGCCGAGGGCGCGTTCAACGCCGCCTTTGTGCCGATGTTTTCAAAACGGCTGGAGGGCGGAGAGGACGCAGAAGGGTTTGCGCAAGATGCCTTCAACCTGCTGGCAGTGGCCGTTCTGGCGCTGGTGGGTCTGGCCATGGTGTTCATGCCCGCGCTGGTCTGGATCACGGCCGAGGGGTTCTATGGCGATGAACGTTTCGATCTGGCCGTAGACTACGGCTACGTGGTGTTTCCCTACATCCTGTTCATGTCACTGGCAGCGTTGTTTTCCGGCGTTCTGAACGCGACAGGCCGCTTTGCTGCTGCGGCCGCCGCCCCGGTGCTGCTGAATATCTTCGCCTGCTCTGCCCTGATATTCGGCACCATTTCAGGCGGCGAAGTCATCCGTTGGCTGATCGCGGTCATCCCTGCTGCGGGCATCGCCCAGCTGACACTGGTCTGGATTGCCACTGAACGCGCTGGCATTCGTATCCGCCCCGGTCGCCCCAAGCTCAACCCCGAAATGCGGCACATGGTGCGGATCGCGGTTCCGGCAGCGCTGGCGATGGGGGTGACGCAGGTTAATCTGGTGGTGGGGCAGCTTGTGGCCTCGAAAACCGAAAAGGCGGTCAGTTGGTTATTTGCAGCCGACAGGTTGTATCAGCTGCCATTGGGAGTGGTGGGCATTGCCGTTGGCATCGTTTTGCTGCCCGACCTGTCACGCCGCCTGCGCGCGGATGACAAAGAGGGCGCGCGCAATGCGTTTTCGCGGGCCGGAGAGTTCACCTTGCTGCTGACCATTCCGTCGACAGTGGCCTTTGTGATCATTCCTGCCCCGCTGGTCTCGGTCTTGTTTCAACGCGGTCAGTTCAGCGCAGAAGACACGGCGGCCACAGCGCTGGCCGTTGCCATCTACGGCATCGGGTTGCCAGCTTTCATGCTGCAGAAATTGCTGCAACCGCTGTTTTTTGCCCGCGAAGATACCAAATCCCCATTTCGCTATGCCGTCGTTGCAATGGTGGTGAATGCCGCCCTTGCCTTTGGTCTGTATCCGATCGTCGGATGGATCGCCCCTGCCATCGCCGCGTCGGTTGCCGGATGGGCGATGGTCGCGCTGTTGGCAATCGGAGCACGGCGCATGGGGAACGAGGCGCGCTTTGACGCGCGGTTCAGACATCGCGCATGGCGCATCATCGCGGCCTCTGTCGGCATGGGGGGTGTCCTGTTCGCCGCCATTTATCTGTTCGGCTGGGCGTTCCAGATACCCGGCTGGCGATACGCCGCGTTGTTTGCGCTGATATCAGTGGCGGCCCTCGCCTATTTCGCCATGGGTCATCTGTTCGGCGCCTTCCGACTTGCCGATTTCCGCAAAGCGTTGAAGCGCGGTTAGCCTGCTGTCAGTCGCGCCGGGTCTTGCTGAGAATACGGGCCCATCCGCCCGGCGACAGAAAGAAGGACAGACCAAAACCGGTGCCAAAACCGCCCAGATCAGCGATCCAATCCGAAGTGCCGCCAAAGAGCAGCCCGAATAACAGCTGAATCCCCATCAGCATCGCGATCAGGCTGAAAGCGCGGGATTGGTTCTCGCCCACCAGCGACAGCTTGCGCCACAACAGCCAGGTGAAGGCTCCGATCAGCCCGTAGACTGGCGGGAACCCTCCGACCAGCGGATAGGGCGGGTTCAGCACCAGCGCATAGGCCAGCGCGCCGCCCACGCCAGACAGGACAAAGATGATCAGCATAGCAACACTGCCAAACACCTCGGCAACCATTTTCCCCATCGCCAGTACGAACACGCTCACGAAAACGGCCTGCGTGAAATTGGCCTGAACAAAGGGATAGGTCACAAAGCGGATCACATGTTCAGGCGGCCAGCGCCCGTTTTGCATCATCCAATCGAATATATCGGCAGAGAAGGCATATTTCTGCAACGCATCCAGCCGCCATCCCACCGCGGTGGGGTCACCAACCAGCCCGCGCGTGCCCAACATGAATGCCAGCTCGATCCCCATGATGAACAGAACCAGCGCCACCACGACCGGCGGCAGAGGGTTAACGGGCGGGGTATAATGCTCACTGCTCAATGGGCTGGCCTTTCGCGGCTGTTGACGTCCCTTGGCCTCATGGGTAAGCGACGGGGGCTGATTTTTCCAGACAGGAGTTTCCTTCGATGACCGAGACCCAATTCACGCCCCGCGTGTTTTCCGGCATCCAGCCGTCAGGCGGGCTGACCCTGGGTAACTATCTGGGTGCGATGAAACGCTTTGTCGACATGCAAGGCCCCGAGTTTGAGACCATCTATTGCATGGTCGATCTGCACGCGATCACCGTCTGGCAAGACCCTGCTGCGCTGAGCCACAACACACGCGAATTGTGCGCGGGCTATATCGCGGCGGGTATCGATCCCGAACAATCGATCCTGTTCAACCAAAGCCAGGTGCCGGAACACGCGCAACTGGCTTGGATTTTCAACTGCGTCGCCCGGATGGGCTGGATGCAGCGGATGACCCAGTGGAAGGACAAGGCGGGCAAGAACACGCAGAACGCCTCGCTGGGTCTGTTTGCCTATCCGGCGCTTATGGCCGCAGACATTCTGATCTATCACGCGACCCATGTCCCTGTAGGCGAGGATCAGAAACAGCATCTGGAACTGACCCGCGACATCGCGATCAAGTTCAACAATGACTTTGGCGTCGATTTCTTCCCGGTCACCGAGCCGGTGATCGAAGGGGCGGCAACCCGTGTCATGAGCTTGCGCGATGGGTCAAAGAAAATGTCGAAATCCGACCCGTCTGACATGAGCCGGATCAACATGACCGATGACGCCGACACCATCGCCAGGAAAATCCGCAAGGCCAAGACCGACCCGGACGCGCTGCCCTCTGAGGTCAAAGGGCTGGAGGAACGTCCTGAGGCGCGCAATCTGGTAAATATCTACGCCGCGCTCAGCGAGCAGACCGTTGATCAGGTTCTGACTGAGGCCGGCGGCAAGCAGTTCGGTGCGTTCAAACCGATGCTGGCCGAGCTTGCGGTCTCGAAACTGTCGCCGATCTCGTCCGAAATGGCGCGCCTGATGGGGGAAGAGGCTGAAATTGATCGGATCCTCGCCCGTGGCGCAGAGCGGGCACGCGAGATTGCGGCCCCGATTCTGCAACAGACCTACGCGATCGTGGGGATGGTCGGCGCAGGGAAATCCTGACCACGCATATAACGCCTCAGACGCCGCCCCCTTTCGGGCGGCGTTTTTCGTTTTGTCCAGGTCTAGGCCGCTTGCTGGCGCAGCATCTCGTGGACGATGGACTCTGCAATCTGATGCGGGCTCACAGCTTCGGTTTTCGCCCTGGTCAGGATACGATCCATCGTCTGTTCCAGCGCCTGCAATCTTTGATCCACCCAAGATGCGCGGTCTGAAACACGCAAAATCTCGGTCGCGACGTTGACGATCCCGCCACCATTGGCCACAAAATCCGGCGCGTAAAGAATACCGCGCTTATGAAGCAATTGCGCCGCTTCTTCAGAGGCCAGCTGGTTGTTTGCCCCGCCCGTTACAGCGCCAACCTTTAACTGCGGAATACTATGCGGGTTCAGAATGCCGCCAATTGCGCAGGGCGCAAAAATATCCGCCCCGGCCCCGTAAATCGCATCGGGCGCAACGGCCTGTGCCGCAAACCGTTCGGCCACACGAGCGGTTTGGCGCGAATCGATATCGGTTACGATCAAACGCGCCCCGGCCTCGTGCAGCAACTGGCAAAGATGTTCGCCCACATGCCCAAGCCCCTGCACCGAAACGGTCAGGCCATTCAACGCAGGTACCCCAAACCGATGCTGTGCTGTGACGCAAAGCGCGTTGAATATCCCACGCGCGGTGATCGGAGAAGGATCACCACTGGCAAACTCACCTTCTGCCAAACCTGCCACGAAATCGGTCCCTTCCCCGATATGCGCCATATCGGCGGGGGTCATGCCCATGTCCTCGGCTGTCCAGTAGGTTCCGTTCAGGCTTTGCACAGCACGGCCAAAGGCACGCAGCAATTCCGCCGACTTATCAACAGCCGGATCACCGACAATGACAGCCTTGCCACCGCCAAGCGCCAGATCGGCAGCGGCATTCTTGAAGGTCATACCCCGCGCCAATAGCAACGCATCCGTCAGGGCCTCGGCCGCGTGGTCATAGGGCCGCATGCGCACGCCCCCTGCAGCGGGGCCGCGCTGTGTTGAGTGAACCGCGATATAGCCGAGCAGGCCAAGTGATGTATCTTTGAATTCGACCACGCGCTCATGCTCTGGCGCATCCATGACGGTAATATCCATTCTTCCCCTCCGGTCTTGCCTGTAGAGTTTGCCACCTAACGAATGGAGGTTCTCGCCATTATCATCCTGTTTTCCTCACCTATTTAGTGATATACTTCATCAAAGGCGCAATGAGTGGAAGTTTCCGCCATGGACAGCATCGACATCAAAATCATCCGCGCCCTGCAGAAAGATGGCCGCATGACGGTCATTGATCTGGCCGAGCATGTGGGGCTGTCTGCGACACCCTGTGCGCGGCGGTTGGAACGGCTGCAGCGCGACAGGATCATCACCGGCTATGCCGCTCAGGTCGATCCCGAACAGTTGGGATTTGGCGTCACGATCTTTGTCTCGGTCGAGCTGGAGAAACAGGATCGCGGTGCCATCGCATCCTTTGAAAAGGCCATTCGTCGCTGTGACGAGGTGATGGAATGCTATCTCATGACTGGCTCACGCGACATTCTGCTGCGCGTGGTGGCCCAAGACCTCAAGGCCTTTGACGCGTTTCTGGAAAATCGGTTGATGCAAATTCCGGGGATCAGGAACCTGCGCTCCAACTTTGCCCTGCGCACGATGGTCAAACGTGGAACCCTGCCGTTGCACCCGGGATAATCTGCTGGACGCCACGTAACACGCGACCTAGGTTTTGCCGGAGCTTGAGGGAGGGCAAGATGGCAGTCGGCAAGAATATCCGGACATATTTCGAAGGTCAGTGGCATGAGGGGGACGCCCCGATCATGCGGGCAGCAGACCATGGCGCCTGGCTTGGGTCCTCGGTCTTTGATGGTGCGCGGTATTTTGACGGGATGGCCCCGGATCTGGATGCCCATTGCGCCCGGGTGAACCGATCAGCCGAGGCGCTGATGCTGACACCAACGGTCACCACCGAACAGATGGTCGAGCTGATACAGGAAGGCCTGCAGGGCTATGCGCCCGATACCGCCGTTTATATCCGCCCGATGTATTGGGGGATTGATGGGGATCGCACCGCCATCATCCCGCAGGAAAACAGCACCGGCTTTGCGATCTGCCTAGAGGAAATCCCGATGGCGTCTGAGAGCACCTCGGCCACGCTGGCAACCACGCGATTTCGCAGGCCGGTGCTGGAATCGGCTGTGGTCAACGCCAAGGCGGGCTGCCTTTACCCCAACAACGCCCGCATGCTGCGCGAGGCGCATAGCAAAGGGTTCGCCAACGCGCTGGTGGCGGATGCGATGGGTCATGTGGCAGAAACCGCAACCGCCAACATCTTCATGGTCCGCGACGGAGAGGTCTTTACCCCCATTCCCAACGGCACTTTTCTGGCCGGGATCACCCGCGCCCGCCATATCAGGAACCTGCGCGCGGACGGGATGACCGTGCATGAAACCGTGCTGAGCTTTGAGGATTTCCACAATGCCGACGAAGTGTTCATGACCGGAAACATGACCAAGATCACCCCGGTCACCGCGCTTGAGGACACGCAGTATCAGGTTGGCCCCGTCGCCCGCCGCGCGCGCGAGATGTACTGGGACTGGGCCGCAAGCCATCGCTGATCCCTATCAGTTGCCACTGCGCATTCGGTAAGGCATGATCCCGAAAACAAACGAGGACAAATATGCGTAAGTTCCTGGTCGTACTGGACGATAGCCGCGAATGTCTGAACGCCATGCGCTTTGCCGCGATGCGCGCAACCCATACCGGCGGCGGCGTCACGGTGCTGTCTGTCATTCCGCCGGATGAATTCAACCATTGGATCGGTGTTGCCGAGGTCATGCGCGAAGAAGCGCGCGAGCGTATTCACGCGCATTTCGAGGTCTTCGCCAAATGGATGCGCGACAAACAGAATGTTGAGCCTGAGCTGGCCATCCGCGAAGGGGACCCGGTGCCCGAGATCATCGAACACGTTCAATCTGATCCTGAAATCGGGGTTCTGGTGCTGGGGGCTGGCACCGACAAGAAGGGGCCCGGCCCGCTTGTCACGCAGTTAACCCGAAACTCGGGCAGCCTGCCTATTCCTATCACCATCGTACCCGGTGATCTGAGCAAGGAAAAACTCGAAGCCATCACCTGAGGCCGCCCATGCGCCCGACGCTGCAATTCTGGTTCGATTTTGCCTCGACCTATTCCTATCTCAGCGCGATGCGCATTCAGCAGGCGGCTGCGGTGCACGGGGTTTTGGTTGAATGGCAACCGTTTCTTCTGGGCCCAATCTTTGCCGAACAGGGCTGGGACAACTCACCCTTCAATATCTACCCCGCCAAGGGCCGTTATATGTGGCGGGATATGGAACGCCTGTGCGCCGCGCGCGGCCTGCCTTTTCAACGGCCCGAGCGCTTCCCGCAAAACAGCCTGACTGCGGCGCGCCTTGCGCTGGCGATAGACCCCGGAGATCAGCGGGCCAATTTTGTCCGGGCGGTCTTCTCGGCCCAGTTCGGGTCTGGCCGCGATGTTTCAGAGCTGAACGTTCTGTCAGAATGCCTTGCCATATCAGGCGCTTCGGCTAATTTGACCGGGCAGATACGCGCGCCGCACATCAAAACCGCATTGTTCGAACAGGTCGCCCGGGCCAAAGCCCTGCACATCTTTGGTGCCCCAAGCTTTGTTGTTGGGGATGAGCTGTTCTGGGGCGATGATCGACTGGGTGATGCGATCTCTTACGCAATTTCAATTTAGAACGGTTCCAAATCTTGACTTCCCCCGCCCGGGCGCGCATATCTGATACACCTTGAACGGAGCCGCGCCATGTTTATCCAAACCGAATCCACACCTAACCCGGCAACATTGAAATTCCTCCCCGGTCAAACGGTTCTGGAGGCAGGCACCGCTGATTTTCCAAGCGCTGAAGCCGCCGAAAAATCGCCGCTTGCCACACGTATCTTTGGTGTCGCCGGCGTGACCGGCGTGTTCTTCGGCAATGATTTTGTCACGGTGACCAAATCTGACGACATGCAATGGGATCATATCAAGCCCGCCATCCTTGGCGCGGTGATGGAACATTATCAATCCGGCCAGCCGGTCATGGGCACAGACGCGGATACAGGCGCGGGTCATGCCGAGCACTCTGGGGAAGATGCTGAGATTGTTGATCAAATCAAGGACCTGCTGGACAGTCGCGTGCGCCCTGCCGTGGCGCAGGATGGCGGTGATATCACGTTCCACGGGTTTGACCGGGGTATTGTCTATCTTCACATGCAGGGCGCGTGTGCCGGGTGCCCGTCTTCGACGATCACGTTGAAAATGGGAATTGAAAACCTGTTGCGCCATTATATCCCCGAAGTGGTCGAGGTTCGCCCCGTTGCGGTCTGACCCAACTATTCTGGCATTTGATACATCGGCCGCGCATTGCGCGGCCGCTTTGTTGCGTGACGGCAAGATTGTTGCAGCCCACGCCGAACCGATGACCCGCGGGCAGGCCGAGCGGCTGATGCCGCTGTTGCAAGACCTGCTGACGCAGAATGACTGCAGCTGGAAAGGCCTTGATGCAATTGGCGTTGGAATCGGTCCCGGGAACTTCACCGGTATCCGCATCTCTGTCTCGGCTGCGCGCGGGTTGGCGCTTGGGCTTGGTGTTCCGGCGGTGGGCGTATCGGGATTTGATGCGCTGGGCGAACTGGCTCCGCCCGGTCACCTGCCTGCAATTCCCGCCCCCCGCGATCAGATCTATCTGCAGCCAGAGGCAGCCGCGCCGCGCCTGACCTCACGTCAAGAGGCCGAGGCCTTCGGCCCCCTGTTCCTGTGCGACCAGCCTGATCAACAGGTCTGTGCGATTGCGCATCTGGCCGCAGACCGGCATATGACGACTCAAACAGCCCCGGCCCCGCTTTATATCCGTCCGGCGGATGCCGCACCTTCGCGCGATGTGCCGCCGGTTCTGCTGGACGAATGACACCTGAAGAGCTGGCCCATATCCACGCGGCAGCATTCACGCAATCCCGTCCTTGGGCCGCATCAGAATTCGCAGATCTTCTGGCAAGCCGGTTCGCGCACCTTGTTGGAAACACGCAATCTTTCGCCCTATTTCAGGTCATCGCGGATGAGGCGGAATTGCTAACCATCGCGACACATCCCAACCATCAGCGGCAAGGGCATGCCCGGCAGATCATGGCAGAATGGCATGCAGAAGCGCAACGCCTCGGGGCCTCGCGTGCATTTCTGGAGGTGGCTGAGGATAACAGCGCCGCAATCGCCCTCTATTCAGCTTGCGGATATACACCCCGCGCCACGCGCAAAGCCTATTATCTTCGCGAAAACGGTCCGAACGTGGATGCAATCGTGATGGAATGCCATCTGATCCATAAATAATCGCATGTTTAGATCATATGGTCAAAAATCAGTTGACCGAAGCTGTTGCAAACAGCCTTAATACCCGCCATCACAACAGGTATGCTCGCTCTGAGTGGGTAACCGGGCGCTCTGGCCCCGGACCGATAATAACCGACGGGAGTAACAGATGACCCTTATGAAATCCTTGATGGGCGCCGCTGCAGCAGTTGCACTGACAGCAGGCGCGGCTCTGGCTGAACCTGCCCTGATCTTCGATCTGGGTGGCAAGTTCGACAAATCGTTCAACGAAGCCGCGCATAACGGCGCGTCACGCTGGGCCGAAGAAACAGGCGGCACCTATCGCGAGATTGAGATGCAATCCGAAGCCCAGCGCGAACAGGCCCTGCGCCGCTTTGCCGAAGCGGGCTCGAACCCAATCATCACCATGGGCTTCGGGATGGCTGATCCTCTCAGCGCGGTTGTTGCCGATTACCCCGATACAACCTTCGTGGTGGTCGACGTGACCTGGCTGGATGCGCCGAACCTGCGTCAGGTTGGCTTTGCCGAGCATGAAGGATCCTATCTGGTCGGCATGATGGCTGCGATGGCCTCGAAATCCGGCACCGTGGGCTTCATCGGCGGCATGGATGTTCCGCTGATCCGCCACTTTGGCTGCGGCTACGCGCAGGGCGCCAAGGCCGTGAACCCCGATATCAACGTGGTCGCCAACATGACCGGCACAACACCTGCCGCATGGAACGACCCGGTGAAGGGCTCGGAACTGACCAAGGCGCAAATCAGCCAGGGCGCTGATGTGGTTTATGCCGCAGCGGGCGGTACCGGCGTTGGCGTGCTGCAAACCGCAGCTGATGAGGGCATCCTGTCGATCGGCGTGGACAGCAACCAGAACCACCTGCACCCGGGCAAGGTTCTGACCTCGATGCTGAAACGCGTTGATGTCGCTGTTTATGAGGCGATGAGCGCGGGCGAAAATGTGGAAACCGGTGTTTTCGTCATGGGCCTGGCCGAGGACGGCGTTGGCTATGCGGTCGACGACAACAATGCGCCGCTGGTCTCGGATGACATGAAAGCCGCCGTTGACAAGGCTCGTCAGGACATCATCGACGGCAACGTGAATGTTGTCAGCTATTACGAGAATGACAGCTGCCCGGCGCTGCAGTTCTGATATTGCGCGAGGCGGCGGGCTGACCTTCCGCCTCGCATCCACTCTGCCGCACGCGGTCATCTCGGCAATTGAGGACAAGACATGAGCGTCCCCGCCATTGAGCTTAAAGGGATTTCCAAAGCCTTTGGGCCGGTTCAGGCCAACAAAGACATCTCCATCAGCGTCGCTCCCGGTACGATCCATGGGATCATCGGCGAAAACGGCGCGGGCAAATCCACGCTGATGAGCATCCTCTATGGCTTCTACAAAGCCGATAAAGGCGAAATCTGGATCAACGGTACAAAGACAGACATCCCGGACAGTCAGGCGGCGATCGCCTCGGGCATCGGGATGGTGTTCCAGCATTTCAAACTGGTCGAGAATTTCACCGTTCTGGAAAACATCGTTCTGGGTGCCGAAGATGGCGGCCTGCTTGCCCCGTCTCTGGCAAAGGCTCGCAAAGAGCTGAAAGCGCTGGAAGAAGAATACGAGCTGTTTGTCGATCCCGACAAACGCATCGACGAGATCGGCGTGGGCATGCAGCAGCGGGTCGAGATCCTCAAGGCGCTCTACCGCAAGGCCGAGATTCTGATCCTCGACGAACCCACCGGCGTTCTGACCCCCGCCGAGGCGGATCAGCTGTTTCGCATCCTCGACCGGCTGCGGTCCGAAGGAAAGACGATCATCGTGATCACCCACAAACTGCGCGAGATCATGGAGAACACGGATACAGTTTCCGTGATGCGGCGGGGCGAAATGACCGCGACCGTCAAAACCGCCGAGACCAACCCGCAGGAGCTGGCCGAACTGATGGTGGGCCGCAAGGTTCTGCTGCAGGTCGATAAGGTGCCTGCGCAGCCGGGCAAACCGGTTCTGGAAATCGAAAATCTCAGCGTGACCGATTCGGCCGGTGTTGAACGGGTCAAAGGCATCAACCTGACTGTGCGCGCCGGTGAAATCGTAGGCATCGCCGGGGTTGCCGGGAACGGGCAATCTGAATTGCTTGAGGTCCTTGGCGGGATGCGACCCGGGAAGGGCTCGATCCGGTTGAACGGGGAACCTCTGGCCCTGCACGGGGCCGGTTCAGATGGGCAGGCGCGGCGTGCTCGGGGCATCGCCCATGTGCCCGAGGACCGCCAGCGCGAAGGCCTGATCATGGATTTCCACGCGTGGGAGAACGTGGCCTTCGGCTATCACCGCGATCCCGCCTACAAGCGCGGTCTCTTCATGGACAATGCCGCCCTGCGCGCCGACACCGAAGCCAAGATCGAAAAGTTCGATGTACGCCCGCCCAATGGCTGGCTGACCGCCAAAAGCTTTTCGGGCGGCAATCAGCAAAAGATCGTTGTGGCGCGCGAGATTGAGCGAAACCCTGACCTGCTGCTGGTCGGCCAACCCACGCGCGGCGTGGATATCGGCGCCATCGAGTTCATTCACAAACAGATCGTCGCCCTGCGGGATCAGGGCAAAGCGATCCTGCTGGTCTCGGTTGAGCTGGAAGAGATCTTCTCGCTCTCGGACCGGATCGCGGTGATGTTTGACGGACATATCATGGGCGAGCGTCTGCCCGCCGAGACGGATGAAAAAGAGCTGGGCCTGCTGATGGCCGGTGTTGCAGGAGAGGCCGCCTGAACCATGGAAAAAATGCCCAAATGGGCCGATGTGGTGCTGATCCCGGTCATCAGCCTGCTGTTGGCCACGATCCTTTCGGCAATCGTTATTCTGGCGATCGGAGAAGACCCGATTGAAGCCGTCAGCCTGATGGTGACAGGCGCGCTCGGGTCGACTTATGGCTGGGGCTATACGCTGTATTATGCGACCAACTTCATCTTTACCGGACTGGCGGTCGCCGTGGCCTTTCACGCCCGGCTGTTCAATATCGGCGGTGAAGGTCAGGCCATGTTGGGGGGCTTGGGTGTTGCCATCGTCTGTCTGTCGGTGCAGTGGCCGCATTGGAGCATCGCGCTGTTGGCCGCCTGCGCGGCCTCGATGATCTTTGGGGCAGCCTGGGCCGCGATCCCGGCCTATCTGCAGGCCAAACGGGGCAGCCATATCGTGATCACCACGATCATGTTCAACTTTATCGCCGCGGCCTTGCTGAACTACATGCTGGTCAACGTGATGCGCCCGCAAGGCTCACAAGACCCGGCGACCGCTCGCTTCCCCGAAGCGGTGCATCTGCCCACGTTCCAATCCATGTTCTCGACCGCGGAAAACGTGATGTTCCGCGGTGCACCCGCCAATATCTCGTTCTTCGTTGCCCTGATCGCCTGTGTGGTCGTCTGGGCGCTGATCTGGCGCACCCGGCTTGGCTATGAAATCCGCGCCTATGGTCATTCCGAGACCGGAGCGGTCTATGCCGGTATCTCACCGGTCAAGATCACCGTTGTCGCAATGCTGATCTCGGGCGCGCTGGCGGGGCTTATGGCCATCAACAACGTGATGGGCGAAGCCGAGAGGCTGGTTCTGAACTCGACCGAAGGGGCCGGGTTCATCGGCATCGCGGTGGCATTGATGGGGCGATCACATCCGTTCGGCGTGTTCCTCGCCGCGATCCTGTTCGGGTTCCTCTACCAGGGCGGGGCCGAGCTGGCGCTCTGGACATCGATCCCGCGTGAGCTGATCGTGGTTATTCAGGCGCTTGTCATCCTGTTTACCGGCGCATTGGACAACATGGTGCGGATGCCGCTTGAAAAGCTGTTTCTCAGCTTCCGGAAAGGATCAGCCTGATGGAGTTCTTCCTGACACTGATCCAGGTTCTGGATTCGACCATCCGTCTGGCAACGCCGCTGTTGCTGGCCTGTCTGGCCGGGCTTTATTCCGAACGCGCGGGCATTTTCGACATCGGTCTTGAAGGCAAGATGCTGATGGCGGCGTTTTTCTCGGCAGCGGTTGCTGCGGTGACGGGTTCGGTCTGGCTGGGCCTGCTGGCCGGGATCGCCTCGTCGCTGGTGCTGTCGGCGCTGCACGGGTTCGCGTCAATCACGTTCCGGGGCAATCAGCTGATCTCGGGGGTTGCGATCAACTTCCTTGCCTCCGGCATGACCGTTCTGATTGCTCAAAGCTGGTTCCAGCAGGGCGGCCGCACACCATCCCTGTTTGGAGGTGGCCGGTTCGAACCGATCAATTTCCCCCTTGCAGAAACGATCGACGGCGTACCCCTTGTCGGCCCGGTATATTCCGAGCTCCTGTCGGGGCATTCCATACTGGTCTATGCGGCGTTCCTCATGGTGCCCCTGACCTGGTGGGTTCTGTACCGCACCCGGTTCGGGCTGCGCCTGCGTGCGGTTGGTGAAAATCCGGCGGCCGTGGACACCGCAGGTGTCTCGGTGGTGGGGCTGCGCTATGCGGCCGTGGCGATCTGCGGTGTGCTATGCGGGGTTGCCGGGGCTTATCTGGCCACCGCCCTGCAGGCGGGTTTCGTGAAAGAGATGACCGCCGGGCGCGGGTTCATCGCGCTGGCGGCGCTGATCTTTGCCAAGTGGCGGCCGTGGCATGCGATGTGGGCCTGCCTGTTGTTCGGGCTACTGCAGGCCATCGCCCTGCGCTTTCAGAATATCGATCTGGGTGGCCTGATCATTCCGGTGCAGGTGATGGACGCCCTGCCCTATATCCTGACCGTGGTGATTCTGGCCGGGTTCGTGGGCAAGGCCGTCCCCCCCCGCGCTGGCGGAGAACCCTATGTGAAAGAGCGCTGATAGGGCCAGTTCAGGACTACCCCTCGGTCCTGTTTGCTGCAAAGCGGCATACGGAGTTGATTTTGTATGCCGCAACCGCTCTAAGGGGAACAGACAAGCCCCGCTTCTGTTTTGCAGCCATCCTGTCCGCCCCCTCTCATGCCGAGGATCAGGGACATTCGGCTGATCGCGCCTGTTGAGCGTGCTTTGTCTGCCGAGTTTTATGTTGTCATAGGATGTACCGCGATGCGCGGCACAACCCGTCCCGTCTAGAAGAAGCCATGCAGATTTACCTCCCGATTGCCGAAGTCTCTGTGAATGCCTTTCTGTTGCTGGGACTTGGCGGGATGGTCGGGATTCTGTCGGGCATGTTCGGCGTTGGCGGCGGGTTTCTGATGACGCCGCTGCTGTTCTTTATCGGCATCCCCCCGGCGGTTGCTGTCGCCACCGAGGCCAATCAGATCGTTGCTTCATCCTTCTCGGGCGTGCTGGCGCATTTCAGGCGCCGAACGGTCGACCTGAAGATGGGAACGGTGCTGCTGGTCGGGGGTCTGGCCGGGGCCGCGCTGGGTGTGATCCTGTTCAACTACCTCAAAAGCCTTGGGCAGGTCGATCTGCTGGTCAAGCTTTGCTACGTGGTCTTTCTGGGCGTGATCGGCAGCCTGATGTTTGTCGAAAGCCTGAATGCGCTGCGCAAGTCCCGCAAGGGCGGAACACCACCGGCCAAACGGCGTCAGCGCGGGTGGATTCATGCGCTGCCCTTCAAGATGCGGTTTCGGACGTCGGGCCTTTATATCTCGGTCATTCCACCGGTTCTGGTGGGCCTGTTCGTTGGCGTTCTGTCCGCGATCATGGGCGTGGGCGGCGGGTTCATCATGGTGCCCGCGATGATCTATCTGCTGGGAATGCCGACCAAGGTGGTGGTTGGAACCTCGCTGTTTCAGATCATCTTTGTGACCGCTTTCACCACCATGTTGCACGCCACCACCAACTATACGGTTGATGTAGTTCTGGCCGTTTTGCTGCTGGTCGGCGGCGTGGTCGGTGCACAGATCGGAACCGTGATCGGCGCACGGATGCCTGCCGAGCAGTTGCGGGTACTGCTGGCCGCGCTGGTGCTGTTGGTCTGTGGCAAGCTGGCGCTTGATCTGCTGCTGCAACCGGCCGAGCTGTTCTCGCTTGGCGATGCAGGAGGGCACTGACATGCTGCGTCTGATCCTTGCCCTTTGCCTGGTCTGCCTGCCGGTTCATGCCGCTGAAGAGCAGGTGGTGCTGGGTCTCAGCCAGGATCGTGTCTCGATCACGGCCAATTTCGATGGCTCCGAGATTCTGGTCTTTGGGGCCGTCAAACGCGAAGCGCCGATCCCCGAAGGCCCACCGCTTGAGGTGATCGTGTCAATTGTCGGCCCGTCCGAGCCGGTCACGGTGCGCCGCAAGGAAAAGAAATTCGGGATCTGGGTCAATACCGACAGCCTTGTGGTTGATCTGGCCCCCAGCTTTTATGCCGTCGCCACCAGCGCGCCGTTTTCCGAGGTTCTGACCCAGACCGAAGACCTGCGCTACAAGGTCTCGGTCGAACGTGCGATCCGGTCGGTTGGGGCCGATATGAATATTAAGGGCGCGCAGGATTTCTCGGCCGCGGTGATCCGTATTCGCGAAGACGAAGGGCTGTATTCGATCCGCGAAAACACTGTTGCCGTGGATGAGGAAACGTTGTTTCGCACCTCGATCGACATGCCTTCGGACCTGACCGAAGGCGACTATACCGCCCGTATTTTCCTGACCCGTGGCGGCAAGGTTGTTTCGTCGATGGAAACCTCGATCGACGTGCGGAAAGTCGGGCTTGAGCGGATCCTCTACACCATGTCGCGTGAACAGCCGATCTGGTATGGGCTTATGTCGCTTGCCATCGCCATCGCCGCCGGTTGGGGCGCATCAACGGCCTTCCGTCTGTTGCGCGAAAACTGATCGTTACCCGCGCCCGATATAGGGCATGGTCGTGGCCATCACTGTCATGAACTGCACGTTCGCCTCGGGCGGTAAATCCGCCATGTGCAACACCGATCGTGCCGCATCAGCCACATCCATTGTGGGGTCAGGGGTCTGGCCATCGGCAACGGCTTTGTCGACCAGATCCTGAACCATCTGCGTGCGGGCATTTCCGATGTCGATCTGGCCACAGGCGATACCCAGATCGCGCCCGTCCAGTGACAGGCTGCGCGTCAAACCGGTGATTGCGTGTTTCGTGGCAGAGTAATGTACCGAATTCGGACGTGGCACATGGGCGGCGATCGAGCCGTTATTGATAATCCGCCCCCCTTGCGGCGACTGCGCCCGCATCGCTGCAAACGCGGCCCGCGCGCATAAGAACATGCCGTTCAGATTCACATTGACCGAATTATACCAATCCTCAAGCGCGATCTCATCAATGGTGCCGCCGGGGGCAAAGATGCCTGCATTGTTGAACAGCACGTCCAGCCGCCCGATCCGGCTGGTAAATGCGGCAAACGCTTGCGCGACCGCATCCGCGTCGGTGACATCGGCAACCAGCGGTATCGCGGCTTCATTCCCCTGCGCCATGGCTTCAAGCTTATCGCCGCTGCGTGCCAACAGGCCAACCGCCCACCCTTTTGACAGGAACAGCTCTGCCGCCGCTTTGCCAATACCCGAGCTTGCGCCGGTCACGATGATTGATTTCATGTTTCTTCGGCCTCCAGTGTCAGTGTCGGGGCGGCGGCTGTGCGCAGGTCGTCGATGCGCAGGGCGTGCGTTGGTTTCGAAAGCCGGTTGCGCACCACCCAGATCAACCGCTCTTGCGCGCGGGTGATGGCAACATAGGCCAGACGTTTCCACAAAGGCTGCCCCGCCTCGGTCCGGCCCATCCGGGCTGCTGCGTAGATGTCAGGTGCAAAAACCTGAACCGTATCCCATTGCGAGCCCTGCGCCTTGTGGATCGTCACCGCTGCACCATGCAGAAAGGTCGCCCCCATCCGGGCAGCGTAAGGAATAAAGGGCTCTTCCTCATCAGGTTTTTCGATTTGCACGATCGAGGCTGCGCTGACCTGCGGATCTTCGGCCCCCATCACATGCAGGCGTGAAAACCCGGGCTTGCGTCCGGGTCCCAGATAGATGACCTGAGCCCCCTTGATCAGACCGCGCGCCTCAAGGTCCAGCCGTTTCTTGCGGTGCTTCAACGGCAGCTCTATCCCGTCGCAGATCAGCGGCTCTCCTTCCAGCAGCTGGGTTTCGGGCGCGCCATGCACATTGCGAAAGGCCTGAATCAGACGGATACGGGTGGCGTTGCGCCAGACCAGAACCGGGCTGCGCGCCATCAGGTCAACCTCGACCCGCTGCCCCCAGACAACACGTTCATCCTTGCGGGCGGTCTGTTCGATCAGGCGCTCAAAATCTTCAAACCCCATCGCGGGATCAGACAGCGCATGGGCCAGATCAAGGATCGGGTTGTCCGCAGTTTGCCTGTGCACACGATGCAGGATCTGCTTGCGCGGTTCGGGCAATCCGTCAAATACCATCGAACCCGATTGGTTCACGGGTGCCAATTGGGCCGGATCGCCGAACAACAAAAGCGTCGGGAATATCTCTTTCAGGTCCTCGAACTGTCGGTCATCCAGCATCGAGGCTTCATCAACAAACCCGATATCCAGCGGTTCTTCCCGGCGTTTCCAGCCCGTGATGAAATCAGACCCGCGCAGACCGGCGGCGGCCAGTGCGCCGGGAATGGATTTGTTGTTGGCATAAAACGCAGCCGCGCGGTCGAGTGCCTCGTCGGTCAGGCCTTCGATCTCGGGGCGTTCATCATTGCCCGCCAGCCATTCGGCGATGCGTTCATATTCCGGATCATAGACCGGGGTATAGAGGATACGGTGAATGGTCGTTGCGGGTACCCCGCGCAACCGCAGCACGCTGGCTGCCTTGTTCGTCGGGGCCAGAATCGCAAGGCTGCGTTTGTCTCGGGACTTGCGACTTTCGAAATCCCCTGAAACCAGATTGACCCCGGTCTCGGCCAGCGCCTTGTAAAGCTCTGCCAGCAGCAGCGTTTTGCCCGAGCCCGCTTTGCCGATCACGGCCATCACGCCTGACGCGCCATTGCCGGGCAGTTTCAGCAAAGCATCGTCTTCTAGGTCTACGCCAGCTGCGCGCAACATCTCGGCGATATTGTCGAACGCGGCGGCCTGATCTTCGGAAAAGGTGACTTGGGGCAAGGACATGGCGCGACCCTACAGGGACGCGCCGGATGCCACCAGATGCGGAATGCAATTTCCACCAAGGTCAGGCGGAAAGCGCAAACCGGTGCCGCATGCCATTGCCAAACGCCGTGTTGAACCACAGGCGCGACAGCTCGCGCGGGATGCCCGCCCGTGCCGCAACCCGGTTACAGTCATCCGCCGAATAGGGCCACAAACCAACGGAAATCCGGTCTCGCCCGGTACCTTCCGCGCCCAGTACCACCGGGGATGAGCCGATCATGCGATAAATCCGGATCATGCGCGCATCAAACACGCCTGCGATATGGGTCAGGCCGAACCCCTCCATCATCTCGCCACCGCTAAGCATAATAGCCCCCGCCGTATGCGCGCTGGCGGTGCGTGACAGACAAAAGCGGGTCACTTCCCAGATCCGCGGGCTGCAGATCGGGCTGCCCCCGGTCAGGTGCCCGAAAATGTCATTTACCATGACCGGGCCAGTGGTTGGCAACACCCGCATCGAGCCGCCATGACTGCCGTCCGCTTCTTCCCAGATTACATAGAGCGGGTTCAGGTCGTCATATTGATCGCGCTCTTCGCCATCTTCGTTTACCTTAACATCCCAGCCAAGCCGGGTTTTGAACTGATCCGCACGGTCCCGAAACATCCCCTCGGCCAATACCGGAAATTTATGCAGCTCATCCGCATATAAATAACGCAACATGATTGTTCCCCTTGTCGTCCATAGTTGGAACAAAGGGGGTACAAACACGTGGTTAATTTATAGTGTGACCACCGTGCGGTCGTTAAACGACTATTAATCCTCTGCTGAGTGCGGTGGCGATTGCATGAGTCGTATTCTGCGCCCCAAGCTTTGAGCGCGCGCTTTCGATATAGGCGCGCAGCGTATGCTCGGAAATCGACAGCGAATGCGCCACCTGTGCCCGGCTATAACCCAGCGCCAACAGCGTCATGGCATCGATTTCGCGCGGAGATAGCGCACGGGTGGTTTCCGGTTGCCGGTTCTGGGCAAATTCCAGCGCTTTGCGGTTCAGGAAATACGCAACCAGAATCAGATCACGACCATAGTTGGTAATAAACGCCTGCCAGGCCACATCATCACAGGTGCTATTCACGGTAAACAACGCGAACTGTCCGCTGGGGCCCCGCAACGGGATCGAATAACCCTGATTGCCCACACCATGGTCCTGCGCGTCCTGCAAAAACGCTCTGACAGCTTTGCCCGACCAGTTCAGCTGTTTCCAGTCTACCGCGTGAAACCGTTGAAAACAGCCGAGGATAACCGGATCAATGCGGTGATAGTTTTTTTCCCGATATCGTGCATCCCAGGCATCCGAATAGGTCGTGAAGCCATATTGGTCACCCGCGCCATCAACCCAATGATAAGTGATATGGTCAATCTGCAGCCGATCGCGCAGCTGAACCGAAACGCTTGTGAGTTCATCAAGCGTGTTGGTGTTTTCCAAATCCTCCAGGATCTGGCTCAAATCGAATTTTCTTCCCATTCGCGGGCGCGCAAGCCTCATCCCTCAGGGACGCAATCTCGGCCGCTGCGATCAACCTTGTATCGTCAAGCTGCTCGGCAAGTGCGCTCAACCCATTGGCAACCGCAAAGGCGTTGAGGTCCGACAGAACGTCCAGTATCCACTCATTTTTCGCCATTGAGGGTGTCCCCGAAATAGTTAACGAAGGGTTAACATCACCATAGCATGCGTACAGTATTTCGGCCTACTCACTGCTTTCTACTCCCCTAAAATAGCGGGTCAGAGAATATTAAGCCGTTGAAAGTTATACTGCCCACAAAAACGAAAACACCCACAAGGCGAAGACGCGCCTTGCGGGTGTATTGAGCTCTGGATGGCTCAGGTGCTTATTCGTGGGCTGCCAATACTTCTTCTAGCGTTCGCATCCCCGTGCGCGGTGCCTGAACCAGCACCGACATGTTGCCCGGCTTATGTTCGTTCCGCATCATTTTCATATGTGCCTCGGGCAAGTCATTCCATGTGAACACCTCGGACATGCAAGGATCCAGACGGCGTTCAACCATCAACTGGTTCGCGGCAGACGCTTGTTTCAGATGGGCAAAATGCGATCCCTGCAGGCGTTTCTGGTGCATCCACATATAGCGCACGTCGAAGGTTAGGTTATAGCCGGATGTACCGGCGCAGATCACAACCATACCGCCCTTTTTGACGACAAAGGTCGAAACCGGGAACGTGCTTTCGCCGGGATGTTCGAACACCATATCAACATTGACACCCTTGCCGGTGATGTCCCAGATCGCCTTGCCGAATTTGCGCGCTTCCTTGAACCACTCGGCATATTCCGGCGTGTTAACGGTGGGCAATTGGCCCCAGCAGTTGAAATCCTTGCGGTTGATAACACCCTTGGCACCCAGATCCATCACGAAGTCACGCTTGCTTTCGTCCGAGATCACACCGATTGCATTTGCCCCCGCCGTGTTGATCAACTGGATCGCATACGAGCCCAGACCGCCCGACGCCCCCCAGACCAGAACATTCTGGCCGGGCTTCAGATCATGCGGTTCATGACCGAACAGCATCCGGTAGGCGGTGGCCAATGTCAGCGTGTAACAGGCGCTTTCTTCCCATGTCAGATGCTTGGGGCGCGGCATCAATTGCTGCGCCTGAACATTGGTGAACTGCGCGAATGACCCATCCGGCGTTTCATAGCCCCAGATGCGCTGGCTGTCCGAATACATCGGATCGCCGCCGTTGCAGGCTTCGTCGTCGCCGTCATCCTGATTGCAGTGGATCACGACCTCATCACCCACCTTCCAGCGACGCACCTTGTCACCCACCGCCCAGACGATACCCGACGCATCTGAACCCGCGATATGGAATGGCTGACCATGCCCGTCAAACGGGCTGATCGGCTTGCCCAGAGACGCCCAGACACCGTTATAGTTCACGCCAGCGGCCATCACCAGAACCAGCACCTCGTGGCTGTCCAGCTTTGGCACATCGACAACCTCAAGCTGCATGGCCGTGTCCGGCTCACCATGGCGTTCCTTCCGGATCGCCCAGGCATACATCTGTTTAGGCACATATCCCATCGGAGGGATTTCACCCATCTCATAGAGGTCTTTTTCCGGTGCCTCATACGCCGCGATACCGCTTTCGGTGTCCAGAGCCATGCTGGCCTCCTCTGATCACATTCGTTGCCGCGCCGCAGAATCGCGGCGGTTCTCAGATGGAATATTGGCCTTCACGCAACTTTGCAACTATTTTAAGTGGTGATTTTGTAATTTTATGACCCAGCAAATGCAGCATCGACTTCTGCAGTCGCAGCATTTTCGGGCCGCGACACAGGTTCTGATGCGGCAGCGTAATAGGCCAGCAACTCTGGCCGCTCGCCCGATGGGCGCAATATTCCATTCTCGCGCAGCAAAATCCGCCGCTCGGTCAATTGGTTGATTGCATCGTCGATAGCCCTGCCATCGTCACCCGCGATGGCCTCACCCCCCAGAGCAAACAGTCGCGCTCTGAGCTTGTCCTCGGGCATCTCGCCCTCTTGCTGTATAAGGCGGCAGACCGCAGGCAACGGAGCAAACGGGATCGCCGCCCCGATACGGCGCATCAATTCGCGGGCCAGATCGGTCATCAGATCACGCTCATGCGTGGCCCGGAACTCAGACAGAGAGATCGGGGTTGCATAGCGCACCGACGCAATACCGAACCGTTTGTAGCGCCCCGCGACGCGCCGCCACAGCTGTTTCAGGGTCCAGCGGGTGATCACGCCGATCCGGGCGCGAAAACGTCGTTCGCTGTCTTTGGCCGCATCAGTCAGAACCGTATCTTCAAGCACCCGGTCATAGTTCAGCGCAACCGGCACAAAAACCACGTCCCGCCCCTGCGGGTCTGCACCATCGACAATGTATTTCAGCAACCCCAGCTTGGGCCGCCCCAGTTTACCCGTCAGGCTGAGCCCACCTTCGGGAAACATGGCTTGCGTCACACCAGCCTCGGTCGCGTGGCGCACATAGCTGGCCAGCACCTGGCGATACAGATCGCTGCCCGATTTGCGCCGGATGAAATAGGCGCCCATCGCACGGATCAGGCGGCTTAGCGGCCAGACCCGCGCCCATTCGCCCACCGCATAGGACAGGGTTGCATGATCTGCCGCCAGATAGGTGACCAGCACGTAATCCATGTTGCTGCGGTGGTTCATGACATAGATAACCGTTGCCTCCGGATCGATATTGTCCAGCGCCGCCTTGTCCTCATAGCTTAGCCGGACATTGTAGAACGCATTGCTCAGCATCCGTGCGAAACGGATTGCGATGCTGAAATAGGCAACTGTCGAGAAGGATGGCGCGATCTCGCGCGCATAGCGGCGCGCTATTTCCGACGCCACCGCATCGGGCACCCCTTCCTGCTTGGCATGTTGCTGCACCGCCTTGCTGACCTGCGGATCATAGATCAACCGCTGGATCATATCGTGACGACCGGCCAGCTTGAACGGCTGTATCGGGCGCTGCAGGCGCTTGTTCAGCCGCGCCACCGCACGCTCAAGCCTGCGGCGAAAAAACCAACGCACAGAAGGGAACAGAAAATGCGAAGCGAAAGTGACCGCGGCAAACAGCACGATCAGCACAAACAGCCACAGCGGAAGTTCCACGGTTTGGGTCATGGGTGCACAGTGCCATCAATCATGACCGCTCACAATCTGAAGAAATCGGATCATGCCGCGACGCAGCGAATTGACTTATGTCATAAATTGCGATTTATCACCACTGAACGTAATTTTGTTACCCGTCGACCCGCGAGGCCTATCCGATGACGCAGACGCAGAAAGACCGCCCCTGGCTGATCCGAACCTATGCCGGGCATTCCACGGCGCAGGCGTCCAACGCGCTTTACCGGGCCAATCTGGCCAAGGGTCAGACCGGCCTGTCTGTGGCTTTCGATCTGCCGACACAAACGGGCTATGACAGCGACCACGTTCTTGCACGCGGCGAGGTCGGCAAAGTGGGTGTGCCGATCTGTCATCTGGGCGACATGCGGGTGCTGTTTGACCAGATTCCACTGGAACAGATGAACACATCGATGACGATCAACGCGACGGCCCCATGGCTGTTGGCGCTTTATATTGCGGTTGCCGAGGAACAGGGCGCGGATATCTCAAAACTGCAGGGCACCGTTCAGAATGATCTGATCAAGGAGTATCTGAGCCGGGGCACCTATGTCTGCCCACCCAAGCCCTCGCTGAAGATGATCGCGGATGTGGCAGAGTATTGCTATTCGAATGTGCCGAAATGGAACCCTATGAATGTGTGTTCCTATCACTTGCAAGAAGCCGGCGCGACGCCCGAGCAAGAACTGGCCTATGCCCTTGCGACTGCAATCGCGGTGCTGGATGAATTGCGCCCGCGCGTACCGGCCGAGGATTTCCCGGCGCTGTGTGGCCGTATCTCGTTCTTTGTGAACGCGGGCATCCGCTTTGTTACCGAAATGTGCAAAATGCGCGCATTTGTCGATCTTTGGGATGAAATCCTGCAACAGCGATATGGGGTCGACGATCCCAAATTCCGCCGATTCCGATACGGCGTGCAGGTAAACTCGCTGGGTTTGACCGAACAGCAGCCGGAAAACAACGTTTATCGCATCCTGATCGAGATGCTGGCCGTGACGCTTTCAAAGAAAGCCCGCGCACGTGCTGTTCAGCTGCCCGCCTGGAACGAAGCCCTTGGCCTGCCGCGCCCATGGGACCAGCAATGGTCAATGCGGATGCAGCAGATCCTGGCCTATGAGACCGACTTGCTGGAATATGGCGATCTGTTCGATGGCAATCCGGTTGTTGATACCAAGGTCGAAGACCTCAAGGCAGGTGCCCGCGCCGAATTGGCAAACCTCGAATCGATGGGGGGTGCTGTGGCTTCGATTGAATACATGAAATCCCGGCTGGTTGAATCCAACGCCGAACGCCTGAACCGGATTGAACGCAATGAAACCATCGTCGTCGGTGTGAACAAATGGACGGAGGGCGAAGCCTCGCCACTGCAAACCGAGGACGGTGGCATCATGGTCGTTGATCCGGCTGTCGAGCAAGAACAGATCGGGCGTTTAAATAGCTGGCGCGCGGATCGCGATGACGCAGCTGTTGCAGCAGCGCTGCAGGACCTGCGCGCGGCGGCGCAATCCGGGGCGAATGTAATGACCCCGTCGATCGCAGCAGCCAAAGCCGGTGTCACCACAGGTGAATGGGCCGAGGAAATGCGCAAAGCCTATGGCACCTATCGCGGCCCCACCGGAGTGTCGGGCTCGGTTTCCAACAAGACCGAAGGCCTGGAGGATTTGCGCGCTGCCGTTGATGCCGTCAGTGACAAGCTGGGGCGTCGGTTGAAATTTCTGGTTGGGAAGCCCGGCCTGGACGGGCATTCAAACGGAGCCGAGCAGATCGCATTCCGCGCGCGCGATTGCGGGATGGATATCAGCTATGAGGGCATTCGCCTCACACCTGAAGAGATCGTGAATGCAGCCCGTGAAGACGATGCGCATGTCATCGGCCTTTCGATCCTGTCCGGCAGCCATTTGCCGCTGGTGCAGGACGTGATGATCCGCCTGAAAGATGCCGGTCTTGACCATATCCCGGTCATCGTCGGTGGGATCATCCCTGACGAGGATGCGACAGCTTTGCGCAAAATGGGCGTGGCGGAAATCTACACGCCTAAAAACTTTGAATTGAATGCAATCATGGGCGATATCATCACATTGGTCGACCCAAAGGAAATCGCAGCTGAATAAAAACCTGTATTGCCAATACATCCATTTCTATTTCCTTTAAAAAGGGAATAAACAGGATAGTATATTTTTATTTCCCAATATGATTTGACCGGGAAATAGCAGGAATGGAGAAAAGAATGGCAATCGATTTTGACAAAATGTCGCGTAAAGAGCTGCTCGAATTGCGCGGTCAGGTCGAAAAGGCGCTAAAACGCGCTGAAACACGCGAACGGAAAGAAGCATTGAAAGCTGCCGAAAATGCGGCAGCGGAATATGGGTTTTCTCTGTCTGAATTGTCCGGAGATGTTGCGAAGTCAGCAAAAGGGCCCAAGGCAGCAGCGAAGTATCGCAACCCCAACGACCCCACGCAAACCTGGACCGGCCGGGGCCGTAAACCGCAATGGGTACATGACGTGCTGAAAGCCGGGGCTGATATTTCCGATCTGGAAATTTAAGCAAGGATACCCGCCAGAATGACAATTCACATTGGGGCCGAAAAAGGCGACATTGCCGAAACCGTGCTGCTACCCGGTGACCCTTACCGCGCGAAATGGGCTGCCGAGACTTTTTTGGAGGATGTCAGGCAGGTCAACAACGTGCGCGGCATGCTGGGCTTTACCGGCTACTGGAAGGGAAACCGCGTGACAATTCAGGGCAGCGGCATGGGAATGCCGTCGCTTTCGATTTACGTGAATGAACTGATCCGCGATTACGGCGCCAGAACCCTGATCCGCATCGGATCATGCGGCGGCATGCAAGACAGTGTCAAACTGCGCGATGTCATTCTGGCGATGACATCAACCACGCTCAGCACCCCGTCTCGCGGGATCATGAAAGAGATGAACTTTGCCCCCTGCGCTGATTGGGGCCTGCTGCAAGCAGCAGCGATGGCCGCACAGGCCAAGGGCACGCCAACCCATGTGGGCGGTATTTATTCATCAGATGTGTTCTACGACGAACGCCCCGATCTGAACGAACAAATGGTGCGCCACGGCATCCTCGGGGTCGAGATGGAAGCGGCCGAACTTTATATCCTTGCCGCACGCCACAAATGCCGCGCGCTGGCTGTTCTGACCGTCTCGGATCATCTCCTGACCGGTGAGGCTCTGCCCTCGTCAGAGCGCGAGCGCAGCTTCGGCGATATGGTCGAAATCGCGCTGGAAGCCGCCTTTCCGGCCCGTTGATTTAACGCCCGTGCGTGCCATCATAGCCGTTGCGCGCCGGGCTGCTCCACCCTTCCAACGCGCCCTCAGCCGGGGCAAAGGTTTCGACCAGCAGAGGGTGGCACTGCGCGGTATCCGATGAATGCTCGGACGAGCAATCCCCGCCAGGACAGGCGCTGAGATTGCCCAAAAGGTCAATCTCGGCAAAGAACTCAAGATAGTCCCCCGGGCGCACGGGCGAGGCCTTCATGAAATATTGCCCCGTATCACGCGTGAAACCAGTACACATAAAGACGTTCAACACGTCATGTACCGCAGGCTCAGCCTCGGCCAATGAGATGCCCTGATGATCAGCCAGCGCGCGTGTCAGATTCGAATGACAACAATGGTGGTATTGCGTGCCCGACAGCAGGTTGCCCGTATAAGGGTCGCACCGGGTACCGATCACATCGTGAACCGACCCGCCATATTCATCGATCCCGTACCAGCCCAGCGTATCCGCGACCACAGTTGCCATCGGGCGCATATGCGGAAAGCTCGACCACATCTGTTCACCCGTCGACAGGTGCGTACCGTGCAGAGCGCGGGTTTTACCCGAATAGAACCGTTCCGACAGATCATGCAGGTTCCACATGTTCAGGTCACCGACCTGAGGACCTTCGACCGAGGTGATGCGAAAGAAATGGCCTGCGGGCACCTCAAAACAGCGCGCATCGCGCGGCGGAACCAGAACCTCGCCGGTTTTTTGCGCGCCTTGCCGTGCATGCAGGTAGCGTGCAAGATCCGGCTGCGGCAACCCATTATTGGGATAGCAGATAACAGGCGCAATCGCGCGACGGGCGGCGGCATCCGCAGGCGGGTGAGGTGAGTTCAACGAATCTGTCATGGGCTAAGACTGGCGCAGTTCGCCGCAGCGGAAAAGCCCTTATCGCCCCGACTGATCTTTCAGACAGTTTTTCGGCGCGCCCTCAGACTCAGACACAGCACCGCAAAAGGCACAGCGCCACAGGCCTTCTTTCCGATCCTGCCGCCATCTGCAATCACGCGTCAGCGAAGAGGTCCGGGACCGCCAGATAAAATAGGTGAAAACACCGATGACAAGCAGAAGCAGCAGAACGGGCATGGCTCTGCCTTGCTGATTGGATCGAAACTTGCAAGCCCGCACATTGCCGCCCAGTGGCGTCAGTGCGGAGATGTCATCGGTGCGCCCTCATGGCCAAACACACCAAGCGATCATTTGAAACGGCAGTTGTAAGGCCGCGCCTTAACCCAATACAGCCCCGATCGACTGTTGCACCTCTTCGATCTCACCCAGCCCGTTGATCTTGCTGAGCTGACCCTTGGCGTAATAATAGCCAATCAACGGAGAGGTTTTCTTGTAATACTCCATCAGACGCGTCCTGAGGCTTTCCTCATTATCGTCTGCGCGGCGTTTGAAATCGTTTTCCTTGCCGCAATTGGTGCATTTGCCGTCAGCCGGGATCGGTTTGGTGATGTCGTTGTAGACTTCGCCGCACCCGCCGCAGGTCGAACGGGCCGTGATACGCTGAACCAGCGCTGTGTCATCGACCTCCATTTCGATCACCGCATCCAGGCTGTTGCCGGTGCTTTCCAGCAGATCACCCAACGCATCGGCCTGCGCCAGAGTGCGGGGGAAACCGTCAAAGATGAAACCACCCTCGGCACCCGCCGCCAGCTTTTCGCGGATCAGGCCAATCACGATCTCATCGGTCACCAGCTCGCCCTTGGCCATCACCTCGGCCACGCGCTTGCCCATCTCGGTACCGCTATCCTTGGCCTCGCGCAGCATGTCGCCGGTGCTCAGCTGGACCATGCCGCGCGTCTCGACCAGGTGGCGCGCCTGCGTCCCCTTGCCGGCCCCCGGGGGGCCAAGAAGAATGATGTTCATCGACGAGCAGCTCCCTTTCTGCCGCGTTTCTTACCTTTGCCGCGCAGCTGGGACTTTTCAATCAGCCCTTCGTATTGATGCGCCAGCAGGTGGCTCTGGACCTGTTGGATTGTATCCATGGTCACAGAGACGATAATCAGAACCGAGGTGCCCCCGAAATAGAATGGAATGGCGAACTGACCCCGCAGGATTTCCGGCAACAGACAGACAGCCGCCAGATAGGCCGAACCCAGAACCAGTACGCGGTTGACCACGTATTCCAGATATTCCGAGGTCTTCTTGCCCGGGCGGATACCCGGCACAAAACCGTTCTGCTTTTTCAGGTTGTCGGCCACATCGTCCGGTTTGAACGACACGTTGAACGTATAGAAATAAGCGAAGAACACGATCATCGAGGCGAAGAACAGCAGGTACAGCGGCTGCCCGGGGCCAAAATTGGCCAATAGCCAAGACATCACCGGGCCATTTGTGGCCCCCGACGAGAAGGTCGAGATCGTGACCGGCAGCAGCAGCAGCGAGCTGGCAAAGATCGCCGGGATCACGCCCGCCGGGTTTACTTTGACCGGCAGGTGGCTGGAGCCACCTTCATAGACTTTCATACCGGCCTGACGGCGCGGGTATTGGATGTGGATCTTGCGCAGGGCGCGCTCCATGAACACCACAAAGGTGATCACGGCGATGACCATCACGATCACACCGACGATTACGGCCGGGCTGATGGCACCCGAACGGCCTGAGGCAAAGAACTGCGCCAGAGCGGCCGGAACCTCGGCAATGATGCCGACGAAGATGATCAGAGAGATGCCGTTACCGATGCCGCGTGCGGTGATCTGCTCACCCAGCCACATCAGGAACATGGTGCCGCCAACCAGAGTAATCATGGTCGACATGCGGAAATACAGGCCCGGATCGGTGGCCAAATCGCCCGATTCCAGCGAAACCGCCAGGCCATAGGCCTGAACAGTCGCCAGCGCCACGGTGCCGAAACGGGTGTACTGGTTGATCTTCTTGCGCCCCTGCTCACCCTCTTTCTTGAGTTGCTCAAGCGCCGGAACCATCGATGTCAGCAGCTGTACGATGATCGAGGCCGAGATATAGGGCATGATGCCGAGGGCAAAGATACCCATCCGCCCCAGCGCCCCGCCGGTGAACATCGAAACCATGCCGCCGATGCCCTGCCCCGCCTGTTCCATGAACTCGCGCAGTGCCGCCCCGTCAATCCCCGGTACCGGGATGAAGGTGCCCAGACGATAAACGATGAGCAAACCCAGCGTGAACAGGATGCGGTTGCGCAGATCGGTGGCTTTGCCAAGGGCAGACCAGCTTGTGTTGGCTGCCATTTGTTCTGCTGCTGATACCATAAATCGGTCTCTCTTATGCAAACACCGCCCGGAACCGTTTTCCGGCTCGGGCGGCGTCTTGGAAAACTCTGAAGTCTATGTAAGCGGGTCTTGGCCCGCTCACAAGCGCTTACTCTGCCGCAGCAGCTTTTGTGACTTTCAGTGAACCGCCCGCTTTCTCAACCGCCTCGACGGCAGATTTCGAAGCACCGGTCACTTCCAGGTTCACTTTCGCGCTAATCTCGCCCTTGGCCAGAACGCGGATACCGTCCAGTTTGCGACGCACCAGACCGGATGCAACCAGTGCATCTTCGGTGATCGCAGCTTTGGCGTCCAGCTTGCCGGCATCGACGAATTTCTGGATCAGACCCAGGTTGATAACGGCGAATTCCTTGCGGTTCGGCTTGTTGAAGCCACGCTTGGGCAGGCGCTGATACAGCGGCATCTGGCCGCCTTCGTAGCCATTGATGGCCACACCCGAACGGGATTTCTGACCTTTGATACCACGGCCACCCATTTTACCTTTACCGGAACCGGGACCGCGGCCAACGCGGGTCCGTTTCGGGGTCGCGCCTGGGTTATCGCGCAATTCGTGCAGTTTCATATCGCTTCTCCTTCGCCGGAAATAACCCCGAAGCGTGATGGGTCAGACACGGCATTTCTTGGTTTTGATTCTCATGGGCATAATGCCACCGGAGCGCTGTACAGCGTTGTGCCTTCAGTTGCAAGGTTTGTTCAATCACATCACCAAAACCAAAAGAGGCGCCGGAGCGGCGCCTCTTCGACGGTGAGTGGTTGAGGTGTTACGCGCAGTAGGCATGCTCACGCGCGATATCCGCGATGTCGCAGCGACGGACCCCGATATCATCCAGCTCGCGATTGGTCAGCCGCTGAAGCTCGGCATAGGTGCGGTTGTATTCGCTCACCCGGGCGTGGTTTTCTTTCACGCGCTCGATCAGATTTGCAATACGGGCGCTCAGGCTAAAACCGCCATGTGTCAGTGTTGTTGTATGTGCCATATCTTTGTTCCTTTCGAATATCGGGGCGTATTCCCCGATGTCACTTTGTTTCCACATTTGGACAGCGCCGACATAGGGTCCCACCTTGAGGCCAACAACACAGGTTTTGGTCTAGCCGGTATGCGGAAAACAAATAGCAACAACAGCAGTCAGGCGGACATTCGGTTATCTGTCCGGGTTGTCACGGCAGAACACAAGATCGTTTTGTTGCAACTCCGGCTCTGACGCTCGCACCGTCGCACGTTGCCGCGAGGTCAATCGAAAACCTCGGATATCTGGTCAATATTGCAGGCATTGTCCGTCCCGGCAGGCGTGACACCGGACCGGTGCCGCCCTGCGGGAGAATTCAAGGCGACGTGGGCATGCGCCAGGTGCAGACTAAAAGGAAATACCCATGAAGAGTTTGGCAACCCTGACACTGATCAGTACCCTTGGTGCAACTACGGCTTTTGCCGGTGGTTGTCCGGAAGGTCAGGAAGGCGCAATGGTTAACCCGCCCGTTACTGAAAGTTCAGATGGAATCGATGTCACGATCTATCAGGTCATGGATCTGAGCAATCAAACAATTGCCGCCGAGGGGTGGAACATGCGTGCGCGCACAATCGCATTCCCGCCGCGCTCCGTCGTCAAACTGCATTCCCATAATGACCGCCCCGAGATTGCGGTTATGAAACATGGCACGGTCACTGTGTACGAATCCAACTGCAAAGTGCCGTATGACATGATTGAAGGCGAGGTGTTTCAATCCGGCCGGGGCGACTCGCACTGGGTTACGAATGATTCCGACGAAACCGCAGTTATGTACGTCGTCGATCTGCTGACATCCTCGGAGTTCTGATCCCCGAGAGACGCGTAAACTTCGCTTCGTGCGGTGGGCAGGTCAGCTTTGACATCGCCCACGGCACGGGGCTTTTCAGACAAAAGCCACAAAAAAACGCCCCCGGCACTGGCCGGAGGCGTTCTTTGTATTTTGAAGCGGGCGCTTAGCCGCGTTCTTCGATGATCTCAACCAGATGCGGGATCTTGTTGACCATGCCGCGAACCGAAGGGGTGTCTTCCAGCTCACGGGTTTTATGCATCTTGTTCAGGCCCAGACCGATCAGGGTTGCGCGCTGTTCGGCGGGGCGGCGGATCGGCGAGCCGATCTGCTTGACGACGATGGTTTTTGCCATGACGTGCTCTCCTTATGCTTATGCTTCTGCTTCAGCGGGCGCTTCGGCAGCAGGTGTTTCGTCCCGCTTGGGCAGGATGTCAGCAACCTTTTTGCCACGACGCTGTGCGACCGAACGCGGGCTCTGCTCTTTCTGCAGGCCGTTGATGGTGGCGCGGATCATGTTGTACGGGTTCTGCGAGCCCAGCGACTTGGACACAACGTCTTTGACGCCCAGCATTTCAAACACGGCACGCATCGGACCACCGGCGATGATACCAGTACCTTCAGGTGCGGTGCGCATAACCACTTTACCAGCGCCATGACGGCCCTCGATGTCGTGGTGCAGGGTCCGACCTTCGCGCAGTTGCACGCGGATCATCTGACGCTTGGCTTGCTCAGTTGCCTTACGGATGGCTTCAGGTACTTCTTTCGCTTTACCTTTGCCAAAGCCGACGCGACCTTTCTGATCGCCGACAACCACCAGAGCGGCGAAGCCAAAGCGCTTACCACCTTTTACGGTTTTCGACACGCGGTTGATTGCGACCAGACGATCTGCAAATTCCGGTGCTTCTTCACGGTCGCGGCCACGGCCCCGACGGTTTTCACGTTCTGCCATTTGGCATCCCTTTTCTCATATGGCGCTTGTCGCACCGTTTCGTTCAATCCAAGTGAGCCCCGGCATTGCCAAGGCTCCCGGATCATCGGGGTGGCCGTGTAGCCACCCGCAGGTCTTAGATCTTCAGACCACCTTCACGCGCGGCGTCGGCAACTGCCTTCACCTTGCCGTGGAACAGGAAGCCACCACGATCGAAATAAGCCTCTTCGACGCCTGCCTTCTTGGCACGCTCGGCGATGGCCGCGCCCACTTTGGTGGCCGCTTCGACGTTGTTCTTGCCAACAACACCCAGATCTTTTCCAGGGTCGAGGCCGAGGCCAGGGTCACGCCGCGTACGTCGTCGATCAGCTGAACGCTGATGTTCTTGTTCGAACGGTGTACGGACAGACGCGGACGACCCGCGTTGACCTTGCGAAGTTTGTTCCGAACGCGCAGGCGGCGCTTCAGAAACAGGGTTCTTTTGCTGTTTGCCATTGTTTGCGTCCTTACTTCTTCTTGCCTTCCTTGCGGAAGATGAACTCGCCCTTATAGCGGATGCCCTTGCCTTTGTACGGCTCGGGGCGGCGCCATTCGCGGATTTTCGCCGCGACTTCGCCCACCTGCTGCTGGTCGATACCTTCCACAACGATCTCGGTCTGCTTCGGCGCGGTGATGGTAACACCTTCCGGAGCAGTGAAATCAACATCATGGCTGTAGCCCAGGTTCAGCTTCAGGGTATTGCCCTGCATCTGAGCCCGGTAACCAACACCCTGGATCTCCAGCTCTTTCTTGAAGCCTTCGGTCACACCGGTCACCAGGTTTGCGACCATTGTGCGGCTCATGCCCCACTGCTGGCGCGCGCGCTTGGACATGCCGCGGGGATCGATCTTGACCACGTTGTCTTCAACCGACAGCGTAACGTCGTCGGTGGCGGTGAAGCTGCGGGTGCCTTTCGGACCTTTCACTTCGATGGTCTGGCCGGACACAGAGGCGGAAACGCCGCTGGGCAGCTCGACCGGTTTTTTACCAATACGAGACATTGCAGACCTCCCTCTAGAAGACGGTGCAGAGCACTTCGCCGCCAACATTGTTGGAGCGAGCGTTCTGGTCCGACATCACACCTTTCGGAGTGCTGACAATCGACACACCCAGACCCTGACGGACCTGCGGGATGTCATTGACGCCCATGTATACGCGACGGCCGGGTTTCGAGACCCGCTTGAGTTCGCGAATAACAGGGGTGCCTTCGTAGTATTTCAGGCTGATTTCGATGGCCGGATGACCGTTTTCACCGGTCGTCGCCTCGTAGCCACGGATGTAACCTTCGTCCGCCAGCACGTCCAGAACCCAACCGCGCAGCTTGGACGCCGGGGTGGAAACGGTGGACTTGCCGCGCATTTGCGCGTTGCGGATACGGGTGAGCATATCGCCGATAGGATCATTCATATCTATGTCTCCCTTACCAGCTCGATTTCACCATGCCGGGGATCTGACCAGCAGAACCCAGCTCGCGCAGCGCGATACGGCTGACCTTCAGCTTACGGTAGTAAGCGTGGGGACGACCGGTCAGCTGACAACGGTTGTGCAGACGGGTTGCCGAGCTGTTGCGCGGCAGTTTCGCCAGTTTCAGACGCGCTTTGAAACGCTCTTCCATCGGCTTGCTCTCGTCATTCGCGATTTCTTTCAGCTCGGCACGCTTTGCGGCATATTTGGCCACCAGGCGTTCGCGCTTTTTCTCGCGTTCGATCATTGCTTTTTTAGCCATGTCTTAATCCTCCCGGCGCTCAGGCGTTGAAGGGCATGTTGAATGCTTTCAACAGTGCCTTACCTTCAGCGTCGGTTTTCGCTGTGGTGGTGATAACGATATCCAGGCCCCAGACCTCGTCGACCTTGTCGAAGTCGATTTCCGGGAACACGATGTGTTCTTTCATGCCCATGGCAAAGTTGCCACGACCATCGAAAGACGGTTTCACACCGCGGAAGTCACGAATACGCGGCATCGCAATGGTGATCAGACGGTCCAGGAATTCGTACATCCGGTCACCGCGCAGGGTCACTTTCGCGCCCAGCGGCATATCTTCCCGGACGCGGAAACCCGCGATCGACTTTTTCGCCAGCGTCGCAACAGCCTGTTGACCAGCAATCGCAGACAGATCCGCAACAGCCGACTTGGCTTTCTTGGAATCTTTGACAGCTTCTGCACCACACCCGATATTCAGAACGATTTTTTCCAGCTTGGGCAGCTGCATGTCGTTCTTGTAACCGAACTCTTCTTTCAGAGCGGCACGGATGGTTTCAGCGTACTGAGCTTTCAGACGCGGGGTATAGGTTGCGGTATCAAGCATCGATCACGTCCCCCGTGGTCTTGGCAAAGCGCACTTTCTTGTCACCTTCCATGCGGAAGCCAACGCGGGTTGCTTTACCGTTTGCGTCCAGCAGAGCCAGGTTCGACAGCTCGATCGGGTTTGCCTGAGGCAGGCGACCACCCTGGCTGTTCTGGGTCTGGCGGGTGTGGCGGATGGCGATGTTGATGCCGTCAACAACAGCTTTACCGGCTTTGGGGTCAACCGAGGTAATGGTTCCCTCTTTGCCCTTGTCCTTACCGGCCAGCACGACGACCTTGTCGCCTTTGCGGAGTTTAGCAGCCATGATTACAGCACCTCCGGAGCCAGCGAGATGATTTTCATGAAGTTCTTGCCGCGCAATTCGCGAACAACGGGGCCAAAGATACGGGTACCGACTGGCTCGTTGTTGTTGTTCAGGATGACGGCGGCGTTGCGATCGAAACGGATCGCGGTGCCGTCTTCGCGACGGACTTCCTTGGCGGTGCGCACGACGACGGCCTTGCGGACGTCCCCTTTCTTTACGCGGCCGCGCGGGATGGCTTCCTTCACCGAGACGACAATGATGTCGCCGACGGAGGCGTATTTACGCTTGGAACCACCCAGGACCTTGATGCACTGAACTCGGCGTGCGCCAGAGTTGTCAGCGACATCCAGATTGGTCTGCATCTGGATCATGTGGTTTCTCCCGACCTGTGGGGGCTGGTCTTGTTAAATCCCCCAGGGTTTCGACAAATGGAAAAGTCTTGGGGGCTTACGCCTCCAGAACCTCCCAACGTTTCGTCTTCGATTTCGGCGCGCATTCGATGATGCGGACTGTATCGCCGACCTTGAAGGCGTTCTTTTCATCGTGAGCCCGGTATTTCTTGGACTTACGGATGGTTTTCTTCAGAACCGGATGCGTAAAGCGGCGCTCGACGGATACGGTTACGGTCTGTTCGTTGGCGTCGCTGGTTACGGTGCCGGACAGGATACGCTTGGGCATCTGATTACTCCTCGGATGCCGCAGCAGCGGCCTTTTCGTTCAGAATGGTTTTGACGCGGGCAGCATTGCGGCGGGCCGCTTTGATACCGGCTGTGTTTTCCAGCTGACCGGTGGCCTGTTGAAAGCGCAGGTTAAAGCTTTCTTTCTTCAGGTTGGCCAGTTCCTCGCGGAGCTGGTCCGGGGTCTTGTCACGCAGTTCTTGGGCGTTCATCGCCTTTTTCCTTTGCTCAAAACACCAGAAGGCCCCGTACACGGGTCACCTTTGACCTGGTGGATGAATGATAGACATACGAATCGCCCGACAACGCCGGGAGATCGCAAGATGCCGCCGTATAAGGGTTTGGAGGGTGGGTGGCAAGAGGAAGTTTTGACAACTCCGCATCAGTCTGAAGCTTGCAATCCTCTACCTATCCAGCAGGGATAATTGGCTCGTCGGCCTCATGTGGCCCTGGAACGTGGCCAGCAGGAACGACCTTAGACGCGCCAAGTACATGCTTTTCCTGATCATCAAAGAAAATATGGGCTTTCATAGCGTCAAGAATGGGTGCCTTGCTATTAGTTCCGACGAAATGAGCCTCATCTGCCGGTGTGCCCCAAGCGCGTAATGTGTGAATTACACGAGCATGTGCCGGAGCATTGCGAGCCGTCACGATCGCGATCCGTACTTTACTAACTCCTTCGTCGTTCAAATGAACTTCGCGTAGTCTCGATAGCTTTCTGAGAAAGTTGCCAAATGGCCCGGAATCCATCGGGTTTTGCGCGTTAGTTTTTTCATGCTCGAAGAAAGCGCCCAGTCCTTGCTCTTTGAACACCATGTCCGAAGCAGGGCTAAACACAACAGCATCACCGTCGAATGCGACCCTGACTTCTTGAGGGTCGCCATCCTCGACAACCGAAGCAGGTTTCGCCCCCAATCTCGCCGCTGCAGCTCCGGCGTTTATCGCGGCCTGAACATCGGTGGGCTCGTTAGAAAGAAACAGGTCTATCTTCCATGAAGGAATAAATGGCCCCAAGGAGCGACCACTAGTAAAGGTTCCATGCTTCACATTCAGGCCGTACTCTTCAATCGAATTGAAGGCCCTCAGCGACAGATCGGGAGAATTGCGAGACATTAGAATGACTTCGACAAAGAGCCTATCGCCATCTTCATTCAATCGCAGCAATCTTTCTACGACGTGGAAGCCGGACCCTTTCCCTATAGGCGTTTTCTCACGTTTAAGCTGCAAATCCACATATGCAGCAACGCCTTCTTCCTCAAATACCTTGTGTTCATCCTCAAGATCAAACAGTGCACGTGTTGAGATACCAATTCTAAGAGGTTGCATCCTCAATTCTTCACAGGCTTTCGCTTTTCTGCTGCTCATGCTTGCATTTGCCTTTCTTAAATTCTTCTAATCCCACTTGTAATTAAAACTCACCGAAATCCGCTCATCCTCGGCCATGTTCATCGGCACCTCGTGGCGCAGCCAGCTTTCCCATAGCAGGACATCGCCCACCTGCGGCTTCATATAGATGAACGGCTGCAAATCGCGCCGCCCGCCTTTCACTCGCGTCGGCGCAGCCATCATGCGGCCTGAGCGGGGATCTTCCAGTTTCAACGCACTGGCCCCTTCAGGCATCGCCACATAAGTCGTACCCGAGATCACGCTGTGCGGGTGCAGGTGGCTGGAGTGCATGCCACCTTCGGGCAGGATGTTGATCCACAGGTCCTCCAGTTTCAGATCGCCCTCGCCCAGATCGAACTCCAGATCCTTGGCAAAGGCCGCGACGTGCTGGTCCAGCGCCTTGACCAGATCGGCGAAGATCGGGAAACGCCATGGCAGATCGGTCAGCGAGGCATAGCTGGTATAGCCGGGATAGCCGTTTTCCTCGCACCATTCCTGCCCAGCCTCGTCATCCTCGGCGATGACAAGGCAGGAACTTTCCAACTCCTGCGCATCAACCTTGGGGTCAAACTCGGACAAAGCAGCGCGATAGAGACGGGTAACGAAAAGTGATTCAATCTGTGCCATGGGCCGGGAATAGCCCAAGCGCGAAAGCTAAGCCAGACCTTGTTGACCTCAGCTTTTGACCGGCCCCTTACCACAGCGCGGGATCGGGCGGCCACCGTCGGCATAAGCCAGACAGAGGACAATCTCATCCGGTTTCGGTGCATCCGGAATACTCAGCGTCATGGTGTCGAAATGATCGAAAGACCACGGGTTGTCCTTATGCCCCAATGGCAGATCAATCGCGCACCCCGGCGCGCCGAGCTTGGCATTAGAGGGGATCACCGCCTCACCTCCACCCACCGCTGCACGCATCGGTGCGCCAAGTTTGGGATGAATCATCGCCCCGCCCTGCTCAAGATCGCCATTCATTCCAACAATCGCGGCTTTACCATACGAGGCGGGTGCGCCATCCAGTTGAGCAGCTGCCTCAGCCGCGAGTTCCGCGCCCAGAGTGCCACCGATTTCAAACAGCTCGGACAAATCTTCTGAAAACCTGCCAGCTAATGGGTTCTGAACCACAGCCAGCACTGCAACGCGACTGATTGGATCACAGGGCTGCCCTAATTGGTCGGCAGTTATGACTTCTTTGACCAGAACCTTTTTGCGTAACTGAATCACTTTACCCTCCCATTCCGCTTAGAACAGGCTATGAGGGCCCTGGCGCGACGTCGACTTTTTTCGCAATGTGTGCAGCCAAATGTGGGCGATGCATGCAAGTCTAGAAAAGCTATAGACACCCACCTCCAACACTGCTAAATGCACCCAATCTTGCGGCCTCGGATTCGTTCCGGGGCCTCTGATATTTGTAACCGGGGACCTTCGGGGCCCTTCACCTCGGGCACCTACGGGGGCCTATCACATAGCGGGGCAGCGCCTCGCACTTGCTAAACGGAAGACAGAAAGCATGGCACTCAAGTCGTACAAGCCGACGACGCCGGGCCAGCGCGGGCTGGTGCTGATCGACCGTTCGGAGCTTTGGAAAGGACGTCCGGTCAAGTCTCTCACTGAGGGTTTGACCAAATCGGGCGGCCGGAACAACACCGGACGGATCACTTCACGCCGCCGTGGCGGTGGCGCAAAGCGTCTCTACCGGATCGTTGACTTCAAACGGAATAAATTTGATGTCGCGGCAACCGTCGAGCGGATCGAATATGACCCGAACCGGACCGCATTCATCGCACTGGTAAAATACGAAGACGGCGAGCAGGCATATATCCTGGCTCCGCAGCGTCTGGCTGTTGGTGACAAAGTTGTGGCATCCGCCAAGGCCGACATCAAGCCGGGCAACGCAATGCCGTTCTCGGGCATGCCCATCGGTACCATCGTCCACAATATCGAGATGAAGCCCGGCAAAGGCGGTCAGATCGCACGTGCGGCCGGTACATACGCTCAGTTCGTTGGTCGCGATGGCGGCTACGCTCAGATCCGCCTGAGCTCGGGCGAGCTGCGCATGGTCCGTCAGGAATGCATGGCCACCGTCGGTGCCGTGTCCAACCCCGACAACAGCAACCAGAACCTCGGTAAAGCCGGTCGTATGCGCCACAAGGGCGTGCGTCCGTCGGTTCGTGGTGTTGCAATGAACCCGATCGATCACCCGCACGGTGGTGGTGAAGGTCGTACCTCGGGTGGCCGTACACCGGTTACACCGTGGGGTAAGGACACCAAGGGTAAGCGTACCCGCAACAAGAACAAAGCGTCCCAGAAGCTGATCATCCGCTCGCGGCACGCCAAGAAGAAGGGGCGTTAATTCATGTCTCGCTCTGTTTGGAAGGGTCCTTTCGTCGATGCTTACGTGCTGAAAAAAGCCGAAGCAGCGCGCGAGTCGGGCCGCAACGAAGTCATCAAAATCTGGTCGCGTCGTTCCACCATTCTGCCCCAGTTCGTGGGTCTGACCTTTGGTGTGTACAACGGCCAGAAGCATATCCCCGTCAACGTCTCGGAAGACATGATCGGTCAGAAGTTCGGTGAATACTCGCCGACCCGCACCTATTACGGTCACGCCGCAGACAAAAAAGCGAAGCGGAAGTAAGTCATGGGCAAGGAAAAGAACCCCCGCCGCGTGGCCGAAAACGAAGCAATGGCGAAAACGCGCATGCTTCGCACCAGCCCGCAGAAACTGAACCTGGTTGCGCAAATGATCCGCGGCAAGAAAGTTGAGAAGGCTCTGACCGACCTGACTTTCAGCAACAAGCGTGTCGCGCAGGACGTCAAAAAGTGCCTGCAGTCCGCAATCGCCAACGCCGAGAACAACCACAACCTGGACGTTGACGAGCTGATCGTCGCCGAAGCCTGGGTTGGCAAGAACCTGGTCATGAAGCGCGGTCGCCCGCGGGCCCGTGGCCGTTTCGGGAAAATCCTGAAGCCGTTCTCGGAGATCACCATCAAGGTGCGTCAAGTTGAGGAGCAAGCCTAATGGGTCATAAAGTCAATCCGATCGGCATGCGCCTGCAGGTCAACCGCACCTGGGACAGCCGCTGGTACGCCGACACCAAGGACTACGGTGATCTTCTGCTGGAAGACCTCAAGATCCGTGAGTTCATCAACAAAGAGTGCAAGCAGGCCGGTGTTGCCCGTGTGATCATCGAACGTCCGCACAAAAAGTGCCGCGTTACGATCCACACGGCTCGTCCCGGTGTCATCATCGGCAAGAAAGGTGCAGACATCGAAGTTCTGCGCAAAAAGCTTGCGCGCATGACCGACAGCGAACTGCACCTGAACATCGTCGAAGTGCGCAAGCCCGAGCTTGACGCGCAGCTGGTTGCCGAGTCCATCGCTCAGCAGCTGGAACGTCGTGTCTCGTTCCGCCGCGCGATGAAGCGGTCGGTTCAGAACGCCATGCGCATGGGCGCCCTGGGTATCCGGGTGAACGTCGCTGGTCGTCTGGGCGGCGCCGAAATCGCACGGACCGAGTGGTACCGCGAAGGCCGCGTGCCTCTGCACACCCTGCGTGCCGACATCGATTACGCACATGCCGAAGCGATGACCCCCTACGGGATCATCGGGATCAAGGTCTGGATCTTCAAAGGTGAGATCATGGAGCACGATCCGCAGGCACGTGACCGTAAAGCACAGGAACTCCAGGACGGCCCTGCACCTCGTGGTGCTGGTGGCGGTCGTCGCTAAGGAGGGAAAGATATGCTTCAACCAAAGCGTACTAAATTCCGCAAGATGCACAAAGGCCGGATCAAGGGTCTCGCCAAGGGCGGCTCTGATCTGAACTTTGGCACCTACGGCCTGAAAGCTCTTGAGCCTGAGCGTGTAACAGCACGCCAGATCGAAGCTGCACGTCGTGCCATGACGCGTCACATGAAGCGTCAGGGTCGTGTCTGGATCCGCATCTTCCCCGACACTCCGGTCACGGCCAAGCCGATCGAAGTTCGTATGGGTAAAGGTAAAGGTTCCGTTGACCGCTGGGCCTGCAAGGTCAAGCCTGGCCGCGTGATGTTCGAGATCGACGGCGTCAATGACGACATCGCCCGCGAGGCCCTGCGCCTGGCCGCGATGAAGCTGCCGATCAAGACCCGCGTTGTGATCCGCGAAGACTGGTAAGCGATCGGGGGCAACCCCGTTTGCAAAAAAATACCCCCGCTGGGAAACCGGCGGGGGTTTTTCTATTCGGGTAGAAATCGTTCGGTCGATACCGAACGATTTTACTTTGCCTGCCCTTTAGCCCTCGGCCTTCATCTCGGTGTCGATCATGATCGTAATCGGCCCGGTCGAGAATGGCCCGACACCAAATTCCGTGTGATCAATCTCACCCGTCGCCGAGAAGGCCACCCAATCGCCCTGATAGTATTCAAGGGCACCACCCAGCGGGTGCTCTCCCTGATGGGTCAGTGTGGCTTTCAAGGTCACGGGTTTGGTCACACCATGTATGGTGAGATCGCCGGTCACATCTGCCGTTGTATCGCCGGTTCGCTTGATTTCCGTGCTGACAAACGTGATTTCCGGATAGGTTTCGACCTCAAAGAAATCCGCAGATTTCAGGTGATCATCCAGCGGCCCAAAACCAGAAGTCAGGCTGTCCGTATCAATCGTCACATTCAGGGTCGATGCCTCTACGTTGTCCGCGTCCAGGTCCAACACGCCGTCAACCTTGGTGAATTCGCCATGCTGGGTCGAGACGCCTGCGTGGCTCCAGCCAAAGCGGACTTCGGTATGCCCCTGATCGGTTTTGTAGGTCTGCGCAAAGGCCGATGTCGCGGAAACGGTCAAGGCAGCTGCAGCAATCACAGACTTGAAGGTCATTGTGGTATTCCTCTCATTCATTAGGTGCTGGAAGTTAGATGAATTTTCATCTAAATGAACTGTATCAAAACCACAATCAGAATCAAAGTGAACACAAAGTTGTGAGAAACGAACGACCGACAGCATTTGAAACAGACATCTGGATTGCGATGAACCGCGCCACCCGGCGCATCCAGACGGATATCGGCGCCGCCCTGAAACAAGCCGGTTTTCCGCCGTTGAAGTGGTACGATATGTTATGGTCGCTTGAACGGCACGGGGGCCAGCTGCGTCCCTTTGAGCTTGCTCAGGACACTATTTTCGAACAATCGAACCTGTCCCATCTCAGCAAGCGTCTCGCCGCGGAGGGGCTTATTGAAATTGTCGAACATGGCGGGGACCGGCGCGGCAGGATTCTGAGGATCACAGCCAAGGGCCGAGACTTGCGAAAGCGCATGTGGGCCATCTACGGCCCCATGCTGCACGACAGGATGCGGGCCTTTGATGGCCCCGACGGTTGGCAGGCCTTCATCGAAGCGGAACGCGACCAATCCGAACCAGCCTGAAAACTTTCAGACCATGCGCATGGTTAAAAGCCACGCGATAACGCACCCAAAAAATCCGCGCTTGCGCGGGAGTCTTTGCCTTTATCTCTGAAGACATGCCTGATCAGAGACCCGTGCATATGTCGCTGGTGTTACCCTCTTGCAGGGTCGCATATGCTGCCCTGACATCTTCCCGCCTGCGCGCGGCGGGCCAGACAGGACGCCCATCATCCGTAAAGCGCGCGGGCCTCAGCGAACGACAAAAGGCGGCGGTGATTTTCATCCCACAGATGCAGCCGCGCATTGGCAAAGCTTTCGCGGATGGTCATTCGATTGCTGTTTGCCAACTCATCATGATCGCGCAGCACCTCGGTCAGGCGATAGAACGGGATGCGACTGTACAGATGGTGCACATGGTGGATGCCGATATTGGCACTGAACCATTGCAGCACAGACGGCAGGATGTAATGCGAGCTTCCGTGCAGCGCGGCCTCGTGCAGTTGCCAATCCTCGTCCGCATCCCAATGCGTATCCTCGAACTGGTGCTGTACATAAAACAACCAAACCCCAGCCGTAGCCGCGATCAGGGTCGAGGGCAGAAAGATCAGCAGAACCGGCATAAGCCCGCCAAAGTAATAGACCGCCGTCAATGCGGCCAGAATGGCGACATTTGTGCCCATCGCGCTGATCCAGAACCTGACACTGTCCGTCAACCCCAGCGGGAGCCGGTTCTGAAACAGAAACAGATAACCGGGGCCAAGACCAAACAAAGTGACAGGGTGGCGGTAAACGCGATACCAGAACCGGCTCATGGGTGTCTTTGACTGGTACTCGGCGACGGTCAAAGTGTGGATATCACCCATTCCCCGCTTATCCAGATTGCCCGAGCTGTTGTGATGAGTGGAATGCGTGCGACGCCAGACATCATAGGGTGTCAGGGTAAGCACACCGATCACCCGCCCAACCCAGTCACTGACCGCCCGGTTCTTGAAAAACGCCCCGTGCCCGCAATCATGCTGAATCGCAAACAGGCGCAGCAGGAAGGCCGCATTGAGAACGGCAATCGCAAACGCCAGCCAATAGCTGACCGAAAGTGACATCCAGGACAGCGCCCAAAGCGCAAAGAATGGGATAATACTGACACCCAGTTCAAAGGAACTGCGCCATTGGTTCGGCTCGCGGTATTTGGCAAGTGTTGATACCCAATCCCGTGCGACGGTCACATGCGGATTTTCCCGGGTCGAGAGAGAGGGTTTTGTCATACGCCTGCCATGTTATTTGTCTGTTGAAAGCCGGATAAACTACCTACCCGACTTAGCAAGCGATTTATGCCAAACACGATTGTTTCGCGCTCAATTTTCTGTGTCGCTGCTAAAGAAAAAACCCCCGCTTTCGCGGGGGCCTTCAAATCGTTCCAACAACTGTACCGATCAGAGACCGGTGGACACGTCGATGGTGTTCCCCTCTTCCAGGGTCACATATGCTTTTTTGACGTCTTTCCGACGACCCAGCTGGCCGCGGAACCGCTTGACCTTGCCTTTGGTCACGGTGGTGTTCACCGCTTTGACCTTCACACCAAACAACGCCTCAACGGCCTCTTTGATCTGCGGCTTGTTGCTGTCGATCGCCACTTCAAAGACAACCGCGCCATTCTCAGATGCCATGGTCGACTTCTCAGTAATGATCGGCTTACGGATCACGTCGTAATGTTCTGCCTTCGCGCTCATTTCAGACGAGCCTCCAGTGCTTCGACAGCCGCTTTGGTGAGCACCAGAGTGTCACGCTTGAGGATGTCATAGACGTTTGCGCCCATCGACGGCAGGATATCCAGACCTTCGATGTTCTTGGACGCTTTCAGGAACCCTTCGTTCACGGTCGCGCCGTCGATGACCAGAGCACGTTTCCAGCCTAGGTTTGCAACCTGTTTGGCCAGAGCGGCGGTCTTGCCTTCGGCTTCGGCGTTCTCGATCACGACCAGCTCACCTGCTTTGGCTTTGGCCGACAGAGCGTGGCGCAGGCCAAGCTTCCGGAACTTCTTCGGCAGGTCATGACCATGCGAACGCACGACGGGGCCTTTGTAGATACCACCACCACGGAAGATCGGCGCGTTGCGGTCACCATGGCGTGCGCCACCGGTGCCCTTCTGGCGATAGATCTTCTTGGTCGAGTAGCTGGTTTCCGAGCGGGTCTTGACCTTGTGAGTGCCAGCCTGCGCGTTGTTGCGCTGCCAACGGACCACGCGGTGCAGGATGTCCGCACGCGGCTCTAGACCGAACAGATCGGCGTTCAGCTCGATGTCGCCGGCTTTGCCGCCGTCCAGTTTGATTACATCAAGTTTCATGCTTCACCACCTTCCGCGGGTGCTTCTTCCGCAGGTGCTTCAGTTGCAGCCGATTTCACAGCAGCCGGGAAAGGCAGGCCTTCCGGTGCTTTCTTCTTCACGGCGTCCTTGACGGTGACCCAGCCCGATTTCGGTCCAGGAACGGCGCCTTTGATGAAGACCAGGTTCCGGTCGGCGTCGGTTTTGACAACTTCCAGATTCTGGGTGGTGACACGGGCAGCACCCATGTGACCGGCCATCTTCTTGCCTTTGAACACCTTGCCCGGGTCCTGACACTGACCCGTTGAGCCGTGCGAACGATGGCTGATCGAAACACCGTGCGAGGCGCGCAGACCACCGAAGTTCCAGCGCTTCATTGCACCGGCAAAGCCTTTACCGATCGAGGTACCCGAAACGTCAACTTTCTGACCTTCCAGGAAGTGTTCTGCCGAAATCTCGGCACCCACATCGATCAGGCCATCTTCGGAGACGCGGAACTCGGCCAGCTTACGCTTGGGCTCAACCTTGGCAGCGGCATAGTGACCGCGCATGGCTTTCGAGGTGCGTTTTGCCTTGGCAGCACCGGCGCCCAGCTGAACGGCGGTGTAGCCGTCTTTGTCAGCGGTACGCTGTGCAACGACCTGCAGGTTGTCCAGATGAAGAACGGTTACAGGGATCTGCTTGCCGTCTTCCATGAACAGGCGGGTCATGCCGACTTTTTTTGCGATAATACCAGAGCGCATGAATAATACCCTCCGATCTTACGACTGCAGCTTGATCTCGACGTCCACACCAGCAGCGAGGTCGAGCTTCATCAGCGCGTCAACGGTCTGGGGGGTCGGATCAACGATATCGAGCAGACGCTTGTGCGTGCGGATCTCGAACTGGTCGCGGGATTTCTTGTCAACGTGAGGGCCACGGAGAACCGTGAACTTCTCAATCTTGTTCGGCAGCGGGATCGGGCCGCGCACGTTCGCGCCGGTCCGCTTGGCAGTGTTGACGATCTCTTGCGTGCTGGCATCCAGAACGCGATAGTCAAATGCCTTCAGCCGAATACGGATGTTTTGGCTTTGCATAGATACAGCCTTTTATCAGGCGTTGAGGTTGAGAGGAGGACAAGCGCGCATCGCCAACCCTCATCGAACCCAAAAGGCGGGAATCACCCCGCCTTGATGTTCTTATCGAGAACTCGCGCGTATTAGTGGGGTTGGTGGGGTTTGGCAAGACTCGTTGTCTTCGACTTGGTGCGCATTGCAAAAAAAGATTCCTTTACTTTACACATCCCTTCCAACATGCAAAGTTTTCTGCGTTTTCTTTACATGTAGATCACAATGCTCAAACAAACTTACAATATCCCAAACCTACCGCCTGACTTTGACTTCGATACTCTACCGATTCTCAAAGCGCTTACGGCAGCCACACGAAGCTTGGCCGAAGTCAAAGGACTTGCTCAGGTTATTCCAAACCAAGGCATACTAATCGACACGCTTTCTCTTCAAGAAGCAAAAGACAGTTCGGAGATTGAGAACATCGTGACCACTAACGATGAACTCTTCAGAGGAGGACTGGATCGGGACAGAGCACTCAGCGGGCCTTCGAAAGAAGTTGCCGTATACCGTGATGCATTACGTCTGGGGTTTGAGCGCTTGTGCGAAACCGGCCTCATTACAAATCGCACTTTAACTGAGATGTTCCAGCTTCTGAAAAATCGTGACGACGGCTTTCGAAAAACTCCGGGAACCGCACTTCAGAACAACGCAGGGAAAACAGTATATGTGCCAACGCAAGATGCCCAAGCCATCGAAACGCAAATGGCAGAACTAGAATCCTACATTAACACCGAGTCGGATCTTGACCCACTCATTCGAATGGCAATTATACACCACCAATTCGAAAGCATTCATCCATATCCTGACGGGAACGGACGTTTAGGAAGGATGCTTAATGTCCTCTATTTGACGAAGGAAAACCTCTTAAGAATTCCCATTCTTTATATGAGCAGGGGAATCAACCGTACCAAAGCGGACTACTATCGCTTGCTGCAAGAGGTACGTGAAACTGGGAGCTGGGAAGACTGGATTGTATATATTCTTGATGTGGTAACGGAGACGTCACAAGTTACTCTGGAGCTTATTGAAGGTATCCGACACAACATGGCCTTCTTCAAGCACCATATTCGAAAAAACCACGAAAAAATCTACTCCCAAGATCTCGTTAACAACCTTTTCCGGCATCCTTACACAAGAATTGAATTCGTTATGCGGGAGTTGAACGTCTCGCGCCCAACAGCGACGAGCTATCTTGAGAAACTAACAGCAGATGAGGAATTACCCGTCGCGAAAATCGTTGAGGCAGAAACAACTACTACGTTAACCTGGCGTTAGTTCAACTCCTTGCTGGAGATGAA
>DS999531.1:712131-1034663 GCA_000158135.1 Rhodobacteraceae bacterium KLH11
ACATTGATCACGCCACGCTCAACACGACCCGTAACAACGGTACCACGGCCCGAGATCGAGAACACGTCTTCCACAGGCATCAGGAACGGCTTGTCAACTTCACGCTCAGGGGTGTCGATGTAGTCATCAACAGCCGCCATCAGTTCCTTGATCTTCTCTTCGCCGATCTCAGGGTTGTTGCCTTCCATCGCGGCCAGAGCCGAACCTGCGATGATCGGAACATCATCACCGGGGTAGTCATACGAAGACAGCAGCTCGCGGATTTCCATTTCCACCAGCTCCAGCAGCTCTTCGTCGTCAACCTGGTCAACCTTGTTCATGAACACGACCATCTTCGGGATGCCAACCTGGCGGCCCAGCAGGATGTGCTCGCGCGTTTGCGGCATCGGGCCGTCCGCGGCGTTCACAACCAGAACAGCGCCGTCCATCTGCGCCGCACCGGTGATCATGTTCTTGACGTAGTCGGCGTGGCCGGGGCAGTCAACATGCGCATAGTGGCGGTTGTCAGTCTCGTATTCCACGTGGGCGGTCGAGATGGTGATGCCGCGCGCTTTCTCTTCCGGCGCACCGTCGATCTGGTCATACGCTTTGAAGTCACCAAAATACTTGGTGATCGCTGCCGTCAGCGTCGTCTTGCCGTGGTCAACATGCCCAATCGTGCCGATGTTGACGTGCGGTTTTGTACGCTCAAACTTTTCCTTTGCCATTCCTCAGGCGCCCTTTTGCGATTTGGGGGACCCTTGGTCCCGTGGTTACATCTGCGCGCGCGAGATATTTGGTTCAAAGGCGAAAATCAAGCACATCCTGAGGGAAAAGCGGATCAGGATGCCGGATTTTGCGTGACCACTTCAGCGTCAAGGGGTTGGATCAGCAACGGACGCTTGTCGAACCAGCCATTTTCCTGATGTTCTTCGGCCAGCCACTCTTCAACCCGGTCGGCGACTTTCAGGGCAAGCCCGCTCATTTGCTCTTCTTTTGTGCGCTCATGACCGGACCCTTTGAAGGCGCTTCCGCCGGTTGTGTCTTCCAGCACCTGAAATTTCTTGCCCTTGGCCAGAAATTCTTTCTTGTTCACGTCGTACACATTCACCAGAACAATCGCAGTGCTCTTGGGGTTATAGAGCACCGGTATACCGGGCGGGGCCAGCATATACCCTTCGAGGCTGATGCCGATGTCATAATCCTGCACCCCCTCATAGCGGCCCAGCCGGATATCGACCGCATTCTGAATCGCAGCCGTCCATTCATCCGGGGTTGCATCCCGTGACACCGGCCCCTGTACAGCTTTGTCGGCAAAGGCGTAGTTCACGCGCAGTTTGAACTCGCCCAGCGACTCGGGCTCTTCATATACCTGCGTTTGCGTACACGCGCCCATCAGGGCCAATCCGGTGATCAGGGTCAGAATGCGCAACATGTCTCTCGTCTCGATAGGCCTGTTTTTCTTTGGTCTAGCGCACCGATACCGGTTGTGCCAAGCCGTATCAGCGGAATTTCACCCGCGACCACCCGCGATCACGAGAACTTATAGTCGCGCGGGAAGCCATAGGGCGCCTTTTTGCCGACGCCCGCACGTTTGGCCAGCCATTGGGTCATATCCGCCTCATGCCGGGTTTTGTCACCGCCCATGGACCATTTCAGGCCCTCTTCCCAGTTGAAAGTGGTGATATCCGACAGCCCGCCATCCAGTTCCAGCGTCCCCTGACGCCCGCGCGCCATATTGTACTTTTGCAGACGCACGCCCTTGCCCCGGGTCATCTCGGGCAGTTCATTGGTGGGGAAGACCAGAAACTTGCCGTTTTGCGAGACCACGGCCACGTGGTCCCCGTCAACCGGCTTGCAGATCATCGCGGTTTCCCCGCCCTTGACGTTCAGCACCTGCTTGCCGTTGCGGGTCTGGGCCAGCACATCATCCTCGGGCACCATAAAGCCGTTGCCCGCATCCGAGGCCACCAGCAGCTTGCGCCCCGGCTTGTGGATCAGGATATCGATGATCTGCGCCTCGTTCGGCAGATCGACCATCAGGCGCAAAGGCTCGCCCATGCCGCGCCCGCCGGGCAGGTTGGCAGCGCTGACGGTGTAGAACCGTCCGTTCGAGGCAAAGACCAGCAGGCGGTCGGTTGTTTCCGCGTGAAAGATGAACCTTGGGCCGTCGCCGTCCTTGAACTTCAATTCGCGCTTCAGGTCGATATGGCCGGTCATGGCGCGAATCCAGCCCATCTGAGAGCAGACAACGGTGATCGGTTCGCGGTCGATCATCGCCTCAAGCGGGACTTCCTCGACCTGCCCCGCTTCGGCGAACTGGGTCCGGCGCGCGCCGCCCTCATAGTCTTTGCCGAAGGTCTTCTTGGTCTCTCTCAACTGCTCGGCGATTTTCGCCCATTGCAGGGCCGGATCAGCCAACAGGTCTTCAAGATTGGCGCGTTCCAGCATCAATTCATCGCGTTCGCGGACCAGCTCCATCTCTTCCAGGCGGCGCAAGCTGCGCAGGCGCATGTTGAGGATCGCATCGACCTGCACCTCAGACAGTTCGCCCTCACCCGGTTTGGGCGAGACATAATCGGCCTCGCTGGTGGCCCGGACGTGATCGATACCCCAATCCTCGCGCATCAGCGCGGCTTTGGGATCATCGTCGTAGCGGATGATGTCAATCACACGGTCGAGGTTCAGGAAGGCGACGATAAAGCCCTCCAACACCTCCAGCCGGTGGTCAATCTTGGCCATCCGGTGACGCGACCGGCGCAGCAGCACCTCTTGCCGGTGATCGAGGAAGGCGCGCAGCACTTCCTTCATCGAGCAAACCTTTGGGGTCACGCCGTCAATCAGCACATTCATGTTCAGGCTGAACCGCACCTCAAGATCCGAGTTGCGGTAGAGCATCCCCATCAGCACCTCGGGGTCCACGTTCTTGGAGCGTGGTTCGAGGATCAGGCGGATGTCATCGGCGGATTCGTCACGCACATCAGCGAGGATCGGGATTTTCTTGGTCTGGATCAGCTCGGCGATCTTTTCGATCAGCTTGGATTTCTGAACCTGATAGGGGATCTCGGTGACCACGATCTGCCATTGGCCGCGGCCCAGATCCTCGACCTCGAATTTGCAACGCAGACGGAACGACCCGCGCCCGGTGCGATAGGCCTGCGCGATGTTCTCGGGCGGTTCAACGATGACACCGCCAGTCGGGAAATCCGGGCCCGGGACATAGTTCAGCAAAGTGTCGTCGCGCGCGTCCGGTGTTTTGATCAGATGCAGGCAGGCATCGCAGAGTTCCGAGATGTTATGCGGCGGGATATTCGTCGCCATCCCCACCGCGATACCGCTGGACCCGTTGGCCAAAAGGTTCGGGAATTGCGCAGGCAGCACGACCGGCTCGGTCAGCGTGCCATCATAGTTGTCACGGAAATCAACGGCGTCCTCGTTCAGACCCTCAAGCAGCGCCTCGGCCACGATGGTCATCCGCGCCTCGGTATAGCGCGAGGCCGCCGGGTTATCGCCGTCGATATTGCCGAAATTCCCCTGCCCGTCGACCAGCGGGTAGCGGACGTTGAAGTCCTGCGCCAGACGCGCCATCGCGTCGTAGATCGCGGCGTCACCGTGGGGGTGATAATTACCCATCACGTCGCCAGAGATTTTCGCCGACTTGCGGAAGCCCCCTGTCGCGCTGAGTCGCAACTCACGCATCGCATAGAGGATTCGCCGATGCACCGGCTTCAGCCCATCGCGCGCATCGGGCAGCGCCCGGTGCATGATGGTGGACAGCGCATAGGTCAGATAACGCTCACCAATCGCGCGGCGCAGCGGTTCGGCTATCTCGCCCCCATTGTCAGGGGCCTCCATGTTGGGGTCGTCGATCGTGTCGTTCATATATGATGTGATACGACGCAAGCGCGCGCGGGTAAAGCAACCGGCGCATAATTTGCTGGGGACAAGTCGCGCTTTTTGCAACACGGGGAGGCAAGCCCCGGATTTCCCCGGTTTTTCGACTCGGGTGCCAATCTATGGTAAGCTCTCTGCCATTAAGATTGCTGCCTTTTTGTTGTTACGATTACCTGGGGGTGCGCCATGACGCGCGTTATAATTATCACATTTGCCATGCTCGGCTGGAGCTTTTACGTGATGAGCGGAGGGCCCGATTTCGAACCGCGCGGTACGCGCGCTGAGCAACCCGTTCGCACAGCTTCTGCACCAAAACCCGAGCCAGTCCCTGCCCCGAACTCTCGCGCTCAGGATCTGGTGACCAATGTCGCCGCGCGCACAGCCCCCACGCCCGTTCAGCCTGAACCCAAAATCGAAAATGATGTGACCGCTGTTCTGTCGCAAGTCGCAACCGATCCGCTGCCCCGATTCTCGGCCTTTGACGAGAATGAGGTCAGCTTTACCCTGGCGTCGCTGGAAGAGGGCGCTGCCGGCCTGCTGCAAGTCGACACCGACGCTCAGGATGACGTAACGCCAGCCTCGCAAGAGGTCGAGCCTGAAAAGGACATCCGCGAAATCTCGGGCACCCGCGTCAACATGCGTGACGGGCCGGGAACAATCTATCCCGTCATCGCCAAGGCCACGATTGGCCAGCGGGTCGAGGTGCTGGGCGATTCGGGCACCGGCTGGCTGCGCCTGCGCCTGTTCCCCGATCAGCGTGTGGGTTGGATTTCTGCATCACTGGTGCGGAAGCCAACAAACTGACGCAACTGTGTCATTGTCCTGACCGAAACCGCACAATAGCTATGGGCTGAGGTTCAGTTTCGGGATCACCATGCAAAAAACCATCCTTATTACCGGCTGCTCGTCGGGCATCGGCCTTGACGCGGCACACGGCATGCGTGCACGCGGCTGGCGTGTCTTTGCATCTTGCAGACAGCAACGCGATTGCGACCGGCTGCGGGCACAGGGCTTTGAAAGCCCCCGAATCGATTACACTGACGCGGCCAGTATCACCGCAGGTTTGGCCGAGGTTCTTGACGCAACTGGCGGCACACTGGACGCGCTGTTCAACAATGGCGCGCACGGGCTGCCCGGTGCGCTTGAAGACGTTCCCACAGACGGGTTGCGCCATATTTTTGAGACCAACGTCTTTGGCTGGCATGAGCTGACACGGCAGGTGATTCCCGTCATGCGTGCACAAGGGCATGGGCGCATCGTACAGAACTCGTCCGTTCTGGGCCTTGTCGCGTTTCCATGGCGCGGGGCTTATGTTGCCACCAAATACGCTATCGAGGGGATGTCAGACACACTGCGACTGGAACTCAGGGGCTCTGGCATCAAAGTCATCCTGATCGAGCCGGGCCCGGTCACCTCTAAAATCCGCGAAAACGCGATTCCGTTATTTGAACGTTTTATCGATTGGGAAAACTCGGCCCTGCGGCAGAAATACGAGGATACGCTGCTCAAACGTCTCTATGAATCCTCGGGCCCCGACACGTTCGAACTGCCTGCCACGGCGGTCACCGCCAAGCTGGCTCATGCGGTCGAGGCCAAACGCCCCCGTGCCCGATACTACGTGACCACCCCCACCTATATCGCCGGATATCTGCGCCGAATCCTGCCAACCCGGGCCATCGATCGCATCCTGTCGCGTATCTGAGGCGAAATTACCCGTTCGCTTTTGGCGCGATCAAGGCTAGATCAGAGCCATCGAGACAACAAACGCGGACGGTGACCTTATGGACCTTTTGATGGTCGTTTTGCTTTTGGCGATGGCAGCCGTGGTTGCCGTGCTGGTAATGGGCATTGCCAATTTCGGAAAACCCGGCAAGGACGCCGCTTTGAAAAGCAACAAAATGATGCGCCTGCGCATCCTGTTCCAGTTCATCGCCGTAATCCTGATCGTTCTCTATGTCTATCTGCGCGGACAAGGAGCTTAACCGATGGTCGTCCTCAACAAAATCTACACCCGCACCGGCGATGACGGCAAAACAGCCCTGGGCAATGGCGAACGGGTTGCGAAATATTCCGGTCGGGTGACGGCGTATGGCACGGTGGACGAATTGAACGCCTTTGTCGGCATGGCCCGTACCGAAGCTGAAGGCGAAACCGACGCGGCGCTGGCCCGTATCCAAAACGATCTGTTCGACCTCGGCGCAGATTTCTGCCGCCCCGACATGGAAAAAGATGCCGAGGCCGACTATCCCCCGCTGCGCATCGTCGCCGCCCAGATTGATCGGCTTGAGGCAGAGATTGACGTGATGAACGAAACGCTGGAACCGCTGCGCAGCTTCATCCTACCCGGCGGATTCCGTCTGGCTGCCCAGCTCCATATCTGCCGCACCGTGTCACGCCGGGCCGAGCGGCTGGCAGTGGAGCTGACCAATCTTGAGCCCGTCAATGAGGTGGCCGTGAAATACCTCAACCGTCTGAGTGATTGGTTCTTTGTCGCCGCCCGCTGCGCCAATAACGGCGGACGGGATGATGTGCTTTGGGTTCCGGGCGCGAACCGCTGAAAGTGGTGCACTGTCCGGTGGACAGTGCAGCGACTGGAAGGACGAAGCCCCGGCCCGAAGGATGGCGCGAACCGCTGACGGCAACCTTTGCGGGGAAACGAAATTTCGTTTCCTGCCGAAAAAATAACAAAACGCGACGTCCTGAAACTATGACGTGACGATTTTGGTCTGTTGCAGCGCATCATGAGCCGCTATCTAAACCAGCGAGAGCATTGGTGGAGTCGCTGCGCGGCTTGCCGTTTTTGTAAGGAGCTTACGCAAAAATGAAGGTACTTGTGCCTGTCAAGCGCGTGATTGACTACAACGTGAAAGTTCGCGTCAAAGCGGATGGCAGCGGTGTTGATCTCGCCAATGTCAAAATGTCGATGAACCCGTTCGACGAGATTGCCGTAGAAGAGGCGATCCGCCTGAAAGAAGCTGGCAAAGCCGACGAGATCGTCGTGGTTTCCATCGGCGTCAAGCAGTCGCAGGAAACTCTGCGCACCGCGCTGGCAATGGGCGCTGACCGCGCGATTCTGGTTGTGGCGGCCGATGACGTGCACACCGATATCGAACCGCTGGCCGTTGCCAAAATTCTGGCCAAAGTGGTCGAGGAAGAGCAGCCCGGCATCGTTCTGGCAGGCAAGCAGGCGATCGACAATGACATGAACGCCACCGGCCAGATGCTGTCAGCCCTGCTGGGTTGGTCACAAGGCACCTTCGCGTCCGAGCTGGACATCGAAGGCGACAGCGCCAAGGTCACGCGCGAAGTTGATGGCGGGCTGCAGACCATTTCTGTCAAGATGCCAACCATCGTGACCGTTGACCTGCGCCTGAACGAGCCGCGCTATGCCTCGCTGCCCAACATCATGAAGGCGAAGAAAAAGCCGCTGGATGAGAAAACTGCCGCTGATTACGGCGTCGATGTCACCCCGCGTCTTGAGGTGGTCAAAACCGAAGAACCGCCGGCACGGGCCGCCGGTATCATCGTGGGCTCGGTGGACGAGCTGGTCGGGAAACTCAAAGAAGCGGGGGCTGTGTAATGGCTGTACTTCTGCTTGCCGAGGTGAACAACGGCGAATTGGCGCTGGATGCGACCGCAAAGGCGGTAACCGCCGCAAAAGATCTGGGTGATGTGACCGTTCTGGCAGCAGGCGGGTCTGCCGCCGCAGCCGGTGAGGCTGCCGCAAAGATCGATGGTGTCTCCAAGGTTCTGGTGGCTGAAGATGCCGCGCTGGGTCACCGTTTGGCGGAATCGACCGCAGCGCTGATCGTGGGTCTGGCCGATGGGTACGAACATATCGTGGCCCCTGCGACCACCGACGCCAAGAACGTAATGCCACGCGTGGCGGCCTTGCTGGACGTGATGGTGATCTCGGATGCGTCCGGCGTGGTCGATGGCGCGACCTTCGAGCGTCCGATCTATGCAGGCAATGCGATCCAGACCGTGAAATCGAACGACGCCAAGAAGGTTGTCACCATCCGTACCGCCAGCTTTGACGCTGCAGGCGAAGGCGGTTCGGCAACTGTCGAGACCATCTCGGTTGGCGACAATCCCGGCCTGTCTGAATGGGTTGAGGACAAGGTGGCCGAAAGCGACCGCCCTGAGCTGACCTCGGCTGGCGTTGTGGTCTCAGGCGGGCGCGGTGTTGGCTCGGAAGAAGATTTCAAACTGATCGAAGCGCTCGCCGACAAGCTGGGCGCGGCAGTTGGTGCCTCGCGCGCAGCAGTTGACTCGGGTTATGCGCCAAATGACTGGCAGGTAGGTCAGACCGGCAAGGTTGTCGCGCCGGACCTCTATGTAGCGGTCGGCATCTCGGGTGCGATCCAGCACCTTGCGGGCATGAAGGACTCGAAAGTCATCGTTGCGATCAACAAAGACGAAGAAGCTCCGATCTTCCAGGTTGCTGACTTCGGTCTGGTTGCAGACCTGTTCCAGGCGGTACCGGAGCTCACCGAAAAACTCGGCTGATTCCAGGCTGAGATTTTTCGACGAAAAATCTTGCAAGGCCCGCACTCAGCGGGCCTTTTTTGCCCGTGCTAGAGCCCCAGATCATTAATCGCACAAGCCAGCCTGTCTGCAATTTTCCTATGCGTTGCCGGGCCGATCACATGCTCGGCAATTGGCTGCTGCAAGGTGCCAAACAACATGTCTTCAAGTTCGTCCGAGACACCGGAAACCTGAACATTCAACGTGATGATGGCTGCGCAATATGGCCTGAGCGCCTCGGTCAGCGTCAACCCGATCGAAATCGGATTATCGGATATCGATCCTTGCTTTCCCTCATCCACATTCAGGGCCAACAGTACGACCGGCGAATCGACCCTTTTGAGAAATGTGACGAAATTATCCAGCCAGACTCGGCGTAATTCCTGTACGATCTCGGCGAACCGGTCATCCGAATGTTCCCGTAAACGCGCCATCAGGTGGCGCACGAAATGGATTTCCGTGAAATCCTCTTCGGGGTAAAGCGCAACCAGATCTTGGGTAGGTGCGATGACCCGGTCGTTGCGGCGGGGATGCACGCGGTAAAACCGGTTGGATTGACCCAGCAAACCGGGCACCTGCAGAACACAAATCTCTGATCGATTTGCAATCTCCAGCAGGTCCGCATCCTGCGTCAGCGCTTCACCGCCGCTGAACAGGCTTCCCAAATTGATACACCGGCGATCAAGACGACACTCCAACGCCGCGGGAAAGGGTGTATCTACGAATCGGCCAAAGGTTTCTTCCCCGCCCAGACAAGCCAGATAGGGGCTGCTTAACGCTCGTTTCGGGCCGCGAAACCGCAGTTTCGATCTCCCGTAGTTGCACATGTTATCGGCGGGCAACCCCGCATTGATCGCTTGGTAGCTCATCACACTCACCCAGTTTTTCACCCGATGGTCATTTTGCCGCCTCAGGTCTTGCGAAATCCCTAATGCGCGCATTTGAAGCGAATTTGACCAGTCCGATCCCCTTGCCGCCCGTGTGGAACTGCCGATAATGTCGCCATATCCTGCGAATAAGGGCATCGGAACATGGACGTAAAATCAGTCGGAGTGATTGGCGCTGGACAGATGGGCAACGGGATTGCTCATGTGATGGCGCTGGCAGAGTACGATGTTCTGCTCACTGACATCAGCCAGGACGCTTTGGACAGCGCACTGGCGACGATCGAGACCAATCTGGTGCGGCAGGCTTCTCGTGGTAAAATTACTGATGACGCTTTGAAAGCGGCGTTGGGGCGGATCACGACCACGTTGAATCTGCCCGATCTGGGGCAGACCGATCTGGTCATCGAGGCCGCAACCGAGCGTGAAACCGTCAAGCAGGCCATCTTTGAGGATCTGCTGCCGCATTTGCAGCCTCATACAATCCTGACATCGAACACGTCATCGATTTCAATCACCCGTCTGGCCAGCGGCACTGACCGGCCTGAACGTTTTATGGGGTTCCATTTCATGAACCCCGTTCCGGTGATGCAACTGGTGGAATTGATCCGGGGTATCGCGACGGATGAAGCGACCTTTAGTGCCTGCAAGGCCGTGGTTGATCGGCTCGGCAAAACCTCGGCCAGCGCCGAGGATTTCCCGGCCTTTATCGTCAATCGTATCCTGATGCCGATGATCAACGAGGCGGTCTATACGCTTTATGAGGGTGTCGGGAATGTGCAGTCGATTGACCAGTCGATGAAGCTGGGTGCCAATCACCCTATGGGGCCACTGGAACTGGCCGACTTTATCGGGCTGGATACCTGTCTGGCGATTATGAATGTGTTGCATGATGGGTTGGCCGATACCAAGTATCGGCCTTGCCCTTTGCTGACAAAATATGTTGAGGCCGGGTGGTTGGGCCGCAAGACCCAGCGTGGGTTTTACGACTATCGCGGCGAAGTGCCCGTGCCGACGCGGTAGCGCCTTGAGAGGGCCAGCCCTCTCTTGAGCCTGCGGCTCAATTCACTCCCGGGATATTTTTAGCCAGATGAAGGGGCGGATCAGGGTTTTGGTTTCTGGCCCAGCGCCATTGTGTGGCTTCTGAGCCAGGTCATGAAGCCGCGCGGATCGCGTTCCAGCAAGCTCATGTCTTCATCTGAAATTGGGTCGCCGATGACCGGAGATTGCGGTTTGTTGCAAGAGCGGACGATCTCATGCAGGAGCAGCCCTTGCCGCAGGATCGGCGACAGGCGGTTGGCGATCTGATACCAGCGCGAGTTGCTGCCAGGGAAGAAGATCGGCACAACCCTGGCCCCTGACCGGCGGATCATCTTCGCTGTAAAGACATTCCATTCCTGTTCCACCGCGGGCCCGAACCAGTTATCGGATGACATCACAACGCCTGAAGGAAACAGGGCCACAACCCCGCCATCGGCGAGGTGTTTCATGGATTTGCTTCGCATCTCAAGCATCTTGGCCTGCGCTTCGGGATCGTGCGGGAAGGGAACCGGGATCATGAAGGAGGTTGCCGCTTCGTCCAGGCCGGTCAGAACCGAACGGGTCAGGATGCGGTAATCATTGCGGGTCCGGCCGATCAGTTCGGCCAGGATCATACCGTCCACCATGCCATGCGGATGATTGGCGACGACAACCACCGGGCCCTCTTTGGGAATCCGCGCGATCTGTTCATCCGGCGTGGTCAGATGAATCCCCATCGTCCTGAGCGCGCCGCCCCAGAATTTCTGACCCCGGTAATGTTCGTTTTGTTTTTCGAACTTGTTGACCATGCGCAGGATGGTCAGCTTGCCGGTACACCATTCAATGGCGCGGATGGCCGTAGACGTCCAGGCATCGTCAAACGAGTTGGCGTAGGTCAACGTCCGGCGGTCGTAGATTTCACCCTGATCGGTGTCATGATCCACTACGGGGCTTGTCTTGGTATCGTGCGCAGTTTCCGCCAATTGCCTGGTCTTTCCGTCCTAAGTGTCGCGGCAGCTGCGAAGTCAGAACCCCTCTCCGAACTTATCGTTCACAAGGGTTTCCAAAGCGTCTGCCAACGCCTCAGCATCCGGGCCAGACGTCTCGACGTCAATAGTGGTTCCGCGCGACGCTGCCAACATCAAAAGACCCATGATACTGTCACCTGAAGCAGAAAGCCCGTCGCGCGAGACCTCGGCGCGCGCATCGAAGCCCTCGACCACCTCGACCAGCTTGGCTGATGCGCGGGCGTGCAGGCCCTTTTCATTTATTATTTTCAAACTTTTGTTGGTCATTTCAATCAGTCCGGTTTCAATCCAGCGTCACATTCTGCGCATTGATGTATTTTCGCCCGGCTTCCAGCGCCAGCGACACAGCTTCGGCCAGTGGCAAGTGGCGGCTTTTGGCCAGTTTGATCAGCATCGGCAGATTCGCCCCGTAAAGGATTCGCCGATCCTGCGGCGCACAGGCCCGCAAGCTGAGATTCGACGGGCTGCCGCCAAACAGATCGGTGACGACAACAACGCCCCCGCCCATATCAACCCCGTCAGCGGCGCGGCAAATCTCGGCCTGTTTTTCCTCGCGATCGTGATCCGCTTCGATCGGGACTGCCACCAGCCCGGGCTGCTTACCCACCACATGCTGCGTGGCCGACAGATACTCCTGCGCCAACCCACCATGTGCAACAATTACGATCCCGATCACCCCGGCCTCACATTCAATGCACGTCGTTCCATTTCGCGGTGTCTAATTGCCACCTGCTGGCCCCCTTCTGCAAGAGCCTTTGCAACAGCCTCGGCCACAGCGACCGAGCGGTGTTGCCCCCCGGTACATCCAAACGCAACCGACAGATGAGTTTTGCCTTCCTCCCGAAAGGCGGGAAGCAGTTCCATCAACAGATCCACGACCCGGTCAAAGAAACCTGCGTAGTTTGCATCCGATTGCACATAGGTCGCCACGTCGGCATTTCGGCCATCAGCTGCGCGCAACTCGGGCCGCCAATAGGGGTTGGCCAGAAACCGGCAGTCAAACACCATGTCCAGCCCGCGCGGCAGGCCTCGCTTGTACGAGAAGGATTCGATCGACACCGCAAGATGCCGCCCGCCTTTGGGGGCGAACCACCGCTCGACCTCGTCGCGCAACTGGTGAACATTCAGCATACTGGTGTCGATCAGGGTATCGGCGATTTCGCGGATCGGAGCCAACAGCTCCTTTTCCTGCCGCACCCCGGTTTCCGGGCTGGCATCGACGGCGACCGGATGACGGCGCCGGGTTTCCGAGAAACGGCGCAACAGCACCTCGTCACTGCAATCCAGATAGAGGATGGTCAGGTCAACATGATCCATCCGGCCCAGCCTGACAGCAAGTTCGATGAAGCCAATGGTCGAGAAATCACGGTTGCGGGCATCAATACCCAAAGCCATCGGGCTTGTCGGCTCTGACCCGTCGATCAGGCGGATCAGCAAACCCATGGGCAGGTTGTCGATGGCTTCAAAACCAAGGTCTTCAAGCACATGAATCGCGGTCGAACGCCCCGCGCCCGAGGGGCCTGTTACCAGAACGACGCGCCGTTGTGCTGTCATCAATTTGGCCATTCCGGGGCTACGCGCCCCATTTTCGCAAGTTGCATCAGTGCTGCCGCCAAATTGGGGGTGCCGGCGGCGCGAAGCAAGGGAACAGTTTGCCTCAGGACACGAACCTCTGCAGGTTCGGGCAGGCGCGCCGGTTCGGGGTGGTCCAGATCCACCACATAGGCCAATCGGACAGACCCCATCACATCAGCGCGCAGCAGGCCAATCCCGCGCGCCTCGATCAGGTTGCGGATTTGCGAAACGGGGGTCGCAACGATATGACCTTCGTGCTCTTTCAACTCAACCCTGTCGTCACTCACAAGCCGGGCCCCCAACGCCATCATCTGCAGCGCCAGCGCTGATTTACCGGACCCCGATGCGCCAGTGATCAACACGCCCACCTCCTGCACTGCAACGCAGGTACCGTGAACGCAAGCTTCTGTTTTATCTGTGGTATCCGAGAGAGGGTTCGCGCACATGGCCTAGATAGGCAGCCCGACAACAAACCGCGCGCCCAGCGGGTCCGAGGTGATATCGGCCTCGGTCGGGCGGATATTCTCGGCCCAGATCACGCCGCCATGCGCCTCGACAATCTGCTTTGAAATTGCCAGCCCAAGGCCGGAATTGTTGCCGAAATGCTCTTCGGGCCGGTGGGAGTAGAACCGTTTGAAAATCTTGGTCAGGGCCTGATCCGGAATTCCCGGGCCGGTGTCTTCAACCACAACAAGCACGCGGTTGTCCCGGCGGCGGACCCAGACGCGGATTGCATCGCTTTCCTCACAGAACGAAATCGCGTTGGTGATCAGGTTGACAAACACCTGTGCCAGACGGGCCTCCAGCCCGTTGACCACGATCGGATCAGAAGGCAGGTCGGTGATATAGTCGATACCTTTCGAGCGCGCATCCTCGCCCAGAAACTGGCCAATATTACCCAGCAGATTGAGCAGATCGAAAGGCTGCTCTTCTTCTTTCACCAGTTCCGCATCCAGCCGCGATGCGTTCGAGATGTCGCTGACCAACCGGTCCAGCCGCCGCACGTCATGCTCGATCACGCCCAACAGCTTTTCACGCTGATCATCACGTTTGACCATGCGCATGGTTCCAACCGCAGATTGCAGGCTGGCAAGCGGGTTCTTGATCTCATGCGCGACATCCGCCGCGAATTGTTCATTCGCATCAATCCGGTTGTAAAGCGCTGTGACCATACCGCGCAAAGACTGGCTGAGCTGGCCGATCTCATCGGGGCGCGCGCTGAGATCGGGGATACGGATACGCCCGGGGTTCACTCCTGCACCACGATCCTTACCCATCTCTGCGGCAGCCGCCAGATCGGCAAGGGGATTGGCGATGGTCGAGGCCAGAACGAGGCTCAGACCGATCGAGACCAGCAGCGCAACAACAAACATCTGCAGGATACGCTCTTGCTCCTTGCGGGCCAGCGCATCGATCTCACCCGCCGGTCCCGCCATCGCTACAGCACCCACCGGCGCGTTGTTCAGCGTGATCGGAGCCACCGCCACAATCACCGTCCGTGCCAGATGATCCTGCACGGCCTGCACCTGTATGCCCCCCTTCAGCGAAGCCGGGACCATTTCCTGAACACGTTGCGCAAGAGTTGGGGCCTCGCTTTCGGAGGTACTGCTGAAAATCGAAGATATCCCGTTCCATACCGCATTCAGCGCGTCACTGATCAGAGTGCTTCCGGTGGTCGTGTCGGCATTCTGACGCAGAAGGCCCGGTATCTCAGCCTCAGCCAACGCCCCGCGCGTCCAGCCGATCAGCGTACCGGTGCCGTCATAAACAAAAACCTCGCCCCCTTCCGGCAGGCTCAGCCCGGACAAGGTATCGCTTACGTCCAGCCTTGCCGCACCGCCGGCGACTGGCTGCCGCAGCTGGGTTTCAAACACGTTGCTGACAAGCTGCGCATCACCGGCCAGATTCTGGGCCGTCTGCTGCACCCGCTGTTTGCGCGTATCGTCCAGATACAGCAACCCGGCCACAAGAAGGACCAGAGCAATCAGATTAAAGGTGATGATCCGACGCGCCAAAGGTGAATGGCGCAGCGTGAACAGGTTGCGCCGCGAACGCTTTGCGCGCAGCTCGGCAGACTCAGCATCCTGGGGGATGACCCAATCATCCCCAAGAACGACATCCGCGTCGTGCACTTGGTCGGTTTGCTCAGTATCGCGCACGAGACCTCTTTACCCTTCAGAACCGGTCGCGACTATTCTTCGTTATACCGATACCCGATACCGTAAAGTGTTTCGATCGCCGAAAACTCCGGATCGGCGGCGCGCATCTTCTTGCGCAGGCGCTTGATATGGCTGTCGATGGTACGGTCATCCACATAGACCTGATCATCATAGGCCACATCCATCAACTGATCGCGGCTTTTGACAAAGCCGGGACGCTGCGCCAGTGCCTGCAACAGCAGGAATTCCGTTACCGTCAGCGAGACATCGTTGCCTTTCCAGCTTACGGCATGACGCAGCGGGTCCATCCGCAACTCGCCACGTTCCATAACCTTGGCATCGCCGGTGGCCACGTTTGCCACGTCACCCTCGGTTGCTTCCTGCCGACGTAACAACGCCCGGATGCGTTCGACCAGCAGACGCTGTGAAAACGGCTTCTTGACGTAATCATCCGCGCCCATGCGCAGGCCCAGAACCTCATCGATCTCATCGTCTTTGGAGGTCAGGAAAATCACCGGCATCTGGGTTTTCTGGCGCAATCTCTGCAACAGGTCCATGCCGTCCATCCGCGGCATCTTGATATCCAGAACAGCCATGTCAGGCAGCTTTTTGTTGAACGCATCCAGCGCAGCCTGACCATCATTATATGTTTCAACCTCGAACCCTTCGGCTTCGAGTGTCATGGACACAGACGTCAGGATGTTTCTGTCGTCGTCCACAAGTGCAATCTTTGACATCGGGTTCACCCCTATTCCTGCTCACTCGCGCAATAATACGCTTTTTTGTAAGGTATTGTTGGCGGTTTTGAGCCACCGAATCAATCCGTAACTGCGAATCATGCCATTCTTGCGGCAGGTATGCGGCAAATTTGCCTTGCTGCCCTCAAATTGTCGCCTTGAATTAGGGCAAGCGGTTGGGATCGCATTAAATCTGAGGCTGGTTGCGCTAACTCCGTCAAGCCATCCTGTTCACGCGCTGAAGGAGCGTGATAATAGGCGTCTGACCCCCGGGTTTTGCCCGGCATCTGCCCCATTGGCGCACAGGACCCTATCGTCACAGCGCCGCCACAGGAGAATACAAACATGACATCTGGACGGGTTAACCCGCAATTCCGCCTCGAAGATCAGGGCATCGAGGGTCTGGGCAATGTCTATTACAACCTTATCGAGCCGGCGTTGATCGAACAGGCATTGAGGCGTGGCGAAGGTACTCTGGGTAATGGCGGCACCTTTCTGGTCGCCACCGGTAAATTCACCGGCCGTTCGCCCAAGGACAAGCATGTCGTCAAAACCGACAGCGTCGCCGACAGCATCTGGTGGGAAAACAACGCCGGGATGAGCCCCGAAGGGTTCGACAGGCTTTACAACGACATGCTTGCCCACATGAAGGGGCGCGACTATTTCGTGCAGGACCTCATGGGCGGGGCCGAGCCTGGCCACTCGATCAATGTGCGCATGGTGACCGAACTGGCCTGGCACAACCTGTTCATTCGCCACATGCTGCGCCGACCCGAGCGTCGGGATCTGGATACGTTCACCGCTGATTTTACCATCATCAACTGCCCAAGCTTTCAGGCCGACCCCGCCAGACACGGATGTCGCAGCGAGACAGTGATTGCCCTGAACTTCGACCGCAAGCTGATCCTGATCGGCGGCAGCGAATATGCTGGTGAGAACAAGAAATCTGTCTTTACATTGCTGAATTATATGTTGCCGGAAAAAGGCGTGATGCCGATGCACTGTTCGGCAAACCATGCTGTGGGCAATCCGGTTGATACAGCCGTGTTCTTCGGCCTGTCGGGCACCGGAAAAACTACCCTTTCCGCAGACCCTGCCCGCATCCTGATCGGGGATGATGAACATGGCTGGTCAAAGCGCGGGACCTTCAATTTCGAAGGGGGCTGCTACGCCAAAACCATCAATCTCGACCCCGAGGCCGAACCCGAGATTTATGCAACGACCACGAAATTCGGCACCATCATCGAGAACATGGTGTTTGACCCCGAAACCAAAGAGCTCGACTTCGATGATGACTCGCTGACCGCCAATATGCGCTGCGCCTATCCGCTCGACTATATCTCGAACGCGTCGGACACCGCGTTGGGTGGGCATCCCAAGAACATCATCATGCTGACCTGCGATGCGTTTGGCGTTCTGCCCCCGATCGCGCGGCTGACGCCTGCCCAGGCGATGTATCACTTCCTGTCTGGCTTCACCTCGAAAGTGGCCGGAACCGAACGGGGCGTGACCGAGCCGCAGCCGACCTTTTCGACCTGCTTTGGCGCACCTTTCATGCCGCGCCGCCCCGAAGTGTATGGCAACCTGCTGCGCGAAAAGATCGCCCAGCATGGCGCAACCTGCTGGCTGGTGAATACCGGCTGGACAGGCGGAGCCTACGGCGTTGGCAACCGGATGCCGATCAAAGCCACGCGCGCCCTGCTGACTGCAGCGCTGGAAGGCTCACTTGCCGATACCGAGTTCCGGAAAGACGCCAATTTCGGCTTTGACGTCCCCGTTACCGTTCCGGGTGTGCCCGAAGTTCTGCTGGAGCCGCGCCGCACCTGGGACGATCAGGAAGCGTTCGACAAGCAGGCCGACAAGCTGGTGGCGATGTTTGCCGAGAACTTTGAGCAATACCTGCCCTTCATCGACGAAGACATCAAAGCCGTTGCAATCGGCTGACAGGCGCCGGGGGTCATCACGGCCCCCGGGCTTGCCGGATGACGCTGCGGCAGCCATACGCACACCAACATGTGCATTGCGAGAAACCGCAAGTTGCGCTATGCCGCTCTATCATCAACACAACCAAGCTTGGCGTCTTCACCACGCTTGGTTTCGTAAAATTAGAACATGGGCAATCCGGGCGACTTTACTCTCACTCATGCTACGGGCCGCCCTTAAAGATAACGATTTCTTCCGCTTGGGGATGGGTGTCGGATTGATACGTTGCAAAAGGGTTGGCCCTGCAACACGCTTCAGTCAGACATGGGAAAAGATAGGTAGGGTATGACTGAAATCTCAAAACTCGCTGAACTTCGCAAACTGATGCAAAGCATGGAGCGCACGCTGGGGCTGGAAGCGCTGTCGCCGGTTGAACGCGACATCTATTACGCCGCCGAAGAATTGTCGAAAACGGATCAGGAGGTTCGCACCTTTGGTCTGATCGAACATACGCTGGTCCAAAGCGTCTCGCGCCCGACCTTTTTCCGCGCACTCAAGTCGCTGGTTCAAAAGGGCTATCTGTCCCAAAGCGGCAGCGCCAATCGTGGCCGCTATCTTGTCAACGCACCAAGGTGATCATCGCCTGAAATCTGGAAACGGCTGATCTCTGTGCATCGATGGGCCTCTGACACATTCTGCGCCTCTTTGGCCTATGTGATTGCGTCGCTCCTCACGTTCGAGGTTCTGATGCCGCTGCAGGATATGTTCTTTCCCCATTATCCCAGCCACGCGAGTCTGCTGTTTCTGCCACATGGTGTGCGGGTTCTGTCGGCGTGGCTGTTGGGGTGGCGTGCCGTCATTGCGCTGCTGCCCGGGGTTTTCATCGTGTTTGCGATGGTCGGCGGCTGGGACGTCTTTCTACCCAGCAGATTGCTGGCGATCACAATCGCGGTGACGGTTGTGCCAGCCGTGTTTTACGCCTGCAAAGCGGCGGGTTGGGATCTGTTTCCGCGCGCCGACCACAAGCCCTGCTGGGTTTGCGTAATGGGGGTTGGGGTCGTGACTTCGGTCCTTGTATCGCTTCTGACCAATATGGCCTTTGGCAGCGCGGCAGTCGAATACATTGCGTATCTGATTGGCGATATCTTCGGGCTGCTCTTCCTGATGCTGGGCCTCCACTACGCGTTTCGCGTCGCAGAAAGGCGCGGTTAGCCCATTACGCCACGCCGCAACAGGTTCAGCCCGGCAATCAGCAAAACCAGCAATGTGAGCTTGCGGAATTGCGCCTGATCAATCCGGTCCTGCAAATACAGGCCGCCGCGCATGCCCAAGAGCGCTGGCAGCACCAGCAGCGCGGAAAACATCGCCGTCTGCGGGCGCAATACACCCGACCCCACATGGGCCACCACAAGCGCCACAGCCCCCAAACCATAGATGGCACCTTGCACCCGCATCTGGTCTTTCTTCGGTGTGTTCAATGCGGTCAGATAGGCGACTGTCGGCGGCCCCCAGACGCCCGAGATACCTCCGACCGCGCCAGCGATGGCACCTACCACCGCCTCAACCCGGGCCGAGGGTGCCTGCAACGTCAGCCTGAGGCCAAGAAGCTGAACCAGCGCAAAGAACGAAACCGGCACGCCCAGCGTCAGCAGAAACGCCTTTGGCGACAAGACGTTGATCAGCTGTGCGCTGGCCAGCAGGCACACCAATCCCACCCCAAGAAAGATACGGAATTTGCGGACCGAGGCGACCGCAGCGGGCACGCCTTCCCGCAGGGCCTGCACTCCGTTCGTCACCAGCGTGGGCAGGATCAGCCCCGCCAGCGCCAGATTGGGCGGCAGCATCATGCTAAGCCCCGACACCAGCACCATCGGCATCGCGAAACCCACCATGCCTTTGACCCAGCCCGCAACAAAGGCCACGATCAGAGCAAGATAGAAATCCTGCGGTGACATCAATGAAAACAGTCCCATTGGCCCTTCATATCACTCAGGGTTTTTTCTGCACCGCAAAACTTCCTGAGTAATTTTTGAACTTTTTTCGCATATTGAACGTATTTTTGTTGCGCTGCATGTGCAGCATGTTATGACCAGTCGACCCAGAAAAGGACGTGATTCATGGCCCATGATGGACAGGATATAACGAACATGACCCGGCCCGCGCTATTGCCTGACCTTCTGACGCTGACGGCGGCGGCGCTGCCTGCGGTTGAGGCCGTATTCGACAAGGCGCGCGCGTCGGTTCGCGCTATGGTGATCCGCGAAGACCGGGTGTCGGCAGCCCTGATCGAAACCCATCAGACAGCCGCACATGGGCTGGCCTGGCTGGCAACCTACCAGCAAGCCCTGCAACAGATGCAGCGCTGGGCCGAGGCGCTTCAGGCCGATGGCAAGTTTGGCGAGATCGAACAGCTATTGCACCAGATCGCGTTCGGAGAATATCTGCACCAGATCGCCGGTGGCATCCCGATGAACCAAGGGGAAACCGTTCGTTTACAAGATCTTGGCCTCGGCTGGGACGCTCTGTCCGGATTCCAGTGCAGCGAAGTTCAGACGCTGATGGCGCAGGCCAATTCGCAGGCCACCCGCACGCGGCTAGTCGAGCTGATGCAGGACCAGTCCGGTGCCACCATGTTCGGCGCATCGGGTCTGGACGAAGAGCTGGAGATGATCCGCGATCAGTTCCGCCGCTATGCACAGGAAAAGGTTGAGCCCAACGCCCATGACTGGCACCTCAGGGACGAGCTGATCCCGATCGAGATCATCGAGGAACTGGCTGAGATGGGCGTATTCGGCCTGACCATCCCCGAAGAGTTTGGTGGATTCGGCTTGTCCAAAGCCTCGATGTGCGTGGTGTCCGAGGAGCTTTCGCGCGGTTACATCGGTGTGGGGTCTCTGGGGACGCGCTCCGAGATCGCGGCGGAACTGATCATCGCGGGCGGTACGGATGAACAGAAGGCCAATTGGCTGCCAAAGCTGGCCAGTGCTGAAATCCTACCCACTGCGGTTTTCACCGAACCCAATACCGGGTCTGATCTGGGCAGCCTGCGCACGCGTGCCGTCAAGGATAACGATGGTAACTATAAGATTACGGGCAATAAAACATGGATTACCCATGCCGCGCGCACCCATGTGATGACCCTTCTGGCCCGCACCAACCCCGACAGCACTGATCACCGGGGCTTGTCCATGTTCCTTGCCGAAAAGACGCCCGGAACTGACGAGAACCCTTTCCCCACCCCGGGCATGACCGGCGGTGAGATCGAGGTGCTGGGCTATCGCGGTATGAAGGAATATGAGCTGGGTTTCGATGGTTTCGAAGTGAAGGGTAAGAACCTTCTGGGCGGCGAAGAAGGCAAAGGTTTCAAGCAGTTAATGGAAACCTTCGAATCCGCCCGCATCCAGACTGCTGCCCGCGCCATCGGCGTGGCGCAAAGCGCGCTGGACATCGCCATGCAATATGCGCAGGACCGCAAGCAATTCGGCAAATCGCTGATCAACTTTCCCCGCGTCTCGGGCAAATTGGCGATGATGGCGGTTGAGATCATGATCGCTCGACAGCTAACTTATTATTCTGCATGGGAAAAAGACCACGGCCAACGGTGCGATCTTGAGGCCGGGATGGCCAAGCTTCTGGGCGCGCGGGTGGCCTGGGCCGCGGCAGACAATGGGCTGCAGATCCACGGCGGCAACGGCTTCGCGCTGGAATACAAGATCAGCCGCGTGCTGTGTGATGCGCGCATCCTGAACATCTTTGAAGGTGCCGCCGAGATTCAGGCGCAGGTGATCGCACGGCGGTTGCTGGGCTGACGCCCGGCACATTGCGGTTTTCCCAACTGAACCCGGCCACGTGCCGGGTTCTCTTATTCTTCCGTGTTGTACATGCCTCACGACCCGGATCTTCCAAGGTGTACCACTTGGTTTTGTGATCGCGTCGGCGAAACTTCCCCCTCGGATCGGGTGCAGAAATCGGGTAAAGGGCGTCAACCAGAACCAGCCCCCGAGCTGGCCAGAGGAGAATCGAGCGTGAAGATTATTATCGCAGTTTTGGCCACCTGCCTGACCCTCGCCGGATGTGCCATGGCTCCGGTCAGAGGGCCTGACGATGTAGACCAGCTGGCGCAAGCGATCCAGCAGCTTGGCCCCGATGTCGACCCGGCCGAGGCGCGACGGGCTGCCGAGATATCCTATGCCTATTCAAGCCAGCTGAAACAGGAATGGAACGTCACCGATCTGGCTATCATTCACAATGCAAAAGTCGCCAACGGCTTTCGCGAAAAGGGCCTGTGCAACGACTGGGCGCAGGCCATGACCACGCGCCTGCGGCAAGAGAATTTTCGCACGCTGGACCTGCACTGGGCCACGTCACCGCCAACCGCATTCCGGATCATCCACCATTCGGCCCTGATCAGCGCCAAGGGGGATTCGATGTATGACGGCATCATCCTTGATCCGTGGCGCAACAGTGGCGTGCTGTACTGGGGGCCCGTGCGCGAAGATACCAGATATAATTGGCGGCCGCGTCTGGAAGTGCGGGAAGAGTTGATCAGCGGCGTGAACCCCTATTGACAGGATAGTGTAATGTTACGTCTGGCCCTGATCCTGCCCTTCGCGGCCCTGTTCCAATGCGACAAGGATGAAACTGTCGCAGCCTATGGCGCAGCGGATCAGGCCTGGGCGCTGCAGGAAATCGACGGACAACCGTTTGAGGCCAGTGCGCTGCTGCGTTTCCCAGAAGAGGGACGGATCGAGGGCAATGCCCCCTGCAACACCTACTCGGGCATTCTGAACGCCCCCTACCCCTGGTTCGGGATCACGGATCTGGCCGCCACCCGCGCGGCCTGTGCCGGGCTTGAGGCCGAGGGCGTCTATTTCGCCGCACTGATGACCATGACCCAATCCGAAGTATCGGGGGACGTGCTGATCCTGCGCAATGAGGATGGGCACGAGATGGTGTTCAAAGCCGCCGAGTAAACTGCGCCACAAAGCGCGCACGCGCATCCGGCAAGGGTGTGTGCCCCAGCGACGGGGCCAGATGGTTCTCCAGAAAATATCCGGTAGTGCGCAGGGCCTCGGCAATCCCGGCATCCGGCGCGGCCCCTTCGCCGCGCAGACAGGGCGGCAGGGGCAACAGCTTGTCGGCCCATTCGCCTGCCCCTGCCCGGCTGACCGCGCGTCCGGTTTTGGGTGAGACATAGACCAGCCCATCGGTCACGCCCGTCACCGCGCAGGCCGAAAGGTCAAGGCCAAAGCCAAGTTCCTCAAGCAGAGCCAGTTCCCAGCGCAGATAGGCCAGCGGCCAGACCTCATCCTGCCCCAACAGGTCCATCAACTGCTCGGTCTGTTTGTAGATCGCAGGATGCGGCTCGCGTTCGGGCAGGCAGAAAGACAACAGCGCCACCACCGCGTTCAATCCGGCCAAAGCCAGCCGCCCCGAAAACGCCGCCGCCGCGCGCGAACGCAGGGGCTCGACCTGAAAGGTACCGATATGTTCCTCAAGCCGCGCCCGCCAAAGCACATCCAGCTGCGCCCCCGGTTGCAGGATGGGCGCAATCTTGCGGCTGGTACCGCCGCGCACGACACCGGCATGGCGGCCATGGCCTTCGGTGAAGACCTCGATAATCGCCGCCGTCTCACCATGGCGGCGCGCGGTCAGAAGTATGCCGTGATCACGCCAGTCCACGTTCGGCCCCGTTCAGTCATCCGGTAGGTCTGTAGAAAATCTTATGGTGGTTACGCGTTCAAGGTACAATCGGCTCAGCCAGCGCAAAGACTGATCGCCGCTTTGACAGGAGACCGTTTTTGCAACAAAACCGGATACGCATTGCGCACAATCAGTTCAACCACTATGTTCGCCTTATGTTCCGCGCAAAGGATTTCAAAAATGTCCCTTAACTATGTCATGATCGGATCGAACGATGTGGCCAAAGCACGCACCTATTACGACGTGGTTGTTCCGCAGATCGGCGGGAAGGTCGTCGCCGAATACATGCCGCATGCTGTCTGTTATGAGCTGCGCGGCGGCGGACGCCTGTGGGTTGCGACACCTCATAATCACGAGGCCGCTACTGTGGGAAACGGCAACATGGTTGGTCTGTTGTGCCAAAGCCAGGCGGAGGTTCGAGAGGCGCACGCGGCAGCATTGGCCAATGGTGGAACAAACGAGGGCGACCCGGGCGATCGCCCCCAATATGGCCCGGACTTCTTTGGGGCCTATGCGCGTGATCCCGAAGGGAACAAGATGAGTTTTGTCTATTTCGCTGACGCAGGGTGATCGCGCTTCAATTCCCGTCGGGCTTGATGGTGAAAAGAACCTCAGCGCAGCGGGAATGTCAGAACGTCACCCCCGCATGGATCAGGATGCCGACAACCATCAGAAGGTTCAGCAGCATCGAGAGGCCATTGCCCACATATATCGGTAATTTGCCCACAACCAACCCGTAGGTGAACCATAGAAAAGACAAAATCGCATAAAGCGACCAGGACAGCAACGACTGGCCGGTCGCGTGTTCGGAATGGGTAAAGTAGAGCTTGACCAGTTGCGGGAGCGTGGCAAAGGGACCAACAACCCCGATGAAAACCATGAACCCCTCGAAGCGCTGCATCCAGTGGCCCAGATTTGACTTTTCCAGTTTCTGAGCAAGCGTTTCAGCCACGCCAGTACCCCTACCTTGCCTCCCCCTCAGTCGGGTCAGCCCAAAACCAATCAAATACAGTGTCAAAATACCCGTATTGCGCCTTGCGTCAAAGACCAATTGACGCCAGCGCTATTCAAGACCCTCTTCCCCCAGCAAATGCCGCCCCTGCCGGTCTTCGACCTCGATCACCCAAAGGTCAGGGTCAAAACTGCGCTGACGGGTGATGGCGGCGTCCACATCGGCCTCGGAACCAGAAGAGAGTTCCACCCATTTGCGTTCGCCACTCAAAAGGTCAAAACTGCGCTGAAACGCCGTGGACTGCCCATCAAGCGTGTTGAGCTTGACCAGCACCGCACCTGCGGTGTCATCCCCATGGGCGACAACAAAGGCCGGGATTTCCTGAAACCGCAGCCGCGCCAGATAGGCATGCACCCAGAATTCAGCCGTCAGCCGGGTCATAGCACCCTCTCGGCCCGCGTTAAGAATTTTCGACGAAAATTCTTGGCCCCGATCATGCGTTGCCGTCTTTGAAATCCAGACCCATTTCCGAGTAGCGTTCGGATTCTTCCAGCCAGTTGGGTCGAACCTTGACCTGCAGGAACAGATGGATCTTGCGATCGAGGAACTCTTCCAACTCCGCCCGCGCGGCCTGGCTGACGGCCTTGATGGTTTCACCACGCTTGCCCAGCACGATACCTTTGTGGCCGTCGCGCATGACATAGATGACCTGATCGATCTTGGCCGATCCATCTTTACGCTCTTCCCAGTTCTCGGTCTCGACCGTCAGCTGATAGGGCAGTTCCTGATGCAAGCGCAGGGTCAGTTTCTCGCGCGTCATCTCGGCTGCAATCATACGCAGGGGCAGATCGGCGATCTGGTCTTCGGGGTAAAGCCACGGGCCTTCCGGCAGTTCCGAGGCCAGCCACTGGCGCAGGTCGTCCACGCCGTGGCCCTTTTCGGCCGAGATCATGAAGGTCTCGGCAAAAGGATAGCGCGCGTTCAGATCGCTGGTCAGGGCCAGCAGTTTCTCGGACGGCACTTTGTCGATCTTGTTGATCGCCAGCGCAATCGTGCGGCCCTGCCCGATCTCTTCCAGGCCTTCAAGGATGCGTTCGACCCCTTCGGTGATGCCGCGATGCGCCTCGACCATCAGCACCACCACATCCGCATCCGCTGCCCCGCCCCAGGCGGCAGCGACCATGGCGCGGTCCAGACGGCGGCGGGGTTTGAACAAGCCCGGTGTGTCCACAAAGACCAGTTGCGCCTCACCCTCCATCGCCACGCCCCGGATGCGGGCGCGGGTGGTCTGGACCTTATGGGTCACGATCGAGACCTTGGCCCCGACCATACGGTTCAGAAGGGTGGATTTGCCTGCGTTGGGCTCTCCGATCAGGGCGATAAATCCGGCGCGTGTGGTCATGTATCCTGCGATCCTGTTTGCAAGTGCGCACCCCTATAGCAGAATGCACGCACGAGCCAGAGGGATTTGTCACATTGCGGCGAAGTGGTTTTGGTGACACCAAGGCCACACGCCGCGCCAGTCCAAGCCAGGCGATTATCCATTCAGTGAGGTGAGGTATGAAACGGCGGGATTTTCTTTTGGGCAGCACAGCAGCAGCGGGTGCGCTGGGTCTGAGCGGGTTCAGTCTGGCGGCAAATGCGCCGGAACTGGTGATCCAGCCCGCTCGTTTTGCGCTGCGCGATCAGATGACAGATGGTATGGTCAGCCTGTCACCCGACGCGCCGCCTCCGATCCTCTATGGCAAACAAGGTGAGGTGATGCGCCTGCCCGTGCGCAATACCCTGCCCGATTATACAGCAATGCACTGGCACGGGTTGCGGATCGCCAACCAGATGGACGGGGTGCCCTATCTGACCCAGATGCCAATGGGCGAAGGCGAGGTATTTCCTTATGAGTTCACACCGCCCGATGCCGGGACCTATTGGTATCATCCCCACTGCATGACGATGGACCAGATGGCCCATGGGTTGACCGGGGTGATGGTGATTGCCGAGGCCGAGCATCCCGGTTTTGACAGCGAACAAGTGATCAATCTGCGCGATTTCCGGCTGGATGAGGACAACCAGTTTCTACCCGCTTATACTCAACGCGGTGCAGCCCGCGCAGGAACATTCGGCAATGTGCAAACCGCGAACTGGCTGCAGGCGCCGGTTTATGATCATGCTGCAGGCGGGTTGGTGCGGCTGCGCGTGGTAAACACTGACACGACCCGCATCTACAAGCTGCATCTTGAGGGGGCCGAGGCCCGGATCATCGCATGGGACGGGCATCCCGTGGATATTGAGGTTCCGATGCCCAGCGCCCAAGATCCCCTGCTTGTTGGCCCCGGGCAGCGCGTTGATTTCGCGGTGACCATGCCCGGGGGCGAAGGTCAAACCGTGACTCTGATGGCCAAGCTGCCCGGGCAGCCACTCAGGGCGATGGCTGAGTTACGCGCAATCGGGCCCTCATCCGCGCGCGACCTGCGCGAGTTGCGGCCCCTGCCCGCAAACCCCGTCGCCCGGCCTGACCTGAACAAGGCCGAACCGCATGAGTTTGTCTTTGGCTGGACCCCGGAAGGCGGTGAGCCCAATAACGGCTTCTGCGGGTCGCTGGGGTATAATTTCTGGTCGATCAACCGCACGCCATGGCCGGGTGATGCGGCAGAAGGCACCGGGCCGCTGGCCACGCTGGAAATGGGCAAAAGCTATGTCCTGCGGTTGCGCAACGAATCCCCCAACCTGCATCCCATCCACCTGCATGGGCTGGTTTTTGTTCCAATCAATTCAAACCTGCGCAGGTTGCCACCGCTGCTAACGGATACGATGCTGTTGTTAAGGGGGGAAGTGGTCGAGATCGCGCTGGTCGCGGACAATCCCGGCGACTGGGCGTTTCATTGTCATGTGATCGAGCACCAGAAAACCGGGCTGGCCGGATTCATTCGCGTGGTCTGAGGGGTACATTCAGCACCCCTCAGCCCGGTTTTGGATCAATCTTCGTCCAGATCAATCACCCGCAGGATCGCAACCAGAACGATGCCATAGAGAACATGGCCGATCAGCGCCACCCAGGTGATCCCGGTGAAATTCAGGAATGGTGGCAGGCCTGCAAACGTGGTGACACCACCGATTGCAAACACCCACAGCCCGGCCCCGTAGATCGCCGAGGCGACAAAGAGATACGCGTTCCCCAGAACACGCACCCAGATAGGTTTGAACACATAGGCCCAGCCCATCGGGTACCCGATCAGACCGACGATGTAGAAATGGACAAAAAAGCCCAGAAACGCATTGCTTGGCAATCCGAGACGGGACAGCAGGCTTTGCGCCAGCCCTTCGGGCGACAGATTGGCCCAGCCAATCGACGGGCTGATGACCTGACCCCAGAAATCAAACGCGATGGTCGCAAAGAACCCCGCGACGAACATAAGCCCGATATAGGGTACACTCAGTTTACGCTTTTCCATTGAACTGCTCTCACTCTTTCAAACTGTGAACTCTGGCCGGGCGTAGAGGTGCCGGGTCAAAGGATGTGTGGCGAACATAAAACCGCAGCCGGTTTTCGCGAGGCTTATCAATGAAGTGTGACTTTTTTTACAATGCTGGGCAGGAATTGCCTCAGGTCAGGCGCGCAAGCAGAGCCTTGGCGGCGGCCTGTTCGGCCTGACGTTTCGATCCGGCGGTGGCCTGTGCTTCGGTGCCGTCCTGCAGACGAGCAGCGATGGTGAAGACAGGGGCATGGTCGGGGCCGGTGCGTTTGACCTCGACATAGGCGGGGGGTTTCTGACCGCGCGCCTGCGCCCATTCCTGCAGCGATGTTTTGGCGTCCCGCGCGTCGGCCTCGACCATGTGGATACGATCCCCCCAGAGGGCGAGGATCACATCACGCGCGGCCTCGAACCCGGCGTCGCGGTAGATGGCGGCGATGACCGCCTCCATCGCGTCGCCCAGCAGGGCCTGTTTGCGGCGACCACCGGACAGCATCTCGGAGCGGCCCAGCTTCAGCACCGCACCCAGATCGATCTGACGGGCCACATCGGCGCAGGCCTCTTTGCGCACCAGCGCGTTGAAACGGGGGGCGAGCTGCCCTTCAGAGGCTTTTTTGTCGGCCTCAAGCAGCGCGGTGGCCATGACGAGGCCCAACACGCGGTCGCCCAGAAACTCCAACCGCTGATTGTCGGGCCGTGTGGACGAGGAAACGGACCCGTGGGTCAAGGACCGCACCAGCAGTTCGGGGTCAGAGAATTCATATCCCAACCGCTGCTGAAACGCCTTTATCTCAGCCGATAGCTTCAATTGACCGCCTTGAAGAAACGATCACCGCGCCATGTCCAGAAAAACAGCATAGACCGGCCTGCAGATGAGAACATGATCCGGTCGGCCCGGCCGATCAGGTTTTCGTAAGGCACAAAGCCCACGCCGCCAGCAGATTGCGGCAGGCGGCTATCGGCCGAGTTGTCGCGGTTGTCGCCCATAAAGAAATAGTGGCCTTCGGGCACGGTGTAGATACCGGTGTTGTCGGACCCCTGATTGCCGATATTCAGCACGTCATACGACACGCCATTGGGCAGGGTTTCAATCAGGCGGGATTTTTCGCATATGCCGCCAAAGCCAACAGGGCCGTTTTCGCAGCGCGGGCGCAGGCCTTGCGGGCCCTGCGGTTCGGCAATTTCGGTGAAGACGCCATCAGGCTGTTGCGGCACGGGCGTGCCATTCAGAATGATCTGGCCCTGTCGGAGCTGGATGCGGTCGCCCGGCAGGCCGATCAGGCGCTTGATATAATCACGCCCGGTGACCGGATGGCGAAAGACGATGACATCGCCCCGTTCGGGATCCCCACCCAGCAGGCGGGTGTTGCCATCGCCTTGCATCCAGCCGCAGATATCCTCGGCATCGATATTCAGGCCGACGCTGGGGATGATCAGGCTGGGGCAGGACGCGTAAGAATAGCCATAGGCCATCTTGTTAACGAACAGGAAGTCCCCGATCAGCAGGGTTTGCTTCATTGAACCGGAAGGAATCCAGAACGGCTGAAAGAACAGGGTGCGGAAAATGCCTGCGATCAGCAGGGCATAGACGATGGTCTTGATCGTCTCCCAAATGGCGTTTCCGGATTTGGCTTCCTCGGCCATACTGCTCTCTCCAGTCTCTGCGTGGTTGAGGTGCTACATGCGGGTCAGGTCGGGGCAAGTCAAGGCTGTGCGGGCGCTTCGTGAAGCGGGCGGGCCTCGATCACCACAAAGGCCTGCGCCCAGGGGTGATCGTCGGTCAGGGTGACGTGGATGATGGCCTCGTGGCCCGCAGGCGTCATTTCGCGCAGACGTTCGGCTGCCCAGCCAGTGACATGCATGACAGGCTGGCCTGTCGGCAAGTTGGTCACCGCCATGTCCTTCCACGCGATACCCATGCGCAGACCCGTGCCCAGCGCCTTGGAACAGGCCTCTTTCGCGGCCCAGCGCTTGGCATAGGTGCCAGCGATGTCGTGGCGGCGTTCAGCCTTGCGCTGTTCGATCTCGGTAAACACACGGTTGCGAAACCGGTCGCCGAACCGGTCGAGCGTGCCTTGAATGCGGTCGATATTGGCGAGGTCTGTGCCGATGCCGAGGATCATGTCAGACCTCCAGCACGACTGTGCCGAGCTTCTGTCCAACCTCGACCATCTGGTGGGCAGTTGCAGCACCGGTCAGCCCTCCGGCTGGAACAACGGCATGAGACAGCGCACCCTGTTCCAGCCACTGGCCCAGTTGCGCCTCGCCACGCCGACGGGCGGCGGCGTCGAGCTGGTAAACGATCAGCATATGCAGGCGCACGTTCTTGAACATGAAACCGTAGAAATCCAGTTCGGGCTTCATTCGTGAGGCCGAGGCATAGCTGGCGATCGTCCCGCCGGGGCGGATCAGCGACAGGGAGGTGGCTTGGTTGGCGGCGAAATCGACCTCAATGATGCGGTCAACGCCTGCGCCATTGGTCAGGTCCATCACCGCCTCGGCTACATCCTGCGTGCGGTAGTTGATCCATTCAGCCGCGCCGGAATGGGCCGCTTTTTCATCAGAGCTGACCGTTGTGATCACCCGTGCGCCGCCCAGAGCGGCCATCTGGCAGGCATAGCGCCCGACCGTGCCCGCGCCGCCGGTCACAAGAACGGTCTGGTCGGTGATCGGGCCATCGCGATAGAGCGCGTACCACGCGGTCAGGGCGGGAATCCCGAAACAGGCACCCTCGGCAAAGCTGGTGGTGTCGGGAAGGCTCACGGCCTGATCGGAGGGGAGCGCGATATATTCGGCCCCGGTGCCAAAGGCACGTTGCCATTGGCCATTCCATATCCACACACGTTCGCCGATACGGGCCGGGTCGACACCTGCCCCAACGGCCTCGATCACGCCTGCCCCGTCCGAATGGGGGATGACCACCGGATATTGCATCACCGCACCCGGGCGGGCACCGCTGCGCAGTTTGACGTCAGACGGGTTGATGCCGCTGGCATGGACACGGACCAACACCTCACCCGGAGCAGGGTCAGGCGTGGGCATGTCGATCAGTTCAAGAACCTCGGACGCGGCACCGAAGCTGCGGTATGTGATGGCCTTCATGACAACCTCACCGTCAGGATCTTGTAGCTCGCCACCCCGAAGAACCCGGCAAAGGCAAAATCGAACCAACGGCGGGCGCGACGATAGGCGTTGACCATCCGTATGGAAGAGAACAGGAAAGCATAGCCGATGAAAATCAGCAGCGAGCCCGCGTAGAGCATCGCGAAATAACCCAGCAGCGTCGCAAGACTGGCGTCGTTTGGTGCGACGATGGCGTAGATTGAGCCCCAGCTGAGGATTGCCTTGGGGTTGGTCAGGTGGATGGCAGCGCCTTTGGCAAAGATGCTGCCCGGCGAGCCGGTGACCGGATTACCCAGCGCGACCTCATCTGACGAGAGGGCACGGCGCAGAGCTTTGAGGGCCAGCCAGCCCAGATAGGCGACACCGACATAGCGGATCACTTCGAACACCCAGACATTGGCCAGCATGATCGCTGATAACCCCAAAGCAGCAGCGATGCCCCATGCGGCAGAGCCCGCGCAGATGCCCAGTGCAAAGGTCAGCCCAGCGGTGCGGCCCTCGTTCATGGCGGTTCCGGCAATACCCATCGTGGCGGGGCCCGGCGAGCCCCCAGCCATCAGCCACGCGATCCAGATTGCCACGAAGCCGGGCGTGATCATCCCCGCGCCTCGTCCATCAGGCGGCGCATTTCGTGGACCGCCGGGGTGAGGCCGCGAAAGATGGCCTCGCCGATCAGGAAATGGCCGATGTTCAACTCGCGCACCTCGGGGAAGGCCGCCACAGGCTGCACGGTGTCGTAGGTCAGGCCGTGGCCGGCATGGACCTCAAGACCCAGCGAATGGGCATAGGCAGACATCTTGCGCAGCGCCTCCAGCTCGCGCGCGGCGGCGTCCAGTTTGCCCTCGGCGTGGAAATCGCAATAGGCCCCGGTGTGCAGCTCGATCACTTCTGCGCCGATACGGTGGGCGGCGTCGATCTGGCGCTGGTCGGCGGCGATGAAGATGGACACGCGGCAGCCCACATCGCGCAGCGGCGCAATGAAATGGGCCAATTTGTTTTCCTCGCGCGCGACTTCGAGCCCGCCTTCGGTGGTGCGTTCCTCGCGCTTTTCAGGCACGATGCAGACGGCGTGCGGTTTGTGGCGCAGGGCGATTTTCTGCATCTCGTCTGTCGCGGCCATCTCGAAGTTCAGGGGCACGGTCAGCGCCTCCATCAGCCCGTCGATATCGGCATCAAGGATATGGCGGCGGTCTTCGCGCAGATGGGCGGTGATGCCATCGGCCCCGGCCTCTTCCGCCAGTTTTGCAGCGCGGATGGGGTCAGGATATGCCCCGCCGCGTGCATTGCGGATGGTGGCCACATGGTCAATGTTCACGCCCAGACGCAATTGAGTGTCAGACATCTTTCGAATCCTTCCTGGTCCCTGGGGGTGAGCCTAGAGGGTTTGACGCGGGAACGGCAGCCTCTGCCTGCGCCAAACGCTTGATTTGTTCAAATTTTGCTTTGATCTTGGCGCGGCGGCGCTGCTGATAGGTACGGATCAGCGGCAGGCTGAGATAGGTACAGACCACGCCTGCCACGAGGCCCGGAATCACACCGCCGATCATGTAGGGGAAGAACACATCATCATAGAAGCGGCTGAGCCCGTGCCAGTCGGCCTCACGGTCAGTGAACAGGGCAATGCAATTGTCTTTGAGATCCCCCATCGCATCGGCAAACTTGCCCATCAGCCCGTCGGTGTCATCCTTGCGGAACTTGGTGCCCAGCAGGAAATGCCCGGTTTGCAGGCTGACAACGCCGATAGGCACATAAGTGAGCGGGTTGCCGAAGAACGTGCCGCTGAGAGAGGCCAGTATATTGCCGTTGAGCAGCCGGGCGAGCACAGCCGCGACCAGAAAATGCAGACCATAAAAGGGGGTGAACGCAGCAAACACCCCGACCCCGATACCGCGCGCGATACGTTCGGGGCTGTCAGGCAGCCGGCGCACCCGGTGTTTGACATAGTGAAAGGCGCGGGTCCAGCCGCCGCGCGGATACACAAGCTCGGACGCGATCTGAACGGGCGAGCGGCGATCTCGGCGCTTGAAAACCACTCGTGATCACCCCTTCTCAGCCAGCCGCGACGGCGGGTTTCGCGCTTTCCCGGTACCGTTCGACCGCGGCAACATCGCTTTCGGCCTCAAGCATCAGCATCAGCGAATGCAGTTGTTCGAGGTCGCGCAGTTCGACATTGATCATCAGACGGTAAAAATCCGGTTTGCGGTCGACAAATTCGAGGTTCGAGATATTGGCCTTTTTCTCGCCGATCAATGTGCAAATACGCCCCAGCACCCCGGCATCATTGCCGATGGTCATATCCAGCGTCGCGCCATAGGCGGCAGGGTGTGTGCCCGAATGCCAGTGCAGATCGACCCAGCGCTCGGGTTCATTTTCGAACTCGGACAGGCGGTCGCAATCGATGGCGTGGACCACAACGCCCTTGCCGCGATAGGTGATGCCGACGATGCGCTCGCCCGGCAGCGGCTGGCAACAGGGGGCGCGGTCAAACTTCTGGCCCGGCTCAAGCCCGATCACCGCGCGGCGGGGGGAAATCGCATCCCCTTCGTCCTTGGTAAGCTCGGGGTAGACCGCCTCGACCACCTCATGGGCGGTGAGTTCGGCGCTGCCCAGACGGGCCAGCAATTCGTCACGATCCTTCAGACGCAGGTGTTTGGCTGCTGTATCAAGCGCCTTGTCGGTGGCCTTGCGGCCCAGATTTTCGAACCCGGCGCGGGCCAGTTCCTTGCCCAGCTTGATAAAGCGTTCGCGGTCCACCTCGCGCAAAGCGCGGCGGATGGCGGTGCGGGCCTTGCCGGTCACTGCAATCTCAAGCCAGGTAACCTGCGGCGTCTGGCCATCGGCGGTGATGATATCCACCGATTGCCCGTTTTTGAGCCGCGTCCACAGCGGCACGCGGATCGTATCGACCTTGGCCCCGACGCAGGCATGGCCGATGCGGGTGTGGATGGCATAGGCAAAATCTATTGGCGTCGCCCCGCGCGGCAGTTTCACCACGTCGCCCTTGGGCGTGAAGCAGAACACCTGATCGGAATACATTTCCAGCTTGACGGCTTCGAGGAAATCTTCGTGATCATCCTCGCTGTCAAACTGTTCGGTGAGGTTGGCGATCCACTTGGCCGGATCAACGGCAAAGGGGTTTTCCGAGCGCACGCCATCGCGATAGGACCAATGCGCCGCCACGCCGGTTTCGGCCACGTCATGCATCTGACGGGTGCGGATCTGAACCTCGACCCGCTTGCCGTCGCGCCCCGACACGGTGGTGTGGATCGAGCGATAGCCGTTCGATTTCGGCTGGCTGATATAATCCTTGAACCGCCCCGGCACCGCGCGCCAGCGCTGGTGGATCGCGCCGAGGGTGCGATAGCAATCTTCCTCAGACCGGGTAATGATGCGGAAGCCATAAATGTCAGAGAGGCGCGAGAAGCCCTGATCTTTCTCCTGCATCTTGCGCCAGATCGAATAGGGTTTCTTGGCGCGGCCAAAGACCTCGGCCTCGATGCCCGCCTTTTCCAGCTCGTGCCGCATGTCGCCGGTGATGCGATGGATCACGTCGCCGGTTTCGCGCTGCAGGGTGATGAAGCGGCGGATGATCGACTGACGGCCTTCGGGGTTCAGCACACGGAAAGCGAGGTCTTCCAACTCCTCGCGCATCCACTGCATCCCCATCCGGCCTGCAAGCGGCGCGTAGATATCCATCGTCTCGCGCGCCTTTTGCACCTGTTTGTCAGGGCGCATGGCCTTGATCGTGCGCATGTTGTGCAGCCGGTCGGCCAGCTTGACCAGAATGACCCGCAAGTCCTTGGACATGGCCATGAACAGTTTGCGAAAATTCTCGGCCTGTTTGGTTTCGCGGCTGGACAGCTGCAGGTTGGTCAGCTTGGTGACGCCATCGACCAGCTTGGCGACCTCATCGCCGAACAGCTCGGCCACTTTGCCATAGCTGGCCTTGGTGTCCTCGATCGTGTCATGCAACAGGGCCGTGATAATGGTCGCATCATCCAGACGCTGTTCGGTCAGGATGGCGGCAACGGCGACGGGATGCGAAAAATACGGCTCACCAGAATGGCGGAACTGCCCGTCATGCATCTGCTGGCCGAATTCATAGGCCCGCTTGATGCGTTCGGCGTTTGTCTTGGGATTGTAATTGCGGACCAGCGCAATCAGGTCTTCAGCTGAAATCATCCGGTCCGCACCTTTGTCGCTGGGGTTACCCCTGGCCCTGCGCCTCCATCAAGGCACGCAGGAGTTTTTCTTCGGACATATCGTCATCCGCGGGCTTGTCGGATTCCGCACCCATCAGCAGCGCCATCTGATCTTCTTCGGGCTCATCAACCTCGATCTGGGTCTGGTTGGCTTCGATCAGGCGTTCGCGCAGGTCGTCAGCGCCCTGGGTTTCATCGGCGATCTCACGCAAGGAAACCACCGGGTTCTTGTCGTTGTCGCGGTCAACGGTGATCGACGCACCGGCAGAAATCTCGCGCGCCCGATGGGCGGCAAGCATCACCAGTTCGAACCGGTTCGGGACCTTGTCTACACAATCTTCAACCGTAACGCGGGCCATGGGGCGCTCTCCGTAAATGAATCCGTGGTTGGAAGGGGTTTATCTAAGCGCGAATCCCTGCCTTGACAAGCAGGAAATGCCGCAAATGCGAGGATCACAGGGCCGTTATGGCGGCCACATCATCGGGTGGCAGGGCGGCAAGCAACTCGGCCACTGTGCGGCCCAGCACCGGATGGTGCCAATCGGGCGCGACATCCGCCACCGGAACCAGAACAAAGGCGCGGTCCTGCAGGCGGGGATGCGGCAGGATCAGCTGGTCAGGCGCTGATCTGGCCTGTTCTTCGGGTGGCAGGGTCAGCCAGTGTTGATATCCGGCCTGATCCGGCAGCACCTGATCCCCCCAGCAGACCAAATCCAGATCCAGCGTGCGCATTCCCCAACGCTGTTCGCGGGCGCGACCAAAATCATGTTCGATACGGTGCAACAACGCCAGAACCGCCTGCGGCACCATGTCCGTTTCGACCAGAACCGCAGCGTTGACATAATCCGGCCCTGCCCCTGCCGGAAAGCACGGGGTGGAAAAAAACCGGCTTGTGGCGCGAATCACCAAACCGGCTTCGGCCATGGCTACCAGCGAGTGTTCAAGCGTCACCTTGGGGCCGTGACCTCTCAGACTGAGATTTGCGCCCAGTGCAATGACCAGTTTTGACAAGGATTTGACCACTTTTGACCCCATATTCGAACCAGAGAATACTTGCGATATATGCTAAAAAGCCTATTTTAGAGGCACCATTGCACTGACCAATTTCTTTTTCACTCACGGAGCTCACGGTGCGGTGGCTTATACCGGAAGGACCATTTTATGTTTTACAAGGACGAACGGCTAGCGCTGTTCATCGATGGCTCGAATCTTTATGCAGCCGCCAAAGCACTTGGGTTTGACATCGACTACAAGTTGCTGCGTCAGGAATTCATGCGCAGAGGCAAACTGCTTAGAGCTTTCTACTACACAGCGCTACTGGAAAATGACGAGTATTCCCCGATACGACCGCTGGTGGACTGGCTGCATTACAACGGCTTCACCATGGTCACAAAGCCGGCCAAGGAATACACCGACAGCATGGGGCGTCGGAAAGTCAAAGGAAACATGGATATCGAACTGACCGTCGATGCCATGGAGCTGGCACCGCGCGTTGATCATATCGTGCTGTTTTCGGGCGATGGGGATTTCCGCCCGCTGATTGCCAGCCTGCAACGGCAGGGCGTGCGTGTTTCGGTGGTGTCGACCATCCGCAGCCAGCCCCCGATGATCTCGGACGAGCTGCGCCGTCAGGCCGACAATTTCATCGAGCTGGAGGATCTGCGCGATGTAATCGGCCGCCCCCCGCGCGAAATGCCGATTGAGCCGCGCAGCGTTGCGGCTGCTGGCGGGCAGTAACACCAAAAAACCCTCACCACTCACTCACCAATGGGGGTTTCATAAGAATATGCACGGCCAGGGCCAGAAGCCCTGGCCGCGTTCTTTTAAAGGGATAGGTGCTGAAAACATCCCTGTGCTAACAGCGATTCATGTCAGGGAAATGACGCGCTGCTGTCTGGACCATGGCAAGGAAAAGACTTACCTGTCTCTGGCAAGGAGACAGCCCAATGACCAAGCCGCCCCTGACATTGTATCTGGCCGCCCCGCGCGGGTTCTGCGCCGGTGTGGATCGCGCCATCAAGATCGTGGAAATGGCGCTGCAGAAATGGGGCGCGCCGGTCTACGTGCGCCATGAGATTGTGCACAACAAATTCGTCGTCGACGGGTTGCGCGCCAAGGGAGCGGTATTTGTCGAAGAGCTGGATGAATGCCCCGACGACCGGCCCGTTATCTTCTCGGCCCATGGGGTGCCCAAATCGGTGCCCGCCACTGCCGCACAGCGCGAGATGATCTATGTTGATGCCACTTGCCCGCTGGTGTCCAAGGTCCATGTCGAGGCGCAGCGCCACTCAGACGCCGGGCTGCAGATGATCATGATCGGCCACAAAGGCCACCCCGAAACCATCGGCACGATGGGGCAATTGCCCGATGGCGAGGTGCTGCTGGTCGAAACGGTTGAGGATGTGGCGCAGGTCGCTGTGCGCGACGCTGAAAAGCTGGCCTTTGTCACCCAGACCACCCTTTCGGTGGATGACACCAAGGATATCATTGCCGCGTTGCAGGCCCGGTTCCCGGCCATCGTCGGGCCGCATAAGGAAGACATCTGCTATGCCACCACCAACCGGCAGGAAGCGGTGAAAGAGGTTGCGCCCAAATCCGATGCCTTGCTGGTGGTGGGCGCGCCGAACTCTTCCAACTCGCGCCGTCTGGTCGAGGTCGCCGCCCGGGCGGGGTGCGACTATGCGCAGCTGGTGCAGCGGGCCACCGATATCGACTGGCGCGCGCTGGAAGGGATATCGACAATTGCCATCACCGCCGGGGCCTCGGCCCCCGAAGTGCTGGTCAACGAAGTGATCGACGCGTTCCGTGATCATTATGACGTGACGGTTGAACTGGTCGAAACCGCCATCGAAAACGTCGAGTTCAAAGTGCCCCGGGTCCTGCGGGAACCGGCATGACGCGGGATCAACGCACAATCGAAGCCTACATGGCGCGGGTGGCCGATTATCTGAAAATGCCCCTGCCGCCGGAGCAGATTGAGGCGCGGCAGGCCTTTGCCGATACCGTCGGCGCAGGTGGTTATGTGCTGGATCTGGGCTCCGGGCCCGGGTCCGACAGCCTGTTTCTGATGCGGCAAGGCCTGAAGGTGCGGGCGCTGGATGCCACACCTGCCTTTGTTGAACATGCGCGCAACAATGGTGTTGATGCCTGTCTGGGCACTTTCGACGATGTCACCGAAACTGCAGTCTATGACGCGGTCTATGCCAGCTTTTCGCTGCTCCACGCCCCGCGTGCTGAGTTCCCGCGCCATCTGCATGCGATTCATACCGCTCTGAAGCCGGGTGGCCTGTTGTTTCTGGGGATGAAACTGGGCACGGGCGAACATCGCGATGATCTGGATCGTTACTATACCTATTATACCCAGCCCCAGATCGAGGATGCGCTGAACAAGGCCGGGTTCACGCTCGACCGGTCGGTACAGGGAATGGGCACCGGTCTGGCCGGGTCTTACGACGGATTTATACTGGTGTTCGCTTATGCCTGATTTGTTTGCCTATACCGATGGCGCGTGCTCGGGCAATCCGGGCCCTGGCGGCTGGGGGGTGCTGCTGCGCGCGATGGACGGCGAAACCGTTTTGAAAGAGCGTGAACTGAAAGGCGGCGAGGCCGAAACCACCAACAACCGGATGGAACTGCTGGCCGCAATCAGCGCGCTGGAAACGCTGGAGCGGGCGTCGGACATCACCATCGTCACCGACAGCGCCTATGTGAAAAACGGCGTCACCGGCTGGATTTTCGGCTGGAAGCGGAACGGCTGGAAGACCTCGAACAAGAAACCGGTCAAGAATGTCGATCTGTGGCAGCGGCTGGATGAAGCACAGGCCCGCCATCAGGTGACATGGGAATGGGTCAAGGGCCATGCGGGCCATCCCGAAAACGAACGCGCCGATGAACTGGCCCGCGCGGGCATGGCCCCTTTCAAACCCGGAAAGGCACAGGCCTGAGCAAACCTCGGACGGGCGGGGCCAAACAAAAGGCAAAAGATACCGATGATCCTTCGCTTTCCATATCTGATCACCGCATTGTCCTTTCTGACGGCCTGCTCAGCCCCCTACAGCCCGGTCAGTTTCACCGCCGGGGAAGATCAGATTGTTGCGGCTGGCACGATCGACCACACGACGCTTGACGCGTTTGAGGACATCATCGAGGAAAATCCCGATATCAAGACACTGGTGCTGCAAAATATCGAAGGCTCGGTGGATGATGATGCCAATGTGGTCTTCAGCCGGGTCGTGCGGGCCGAAGGGTTCGACACGGTGGTGCCATCTGACGGGCTGGTCGCCTCGGGCGGGACCGATCTGTTTCTGGCGGGCAACCGGCGTGTGCTGGAACCGGGCGCCTGCGTTGGCGTGCACAGTTGGGGCGGCGGCGGCTATGTCGCGGCAGACCTGCCCGAAGGCCATCCCGAACATGACCGCTATCTCGATTATTTCGATGACATCAACGTTGATCCGGCTTTCTACTGGTTCACGCTGGATGCGGCCCCGGAGGATGAGATGCATTGGATGACCGCAGCCGAGGTGAACCGCTTTGACATGACCACACATGCCGCCCCCGCGCTGGAAACGGCGGCTGTCTGCGAGGCGCGGGAATAAGGCGGCGGGCTGTCATTTCCTCCAATGGGTCGGCACGATGATCAGCGCGCCGATGGAAGACAGCACCGCATTCAACCCGGGCGGGCCAAAGCTGATGCCGAACATGATGCGGACGAAGTAGAACAGGAAAGCGCCGCCAATGCAGATGATGATCGATTGCAGATAGCCGTTTTGGGTAAAACCGGTCTTTTCCGACAGATAGCCCACAATCCCGGCAATCACGACAGTGCCCATCAGGATCATGAACATCTGGTTTTACTCCGATGACAGGCGGGTGCCGACCGGGATGGGCCAGCCCCGCAGGAAGGTTTCCCTATCCTGCGCGCCTTTGCCGGCCCGTTGCAAGCGCAACAGTTCGACCGCGCCTGCGCCACAGGCGACACGCAGGCGATCATCCAGCACCTCGCCCGGGATGCCCTGCCCTTCGGCCAGTCGTGAAGCGAGGAGTTTGATCCGATCGCCTCCGACCTCGGTCCACGCACCGGGAAAGGGCGACAGCCCGCGGATTTTTCTGTCGACTTCGGCGGCCGAGGCCGACCAATCGATCCGCGCCTCGGATTTGTCGATCTTGGCGGCATAGATCACGCCATCTTCGGGCTGCGGCTGCGAGGTCAGGCCGGGCAGCTTGGCCAGCGCCTCGACGATCAGCTTAGCCCCCATGGCTGAGAGCCGGTCATGCAGTTGCGCGGTGGTTTCCTCGGCCCCGATATCGGTGGCCTCGCGCAGCAGGACGGGTCCGGTGTCGAGCCCGGCTTCCATCTGCATGATGCAGATACCGGTCTGCGCGTCGCCTGCCATGATGGCACGATGGATCGGGGCGGCACCGCGCCAGCGCGGCAGCAGGCTGGCATGGATGTTCAAGCAGCCATGGGTCGGCGCATCCAGAACAGATTGCGGCAGGATCAGGCCATAGGCCACAACCACGGCGATGTCGGCGTTCAGCGCGGCGAAGCTGTCCTGTTCTTCGGGCGATTTCAGCGCAGTGGGGTGGCGCACCTCAAGGCCCAGCGCCGCGGCCCATGCATGAACCGGGGTTGGACGGTCCTTTTTGCCCCGCCCTGCTGGGCGCGGGGGTTGGCAGTAAACGGCGGCGATCTCATGCCCGGCCTCGACCAGCGCATCCAGCACCGGCACCGAGAAATCAGGCGTTCCCATGAAGATGACCCGCATCGCTACCCCTGCTTTTTCGCCTTGCGCAGCAGCATGTCGCGTTTGACCTTGCTGAGCCGGTCGAAATACATCCGCCCGTTCAGATGGTCGATCTGATGCTGCACGCTGGTGGCCTCGATCCCGACAAAATCGCGGTGGTCAATCTGGCCCTGTTCGTTGAGGAATTTCACCGTCACCGCGCGGGGGCGTTTCACCTTGGCAGACACGCCCGGCAGGTTCGGGCTGGCCTCTTCATGCTCGCGCAGCTCGACCGAGCTGTGCAGGATCTCGGGGTTGGCCAGACGCACGGCTTTGCCCCGTTCGGTTGATCCATCCACCACGGCCAGCCGCAGCATCACCCCGATCTGCGGCGCGGCGAGGCCGACGCCGGGCATCGCCTCCATCGTGTCGATCATGTCGTCCCAGATGGCACGGATGTCATCGGTGATCTCAGTGACATCCCCGGCCTTGGTCCGCAGGCGTTTATCGGGCCAGGGCAGGCAGGTCCGCACGCTCATGTACGGGCCTTTTCACGCTTGAGCTTCTGCATCTTGCGCGTGATCATCTGGCGCTTGAGCGGTTTGAGGTAATCGATGAACAGTTTGCCGTTCAGATGGTCGATCTCGTGCTGCACGCAGGTGGCCCAGAGATCATCAAAGGTTTCCTGCTGCAGATTGCCGTCGCGGTCCATCCATGTGACATCGACTGTTCTGGGGCGCGTCACCTCGGCATATTGGTCGGGGATCGACAGGCAGCCCTCCTCGTAGACATTGATCTCGTCCGACGAGGCGATGACCTGAGGGTTGAACATCACCAGCGGGCGCGGGGTTTCGCCTTCTTCCTTGACGCAATCCACCACGATCAGCCGATCCAGCACGCCGATCTGGGGCGCGGCAAGGCCGATGCCGGGCGCGTCATACATCGTCTCCAGCATGTCGTCGGCCAGTTTGCGCAGATCATCGGTGATATCGGCCACCGGCGCGCAGACCTTTTTCAGGCGGGGATCGGGATGGATCAGGATATTGCGTTTCATGGGGCTGATTTAGGCCATCGCGCCCGCCACCGCAACGGCCCCCTTGCACATGACGGAATTGAGGTTAGCTTTCGCCCCGACAGATGGAGATGACATGACATTCAACGACCTGATCGACCGCCGGGGCACCGACAGCACCAAATGGGACAAGATGGAGCGCCTTTATGGCGTGTCCCCAGATGACGGAATCGCCATGTGGGTGGCTGATATGGATTTTCGGGCAGCCCCCCCGGTTTTGAACAGGATGAAGTCGCTTCTGGATCATGGGTTGTTCGGGTATACGAACCTTGATCAACCCTACAGGGATGCGATTTGCTGGTGGATGCGCACACGGCATAACTGGGCGGTGGACGCAGAAGCGATCTTTACCACCACCGGGCTGGTGAACGGGGTAGGCATGTGCATTGATACCTTCACCGCACCCGGCGACGGCGTGGTTGTGTTCTCTCCGGTTTATCACGCCTTTGCGCGCGTCATCCGCAGCGCGGGCCGCGCGCTTGTAGAATGCCAGCTGGTCGCCTCCGATGGGCGTTACGAAATGGATTTCGACGCCTACGATCAACAGATGACGGGTCGGGAAAAGATGGTCATCCTGTGTTCACCCCATAATCCCGGCGGGCGGGTCTGGACCCAGCAAGAGCTTCAGGCTGTCGCCGATTTCGCCAAACGTCATGACCTGCTGTTGCTATCGGATGAGGTGCATCACGATCTGGTCTTCCCCGGCAACACCCATATCACCATGCAAAATGCAGCGCCGGACATCACCGACAGGCTGCTGATGCTGACTTCGCCATCCAAGACCTTCAGCATAGCGGGCCTGCATACCGGGCAGGTGATTATCCCCGACCCCACCTTGCGCGGGAAGTTTGCCAAACGGATGCAGGCCCTGTCACTCGAAGGAAACTCGGTCGGTCAATATGCAACCATGGCTGTCTATTCTCCGGAAGGTGCCACCTGGGCGGATGAGCTGGTGACCTATATCGATGGCAACCGCCAGCTATTTGACGCAGCCATTGCCGACATTCCTGGCTTGCGTTCCATGCCGCTTGAAGCCACCTATCTGGCTTGGGTCGACTTTGCGGACACCGGTATGGATCGCGCCGAATTCACCAATCGGGTGGAACAAACGGCCCGGATCGCCGCAAACCACGGCACGTCATTTGGTACGGGCGGCGAGAGTTTCCTGCGGTTCAATCTGGGCACCCAGCGCGCCCGGGTCGAGGAAGCCTGCGCGCGGTTGAAGGCAGCCTTTGGCGATCTGCAATAAACCCCATCCAGGAACAAACGGAGGCAGCTCATGCCCAACCATCTTTTTGCGCCTCCGGACATCCCGGGCATCCCGGTAGAGGGGGAACAGGCGACCTATCCGATCGGACGGATTTTCTGCGTGGGCCGCAATTACGCCGCCCATGCCGCCGAGATGGGGCATGAGGTGGATCGCGAAACGCCGTTTTACTTCACCAAATCCGCACCCAACGCGGTTTTGACGGGGGCGCATGTGCCTTATCCGGCAGGCACCGAGAATTATCACCATGAAATGGAGCTGGCTGTGGCAATCGGCAAGCCGGTTTTCCGGGCCACGGCTGCGCAGGCCCGCGCCGCGATCTTTGCTTATGGGTGTGCTCTGGACATGACGCGCCGAGACTTGCAGATTCGCGAGCGCAACAAGCAGCGCCCCTGGGATCTGGGCAAGGATTTGGAAAACGGCGCGGTCTTCGCCCCGCTGACCCGCGCCGATCACTGGAGCCCATCGGATGACAAGCGCATCTATCTGAGCGTCAATGGGCAGGTGAAACAGGACGCCACATTGTCAGAGCTGGTCTGGAAGATCGACGAACTGATCTGCCACCTATCGGGTTTCTATCATTTACGTCCCGGCGATCTGATCCTGACCGGCACACCCGCCGGGGTCGGGCCCGTGGTCGCCGGAGATCAGATCGAAGGGGGCATCGATGGTCTGGCCCCCTTGCATTTAACTCTGACAGCGCCCGACTAATCGATCCGGCCCAGCACCTGAGGTTCTTACGGCACCAATACCCTTGCAACGCCGAAAGTGCGGCGTGGCCATAGTGCCATGGTTCAAGAGATGAACGCTTCAGTCGCGGGCTTCCAGCAATGCGATTGGGGCATCGGGCGCGCGATAAAAATCCAGCGGGGCCTTGTCGCTGGCAATCGTGCTGCGCTTGAACTCATACCGCATCTCGCCCACCGCTTCCTCATCCGCGATGATCAGGCATTGGTAGAGGTGGTTGGCGCCATCATAGATATCGACCAGACCACGCAGGCGCGGCGTTGTTGCGGCCTCAACGGTGAATCCGTCTTTCCACAATGTCAGAATTTTATAGCTATTGTCGCCAACCCCCACCCGCAAACGGCTGGATTTCTTCAGGCTGGCGATTCGGGCCGCATCCAATTCGGCGATAATTTCCTTGGAAACATAGGTACTCATAATAAATTTCCCCCTTACGCCCCTTCATTCTGGCCCAAACTATGTAAAAATCCAGTGAACAGCGTCACCCAGATTGGGACATTCGCAATTTGTTGCGCAGCCGTCCCGGACTGTGCATCGGCGCAGGCCCGATGCGCGCGCGGTGAAATAGGCACATCCGGTGCAACGGCCTATCTTTGCAGAAATCGAAATGCGGAGATTAGATGATGGGCCTGCTTGTTGACGGCATCTGGCATGACACCTGGTATGACACCAAATCCACCGGCGGGGCGTTCAAACGCTCGGCGGCACAGTTTCGGAACTGGATCACCGCTGATGGTGCACCCGGCCCCTCGGGACGCGGTGGGTTCGAGGCGGAAAGTGGTCGCTATCACCTCTATGTCAGCCTCGCCTGCCCCTGGGCGCATCGCACGCTGATTTTCCGCGAGTTGAAAGGGCTGAACGATCATATCTCGGTCTCGGTGGTGCATCCCGACATGCTGGACAAGGGCTGGACCTTTGAAACGGATACGCATGGTGCAACCGGGGACAAGCTGTTCGGGCATGATTTTGCCCATCAGATCTATACCCGCGCCGATCCCAACTATTCGGGCCGTGTGACCGTACCGATCCTGTGGGACAAGATCGAAAAAACCATCGTGTCGAACGAAAGCTCGGAAATCATCCGCATGTTCAATTCGGCCTTCAACGGGATCACCGGCAACACCGATGATTACTGGCCCCAGGCGATGCGGGATGAGATCGAAGAGGTCAACGCGCGCATCTATTCAGACATCAATAACGGCGTCTACAAATCCGGCTTTGCCACCTCGCAGGCCGCCTATGACGCCGCGGTTGAGCCCTTGTTCGACACGCTGGACTGGCTTGAGGACCGTCTTGCCCGCAACCGCTATCTGATGGGCGACCGCATCACCGAGGCCGATTGGCGGCTGTTCACCACTCTGATCCGGTTCGACCCGGTCTATCATCTGCATTTCAAATGCAACAAGCGGCGGCTGGTCGATTACCCGAACCTCTGGGCCTATACGCGCGAGCTGTATCAGTGGCCCGGCGTGGCCGGGACGGTGAACATGAATCACATCGTGCGCCACTATCACTACAGCCATGACAGCATCAATCCGCATCGGATCATCCCGGTGAACCCGACGCTGGAGTATTCAGAACCGCATGGCCGGGATCAGCGCCCGGCGGCGTAATGTTCCACCATGGCTGCCAGATCCTCGGGCGGGGTGGAGCTTTGCACATAAGCGCAGGCATTGGCGCTGTGGGCAAAGATGGACCCGTCCGAGAAGAAGGTGGTGTTGGTGACAAAGATCACCCGCGCCTCGGGCCTGCGATAGCTTGCGAAATCGGCAACCGCCAACGCGCTGCCGGTTTCCAGAACCAGATCCAACACGATGATATCGAATGCGGTGCCATAAAGCGCGAGGATCGCAGCCTCTTGCGTTTCGACCAGCGTGACCTCGGCCTCCTGCCTTTGCAGATGCCGTTGCCAGACCCGACCAAGATCGGGGTTACTCTCAACAATCAGTACTTTCATTTGCAACAACCTCGGCACGTGATAGGGTGAGTGGTGCCGACCCCTGTGATCCGTGATCACGTCATTTCCTTAACAAAGTGTTAACGACGCCTGCACAGGGCTGTGAACGCGCAGTTTCACTTGTATGAACGGCAAAAATCCGCTTGAAGCAGCAGAAATCCGCTATTTCGGCAGGGCATATGACTGAACAGGCTGAAAACTTGAACCCGAGGGCTGCACGCGATCATGGTGGCGGGTTGGATGGTGCCATGGCACTCTATGGCGGCGCGCGCGGTGACTGGATCGATCTGTCGACCGGGATCAATCCGCATCCCTACAAGGTCGCAGACCTGCAACCATCCGACTGGATGGAGCTGCCAGATCATGGCGCGTTCGAGCGGCTCTCGGATGCCGCGCGGGCGTTCTGGAATGTGCCCGGGGGGGCCGCGATCCTGCCCGCCCCCGGTGCGTCAGCGGTGATTGCGCGCCTGCCCGCACTGGCCCCGGCGGGCCGGGTTCAGATCACGCTGCCCACCTATAACGAACACGCCGCCGCCTTTGCTGCGCAGGGCTGGACGGTGCAGGAAACCGGCCCGGCCGAGGCCCGCGTGATTGTCCATCCCAACAATCCCGATGGGCGCATCTGGCAAGCGGCGGATGCCGACGCCCCGCTGACCGTGATCGATGAAAGCTTCTGTGACATAGCGCCCGAGGCCTCGCTGATTCACCTCGCCGAACAACCCGGAGTGATCGTGCTGAAGAGCTTCGGCAAGTTCTGGGGCCTCGCCGGTCTGCGATTGGGATTCGCGATTGGCCAGCCGGACCTGATCGCGCGACTGAACGACCTGACTGGCCCATGGGCCGTTTCAGGCCCCGCCCTGCGGATCGGAGAACGGGCCCTGCGCGACATCCAATGGGCCGAGGCTGCCCGCGTTCGTCTGGCCGATGAAGCCGCACGGCTGGACCAGCTTGTAACATCCAGCGGCGCGCGACTGGTCGGAGGGACCAGCCTGTTCCGCCTTTATGACGTCGACGCCGCCGCCGCATGGCAACAGCGGCTGGCACAGGCACATATCTGGAGCCGCATCTTCCCCTATTCCAGCACCTATCTGCGCCTTGGCCTGCCCCCGGCAGAGGGCTGGGCACGACTGCAGGCAGCGCTGTGAGCACCGCCTTCGTCCTGATGTGCGCGCTCTGTCTGGATGCCGCATTGGGCGAGCCCGACTGGCTGTGGTCGCGTCTCCGCCATCCAGCCGTGATGATCGGCAATGTGATCGGCTGGCTGGACCAACGCCTGAACCATGGGGATCAGCGGCGGATCAAAGGCGGGGCCGTTGTCCTGCTGCTGGTTCTGGGTGCGTATCTGCTGGGTAAGGGCCTGGCGCTGTTTGGCCCCGTAGCCGAGATTTTGATCTGCGCGATCCTGCTGGCGCAGAAATCGCTGGTGGAACATGTACGCGCCGTGGGCGACGGGCTGCGCACCTCGCTGGATGAGGGGCGCGCGCAGGTTGCGATGATCGTCTCACGCGATACGCGGGATATGACCGAAGCCCAGATCGCCCGATCCGCCATCGAAAGCGCCGCAGAAAACCTGAGCGACGGGGTGATCGCCCCCGCTTTCTGGTTTCTGGTCGCGGGCCTGCCGGGGCTGCTGATCTACAAAGCCGTCAACACTGCCGACAGCATGATCGGGTATCGCACCGAGAAATACCGTGCCTTCGGCTGGGCTGCGGCACGGCTGGACGATGTGCTGAACCTGATCCCAGCCCGGCTGAGCTTTATGATGATTGTCGCACTTTCAAGCCAGTGGTCACGCTGGAGCGAGATGTTGCAGGATGCCCGCCGCCATATCTCGCCCAATGCGGGCTGGCCCGAGGCCGCCATGGCGCGTGCACTGAACGTCGCGCTGGCCGGGCCGCGCAGCTATGACGGGAAGATGCGCGATCTGGCCTGGGTCAACGGCGACGCCCCGCGCGAGATCGGCGCGGCGGAGGTTTTCCGCGCATGTGACATGCTGTGGCGGGTTTGGGGGCTTGCGCTTGGGCTCGTGTCAGTGTGGGTTGGGCTGGATTTCATTTTCTGACGGACCTGTTCGATGCGCTTTCTCTCTGCCCTTGTGGCCACCGCCCTGCTGACCGCGCCCGCCTTCGCCCAATGCGGCGGCGGCTTTAATAGCTTTGTCAAAGGCCTGAAATCCGAGGCCGTGCAGCGCGGGTTCGACAAATCCACCGTAGATGCGTTTTTCAAGGGCGTGCAGCAGGATAGCGCGGTGCTCAAGGCCGACCGGGCGCAGGGTGTGTTTCAGAAACCATTCATCGATTTCTCGCGCCTGCTGATCTCGGCCAATCGGATCAATCGGGGCAAAGCCATGTCAGACAAATACGACGCGGTATTTGACCGGATCGAACAGGAATACGGCGTCTCACGCAGGGTTCTGCTGGCCTTCTGGGCGTTCGAGACCGATTATGGCGCAGTACAGGGTGACTACAACACCCGCAACGCATTGGTGACACTGGCCCATGATTGCCGCCGTCCCGAGCTGTTCCGGCCACAAATCTTTGCCGCGATCGAGCTTTACAGTCAGGGCAATTTTGATCCGGCGCGCACCACCGGGGCCTGGGCAGGTGAGATCGGCATGGTACAGATGCTGCCGCAAGACATTCTGGACAATGGCGTGGACGGTGATGGAGATGGCACGGTGTCACTGAGGACCTCAGCGCCGGATGCCTTGATGTCAGGCGCAAAGATGCTGTCGCATCTGGGCTGGCAACCGGGCCAGCCCTGGCTGCAAGAGGTGACGGTGCCTGCGCAGATGGACTGGTCGCTCTCCGGCCCCGGCAAGCCACGTTCAGTCTCGGACTGGCAGGCGATGGGGGTCAAGGCGCGCAACGGATCGCTGACCAACCTGCCTGCCTCGCTGATCCTGCCGCAAGGGCACAAGGGGCCAGCCTTTCTGGCCTATCCGAATTTCGACGTTTATTTCGAATGGAACCAAAGCTTTGTCTACGTCCTGACCGCCGCCTATTTCGGCACCCGGCTGGAAGGCGGGCAGATTTATGACGCAGGCAACCCGCCTGTGGGGTTATCCGGCGCGCAGATGAAGCAGTTGCAGAGCAAACTGCAGGCGCGCGGGCATGACGTGGGCAAGATCGACGGCATTCTGGGGGCGGGAACACGAGCGGCGGTGCAGGCGGAACAGATACGGCTGGGATTACCGGCCGATGCATGGCCGACGGTGGAGTTGTTGGGGCGTCTTTAATCAAGCAAATAGATATGGGCGTCGAGTTTCATAGCCAACAGGGTCAAATCGAGACCCGCTAAACTCGTTGGTTAAGTGTACCAACAAAAGGGGAACTACGTACCTTATTCAAGTGGATAACTCTGTTTCCAGCAACAGAGCATCCGGTGGAAGAAAGAGCTTTCACGGCATGTTTGCCGGCTGCATCGAAGGTATGATAAAGCTTGACCATGGGCTGAAAACGCCAGGATTTGAAAGAAGCCGAAGCTCGCATGGTCGCCGAAACGCTATCCGCGAGGCTCCCGAAGATTTAGCTTGGTTGCATTTTGCAGATTGCTCGCAATTTGCCCTTCACTCCGGCCGCACCGGGTAGCGATCTCCTTTCTCATCGATCAGGATCAACCGCTCGCCACTGCGCACATACAGGTCGCATCGCGCAAATCCGTTGCGATAGGCGATGCAGACGCTGCCATCCTCGGCGATTGAGTAGGTGCCAAAAGCGGATTCTCCGCTGGCATAGGTGTAGGAATAGGCCCCTCCGGCCGAGAACTTGGACTGACCATCATCATAGAAAGTCAGGGTCTGACCGGCCAGAGCCTCCAGTTCCTGCGGATTAAGCGGCCGGTCCCCGGGTTTGGTGGCCCATTCGGCAGCGGCAAGTGGTGTGGCGAGCAAAAGAAAGAGGATCAAAAACCGGGTCATGCGCCACCCTAACCCGGTGATCTACGAATGGCCCATAACGTTGCGGTGATCGCTCAGGCGACCATCTGCTCGGCTTTCTTCAGATCGACCGAGACCAGCTGGCTGACACCCTGTTCCTGCATGGTCACACCGAACAGCCGGTCCATCCGCGCCATGGTCACCGCGTGGTGGGTGATGATCAGAAAGCGGGTATCGGTCTGGCGGCACATCTCGTCCAGCAGATCGCAGAAGCGGGTGACGTTGGCATCATCCAGCGGCGCGTCGACCTCATCCAGCACGCAGATCGGGGCCGGGTTGGCAAGAAACACGCCAAAGATCAGCGCCGTCGCGGTCAGGGTCTGTTCACCACCCGACAACAGGCTGAGCGTCGAAAGCTTCTTGCCCGGCGGCTGGCACATGATTTCCAGACCGGCATCCAGCGGATCATCGCTTTCGACCATGACCAGATTGGCCTCGCCGCCGCCAAAGAGGTGCTTGAACAGCATCGCAAAGTTTGAATTCACCTGTTCAAACGCGGTCAGCAGACGTTCACGGCCCTCACGATTGAGGCTGGCGATGCCGCTGCGCAGGGCCTTGATTGCCTCTTCCAGATCACCCTTTTCACTGCTCAGGGTGTCAAACTCTTCCTGAACCTCTTTGCTGTCCTCTTCAGCCCGCAGGTTGACCGCGCCCATGGCATCGCGCTGGCGTTTGTGGCGATTGACCTCGGCCTCCAGCGCATCGGCGGCGGGCATCCGGTCGGGGTAGGTATCGAGCTGATTGAGCAACTGGTTCGGTGTCAGTTGTTGGTCCTCGGCGATCCGCTCTGCCGCCGCAGACACGCTTTCCTTCGCCGCATCACACCGTGCCTCAGCCGCCGCACGGGCTTCGCGGGCCTCCGAGGCCAGACGTTCCGCTTCGCGCTCGGCCAGCACAACCTCGCGCTGCTGGGTCTCGGCCTCGGCCAGCTTGTCGGCGGCCTCGGCGCGGCGGGCCTCGGCAGTTTCGATCAGCGCGTTCAGCTCCTCTCGCGCCGTGGCGATTTCGCCGGGTGCGGCCATGGCGTCAGCGAGTTCCTCTTCTGAGCTTTCCTTGCGCTCGGCCAGTTCGGATATCCGCTTCTCCGCCGTCTCCAGCCGGTGCCGCCAGCCACTGAGGTCTTTGGTCACCTCCTGAGAACGGCGGGTGCGGGCCTCGCCCTCGCGGCGCAGCTCGTCATGGGTCGAGCGGTGGGTCAGCATCGTGATCCGCGCCGCCTCAACCGTCTGCTTGATATCTTCAACCTGCGCGCGGGCGCTGTCGAGGTCACCCAGACCGGTCAGAGCCGCTTCGGCCTCGCGCAGCTGGGCGCGGGCGGCCATGGCATCTTCCTTGTGGCGGTCAACTGCAAGGGTCAGCGTTTCCAGCTTACCCTGCGCCAGATTCCGGTCTGCCTCGGCCCGGCTGAGCATTCGCGCCGTTTCTGCCATGCGCTGATCGGCAGCGCGGCGGGCATCCCGTGCGCGGCGATCGGCTTCGGTGACATCGGCCAGTTGCTGCGACAGCGCCTCATGCGCGGCGCGGGCGCCATCGGCCTGCGCCTCGGTGCGGGTCAATTCCTGTTTCAGCGCCTCAAGCTTGTTGAGCTGTTCCAGCCGCAAAGCGGCGGCGCTTGGCGCATCCTCGGCCCAGGCACGGAACCCGTCCCAACGCCACAGATCGCCCGAGCGCGAGACCAATCGCTGACCGGGTTTCAGCGACGCCTGCAGGCGTGCACCCTGATCGGCATCGACCAGCCCGATCTGCGCGATCCGACGGCTCAGGCGGTCGGGGCCAGAGACATGAAGGGCCAATGGTTCTGCCCCATCGGGCAGCTGTTGATCCGCGTCATAGCCCGCCACCTGCACCCAGCCGGACGGCCCGTCACCCTCAACCAGCGGCGCGCGCAGGTCATCAGCCAAAGCCGCGCCCAGCGCCTTCTCGTAACCAGAGGCCACGCGCAGCAGATCAAGCACTTGCCCGCCCTCAGCCGTATCGCGTTCAACCAGCTTGGCCAGCGCAGTTGTTTCAGCGCGGATCGCACCCAGTTCACCTTCGGCCTCAGAGCGTTTCGCGCGGGCCTCGGCCTCGCGCGCCTGCGTTTCATTGCGCAGCTCGTCGGCGGCGGCCAGCGCTTGTTCGGCGGCTTCGGCGGCCTCGCGGGCTTCAGCCTCGCCATCCTGCGCGGTTTCAAACGCCTCGCTGGCGCGGGTCACAGCGTTCCGCGCTTCTTCCACTGCGGCACGCGCTTTTTCTTCTTCGCCTTCCGAGCGGGCCAAGGTCTTGCGACTGTCTTCGACAAGCCGCTGCGCCGATTGGTGGCGCGCCACCAGACGGGCCATATCTTCGGTTTCCTGAGACAGGTGATCCTCGCGATCCTGCAGAACCGACGCGGCTTCGCGAGCGACCTCGGCGGCTTCGGCCACTTTCTCGTCATAGCCCTCGGCAGCTTTGGTAAGCTCGCGGGCTTCCCACTCCAGCCGTTCGATCATCTCACCCGCATCCCGGTTCAGACCGGATTCGCGTTCGATGTCGTTGCCCAGTTGCTGGATGCGGTTGGTCAGCGTCTCGATCGTCTGGCGCGCGCGGGTTTCCTGATCCGAGAGCTGATCGCGCTGTACCTGCTGGCGTTGCAGGACGGCGGCGGCGATGGCCTCTTCCTCGCGCAGGGGCGGCAGGGTTTCTTCGATCCCGGCGCGTTTGGCCCCGGCCGCACGGGCCTCAGCCTCGGCGCGCGAAGCTTCGGTGATGCGGTCGCGCAGCTTTTCCTCGGCCTGCTGGCGGGCCATGTCGGCCTCTTTCCAGCGGCGATAGAGCAGCATGCCTTCGGCCTGACGCAGCTGTTCGCCGATCTCGCGGTAACGTGCCGCCTGCCGGGCCTGACGGGCAAGCTGCGCCAGTTGGCCACCCAGCTGTTCCAGCACGTCATCAACGCGGGTCAGGTTGGCCTCGGTGCCTTTCAGTTTCAACTCGGCCTCGTGCCGACGCTGATAGAGACCCGAGATCCCGGCGGCCTCTTCCAGAATACGGCGGCGGGCCCGGGGCTTGGCGTTGATCAACTCGGCAATGCGGTTCTGCCCCACCAGCGCGGGCGAATGCGCCCCGGTCGAGGCATCGGCGAACAGCATCTGCACATCGCGGGCGCGCACGTCCTTGCCGTTGGTCTTGTAGGCGCTGCCCACATCACGCGTGATCCGGCGCACGATCTCCAACTGGTCGCTTTCGTTGAAGCCCGAGGGTGCCAGCCGTTCCGAGTTGTCCATGGTCAGGACCACTTCGGCAAAGTTACGCGCTGGCCGCGTGGCCGCACCGGCAAAGATCACATCCTCCATCGCGCCGCCGCGCATGGATTTGGGGCGGTTTTCACCCATCACCCAGCGCAGAGCCTCAAGCAGGTTGGACTTGCCGCAGCCATTGGGACCGACCACACCGGTCAACCCATCCGCGATGATCAGATCGGTTGGGTCCACAAAGCTTTTGAAGCCGGTCAGTTTGAGTTTGCTAAAGCGCAATGGCTGCTCTTGGTATGATTCCTATGGTTAGGAAGTTTGCGCAACGGAGGGTGCAGGTGTCAACGTGATTGCGCAGGATATGGGCGTTTGGGCAGAGTTATCCACAATATCTTGGCAAAACTACGCAGGATTTCGGGTATCTCAATAGGGCGTGCACTCAAAAACCTGATACCCGTAGTCTTGGTAATAGCCGTAATCGACGCATTCATAGGGGCCGCGAAGAAGCGCGCCGAAAATCAGCTTTTCGCCCAGTTCGCGATCGCAGCCCAGCACACCCACGGTGACCGCAGCGTCGCCCAGAACGTCCAGAAGCGGACAGCCCGAGACCTGCGCCATGGCCATTGCGGCCCGGTCGCGGATCGGGCCAAGACGCGGGGCGTATTGTGGGTTCACGCGGACAGCCTCGGCCAGTTCATCGCGGACGCGCACGTCAAACACGCTGCCATTCACGGCAACGCGGGTTGCGGGCTGATCACGAAAATAGGGTGAGCCACCCGAACAGGCAGCGAGGAACAGAAAGGCAAGCACGCGGGTCATAGCGCCGTTCTAGCGGCAATATGGTTAACGAAACCTTTCAGCTGGGTGGGTCAGAACACGGCTTGCGCGAGCACTCTCATATAGCACGATCGCTGACCCAATATGTCGCGTCTTGCGGGTCTCTTGCATACCATCCTCATACGTGGTCATGTGAATTGACCAGATTTTTATGTTGATCCTATGCCCTTTCAAAAAGTCCAAACCGACAAACTGTCTCTGGCGGTCGTGCGCCAGATCGAATTGCTGATCCTGCGTGGCATCCTGCGCCCCGGCGAACGGCTGCCATCGGAACGGGAACTGGCCGAACGAATGGGGGTTTCGCGCCCATCGCTGCGCGAGGCGATTTCGGACCTGCAGGAACACGGGTTGCTGACCGCCAAGGCCGGGTCGGGCATCTATGTAGCCGAAGTGCTCGGGTCCGCCTTTTCACCAGCCCTGATCCGGCTGTTCGGCAATCATGACGAGGCGGTGTTCGACTACCTCTCGTTCCGGCGCGATATGGAGGGGCTGGCGGCAGAACGGGCCGCCCGGATGGGATCAGACAGCGATCTGAAGGTTGTGCAGACCATTCTGGACAAGATGGAAGCCGCCCATGCCCGCAATGCCGCCGAGGAAGAGGCACATCTGGATGCCCAGTTCCACATGTCGATCATTGAGGCCAGCCATAACGTGGTAATGCTGCATATGATGCGATCGATGTTCGATCTGCTGCGACAGGGCGTGTTCTACAACCGCCAGATCATGTTCCAACAACGCACCACGCGTGAGGCGATTCTGGACCAGCACCGTGCCATAAACTCCGCCCTGCAGGAACGCGACCCGAAGGGCGCGCGGCGCGCTGTCGAAGATCATCTGAATTTCGTCAAAAGCTGCATGGCCGATCAGCAGAAGGCCCTGCGCAACGAAGAGATCGCACAGCAACGGTTGAAGCACGAGACCGGAGAGGTCTGATGTTTATCGGGCATTTACCCGGTGCCTATCTGATCTTCCGGGCAACCGCGCCGAACCTTAGCAAGCTTGCCTTTACAGCTGCGATGATCGGAGCCGTCGCACCTGATATAGACATCCTCTGGTTCTATTTTGTCGATGATCGCGGGCACCATCACCATTCTTACCTGACACACCGACCGATCATCTGGGCAGGCCTTCTGCTTGCTGGCCTTCTGATCCGGCGATGGCTTCAGCAAACCGGGACATTTCTGACCTTTCTCGGGGCAGGCACGTTGGTTCACCTGATGCTGGATACAATCGCAGGCGAGGTTGCATGGCTCTGGCCCTTTTCGGACGTGGCCCATCCGCTGGTCACGGTGCAGGCAACCCATTCGCACTGGATCCTGTCTTTCCTCAATCATTGGACTTTCAAGGTTGAGATTGTGATCACAATAGCTGCAGCGCTGGTCTGGTTCATGACCCGGCGCAGAGCAAAAAGTAACACTTGAAGCCGCACATAAAAAAACCCGAGCGCCTGACGGCCCTCGGGTTTTTTCAAATCCTGTGATCAGCGCGTTCAGTGCAGTTTTTCACCTACATCCGCGATAGAGGCATCAATCAGCTTGTTCGCCTGAGTGGCGGTCATCTGCTTGGCCAGCACGGCATTGGCTGCCGAAACAGCAACCGTGATGGCCTGATCACGGACCTCTTTCACAGCCGAAGCCTCAGCCGATGCGATCTGATCCTGTGCAGCAGCCAGACGGCGGGCAATGGATTTCTCCAGATCGGCCTTGGCTTGCTCGGCTGCCAGCGCCGCATCCTCTTTCGCCGCCGCAACGATGGCGTCGGCCTGGGTCTGAACTTCACGCTGCTTACGCTCATACGAGGCCAGCAGGCTGCGCGCTTCTTCATGCAGGGCGCGGGCCTCATCCAGTTCGGACTGGATGCCCTCGGCCCGCTTGTCCAGCGCGCCACCGATCATACCCGGCACCTTGAAATAGAACAGGATCGCGATGAAAACGATGAAGCCCAGCAGGACCACAAAGTCGGTATTGCCAAGCGAGAAGAACGGGCCGCTTGCGGCCAGCGCGGGGCTGGCAGCGCCGAGGGTCAGGATAAGGGCAAGAGTGTTCCGCATGTCACTTATCCTTTCATCTGCGCGTCAATGGCACTGTCAATGGCTTTGGCATCCGCCTCGCCGCCCAGAGCCGTGACCAGTTCAGCCGCCGTATCCTTGGCAACCACTTGAATGCTTTCCAGCGCACCGGCACGGATGTCGGCAATGGCCTTTTCCGATTCAGCCGCCTTTGCAGCGATTTCCGCATCTGCCTTGGCAATCGCGTCATCCAGTCCCGACTGGATTTCGGCGCGGGCTTCCGCTGCGATACGCTGTGCCTCAGACCGGGCATCGGCCAGCGCCTTGTTATAGGCCTCTTCAGCCTCGACCGCCTTGGCCTTCAGATCTTCGGCCGCAGCCAGGTCATTTGTAATGGTCCCCTGACGTTCAGCCAGGATTGCCGCGATGCGCGGCAGAGCCACGCGGGACAGGACCAGAAAGATGACGACCAGCGTGATGACCAGCCAGAAAATCTGGTTGGGGAACCAATCGAAGCAAAGCTGAGGCATGCCGATCGCCGACCCATAGGAGTCAACGCAGGTGCCAGCTACTTCTTCGGCAATAGGTTCTGTCGCCATGATGTCCTCCGTCGGAACGTTGTCTTTACAACAGGTGGGCCGCTATGGCTTGGGCCCACCTGCGCGTAAGGATCAGGTTCCGCAGATTAGACGGCGAACATCAGCAGCAGCGAGACCAGGAATGCAAAGATCCCCAGCGCTTCTGCGAATGCGATACCGATGAACAGGGTTGCGGTCTGCGAAGCAGCCGCCGAAGGGTTGCGCAGGGCGCCGGACAGGAAGTTGCCTGCAACGTTGCCCACCCCGATTGCGGCTGCGCCGGAACCGATTGCTGCCAGGCCTGCGCCGATATGTGCGAGATCGCCTTCCATGATGTATCTCCTTACGAATTGGAAGTTTCGATGTTGGGGGTTCGGACCTTAGTGCGAAGGATGCAGCGCATCTTTCAGGTAAACACAGGTCAGAATGGTGAATACGTAGGCCTGAATGAAGGACACGAGGACCTCAAGGCCGTACATAGCGGTGATCGCCAGAACCGACACGGGCGAGATCACGGCAATCGCGGCAAAGCCTGCGAACACCTTGATCACGGCGTGGCCAGCCATGACGTTACCAGCAAGACGAATGGAGTGGCTGACCGGGCGCACGAAGTACGAGATCAGCTCGATAACCGCGAGAACCGGACGCAGTGCCAGCGGCGCGCTGGAGACCCAGAACAGGCCCAGGAACGCGGCACCGTTCTTGACGAAACCCAGCACGGTCACGGTCAGGAACACGGCCAGCGCCAGCGGGATGGTCACGGCGAAATGTGATGTGGTGGTGAACGATGCCGGGATCATACCCAGGAAGTTCGCGCAGACAATGAACATGAACAGGGTCATGACATAAGGGAAGTACTTCACGCCTTCCTTGCCGCAGATGTCTTCCAGCATCTTGTAGATAAAACCATAGGCCAGTTCAGCCACCGACTGCATGCGGCTGGGAACGATGGCACGTTTGGACGTGGGCAAAACGAGCAGGGCCGCCACGGTCAGTACTGCGAAGAACAGCCACAGCGTCACATTGGTGATCGTGAACATGCCAACCGCGCCGTCACCGAACAACGGTTTGACGATGAATTGGTCCATCGGGTGGAAAACCAGGCTGCTGCCTTCTGCTGCGGTGGTCTCGGTCGCCACGTTCAGTCCCTCTCGTCCTTCTCGGCCTGCATGTGGGCCGCTTGTTTCTCTTGGGCTTCTTTCGCGCTGCGGAGCATAACCTTCACGCCCGCGACCAGGCCCAGCAATGTGAACAGCACCAGAAAGATCGGGATCGTCCCGAACAGGCTGTCCAGCCCGTATCCGATGCCAAATCCGATCCCCAAACCGGATACCATTTCGATGACCATCCTCCAGGCAAGCTCGCCGCCCGAGATGTCAGTATCCGCCCGAGGCTTGGGCGCTTTGGCCTTTTTCGCCGCGTCGATCTTGGCCTCCAGCTGCGCCATACGCTGCTTTTGGTCATCATCAGTCACGGGCGGTTTCCTCGCACAGTCTTGGGCACGGTGCTAAGGGGCGCAGCGCAGAGAGTCAACGGCGTTAAATACGCAACTTTCGACATGATAACCCTAAGATTTTTATGCTAAAAATCTTAGCCGCACCAAGCGCGAGCGATCCGCAGGATCGGCAGATCAGGCGAATTGGCCTGAATCTGTATATTCAACCTTTTGGTTGATCATTCGCCTGTGTATCCCATCGCCATCTTGTGACAATTCGTCCGTCGATCAGCAGCAGCCCGACAAAAATGGCCGCCATGCCCAGCAGATGCTCGGGTCGTAACGTCTCTGCCAGCACCCATGTCCCCAGCACAAGGGCCGAAACCGGAGCGATCAGTGTGACAGTCGAGATATTTGTCGGCCCCACCTTGGGCAACAGCCAATAGAATGCGATGAAGGCGGCCGAGGTCAGCACGAAGCCGATCATCATCAGCGAGGCCCATGTCTCGGCCCGGGTAACATGTGGCAGCCCTTCGCGCCAAAGTGCCAGCGGGGCGATGGCGAATGTTGCTCCGGTCAGGGCAAGTGCCACCAGAACCACGGGCGGCATGTCCCGAAAAGCCCGCGCGATATTAACTGAAAAGGCATAGCAGACCGGGGCGCACAGGGTCAGCAGGATCGCCCAGAACTCGGATTTCGCGCCGGAGTGCAGAACCGGCAGAGACAGCACAACGATCCCGGCAAACCCGCAGAGCACACCCAGTGATTTGAGCAGCGTGGCCCGTTCCCCTCGGGGCCAGAAATGCGAGACGATCACGGCAAAAGCCGGTGTTGTCGCATTCACGATCCCTGCCACGCCCGCACCGATATGCTGCTGGCCCAGCGCGTAGAAAGCAAAAGGCGCGGCATAACTGAGCGCGCCAAAGCCCAGCAGGCCCGCGGCCCGACCAGGCGTCAGATTGATGGGCAAACGTCGGCCCAGCACATAGGCCCAGCAACCCAGCGCCCCGAAGGCCACGCGCCCCATTGAAACCGAGAGCGGCCCCAGCTCGCGCAGCAAAATGGCGTTGAACATGAAGGACATGCCCCAGCCAATGCCAAGGATGCAGATCACCAGCCAGTACTTTAGTGCCATTGCCTGTCCCCTTCGTCTGGCCCCGGGGCACAGTGATCATCTGGTGAAAATTGTCAAACCGCTTCCTGCGCATTAGGAAAGAGGCATGTCAAACGACCTCGACACCGTATTCGCAGCCCTTGCCGATCCCACTCGCCGCGCCATTCTGGCGATGTTGCTGGAAGATGACATGGCCGTCACAGATGTGGCCGATCCGTTCGAGATGTCGCTGGCCGCGATCTCGAAACATCTGGTGATCCTGACCAGGGCCGGGCTGATCAGCCAGGAAAAGCGCGGGCGGGTGAAATGGTGCAAGCTGGAGCCCGATGCTCTGCGGGCGGCCTCGGTCTGGATGCAGGGGTTCGGACAGTTTGAACCGGTCAACCTTGATGCGTTTGAGCGGTTCCTGGAGGTTGAATTGCCCTCGGATGAGGCCTGAACTTCAGGGATGCGCAGGGCCTGACCAAATTCCCGTCGACCTCAGCCCCGAATGTGAAAGAAATCCACGTTGATCCGTTCCAAAGCGGCGCGGATCACTCGGCCATCGTGGCAGTATTGGCCGGGGCGTCCTCCCCCTTGAGCAACATCAGCAATGCGATCGCCGTCAGCACCGCCCCCACCAGAACCAGCGCTGTCGGCGCGGGCCGGCCCAGCGCGATTTCCCACAAGATCACCCAGCTGGGGATCAGGTAGGTGTAGGCCATGACCTTGGCCGCGGGCAGGCACAACGCCGCGAACTGCACCAGAACAAAGCTGGCAGCTGTTGCAAACAGCGAGACATAGAGCAGCGTCAACCAGACGATCCCCGGCAGGTTTGCCCAATCAGTCGCGCGGATATCGGACCAACCCCAGAGCGTCAGGATCAGGCACCCCGCCACCAGCGTGCCAAAAGCAAAGACAACGGCGGGCTCTCCGCGGTTCAGTCGCCGCACCATCGGGGTATAGATGGCATGTGCGGCGCAGCCCCAGAAATAGATGATCTCGCCCACCCCGATCTCGAATGCCTGAAGGGCCTGCCAATCTGCCCGAAAGATCACCCAAACCGCGCCAACGGCACCAATGGTCAGCGCCAGTGCCATGCGCGGGGTGGTGATCTGGCGCAGCAGAACCCATCCGGCCAGCGCCGACATGATCGGTGTCAATGTGAAAACGGCCGCAGCGCTGACCGGTGGTGCCGTTTTGAGGCCGTAGAACATCAGCACGAAGTAAGCACCGAACAAGCCACCCAGCACCAGATACCGCCAGGGCGCACGCGCCGCATCCCGGGAAATCCCTGTGGTGGCCAATGCTGCGACACCAATGACCACAGCGGCAATCGCAAAACGCGCCGCAGTGATCGCCGAAGGCGCGATCTCGTTCGCGACCATCGAACCCAGCGAAAAGCTGCCCGCCACCAGAGCCGAGAATATCAACATGGCCAGGTGGCCGCGCATCTGTGGTGTCACGACAGCCAGCCTTTGGATTGGCCCTTCAGGAACGACAGGAACGCCTGCACCTTGGTGGTACGATGCAGATCCACATGAGTCACCAGCCACAGCTTGCCGGACCATTCGGGCAGAGGCTCCATCACCTCAACCAGATCGGGGTCGCGCGCGGCTTCCCACCGGGCCATAAAGCCGATACCCGCCCCGGCCAGAACCGCCTCGCGCATGCAGAAATTGTTGGTACAGCGAAAGGTGATCGCCCGCTCGGGTGCATTGGCGCGCAGCCAGCGGGAAAACGGCGCGCGGCTGTTTTCATCATCGTTGCCGACGAAGTGGTGATCCGCGAAATCCGCAAGGCCCGAGGGCCTGCCATGACGCTCGATATAAGCCTTGCTGGCGAACAACCCGATCTCTTGCGGAATAAAGGGCTGCACCACGTTGTCAGGCTGGTCCGGGGCAGCGCCCGCGCGGATCGCCACATGCGCTTCGCCATATTCCAGGCGGAACAGGCGATCGCCGGTCAGATAGCGCACGATCAGGCCCGGATGGGCCTGCTGGAACTCTGTCAGTGTGGGCACAACCAACGGTGCCAGCGATGCCAGCGAGGTGACAACCAGATCGCCCGACACATCGTCTCCACGCCCCTTCATCCGGCCCACCAGCTGATTGAACTGATCCTCGGTGGCCTGCGCAACACGCAGCAAATCCTCTCCGGCCTCGGTTGGCGTGTAGCCGCGCGCATGACGCTGGAACAGTTTAACCCCCAGTCGCGCTTCAATCGCGTCGATATGGCGGATGACGGTGGCATGATGCACGCCTAATACATCCGCCGCACCGCTGACCGTACCCATGCGCGCCACCTGATAGGCGGTTCTCACCTCATCCCAATTGTCCATTGCATAGGATCCAATGTGCAAATTCTAACAATGCACTCGTTATATCCGGGATTTGTTCACTTATGCAACAACCCTGTCGCCCACCAGACCGGCCGCCCTTCTTCTGTTCAAAAATACCTCCGTCGGAGACACGCGCCGCAAGGCGCGTTCTATCACGGCAACCAGATAACCGCGCACCCGACCCAATCGAAAAACGCCATCAGATCGGCACGCGGCATCGCAACGGTCCGGTCATTGACCAACGGATGCATGTTGATCACGTCTGCCTGCTGCGCGGCGGCGTCCATGCAAAACCGCACCCCGGCCCGCGCGCCATTGATCATCGCCAGAGGGCTGACCGCACCGGGACGGATACCGAGATGCTCAAACAAACGATCTGCCGAACCGAAAGACAGGCTGCCAACCCCCAGCTCGGCCCCCAACCTCTTGAGGTCGATCTGCCGGCTTTGCTCCAGCGTCACCAGATAATTCCGCTTTTTCTTATCCCGCAGATAGAGGTTCTTGAGCCGCAGCGCGTTCTCACCCGGCACCAGAAACTGATCTTCGACCGCCTTTGCGTCCTCGACCGTGCGCAGGGGAACGTGATGATGCAACCGATAGCGCAGCCCCCATGCGTCCAACTGCGCCAGCAGCGCATCCGAGCTGAGCGGCAATGTATCCTGAAAAGCAGATGACGCGTCCATGGAACCCTCCTGTCTGACGCGCTCATTACGTAATGCGGGTATAAATTCAAGCCGGGACAGACCCCGAATTCAATGGTAGCGTGCCGCTATGAAAGTGACGCGTGATACACCAGATCAACTGATCCTGTCCGATACCCCATGGTTCATCGGTATCACGCTGGTCTTTTTCATTCTCATCTTTGTGGGCCTCGGTCTGTTTCTGATGACAGACGGGGGTGAGGCGATCCTGTTCGGCCTGATCTTTGGGCTTGGCGGTGGCGGGTTGGGCTTTGGTGCCTTTTGCGCCTTCGTGCGGCGGGTGCAGGTTATTTTCGACCGCAGCGCCGACAGCATCCTGATCCGGCGACAGTCGGTTTTTGGCTATGAAACCGTCGCGCATGTTCTGTCGAACCTCTCTCATGCCGAACTGGAAAGCACCACTTCGAGGCGCAACGGGAACACATCAACTCTGTACCGTCCAATTCTGGTTCTGGACAAAGGCATGAGCGCGGGCCGCCATCCGATTGTTGAGGCCTTTTCAAGCGGCGCAGGCTCTCGCCGACTAGTGGATGCGGTGAACAACTGGCTGCCATCGAAACGCCGACAAAGTGACGATCAGAGCAGATCAGCTTAGCTTGCCTGCCACCGAACCCGTAAAATTCGCAGAATTTTATCGCCGAATACCATAAAAAAAGCCGCCCCAACGGGGCGGCCTTTCGCATTTGAACCGGGTCAGGCTTAGAAGCCCAGACCTTCGTATTTCTTCTTGAACTTCGACACACGACCACCGGCGTCCATCAGACGGGTGCCGCCACCGGTCCACGCAGGGTGCGAGGAGGGGTCGATTTCCAGAGCCAGCTGGTCGCCCTCGGCGCCCCAGGTGGATTTCATCTGAACCACAGTCCCATCGGTCATTTTGACGTTGATGACGTGATAATCGGGATGGATGTCTTTTTTCATCTTTCCGCTCCTTACGCCTCGGCGCCAGCCTTGGGCTTGTAGTTGGTGACCTCTGCGATACGTGCGGATTTACCGCGACGGGTGCGCAGATAGTACAGTTTGGCGCGACGGACGCGGCCACGGCGGACAACGGTGATGCTGTCGATGTTGGTCGAATACAGCGGGAAGACACGCTCCACGCCTTCGCCAAACGAAATTTTGCGAACGGTGAACGAACCGGCGATGCCTTCGCCGCCTTTGCGCGCGATGCAGACACCTTCGTAGTTCTGCACACGGGTGCGCGACCCTTCGGTCACCTTATAGCCGACACGGATAGTGTCACCGGCTTTGAAATCGGGGATGTCTTTCCCCAGGGCAGAGATTTGCTCTGCCTCAAGCTGTGCGATCAGGTCCATCGCAATTACTCCTATCTGCTCGTGGTTGGTCCACGAAGTTTGGGCACGGCCTGAGAGCTCTTGGTCTTCACCGGGTCCCGCCTTGCAGCCCGCCAGAGATCAGATCGAATGTTCCTTTGGTCTGGTTTACCCTTGCCACACCTTGGCCGAAGAAGACCTGGCGCACGACATCAGACAAACCAAAAACACCGGAGTCGCGCAGGCACGGCACCGGATTGCGCCCGTTTAGGGGGTTTGCACGCTGGGATCAAGCCCAAATCACCATATTTCCCAAGCAGGGCGGTGGGATTTTGCCGCCCGCAAAATCCGCCGTTGCGTTGCCGGAAGGATCAGGCATTCTGGATACCAATAATACGAGCAGAAATTTGATACAGGACCGGAAGATGCGCCAAGCACTCCTGCTGGCTTTAGCAGCCCTTGTAATTGTCTCGTGTGGACGCCGCGGCCCGCAACCTCAGGCGGTTGAGCCACAGGCCTTTGCCGACACCACCCCGCCCTCGATCATCTACCCCGCTTTCGGGGATGCTGACCCGCACCCGTGGGAGGACCGCCATCCGGGCCATTATCCGGTGCACGGGCTGGACGTGTCGCGCTGGCAGCCGCCGATTGACTGGCGGACCGCTCGGGCCTCGGGTGTCAGCTTTGCCTTCATCAAGGCCACCGAAGGTGGGGATTTCGCGGATCCGAAGTTTGACGAACACCGGCGCGGCGCGCAGGCTGCCGGCGTGCCCTGGGGGGCCTATCATTATTATTATTTCTGCCGACCTGCCCATGAACAGGCCCGTTGGTTCATCCAGAATGTGCCCAAAGGGGCCGACCTGCCCCATGTGCTGGATATGGAATGGACGCCGCATTCGAAAACCTGCAGGATACGCCCCGATGGCCGCACTGTCCGGGCCGAAGCGCAGAAATTCCTCGATATCCTCGAACGTCATTATGGGCGCCGCCCCATTGTTTACACCACGGTGGATTTCTATGGCGACACCGACATCGGGCGCCTGCCCAAAACCGAATTCTGGCTGCGCTCGGTCGCGGGCCATCCCCGCAACGTCTACCCCCGCGCGATCTGGCGGTTCTGGCAATATACCGGCACCGGTCTGGTGCCCGGGGTGCAGGGCAAGGTGGACATCAACACATTCAACGGCACGCCCGAGGCCTGGGCCCACTGGAAGGCGGGGGGTTAATCCTCTTGCCTGGAGCTCAGATATCGCTCCCACAGATCGGGCCGTCTTTGCTGTGTGATCTGTTCGGACTTGTCGTGGCGCCATTGGGCGATGCGGCCATGGTGGCCTGACATCAGGATATCCGGGATCGGACGACCCTTCCAGTCAGCGGGGCGGGTGTATTGCGGGTGCTCCAGCAAACCGGATGAAAAGCTTTCCTCTTCAGCAGACGCCTGATTGCCCAATACTCCGGGGATCAATCGCACCGTGGCATCGATCAGGGCCTGCGCGGCAATCTCGCCGCCGGTCATGACAAAATCACCCAGACTGACCTCTTGCACGCCATAATGCTCAAGCACCCGTTCATCGACGCCTTCAAACCGGCCGCAGAGCAATGTCATGCCATCGCAGCGCGCCAAATTCTGCATCATGCGTTGATCCATCGGGCGACCGCGCGGGCTGAGGTAGATCAGCGGCCAGTTGCCCTGGATGCCCGCCATTGTATGCTCGATGGCCTCGCCCAGTACATCGGCGCGCAGCACCATGCCAGCGCCGCCGCCCGCAGGTGTGTCATCCACGTTGCGGTGCTTGCCCACGCCGAACTGACGCAGATCGACGGTTTCCAGCTGCCACAAACCTTCCTGCAGGGCCTTGCCGGTCAGGCTTTCGCCCAGAACGCCGGGAAAGGCCAAGGGAAACAGGGTGATAATCTTGGCCTTCCACACCCCGTGCAGGTCGGGCGTTGGCGTCATCAATTCGCGCGGTTTCAACGCCGGGCGAATGGCTTTGCGGCCATGGGACTTTCCGGTTTTTTCTGTCATCTCGTGCCGATCAGATCGTTTTGCGCGCGTTGAACCAGGGCTGCCTTTTGCTCTATCAGCTCGGCCTCGTCCAGAGCGGAACGGTTCAGCTCCAGCATTTGGGTCAGCACATCTTCGGGCAGGCGGGGATTGACGCGGGTCGCCCCTACCAGCTGCGTGGCTTTTTCGTAGGGCAGATCGAGAAACTCGGCAAACGTGTCTCCCGGCCCGTGGCGGCGGCCCTGCAAATCTTCCAGCCATTCGGTCCGGACCGATACCGAAGGCAGGCGGTCGCGAACCGCCTCAGCTGCGGCCTCAGGTGAGGGCACCGGTGCAAGTCGGGTCCGATAGGCGTCAAAATCCTGCATAAGCCGGGTCCGGTGCAGATCATGTGCCCACAGGCTGCGCAGCCAGCCACCGCGCTGGCGCAGCGAGAAGTAGAGCGTGATATGCACCTCTTCCCCCGCAAACCGGTCGCGGATCAGGCCGACGAGACATTTGGCAAGTTCCGGCGCTGCCTCGTACCCCACGGCCACATTACGGCTGGGGCGCAGGCCCGAGAAATTCTCTTCGCTCAGGATCAAGCCACGTTTCTTGCCAAATTCCAGCGAGTTCAGAAAGTGACGCATCTGATCGCTGAAATCGCTTAGTGTAGCCGGTGTGCCGTAGACGGAATAGCGTGTGGCGGCCTCGGACAGGCCGGATTTGCGGGTCCGGTAGGGCAAAACCAGCGCATGATGGGGCCAGATCAACGAGCGGTTTTCGAACAGAAAGGATTGTGCTGCCGTCGTGCCGGTCTTGTGCAGGCCCAGATGCAGCAACACGCGGCGCATTACAGCAGGCCCTCGGGCGGATCAGCGATAATGCGGCCCTTGTCCAGATCGACGGTTGGAACGGCATCAAGCGTGAAAGGCAACAGGACGGTTGATTTCAGGCCGGGACCGTGCAGTTCCAGCAAATCCGCCGCGCCATGGTTCTGCACTGATTTCACCCGTCCCAGCAACGTACCGCCGGTATCGTAAACCTCTAACCCGATCAGGTCGGTGTGATAAAACTCGTCATCGGGCAGCGAAGGCAGCTGATCACGGCGGGCAAACAGGCGCAGGCCACTCAGGGCATCCGCCTCTTCCTTGGTTTCAACCCCACCCAACCGGGCGGCAAAACCGTTCTTGATCGTACGGGTCAGCACCACCGGGAAACGTTTGGCTCCGGCCTCATCGGTCAGGGGGGAATAACCCTCGATATCTTCGGGCACGGCGCAAAAGCTTTTCAGCCGCACCTCGCCGCGCACACCATAGGAACCGGCAATACTGCCAACGCAGATCAGATCACTCATTTCGACCTTCCGTCACACATATTCCGTTCTGCCATTGCCCAAGCGCCTCGCAGGCCTCACGCTGGTTCGAGCGTTCAAAGAACACGCCAACAATAAAGGCGATCATCAACAGGATGGGAAGCCGTAACAATCCGAACATGTCTAGCGCACCTCGATGGGCAATTTGTCTTCGCGGTATTCCCAACCGGCCTGCTGCAGTTCCGGCGTATCGGACTGAACCTCAGGCCAGCCTACGCAGAAGTAACCGATCAGCCGCCAGTTTTCAGGTACGTTCAGGTCGTGGGCCATCTGCTCGGGGTCAAGGATTGAAACCCAGCCCAGCCCCAGCCCTTCGGTTCGCAAGGTGAGCCAGAACAGGGTGATGGCCGAGACGACGGAATAACGCCGCATCTCGGGCATGGTCCCCGCGCCCAGACCTTGCCCCTTGTCGGTGGCATCGTCACAGAACACAGCCAATTGCACAGGCGCATCCTGCATGCCCGACAGTTTCAACTGGCTGTAAAGATGCGCTTTTTCGCCGGAATAACCCTGCAGCGCCTGTTCGTTCGCGGTTTGGAAATTCTTCAATGCCGCGTCGCGCGCGACCTCGCTTTCGACGCGGATCACGCGCCAGGGTTCGCTCAGCCCCACCGAGGGAGCCAATTGAAACGCGTCGAGGCAGCGCGTCAGCACTGCCTCGTCAATCGCGTCTTTGCGGAACCGGCGCACATCGCGCCGGAGCCGCAGCAACAGATCGAACTGCGCACGAAAATCGTCGGTAAAAGCCTGATCCCGCACGCCTTCGCCTGCTTATTCTTCTGCAGCCGCTTCTTCAGCCGGTGCAGCAGCAGCCTCGGCAGCTTCAGCCGCCTTTGCCGCTTTTTCTTCTGCACGTTCCTGAGCTTTCTTGCCCGGTGTGCCTTTGTTGGGGTTGTTGCGATCAGCCTTGTCACGGGCACCGGCGGCTTCCAGCATGCGGGCGATCCGGTCGGTGGGCTGGGCGCCCTGATCCAGCCAGTACTGGATGCGCTCAAGGTTCATTTTCACGCGCTCTTCGCTGTCTTTCGGCAGCAGCGGGTTATAGGTGCCCAGCTTCTCGATGAAACGGCCATCGCGGGGCATACGGCTGTCGGCCGCAACGATCCGATAGAAGGGACGTTTTTTCGAGCCGCCGCGGGCGAGACGAATTTTCATTGCCATGGTGGTATCTCCTTTGAATGGCGAGACTGGGGAATTCCCAGTTATTCTTTATGTTTCTTATGGTGTCGGATGACTTCCTGAATGATGAAATTCAGGAAAGCCTTGGCGAAGTCCGGGTCCAGGCCGGCCTCTTTCGCCAGGTCTTCTAACCGTGCGATCTGCGCGGCCTCGCGCGAGGGATCGGACGGGGGAAGATCGTGTATCGCTTTCAGCTTGCCAACGGCCTGCGTGTGCTTGAACCGCTCGCCCAGCGTATAGACAAGGATCGCGTCCAGCCGGTCGATGCTTTCGCGATGCTCTTTCAACAGCGTGGCAGCTTGTGTCACGGGGTTGGTCATTGGCCGGTCCTCTTGTCGGTCGTTACATCGATGTGCGGGTGACGCCAGATCTGGGCGTGTTTGCCCAACAGCTCGGCATTCTCCTGCTCAAGCGTTGCACCAAGGCGTTCAGCTAACACGCGCGAGCGTTCATTGGCATGGGCGATGTATGATATAACCCGGTTCAGGCCCTGATATCGCGCAGCGTAGGCACGTGCGGCTTTGGCGGCCTCAAAGCCAAGCCCTTTACCTTCGGCTTCTTCCATCAGGGTCCAGCCCAGTTCTGGCTCGGCCCAGCCGGGCGCGTCGATCATACCGGCCCAGCCCACGAAGGTGCCGTTGTCCTTTTTGGTCAGATGCCACAGGCCAAAGCCCTTCAGGGCCCAATGCCCCAGCCGGTTCGCCAAAGAGCTCCAGCTTTCAAGCGCGTCCTTGGGGCCCCCCACCATATGGCTGCGTTTCGTGGTGAAGAACGCAGCCATGACGGGCAGATCATCCAGATGCGGCGCACGCAGGATCAGGCGCTCGGTCTCGACGGTGGGGATGGTGAAAGAGGTCATGCGTAGGCCTCCATCCCGCCATTCACCAGATCGGCAGGTGCAGGATGCCGCCAGATTTCCGAGGTGCCATATTTCGGGTGCTCATAGGTATATTCAAACCGCGCGCCCATCCGCTTGGCCACGGCCTTGCTGGCGGTATTGTCCGGATCGATCAGCGAGATTGCCGTTTCCCAACCCAGAACGTCATAGGCGTGCGTGCGCGCAGCCAGTGCGGCCTCGGTCGCGTAACCTTTGCCGGTGGCGTGGGTCATCAGCGTCCAGCCAACCTCGGGCTCGGGCCAGCCTTCGGGGAACCATAATCCGATCCGGCCGACATAAGCGCCGGTGTCTTTCTCGTCGACGCTCCAATATCCATAGCCGCGCACAGACCAATGGCCCAGAAGCGAGGCAAGCACCCGCCATACCTCATCCCGGCGCAACGGCCCACCGACAAACTTCGCAGCCTCGCTGGCGAAGAACGCGGTGTCTGCGTCCAGATCAGCCTCGGACGGGGCGCGCAGGATCAGACGCTCGGTCTCAAGCCGGGGGATATGTCGGGCGATCAGGTTCACTTTTTCTTGCCAAACCCGCTGAGGCCCGGAGGCAGACCCATGCCGCCGCCCAGCCCGGGCAGGCCGCCGCGTCCGCCCATCGCCTTGGCTGCCTGTTCCAGCGCTTTGGGGTCCATGCCAGCCGCCATATCCTCGGGGCTGGGGCCGCCCTTGCCAAACATGCCCTTCATGGCCTGTTTCAGCATCTTGCCTTTGCCCATCTTGCCCATCTTCTTCATCATGTCCGACATCTGCCGGTGCATCTTGAGCAGCTTGTTGAGGTCGCTGACCTCCATCCCCGACCCGGCGGCAATCCGTTTCTTGCGGCTGGCCTGCAGAAGCTGCGGGTTGGCACGTTCGCGTTTGGTCATCGACTGGATCATGGCGATCTGGCGCTTGAGCACCTTGTCGTCCATACCCGCCTCTTCAACCTGCTTGGCCATCTTGCCCATGCCCGGCATCATGCCCATCATGCCCTGCATGCCGCCCATCTGGATCATCTGCTCCAGCTGCATCTTCAGGTCGTTCATGTTGAACTGACCCTTGACCATGCGCTTCATCATGCGCTCGGTCTGTTCCATCTCCATCGTTTCCTGGGCCTTTTCGACCAGAGCAACGATGTCGCCCATGCCCAGGATACGACCGGCGATCCGGTCTGGCTCGAATGTTTCGAGCGCATCCATCTTCTCGCCCAGACCAACGAAGCGGATCGGCTTGCCTGTCACGGCGCGCATCGACAGCGCCGCACCGCCGCGCCCGTCACCGTCCATCCGGGTCAGAACCACGCCCGAGATGCCGACCTTGGCGTCAAACTCTTCAGCCACCTCAACCGCGACCTGACCGGTCAGGCCGTCAACCACCAGCAGGGTTTCGCGCGGGTCAACCGCGTTGCGAACCTGCTCGACCTCGTCCATCAGGACTTCGTCGATATGCAGACGGCCCGCGGTGTCGAGCATGTAGACGTCGTAGCCACCCAGCGTTGCCTGCTGTTTGGCACGTTTGGCGATATCAACCGGCGACTGGCCCGGAACGATCGGCAAGGTGTCCACGCCAACCTGAGTACCCAGAACCGCCAACTGATCCATCGCAGCCGGGCGATAGACGTCGAGCGAGGCCATCAGGACCTTTTTGCCCTCTTTCTCTTTCAGGCGTTTCGCCAGCTTACCGGTGGTGGTGGTCTTACCCGAGCCCTGCAGACCGACCATCAGGATCGGGGCGGGCGGGTTGTCGATCTTCAGCGCGCCGGGGTCTTCCTCGCCACGCAGGGTGTCGACCAGCGCGTCATGCACGATCTTGACAACCTGCTGGCCGGGGGTGATGGATTTGGTCACCGCCTGACCGGTGGCCTGTTCCTGCACCTTCTTGACGAACTCACGCGCCACCGGCAGCGAGACGTCGGCCTCAAGCAGCGCCACGCGCACTTCGCGCAGGGCGGTTTTCACGTCTTCTTCGGACAGAGCGCCCTGTTTGGTCAGCCGGTCAAAGACGCCAGAGAGGCGTTCGGATAGATTTTCAAACATGGCCCTACTAGCTCCTTAGCCGGTTATCTGGTGGCGTTTCTCAGATAAGAAACACCGGTTAAATACACAATTGTCCCCTCCCACTGAATTAGACGTGGGGGTCATGCCAAATGGCATTGCCCCCACGGGCGAAACTCGCTGGTGGGGGGCGATCCCTGAACGACTCAAGGGACCGGAAGATCGAGATGCTTCCGGATGTTTGGCGATCCTCTACGGTGCCGGGCACGCCGAGTCAAGCCAAGACCGGTGCCAGCCCCCGGGTGCAGTACGCCGGATCGCAACATCGGCATGAGGGCTATTCCAGATAGAGCCAGCGCGCATCGTTGATTTTGCCCAAATCAATCACGTGAACGCCACGCTCAAAACGGTGCGCATCCGGGGGCAGGGTCTGGTTCGAACGCAAGGGCCTTGGACTTAGACCGGCAGGGGCTGTGATCCGCAGAAAACCCTCCACCGGCTCGATCTGAAAGCGCGGCTCGTCCGACCCGACGGGAACGGTCCGGCCCGATATCGAGATCAGGATCCGCCCTGATCCGGCGATATCCTTGCTGTCCAGACTTTGAACCGCAATGGCAGCCATCGGCGTGGCAACTTCAAAGACAACATCCGTGGTCGTGACCGCCCCACCCTGAAAACGACCCGCCACGATCTGGCTTTTCCCGGTGTCCACCTTGAATTGCGCCGTGCTGAAATCCCGCTGAAACTCTCCCGTATCTGCGGCAACCACTGTTGCATCCCCGGCAAGATATGAGTGATCGAGGTCGAGCGGCTGATATAGCGCATCATTCAGTTCGGTGGGTTCCAGCCACGGCAAGGCAGGAGTATCGGGCATGCAGGTCACCAGCCTGCTTTGTTCCGCGATTGTACGGATACCAATCGATGTGTGCGGTGAGACAGGCTGACCAAAGAACGTGTCTTCATCCAGACATATGGCATATGTTTTTTCGGCCCGCCTGACATGACCTTCCCGGAACAGCAATGCGGCGGCGGGCATCATCCAAATCACACCGGGATCTTCCGCCATGCTCCAGTTGCTTGGCTGCAGCGGACCGTTCAGAGGTTGCTGCGAATATCCATAGATCATCATCGCATCCCAACCCTGATGCGCCGCCCGCGTGGCCACGCGCAGCGGTGCGATGAAACGATCCTCGGTCGGGTATTCTGCTATGTTCCATTCAGACACGCTGAGCGGCTGCCCTGCGACCTGCGCAACGGCGATCCAATCCAGAAAGCCGGACTGTATGCGCGGATCATACCCCGTCTCGCCGCCCGAGCCATAGCTATGCGTATCAATGATCGAGCCCAGCGTCAGCGAGGGCAGCCCTGCGATGGTCATTCCACCCCACAGGCTGGTGGTCGAGATCAGACCCTTGAACCCGGTGTCGCGGACCGCCGGAATAAGCCTTTCGTTAAAGCGCCGCTCAAGATCGCTTAGGAAAATCTTGGATGGCCCGTGCTCCCAACTGCGCCATGTGGCATTCGGATCGAACCCGTTGTCGCGCGCAAACTGATCCGAGAGCGCCATATAGAGTTTGCTGTGCAGCGGCACATTCTTGTTGGGCAGCAGGCCGTTACCAAAGTGATGGGTCAGATCATTTTCATTCGTCAGCATCACCGCAACAACAGCCGGGTCTTCGGCATAGGTCAGGCCCGTCCGCGCGTTCCGGTGCCGCAGATAGGCGTTTTGAAACTCCAGCATCCGCTGTTCGATACTTGGCGAGACATAGTTAAAGCCCCGTATATCCGCCAATCCGGTATCCTCCGCGATCTCGTCAAACCCCGCGATCCCGTCTTCTGGCGTGAACTGCCGCCCGACATGGAGGTCAAGCCAGATGTAAATCCCCTGCGCCTTGAGCGCTGCAATCCAGGCATCAAGCTTTCGCATCGACGCAGGATCCAGTGTGCGCGTGTCGGTCGCCTCAGCGCCAAAAACATTTGGCTGAACCCAATGAGAATCGTGATGGTGAATTCGGACAAGGTTCACGCCCAGTCGCGCCAGCCTTTGTGCGTGCAGCTCTATTGATGCGGGCCTTGTGTGAAACAGCGCATAGGCCTGCAGATTGACCCCCCAGAACCGGATCGGCGTTCCGTCTTCGAACTCCAACTCGCCGTCCTTTGGCCGGATTTGCCCATGAAGGCCTGCGGGTTTGTGGTTCAGACCGCTCAGATCAGGTGTGGGCGCGCCAGAGCGCATGCTGCCGACGGGCCAGGCACCCGGATCCAAAGCGTCCTGCGCGCGGCCATCTGCGGGAAGGATGCCGAGACACAAGATAGCGCATAAAACGAGATGTCGGAGGTCTAGCCGTCTCATTGTCTTCCCTCGTGCAGATACATGTTTCACTGCTTTATCACGTTTATCTATCAAAGGCGCGGGGGCGGTGCCTTTGCATGCAATCTGCCGCAACCGATCCTTCAAATCCAGTAAGACAGCGCCAGTGGCAGCACCAGGATCGTTGCAAGGGTCGAAACCAGAATGAACCCGGCCACGTCCGGCCCGTATTCCGGCATATGTTGATCGATAAACAGATAAGTCGCCACGGATGAGGGCATCAGGCAACACAAGATCACCGCACCCCGTTCGGCCCCGGTGAATCCGAAGGCCCAGACCAACCCGCTGGCGATGACAGCTGCCATTGCCAGATGGAGCGCTGTCAGCATGACTGCCCGCCCCAGGCTTTTGATCCGCAGGGTCGCCAGCGTGTGGCCCAGCGTCAACAGCATCAGCGGGATCGAAAGACCGCCCAGAATATCGAAAGATTTGGCCACTGGCTGCGGCAGGCTATAGCCCGTGGCCATCAAAACCAGCGACAGCGCCACCGCATAGATGATCGGGGAACCCGCCAGCTTCTTCGGCGAAAACTCACCCGCCGGTATCCACATGCCGACGGTGAAAATGCTGATCAAAACCACCACCACAAAGCCCATCGTATAGGCCATTCCCGCATCACCCAGCGCCAGCAGGGTAACCGGCAGGCCGATATTGCCGACATTGCCATGCATCAGGGGTGTCAGAAACGCACGCGCCGGAAGCCGCAGCGCCCTGAGCACGACAAAACCCAGCACGCCAAAACCCGCAATCGCCAGAATTGCCGCCATCATCACGTCGAGAAAGGTGCCCACCGCAATCTTCGTGACCGACAGGTGTGAGATGATCAGGGTCGGATATCCCACTTTCGACACGATCCCGCCGATGACCCTATTGTCAAACGGAGCCTCGATCAGCGCCAGACAATAACCGATTCCGGCACAGATCAGAACGGGCAAAACCACGTTCAGGACGTTCAGAAACAGATGATCCAAAGGCTGCCCTCGATCTCGACCCCTCAATCCGGACAGTGAAACAGGCCGCATACTTTGGCAAGCACGCTCCCTAACCTCCGCGCAGGGCGCGCTTTTCCAAATTAGAGCCTGATAATGCCCCTCAGAGCGGCCCGAGGTTCTTCCCTTCCCCGCCCACACAACATATAGTGGGTGCCAACAACGTGTAGGTAAGCACGGCGGGACTTGGGAATACAGGCATGGCACATATCATTGTGGTCGGAAATGAAAAGGGCGGCGCAGGGAAGTCAACCGTGTCGATGCATGTGGCCACCGCTCTGGCGCGGCTGGGGCACAAGGTCAGCACGCTGGATCTGGATCTGCGGCAGCGCAGCCTGGGGCGATATTTCGAGAACCGCCTGAATTTTCTGAACGGCTCGGAGCTGTCCCTGCCCAGCCCCCGCCATCACGACCTGCCCGAAATCGACGCCAGTGCGCTGAAGCCGGGCGAGAACATCTATGACCACCGCCTGTCGGCTGCCGTGGCCGAACTGGAAAGCGACAGCGACTTTATCCTGATCGATTGCCCGGGCTCGCATACTCGTCTCAGCCAGGTGGCGCATTCGCTGGCCGACACGCTGGTGACGCCTCTGAACGACAGTTTCATCGATTTCGACCTGCTGGCACGGATCGATTCCAAGGGTGAGAAAATCCTTGGCCCCTCGGTCTATTCCGAGATGGTGTGGAACGCGCGGCAATTGCGGGCGCAGGCCGGGCTGAAACCGATCGACTGGGTGGTGGTGCGCAACCGGGTGGGCACCCAGCGCATGGTCAACAAGGAAAAGATGCAGCGCGCGATTGAGATGCTGTCACAACGCATCGGCTTCCGCGTCGCCTCGGGCTTTTCCGAACGGGTGATCTTCCGCGAGCTGTTCCCCCGCGGGTTAACTCTGCTGGACCTCAAGGATATCGGCGTCAAACAGCTGAACATCTCAAACATCGCCGCACGGCAGGAGCTGCGCGACATGATGAAAGAGCTGAACCTGCCGGGTGTTGAGATTGATTTCTAGGTTTTGATGGCGTGTCTGCTGAGCAGGACAAAGCGCCATTTTCGCTTAAACTGGCGGGTGATCGCTTTTGGAGGTGCGAGGGCGCATAGGATCAAATTTGCAGACCAGGCCTGGAAGGGCTCAATCAGCAACAAGTCTGCAATCCACATAGCACGCGAAACGCCCCACTGGGGCCTTTCCTGATCCTCCTCAGTTTAGGATTTCCCTCTTGTCTTAGAGATTTCGAAGGCATGTGGCACATCAGAGCTATCCCCTGGCACGGCATTTATGCCGGGGGATAGCGGGGGTCGGATCGGTTCCCTCTTGGTTTTGAAGAACCGTGGAGGAGTAGGATCGCCCCCGCTCTTTTTGCTGACCTGAACGGATACTGAGGCCTCGTTTTATGCGGGGGCCTGAATGACAAGAAGAGGTGGGAAAGAGCAATGACAAGGAACGTTGGAATAGACATCTCGAAAGAGACACTGGATGTACATCGGACGGACGACGGCGCTCATGCGCAATTCCAAAATGACAGCATGGGGCGCCGCGCACTCTTTCGCTGGATTGGGGACAAGGTGGCTCTCGTCGTCTTTGAAGCAACCGGCGTTTATCATCGCGGTTTGGAGGTGGATTTGGCTGATGCATCAGTTCCATTTGCCAAAGTTAACCCCAAACAAGCGCGGCGCTTTGCACAAGCGATCGGAAAGCTTGCCAAAACGGATCGCGTCGACGCTGCCATGCTCGCTAAAATGGGGGCTGTCCTCGATTTGTCACCGCAAACGCCAGCGACGTCAGAATTGCATGATATGCGGGAGCTACTCGCGGCAAGACGGGCTCTCATCAAAGATCAGACCGCTGCACGCACACGACTGGCGACTGCAGCTGTCGGCTCTGTTCAGACGATTCTAAGACGCCGATTGAGACAGATAGTCAAAGACATTGACCAGATTGATGACGCTCTGCGAAACTTGTCCAGCTTAGATGTAACATTCGCTCGGAAGGTCGCAATTCTTGCCAGTATACCGGGTATCGGCCAGCTTACAGCTATAACGCTTTTGATCGACATGCCTGAGATCGGAGGCATAGACAACAAGCAGGCCGCGAGCCTGGCTGGACTCGCCCCGGTCTCTCAAAGTTTGGGGAAATGGCAGGGAAAAGAAAGGATCCAAGGCGGTCGGGCACAACTGCGCAAAGCCCTGTATATGCCAGCCCTTGTCGCCACTCGCGTGAACCCCGATATGGCAAGAAAGTACAATCAGCTCATCAACGCAGGCAAAGAGAAAAAGGTCGCACTGACCGCTATCATGCGGAAGTTGCTGGTCATGGCAAACGCCTTGCTACGCGGCAATCGCATGTGGACCGAAACTCGGCCTTGACCAAGACGGATACTCCTCCTTGCGAATACGGTTTTCGTATCGAAGCCACTCATTCTCACGGGTAAAGTCCAAGTCTTCCTCCGATACCACCTCGGTGTCGCGATGCGCCGTGACCCATTTGTTCAATGTGGATACGATAAAGTGGCGGCGCATGCCGGTGAACCGAACGGCCAGCTCCCGTGGTGATAACTCCGGTTCCTCCAGCGCCGACTCCACAAGCTGCGTGGAACCTTGTCCGGGATGCGGCTCCAGACCCTGCCGGGCCGCGAGTGGCAGCCCTCAAGGCAAACCTCTCCGAGAGACAGATAGCAGCCATACCAGCGGTAGTCTGCGGCGAAATCGCAGATCAGACAGCCGTCAGGGAGGTGGGGTTGGGACATCGCTAACGACATTGCAGTCCTCCATGACATCGCCGATGGTCTGGTCACCACTATCGAGTTTGGTTTCAACATATCGTTTAAAGCTTGATGGCCAGACTCGGCGTCCGCCTGAGAGGACTTCGATTGTGAAGCCATAGGCTTTGAATGATTGTGGGAACTGCCTCATGCCCGCCGCCTCTCTTCTTTAATAATATGCCACGAGACGGCAGGGATAATGAGATGCTATTTGGGGGGCCGATGTAACGCTTACGCGAATACCATGTCGCCCCAGCAGGGCCCGCATCCCGCTGGACAGGCATGACCGGCAGAACTACCGTGGCGACCACATAATCCAGCAGGAGGTTTGTATCAGATGACCAAGGTGTTCTCGATCGCGGCAATGTCGGCTCTGTTTCTGTCAACCGCAGCCTATGCGCAGGATCAATGCGCGGCTGGCAAGACGCTGACAGATGGCAAGTTCACCGTCGCAACAGGCAACCCGGCCTATTACCCTTGGGTGCTTGATGATGCCCCTGAAAGCGGCGAAGGATTCGAGGCCGCCGTGGCTTATGCTGTCGCCGCAGAGATGGGGTTTGCGGCGGATGATGTGATCTGGGTCCGGTCCTCGTTCGATGAGGCGATCCAGCCCGGGGCCAAGGCGTTCGATGTCAACATGCAGCAATATTCGATCACGCCGGAACGGGATCAGGTGGTGGATTTCTCGGCGCCCTATTACACCGCTCCGATGGCGGTTCTGGTCAGCCCGGGGGCTATCGATACAGCCCCGACGCTTGAAGCGCTGAAAGGTTTGCAATGGGGGGCCGTCGGCTCGACAACGGCAGTGCCGAAACTGACCAGCATCATCCAGCCGGACAGTGATCCGCTGCTGTACGGCGATAATGCCGACGTCAATGCCGCGATGACCGCCAATCAGATTGACGCGGCCCTGTTCGATCTGCCCACCGCCCTGTTCCTGAGTGCGGTGATGATCGAAGGCTCGAAAGTCATTGGTCAGTTCCCGGCGGATGAAAGCGATAATCCCGATCAGTTCGGCATGCTGATGGAAGAAGGCAACCCGCTGAAAGCCTGCGTTGATGAGGCATTGGCGGCTTTGACAGAAAGCGGCAAGCTGGCCGGGATCGAGGCCAAATGGCTGCAGGACACCACCGGTGTTCCTTTGATCCGGTAACATGGGCAGGTCCAGGGCGACCGGGATGACCCGCCGCGAACGCTATGAGGCGCATCAACGCCGCCGCTCGTTGGTGATCGCCACGATCAGCACGGTCAGCGTTGTGGCCGCAATCTACTTTCTCGTGCCGCTGGCACCGGGATGGGCGAAGGTTCAGCAGAGCTTTTTCAACGGCGAGACGCTGGTCAAAACCTTCCCCAAATTGCTTGAGGCGTTTCGAATCAACGTGATGATCTTCGCCTGTTCGGCCCCGGCCATCGCGATCCTAGGTCTGCTGATCGCCTTGGCACGGGACGCAAAATCACCCGCGCTGTTTCCGCTGCGTATCTTCGGCGCGGCGTTCACCGATATTTTCCGTGGTGTGCCGGTGATCCTGACAGTCTATCTGATCGGGTTCGGCATTCCCGGATTGGGCCTGCCCCGGCCGTGGAACTCGCCCTATATCTGGGGGTCACTCGCATTGATCCTGACCTATTCGGCCTATGTAGCTGAAATCTTCCGCTCCGGCATCGACAGCGTCCACCACAGCCAGCGCGCCGCTGCCCTGTCGCTGGGCCTGTCGGAACGGCAGGTGATGCGGGATGTGGTGTTGCCTCAGGCGATCCGCAATGTGGTGCCCTCGCAGATGAACATGCTGATTGCGCTGCAAAAGGACGTCTCGCTGCTCAGCTTCATCGGCCCGGTTGAGATTTTCCGTCAGGCCGGGGTGTTCAAATCGCTGCTGGCGAATTTCACCCCTTATGTGGGCGCGGCGATCATCTTCCTGATCGTCACCATCCCCGCCACCCGCTACGCCGATCACCTGATGGCGCGCCAAATGCGAGAGAGGCGCTGATGCCCAAACTGGAACTTCAGGGCGTGGTGAAACGCTTTGGCGACCGCACGGTCTGTGACGGCATTGATCTGACCGTGGATGAGGGGCAGATGGTCTGCCTGATCGGCGCGTCCGGGTCGGGCAAATCCACCCTGCTGCGCTGTATCAATCTGCTGGAGCCCATTGAAGACGGCGCGATCTTTCTGGATGGCGACGATATCTCGATCCCCGGTCTGAACCCGCAAACGGTGCGCGCCCGCATCGGGATCGTCTTTCAAAGCTTCAATCTGTTTCCGCACATGACCGCGCTTGAAAACGTCATGCTCGCCCCCCGCCGGGTGCGCGGGCTAACGCGCGCAGAATTGCAGCCCGAGGTCGAGGCGCTGTTTGCCCGGTTCGGGCTGGCCGACCGGATGCACAACTATCCCGACCAGCTGTCGGGCGGGCAGCAGCAGCGCGTCGCCATCGTGCGCGCCCTGGCCATGCAGCCCGAGGTTATGCTGTTTGATGAGATCACCTCGGCCCTCGACCCGCAACTGGTGGGCGAGGTGCTGGATGTTCTGCTGATGCTGAAGACACAGGGCATGACGATGGTGATGGCCACGCACGAGATGGGCTTTGCCCGCGAGGCCGCCGACAAGATCTGTTTCCTCGACAGCGGACGGATCATTGAAGAAGGCCCGCCCGAAGCGGTGTTCGACCACCCCTCGCACCAGACCACGCAGGCCTTTCTGGCGCGCGCTTTGAAATAGGAATCGGGTTTCGGGCCTCTGCCCTCTCTCAGTGACTCGACTCTTTACAGGTGGAGCTTTAAGAAGAACATATAGAGAACATCTGAGGCTTTATATGTTCGATGGGAGACAACGCCGCATCGTCTCACTCTGGTTTCCGCGTCTGGCCAGTGACCGGGCGTTGCGGGTGCGTCCGGTTGACGGGCCTTTTGCGCTTACGCTCAAGCAGAACAATGCAAACCGGATCTATTGCCTGAACCCCGGGGCCCTGCGGCAGGGGTTGAATCCGGGTATGGCCTATTCCGATGCCCGCGCCTTTTGCCCTGATTTGCAAAGCCATCCCGCCGATCCGTTGGGGGATCAGAGATTTCTGCAGGCCTTACGCCGCTGGGCGACACGGTATTGCCCATGGGTGGGGCTGGAAGGCGAAGACGGGCTGGTGCTGGATGTCACCGGATCAGCGCATCTGGCGGGTGGGGAAGAAGCCATGCTTGCCGATATGCGCAGGCGACTGGCACGGGCCGGGCTGGCGGTGCAGATCGGGGTCGCCCCGACACGCGGGGCGGCGTGGGCCTTGGCGCATTATGGCGAAGGCGTCGCGGGCGAGGAGACGCTGAAAGCGATCCGCGCGCTGCCGGTGGCAGCACTGCGGCTGGATGAAGAGACCTCGGTCGCGCTGCAACGGCTGGGCCTGCGCCGGATTGGCGAGCTGGCGCAGACCCCGCGTGCGCCATTGACGCGCCGGTTTGGCCCGGACGTGCTGATGCGGCTGGATCAGGCACTGGGGGATCAGCCCGAACAGATCACACCACTGGCCGATCCGCCCCATTACGGCGTGCGCATGACCCTGCCCGAACCCATTGGCCTGCTGTCTGACATGATGGCCGGGGCGGAACGGCTGCTGGTCCGGCTCTGCGACAAGCTGAAAACGCAGGAGATGGGCGCGCGTAAACTGTGCATGACCTTGCGCCGGGTGGATCAGGACCACCAGCAGGTCGAGCTGCGCCTTGCCCGCCCTCTGCGTGATCCGCATCGCATCCTGCCTCTGTTCGAACGCGGGCTGGCCGAGGTCGATGCCGGGTTCGGAATCGATCAGTTCCGGCTGGAAGCCACGCAGGTGGAACCCCTGCCCGTGCACCAGATCAGCCGTGCTGCGGGCACAGGCAAAGACCAGTTGGACGACCTCATCACCCGCCTCGGCACGCGGGTCGGGTTAGAGCAGATCCACCGCCTTTTGCCTGCGCAAAGCCATATCCCTGAACGCAGCTTCCTTATCTCGCCCGCCGCCTATTCCGACCCTGCAGGTGGTTGGAGCACGCAGCGCCCCCGCCCCCTGCAGCTGTTTCCGCCGGAACCCATCGCGGGATCGGGAACCCAGCCACCGCGCTGGTTTCGCTGGCGGCGTATGTCTCTGACCACAGGTCGCACAACCGGCCCCGAACGCATCTGCCCCGAATGGTGGCTGGAAGACGAAAACTGGCGCACGGGGCTTCGGGATTATTGGCGCGTGGAGACGCGGCAGGGGCGGCGGCTTTGGCTGTTTCACACCCCGCAGAACCCCGGATGGTTTGTGCACGGAGAGTTCGCATGATCGAGGTGAACCGCACCCACCGGCCCGTTGCGGCGTTTCGCCGTGACCTGCTGGGCACGCATACGGATGGGCTCGGCTATGCCGAGCTTTGCGTGACCACCAATTTCACCTTCCTGACCGGCGCGTCCCATCCCGAAGAGCTGGTGACCCGCGCGGCGGAACTGGGGCTGAAAGCCATTGCAATCACCGACCGGAACTCTCTGGCCGGTGTCGTCCGCGCCTGGGTGGCCATGAAAGAGCTGAGGCGCGAGGCGGAAAACGCCGTGCCGATCCGATCCCAGCACCGGATGGATTCCTGTTCGCGACAGGAGATTGGCCACCCTCAGCCCATTTCCAAACCTGATGCGCCCCGTTTGCCGCAACTGATCGTCGGCTGCCGTCTGGTGCTGCGCGACAGCTCGGTCGACTGGCTGGCCCTGCCGCGTGACCGGCCCGCTTATGCGCGGCTGACCCGTCTGCTGACGCTGGGCAAACGGCGGGCCGGAAAAGGGGAATGCCATCTGGATCTGCAGGACCTGCTTGGGGCGTGTCAGGGCATGATCCTGATCGCGCTGCCGCAGGCAGGGCTGGAACAGGCCATTCCTGATATTCAACGCATCAGACGACGGTTTCCCAATGCGGTCTTTCTGGGGGCTGTTCCACGGTATGACGGCAGCGATCAGGCCTATCTGGCGGCCTGCGCGCAAACCGCACAAAAGGCCTCGGCCCCTATGGTGGCGGTGGGCGATGTGCTGATGCACCGCGCCAGCCGCCGCCAACTGGCCGATGTGCTGACCTGCATGCGCGAACATATCACGATTGACCAGATCGGCACCCATGCCCTGCCCAATGCTGAGCGACGGCTGAAGGGTTACGCGGATATGGCGCGGCTGTTTCAAGACCACCCCGGCGCGCTGCGCCGCACGCTGGAAATCGCCGATCGCTGCAGCTTTGACCTCAGTGAGTTGTCTTATGAATACCCGGATGAGATCGCCAGTGAGGAAACCCCGCAGGCACGGTTGGAACGGCTGGCGCGCGCGGGGTTGAAGCGGCGCTATCCGGGTGGCCCACCCGAACGCGCCCTTAACCTGATGCAGAAAGAACTGGCGCTGGTCGCGGATCTGGATTTCCCCGCTTATTTCCTGACCGTCCATGACATCGTGCAATTCGCGCGTTCGCAGGGGATCTTGTGTCAGGGGCGCGGCTCGGCCGCCAATTCGATCCTGTGCTACCTGCTGGGCATCACCGATGTCAGCCCCGATATGATCGCCATGGTGTTTGAGCGCTTTGTCTCGAAATACCGGGGTGAACCGCCGGATATTGATGTCGATTTCGAGCACGAGCGGCGCGAAGAGGTGATCCAGTGGATTTACCAGAAATACGGCCGCCACCGTGCGGGCCTCTGTGCGACCGTCACCCATTTCCGCTCGCGCGCGGCGATCCGCGAAGTCGGCAAGGTCATGGGGCTGTCACAAGATGTCACCGCAGGCCTGTCCGGCCAGATCTGGGGCATGACCAATGGCGGGGTTGATCCTGAAAGGCTGCAGGAACTGGGCCTGAATCTGGAAGACCGCCGCCTGATGCAGACAATCCGGCTGATCGGCGAAATCATCGGCTTTCCCCGGCACCTGTCCCAGCATGTCGGGGGCTTCGTGATCACCCGGGGGCGTCTGGACGAGCTTTCCCCGATTGAAAACGCCGCCATGGAAGATCGCACAGTCATCGAATGGGACAAGGATGACATCGATGCACTGGGGATTTTGAAGGTTGATGTGCTGGGGCTTGGAATGCTCAGCTGCGTGCGCAAGGCGTTTGATCTGATGCAGCAGCATGAAGGCGAAACCCTGAGCATCGCCACTGTTCCGCAGGGGGATGAAGCCACGTATGATATGCTCTGCGCGGCGGATGCGGTGGGTGTGTTTCAGGTCGAAAGCCGGGCGCAGATGAATTTCCTGCCCCGCATGAGGCCGCGCGAGTTTTATGATCTGGTGATCGAGGTCGCCATTGTCCGGCCCGGCCCTATTCAGGGTGACATGGTCAGGCCTTATATCCGGCGGCGGCACGGTCTGGAAAAACCTGAACCGTTCGGCCCCAAACTGGAGAAAGTGACTGAACGGACCCTGGGCGTGCCTCTGTTTCAGGAGCAAGCCATGCAGATCGCCGTGGTCGGGGCTGGGTTCACCGCCGAAGAGGCCGACCACCTGCGCCGGTCGCTGGCCTCGTTTCGGCGCATGGGGACCATCGGCACCTTCGAGGACAAGTTCATCTCGGGCATGTTGAAGAATGGTTATGAACCCGAAATTGCCAAGCGCTGCTTTTCCCAGATCGAGGGCTTTGCCGATTACGGCTTTCCCGAAAGCCATGCCGCGGCTTTTGCGATGCTGGCCTATGTCTCGGCCTGGCTGAAATGCCACCACCCGGCGATCTTTGCCTGTGCGCTACTGAACTCACAGCCCATGGGGTTTTATGCCCCCGCGCAGATCGTGCGCGATGCCCGCGAACATGGGGTCGAGATCCGCCCGGTCTGCGTCAATGCCTCGACCTGGGACAATCTGCTGGAACGCCGCGCTGACGGGGTACTGGCCCTGCGGCTGGGTTTTCGCCAGATCAAGGGGTTCAAGCAGGAGGATGCGGATTGGATCGTGGCCGCGCGCGGCAATGGCTATCCGGACCCTGAAACCCTGTGGCTGCGGGCCGGGCTGCGCCCGGATGTGCTGACCCGTCTGGCCGAGGCGGATGCGTTTTCCGGCATGGACCTGACCCGGCGCGACGCCCTGTGGCATGTCAAAGCCATCCGCAGCCAGACCCCGCTGCCGCTGTTCAACGATCCGATCGATGGCGAGAGCATCAGCGAGCCACAGGTGAACCTGCCGGTGATGCATCTGGGCGAGGAGGTGGTCGAAGATTACGTCTCGACCCGCCTGACCCTGCGTTCGCACCCGATGGAGCTGTTGCGCCCCTCCATCCCCGGCCTTGTGCCCCATGCGGCGCTGCAGGATATACCGCTGGGCCGTCACAGCGTGTGCGGGCTGGTGATCACGCGCCAGCGGCCGGGCACCGCCTCGGGCGTGATCTTTCTGACCCTTGAAGATGAAACCGGGGTCAGCAATGTGGTTGTCTGGCCCAAGGTCTATGAACGCTTTCGCCGGATCGTGATGGGTGGGCGGTTGTTGCGGGTCAGCGGGTATCTGCAACGCGAGGGGATCGTCGTGCATCTGATCGCGCAAGAGATCACCGATATGTCGCACAAACTGTCTGAGCTCGGGCATCCTCTGGACGAGGCCATCGGCATCACCCAACCGCAAGCGGATGACACCCCGCGCCCCCGGCAGACCGCATCCAGCGCACGTCATCCGCGCGAACAGGCCAAACGGCTGTTCCCGAGCCGGGATTTTCACTAAAGCCAGCCCATCATAAGGCCAGTTTCGAAGAAACATCTCATGAACCTGACCGTGCCGCGGCTTTCCCTTGCCCTTGCCCGCAATATGTTGCACCACACACGGGTTCAAACCCGGCAAGACGGGCCAAAGGATAAGGACAAGGCGCATGGCTGACGGATCGATCGACATCAACGCAAAACCAACCGAAGAGATATCGGTCCGCGAAGTATTCGGCATTGACAGTGACATGGCTGTCAAAGGTTTTGCCGAACGCAGCGACCGCGTGCCGGTGATCGACCCGACCTACAAGTTCGATCCCGAAACGACACTGGCGATTCTTGCGGGTTTTACTCACAACCGCCGCGTCATGATTCAGGGCTATCACGGCACCGGGAAGTCGACCCATATCGAACAGGTCGCTGCCCGCCTGAACTGGCCCGCTGTGCGCGTGAACCTCGACAGCCATATCAGCCGGATTGACCTGATCGGTAAAGACGCGATCAAACTGCGCGACGGCAAGCAGGTCACCGAATTCCACGAAGGTATTCTGCCCTGGGCCCTGCGCAACCCCGTTGCCATCGTGTTCGACGAATACGACGCGGGCCGCGCGGATGTGATGTTCGTCATCCAGCGCGTGCTGGAACATGACGGCAAGCTGACTCTGCTGGACCAGAACGAGATCATCACGCCGAACCCGAACTTCCGCCTGTTTGCCACCGCAAACACCGTGGGTCTGGGCGACACCACCGGCCTCTATCACGGCACGCAGCAGATCAACCAGGCGCAGATGGACCGCTGGTCGCTGGTCTCGACGCTGAACTATCTCAGCCACGATGCCGAGACGATGATCGTGCTGTCGAAAGCACCGCTTTATAACACCGCCGAGGGCCGCAAGACCGTCAGCCAGATGGTCACCGTCGCCGACCTGACCCGGACCGCCTTCATGAATGGCGATCTGTCCACCGTCATGAGCCCCCGGACCGTGATCAACTGGGCGCAAAACGCCGAAATTTTCCGCGACGTCGGCTATGCCTTCCGCCTGTCCTTCCTGAACAAGTGTGATGAGCTGGAGCGTCAGACCGTGGCCGAGTTCTATCAGCGATGTTTTGACGAGGAACTGCCGGAAAGCGCGGCAAGTGTAAGTTTGGGGTGATGGCCTGAATTGCGCCCGTGCCGGGCGCAATGCCTCCGGCGGGGATATTTATGGCCAGATGAAGCGGATCCGGTTGCGTCTTTGAAGCCCGGAACCACGACATGACGAAGGGCGCGAGAGCATGGTACAGAAGAACGACAATCCTGCCGATCCGTTCAAGAAGGCTCTGGCCGAGGCAACCAAGGTTATGGCCGATGATCCAGAATTGTCGGTGACCTATACGGTTGATCCATCCGGCGTGTCGGGCGAGTCGATGCGGCTGCCGCAGGTCTCTCGTCGGATGACCCGCGAAGAGGTTCTGCTGGCGCGGGGCACGGCGGATGCTCTGGCCCTGCAGCGCAAGTATCATGATGATGCGACCCATGCGCGCTATGCCCCCCCCGGCGATATGGCGCGCGATCTCTATGAAGCGATGGAGGTCGCCCGCTGTGAGGCGATGGGAGCACGGGACATGCCCGGCACGGCCTCGAATATTGATGTCAAAATCGGGCATGAGGCGGTTCGGCGCGGATATGATCAGTGCAAACAGCCCGCTGATGCGCCTCTGGCTGTGGCCGCGGGCTATCTGATCCGTCATCTGGCAACCGGGCGCGATATGCCGCCTGCTGCTGAAAATGTCATGAACCTGTGGCGCGGATTTATCGAGGAACAGGCCAGTGGTGTACTGGAGAACCTTGATGAGGTGCTCTCAAATCAGGCCGAGTTCGCCAAGTTCGCCCGCCAGATGATAAAAGACCTCGGATATGGGGATCAGCTGGGCGATGACCCTGATGAGCTGGACGAGGAACAGGAAGATCAGGCTCAGGATGATGCTGACGAACAGCCCGATCCCGACAGCACCGGTCAGGATGATCAGGACGAACAGGAGGCCGACGCGACACCTGAGCAAACTCAGGAAGAACAGCAGGACCAGTCTCAGGCTCAGGTCTCGATGGATGAGATGGCCGAGGATGAGATGGGCGACGAGGCCGAGATGCCCGATGGCGAGGCACCGCTGGAGCCCCCTGCCCCGCCGCCCGCATCCGAGGCCGACCCCGACTACAAGGTCTATCTGAACGCACATGATGAAGAGATCGCCGCCGAGGATCTGGCCGAGCCCGCCGAGCTGGAGCGCCTGCGGGCTTATCTGGACCAACAGCTTGAGCCGCTGAAAGGCGCGGTCAGCCGTCTGGCCAACAAGCTGCAACGCCGCTTGCAGGCCCAGCAGAACCGGTCTTGGGAGTTTGACCGCGAGGAAGGTATTCTGGACGCAGGCCGTCTGGCCCGCGTGGTTGCAAACCCGACCACGCCGCTAAGCTTTAAGGTCGAAAAGGACACCGAGTTCCGCGACACTGTGGTGACCTTGCTGCTGGACAACTCGGGCTCGATGCGGGGGCGCCCGATCTCGATCGCTGCGATCTGTGCTGATGTTCTGGCGCGAACGCTGGAACGGTGCAACGTGAAGGTTGAGATTCTGGGCTTTACCACCCGCGCATGGAAGGGCGGTCAGGCGCGCGAGGCATGGCTGAACGATGGCCGCCCGCAGCAACCCGGGCGTCTGAACGATTTGCGCCATATCATCTACAAAGGTGCCGATGCTCCGTGGCGGCGGGCCCGGCCCAATCTGGGTCTGATGATGAAAGAGGGCTTGTTGAAGGAAAACATCGATGGCGAGGCATTGGAATGGGCCCACCGCCGGATGATGGCGCGGCGCGAGGCCCGCAAGATTCTGATGGTAATCTCCGATGGCGCTCCGGTCGATGATTCAACGCTCAGCGTGAACCCGGCGAACTATCTGGAAAAACACCTGCGCGACGTGATCGCCATGGTCGAAAAACGCAAGATGGTCGAGTTGCTGGCCATTGGTATCGGCCACGACGTGACACGGTATTATGATCGCGCGGTGACGATCACCGATGTGGAACAACTGGCAGGTGCCATGACGGAACAACTGGCGGCTCTGTTCGACAGCGACCCGCGGGCGCGGGCACGTGTCATGGGGATGAAGCGGGCCAGCTAGGTTCGACGTTTGTTGACGTACTCCAATAGGCCCAGCTCGATTAGCTTCGAATGTATAGGAAGCCGAATACGCCCAAATTGCCGAGTGCGAGAAGCGCGAGCAATTGGTACGGGCAGCGCGCCTACCGTCGAGATAATCCGCCAGATCGGCCGTGACGTAAGACGAGCCGTTATCGCTGAGTAGCCTCGGCTTGTGCGCGACCGTGGCCTGATCGCAGCCCGAGGCCTCCAACGCCAAGTCCAGTGTGTCGGTGACATCCGCAGCCTTCATCGTCGTGCAAAGCTTCCAGACAATGATGTAGCGGCTGTAATCATCGAGGATTGTGCTGAGGTAGAACCAACCCCAACCGATGACTTTAAGATAGGTAAAGTCGGTCTGCCAGAGTTCGTTGGGGCGGGCTGTCTTGTCCCGAAACTCATCGACCGCACAAATCACCACATGGGCCGGAGCCGTGACCAGGTCCTCAGCCTTGAGGATACGATAGACCGAGGATTCCGAGATAAAATACCGTTTCTCATCAGTGTATTTGACCGCCAGTTCACGTGGCGTTTGCGCGGCTGCGTGCGGAACTGCATGTATCGCTTCATCTCCTCGCGCCCACAGGTCATCGAGAAAAAGAAGCGCAGGGCGGTAATGCGCGCGTTGTAGACCGAAGGTGTCACCCCGGCATCCGTCATGTGAAGCTGGTAGGCGCGAAGCTCTTCCGTCGTCGCCGTATCGGGTGACCGCCCCAGAAACGCGGCGAAATCCTTCACCGCCCGGATGTGTGACTGCTGGGATTTGTCTCCCAGACCCTGAATACGCATGTCTTCGATCATCCGCTCGCGCAGCGGCGTGGTTCTCTCCTCTGTCATTGGAACCTCCTGTCTGTCGACTGAGAAAGCCCCAATCGTCAGACAGGCCGATCAGTTCGCAAAATGCCCGGCGTCAGATGGGATGCGAACCATCAGCAACAAGCACCATTGCCGCGGCAGCGGCTTCGTCCTTGAGTGAATAGCGGACCTTCAATGCAGCCCATAGATCCCACTGGGTCGAATGCTGTTTAAGCTTTGAATGGCAGCGACAGTCTCAGAGGGGCGGGCAAGCCATAATAGTCCGACATGGGATCACCAGTCCGACGTTTGCGGCGGATGCCGCTTTGCCCAAGATCGCCGCTCATAGTTCGTCTTCCGGGTCGGTCACGGGGTCGAGCACGAGGACCAGCCGGGTCTCGCCCGTCCCTTCGATTGGGGGCGAACGATGCAGCAGACCGGAAGGCGGCTCAGCGGGCCAAAGCGTTCCGCGCAAAAGGATAGGCGAGCCGGTTTGAACCGTGAACACACGTTGCGGATCAGCGCCGTCGGTCGATACCCCGTATTGCGTTCCGGTGCCTCGATAGGTGCACACAAGCCGTGCGGTAATAGCGTCGATGTGAAACCTGCGACAGGCGTTTGTGGTGACCACGTCCAATCGCAGCCGCAAGAACGTGGCCGACATCAAGCCCGAGAACATGTCGGCCAGCCCAACGATATCCGCCTGAAGCCAGTCGCGTTCCGTCCCGGCGGGCAAATTGGCCATGTCAAAGAGGTGCAGGATCGTTTCACCGACGGCATGCGTCGGAAGGATAACCCGAGCCCGAGGCAGAGTTTCGACGTCAACGCCTTCCAACCAGGATTGCACCTTCGGCGGCGTTTGCCGACGCCAGATTGCAGCGGCACAGCCGGGTTTCACGAACGTGTTCAGGGCAGCTGGATCGTCTGCGATTCCGACTCCGATTGCGGCATCCTTGACGGTCTTCCGGACAAAATTCATGCCGCATCCTCTACACGACGCCACCCCGGAAACGGATCGGGCAGGTCAAGCGGCAAAGCGTCCGGTCCGCCCGCGAGGACCGCAGGAACCAGGCAAGCATCCAGCTTTGCCTTGAGAGCGGACCAGTCAATGCCCGCACCGATAAAGACCAACTCCTGTCGCCGGTCGCCCCAAGGCTCCGCCCAATGTTGTTTGATGTAATCGGATGTCGCGACATGTTCGGGCCACCGATCCTGAGGCACGTTCGCCCACCAGGTTCCGATAGGTTTGACGCTGGACAGCGATCCCGCGAGCGAAAACTCTGCAACCCATTCGGGCCGCGTAGCGATCCAGAAATGCCCCTTGGCCCGGATGACACCGGGCATGTCTCCGTTCAAGACGGCCAGGATTTTCTCAGGGATAAACGGGGCCTTGGCACGATACACATAGGACGTCACACCATATTCTTCGGTTTCAGGGACATGGTCGGCGAAACCGTACAGTTCCTTTGCCCACATCGGGTGTTCATGAGCCTGATCGAAATCAAACAGGCCTGTGTCGAGGATCTTCTCTGCCGCAACGCGCGACTGGTTGGTCTCGATGATTTCTGCATCCGCGTTGAGGCTTCTGATGATCTTGCGCGCCGCGTCAACCTTGTCGGTGCCTGCGTCATCGACCTTGTTCAGGATCACGACATCGGCAAACTCGATCTGGTCCGTCAGCAGATGCACAAGGGTACGTTCGTCTTCCTCGCCCATCGTTTCGCCTCGGTCGCTCAGGAAATCGTGGCTGGCGTAGTCGTTCAGAAGATTCACCGCATCAACCACCGTGACCATAGTATCGAGCCGCGCCACATCTGACAGGCTCTCCCCGAACTCATCCCGGAAATCGAAAGTGGCGGCGACGGGTAGTGGCTCGGATATCCCGGTGGATTCGATCAGAAGATAGTCAAAGCGCCCCTCCGCCGCCAAGCGGCGCACTTCGTCCAGCAGATCATCGCGCAGGGTGCAGCAGATGCAGCCGTTTGACATCTCCACCAGTGTTTCGTCCGTGCGACTAAGCTCGGTATCGGCCCGGACCAGATCCGCGTCGATGTTCACTTCCGACATGTCGTTGACGATCACCGCGACTCGTCTTCCGTCCCGGTTATTGAGAACCCGATTGAGAAGAGTTGTTTTTCCCGCGCCCAGAAAGCCGGAAAGCACCGTGACCGGAAGGCGTTCATCTGACATAAACCGCTCCAAAGCTGATGTGATATCTCTCGCAACTTACGCAGTTACTAGACTAATGCAACTACAAAAGTTACGTGTATGATCCATTTGGAGAAAAACCGCACATGAAACGCAACTCGCGCCTGTCGCTTGCCTTGCATACTCTCAGCCATATGGCCGGAGAGCCGGACCGCGTACGAACTTCGTCCGACATCGCAGATCACGCGGGCACCAACCCTGTTGTTGTCCGCCGCGTACTGGGAAAGCTGCGAGAGGCTGGTCTGCTGACTTCGGAAAAGGGCCACGCAGGCGGCTGGCGCTTGGCACGCCCGCCGCAGAACATTTCCCTTGCCGATGTCTACCTCGCGCTTGATGAGCGTTTGGTTGCTTCTGACGAGATCAGCGAAGCACCCGCGTGTTCCGTCGAGCACGCGTTGCAAAAACGCGTATCCGGTGTCCTTGAGGAAATCGAACAGAGCCTCGTCCAGAAGCTTGGCGAAACATCGATTTCCGAAGTGCGGGGTGCCTGATCTGGTAATGATCCACGCAAAGCAGCCGTTTGGCCAACGTGCAGCATCAAGCAGTTTTGGCTCATGGACGAAGCCGCTGCCGCGGCAATGGTGCTTGTTGCTGATGGTTCGCATCCCATCTGACGCCGGGCATTTTGCGAACTGATCGACCTGTCTGACGATTGGGGCTTTCTCAGTCGACAGACAGGAGGTTCCAATGACAGAGGAGAGAACCACGCCGCTGCGCGAGCGGATGATCGAGGACATGCGTATTCGGGGTCTGGGAGACAAATCCCAGCAGTCACACATCCGGGCGGTGAAGGATTTCGCCGCGTTTCTGGGGCGGTCACCCGATACGGTGACGACGGAAGAGCTTCGCGTCTACCAGCTTCACATGACAGATGCCGGGGTGACGCCTTCGGTCTACAACGCGCGCATTACCGCCCTGCGCTTCTTTTTCTCGATGACCTGCGGGCGCGAAGAGATGAAGCGATACATGCAGTTCCGCACGCAGCCGCGCAAACTGCCCGCGGTGCTCAGCGCCGAGGAAGTTTCCGAGCTTCTGGCGGTGGCACCCGGGCCCGGGCTCAAGTACCGCGCCGCGCTCAGCATTTCCTACGGTGCAGGTTTGCGCGCTTCTGAGGTTTGCAATCTCACCACCGGCGATATTGATAGCGACCGGATGCTCATCCATGTCGTGCAGGGCAAGGGGCGGAAGGATCGCAAGGTCATGCTGTCGCCCGATCTGCTTGATCTTCTGCGGGACTACTGGTGCGAGGCCCGGCCCGAGGGATGGCTGTTTCCAGGTAAGCCGAAGATCAACCCGATCTCGCCACGTCAGTTAAACCGCGCCTTCACCTCGGCCAAACGCATGGCCGGGATCAACAAGCCCGCGACGCTGCATACCCTGCGGCACAGCTTCGCCACGCATCTTTTAGAAGCGGGGACGGATGTACGGGTCATCCAGGTGCTGTTGGGCCATGCCAAACTGACGATCACCGCCCAGTACACCAAAGTCGCCACCAAGATGATCCGGGACACAGCCAGCCCGTTTGAGGCGCTCAAACAGTTGAACCTGCAAACCCGCAAGAAGCGACCAGGATAAGGCGCGGGCCTTGCCCCGCGCAAGACTGGAGGTTGCTGACATATTCCGAAGATATGGCCCCGCCTAAGCGGCAGTTTTCTTGTAGGAATGCGTAGTGTGCAGCGGTGGTGCAATTTCGCGGGGCAGTTGATTGTGCTACGCTTTCCTTTTCAGATGAGAGATAATCAGATGCTTTTTCGTGTGATTTCTGGGTTTGGGTGCGTTCTGTTGGCGTTGGTGGGAGCGGCGCAAGCCGCTGAATGGCAAAGCGGTGAAGCTGCTAACGGCGCTTGGTCGATGATCGAAGAAGGGCAATTCAACCTGCGGATTTCCTGCTGGCCGGATGATCCCAATTTCTTTTTTGTGCTTTCTGGCGGCCCATTCAATGGGATGCAGAATATAGATGACGGCAATGAGTCCATGATGATGTGGATTGAGTTATCGGACGGGCGCATCGCGCGGCATCCGATAGACGGGCACTATTTCGCACCTGACAAGGCATTTGTTGGCCGTTTTCTCGTGTCCGACTTTGTTCTGGAAGAGTTCCGGCAAGGCGCAAAACTCAGCCTGACATCACCGACAGGCGCAAAAATCGCCGCTTTCGGTATGCAGGGAACTGGAAAGGCGCGCGGACACTTTAAGCAGGCTTGCGGAATTTAGCGGGACTTATCTCTAGGCTTCTGTTTAAAAATCACTTTTCGTCGAACATAGCTTTTGGCATGAAAATCACCCGGTTTATTTGTGGGGGTATTTACTCAATCAGGCTGAGTTTTCTAGGCAAGATGTAAACTTGTTGATAGTTTGGTATTGTGCTAAAATACTCAATATGACTGAGCAAAAAGCGTCACATCTAAACCAACTCGAAAAGAACCTGCCGGAGGGTTTGCTGGTCGATGCTGCATGGCTGGAAAAACAGGGCATAGCGAGCAACCTGCGTGCCTACTACGTCAAAAGTGGCTGGCTCAAACAACCCGCTCGCGGCGTTTATCAGCGCCCGTATGGCTCACTGAGTTGGCAGCAAGTGGTGATATCGCTCCAAAATCTATTGAATGTTCCGCTTGTCGTCGGCGGCAGAACGGCTCTGGAACTTCAAGGATACGCTCATTACCTCGTGCAGGAGACCAAAGTGGTATATCTCTATGGTCCTGAAAAGCCGCTAAGTTGGCTTGGCAAGTTAAACCTCCCGCAAGAATTCCGCTACCGGAACAGCAAAAACCTATTCAAAAATGACCCCATCACATCGGGGCTGAGCAGTCTGGTGTGGGACGTTGAAAAAAACACAGGAACCGACCATAAAAAGCTTCAAGGCGGCGGCCTTGACCGAATATCATGGGGGCAGTGGGATTGGCCTCTGACTCTCTCGAAGCCAGAGCGTGCCTATCTCGAAATGTTGGATGAGCTACCAAGCCGTGAAAGCTTTCATCAAGCCGACATGCTCATGCAGGGTGCTGCAAATTTTAGCCCCCGCCGACTGCAAAAACTGCTTGCGGATTGCACCAGCGTTAAAGTCAAACGCCTGTTTTTCTACTTTGCCGACCGACATGAGCATGCTTGGCTTAAGCGTGTAGACAAAGAGGCCGTTGATCTCGGCAAAGGTAAGCGGATGCTGGTAAAGGGCGGGCGTCTTGATCCAACCTACCTAATCACCGTCCCGGAGGATCTTGATGGCTTTTCGTGAGAACTATGAACGCCAAGTGCGTCTGCTGATGCGCCTAATACCCATCGCGGCCCGTGAAGACTGTTTTGCGTTGAAGGGCGGAACAGCCATCAACCTGTTTGTGCGCGACCTGCCGCGCCTGTCTGTTGATATCGACCTGATGTATCTGCCGATGCACGCCCGGCCAGAAGCGTTAGCCGGGATTGATGCGGCAATGAAGCGGATCGAGGCCGCTATTCTGTCCGAGATTCCGCGGGCAAAAACAACACAAAGCATCAAGTCCGGCACGGTGCTACGTCTGATCGTCGCGGCGGATCACACTCAGGTGAAAATTGAAGTCTCGCCCGTGCTGCGTGGTGTCGTCAGCGAACCCGTTGTTCAACCTGTCACCGAAGCTGTTGAAGATGCCTTTGGTTTTGCTGAAATCGCTGTCGTGTCTTTTGAAGACCTCTATGCCGGAAAACTGGTCGCTGCCTTGGACCGTCAACACCCTCGTGATTTGTTCGACGTGCGCGACCTGTTGGCCAATGAAGGTTTGACAGACTCTTTGCGCGAAGCATTTGTCGTCTACCTGCTCAGTCATAACCGTCCTATGGGCGAAGTTCTGTCGGGTCGCGTGAAAGACCTAGCTGATGAGTACAGGGACGGGTTTGAAGGTATGACCGAAACGGATGTACCAATTGAAGACCTCATTCACACCCAAAAGCAAATGATTGACGATCTAATCGACAAGATGCCCGACGCACACAGGGATTTCCTGATCGGGTTTGAGCGTGGCGTGCCGGATTGGTCGCTTCTTAGTTATGCGCACGTGCAAGACTTACCTGCGGTCAAATGGCGGCAGCATAACCTCGACTCCTTATCGCAGGACCGCCGCGATGAGTTGGTCGATTTGCTTGGACGCTCTTTAGGTGTTGTTGAGCAGTAGCCGCGCGGCGAAGCTGGTTTGTCACAATTTACAGTCGAAGATGTTGGCGGCTGGCATTGCTGCCAGCCGCTTTTGATTTGTGGGGAGTTTCTCGATGGGAGCTACAAGCGAGTTTCTGGCAAGGGTGCCGCGTCGGGCGGATGGCAAGCGGAATTGGCCGCCTGAGTTGAAGGCTCGGGTCGTGGCGGAGACGTTGATTGAGGGTGAGACGGTCAATGTGGTTGCCAAGCGATACGAGCTGATCCCCAGTACTGTTTCTGACTGGCGACGGATGGCACGGCAGGGCAAGCTGGTTTTGCCTAATCTGGATGGCATGGATTTTGTATCGGTCGAGATTGAGGCGCCTGTGCCCGTGGCCCAGCCTCTGGCGGCGACATCCTCGGGCATGGTTGATGTGATCAAGGGCAACGTCACCGTTCGTCTTGATGCGGCGACGCCCGCGACACGGATCGCCGAGATCGTACAGGCCATGGCCCCGTGATCACGCCATCCCACAAGGTGCGGATTTTTGTCGCCAGTGATCCGGTGGACTTCCGCAAAGGGCATGACGGGCTGGCTGCTTTGGTGCAAAGCCAGTTGCGCCAGAAGCCGTTTGATGGGTCTGTCTATGTCTTCCGGGCCAAGCGGGCGGATCGACTGAAGTTGATCTATTGGGACGGCAGTGGGTTGGTGATGACGTACAAACGGCTCGAAGACAACAGCTTCACATGGCCCGCGATCAAGAACGGGGTGATGCGGCTGGAACCGGCCCAGTTTGAGGCGCTGTTTGCTGGTTTAGATTGGCGGCGCGTGCAGCCCCTGGAGGTGGCGGCTCCGGCTGCGGCGGAGTGACTCACGGGGCGTTTGAGCGGGTCATTCCGCCCTTGTTTTGCTATGGGAACAGGCATGATCGTGCCTGACAAATTGCCTGATGACATTGCCGAATTGAAGGCAATCATCCGCGCGCAACAGGATCAGAATGCGCGGCTTGAGGCGTTGGTTACCTCCTTCAAGAAAGCGCTCTTCGGGAGCAAATCCGAGAAGATCGATCCGGCCCAATACGAACTGGAACTCGAAGATATCGAGACCGCCATCGCGCATGTCGAAGCCGAGATTGATGCCGACGAACGCACTGCACCCGTGCGGCCGTCGAAGCCGCGCCAGACCAAGCGCGGCGAAGTTCTGTTCATGCTCGATGAGTTCGCCAATATGGGCAAGCTTTCCGGGTTGGCCGAAAGCCTGACCGCGTTGCCGGGTCAACGCGAATTGAGGGCGCGCCCGCTGCCCGATGACAAAACCCTTTGAAAGCACAGTGCTCAGAATTCCTTCTGGGTCGCCTCGCCAGCAGTGCGCCCGGCTATTGAGCCGGGCCAAATACATCATCCAGAAGTTTTTCTATTTCTACTTTGGACAAGTTCGGTTCGCGCAGCTTTCGCCGCAGGACGGGGTCTTTGCGTTCTTGCGGGACTGGTAGACGGTCGCGCCGACTTCGACCGGGGCTGCGACGCCTTCGGCCAGTGCTTCGGTTACGATTTCCTTGGCGGACAGGTCTTGGCCGGTGGCGAGGCGTGCGCCAGCTTCACCGCCTGCGCCGGTCGCCATCTGCGCCGTGACGTCTTTACCGGCCTCTTTCACCGCGCCCTTGAATAGCTGCTTGGCCGCGACGCCCTGTCCGGTCATTTCCGCCAACGCAATCACCACGCCGCGTCCGAGGCCGCGCCGTGAGGCTTCGGCCATGAACGCCGGGTCGCGGATAAGCGTGGCAGCATCCTCTGGTGTCTTGGGCGACACGCCTTTCTCGGCAAAGAATTCGTTTACGCTCGAACCGAATTCCTGCGCGACAGTGCCGCCGCCAAGCACGGCTGCGCCGTGCGAGGGTTGGACGCGTAGGCTTGCAGGACGCCCATGAATGTGTCCGGGGCCTCTGCCAAAATCTGCTTGAATTCCTCTGCGTTCGCGCCGCCGGGCAGTGCCGCCGCCCGGTCGTTCAAATCCTGCGCGGCTTGGACGTTCTCAATCGCGCCTTGCAGCACTTCGGCCTCGTTGCCGACGGCTGCGGCTGCGTCGCGGGCACGGATGTCGTAGGTCTGCCGGAACACGTTGGCGAAGTCCGCCGGGTAGCCCATCTGCGCAATCGCTGCCGACGCCAGTTCAGGGGTCGAAATGTCCACGCCCTCGGGCACGTCCGGCAAGCGGGTCGTCTCAAGGAACACGTTGCGGATCAGATCAGGTTCAGCCAGCGCCGCGTCGGACAGGACGGTCGCACCCTTCTGTGCCTGAATAGCTGGCAGGGTCGAACACGTCCGCAGGACACCACGTTTCAGAGTGCGGCAAAGCGCCGCACCCTCGGGGTCGTATTCCGCCGGGGTTTCGGTGGCGGTTGCCAACGCGTTACCGTCAAATGTGTCGAACGGGTTAGCGGAAGGCTTCGTATCAAAGACATCGAAAGGGTTGGCCGGGGCTGCGGTGTCGAACACGTCAAACGGATTGCCTTTGGCAACAGCATCTTTGACAGACGCAGGACGTTGCAGCGCGTCATAGTTAGCACCGTCCTTTGGAGCGCCCATAATTTGCAACGGCTTCGCTGTGGTCGCAGGGGTGAGGTCTGGAACAAGTGCCTCGGGTAATGGCGACGTAGCCACTTTGCTGCTTTCAGGGGAGCCTTGAAAAAGAGCCGGGAAGTTTGCCAACCGATAATTCCTTTGCGCCTGCGCCATCTTTGGTTCGATTCTATTTCTTCGGCATTCGGTGAACAACGGTTGTCTATTGATTTTGTTGAAAGTTTCTTGGTGTATTGTTCTTGTGCAAAACAACTTTGAGGAATGAATGTTTAAAGAAATTGGTTTTTATCTGGCCGGGCTTGGTTTGGTCGTGGCCTGCTATGTCGGCGGAAATCTTATCGCGGGCCTGCTTTGGGGCGTAAGTGCGGACTACGCCGGTTGGTTCGGTCCGTTGCGCGCTGCAATTTTCACTGTGCCGGGATTGGTAGCCTACTATATCTTCGCGCCCCAGATACGATTTATGGAACACCGGCACTTCGCATTGCCACCTATCTTGGTGGGGGTATGCGGCTTGTGCGTGGTCGGGGTTGTATTTGCACTAGCCTATTCGCAAGGGGTCTACGCACGGGCCGTTTCGATGGAAATGGTTTCAGGAATTATTCCCTTTGCTGGCTGGGCCGGATTTGGATTTTGGTTGTTAGCACGGCCGAGGGAGAGCCTCACATAGCATAGTTGCTTTAAAGCCCTCGTCTCGTCTGACCTAACGGTCAAAAAGTCCAGATACCCCGCGCTTGGTATGCGTGGGGTATAAACAAAACTGCGCTGCGTCTGGGTTAGGCCGGGGGGTGGGGTGCGACATTCCGACTCGGTTGGACCTCGGGGATACGACGCTGGAAGCCTCGGCAAGCGGTGCAAATTTAGGGTTAGAAAAGGGGCAGAGACGCGTTGACGCGAAATAATTCAACAAAATCAATGGATTTTGGTGGAGCCTAGGGGAGGCGCTCAACAATAGAAAAATGCTTTTTATTTCAGTAATTTAATCGATATCAACAAACCCATATCGGAGTAGGAGGTCGTAGTAAAAATCCAAAATAGAGGCGAATATACAACTTTATTCAGTGATACGATCCTGGTACCTGAAAATTCTCGCGGAGAACAAGCTAGACAGATAGGCTGGGTAGCCAGTGGTTCATTAAGCTGTCACCCTTTACTCCCTTGTCTAATTGATCTTCGCTTTTCCCTTGCACCTGGGAAAGCTGACGCATCCGAGGAACTTGCCATATCGGCTCTTTCGTTCAACGAGCCACCCGTTCTCGCACTCAGGGCAAGCCGGATATTCAGCACCGCAGTTCCGACACTTCATCGGACCGGCTTCACCATCCTGTTCGGGCAGACCGATCCCACATGACGGACAGGCATTAATCGAGAAGCCGCATAGGTCTGCGTGTTCGCACCGATACCACATCCCGCCATCCTTCGTCGGGAAGGCAAGGAGATGACCCCCGCATTCGCCACAGGTGTGGGGTTCATTCAGTCGGTCGTCGGCTCCCGTCAAACCGTAGCTAGGATCATCCATCATCTCAGTAACGAAGGCAGATTGTTTGGAAGCCGAACTCATCAGGGTGACGGTATGCCGTGCTCTGGTCAAAGCCACATAGAAGACCCGTCGTTCCTCAGCGTTCTCGAAGGGCTCTGCTTCCGGCGACACAAGCTCCAGAAGCGGATCATCGACGATTTCCGATGGGAAGCCTGTCCGGCCACGGTGAAGGCCGAGTACGATGACGTGATCAGCCTCCAGCCCTTTGGAGGCGTGGATAGTCTTGTAGCTGATATCGAGACATGGGAACTCGCGTCGCAACACGGTGAGATTGTCCGGCCTCAGATTGCGATACCGTCCAAGGAGCAGGACACTGATCTGGTCCCCATCATTCGCTGCCAACGCTCGGAGAGTGTCTTTCAGCTTGGCATCGGCATCATGGCGGAAGGTCGGCACGACCTTCAGCGCCTGGGATTTCGCGACACCGGCGGACATCACAGTCTTCTTCAATTGCGCCGGGTTTTGCAGGACGAACTTCATGGCCGCTTCTGCGATCTGATCGACGGAACGGAATGTTCGACCCAGATCGACCGTTCGGTGAACGCCGGTCTGGCCGTCGAAGGTACCGCCGAACTCGTCTCCGAACCGCCGCATGAGGTTGATGTCTGATCCGGCGAACCGGAATATCGACTGCCAGTCGTCGCCCACGGCAAAGACCCGACCGTCGGGGTGCTGAGCTTTCAGCGCTTTGACCAAGCGTCCGCGACTTTTGGAGATGTCTTGGAACTCATCGACGAGAATATGCTTGAATGGGCTCTTGTACTTGCCGTCTTCCGCGTATGTACAGGCCCTCAAGATCATGTCCTCGAAGTCTATCCGGCCCTCACCCTCCAGCCGGGACTGATATTCGCGATACACCGGCTCAAAGATTGACAAAAAGGCCCTGGCCCGACCTCCAAGCTTGAGCTTGTCCGCCTTGGCCTCGCAGTCAGGCACGCTGTATCCGCCGCCCTTGTAGTGCCCAAGGAACGTGCCCACCAACTGAACGAAGCTATCCACTTGGCCAAGTTCGGCCACTTGGTCGAACAGTGTCTCTGGCGAGCGTGGGGAGGCTTGTTCGTGCGGCGCAACTTTCTCGGCCAGAGCCTCCAACAGACGCCCCTCCTGGCGCTCGTAGCTGAAAGTCTCGATAAGCGTTGTGCCGTGTTCTTCATGAACACAACGCTTCCAGGCCATTCCTCGCAAGTATTCATCCCGGTCAACAAAGGGGGCTGTCGTTAGTTCCGTCGTGCCGTTGTTTCCTTTGCATTTGCGAACACCGAAGTGCTCGATATAGACGCCGCTCCTCTTCAGTCGGAAGTCCGGGCAGTAGTCGCGGTATCCGTCCTCGGAGACTTTGTGCTCATAGTTGGGTTCGTACTCGTACTCGATGCCGTTTTCGTAAAGCCAGTTGGCAATCATCAACTCTTCGAGGCTCTTGACCTGTTCGCCTTGAAGGGTCCGAAGGTCCAGCTTCTCCAAGTGCATGTAGTAATCGTGCTTCTTTTTGAAATCCCACTCGCTTTTGGCATCCAGGCGGGCAAAGGAAAACCAACCAATGATCGCCCTCGATACTCCCGCTGTCGTTCTGACCAGTGCGATCAGGATGTCTTTGATCAGGGCCAAGTAGGCTTTGTCGTCCGTTGCATGCTTGGCGAGAGCCGGTTTGCTCCCCTCAACTATCCCGATGATACCGTTGGCCAAGGCATGGAACGTGCGAGCTTCCAGCGGCTCACCACACCGGAGTTCGATGCGTTCAGACATTTCCTTCGCGGCATCCTTGGCGTAGGCGAGCAGCAGAATTTCACTGGGTGCACGGGTCTTTGTCTTGATGAGGTATCCGGCCTTAGCAGTAATCACGCTAGTCTTGCCTGACCCTGCACCCGCCAGGACAAGGGTCGCGTCCTCGTCTGCGATGATCGCGGTCCGTTGTTCGGGGGTCAAAGGGTTGCTTTCGAAGGTATCAAAGAACTCCGACCATTCTGCTAGTTGACGACCTTCGAATGTTTCGATTGCCCGGTTACGAAGTGAATCTGAGTGTGACACAAACTTCTTAATCCTGTTGGCATCGGATCGTATACGGTCTTCCAACGCCTCGTCTGGAAGGTTCCCCAAAATGTCCTCAGCCAGTCGCTGAGCCTCTCGCAGGTCAGGCGCAACTAAACACGCCGAGGGATAACGATGCGGATCGGCAAGTTCATCCATCGCCGCTAAGACCCTATCGATGGCTGGACGTTCTAATTCAACTTGATCTGTTACATGAGCGACCCAAGCCCTGTTCACCTCTTCGGCGAAGGACTCGGCATCTCGGTGTTTTACCGATCCAATCGCAAGGATGTGGTCTCGGAAATTCAAGCAGACTGTGCTTGCCAGCCAACCTCTCCGGACCTTGGGAGCATTACGCAATCTGCTGACTGAGCCGTTTTGCCCTCGGCCCGAAACAACCAAAAGGTTACCGGAGTGCAGTTCGATCTCACGCGGTCGCAGGCCAAACGGGTTCAGCAATCTTCCTAGAATTGGCTTCGACCCAAGTCGCAGTTTTCGTTGCAATGCTACCAACCGGTTCTCCGACCTAGAAAGTCCACTGCGTCTTCTATGTGTTCGTCTTCCACTCTGGAGACGGGTACTGTTCCCTCCAGCGTAAGCAAGGAAATCGAAAGATCGAAGCGGTCAGAAATGAGAGAATGCTCCATCACCGGCTCGTTCAACCAAGTCCCTCTATCGAGGCTTTCAGGGTCAACAATTCCGACAACATCCGGGTTTCGGGCCACCGGTGATCCAGCAGGTATTTCGCGAGGGGACAGTCCGGCCACCTTGATGAAAGCGCCCGACTTGAATGCCGGTTCGCTCGATCTTGCCCACTTTATAAAGCCGTCTCGGCTTACTACCAGAATTGCCCGTTTCCTTGTGTAAGAGAGCCACCTCAGGATTGCCGCCGTCAGGGACACTTCATAACGCTCAGCGCAGGTACTGAGCACATGAAGATCGGCATTCTGCTTTTCAGGGATTTGTGCTCGAAAGTCGTCCAGAGGCATAAGAAGTCCTGCGGCGAACCTGTTGGCTTCAGCTTCAACCATGTTGTACTCGCTGTCCCACTTAATCATATCCTCCGGGCGGCATTGCAGTCCGTTAGGATACTTCTCTCGATGAAGCAGGTAATGCCCAAACTCATGAGCGATGGTGAAGTTTACGCGACCCTTTGAAACAAGTGAGTCTGCGTATCCGATACCCCACTCACCGGAGCGATCTGGTTTAGGGATGAGGGCTCCCTCGAAGCCCCGAAAGCTCCTGGATCGAACCCTTGTTATCGGTGAGGCTGGAAAGACTTGGTGGCTATACTCAATAGCCAGTCTCTCCACATCTACCGGAAATCGCGCCTCTCCAAGAACCTGCGTGAGCAAAATTGATAGATCATTTGCCCAACGCTCGGGGCTTTTTTCTCGGTTCATCAGTCGTCCCACAAGTCCAACATTTTTCTCACCGTATCTTGCTTATCCGGGTCCAAGCTTACGAACTTTCTGAAGAAAACCTTGTCCTCTGGTGATAGATCGTCTTGGGTGTTGATTGGTGTTCCGATCAAAACATCCACCGTGGTGTCCAGGGCTGATGCAATAGCTGAGAGCTTATCGGCTGATGGTCGTGGTGGGTCGTTGTTTTCCAACTCCCAGATGTAGCCCTTGCTACATTTCGCCTTGGCCGCTAGCTGGTCGAGGGTAAAGCCTTTCTCTTTCCGTCGGTCACGTATTCTCTGACCCATTGGTGTCGTCATGTTTGTCCTCCATCAGTCTTGTTCAGAGTAGAGTAATATTTCGTTCTTGACAAACGTGGTGGCGGGCCGCACCTTGTGTTCAGAGTAGAGATATTTTGTATGCTTTTATTTTACCTGGCAGTACACGATATCGGGAAACCTGGATCGGCAACCGCCACATGTGGGGTAGCCCAGCGGCCTTAGAAAGGGGTCATCGATGAACAAGCACCTGGGTACACCTGCCGCCCCATGGAACAGCATTTCAGAACAAATGCTGGCCGCAGTCGCCATTAAGATCGAACTGCCACCAAGCATGCATGCACTTCTGGCCGAGCGAAAAGCGGCAATCGAGAAGCACCTTGAACGCGATGGCAGTCCTCTTAAGGGCAAGGTTCGTGTTTTTTATCAGCAAGGTTCGGTTGCTATCGGAGCAACCATTCGGGCCAAGTTTCGGTTCGAGGGGTTTGATATCGACATCATAGTCGAACTGGTCACCCCTGGCCTGACCCCCTGGCAGGCGCTGGAGCTTCTTTACGAGGCGATGCGGGGGGAGCCGGGTTCGCGGTACTACGATATGACCGAGCGTCAGACACGGTGCGTCACGGTTCACTATGCAGACGGAATGCACCTCGATTTGTCGCCATCGGAACTGATCAATGAATTCGATCCGCGTCAGAGCTTCATTTATCATTCGAAGCCAGAAGAACCCCGCAGCAGCGACCACAAGGTGCTGACCAACAGCTTTGGGTTCGCCGACGAGTACAACACGACGTGCCCTGTCGATCTGTCGTTCCAGCAGGAATACGCCCGTCGGGCGCTCATTGCCGACCATGGCCTGGTCGTGATGCAGAAAGATGCCGACTCGCTACCGGTCCCCGAACACTCCACAGTCGTAGGCGGCAAGTCTGCTGTTACCGTTGCTCAGATGCTGATCAAGAGGAACCGCAACATCCGATGGTCCAAACGGAAAGGACGAACACCGGCCTCGGCGATTATCGCCGCTCTCAGCCTAGAAGTCGCTGGACCGGGCCGAACTATCGGCCAGAACCTCAGGGTCGTCGCTCAGCACATTCTCGACCGCCTGCTGTGGGCGAAGAGCGTCGGGGAACTGATCCATGTCGAAAACCCGCGATGCCCTGGTGATGTGTTCACGGACCGCTGGCCCGCAAACCAAACCGCCCAAGACACCATGATTGCGGATATGCGGCTGTTTCTAGATCAACTCGCTGTCCTTCTAGATGATACGCGATCCCTGCGTGACCGGCGTGACACCCTGAAGGCTATGTTCGGTGAAGATGTGGGCCAGACGGTGGTAGACGACCTGGAGCGGGATATTGGTGAGGCAATCCGTAGCGGTCGGCACGGTTTCGGTGCCCTCGGTGGTATTGCCGTGAGTCCGACCATCGCCAGGGCCAAATCGTCAGTGAAGCCCTCGACCTTTTATGGCACCAGGTGGAGGCGTTCATGAAATCCTTGCTGGCACAGGCCAATGCCATGCAAAGGGACTGGCCGCAGTTCCAGGCTTCACTGGGTCTTGGGCCGCAATCCGTGATTTGGTTCGGCGATCTGAAGGGGCTGGAGCGACAGTTTCACATTAGCATTGAATATGGCTTGCCCATGACCGGGCGAAACGACCAATACCGCCGGATGCCCGTGGTTCGTGTCCTGAGGCCCTCTCTGGTCCCGAACTGGGACGCCGAAGAGGAGTCGCCATTCCCACACGTCTATTTCGAAGCGCCGGACATCAGGCTGTCGCCGCTGTGCCTGTTCGACCCCAAGGCAAACGAGTGGGACCCGACCATGCTCATCAGCCGCACCACCGTTGGCTGGGCGGTTCGATGGCTTGCCGCCTACGAGTTCTGGGAAATGAACGGTCGGTGGATCGGTGGTGGACGGCACGATGATGATGAGACCATGAAGGGTGAAATCCATGCCGCGTGACAGCGAATATGATTACACTATTCCACGCCGTTCTGACGGGACTAGGCAGACGCTTAGACCCGTCGAACCATGGCCATCGGGAAAACCCTTCAAGATACTGTCCATCGATGGCGGCGGCATCCTGGGTATTCTACCCTGCATGATTCTGGCCGAGATCGAGAAACGTTTTCTGGACGGCGAGGCCATTGGTAAGCACTTCGACATGATCGTCGGAACGTCAACCGGCGGGATCATCGCGTTAGGTCTGGGCCAGGGCAAATCGGCCCAAGAAATCTCTAAGCTCTATATCGAACGTGGCCGATTCATCTTCCCCGGCAGTCGTCTGACCCGGTGGCTCCGTGGCTGGGCGGGCTGGGCATTCACACCGTATGATCGGGGTAACCTTGAGAAAGAGCTTCGCCGGGAATTCGGTGATGGGCTCTTTGGGTCTTCGACCATCCCCACCTGCATTCCGTCATTCGACGGTCGATATGGTGAACCTTACGTATTCAAGACGCCGCACTACCCGGACTACAAGAAAGACCAACATGAGCGACTTGTAGATGTCGGGCTATCCACGGCGGCAGCGCCCACGATCTTCGCCGCAGTGAAAAGGAATGGCTACGTGTTCACCGACGGCGGTATCTGGGCCAACAATCCGGCCATGATTGGGGTGGTTGACGCGATCACCTGCTACGACATAGATCGCACCCAGATCAGGCTCCTGAGCCTTGGCTGCGGGCAGGAAACATACCGGATGCGTTGGTGGCACCGCATCGGTGGAAAGCTGGGCTGGGCTGGTCTATTTGTCTCCTCTGCAATGCGGGCTCAATCTCACAACGCCCTCGGCCAGGCGGGGCTGTTGATTGGTCGATCCAACATGGTCCGTCTCGATGCCCCGGAGGTGGCTACACGGATCGGTATGGATGACGTTGGCCAGGCGTTGGTAGAGATGCCGTCAGTTGCCAGATCGCTGGTGGAGGGGGCAAGTCACCGAGTAGAAGAGGTTTTTTTAAAGTCCAGCGTATCTGTCTGACCAGTCGTTCCTAATTCAAACGGTCGCGCTGAGACTCGTGCAGTAATCCTTGATGCCGTCAAGAATGTGGGCCTGCAACTCAGGTGCAAGGTTGACTAAGCCTTCCTGCCCACCGATAGCGCCATGAGCAAAGGCGTTGCGAATGGAAACGCAAACCGAATAAAGCTCACTATCCGTACCAGAAACGTGGAAGTTTTGAAGTCGTGCCTGCTGGCCGGGTCGTGCGTTGGAGTGCAGCTTGTTGAAGAGATCGTCCGAGTCGAGAAGGTCACGGGTTGCTGTGCAAAGCCCAGCGTCAATGTTTGTCATCACCACCGATTGAGCAGTGGGCCAATCGCCGCTGGTGAAGATGCGGGCAAAGGCTTCGAAGGCGACAACTGACATAGCAACCCTTGCCTGGGCAGAGTACGAATCTGCCAACAATTCTGAGACGGTGGTGGCGTCATCGTACAATAGGCCTGTAACGCTATTCGCTAGTCGCCACTTGGATGCGGCACTCTGTATTCCCGAGACGAAGTGAAGTCCCATACCAGTCTTGGCTAGGATAACGTTGTTGTTCATTGCTAGTAGTCTTCCTGGATCGACCTGAACCAAGCGGTCGTTGAAATCCTGAAAAAATGGTGGGCATCCATTGAATAGTGTAAGTGGCGCATACGGCATCGCTAGTCCGATAATTGTTCGCAGTGTTGTGGCTGGACCAAAGGCCCATTGTTCGTTCTTCGTATCCAATCATGAGAGTGGGAGACTAGTTGGGCAAGGTGTATCCCGAATTCTCGAAATCGGTCGTTCTTGTGTCTCATAACCTAGCCGTCGAGCAGCGCTGTTTTTCTTGGCTTCCTGTGTTATCAAAACTCATTCTCGAAATACATCTTCGCAGATGATACAGTGAGATGAGTTTCAAGAATCGAAGGAGATGCAATGCTGATTGGATATGCGAGGGTATCAACGAATGGTCAGAACCTGGATGGTCAGATCGACCGATTACGAGAAGCTGGCTGTGAACGCATATTCGAAGAGGTTGCGTCAGGAGCTAAGCTGGACCGTCCTGTCCTTGACGAAGCCCTCAGCTACTGTCGTGCCGGTGATACCTTCGTGTGCCCCAGCCTTAGTCGGGTGGCGCGGTCAGTGCAGCATCTGATCAAGATCGTCGCCGATTTTGAGGAACGGGATATCGGTTTCATGTCATTGACCGAGACTATCGATACCACCACGCCCACGGGCCGGATGCTATTCACCATCATGTCGGCCTGTGCTCAGCTTGAGCGTGATGTTCTCATTGAACGTACCAAGATCGGGCTGGCAGCGGCCAAGAGGCGCGGCAAGCTGGGAGGTCGCCCAAAAAAGATGACGGATGTACAGGTCACCTCTGCCAAAGAAATGTTCAACAAGGATATCCCCGCCGCAGAAATCGCCTCCGCCTTTGGAATATCGGTCGCAACTTTATACAGAACGATCCCGGCAAATAGTCGCTGACGACGATTTAGCACTAGCCCAGCGTCCGATTTGAAGATCGAGAAGTCAAACAAGACACGATCAAAGTGTCTTGTTTGTAACCGATACGATTATACTGAACTTTCGATAAAGCTGGTTTGGGTCACTCTTCTTCGAAATACGTCTCGTCAATCTGCTTGATGTGCAGGACTTCCTTGTCGCGACAGCCGATGTTGTACTTCATAAGTAACCTAGCCAGGTGTGTTCCATCGATCAGGACAATCCTTGAACCCAAGTCTCGTGCTGTTTGTTCTGCCGATGAAGTGAAGTATGAGGTTGTGACGAAAATACCTTTGGTCGCCTTTTTTATGCTCAAGGCACCGTAGAAGTCGCGTATCTCACCAGAGCCAACTCCATTCTTCGAGCTATAGCGTTTAGCTTGCAGGTATATTTGGTCAACGCCAAGCGGGTCTTGGTCGATGACACCATCAACACCGTTGTCGCCAGACTGGCCCAACGCACGGCCCGCTTCCTCTGACGTTCCGCCGTAGCCCATCGCAATGAACAGATCGACAATCAAGTTTTCAAAGAACTGAGGTGACGAAGAGCGAACGCTGTCTAGTAGATTACTTGCCAGTGCTTGCTCTAACCGGCTGTGTGCGTCCTGCAAGCTTTCATCCGGCGTCCTAGCTGTTGTGGATGAATCATACTCGTCTGCCTTGGCATCTGTCGAACCATCATCTTTAGTCCTGGATCGGAAGTCTTGGAACTCATCAAACCGCTCTAGGTACTTTGCGTCGAGTTGGATAGAAGGATTTTCGAGGACTTCTCGTCCTCGATCCGATAGCTCGTACCAGCCCCTCTTGATGTTCGTCACCAGCCCTGCTTGTTTCAGATAAGAACGGGCCCAATGAACTCTATTGGCAATAACAGTTTGCTTTCCACTGGGCAGCATTTGGCTGCGTTCATGTTCTGACAACTCCAGTTGTTCAGAAATTTCATCTACAACGTCAGAGATTTTCCTTGCACCAGAAGTCGCGGCCTTCAGCACGGGTCGCATCAGGGATTGGTAATCGGGTATCAAAACATTTGCCTCAAGAAAGCTTTGTTGTTTGCACGATGCCAAGAATCCACTCTTGGAGCAAACCTCTCAGACTAAAAATTCAATGCCAAAGCCATATTTCTATTGCGCATTCGTTTTTGCTTTCCCCAGAATACCTCACGAGAAAAGAAGTGCGTGGATGGTGACACCGGCAGATGTTTGCATTTTTTGACCTTGAAACGTCCGGTACATCACCGGCCTTCGACCAGCCACTTCAGTTCGCCGGAATTCTGACAGATGATACTCTGGAGGAAGTTGAACGCATCGACATCCGCTGTCGTCTTTCGCCACACATTTTGCCTGCTCCGTGGGCACTGGCGGTCACCGGCGTCAGTCCAGGCATGTTGTCTAATCCAAACCTGCCATCGGCATTCGAGTTCTCACAAGAGGTCAGCAGCCTGATTCATCGATGGGGACCAGCTACTTGGACTGGCTATAACAATATCGCCTTTGACGAGCAGATGCTGCGGCAGATGTTCTATCAAAACCTGCATCCCAATCTCTATCTCACTCAGATGGACGGAAATGATCGTATGGACATCATGAAGCTCGTTTATGCGACGTGGGTGTTAGCCAATGATGCCCTGACCTGGCCGACTGACGAAGCTGGAAAGATTACTTTCAAACTCGATCAACTGGCACCAGCTAACGGTTTTGTCAGTAACAATTTTCATGATGCTCTGGCTGACGTGGAAGCGACGATCAACATAGCTAAACTGATCCGAGATCGAGCACCAGATGTCTGGGTGCAATCACTGAGGAACCGATCAAAGAATAACGTTCAGGATATCATGCAATCCGGTCAGGTACTCACGCTGATCGAGAGGTTTGGTGCGACCCCTCCACGGGCGTACCGTGGTGCCTACGCAGGTCAGAATCCGGACAATAGGAATGCCTTGGCACTTATGGATTTGGACTTGGTTGATCCCAACACCTTGGACCCAACCGATGCGTCCGCCATTGCCAACGCGGTGAGCGCATCACCCAAGACGGTCAGAACTGTCGCCATCAACAATGCCCCCAACCTATTTGAGGTACCCATCGACGATTCGGATTTGCTGAACCGTGCAGAAGACCTTCGTGGAAATCATGACCTGCAAACCGCACTTGGCAATGCACTGGCGGAACGCTTCGCAGATCGATCCGAACCAGATCAGGTGGAGCAAAAAATCTACGCTGGTTTCTACTCCACTGACGATAAGAAACGACTGAACCAGTTTGAGTTTGCATCATGGGCCAAACGTATTGAAATAGCCCAAGCGTTCGAGGATCGGCGGCTGCAATGGCTGGCCAGCAGGTTGATTTATTTGAACGAACCAAGCCTGCTCAGCCGGTATGCCCAGGATTACTGGAAGGATGCCATTGACCAACGCTGGCAGAACGACGACCCAAACCCTGAATGGACAACGATTGAACATGCGTCACGCCAACTCGCCGAGATCGCCGACCAAGGCGTTTTGAGCATCCACGATTTGCAAGCACTGAAAGAGTACTATTCTAGCCTCGGTACATCTGAGTTAATGGTCGTGAACGCATTGGACCCAATCCAACCGGTTCATCTATAAAGGTTGTCCGGAATGGATCAGCACCTGAGACAAAACTACACGGGTTTTCTGCACACTCTTTGTATCGGGTTGGGTCTGTTCTTGGAGTCGGCGGGGATGTGTTTAAAAGGATGATTTTTTGAACAACGCACGTCTGGAACCGATTAGAGTGTAACTAACCGGCCAGTCATGATGCGTTGCGGGGTCCATGATGAGAGTGTTCACCGAGGATACACCTGCCGTCTGATCAGTACCGACCTTCGTTGCATCTTCGCGACCCTGGCCAGAGCAATCCTGGTGAGCAGCGGAAAAAACGCTTCAGTTAAGCACAAAAAGAAAAGTACGGTCGCAAGCTGCGCCATATTCTGATGGTGTTTTGGTTGGGTTCTTAATTGGAAAGTGGCGTTATGGGCTGGGTTCACAAGGCTCCGGTGCCCGAGATCGCCACCGATCCACTATTCGCGCTGGACGACCAGTCTGCCGTACAATCCTGTGGAACGCAGCCTGGAAAACCCAATAAACATTGACCCTCCAGCCCTCTTGTTCTGAGACCAGTTACTCAAATAGAGGGAGAGTCTGTCGATGAACCCATCTAAGTATGACGCAAAGGTGCGTTCCTTAACGGTCTTCATGGCCATCTTTGCATCTGAAATCCAAATATGGAGAAACCTTTCTGCATAGGTCAGTTTGGTCCAGTTCTTTTTGGTCTTCTCCTTGAACCGTTCGATCTCAAGCTCTTTCACTCGATCTGGATCGACGATGGTATTGATATCATCAGGACGCTTACCAGAACTGAAGGTTCTGTTTCGTCGGTTCCATGTCATATCCAGTTTGGCGAACTCCAGAACGGCCTGAATTGAATCGCGACCGAAGGAGACTTCAACCTTCTCCAGGCTAGCATATTCCAAGAACCCTTGCAGGCCATGGGTCACGGTACCATCGGCGTGAACAACATCCTCATAGGGGGCACGAACGCAGACGCGCTTCTTACCTGGGAATTCATCAACGAGGATTGCGCGGATGGCGTCAGCGGACAGCCATGGGTCAAATAAGGCAAAGTGGATGTGCAGCATACCCATCCGCTTTGATGGTGCATCAGGATCAGAGTGATCGACAACTTTATCCAGTTCGATGATTTCAAAGGTGAGGTCATCAACCGCCTTCAGTGCCATGTCCAGCTTACCCCGGACGATATGGCCATCGGATAGCTTTGACATTGCACGGCGTAAGCGCCGACGCATCTCGTCGGACACCTCTTTCAGATCACCATCCACAGCTTCTAGAGCAAGGTTGATGGTGATACAGTGAAGCAGGATCAGAGGGAGCCCCACAAAGGGTGCAATCATGGTTTGACCACCACGGACTTGATAGTTCGATGACAACGCACCCAAGGACGTGGATGTGCCGTTGCATGCACCCTTTGTGATCTGATGATCTTTCTGGACATGCCTCTTACTTGTTCGGTTCCTGGGGTTCGAACAATGCGGGCAGAACTTGCTGTTGCAGCGGTGCCGTGGGGTGCATTTCTTTACCGGATCGACCAACGTTGCATACTCAGGCCGACCGTCCAAAATATGGAAGATGGTCTCCTTTTGGTTCTTGAGCCCTTTGCTGGTCAGTTGTTCGCAGCGATGACTATCCCTGATGCCTTCAATCGATAAGCGTGTTTTCTGGTTCCTTACTACCATTCATATCCTCAATTCCGACCATTCATTGGCCGCTGAAGGATACTTAGTGGCATTTGTTCAAACGCGGTAATCCTCGGGTAATGCCAGGGACAAACCTCAAGTGAAGCGAGGACAGGCTTTGGGGCCGCCACAGGTCCATTCGTGCATAAATATCACCAGGAGGATGCGCCAATGGATCGCAAAACAATGACAATCAAGAACGTGGATGCTGAAGTGGTCGAGCTATTGACTGAACTTCGGATCACGGAACGTAGGCAGCTTGCAGCCATTCTGGAGGACTGCGTGAATGCTTATGCCTATTCCGCCGAAGATGAAGAGTGCCTCAGCGAAGCCGGGTATGAACCATCCGAATAGGCGGGGAGCGTCGCCCTGCGTTTCGTTTGTGCAAAATCAGATCGTCAGCAGTCACAGCTTTCGCAGATACCCCAAAGCCGGTGTCCCAACGAATGTAGATATTGCGCCAGGTTCATTGGGCGATAGGACGGCATCATCTGGATGGCTTCGGTGATTGGATTGCCGTTGTCAAAGGCAACGACGCAGAAGGCCACAGGGGCGGCTGGGACGCGCTCATCGCGGATTTCGACCACCCACCTGCCTCGTTTGACCTTTGGGTCCCCACCGGCTTCTCTGATGGCCTCCGACCACGCTTCCGGCATCTGATCAGGTCTGAGGTAAATTGCCGTTGAGGACAGCGGGTAGGGCAGTACCCGTGGCATCGGTGTACCGTCATCGACGGGTGCGAGGTCTGATGAATGAAATGAAAAAAGCATAATTCTGGTTCCCTCTGTTTGTGGTCCCGGTATTTGGGGAACAGAGGACCGGATCAGGCCACGTTTTCAGGTTCGCGGCTGTCTGGACATGGAACCGGCACCAAAGGCAGCTTGTTGGTCGTGTACAACCGCAGGAATTCCTGAAATGAGTTCAACCTGATCTGCTCAGCCGGGATGTCCGCCAATTCCGCACTGTACGACAGGACATCCAAATGCTGCTTGAGCCTGCCTGGAAGCCCTGGGCGTCCAGGAAACCGCCGATATGCTTCTGGTAGGTATGGCCTGATGGAATCCAGGAACTTCCGATCCTCCAGCACCGCAACCTTCTTCCGATAGAGCATCGGAATGTTCAGCCTGGGCAGGCCAACCTGCCGTCGGATATCGTTCCGCTTTACCAGGTTTAAATAAATGGATCGCTTTTCATCAAAGCTGGCTGCGACTCCTTTGCCTGCGAATTCCTTTGTCATCAATACCTGCTCCCTAAATCCTGCTGTACGTATTTATCGCAACGCACATGGCTCGCTGTCTGCATCGCCTAGGTCAGAAATGACATATCAGTAGTCGCGCCAAGAAAAATAAATTGAACTTTAGGAGTCTGCGCGGTTCTAGGATTCCCCTTATTTTACTGGTTGGTTTTAGGTTTTTTCCTCATGAAAAAATCGAATGCCGATTTTTCTTCAAGCACGAAAAGCGGGCTTCGCTAGGAGGACTTGAATTTAGAATGTTTTGTTCGACTTTGAAGTTAGACCGGCAGCAACAGCATTGCGAAGCCGGAAGAAAAATCGAAGGAAAGATCATGATTGACATAGAGAAACTGGCACAATGGAACGCACAGAAATCTGCCGAGATCAAAAAGGCTCAGCAAGCAGTATCAGCGGCATTTCTTAGTGCAGATAACCATGAACAACTGAAAATCGATGAGAAGAATTGCGTCGGGTTTCTACGAGATGCCAAGCTTTTTATCTTAGATGCTATCGAGCACGATGCTGGTGATCGAGTCTTTCAGCAGTTTGTTGAGCCGTTGGTCAGAGAGCTTGATGAAGACTCCCGCGACCGATGCTATCGGCAATTCAATCGGCACTTCGAAACTCTATTGTCCAACATTGATGAGGACTTGAGTCGGCACGTAGCATATGAGGAAAAGCACATGCGGAAGTGGCTATTGAACTGGGAGGACGAAGAAAGTGCTCCTAGGTTCAAGTCCTAATTCGACTTGTTGATAGGATGCATGGGAGGCTTTCGTCGCAAGCGGAGCAGTAACCTGAGTATAGCAAATCACCTTGCCGGGCCTAACCGTTCTAAGATTTAGTCAACCGGCGGCAGGCTCGCTGCCTCACGCATCCGTACATCCACGTCTTCACGCCGGGACCCAGCCAGCATCTCGTCATAGAAGATCACGTGGGTTGGTAATTCGACGCCCCAGTCGATCTTAAACGGAGACTGGGCTGGGCTCTTGGAGGTTGTGCCGGACGATTGGTTCTGCGTGTAGCTTGACAAGTTCACCGGTTTGGTGGCGTTCGCTGCCAGGTACCGGGACACAAACGAATTGTAGATGCCGTACTTCATGCCGATCTTGTGACGCTTGCCCCAGAGGGATCGATGCATCAGCGGTGTCTTGCGTTCACAGATCAGAGCACCATTCCGGAAAAGCTGGAAATAGACCTGCTGACCACCCTCACCGTAGTGGGCATAGATCGTGATGTCGTTCCACTGACCTCGCCACCGCGACAGCGATCCCAAAGAGCAGGACTGACCATCTGAATAGAGCAGATAGGGGCGATCATTGAATGTCATCTGCCACAACGGCATCAGATCGCCCTCGACCTTAGCCTGTGAAAGCGATGTGTTACCTCGGCCAAGGCTCACAAAGTCACTGGGGATGTACATGGAATAGCCGTACCAGATGCCCTGTCCTGGCTTGGAGAAGGCGTTCTTAGGCCGTTCCTTGCGTTCAATGCGGGCCCGGTCGGTATTGCAATCATCCCAACCACTGGAGCGCCCACAATCTCCATGCCGGATTTCAAACCTCTGGCTCATCTCACCTCGCCGGGTGAAGCCAGACACCATCTGAAACCCGTACTTGGACCGGTGTGAGACACCTTTCTCGATCTGCGTCTTGCGAAGGATTGAGGTGGTGTCCTGGGCCTCTGCGGTCGTCAGCGACAATGCCAATGCGGTCGCGACCAAGATCATTTGTGACAAACGGATCAATTCAATCTCCTACCAGGTGCAAAGTGTCGAATGCTCACGACCTGAATTCTCAATCAGATACCGGACCCGGCGTGTTGCCGTTCCATCCGGGAAAGTGCGGGTCCGATCCGCTGAGAGCACTTCGGTCATGTAGATGTGGTGAAAATCCCCGGAGTATCGGTTGTTATCCTCCAGACAGGCACGGACATTCCGTTCCAGACCGGACGCATTCAAGGCGTATCCCAGCCAGACCACCCCGCCGACGACCAACAGGATCACAACGAGCCCGCCGCCCCATCCGCCATTTTGATTTCGTTTAGTCATGGGCCTCCTGGCTTTTTCTTGAAGAACAATTCTCCGCCTCTCCGGCCACCGTTGGATGAAGACCAAACACATCATTGGGGCAGACCTGCCCGTTCGTGGCTTTCCAGATCGCCACCATCACCCGCTTGGATGGGGCGACCTCAGCTTCCTTGATCCTGAGAATTGTGCTGGCACTGGTGCCACAGGCTTGCGCAAGCTGGGCCAGCGTTAGATCATTCATCTCAAGGTATTGCGACAGAGTCATATGTTCCATATTCCGAATAACGGAACGATTCGCAACTGATTTAGACCTATTCTGGCGATTTCTCTTTCCGCTCGTTCCGTGTCGTGGAAAAGAGAAAGGATGAAGAATGCCGCCGCAAAGACCTTTGGTGAAATCCTCACGGATGCTCGTGAGCATAAGGGCCTGTCCCTGGGTGATGCCGCTAAGCTGCTCAGTGTCCCCAAGACCAGCCTTTGGCGATGGGAAAACAACGAGACCAAGGTGGACGCCCAGCGGCTGGTGGACATCGCAGCGGCCTACGGGTTGTCGATCTCGGCGATGTTTGAAGGCAAGATATTGAAGGCCCCCACACAGACAGATTTTGACCGTCTAGGCGATGTGGTGGAGCACATCGAAATCATTGTTCAGAGTCTGAATCTGCGCCCCAACCCAAAGGTACTGCGCACCGCAGTTGTCGAAGTTCTGCGTCTTGAATCTATCCGTGTGCTGGAAACACCGGACAGCAAATTCGATCCATCAAGATATGATGCGATGGTCTCCAGCATGTTGGGGCAGACCAAGTGAAAGCGTCTCCTAACCATTCTCAGGCCCAGGTAATTGAAGCCATCGATGGGCCGCTTCTGGTCGTTGCTGGGCCTGGCTCCGGCAAGACATTTTGCCTTGTTGAGCGTGTCGCCAACATACTAAGCACCACAGGCGTCGCACCGGAAAGGGTCTTGGTTTCAACGTTCACCGAAAAGGCTGCAAAAGAACTCGTAACAAGGATCACATCGCGGCTGGGTGGCATTGAGAACCTTGGTAATCCGCTGGACCTGACTGTCGGAACATTGCACTCAATCTTTCTGAAGCTCCTGGAAGAGTTCCGCGCCTATACCGAGATCCAGAAAAACTACACAGTCCTGGACCAGTTTGATCAGCAGTACTTCCTGTTTCAGCAAGCCAGTGAGTTTAGAGATATCCAAGGTATCGAAGACGCACTTGGTCTGCGGGGGCCGCAATCGTCTTGGCGGTTCGCAGGGGCATTGATGACCTGGCTGAACAAAATTAGTGAAGAAGGTATCACTGCGGAACAGTTGTTGGCCAGTGACACCCCAGAAATGTCGGCGTCTGGCGAGGCTTATCAGACCTATCAACGGCTTCTGTCCGAATACAATTACCTCGATTTCTCGACGATCCAGGTTGAGATGCTGCGCCTGCTCGACAACCCGGATGTATGCAAACAAATTCAGGGGCGCTTCGACTACCTGATGATCGATGAGTATCAGGACACCAACACGATCCAGGAGAAGATTGTATTGAAGCTGGCCGAAGGGCACAGAAATCTATGCGTAGTTGGGGACGACGATCAGGCTCTATATCGTTTTCGCGGGGCATCCATTCGGAACATCCTTGAGTTCCCAACCCGTTTCCCCGCCGGAGAATGCAAGCAGGTTCGACTGACCAAGAACTACCGATCAGAGCCACCGATCATTGATTTCTACAACAGGTGGATGAAAACCACGGACTGGGCTGAGGATGACAAGTCCTTTCGGTTCGACAAGACCATCGAACCGGCATCAGGTACGGCCACGGCTCACCCATCGGTTTTTAAGGTTGCAGGTGATGACCGGGCGGATAACTGGGCCGATGAAACCTTGGTTTTCCTGCAAAGTCTTAGGTCACAAGGGATCATCAAGGATTGGAACCAGGTTGCGTTTCTTTTCCGTTCTGTGCGCAACCCAAAGGTTGTTGCATTTGCAAATGATCTAGAGGCCGCAGGCATTCCGATCTACGCACCCCGGTCCAACATGTTCTTTGAACGCACAGAAGTTCGGTTGATGATCGGGGCGCTTCTGTTTCTTTTCCCGCAATACGGATCGATCCGGCAAACACGGGAAGGAATGAACCTTCAGGTCTGGGCGTTCTACGATGCTTGTCTGGCGGAGTTTATCAACCACCTCAAATCCGGAGATGACCCACAGATCAAAGCTTGGGCCGCAGGGAAGGCGAAGAACCACCTGAGCTTGTCTGAAAACACCAACTATCCGTTTTCCGGCCTGTTCTACGACCTGATGCAGTTCCCGACGTTCAGCCGCTTCCTGGATGAAGGGATTGCCCACAGCGGGGTGAGAGACAGCAGGCCCGCCCGTAATCTGTCCAAACTCTCTCGCCTGCTTAACAAGTATGAGTACCTCTACAACGTCATCGTGATCCGGCCTGACCGTTTGGAACGGGACATCCTTGGTCTTTTCAACTTCTTCTTCCGCTTCCTTTGGGATGGCGGCATCGAAGAATATGAAGACGAGAGTGAGTATGCCCCTTCCGGCTGCGTGTCGTTCATGACGATCCACCAGTCCAAGGGGCTGGAGTTCCCAATTGTGATCGTAGGCTCTCTCGATGCTGTGCCACGCAAGCAATATACCGACATGGAAGTGATGCTAGAGCAGGAGTTCGGCGGGCGTGAGCCGTTTGAACCTATGGACCGGATCAAGACCTTCGACTTCTGGCGGCTGTTCTATACGGCCTTCTCACGGGCCCAGAACATGTTGGTCCTGACCTGTCAGGAGAATACCCCTAGCGGACGCGGCCAGCGGCATGTGCCGTCGGCCTACTTCCGGCCTGTCTACGATGCTTTGAAGCCATGGCGTGACCTAACATTCGACCCACACACCATCGATCTGGCCGAGGTCAAAGAGGTCGATATCAAGCAGAGCTATTCATTCACATCTGACGTGCTCGTCTTCGAAGGGTGCCCGCAGCAATACCGTCTGCTCAAGGACCTCAATTTTGCGCCCGTTAGGACCAACGCGATCCTTTTTGGTACCCTGGTCCACCAGACCATCGAAGACATCCACAAGGCCGTTCTACGGGGCGAGGAGACGAAGGTTACGACGGATCAGATCACTTCCTGGTTCGACCTCAACTATGCCAACCTGACCAAAAAGGAACGGGTCTACCTGGCTGAACCCGTCCTGAAGATCGCGAAGCGGCACGTGACCAGCTACGTGGATCGGGAGCGGGCGCATTGGCACCGTCTGCGGGATGCAGAGGTTGAACTGTCGCTGCTGAAGGAGGACTACATCCTGACGGGCACGGTGGACCTGGTGCAGACCGATGACGGGTCATATGAGATCATCGACTTCAAATCCGAGAAGAAACCCGACCTGATTGACGAGGCGGATCGGTTGAGCCGCTATCGCCGTCAGCTTCAAATCTATGCCCACCTGCTGGAAGAGAAGCGGGAGGTCGAGGTCAGCCGGATGACACTGTATTATACGGGGGAAGAGGCCGGAAATCCGCGCGTCACGTTCCCCCGTGAAACCACTGATGTGGAAGGTACAATTGCCAAAGTCGATTCCGTAATCCACGATATCGTTGAAAAGAATTATGGCCTATCAGAGCGGCCAGAAAGGCTCTGCAAGAACTGTGACTTCCAGGCGTTCTGCGACATGACGTATTGTAAGGTGTGAAGGGATTTGAGCAATGGCGGATAAGCAGGAAGCGTTTGAGACATTTGAGCTTGAGCCTCAACCTATTCGAGGCTTCCCCGAGCTAAGATGGGCAGGAAAACGTCCACTCACCACAACGCAATTCTTCCCTGCACAACGAAAAGAGACCTATGGGGACCCACTGGACGGTTGGTTCAATAAATTGTTTTGGGGAGACAACATACAGGTTCTATCGCACTTGGTCCGAGAGTACCGATCCAGTGTCGATCTAATCTACATTGACCCACCCTTTGACAGCAATGCGGATTACAAAAAAACGGTAAGTGTCCGAAACATCGTGGCCCAGAATGATCAGTCCACGTTTGAAGAGAAACAGTATCACGATGTTTGGACGAGGGATGGCTATCTTCAATTTATGTATGAACGATTGGTGTTGAGCCGGGAGTTGCTCTCACCGACTGGAGCAATGTTTGTTCATGTTGGTCACGACGTTTCTCATCATATGCGTTGTATGTTAGACGAAATTTTCGGTCAGAAACAATTCGTGAATGAAATTATCTGGCGGAAGTCATTCGCACACAATGATCCTTCAAAGTGTGGCAACATCCATGACAGTATTTTCTACTATTCTAAGACAGCCACTAGAAAGTGGAACCGCGTACTACAGCAACCTGATAAAGGGTACGTTGAGCAATTCTTTGATCAGTGGGACGAAGAAAAGCAAGAACGCTACTCGCGCGATCCTTTGGATGCTCCTCGTCATGGTGATGGGGGCAACCTCGTTTACGAGTGGAATGGTGTGTTCCCTTCCGCTGGTCGAACGTGGGCAGTGAAAATCGACCAAATGCAAAGGTACCATGACGAAGGACGTATTCATTACCCCAAAAAAGTAGGTGGTATCCCTCGTTTGAAGAAGTTCGAAAGCGAGTTCGAAGGAGTTCAACTTCAAGACCTTTGGACAGATATAAACAAGCTTCACAATCGATCACCGGAAGCGACAGGTTACCCAACTCAAAAGCCAGAAAAACTTATTGAGAGAATAATCGCCTGCACGACTGACCCTGGAGACTTGGTTCTGGATTTTTTTGTTGGTTCAGGGACAAGCGCTGCCGCTGCTTACAAAACTGGTCGTAGGTATCTCGCAGCGGACATCAACCTAGGTGCAATAGAGACCACTATCAAACGATTGAATTTGCTACGTGAAGCGGAATGTGACCAAAAAACACTGAAAGACCTTGAGTTAGGTGCAAAGCGATTTACCGGCTTTGAACTGTACAACGTCAACAACTACGACATCTTCCGCAATCCGGTCGAAGCCAAGGAACTGATCAAGGAAGCGATGGAGCTTCAGCCCTTGCCAACCAACAGTGTCTTTGATGGTCAGCGGGATCAGTTCCTGGTCAAGATCATGCCCGTGAACCGGATTGCTACCTGTCAGGACCTGAACGAGGTCATCGCAGGGATGGACTTCAAAGCCTATGAACGCCGCCAGGCCGAGGCCCCGTCCAAGATCGTGGATCGCATTATGTTGGTCTGTATGGGCCACGAGCCGGACATCGGTCCCGAACTCGTCAAGGCGGCCAAGCCCTTCAACATCGAAGTCGAAGCGGTGGACCTGATCCGTGACAAGGCCAATCTGCACTTCAAGCGGCAGTCTGACGCCAAGCTGGTCATCAAGGATGGTCATCTGGAGATCGCAGGGTTCTACCCACTCAACCTACTCCAGAAGCTGTCGATGGACACAGATGCTGTCGAAGACTGGCGGCAATTGGTTGAGACGATCAAAGTGGATTGGAACTACGACGGTGCCGTCCTCAGTCCAGAACTCATCGATGCGCCGGACAAGAACGATCTGGTATCAGGGCGTTACCCAATCCCAGAGGACGCATCGACCATCCGTGTGAAGATCACCGACCTTCTGTCAGAGTCGTGGGAAGGTGAGATTGAGAATGGCTAAGAAGAAGATCAACCAGGATTTCGCCTTCTTCAATGCGCTCTACCACTTTGTACAGACGAACAAAGGGCGGGTGCGGCAGAAGTATCGGAAGCTGTCAAAGCACCTCTTGGACTTCAACGATCCCGACCTACGGGCGGATGCCTATCTGCGCAGGCCCCAGTTCGAAGCCTTGGAGATGTATGTATTCCTCAAGGAATTCGCCGAGAACCGCCACGTGCATCAGGTCTTCAAGGAATGGGCCAAGGGAGAGGGCATCTTTGAAGGGCTGGTCAAAGCCGGTGCGTCAAAGTCAGGTCAAGGTCTGCTGCTCGGTTTCGAAGAGATCATTGGGCAAGATCAATATGACGCCCTCTTCGCCAAGATGTCTGAAAGGGCCCGCAGCTACCCCAACTACATCTTTGCGCTGACCATGGGCCTGGGAAAAACGATCCTCATGGCCACGTGCATCTTCTATGAGTTCCTGCTGGCCAATAAGTTTGGCAAGGATGCCAAGTATTGCCGGAACGCCCTAGTGTTCGCACCGGACAAGACCGTTCTTCAATCGTTGAAGGAAATTCAGACCTTCGACTTGTCGCTGGTGGTTCCGCCGGAATACGCAAACTTCTTGCGCACCAACCTGAAATTCCACTTCCTAGATGACACGGCCTCCACCATCGGGGCGCAGGACGGATCGTCGTTCAACATCATCATATCAAACACCCAGAAGATCATCCTTAAACGCAGCAAAGCCGAGCCGACTGCGACTGACAAACTGTTTGCCGAGAAGAAGGGCACGTTGTCAGAAGTCTATGGTGATTTGTACGAGATGCTGGGGGAGGACGCCCCTGAGACGGATGCCGACTTGGCAGTGAATGCCAGATTCCAGCGGATCGCACGGCTGCCTCAACTCGGCATCTACGTTGATGAGGCTCACCATTCCATGGGTGCTGCCCTAGAGAAGGACCTGGGTCAGGCCAAACAGACTTCCGCCTTGCGCACGACCATCGATGAACTTGCACGGGCTCTGGAAGCGCGGAAGACCAGTGTGGTCGGCTGCTACAATTTCACCGGTACACCTTACGTCAAAGATCGGATCATGCCGGAAGTGGTCTATGCCTACGGATTGAAGGCTGCCATCGACAACAAGTATCTGAAGCAGCCGGATTTCTTTACCTATACGGGCAACATCAAGTCGGATGATTTTGTGCGGGAAGTGATCACGGACTTCTGGACCAATTTGGGGGAGTCGCGGCATGAGGGGATGCTGCCAAAGTTAGCACTGTTTGCATCGACAATTGATGAGTTGGAGAAGGACCTACGGCCCGCCATTGAAACCGTTCTGGCGGAGCTTGGTGTTTCGACTGACAAGATTCTGAGCAACGTTGGTGATCCAAAGCTGACGACCAATGAAGACATCCTGGAGTTCAATCGCCTGGATACAGAAGGGTCCAACAAGCAGTTCATACTTTTGGTCGGAAAGGGTGGAGAAGGCTGGAACTGTCGTTCTCTCTTTGGCGTTGCGCTCTATAGAAAGCCAAAATCCCGTATCTTTGTGTTGCAGTCCACGATGCGATGCCTTCGAGCGATAGGCCCGCACCAGGAGACTGGGCGCATCTACCTCTCCGCTGAAAACCAAGCGATCTTGGATGATGAGTTACAGCAGAACTTCCGTGTAACAACTGATGAGCTTGGCCCGAAGAAGGATGACACGTCGGTCACGGTCGAAGTGACTGCTGTACCACCGCCGGTGATCATTACGTTGAAACGGCACCGTGAACTCTATCAGACGCTAAAGAAGGACCAACCAGATGAGATCGTGCTCGATCTCTCTGAAGAGGCACTGGAACAATTTCGCATCAAGTTGGAACGCCGGACGCACCTGCAAGACAAAGCCTCCTCTATTGAAGACATTACAGACCGTCAAACACACCGATCCTATACGAAACTTACACTGGTCGGAGAGTTGGCCAGATACTTCTCTGGTGACAGTATTTCAGCGTTCGATATTGAGGAGGCGCTGGAGGAGACCAACCAGGGCTTTGACGCAATCCTAGACGCGGTGAATATGGCTAATGACATAATATTCGATGTCCTGGTGCCTCACCTCTTCCACGCATTTTTTGAGGTCCAGAAATTCAAAAAGTCAGAGGAAGAAGAGGTCGAACTGATCAGAGGTTACAACGACAGTTCAAACAGACTGCCTACGTTCACTTTTAAGGCACAGGAGCATTTGGTTCAGCGCCGTGATTATCCGAAATACGATGGCTCTCGGTCCAAGTCATTCCATCTCGATACCTATTGTTTCGACAGCACCCCTGAGGTCGATTTCTTTGATCGTGTAATCAAAGATGAGACAACAGAGAAAATCTACTTCACAGGAATGTTGGTGCATGGGCAATCCGGCTTCCAAGTTTATTACATCCACCCTGAATCTCATACTGTCTGTAACTATCATCCTGACTTTCTGGTTTGCCGGACTGACGGTAAGGCACATCTGATCGAGGTGAAGTCAAACTGGAAAACGGATGATCCAGTGGTTCTTGCGAAAAAAGAAGCTGCTGAGCTTCTGGCCGTCGGCAACCAATTCGAATACGCGCTTGTAACCAAGGAACAATTTGATGGCTTCCTAGGGTTGGATGGTTGGGAAAAGTACCAACCCGATGCCGTGTTGGATACATAAACGGACCGTGTGAACTTGGACCATCATACGAACATAGATGTCTCACAGATTGTCAACGTCGGCGATTGGGATCGAGCAGAAGAGGTTCCAACTGGGTCTAGAGAAAAGGTAACCCTAATCGAGCCAAACACCGGAAATCATCATATTCATAAGTTCCCCAACGGGCGGGCACAATACCCTCGTCTTTTCGTTCGAGCAGAAATAGAGACATCCACTCACGCAGCAGCAGCTTAGTGCGAAAACTCGTGTAAGGCATCAGTCCAGCTAACTTAGCCTTCCACAACTTTCAGTGCATGTGCCAGCTACACACTTTTGGGTATACCCTATATTTTTATGATTCTTGGTGACCCTGCCAGGGTCGCCACCAACTGATCAAAAAGAATAGTCAAAACGAAGCCTGGGCGACTGCTTGCTTCAAGAAACCATCCAGTTTGCCGTATGTTACTTTCGCAATCGCCGGAATGAGGTTCTCTTTCATTTCTTTCGATCCGTAGGTCTTGTTCATCACGCCCGGTAGCTTCCAACCACCGAGATGTGCTTTCCATTTCTCAGATATTTCGGCTTCGTCCATCGCATCTAGAAAATTGTGACGGAAGCTGTGGAACGACAATTTCTCGCCCGACCATCCCAATGACGAGATACGCTTTGAAGCCCAGTCGGTCATGTCATCGCTTCGATAACCATCTTTGTCTTCCCTCAAATTTGGGAAAAGATGTGGCTGATCGATCAACCCATTTGCGAACTTTGGAAGTCCGATGTTCACAAGCACGGGGTGCATTGGCAACAATCTGGGTATTGTTTTAGTACGACCTTTTCTAGTTCCATCAACGATTGCTTTCGGCAGCCTAACATTGATGCACAGAGTACCATGTGCCGTTGTGATATCTTCCGGAGCCAGTTCGCCAATTTCGTTGGCGCGTAGCCCGTGATATAGCGCGATTACGCTGCACCAAAATAAGTGGTCTTCGTTCAGGTTCGAGCCCTTATCAGCGATTGATCCGAACAGAATCCGCAACCGGTCCGTGGAGAATGGAAAACGCTTATCTTGATCGTCCACAGGGTCAGGTATTTTGAGTTTGGTCAAATTGGGTGGGCGGAAGTCATCATCATATCGTTGCGCATTGTTGAACAATTGCACCACATTCCGCAGATGTGTGTTCACAGAAGAGATGGAGAGCGTCGGATGCTCGGGACGCCTGAGTTTAATTCCCTCGGTCATTTTTTTCCGGGGGTAACGCTTTGCCATGTTTGTGGGGACGTTCAAAAGTGCATCACGAAACGCAACAACATCCACTCTTCCTATCCTCCGAATATCATAATCCTTACCAAACCAATCTTGCATAAGTGTCATAGTGTTTTCGATCTTTGCTATGCCCTTTGAACCGCGAGAGTTAGATACCTCTATTTTAAGCTGTGTTGCCTGATCACTAAGTTTGTAACTGGATGCTGGCTTTGAAGAATTCTTGCCCGCTGGAGGTATCGGTTCCTTGGTTCCAGTATCAACGAAGAACGGATTGTCGTCTTGGCCCGGTGTATTGGAATAGTTGTTCACGAAATCGACGTGGACCTGAATGAAGGCTTCCCGGATACGTTGTACGAGCCTTGCATACGATGGATTGTCTGGGGAAATCGTCAGCGCTTTAGATTTCAGTTGAATACCAGCATACAGTTTTGCAGATGCAATAGGGTCGAAGCTTGCAAGCAAGTCCCTGAGAACTGTCTTTCGATCCTCTTCGGGTATTTCGTTTGCTGCCTGTTCTTCTGATGTTGCCGCAAGAAAATCGGACAGATCATCATCAACCTCTGCGCGGTAGTCCAGATAAACTTCCCTTGCCATTGTGGCGATCAATGCATCCGTCAGTTCCTCAACGACCTCCGGTTCTTTGGCGGATTGTTCGAAAATCTCATTAAACCATTCAAATTGCCTGCGACGCCATTCTTCCGCTCGGTTCATGGCTACAGAGTGCTTCTCTGTATCCATGGACTTGTGCTTCTCAGACTTTCCGACAGTTCCGATCACGGGTTTCGGGACATAGACACGAACGTGCCAGATGTTTCCTTGCCGGTAAAGTTTGGGTCTGCCACGTGGTTTGAACATCGTCAAATCGTAGTAGCTTATCGTAGTAAAATCTAGACTCATATACTTGAAAACAAGGGATTTCATGCGAAATCAATCAGATATATGGGCAGTGGTGGAGCCTAGGGGAGTCGAACCCCTGACCTCTTGCATGCCATGCAAGCGCTCTCCCAACTGAGCTAAGGCCCCAACTAAGTACCGCATCAGCGGTGGACGGACGTTTAAGAGACGTCGCAGATGAGTTCAAGTGTTAAAATCGGAAACGAAGAAAAAGTTCCTCACCCCACCAGGGTTTGGGACGAGGCGGTAGAGCCCGCCTCGGGCCGGGTCAGTTTTCGTCTTCTGACGACATGTCTTTGATGTCATCCAGCGGAACGTTGTCACTGTCGTCGTCATCATCCAGCAGATCATCGTCCAGTTCGACATCGACGTTGTCGTCGTCATCCAGCACGATATCGTCATCCGACGACGCCTCGCGCGCCTTGACCGATGCCGCGTCCTCGGCGTCAGCGGCGATCATCCGGCTTTTGCCGGTTTCCAGCTCCACGACCTCGCCGGTATAGGGGCTGACGATCGGGTTCTTGTTCAGGTCATAAAAGCGTTTGCCGGTTGTCGGGCAGACACGCTTTACGCCCCATTCTTCCTTGGGCATATCAAATCCCCTTGATATCAGGTGAATCTCATCAATGATTCAGGTCACCTGCCACATGCGGCAGGCACTGTCAAAGCCTTTGCGCGAAGGAGATCGGCCCATGGGGCGACACGCATTGCCGGGAACGCCGCCGGTGCCGCTGACATTGCGTAAATCAGCGCGGGCGCGGCGGATCAGTTTGCGGATTTCCCAATTGGATGGGCGGGTTACGCTGACCTACCCCACGGGGGTCCCCGAAACCGAAGCATTGAGTTTTGCGCATCAGAAAGAGGCCTGGATTCGCGGGCACCTTCAGGAGCGGCCGGAGGTGGAAACCGTTGGGATCGGGCACTCCATTCCAATCGAAGGCATCGCGCGGCGAATCGTTCCCGCCCAGGGGCGCAGAGTATTGCTGCAGGGCGATGAAATCGGCGTTCCCGCAGGGGCCGAGGCCCGGCGGCTGGCGCGGTTTCTGAAAGAGCTGGCCCGCGATCGGCTGACCGGGGCCTGTGATGACTACGCGGCCATACTGGGCCGTCCATATCATAGCCTTACCTTGCGCGATACGCGCTCGCGCTGGGGGTCCTGCACATCGACAGGAGGATTGATGTTTTCATGGCGCCTGATCCTCGCGCCACCCGAGGTGTTGCATTACGTGGCGGCGCATGAGGTGGCGCATCTGGCCGAGATGAATCACTCACCCGCGTTCTGGGCGCAGGTCGAGCGTATCTTTGGCCCGTACAAAGGCCCGCGCCGCTGGCTGCGGGACAATGGGGCCGAATTGCATCGCTATCGTTTCGAGGTCGCCAGTTGACCTTCGAAAAATTTGTGATCACATAAACCCATGCTGACCACACGCCCTGCCGAGTCTCACACCGCAACCCATGATCGCGTCTATCGTGCCCTCAGATCCCGCATCATGCATGGCGAGATTGCCCCGGGGCAAGCCTTGACCTTACGCGGCATCGGTAAGGAATTTGGCGTTTCAATGACGCCGGCACGGGAAACCGTGCGCAGGCTGGCGGCGGAAGGGGCCCTGTTCCTGTCAAGCTCGGGCCGTGTGTCGACGCCCGAACTGACCGGGGACCGGATCGAGGAGCTGGCCGCGCTGCGCGCTTTGCTTGAGGTTGAACTGGCCAGCCGCGCCCTGCCCCGCGCGCATATTGCGCTGATTGACCGGTTGCAAAGCATCAACATGATCGTGGCCGAGATGGTCACGAAACGCGATGCGGTTGGGTATATCCGGTCAAATCTGGAATTCCACCGCACACTCTATCTGCGTGCGCAGGCCCCGGCGATGCTTGCCATGGCCGAGACGGTCTGGCTGCAGCTGGGCCCGACGATGCGCGCCTTATATGGCCGTTTGCGCCGGACCGAACCCCCGCATTATCATCGCCTGATCATCGCGGCGCTCAAGGCCGGTGACGAGCCGGGATTGCGGCTGGCGGTCCGCTCGGATGTCACGCAGGGGCTGCGGCTGCTGGTGACCTGAGCGGCATCCCGCCCATTACCCTGACCTTTCGGTTTTCGGCGCGCACAGCGCAATGGCGTTCTGGTCTGAGCGACCGGGCTGCGTTATCCTGATTGCAAATCACAACAAGAGCAGATTTCAGCCATGATTAATCGAAGAGCCTTTTCAGCAGGGATTGGGGCAACCCTTTTGGCCGCCTGTTCCGGCGGCAGCCAACCAAGCAGCGCCCCGGCGTCGCGGATGCGCGCTGTGCCGAATGCCGGGTGGGATGCATGGGTGGCCGGTTTCAAGACCCGCGCCGCGGCGCAGGGGATTTCCCAGACCACGCTCAATCGCGCGTTTCAGGGGGCCGGTTACCTGCCCGAAGTGATCGAGCGTGACCGCAATCAGGTCGAATTCAAACGCTCGCTTGAGGATTATCTGGCCATCGCGGCCTCGGATGAACGGATCAGTACCGGCAAGCAGATGCTTGCACGGCACGCCGCCACCTTGTCGCAGATCGAGGCCAAATACGGGGTCGACAAAGAGATCGTTGTGGCCGTCTGGGGGTTGGAAAGCCGATATGGCGCGCGACGTGGGGATGTGCCGGTGATCTCGGCGACCTCTACGTTGGCCTATGACGGGCGGCGCGGCGCTTTCTTTGAAAAGCAGTTGCTGGCGGCCTTGCAGATCATTCAGGAGGGTGACACGTCGCCCGCCAACATGACCGGAAGCTGGGCCGGGGCCATGGGGCATACACAATTCATCCCGACCTCGTATCTGGCCTATGCGGTCGATTTCACCGGCGACGGACGGCGCGATATCTGGTCCGAAGATCCGGCGGATTCTCTGGCTTCAACCGCCGCCTATCTGGCCCGCGCCGGTTGGGTGCGCGGACAGCCCTGGGGCGGCGAGGTGGGGACAGTATCCGGCACGCCGGTGGCGGTTCTGCAACCGCAGATGCCCGGGCCACGTATTGCCGTGTTCCGCAACTTTCAGGTCATCAAACGCTATAACAACTCGGACAGCTATGCGATCGGCGTCGGTCATCTGGCCGATCGGATCGCGGGAGGCCCGCCCTTTCAGGCCTCGTTCGGGCCCGACGCCACCGGGCTGACGCTGCAAGATCGAAAAGAGCTGCAACGTCGCCTGACATCCACCGGGTATGACACACAAGGCGCAGATGGGGTGATTGGCAAGAACACCGAAGCGGCAATCAGCGCCTATCAGCAGGCCAATGGGCTGGCCGTCACCGGCAAGCCTTCGGTGGCGCTGCTGCAGCGGTTGGGCGGCTGACCGGTTACGCAGCCAGCCCTTTTGAACCGATATCCAGAAATTTCTGACGGCGGTCCTTGATCAGGGCCGCCGCATCTTTGCCGTCCAGTTCTTTCAGCATCGCCGCAATCGCCCCCCGAACAGATTCCACAGCCGCAGGGCGGTCGCGATGGGCACCGCCTTTGGGTTCTGTGATGATCCGGTCACAAACGCCCAGCTTGTGCAAATCCTGCGCGGTCAGACGCAAAGCTTCAGCCGCTTCGCGCATCTTTTCGGCATCTTTCCACAGGATCGATGCGCAGCCTTCGGGTGAGATCACCGAATAAACCGAATGTTCCAGCATCGCGACGCGGTTGGCTGTGGCAAAGGCCACCGCCCCGCCCGATCCACCTTCGCCGATGATGACCGACACCAGCGGCACACCGATCTTCAGGCACATCTCGGTCGAACGCGCGATGGCCTCGGACTGGCCGCGCTCTTCCGCACCCTTGCCGGGGTAAGCCCCTGCGGTGTCGATCAGCGTGATGACGGGCAACCCGAAGCGACCTGCCATTTCCATCAGGCGCACGGCCTTGCGATAGCCTTCGGGCCGCGCCATGCCAAAATTACGCTCGATCCGCGATTTGGTATCCGATCCCTTTTCGTGCCCGATCACCACCACGGGCTGGTCATCGAACCGCGCCAGACCGCCAATCACCGCCAGATCATCCGCAAAGTTCCGATCCCCGGCCAGCGGGGTGAACTCGGTAAACAGCGCATCAACATAATCGTTGCAGTGCGGCCGCTCAGGATGGCGCGCCACCTGACATTTCCGCCACGGGGTCAGATCGCTGTAGAGCTCGTCCAGCAGCTTGGCCGCTTTGGCATCCAGGGCTGCCGCTTCTTCGGTTACGTCCATTTCTTCATTGGAACGGGCCAAAGCGCGCAGCTCTTCTGCCTTGCCTTCAATCTCGGCCAGCGGTTTTTCGAAATCCAGGTACTGAATCATGACGCCTCTCAACGCGGAAGTTCCCTGCTATATGACCCGAGGTCGCCCGGGATGCAACTGCTCGCCCCACCAGAAATCCAAGCTCAGCTCGGCCAGAGAACCGGGTAAAGCGAGGCAACCAACAGCAACGCCATCACCCAGTTGAATACCACCAACCGACGCGGGTTGGTCAGAATTCGCGCCATCTGTTGACCCAGAACAGTCCAGGTGCTGATCGATGGCAGGTTGATCGCACCAAACACCAGTGCCACGATGATGACGGCATCCAGCGTCTGGCCCGGCGCATAGGCCGTTGTGGCCGTCAGCGCCATGGCCCATGCCTTGGGATTGACCCATTGAAACGCGGCTGCCTGCAGAAATGTCATGGGTGTGCCCGCCACATCCTGGCTTTGCACCGGGGCCGAATGCGCTATTTTCCACGCAAGATACAGCAGGTATATCACGGATACTGTTTTGAGCAGCGCATAGCTGACCGGGTATCTGTCGAACACTTGCACCAGCCCGGCGCCGACCAGTAACACCATGAAGGTAAACCCCAGCCCGATCCCCAGCATATGAGGAATGGTGCGACGAAACCCGAAATTCGCACCCGATGCCATCAGCATCAGGTTATTCGGCCCTGGAGTAATTGACGAGACAAATGCAAAGGTCATCAGGGCCAGCAGGATTTCGTATGTCATAGCCGGGATAATTGCCTTGGAATCGGCGAATGAAATTGCGTTTTTGTGTGCCTTTATGAAAATATCGCAATTGATGACGAAAATTGACAAAATAAATGAACATATATTGCGTGAATTGTCTTTGGATGGACGGATCAGCAATCTGGAGCTGGCTGAACGTGTCGGCCTCTCACCTTCAGCATGTTTGCGCCGTGTGCAAGAGCTGGAGCGGTCGGGCGTCATCGCGGGATATCGTGCCGTTTTGAACCCCGCCGCGATGGGGGTCGGATTCATTGCCTATATCGGCGTCGGTCTGGGTGAACATACTAAGACCGCTCAGGAAAGCTTTGAACATGCGCTGCAACGGGCACCCGAGGTGGTCGAATGTCACAACATCACGGGAACGATTGAATACCTGTTGCGGGTCGAATGTGCAGATTTGCCTTCCTACAAGACCTTCCATACCGAGGTGCTGGGAACCCTGCCGCATGTCACCTCAATCACTTCATATGTAGTGATGGGTTCGCCTAAAAACCTGCGGGCGTGAGCTGAGAATTGTGATGTTTAACCATCTTGCGGGGTCAAAATTCACGACATAGTGTCAGCGCAAAAGCCAGACATAAGAGGATTAACCTCAGATTGGCCCAACCCAGGGAGAAGATCGTGAAAGTTTTGAGTGCAACCATGCTGGCTCTGGCCGTCTCGGCGGTAATGAGCACAGCTGTAGCTGAACCGCTGAAGCTGAAGCCAGCCAGCCCGCAACCCAGCCCCCAAGCAGGGTTGGACGTCAAATACGCCTGGCTTGGAAACCCGCCGCGTAAAATCCAAAACCTGGCCAAAGCGGAGAGTCTTCTAAAAAAGGCAAAGTCCGGACCTCCTTTGAGAGGCCTAGACTACCGGGAAACCGACGACGGTGATCCGGTACTGACCTTCGGCGAGGCTTATAATGTTGCCGCCGAAATCACTGGGTACATTCGTTTTGATGAACCTGGGATCTATGAGCTGGAAACCTGGTCGAATGATGGCATCGATGCCTGGGTCGGTGGACAACAATTTGGGTATCTCAATGGCCGTCAGCCGTGTGCCGCCAACCAGAGGACCGAAGTGGAAGTTCCTCAAGCAGGGTGGTACCCTCTGCACATTAAATATTTTCAAAAATACGTAGGATCTTGCCTGATGATGAAATGGGGAAAAAGCGGCGAGAAGCTGAAATGGACGCCGAACAACGCCTTCGGGCGCTGATCACTGGCCCGTAATGTGCGAGAGGCGCCCCCTCTTGGGGCGCCGCTTTGCGTCAGCCATTTGCCGCGATCAGTTCAGCCTGCGCCACGATCACTTCGGCCTGTTTAATCGAGGCGATATCGACCAGACGCCCTTTGTAGACGGTTGCGCCTTCGCCATTGGCCTTGGCCTGCTCCATCGCGGCCAGAATTTCGCGCGCCTCTGACACCGCGTCTTCCGAAGGGGTAAAGACCTGATTGGCCAGCGCAATCTGCCTGGGGTGGATCGCCCATTTACCAACCATACCCAACGTGGCCGAGCGTTTGGCCTGCGCGATATACCCTTCGTCATCCGAGAAATCGCCGAATGGGCCATCCACCGGCAGAACGCCATGGGTACGGCAGGCGGCCACAATCGCGGCCTGTGCCCAGTGCCAGGGATCGGACCAGTGCTTTTCGCCCTCGCGCAGCATATAGTAATCTTCCTGCGTGCCGCCGATACCCGTGGTTTGCATACCCATCGACGCCGCAAAATCCGCAGCACCGAGGCTCATGGCCTGCAGACGCGGGGATGACGCTGCGATCTCCTCGACATGCGCCAGCCCGGCGGCGGATTCGATGATGACCTCGAAGGAAATCGGCTTGGCCCGGCCCTTGGCCTGTTCGATGGCGGTGACCAGCGCATCAACCGCATAGACATCCGCTGCGCAGCCGACTTTGGGGATCATGATCTGATCCAGACGGTCTCCGGCCTGTTCCAGCACATCCACCACGTCGCGATACCAGTAAGGCGTATCCAGCCCGTTGATCCGCACCGACATATACTTGCTGCCCCAGTCGACCGTATTCAGTGCCTCAATGATATTGGCGCGGGCTGCGTCCTTGTCGGATGGCGCAACAGAATCCTCAAGATCCAGATTGATCACATCCGCCGCTGACGCGGCCATCTTCGGGAAGAGTTTGGTGTTCGAGCCGGGACCGAACAACTGGCAACGGTTGGGCCGCGCAGGCGCGGCGGGCTGGATGCGGAAACTCATCTGAACCTCGTGTGAGTAATGAAATTACGTTCTTCCTGATCGATGGGATATTAAATTGCGCGAAGCTGTGCAAGCATCATTGTGCATATGCGGCAATGCGCACGCAGCATGGCCTGCGCTGGCCATGGGAAGCCCGCTACACCGGATCGATCCCGGTCGGTTTGGCAGGGGTAAACCGGTGGATGCTCTGGCCGGGCTGTGTTCTAAGCAGGGCATTGTTACCAGCATCCACAATACTTCGACTGAAAGGGTGAACGCGTGCAAATTGAGGTTTCCCGTGATGTGTTTCAGCTGGCGCAGGTTTTCACGATATCGCGCGGCTCGCGCACCGAAGCGCAGGTCCTGACAGTGCGGGTTTCGAATGGTGCGTTTCAGGGCCGGGGCGAATGCGTGCCCTATGCCCGCTACGGTGAAACACTCGGGTCGGTTGAGGCTGAAATTCGCGACCTGCCAAACCATTTCTCGCGACAATCCCTCAGAGAGCTCTTACCCGCAGGGGCAGCCCGCAATGCGGTGGATTGCGCGCTATGGGACCTTGAGGCGAAACGGGCAGGCAAACGCGCGTGGGACCTGGCGGGGCTGACCACCCCGGGGCCCGAGATCACAGCCTATACGCTCTCGCTTGATACACCCCAGGCGATGCGGGCGCAGGCGGCAAAGAACGCAGCGCGGCCCATGTTGAAAATCAAACTGGGCACACCAGACGATATGCCCCGGCTTGAAGCGGTGCGGGCGGGCGCGCCCGAGGCGAAAATCATTGTGGATGCCAACGAAGGCTGGTCGGCAGAAATTTACGCGGACCTCGCGCCTCATCTCGTGCGGCTGGGCGTGGCGCTGGTCGAGCAACCCCTGCCCGCCGGAGAGGATGAGGCATTGATCGGGCTGCAGCGGCCCGTACCGGTTTGTGCTGACGAATCCTGCCATGACCGCGCCAGCCTGCCCAAGCTGAAAGGGAAGTATGACGTGGTGAACATCAAACTGGACAAGACCGGTGGCCTGACGGAAGCGCTGGAATTACGTCAGGCCGCGCTGGCAGAAGGCTACGGCATCATGGTCGGATGCATGGTTGGCAGCTCACTGGCGATGGCACCCGCAACCCTGCTGGCGCAGGGCGCGATGGTAACTGACCTTGACGGCCCGCTTCTGTTGGCCGAAGACCGCAATACCCCGCTGATATTTGACGACGCCGGAGTACACCCGCCTGAAGCCGGGCTCTGGGGCTGAGGAGATAAAACATGACCCGCACCGTTTATGTAAATGGCGAATACCTGCCCGAAACCGAGGCCAGGGTCTCGATCTTTGATCGCGGCTTCCTGATGGCGGATGCCGTTTACGAGGTCACCAGCGTTCTGGACGGCAAGCTGATCGACTTTGAAGGCCACGCCGTGCGCCTGAAACGTTCACTGGATGCATTGCAGATTGCCGAGCCCTGCAGCAAAGATGACTTGCTGGAAATCCATCGCAAGCTGGTGGACCTCAACGGCATCGACGAAGGCCTGATCTATCTGCAGGTCTCGCGCGGCAGTGATGGCGATCGGGACTTTGTCTTTCCCTCAGCGGATACCCGGCCGACACTGGTTCTGTTTACCCAGAACAAGCCGGGCCTGGCTGACAGCCCGGCGGCCCAAAAGGGCGCGAAGATTATCTCGATAGATGATATCCGCTGGGGTCGTCGCGATATCAAAACAGTTCAGCTGCTTTACCCCTCGATGGGCAAGATGATGGCCAAAGCCGCCGGATGTGATGATGCCTGGATGGTCGAGGATGGCTACGTCACCGAAGGCACCAGCAACAACGCCTATTTCGTCAAGAACGGCAAGATCGTCACCCGCCCGCTGTCCAGCGACATCCTGCACGGGATCACCCGCAAGGCCGTGCTGCGCATGGCCGCCGAAGCGCAGATGGTGGTCGAGGAACGCCTGTTCACCATCGACGAAGCGAAAGAAGCCGATGAGGCCTTTGTCACTTCGGCCAGCGCATTTGTCATGCCCGTGATCGAGATCGACGGGGTAACACTGGGCGATGGCACGCCGGGGCCAATCGCCAGGCGGCTGCGCGAAATCTATCTGGATGAAAGCCGCAAAGCGGCGATCTGACCGAGAAAAGCCCGCCCGAACGGCGGGCTTTTTGCAAGCTCAGCCTTTGTTGCCGACGTTTTCTTCAAACGCGACCTTGAAGGTGGCCTGTTGCTCGGCGCTGGCTTCGGTCTGATAATTGGCTTTCCACTCATCCATGGTCATGCCGTAGAAAACCTCGCGGGCCTCGTTCTTGCCCATCTCGATGCCCTTTTCATTGGCCGCTTCCTGATACCAGCGCGACAGGCAGTTGCGGCAGAAACCGGCCAGATTCATCATGTCGATGTTCTGCACGTCGGTACGGTCTTCCATCAGATGTTTTTGCAACCGGCGAAACGCGGCGGCCTGAAGTTCGATTTCGGTTTGCTTGTCCATGATCTGGCTCCGGATGCGTGACGGGATTGTGCCTGAAGTAGCAACCCAACGGGTGTGTTTCAACTCAACTACAGGTCACTGCTGTCCAAAGCATCCTGTAAAATGGGTGCCAGCCGCTCGGCCCAGCTACGCTGACCGTTATGATCCGCGATCAGGTCATTGCGCAGCTCGATCAGCGCGTTGGGGCGGCCATGGGTGGTGCAATGCTTGTCGATCGCATCGCCCGGCAAGACACCTGTATAAGGCTCGTTCACGCCCACACACAGATCATCTTCGGCCTCCAGCCGGTTGATCAAAGGACGCGAGAACCGCTCATCCGGGGTGTGCAGCACGCCCACATGCCAGGGACGCGGATCGCGACCGCGCAGTTGGCGTGTGAAGGAATGCATCGAAATAATCACCGCATGAGGCAGGGCGGCCAGTTGTGCCAGTGCCTCGTGATACGGGCGATAGCACATGTTCAGGCGACGCGCGCGCTCGGCCGCGTCGGCGTGTCGATTGCCGGGAATGATCGATCCGTCATAAAGCTTCATCAGCAGTGTCGGATCGTCCTCCCCCCGGTTCGGATCAATCACAAGGCGCGAGAAATTGGCCGCAACAACAGGCGCATTCAGAATTTCGCCCAGATGTTTCGACACCTCATAGGCCCCCACATCATACGCGATGTGACGCTCCATATCCTCGCGCGGCAGGCCAAGGTCACCACCGTTGATTTCAGGCGGCACCGTGTTGGTTGCATGGTCACATGTGATCAGCCAGCGGGACGGGCGATCCGCACCGTGAACGAAAAACGGGGTGTATGTCATGAGCCTGTCATCTAGTTTGTCGCAGGTGTAGGACAGTTGCTTTGGAAAGGGAATTGCGCAATAAGCAGCCGAAGCAATGTTTGCGATAACATCGACCGTGTGAGGAGAGCAAGACCAATGCGACGCCTGAGAAATGTAAAAATCGTGGCGACGCTGGGACCGGCGTCCAGTGACTATGACACCATTCGTACGCTGCATGAGGCCGGGGCGGATGTGTTCCGCCTGAACATGAGCCACGGCAGCCAGGGTGAAATTCGCGAACGCCATCAGATCATCCGGCAGGTGGAAAAGGATCTGGGCAGCCCGATTGCCATACTGGCTGACCTTCAGGGCCCCAAGCTGCGTGTTGGCACGTTTGCCAATGAAGCCGAGGACCTGTCCGAAGGTGCAGCCTTTCGGCTGGATCTGGACGAAACGCCCGGCGACGGCACACGCGTCTGCCTGCCACATCCCGAGATTTTTGCAGCGCTGGAGCCCGGCGCGCGCCTGTTGGTCAATGACGGCAAGATCTGCCTGATCGTTGATAAATGCGGCAAGGATTTCGCCGATTGCACCGTTAAAACCGGTGGAACAATCTCGAACCGCAAAGGTGTAAACGTCCCTGACGTGGTGCTGCCGTTGGCGGCCCTGTCGGCAAAGGATCGTGACGATCTGGAGTTTGTTTGCCAGTTGGGCGTGGATTGGCTGGCGCTCAGCTTTGTCCAGCGTGCAAAAGATGTGTTTGAAGCCCGTGCGCTGGTTGATGGCCGTGCCTCGATCATGACCAAGGTCGAAAAACCCGCCGCGGTCGAGGCCTTTGACGAAATCCTCGACGCGTCGGACGGTATCATGGTGGCACGCGGTGATCTGGGCGTGGAATTGCCGGTATCCGCGGTGCCGCCCATTCAAAAACGTCTGGTGCGCAAAAGCCGGGGCGCGGCCAAGCCCGTTATCGTTGCCACGCAGATGCTGGAAAGCATGATTGAAAGCCCGATGCCCACGCGGGCCGAAGTCTCGGATGTGGCCACAGCCATCTATGAAGGGACCGACGCCATCATGCTCAGCGCGGAATCGGCCGCCGGAGCCTACCCGGTTGAAGCCGTGCAGACCATGAACAAGGTCGCCATCGAGGTTGAGGCTGACCCGACCTACGGCCAGATCATCGCCGCCTCACGCACGGCCAATGGCACGACCATTGCAGACGGCATCGTTGCCGCCGCGCGTGAGATTGCCGAAAAGACGGATATCAAGGCCATCTGCTGTTTTACCCAAAGCGGAACCACGGCGTTGCTCACCGCGCGCGAACGACCGGGCGTGCCGATCATCGCGCTGACCCCTGCCACCGGCACAGCCCGGCGGCTGTGCCTGAGCTGGGGGTGTCACTGTGTCATGACGCCTGAACTGGAGCGGTTCAAAAGCGCGGTTGTCAACGCGGCCCGTGCTGCGCGTTCGGGTGGTTTTGCAACCGAGACAGATCAGATTGTCGTAACCGCGGGTGTGCCCTTCAACGTACCGGGTACAACCAATATCCTGCGCATCGCGCCTTGCGACGAACGGCTTATCTATAACACTGATCCCGGCTGATTTTCGGCAGGCAATCACGCTGAAACGCGAAGTATCAGTATGATTTCTTGCCCTTCAAGGAAGAAAGTTTCCTTTGTTTTCAATCAGAAGCTGGGTTTAACTTGAGCTTTTGCAAATAAAACTCCATATTTCCTGATTTTTTTCAGATACTTCCCCTCAGGGCAGTCCCCAAGTTTAAGTTCCAGGTTCCGGCTGCCCTGCCGGGGGCGAGGGCCCCGGCCAAACCAATGATAACGGAGGAACGAGATGACAACAAAAATTGTCATAGGACTGGACGGGACAGAAACCGGAGAGCGCGCGATCGCCTTTGCCAAAGACATGGCTGAACGGATCGGCAGTTGCGAGCTACTGGTTGTCTACGTCATTGAATGGTCACCATTCACATTTCAAACGCCTGAAGAAAATGCTCTGCGCCATAAACGGCGTGAGGAAGAGCTGGAACTTGCGACCGCCCGTGTCGTCAACCCGGCTGTCGAGGCCTTGAAATCCGCAGGTTTCGAAGCGCGCGGCATCGTTCGTCACGGCGACGTGGCCGAAACACTGAACGATATCACCGTTGAAAATGGTGGTTCGCAGATTGTTGTTGGCCGGTCTTCGGCGGATGGCTTCAAAAAACGTCTGTTCGGCAGCTCGACGCAAAATCTGGTCATGCATGCCGAAGTGCCGGTCACCGTTGTGAACTGAGGGAGGGGATTGAAATGGAAACGCTCAAGAAACTAAGCCTTCCTGCATTCGCAGCAAGTTTGATGGCAAGCGCAGCGTCGGCACAGGAGGCGGCTGGCCTTGATGACAAGATCAATCAGGCCTTCGCCGATTTCACCGGACCCTTCGTCAGCTTTATCTTCGCGCCGTTCCCGGGCACGGGTTTCCCGTGGATCGTGGGATGGCTGGTGATCGCTGCGACTGTCTTTTCACTGTATTTCGCCTTTGTTCAGTTTCGGTTCTTCGGACATGCAATCAGTCTTGTGAAAGGCGACTATTCCGATCCCAACGATGCAGGTGAGGTCAGCCATTTTCAGGCTCTGGCCACGGCGCTGTCGGGTACGGTCGGTTTGGGCAATATTGCCGGTGTGGCCGTGGCCGTCGGCATTGGCGGCCCGGGGGCAACCTTCTGGATGATCACCGCGGGCCTGCTGGGCATGGCATCGAAATTCACCGAGTGTACGCTTGGCGTGAAATACCGCAATGAATACGAAGACGGCACCGTTTCGGGCGGCCCGATGTATTACATGTCCAAGGGTTTCAGCGAACTGGGCTTGCCGGGTGGCAAGATTCTGGCGGTTCTGTTCTCGATCTTCTGTATCCTTGGCGCGCTGGGTGGGGGCAACATGTTCCAGGCCAATCAGGCGCATCAGCAGATCGCGGGAATCACTGGCGAGTACCCTGGCTGGATCACAGGGTTGGTCTTTGCAGCAATCGTGTTTGCCGTGATTGTGGGCGGCCTGAAATCCATCGCGCGCGTGACCGAAAAAGTTGTGCCCTTCATGGGGGTCACATATGTACTGGCCGCTTTGGTTATCATCATCATGAATGCAGATCAGATCGGCTGGGCCTTTGGCCAGATTTTCGAAGGCGCGTTCACCGGGCTTGGTGTGGCGGGCGGCATGGTCGGTGCGCTGATCCAGGGCTTCCGCCGAGCTGCGTTCTCGAACGAGGCGGGCGTGGGTTCCGCGGCGATTGCACACTCGGCCGTGCGGACCAGCGAACCGATCACCGAGGGCTTTGTCTCGCTGCTTGAACCGTTTATCGATACGGTCGTGATCTGTACGATGACAGCTTTGGTTATCATCATCACGCAGCAGCTGATCATTGATCCGGCAACCGGCAACTACATGCTGAATGAAGCTGGCAACGCCATTGCGACGGTCGATGGCAACACAGGCGTTAGTCTGACCTCGGCGGCTTTTGCAAGCGCCTTCAGCTGGTTCCCCTATATTCTGGCGGTTGCCGTGGTTCTGTTCGCCTTCTCGACCATGATCAGCTGGTCCTATTACGGCCTGAAGGCCTGGACCTACCTGTTCGGTGAAGGCCATACCAAAGAGCTGGTGTTCAAGGTCATCTTCTGCATCTTCGTCGTCATCGGCGCGGCTGCCAATCTTGGCCCGGTCATCGACTTCTCGGATGCGGCGATCTTTGCGATGGCGGTTGTGAACGTCTTTGCGCTCTACTTCCTGATGAAAGTGGTGCGTCAGGAGCTGGCCTCCTACGCGTCCCGGCTCCAGAGCGGCGAAATCCGGAAATTCGAGCACTAAGCAAAACCACCGGGGCGGCCCCATGTCGCCCCGGTGCCTGAACGGCCTGCCAAAAGTGCAGATTCACGCCGCACCCCCCTTGCCAGCAACACCAAACTTGCGTAAACGGCGCATCTGTTGCGTGACCGGCCGAGATGGCATGCCGAGTTGCGTTTGAAACCGAACCCGAAAACAGGAGACGGAAATGCCTAAGATGAAGACAAAGTCGAGCGCCAAAAAGCGCTTTAAGGTGACTGCGACCGGTAAGGTCCTTGCTGGTCAGGCCGGCAAACGGCACGGCATGATCAAGCGGACCAAGAAGTTCATCCGCGACGCCCGTGGCAACACCACCCTGTCCGCCCCCGACGCCAAGATCGTCAAGGGCTACATGCCCTACGACCGCTAAGAGGAGATACCGATATGTCCCGCGTTAAAGGTGGAACCGTAACTCACGCCCGTCACAAGAAGGTCATCAAGGCTGCCAAAGGTTACTATGGCCGCCGCAAGAGCACCTTCAAGGTTGCCCGTCAGGCCGTCGACAAGGCCAACCAATACGCAACCCGCGACCGCAAGAACCGCAAGCGCAACTTCCGCGCGCTGTGGATCCAGCGTATCAACGCTGCTGTGCGTAGCCATGACGAGGCTCTGACATATTCCCGCTTCATCAACGGCCTGAACCTGGCCGGTATCGAAGTGGACCGCAAAGTTCTGGCTGATCTGGCCGTGCACGAACCGGAAGCGTTCGGCGCGATCGTCGCCAAAGCTCAGGCCGCTCTGGCTGCCTGATCCTCTTGACAGAGAGACAGTGAAGGAAAGGCCGCTCCTGCTGGAGCGGCCTTTTTTGATGCTTTTGGATCAGGTCAGGAGCATTCGCCCCTGACCTGTTATTTGTTCACGAAGGGGCTTTGGTTTTACGCAAATAGGGGAAGATCGTCTCGAACTCTCCGAACTTGGCCTTGGCATCCTCATTCGAGACAGCAGGCGGGATGATCACGTCTTCGCCCGGGACCCAGTTCGCAGGGGTTGCAACACCCTTGGCGCTCATTTGCAGACCGTCCAGCGCGCGCAGAATCTCGGCGAAGTTCCGGCCCACGGTCATCGGGTAGGTCATCGACAGTTTCAGTTGCTTGTCCGGCCCGATGATGAAGACCGAACGCACGGTTGCACTGTCGGCAGGGGTACGACCGTCGGGCAGATAGGCCTCGGCCGGGAGCATGTCAAAGGCTTTGGAGACGGCCAGACCATCATCTGCGATGATCGGGAAGCCGGGGCTGGCGTTGCCATAGGCCTCGATATCTTTCTTCCACTTCTTGTGATCTTCGACACCATCGACCGACACACCTATCACTTTTGTGTTACGTGCCGCCCATTCGTCATTCAGCTGCGCCACTGCCGAAAACTCGGTGGTGCAAACCGGGGTGAAATCCTTGGGATGCGAAAACAGAATGGCCCAGCTATCCCCAATCCAGTCATGGAACTGGACAGTGCCCTGATCTGTTTCTGCCTTAAAATTCGGGACAGTGTCATTGATACGCAAACCCATGGGGCGCTCCTTTTCTGCGAATTAGACGAGTCGATGGCGCAAGCTTAATCACTTTGGCGACAGGTTACACCGGCATAGGACGACTAATTTCCGTTGTCCCAGATTCTCCTTGCTCTGCCCGGGACGGAATGACAGAGTGCCCGGGAAAACCGACCATGCGGTCGAAAATACCGGATTTGGAGGAACTGTGATGATCGACAAGCGCGAATTCTATATCAACGGCCAGTGGGTCGCCCCCGCAGAGGCGCGGGACTTTGAGGTCATCAACCCTTCGACCGAGGAGCCCTGCGCGGTGATTTCGCTGGGCGGTGCCACAGATACGGACGCAGCGGTTGCGGCGGCCAAAGCCGCGCTGCCCGGCTGGATGGCGACACCTGTCGAAGACCGTATCGCGCTGATGGAAAAGCTGGTTGATGTTTATGCCGCGCGATCCGAGGAGCTGGCGCAAGCGATGTCTATGGAGATGGGCGCTCCGATTGACATGGCGCGCACGCAGCAATCCGGCGCGGGTATCTATCACCTCAAGAACTTTATCCGTGCGGCCAAGGCGTTCCAGTTTGAACGCCCGCTGGGTGATCATGCTCCGAATGATCGCATTATCCATGAAGCGGTCGGCGTGACCGCCCTGATCACACCGTGGAACTGGCCGATGAACCAGATCACGCTCAAGGTGGGTGCGGCTGCGATTGCGGGGTGCACGATGGTTTTGAAACCATCAGAACAAAGCCCGCTGAATGCAATGCTGTTCGCCGAACTGATCGACGAGGCCGGTTTTCCACCCGGCGTGTTCAATCTGCTGAATGGCGATGGGGCTGGTGTCGGCTCTCAGCTCTCAGGGCACAAGGACGTGGATATGATCAGCTTCACCGGCTCGACCCGCGCCGGGACCGCAATTTCCAAGAACGCAGCCGATACGCTGAAGAAAGTGCATCTGGAACTGGGCGGCAAGGGCGCGAACGTGATCTTTGCGGACGCTGATGAGAAAGCCGTGAAGCGCGGCGTGTTGCATATGATGAACAACACGGGCCAAAGCTGCAACGCGCCCAGCCGGATGCTGGTGCAGCGCCCGATCTATGATCAGGCTGTCGAAACTGCTGCCGAGGTGGCCAACAAGTTGGCCGTTGGCCCGGCCACCGAGGAAGGTCGCCATATCGGGCCAGTAGTGAACGAGGTACAGTGGAACAAGATTCAGGACCTGATTCAGAAAGGCATTGATGAAGGCGCCCGTGTGGTGGCCGGTGGCACTGGCCGACCCGAAGGCCTCAATAAAGGATATTATGTGCGCCCCACGGTCTTTGCCGACGCCAACAACCAGATGACCGTCGCGCGCGAGGAAATTTTTGGCCCGGTCCTGACCATGATCCCCTTCGATACCGAAGAAGAGGCCATCGAAATCGCAAATGACACCCCTTATGGGCTGACCAACTATGTCCAGACGCAGGATGGCAACCGCGCCAATCGCATGGCCCGCGCCTTGCGCTCGGGCATGGTTGAGATGAACGGTCAGTCGCGCAGCGCGGGTTCGCCCTTCGGTGGGATGAAGCAGTCTGGCAACGGGCGCGAAGGCGGTGTTTGGGGATTGGAAGACTTTTTGGAGGTCAAGGCCGTCGGTGGTTGGGCCGCTGAATGACCACGTTTTGATATAATCCAATTGTGAGGCACCCAAGGGTGCCTCGCTCTTTTTCCTCAGGCATCCGCCTGAGCTGCCTCATAAGCCAGCATGGCGCGTTTGACCGGCAGACCCCAATGGTAACCGCCCAGACCGCCGGACTTGCGCAAGGCGCGATGACAGGGAATCAACCAGCTAACCGGGTTACGCCCAACCGCTGTTCCAACGGCGCGCACCGCCTGCGGGGACCCTACGCGCTGCGCGATCTCGGAATAGGTGGTGACCTGACCCGAGGGGATATGCATCAACGCCTCCCACACTTTGATCTGCAAAGGAGAGCCGATCAGGTGAAGCGGTGTCTCGGCCCGGTCAAGCCCAAATGACGCATCGACCCACGGGCGCAGCCTTTCGGCGTCTTCAACATAATGGGCGTTGGGCCAGCGCGAGACCATATCTTCCATCGCAGCCTCTTCTCCGGTTTCGGCGCCGAAAGCCATGCCGCAGATACCCTTTGCCGTACCCATGACAAGTGTTGGGCCAAAGGGGCAATCAAACCAGCCCCAATAGATTGTCAGCCCGTCGCCTTTGCGGGCGTATTCGCCGGGGCTCATGGATTCCCATTTCAGGAACAGATCGTGCAAACGACCGCTGCCCGAAAGGCCCACGTTATGCGCCGTCTCAAGCGTGGTGAACCGGTCGTGCAACAGCGCCTTGGCGTGGCCCAGCGTCAGGTATTGCTGATAGCGCTTGGGTGATACCCCCGTCCAGCGCGAGAACAGGCGCTGGAAATGGGCCGGGCTCATGCCCATCTGGCGGGCGAGTTCTTCGAGGCTCAGACCTTCGCCGCCCTGATCAATCAACTCGATTGCACGGCGCATGACGTTATAGTGGTATCCGCTTTCCCGGGTCTGGATGTTCATGGGTCTCACCTCATTTCCTCATAGAAACATAGCGCGCAGGCCACGCCTCGGCGACCCGGAACTTGCGCATTGGCTTTGGGCTTGTGTCACGGCCCGGTGGGCGGCATTAAGGCGCGGATGGCAAAGCAACTTGATTACCATACGATCCGCGAGATCTTTACGCGCTTTCAGGACGCCGACCCCGAACCCAAGGGCGAGCTGGAGCATGTGAACGTCTATACTCTGGTCGTCGCCGTAGCGCTTTCGGCGCAGGCGACTGATGCGGGCGTCAACAAGGCCACCCGCACGCTGTTCAAGATCGCAGATACCCCGCAGAAGATGCTGGATCTGGGCGAAGAGGGCCTGATCGAGCATATCAAGACCATTGGTCTGTTCCGCCAGAAGGCCAAGAACGTGATCAAACTCAGCCGCATTCTGGTTGAGGATTATGGCGGCGAGGTTCCCAATTCCCGCGCCGCGCTGCAATCGCTGCCGGGTGTCGGGCGCAAGACCGCCAATGTGGTTCTGAACATGTGGTGGCGGCAACCGGCACAGGCGGTGGACACGCATATCTTCCGCGTTGGCAACCGTACCGGCATCTGCCCCGGCAAAAACGTGGACGCGGTCGAGCGCGCCATCGAAGACAACATCCCTGCCGACTTTCAACTCCATGCGCATCACTGGCTGATTCTGCATGGCCGGTACCATTGCAAGGCGCGCAAACCGCAATGCCCGACCTGCATTATCCGTGATCTCTGCCAATTCGAGGACAAAACCCAATGAAAACCTACCAGCTCACCGGCATCGGAAACGCCGTTGTGGACGTGATTTCCCAGGCCGATGACAGTTTTCTGGAACTGATGGGCATTGAAAAAGGTATCATGCAGCTGATCGAGCAGGAGCGCGGCGAAGTGCTGTATGCCTCGATGGAAGGCCGGGTGCAGACACCGGGTGGCTCGGTCGCCAATACGATTGCCGGGGCTGGTGCGCTGGGTCTGGATGCGGCGTTTATCGGACGGGTGCATGACGACGCTTTGGGCCGGTTCTATGCGGATGCGATGAACGGAGACGGTGTGGATTTCGTCAACCCTCCGGTGCCGGGTGGCGAACTGCCGACCTCGCGCTCGATGATCTTCGTCTCACCCGATGGCGAGCGGTCGATGAACACCTACCTTGGTATTTCGTCGGAACTGTCTTCGCAAGACGTTCCGTCCGAGGTTGCCGAAAACAGCCAGATCATGTTCCTTGAAGGCTATCTGTTTGACAAGGAAAAGGGCAAGGCCGCGTTCCTTGAGGCCGCCCGGAATTGTCACGCGTGCGGCGGCAAGGCTGGTATTGCGATCTCAGATCCATTTTGCGTGGAACGGCACCGCACTGACTTTCTGCTGCTGATCGAAAATGAGCTGGATTTTGTGATCGGCAACGAGGCCGAGATCAAATCGCTGTTCGAAACCGATGATCTGGAAGAGGCACTGGCGAAAACCGCCGCGATTTGTCCTCTGGTCGTCTGTACCCGTTCAGGCGATGGGGTCAGTGTTCTGAGGGACGGGCACCGGGTCGATGTTCCGGTGGAAAAGGTGGTGCCCGTGGATGCCACGGGCGCGGGCGATCAGTTCGCCGCCGGGTTCCTGTTTGGCATGGCCACTGGTCGCGATTCCGAGACCTGCGCGAAGATCGGCAATGTCTGCGCTCGTGAGGTGATCAGCCATATCGGCCCGCGCCCCAAGGCAGATATGCGGGAATTGCTGCGCGCAGAAGGGTTGCTCTGAGCCGCGTCAGCGCCGATCTGTGGCCTTGCCCCTACTCTATGGTCCGGCCGCCGCGTCATTTAAGGCCCAATTGTATTCATAGGCGTTTACCCGGGGCGTCGTCTGCAACTGTGCGCGCAACTCCGGCTCTGCCGCCGTTTCGAGATAAGCGATCACCGCCTTCTCGTTCGGCGCAAAATCCTCGCGGAACCAGGCAAAAATCTTTGAAAGGATCAATCGGCCACGCCCGTCAAACCGCACCCCGCGCGGGTCGTTGATATAGCCATGCTCGGCCGCCGCCAGATCACGCTCCAGCGTTTCGGCCTGCCATGCACGGTCCATCAGATTGGGGCAACCCACCGCGGCACAATTCAGGGCGTAGTGAATGCGCGGTTCATCAAATGTGGGGCGGATGATGTGATGCTCGATATCGTTCAGGGTCAGGCTCTGCCCGGCCACCTGCGCCAGAGGGCGATCCCATGGGCCAAAGGAAAACACGCCATCCGTGATGTCGCGGATGGAAGCTACAGGATAGTTTTCAAGGATCAGATCAACGGTCAGCGCGTTATAGAGGTTGATCCAGTAAGCCAGTTGCTGATCCCGGGTCAACCGGGCCGGATCAACGGATTGCAACTGCTCAAGATACTGATCCAATTGCGCCCGGTCGGCTGCTGAAACCTGCCCATATGCCACCCGGTTCACACCCTGCGTGTCCGCTGCAACATAACGGTTCAGAAATCTGCTCCAGTCCCGATGATCAATACGCTCACCGGGCAACGGCGCGGTCCGGGTCAGTGCCGTATTCGGCAGGGGGGTGGGGGCAGGCAATGCCAATCGCTCGACACTGGTGCAGCTGGCCAGAACGGGCAACAGCAGTAAGCTCAGCAGTGCTTTCATGAGGTTTCCTTCCGCTTTGCCCGCAACCGGCCCTTGAGTTTCTTGAGTGCTGCCTGCCCCGGATCGTGCAGGTCAGGCAGATCGGAGCTGTCGGACAGATCGCGAGAGGCCGAATTCCACCACAGCGGCCTGTCGCCCCCGTCAACCCGGTCCGGCGTGGCAAGGTGCAGGTCGCGCTGTGCATTGTGCACACACATCGAAAGCGGGCCGTTGGCGGTGGCAACCATGAACACGCAGGACGCACATCGATCCTCGTCCAGCGCATCCGCTGCCATGAAGTTGTGAATAAACACCGTCTGCCGCCGAACCGGGCCGCGCAGCAAACCCGCCTTTAGCTGCAACATGCAGCGTAGCAGATGCACTCCTGCACGCAGCGCCAGCAACGGGCGGCGCACCACCACACGCCGCACGCTGTCGCGGATATCGAGATGACCATCCTGCGCATGATCCTCATGCTCCAGCGCGTCAATCACGCGGTGCACAAGGCGGCGGTTCGATAGCAGGGATGTCGCACGCCCTCCGGCGGTCACCACATTGGCGTAGCGGTTGCAACGGGAATGGCCCACCGCTGCGGCGTCGAAATGCAAAGGGGTTTCGTACCCTTCTTCGACAGCACGCATAACGCTGTCCTGCGTGATCATATCGGGCCGTTCGCGCAACACGCCACGGCCGGTATCAGCCTGCATCTGGAACGAGACAAAGGCGACTTCGGGTTGATCACGCAGGAACCGCGCCAGGGCGGGCAATTCGCTGAAATTGTCTGCGAACACAGTGGTATTGAACAGGATACGCACCCCCAAACCACGGGCCCGGCGGATATAGGCGCAGCGCACGGTGTTCAGGTCGACCTCAGAGTCGAACCCCTTCCGCTCCTGTGTCATGTCCACATGAAAGGCCACGTCATCCAGCCCTGCCGCTGCCAGCCGCGTCAGCGCCGCCCGGCTGGCGCGGATGCCATTGGTCATCAGACAGGACCGCATCCCCAAACGGCTGATCTCGCGGCACAGTGCCTCAAGATCTTCGATCTTGCGCAGGGTCGGATCGCCCCCGGTCAACTGGACCGAAACGCCGGGGCCATAGTGGCTGTGGATCGTCGCCAAACGCGCGAACAGCACCGAGAGCGGCGGATCATACGTCATCTCGGCCCGATCCGAGAGATAGCAGAGCGTGCAGTCCAGATTGCAGCGCTGCGTCACCTCAAGCGCGACACAGGCGACCGGATAGAACCGGCCTGCGGTCTGATCGGGGCCATATTCACCTGCGGAACAAAGCCCCTCGCGCAGCGGCGCGCGCCGCTCGACCCCGTGAAACCGGCGGCCCGCCGGGGTGCATCCGGCAAAAGTTGCGATTTGGTGATCTGCGCTATCCTTCATGCCTCAGAGGCTAATGATCCACACACACCCGCACCACGCCCCTCACGGCAAGTTGTCATCGAAGTGATCAGCCCAGATGATCTGCGAACGCGGCAACCACACGCGCGTAAACATCCCGTTTGAACGGCACAATCTCTTCGACCAGACGATCCGGTGCCTGCCATTTCCACCGGGTGAATTCCGGGTGTTCAGTCTGGATATTGATCTGATCGTCGCGGCCCGCAAAGCGCATCAGGTACCATTTCTGCTCTTGCCCGCGATAGCGGCCTTTCCAGATTTTTGGCACGATGTCATGCGGCAGATCATAGGGCAGCCAGCCATCGGTTTCCGCAATGATCTCGACCAGATCAGAGGTCACTCCGGTTTCCTCCCACAGCTCACGCAGGGCCGCATCGCGCGGGTCTTCGCCCGCGTCCACCCCACCCTGCGGCATCTGCCATGCCTCTTTGTGCCGATCGTTGCGCTGACCTACGAAAATCTGCCCCCCGGCATTCATCAGCATCAACCCGACGCAGGGGCGGTAGGGCAGTTTGGCGATTTCTTCAGGGGTCATGGGCGGCCTCATCTGCAGGGTCTGAAGCGTCTCTAGCAATCCTTGCTGCCAAGGCAAAGGGGATGACGTTAGGTTTCGCGTGACAACGGTGACGTGAACGTCAATCTAGGCCCCGAAACAGGGAGAGTTCGCCATGACTGCGTACCCAAACATGCTGGCCCCGCTGGATCTGGGCTTTACCACGCTGAAGAACCGCGTGCTGATGGGTTCGATGCATACGGGGCTGGAAGAAACCGGCGACTGGAACCGCGTGGCCGAGTTCTACGCCGACCGCGCGCGCGGGGGTGTGGCGCTGATGGTGACAGGCGGGATCGGCCCGAACCTTGAGGGCTCGGTCTTGCCCGGGGCGGCAATGATGACCACGGACAAAGACGTGGCGAACCATTCCATCGTGACGGACCGGGTGCATCAGTCCGGTGGCAAGATCGCGATGCAGATTCTGCATGCAGGGCGCTATGCCTATGGCCCCAAATGCGTGGCGCCGAGCCCGGTGAAATCTCCGATTTCTCCGTTTCCACCAAGCGAGTTGGACGAAGAAGGGATCGAGAAACAGATCAGCGATATCGTCAACGCAGCCAGGCTGGCACAGCAAGCGGGCTATGACGGGGTCGAGATTATGGGGTCCGAGGGGTATTTCCTGAACCAGTTCCTTGTGACCCATACCAACAAACGTGAGGATCGCTGGGGTGGATCTTATGAGAACCGTATGCGCCTGCCGATCGAAGTGGTGCGCCGCACGCGCGAGGCCGTCGGAACCGATTTCATCATCATCTACCGCCTGTCGATGATCGATCTGGTGCCCAATGGCTCGACCCATGAAGAAGTGGTGCAGCTCGCGAAAGAGGTCGAGAAAGCGGGTGCCACCATCATCAACACCGGGATCGGCTGGCATGAAGCGCGGATTCCGACCATCGCCACCAGCGTTCCGCGTGCGGCCTTCGCCTGGGTGACCAAAAAGCTGATGGGCAAGGTTGGTATCCCTGTGATCACCTCGAACCGCATCAACACGCCCGGGGTGGCCGAAGAGGTTCTGGCGACCGGTTGCGCAGATATGGTCTCGCTGGCCCGGCCGATGCTGGCCGATGCGGATTTTGTGAACAAGGCGATGGCCGGGGAAGCCGCCAGGATCGCCCCCTGCATCGCCTGCAATCAGGCCTGTCTGGATCATACCTTTGGTGGCAAGCTGACCTCATGTCTGGTCAACCCGCGCGCCTGTCACGAGACGGAACTGGTGATCGAAGCGGCCAAGACGCGCAAGACGATTGCCATCGTGGGCGCTGGCCCCGCGGGCCTGTCCACAGCGATGACCGCCGCCCAGCGTGGCCATGACGTGACCCTGTTTGACCGGGCCGGTGAGGTTGGCGGGCAGCTGAACATGGCCAAGCAGGTTCCGGGAAAAGAGGAGTTCCGGGGCCTTGTTGACTGGTACCGCACCATGATGGCTGATCTTGGCGTCAAGACCGAGCTGGGTCGTGAGGTCGGGGCGGATGACCTGACAGGGTTTGACGAAGTGGTGATCGCCACCGGCGTCACCCCGCGCGATCCACAGATACCGGGCCAGGATCAGAAGAATGTGCTGAACTATATCGACGTGCTGCGTCACAAGGCCGAGGTTGGCAAATCTGTCGCGGTGATCGGGGCCGGAGGCATCGGTTTCGATGTCTCGGAATACCTGCTGGAGGACGGCCACAGCGCCACCACCGATCTTCCGCTTTGGATGAAAGAATGGGGCGTGACCGACCCCGCCAGGCATCGCTCGGGCCTGGCCCCCGAGGGCCCGCAGCCAGCAACCCCGGCGCGAAAGGTTACGCTGCTGCAACGCAAGAAACAGGCGCATGGCAAGAGCCTCGGCAAGACCACGGGCTGGATTCACCGCGCAACGCTGAAGATGAAAGACGTCACTTTTGTCGGCGGCGTGAACTATGAGCGTATCGATGACGATGGTTTGCATATCAGCTTTGGCGAAGAACGCGCCGATCCAACCGTAATTGCGGCGGATACGATTGTGCTCTGCGCCGGTCAGGTTTCCGACCGCTCTCTGGCAGATGAACTGATGGCGCGCGGGATATCCGCTCATGTGATCGGTGGGGCAGACGTGGCGGCTGAACTGGACGCCAAGCGTGCGATCAATCAGGGGACACGGTTGGCGGCGTCACTCTGATCTCTGTCTCATAGTGGCGCGGTTTGGCAACAATGCCTCGCGGACCCGAATAATGCCGACAATCAGGAAAAGCACGGTGGCCATGAAAAGGGTGTATCGCCTTGTCTTTTGTCACAAAAATACCATTCCAACCCAAGAACTATCAGAAAAATATCGACAAATCAGCATATTACATTGATTACCCGAGTGAGGTCGCGATGATTTCGGCGTTTCCCTGTCGCAAACGATCCGATTCAAAACCCTGATATTATCCCATGTCTGCCCAGTTCTCGCCCAGATTGATCGCGATAAAGAGCCAACGAACAGAAGACCTGGGGTACGAGAATGGATCGACTGACCGAAATGGAGGCCTTTTCCAACGTGGTGGACCAGGGTGGTTTCACCGACGCGGCCAAAAAGATGGGTATCTCCAAATCAGCTGTGTCCAAGCATGTCTCAAGTCTTGAGGCGCGATTGGGCGCAAGGCTGCTGAACCGAACCACGCGCCGGGTATCTCCAACCGAGATCGGACTGGCCTATTACGACCGCGCGCGCCGTGTTCTGAACGATGCGGGCGAAGCGGATGCTCTGGTGACCTCGATGCAATCTGATCCTTCTGGTCTGCTGCGGATCAGTGTGGCGACGGATTTCGGGGTCAATCACCTGTCGCCGGTTCTGTCGGATTTCCTGTCGGTCTATCCTGATATCACCGTCAACATGGTGCTGAACAACCGCTATGTTGAGCTGATTTCCGAAGGCTTTGACGTGGCTGTACGCATTGGTGAACTGGAAGACAGCACCCTGCGCGCCCGCAAACTGACGGAAACGGTCAAACGCATGGTCGCGGCCCCCAGCTATATCGAGCAGTTCGGACGCCCGCAGAAGATTGACGATCTGAACGAACACAAGCTGCTGCATTATTCCAGCCAATCCTCGGGCAGTGTCTGGAAACTGACCGCGCCATCGGGCGAAAAGCGTCAGGTCCGCACCGCTGGCTGGCTGAGCGTAAATGACGGGCAGTCGCTGCTGAACGCGGCGATCTCAGGCCTCGGGATCGCACATCTGCCCAGCTATCTTTATGCAGACGCACTGAAATCGGGCGAAGTGGTGGATGCGATGCCATCACTGCCAGATGAGGTTCAGGGCATCTATGCGGTTTACCCGCCCGGCCGGTTTACCCAGCCCAAGGTGCGGGCTTTCATTGATTTTCTGGTCGACGCCTTTGCCGAAAAAGGCCCGATGGATTGGTAAGAATCTCCCTGTGGCACCTGAATGACCCGCGCTGAACAGTGCGGGTTTTTTTTGCGCGCAGATGGCATTGTGCTGACGTGAGGTGAAGCGAGCCCGGCTTTTTGGGGTTCATGTACGGCCCGAAATCCGTTGATCCGCCTGCGGGGGATGGTTCGAATTTTGGATATCCCGGAACAAAGATCACCCTGCGACGGTGAGATAAAAAGCGGGAAAATTTGGCAACAACTTTGTTGCGCAGACCAATCCTCTGGCCCGCAGCATGGTCAGTTCAAAAAGAGTGCTTCCCGCCCGGCATGTCTTGCCATTCTACACCACAATCGGCTTGCCGCCTTATCGCTGGCAAGTCAGTTGACCAGCAGCACGGCCTCGACCCGGCGGTTGATATCGCGCCCTGCAGGCGTGGCGTTTGAAGTGATCGGGGCGAGATAGCCCACACCCTGCGCCTCGATCCGGTCAGCGGCAACGCCATAGGTCTCAATCAACCGGGCACGCACTGCCTCGGCGCGTTTGGTGCTAACTGCAATATTGGCCTGCAGATCACCGGTGTCATCCGTATGACCGACCAGCGCCAACCGGGTGCCCGGATTGTCAGCAAGATAATCCGCCAGCAGGGTAAGCGAGGCAAACGGACCCTCGCCCAGCGCCACCTCGCCCGTGCGAAAGTGCAGATCGTCGAGGATGACATGGCCATCGCGACCAAGATCGCTTAGCAATCCGGCTGAACTGTCGGCAGTTTCCTCGATCACCAGAGGCGGCGCGGGTTGCGCGCCCGCCGGGGTCACCCGGATCATCTGCAAATAGCCGTCGGGCGGGTTGCGGCTGACCAGCAGGCTCAACACCTCGTCCCCCCGAGTGGCGGACAGGAAGCGATAGTCATGGATGGCCACATACATGTCAGGCGTTGGCACAACCTCGGTACCAAAGCGGAAATCGAAACCACCGCAACCGCGGGCTTCACACTCGAAGATAATCTCAAAACCCTGTGCCTGCAGCTGATCGCGCAGCGGCGCGAGGATTTGCAGGGTTGTGCTGGAACCCGCCTGCAGGCGCCATGTCAGGCGTTCAATCTGGCCTTCAATCGTGCGGGATGGAACTGTACCATCAGCAAATACCCCAATGGGCAGATCATAACTGTCCAGCGCACTGGTCCGGTTCGAGACCTGACGCGCAGTGTCAGGCAGGTTCAGCTCCTGCGCCGCGATGGGGCCAGCCAGCAGGACAAAGCAGAAAAACAGAAAGCGGATCATCGGAATTGAGCGTGATGTTCGGGGTTGGAGACCATGGGCCGTGGGCATGTTCACTTCGCTCTCCTCAGGCGCGCTGGCGGTAGTGGTATTCTCCGACGATCTCCATCCCCAGCGCATGGTAGAGGCCATTGGCCCCGGCATTCGCCTTGGTGCAGATCACGCTAAGGGTCTGCGCGCCATTGTCCAGCGCCCAGAATGCCGCGGCACGCATGGCCCATTGCCCCATACCCTGACGGCGATGCGCTGGCAGAATTTCCAGCGCGTGCATCATGGCGATGCCATCATGAGCCGCCACAAACCCGGTACCTGCAGGTTGATCACTGCGCCGCATCAACAGACCGGTCTTTGGCCCTTGTGCCCGGTGCATAACCGCCAGCCGTTCCGACCCGATCCCGCCCTGCATCCAGATCTCGCGCATGATGGCCAGCGGCTGCCAAATGTTGAACACCGTAACGCGGGGGATCGGAATATCTGTCAGATGCCGGGCCGGGCAGGCATAGATATTGACCGGGTCAAGGATATCATAACCGCGCGCGGCAAGCTGCGCGTCCAGCGCCTCATCCCCCGGACGCAGGCAAAAGATGCGGTTTTGACCCATCGCCAACATCGCCGCCTCAGCCGCATCGATATCGGCTTGGGTCACCTCTCCGATACGGCTGGCGGCTGAAACACGCGACCCTCCGCCCTGCCCTTTGCGCAAGCGGAATGGCCCTTGCGTTTGATACGCCGCAGCAGGCCATGTGCCGTCGACAATGGCGGCCCAATCGGTGCTCAAAGCTCGATCTCTTTGGCAAGGCGGGTCATGGCGGCATCGATGCGCCCGCCCTCGGCCCCGCGGATGACTACATTCGCCCCAAATACACCGTTGTTCTGGAACGGGTAGCAACCGATGGAAAGGTCATCAAAATCCTTGGCCAACGCCGACAGGGTCGCGGCAATATCGCCCTCACCCCGATCCACACGCAGGGTTTGCGACAAGAGCGGGCTGCCCCCGGTGAGCGAAGGCAGAACGCTGGCCACCATCGCCTGAAAGACCAGAGGCACCCCGGCCATGACATGCACATTCCCGATGGTGAACCCCGGCGCAGTTGAAACCGGATTGTCAATCAGCGCGGCCCCATCCGGGATTCGCGCCATGCGCAGGCGGGCGGCGTTCAGCTCTGACCCGGATTTTTCGTAATGCGCCTCAAGCAGGGCCCGGGCGTCATCGCGCACATCGATATGCGCCCCAAAGGCCTGCGCGATGCAATCAGCGGTTATATCGTCATGCGTCGGGCCAATCCCGCCACTGGTAAAGACATGATCATGGGCATCCGACAGGGCCTTGACGGCAGCCTCAATCGCAGGCGCGTCATCGCTGACGATCCGGACCTCTTTCAGGTCTATACCCTGCTTGGTCAATTCACCCGCGAGATAGTGCATGTTGGCGTCGCGTGTGCGGCCCGACAGGATCTCATCCCCGATCACCAGCATCGCGGCGGTTGGATTGGCCATGGCACATACCCCTCTTGATCGACCCTTATGGCAGGTATAGGCCGGGGGACATGCGATTTGAAACCCCCCTTGTCCCCGCCCGCCTGATCCGCCGCTACAAACGCTTTCTCGCTGATTGCACGCTGGAAGACGGGCGCGAAGTGACCGCCCATTGCGCCAATCCAGGTTCGATGATGGGGCTGGCAGAACCGGGCCAGAAAATCTGGCTGGAGCCGAATGACGATCCGAAGAGAAAGCTGAAATACGGCTGGCGGCTGGTCGATCACGAGAACGGGCATTTCACGGGGGTTGATACTTCGGTCCCGAACAAAGCGCTGCGGGCTTCTCTTGAGGCGCGCGAAATTCCCGAACTGGCGGTTTATGAAACTGTCCGGGCCGAGGTCAAATACGGCGAAAACAGCCGTATCGACTTCTTGCTGACCCAACCGGGCCTGCCGGATGCTTATGTCGAGGTCAAAAGCGTAACCCTCTCGCGCCAACCCGGTCTGGCCGAGTTTCCCGACAGCGTCACCGCGCGGGGCACCAAACATCTGGGTGAGCTTGCGGCGATGGTCGCGCAGGGGCACCGGGCTGTGATGCTGTATCTGGTGCAGCGCACGGATTGCGACCGGTTTGCGTTGGCAGCCGATATTGACCCGACCTATGCGGCAGCCTTTGAGACGGCACAGGCGCAAGGCGTCGAGAAATTGGTCTATGGGACGAGGATTTCTCCCGAGGGTGTTTTGGTGGGTCAGCCCATCAAAGATTAATCGACTGGTCAAAGGGTGATGATCACATGCCCCCTTCGGCCGTTCCCGCCCTCTGCTTTCCGCAATTTTCGCACAGATTCGCCAAGTATCAGAAATTCACCACCTGGACGCCGTCAAGCGGACCAACGACCAATGTCACCGGGTGCACGATGCCTTAAACACCAAGTTCGGGCCAAAGCTCTGCGTCAAGCGCTCGTATGAACGGGGCGAGATGGTCTTCCACCGTTTTCCAACGCCCAACCGACGACGTTGTGACCGCTTGCCTGATCTGCAGACCACTGGCGGTTCTGACCGCATCTGTCGCGCTTTGAGGGGATAGCATCGCCTCTTCAAACGTCAGATCACAGAGGGTTGCAAGCCCGGATACTGATGGTTTGAAATCGCCCACCAATGTCTCGTAGCTTACGGTCTGAATACGCCCCGGCAGCAGGTGATCCCAGTGATCCATATAGCGGCGATATCTGTTTGCCTCTGCCGCCATCCATTTGAAATCATGTGAAAAATACAGGCCCCCGGCCCCAAAATGCGCACGCCACATCGACAGAGCAATATCGCGGGGATCGCGGGTGATATTCAGGATCAGCGCATTTGGAAAGGCCTGAGCGATGGCCCCCACATACGCATAATTCCCCGGTGCCTTGTCTACAAAAGCGGTTGCATCCGGGCGCAGATCAGGCAGGTGCTCAATGTAGAATTCGGCCAGATTACCTGCTTGCTGCAATTCGGAGGCGTCGGATTTTCTGGCCCAATGATCAACACTTGCAAGCTCACCCAACCCCTGCACGCTGGAATGCGCTGACAGAATGCGTTCAACCAGCGTGGTGCCGGACCGGGGCAAGCCAACGACGAAAATCGGGCGCGGCACGGCCGGGCGTGAGCCAGAGGCAGCAAGCGGCAGCGGCGCGGCCAGTCGCTGGTGGAAGGCCTGCGCGCTACGATCTTCCCATCCTTGAAAGCCTTCGCGCAGCAGGCGGTGAGCGTGATCCAGATGTTGCAGTTCAGCCGCCAGATCCTTGCCCCGGCGGGCAAGCGCAGCAGCTGCAAAATGCACCATCGCGTCATCCTGTGGATTAGCTGTTGGCTGCTGGTTCAACGCGACCGCAATCTGCGCCTCAAGCCTCGACAAATCATCTGGGGTCACATCGGGCAGAGTGGTTATCAACTCCAGCGTTTCGGGATGGGTGGGGGCCAGTTCGAAAGCCATGCGGGCGTGTGTCAGCGCCTCGTCCAGTCGCCCGACCCCGACCAGAGACTTGGCGAGGCGCAGTTGACCGAAATGGAATTTCGGGTGTGTTTCAACCAAAGCGACAAGCACGTCGATCGCGTCATTCCATCGATGCTGCTCGTCCAGAATATCAGCCTTCAGGCAATGTGCCTCAAGATTGGTGGGCTGATGGCGAATGACCTCATCAATCTCCGTCAGCGCCTGCGCGCCCTGATGTTCGCGCAGCAGGGCCATAGCGTGGATGAACCGTTGTGCCGGCGTCAAAGGCCCTCGCGCTGCAATCCGGGCGATAAAGCGCAGCGCGGCTTCTGACTCGCCACCCTGAACCAGGCTCAGACCATAGTTCTGAATCAGCTCAGGGTTGGCCGGGTCCATCCGCCAGGCGCGCTCGAAATATGTCTGGGCCAGTTTTGGCTTTTGCTGCTGCACCGCACACAGGCCCGCCAACCGGGGAAACGCGGCCATCTTCGGCCATTTCTTTGCCGCCTTGGTTGCCCGCTTGAACGCCCGATCAGCCCGGCCCTTCTTAAGCAGGTCGGTGACGCTGGCGATCTCGGCCCTCAATTGGTCGGCATTCGGCATTTGCCCGCCCTTCCCTGATGTTCACATCTGGTTTGCTTGGTCCTGTGCTAGAACATAGTTTCCAGGGGGTCCACCTGCGATCAGTTTTCTGCGTTGACAATGTGACCCCGCGCCCTCTGGAACTTTCTGCACAAGCAGCGTAAAAGAAGTGCTGCGTGAAGTATTTGGAGCCTCGCACCGATGAAAGAACATCGTGGCCGTCTGACCAAGGACGGCATCCGTATCTACGAACAAGGGGACTTTGCCGGGATGCACGCGGCAGGGGCCTTGGCGGCGCGGATACTGGATGACATCGCTGAGCATGTCTTTGTTGGCCAAACCACCGGAGAGATTGACCGGATCATCACCCGGATGGTCGAGGATGCAGGGGCAGAATCGGCCACGATCGGCTACAAAGGCTATCAGCATGCAAGCTGTATCAGCGTGAACCATGTGGTGTGCCACGGCATCCCCGGCGACAAAAAGCTGAAGGACGGTGATATTCTGAATATCGACGTCACAGTCATCGTTGATGGCTGGTTCGGCGACACCTCGCGCATGTATGTGGCGGGCAAACTGCCGCGCAAGGCCGAACGTCTGATTCAGGTCACCCATGACGCCCTGTTCAAGGGGATCGAGATGGTCAAGCCGGGCAACACTTTCGGCGATATCGGCCATGCCATTCAGGCCTATGTCGAAGCACATCGGATGAGCGTTGTGCGCGATTTCTGCGGCCACGGGCTGGGCCGTGTGTTCCACGCGCCGCCGAATGTGCTGCACTATGGCCGGCCGGGAACCGGAGCGGTGCTGGAAGAAGGGATGTTCTTCACCATCGAACCGATGGTCAATCTGGGCCGCCCCGAGACCAAGACCCTTGCCGATGACTGGACGGCCGTAACCCGCGACAAATCGCTGTCGGCGCAGTTTGAACATTCGGTCGGTGTCACTGCGGACGGGGTTGAGATTTTCACCCTGTCACCGGGCGGCAAGTACCACCCGACCTATGCAAGCTGATCACGATATCCGCTTTGGCAGCAATGTCTGATCCCTGCGCGGGATACTCGCATCGGTTCAGGCACTGATCTTGCGGTCCTGAGATCAGAGGCGCAATAGCGCGGGCAGTTGCGCCATGTCAGAAAAGACCTCGGCCCCCAACGCGGCCAAACGCGCGCCATCATCATGCGCCGCATAGCCCAGACATCGCATATCGGCCCGGATCGCCGCTGTGACGCCGTTCTCGCTGTCTTCAACAACAACCGGAGAGGTCGCGCCGAAATGCCTGGCAGCGGTCAGAAACAAGGTGGGGTCAGGTTTGCCGATCCCCAGCACATGGGCCGAGAACATGACATCTCTGAACCGCTCCCACAGGCCGTTCTGGCCTAATGTGATCTGCATCTTCTCAACGCGCCCGTTAGAGGCCACGCAGTAGAGAATACCCCGCGCCTCCAGCAGCGTCAGCACATCGAGGATACCGGCGATCAGAGGGGTCCCGGCGCGCAACCTTTCGAATATCTCGGCATAGATCTGTTCGATCCAGCCCTCTGGCAGATCGGCGCCAAGCTTCCGGGCCTTGTCCCGAACACCTGTCATTGTGCCGCCGACAAACAACGACATACATTCCGCCAGCGACACGTGCAGGCCATAGCGCGCGAAATTGTCTACGATGACCTGATTGGTCAGCACTTCGCTGTCGACCAGAACACCGTCGCAATCAAAAATAACCAGATCATGCATTCGGCCCGTCCTTCCACATCAGCGAGATATGGGTATCGCCATATTTCCGCGTATCACGCAGATTGAACCCGTCGGGCGCAGCCATTGGGGCGTTTTCTTCCCACACGATCAAGGCGTCATCCGCCAACCAGCCCCCCTGTGCGATCGCCGCCAGCGCCTTTTGACCCAGTGCCCTGCCATAAGGTGGATCAAGGAAGATCAGATCATAAGACGCGCCGGGGTTGCCGCCCAGCCGGGTTGCATCGCGACGAACAAGATTTGTACGGGCGTGGCTGCCCATCAGATCGATATTCTTGCGGATCAGACCCTGCGCCACCCGTCCGTCATCGACAAAGGTGGCATGGGCTGCACCGCGCGAAAGCGCCTCAAGCCCCAAGGCGCCAGTGCCTGCAAACAGGTCCAACACGCGCACGCCCTCGAAGTCGATCTGATGGCTGAGCACGTTGAACAGGCTTTCGCGCACACGATCCGTGGTCGGGCGCAGATGCGCGCCCGCATCGCCTTTGCCGACCGAAGCCAGCACGCGGCCCCGGAAATCACCAGCGATGATCCTCACGCTTTAAGGAGCGGTTTGAGGTCCGCATCCGGGTTGGCCACGATAGTCGGATCAGCGGTCTTGCCCGCGTCGATCAGACGTTTGCCGACCATATAGGCGCGCGGGTCGTTCATCGCGTCAACAGCGATCAGTTGATCGCCCTTGTAATACCAGAAAGATACGGTCTGCCCTTCGCCCTTGCGGGTCACGACGCGGTCATAACCCGTGTTCAGCCCGGCAATCTGCAGCTTGACGTCATATTGGTCTGACCAGAACCAGGGCGTCGCGGTATAGTCTTTGGCCGCGCCCAGCATGTTCTGGGCCACAATCTCGGCCTGATCGATGGCGTTGGGCACGCTTTCCAGCCGGATACGGCCATCGCCATGCGGGAAGGATGCACAATCGCCCGCCGCCCAGATCGACGGATCCGAGGTGCGCCCGTGCGCGTCGGTCTTGATCCCGTTCTCCAACTCAAGCCCCGCCATCTCGGCCAGTTGAGTGGCGGGAACGATGCCGACGCCAACGATGACAAAATCCAGTTCAAGCTCGGTGCCGTCTGTCAGGATCGCCCCCGTGACCTTGCCCTTTTCACCCACCAGACGATCCAGCCCAACGCCTTCGCGAATGTCAGCCCCGTATTCAGTGTGCAGCGCCCGGAAATAATCGCTGGTCTCGGGCGCGGCGACCCGTTGCAGGATACGATCTGCCATCTCGACCAGAGTCACCTTGACGCCGCGCTTGGCACAAACCGCAGCGGCTTCGAGCCCGATATATCCGCCCCCCACAATCAGCGCACGCGCGCCGTCTTTCACACGGGGCTCCATCGCGTCGATATGGGCGAGATCACGCACCACGTGCACGCCCGCAAGCGTGCCACCAATGGCCGCGGGCAGGTGGCGCGGGTCAGAACCTGTGGTCAGCGCCAGTTCGTCATAAGACATGACCTCATCCCCCAGCGTGACCGTCCTGGCCTTGGGATCAATCCCGGTCACAGGCTGGCCGAGGCGCAGGGTGATGTTGTTCTCGGCATAAAAGCTTTCGGGCCGCAGGAACAGACGATCAAGCTCCATCTCGCCCAGCAGGTAGGCCTTGGACAAGGGCGGGCGCTGATAGGGCAGATGCGGCTCAGCGCCGATCAGGGTGATGTCACCGTCAAACCCATCCTTGCGCAGCCGCGCCACCAGCGAGGCACCCGCCTGCCCGGCCCCGATCACGACAATATGGTTCATGTTACATCCACCCTGCAGAATTCCCATGGCCTCTTTGTTTCGACCACCTATATTGCGGCAAAGCCCGACTCTGCAAATCCAAATGACAGGAGCCTAAAAATGATTGCAACAGGTGACACGCTGCCCGACGCCACGCTGACCCGGCTGGGTGCCGAAGGCCCCGAAGAGGTTCGGGTTTCCGACAAGACCAAAGGGCGCAAAGTGGTGATTTTCGCTGTACCCGGCGCATTTACCCCAACCTGCCATTCGGCGCATGTGCCCAGCTTCATGCGCACCAAGGATCAGTTCGACGCCAAGGGTGTGGATGAAATCATCTGCATCTCGGTCAACGATCCCTTTGTGATGAAAGCCTGGGGCGAAGCCACCGGCGCAACCGAGGCCGGGCTGAGCATGCTGGCCGACGCCGCATCCGAGTTCACCAAGGCCATTGGCATGGATTTCGACGCCCCGCCCGCAGGCCTGCTTGCGCGGTCCAAGCGCTATGCGATGCTGGTCGAAGACGGCAAGGTTGTGGCGCTGAATCTGGAAGAAAGCCCGGGCGCTTGCGAGATTTCGGCGGGTGAGGGTCTGCTGGACACAATCTGATCCGGGGCGCTGATTCTGCTGGCCGCGGCCTGACTGAGGCCAACAGAAGAGAATTTAACTTGATGCAACTTCCCGGTGCGCCGATACTTGGCTCATATACTTCGGGAGTTCATTGATGCGACTGAAACTGATCACTCTGTTCCTCGGCGGTGCCGGTGTGCTGGCAGCCTGCGGCCCGGCCCCGACACCCCAACAGCAAGCGGCACGACAGCATGAGATTGCCTGCCTTAGTGGCACATTGGGCGGCGCGCTGATCGGCGGCGCGTTGGGCAACCAGTTCGGCGGTGGTTCAGGCAAGGCGATCCTGACAGCAGCGGGCGCAGCAGCCGGTGGCGTGTCTGGCCAACGCTACGCGTGCTGAGGAGGAACAGGATGAAACATACACTCTTTGTGATCACAGCGCTGATGATTGCTGGTACCGCAGGTGCGGAAACTGTCGCGGAGCTGAACGAGGCCCAGTTGAACGCCATTGATCAGAACAATGACGGGTTCCTGTCAAAGGACGAATTCAACGCCTTCTCGGACTACGCATTTCAGGCCATGGATGACGACAAGAACGGCACCCTGGGTCAAAACGAGGCCAAGCCGTATATGGATATCAAGCAGTTTCAGGCCGTTGACAGGGATGGCGACGGGCTTGTTTCTCGTGCAGAATACGATGCGCAGATGGGCAGCAACTTCACCGCTGCCGATCAGGATGGAAATGGCCAACTAGACTAGAACTCGGCCCAACCGGACTGAGAGGACTCTATGAGCAAATGGATCGGCCTGTGCGGGCTTGCGCTTTTGGCGGCCTGCGACGTGCCCCAGGCACCAATTGTCACCGGCTCGGACGGGCAGGCGCGTATTCAGATCAACACCAGCGGGCTGACCTGTTACGAAACCCGCTGTCTGGATATCGACCCGGTGGCGCGCAGCGTGCGCTCGGTCGGCAGCCGCACCATCGGTATCCCAGGCAACATTGATGTCAGCGATGGCACAATCACAGCAGACGAGTTCAGGCAGCTTGGCACCGCGGCCCTGCTTGCAGGTGGTATTGGTTCACGCGGAGACCGTTAACAAGCTGTCCATCTTGCGCGCAAGCTTTGCGTCTTGCGCTGACAAACCGCCAACATCATGGGTCGACAGTACCACTTCGACCGTACGGTAGACATTTGACCATTCAGGATGGTGGTTCCACTTTTCGGCCCAGATTGCCACCTGGGTCATCCAGCCGAAGGCGGCGACAAAATTGTCAAAGATAAAGGTCTTGGTGATCGCATCACGGTTCTCGACCATGGTCCAGCCGTTCTTGAACAGCGGGTCCAGCAGCGGGCCGCGGGTCTCGGTTGACAGAAGTTCGGTCATTGCTGTTCCTCCGGGTTCGATTTCCTGAACGGGCCATAATCCGTCAGAATCTCGATCTCTTCTCCCACCGCGTGGGCCTCGGCGTCCAGATATTTCTGAACAGCATCAGCAAAACCCGGATCACCAACCCAATGCAAGCTATGGGTGCGCGTCGGCAGATAACCGCGCGCCAGTTTATGCTCACCCTGCGCCCCGGCCTCAACCCGGGCCAGCCCATGCGCGATGGCAAAGTCAATCGCCTGATAGTAACACAGTTCGAAATGCAGGCAGGGATGGTGTTCGGTACAGCCCCAATATCGGCCATAAAGCGTTTCGCGCCCGATGAAATTCAGCGCCCCTGCGATCGGGTAGCCGTCCCGTTCCGCCAGCACCAGCGCCATGTCATCCGCCATGGTTTCCTGAACGATATCAAAGAACTGGCGGGTAAGATACGGCGCACCCCATTTACGCGCACCGGTGTCCTGATAGAACCGCCAGAACGCATCCCAATGCTCAGGGCGCAGATCATCGCCCGTCAAGGTGCGAATCTGGCCACCAAAATCACCGGCCTGTGCCCGCTCTTTCCGCATATTCTTGCGTTTGCGCGAGGACAGGGCGGTCAGAAACTGATCAAAATCCTGATAGCCATCGTTCAGCCAGTGAAACTGCTGCGAGTGCCGGATCATCAGCCCCATCTGCTCGCCCGCCAGCGCCTCAGCCTCGGTGCAGAACGTGGTATGGAGGGATGAGATACGGTTCTCGGCGGCAAGTTGCACCGCCCCCTGCACCAGTGCCGACATGCCCATGGCGTCATATCCGGGCCGCACCAGAAAGCGCCGCCCGGTCGCTGGGGTAAATGGCACGGCGATTTGTAGCTTGGGATAGTAACGCCCGCCCGCGTTCTCATAGGCATGAGCCCAGCTGTGATCAAAGATATATTCGCCCTGCGAGTGCGTTTTGGCATACATCGGTGCCGCCGCGATCAGCATCCCGTCCAGATACGCCGTCAGGTATTGCGGCTGCCAGCCGGTACCTCGCCCGACCGAGCCGCTTTCCTCCAGAGCCAGCAGAAACCGGTGCGTTGTAAACGGATCAAGGGGGCGCCCGCCATCTTCAGCCTCGGGGCAGGCGCAGCTATCCCAATCGCGCGCAGAAATCTGCGACAGCGATGTCAGAACCTGAACCTCAATCTGTGCCTGATCCATATGCCCTCCGCGCTTGACCTTTATCTGTGATGGCGCGGGCCGGGTTCAAGCCGGATGTGCGGCCAGATACCCCTCGAACGTCACATTGTCGGCTATCTTGCGCGCTTCACCCTCTTGCATGGCTGAGCGGATGGTCCAGCACAGGATCGGCACGCCTTGCGCCTTCAACTCGGCAACGCGGGGGCGCGACAGGTCGCGGGCTTCGTGGCTGATGAAACTGGCGCCAACCCGGTCGAAATCCGGGATTTCGCGCAGGTGATCACAGACAGGCTGCGGCAGCAATTCAACCTTGGGCTCATAGGCGCAGGTTACAAGCCCGCGCGGCAGATGCGGTGCCAGCCGCGCCAGTTCAGCAACCGTATGTGGGTTGAAAGACATCAGCGCCACAGGCCCATCATAGCCCTGTAGCGCACGCACAACATCAGCTTCGAGCGCCCCGATATCCGGCCCCATCGCGCCATCCTGATCCTTAAGCTCAATGAGCAGCGGCGTTTTGCCCGCGACAAGCTGCAACACCTCGTCAAGAGACGGGATGCCCTCATCATCGGAATGCAGCAAGGTCTGGGCCTGGGCCTGTGCGGCGGTGACCTGCTGGATCGGGCCGGGCTGCCCGGTCAGGCGGGTCATGTCATAATCGTGGAACACCATGGCGCGGTTGTCACGGGTGCGTTGCAGATCAATCTCGATCCCGTATCCGGCCTCAATTGCGGCCGCAATCGCGGCGCGGCTGTTTTCAGGTCGCTGTGCCGAAATGTCATGCAACGCCCGATGCGCGATCGGGCGTTGCAGAAACTCATTCGGAAGGGGCGGGATCATTGAACCTCGAAAATACCTTCGATTTCGACCGCCACACCCAGTGGAAGTGACGCCGCACTTACCGCCGAACGCGAGTGTTGACCGGCCTCGCCCAGTGCTTCGACCAGAAAATCGGACGCGCCGTTGATCACCTGCGGCTGATCCGTGAAATCAACGGTCGAGTTCACAAAGCCGGTCAGCTTGATCACCCGCACCAGCTTGTCGATATCACCGCCGCACGCCGCCTTGACCTGCGCCAGAAGGTTGATGGCACAGACCTTTGCAGCCGCCGCGCCCGCCGCGATATCCATATCGTCGCCCAGTTTGCCGGTAATCAGATCATCCGCTTTGGAAATCTGGCCCGACACATAGACGATGTTGCCGATACGCACGAAAGGAACGTAGTTTGCCGCCGGTGCAGGGGCGTCCGGAAGGCTGACACCCAGGCTGTCCAGTTTTGCTGCGATGCTCATGTCGTTGGTCCTCACCTCAAATTGACTTGCGGCGAACGCTAACCGGGAAAGGCAAATTCCGAAAGCAGGAAAGCGGCATTTTTCCCATAACTTGCGCTCTGGGCAGGTCTTCTCTTATTCGAGAGGTGTTGAATTCGTGTCACTTTACGTTGCCCCGATGGATAAGGTAAATCCGGGTAGTTGTTTCAAATCGCATGCGAAAGGTCTATGTGACACGAACTGCGCCGCCACAACGCCAAGGCCGTATTGATTGAGGGCCCGACACATCGCCGGGCATTTTTTGGAGTAACGAAGACCGTGCCACGCTATGTTCGTCTGAAACACCTGATCATTCTGTCCCTTTTGACGGCTCTTTCCGCCTGCGCAACGCAACCGAAAGAAGAGGCCGCCCGGGGCGAAATCTTCGATCCCTACGAGGGTGCCAACCGCACCATTCACGAATTCAACCTTGGCGTCGACCGGTACCTTTTTCGTCCGGCCTCAAAAGGTTATGTGAAGATTGTACCTGATCCGGTGGTCACCAGCTTCAACCATTTTGCTGAAAACCTGACATTGCCCGGACAGGCGCTGGATTATCTGCTGCAAGGCAATCTGAAGCAGACCGGCAATGCATTGTTGCGGTTCGCGATCAACTCTACCGTTGGGGGGTTTGGATTGTCGGCCCCGGCGGATGAATTGAACCTGCCCCCCGTTGATACCGATTTCGGCGAAACCCTGCATGTCTGGGGCGTTGCAGAGGGTGCCTATATCGAGCTGCCCTTCTACGGCCCGTCAACGGCACGTGATGCCGTTGGTGTTGTGTTCAACCTGTTCTCGAATCCCATTAATTTCTCACCAGTACGGCCGGTCGACAACATCGGCCTCTATGCCGAGGTCGTGCGCCGGATGGGGGATCGTGGACGTTTCTCGGATACGGTTGATTCAATTTTGTATGACAGTGCCGACAGCTACGCACAGGCGCGCACGATCTATCTGCAAAACCGCCGCTTTGAACTGGCACGCGATGACGAAGATGCCTATCTGGGGCTGTATGACGACCCCTACGCCAATACCGGGACCGACCCTGTCAGGGACCCCTATCTTGACCCGTATGAGGACCCCTATGCCGAATAATCTGCTGAACCGACGTCATTTTGTAACCACCGCCCTGACCGGGCTGACAGTTGCCGCAATGCCTCTGCCTGCGTTTGCATTGACCGAAGCCGGGGCCAAGCAACTGGTCGACAGCGTGGTGACCGACATCACCCGTATTATCGATTCGGGCAAATCAGAAAATGCCATGCTGCGCGACTTTCAGAAAATCTTTGTGCAATATGGCGATGTACCGATCATGGCCCGCTATGCGCTTGGTGCGGATGCGCGCGCGGCCTCTCCTGCCCAGCTGCGTCAGTTCACCAAGGCGTTTGAGGGTTATATTTCCCGCAAGTACGGCCGCCGGTTCCGCGAGTTCATTGGCGGTGAAGTGACAGTTCGAAACGCGCGCCGAATCAAGAACGGGTACGAGGTGAGAACCTCGGTAAAACTGCGCGGTTCGTCCCCGTTTGAGGTAACGTTCCTGGTGTCGGACAAATCCGGCAAAGGCAAATTCTACAATATGTTCATCGAAGGCGTGAACCTGCTGCTGACCGAACGGACCGAGATCGGGGCAATGCTGGATGCGCGCAAAGGCAACCTGAATCAGTTGATCAAGGATTTGGGAAAGACCGGCTAACTTTAATCCGGGTTTAAATAAAACCGCCGCGCGTTCCTTTCGCGCGGCGGTTTTGTTTTGATCAGTTCAACCGCTCACCGGTCTCTTTGGCGAAGTAAGAGACCTTGCTCATGTCAAAGGCAAGGTTCAGCATATGGCCCGCCTGTGCGCTGGTTTCGGCATGCAACCGTGCCGTCACCTGTTTGCCGCCCAGCTCTGAGACCACATAGGTATCCGCCCCCGCAGGTTCGACCATATCAACCAGGCACGAGGCCTCCTGCACATCGGCACCGGCCCGGAAACCGGCCTCGGCGATATCTTCAGGGCGCAGGCCAAGGATAACATCCTGCGGCAATTGAGGCGCGCGCGCGTCGGTCAGCACAACAGGATCACCGGATTCGCGCGCAATCGAGATCTGCGTGCCCGCGCCGTTGCTGGACGCCCTGGCCGGGATCAGGTTCATTGCGGGTGAGCCCATGAAATCAGCCACAAACAGATTGGCCGGGTTGTTGTAAATCTCGGCGGGGCTGCCAATCTGTTGCACGATCCCACCTTTCAGAACCACGATCTTGGTGGCCAGTGTCATCGCCTCGATCTGATCATGCGTCACATAGACGATGGATGCATCCAGCGTCTGGTGCAGCTTCTTGATCTCGCTCCGCATCTCGACCCGCAGCTTGGCATCGAGGTTCGAGAGCGGCTCGTCAAACAGGAACAGTTTCGGATCGCGCACCAGCGCCCGGCCCATCGCCACCCGCTGACGCTGACCACCCGAAAGCTGGCTGGGACGGCGATTCAGCAACTGCTCGATCTGCAGCAGCGAGGCCACCTCTTTCAGCTTGGCGTCCTGTGTCGACTGATCGACCCCGCGTACTTTCATGCCGAAGGTGATGTTCTTGGCCACCGACATGGTCGGATACAGCGCGTAAGACTGGAACACCATGGCAATATCGCGATCCTTGGGGCTGACATGGGTCATGTCCTTGCCGCCGATGGCCAGCGTCCCGTCGGTGATTTCCTCAAGCCCGGCAATACAGTTCAGCAAGGTGGATTTACCGCAGCCCGACGGGCCGACCAGAACCAGGAAATCACCCGGTTCGATCGAGATATTGATGTCTTTCAGAATTTCGACATTGCCGTAATTCTTGTACAGTTTGTTGATATCAAGGATGGGAGCCATGGGTCTTATCCCTTCACAGAGCCAGCGGTCAGACCGCGGATGAAATACTTACCGGCAACGACATAGACGAGCAGCGTCGGCAGCCCCGCGATGATCGCGGCGGCCATGTCGACGTTGTACTCTTTGACGCCGGTGGTGGAGTTTACGATGTTATTGAGCGCCACGGTCACGGGTTGCGTGCCAGCCTCACTGAAGGACACGCCGAACAGGAAATCATTCCAGATCTGCGTGAACTGCCAGATCACGGTCACCACGATGATGGGCAGCGACAGCGGCAGGAAGATGGACCAGAAAATCCGCAGGAAACCCGCCCCGTCAACCCGGGCGGCTTTGGTCAGTTCGGCCGGGATGGTGACGTAATAGTTGCGGAAGAACAGCGTGGTGAAACCAAGGCCGTAGACGACATGCACGAAGATCAGGCCCGGAATGGTCCCGGCGATCTCCATCAGGCCCAGCACACGCGCCATGGGCAACAGCACGACCTGAAACGGGATGAAGCAGCCGAACAGCATCAGCGAGAAGATGATGTTGGCGCCTTTGAACTTCCATTGCGCCACCACATAGCCATTCAGCGCGCCCAGCAAGGTGGAAATGGCCACCGCAGGTACCGCGATCAGGACCGAGTTCCAGAAGTAAGGCCGCAGACCTTCACACTGAATACCGGTACAGGCACTGGCCCATGCGGTTTTCCAGGCGTCAAAGCTGACCTCTCGGGGCAAGGAAATCAGGCTGCCAGTACGAATTTCCTCAAGGCTTTTCAGCGATGTGGTTAGCATCACAAAAAGCGGCATCAGGTAATACAGTGCGAACAGGCCCAGCAGGACATAAAGCAGCCAACGCAGTGCAATCTTGCCAGTCGCGCTTTGGGTACGGGTTTGGGTTTGGGGCATCGACAGGTCAGTCATTTTTCGCCCTCAGCTCTGAGTAAAGATAGGGAACCACGATGGCAAAGACGACCAGCATCATGATCATCGCGGAAGATGCCGCCTGACCGATATCGCCGCGTGAAAACGCCATGGCGTACATGTAAGTGGCGGGCAGATCGGTTGCATAGCCCGGACCCCCACCCGTCAAGGCGATGACAAGGTCAAAGCTTTTGATCGCAAGATGCGCCAGAACGATGAAGGCGGACAGGAAGATCGGAGCCATCGAGGGGATGATAATCGCCGTATAAATGCGCCATGTGGGGATGCCATCGACCTGCGCGGCCTTGATGATCTCACCATCCACCGACCGCAGGCCAGCCAGAAACAACGCCATGACGAAGCCCGAGCTTTGCCAGATCGCGGCAATCACGATGGTGTAGATGGCGTAATCGGGGTTCACCAGCCAATCAAACTCGAAATTTGTGAAACCCCAGCCCTGCACCATGGATTCGATGCCCAGACCCGGGTTCAGAATCCATTTCCACGCCGTACCGGTCACGATCATCGACAGCGCCATCGGGTACAGGTAGATCGTGCGGATCACCCCTTCGACGCGGATCTTCTGATCCAGCAGGATCGCCAGCAGCAATCCCAGCACCATCGCAATCACGATGAACAGCGCGCCAAACAGATACAGGTTGTTGATCGCCGTATCCCAGCGGGGCGAGGCAAACAGACGTTCATATTGTATGAAACCGTTGATCTCGTATTTCGGCAGTAGTTTCGATCGGGTCAGCGACACCCATGCGGTCCATCCGATAAATCCGTAGACAAAGATCAATACGGCGATGAACGACGGTGCCAGCACCACCTTGGGCAGGTGGTTTTCCAGCCATTCGGACATTTTAGCCTCCGGGGAAAGGTGCTCTGCCCCGCGAGTTTCAGGGGCAGAGCGTGTTGGATCAGTAGCTGTTGGCCACTGCGTCCGCCAATTGCTGAACCGCGTCAGCCGAGGACATATCCGAGTTGAAATGCGCCGTCACAACATCGGTGATCGCACCAGCCTGCGCACCGCGCAGCGCCATGCCATGGGCATAGGACGGCAGCAGAGACCCTGCGTCCGAGGTTGATCCCATATCTTCGGCTGACAGGGTGGCGCAGATGTCAAACTCATCCAACGCCACATCGGTCCGGGCGGGGATCGACCCTTTGTTCAGGTTGAACACTTTCTGGAAACTTGGCCCAACGATCAGCTTGGCCAGCAGATCTTGCCCGGCACGATTATCGTCACCTTCCACATTAAACATGGCAAAGCTGTCGACATTGTACAAATAGCCGTCACCCGGGGTCGAGGCGCACAGGAAGTCTTCGCCGGGTTTTTTACCGGCAGCAAGGAATTCACCCTTGGCCCAGTCACCCATGATCTGGAACGCGGCTTCACCGTTCATGACCATTGCAGTGGCAAGGTTCCAGTCGCGGCCCGAGAAGTTCTCATCCACATATCCGCGCATCGTGCGCATCTGGTCAAACACCTGAACCATCGTGTCCGAGGTCAACGCTTCGGGGTCCAGATCGACCAGAGCTTTCTGATAGAACTCGGGCCCGCCAACACCCAGAACAACGGCTTCGAAAACGGTGGCATCCTGCCAGGCCTGACCACCATGGGCCAGCGGGATCACACCAGCGGCCTGCAGCTTTTCGGCAGCGGCATTGAATTCTTCCCAGGTCGAGGGCATCTCGATACCGTTGGCGGCCAGAATATCGGCGTTGGCCCAGATCCAGTCGACACGGTGCACGTTCACGGGTGCCGCACACCACGTGCCTTCGCACTGCATGTGGCCCGCGATCGAGGCAGGCAGCACATCGGCCCAGCCCTCAGCCTCGGCAACAGCTGAGATATCGGCCAGAACGCCCTCTTCGTACCATTCCTGAATGGCGGGGCCTTTCAATTGTACGGCAGTTGGCGGGTTTCCGGCCAGAACACGGGCCCGTAGGGCGGTCATCGCCGCATCACCCGCACCACCAGCCACAGGCATATCGGTCCAGGTGCCACCATTCGTGGCAAACTCTTCCTGCAGAACCGCGACCGATTTCGCCTCGCCCCCGGAGGTCCACCAGTGCAAAACCTCGGCCTGCGGCTCAGCCACAACCGCCGACCCCGCCATAACGGCCAAAGTCGACACAGTAGCAAATGCAAAACGCTTCATTGTTATCTCCTCCCTGAGAATTCGGTGCCGCCCAACGGGCAGCCATGCCCGATATAGCGCTACCATAATGCTGTCTGGCAACGCAGAATGCAGAGCAATGCTCTGACAAGGTGGAAATTTTCACCGCTTTTGTTACCGCGTGTTACGTTGGCCTTGAATCCGTTTCCATTCGTTACAATGGGCGACGGCGCAAAAAAGATGACGAGGAGGATCAGAGTGGGCATTCCCCGGCTCTTGGTGGTGGATGACGATCCAGATATGCGATCGATGCTGACCCAGTTCTTTCAACAGAACGGATGCATCGCGCTGCCCGCCAGTTCAGAGAGCGAAATACGTTCACATCTGACCGCGGGGCGGATCGACCTGATCCTGCTGGACGTGATGCTTGGCGATGAAAACGGCGTTGAGATTTGCGCGCGGCTGCGGCGTGAACAGGATGTGCCGATCATACTGGTCTCGGCCCTGTCGGCGGATCATCAGCGCATGGCGGGTTACGAGGTTGGTGCCGACGACTACATCGCCAAACCGTTCAATCCGCAATTGTTGCTGGCCCGCGTGCGGGCGGTGATGCAACGCGCGCGACGCACCCCATCGCTGGCCTATCGCCGCCGCACCCGGACCTTCCAATTTGATGGCTGGACCTATGACGGCAAACGGGACGAGGTGCATTCACCCGAAGGGTATCTTGTGTCCCTGTCCCAACGTGAAACGGCCCTGCTGAAAGTGTTGCTGGCAAATCCGCATATCCCGCTGACCCGGGATGAAATCGCTGTCGCGCTGGATGTCACCGGCGAAACCGACAAACCCGAAGCACAGGGCCGCGCCATCGACATGCTGGTCGGGCGGTTGCGTTCGAAGATCGAGGCCAATCCGAAGGACCCGCAAATGTTGCGCACCGAACGCGGCATTGGGTATCTGTTTACCGCCGATGTTTCGGTGGATGATAACGCATGACGCTGCGCCTGCGCAGCCTTGGCTGGCTCTGGACGCTGTCCGCCTTTGCCGCGGGTCTGCTGTCTGCCGGGCTCTGGTTCGCCTCGGCGCAGGCCTGGAACCGGCACCTGACCAGTTCATTCGTGGCCGGTTTTGCAGTTTACGAAGAGTTACGCACTGGCATGGCTCCACCGCCCGGGCTGTCGATCACCCCCCTGCCCGCTGCGGCCGCTGCACTGGCTGAAACGGGCGCGTTTCAGCAAATGCCCGGCTTTGCGGGCCGCCGCTTTGTTACCAACCTGTCGATCCTGACCGACAGTTCAGCCCCGCTGAGCGGGCGGGAACTGACGCTGGCCGTGCTGTCCGACCGGCTGGTCTACCCGGTCTCGGATATTGTCTCGGGCAGCGATCAGACCGGGCCCGAGAAGATGGGCAACCTGACCCGCCTGCTGGCCACCTATTGCAGCGAACCGATCCTGATCGCGCAATTCGGGCGCGGCGCATGGCAGCAGATCGACGGGACCGGGATTTGGGGCTGCAAGGCCGCACCAATTGATCTGCGACTGCCCGCGATCGTGCTGGGCATTGTCGCGCTGGCGGTATTATTGACCTCGGTCGGGAACGTGTCGGACAATTTTACCCGCTTTGCGCAGGCGCTCGGTGACCGCAAGCGTCGCGGCGGGCCGCAAAGCTATGATGCTGACGGGCCGGAAGAGCTGCGCGATATCGTGACCGCAGTGAATGACCATCTTGAGGCCGAACGCGCGCAACTGGAAAAGCGGGCCATCGTTTTATCGGGCGTCAGTCATGATCTGGGAACGCCCGCCACCCGCGTCCGCCTGCGCGCGGCTTTGATCTCGGATGATGAGCTGCGCGAAAAACTGGAAGCTGACGTGGACCAGATGACCGGCATGATCGAAAGCGTGCTCACCTATACGCGATCAGAGTTGAGCATTGAAGACCCGCGCCAGATCTCACTGACCTCGCTGGTTGAATCGCTGGTAGCGGACTATCAGGATATGGGTTGTCCCGTGACGCTGAAAGCGGTTGATCCTGTCGCGGTCAAGGGGGCACCATCTGTTTTCATGTCCCGCAGGGGGCATGGATCGCTGCCGGAAACGCGGCGTATTCTGGTGATGGGGCGACCGATCTCGCTGAAACGCGCACTGACCAATCTGATCGACAACGCGCTCAAATACGGTCGGCACGCCGAGGTGATACTGGAAACCGATGCGCAGACCGCCACGATCATCATCGAGGACAAGGGCACCGATCTGTCCGTTGAGGATATCGAGGCCCTGCTGGCCCCGTTCCAACGCGGCGCGAATACCGGCTCATCAGATGGGTTCGGGCTGGGCCTGACCATCGCGCGTACCGTCGCCGAACAGCATGGCGGCACGCTGAGTTTCGAGGCCGGAGAACAGGGCCTGCGGGCACGCCTGCAGATCACCCGGCAATAAGTCACGGCACATAGCTGCGTACCAGCGCGCTGGCGATCAGGGCCCAGCCATCCGCAATCACGAAAAACGCCAGCTTGAAAGGCAGTGAAACCGTGGCCGGAGGCACCATCATCATCCCCATCGACATCAGCACCGCCGCAACCACCAGATCAATGATCAGAAACGGCAGGAAGATCAGAAATCCGATCTGAAAGGCGCGCGCGATCTCTGACAGCATGAACGAGGGCATCAGCACAGACAGAGGTGCCTCGGGCGAGAGCTGCATCTGAGTGCCATCCGGGCGTAGCGCGGCCATCGCTTGGAACGTATCGGCATCCAGACGCGCGGCCATGAAACTGCGAAACGGCACCAGCGCACGCTCAAGCGCCGGTTCAACATCAAGCGTTTCCTCGACCATCGGCTGAATTCCGGCTTCCCACGCCTCAGAAAACACCGGCTCCATGATGAAATAGGTCAGAAACAGGGCCAGACTGACGATCAGCATGTTGGGCGGCGATTGCTGCAACCCGATCCCCCTGCCGCAGGATCGCCAGCACCGTGATCAGAAACGGAAAGCAGGTGATCATGATCGCCAGACCCGGCGCGAGGCTGAGCACGGTGATCAGAAGGATCAGCTGTATTGTCCGGGCCGAGATCGATCCACCTTCCCCCAGAGACAGCGACAATTCCTGCGCCGCACCAGCTGAAGGGAGCAGTAACAGCAAGGCCAGCCAGATCAGGTGGCGCATCACCCGATCCCGTTCTGCAGGTCCGAAATTTCGGTCAGCCGCACGGCCAGCTGCCCGGCCTGATCCCCCTCCATCTCTTCCAGCAGACCGCGGGCGACCAGTTGATCCCCGACATACAGATCCACCGGATCCTCAATCCGTCTGTCCAAGGTCAAAACGGCATTCTCGCCCATATTCAACAGGTCGCGGATCAATGGACGCGCGCGCCCGACCGAGACGGTGACTTCAATCGGCACCGCCTCGAACGGGTTTGATTTCTCGGGATTTCGCGATTGGGGGTCACTCATTTGACAAAACCTCTTTTGCTTCAAACAGATATGCATCGAATGCTGCGGCGATGGCGGTCAGCAGCGCGTCACAATCCACCTCGCGCTGTGCTATTCCCACCTGCAGACGCGCCTGCCCTGACGAAAGGGCGGGGTCTTCAACAACCTGCGGGCGCGGGGTCATCTCCCGCGGCAACAATGCCCCGATCTGTTCAGCCGTTCCGGCTGGAACGGTCAGATACATTGGTTGTCCGACCTGTTCCCGTGCCATCTCGCAAAGCTGTTCCGTCAATCTCGCAGCAAATCCGCGGTCGATGATTTCCGGCAGGACAGTCTGCACCAGACTTTCGAACATCGGCTCCAGTGACAGGGTCATACGGGTCAAGGCTTCCTGATAGGTAAAGGATAAATCGGACAAGCTTGCAGACAGCTCGGAACCAAGCTGCACGCGCCCTTCGTCCTGAGCCTGAACGGCATCATCCCACCCCGCGCCGTAGCCCTTTTCAAACGCCGCAAGACGTTGTTCTTCCAGCGCTTCTTCACCCAAAAGATGCATCGCAACGTCACTTGCAGGGGCTGTAAAATCCTCAAGAAGGTGGGCTATCGACATCACACCTTCTCCTCGCCTTCCTCAAGCCAGCTGCGCAAAATCTCTACCGTCTCTTCCTGCTTGTCGCCAATCATGGCGCGCAGACGGTCCACCGCATCCTCACCCGGAGCGTTGGCGATAGCAGGCACATTCGATTGCCCCGGATCAGGAAGCGGCGTGAAATTTCCTGCGTCTCCGGTTGCAATTTCTCCGGTAAGATAGGGCGCCACATCCGCCTCGGGCGCGTTCGCCGCAGGCAGTAAAGCCGGTGCCGCAGCGGATTTGGTCAGGATAGGGCGGATCACGAACAGACCCAGCACAAGCGAAACCAGAGCCAGCACCGCCATCTGGATCAAAGACATCGCGTCCAGATGAATCCGCTGCCAGATCGACGCCGAGGCCAGCGTACCCTGCGGCTCGACCGCTGGCAGATCAAGCGATTTCAGGGTGATCACGTCGCCACGATCCGCATCAAAGCCAACGGCTGAGGCAACCAGCTCTTCCAGCGCATCGAGTTCGGGCTGCGGCATAGGTTCAAAGCTCTCTATACCGTTCCCATCCACCATCCGGGCACCATTAACCAGCACCGCAACAGTCAGCCGCTTGATCGCACCCGGTGCGCGGTGCACCTCAAGTTCGGTCTCGGACACCTCGTAATTCACCCGTTCGCGGGTCTGCGTGGCGTTGGAATTGGTTTCGTCCCCACCCGCCCCGTCCCCGTCAGGCAGGTTAGAGGCCACCGTCACATCCGAAGACTGATTGCGGGTATTGTCCGACCGTTCTTCGACATCCGTACTGATCGCCACGCGCCCTTTGGGGTCAAAACGACGCTCACGGATCGATTCGGTCTTGGTCACCGTATCAACGCTAACCTCGACTACCGCGTTGCCTGTGCCAACCCGGGCTTCCACCAGCCGCAGAACCTTTTCGCGCAGCTGGCGTGCCTTGTCATCGGCGGTGTCAGCCGCCGCCGCAGTTTCCTGCGCCCCGATGACCGCCCCATTCGAATCAACCACGGTGACGTTTTCCGGGGCCAATCCGCTGATGGCAGAAGCCACAAGAAATCGGATCGCCTTGGCCTGATCGCCAGTGATCTGTGCACCCGAAGGCACCAGATAAACAGACGCCGTTGGGGCCACGCTGCGCTGAAACGGGTTGGCGGAACCATTGGCGATATGCACACGGGCCTGGCTGACATAAGGACTGCCGACAATCGTGCGCGCCAGTTCGCCTTCTTTTGCGCGCCAATAGGCAGCGTCAAACATCTGCGAAGTGGTGCCGAACCCGCTGAGCGAATCCAGCAACTCGTATCCCCGATTACCGTTCGCTGGCATCCCTTCGCTGGCCAGAGTCAGGCGCAGCTCATCCCGTTGCGCACCGGGTACATAGATTGACCCACCGCGTATCTCATAGGCAACACCGCGCTGATCCAGCGCGCGCACGATGTCCCCGGCTGCACCGCTTTCAAGCCCCGCATAGAGCAGGGTCATCGATGGAGCAGTCACAATCCGCGACATCGCCAACACGCCCAGAAACACCAGCGCCACAGCGCCAGCCACGATGATTTGTTTGCGCCTGTCCAAACTTGCCCAGACAGTTCCGATCTGCTGCACGCTCACCTCCGACTCACCGACATTCTGTGCGGCTCTGCCCTTGTTTGAACGATTGCCCTTAACAATCGGTTAGTCCCTGCAGGGTTATGACAGTTGCAGAACGGATGGATGAGGACCCCATGACCGATGCAACTGCGGATGAGGCGGAAGCCACTAAAAAATCAGGGAAAAAAGGCTTGGTGCTTGGGTTGTTTCTGGCTCTGGTCGGTGGCGTTGGCGGCTATTTCATAACCGCTTCAGGCCTGTTGCCATTTGCGAATCAGGAAGTCGCGAAAGACGCTGATAAAAAGGGCGAGGGCGCATCTGTGAAAGGCCTGCCCGATGTCGCGTTTGTCGATCTGCCGCCGGTGATCATCTCGGTCAATACCAGCGATTCGCGGCATCTGAAATTCCATGCTCAGCTTGAAGTGAACGCGGGCTACACCGCCGATATCGAGAAAATGCAGCCGCGAATCATGGATGTCCTGAACAGCTATTTGCGCGCGGTGGAGCTGACCGATCTTGAGGATTCGCTCGCGCTGGTGCGCATCCGGGGGCACCTGTTGCGCCGCATCGGAATCGTCGTTGGCGAAGGACGCGTGCGCGACGTTCTGGTGATGGAATTCGTATTGAATTAGGAGATGAAGGTGGAGCTGATTGCCGATATTCTACTGGTGGCGGGCGCATTTGGGGCCGGGCTGTATTGTTTCGTTCTGGCACGGCGCCTGAGGCGGTTCACAGATCTCGAAAAAGGCGTTGGGGGGGCGGTATCGGTTCTCTCGACGCAAGCCGATGAGTTGCGAAAATCGCTTGATACCGCGCGCGAGGCTTCTGATGAGTCCGGCGTGGCGCTGAAAGCACTGACCGAGCGGGCTGAAACCGTCGCGCAGCGGTTGGAGCTGATGATGGCCTCGATGCACGATGTCGTGCAGGAGCAACCTGCAGAAGCCGGTGTTTCCGAAGATCCGCCTGAAGAACTGCCCGACGAAGAAGTTACGCCTGAGGAGGCTCCCGCTGAACCGCCAGCTGCGGGGCAGGATGTTGATGACAAGCCTGCACAGAAACCCGAAGGTCTGATGTTCTTTCGGCATGCCCGCGCTGCGCATGAGGCCGCGGAATGACCTCTGCGGGTGCCAAAAACACGGAACGGCGGACACGTGGAGGTGTTCTGACAGTCATCTCATTGTTGATGATCGGGTCGGCCGCCATTCGTATCGGGCTTGAGGCTGGGCCAGCGCTGGCGCGCGGGACAGAGCCGGCCGATACAACTTTGGTCAATGACAAAAGGACAAATGCCGCTGATCTGCAGATTTTACTCACCGAATTGCTGCGCCGCGAACAGGACCTGAACCAGCGGGAAAACAGGGTTCTGGATCGCGAGCACGCGCTGGAGATTGCCGGACAAGCCATCGAAACCCGGCTGACCCAACTGCAGGAGGCCGAAGCATCTTTGCGCGAAACCGTCGCAATCGCAGAAAAGGCTGCAGAGAACGATCTGACGCAGCTTACCGATGTGTATGAAAGCATGAAACCAAAGGACGCTGCCGCCCTGTTCGAGACGATGGATGCCGTTTTTGCCGCTGGCTTCCTGTCACGCATGCCACCCGAGGCCGCGGCCAATGTAATGGCCGGGCTCAGCCCCGAAGTCGCCTATACGATCAGCGTCGTCATGGCCGGGCGCAACGCCGCCGCCCCGCAGGAATAACCACCATGTTCACCCATCCCGATATCCCAACCTCCGGAGGCCTTTCATGATCGGACTCATTGGAATTGCCGTCATCTTTGCCATGGTGTTCGGCGGCTATCTTGCTGCAGGCGGCAAAATGGCTATCATCATGAAATCGCTACCTTATGAGATGATGATGATCGGCGGTGCGGCCGTTGGCGCCTTTATGATCAGCAACGATATGGGTGGCGTCAAACACACGGCGAAAGATATCGGCAAGGTGTTCAAGGGCCCGAAATGGAAGCCCGAAGACTATCGCGATCTGCTTTGCCTGTTGTTCTCGTTGATCCGGATCGCGCGCGCCAACCCTGTCGAGGTGGAGCAGCACATCGAAGAGCCTGAAAACTCATCCCTTTTCTCAGCCTACCCCAAAATACAGGCCGACAAAGAGGCAGTTGACTTGATCTGCGATACCATGCGTTCGGCCGCCATGAACTATGACGACCCGCATCAGGTCGAAGAGGTGCTGGAAAAGCGGATGGAGGCAAATTTTCACCACGCCATGCACTCCAGCCACGCGCTGCAAACGGTGGCCGACGGGTTGCCCGCGCTGGGGATTGTGGCCGCCGTTCTGGGTGTGATCAAGACCATGGGCTCGATCGATCAGCCGCCGGAAGTGCTGGGTAAACTGATTGGCGGCGCGCTGGTTGGAACATTTCTGGGTGTCTTTCTCGCCTATGGGCTTGTGGGACCATTCGCCGGAAAGCTGAAAACCGTGGTCGAGGAAGACAACCACTTTTACCAGCTGATCAAAGAGGTTCTGGTCGCAAATCTGCACAATCATAACGCTGCCATGTGCATCGAGGTTGGCCGCCAGAACACGCCAACCCACAATCGCCCCGGCTTTTCCGAGCTCGAAGACGCCCTGAAAGAACTCAAACAGGCGGCAGCATGATCCGGGCATTGATATTGATCCTGATCACCATCGGCACCGATGCATATGCGCAAGCTTTGCCTGTCCGGTCCGGCGAGCATGATGGCTATACGCGCCTTGTGATCCAGGTGCCGACCGGCACAGGCTGGGCACTGGATCAACGCCAGGGCGGTGCGGGCCTAAGCATCGCGATAAACGGTGTTACTTTTGACACAAGTGCCGTTTTCAGCCGCCTGTCCGGAACCCGGCTGCAATCGCTCAGCCAATCTGAGCCCGGTGCGGAACTGGATCTGGTCTTTGGTTGCAAATGCGTTGCAACAGCTTTTCTGCATCGCCAGACCATGGTCGTCGTCGACATCGCGCCCGGTGAATTAATCCCCACCGAAAACACCAAAGCAACCATACCAGATTTACCGATCAACACTGCGGTGACCAAACCACTGCCCGGAGAACTCCCGACCAGTGGGCTGGTGTTGCCGCTGCTGCAGTTGAGCCACCGGAATTTCGAAGATCAACTGATGTCACGCATCCTGCAAAGCGCGGATCGAGAGATTGTTGACCTCGAACTCGCGGATGTGGGGCATAGACCTTCCTCGGATTTCGGCCCGCTGCAGGCGACGGGGGAACTGACGCCAAACCTGCGTGTGTCTTCCGTGTTGGACAATGTTCAGGGGCACCCGAATCTTGCCATCCCACAGTTTGACACCCGACCTGAATGTATCACCGACAGCGCGCTGGCATTTGAGACATGGGCAAGTTCTGAACCCTTCCCCGAGCAAGTGGCCACGCTGCGGAACGGGCTTTTTCAAGAGTTTGACCGGGTTGATCAGAGCAAGGCACTAAAGCTGGCGCGGCTATATGCTTATTACGGCTTTGGGATCGAAGCGACTCAGATGCTGGCTTTACTGCCCGAACCCACGCCAGAGACGATCTGGCTTGCCGCCATTGCTGCTGCTCTGGACAACTTGCCTGCATCCACACCGAACCCATTTGAAGGGCAGCAAAGATGTGACGGTTTCACCGCGCTTTGGGCATTGCTGACTGAAGGATCATTGCATTCGGACGCACAACTAAACGCAATCGAGCAAAGCTTTAGCCAACTTCCACCTCACCTGAGACAGCAACTCGGCCCGGAGCTGGCTGATATACTGGTTACTGCCAATCAGTTGGAGGCATCGCGGCGCATATTGCGCGCGATCGAGCGTGTTCTTCAGATAAATCCCCCCGATGTGACCCTGACCAAAGCGACAATCGCCGAAGCCGCCGGAGAGACCGAGACCGCCGAAACCTTGCTGACCGAAGTCGTAGCCGCCCCTAACGCAGCGAAAGAGGCCCCATTGGCGCTGGCACGATTGGTTGAGAAAAGGTGGGCGGATCGGGGCACCGTCACACCGCGTGATCTGGATCTGGCAGCGAGCTACGCGCGTGAATTACGAAAGTCTGAACTCGGCCCGATGATGGCACGCACACATGTTCTGGCATTGGCGTTGTCGCAAGATTTCGAAGAGGCGATAGAGCACCTTGATGACGTGCCTGAGGATGGCGATTGGCAACGCAACCGTGATCAGGTGTTGCACCTGCTTGCAGAGCGCGCAGATGACATCACCTTTCTTCGGTATGCCATAGCGCCAGAGGGCGAAACCCGCAAAATTGCAACCGTCGAAACAGCGGTTGCCATGGCAGAACGGCTTGCTGATCTGGGCTTCTCGGCCTCGGCCTACGAATTGGCGAACCGCTCACAAGATCGGGGCATGTCAGTTAAACGGGCACAGCTGCGCGCGCGGGCGGCTTTGTCAGAGGACCGACCCCGTCAGGCCTTGTTGGAAATCGCCGGGGATCAATCTGAAGCCGCTCAAGACTTGCGGACGCAAGCCATGATACAGATGCAGGATTTCGAGGCTGCGGCGCGGCTGTTGGAAGAAATTGGTGAGGTTGAAGCGGCTGACCATTACGCATGGTTGGCAGGCACCCATGATATTGATGAAGAATCGTTAAATGTCTTCGCAACCCTCACCCGGGTTCAGGCATCCTTGGCCGAACCGGTCCAAAGACAGCCGGACAAGCCGCTTTCCGACGCCGAGGGGCTGCTGAAAAACAGCGCCAAGACGCGCCTGCAGATTGTTGAGATGCTGAATTTAGTAGCAAGCGATGTGCAGAACTAACGGTCATGGTTTATGCGAACAGTGGTCAGCAGACCCGCGATTCCACATCAAAGGCCATGACACCAAGCGCGTCTGGCCCGTCAGATCAAATCAGCGTTTGATCCAGACCGCCCCGAAGCGTTCGCCACATAGCTGGCAGTGTCAAAGGCATTGAAAACTGGCCCATAGAGCGCCGTAACTCGGAAACGGGTCAGCAGATCATCGCCAATCGCCGGAATACCCGCGCGATCGTGAGTATCTGTGTGTTGAAAAGACACCTCTGAATTCTTTCATAATATGTAGAAACGCGGGAAAAAACGCGCGGTGTTGGTCGTAATACGACGGGACAGGCTGGCTGAATCTGAGTGCGAAACGTGCTTCTGTCAGCGAAAATATTGAAAAAGTTCCTAAAATGTTCTATATTTGTTCCGCAAAAATATCTGAGGCGGAACGGAGGTATTCGAGCCATGATGAACGCTGCCCGTCAAAGCTGGTATGACGCACCCAGTAACGATTACCACTTGCTGCCCGTGACCGACCGGCAGATGCGCTATGCCCGTGCCATTGCTGAACAATCGGCGCTTGAAATCCCGGTTGAGGCACAACGTGACCGCAAATCGCTGTCAGACTGGATATCGGCACATAAACCGCATGATCCCTCGCCCTTTGCCAATTACCCGACCGGCAAACAGGTTGCCTTTGCTGAACGCATCTCACGCAGTAAACGCCGCCCGATCCCATCTGAGTGTTTTCGCGACAAACACATGATGTCGTGTTGGATTGACCAGAATAAATAGGCCACCCTAATCGCTATGGTTGCGCGCATAAAGCGCCACGGCAGCAGCGACAAATAGGCCCAGCAGGATATAACCTGTTACAGCCTCGGCCACGGCCAACCCGCGGCACAAGCCGGTCGGAGACATATCCCCGTATCCGACCGTGGTGAATGTGACATACGAGAAATACAGAATATCGGCCGGGCCCTGCGCGCCGATCACGCACCGATCCTGATACCCGAACGCGCCATAGACCGCTGCAAACAGGAATGGCACGACCTGAATGAAGGACACCCCCATCAGAAACAGCATGCGCCGCGGAGATTTCACCTGCGTCATGTAATAATATGATTGCGACGCCATCCAGATCACCAATCCGACAGCAGCAAACGTACCGATTGTATCCCCGGCGGCGGTCTCATTCAGCCGTGACAAACCGAACCACGCAAGAAAACTGGCCAGAACCAGACCAAGCGCAGCCAGAAAGGTAGATTTCCATTCATCCAGTGTTCTGGGTTCTCGGGCCATTCGCGCTCCGCCGGGGTTGCCTGATCGCAATCATCCGATTTCCGGCCCCGTCTGCAAGTGGAATTCAACTCGTTCCCAGATGTTCCTTGCCCCGCGCGCGAGCCAGCTGGATTTGTTTCTGACGTTCCCGAAACCGCATCTTGTCCTGTTCAGATGTCTCATTGATGCATTGATGACAGCATACGCCGTGCTCGTATTCGGGGCGTTTCACATCTTCGGGCAAGATCGGGCGGCGACATCCGTGGCACAGCTTGTGCGGCCCTTCGACCAGCCCGTGCCCGACTGAAACCCGGTTGTCGAACACAAAGCATTCACCCTGCCAGGTGCTGTCCTCGGGCGGCATTTCTTCCAGATAGCGCAGAATGCCGCCTTTGAGGTGATAAACATCCTCAACCCCTTGCCCCAGCAGGTAGTTGGTAGATTTCTCACAGCGGATACCGCCGGTGCAGAACATCGCAACGCGCTTGTTGTGAAACCGGTCTTTGTTTTGCTGCCACCACACCGGGAAATCGCGAAAACTGGCGGTTTCAGGGTCTATTGCGCCTTCGAATGTACCAATCGCCACTTCGTAATCGTTGCGCGTATCAATCACGACAACATCATCCGAGCGGATCAGCGCATTCCAATCCTCGGGTTCGACATAGTTCCCGACGCTGGCACGCGGATCAACGTCGGGCTGCCCCATCGTCACGATCTCTTTCTTCAGGCGCACTTTCATTTTGCCGAATGGCGGGTGGTTCGATGTTGCCTCTTTCCACTCCAGATCAGCGCAACCCGGCAGAGCCCGGATATGCGCCAGAACCGCATCGATCCCGGTGCGGGGGCCCGCAATGGTGCCGTTGATCCCTTCTTGTGCCAGCAGCAGGGTTCCTTTGACAGATTGCGCACGGCAAAGTGCCTGCAAGGCAGGGCGCAGCGCGTCAGGATCGGCAAAACGCGTGAAATGATAGAGAGCGGCGATAGTGTACATATGCGCGATCTAACGCCCCCTGCAAAAACACACAAGAGATCACGTTGACGACCCGCCCCACAGGTCCTACCGATACAGCACCATATGGAGGCCCGGTATGTCACACGCCTTGCTTGTTATCGATGTTCAGAATGATTTCTGCCCCGGCGGCGCGCTTGCAGTTGCGGGAGGGGATGAAATCGTCGCCCCTATCAACGCAATGATGGATGATTTCGACGCCGTTATCCTGACGCAGGACTGGCACCCGACGGGTCATTCCTCTTTCGCCAGTTCACACCCCGGCAAAGCCCCGTTCGACATGATCCAGATGCCCTATGGCCCGCAGGTCCTGTGGCCTGATCATTGCGTGCAAGGCACCGAAGGCGCAGCCTTTCATCCCGATTTGCGCAGTGATGGCGACCTGATCATCCGCAAGGGGTTTCGCAGCGCCATCGACAGCTATTCGGCATTTTTCGAGAATGACCACTCCACCCCCACCGGCCTCAGGGGCTATCTGCAAACGCGCGGTATCACGCAGTTGACGCTGGTCGGGCTCGCGACCGATTTCTGCGTGCATTATTCAGCCGTCGATGCGGCCCGGTTGGGGTTTGATGTGATCGTCCAAACCAACGCTTGCCGCGCCATTGATATGGATGGCTCTCTGGCCGCAGCCCAGCAGGCCATGCGGGACGCAGGCGTCACACTGGTCTGACAGTCAAGGCGCTGCGCCCTGTGCCGCCAGCAGTTTCAGAATCACGAACAGGATCACAGCCAGCCCCAGTGCAAACCCTATACGCCCCACAAGCGTTCGGCGTTCTGGTGGTTCGGGCGGGGCACCAGGCGGCTGCAGTGGCGGCATTGAGGCTGCGCGCGCCACGTTGCCGGGTTTCGCCCGTCGGATATGGGCCAGAAAGTGATGAAAATCAAACTCACCTCTGTATTCGCCCTGCACACCCATATTCCGGATATTTGCAAAAAGCCGTTTGAGGATCAGATTGCGATCCACCGCATCTTCGGGCCGGAAATATCCGCCCGAAAGATTGCTGCCCCCGATTTCCAGGCTGAAGCCCGATTCCAGAAATATCCGGCGAATCTTCGGCGAGGCCGCACGCAGCGCATCCGCTGTTTTGACACTCCGGAACTGCGCCCGCACTGGTGGTCGCCCTGTCACTGCCGAATGACCATGCTCGGGATCAACCTCGTCCGGAGCAATCGCAACAATATCAAAATCGTACTCGAGACTCATGCACTATATTCAACCTTCGTTACCATCCCCACCCCCTCAACAACTCACTAAAGCGTGAGGGATACTCATAATATGCCCGTAATGTGTTTTGTCATGGGCATTGTTACCAATCCAGCGACTCTTGCCAATCGGTGCGCCGATTGATCTAACAACGGAAATCGCAGGAGGTCCCCATGGTCGACATCGCGACACGGGTGTACAATCACAAATGGCAGATTGACCCGATTATCCGGTCTTTAATCGATACAGACTTCTACAAACTGCTGATGTGCCAGTCAGTGTTTCGGAATAAGCCCCAAACAGACGTGGTATTTTCCCTGATCAACCGGTCGAATCACGTGCCGCTGGCCCGTTTGATCGACGAAGGTGAGCTGCGTGAACAATTGGATCATATCCGCTCGCTCAGCCTCAGCCGTGGGGAAAGCACCTGGCTGCGCGGCAATACATTCTATGGCAAACGCCAGATGTTTCGCCCCGATTTCATGGAGTGGTTCGAAAACCTGAGCCTGCCGCCCTATCACCTTGAGCGCAACGGCGACCAGTACGAGCTGACCTTTGAGGGCAAGTGGCATGAGGTCATGTTATGGGAAATCCCGGCGCTGGCGGTGTTGATGGAGTTGCGGTCGCGCGCTGTGCTGAACGAACTGGGCCGGTTCGAACTGCAGGTGCTGTATGCCCGTGCAATGACGCGGGTATGGGAAAAGATTGATCAGCTGCGGTCCGTCAAAGGGCTAAGCATCGCTGATTTCGGTACACGGCGTCGGCATTCCTTCCTGTGGCAGGACTGGTGCGCGCAGGCGATGCTCGAAGGGCTGGGCCCGGCTTTCACCGGTACATCAAACTGCCTGATCGCGATGCGGCGCGAGGTTGAGGCCATCGGCACCAACGCACATGAATTGCCAATGGTGTATTCCGCACTGGCCGAAGATGACGCCGCATTGGCACAGGCACCCTATGACGTCCTGAGCGACTGGCATGATGAGCATGACGGCAACCTGCGCATCATTCTGCCTGACACTTATGGCACCAAAGGGTTTCTGGACCGCGCCCCGGACTGGCTGGCAGGCTGGACCGGCATCCGTGTCGACAGCGGCGACCCGGCTGCCGGGGCCGAGATTGCGATCGACTGGTGGAAAACACGCGGCGAAGACCCCACGCAAAAGCGGATCATCTTCTCAGACGGTCTGGACGTGGATAAAATCCACGAGTTGCACACCCAGTTCGCAGGCCGGGTCAATGTGTCCTTCGGCTGGGGCACGCTGCTGACCAATGATTTCCGCGGGCTTGTGCCCGATGATGCGCTGGCACCGTTCTCTCTGGTGTGCAAGGCGATCTCTGCCAACGGTCGGCCAACGGTGAAACTGTCGGACAACCCGGAAAAGGCAATGGGACCGGCAGACCAGATTGATCGCTACAAGCGGGTCTTTGGTGTTGGCGCGCAGGACGCGATCGAGGTGATCGTTTAACCGTGGCAGGCGGCCACCGTTTTCAGTTGCGAAAACCCATAAAGCGCCTCGAACCCTTTTTCGCGGCCATGGCCGGACTTTCCAACACCGCCGAAAGGCAGCTCAACCCCTCCGCCCGCGCCATAGTTATTGATGAACACCTGACCTGAACGCAGTGCCTTGGCCAGCCGCATCTGACGCGCACCGTCGCGCGTCCAGACGCTGGCGACAAGGCCGTAATCCGTGCTGTTTGCTATGGTCAGAGCCTGTTGTTCAGTTTCGAACGGGATCAGAACCTGCACCGGGCCAAAGATTTCATCACGTGCCAGAATATGGTCAGGCGGCACGTCAGAAAACAAGGTAGGCCGCACATAAGCCCCGGCCCCCGGCGCGTCCGCCGCGATCTGGCCCTGTGCGGCAATCGTCAGATCCGCACCCTTGCTGAGAAACCCATTCACAATCTCTTTTTGACGGTTCGAGATCAGCGGGCCGAGACGCAAATCCCGGATGGCCGGGCCAACCGTAAGCGCCTGATACGCCGTTGCCATGCGTGATTTGACCGCGTCATAAATTCCGCGCTGCACCAGAATACGGGAAGAGGCCGAACAGGTCTGGCCCGCGTTCTGAATACCTGCAGTCACCAGAAATGGCAGCGCAGCGTCCAGATCGGCATCCTCAAACACCAGCTGCGGAGATTTGCCGCCCAGCTCAAGCGTGACCGGGACCACATTTTTCCCTGCCGCCTGCTGCACCAGCGCACCCGTCGCGACCGAGCCGGTGAACGAGATATGATCCACACCCGGGTGGCCCGACAGCGCGGCGCCTGCCTCATCGCCCAAGCCCGGCACAACGTTCAGCGCGCCGGCCGGCAGGCCAGCCTCCAGCGCCAGATGGGCAAAGGCCAGCGCTGTCAGGCAGGCCTCTTCCGCCGGTTTCAGTACACAGGCATTGCCCATCGCCAGCGCCGCCCCGACCGAACGGCCAATGATCTGCATCGGGTAATTCCACGGCACAATGTGGCCAGTCACGCCATGCGGTTCGCGCAATGTGTAAACGGTATAGCCATCGAGATAGGGTATGGTCTGGCCCATCACCTTATCCGCAGCGCCCCCGTAGAACTCGCAATACCGCGCCAGCGCGACGGCGTCAGCACGCGCCTGCGTCAGCGGTTTGCCCACATCCATCGCCTCAAGAAGCGCAAGATCGTCCACGCGATCCAGCACCAGCTGCCCCAACCGCGTCAGAATGCGGCCCCGCTCCAGCGCGGTCATACGACCCCAGCCCCCCTCGGCCGCAGCGCGGGCAGCCCGGACAGCGGCATCGATGTCCTGCCTTCCCCCCTTGGCGATCCGGCAGATTTCGGTGCCATCAGATGGGTTGATCAAAGGCAGAGTACCGCCTGCAGCAGGGCACCACGCACCGCCAATCAGACAAAGACCGGGGTCAAACCAAAGCGGGTTTTTCATACGACAAGCTCTCCAGATACGGCTCTAACATGGGTAATTGACCTGCGCTGCCCCCTTCCCGAACTCGGGAAGCCTGGGGGCAGCAGCGATCAGATTTTGGGTGTAGGGGTGTTGCGGGTTGGTGAAAACGCGCTCTGTCTCGCCCTGCTCGACAATCCGGCCCGACCGCATCACCATGACGCGATCCGTGATTGTCCGCACAACACTCAGATCGTGGCTGATGAACAGGTAGGTCAGGTCATATGCCGCGCATAACTCGGCCAGCAGGTCCAGAATTTGCGCCCGGACGGACACATCCAGAGCCGAGACGGCCTCATCAAACAGGATCAACTCAGGCCGCGTGATGAGGGCGCGCGCAATGGCGATACGCTGGCGTTGCCCTCCTGAGAACTCGTGGATGTATTTATGGGCATCATTGGGGTGCAGACCGACGGCAGTCAGCATTTCGGCAATGCGATCCTGACGCTGGGTTCCTCTTGGGGGCGTGTCGAGCGCGTGAAAGGGCTCGGTAATCAGGCGTGAGACCCGATGGCGCGGGTTGAAGCTACCATAGGGGTCCTGAAACACCACCTGCATCTTTTGGCGCGCCGCCGGATTGGGTTTGCGACCAGAAAAAACCGGCTGACCATCCAGCAGGATACGCCCCTCTTGAACCTCTTCAAGACCCAGAATTGCGCGTGTTAGGGTCGATTTTCCACATCCGGATTCACCGACCAAGCCCAACCTCTCACCCCGGTTCAGCGTGAAGCTGACCCCATCAACGGCGCGGTGATGGCCGAGGGCATCGAACAAACCCTCGCGCGGCAGGCGATAATCGCGCGCCACATTTGTCACCTCAAGCAACGGGCGCTGTGAGGTCGCACCGGGCAGGATGACCTGATGACCCGAAGCTTCGAACAGCAGGCGCGTATAAGGGTGCTGCATGTCGCGCAGCAGCTGCGCAGTCGGGCCGGTTTCAACCACTTCACCCTGACGCATCACCACGATCCGGTCGGCCATTTCTGAGACAACCGCCAGATCATGCGTGATCATCAGCAGCCCCATCCCGTATTCGTCCACCAGCCCTTTCAACAGCTCCAGAATTTGCGCCTGCGTGGTGACATCCAGTGCGGTGGTCGGTTCATCCGCGATCAGAAGTTGCGGACGCAACGCGATGGCCATCGCGATCACAACACGCTGGCGCTGCCCGCCAGACAGCTCATGCGGATAGCGAGACATCGGAAACCGATCCGGCGGCAGGCCGACGCGGATCAGAACCTCTTGCGCGCGTTCTCTGGCCTGCGCGGACGGCATCGCCTTGTGGATCAGAATGGTTTCAGCCACCTGATCGCCGATTGTCCGGACCGGGTTCAGCGCGGTCATCGGCTCTTGAAACACCATCCCGATGGCGGCCCCGCGCAAGGCACACATCTCGGCCTCGGGATGATCCAGCACATTGTGACCATTCAACATAATCGTGCCCTGGGCCTCGGCCCCGGTCGGCAGAAGCTGCATGATCGCCAGCGCGGTCATGGATTTGCCCGATCCGCTTTCGCCGGTCACCGCAACGATCTCTCCGGGTGCGACAGCCAAGCTGACCTGTTTCAGGATCGGCGTCCCGTGGATCGCGAGTGAGAGGGTCTGAATGTCCAGCAAACTCATGCGCGGGCCACCCTGATACGAGGGTCCAGCCAATCGCGCAAACCATCGCCCAGCAGGTTCAGCCCCAGCACGGTCACAATGATCGCCAGCCCCGGAATCAGAGCCAAATGCGGGGCAAAACTGACCATGGTCTGCGCATCCGCCAGCATCCGGCCCCAACTTGGCGTGGGGGGCTGCGCGCCCAGACCGACATAAGACAGGCCAGCTTCGGCCAGTATCCCGAGGCTGAACTGAATGGTGCCCTGCACGATCAGCAGGTTGGCGACGTTGGGCAGAATATGCTCGGCCGAAATACGGGCGGCCCCTTTGCCCGAGACACGGGCGGCTAGGATGAACTCGCGCTCCCACAAGGTCAGTGCCGCGCCACGGGTGATGCGGGCAAAGACGGGGATGTTGAAAATGCCGATGGCTATGATCGCGTTGAGGGCACCCGCGCCGAAAACAGCGGTGATGAGGATGGCGATGACCAGTGACGGGAAGGCAAAGACCAGATCATTGCCACGCATGATCACCTCATCCAGCCACGATCCTTTATGCGCGGCCGCAGTCAGGCCAAGGGGCACGCCCAACGCCATGCCAATACCAACCGCCACCAGCGCCACCGCGATCGAGGTGCGCGCGCCAACCATGATCATCGAGAACATGTCGCGCCCGAAATGATCCGTCCCGAACCAGTGGCGCGTGTCAGGGGCCTGTAATTTGTCGGGGATATTCAGCGCGGCGTGGTCATAAGGTGTCCAGACAAATGAGATCAGCGCCGCCAGCAGCACCAGCGAAGACAGCGCTGTACCAAGGATCAGATTGCGGCTCATGTCCGGCTCCTCAACCTTGGATCCACGGCGGCATAGGCCAGATCGACCAGAAAGTTCACGGTGATGACGGCGAAGACCAGCAGCATCACAACCGATTCCACCACGATCAGGTCGCGGGCCGAGATCGCCTGAAACACCAATCGCCCCAGACCGGGCAGGTAAAACACCTGTTCGATAATGATCGACCCCGCCAGCAGAAAGGAAAACTGCAGCCCGATGATGGTCAGAACCGGGATCAGTGCATTGCGCACGCCGTGCCGCCACAGGGCCTGTCGGCGGCTCAACCCCTTGGCGCGGGCAGTGCGCATGAAATCCTCGCCCAGAATATCCAGCAGTGACGAACGCATGACCCGCGCCAGAATCGCCGCCTGTGGCAGAGCAAGCGCAATGGCCGGCAGGGTCAGCGAATGCAGGCCGGTCCAGAACCCTTTGTCCCAACCAGCAAATCCCCCGGCATTGAACCAGCGCAGGTTGATGGCGAAAATCAGCACCAGCATCATCGCAAACCAGAAATTGGGCACCGCGATCCCCAGTTGCGTGGCCCCCATCACGGTCAGATCACCCGGCTTGCCCCGGCGGGCCGCTGCATAGATACCGGCCGGAAAGGCAATCAGCGTGGACAGGGTCAACGCAAAAAGCGCCAGAGGCAGCGATACCCACAACCGATCTGCGATCATCTGCGAAACCGGCGTGCGATAGGTGTAGGAGGTGCCGAAATCCCCCGCCAGCATCCCGCCAACCCAGTTGAAATATCGTTGCACCTTCGAGGCATCAAGGCCCAGTTCCGCGCGCAAGGCGGCCAGAGTATCCTCTTGCGCGTTCACCCCCAGCATGAACGAGGCCGGATCCCCCGGTGCAACTTCGATTACCGTGAAGATAACAACCGAAGCGACAGCCAGGCTCAGGATCAGCGAGAGCAGACGTTTGAGAGCATAGCGTAGCATTGGTAACAGGTTAAGTGTGTGGGCCGCACGGGCGCAACCGCTACTTATAGGCCTGCCGCTCTTGCCGGATCAGATCAATCGCACAGGCTGAAAGCTGAGCCGCCGGGGTGGTTTCTGACAGCCATTCAAGATTGGTTTCCGTGCGCGCCAACGCTGCACGGCGCAAGACCATCAGCCGGGCGCGGGGGCTGTCCAGAAACTGTTGCTGCGGTATCAGCCTCTCCAACGGGCTATCAGTGCGAATGACCTCGAAATACCCGCCCGACAGAGCCAGAAAAGCAAAAGCACAATCAGGCGCTTGCTGCGCGCAGTGTTCAGTACACAGCTGCGCGATAGGCCGGGTCGCCTCGGACTGCATCAACCAGTTTTCAACGGCAGGCCGCCACGGATTGTCAGGGGACAGATCACCATAGCCAAGCCCCAGCGACAGAAGACCCGCCATCCCAAGCGCCTGTTCCGAGTTCAGATCAACCGGATCAGGTTGAATATGGCGCAACGCGGCAAGGCCATCGCCACGCGGTTCGGGATAAGACAGATAGGTCAGATAAGGCCTCAGATCATCCATGACCTCATTTTCGGCCAGCAGTTTCTCTCGCATCTTCGCATCGCCATAAAGCGCGATGATCCGCGTGGGATAATCACTCGCCTGATATTCACCAAGAGCGTTGAGTTCCACAATCAACCCCGGGTCCGGCTCGGGTGTTTTGGCGCGCAACAGAGCCTGCGCAAGCGGGTTTCCTGCCCGGGCCTCAACCGTCAGCCAGGACTGCCCGAACGCGGTCCAGTCCTTCTGGCGAAACAGTTCGCGTGATTGCGCGGGCTCCAGCGACCTTCGAAACGGCGATGGGCCAAGGTCCGACGTCTCGATCCGGCCCAACAGCAAACGCGCCTCGGCATTGCCCTCAGCCGCCAGTTCCGCCAGCATGGGCAGCGCCCGCATATCGTCGCCCTGCAGCCACAGTTCAACCGCCCGCTCAAGCGGTGTATCGGCCCCTGCCCCAGACGCCGTGACAAGCTGAGCCGCGAGGATGAGCGCGGCAAAGGCGGACCTGATCATACATGGACCTCCTTCAATCCCTGACGGTTATTCGTCCCAGCTGATTGCGCTCAGATCAATCGCCGCCGTGGGCGCGTTTTCCCACAGCCCCCGCACACCCGCCCTGGCCACACCGAGCTTGGCAAGCTGGAACAGATATCCGTTAACGTAGTCGTTCGAAATCAGGCGTTGCGCCTCACCCATCAACCGCGCCCGCTCTGCAGGGTCGGTGGTAGAGTTCAACATGGCCATCACCGCCTGAAAATCACTGCTGTCATACTGAAAGTAATAGTCGGGCCGGGCATAGATACCGATATCCATCGGTTCGGTATGGCTGACGATGGTCAGGCCGAAATCCTTACCCTTGAACACCGATTCCAGCCACTGGGCCCATTCGACATTGATGATTTCGGCAGTGATGCCAACCTCGGCCAGCTGCGCGGCAATGATCTCGCCCCCGCGGCGCGCATAAGAGGGTGGCGGCAGATGCAGTGTGGTCTGGAACCCCTCGGGCAATCCGGCCTCGGCCAGCAGCGCTTTGGCCTTTTCCGGATCATGGGCCGAATTGCCGGTCAGATCGACATAGGCCGGGTTGTGCGGCGCGAAATGGGTGCCGATGGGCGTACCATAACCAAACATCGCCCCGTCAATGATGGCCTGACGATCAATCGCATGTGCCAGCGCCTGCCTGACGCGTATATCGTCAAAAGGCGGTTGTTGGTTATTGGTTGACAGGATGGTCTCACCCTCGGTCGAGCCGACAAGGACCTGAAAGCGCGGATCAGCCTCGAACTGGGGCAGGTTTTCGGGTGCCGGAAAATTATCGAACACATCCACATCCTCGGCCATCATCGCGGCAAAGGCGGCGGTCGGGTCCGAGATGAATTTGAACGTAGCCGTCTCTAATACAGGCTGATCGCCCCAATATTCAGGATTGCGGTTCAGCGTAATACTGTCGCCTTGCACCCAGTTGCCGAAAGTGAAAGCACCAGTGCCCACCGGGTTGGTTTTGATGTTCTCTATGCTCTCGGGCGCAACAATCACCGCATCACCCCAGGCAAGATTGAACAGCAGGTTTCCGTTTGGCTCGGCCAATGTCAGCCGGACTGTCAGGGGATCGACCACCTCAACAGTCTCGATCCCTGCAAACAGTGCCTTTTGCGCATTGGCGCTGTCTTCGGCGCGGGCCCGGTCGAGGCTGAATTTCACATCCTCGGCATCCATGACCGTCCCATCATGGAAAGTCACGCCGTCGCGCAATTTGAAAGTGTAGACAGTGCCATCCTCGGAAATCTCCCAGCTTTCCGCCAGCCCCGGGGCCACAGATCCATCGCCCATAAACCGGGTCAGACCTTCGAAAATATTGGTGTATACCACCGAATCAATGGCCTGCGCGGCTGCGCTGGTGGGGTCCAGGTGCGGCGGTTCAAGCTGCATCGCTATCGTGATGTCCGATTTCGCCAGCGCCTGCGACGCCAGCAGGGACGCGCCGAGCGCAAGGGCAGAAGCCAAGGTTCGAACCGATCGCATTCTCATGGAATTCACTCCCCACTCTAACAGGTTGGCCCGCTGATCGCGGATCGCTCTGCAACCAATCTCCCTTTAAACCCCGGGTCAATCAAGGGATTGTTCGCGCAACCGGGGTTCCTTCACCCCTGTCGCATCTGATATGCCGCACTGCAAAATGAACCCGCGAGGAGCGAGTATGAGCGCCACCGCCCGCAAGACAGCCCCGAATGCCGAGGACATCCGCGCCCGAAAAGGCACCGAACCTCTGGTCTCGCTGACCGCCTACACAACCCCGATGGCCCAGTTGATGGACGCGCATTGCGACTTCGTTCTGGTCGGCGACAGTGTTGGTATGGTGATGCATGGGTTGACCTCGACCCTTGGGGTCACGATGGAGATGATGATCATGCATGGTCAGGCCGTCGCCCGCGGTCTGCAGCACGCGATGATGGTCATCGACATGCCCTTCGCCAGCTACGAGGAAAGCCCGGCGCAGGCCTTTCGCAACGCCGCCCGCCTGATGGCGGAAACAGGGGCCGCCGCCGTGAAACTGGAGGGTGGCGTCGAGATGGCCGAAACCATCCGCTTTCTGGTCAGGCGTGGCATCCCGGTCATGGCGCATATCGGCCTGACCCCTCAATCCGTCAACACGCTGGGCGGATACAAGGTTCAGGGCCGCGACGCGCAGGCCGAGGCCGTGCTGGCCGATGCCCGCGCTGTCTCGGATGCGGGGGCGTTTTCCATTGTGCTGGAGAAGGTCCCGCAAGGTCTGGCAGACCAGATCACGCATGAGGTTCCGATCCCGACCATCGGTATCGGGGCGTCCGTCGGCTGCGATGGGCAAATTCTGGTGGTGGACGACATGCTGGGCTTCTTCACCGCCTTCAAGCCGAAATTTGTAAAACGCTATGGCGAACTTGGGCCGCAAGCCGAGGCTGCAATCGCCGAATTCGCCGCCGAAGTTCGCGCGCGCAACTTCCCGGCAGATGAACATATGTTTGCAGACCAGCCCCCATCCAAAAGCACCAAATCATGACCGCACCAATCCTGCGCAAGCTGTCCGATCTGCGTGCGCTGACCGCTGCGTGGCATCGCGACAACAAGACCATCGGTGTCGTTCCCACCATGGGAGCACTGCATCAGGGCCACCAGTCACTGGTCGAGGCCGCCAAGGCTGGCGCGGACCGGGTCATTGTGACGATCTTTGTGAACCCCAAACAGTTCAACAATCCTGAAGATCTGGCAAACTATCCGCGGACCGAATTTGAAGATGCTGAAAAGCTGGACCCGTTTCAGGTCGATGCGATCTATGTGCCTGACCCTGCAGAGATCTATCCGCAAGGCTTTGCCACCACCGTTTCAGTGGCGGGGCTGACGGATGTGATGGAAGGTGAGTTCCGCCCCGGCCACTTCGACGGCGTGGCCACGGTTGTCGCCAAGCTGTTCCTGCAGACACAGGCGGATCGGGCCTATTTCGGGGAAAAAGACTATCAACAGCTGATGGTCGTGCGCCGGATGGCCCGCGATCTGGATATCCCGATTGAAGTTGTTGGCTGCCCGACTGTGCGCGAGGCGTCGGGTCTTGCCATGTCATCGCGCAATCAAAGGCTCTCGGCTGATGGATTGCGGGTTGCTGCTGAAAAACACCACATCATGCGGGCGTTGGTGCAAGCTGTGCAAAGTGGTGCGGCCTTCGACACACTGGCCGCGCAGGCAGACACTGATCTGCGATCCGCCGGTTTCACCGAGGTGGAATATATCCAGCTGCGCTGCGCGGAGACGCTGGAGCCATTGACCCACGCGGATCGCCCTGCCCGGCTGTTCGTTGCGACCTGGGTCGATGGGGTGCGATTGATCGACAATCTTCCGGTTTCACGGGCGTAATTCGCCTCTGGCGGTTTTGTCGGTGTTTGCGCTAAAGTCCTGCAAACCAAGGCGAGAGGGGTGCAGGCATGACCTATATTCTGGCAATCGATCAAGGCACGACCTCATCACGCGCCATTCTGTTTGACGCAAACATGCAGCGCGTCGGAACCGCGCAACGTGAGTTCACACAGCATTTCCCACAGGAAGGCTGGGTAGAGCACGATGCCGAAGAGATCTGGGAAAGCGTCCTGACCGTCTGCCGCGAGGTCATGGAAGCGGCTGGGATCACCGCCGCCGGGATTGCCGGGATCGGAATCACCAATCAGCGCGAAACCACCGTCATTTGGGACCGCACCACCGGTGCGCCCATTCACAATGCCATTGTATGGCAAGATCGCCGCACCGCTGAAATCTGCGATCGTCTGCGCAGGGCCGGGTGCGAGGATGACGTGACCGCGCAGACCGGCCTGCTGCTGGATCCGTATTTTTCGGGCACCAAGGTCAAATGGCTGCTCGATACCGTCCCCGGTGCCCGCGACCGCGCCGCTGCCGGAGAACTGCTGTTCGGCACCATCGACACCTTCCTGATCTGGCGTCTGACCGAAGGCCGTGCCCATGCCACCGACGCCACCAACGCCGCCCGCACCCTGCTTTTCGACATCCACAAAGGCGTGTGGAGCACCGAGATTTGTGATCTCCTGGACATACCCGCCACGATACTGCCCAAGGTGCAGGATTGCGCATCGGATTTCGGCGCGACCAGCGCGTTCGGTGGCTCCATCCCGATCCTGGGCGTCGCAGGGGATCAGCAGGCCGCGACGATCGGACAGGCCTGTTTCCAGCCCGGAATGATGAAATCCACCTATGGAACGGGTTGTTTCGCATTGCTCAATACAGGCGGCAAACCGGTTGACTCAAAAAACCGGCTTCTGACCACTATTGCCTATCAGCTGGAGGGGCAGAGAACCTATGCGCTTGAAGGCTCGATCTTCATTGCCGGCGCTGCGGTTCAGTGGCTGCGGGACGCGTTGCAGATCATCGACGCGGCTCCACAAAGCGGCACATTGGCAGCACAGGCCGATCCCACCCAGAATGTGGTGCTGGTTCCGGCCTTCACCGGGCTTGGCGCGCCCTATTGGAAGCCCGACTGCCGCGGCGCGGTTTTTGGCCTGACCCGCAATTCCGGCCGGGCCGAGATCGCCCGGGCCACACTGGAAAGCATCGCCTTCCAGACCCGTGATCTGTGGCACGCGATGCAGGGGGATTGGGGGGCCGAGGCAGATGTAATCCTGCGCGTCGACGGTGGCATGAGCGCCTCGGACTGGACCATGCAAGGGCTTTCGAACATTCTGGGCGCGCCGGTGGATCGGCCGGTAATGCAGGAAACCACGGCACTGGGCGCCGCATGGCTGGCCGGGATGAAAGCAGGTGTTTACCCCGATCAGGCCGGGTTTGCCGCGACCTGGGATCTGGATCGCCGGTTTGAGCCTGAAATGGCCAAAACGGATCGCGATACGGCCTATGCGCGCTGGCAGCGGGCTGTTCAGGCGGCCATGGCTTTCTAGCTGTGATCTTTCATCAGCCGCTGCTTCTGACGTGACCAATCACGCTTGGCCTGCGTTTCGCGCTTGTCGTGCAGCTTCTTACCCTTGGCGATGCCAATCTTCAGCTTCGCCCGGCCTTTGTGGTTGAAATACAGAACCAGCGGCACCAGCGTCATGCCTTTGCGCTGGGTCGCGTTCCACAGGTTCGACAATTCCTTGCGGGACACCAGCAGCTTGCGACGGCGGCGTTCCTCGTGCTTGAAAACCTTCGCCTGTTCGTATGGCGCGATGTAGCTGTTGACCAGCCACAGCTCTCCGTCATCAACCGAGGCATAGCTTTCAGCGATGTTTGACCCGCCCACACGCAGGGATTTGACCTCGGACCCTTCCAGCACGATGCCGCACTCGATATCCTCTTCGATTGCATAATCGAAGCGCGCACGCCGGTTCTCGGCGATGACTTTGTAGTTCGGGTCTGTTTTCTGCTTTTGCTTGGCCATGACGCGATGATCTATGCCGCTTGAGCGCGCCTTGCAAGACGAGCCTAGGAATTGGCCGAGATAATCAGGTCGGGACCAAAAATCGTGTCCGCGTGATTGTGCAGGTAAATCTTGAGCCACGGGGTAAACCGGTCTGGATGTCGCCGCACCTCGGCCAGCAGATCGTGATAGTCGATCCAGCGGATATTCATCACTTCGTCCGGATTAGGCTCGATTTTCAGCGGTCCGCGCACATGGGCCAGAAAGACATCGACCACCTCATGCTCGATCATGTTGTTGCCCACATCCGCGTGGTATTCCAGCCGATGGCGATATTCGGGGTACAGCCCCGTAATCCCCAATTCCTCGCGCAGACGACGCACCGCGCAGTTCGAGGCAGATTCGTTCCAGTCAGGATGGGTGCAGCAGGTGTTCGCCCACAGGCCAGGCGTGTGGTACTTGCCCAGCGCGCGCTGCTGCAGCAGGATTTCGGTGCCCCGGACAACAAAGACAGACACGGCCTTGTGCCGCAGACCTTTCTCATGCGCCTCCAGCTTATCAACGGGCGTAAGCTCGCCATCGACCCAGGCCGGGATCATGATGCCCATCCGTTGTCTCCTGTTGTCGGATCACATTGCCGTGTTGCGCCCAAAGTGGCGCTGATCGGAGGCCCGATCAACCGCACGAAAGGCCGCAGGGGCTGCGGCCTTTTGCACCTGGTCTCAGATGATTTCAGCGGGGTTATTCGCCAGAAACACTCACGAGATACGCGTATACATCTTCCCCGCCCTTCCTCAGCTTGAAGGTCATTTTGGACTTGGCCGAGGTTTCATCCAGATAATCCTTAAGGAACGCTTTTGGGTCCTGAACATAAGCGACAAATGTCTCTTCATCCCAGACCAGCCCTTTTTCCCCTGCCTCGACAAGGCTGTCGCCATATCTGAAGCCTTCGACAGTACCCGCTGTACGTCCGGCAATGCCATAGAGATTGGGCCCGGTCTTGCCGCCTTTGACAATCACTTCGCCAGCAGGGTCGACGATCTGGTGGCAGGATTTGCACTTGTTAAAGGCTTTCTTACCTGCATCTGCATCGCCTTCAGCATAAGCAGGAAGGGCCAGCAGGCCAGCAATTGCGGTGGCAAGGATACGATTCATAACTTTAGCTCCGATACGAATTGGCTGCACAGAATGGAGCGCTGGCACTGCCGAAAGTCAACGTGCAGATTGCCGCGCGATGGCATTGTGTCACAGCGCTTGTTGGCTCGCTGTTAGCTCGTGCCGTGTTGGTCCGACCAGCAGGGCAAAAGATCATCAGCGCGGGGTGATGCCAGATAGATAGCGCGCGCAATGGCCCGGGCCAGACACAGCGACGCCGCATGTCCGATCATCGCCATCGCTGCGGGATCTACATGGCACGCACCGGTGCTGACACCAAAAACAAGGTCACCATCGCCCAGTGTATGCGCCGGAACAATCGCGCGCGCGATACCGTCATGGGCGGCAACCGCCAGTCGCTTGCATTGCGATTTGATCAAGGCTGCATTGGTTGCGACGATGGCTATCGTCGTATTCGTACTATCTGGCGCGGCCGGGTGCATCGCCTGCGCTTTGCGGCTTACGTGGATGCGCCCGAGGCCAGATGATGGGTCGGGCCCACGCCCGCCGAACTCTGCTCCGATCTCGAAGGGCGCCGCCCAGAAATGGCGATCCCCCGGTGTGGTGACACTGCCCAGCGGGTTGGCCGCGACCAATGCACCTACGGCTATACCGTCCTCCAACATCAAAGATGCAGACCCCAATCCCCCCTTGTGCATCGCCGCCAAAGCGCCGGTTCCGGCGCCTGCAGATCCCAGATCAAATTGTTGCGAGGCCGCAAGAAATGCATCGCGCCCCAAGGCACGATACGGGTTTTCCGACCAATCCTTGTTTCCGCCATTGAGCAGGTCAAACAGAATCGCACCCGGCACGATGGGGACGCGCGCCTGCCCCACCTGAAACCCGCGGCCCTGGGCCCGCATGGCATCGGATACGCCCGAACAGGCATCCAGCCCAAAGGCCGAGCCACCGGACAGAACGATCGCATCTATCCGGTCGACGGATTTGTCAGGGGCCAGCAGATCGGTTTCCCGCGTCCCCGGCGCGCCACCCATGACATGGACGGACGCGGTAAAAGGCTGATCCGCCGTGAGCACGGTTGTGCCGGATTTCAGCGCCTCGTCCTGCGCATTGCCGACCTTCAGGCCGGGAATGTCGGTGATCAGGTTTCTGGGCCCGGGGGTCATTTTCGTCTCGGTCATTGTGGACAAAGCGCGCTTTGGCGCGCTGCCTCCGGCGGAGGTATTTTTGAACAGAAGAAGAGATGGATCAGATGCATCGGCCCCCGTCCACTTCGAGGGCGGTGCCGGTGATCATGCTGGCCTCATCCGAGCACAGGAAACAGGCGGCGTTGGCCATGTCTTCGGGGGTTGAGAAGCGGCCCAGCGGGATGGTCGACAGGAACTTGGCGCGCATTTCGGGCGTGTCTTCCCCCATGAAGGATTTCAGCAGAGGCGTTTCGCCTGCCACCGGGCAGATCGCATTGACCCGCACACCGGATGGGGCGAGTTCCACCGCCATCGTCTTGGTCGCAGTAATCATCCAGCCCTTGGAGGCGTTGTACCAGTTGAGATCAGGGCGCGGAGACAGCCCGGCCGTTGAGGCCACATTCAGGATTGCACCTGCGCCACGCGCCTTCATGGCCGGTACAAACGCGCGCGCGGTCAGGTAAACCGATTTCATGTTCACATTGCAGACCCGGTCAAAATCATCCTCGGTGACATCTTCAAGCGGTGTTGGCAGATGGGTCACGCCCGCGTTGTTGACCAGAATATCGAGTTGACCGAAAGCTTCGGTCATTGCGTTTGCCATGGCCTGAACAGATATCGCGTCCGATACGTCAACCTGCTGAGGGAGGGCGCGGGGCCCCAGCGTGGCGGCCGTTTCCTGAGCGGCGTCACCATTGATATCCGCAATCATCACACGCGCGCCTTCTGACAGGAACTTTCGCACGATCCCCGCACCAAAGCCCGATGCGCCGCCTGTGACAATCGCGGTTTTCCCCTCAAGCCTCATGATTTTGCCTTTCCTGCGCTTGCTTACATGGCAGAGTAACAAGGCGCAGAGAAACTGCCAGATCAATCATCCGATACTTTGCCCCGCAGCGCCTTAACATCCGAGCGCGCCTTTTTTGCCGCCAGCCGCCGTTTGACCGAACCATAGGTGGGTTTTGTTGCGATCCGGCGCTTGGGCTTGATCAGCGCGCGGGTGATCAGCTCGGCCAGCCGTTCCCGCGCGAGTTCACGGTTGCGCGCCTGAGAGCGCGTCTCTTCACATTGAATGATGATCGCGCCTTCCTTGGTCCAGCGGCGTCCGGCCAGCCGTTTCAACCGGTTCTTGACCGGGTCGGGCAAGGAAGGCGAGCGCGCAGCCTCAAACCGCAATTCAACGGCTGTTGAGACCTTGTTGACATTCTGCCCGCCGGGGCCGGAGGCGCGCACAAAGCTTTCGGTCATTTCCCAGTCCTGCAGGGCGATATCATCGGTGATGCGCAACATGGGCCGGACCTTACAGGGGCATTATGGAAACAGAAAGGGCCGCCCCGATGGGACGGCCCTTCGAAAGTTCAGGAGGTCGGGTCGGTTAGATCAATCGACCAGCCGGGGCGTGCGCCCCACCAAGGGCTGCCCTAGCAGGCGATCCCCCCGGTTGTTCCGACACCTCTCTCCAATCTCTTTCTTGACACTGGATCACCTCCTTTTCTATCTGTTGCGGTTGAAAAGAAGCGTGACACAAGTTGTGCCAATCTCAAAGCGTTTTTTTAGGCAGGCTGTACGGTCAGGCGCGCGACGATCACCTTGAACGGGACCAGCGCGATCAATGCCAGCGACAGTTTCACCAGCCAATCAGCGAATGCCAGCGTGACCCACAGGGGCGCCATCGGGCCGGACAGCATAAACGGCACAGGCTCCCACGCCCAACTGATGGCGGCGTCTGCATTTGCGCCGAAGAAGGCAACCGAGGCCGAAAACGCGAGGGTAAAGAAGATCGCCGTATCCAGCGCCGAGCCAACCAGCGTGGACACCAGTGGTGCACGCCACCAGCGACCGCCACGCATGGCGTTGAAGATCGTCACATCCGTCAATTGCGCGATCAGGAAAGCTGTGCCCGATGCCACGGCGATGCGCAGCGGAACGGCGGCATAGGTGAAGCCATCGCCCTGCAGCATGATCTGGCTGCCGATCAGCGAGCAGATGATGCCGGTGATAAACCCGGCAAACACCACTTTGCGGGCAGAGGCCACGCCATAGACCCGGTTCATGATGTCAGTGACCAGAAAGGCCAGCGGATAGGTGAAAGCACCCCAGGTTAACAGACCATCAAAGACCAAAAACTGGACCAGAATATTTGAGGCCACGACAATGGTGGCCATGGCAAGGATGCCGGGAATAAAGCTGCGTTGCATGTTCAGATGCCCGTTTTGACAAGGTAGCGGCGACTTGGCCCCGGGATCATCCCAAGGCAAGCTGTGCGTTTAGACCGTTGTGGGTGATCTGTCAATCGGGCAGCAGATACTCGACCAGTTCCGTGCGCTGCAGCGCAAGGAAGTTGTCATCCGATAGCATCGTGGCGCGCAGGCGGCCCTGCATGTCGCGCCAGACGGACAGACCTTCGAGATTGTCGTGAGCCCCGGTACCGGTTTCAAACAGGACCTCCTCGGCCTGAGGGGCGTCATCGGCAATGCGCCACCGTCGCAGGCGCGATTGGAAGCCGATGAAAGAGACCGCCCTCTCTAACACATAAAGCCGCCCGTCAGGGCCGAAATCAGCGGCGACCGGCAGAAATTTTCCGCGCTGGGGCAGAACAAAAGGCGAGGACCAACGACCGCCATCCCAGCGATAGACAGGGATGGCACCCTGTGCGGTTCGGCTTTTCTCGGTCAACGTATAAAGCCGCCCGTGGCGATCAATCGCCAGCGCTTCGAACGAGCCATTGGGCTCCAGATCAAGAAACGCTTTGGGCCGTGGCAAAACCCGTGCCTTGGCATCGGGCCCGGCGTAGTGAACCACCCGGTGGACGCCTTCGAACGAGATGTAATAGCTGCCATCCGGGGCCACTGCGATACCTTCGGAATCTCCTGCCCAGCCCCTCAGGATGCGCCCCCTGCTGGACAACATCGGCCAGTGCCCCAGAATGCGTATGCCGGTGATCTCGGCCCCATCCCGATCAATCCGGGCCTCAACGAGGTTTGACCGGTCACTGACCGCGATCATGTGCTGCCCGTTCTCCGAGATATGGAGCGCCGAGAACCCGCCAAACCAGTCTGCGGAATTGCGCCACGCATAGCTTTGCAGCAGCGAAGCCTGTTTGAGCTCTACCGCCCGAACCGGTCCGATCAGCAGCAGCGCTGCAATCAGTTGGATTGCAAGACGGCGGCGCATTGCTGGGGCAGATCGGCCAGGCGGTACTCGCGGCGTTTTTTGGGTGCGGGTGCGTTTGGATCAGGCGGCGGCGGGTTGAGGATATTGCTTACCCATTGCCGCGCTTCGGCACAGCCATCGCCCTTGGGCGGCGGATCCTGATTGACGCACCCCTTAGAGCCCTTGGGGCATTTCAGACGCACATGAAAGTGGTAGTGATGCCCCCACCATGGCCTGATCTTACGAAGGTAGGCCTTGTTGCCTTTCTCGTCATTACACATCTGAACCTTGGCACCGGGAAACACAAATATCCGCGCGACGCGTTTGTCCTTGGCCGCCTCACGCAGCACCGCATGGTGTTGTTTGGTCCAGTTACCGTTGACATAGGCCCCGTTGGCACGGCGCAGCGAGATGGACGAGATATTCTCGCGCGCCTTGCGGCTGAGGCGCATGTTGTCACCCGGCAGCATCCAGATATCGATATCCAGCCCAAGCTGATGAGAGCGGTGGCCTGACGTCATCGGCCCGCCCCGCGGCTGGCTGATATCCCCGATATAGAGACCATTCCACCCCGGCTGCTTGGCTGCAAACCGGCTGAGGTCCTGCACATAGTCAATTGCTTGCGGATGGCCCCAGTTGCGATTGCGCGACAGGCGCATCGCCTGCCATGTCGGGCCGGTCTCGGGCAATTGCACCGATCCGGCGGCACATCCGCGCGAATAACTGCCGAAAGCGGCCGATTTTTGCTGCGAGCCTGCTTTCTGGGCCCCGAACAATTGCTTGGCCAGAGGCTGCGCCCCCGCTGTACCCGCCAGTGCCATAGTGGCCAGAACGGCCAGAAAACGTAATAAAATCATCTGCTCTGATCCCCTTCCGGTTTCACCCAGCGCATCAGGAATAGACCCAGAATAAACAACCCGATGATCGGTGACACCCCCAGACGTGCGCTACCGGTGGCGGTTGTGGCAATTCCAATCAACAAAGGTGCGGCAAAGGCGGTGGCGCGTCCTGACAGACCATATAGACCGAAGCTCTCAACCGGGGCTGCGGGATCGGTATGGCGTACCATCATCGAGCGGCTTGCGGATTGCAGAATTCCGCCCATCCCGCCGATCAGAACACCGCAGCCAAAGAACACCATATCCGGCAGGCCCGAGCCCGCAGGCAGGCTGATCCCGTACACCTGGGTTCGATCCATCGACACCACGGTCAGACAGACGAAAATCAGCACCCAGATTGCAACCAAAATCACCGGTTTAGGGCCGTATTTCCGATCCATCTTGCCGCCAATCCAGGCAAAGATGGCCGACGCCAGAACGCTGATGATGCCGAAGACGCCGATCTTGATCAGGTCCCATTCCAACACCAGCCGCGCATAGACACCGCCAAATGTATAAAGCCCGTTCAACGCGTCGCGATAGAACATCGACGAGCCCAGATAGGTCGCCAGACTCACGCGGTGTCGCAGCGCGGCCACAGATTTACCCAGCAGGCGCAACGCCTCGCCCACACTGCCCTGTTTTTTGCTGTCCGTATCGTCGCGGACCCACAGGAAATAGGGCACCATGAACAACAGGAACCACCCCGCGGTAAACGGCCCGACAAAGCGTGTTCCTTCCCGCGTTGCCGCGTCCAGCCCAAATGCAGGGTCCATTCCAATCAGCGTTTTGCCATTGGGCTGTTCCACAAACAGCGCCAGCATGATGGCCAGCGACAGCAGCCCTCCGAAATAGCCGAAGGCAAAGCCAGAGCCCGAGATCTCGCCCACCTCATTGTCATCCCCCAGATCAGGCAACTGAGAGTTGATGAAGATCAGCGCATATTCAGCCCCGACAAAGCCCAGACCAAAGGCCGAAAGCATCAGCCACATGTTCGAGCCATCGGGCATCGTGTACCACAGCGCGGCGGACCCCACCGCATACATCACTGAAAACCCGAAAATCCATGGAATGCGCCGACCCGAGACATCCGCCATTGCCCCCAAAAGCGGCGCCCCAAAGGCAATGATCAGGCCGATAATGGTCATGCCATTCGCCCAGACAACCTGCGCCTGTGCCTTGGCGGCCTCCTCTGCCAGCCCCGAGGTCAGATAATATTGGGCGGCAACACCGGCGAAATAGGGGCCGAACACGAAAGTGACCAACAGGGTGTGATAGGGCTGCGACGCCCAGTCGAAAAACCACCAGCCCCAAATGCGTCTGCGCCTGGAAATCTCTGCCATCTCTGCCCCTGTTATTATTGCTTTCATAAGACGTGGCTTTGGTGCAATTCGCAAGCGTTCTGTTGGCGCAGCCTTGCTCTTTGCTGCAGGGGCGCTTAGGTCTCAGGCAATTGACGAACGGAGGCCCCATGCTGTCGCTGATCCAAATCCTGTTGCTGATCCTGGACATTGTCTGGTTCATCATTCTGGCCCATGTGATCATGAGCTGGCTGATCAACTTTCAGGTTCTGAACCTGCACCAGCAACTGGTCGCACAAATCTGGTACGGTCTGAACCGTTTGTTAGAGCCGATTTACGGCCCGATCCGCCGCATCCTGCCCAATATGGGCGGGCTCGACCTGACCCCGCTGGTGGTGCTGATCGGGGTCTACGCGCTGCGGATCGTCCTGATCAACAATGCGGTCTATTTCTACTGACCTCTTGTTCACCAAATCTTAGTATGTGATGGTCCTGTCATAAGAGCAGATAAACCATAAAACAGGGCCACCCCGCAGATGTTCGACTCCGCACCCCTGCTGCGCGATGTCTTTGGATTCGACGCCTTCCGCCCCGGGCAGGAAGAGATTGTCGATGCCGTCACGGCAGGCGAAAACGTGCTGGCGATTATGCCAACGGGCGGGGGGAAATCTCTATGTTTTCAACTGCCCGCACTGCTGCGCGACGGGGTGACCGTGGTGATTTCCCCTCTGATCGCCTTGATGCGCGATCAGGTGCGCGGGCTGCAGGAAGCAGGTGTTGAAGCGGGGGCCTTAACTTCGGGCAATACCCAGGAAGAAACCGATGCGGTGTGGGAGGCGTTGGAGGCGGGGCGGCTCAAACTTCTGTACATGGCCCCGGAACGTCTGGCTGCCGGATCGGCCCTGGGCATGTTGCGACGGATCAATGTCAGCCTGATCGCCGTGGACGAGGCGCATTGCGTCAGCCAATGGGGCCACGATTTCCGCCCCGATTACCTGCGGATCGGAGAGCTGCGGCGCGCCTTGGATGTACCCTTGGCCGCGTTTACCGCCACGGCCGATGCGGAAACGCAGGATGAGATCGTCCAGAAACTGTTTGACGGCTCCGCTCCACGCAAATTCCTGCGCGGGTTTGACCGGCCCAATATTCATCTGGCCTTTGCAGCCAAGGACGGGCCGCGCAAACAGATCCTCGATTTCGCAGCCGCTCGCAAAAGCCAATCCGGCATCGTCTATTGCGGCACCCGCAACAAGACCGAGGCGCTGGCGCAGGCTCTGCGCGCCGAAGGGCACAGCGCCTGTCACTATCACGGCGGGATGGAGGCCGAAGATCGCCGCATCGTCGAAACCCGGTTCGCGCGCGAGGATGGGCTGATCGTTGTGGCCACCGTGGCCTTTGGTATGGGGATCGACAAGCCCGACATCCGCTGGGTTGCCCATGCGGACCTGCCCAAATCCATCGAGGCCTATTATCAGGAAATCGGCCGTGCCGGGCGCGATGGCGGCCCTGCCGAGACCCTTACCCTGTTCGGCCCCGACGACATTCGCCTGCGCAGATCGCAGATTGATGAAGGGCTTGCCCCGCCGGAACGGCGCATGGCTGATCACGCGCGATTGAATGCTCTGCTGGGGCTGGCCGAGGCACTGGAATGCCGTCGCCAAACCTTGCTGGGCTATTTTGGCGAACAAACCGCTCGCTGCGGCAAATGCGATCTGTGTGATACGCCGCCTGAGGTGTTTGATGGCACCACTCCTGTCCGCATGGCCCTGTCAGCGATCCTGCGCACCGAAGAATGGTTTGGCGCAGGCCATCTGATCGATATTCTTCTGGGGAATGAAACAGATAAAATTCGTGCCCGCCGACATGATGGTTTATCCACCTATGGCATTGGCAAGGAATGGTCGCGCCCGCAATGGCAGGCGATCTTTCGGCAGATGATGGGCCATGATCTGATCCGCCCCGACCCCGAACGCTACGGCGCGCTGCGCATGACCGAAGCCGCCAGACCGATCCTGAAAGGCGAGGCGCAGATCAGTCTGCGTAAGGATACGATTCGCAAAGCCAGTCGCAGGCCAGCCGTCAAAGCGATGGTGGCCGAGGAAGATGCACCACTGCTGTCAGCACTCAAGGCCAGACGCCGCGCGTTGGCGGAATCAGCGCGGGTTCCGGCCTATGTCATCTTCCCGGATCGCACGCTGATCGAAATGGCCGAAAAGCGCCCCGTGACACTGGATGACATGGCCCGGATTGGTGGCGTTGGCGCAAAAAAGCTGGAGCGCTATGGCAATACTTTCCTTGAGGTGATCGCGGGTGAGGTTGCAGCGGTCCATCCCGCACGCCGCAAACTCGCCGGGCGTGATCATGGTGATATCTACGATCAACTGCTGGCCCTGCAGAATGATCTGGCCCGAGGCCCGGATGGGATCGACAAACCCCTCAGCTGCTCGGCTTCGCAACTGGCAAAGGTGGCGCAACTGCGCCCGGATGATGCGCGCGGCATGGAACAGGTTCTGGGTGATCGCCGTCACGAAAGGTTTGGCGCGGCGTTTCTGGACCTGCTGCGTCAGGCGGGCTAGATAGCGCGGGAACGGCAAGCGAAGAGGACGGATATGCTGGTAGTGATTTCCCCGGCCAAGCGGCTGGACTGGGCAGAACGGGATGTGGCGGTCACGCAACCAGATTTCCAGAACGATGCCATCCGCCTCTCGAAAACCGCGCGCAACCTGACCTTGGGCGATCTGAAAAAGCTGATGGATCTGAGCGATGATCTGGCCCGCCTGAATCGGGATCGGTACCGGGCCTTCGCGGACGCTCCGAATGCGGAGACGACGCGACCTGCCGCGCTGGCTTTTGCGGGTGACACCTATCAGGGGCTTGAGGCCGCCTCGTTGGACGCCGAGGAAATGGCCTGGGCGCAGGACCATCTGCGCATATTATCCGGGCTTTACGGTGTATTGCGCCCGTTGGATGCCATTCAGGCCTATCGGCTGGAGATGGGCAGCAAGCTGAAAACCCGCCGGGGCAAAAACCTGTATGAATATTGGCGTGACCAGTTGAGCAAGGCGTTGAACACGCAGGCTGAAGAGACGGGAAGCGAGATTCTGGTGAACTGCGCCAGTCAGGAATATTTCGGCGCGGTTGATCTGAAGGCGCTGAAGCTGCGTGTTGTCACGCCGGTTTTCATGGAAGACAAAAATGGCACCCCGAAGATCGTGAGCTTTTTTGCCAAGAAAGCACGCGGCGCGATGGCGCGCTATATCATCCAGCATCGGCTGACTGATCCCGGCGGCCTGCTGGATTTTGACACTGGCGGGTATGAATACAGCGCGGATCTGTCAGAAGAAAACAAACCTGTCTTTGTGCGCCCCTACGGCGCCTGAATACCATCTTTATGAGCGGTGGACATGCCTGACAGGGCGGAGCGAGGGGCCAGCCCCTCGCGCTCCCCGGGATATTTATGGCCAGATGAAGAGATCCGGGAGACTGTGACTCAGAGACCGCTTTAACCTGCAGGTTCAATATCTTCGATGATCGGGCATGCGCCATCCGGGCGGTGCTGAAGGATCATGTCGTGGATCAGTTTCTTGTGCAGCGGTTTGGTCAGATAATGATCCAACCCTGCGGCCAGAATCCCCTGATCATCCCCGGCCATGGCATGCGCGGTCAGGGCAACAACCGGGGTTCGCCGATTGGTTCCTATTTCGCGCCGCCGTATCTCTGCCGTGGCTTCCTTGCCGTCCATCCCGGGCATGGAAATATCCATGAAGATCAGGTCCGGGGCAAACGTATCGAATGTTTCAACCGCCTCAAGCCCGTTGCAGACGAAGCGCAGATCGATGTTCAGATCCTTGGTCATCTTTTTCAGGATCAGCTGATTGGTTCGGTTGTCTTCCGCTGCCAGAACACGCATCTGCCTTTGATCCGGTGAGACCTGTTTCTGCGCTTTTGGCCTGGTGTCACGCTCTTCCCGGCGGTCGGGGTTGAATACGGGGGCACCCAGGGCCTGTAGCCGCGAATAGAGCTCGGCACGCGGAATGGGTTTTTGCAGCACACCGTCAATCAAACGATGTGCCGGATCGACATGGATGGCACCGGGGCTGGAGGACATCACCACAACCGGCAGATCACCCCACCCTTTGTCGCGCAGGGTGGTGGCAAGTTCCAGGCCATCCATGTCAGGCAGGTCGTGATCGCACAAAACAAGATCGATGCTGTCATCCAGCAGCGACAGCGCCTCGGCCCCGGATGAGCAGACCGATACCCGCGATCCGAGGCGGCCAAGCTGCTTGGTCAGGATGGCCCGGTTCACGGCCAGATCCTCGACCAACAGCACGTGGCGCAGTTGATCGGCCAGATCAGGCGGGGCCGGTTGCGGACCCTCTGCCGTTGGCAGCGAAATACGGAAGCCAAAGCATGAGCCGCGGCCCACGTCACTTTCCACCCAAACGGTCCCCCCCATCATGGTGATCAGGCGCTTGGTGATCGCCAGCCCTAAACCGGTGCCTTCAAACTGACGGTTTTGTGCATCCTCGATCTGATTGAACTCACCAAAAATATGGGCGATCTTGTCTGCCTCGATACCAATGCCGGTATCTTCAATCGCCACATGGATATCGCAGCTTTGCGCAGATGCGTCAGGCACACCGGTGACGCGGACCAGCACGTGACCCTGCGCGGTAAACTTGACCGCGTTGCCCACAAGGTTGGTCAGGATCTGCCGGATACGGCCCGGATCACCGACGAAAAGCGTTGGCAGGAACAGGTCATAATCCACCAGCAGGGTCAGCCCTTTGTCGCGCACGCTGGGTTGGAGCAGCATTGCGACTTCGAGAATACAGCGTTCCAGATCGAACTGTTCGGGGTGCAGGGTCAGCTTGTCGGCCTCGATCTTGGAATAGTCCAGAACATCGTTAATGATGACCAGCAGCGCCTCGCCCGAATTGCGGATTGTACTGATATAGAGCCGCTGTTCCTCGTTCAACGGGGTCTCGGTCAGCAGCTCGGTCATACCAACGATACCGTTCATCGGCGTGCGGATTTCATGGCTCATATTGGCCAGAAAGGCGGATTTGGCGCGATTCGCAGCCTCGGCACGTTCGCGGGCGGCGTTCAGCTCGGCCTCATGCCGCACTGTCGCGGTAATGTTGAGCGCGAGGCTAAGCACATCGCCACCATGGCCACGCTGATCAATCAACCGGATATACTGACCATTCCAAAGCTGAATCACCATCGGTTCCGGATGTGGTTGTGCCCAGCGGTCCAGCATGCGGGCTAACCAATCTTCGGTCCGGTCGGCACCGATATCCACGATCCCCTCGCAGGTCAGGATTTCCAGAAGACGCGGATAGGTGATGCCCGGTGCCACCTCTTCCAGCCCGTCAAACACGCTCAGATAGGCGGCATTGGCGCCGATCAGGGTATTGTTGCCATCAAAAAAGGCAAACCCGTCCGGGATGGTCTGGATCGAATGCCACAGGCGGCGTTCGGCCACTTCGATCTTGGCATGGGCCATTGTCAGATCGGATTTGACCTTTTCGTTTTCATCCCGAACCGTCGCCACTTCGGCCTGAGTTTCATCGATCTGGCGTGTCAGGGCGATGGCGTGGCGGCCCAGTTTACGGTTAGCTGCCGAAAGTTCGGCCTGTTTGAGATGCAACAGGCGTTCCGCAGCCAGACGCGCGCGCCGTTCCTGTGCCAGTTTTTCTGCAAGGCTCATAGATGGGTTTCCCGCGATGTTCTGCGACAGCATCGCGGGAGAGCGTGAAAAAGTGCTTAAATCGCGCTAGCGCCGCCCCTCGCGCAGCCAACCGGCCAGCAGGAAACCACCGGCGAGCAGCAGCACAAGCCAGGGTGGCAACAATCCGGCCTGAGTGACATCGCGGGTTTCATAGGCGTCGCGTGGCGTCAGCCCGATCCAGCCCCGGCCCGCTGCTGGCCGACCGGCACGGACATCGCGGATTGAGGGCAAGCCGTCTTCGATCCGGATGGCACCACCGCGCAGGCTGGCCAGAGCCGGGCTCAGAATCTCATCGGTGGCGATTGTCCGTTCAAATTCTTTGGGAGCGGCAGGGCCAAGGCCGATCACCGCCGAATGCGCGCCTTCTTCAAGGCGATACAGGCCAATTTCAGGGCCGAAATACTGCGCCTCGAACCGACCGGGCGAGACCTCGTTCAGCGTGAGGTCCAACGTTTCGCCGTTAGGGCGGGTGACGGTAACGGGCCCAACCTCATCCTCAAGTGTCTGACGGATGATGCGCATCGACTGACCGTTGGCTTCGGCCCACAGCGCTTCTTCTGCAAGCTCGGGTTCTTTCATCAGCCAATGGGCGAGCCTGCGCAGCAGTTCCAACTGCGGGCCGCCGCCTTCGAATCCCCGGCTCCACAGCCAGGCGTGATCTGAGGCAAGCAGGGCAACGCGCCCTTCGCCAACGCGATCCAGAACCAGCAGCGGGCGTTCGTCAACGCCGGTCATCAGCAGATCACCGGATTCTTGCCTGACATCGATCTGGCGCAGCCAGGCACCCCATGTTTCAGCATCACCCAGATCAGTGGTCACCGGGTGGCGCTGGCCCAGATCCGTGACAGTCGGGACAAAGCGTTCTTCGAACACCCGCGCACTTGGTTTTGCAGGCAGAACCGGGCCAAGCGGGGATCGGAACAGGCTATCGGCAGTGGCGAAATCGGGGCCCGCGGCGATCAGAACCGCACCACCATTGACGATATAGTCGCCAACATTATCCAGATAGATAGCAGGCAGGATGCCGCGCCGCTTGTAGCGGTCAAAGATGATCAGGTCGAAATCATTGATTTTTTCCAGAAACAATTCGCGGGTCGGAAAGGCGATCAGTGACAGCTCATCCACCGGCACGCCGTCCTGTTTTTCGGGCGGGCGCAGGATGGTGAAATGCACCAGATCAACGGAACTGTCGGATTTCAGCAGGTTACGCCATGTGCGCCCGCCCGGATGCGGCTCGCCCGAGACCAGCAGAACACGTAGCCGATCACGCACACCGTTCATCTGGATCAGGGCGGTATTGTTGCGGTCGGTCAGCTCACCTTCGGCCTGCGGAACCGTGAACTGGATGACGTTGCGCCCGCCATGGGGCAGCGTGACCGGCAGTTCCACATCCATGCCGATGGGAATGGTGAACTGTTCGGGCTCGGCCCCGTCGACCGAAATCTCAAGCGGAGCGGTTGCGACACCTGCGGGGGCCGCGCCGGTATCCTCAACCCGCAGGGTCAGGGTGACTGGCTCTCCGATAATCGCGAAGGCGGGGGCGTTGCGCACGATCAGGCGCCGATCCCAGTCTGCGGCACGGCCCGTTTGCAGCAGATGCATCGGGGCGGGCAGGTCGGGGGCCTGTTCGGCGTCATGCACGATCCCGTCCGAGATCACGAGGATACCGGCAATGCGCGCGCGGGGCTCTTCCGCCAGCGCGGCGTTCAGGGCAGCCATGACCTGTGTGCCTTCATCCCCCTCTCCGTCACCTACGGGGATGCGGCGCAACTCGGTATTGTCACGCGATTCGATCTCGGCTGCCAGCAGGTCGGCGGTGCGGCTCGTCTGATCCGCACGGTCCGAGAGCGTCTGGCTGGCGCTCTCATCCTCCAGCATCAGCACGATGTCGGTCAGCGGCGCGCGGTCTTCGGTCTGATAGACCGGACCCGCAAGCGCAGCCAGGACCACCACGGCCGCCAGCCCGCGCAAAGCCCAGCCCATCAACCCGCGCCAGAGTGCCAGAACAATCCCGGCCAGAGCAATCGCAGCCACGACAGCCAGCACGGGCCACGGGATCAGCGGATCAAAGATAACGGTTCCTGTCATTGCCCCAGCCTATCCAGAAGGGCGGGCACATGGACCTGATCGGATTTGTAGTTCCCGGTCAGCACATGCATCACCAGATTGACACCAAAACGATGGGCGAGTTCGCGCTGCCGCTCACCCGCGTAACCGCGCCCGACGGGCAACAGCGCCTGCCCGTTGCCGTCCACCGCCCAGGCCCCGGCCCAGTCATTGCCGCCGATCACCACTGGCGTCACGTTGTCGTTGAGATTGCGGAACGGCATCCCCTCGATCTGTTCGGCATCCGGTGGCGCGGCTTCGACCCAGACCTCGGTGCCGGAATAGCGGCCGGGGAAATCCTGCAACAGATAGAAGGTGCGGGTCAGTACATGGTCACGCGGAACAGGCTCTAACGAAGGGATATTCAGCGGCCCTGCCAGCTGCTGCAATTTACGCCCATTGGGGCTTGAGGCCCCGAAACCGGCGATATCCGCATCGCGGGTATCAAACAGGATCATCCCGCCTGACCGCAGATAAGCGTTGAGCTTGGCATAGGCCTCGGCCGAAGGTTGCGGCTGATCGGGCGTGATCGGCCAATAAAGCAGCGGGAAGAACGCAAGCTCATCCCGTTCGAGATCAACACCGATCGGATCAGCAGGTTCGACAGATGTGCGATAATGCAGTGTCTGTACAAGCCCACGCAGCCCCGCCAGCGCGATCTCGTCCACCTGAGCGTCCCCGGTCAGCACATGGGCCAAAACCAGCTCCTGCGTTGCATTCAGCGCGAGATCGGTATCGTCAGGTGCCTGCGCCTTTGCATCCGGCACGATCAGAAGCGCCCCCAATGCCACCGCCGTTGCACGCGCAAGACCCAGACGCCCGGAAAGTGCCAGCGACGCGATCACATCAATCGTCAGCAGCACGAGGGCGAGGCTCAGCAACAGGCCCGCCAGCGGCGTTTCGGCGCTGGTCTCCTGCCCCCGGATCGGAACATCTGCGGGCCAGATCGGGGGCGACAACACGGTATCTTCCGCCAGCACATTCCGTGCCAGTTTCTGCTTGCCGCTCTCGTAAAGCCCCGGACGCAGGTCGGGCCCGATCTGGCCCGAGACCAGTTCGACCCCATCAACCCCGGCCAGCGTTCCCGCATCGGTCAGAGTGCCAAACCCGTCCAAAATCTGAACCGGTTCCCACACTGTGCCCTGCATCTGCGCCTCTTGCCGCGATTTGGCCGCCGACGCGACGGCCAGCCGGTCGAGCATTTCGACAAACAGGCCGGATAGCGGCAGGCTGGACCATTCCGCATCCGCCGTGACATGGAACAGCACCACCTGCCCCAGCCCCAGCGCCTTGCGCGTCACCAAAGGTGTACCATCGGACAGAGACGCAATCACGCGATCGGCCAGATTAGGGTCTGGTTGCGCCATGACCTGAGTGGTCACCGACACATCCCCGGGAATTTCCAGGCCATAGAATGGCGAGGTCTCAGGGAACGGAGCCAGCCCCTTCGCCTCGCCCCAACTCATCGCGCCGCCGACCGAGCGCCCGCCGCTGCGCAGGCGGACCGGCAGCAGGGCATCCTCGGTATCGCGCCCCAGATCGCTGGCCGCCATGCGCGGACCGGCAAAGCGCAGCAACAGGCCACCCTGTTCGACCCACTCGATCACCCCGGCCTGTTCGCTATCTGACAGTTTGGCCACATCCGCCAGCACGATCACATCCGGGTTGGCGGGCAAGACTTCGGCCAGACCGCCTTCGACGAAATCGGCGGTCGGGATCAGAACCTGCGTCAGGTAATGCAGCGGCGACAGCAGCTCCAGCCCTTCGCGATTCAGCGTTCCGGCGATCAGTGCCACCTCACGTCGGCGCAAGCTGTCATCTGTCAGGGTCACAGCCCCGGCTGAACGTTCACCCTGAAGCTCGAACCGGGTAATCCGGGCACGCAGTTCCGAGGGCAGCGCCAGATCGATTTGGGCCTGTGCAGAGCCGCTTTCGAACTCCAATTGCGTGGATTGCAGCACGCGCATCGCGCCTGCCGGATCGCGGCCCTGCGCCAGAACAGTGACAGTCTGTGCCGGCCCCGGATTGGCACGCAGAACGCTGAGCTGGATTGCCCCGTCCTGATAAGTGGCGGGCAGGATTGCAGTCACAGGTGCAGCGGATTGGTAAACCGTCACACCCCCGCGCGCCTGCAAGGCCGAGATCAGGCGGTCATGCCCGCCAAACGACAGCCGGTCGCTGAACCAGTGGGTGTCAAAGCCGCCATCAACCTGATCCAACGCGGCCAGTGTCTGGTCAATCTGCGCCTCTGTGGGTTGCCAGGGCGCCGGTGTCAGCCCGGGCAGACGGCCACGCCACGCTTCGGCAGCCTGAAACACGGTCGGCTCAGGCTCTGTCAGGCGCAGGATCGAGACGGGGCGGCCCGCGCGACCGGCCTCGGTCAACTGCGCGTCAATCTGATCGAGCGTCGAAGACCAGCGTGTCGCACCCGCCCAACTGGCATCCAGCACCAGCAACAACGGCCCTGACCCGGTTTCATCCCGTGAAGGGTTCAGCACCGGCCCCGCCAGCCCGATGATAATCGCCGCCGCCGCCAGCATCCGCAGCAGCAACAGCCACCATGGCGTGCGGTCCGAAACGCTTTCGTCATCCTTCAGGCCAAGCAGCAGGGTGACCGCCGGGAACAGCCTTCGGATCGGCGCAGGGGGAACGGCGCGCAGGATCAGCCACAGGATGGGCAGCGTCAGAAGCCCCAGCAGCAGCCACGGCGCGCTAAAGCCGATGCCCGCCAGAACCGTCATTGCACGCCCCCATCCAGGGCGCGATAGAGCCACAACAGAGCCGATTGCGCGCTATCGTCCGTATGATGCAGGCCCATTTGCCACCCCGTTGCGCGGCAGAGTTGGGTCAACGCATCCTTGCGCGCAGCAAGGCGATCCAGATAACGGTCCCGCAGATCCGCCGCTTTCAGCGTCTCATGTCGGGCAGTGCCGCCAACGCTTTCAAAGATGGTGCGCCCGGTATAGGGAAAGGATTCCTCGCTCGGGTCCAGAACCTGCAGCAATACGCCACGCACGCCCCGATCAGCGGCTTTGGTGAGGGCCAGTTCAACCTCATCCAGCGGGCCAAGGAAATCCGAGACAAACACTGCGCGCGCATGCGGGATCATGGCGCGGTGTTCGGGCGGGGCATAATCGGCCTGCGAATCCTCGGACCAGGCCTGTGCCAGCCGGATGATCTGCGCATTCCCCCGGCGCGGCGGCAAGGTGGTTCCTGTCAGGCCAACACGTTCCCCTCCGCGCACCAGCAGGATGGCCGTTGCCAGCCCCAGCAGGCGGGCGCGGTCGGCCTTGGTCGGCAGGGCCTTGTCCGACGCAAACCGCATCGACGCGCCCTGATCGACCCACAACATGATCGACTGCGCGATCTGCCACTCACGCTCACGCACGAATTGCTGATCTCCACGCGCTGAACGGCGGTGGTCGATCATCCGGCGGCTGTCGCCGATCTGCGCCGGGCGGTATTGCCAGAAATCATCCCCCAGACCCGAGCGTCTGCGCCCGTGATCGCCCAGCAACACGGTTCCGGCCAAATGCTCGGCGCGCGCCAAAAGGGGCGGCAGCCGGGACGCTTCGGCCTCAGAGCGTTCGCGCAGGGTCTGGGCGGCGTTCACGCCGCAGCCTCGGTTCGGACCAGACCGGCAGCGGTGGCCGCGATCAGGTCAGACAAGCTGTCACCCCGTGCCCGCGCCGCAAAGTTCAGCGCCATCCGATGGCTGAGCACCGGGCGCGCCATCGCCAGCACGTCCTCGGCATTTGGGGCCAGACGGCCCTGCAACATCGCACTGGCCCGCACGGTCATCATCAGGGCCTGCGCCGCACGAGGGCCCGGCCCCCAGGCAACGGTTTCCTTCACCCGCTCGGACACGCCCGCCTCATGCGGACGAAAGGCGCGGACCAAATCGAGGATCAGTTCGACAACCGACTCTCCCACCGGCATCCGACGCAGCAGAACCTGTGCAGCCAGCAATTCCTCTCTGGTGAAAATCTGATGCGCCTCGTCTTCCGTGACACCCGTTGTGGCCAGAAGGATATCGCGCTCGGTCTGGCGATCTGGATACTCGACATCGACCTGCACCAGAAAGCGGTCCAGTTGCGCTTCGGGCAGCGGATAGGTGCCCTCCTGTTCAATCGGGTTCTGCGTGGCCAGCACGTGGAACGGCGTGCCCAGCGACCGATCCTCGCCCGCGACGGTCACGGTACGTTCCTGCATCGCCTGCAGCAGCGCCGACTGGGTGCGCGGGCTGGCCCGGTTGATCTCATCCGCCATCAGCAATTCGCAGAAGATCGGGCCAGAGATAAAGCGGAAATGGCGGCTGCCATCATCGGCCGTGTCCAGAACCTCGGACCCCAGAATATCGGCGGGCATCAGGTCGGGCGTGAACTGGATGCGGTTGCCATGCAGGCCCATCACTGTCGACAGCGTCTCAACCAGCCGCGTCTTGCCCAGACCTGGCAGGCCGATCAACAAAGCGTGGCCGCCGCACAACAGCGCGGTCAGGGTCAGGTCCACGACCCTCTCCTGCCCGATAAAGCGGCGGGTGATCGAGGATTTGGCCTCTTGCAGCTTGTTTTCCAGCGCTTCGATCTCGGACACGAGGTCGGCAGGTTCGGACATGAGGTTCCCTTCCGTGGACTGTTATGATTGAAGTGTATCGCGCTGAGAGGAAATGGCAAAAGCAATGAGCGGACAAAAACCCGTGACCCCTTCGCCAGATGCTCTGGCAACCTCGGTCAAAGCGGCCAAAACACGGGGTTTACCGCCCGTTCATCTGTGGAATCCTCCGTTTTGCGGCGATCTGGACATCCATATCGCAAAAGATGGCGCATGGAGTTATCTAGGGTCCCCCATCACCCGGTTCGAGCTTGTGAAGCTATTTTCCTCAATTCTTAAGAAAGAAGACGGCAAATACTTTCTGGTCACCCCGGTCGAGAAGGTGGGAATCACTGTCGAGGATGCGCCGTTCATTGCCGTCGATTTCGAGCAGGCGGGCGAAGGCGAAGCGCAACGCCTGACCTTTACGACGCAGGTGGGCGATACGGCCATCGCAGGGCCCGACCACCCGATCCGTATTGTCTTCGATACGGAAACGGATGAGCCCTCACCCTACATATTGGTTCGCGAAAACCTTGAGGCGCGCATTGATCGCAAAAGCTTCTATCGGCTGGTCGAAATCGGCGCCCATCACGATGGCTGGTTCGGCGTGTGGTCGGATGGCCGGTTTTTTCCCTTGATTGCGTCTCAGGCACTGGATGGGTGAACCGGTCTGGGTTTGCGATCCTGCGCCAGCACCACCGCAAGCGCCACCAGCGCTGCGCCCAGCGCGCGCGTCCAGTTCCAGTCCTCTCCCAACGCCATCATGATTACCATCACATAGAACGGCGCGATATTGATGTGGAACGAAGCCAGAGCAACCCCCAGTTTGCCCACCGATGCCACAAAGAAGAATTGGCTGAGCCCCAGTGAGAACACCGCATAAAATGCCAGCATCCCTATCTGCGCCGCATCAACGGGTCGGGCCGGCATCACTTCCAGCCCAAGAAAACCGGCTGTCGGCACCACCACGGCTACGGTTGCCAGCCCCCCGGCCAACGTGATCGTGCTGCGGCCCAATTGGCTGAGTTCGGGGAAATCACGCGCCGTTGCCATGCTGGCCCAGCAAAACAGTGCGGTCGCACCTACTGCGCAGGCCGCACCCGGCCCAAGCTGTGCCGGTGCCATCGCACTGGTCGCGACAAGACCCCCGATAATCGAGACGCCCATACCGAGGGCAAAATTCCACCGCAGCCGCCGGGTGCGCGCTGCAAGCTCAAGCAATGTCGCGATTAACGGCGCGCAGGAGGCAATGATGGCGACAGTCACCGGGTCCGTCAGCTTCTGCGCAACAAGGATCAGGAACATCCCGGCCCCGATCCCCAGCCCTCCGACAAACAGGGCATGACCCCAGCGGGCGCGCAGAACCCGCACCGGGCCGTCAATCAGGATCCAGATTGGAACCATGACCAGAACCGCCAACACCATCCGCGCCGCAAAAAGCGCCACAGGGGGCCAGCTTTGCAGCAACACCTCGGCAGCCGGGAAACCCGCCGCCCAGGTCAGCATGGACGCCACCGCCAGCGTATTGCCGGTGAACGCCGTCTGCCGACCATCAGATACAGTAAGATCGGCCCCGCGCACGGGTTCAGGGCTCATGGCCATCGTGATCAGACCTTTTGTTGGCTGGGCACCTTGTATGAAAGTGCCGGATGACAGGATGCTTCCTGATTCGGCCCCTGCGATCTGGTCGATTTTCGACAATCTGTCGTTTTCAGTCTCTTTCACAGGGGCTGTGCGGCCGCTAAGCTCCTCCTGTCAGGAGGCCCCCCACCCTATGCCCAGATTTGCCGCCAATCTTTCGCTGCTGTTTACCGAGTTGCCCTATCTCGATAGGTTCCCTGCGGCCGCGCAGGCCGGGTTCACCGCAGTTGAGGTTCTGTTTCCCTACGATATCGCCGCCAAGGAAACCCGCCGTGCCCTGCTGGCCAACGGGCTTGATCTGGTGCTGATCAACGCCCCGCCCCCCAACTACGCTGGCGGCACGCCGGGCTATGCGGCGGTTCCGGGCGGCACTGAGCGTTTCCAGTCCGATATGCGCCGCGTCATGCGCTATACCGAGGTCCTGCGCCCCGGTTTGATCCACATAATGGCGGGGTATGCCGAAGGCCCCGAAGCCTTTGGTCATTTTGTCCAGAACCTGCAATGGGTCGCAGATTTCGCACCACATCAGCAATTTACAATCGAACCGCTCAACCCTGTCTCGCAGCCGGGTTATTTTCTGAACGACTATGATCTGGCGATCGAGATTCTGGGTCAGGTGAACCGCCCCAATATCGGCCTGCAATATGACAGCTTTCACGCCCAGATGATCCACGGCGATGCCTTGTCGGTCTGGAATCGCTTCCGGCAACACGTGGTTCACGCCCAGATCGGTGCAGCCCCCGATCGATCCGAACCCGGGCGCGGCGACATGGATTTCCCCGCCCTGTTCACCGCCATCGAGAATAGCGGTTATTCCGGCTGGGTCAGTGCCGAATACACACCTTCAACTCCACGAACCGAAGCATCACTTGGCTGGATGCGACAATAGGGCGGAGGTCAGGTCTGGCCCCACCTTTCAGTTCGCGCATCTGAGCAATGCATCACATCAAGGACGATACCCAATGATCCCCGCCCGATTTGCCCACGCGCTATTCGCTCTGATCATGTCGGGGCTGATGTCCTGTTTCGTAACCGGTATCGCAACCGTCAGGGCAATCGGTTTCAGTCCGACAACATTCGGAGAGTGGATGTCATCCTGGGCGTTTTGCTGGCCCATCGCCTTCACCGTCATCCTGACGCTGGGCCCCGCAGTCAAACGTCTGGTCGCGCGTCTGGTCAGGCCCAAAGCCTGACCTGCCGGGAAGAGGGCCCGCCGGGCCTGATGACCGGCACCTTTGCCTACCTCAAGATCAATGCGCCTCGGCCCAGTTGGCACCCTGCCCTGCATCCGCCACCAGCTTGATGTCGAGCTTCACCGCCGGGTCCGCCGCACCTTCCATCACGTCGCGCGCAATCCCAATCGTTTCATCCACCGCACCTTCGGCCACTTCGAACAGCAGTTCGTCATGCACCTGAAGCAGCATCTTTGCAGGCAAACCATTGATCGCTCCCGGCATCCGCACCATCGCCCGCCGGATCACATCCGCCGCAGTCCCCTGAATCGGCGCGTTGATTGCCGCCCGGCGCGAGAACCCTGCATGCGGCCCCTTGGCGTTGATCTCAGGCGTGTGGATTTTGCGCCCGAACAGGGTCTGGACATAGCCATGCTCTTTAGCGAAGGCAACGGTGTCGTCCATATAGCGCCGGATCCCGGGGAAGCGTTCGAAATAACGATCAATGAACCCCTGCGCCTCAGCCCGTGGAATGCGAAGGTTGCGGGCCAGACCAAAGCCCGAGATGCCATAGATCACACCAAAGTTGATCGCTTTGGCTTGCCGCCTGATCTCGGGTGTCATCTCGTCCAGCGGTACATCAAACATCTCGGATGCGGTCATGGCGTGAATGTCCAAACCATCCGCAAAAGCCTGTTTCAGCGCCGGGATATCCGCGATATGCGCCAGAATCCGCAGCTCGATCTGGCTATAGTCAAGGCTGACCAGCACATTGCCCGGTTCGGCGATAAATGCCCCGCGGATGCGCCGCCCTTCTTCGGTGCGCACCGGGATATTCTGCAGGTTCGGATCGGTCGAGGCCAGACGCCCCGTGTTCGCACCCGTGATCGAATAAGATGTATGCACCCGGCCGGTATCCGGGTTGATATGGGTCTGCAGCGCATCCGTGTAGGTCGATTTCAGCTTGGAAAGCTGACGCCAGTCCAGCACCCGGCGGGGCAGTTCATGTTCGGTGGCGAGGTCTTCCAGAATATCGGCCCCGGTTGAATATTTCCCGGTCTTGCCCTTCTTGCCGCCCTCAAGCCCCATCTTATCGAACAGAATCTCGCCCAGCTGCGCGGGTGAACCGACATTGAAATTCTCACCGGCCAATTCGTGGATTTCAGCCTCTAACCCGGCCATTTTCTGGGCAAAGGCATTCGACATGCGAGACAGCACATCACGGTCAACCTTGATACCGTTCATCTCCATCTCAGCCAGAACTGGCACCAGAGGGCGTTCAAGCGTTTCATAAACCGTTGTCACCTGTACCTGATGCAATTGCGGCTTGAACAGCTTCCACAGGCGCAGGGTGATATCGGCATCCTCGGCGGCATAGGCGGTTGCCTCATCAATCGGCACCTTGTCGAAGGTAATGGCCGACTTGCCCGAGCCCAGCAGCGGTTTGATTGGAATCGGCGTGTGGCTCAGATAGCGCTCGGACAGCGTATCCATCCCATGCCCGTGCTTGCCGCCATGCATCGCATAAGACATCAGCATCGTGTCATCAATCGGCACGACATTGACACCATAGCGGGCAAAGATTTTAGCGTCGTATTTCATATTCTGCCCGATCTTCAGGATCGAGCTGTCTTCGAATACCGGTTTCAGCAGGGTCAGAGCCTCATCCAGTGGCATCTGCCCTTCCGCCAACGCGTCCGAGCCGAACAGATCATCCGTGGCGCTTTCGCGATGGGTCAGTGGGATATAACAGGCCTCACCCGGTTCAATACACAGGGAAATACCCACCAGATCGGCGATCATTTCATTCAGGCCCGTGGTTTCGGTATCCACAGCCACCCAGCCCCGTTCATACGCCTGATCGATCCACTTCTGCAGCGCGCCTGCATCCCGCACGCATTCATACTTGGCCGCATCAAACGGAATTGTCTCGGCTTCGGGCTCGTCCACGGGCGCGGGCGCATCAGCAATCACCGGAGCCTCGGCCCCCAACTTGTCAGCAATCCGTTTGGTGAGCGTGCGGAACTCCATCTCGGCCAGAAAACCCAATAGCGTATCGGGTTCAGGGTCTTTCACCTCAAGATCGTCCAGAGTAAAATCCAGCGGCGTGTTTTCGTCCAGTTGCACCAGCTTTTTTGACAGCTCGATCTGGTCGCGCTTTTCGATCAGGGTCTGGCGACGCTTGGGTTGTTTGATCTCTTCAGCACGGTCCAGCAAGGATTCCAGATCGCCATATTCGTTGATCAGCAACGCCGCCGTCTTGATCCCGATCCCCGGCGCGCCCGGCACGTTATCCACCGAATCCCCGGCCAGGGCCTGCACATCGACCACCCGTTCGGGCCCGACACCGAATTTCTCGAACACGCCATCCCGGTCGATGCGCTTGTTCTTCATCGCGTCCAGCATTTCAACGCCGTCGCCGACCAGTTGCATCAGGTCCTTGTCGGAACTGACGATGGTCACCTGCCCCCCGGCCTCACGCGCCTGAACGGCGAGGGTGGCGATGATATCGTCGGCTTCGTACCCCTCAAGCTCTTTGCAGGCGATGTTGAAGGCTTTGGTTGCCTCGCGCGTCAGGGGCATCTGCGGGCGCAGGTCTTCGGGCATTGCCTCGCGGTTGGCCTTGTACAGATCATAAAGATCGTTGCGGAAGGTATGAGAGCCCTTGTCGAAAATCACCGCCACATGGGTAGGCGCATCCGGCCCGGCATTTCCCTCAACATATTTCTGCAGCATGTTGCAAAAGCCCGACACCGCCCCGATCGGCAACCCGTCCGATTTGCGCGTCAGCGGAGGAAGCGCGTGATAGGCACGGAAGATAAACGCCGACCCATCAATCAGATGCAGATGGCAGCCTTTTCCGAATTGAGTCTTGGTCATGCGAGGCTCCTGCGCTGGGTTGCGCCAAGTTGTAGCGAATGCGTGAAACAATGACGAGGCCGGTCACCACCGAAAAGGTCATTTCTTTCCATCATCGATTTCTTGCTTCGAATGTTAGGGGTCCAGAAAAAGGTGTTGCTGCGCGTCCCACCGCAGGCCGGTCCGCTCGGCAATCACCGCGAACTGCCGGTTCAGCGAACGATCATTCAATCGCCGGGACAGGCTGCGCAACGGGATGAGGTTGCGTTCACCATACCCATCAATCAGAAAGAACGCCGGGTTATCGCCCCGAGTACCGTAAACAATGTTCGATCTTTTGACGTCCCGCGCCACGATCTGAAGATCAAACATCCTGCGGACAAATACATTCAGCGCGTCCAGAACAGTCTTTTCAATCTCACCATCGCTGCACACCTGATGCAGCTTCGGTGCCAACCCGCCATCAAGGCCCGCAATACGCTCGACCACCACCCCGGCCCCGCGCGTTGTTTGAACAACGCCCAGCATTCTGGACAAAGGCGAAAGCTCCAGCTCGGCCCCGAGTTTCAGAGACACCCTGAGTTCGCATTCGATTTCTTTCAGCGTGCTGCGGTATTGCGCGCCCGGGAACAGCTTCCAGACAAGGCGTTTCCAGAATCGATGCGATACCCGTTGCTCGGAACGTGTGAACACCTTGATCAGCAGGTCGGGCTGATCGGGAAATTCGTACACACTACGGACGGTCCCATGCGCTATCGGCTGGTGATCGGTCAGGTCTATTGTCTTTGCTGTGAACAGCATCTTCTTTTTGCGCCTGCGGCTGCGCCGCTGCGCACCGCATCAGCGATCCCTAATTGCTCTGGCCCGTGTCACTGCTGCGCAACACATATTTGCAATCGCAATAGGGGCATTCCACCCAACCGATATGTTCGGGAATCTGCAACCAGACTCTCGGGTGGCCCAATGCGCCTTCGCCGCCGTCACAGGCAACACGGGCGGTTTCAACTAATCTGGTTTCGGGCGCATCGAGTGTCAAGGCTGGCGGTCCTTCCATGGTTGTCGACCCTGCGGGCATGCACTAGGTGCGTTTATGAGCGATGAACAAATCGGGGGCAAGGGCCACATGGCCGATGCGGCAATCACAATTAATGCACTGCGCAAGACCTATCGCGGAAGCAAGGGTCAACCTGAAAAACAGGCGCTGAAAGGGATTGATCTGACCGTCCCCCGGGGGTCGGTCTTTGGCCTGCTTGGCCCGAATGGTGCGGGCAAATCGACGTTGATCAACATCCTTGCAGGGCTGGTGGTCAAAACCTCGGGCAAAGTCTCGATCTGGGGGTTTGACCAGGACCGGAATCCGCGCCAATCGCGGGCAGCCATCGGTGTGATGCCGCAAGAGCTGAACCTTGATCCGTTCTTTACACCCCGCGGCGCGCTGGAGGTGCAGGCCGGTCTTTACGGCGTGCCGAAATCCGAACGCCGCAGCGACGAGATTCTGGAACTGGTGGGCCTCAGCGACAAGGCCGAGGCGTATGCCCGCACCCTGTCGGGCGGCATGCGGCGGCGTTTGCTGTTGGCCAAGGCGCTGGTGCATCATCCCAGAATTCTGGTGCTGGACGAGCCGACCGCGGGTGTGGATATCGAGCTGCGGCAAATGCTGTGGGCCAATGTACGCAGGCTGAACGAACAGGGCATGACCATCATCCTGACCACGCATTATCTGGAGGAAGCACAGGAAATGTGTGACGAAATCGCCATCATCAACCATGGCGAAAAGATCGCGCAGGACAGTACTGCCAACCTGCTGGGTCGCATGGACAGCCGCACCATGGTGATTGTGCCAGACAGCCCTGTGAAGACACTGCCAGAGGCCGATAACGTCACGGCTGCGCTGCGCGATGACGGCAATCTGGTACTGAACTATCACAGCAACCAGACCAGCGCCGAACAGGTGCTTGAGGCCGTCCGGCAGGTTGACATCCGCATCCGCGACGTGCGCACCGAAGAGGCCGATCTTGAGGATGTCTTCCTCGCACTGACCTCAAGCCGCGCGGATGATCTGCCGGTGGATGATCCCGATCAGCCACATCGCGATATCCACCGGGTCAAACTTTAGGCGCGATCAATGCGTGCGTGATAACAATTGTTCAAAGCAGACCGGATATGGATATAGGCCACGTCTGCGCGGTCGAAGATGTTTGCCGCCGCCGCGTGCAACAGTGTCTGCGGGGTGATAATCCCGGTTCCATAGACCACCCGGTCATCCGGGCCATAGCCCTTGATCAGATAGTTGGCAGAGGCAGTCAACGCCTCGGGCAAGATGTCCGGGTCCTCATGTCGGGCGCAGGGTTCAGCACAAAGATAGATCGGCCCGGTTTCGGCAAAGGGCTGCGTTTCAGGAAAGGGCCGATGCGCCAGAACCAGCATCTCTTTGCCTTCGGGGATGTAGGTCAGGCAATGACGGCAGGGATTCCCTGCACCGTTTGAAATTGCCCGCTCTGGCGGGTTTCCATATCCGTCCGGCGCACCGGCCCGATAGGCCTGAACCTGTTCGGTGGGAAGGGCAGAAATCCTGTGCATGATATATCTCCGTTGAGTTCAGAGCGATCATGCCCGCCGCAAAGAGCGGCCTCGACCCGTTTCCTGCGCATTGCATCAGGTGCAACCCTGCTTCCCAGGCCATGTTAGCGTTAAAATTCAGACTATCGATTACAAAAATTTGAGTCTATGCAGGCGTAAACACCCCAACCGAATTCATCTGCCGAGGGCTCTGACATGAGCGCGCAAAACACCACCCTTCGCGGGTTAGGCTTTGCATTTCTGGGTTTTGCAGTCTTTGCCACCCATGATGTGCTGATCAAAGTGCTGGGCAGTACCTATTCGGTGCTGCAGATCATCTTTTTCGCCACGCTGTTTTCCTTTGTTCCGATGGCCGTCACCATTCTGACTGACCGGACAACCGGCAATTTCCTGCCGCGCCACCCGTGGCTGATCCTGCTGCGCTCGGCCCTGATGATCACCGCGATGTCCTGTGCTTTCTACGCGTTCTCGGTGCTGCCCTTGGCCGAGGTCTACTCGCTGCTCTTTTCCTTCCCGCTGATCGTAACGGTCCTGTCGATCCCGGTACTGGGCGAGGTTGTCCGCGCCCAACGATGGGCCGCTGTCGGGGTGGGCCTGATCGGCGTTCTGATCGTACTGCGCCCGGGCGCAACCGACATTACGCTGGGCCATCTGGCCGCACTGATGGCGGCGTTCTGCAGCGCCTTTGCCTCGGTGCTGGTGCGTAAGATCGGAAATGAAGAGCGGTCTGCCGTGCTGATCCTCTATCCGATGCTGCTGGCCATTGTGGTTATGAGCATCGCGCAACCGGCGGTCTATCAACCGCCATCTCTGTTGCATCTGGCGATGATGGCGCTGGTCGGTGTGTTCTCGGTCATCGCGCAGCATCTGATCATCCTCGCCTATCGCGCCGCCCCTGCCGGGGTTATCGCCCCAAGCCAATACAGCCAGATCATCTGGGCCACGATCTTCGGCGTGATTTTCTTTGGCGAACATCCGGATGCCTGGGTCGCGATCGGGGCCAGCATCATCATCGCATCGGGCGTCTTTGTGGTCTGGCGTGAAAGCCGATCCAATACCACCTCTGCCAATACTCCGGTTCTGCGCGTTCGGTCTCCCAGATCGGACACGGGCGCAACCAGACCCGGAGAATAAAAACGGCGCGCCGGATCGCGCGCCGCACAAGCCGTTTCATCCGATTTAGAGCCTTAGTAGACCACCACCGAGCGGATGCTTTCGCCCTTATGCATCAGGTCGAACCCATGGTTGATATCGTCCAGACCCATGGTATGGGTGATCATCGGGTCAATCTCGATCTTGCCGTCCATGTACCAGTCAACGATTTTGGGTACATCAGTGCGGCCCCGCGCGCCGCCAAAGGCGGTGCCACGCCACGAACGGCCGGTGACCAGCTGGAACGGGCGGGTCGATATCTCGGCTCCGGCAGGGGCGACACCGATAATAATCGATTCACCCCAACCTTTGTGCGCCGATTCCAGTGCATCACGCATCACGCCAACATTGCCGGTCGCATCGAATGTATAATCCGCACCGCCCTTGGTCAGATTGACCAGATAGGGCACCAGATCGCCTTCTACCTCGGACGGGTTCACGAAATCCGTCATCCCGAATCTGGTAGCCATCTCAACCTTGGATGGGTTCAGGTCGACGCCGACGATCTGGTCGGCTCCGGCCAGGCGCAGGCCCTGAATCACGTTCAGACCAATACCACCCAGACCGAACACGATGGCGCGGCTGCCGATTTCCACCTTCGCGGTGTTGATCACCGCGCCGATGCCCGTGGTCACACCGCAACCGATATAGCAGATCTTGTCGAACGGTGCGTCCTCACGCACCTTGGCCAGCGCAATCTCGGGCAGGACCGTGTGGTTTGCGAAGGTCGAGCAGCCCATATAGTGCAGGATCGGATCGCCATCCAGCGTCGAAAAGCGTGAAGTGCCGTCGGGCATCAGGCCCTGCCCTTGCGTTTCACGGATCGCCTGACACAGGTTGGTCTTGGGATGCAGACAGTATTCACACTCGCGACATTCAGGCGTGTAGAGCGGGATCACGTGATCACCCGGTTTCAGGCTGGTCACGCCCGGACCAACCTCGACCACGACACCTGCGCCTTCATGGCCCAGAATCGCCGGAAACAGGCCTTCGGGATCAGCGCCCGACAGGGTAAATTCATCGGTGTGGCAGATGCCGGTGGCCTTGATCTCGACCAGAACCTCACCGGCCTTGGGGCCTTCAAGGTTCACATCCATCACTTCCAAAGGTTTGCCCGCCTGAACGGCGACGGCGGCACGGGTACGCATCCTGCTGTCTCCCTGTTAAATTTCCCCGACCCTGCTTCAAATACAGGGTGTTTTCAACTGCGCTTTCATGACAGGCTGGCTAAATCTTTGATATTTCAGAAACGACATAGACGGGGAAAGCTACGCCAATGCGCCCATCAATTCCATTTTTATGCCTTCTTGCCGCCTGTGGTGCGACACCCGAAACCGAAGATCCCCCGCCGTCTGTCGAGACATCTGTGGTTGATCTGGCTTTTTGCAAGGGTGAGCCTTTCGCCGATTCCATTGGCCAGCCGGTTTCAACAATTCAGGCCGACCTGCCCGAACGATCCCGTGTTCTCGGCCCGGATGATATCGCAACGCAGGATTACCGCATTGACCGGTTAAACGTATATGTGAGCGGTACAGGGATCATTGAGGCACTAACCTGCGGCTGAGGTCACTTTCCCCGGTAAACCAGTATATCCGGCAGGTAGCCAATCAGGCGCACCAACCATGAGAATGGTGCCGGAAAATCGGTGCGGAACCGGCGGCGTGACATCGCCCGCATCACACGATCAGCCGCATCCTCGGGCGTCATCAGCATCGGCATTCTGAAGCTGTTTTTCCCGGTCAGGCGCGTCTTGATAAAACCGGGATTGACGATGCGCACCGTCACGCCCGTTCCTGCCAGATCATGCCGCATGGTTTCCGCCAGCGAGATCAGGGCCGCTTTGCTCGCCCCATAGGAAATGGCGTTGGGCAGGCCGTGATACCCGGCCAGCGACCCGATAAGGGTGATATCACCGCGCCCGTCCTGCACGAGCCCGGGCACGGTTTCACCCAGAACCCGCAACGCGCCGGTATAGTTGACGTCACTGATGGTCAGCGCGGCCTCGGTATCCCATTTGGCTGTTGTGATCGGGTCATAGGCACCCGCATTATAAACCAGCCCGTCAAAGGTTCCGACCTCGGCCACCGCATGCCGGACGGCCTCCGGATCGGTAACATCGAATGGGACAGCACGTGCATTGGGCAGCGCAGCGCAAAGCTCGGCCAACCGCGCTGCATTGCGTGCAGACAGGATCAGATTTGCGCCCTGACGGCTTAACGCCTCGGCCAAAGCACGGCCCAGCCCTTCGCTGGCACCAATGATCCAATAGGTTTTTCCATCAAAGCTGCTCATACCCGGGCCATATAGTTCCTGCTGAGTATATTACGACCCGCCGCGTCGGTCGGATCACGCCCCGCATTCAAAAGGTGCCACCAGTAACCAGACATCACAACATAGTGCATCTGCAAAAAACTTCTGATGCATTTGATCCAGCGCCCCATATCCTGCGTATCTTATTGTAAATACCGAATAACGAGGATGGAATGTTCGACGAAACCCGGGGCGTACGCAAGAAAATCGCAGTCATAGGCGCAGGCATTTCAGGTCTCTCCGCAGCTTATTACCTTTCTGACAACCACGATATCACCGTGTTCGAGGCTGAACCGCGCCTGGGCGGCCACGCCCGCACAGTGATGGCCGGCAAGAATGGGGATCAGCCGGTCGATACCGGGTTTATCGTCTTCAACTATGCCACCTATCCCTACCTGACCGGGTTGTTCGATGAACTGAACGTCCCGGTGACCAAAAGCGAGATGAGCTTTGGTGCCACCATCGACAATGGGCGCATCGAGTACGGGTTGAACAACCTGCGCACGCTGACGGCACAGAAGCGCAACCTCGCCCGTCCGGCCTATTACAAGATGATCGCTGACATCCTGCGCTTTGGCAAAGAGGCCCCCGATGCGGCCCAGGACGATGACACCACGATCGGAGAGCTGGTGGATCAGCTGCGACTGGGCCACTGGTTCCGGCACAACTACCTGATGCCCATGTGCGGCGCGATCTGGTCAACGCCGGTGGAGTTTGTCGATCAGTTCCCCGCCCGCTCGCTGGTGCAGTTCTTCCGCAACCATGCGCTGCTGGCCAGCGGTCGCGCCAATCAGCATCAGTGGTACACGGTCAAGGGTGGCAGCATCGAATATGTCCGCCGGATCGAGGCCGCGTTGCGCGTGCGCGGCGCTGACATCCGCCTTGCCTCGCCCGTTCAGCGGATCGAACGGCATGATCTGGGTGTGACTGTCCATGCGGGAGGCGAGGCCAAGCTTTTTGACGAGATCATTCTGGCCACCCATTCCGACCAGTCCCTTGCCATTCTGGGCGATGCGGCGACCGCGGCAGAGACAGCCGCGCTTGGCGCGATCAGGTATCAGCCAAACAAAGCGATCCTCCATTGCGATCCCGGCCAGATGCCGCGCCGTCGCGCCTGCTGGTCCAGTTGGACCTATCGGTCGCAAAAGGGCAATGTTGGGGTCACATATTGGATGAACCGGCTTCAGAACATCCCCGACAGCGACCCGCTGTTTGTGTCGTTAAACGCCGCGTCAGACATTCCTGCGGATAAAATCTATGACGAGGTCGAATTCGCCCATCCGGTGTTCGACAAAGCCGCCCTGCGCGCGCAAGGGCAAATCCGCGCGATGCAGGGGCAGAATCGAACCTGGTTTGCCGGGGCTTACAACCGGCATGGCTTTCACGAAGACGGAATTGCCAGCGCGATGCATGTGGTCGAGCGCATCACTGGCACCCCGCAGATTATCGGAGCTGACAATGGCATTTCTGAAAAAGAACCAATCGTCCCTGCCTCGGCTTGATGTTGGCGCGGCGCTGGTGGCGCTGATGCTGCTGATCCCCGGAGGGTTGGCAGCGTCGCCCGTTTTTGGCGCCCTCGACAATGCGGAACTGCGGGGCACTGCAACCTTCCGCTATTTGGGTTTCCCGCTCTACGATGCGCAATTGTTCACGCAGCGCGGCGCACCCCTGAGCTGGAACGAGGATTTCGGGCTGGAACTGCGCTATCGCCGCAATGTGACGAAAAAGGCCCTGATCAACTCGACACTGGACGAAATGGAGCGCATTGGCCACGCCGCGCCTGTTCGCGATCAACTTGAGGTCTGTTTTCATGCGATCAGCAAGGGGGATCGATATCTGGCAATCTCGCAGGGGCCCGATACCGTTGGGTTCTGGCTGAATGGCCGCAAGGTCTGCACCATGTCCTATCCGGGCATCAAACGCAGCTTCATGTCGATCTTTCTGGGCGAAAACACCCGATCCGCTGCCTTCACGCAGGCGCTGCGAGGGAACTGATGCTGTATCCGCGGGTCAGCCTCTATGCGCTGATGCTTGCTGCGGCGGGTATCCCGCTTTACATCCACCTGCCGCGGTTCGCCGCCGTTAATCTGGGTATCGGGCTGGGGGTGATCGGTACCGTTCTGCTGGCCATCAGGTTGGTCGATCTGGTGCAGGACCCGCTGATCGGCTGGGCCATTGACCGCTGGCCCGGCGGGCAAATGCTGTTTGCCACCACCGCCGCACTAGGTCTGGCGATTGGCTTTCCCTTACTCTTCGGCTTGTCGGAAGGCACCAACATCGCTGTGTTAGTGTCGATTTTGATTCTGTTATTCTCGGCCTACAGCCTCGGGACCATCCTTCTCTATGGTCGCAGTGCAACGCTTGCCAAACGGACCAATCCGCAAGAGCTGATGACACTGGCTGCCTTCCGCGAAGGCGGGCAACTGACAGGCGTGGTGCTCGCGGCTGCCGCGCCTGCCCTGTTCGTGGCGCTGGGCGCAGGGGCGCAGGGGTATCCGGCTTTTGGGCTGTTCCTTGGCATATTGGCCCTGGTGACGCTGGCCGCGACCCTTCCGATGTGGCGTCGCACGCCAATCACCGGGCAGGGTTTGTCCTTTGCCGGGCTCGGTCAGGCCGGAGCGCTGCGCCTGCTGGTCCTGGCACTGGTCAACAGCCTGCCTGTGGCGATCACTTCAACGCTGTTTCTGTTTTTCGTCGAGGACCGGCTGCAACTGCCGGGCAAAGCCGGGCCGCTCTTGATCCTGTTCTTTCTCAGCGCCGGGCTCAGCGTGCCGTTCTGGGCGCGGCTCAGCAACCGGATTGGCGCGAAACAGACTCTGATAATCGCGATGCCGCTGGCCATTCTCGGCTTTGTCGGGGCCGCCCTTCTGATCCCCGGAAATCTGGCCGGGTTCGCGGTTATCTGCCTTGCATCCGGGGCCGCCCTTGGCGCGGATATGGTGGTGCTGCCCGCCATGTTCTCTGTCGCTCTGACACGCGCAGGGCTGAACGCCTCGGCCGCGTTCGGCATCTGGTCATTCGCGGGCAAGCTCGGGCTCGCTCTGGCTGCCTTTTTCACTCTGCCACTGCTGGAACGCAGCGGATTCACACCGGGGCAGGCCAATTCGGCTGAGGCTTTGAACACACTCACCCTCGCCTATGCGGTACTGCCCTGCATTCTCAAACTCGGCGCGTTCGGGATGGTCCTGACATTGCCGACGGAGGTCTCTGCCAAATGAAACTTCTTCTGATCTGTCTGCTTGCCCTCTTTGCACTTTTTGCAGCCAGGGACCGCTTTCTCAGCTTCCGGTCGCAATCGCCAGCCGACTATACCGGCACCGGACCCGCATTTTCGCTGAAAGAAAACCTGAACGGAGAGATCCTGTCAGAAGGGCTGATCTATGGCCCCAACGGCAAGATGTCGAACAGCTTTGTTGCGCGCATGGTGGGTGAATGGGATGGCAATACCGGAACCCTGTCCGAATATTTCACCTATTCCAACGGCAAGCAGATGACCCGCAAATGGTATCTGACGCTGGGCACCGGCAACACCTTCACCGCAACCGCAGATGACATCGTGGGCGAGGGCAAAGGCGTGATTTCAGGCGCGACCGTGAAACTAACCTATCGCATCATTCTGCCCGGGGATGCGGGCGGGCACACTCTGGATGTGACCGACTGGATGTACCTGACCGAAAACGGGGCGATCATGAACCGGTCCGAGATGCGGAAATTCGGAATCAAGGTGGCCGAGCTGGTTGCCACGATGCGCCCGGCCCCTGAGGTAAAATCGGCTTATCTGAATGGTGCAAACGGCCACGATTCAGACTCTGAACTGCAGGTTTTGCAATGATCGCCCGCCGCACCCTTGTTGCGGTCGTCGCCCTTGCAGGGCTGGCGATGCTTGCCGCCTGCTCGGCCAAACCGCGCGTTCCCAAGACGTTTCTGTCAGACCGTCAATTGAACCTTGAGGAATTCTTTGAGGGCAAGACTGTCGCTTATGGGCAGTTTCAGGATGTATTGGGCAATGTCCCGCGCCGCTTCACCGTCGACATCGAGGGCACATGGGACGGCAAGACCCTCACGCTGGTCGAGGATTTCACCTATGATGACGGCGCGACCGAGCAACGGGTCTGGACCCTGACCAAAACCGGCGAGGACACCTGGACCGGCACCGCCCCCGGCGTGCTGGGGACCGCGCGCGGGGTCGAACGGGGCGATACGTTCAACTGGACATACAAGATCGACCTGCCCGTCAAAGACGGCACCATGCGGGTCAGTTTCGATGACTGGATGTGGCTCTTGTCCGATGACCGGCTGCTGAACCGGGCCTATGTCTCGCGTTTCGGAATACGGCTGGGCGAGGTCATTCTGTTCTTCGAAAAGGTGTAACGCCCCGCCAGCACAGCAGCGGGGCGCGCAAGGCGTCAAACGGTTCCGCCCAGGCTGCCTTCAAGCTCCACCATCTCCTGACCGCCTGCCATCAGATCCTGCAGTTCTTCCGGCGTGATCTGTCCACGTTGCGCCGTGCCCAGCGTTTGCCCGCGATTGAGAACCGTGAACCGATCCCCCACGGCCAGCGCGTGGCGGACGTTATGGGTGATGAAGACCACCGCAATGCCCTGCTTGCGTACCTTGTCGATGGTCGCCAGCACATTGGCCGTCTGACGCACACCAAGGGCCGAGGTCGGTTCGTCCAGAATCAGAACCTTGGCTCCGAAATGCACCGCGCGGGCAATGGCAACCGTCTGGCGTTCACCGCCCGACAAAGTGCCAACAGCCTGATCCGGCCCGCGCAGATTGATGCCCATCTTGCGCATCTCTTCCATGGTGACCTTGTTGGCATAGTCATGATCGAAAAAGCTCATCGGTCCAACCTTCCTCACCGGCTCGTTGCCCATGAAAAAGTTCCGGCTGACCGACATCAGCGGGATCATCGCCAGATGTTGGTGGACGGTCGCAATCCCCGCGGCGATCGCATCACGCGGGTCGGCGAAATGCATCGGCTTGCCTTCGAACAGAATCTCGCCATGGGTGGGTTGATGTACACCGGACATGGTCTTGATGAAGGTCGATTTACCAGCGCCGTTGTCGCCCAGAAGGCAGTGACATTCGCCGGGAAAGACATCCACCGATACCCCCGCCAGCGCAATCACGCTGCCAAAGTGCTTTTCAATGTCTTTCATCTGGATGATGGGTGCGTGTTCAGGATTCATCTTAGCGCTCCCCTGTAATAATGCGGCGGATGTAGGTGTTCAGGATCACCGCGCCCAGAAGGATCACACCCAAGAACACCCGGAACAACGAGCTTTCAACGCCCGCGAAAAACAGGCCCTGCTGTACCACACCAAAGATCAGGGCACCCAGTGCGGCACCCAGAACAGACCCATATCCGCCCGTCAGCAAGGCACCACCGATGACCACGGCGATGATGGCTTCGAACTCTTTCAGCAGGCCCCGATCGGCACCGGCTGAGCCGAACTCCATCACCTGACAGACGGCAAAGACCGTGGCGCAGAACGCGGTAAACATGAACATCAGGATTTTGACCTTGTTCACCGGGACACCCGAATTGCGGGCAGCCTCGGCATCGCCACCCGATGCAAAGATCCAGTTGCCGAACTTGGTCTTGGTCAGCAGCACATGGCCAAAGATGATAAGCACAATGGCCCAGACAATCAGCATGGGTACACCATCGACAACCGGCTGGCCCGCACGGGTGCCGCGTTCAAACACCGCAATGATCCCCGCATCACCCAACCAATGGAACAGACCCTGAAGGATTTTCCCGCCAAAGATTGGCGCCAGCCAGTCGCCCTCGGCCGCGTCCTTGACGCCTCCGATGATCGTCTTGCGCTCGATCACCTGCGGCAGGAAGATGGTAAAGCCGCGCAGGATGAACAGAAAAGCCAGCGTCACGATAAAGCTGGGCAGGCCCGTTCGGATCACGATCCAGCCGTTCAGGCCACCAATCGCAATCGCCATGGCGAAGGTCACGATAATAGCCATCCAAACCGGCCACCCCAGCGTGACCGAAAAGATTGCGATCATCATGCCAGAGAAGCCGATCATCGAACCGACCGAAAGGTCAAACTCACCCGCGATCATCAGCAGGCAGGCACCGACCGCAATAATCATGAACTGCGCCGAGACAACCGACCAGTTCATCATGCCCTGTGCGTTGAACATTCCGCTGTCAAAGGCGAACAGCAGGAAGAAGGTGAACACCGCGACGGTGCCAACCATCCCGCCAAGCTCTGGCCGGATCAGCGCCTTGCGCAGCGGCGAAATCTCTTTGATCCGTTCGTCGGTTAACGTCGCGTTTTGAGCAGATTCGCCCATGAGAGCGCTCCTCCGGTTAAACTATGGTTTTTCGTCAGAAAACAGTCAGCGAGCGCCACCCTGACGAGGCGCTCGCCTGTTAAGAATTAGCGGTACTCGCCAGCAAATTCTTCGATCTTGGTCAGGCCATCAGCGGTCACGAAACCGGGCCCCGAGTTGATGTTGTTGCCGGGCAGAACGCCGTAGCGGTGATAGTTGGTCATCACGACAACCGGCAGGTAAGCCTGCAGGAAGGGCTGTTGGTCGATGCCCCACTGGATCACACCGGACTTGATGCCTTTGACGATCTCACCACCCAGATCAAAGGTGCCGAAATAGATGTCACCGGCCATACCGTTTTCTTCCAGCGCCAGAATGGTCGGATCAGCCGAGGTTGGGCCAAGCGTCAGAACAGCATCGGTATCCGGGTTCGCCGAAAGATAAGCCAGCACCCGGTTTTTGATTTCCGCGGGGTCCTGGCCGGCGTCGATCATCTGATCGCCCAGCTCGATCCCCAGACCATCCGCGAAGCCCTGACAACGCTCCTGACTCGAAGGCTGAACGATATAGTGGTTCACACACAGGAAGGATCCGATACCATCACCTTTGGCGCGCTGGCCTGCGGCAAAACCGGCGTCGTATTCGGGCTGGCCTACATACATCAGCGCACCAACTTCGCGTGCCTGATCCGGCGTGCCGGTGTTCATGATGATCACATCCACGCCCGCATCCACAGCCGATTTGATCGGGCCGCTCAGCACGTCATAATCAGCCAGCGTGGTGATGATCCCGTTCGGCCCCGAGGCCGCGGCCTGATCGATGATCCGTGCCATGTCGGCCAGATCACCGGTGGGTGGGTTGCGATATTCAACCTCAACACCCATCTGCTCACCCGCCAGCGCAATGCCGTTCTTGATTGTGTTCCACCAGCTATCACTGTCTGGCGCGTGGCTGACCAGAATGTATTTCTCACCTTCGGCCGCAACACTTGTAGCAGCGATCAGCGGCGATACCGCAACCGCCGCGACCAGCGCCAGCTTTTTCGTCAGTGAAGTCATGATGTCCTCCCAAATCTCGTTTTATCCGGAATGAGGCAGTCCTCCCCACCTCTCCGACTCAAGTTAGAGCATATCTCATGATTTTTTGCAACCGGTTGCAAATTGAATCGATTTCGTTTCATACTGCACTTATCAAAGAATACGGATAAAAGGACCGCCAGACAGATCAAGAGGTGGATGTAGGTAATGGCCGTCACGTTGAAAGAGGTTGCAGAACGCGCTGGCGTATCGCGCTCGGCCGTGTCACGCACCTTTACCGATGGGGCCTCAGTATCCGACAAGATGCGCCGCAAGGTTGAAAAGGCCGCGCAAGAACTTGGGTACAGCCCGAATGCGCTGGCCTCTTCGCTCACCACCGGGCGCACGAAACTGATCGGGCTGGTGTCGAACAACTTTCACAACCCGATCTTTCTTGAGGTGTTCGATCTTTTTACCCGAGGCCTGCAGGACCGCGGCCTGCGGCCTTTGCTGGTGAACCTGACGGATGAAGTTGATCCGGCCAATTCGGTGCGCATGTTGCGCCAATATTCGGTGGATGGCGCGGTTGTGGCGTCTTCCACATTACCGCCGGGCTTTGCCAAAGCGTTCCGCGATGCGGGCGTACCGGTTGTGCACAGCTTCGGGCGATATTCATCATCACCTCAGGTCCATGTCGTCGGGATTGACAACATGGAATGCGGGCGGATGGCAGCGCGGGAACTGGTGGCGCGCGGTTATACCAATGTGGCGTTCCTTGGCGGCCCCGAGGCTGCGACCTCGACCCAGGATCGCTATTCCGGGTTCATGTCCGAGTTGTCGAAACATCCGCAAATTCACACAACTCATTCCTTCGCTGATGCCTATTCCTTTGACGCAGGCCGGCGCGAGATGTTGCGACTGCTGCAATCAAAACCGGCGCAGGCCTATTTCTGCGGCGACGATGTTCTTTCAATTGGTGCCTTGTCGGCCGTCAAGGACAGCGGGCTGAAAGTGCCCGAAGATATCGGCCTGATCGGCCTGAACGATATGGAGATGTCGCGGTGGGAGAATATCGACCTGACCACCATCCACCAGCCCATCCGGCAGATCGTCAGTTCTTCGATTGAGTTGATGGTTGCCACATTGCAGGAACCCGACAGATACCCCGAGGCACGGATTTTCCCCTGTTCGGTGGTTGAACGGGGCACGCTGCGCCCCGCCCTCTCAGCCTAACGGAACATCGGCGGGCGCGCATCCAGCCAGCCGCTACCCTGATTGGCCGAGGCAACCGCGGTATGCACCGCCGCCATGGATCGCACCCCGTCTGCGGCATTGGGCAGGCCGTCGCGCTTCTCACCGGAAATCGCATCCGCCAGATCGCAATAGATGTTTGCCACCGCCAGCGGGAACCCCTCGGGGTGTGCAATCGCCACACGGCTGAGGCGCTGCGCATCTTCATGCAGCCCGCCCTCACCCTTTTCGATGATCTGGGTGCGCCCGCCGACCGGAGTATAGACCAACTGGTTCGGCTGCTCAGAGGCCCAGCGCAGCCCACCGGTTTCCCCAAAGACCTGAATGTCGAACCCGTGCTGGCGACCGATGGCCACCGATGAGGTCCAGAGCCGCCCAACCGCCCCACCAGACATGCGGAAATTGACCATCGCGTCATCTTCCAGCTCGCGACTGGAAATGGTTGATGCGAAATCAGCAGACAGGGTTTCAACCTCATCATCGGCGATGAACCCGGCCATATGCAGCGCGTGGATACCGCAATCGGCGAATTGACCCGAGACCCCCGCCATCGCCGGATCATAGCGCCAGCGCACCCGTGGGTTATCGGCGTCTGTGGCATCCCCGTGATGGCCGTGGCTGAAACTGGTCACGACCAGACGCACCTTCCCGATCTCCCCCGCGCGCACCATCGCGCGGGCCTGCCGCACCATCGGATAGGCCGAATAGCAATAGTTGACCGCGCAAATCTTCCCTGATTTCTCAGCAACTTTGACGATCTCTTCGCCTTCCTCCACGGTCATGGTCATAGGCTTTTCGCACAGCACATTGAACCCGGCTTCAAGGAAGGCTTTGGTGATCTCGAAATGCGTGGCATTGGGTGTGGCCACCGTGACCAGATCGATCCTGTCCTCGCGCCCGCGCTCACCCGCCAGCATCTCGGACCAGTCACCATAGGCGCGATCCGCCGCGATGCCCATTCGCCGGGCATATTCGCGCCCCACATCTGGCCGATGATCCAGCGCTCCGGCGGTGAATTCAAACCGCCCGTCTGCCAGCGCGCCCAACCGGTGCGCGGGTCCGATCTGGCTGCCTTCGCCGCCTCCGATCATGCCCCATTTCAGCTTGGTCATGGTCCGGACCTCCTTAACTGAAACCAATGGATTCAAGGTATTCGCGGTTTTTCCGCGCGTCACCTGCCGGATCGGGGTCAAGCGTCGGGTCACAGTCTTGTTCGACCGTACACCACCCGGTGAAACCTGCATCCAGCAGCACTTGACGGACGGTTGGAAAGTCCACATCACCCTCACCCAGATTGCAGAAGATCCCTTGCCCGCAGGCATCGTAAAAGCCCGTTCGATTGGCGATCACATCTGCTTTCACGCTTGGCGAAATGTCTTTGAAGTGCATGTACGATATCTGATCAACGTAGCGCTTCATGAAGCCAACCGGATCGAATCCGGCATAGGAATGGTGTCCGGTATCGAAGCAGATTTTCAGCAGGCTGTCGTCTACTTCATCCAATAACCGGATAAGTTCCGGCTCAAAGTCCATGAACCCGGCGGCATGGGCGTGGATGCCCACGGTCAGCCCGTATTCTTCTGTACCAATGCGGGCGCTTTCAGCGATGCGGTCGCGATAGGCAACCCATTCGGCCTTGCCCATCTGCTCGGCCTCGTCGGCGCGACCAGCCGTTGGCGCACGACGCGGCGAAATCGCATCGATTAGAACCAGATGCTGCGCGCCATGCGCCTTCAACGCGCGCGCGGTGCGGTGGGTGGCATCCACCACGTCCTCCCAATCATCCGGGTTGTGATAGTTACGGAACACCACACCGCCAATCAGTTCCAGATCATGTTCGGCCAACGCATCGGCCAGAACCGCAGGGTCTTCGGGCATAAAGCCCACCGGGCCCAGTTCGATACCCTTGTACCCGGCCTCGGCGCATTCGCTAAGGACGGCTTTCCAATGCGGGTTGCGCGGGTCCTGCGCAAATTCCACACCCCAGGAACAGGGCGCATTGCCAATTCTGATGCTCATCTTGTCGTGTCTCCGATGCTCAGAAATCTTCGATGTTTTTCCAGCTTTCATCCGCTGACGCGGCCAGCGCCGCCGCGACGATCCTGTTGACCTCATGCCCGTCGCGGAAGGTCGGCCAAACCGGTTCACCCGTCTCGATCGCCCGCAGGAAGTCGCGTGCTTCGATGATAATCTGGTCCTGATAGCCGGTGCCATGACCGGGGCCCTGACAGAACGGTTCATAATCCGGGTGCGCAGGGCCAGTCAGGATTTTGCGGAAGCCCCGTTCAGATTCGGGACCATCCATACGATAGAGCCACAGGGCGTTCTGGTCTTCCTGATCAAAGCGGATCGCTCCCCTGGTGCCGCTGATCTCATAGGCATAACCCATCTTGCGTCCGGTCGCGATACGGCTGAAATACATCGATCCCATCGCCCCGTTTGCGAACCGCACCATCATCTGGGCGTGATCGTCATTGTCCACCTCGCCACCCGGGCGGCTTTTGTGAACTGTTTCGACCTCGGCCATCACACGTGTAATCGGCCCGGCCAGTGCCAGTGCGGCATTGATCATATGTGGTGCCAGATCCCCCATGGTCCCATTCGACATCCCGGTTGTACGCCAGGTCGCGGGCGCCTGCGGGTCAGCATAGAAATCTTCCGTGTGCTCACCCCGGAACCAGGTGATGTCACCGATGTCACCATTTGCAATCAACCGGCGGGCATGTTGACTGGCTGGCGTGCGGATATAGTTGAACCCAACCATATTGGGCGCGCCCGACGCTTCGGCCGCCGCCACCATCGCCGCGCCATCCTCCATCGACGCTCCCAGAGGCTTTTCACACAGCACCGGCTTGCCCAGCGCAAACGCTGCCAGAGCAATCTCGCGATGCGTTTCCTGAGGCGTGGCGATCACGATGGCCTCGACCTTCGGGTCATTCACCAGCACGCGCCAATCATCCGTTGCGCGCGCGAATCCATAGGCCTGACGATACCGTTCGGCACTTTCCGGCGAGGACGCGCACACCATCTCCAACCGTGGGCGCAAGGCCGTGTTGAAGACCGCTCCGACCGAGGACATCGCGACCGCATGAGCCTTGCCCATATATCCGCCGCCCAGAATGCCAATGCCAATTTCTGCCATTCCGACGCCCTCCTCCGCTTTTTCCTGAAAACCATTTGCAACCGGTTGCAAAACTTGTATCGTGAGAATAGGACTCTCGCAAGCTGCATTCCGCACTGCACCCGCAATTTTCCTAGAGGAGCCCGCAGACATGTCCGCGCAACACGACACTGTTTACCTGACAACAGCGCAGGCGATCATTCGCTGGTTGTCAAACCAGTTTATCGAGATTGATGGGCAGGAATATCGCCTTTGCGGCGGGGGTTTCGGGATATTTGGCCATGGCAATGTGACCTGTCTGGGCGAGGCGCTGAATACAGTGCGGGATGAGCTGCCGCTTTATCGCGGGCAGAACGAACAAAGCATGGGATTCGCCGCCGCCGGCTATGCCAAACAGTGGCTGCGTCAGCGGTTCATGTTCTGCACCGCCAGCGCAGGGCCCGGCACTGCGAATCTGCTGACAGCGGCTGGGCTGGCGCATGCAAACCGTCTGCCCATGCTGATGCTGTGTGGCGATACCTTCATCACCCGCCTGCCCGACCCTGTGCTGCAGCAGATGGAGAATTTCAACGATCCGACCTTTGGCCTGAACGACGCGTTCAAGCCCGTCAGCCGGTACTGGGACCGCATCACCCATCCGGCGCAGGTCATTCAGTCTCTGCCCGCCGCTGTTGCAACGATGCTGGACCCGGGCGATTGCGGGCCTGCTTTCCTTGGTCTGCCGCAGGATGTTCAAGGCTGGACCTATGATTACCCGGTCAAGTTCTTCGACAAGAAGGTGCATCGCATTCGCCGCCAATCGCCTGATGCGGATGAAATCGCCGATGCGGCGGCGGCTCTGGCAGGCGCAAAACGCCCGATGATCATTGCAGGCGGCGGCGTGCAATATTCCAAAGCCGTTGCCGAGCTGACCGGTTTTGCCGAAAAGCACCAGATCCCGGTGGTCGAAACCATCGCAGGCCGCGCCAATATGCTGGCAACCCATCCGCTGAACATCGGCCCGATTGGCGTGACTGGATCGGACAGCGCCAACGCGATTGCGGAGCAGGCTGATGTGATCTTGGCTGTGGGTACGCGTCTGCAGGACTTCACAACCGGGTCGTGGACGGCCTTTGCCAAGGACGCCCGGTTCATCTCGATCAACGCAGCGCGGCATGACGCGGGCAAGCATATGTCTTTGCCGGTTGTGGGGGACGCCAAACTGTCTCTTCAGGCTCTAACGCAGGCTACCAGCTATACGGCCCCAACCGATTGGGTCTCGCAGGCGCAGGACGAACGGCGCAAATGGGATGCCTATGTGGCCGAGAATGTCTCCTACGGCAATCGCCCGAACTCCTACGCGCAAGCCATCGGCGTTGTGAACGAGTTATGCGACACGCGCGACCGCGTGGTGGCCGCTGCTGGGGGTCTGCCCGCCGAAGTCACAGCCAACTGGCGCACGCTGGATATCGGGACCGTCGATGTCGAATTCGGCTTTTCCTGCATGGGTTATGAGATCGCAGGCGCCTGGGGCGCACGCATTGCCCAATCCGAGCGCGAACCGGATAAAGACACCATCACCTTCTGCGGTGACGGCTCTTACATGATGCTGAACTCTGACATCTATTCCTCGGTCCTGAGTCGCAAGAAGATGATTGTTCTGGTGCTGGACAATGGCGGTTTCGCTGTCATCAACAAGCTGCAGAACAACACGGGCAATGAAAGCTTCAACAATCTGCTGGAAGATTGCCCAACCATCCCCGAAGCCTTTGGCGTTGATTTCACCGCCCACGCCACCGCGATGGGAGCGGCGGCCGAAAAAGTGGCCAACCCGGCAGAACTGGCCGAGGCATTCAAACGCGCCAAGGCCAGCGACAAGACCTATGTGATCGTGATGGATGTGGACGCCTATGAAGGCTGGACCACGGAAGGCCATACGTGGTGGGAGGTCGGCACGCCACAGACCTCGGTCGATGCGCGCGTGCGCGACGCGCATGTCGAATGGGAATCTGCTCGCCAAAAACAACGCAGGGGTGTTTGATGAAACGATTTACAGCGGAAACAGCTGATCCTGACGTCATTGTGGATGAGCTGTTGAATGGTGGTGGTGCGGTTGCAATCTCGGGCCTGTTTACGCCCGAGGAAATCGCCGAGGCGCGCGCGATCATCATGGCCGAGTCCGAAACGGCGGCTGAAAAAGTAACCCATTTTCAGGGTGCTGCGGAAGAAGACGGCAAGCTGAACCTGCAAAGGCGGGTCTGGAACCTGTTGGCCAAGGGCGATGTGTTTTCCCGCATGGCCGCACATCCGGTTCTGATGGATATCCTGCGCAGGTTTCTGGGCACCGAATTCATCATGGGCTCAATCGCCGCCAATCGCATCCTGCCCGGCGGTCCGGGGCAGGAGCCGCATGTAGACTATCCCTATTGGGATTTTCACAGCCCAGAAACGCATCCTGTCGGTCTGAACGGGTCATTTCCGATGAATGCACAGGTCTCGATCCTGCTGGATCCGTTCACCAAGGAAAGCGGCGCGACCGGCTATGTGCCGGGATCGCAGAAAGAGCTGCGTTATCCCACACCCGAAGACAAGTTTTTCGACAAATGCGAGCAAATGACCGGCGCGCCCGGCGATGTTGCTCTATTTTATGGCGTGACGTGGCATTGCGCGATGCCGAACCGGGCCGACCATGACCGCAGCGCGATTCTGATCCAATACCTGCCCAAATGGGTCAAACCGATGGAAGATATGCCCGCTGCGCTGCCGCAGGATTTCCTCGATCAGGCAAGCCCAGACATGCGGCAGTTGCTGGGTCTGAACTATCCCTACCCCGAGGTGCTGGATGCGGCGCGGGCAGGCAATACCGAGGGGCGCACGTGACTCTGACCCAAGGCATAAAAGGCAACCGCTTTGCCGTGTTCGGCCGGGCCGGAATGGACATGTTCGCCGATCCCGTCGGGACCAAAAGCGAGGATGCAAAAGAGTTTCGTGCTGATCTGGGCGGATCAAGCGCCAACATTTGCGCCGGGCTGGTGAAACTGGGATCGCAGGCGGCGCTGGTCACCTCGGTCTCGGACGATGCGGTGGGGCGGTTCTGTGTAAACCGGCTGCAGGATTATGGCGTGGAAACGCGCTATGTCCGCGCCGTGGGTGGCGAGGCGCGCACCTCGCTGGCCGTTTATGAAAGCTGCATCGAGGATTTCCAGAACGTCATCTACCGCAACGGCGCCGCCGATTTTCAGGTGACCCAGGCTGACATGGACGCCGTGGATTATGGCGCGTTTTCGGCCCTGATCACGGCAGGCACGGTGTTTGCGGCGGAACCCTCTCGTTCAGCCACGTTCCGCGCGTTTGAAAACGCACGTGCCGCAGGGTTGCCGGTGATCTTCGACATCGACTATCGCCCCTATAGCTGGCCATCGCCAGAAGTCGCCTCGGACGTTCTGACCCGCGCTGGCACCGAAAGCGATCTGATTGTCGGCAATGATGAAGAGTTCGACTTTATGGCGGGCGGTATCGAAAAGGGTTTGGACAAAGCTCGCGAACTGGCTGCCGACGGAAAGATGGTGATCTACAAGATGGGCCATGAAGGGGCCATTACCCTGATGGGCGGGCAAGAGATACGCACCGGTATCTACCCGGTCACCGCCGTGAAGCCCAACGGCGCGGGCGACAGTTTTCTGGCCGGGCTTCTGGCCTCGATCGCGGCGGGGCATGATCTGCGCGACGCAGTGCTGCGCGGCTCGGCCTGTGCGTCCATCGTGGTGTCGAAACCCGGTTGCGCCGGGGCCATGCCGACCACGCCTGAGCTTGACGATTTTCTGGCCCGACATCCGGGCCCCACGGATACCTGAAAGGAGACGCAGATGCATATCGCGCCCCATGACAACCAGAACAAGCCCATCGTCGACGCCGACAATGATCTGGTGCCGCTGAACTATTTCAACATCGTCAAACTGAAAAAGGGCGAGGTGTTCGAATATGCCGTACCGGGGTACGAGACCTGCATCGTGCCCGCCACCGGCACCGTGGATGTTGATGTGGATGGCGCGGCCTTCACCAATCTGGGCAACCGCACCATTGATGTCTGGGATGGCGATCCCGAAGGCGTCTATGTGCCGGTTGGCGCCAAGGTTCGTATCACCTGCGTGACGGATGCGACCGAGACCTTTATCGCCGGTGCCAAATTCGACCGTCTGTTAGAGCCGTTTGACGTGCGCGTACCCGAGCTGGATCTGGTGCAATATGGCTCGGACGACACCAAGACCCACCGCAAGATCAAGCATATTCTGGGGGCGCACCATCACGACAAGGTGGGCCGTTTGCTGGTGTCCGAGCTTTACACCGTTGGTCAGGGCGGCTGGTCTGGTTTTCCCAGCCACAAACACGACACCGACCGCAAAGGCGAAGATGGCGAGATGATCGAGACCCGCCATGACGAGACCTATAATTTCCGCTTCCGGCCCAACTATGGCTCGGGCATTCAGATGCTGCAGCGCGAGGATAACAAGCCGGGCGATGCCTATCACATCATGGACGGCTCGACGATCATGATCGACAAGGGCTATCACCCCTGCGCGGTTCTGCCGGGGTACGAGATGTATTATTTCACCATCCTCGGCGGCCTCAGTCAGCGGTCGTTGAAACAGTATTTCCAGCCGACCCATGCGGATCAGTTGCATACGATCCCGGGCATCATGGACATGGTGGCCAAGTTCAAATGAGCCTTGTGACATTATCGGACGTCCTGCAACCCGCGCTGCGTGACGGCTATGCCGTGGCCGGGCTGGTAACACTGGGCTGGGAGGATATGCGCGCCTATGTGGCCGCAGCCGAGGCCGAAAATGTGCCAGTCATTTTGCAGGCCGGACCTTCGTGCCGCGAACACACACCGCTGCCGGTTCTGGGCAAAATGTTCCGCCATCTGGCCGAAGGGGCCAGCGTGCCAGTGGTGGCGCATCTGGACCATGGCTACACCCACGAGGAATGCCGCATCGCCATCGAAAGCGGCTTTACCTCGGTCATGTTCGACGGTTCGCGCAAAGCATTGGCGCAGAACATCGCCGAAACCGCCGCAATCGCGGAAATGGCGCATGCCGCCGGGGTCTCGTGCGAAGGAGAGATCGGCTTTGTCGGCTATTCCGGCGGCGAGGGCTCGGACGGGACAAACCCGGATGAGGCCGCGCAATTCGCCAGTGAGACGGGTGTAGATGCGATGGCGATCTCGGTCGGCAACGTCCACTTGCAGCAAAACAAGGAAGGCGGTCTGGACGAATCCCGCATCCGCGCTATCGAGGCGGTGACCGAGGTTCCGCTGGTGATCCATGGCGGCTCGGGCGTGCCGGTTGGGCAGCGCAGCGCGCTGGCCCGGGGATCAAAGATCTGCAAGTTCAACATCGGGACCGAACTGCGAATGGCCTTCGGACAGGCCCTACGCACCGCTGTGAACACTGACCCGGACAGGTTCGACCGCGTTCAAATACTGAAAGACACACATGAACCAGTCGTCGAGGCCACACGCCGGGTTCTGCAAGCGTTCAAAGGAATATGACATGGTAAATATCGGGTTACTCGGCTGCGGGCGCATCGGACAGGTCCATGCGCGCTCGGTCGGGCAGGTTGACGCGGCGCGGATCACGGCTGTGGCAGATGCCTTTGTGGAACCGGCGCAGATACTGGCCAGCAAAACCGGAGCACAGGTCCTGTCGGCGGAAGAGTTGATCAAAAGCGCGGATGTCGATGCGGTGGTCATCGGAACCCCGACCGACACCCATTACGATCTGATCCATCAGGCGGCCCGTGCAGGCAAAGCGATCTTCTGCGAGAAGCCCGTTGATATGTCCGCCGACCGCATCCGCGACTGCATCGAACTTGTCGAAGCCACCGACGTGCCCTTCATGACCGCCTTCAACCGTCGTTTTGATCCGAACTTCGCCAACATCCAGTCCCGAATTGCCAAGGGCGAGATCGGGGCGGTTGAAATCGTCACCATCCTCTCACGAGACCCTTCGCCACCGCCGATCCGCTACATCCGAAGCTCAGGTGGGTTGTTTCGGGATATGATGATCCACGACCTCGACATGGCACGCTTTCTGCTTGGGGAAGAGCCGGTCACGGTTTACGCCGTGGGCTCCGCGCTGGTCGACCCCGAAATCGGCAAGGCCGGAGATATCGATACAGCCGCAGTAACGCTGACCACGGCAAGCGGTAAACTGTGCCAGATATCAAACTCGCGCCGCGCCAGCTATGGCTATGATCAGCGTATTGAAGTGCATGGGGAAAAAGGCATGTTGCGCGCAGAAAATATGCTGGAAAACACTGTTGAGGCGGCAACCTCGGCGGGTTTCCAAAAAGCCCCTGCGCAGCACTTCTTCCTTGAACGATATGAGGCCGCCTATCGCGCAGAGATGGCGCATTTCATTGCCGCTGTTTCTGAGTCCAAACCTCTTTCGCCCGACCTCTTTGACGGGCTGCGCGCGCAGATACTGGCAGACGCAGCGGCCGAGTCGCTTGCACAAGGTCGCAGGATCAGGGTTGAGTGACACTCAAACCAAAACCGGGGCACGACGCGCCAAACTCGTACCCCCTCAAGAAATCATCAAAATCCTTCCGGCGCGCCGCTCTCGCTTCGTGCCAACTTGAGATGTCGGGAATGTGTCTGGCAGATTAATTTTACCTATTTGTCTGCCACCCGTGCAAAAGTGACACACCCGCAAGGACGCCAGATTCAATTTTCAAGGGCAGAGCGGCCGTAGACACCCGTACCCGGGCACCATTTCTGAACGGCGTAAGAAGTCATTTCGTCCCATAGTGCTGCATTCCATTCCAACGAAGGGATCACACCGTCAAACCGTGGGATCAAATGACAACCAATGGCGCAGCGTGTATGAAAAATACCCACCAACTGTTTGGTGGGTATTTTTCTCTGTTTCAGATCACTTGCGAATGATCCGCGGAGATCCCTGACAAGTGCTGCGCTTAGTCGAGGGTGCGGGTCACTTCTTCGCGCTCGAAAATCTCGATCACATCGTCCGCGCGGATATCGTCGTAGTTCTCGAACGCCATACCGCATTCCTGACCCGACTGAACCTCGGTCACTTCGTCCTTGAAGCGCTTGAGCGTCTTCAGCGTGCCTTCGTGGATCACCACGTTGTCGCGCAGCAGGCGAACGCCTGCGGATCGACGCGCCACGCCTTCGGTGACCAGACAGCCGGCAACCTTGCCAACGCCGGTGACCTTGAAGACTTCGCGAATCTCGGCGTATCCGATGAACTTTTCGCGGATCTCGGCGCTCAGCAGGCCGGATGCGGCGGCTTTCACGTCATCGACCAGATCGTAGATCACCGAGTAGTAGCGGATTTCCACGCCCTTCTGGTTCGCGGTGTTCCGTGCCGAGGCATTGGCACGCACGTTGAAGCCAAAGATCGGCGCGCCGGAGGCTTCGGCCAGGCCGACATCCGTCTCGGTGATTGCACCCACGCCCGAATGCAGCACGCGCACGCGCACTTCGTCGTTGCCGATCTTTTCCATCGCCTGAACGATGGCTTCGGCAGAACCCTGCACGTCCGCTTTCATCAGAATCGGCAGCTCGGTGACGTTTTCGTCTTCCTTGGCCTTCTGCATCAGCTGTTCAAGGGTCGTCGCGGCACCAGCGGCGGCGCGTTTGTCCTTGGCGGCTTGCTCACGATAGGCAGCGATTTCACGGGCCTGCGCTTCGGTCTCGGTCACGTTCAGAACGTCACCGGCCTCGGGCGTACCGTTCAGGCCCAGAACCTCAACCGGAACCGAAGGGCCAGCTTCCTTGACGCGGTCGCCCTTGTCGTTGATCAGCGCACGGACCTTACCGTATTGCTCACCCACAACGAAGATATCACCCTGACGCAACGTGCCGTTCTGAACCAGAACGGTGGCTACGGGGCCGCGGCCCACATCCAGCTGCGCCTCGATCACGGCACCTTGGGCAGCGCGGTCGGGGTTGGCTTTCAGCTCCAGAATCTCGGCCTGCAGCGCGATGGCTTCCAGCAGTTCGTCCAGACCCTGGCCGGTGATGGCGGAAACCTCAACGTCCTGAACCTCACCCGACATTTTCTCGACGATGACTTCGTGCTGCAACAGATCGGTGCGCACCTTGTCCGGGTTCGCATCGGGCTTGTCGACCTTGTTGATCGCCACGATCATCGGCACCTCGGCCGCCTTCGCGTGGTTGATCGCCTCGATCGTCTGCGGCATCACCGCGTCATCCGCAGCAACAACCAGAACCACGATATCCGTGACCTGAGCCCCGCGCGAACGCATCGAGGTAAAGGCCGCGTGGCCCGGCGTATCCAGGAAGGTCAGCGTTGTGCCGCCATCGGTTTTCACCTGATAGGCACCGATATGCTGGGTGATGCCCCCGGCCTCACCGGCCACAACACGCGCATCGCGGATCGCATCCAAGAGCGAGGTCTTACCGTGGTCAACGTGACCCATGATGGTGATGACCGGCGGACGCGGTTTCAGATCGTCTTCGCTATCTTCGGCCTCTTTGATGACGTCCTCAACATCCGAATCGGACACACGGGTGACCTTGTGGCCAAATTCTTCAATGATCAGTTCGGCAGTGTCGGCATCAATGGTCTGGTTCTGCGTGACCATCATGCCCATCTGCATCAGCGATTTGACAACGTCAGCCACGCGCTCGGCCATACGGTTGGCCAATTCCGAGACCACAATCGCCTCGGGCAGCTGCACGTCGCGGATCACCTTTTCCCGCTCGACCGGAGCACCCATGGCTTTCTGGCGCGCGCGCTCCTGTTTGCGCTTCATTGCAGCCATCGAGCGTTGGCGATTGCCTTCGCCGCCAGTGGCCTGACCCAGTGTCAGCTTGCCCGAGCGGCGGTTATCATCACGACCCTTGCCACGGCCACGCTGTTCGCGTTCGCGGTCTTGCTTGCGGGGTGCTGCGGCGGGTGCAGGTTTGCTGGCCGGAGCACGGGCCGCTTTGGGCTCTGCCGGGGCAGGTGCGGCAGCCGCACGCTTGGCGGCTTCTTCCGCCTCTTTGCGCTTGCGCTCTTCCTCTTCTGCCTTGGCGCGGGCGCGCTCTTCGGCCTCGCGCTGTTCGCGTTCCTTGGCTTCCTGCTCCGCACGGCGGCGGGCGCGCTCTTCCTCGCGCGCCTTTTCCTGTGCTTCGCGGGCAGCGGCCTCTTCGGCCTCGCGTGCCTTGGCAGCCTGCAACGCCTTCATCCGGCGTGCCATTTCCGCGTCGGAAATCCCGGCGGGACGACGCGACGGATCACCTGATGGCGTTGCGCCACCACCCGGCTTGCTGGCACCCGGCTTGGGGACCACCACGCGCTTGCGTTTGGTTTCCACCACGACATTCTTGGTGCGTCCGTGGCTGAAACTCTGTTTCACATTTCCGGGGCGTGCCCCGCCACGAAGACCCAATGTCTTTTTGCCGTCAGTATCGCTCATAAAGCTCTTACCCTTCCGTGCGGCCCTTGCCGCCGTCATCCTTTTCGCGCAAGCCACGCAGGCGCTGCGCTTCCTCTACAACACGTTTGGCGAGTCCGCCAGAGGCCAAGGCCGCATGAATCACGGTTTGGCGCCCAAATGCCGCCCCAAGCTCATCCGCAGTCAGCCAGCCGATGTATTTGCCAAAGTGCGGCGTGCTGAGTTTCGACTTGCCGCGCCCCGATCCATCAGAGGCCTGTAGCAACACCTGAGCCTCTTCCCGGTCCAGCCACGTCTTGACCTTTTCATATCCGGCAACAGCGTCACCGGACTTGCGCGCCAGACCAAGCAGTTCAACCACACGGCGCGCCACCTGTTTTTCAACCTCGTCGGTCAGATCCCTGGCCGCATTTACCTGCGCTTTGAACCCGCGCGAGAACAGCTTCTTGCTCACCGCCTTGTCCAACGCGGCGCGATCCGCCGCCACATAGACCCCGCGCCCCGGCAGTTTTGCCGCGACGTCCGGAAAGACCTGACCATCCGGGCCGGTGACAAAACGGATCAGCCCATATTTAGGCTGCACCTCGCCCGTGGCGATGCATTTCCGCTCTGGCCCGTCCGACCGATCCTTATGGACGCCACCGCGACCCATGTGCGCCACCCGAGGCCTGAGATCAGGCCTCGACCTCCTCATCAGCCGCTTCGCCGTCTTCTTCGGCCTGCTCCAGCTCGGCCGGATCAACCCAGCCCAGCATAATGCGCGCGGTCATGACCAGATCCTGCGCCTCTTCCAGCGTCACGCCAAAGGGCTCCAGTACACCGTCATCCTTGATGCGTTCGCCATCGACCGTGGTCCAGCCACCGGCCAGTTCCCAGTCAGCGCAGGTTGCGAAGTCTTCCAGCGTCTTCACGTCATCCTTGGCCAGCGCCTCTACCATCTGGGGTGTGAGGCCCTCGAATTCAATAAGGCTGTCCTCGACGCCCAGCGCACGGGCAGCATCCAAAGCGGCCTTGGCCTGTGCTTCCAGGAATTCGCGCGCACGGGTCTGCAACTCCTGCGCGGTACCTTCGTCAACACCGTCGATGACCAGCAGTTCGTCAAGCTCGACATAGGCAACTTCTTCGAGGTTGGTGAACCCTTCCGAGACCAGAAGCTGGGCAAAGAACTCATCCAGATCGAGCGTTTCCATAAACAGCTGGGTGCGGGCCTCGAACTCTTTCTGACGACGCGCCGATTCTTCGGCTTCGGTCATGATATCGATGTCCAGATTGGTCAGCTGGCTGGCCAGACGCACGTTCTGGCCACGGCGACCGATGGCGAGGCTCAGCTGTTCTTCGGGCACCACAACTTCGATCTTGCCCGCTTCTTCGTCCAGAACCACCTTGGAGACCTCGGCGGGTTGCAGCGCGTTCACAAGGAAGGTCGGCTGATCTTCATTCCACGGGATGATGTCGATCTTTTCACCCTGCAGCTCGTTCACGACGGCCTGCACACGGCTGCCGCGCATACCAACGCAGGCCCCGACAGGGTCAATCGAGCCGTCATACGAGATCACAGCAATCTTGGCGCGCGAACCGGGGTCACGGGCCACGGCCTTGACCTCGATGATGCCGTCATAGATTTCCGGCACTTCCATCTTGAACAGCTCGGCCATGAATTCCGGCGCGGTGCGCGACAGGAAGATCTGGTGACCACGCACCTCGCGGCGAACCTCTTTGATGTAGGCGCGCACGCGGTCATTCGGGCGATAGCTTTCGCGACCGATCTTGTCATTGCGGCGCAGAACGGCCTCGGCCCCGCCCAGATCGACGATGACGTTGCCGAATTCCTCACGCTTGACCGCGCCGTTGATGATGGTGCCTGCGCGATCCTTGAATTCTTCGTACTGACGGTCGCGTTCGGCTTCGCGGACCTTTTGCAGAATCACCTGCTTGGCGGATTGCGCCGCGATGCGACCCATTTCAACGGGGGGCACTTCTTCGATGAAAACCTGACCGACTTCGGGCGCTTCCATGTACTGTTTCGCCTGCTCGACAGTCATTTCGGCCTGATAGTTCTCAAGCTCCTCATCCTCGACCACGGTGCGGACGCGGGTAAAGGTCGCTTTGCCAGTCTTGCGATCGATGCTGACGCGAATGTCCATCTCAGCGCCGTAACGGCTCTTGGCGGCACGGGCGAGCGATTCCTCCATCGCTTCGACAACCAGACCGGGGTCGATCATCTTTTCGCGGGCCACGGCCTCGGCGGTCTGCAGCAGCTCCAGCTGGTTGGCTGAGGTGATTGCCATCAGTTCGTCTCCTCTTCGGACCCTTCGGTCTCAATCTCGTCGAAAGCGTTTTCGTTCAGGGCACCGGCGTCCTTGCGCTGGCGCAGCATTTCCTTGATCAGGTCATCGGTCAGGACCAGCTTGGCGTCGCTCAGCCAGTCGAATTGCAGACCGATGGTGATTGTCTCATCCCCCTCGGGGATGTTGATCAGAACCTCATCCCCTTCGATCCCGGCCAGTTCGCCCTTGAACCGGCGGCGGCCATCGATCAGTTCGGCGGTCTCGATCTTGGCCTCATACCCCTCGAAGGTCTCGAAATCCTTGAGCCGGGTCAGAGGGCGGTCGATGCCGGGGCTGGACACTTCCAGCGTATAGGCGTCAAGGATCGGGTCCTCGACATCCAGCGTGGCGCTGACCGCGTTGGAAATCTCGGCGCAATCGTCCACCTCGATACCGCCATCGGGCTTGTCGGCCATGATCTGCATCGTGGTTGTCTTGCCGCTCATCAAGCGGATACGGACCAGCTCATACCCCAGATCCTCGATCACGGGGGTGATGATCTCGGCCAGTCGCCGGTCGATGGCAGCTTTGGCTATCAGGTTGTTTGTCATCAGGTTCTCTACCCTGTCGTCGGGCACAAAAAAACGGGCGCGCGGCCCGTCGAATTTTCCGGTGGAGCCTTGAACCAGAAGTCCAACGCGCCGCTGTTGCAACTGCATATACGCAGGAGTTTCCGAGTCTGCAACCCCCGGCGAAAATCGTGATCGGATTTACGCCATCCACCATCGTTCGGCGATGCGGCCCGCGTCCAGCGCCGGGCCATTCGCGATCTGGCGCGGCAGTCCAACACTGGCGGTTATTGCGAGGGCCATCTCGGCCTCAGACGGGTGGAACCGCAATCCGCGCCCACCCCGTAACCCGGATGGGTCAGGAAAAGCCGCGATATCAACGAAACCGCCACGCAGCGCTTCGGCGCGGACGGTTGCATCGGGAATCACGATGACCTCGAACGTGTCGACCCAGCCTGCCCGCCCGTTCTTGTAGTGCCCTTCGACCCGGCGACCCAGAAAATGGCGGCCATCCTCGGCCCGCTCGACCCGGTAGCAACCCGTGCCGTTGGCCATGTGCAGGGGCGTTACATCCGCACCCTGACGGGTAATCACGAACCGGCTGTCCGCCAGCAGGAAGGGCAAGCCCGGGTTGGCCTCAGCCAGTTCCAGTTGCAGGCGATCCGGGGCCAATACCTCGGCACGGCCAACCTCGGCCAGCACGGCGATCACATCATCCACATTCATTGGCACGCCATCGTGGAACACAGCGTCATCACGCAGATCAAAGCTCCAGACCCGCGCGTCGGCATCCGTCTGCCACCCGGTTGCAAGCTCTCCGCGCAGGGTGCCATCCGGGGCAATCTCGGTCAGCGCGTCAAACACAGCACCGCGTGCCACCTGCTCCAGACTGTTGTCGCGCGGCACTGCCAGCCGCAACGTACCGCCCTGTTTCGGCGTATCGGCCAAAGACGCCCCTGTCGCCGCCAGCAACGCGGCAGCAGCACCCGAGGCAAACAATGCGCGGCGGTCGATGCGAGTCATGCCGTCCCCTCAGCCACACGATCCATGATCCGGACCAGTTCAGCACTGATGCCCGGCTCTGACAGGGCGTGACCGGCCTGCCGCACCATCTTGAGCTCGGAATTGGGCCAGCGTTCTGCCAGGGTCCACGCGGCCTGCGGCGGGCAGATCATATCATAGCGCCCCTGCACGATATGACCGGGGATATGAGCGATCCGGTCCATCTGATCCAGAATCTGACCGTCTTTCTCAAGAAACGCCTTGTTGGTGAAATAATGGTTCTCAAGCCGCGCAAAGGTGCGGGCATACTCGCCGGGGCTTTCCCCCACCGATGCGTTGGTATGGATTGAGGCCAACGCGTTTTCCCAATGCGACCAGGCGCGGGCATAGAGGATCTCGGTCGCGCGGTCGCCCGAAAACAGGCGCTTGTGGTAGGCGGCGATGGCGTCTGTCACCTCTTGCTCTGGCAGTAACGAGGTGAACTTGGCCCATTGTTCCGGCCAGAACTTGCCCGCGCCACCGCCATAGAACCAATCCAGCTCGGCCTGTGTGGCCAGAAATACGCCGCGCAATACCAGACGATTAACCCGGTCGGGATGCGTCTGGGCATAGATCAGGGCCAGCGTCGCGCCCCAGCTGCCGCCAAAGACGATCCAATCCTCGATGTCGAACAGCCTGCGCAAACGCTCGATATCCGCCACCAGATGCCATGTGGTGTTATCCTCGACCGACGCGGTGGGCCGCGACCGCCCGCAACCCCGCTGATCAAACAGAATCACCCGGTAATGGCGTGGATCGAAATACCGCCGCATCGCCGGGCTGCATCCCCCCCCGGGCCCGCCATGCAGGATCACCACGGGAATGCCATCGGGATTGCCACATTGCTCTACATAAATGCGATGCCCATCGCCCATATCCACCACGCGCTGATCGAACGGGTCGATCGGCGGGTACAGATATTGAACTGCGCGCTTTTGGTCCGGGTACTTATCCATTACGGCCCTATATAGTCCTTAAGCGTAAAAGAGCACACGGAGACAGGAATGCAAGCGCATCCGAACACGGTTGACCCGTCCGAGATCGCAAAATTCGAGGCTATGGCGGCCGAATGGTGGGATCCTCACGGGAAATTCAAGCCGCTGCACATGCTGAATCCGTGCCGTCTGGATTATATCACACAGCAAATCGCGGGCGAATTTGACCGTGACCTGAAGGCGGCGAATCCCTTCGCGGGCCTGCGCCTGCTGGATATCGGCTGCGGCGGCGGGCTGCTGAGCGAACCCATGGCCCGCCTTGGGGCCGAGGTCGTGGGCGCCGACGCCGCCGAGGGCAACCTGCCCGTCGCCCGCATCCATGCGGAACAGTCCGGGCTGGATATCGACTACCGCCACACCACCGCCGAGGACATAGCCGCCGCGGGCGAACAATTCGACGTGGTGCTGAACATGGAAGTGGTCGAACATGTGGCCGACCCCCTTGGTTTTCTGACCGCCTCGCAACAGCTGCTGAAACCGGGCGGCTTGCTGCTCTGTTCCACCATCAACCGCAACCCGAAATCCTATGCCATGGCCATTTTCGGGGCCGAGGTCGTCATGCGCTGGCTGCCGCGCGGCACGCATGAATGGAATAAGTTCATCACCCCCGATGAGCTGTTCGACCTGCTGCGCCAAGCCGGGCTGGAACCGGTCGACCGCAAGGGATTCGTGTTCAACCCGATCCTGTGGAACTGGTCGATCTCGGACCGCGATCTGAGCGTGAATTATGTGACGGCGAGTGTGAAGCCGGGGTGAGTTTGGGTGCGAACACCCTTCCTAAGCGTTCTCAAAAAAGCGGCATTCTTGTGCATTAAAACCAGTTATTCCAGCAGACCTAAATGCAGAATACAATTCGTCAGATGCGATCAAGAAAGTGCCTAGTCGGCTGTCAACCCAGAGATGTCGACTTAGTACGATGCTACGTCGCCATGTAAGACGTGTGGGACGTGCTTTGGGCAATAGCACAGAGGAGCGTACAACGCTACCATCTGGAAGCTTACTAGCCAGCTCCTGTTCGACAACGTCGGAAGAATCAACAACAAGAGCATCACTGAGAATGTTCTCTTGCCCTAGTCGGAACCGATAGTAAGATGCGCCTGTCACCTGATTACCGTTTCTAGTGACAATCGTCTCATAGAACCGATGCACGGATGGTTCCAGTTCTTCTATTAGTCCGCGCGCCGTCTCACCTACATAAATGTCGTTGTATAGATAGCTGGCGAATTCCGGCAAAGGCTTAGGAGCTTTGACAATATCAAGCCGAAAGGGAACTAGCTCCGTGGGTATTTCGGCGACAAAACCCGATATACCATGAGAATCAAGGGGATTGTGGCCGTTGGGATAACCACCATCCAAATCCAAACGAATGTTCCCGGATTTAACATCCAATATCCACGGCACCACTTGATATCCTTCTAGCTGGTCGCTCGCCAGCTTTTTCAATTCTCTAATTAAATCAACCGCTCATCGACTAACTCAAGGGTTAGGCCCTACTCCCCCTCAAGTTGCAACCGCAAATCCCGCAGCACGGGCAGGGTGCTGCGGACGCGCTCCAGCCCCAGCTCTCCGACCACGCGGTTGATCAGCGGGGCAATCGAGGAAATGGCCTGATCGCGCGCCCTCCGACCTGCGGGGCTGATCGCGACCATTTTGCGGCGGGCGTCGTCCCAGTCGGGGCGGATGTGGATGTATCCGGCCCATTCCAGCTTGGCCAAGGTGTTGGTCATCGCCCCCCGGGTCACGTGGAACGTGTCGGCCAGTTGGGCCGGGGTGCGTTCGTCCCCGACATAGACCAGATGGTTCAGCACCGAGAAATGCGAGATTTCCATGCCCTTGGGCAGCACCCGGCTCAGCCGGTTGCGCAATAGCTGGTCGGCGGTCAGGATTTCGCTGAACAGCGTGACCGCCAGGGCATTTTTCTCGTCAGTCATGGTCCGGTTCTGGATCAGGGCCCGTCAAAGGGACGGATATGTGTCAATGAAGGCACCTTCTGGCGCGCCTCTGTCACAGAACTATCATGCAAATCGAAAATGTGAATGCCTGGATCGGTACCTGCGTCGATCAGCACCTCTCCCCATGGGGCGACAACCATGCTGTGACCATAGGTGTAACGGGTCTTGCCGCGCGTCTTTGGATGCGCGCCGGTTTGCGCCGGGGCGATCACCCAGCAGCCGTTTTCAATGGCCCGCGCACGCAGCAGCGATTGCCAATGCGCCGCACCCGTGACGGGCGAAAACGCGGCAGGCACGGTCAGAATCCGTGCGCCCGCCTGCGCCAGTGCCGCATAAAGATGCGGGAAGCGGATATCATAGCAGATCGACAGGCCAACTTTGCCGAACTCGGTCTCGGCAACCACGGCTTTGTCACCGGGGCGATAGTTCTTTGATTCGCGGAACGTCTCGGTCTCGGTAACCTGCACGTCAAACATGTGGATCTTGTCATACCGCGCCACGATCTGCCCCTGCGGGTCGATCATGAACGAGCGGTTGGCAAAACGCCCATCGGCGTCATGGGTCTTGATCCCCAATGAGCCGATCAGCAGCCAGACACCCAAATCGGCGGCCTGTTTGCGCAGGCCAGCCAGGGTGATGTCATCTTCTTCATGCTGCAGAACTTGGCGCTGTCGCGTGGTGCTGGTGGACACGCAATTCGTCACCTCGGGCGTCAGGATAAAGCGCGCGCCTTCGGCGACGGCCTCGGCCATCATGGCGCGCACCATATCCAGATTTTCAGCCGGATCGTCCGACGAAGTGATCTGCAGCAGAGCGGTCTTCATCAGGCCGCAAGCAGGCGATCCAGCTTGCCCTGACGCTCCAGCTCATAAAGCTCGTCGCACCCACCGACATGTTGGGTGCCGATGAAAATCTGCGGTACGGTGCGTTTGCCGCCAGCGCGCTTGATCATTTCGGGTTTGCGTTTGGGGTGCGTCAGCACGTTAACTTCCGAGAACTCGACGCCTTTCTGTTTCAGCAAACGTTTGGCCGCATGGCAAAAACCGCAGAGCGGCGAGGTGTAGATTTCAACCGATTTCATTTCCGTTCCCTTGATTTAACGTAATCTTGGGCGAATTAGGTATCCTTGGCAACGCGCGCCAGTGCTAACACGAAAATATGATTTGCACCTGACGCGCGGCAGACACGGGCACAGGCCGCAAGGGTCGCGCCAGAGGTCATCACATCATCAACCAGCAAAACATCGCGCCCCTGCATCCGGTGCCTGCGCTTGGGGTGCACAGAAATGGCATTGGCAAGTGTGTCAGAGCGTTCAGCGGCCGTTTTACCATCCAGCACCGGGGTGCGCATGGTGCGTATCAGCAGATCGGGGCAAACGGTCAGGCCGGTTTCCCGCCCCAGATGCTGCGCCAGAAGGGCCGATTGGTTGTAGCGTCGCCGGATCAGCCGGGTCCAGTGCAGTGGCACCGGCGCGATCAGCATGCCCGGGCGCAGCAGGTCCCGGCCTGCCTGCACCATCCAGCGCGCGGCGGGTCGGGCCAGCTCGGCCCGGTCGCCGTGTTTCAGTGCCAGAACCAGAGCCTTCGCCCGCCCCTGATACAACAGCGCCGCCCGGCCATCCTGCCAAGGGCGCGGGGCTTTCAGGCAATCGTCGCATTCAATCCGATACCCGTCCGGCGCGCCCGGCACCGGCACTCCGCAGCTTTCGCAAACCGTTCCGCCGATAAATGGCGTGTCACGCCAACAAGGCCCACAAAGGCCGAAATCAGAGTCGGTCAGCGCACCGCACCCAAGACAGCGCGGGGGATAGATCATCTCGACTGCGGTTTGAATCCGCTGACGAATGCGATACTTGCGGCCTATGAAAATGCCGTCCACCACTGCGCCCTCTCTGTTTGACCGCTCTGCGCTTGCGCTCCACCGCAAACGTGCGCGGGACGAAGCGCTGTTTCTGCACCGCGCCGCCGTTGACGAAGTGCAGGATCGCCTGTCCATGGTTAACAAAACCTTTAAGGCCCCCGCTGTGGTGACCCCGTTCCCCCAGATCTGGGCGGGGGTGTGGCCCGACGCCCGGATCATCCCAGATGATGAGGTTCTGGACCTGCCCCCCGGCGCGCATGATCTGGTGATCCATGCGATGGCGCTGCATTGGGCCAATGATCCGGTCGGGCAGCTGATCCAATGCCACCGCTGCCTGCAACCGGATGGGCTGTTGCTTGCTGTCAGTCTGGGAGGCGAGACATTGCAGGAGCTGCGCGCGGTGATGGGACAGGCCGAAATTGAGGCAACAGGTGGGCTCAGCCCCCGCGTCGCGCCTATGGCAGAGCTGCGCGATATGGGAGCCTTGCTGCAACGGGCCGGGCTGGCGCTGCCGGTGGCGGACAAGGCGGTTCTGACCGCTGAATATCGCGATCTGCGCCATCTGATGCACGATCTGCGGGAAATGGGGGAAACCAATGCGCTCGCAGATCGCCTGAAACGCCCAACCCGGCAGGTTGTCTTTGACACAGCACAAAAGCTTTATGCCACGCATTTCGCAACATCAGCGGGTCGGCTGCGGGCAACCTATGAACTGATCTGCCTGACGGGCTGGGCCCCGGATGACAGCCAACCAAAACCTCTGCGCCCGGGGTCCGCCCAGATGCGTCTGGCTGATGCGCTGGGTACAGATGAGGGTAAACTGCCCGATTGACGACCCGCCGATTCCCTTTATCTCAGGCCCAACGCCATAATTCAGGAAACCTCCAAATGTTCGACGCCACTCGCCCAAGCCATGCGCCTGCTGACCATCCCAGGGTCAAAATGGGCCGCGTCGGTATTCTGCTGGCCAATCTGGGAACACCGGATGATTACAGTTACTGGCCCATGCGGCGCTATCTGAACGAGTTCCTGTCGGACAAGCGGGTGATCGACTATCCGGCATGGAAGTGGCAGCCAATTCTGCAGGGCATTATCCTGTCCAAGCGTCCCTTCAGCTCGGGCGAGGCATACAAGTCAATCTGGAACCACGACCAAGGTGAAAGTCCGCTGATGACGATCACCAAAGATCAGACCGCCAAGCTGCGCACAACATTGCAGGCCCGCTATGGTGATCAGGTCATGGTCGAGTTCTGCATGCGCTACGGCAACCCCTCGACCATCTCGAAAGTCAGGCAGATGGTGGCGGAAGGATGTGATCGCATCCTGTTCTTCCCGCTCTATCCGCAATATGCCGGTGCGACGACGGCAACAGCGAACGACCAGTTCTTCCGCGCGCTGATGAAAGAGCCGTGGCAACCGGCCAGCCGCACCGTCCCGGCCTATTTCGATGAACCGGCCTATATTGACGCGCTCGCAGGATCGGTTGAGCGCGCCTATGCGACGATGGAGGCAAAACCGGACATTCTTGTGTGCTCCTATCACGGGATGCCTGAACGCTATCTGCAGCAGGGCGACCCCTATCACTGCCAATGCGCCAAAACCTCGCGACTGCTGAAAGAGCGTCTGGGATGGGCGGATGACCAACTGGTCACGACGTTCCAGTCCCGCTTTGGCCCCGAGGAATGGTTGAAACCCTATACCGTTGATCATGTGGCCGACCTGGCGCGGCAGGGTAAAAAGAATATCGCCGTCATTGCGCCCGCATTCTCGGCCGATTGCATCGAGACGCTGGAAGAGATCAACGAAGAGATCAAGGAAAGCTTCGAAGAAGCCGGCGGTGAGACCTTTGCCTATATCCCCTGCCTCAATGACGATGATGAACACATCGCAGCGCTGACCAAGGTGATTGAGGATAATCTAAGCGGCTGGTTAGACTGAACGCTCAGCGTTCTATCTGGGACACCCGTATCTGAAGCGAATGCAGCCTGTACCATCAGAGCATGAAAAAAGGCGGTGGATTGCTCCACCGCCTTTTAAATTGATGAAAGTCTCGTCGACTTAGCCTGCTGCAACAGCTGCGGCAACAACCACCAGCAGGATCAGCGGCAGGATGATACCCTGCGACGAACCTTGGGTTTCTTCGACAACAACAGGTGCTTCAACAACCGGCTCTTCCAGGTTGCCAGCATATGCGGTCGAAGCAGCAGCAGTCAGAGCAGCAGCGAGAACGAGTTTCTTCATATTAACCTCCAGAATTTGCGCGATTCCCAATAGCGAAACCGCACATCTAAGACTTACCTCGTGGGTTTTTCTAATCAACAATGCAGAGGGATTGCAATTGCAACTTGCGTGGCAAGCGGGTTCGTGCGCGAAAATGTCGTCATATTAGCAACACTTGCGTGCCAACATTGGCCATTGAGAACAGCTCGGCGATGTCCTCGTTAAAAAGGCCAATGCAGCCATTGGACGACCGGCGACCGATTTTGCGCGTATCATGGGTGCCATGAATGCGATAATATTTCCAGCTGAGGTATAAAGCATGCGTTCCCAATGGGTTATCAGGTCCCGGCGGAATATAGTCTGGCCATTCCGGGTTGCGCTTTTTCATCGATGGCGTTGGCGACCAGCTTGGACCTTCGACTTTGCGGATCACGCTGGTGCGTCCGCGGCGGGTCAATTCCTCGGTCAAAGGCACCGAAGATGGGTAAAGTTTATACACAGACTGATCATCTGACCAATAATGCAGCGCTCGTGAAACAGTATCGACCAGAATGGCCCCGTTTTTGGTATTCGAAAAATAGGGCTGCCAGTCCAGCGCCCGGAATCCGGACACATTCCGGCGCACTTCGGGTTCGGGTTCAGGCGCGGGGCGCAGCGGGTCGCCGGGAATATACTGGGCAATTGCAGGTGAGGCCAAACTGGCAGTCGCACCCGCCAGAAAACCGCGGCGAGTCTGGGACAGAATATGTTTCTTGACCATGTTGAACGGTCCTTTGTTAAGAGCAAATGCAAATTCTGAGCCATTTTATGGCCAGAATGCTTCAGTCGCAAATCAAACCGGCAGAATCACGCAAGGTTGGCCCATTGTGCATTTGCTCCGGGCGGTCAGGCAGGCTATTTCCCTTATCGACACTAAATTCAGGCCGATCATGACACGTATTCTTTCTCTTCTGGCGATTTGTTTTGTTGCACTCGCGGCATGTACCGATTCGGGTACAACCACACTTGGCGCAGATGGCAGGCCTTTGCCTTCTGTTTACAAAATCCGGGGCAATCCCGAAAAACTGCAGTTCCGCATGCTGGATTCGGTTAACGCCCTGCGTCAGGCCTCGGGGTTGCAACAGGTTCAGTTGAACTCGCAACTCAACGCCGCGGCCGCGACCCATTCGAAAGACATGGCCCGGCAAAACCGGCCATGGCATTTCGGTTCGGACGGGTCCTCGCCTTTGGATCGCGCTCAGCGGGTTGGATACTATGGTACCTTCCTGGGTGAAGCGATCTCGGAAACCTATGAGACCGAAACCGAAACCCTGGCCGCCTGGATGCAGGAACCCGGTCCGCGCGCTGTCATCATGGACCCCAAGGCCACCCAGATGGGGTTTGCCTGGTTTCAGGAAAATGGCGGTAAAATCTGGTGGACGCTGGAAATGGGAACGGGTGGCTGATCACCCTGCCAACGAAAAAAGCCCCCGATCGCCGGGGGCTTTTTTATTTCTTTCAGCGTTTTACGCTGCCTGCATAGACTGGGCTTCTGTCAGAATCGCATAAAGTTTGACCGGATCGGGGTTGGCGCGCAGCTTGGAGCAGACCGTCTGTTCACGCAGCGTGCGCGATACCAGCGCCAAGGCTTTGAGGTGTTCAACACCCGCCTCTTCCGGTGCAAACAGCGAAAAGGCCAGATCAACGGGCTGGCGGTCAACAGAACCAAAGTCGATAGGCTTTTCCAGCATCACAAACACGCCCGAAACGGAAGTCAGCTCAGACAAACGGGCATGGGGCAAAGCCACCCCATGACCAACGCCGGTGGGGCCGAGGCTTTCACGCTCAAGCAGGCTGTCGACAACAGCCTGAGGGTCCAGCCCAAGCGTTGCCGCAGCGACGTCGCCGATTTCCTGAAACAAACGCTTCTTGCTGGACGCAGCGGAAAGCACGCGCACCGCTTCGGGCTTCAGAATGCTCGAAAGCTCCATGATCTTGCTCCTGGGCCACGCCCCCACAATCCGGGGGCTGGCCAACTATCCTTGCCTGTTACGGATCAATCCATCCGATATTGCCGTCATCGCGTCGATAAACGACATTCAATCCGTCCTTGTTCTCATTCCGGAACACCAGAACCGGCGCCCCGGCAAGTTCCATCTGCATAACGGCTTCACCAACACTCAGCGATGGGATCTTGGTCTCCATCTCGGCCACAATCATCGGCTGCAGCGATTCGGGTTCGTCAGCTGTCTCCGATTCATCAGAGGCGAGGATATAAGAGGACGCACCAAAGAGTTCAACCGGCTCGGCCCGATCCTTGTGGTGATCCTTCAGACGACGCTTGTAGCGGCGCAGCTGAGTCTCCATCTTGTCGCAACAGCCTTCGAAAGCTGCATAGATTTCGGTTGCGTGGGCCTTGGCCTGAGCGGTCAGCCCGGTCGACAAATGCACAGTGGTTTCGCATACATATTCATGCGCCGAACGGGAAAAGACGACGTTGGCGTCTGTTGGCCGCTGGGCATATTTGCCCACAACCTCGCCCAGTTCGGTCTGCACATGGGTCTGCAGGGCCGCACCGATGTCGATCTGTTTTCCGCTGATTTGGTAACGCATGTGATCTCCTTCACAATTCACACCCATTCTGACGCCGCATAACACGGCTGACTTGTTTTTATCGGGTGGGGGGTCGCAGCAAAATCTGCGGTTGCCGCTGATCCTGCCCTTCAATGAAGGGGCATCGAGATCCAGACTGGAACCGAAGAATTGCCATACCCCAATTGAGGCAAGAGACGGCGGGAGAGTCAATCAAAACAGCTGTGTATATACGCGATTTCCGCCGATCTCTCGGCCTGTTTCCGCGCAACCTTATGAAATACGGAAGTTTTCGCCCAGATAGACCCGGCGCACATTTTCGTTTTCAACCACCGCGTCGGGCGTGCCGGACATCAGAACCTGACCGTCATGCAGGATATAGGCCCGATCCACGATCTCCAGCGTTTCGCGGACGTTGTGATCGGTGATCAACACGCCGATACCGCGTTTTTTCAGATCGGCCACCAGATGGCGGATATCCCCGACGCTGATCGGATCAACTCCGGCAAAAGGTTCGTCCAACAGCAGGTATTTCGGATCCGCGGCCAGACAGCGCGCAATCTCGACCCGGCGACGTTCGCCGCCCGATAAGGCCAATGCGGGTGCGCGGCGCAGATGTTCGATCGAGAAATCCGATAACAGCTCTTCCAGACGCTCCTTACGGCGGTGCGCGTGTTTGACCGTGATGTCCAGCACCGAGGCGATATTGTCCTCGACGCTCATACCGCGAAAAATCGACATCTCCTGCGGCAGATAACCGATACCCAAACGGGCGCGGCGATACATCGGCAAGGTCGTGACATTCTGACCATCAATTGTCACGGTCCCGGCTTCGGGAAAAACCAGCCCGGCCACAGAATAGAAGGTTGTGGTTTTACCCGATCCGTTCGGACCAAGCAGGGCAACAACCTCGGACCGGCCCAATGTCATGGACACATCGCGGATCACCGTCTTTTTGCGGTAGGATTTCCGCAATTTCTCGATCTTCAGACCAGAGGAGCCTTCGGCAACGGACAGGTTCGGGCGTTCCATCAGTTCTGACCCTGCTGCAAGATGGTCTTGACCCGCCCTGACATGGTTGCGGTTCCAGAGGTCAAGTTCGCGATCATCTGGTCACCGCTGATAATGCTGGGCCCCTGCGTCAGCAACACATTGCCCCGCATCCTGATCACGCCCGAATCGATGGTGTATTCTGCCCAATCCCCTTCAGCCGCATCGGGCGGGCTGACCAGAACCACATTCTCGGTCGCTTCCATTCGTTCAATGGCCGAGCGATCCTCGTTGTAAATCACAAGGACCCGCTCTGCCGTCAGACGCATCTCGCCCTGAATGACGATGACATTGCCGACAAATTCGGCTGATCCGTTCTCTTGGTTCACGTTGAGCGTCTCAGAGGTCACCTCAACCGGCAGGCTCGGGTCGGCCTCGACCGATCCAAAGGCGACTTGCGCCTCCTGCGCCGAAACGGGCACTGATCCAATTGCCATAGCGAAACATACGAAGGCGACACGAATATCAAACACAAGTTATCTTTCTGCTTTTTGCGGCTCATATATCAGCTTCACGCCGTCTGTGAAAAGAATATGGACCGGGCCATCCTTTTTTTCAGCCCCAAACGTCATGCGCCCGGCGGTAAAGTTGCCAATCGGGCCGGTTCCGTCAATCTGGCCGGGGCTGTCGCCACGAATTTCGTCCAAAGATGTGTTCAACAGGTCGGAGGTCACCTGTATCCCATCCGCGGTGGTGATCACCACATTCCCCACAAAGGTTGCAGTGCCCTTATCCGGCCGGATTGAACCCGTATCGGATTCAAGCGTTATCTCCCCGCCATTGCTTAACCCGAAACGGCCGTGAACCTCGGATGCAGTGGGCGTCTCCTCCGCGCCCCCCTGACTGGCACGGCGGGCTTCAACGTGTATTTCTTCCCCTTTGCGCGTCACACCTTTGTAGTCGGGACGAGTCACAACCTGATCGGTCAAGCGCTCGTCAATCTCCTGGCCAGTGAATGGCACAGAAACATCCGTGTCGATGCTGCGTGAGAACAGAAAAACCGAAGACAGCAACAGGATCGCCACCAGCGGCAACAGCACCTTCAGGAACTGCACCCATCTGGAATGACGATCCACCTCGGCCATCTCTTTATCCCAAGCCTACGCGCAGGCAATCATGGATGTGCAGCAGACCTTGGACCGGGCCTTGAGCCTCGGGCTCAACAACGAACAGAGAAGTGATTTTGCGATCATTCATGATGGCCACCGCTTCCTCTGCCATAGCGTTCGGAGCAATCGTCAGCGGGTTTCTGGTCATGACCTCCTGGGTGCTTTTACCCAACAGGCCCTCCATGTTCCGGCGCAGGTCGCCATCGGTAATGATACCCAGCAAACAACCCGCATCATCCGTTACACCAACAACACCAAAGCTCTTCTGGCTCATGACCAGCAGCGCTTCGCTCATCGGGGTACCAGCGGGCACCACAGGCAAATCCTCGTGCATCAGGTCGCGCACAGTGGACAATTGCGCGCCCAGTTTGCCGCCTGGGTGATAGGCGCGGAAATCCTCGGGCTTGAAATCACGATACTTCATCAACGCAATCGCCAGCGCATCGCCCATCGCCAGCGTCAGCGTGGTCGAGATCGAAGGCACCATTCCGAAACCGCAGGCCTCTCCCATGGAGGGAATCAACAGATGCACATCCGCCTGTTTCATCAGCGTGCTCTCGGGTTTGCTGGACAGGCCGATCAGCGGGATACCAAAGCGGCGCGTAAAGGCCAGCAAGTTGACCAGTTCGGGCGCTTCTCCGGAATTCGAAATCGCCAGAACCACATCCCCCTTCGACACCATGCCCAGATCGCCATGGCTGGCTTCGGCAGGGTGCACGAAATACGCGGGCGTCCCGGTGCTGGCCAACGTGGCCGCAATCTTGTGCCCGATATGACCGGATTTACCGATGCCACTGACAATGATGCGGCCAGTCGCCTGCAGGATCAGATCTACGGCCTGAGCAAAACGTTCATCCAGCCCCTCGGCCAGCGTGTCCAGCGCGCGGGCCTCATCGGTGATGACCTGACGGGCGGTGTTCAGAAAGGAAACGGTATCGATCATGAGTGCGCAAAAATATCCGTTTCAGGCCAACCGGCGAGGTCAAGCTTCGCGCGCGTCGGGAGGAAATCAAAACAGGCCTGGGCCACCTCGGTCCGGCCTTCCCGGGCCAAACGCCCATCCAGTGCCTCGCGCAAACGATGCAAATACAGAACATCCGAAGCCGCGTAATCCAGCTGCGCATCCGTGAGGGTTTCAGCCCCCCAATCGCTCATCTGTTGTTGCTTTGAGATATCGACGCCCAGCAATTCCTGACACAGGTTTTTCAGCCCATGGCGGTCCGTATAGGTCCGCACAAGACGGCTGGCGATCTTGGTACAATAAACCGGCGCAGCCAGCGCCCCGAAGGCATGATACATCGCCGCGATATCAAACCGGCCAAAATGGAACAGTTTCAGGATGTTGGGATCCTCCAGCATCGCACAGAGATTGGGCGCAGAAGCTTGCCCCTTTTCAACCTGCACAATATGGCAATCTCCGTCCCCGCCGGACATCTGGATCACGCACAGACGATCGCGATGCGGGTTCAGACCCATGGTTTCGCAATCAATGGCCACGATCGGGCCCATGTCCAACCCATCGGGCAGGTCGTTTTTGTACAGATGATTTGCCACGTGGATGTCCTTTGCGCGATCTCGACCCCGAGATAAGAGGTTTCGCCGCCAAACTCAACGCCATCGGTTCAGCAATGGTTTTCGAATGGCACCTGCCTTGACTTCTCACCTGTGGGTGGGGCTAGCATCTCATATGACGCGCCGCCTGCGATTTGCAGCACCCTTGCCCGACAAAGCTGCCAACGACGGCACCGAAGATATCATAACTATGAAGAAGCATCTCTGACCCATGCTCAGTGTCCTGTCCAACCGCACCTATCGACATCTGCTTACCGCCCAGCTTGTTGCGCTGACGGGAACCGGGTTGGCGACCGTGGCGCTGGGTTTGCTGGCGTATGATCTGGCCGGAGAATCCGCCGGGCTTGTTCTGGGGATGGCGCTGACCCTGAAAATGGTGGCCTATGTCACCATCGCCCCGCTTGCCGCCGCCTTTGCCGAGCGTCTGGACCGGCGCAAGATGCTGGTTACGCTGGATCTGGTGCGGGCACTGGTCGTTATCGGCCTGCCCTTCGTATCCGAGATCTGGCAGGTCTATGTGCTGATCTTTGTCCTGCAATCGGCTTCTGCCGGGTTCACCCCTGCATTTCAGGCCACGATCCCGGACGTTCTGACCGATGAGCAGGACTATACCAAAGCCCTGTCCCTGTCGCGGCTGGCTTATGATCTGGAAAGCCTGCTGAGCCCGATGCTGGCCGCCGCCTTGCTGTTGTTCGTCAGTTTCGACAGCCTGTTTCTGGGCACTTGCATCGGATTTGTTGCCTCGGCGCTGCTGGTGGTGTCGGTCACTCTGCCCTCACCCAAACCAACCAAGCCGCGCGGTATCTATGACCGCACCACGCGCGGCATCCGGATTTACCTGAAAACGCCGCGCCTGCGCGGGCTTCTGGCGCTGAGCTGGAGCGCGGCGGCGCTGAGTTCGATGGTCATCGTCAATACGGTGGTTCTGGTGCGTGTCGACCTGCATCTGTCAGAAAGCGCCGTAGCCATCGCATTGGCTGGGTTTGGCGGTGGTTCGATGCTGGCAGCCTTTGCCTTACCACACCTTCTGGAGCGGATTGCAGACCGTCAGGTCATGCTGGGCGGCGCGGCCCTGGCAACCGGTGTCATGGCAATAGCGGCGCTTCTATCCAGCACCCTGCCGATGACGCTTTGCCTGCTGACCGTGATCTGGCTGCTCGTCGGTTTTGGGTATTCCGGCACGTTAACGCCTTCGGGCCGCCTGCTGACCCGATCCGCTCATGCCGAAGATCGCCCGGCCCTCTTCGCGGCTCAGTTCACCTTGTCGCATGCCTGTTGGCTGGTGCTCTACCCGCTGGCCGGATGGTTGATGACCCGATTTGGGGCCACGACAGCCATGACCGGAATGACAATTGCCGCCGTTTTGGGCCTGATTTTCGCGCTGAAGGCATGGCCCCGCACGGATGCAAAGGTGGTGGTCCACAGCCATCCGGAGCTTCCCCCCGATCACCCGCACCTTGCCGGGCCAAAACCACATGCCCATCCGATTGTCATCGACGATTTGCATCCCCGCATTCCGCATGAGCCTTGAGCCCGGGCCGCGAACTGCCCTAAACCGGGATACGCCTGCCTGACCCCGGAGCCCGCATGGACCAGCTTGACCGACGCATCATCGCCGCCCTGCAGCATAACGCGCGGGATTCAACAACGCGCATCGCAGCAACATTGGGAGTTGCCAGAACAACGGTACATGAACGCATCAGCCGGATGGAGGAACGCGGTGTCATCGCCGGCTACTCGGTCGTTCTGCGCGAAACCGAAGATACGCCCCGGGTACAGATCATCGTGCTGCTGGAAGTGCAGCAGAAAGAAACCACCCGCATCATCAAACGGCTTGAGGCTTACCCCGAGGTCAAGCTGTGCCTGTCAATCAACGGTGAGTTCGACCTGCTGCTTTCGGCCGAGGCACCCCGGATCGAGGACCTTGACATTCTGGTTGATGAACTGGCCCGCATTCCCGGCGTTTCACGCACCAATACCAGCGTGGTTTTTGGTCGCAAGATTGACCGAAACTGAGATACGCTAACCCTCTGTAAACCGATGATTGGCTAGCTTGGCCCGGATTGATCAGAATCCCGGATCGGCAGAATGCCAAATCGAAATCTCTTCATTGCCTGCATGGCCTGCGTTTTGCTGTCACAGGCCAGCCACGCAATGCCCGGCGCCACGACAGCAGCGATATGCGATCGCGCGGCACAACGGGCTGCCCGGGCCGAAGGTGTGCCACTGGACGTTCTGCGGGCCATTACCCGTGTCGAAACCGGGCGGTCGCTGGATGGCGCGTTGCAGCCCTGGCCATGGACCGTCAATCGCGAAGGTCAGGGATACTGGTTCGCCTCGGCGGTTGAGGCGAAATCTTATGTGTTCGACATCTTCAAATCCGGCGTGCGCAGCTTTGATGTGGGTTGCTTCCAGATCAACTACCGCTGGCACGGCACTGCGTTCCGCTCGATCGACGCGATGTTCGACCCTGATGAAAACGCAACCTATGCCGCGCGGTTTCTGGCCGAGCTCTATGCCGAGTTCGGCTCGTGGCCCGCCGCCGCCGGGGCCTATCATTCGCGCACGCAGCACCATGCGACAGCATACTCGGATCGTTTTCAAACCATATTGGCGCAGTTGGATCCTGCCGAAACGCATCGCGCGGCCGACCCCTTCACGGCATCCGCCTTGCCCCTGATCCCCATGGGCCCTGAACCCGAGACCGAGCAAACGCTTGGGTCACTGGTTCCCCAAACCACTGCTGCTACAGCCTTTATCACCTTCAACTAGGAGCAGACAGTGCCCCGCATCGATCTTCGCACCCTGTTTTCTCCGACTGTTCTTCTGGCGCTGGCGTTGATGACTGTCATCGTGATGATGATCCTGCCCGTGCCCGCCTGGGCGCTGGATGTCGGGTTGGCGGCTTCGTTTGCGCTGGCGATCCTGATCTTCACCCTGACCCTGTTTATCGAGCGGCCACTGGATTTCTCATCCTTCCCGACCATCCTGCTTGCCTCGCTGATGCTGCGCTTGTCGCTGAACGTGTCGTCGACCAAACTGATCATCGGTCAGGGGCATACCGGCACGAATGCGGCGGGGGACGTGATCGAAGGCTTCGCCCAGTTTGTCATGGGCGGCAGCATCTTTCTGGGCCTCGTGGTATTTGGTGTGCTGCTGATCGTGAACTTCATGGTCATCACCAAAGGGGCCGCCCGTATGGCCGAGGTCGGCGCGCGCTTTGCACTGGACGGGATGCCCGGCAAGCAGTTGGCCATCGACAGTGACATGTCCGCCGGAGCCATCGATCATCAGGAGGCCAAAGAGCGGCGCGAACGCGAACAGCAGGAAACAACCTTTTTCGGCTCGCTCGACGGCGCGTCGAAATTCGTCAAGGGTGATGCGATTGCCGGGCTTCTGATCACGCTCCTGAACCTCGTAATGGGGCTTGTGATGGGCGTGATCGTGCACGGGATGCCGGTGTCTTCGGCCTTTGAGACCTATGCGATCCTGACCGTGGGCGACGGGCTGGTATCTCAGATCCCGGCGGTGATCATCTCGATCGCCTCTGCCCTGCTGCTGGCCCGGGGCGGCACACAAGGTGCCACTGACAACGCGATCTTCGCTCAGCTGGGGCGGCATCCGGCTGCTCTGGGCACTGTTGCCGTCCTGATGGTGCTGTTCGCACTGGTGCCCGGCTTGCCGTTTCTGCCCTTCATTCTGGGGGCCGGGGTACTGGGATATGCCGCCTATTCCGGATTGAAGAAACAACGCGCCGACCATGCCGAGACCAAGCCTGAAACGTCCGAGGCAGAAACGCCCGTGTCACAAGCGATTGGCGATGTTCTCGACCTTGACGATGTGCATCTGGAATTTGCCCCTGATCTGGTCAGCATGGTCCTGAACCCGGGCACAGGTCTGGATGCCCGGATCGCAAATATGCGGACCTATGTGGCCTCAAGCTTTGGCCTGATCCTGCCTGAAATCCGCCTGACTGATCGCGCTGATCTGCCAACCGGCACCTATGTGATCAAAGTGCAGGGGGTTGAACAGGCGCGTGGCGTACTGAATTCCGAGCTTGTGCTGGCGCTGGTGCAGGAAGGGCAGGATCTGCTGCCCGACGGTACTGACGTGACCGAGCCGGTCTATGGCGCCCCAGCACGCTGGATATTGCCCAAAGATCAGGAAGCTGCCGCATTGAACGGTGCCACCATCGTCACCCCGCCCGAGATTCTGGCGACCCACCTGCTTGAGATCATCAAACAGAATTTCCCGCGCCTTCTGACCCTGAAATCCCTGCGCCGCCTACTGTCCGAGATGACCCGGCTGAGCGACCCGACCCGGGCCGAAGCCAACCGCAAACTGCTGGATGAGCTGGTCCCGGACAAGGTGCCGATCGACACGCTGCACGCAGTATTGCGGCTGCTGCTGGAGGAGAGGGTTTCGATCCGCAACATGGCGCTAATACTTGAAAGTGTGGCCGAAGCGCGCCTGACCACCACCCAGCCCGAAGGCATCTGCGAACTGGTGCGCCAGCGGTTGGGATTTCAATTGGTCGCCGACATGAAACGCGAGGATGGATCAATCCCCCTGATCCAGCTGGCGCCCGAGTGGGAAGACACTTTTGCCACCTATCAGATCGACGCACCCAATGCCGGGCTTGATGTGGCCCTGCCGCCCAATCTGTTCAACAAGCTTGCCGACGGGGTTGTCGACAGCGTCGCAAAATCAGCTGATCACGGGCTGTTCCCGGCGGTTGTCACCTCAACCCGTCGACGTCGGTTACTGCGGACCATCATGCAGGCGCGCGGCGTCCTAAATCCGGTTTTGTCCTTTGAGGAAATCGGGCTTGAGGCGCGCCCCGCCCTGGTCGGGACAATCCCCGCGTGATCACGCTCCCGCCTGAACTCCTGCCTTATCTGGGGCAAAACCTCTGGCATCTCTTTGCCGTGTTCCTTCGGGTATCCGCGCTGGTTTCCCTGCTGCCAGCTTTTGGAGAGCGCAGCATCCCGGTGCGGGTCAAGTTCGGGCTGGCCGCCGCGTTTACCTTGATTATCGCACCGGCGGTTCCCGCGGCAGGCCCCTTGCCGGGTTTTCCGGGAATGGTCGGCTTGATCGGTAGTGAGATTCTGGTCGGTCTGGCATTTGGGATCGCGCTGCGTTTGTTTGTGCTGGCGCTGCAAACCGCAGGCTCCATCGCTGCGCAGGCAACCTCGCTGTCGCAAATTCTGGGTGGCGCGGCTGTCGAGCCCGTCCCGGCGATGGGGTATTTTCTGACACTGTCCGGTCTGGCGCTGGCCGCGTTGCTGGGCCTGCACATCCACGCCGCGCAGTTCATGGTCCATAGCTATATGCTGTTCCCACCCGGCACAGTGCCTGCGGCACCGGACCTGTCGCAATGGGGCGTCACACAGATCACCCGCAGCTTTGGGATGGCTTTTGCGCTGGCAACGCCTTTTGTTATCGCCTCACTGATCTACAATCTGGCGCTTGGTGTGATCAACCGCGCCATGCCACAGCTCATGGTCGCTTTTGTTGGTGCTCCGGCCATCACCTTCGCGGGCCTGTTCCTGTTGTTCGCTGGTACCCCACTGATCCTGTCAGTCTGGTCCGACGCCCTGTTTTCCTTCCTGCAAAACCCGCTGGGAGGGCCGTGATGAGCGCATCGGATGATGACAGCGACAAATCCTTCGAGGCAACGCCTCAAAAGCTGGAAAAAGCCCGTAAGAAAGGTGAGGTTGCCAAATCCAACGATCTGTCGGTGGTTGCTGCATATGCGGGGTTGTTCATCGCCCTGCTGACTGCCGGTCAATACACAGCTCAAAATCTTGGAACCCTGTTTGTAGTGCTGATCGACCAATCAGACCAGATCGCAACCCTGCTGACGCAAGGACCGGCGGTAGTGCCTGTGGCGGGCATGCTGAAGGCAGCCATGGTTCCGGTCTCCGCGCTCTTCATCGTACCGGCCGCGGCGGTGCTGCTCAGCCTGATCGCCCAGCGCGCACTGGTCTTCGCGCCGAGCAAATTGAAACCCCGCGCCTCTCGTATCTCGATCCCCTCAAATGCGAAGAACAAATTTGGCAGGGGCGGTTTGTTCGAGTTCGCCAAGAGCTTTGTGAAACTGCTGATCTATGGCACCTGCCTCGCGCTCTTCCTGCAGGCGCATCTGCCCGAGATTCTTACGGCCAGTGCCGCGCCTGCACGATCTTCGATCCTGCTGATGATGACTCTGCTCACCCGTTTTCTGTTTATCGTCATCACGATCGCACTGGCGATCGGGATCGTTGACTATCTGTGGCAGCACGCCGAACACATGCGCAAAAACAGAATGTCGCGCAAGGAAGTTCAGGATGAAACCAAGGATTCCGAGGGCGACCCCCATGTCAAACAGCAACGCCGCCAGCGCGCGCAGGAGATTGCCGCCAATCAGATGATGGCCGATGTGCCCAAAGCCGATGTGGTGATCGTCAACCCGACGCATTACGCGGTTGCGTTGAAATGGTCGCGCGAGGCCGGAAGTGCGCCGGTCTGTGTCGCCAAAGGGGTCGACGAGGTTGCGGCTACAATCCGTGCTACCGCTGATGATGCCGGTGTTCCGATCCACTCCGATCCTCCGACAGCACGGGCCCTGCACGCCACTGTCGAGATCGGACAGGAAGTTACGGAAGAGTATTACCGCCCGGTTGCCGCCGCCATCCGGTTTGCCGAAACCATGCGCGACCGAGCCAGAGGGAAGATAGGATGAGACGCAACCGGATGACCGACCTCCTGGCAGTGACCGAAGCCGTTTTTCAGCAGGAACATCAAAGGCTCCGCCCGTTGCTGGAACAGGAAACCCGGCTTCTCGGACAATTGGCCCGTCTGGATGCTCAACTGGACGAAGTCAGGGCCCATGGCGCACAGGCGGATGGCTACCGCATCACAGGTACCGATCTGTTATGGCAAGGCTGGGAATCAGCAACACGGAGAAACCTGAACACCGAACTTGCGCGCCTGCGATCACAAAAGATCGCGGCGATGGAGGCCTTGCGTGTTGCCTTCGGGCGCAAGCAGGCCGTTGCCAACCTGTCGCGCCAACTGAATGATCAACGGCAACGCGCTGCAAAACCATGAAAACGTGATCGGCTGCTATACGCTGATAGGGTCAGGTATCCTGACGGCTCACGCTCATGATCAGCACCTGAGAAACGTCCTGTCCCAAATCCTTCTGCGCCACTTCAAGCAGCGCGTTGCGCAAGACAGCAAGATTGTCTGACCGCGTGAACGCCCCGTCGAAACCACCGGTGTTGGCATGATCAAAGAGAACCTGCAGGAACCGGTCCCTCAACTTCGGTTCGACATCGTAGAACGCTTCGGCGATCCCTGGACGCACCTCAAGGCTAAGGGACATTGTGACCAGCGCGGATATCTCGTCATCTGTCACAACCGGGACTATGAACTGCTTTGTGAGTTTCAGATATTCATGAGCATCTGACGTGTCACTTTTCTCTGATTTGGACTTTTCAGTTTTGCCCGCTTTGGGTTCTTCGTCCGCTTCAACATGATCCTCGACCTGCCCGGATGGTGTCAAAAAAACCTTGACGCCCACGCCCGCAGCCAGCCCCGTCACCAAAAAGACAACCGGTAACAACTTTCCCATCATTCAGGCTCCTCAAAACGGCAGCAGGGTATCAAGGATCTGTTGGCCGTACCGAGGTTGCTGTACGTCCGTGATCTGGCCCCGGCCGCCATAAGACACCCGCGCCGACGCGATCTTGTCATATGTGATTTCATTCTGACGCGAGATGTCCTGAGGGCGGACATAACCCGCGACCAGCAACTCTCGCAGTTCGAAATTCACCCGCAGCTCCTGCGAACCCGAGATCGACAACACCCCATTGGGCAACACATCAACGACAGTTGCTGCCACGCGCAGGGTCAGCTTTTCTTTGCGTTTCACCGATCCCTTGCCCTTACTCACCGAGGCGGAATCGATCGATACCGCTTCATCAAGCGAGGCACCTTCCGGCAACCGTTCACCGGCCCGTTGCGGCAGACCAAACAAATCCGGCACCGCAAGGCTTTCAGACCCCGCGCGCGAGCGGTTTGTATCGTTGGATATCTCGGCCTTTTCATCCAACTCGATCACTACGGTCAGGATATCGCCTTTCTTCATCGCCCGTTGATCGCCCAGCAACGAATGCTGCCCGCCGCTCCACAGGGACGACTGGTCTACCGTGCGCTGCGGCTGACTGTGTAAGGGGAGCCCGGGCCACAGCATTGCCACATGCTCGGGTGATTCCGTGTTGGGCGTCAGACTTGGCGGTTTACCGAGGTGATCCAGCCGACCACAGGCTGCAACACTCAGAACAGCGAATAACAGGGGTTTTGAAAAACTGGGCATTACTCGACCTCGATTTGACCATCGGGGCGGATGACGCCCGTTACTGTTGTGCGGGACGACAGGTTCATGACGCGAATACGCTCACCGGCTGCACCGCGGCCCAGCGCACGGCCTTCGGTGGTGATAGACAGTGCGACCCGGTCGAAGACCAACATCACCAGATCATTGCGATCCACGATCGCAGGGGGGCCTATGTCGGAAGGGCGGATCGGCCGGCCCGGATACAAGGCAATGCGCGCCTCCTGACCGATCAGGGCTTCGGCGCTGCGCACCGCACCCTGAGCTTCAACAGCCCTGATTTCCAGATCAGAGGCGGAAATAACCTCTTTGGCACGGATGGTTCGGTTGGGCACGACAATCTCGGCCATGGCGGTCAGCGGCATCAGCGCCAGCATTAAAAACAAAATCCGCATCAGCGCACCTGCGTTGTCGCGCCCATCATCTGATCCACGGCAGAGATGACCTTGGCGTTCATCTCATACCCGCGCTGCGCCTCGATCAGTTCCGTAACCTCGCGCACCGCATCAACCGAGCTGTCCTCCAGGTAACCCTGCCGCAACGTCCCCAACCCGTCTTCCCCCGGCCTGCCCACGACCGGAGCGCCAGAGGCTTCGGTTTCTTTGAAAAGGTTGCTGCCAACAGCCTCAAGGCCCTTGGCATTCGAGAAACTTGCCATGGTGAACTCCCCCAGCAACTGCCCCTCGGCGGTGTCGTCGAAATAGGCATAGACCTCACCCGCGGCATTGATCGAGATCGACCGGGCGTCGTCCGGAATGGTGATCTCGGGCGCGACGGCAAACCCGTCAGACGTGACGATCAGACCCTCGGCCGAGCGTTTCAGGCTGCCATCCCGCGTATAGGCGGATTGTCCGTTGGGCAATGTCACTTCCAGATAGCCACGGCCCTCAATGGCGACATCCAGATCGCTGCCCGTTGCCGAAAGCCCACCCTGTTCCAGTTGAACGGTTACCGCAGCGGGCCGCACGCCCAGCCCCAGCTGTATGCCGGTCGGCAGCACCGTCCCGTCCGAGGCGCTCACAGCACCTGCGCGCGCCACCTGCTGATAGTGCAGATCGGCGAACTCGGCACGGCGCGTATTGTAGCCGGTGGTATTCATATTCGCGAGGTTGTTCGAAATCGTTTCAACCCGCATCTGCTGAGCGGTCATGCCGGTTGCCGCTATTTTCAAAGCACGCATGTGGTGTCTCCTTCAGGTGTTCAGCGCATCAGCGCCTTAAGCGCGCCGCGAACGCGTTCATCTTCAGCGTCAAGAAAGCTTTGCCCCAGTTCATAGGCGCGCTGGATCTCGATCATCCGGGTAACCTGCCCGATGGCATTGACATTCGAGCCTTCCAGAAACCGGTGCACGACAACCGGTTCATCGACCGGATCAACCTGACCGGCGGGGCGCAGATAGGTGCGGCCTTCGCGCACCAGATTTTGCGGATCAGCAACCGTATAGACGCCCAGCTGACCCAGAAGCTGCCCCTCCACGCTCAGTGTGCCATCGCTGCCGACATCTATCGCCGCCGCATCCGGAGGCACAAAAACGGGCGCACCATTGCTGTTGAGAACACGGTGGCCATCCATCGTGACCAGATCGCCCTCGGCATTGGGTGAGAAGCTTCCGGCCCGGGTCAGCCGGTTGCCTGCAGGCGTCTCGACCATAAAAAACCCATCACCCTCGATGGCAAAATCAAAGGACCCTCCGGTTTCAGTAAGCACGCCCTGCTGCAGCGATGTATTTCGCACCTCGGCCCGGGTCAGTGACAGCGATGGGTTGTCAGGCATATCCCGAATGAACTCTGAAAACACCACCCCCTGCTGGCGATATCCAGTGGTGTTGGCATTGGCGATGTTGTTGGCCACCATCCGCATCTCGTTCATCAGACCAGACTGGCGTGACAGGGTGACATAAGCGCTGTCCATCAGCGACCTCCGGCCATAAGCGGGATCAACGTCCCGGTGAAAAAGGTGACAAGCGTCTGGGTCATGAACCCCATCGAAATCCAGAACACGATGACAATGGCGATCAGCTTGGGCACAAAGGTCAGCGTCATCTCCTGCACCGAGGTCAGAGCCTGAAACAGACCCACTGCAAGGCCCGAGATCAGCGCCACTGCCAGAATCGGAACCGAGGTGATGACCGCAACCCAAAGCGCCTGACGCACGATGTCATAGAACAGACCTTCGCTCAGCATCGGTCAGACCGGCATCCGCAGGATTTCCTGATAGGCCTCAACCACTTTGTTGCGGACAATCACCGCCGTCTCCACCGCCAGTTCGGTCTGCGCCAGCGCCTGTACCAGCGCGTGCGGGTCGGCCTGCCCCACCATCGAGGATTGCGCCACCTGTTCGCTATGTTTCAGCGTTGCGGCGAAATCCTGAAAGGTCGATCGCATCCCCTGCGCCATCCCCTGATGATCCGGGTCGGCCTGGGTAGCGGGACGCGCACCAGTATAGCTCTGGGCGGCAGTAAGTGATCGGATATCCATTCTGGCTTCCTTTTATTTGCGGAGTAAATCCATCAGGCTCGACGACATCTGCCGGGTCTGATCAAACATTTTAAGGTTGGCTTCGTAGCTGCGCTGCGCCTCACGGGCATCGGCGATTTCAATCATCAGATCGACATTGGAACCACGATAATAGCCCGCTTCATCCGCCATCGGGTGGCCGGGGTCATAGATCTGGCCCGGATCGCGACGATCAAGTTTGACATGCCCCACCTGAACCAGTTCCGCGCCGCCCCGTTTGACCGTTTCAAACGGGACCGTCTTGCGCCGATAGCCCGGTGTGTCAGCGTTCGAGATATTTTCAGAAACATGGCGCAACCGCGCCGCCTGCGCGCGCAAAGCGCTGGCCGAGGCTGTCAGGGAATGGGAAAAATCGCTCATGCAGATATCCCCCTACGCCCGACCCAGACTGGTTCGCAGAATGCCGATGGACGAGCGATAGATCGCCAGTGCGCGGTCATGTTGCCGCTTTACGTCAACCGCTTTCAGCATCTCTTCTTCCAGCGACACCCCGTTGCCATTTGGCTCGCTTGCCGGGTGGGCCTTGTATTCCGCCCAATGCCGCGCGTCCGAAATGCCATGCAGATGACCCTGCCGGGTGGCTGTCATTGCCCCCCCGGCCGCTGAGTTTTCGAACACGTTCTGAAAAGGCGTGATATCCTTGGGCTGGTATCCCGGCGTATCGGCGTTTGCCATGTTACGCGAAATGACGGCCTGCCGTTGCCCAGCATGGGTTGCCATTGCGTACGCTGTCTTAAAGACGTTCAGGTCATAGAACATCGGGGCTTCTCCCTCGATCAATTTCAATCAAGGCTTAACCCCGATTCCTTTAGAAACCGTTTTCAGCGAACCAGTTGGAGACTTCATGATGTCCGATCCCGATCCGATGCGTCTGAAATGCGAACTCGACAGGATGCGTGCCGTGCGACATACCGGGCGCGTCAGCGGCGTTACCGGCGGCGTGATCCGGATTGATGGTCTGGCCCAGCGGGCCCGAATCGGTGATCATCTGACTTTGCGCCGAAACAGCGGCCCGGACCTGCAGGGCGAGGTGCTGCATGTGGACGCCGACCAGATTCACATGCTGCCCGGTGCCGCGCCTGATGGGGTTTCTCTGGGTGATCCGGTCTCGCTGGATCAACTGCCCGCCTTTGCGCCGGGGATGCACTGGCTGGGGCGTGTCATTGATCCGTTTGGGGCACCTCTGGACGGCAAGCCTCTGCTGCCCGGCACGCAGGAGTGCGATCTTATGCAAACCCCACCCGCCGCGGTTTCGCGCAAACCATTGGGCGCGCGTATGGAAACCGGTTTGGCGATACTCAATACGATGCTGCCCATTGTACAGGGTCAGCGGATCGGGTTGTTCGCCGGGTCAGGTGTTGGCAAATCAACCCTGTTGGCCACGCTTGCCCGCACGATGCAGGCCGATGCCGTGGTTGTGGCGCTGGTCGGCGAACGTGGCCGCGAGGTAAATGAGTTTGTCGAGACAGCACTGGGCGCAGATGGCATGAGACGATCCGTCGTGGTGGCGGCAACATCGGATCAGTCCGCGCTTGCCCGCAGGCGCTGCGCATGGTCTGCCATGTCGGTGGCCGAATACCTGCGCGATCAGGGGCTGAACGTCTTGTTCCTGGCCGATTCGGTTACGCGCTTTGCCGAGGCACATCGCGAGATTGCCGTTGCAACGGGCGAATCGGCCTCGCTGCGCGGTTTCCCTCCTTCGGTCACGCCGTTGATCGCCAATCTGTGTGAGCGCGCAGGCCCCGGCACGGCCCAGCAGGGTGACATCACGGCCGTATTCAGCGTTTTGGTGGCAGGCTCGGATATGGATGAACCCATCGCCGATATTCTGCGCGGGGTGCTGGACGGGCATATCGTGCTGAGCCGCGACATTGCCGAACGGGGCCGGTATCCGGCCATCGACCTCAGCAAATCCGTGTCACGCAGCCTGCCGGGTGCCGCAACAGAGGATGAAAATCAGGTTATCACAGACGCCCGAAAGCTTGTCGGCAGCTATGAGCAATCCGAGGTTATGATCAAAGCCGGGCTATACGCCGAAGGTGCCGATCCCCTGCTGGACCGCGCCGTTCGCGTTCATGATGAACTGGATGCCTTCTTCGGCAAGGCTGATGCAGAGGGGATCAAAAACAGTTTCAACCGCTTGTCTTTGATCCTGCGGCGCGCCGGTTCGAACCCGGTGCAGGAAACGCAGAATTCAAGACAGTTTTAGGTGTTAAGCCCACCTTAAGACCTGCCCTGCTACCCCGGTAAGCGGGTGATATAAAGGTGTTGGAGATGGGTGCGCAAACCAATGTGGCGCCAATCATCATCAAGAAGAAACGTGTATCAGGTGGCGATGGCCACCACGGCGGTGCGTGGAAGGTTGCGTATGCGGACTTCGTGACGGCCATGATGGCGTTCTTCATGTTGATGTGGCTGCTGAATGCAACGACCGAGACACAACGCAAAGGCCTGGCGGATTACTTTTCGCCGACCATTCCGCTGAACCCGGTATCGGGCGGCGGGGATGGGGCCTTTGGTGGGGATAACATGTTCTCGGAAAATACCATGGTGATGGACGGATCGGGGGCCAGCAACCGGAACCCGACCGAGGCCAAAAAGGCCCGCGGTTCAACAGGCGTGGATGCACAAGGCGGCGGCAAAGGCGCGTTCGAGGATTTCTCGTCGCTCGAAGCACAGCTGCTGGGTCGCACCGGGGAAAGCCTGGTATCCGACGAGATGCTCAAACACATCGTGACCCGGGTCACCGATGAAGGGCTGGTGGTTGAACTCTTCTCGACCGAAGATCAACCGCTGTTCGAATCGGGCAGCGACAAACCAACACAGATGATGCGGGCGCTGACCCTGCTGGTGGCCCGATCCTCGGATCTGGTGACCAATTCCATCGCCGTCGAGGGGCATGTGCGGTCTGCGCCCGTGGTGCTGGCGCATAATCCTACCTGGGATCTGTCGACCACGCGGGCACAGATCACCCGTCAATTACTGCAAAACAAGGGTGTTCAGCCACAGCGGCTGGTCCGTGTGGCCGGGCATGCAGACCGGGAACATGCGCTCGAAAATCCGATGGCAGTGCGCAACGACCGGGTCGAAATCATCTTTCTGCGCACCCCATGAGATATAATGGATAGAGAGCATTTTACCTGTTAGCGCGCTGTTAAGGGCCAGTGCGGTACGTGTTGCATCAACGAATGACGCAACAGAAGGGCGTGCTGATGACCATTTCCTCTTCGCTGAATGCCGGTGTGGCGGCGCTGAAGGCCAATGCCAACAGGCTGGCCACGATCTCCGACAACATCGCCAACTCATCTACCTTCGGCTACAAGCGGGTCGAGACGGACTTTCATTCCATGGTGACCTCGGGCCAGGGTGGCAGCTATTCCGCAGGCGGGGTCAGAACCACCAGTCAGCGCCTGATCGACCAGCGGGGATCGCTGGTGACAACCAACAACTCAACCGATCTTGCCGTGCGCGGGCGCGGCATGTTGCCAGTCCGGCCCAGTTCGCAAATCGCTGCGGGCTCGAACGAAATGATGCTGACCACAACCGGCTCATTCCGCACAAATGAAGAAGGGTATCTTGTCACCCAATCCGGGCTTGTCCTGCTGGGCTGGCGGGCCGCGGCGGACGGATCTATCCCCAGCGTGCCACGTGATACCCCGGCGGCGCTGGAACCCATTCAACTCAGCGTCAATCAGCTCTCAGGTGCGCCGACGACGGAAATGAACCTGCGCATGAACCTGCCCGCAACAGCAACAGATGCTGGCGCGCCGGGGGATGCCCAGCCTCTGTCAGTTGAATATTTTGACAATCTGGGTAAATCCGAAAGCGTTGATATCGAGCTGGTCCCGACAGTCCCGGCCGTCGGTTCCAGTAATGAATGGACCATGACCCTGCGTGATTCGGCATCCGGTGGCACCGTGATCGGGGAATATACGCTGACCTTCACCGACAGCCGCACCGCTGGCGGCACACTGGCCAGCGTCACTGCCGTGACAGGGGGTGCCTATGATCCGGCAACCGGCAGCATGGTTGTCAACGTGGCTGGTGGCCCGATGGAGATCAATATCGGCCAGCTGGGCGATGCAGATGGCATAACCCAGCTTTCCGACACATTTGCACCCGTATCGATCACACGCGATGGGTCGGCGGTTGGCACGATGACAAGCGTGCAGGTCGATGAAAACGGATATGTCTACGCGTTTTATGATACCGGGGTCAGCCGTCGGATGTTCCAGATCCCCCTGGCCGATGTACCCAACCCAAACGGGCTGACGGCACTGGACAGCCAGACCTATGCCCCCTCACGTGACAGTGGCACATTTTTCCTATGGAACGCAGGCGAGGGGCCGACAGGTGATCTTGTTTCATTCGCGCGCGAGGAATCGACCACTGATGTCGCCACCGAACTCACCTCGATGATCCAGACCCAACGGGCCTATTCCTCCAGCGCCAAAGTCATCCAGACGGTGGATGAGATGCTGCAGGAAACCACCAATATCAAACGCTGATCCGCGGAGTGACCGACGGAAAGGAATGATCCGATGAACATGTCGACAGCACTGAACAACGCACTGGGCGGGCTGAATGCAGCCAGCCGCGGGGCAGCGGTGGTTTCGGGAAATATCGCAAATGCTTTGACCCCTGGTTATGCGCGCAGAACGCTCGAACTCACGACCAGCCCGATTTCCGGAAATGGTGTGCGGGTTGTCGGTATCACGCGACATCAGGATCCGGTGCTCATCGCAAATCGCCGGGCAACAGACGCTGATCTGGCTGCGGCAAAAACCGTTTCCGCGTTTCACGCAGGGTTTGAACAATTGGTAGGTACGGCGGATGACGCTACTTCAATCGCGGCCAGACTGGCGGAGTTCGAAAGCAGTCTGATCACCGCAGCAAGCCTGCCTGATTCAGCCCAAAGGCTGGATCAAGCCGCCCGTGCGGGTGCCGGGCTGAGCGCAACGCTCAACCATGCATCCGAGGGGTTGCGCCAGATGCGATCCGATGCAGATCGCACAATTGGCAAGCAGATTGACACCCTGAACCAAACGCTGAAAGACATCGAAAAACTGAACGCTCGTATTCCTGCGGTCAGCAATTCGGGTGGAGACATCGGCGCGCTGCTGGATCAGCGGCAGATATTGATCGATCAGGTCAATGAACTGGTCCCCGTGAATGTCGTTGCGCGTGCAAATGATCAGGTTTCCCTCTATTCCGATGGCGGGTTGATCCTGCTGGAGGGCCCCGCCGCCGAATTCTCGTTCTCGACAACTGGCGATACGATGCCGCATATGACAATTGGCAACGGCCTGCTGTCTGGTCTCGAAGTCAACGGTCAACCGGTTCGGATTGACGGAGATTTTGCGCAGATCAGAGGTGGTGCACTGATGTCACAATTCATGATCCGCGATGAGCTGGCGGTTGAGGCTCAGGCTGATCTGGACGCCGTTGCCCGAGATCTGATCGAACGGTTTGAAGCCCCGGGCCTGGACCCGACAACCCTCGCCACCGATCCCGGCTTGTTCACGGACGAAGGGAATCGTTTTGATCCGGCCCTGCAAACGGGCCTCGCGTCACGTATCACACTGAACGCGACGGTCGATCCCGACACAGGCGGCGATAGCTGGAGGTTGCGCGCGGGTTTGGGTGCGACGCTACCGGGCGCACCGGGCGATGCGAGCCTGCTGCACGCCTTCGGCGCCGCTCTAACCGAGGCCCGCCCCAGTCCGGGATTGAGCTTCGGCACCGGGTCTCTGCGCGCTGCCGAGATATCCGAGGCGCTTTTATCCCGGGCCGGGGCCAACGCACATTCAGCCGACCAACGCAGAAGCTTTGCGGCAAACGCGCAGCTTGAGATGGAAAAGATCGTTGCAGAGCAGGGTGTTGACAGTGACGTGGAACTGCAGCGCCTGATGCAGATCGAGCAGGCCTATGCTGCAAATGCGCGTATCGTCGCGGTCGTCGACGAATTGATGGACACTCTACTGAGGCTTTGAACATGACATTGAACTCAATCGGCGATCTGGCCCGCGGCCTCACCCTCAGGACCCGCAGCACCGAGATCAAGTCACAAATCGAAACCCTGTCGTATGAGATGTCGACCGGCAAGGCGCAGGATATCTCGGGCCGTCTGGACGGCGATTATTCACACCTTCTGGACCTTGATCGGAATCTTGACCGGCTAGAGGCCTTTTCTGTTGCCACTGCCGAAGCCCGCCTGTTCACCGATGCGATGCAACTGAGCCTGACAACTTTCAGCGATTCATTGGCCGAAATGTCTGCCGCCCTGCTGTCATTCGGGACGTCAAACCAGGCGGTGACACACACACAGGCCTCGGCTCAGGCAAGAAATGAGCTGGATACGATGATTTCGTCACTGAACACGCGAACCGGCGGGCGCAGCCTGTTTTCCGGAACGGCAACGGATGTTTCACCGCTGCCACCGGCTGATACCCTGCTGACCGCCTTGCAGGCCGAACTGACCGGTCTGACCAGCGCGACGGATATCCGGCAGGCCGCCGAGAACTGGTTCAATGATCCCACCGGGTTTGACGCAATGATTTATCAGGGCAATGCGACTGCGCTGGCCCCGATGCAGATTTCCGAGAACGAGCAGATAGACGTTCCGATCACCGCAACCGATCCCGCGCTCAAGGCCGCGTTGCGCGATGTTGCTGTAGCGGCCCTGGCATCCGAGGATGCGTTGGCCTTGGCCCCGGAGGTACAGACTGCCCTGTTCACAGAACTTGGTGTCAATCTGGCGAATACTCAGGATGAAACCGTTAATCTGCGGGCTCAGGTTGGCGCGGCTGAAGCGCGCGTCGAACAGGCGGCCACGCGCAATGCTGCCGCAAAGACCAGCACCGAGCACGCCCGCAACGAATTGATCGCCGCCGACCCGTATGAAACCGCAGCCCGTTTGCAAACCGTGCAGTTCCAGCTGGAAAGCCTTTACTCTGTGACCGTGCGCAATGCCAATCTTTCGCTGGTGAATTTCCTGAGATGAAAATTCTGGCCTTCCTTCTGATACTCTTGCCCTGCACGGTCACCGCCGGTGCCATCCGTCTGAAAGACCTGGTGGATTTCGATGGTGTACGCGGCAATGATCTGGTGGGCTACGGCCTTGTGGTTGGATTGAATGGCACCGGGGACGGGTTGCGCAATTCTCCCTTTACCGAAGAAATCATGTCCAACATTCTGGAGCGGCTGGGCGTTAATGTGAACGGCGAGGATTTTCGCCCCAAGAACGTCGCTGCGGTGCTGGTAACCGCCAGCCTGCCTCCGTTTTCCAGGGTTGGCAGCCAGATTGATGTCACGGTTTCCGCCATCGGGGACAGCAACAGCCTGCTGGGCGGAACCCTTATCATGACACCGCTGAATGCAGCCGATGGTCAGATTTATGCCGTGGCGCAAGGTTCAGTGCTCGCCGGAGGGGCAAGTGCCGAAGGTGAGGCAGCCACGGTCGTGCAGGGTGTACCGACCTCGGGCATGATCCCTTCGGGGGCAAGGGTGGAACGGGAAATCGATTTCGAACTCTCGGCGTTGACACGGCTGCGCCTTGCGCTGAGGGAACCTGACTTCACAACTGCGGGCCGGATCGAAACCGCGATCAACTCGGAATTCAACCGGGCGGTTGCGATCATGCGGGATTCCGGAACGGTTGAGCTGAACATTGCCGCAACTCAATCCGCATCCACGGCCCATGCCATCGGGCGGATCGAAAACATTCTGGTAGAGCCTGAAAGCAAGGCTCGGGTGGTTGTCGACCAGAGGTCCGGAACCATTGTCATGGGGCGGGATGTCAGGATTTCACGCGTGGCGGTATCGCAGGGCAACCTGACCCTCACCGTCGAAGAAGCCCCCATCGCCGTGCAACCCAATCCCTTTGCCCGCGGTGAAACGGTCGTCGTGCCCCGTACCGTCGCCGGGATCGAAGAGGAGGAAGGAACCGGATTGGCCGAAATCCCCGAAGCGACCACCCTGTCAGAAGTTGTCGCCGGACTGAATGCTTTGGGCGTATCCCCGCGCGACATGATCGATATCCTGAAGACCATCAAGGCCGCTGGCGCGCTTCATGCCGAATTCATCGTAAGATAAACAGGCTTTCTTACCTCACCCTCTCAGGATCACTGCTACTTTGATTTCCAGCTATTCAACCAACGGCGCAGCCCCTGGCGTTTTTCGTCAATCGCATCTCCGGCAGCATAAAAACCATCTTCGACATTCTCCAGAACCGGGTCGATCTTCTTTCGTCGGAAGCGCCGCCACCGGACCCAGATGGCCCATACGACCGCAGCAAATAAGATCAGGAATACGATATTGAACCAGGGAATGATACGAATATCGGGGCCTTCGACATGCCGGATGAACACGGCGTTGGGAAAAATCGACATGAATTCATTGCGCCAGCCATAATGCGTTACGACCACCCAGTCCGGATTGTCCTTGGTTGATTTCGCGTCATTCGCTTCGGTATAGAGGTTCGCCGTGTCGAATTTAAAGTAAGGCGGCCAGCCCCAGCCGGTATCCTCATTCCGGTACACGATAGGTTTGCCATTGGCACGCACCGCCTGGATGAACTGGACATCGCGATTTGCGAGGCTGGTGGATTGATCTTCGGGCTCGGACCAGAAAATCCGTGTCCAATCGTTCAGATCCTGACGTTCTTCATAAGTGTTGACGATCCGAACCACATCATGTTGCGGCAAGGTATATTGCAGGATCGCAGCCACCGCGCCCCAGAAAATGATGATAAATGCCCATTTGACATAGGCCATGCCGTAATCCTCACATGTAGTTCACAATATAGATCAGAACGCCGATCGCGATCCAGGGCACGACATACACGCCCAGAATCAGTTTGCGCCGGAACGACGTGTCATAAACGTGCAGCCCTCGCTCAACAAAAGCCGACTTATCTCCGGTTTTGCCCTGTTCATCCCACCAGTTTTCCAGCTTGCGCCGCCGCACCCCGCGCGAATAGAGCGATAATGCGACATAGGCAATCGTCTGCAGGATCAACAGGATCAAGACAAGGCGCAACGCTCCAAACATCTTACCTCTTTCCTACCGTGCCCCACGGACCAACGCGTGCAATCACCGCGTCGCTCACCCGGTCGTCACCGCTCATATCCGGCTCATGCCCGAACAAAGCGGCGCGCGCCCCGGATTTATCCACCTGATACTCGCAGGCAAGGAAATCGGCAACATAGGCTTTCTTGGCCTCGGGCCATGTGGCGTAGGTCCTGTAGAACAGTTCTTTGTGGCAGATGAACATCTGGCGCGGGTCCAGCGGGGCAAGCTCCGCCAGCAACATGTTCACCAGATCTCGGTTCGGCGTATCCGCAGCGCGCAGCGTGTAAAAATAGGCCGCGTGATCCGATGCAATGCGCGGCCACGGCCCGCCATCTGTCGCCCAGCGCAACAGCTGGGCCAAACCGTGATAAGCCGCAGGCAGCCGGTCAGAATGGCTGCGCGCCAGACGGCGCATATCGCTGCGGTCAAGTCCGGTCAGATCGACATCTGCATCAGAGGCAGCATCAATAGTCAGGAAATCCATCTTCTGCTGCAGGATTGCGGCCGCATCCACACCGCGCGCTTTGACGATGGGCTCAACCAGATCGTTGTAGTCGAGAAACTTTGCGATCTGGTTTCGCTGCGACGGGTTGAAGGTGTATTTGATCGGCAGGTCCTCGGGCGTGTCACCCATACAGATCGCCGCCGGGTGATCCACATCCGGAAACAGATAGAGCCCGCCGTAATGCGCCGTCCAGAAATTGCGCTGTTCAAACGCGGTATGGCGCAGGTGGACAGGATTGCGGGTGACATCGCCGGTTTCCCTGGCCGTCTCGATCATCTTGGCGATCAGCACATCGTCGAACCAGGCATCCTCTTCGGTCTTGAACTGTTCCACCATGCCCGCCAGTTGCTGTGCCTTGCGCAGGGTGCCGCCTGCGGTATCGGCCTCGATCTCAATCTTGCGCAGATTCAACAGATCGCGCGGGGTGGTGAGCTTGATGACCGAGTTCACCAACTCTCCGGCCACCGCATCGGTGGCGGTCAGGGCAAACAGCTGCGCCTCGTTCATCTCGATAAACTCGCGCAGAATATCGCGCGAGGTTGAGAATTTGACGCTCAGCAGCGGCGCGCGTTTCTGCTCGGTTGTCAGCAGAATAAACTGCCGGTTGACCCCGTTGGGGTTGAGGTAGAGCTCATCCTCCAGCTCAATCCCCACCTCCGGCGAATAGCCCGAGATATCGACATGGAAATCCGTCAATGCCGTGGTCTTGCCCGCCAGATGCTGCAGCGCACGGTTATACCGCTCGACCAGAGCCGGGCTGGAGATGTGGACGAGGTTGCCGAACATCAGGCCTTTTTCGATGAGGTGGATCATTTTACAGGGCCACCTTCAGCGGCGTTACGCGGCGAATTTCGCTGCATATGTTTTCTTTGCATTCGAATGCGGGCCATAGTTCCATCGGCATTAGGCACCGAGTTGTTCCTTCTTTGCCGAGCGAACAATGCCAAAAAACATGCGCCTGAAGAAAGAAGTATCGAAACAAAAAAGATACTGGGAAAAGTAAGCAAACTAAATTTGTAAACCAAAAGATAGCCTGTTCCTGCGCCGAGTTGCCCGGTTGAGAGTACGCCCCATAGCTCAAACAGTGCCATCGGAACAAGAACGACGCTTACTATTGGTGCAACTAGAACCGCCAAAAAGAATAGAACCAATCTAGGGGAAGTGATCCAACCGAGCGCGAAACTAGAGCCAACAATTATTGCGATTAGAAACAGCATTGTTTAGTCACCCCTTCCCCTCCAGATACCGCCGCTTGGCCTCTTCCATCCGGCCCATCTCGCGGACCGCGTTTTCGATGGCGACCTCGTCGCTCTTGTCGGCATAGCGGAATTCGCTGTCGGCGTAGCGGTTGATCTCTTGCATCACCATTTCCACCGTGATCGGCTGACGCAGGTCCTCGATCATGGCCTTCTTGATGTCGTAGTCGCAGAACAGGAACAGGTCGGGGTTCTCCATCCACTCATCAGGCAGTTCGAAATCCATCGCGCGGACCTTGACCGCGTCGGTGATGTTCTTGATCGCGCGGCCGGTAAACCGCTCATCCGCCTGTTGAATTGCCTTGAGGTAGGTGCCCAGCTTGGCGATCGTGTCCATCTCGCCGATCTCGCCGGACACCCGTTCATAGACCTGTAGCAAGGCATCTTCATGCGGGCGAGAGTGGCTTTCGAAACTGGCCGCGACGGCTTTCTTGATCTCCTGCGCAGCGTAAGCCTCGTGTTCGCCCAGCGGGATGTCGTGGTTGCGGCCCATCAGCAGGTGCAGGATGTCGATATAATCCTCGCGCGTCTGCGGCCCGTCCACAAGGAACCGCGCGCCCGCTCGCTGGCGCAGGGCGTCGTCCACATTCTCGGGGTAGTTCGAGAACATGCCAAAGGTGCAGTTGCCGCGCACAACGGTGTTGGCGCCCGCAAAGCTCTCCATCAGCACGGCGGTGATTTCCAGCTGCCCGGCCGAGGACTGCCGATCGCCGCGTTTCCCTGCCAGTTGGTCGATATCGTCGATGGTACCGAAGCCGATGACCGAGGGGTCGATGATCGTATTGATAAAGGCCTTGGCGTTCTGGCCGGATTTGCCCTGATAGCTGTCGATATTGTCGGTGCTCAGGTTCTGATAGCGGAACGGATAGCCCGCATTCTGGCAATAATCGTTGATCAGCCCGGCCATCATCTGGATCAGGGTGGTCTTGCCGGTGCCCGGCTTGCCGTCGCCCATGAAGGTAAAGATGAACCCGCCAAGCTCGGCAAACGGGTTCAGGCGGCGGTCAAAGTCATAGGCCATCACCATCTTGGCCAGCTTCATCGCCTGATACTTGGCGATATGGTTGCCGACCACCTCGTTCGGTTTCTTGAACGTCATGGTCAGTGTGGTGGATTTCGCCTTGGATGCCGGCTCAAACCCCCGGATCGTCAGATCATCCGCCTCGATATGCCAGGCGGCGTTCTGGAATGGGGCCAGATGGCCAGCGGACCCTGCACGCAAGGCGGCCTTTTCCATAAGCTGTTCGGCATAGGCGCTGGTGGCGGCGATCAGATGGGCATCATCGGGCGCGTGTTTGGCCAGCGTCTGGTCCAGCTCCCACAGCGCGCCATGCAGGGCAAGTTGACCATTGTCGGTCAGAACCTCTTCGATCTCACCGATATCAACAGTGGTTTCACCCAGATGCGAGGACATCAGATAAGCCAGCGCATTCCCGAACACATGCAACGTGATCAGGGCCTCAGCCGTCAGCAATTCCGAAAACTCACCCTTGCGCGCAGCAGGCAAATCCCCCGCCAGATTGGCCCGTTTCAGATCGGCCAATGGAGTCTGTTCCGCATAAACCTCAGCCAGAGCCAACGCGATGGCAACTGCGCGCCGAATGGCCTGCTGTGTCGTCGCCTGAGGCGGCGAGACCAGCGTATCCCCATCATCCGAGGCCTCAATCCGCTCAACCAGATGCACCCCATCCGCCCGCGCAGTGCGCCGCGTCACCAGGCCCGGTGTTGTCGATCGAAACCGCCGCCCGGTCGACACACCCGGAGACCGTTCAACGGCGACCTCAACCGCCCTGGCAATCCGAGGCGCATGTTCAAACCCGTTCAGCAAAGCGGTCGCCGCCGGATAATGCTTGCGAATATCCACCTCACGCAATTCCATCTGATCTGACGTCAAACTCATTTCCACAAACGCCCTTGCTTCATCTTTTCAAAAATACTCCCGCCGGAGGCATCGAATCTAGTAACGCAACACCTGCCCGCTCTTGCTGACCACGAACTTATGCAAATCCGTAAAACCCGGCGGGTTGCGTTCGGCCAGCACCTGAAACGGTCGCTGAGGCAGGATGATCGATCGCTGCGTCCGCGTCGCCCCGGTCTCGGCCCCTTGCCCGCCGAAAGGATCAAGCGCAAAGACCTCGCGCTCGACAGTCGAAAACCACCCGGCGCGCTCCTCAATGACCTCTTCGCTTTCCAGCTCTTCCGTCGTCCAGGCCAGCGCCCAGTCCTGCCCTTCAGGTGCCTGCGCGTCTTCCAGCACCTGCCGCAGGGGGCCGGACTGTTCGGTATAGGCCGAGGAATACATCGGCCCCACATGGATGCGCCGCATGTGCTTGGGGTGCAGATCGTCGAAATCCTGATCGAACCCCTTGGCAATGGTCACCAGTTTCAACCCGCCTAACGATTGCGCCATCAGATGCGCCTGCACTTCAGGCCAGCGGCGCTGGTCTTTCGGCAAAGCGGTCTTACCGCTGTCCTCCAACTGCATCAGGTAGATGACCGGCAGGTTGATCTGGCTGTCATAAACCGCCCAATGGATCATGAACTTGCGCCGCTCACCCTCATTCCCGATCCAGTGGCATTCGGGATCGTTGCGGGCCCAGAACAGCTCTCCCTTCAGCAATTCCTCGTAATAGAGCCTTTGGGACAGCGCGAACTGCAGCTTGGTGGGGATTTCCCGGTCGCCAATAATCGTCCGCACCATGTCGGTTTTCAGATCGTCTTCCGAGGGCATATTCGCCAGATGCACCTGCGCCTGCTGCGCGTCATTGGCCATGGTCAGCAGCTCAGCCGCCACCGGAAACCCGCTGTCGCGCTTGTCCATGGCGAGGCTGCCAAAGAACCGCCCCGTATCGCGCCCGACCAGCAAGTATTTCATGGAAAGCGCCCGGAAAGTGTAGAGCAGCCCCGAGAGGTAGCGCGACACGATCCGCACTTCTTGCTTGCTGATCGCGCCCTCAGCCTCCATCGTCGCGGCCACGCGCAGGAGGTGGACGGTGATCACCTCGAATTTGCGGAAATAGCGGCGCGAGGCGAAGGTGTCGGTCAGGCCGACATGGTCTTGGGTGGGGTTAGTCATTTAGTTTTCGACCAATTAGTTTGTCGATCAATGAAAGATACGCATCGAAGACCAGCCAAACCATGCCCCAAATTGCCATCATTGCGGAAATCCCAAAAAGGCCGAGAGCCAGGGTCAATGGGGCCATGAACAACATCATTCTCAAATCGGGACCAAGGTATACAGGAAGCAACTGAACCAGATTTCCGAATAGGATGAGAAGCCCTCCGAAGAAAGCGACGCACAGTGCAGCACCAAGCATCTTTAGCGGCGCTCGGACTAAACTCTCACCCGCCATACAAATTCTTATCATGCTTCTCGACAATCGAGGCGAACCGGCGGGCAAAGCGTTCATCCGCCTTGGCCTTTTTCTCCAGCACGTCGCGGGCAAAGACCATGTGGTCCTCATGCGCCTCAAGCATGTCGGCCATTTTCTGGTTGGTCGCGGTGCCGATGGCGGCCATGGCGGTTTGCGCCTCTTGGTCGGTCTGCACACCGATCTCGTTGATGCGGTGGGCCACGTCCTGCTGCTGCGCGGTTTTCAACGACTTGGTCAGGGCGTCATACAGCACCACGCGCTGCTGCGTGTCTGTTTGCAGCTTGTTGATCAGCACCATCTGCGTCGCCGCCTGGTTCTGTAGGGAATCGACCCAGGTCTTGCCCTTTTCGATATAGCGCTCCAGCGTTTGGGATTTGGCCAGCTTGACCTGCTCTTCCTGAACCTTGGCGTTGTATTGCTTGTTCAGCTCGGCCAATTCAGTCTCTAACTGGGTGCGCGCGGCGGCGTCCTGTTCAACGCTGATCTTGTTCTCCAAGGTGATGATTGCCGGGTCCATGCCCTGAATCTCGGCCCGCAGCGCTTCCAGCTCGGCCACGGTGGCCTCGCGGTCGTCCAGCGTGACGGTCAGGTTATCCTCGACCTTCACACGCTGTTCTTCCAGCACGGCCAGTTGCCCCTCCAACAGCTTTACGATCACATCCGACTTGGCGATCAGGTCCTGCAGCTTGTCGTCGATATTGGCCGTGCGCATACGTTCCTGCCGCATCGATTCCGATTTCCCGCGCGAGAAGATGCCAACAAACGACTCCCACCCGGTTTTCGAACGCATCTCATCAAAATCCTTGGAAAACGCATTGGTCACGTCGTCCAGCCCCATGATCAGCTCGGCGATATTGGCGTTCATCACTTCGGTATGGGCGTGCACGTCTTCGAGTGTAGCGTTTTCGATGTCGATATCCGCCTCGGCAGTCCCGATCTTGGCGCGCGCGGCCTCGATGCGCGAGGTCAGCCCTTCAATCTGTGACTGGCTTTCACGGACCTTGGTCTGCGTCTCCTGAATCAACGCTTCAAACTGCTGGTTCGACATCTTATCTATCCCTGTTTTTCTTATATACCCAATAAGATAGGCAATGTTACACCTATTTACATCCCCTTGGATGCTAAATTCCCACAAAGATTGGCAAATTCAGAACTGAAAAGATAGACAGGACAGCTCTGACACGCGCCCGCATCAAGCGCCGCGTCCAAGATGCAACGCTGCAGCGCATCTTGTCACCAAACTGAATCAAAACTGTCACAGGGCCGCAACAAACCCGGTCCATCCCATTCGCGTCCAAGTGAAAGAGGAATTTGCCGATGTCGTTGCGCTTTGTCTGCCTGACATCTGCCCTTGCGTTGACCGCTGGTCAGGCCGTGGCAGAAATGAATTTCAACCGGATTGCGTCATTCCCCGTCGTGAAAAACATGGCCAAGGGGGCCGACACCAACCGTGAAACTTCGCCCGAGATCATCGCGGCCACCGCGGATGGTATGACGCTGGTCTATACCGACAGCCCGTTGGGCGTGATCGGCATGGTCGACATCACCGACCCCGCCAACCCGGCACCGTTGGGGGCGATGGAGGTGGGTGGCGAGCCGACATCCGTAGGGATCGTGGGTGCAACAGCCTTTGTCGGTGTGAACACATCCGAAAGCTATACCGCCCCGTCGGGCAAGCTGATCTCAGTTGATATCGCAGGCAAGGCAGAGACCGGGGCCTGTGATCTGGGCGGCCAGCCCGACAGCGTGGCCATCGCCCCCGACAGCAGCTTCGTAGCTGTTGCGATCGAAAATGAACGCGATGAGGACCTGAACGATGGCATAATTCCGCAGCTACCTGCCGGGTCGCTTGCTTTGGTGCCGCTGAAAGACGGTGCGCTGGATTGCGCGGGCATGAAGGTGGCCTCGCTGACCGGTCTGGCCGAGGTTGCGCCCACCGATCCCGAACCTGAGTTTGTGGATATCAACGGTCTGGGCGAAACCGTAGTTACCCTGCAGGAAAACAACCACATCGCGGTTGTCGACAAGGACGGCAACGTGGTCAGCCATTTCTCGGCTGGCAGCGTTGATCTGGAAGGCATCGATGCCACGGACGAGCGCGGCGCGCTGATCTTCACCGAAAGCCAGCCGGGCCGCCTGCGTGAGCCTGACGCGGTCAAATGGATCGACGATAACCACTTCGCCACCGCCAACGAAGGCGACTATGAAGGCGGGTCGCGCGGCTGGACGATCTTCCACAAGGATGGCACCGTTGTTTACGAAAACCGTACCGATTTTGAGAAAGCCATCATCCAGATCGGTCACTACCCGGACAAACGCTCGGACAGCAAGGGCGTCGAGCCGGAAAGCGTGACCGCAGCCACCTTTGGCGGCACGCCGATGATCTTTGTGGGGGCCGAGCGCGCCTCGGTCGTGGGTGTGTATGACGCCACCGATCCGGCCAACCCGGTTCTGAAGCAACTGCTGCCTTCGGGTGTTGGCCCGGAAGGCTATGTGGCGATCGCTGATCGCAACCTGCTGGTTTCGGCCAATGAAAAAGACCTGATCGAAGATGGCGGCCCGCGCGCGCATATCTCGATCTTTGAGTATCAGGAAGCCCCCGCCAATTATCCTCATCTGACCTCAGAAGGTGCGGACGAGTTGATTGGATGGGGTGCGCTCTCTGGTCTGGTCGCGGATGAGGATGGCATGATCTACGCGGTCAATGACAGCTTCTACGGCTTCCAGCCCTCGATCTTCAAGATCGACCCCGGCCAGATTCCGGCCCGCATCGTGGACGTGATCCGTATCCACCGGCAGGACGGCAACCCGGCACAAAAGCTGGATCTGGAAGGCATCACGCTGGATGGGGAGGGCGGCTTCTACGTCGCCTCCGAAGGCCGAACCGACCGTGTCATCCCGCACGCGATCTACCATGTCTCTGCCGATGGTCTGATCAAGGACCGCAAGGGTGAGATCGGCCTGCCGCCGGAACTGATGGCCGTCGAGAAACGTTTTGGTTTTGAGGGCATCACCAAGGTGGGTAACACTCTGTGGATGGCCGTTCAGCGCGAATGGAAAGACGATCCGGAAAACCACGTGAAGCTGGTTGCCTATAATCTGGACTCCAAGGAATGGGGTGCTGTGCACTATCCCAAGACGGAACCGGAAACAGGCTGGGTTGGTCTGTCAGAGATCGTGGCCTTCGGTAACCATGTCTATGTCATCGAACGCGACAATCAGCATGACCACCGCGCAGTGACCAAGAAGGTTTACCGCATCCCACTGTCGGAAATGACCCCCGCCCCGCTGGGCAGTACCCTGCCTGTCGTCAGCAAGGAAGAGGTCCGCGACCTGTTGCCCGACCTGACCTCGACCGGCGGTTACGTTCTGGACAAGATCGAAGGTCTGGCAATCCTGCCCTCGGGCGAGGCATTTGTGATGACCGACAATGACGGCGTCGACGACGCCTCTGGCGAGACGATGTTCTGGTCGATCGGGTCGGTGGCCACCGGAAACTGACTTTTCTGGAAAAGAGTGAAAACCGCCCCGCACAACAACATGCGGGGCGGTTTTCTGAGTCTTTTCAATGTCGTATTTGAAACAAACAGTCACCATTACAGGGTCCAACGGGCCAATTGTCTGGGCAATCGAATAAAAGAATGCGCCGCTTCGTTCTGATCGGCCAATCGCAGTCTGTTCGACAAGCGATTTTCAGTCAGGCGGCGCTGATCCAGAAACAACGCCCCGCGTCTGGAGGAGCGCGGGGCGTGCAATTTGCGACAGCTCTGAGAGGCGAGGCTGTCGCTATGTGATCAAAAGCCTCAGTTCACGGCCTTGGCCTCGACCACGTCTTTTTCGATGGCATTGGCCGAGGAAATCTCGATCCGGCGCGGTTTCAGCGCCTCGGGCACCTCGCGCTTCAGGTCGATATTCAGCATACCATCTTCATGGCTGGCACCGGTCACACGGACATGATCAGCCAGCGCAAAACGGCGCTCGAACGCACGGGTGGCGATACCACGGTGCAGATAGCTGCGGTCCTTGTCATCGGCGGCTTTCTTGCCGGCTACAACCAGCGAATTCTCTTTCACTTCAACTGACAGGTCGGCTTCGGAAAAACCGGCAACTGCGATCGAAATGCGATAGGCATCAACATCGGTTTTTTCGATGTTGTAGGGTGGGTAGCTGGGCTGTGCCACATCATTGGTCAGAACGCGGTCCATCATGTCGGCGATCTGGTCGAAACCAATGGTGGCGCGGTGCAGCGGTGCAAAGTCAAATGTACGCATGTCGTTATCCTCATGTACGAGCGATTTACGAATTTGCCCTCCGATATGGACGGGCGGTGATGTAGGCCGGACCCCAATTCTGGCGATCCGGTATCCTTCACATGGGAAGTCCGCAGACCAGCGTCAAGACCCACCCGCGCTGAGGAATTTTGCACCCGAACCGGATTTGTCCGATCCCGGTTGTATCCTGCGGATCGTTGCGGTGGGTCTGGGCGCGTCGCGGCGCATGATGGCTTTCAGCTCAGCCACAATGCCCGGTATTTCCATGCCATAGCCAATCTTCTGACGGCCATTTGTAGCGCCCGCAGACACAACCGACAGAACCTGCCAGCGCGGTCCTTTTTTGGCAAGAATTGCTGAACCTGACGACCCGAAAGTCACATCGCAGTTGAAACTGATCAGCCCCTGCCCGCGTTGCAGAATGTTGCACGAACGCTGCCGCGTGATTGCCTCGGCACGCCCGCGCCCGTAAGAGGCAACGCTGATTTCATCACCTGAGATCCGGCCACTGTGCAATGCAAATGGATCAGCAATCGAATAGGGAATCGGCTGATCCAGCCGCATTAGGGCCACATCAACCCGCACCCGGGCAGCCGAAACGGGGGCGTTGGCAACAAAGTCAGGATGCGCGGCAATCTGGACAACTTTGCGGTCGGCCAACGCGTGCCCATCGCTCAATCCGGCGCGAAAAGTGACCTGGCCGGGCGCGTAGGGCTTGCCGGTCGCCTTGTCGAATGCGCAATGCGCCGCTGTCAGAACCATATCCTGTGCGATCAGCGTGCCGGTGCAAAACCCCTGATCACCAATATCCAGCCGCCCGACTGCCTCCCAACCATACAGGTCATCCCGATCAGTCAGCCGCCGTTTGCCGCTGTTCTGGGCCAGCGTTGAGGTGGCAAGAAGGCTGAAAAGCAAAGCAATGCAAAATATCAAACGGGTCATGGTTTAAGGAATTTCGCTCCGAGCGTTTTGGTGGTGTTATCCAATGTTGCGTTCATGCCGCGCCCCTCGGACAATTCGGCCTGCAGCAGTTCCAGCGATTGCTCAAGCGACGTGCCCAGCGCAACGCGTTGGCCATGCATTTCCGCTTTGGCCGCCACGACCGAAACGATGCGGGGCCGTTCGCCTTCGAACGAAAAGATCGGCGCACCGGATGCGCCGAAATCAACATTGCAGGACATCACAAGAATGCCGGCCTGCCGTCCTATGACCGAGCAGACCTCTTGCAACGAAGGCGCCTCGGCCCGGTCATGGGCGTATGAGACAACCCCCACATCCTCGCCCCGCGCTGGCCGGTCGCCGGTCTCGAACGGAATGACAGAGGTGTTGCGAATCGGTTGCCAGAGTTCGATCAGCGCGATGTCGTGGCGTACCCGCGTTGCCGAGGATTCGCCATTATATCTGTAATCCGGATGCACAACTGTACGGCGGGCCGCCCGATAGGCCGAGGCGTGGCCAAGGCGCCATCCGGCCAGAAACTCGATCCGCGCCGGATCAATACGCTGGCCCGTAGACTTGTCGAACAGACAATGCGCCGCTGTCAGGACCAGCGTGGGCGCAATCAGCGAACCGGTGCAAAACCCGGTTCCATCAATATCCAGTCGCCCCACCGCCATCCACTCGCGCCCTGCGTCGGTGGTTTCAAGGCGTTTCAGCCCTGTGTCTTGCGCCAGAGCTGCCAAAGGCAGCAGGCTAAAGGCAATCGCCGTGATCCAGTTGCGCACGCGGGTCTCCGGTCATGAGGTCCGAGCACAATGTATAGTTGGCGGGTGGGGCGAAAATAGGGCAGTCCCGGCCAGGGCAAAATTTGCGCCAACCTGATGCGCAGGTGCCGCAAAACGCGTTAGCGCAGATTGGGCACGCCATTCATCCCATCCTGCAACGCGCGCGGTTTGGGCCCGCCGGTGGCCCAATCCAGCAGCTCGACCGTATGAACAACCGGAGTGTTCGTCCCCGACCCGATCTGCATCATACAGCCAATATTGCCCGCCGCGATCACATCGGGGTTCTTGGCCTCCAGCGTGCGGATCTTGCGTTGTTTCAACTTCCCCGAAATCTCGGGCTGCATCAGGTTGTAAGTTCCGGCACTGCCGCAACACAAATGGCTGTCAGCAGGCTCTAACACGGTGAAACCGGCGGATTTGAGCAGAGTCTTGGGATGGCTGGTGATCTTTTGACCATGCTGCAATGAACAAGCCGCATGATAGGCAACAACAAGGTCTTTTTCACCGCCGGATGGCAGCCCTAGCTGTACCAGCAGTTCGCTGATATCCATTGCCAGAGCCGAGATACGCGCAGCATCGGATGCCAGCGCATCATTGCGAAACATATGGGCATAATCCTTGACCGTGGTGCCGCAGCCCGACGTGTTGATCACGATGGCATCCAGCCCGTCACCGTCGATTTCCCGCACCCAGGCCCGGATATTGGCGGCGGCAGAGGCGTGGCTTTCATCGGTTTTGCCCATGTGATGGGTCAAGGCCCCGCAGCAGCCTGCGCCCTCGGCCACCACAACCTCGCACCCCAGCCGGGTCAGCAGACGAATTGTGGCGTCGTTGATGTCGGTGTTCAGCGCCTTTTGTGCACATCCCGTCATCAACGCCACGCGCTTCTTCCCCGGCCCTTTGGGAGCAAAGCTTTGCGGATCGTCGTTACGACTGACCGGAGGGATATGTTTTGGCGCCATGTCCAGCATCGCCCTTAGCCGCGCATCGGGCATCAAGGCGCGGAACGGACGGCCCAGCCTGGCCCCGATCAGCGCCCAGCGAAAGCGCGTGGGATAAGGCAGGATCCGAGACAGAAGCCACCGCAGCGCCCGATCGGAAAACGGGCGTTTGTAATGCGCCTCGATATAGTCCCGCGCATGATCAACCAGATGCATGTAATGCACGCCCGACGGGCAGGTGGTCATGCAAGCCAGACAGGACAGGCAGCGATCAATATGCTTGACAGTCTTTTCATCCGGGACCCGCTCGTTCTCAAGCATATCCTTGATCAGATAGATGCGGCCGCGCGGGCTGTCGAGCTCATCCCCCAGCACCTGATAGGTCGGGCAGGTCGCGGTACAAAACCCGCAATGCACACAGTTCCGCAGGATCTCGTTCGACCGTTGAATGGCCGGGTCCCGCAACTGATCTTTGGTGAATGTCGTCTGCATCGCCTATCCCATCAACCCCGGATTAAACACGCCGCGCGGGTCGAATCTCTGCCGAATACCTTTTGTTAGAGCCTGAATCAAAGCGCTCTCGGGCTGAAAGCGGCCAAGCTTATCCATCGTTCCCTCATCCGCCCGCACAAGCGTTGCATGCCCTTCAAAATCGCCAAGGCGTGGGCGCAGATCGGTGCCTTTCGGCATCAAGGCCCAGATCAGCCCACCGCCCCAATCGAACAGCAACCGTTCTGCACCGGCCCGGGCCGCGATGTCGGGGGCATCACCGGGTTTGACCGACAAACGCCAGAGATCGCCTTCAAGGTCATGAAATGCGCGGGCATCGCGGATATCTGCCCAGCACATATCCGACCTGTCCGCACCGCCGCCCAGAGTTTCGCGCAAACGGTCGATCCTGTACGCAACCGAATCCGCGAAGCCCTCGATCCGCAAAAAGGCCTGGTTTTGAGCCGGATCATAAGCCGCACCGCTCACCTCGTAGGGGGATTTCAGCGCAGCAGACATAACCCCGACCGCTGCCCGTGCATCGGGCACATCCAGAGCCAGCGTTGCCTGCGCTTCGGGCTTGGGTAAAACCTTGAGCGACACCTCGGACAAAACGCCCAGCGTGCCCCACGAACCCGCCATAAGCTTGACCAGATCATAGCCGGTGACATTCTTCATCACCCGCCCGCCATTCTTGATGACCTGCCCCCGACCATCAATATAGCGCACGCCCAACAGGAAATCCCGGCACGCACCGGTCTGAATCCTGCGCGGCCCCGAGATATTGGCGGCGACCACGCCACCAATCGTTGGCTCACCCATTGTGCCCAGCAAACCGCGGTGATCCATCGGCTCGAACGCCAGTTGCTGGCCCTCGGCCTCAAGCGTCGCTTCGATTTCGGCCAAAGGCGTCCCGGAACGCGCAACCACGGTCAGCGCGCCGGGTTCGTAAAGCGTTATGCCTTGCAGCCCGGCAACGCTCAGCACCGGATCAGAGCCACCGACGCCACGGGTTCCGCCACCGGCGATGCGCACCGGGTCGCTCAGCCCCGTCACAATTTCAGCAAGTTCAGCCTCGGTTTCAGGTCTCATCAAGTTTCATCTTCTTGTAAAATTCAGGGAGAGGGCGCGCGCCCTATTCTGCTGCCATTCGCCGGGGTTCCGAGGCAGCCAGCGGAAAGACCTTGGCCGGGTTCAGCAGCCAGCCCGGATCAAACACATCCTTTACCGCCATCTGGGCCTCAAGGTCCTGTGGCGTATATTGATGGGTCATCAGGTCCCGCTTTTCGATCCCAACCCCATGCTCACCCGTCAGACAGCCGCCCGCATCAACACACAGCGTCAGGATGTCTGCTCCGAAAGCCTCGCATTTCTCAAGATCGCCGGGCTTGTTGGCATCAAACAGGATCAGAGGGTGCATGTTGCCATCCCCGGCATGGAAGACATTGCCAACCGGCAGACCATAATCCTTGCTCAACTCGCCGATCCGACGCAGCACGAAAGGCAGCGAGGATACCGGGATCGTCCCGTCCAGACACATGTAATCGTTAAGCTGCCCCATCGCGCCAAAGGCTGATTTCCGCCCCAGCCAGATACGGGCGCTTTCTTCGGCTGATCGGCTTTCGCGCAGTTCTACCGGGTTATGGCGCTTTGCGATTTCGACGATTTTCGACAATTGGCTGTCAATTTCAGCCTCTGACCCTTCGACCTCGACAATCAGCAGGGCCTCGCAATCGGGATACCCGGCCTGGGCAAATTTCTCGCTGGCCTGAATGCACAAACGGTCCATGAATTCGATCGCCACGGGCAAAATGCCCGATTTGATAATGTCCGAGACACATTGGCCTGCCACCTCATTATCATCAAAACCCATCAGCACCGGGCGCGCGCCTTCGGGCTTGCGCAGGATGCGAAGGGTTGCCTCGGTCACGACACCCAATTGCCCTTCGGATCCGCAGATCACGCCAAGCAGGTCCAGCCCGCCCGCATCCAGATAGGCGCCACCAATCTCAACCACGGTGCCATCCATCATGACCATGGTCACACCCATCAGGTTATTGGTTGTCACCCCGTATTTCAGGCAATGGGCCCCGCCCGAATTCATCGCGATATTGCCGGCGATGGCGCAGGCAAGTTGGGATGACGGGTCCGGGGCATAGAAAAAGTCTTCCTCTTCCACTGCCCCGGTCACGCTCAGATTGGTGCGGCCGGTCTGTACCCGGATGAATCGGTTGTCATAATCGACCTCAAGCACATCGTTCATACGCGCGACACCCAGAATCACGCAATCTGCGGTGGGCAAAGCCCCACCTGCCAGCGAGGTACCCGCACCACGCGGGACAACCGGCACCCCTTCCTCGTGGCAGATACGCAGAACGTCCGAGACCTGTTGCGTGGTTGATGGCAACACCGCAATCATGGGCGCACATTTATAAGCCGTCAGTGCATCACATTCATACGCGCGTGTTTCGGCCTCATCCTGAATAATCGCATCTTGGGGCAGAACCTGCGACAAGCGTGCGACAACCGCACCCTTGCGGCGCAAGACATCGGGGCTTGGCTTGGGCATTTCCATGGCGGCTCCTTCATTTGGTAAAATAATATTACCAATTTTACGCTCTGGCAAGTTTTCATATCCGAACCTACTGTCGCAGCCAGAGCCCGCAACCACCACCCCAAGAGAGAGGTGACACCCATGCGCAACCATACCCCTTACAAGCCCCTCATAAGCTATGTGTTTCTCGGTGCCCTGCTTGCTGGCCCTGCATATGCCGACCCGCCTGTGATCGAACAGGTCCGCATCAGCCCCGGCGGCGACACATGGCGAATAGATGTCACGATCAGACACCCTGATACCGGTTGGGATCATTATGCCGACGGCTGGCGGGTGCTGGATATGAATGGCAAAGAGCTGGGGATGCGCGTCTTGCACCACCCGCATGAGAACGAGCAGCCTTTCACCCGCTCTCTCAGCGGCGTGGTGATACCAGAAGGGGCCACGCAAGTGCAGATCCAGGCCCGTGACAATGTCGACGGCTGGAATGAAAGCACCACGATAGTTGATCTGAACTAGGGGCTAGAACACCCCAAGGCTCAGGCCTGCGGCCATGGCAACGCCGATCTCACGACATTTCTCAAGCTGGCTTTCCGGGATGGTTTTTTCGGCCAGAATCGCTTGCGGCGTCTGTGCATGGGTGTAGATGACAAGCGCAGGCTGCACCTCTTTCAAACGCCAGCCGGTCGCAATCCGCGCCAACTGACGTGCCGCGTTTTCGCCGTCGGATCCGGCGCAGATCATCTGAGCATATGGGCGACCTTCGATTTTCCCCAGAACCGGATAGTAACAGCGATCAAAGAACTCTTTCATCAGACCCGATAATGCCGCCAGATTCTCGGGTGCGCAGAAGATATAGCCATCTGCCGCCAACATATCCTCAGGCCCGGCCTGATCGGCGGATTTCAAAACAATTTCTGCCTCATCGCGCCCGGCTTCAGCCGCGGCTTCGGCCATCTGGCGGCTGCCGCCTGTCCGCGAATGGTAAACGATCAGAAGCTGCGCCATGTCAGACCCGATGATAGGGACCGCCCGACAGGATGGTTGCGGCCCGGTAGAGTTGTTCGGCCAGCATCACACGGACCAGCATATGGGGCCAGACCATCGATCCGAATGAGATGGAAAAATCGGCCTCTGCCCGTAGATCAGGGTCTATTCCGTCCGCTCCACCGATGATCAGGGCCAGATCCTGACGCCCTGCATCGCGCCAGTTCCCCAGTTTCTGCGCGAAATCGGGCGACGACATCACCCGTCCGCGTTCATCCAGTATGCAGGTCACAGCCCCCTTGGGCAGCGCCTTGCGCAGCAGCGTGGCCTCAGCCCCCATGCCTGCGTTCTTCTTGTCCTCAACCTCGATCACCTTCGCAGGACCAAGGCCCAAGCTGCGGCCGGTCCGGTCGAAACGGGTCAGGTAATCGTCAAGCAGGGATTTCTCCGGTCCGGCGCGCAATCGCCCGACCGCAACAATGCTGATACGCATGTCTCTCTCGCCTCCGGCCCCTCAATACGGGCCGGGATAACGCCTCAGTTCGCCGAGGCGTTGCCGCCCTGAGGCTGCCACATCTTTTCCAGCTGATAGAATTCGCGCACTTCGGGGCGGAAGATATGAACGACCACGTCGCCCGTATCGATCAACACCCAATCGCCGGCATCCTTGCCTTCGACCTTCGATGTGAAACCGAATTCCTGCTTGATGCGATCCGTCAGCTTTTCCGCCATGGCCGAGACTTGACGGGTCGACCGACCCGAGGCAATCACCATGTGATCCGCAACCGAGGATTTGCCCTGCAGGTTGATCTGCACAACATCTTCGGCCTTGTCATCGGAAAGTGAGGAAAGGATACGCTCAAGCAGCTTATCGCTGATTGACTGAGAGCGGGCCATCACACTGGCCCCATCATCGGCGGGCAAACCCGCCTGTGTATGTAGAGACAGGACATAGTCCTCCTTTGCTGCGCGCCGACAAATCCCCGGCGCTGGGGTCCTATTAAGGTAACAAGGGGATTGCAACATTTCAATGAAACCGCGGGATGAGGCGGGCACATCCGCTCACTCTTTGGCGAGCTGTTGCGCGTCTGCGTCGTCGGGAAGCAGCCGTATCTCGCGCTGCGGGAAGGGTAATGAGATGCTTTCGGACTGAAACGCATCCCATAGTGCAAGATAGACATTGCCCCGGATATTGGTCAGCCCCTTGGTCGGATCGCTGATCCAGAACCGCAATACATAGTCGATGCTGCTGTCGCCGAACCCGGTGATGTGGCAGACGGGATCATGTGACCCGTCGCTCAGCACCCGGCCCACTGTTTTCACCGCCCGGATGGCTGTGGCCCGCACCTTGTGCGGGTCGTCGCCATAGCTGGTGCCAAACTCCAGATCCAGCCGCACGAACTTGTCCGAGTGCGACCAGTTCACCACCTGATTGGTGATCAGATCCTCGTTCGGGATCAGATATTCCCGCCCGTCGCGTGTGACGACAGAGACATAGCGCGCGCCCAGCGAGTTGATCCACCCGAAGGTATCACCCAACGAGATCACGTCCCCGGGCTTGATCGACCGGTCCATCAGGATGATGATCCCGGAAATCAGGTTCGAGACCACTTTCTGCAGCCCAAAGCCGATCCCCACACCGATCGCACCGGATAACAGTGCAATCCCTGTCAGATCAAACCCCAGCGTGCGGATGGCGGCCATGAAAACAGCGCCATAAAGCAGCACCTGAATGGCCTTGGCCAGCAGCACCTGCATTGATGGCGTAATGTCATCATTGCTTTTCAGGCCTCGCTCGGCCGCACGCGTTCCGATCCGGGCAAAGGTCAGCAGAATACCAATCAGCAGGACAGCCTTGATGATCCCCAGCATCGAGATATGCAGATCAGCGATGGAAATCGCCACACCATCAAGGAACCCGGCCACATCATCGGTCAGACCCAGCGCCAGCAGCGTCGCATACACCCACATGGACCATTTGAAGATTTGCCGCAGCGTCCGGTTGCGCACCAGCCGCGATGCCAGCGCAATGGCCAGCCACGCGGCGGCGAGTGTTGCAAGAACGCCTATGATATAGCTGCGCGATGGCCATGTCGTATGCTGCATCACCCAATAGAGCCCCCAGGACAGCATCACGAAATAAACCAGCGTCAGGCGCCGCATCAGCTGAATCAGAATACGCAGCCGCCATTTCGGCCAGCCGGTTCGCGCACGGGCCCAGTTCTCCCAGAAATTCTGAGTGAGCAGTTTCAGCAAAAACGCGAGCAGCCAGAGGAACAGGATGATGACCAGTTGGTACTGTCTCCAGCCCGGCGTGACGATCAACTCGATCAGGTTTTCAAACTGTGCTGAAAAGGCCGCCGTCATGTTGGCATAAAGCTCGGACAGCGTTTCCGGTAGCAGATCCTGGTTCATGCCTGCCAGCTTGGCCATCCGCGTCGGGGGATGCAAGCCCGCAGCCGTATTGAACCTTGATTGACGGCAAACCCCGTTATATCTGAAGCGCATGAGACTCAATGTGGCCCAAGAACAGAATCTGGAAGACCGCGCGCGCCTGCGCGAACGGTTCTTTGGGGCCGCCCGCACGGTTCTGGCCTGCCTAGCCGCGGCCTGAGCCAACTCGCCAGCTATTTCTCATTATTTACGGGAGAGGACCGATGTCCCCCAAAACACTCTATGACAAGATTTGGGATGCCCATGTCGCGCATGAAGCCGACGATGGCACCTGCCTGCTGTATATCGACCGCCATCTGGTCCACGAAGTGACCAGTCCGCAGGCCTTTGAAGGGCTGCGCATGGCAGGCCGCAAGGTGCGCGCACCGGAAAAAACCATCGCCGTGCCGGACCATAACGTGCCGACCACGCCGGATCGGGTGAACGGGATCGAAAACCCGGAATCGCGCATTCAGGTCGAGGCGCTGGACAAGAACGCCAAGGATTTCGGCATTCACTATTACCCCGTCCATGACGTCCGTCAGGGCATTGTGCATATCGTCGGCCCGGAACAGGGCTGGACCCTGCCGGGCATGACCGTTGTCTGCGGCGACAGCCACACCGCCACCCACGGCGCATTCGGCGCGCTGGCCCATGGCATCGGCACGTCCGAGGTCGAACATGTTCTGGCCACGCAGACCCTGATCCAGAAGAAATCCAAGAACATGAAGGTCGAGATCACCGGCAAATTGCAGCCGGGCGTGACCGCCAAGGATATCACTCTGGCCGTGATCGGCGAAACCGGTACCGCTGGCGGCACTGGCTATGTCATCGAATATTGCGGCGAAGCGATCCGCGATCTGTCGATGGAAGGGCGCATGACCGTCTGCAACATGGCGATCGAAGGCGGCGCGCGCGCGGGCCTGATCGCACCTGATGAGACCACCTTTGAATATGTCAAAGGCCGCCCACACGCCCCGAAAGGTGCTCAGTGGGAGGCAGCGATGGACTGGTGGAAGACGCTCTACACTGATGAGGGCGCGCATTTCGACAAGGTCATCACGCTGCGCGGCGAAGACATCGCGCCGGTCGTCACATGGGGCACCAGCCCCGAGGATGTTCTTCCGATCACCGCCTCTGTGCCAAATCCGGAAGATTTCGAAGGTGGCAAGGTCGACGCGGCCCGCCGTTCCATCGAATACATGGGTCTGGAGGCGGGTCAGAAGCTCAGCGAAGTGGAGATCGACACCGTCTTTATCGGGTCCTGCACCAATGGCCGCATCGAAGACCTGCGCGCCGCGGCCGAGATTCTGAAGGGCAAGAAGGTCAAGGACGGAATGCGCGCCATGGTCGTGCCCGGTTCCGGTCTGGTCCGATTGCAGGCTGAAGAAGAAGGTCTGGCAGACATCTTCAAAGAGGCCGGTTTCGAATGGCGTCTGGCGGGATGCTCGATGTGTCTGGCGATGAATCCCGACCAGTTGCAACCGGGCGAGCGCTGTGCCGCGACCTCGAACCGCAACTTCGAAGGCCGTCAGGGCCGCGGCGGACGCACCCACCTGCTGAGCCCGGCCATGGCTGCCGCAGCGGCAATCACAGGACGGCTGACAGACGTCCGTGAATTGATGTAAGCTGCCCTCATATCTAGATATTTGAGGGATTGAAGACATGAGTGACTGGATCAAATGGCTCTTGCTGGGGCTGCTGTCCATAGCGTTCGGCATATTTGTGCTGGGCGCGCCCGTTGTGGCATCGGTTGCCGTAACGGTGGTGACGGGTGTGTTGCTGCTGATTGCGGGTGGATTGCAGATTGTCGGTGGGTTCTCCGTTGAAGGCACCGGCAACAAGATCCTGTCACTCATCATGGGTGCGGTCATGCTGTTTCTGGGCTGGTCCTTTCTGGGCCACCCGCTGCAGGGTACGCTGACGCTGGCGACTGTTGTCCTCATTCTGTTCATGGCAGGCGGCATTGCCCGGATCATCCTGTCGTTCCAGATGAAGGGAACACAGTTTTTCTGGCCGACGCTGATCTCGGGCGCATTATCGATCCTGCTGGCCGGTTATCTCTGGTCATTCGCCAGCGCCGAGCCTCAGGTTCTGCTGAAGCTGCTGGGCGTCTTGCTGGGCATCGAGATGCTGTTCAACGGGTTTGGATTGGTCTTCATGGCCCTCTTCGTCAAAAACGCACCTAACGAAACGAAACAAGCTTAGACGCGGGGGATGGGCGCGGCCCTACCTCGCATGGAGTGTAGACATGGAAAAGTTTGACAAAGTCCACGGGGTGGCCGCCCCGATGCCGCTGATCAATATCGACACCGATATGATCATTCCGAAAGTGCACCTGAAAACCATCAAACGGTCCGGCCTTGGTGTCGTTCTGTTTGACGAGATGCGCTATCACGATCATGGCGGCGAGAACGAGGATTTCGTTCTGAACAAACCCGCCTATCGCCAGACCGAGATTCTGGTGGCGGGTGACAATTTCGGCTGCGGCTCGTCGCGCGAACATGCGCCCTGGGCGATCAAGGATTTCGGCATCAAGGTTGTGATCTCGACCAGTTTTGCCGACATCTTCTTCAACAATTGCTTCAAGAACGGCATCCTGCCCATCGTGGTCGAGGAAGAACATCACGCGATCCTGATGGATGACGCACACAAGGGTGAAAACGCCCGCATGACCGTGCATCTGGAAGATCAGCAGATCACAACCTCGGATGGGGTTGTCATCGAATTCGACATCGATCCGCATCGCAAACACTGCCTGCTGAACGGTCTGGACGATATCGGACAGACGATGGAGAAAGATCACCACATCGACAAGTTCGAGAATCACGCAAGCCAGGCCCGTCCCTGGGTCTGATCCCTGGGGACGATTCTGTGGATACTCAACCTGACGGGGTCGCAAAAGCGGCCCCGTTCGCATTCTTGGGGTTTTTCGCGAAGCAACCACAACATGTAGAGCCCGTAAGAGGTTTCACGTTGGGTTTGCGTCGAAAATGATGCAATCCCGCACCAGTTCCGCCATCATTTTGCCCGAAACTAAGTGTTTTCTGCACTCCGGCTTGAGCGAAATACCGCTTATCGTCAAAGTTGACGTTAAAGAGGTAGCCGTCAAGGAATGAGCGGCGAGCACAAGTTGGACGATAGGTCGGCTCAGAATCGACTACGCCGGTTTGGAAAAGGGTTCGGATTGTGATTGCACGCACAACGGGGGCGGCGATACGTGGATTACTGGTAGCACTGATGGTGCTTACCCCTGCGTTGTACCTGCCTACATCGACGTCAAATGGGACCGAGATTGTCGTCTTTCTGGCGATTCTGGCGTTTATCCTAACCTTCTCTGAATATAACTCTGCCTTTCCCAGCTTTATCGAATTTCGCGACGCGCCGCCGGTGAACAGGTTGCGTTTTGTCGGCCTGATGTCGATGGTCACCTTCCTGACGCTGATCTGCAAGAACGCCTATGCGCCTTCAGAACTGACCGGTTGGTTTTATTCGTTCGGCCTGATGGCCGCGAATGTGCTGGATTTCCCCTACTCTCCGGTCAGGTTGGTTGTCCTGATATTGCCTGCAGATGCAGGCCAGTCACTGGTGGAACTGGTACGGATTTCAGCCAGCATCGCCTATGTGGCCGCACTGGTGACAATCGCCAGCTTTGCCTACGCAGTGAAACAGCGTGGCTGGCCAACGGGGAATGGTGCCTTCAACGTCTGGACCAATCTGCCGCTGTTTGACCCGACCAAAGGTGGCGATGTTGTGACCCGCCTGCAGCGCGACGGTCGGCTGAATATCGCAATTGGTGCGCTGCTGCCATTCCTGATTCCGGCGCTGATCAAGTTGATGGCTGCGTTTGCGACCCCCATTGCGCTCAGCAATCCCCAGACCCTGATCTGGACTCTCTGCGCCTGGGCTTTCCTGCCAACCAGCATGATCATGCGCGGCATCGCAACGCTGCGGATTGCCGGGTTGATCGTTGAGAAACGCCGCGCCTATTCCACCACCGAGTCCACTCAGATCGCATGATCCGCGCCCTCGTTCTGCTGCTGCTGCCTTTTGCGGCACAAGCAGATACATTGCGCATCGCAAGCTTCAACACAGAACTCAGCCGCAAAGGGCCGGGCCTGTTGCTGCGCGACATCCAGCGAGATGACCCGCAGGTAGAGGCTGTGGTACAGGTTCTGGCTGCAACGCGCCCTGATATCGTGGCCCTGCAAGGTATCGATTGGGATCTCGATGGCCTGACACTCGCCGCCTTCACCCGCAGGCTCAGTGAAAGCGGCCTCAGCTACCCCTTCAGCTTCACGGCGCAACCCAATTCAGGTCTGGAAACCACCCTTGATCTGGATGGCGACGGCAAGACGGGCGGGCCCGGTGACGCACAGGGCTGGGGGGCGTTTTCCGGCCAGAACGGTCTGGCCGTGCTGTCACGCTATCCTGTCAAAGTGGATCAGGCGCGATCTTTCTCTGGCATGTTATGGCGCGATTTGCCCGGTGCGACATTGCCCACAGAAGGTGGCAAACCCTTCCCTTCGGCAATCGCACAAGCTGCGCAGCGGTTATCTTCAACAGCCCATTGGGTCATTCCAATCGAGGCCCCCGGCGGGCCCGTCAACCTGATGACCTTTCATGCCAGCCCTCCGGTCTTTGATGGCCCCGAAGATCGCAACGGCCTGCGCAATCGCGATGAGATTAGGCTCTGGTCACTGCTGTTGAACGGCGCTTTGGGGCCTGCCCTTTCCACCCGCTTCGTTATCGCCGGAGATGCCAATCAGGACCCGGCGCAGGGCGAAGGCCACAAGAGCGCGATCAGTGAGCTTCTTGAACACCCGTTGGTGCAAGATCCCTTCCCTCGCAACACGGCAACGGTCCTGTGGAAAGGCGTCGGAGAAATGCGGGTCGACTATATCCTCCCCTCGGTTGGTTGGGAACTGCGCGACGCCGGCGTCTACTGGCCTGACCAACCAGAGCGCAAAATAGCCGAGACCGCCAGTCGCCACCGGCTTGTCTGGGTTGATCTGGCGGATAACTAGGCCTCTGCAGCGCGACAATCCTGTTGCTGAACGCCCCGAAGGCACTATTCATTTGCCTTTGGGAATTGCAGAGAATTGCAAATCATGTATTCGTTTTTGAATGGTGAAGTCCCTGCAATTATCTGACTGGTCGTTGATTCAAAGCTTTCTGGCCGTGGCACAGACAGGATCTCTGTCAGCAGCCGCACGTATGCTGGGGCGCAGCCAGCCGACACTCGGGCGGCAGGTGCATGCGCTGGAAGAAGAGTTGGGCGTTTCATTGTTCGATCGGCATGCGCGGGGTCTGACGCTTAGCGAGGTCGGGCAGCAAGTGCTGCCGATGGCGCAACAGATGTATGCGGCGGTGAATGCGCTAAGCCTGACGGCTGCAGGGCAGGCACAACAGTTGGAAGGATCGGTCAGGATCACCGCATCGGTCTTTGTATCACACCACCTGCTACCGCCGATTCTGGCCGCGATCCGCCGGGCGGAACCCGCCATTCAACTTGATCTTGTCGCCTCGGATGCCAGTGAAAACCTGCTGTTCCGCGAGGCCGACATCGCCGTGCGTATGTACCGCCCGGAGCAGGTTGATATCGTGGCCAAACATATCGGTGAGGTTCCGCTCTGCTTCTGTGCTGCGCGATCCTATCTGGAGCGCGCCGGGCGCCCCGCCTCTCCGAGCGAATTGATGCAACATGACCTCGTGGGATTTGACGCCAATGAAGAGATCATCAATGCCATGCGCAACAAGGGTTGGCCCGCCAGCCGCGAAAGCTTTGCCACCCGCTGTGACAATCAGACAACCTATTGGGAGTTGATCCGCGCAGGCTGCGGCATTGGCTTCAGCCAGCTTGGCATCGCGCAAGCCGATCCCGCGGTTGAAGTGCTGGAAATTGACGCTGAAATACCGGTACTGCCGATCTGGCTGGCGGCCCCGCAGGCGATGCGTCAGACCCCGCGAATCCGCAGGGTCTGGGATTTGTTGGCCGAGGGGCTGAAAGCCGGCCTCTAGCCTCGATTACAGCGCGCCAGTATAGGTTCCACGCGGGGGATAGTTATTGGCCAGCGTGAATTTCAACCCGCCAACGATATCCGACATCGGAGGCCGGCCAAAAGGCGTTGTCTGCTGCCACACATAATACGCTGTCTGGTCGGGCGAGATATAGAAATGCCCGGGCTCGGCAAAAAGCGCGGGCTCGGCACTGCCTTCGCGCGCTTGCGAGATATTGAGGCCCCAGACATCCCGCGCCTCGGACAGTGGCAAACCATGCCCCACACGTACCCGTGAGACCCCGGCTTTTTCGACAGTTTCCACAGCACGTTCGGCCGTATCGGTGGTGATCATGACCACCTCGACCCCAAGCTCGGCGAAATCATCCAGCGCTGCCTCAACATCGCCCATCTGCCGAATGCAGATCGGGCAATGCAGGCCGCGATACTGAATCACCAGCGTTCCGTTCTTGCCCTTGTCGCGGGCAAGATCAAAATCACCATGGGCAACAGTTTGAATTTTCAGATCAGGAGCTTGATTTCCGGGTGTCAGCATGTGTTTTCCTCGTGTTTTAGTGGGTTCGTCTCATTGACCCGATGCGTCGCAAACGCTAGGGCACGTGGGACGAAACGCAAGGAGACTCTTCATGTCCAACCCCTCGCTCCTCATCCTGCCCGGAGACGGAATTGGCCCGGAAGTTATGATCGAAGTGCGCAAAGTGATCGACTGGTTCGACACCAATCGCGGACTTCACTTTGACGTGAGCGAGGATCTGGTGGGCGGTGCGGCCTATGACGTCCACGGCAAGCCCCTGTCGGATGAAACCATGGCCAAGGCGCAAGAGGTCGACGCGGTTCTGCTGGGCGCGGTCGGTGGCCCGAAATACGACGATCTGGATTTCAGCCTGAAGCCCGAGCGCGGGTTGCTGCGTCTGCGCAAGGAAATGGATCTGTATTCCAACCTGCGCCCGGCACAATGCTTTGACGCGCTGGCCGATTTCTCGTCGCTGAAAAAGGATGTGGTCGCGGGCCTCGACATCGTGATCGTGCGCGAACTGACCTCGGGCGTCTATTTCGGCGAACCGCGCGGCATCTTCGAAGAAGGCAATGAACGCGTGGGCATCAACACCCAGCGCTATACCGAATCCGAGATTGAACGCGCCGCGCGCTCGGCCTTTGAACTGGCGATGCGCCGGAACAAGAAGCTGTGCTCGATGGAAAAGGCGAACGTGATGGAATCGGGCATTCTGTGGCGTGAGATCGTGAATCGCGTGGCAGAGGATTACCCCGAGGTCGAGCTGACCCATATGTACGCTGACAACGGCGCGATGCAGCTGGTGCGCGCGCCCAAACAGTTCGACGTTATTGTCACCGACAACCTGTTCGGCGACATCCTGTCGGATTGTGCTGCGATGCTGACGGGATCGCTGGGCATGCTGCCCTCTGCCTCGCTGGGTGCACCGATGGCCAATGGGCGGCCCAAGGCGATGTATGAACCGGTTCACGGTTCGGCCCCCGACATCACCGGGCAGGGCAAAGCCAACCCGATTGCCTGTATCCTCAGCTTTGCGATGGCGCTGCGTTACAGCTTTGATCAGGGCGACGAGGCATCCCGCCTTGAAGCCGCGATCGAGAAGGTTCTGGCTGATGGCGTGCGTACACCTGACCTGTTGGCAGAAGAAGGTGTTGAGCCTGTTTCCACCAGCGAGATGGGTGACGCGATCATCGCTGCTCTGGACGAAAGCGCCAGCTAAGCAAACCGGGCGGCGTTATACGCGCCGCCCAACGCATCGGCGCGCATCAATTGCCGAAGAGATCATTCAGCAACTGATTGACTGCCCGTTCAAACCCGCCTTGCTTGCGGCGTTGCTGCCGCTTTGGCTGTGCCACCTGAACCGGCGGATCCGGGGCCAGCATTGGCAGCGGTGTCGGGGTCATGCCTTCGGTCACCCGCACCATAGTCTCTTTCCAGATTTCCGCTGGCAGGCCACCGCCTGTCACCCCTGATAACGGGGTGTTGTCGTCATATCCCATCCAGACGCCAGCTACGTAATCTGCGGTGAACCCGATAAACCACGCGTCGCGGGCGGCCTGCGTTGTCCCGGTTTTACCTGCAACCTGCCACCCCGGAAGTTTGGCGCGACCGCCGGTGCCTTGCGACACGACACGCTCCATCATCCAGGTCAGTTGTTTGGCAGCCTTGTCGTTGATCACCCGCTCGCCAATACCCGTGGTCGTGACCATCACCGGCGTTTCATCGCCCAGCAATTTCAACTCGGTCAGCCCATAAGGCTCAACCGCTGATCCGCCGTTCAGGATACCCGCATAAGCGCCGGTCATCTCGATCAGGGTGCTTTCGGACGCGCCCAGCGCAAGCGCCGGGCCCTGCGCCAGATCGCTGGCGATACCGAAACCGCTGGCCACGGTACGGACATTTTCTAGCCCCGAGATCTCGGCCACTTTGACCGCCGGAATATTCAGCGAGTTCTTCAGCGCATCCGCAAGAGACACGCGCCCATAATATTTGTTGGTGTAATTCTTCGGGCACCACTGGCCCGAGCCGGGAATGTTCAGGCAATAGGGTTCATCCATCACCGTATCCAGCGGCGAATACCCCAGCTCCAACGCCGTGGCATAGACGAAAGGTTTGAACGACGATCCGGTCTGGCGCAGTGCCTGTGTCGCCCGGTTGAACGCGCCGGACACCCGGGTCTTGCGCCCGCCCACCATGGCACGCACCGCCCCATCAGCGGACATCACCACGATCGCCGCCTGAGCTTCAGAGCCTTCGCGCACCTTTTCCTGAAAGATGAATTTCAGCGCCTCTTCCGCCGAGCTCTGAATGCGCTGATCCAGCGTGGTGCGGATCACAACATCCTCGGTGGTGTTACGCGTAAAGAATTCGGGCCCGCTGGCCATGACCCAATCGGCGAAATAGCCACCTGCGCGCGCTGCCGCAGCCTCGGACAGCTGCGCCGGACGGCTGCGCGCCTCGCTGGCCTGAGCACCGGACAGATAGCCCTGATCCTCCATCAGCCCCACCACCAGCCGGGCCCGATCTTGCGAGCGCTGCAGGTTGTTGGTGGGCGCATAGCGCGTCGGGGCCACCAAAAGCCCGGCCAGCATCGCCGCTTCGGCAGGGCTGACTTCGGCCGCTGATATGCCAAAATACCGCTGGCTGGCCGCCTCGAAACCGCGAGCACCGGCCCCAAGGAAGGCGCGGTTCAGATAGATCGTCAGAATTTCGTTCTTGGAGTATTTGACCTCCATCGCGAGGGCATAAACCGCCTCTTTCGCTTTGCGCCAAAGCGAACCCTGACGGCAATCGGCCTCATAAGCGGCCTCGGAGTCCCACGCGCCGGGATCATAGGGAACGCCCAGACACAGCAGTTTGGCCGTTTGCTGCGTGATGGTTGATCCACCATGGCCCGACAAGGGCCCACGCCCTTCGCTCAGGTTGATGCGCACCGCACTGGCAACACCGCGCGGGCTGACACCGAAATGGCGGTAGAACCGCTTGTCTTCGGTGGCGATCACCGCGTTCCTGAGATGGGGCGAGACCGTATCCGCCGTAATCACACCGCCGAACTGATCGCCGCGCCACGCAAAGACTTTGCCATCCCGATCCAGCAACGTCACCGATCCACGCGCGCGCCCGTCAAGCAACGCATCAGCATCGGGAAGCGAGGTATAGACAACCCCCACCGCCAGCGCGAGCAACAGCCCCGCGACCGCCCCCACCCGCCAGCTGATGCCCCAGACAAGACGCCAGAGCCAGCGGAGCAGGCGCCGGAAAATACCACCGCCCTTGCCGCCTGAACTGCGACGCGTCTTCTTGCGCGCGGTCTTGCGCGCGGCTGTCTTGCGGGCGGTCGCCTTCTTGCCTGCCGGTTTCGCAGAGCGTTTGGGCGCTGCGGATTTGCGGCGTTTGGAAGGATATCTTTTGTCCGCAACCAGCGGTCTACGGCGCTTGGACTCAGTCATGCTCAAACTCTGCCCGATTATGCTTTTGCGTCACCATACCCCGGTGACACCGCCATGTAGAGGTGTGAATTTCCGGTATTTCCCCTCACAGCTTTGCCTATTTATTAACCGAAAAGCACAATTTGTGCAAAAATTGTGCAATTTTCCCAAGTTTTCCCACAGCTCACCCCTCGGGCGCGTTCCCTCAGGCGCAAGGCCGCGCTCTTTTTTCTGCAGGCGCAAAATACCGGGGCATCCGGACCGACAGAGGGGAATGACGTGAAACTGATCATTGCAACAATCAAGCCGTTCAAGCTGGAGGAGGTGCGCGAGGCACTGACCGACGCAGGCGTGCGCGGCATGATGGTGACCGAGATTAAGGGCTTCGGCTCGCAATCGGGTCATACCGAGATTTACCGGGGCGCGGAATATGCCGTGAACTTCGTGCCCAAGATCAAGCTTGAGATCGTGGTGCCCGCCACCATGGCTGACCAGATCGTCGAAACCATCACCACAACCGCCAAGACCGGCAAGATCGGCGACGGCAAGATTTTTGTCCTCGATGTCGAGCAGGCCCTGCGCGTGCGGACCGGGGAAACCAACGAGGATGCGCTGTAACACGCCCACCCAAATCATTCGAGGAAGACACATGAACCTGATGAAATCTCTTACCCCTGCCGCCGCGATCATCGCGCTGCCGCAGATGGGTCTGGCGCAAGAAGCTCTCATAGGCGAGGCTGCGCTGCACACCCAATACATCTTTACCACGCTGCTGTTCCTGATGGGCGGCTTTCTGGTGTTCTTCATGGCCGCAGGCTTTGCCATGCTCGAAGGCGGGCTGGTGCGGTCGAAGAACGTGGCCATGCAGATGATCAAGAACATCGCACTGTTTTCGATAGCCGCGATCATGTATTGGCTGATCGGTTTCAACCTGATGTATCCGGGCGATGGCTGGACCATCACGGGTTGGCTCGGCCCGTTCTTTTCGACCACTTCGCTTGATCCGGTCGGGGTTGCGCCTGCGGATGCTGCGCTGGACTATGCGTCCATCGGGTCTGACTTCTTCTTTCAGCTGGTCTTTGTGGCCGCAACAGCCTCGATCGTGTCGGGTGCCGTGGCCGAACGCATCAAGCTGTGGCCGTTTCTGGCTTTCGTGGTTGTGCTGACCGGTATCATGTATCCGATCACTGGTTCGTGGCAGTGGGGCGGTGGCTGGCTGTCCGAGGCCGGATTCTCGGACTTCGCAGGGTCGACCATTGTACACTCGGTTGGTGGCTGGGCCGCTCTGGCAGGTGCTATCATCCTTGGGCCGCGCATCGGTAAATACAAAGACGGACGGGTCCACCCAATGCCCGGTTCAAATCTGGCACTGGCGACCCTTGGTACGTTCATCCTGTGGCTGGGCTGGTTCGGCTTCAACGGCGGGTCGCAGCTGGCGATGGGCACTGTAGGTGACGTATCCGACGTATCGCGCATCTTCGCCAACACCAACATGGCCGCCGCCTCGGGTGCTGTTGCCGCCCTGATCCTGACCCAGCTTCTGTACAGAAAGCCTGACCTGACCATGGTACTGAACGGTGCGCTGGCCGGTCTGGTCTCGATCACCGCTGAACCACTGGCCCCGACCCTGTTCGGTGCGCTGTGGATCGGCTCAGTAGGTGGCATCATCGTGGTCTTCGCTGTTCCGATGCTGGACAAGTTCAAGATCGACGACGTGGTCGGTGCGATCCCGGTTCACCTGTTCGCCGGTATCTGGGGCACCATCGCCGTGATCTTCTATGGCGAAGCCAGCCTGATCACACAGCTGACCGGTATCGTTGCCTATGGTGTGTTCACCTTTGTCGGCGCGATGATCCTGTGGACCATTCTGAAAGCAACTGTCGGCATCCGCGTCAGTGAAGAGGATGAAATCAACGGCCTCGACATGGCAGAGCTGGGCATGGAAGCCTATCCCGAATTCTCCAAGGGCTAAACTTTCAGGCACAAGAAAAAACCCGGGCGGTGTCGCCCGGGTTTTGCGTTTTTGAATGTGGTCGCGGTGTCAGATGCCAACCTCGACAATCGCATTGGCGAGTATCGGAATGGTTTTTGCGTTCAGGCCCGCGATATTCAGGCGGCTGTCGCCCACCATATAGATGCCGTGATCGGCCCGCAGCTTCTCGACCAGTTCAGGCGCTGCACCCAGACGCGAGAACATGCCGCGATGCTCGGCGATAAATCCGAACCGGTCCGAGCCGCTCAGGCGTTGCAGCTCATCCGCCAATTGCTGGCGCAACCCCAGCATGGACAGGCGGATTTCTTCCAGCTCATTCATCCAGTCGGCACGCAGGGCATCATCCGTCAGGATCGTTGTCACCACGCGCGCGCCGTGATCCGGCGGGAAAGAATAGTTCTGGCGGTTCAGGAAGGCCAGATTACCCTGCAGCACTGCCGTCTGGCCTGCATCCGCAGTGATCGCCATCAACAGGCCGGTGCGTTCGCGATAGACCCCGAAGTTCTTCGAGCAAGACGCCGCAATCAGGCATTCCTTGACGGATGAGGCAACCAGACGGACCCCCTGCGTATCTTCCTCCAACCCATCGCCAAACCCCTGATAGGCGATATCGATCATCGCGATCAGGCCGCGCTCATTGATCAGGTTGATGACCTCCTGCCATTGCACAAGGTTCAGATTGGCCCCGGTCGGGTTGTGGCAGCATCCGTGCAGCAACACGACATCACCTGCTTGAGCAGCTTTGAGGTCTTCCATCATGCCATCGAAATCAACGCCACGGGATTCGCTGTCGAAATAGCGGTACAGAACGGTTTCGATGCCCAGATAATTCAGGATCGACAAATGGTTCGGCCATGTCGGGTTCGAGACAAACACACGCGCTGACGGATTGGCCATCCGGATCAGCTCAAACGCCTGACGGCACGCACCGGTACCGCCCGGAGTGGCAACAGCGGCGATATTGCCGCGCGGCACTACGGTGCCTAGGATCAGGCCAATCATCGCGTCCGAATAGGCCGGATCACCGGCCAGCCCGGTATAGGCCTTGCTGTCCTGCGTTTCCCAGATACGCTGTTCGGCTGCTTTCACGGCGCGCATGACGGGTGTCACGCCTTCGGCATTTTTGTAAACGCCAACGCCCAGATCGATCTTTTGATCGCGCGGGTCTTCGCCATACATCTGGATCAGCGCCAGAATCTTGTCGGCTGGTTGTTGCTTGAGATGTTCGTACATCAGGATTCTCCGGTTGCGACAGGCAGGGTTGGGAACGCGCCCCATTCAGCCCAGGAGCCGTCATAAAGTGAGTGATCTTTCTTGCCCAGACGCTCAAGCGACAGGCTGAGGATCGCGGCAGTCACGCCGGACCCGCAGGAGGTGATGGCAGGTTTGGACAGATCAACGCCCGCGCCTTCGAAAACGGCACGGCAGTCTTCGGTCGATTTCAGGGTGCCGTTCTTGTTCAGCAACTGGCCAAAAGGCACATTGCGTGCGCCGGGAATGTGACCCGAACGCAGGCCTTCGCGCGGCTCAGCCTCAGTTCCGGCAAAACGCGCAGCAGAGCGTGCATCGATGATCTCATGATCCGCCAGCTTCGCTGCTGCCGACACTTGCGTTACGTCCCGCACCAGATGGTTCTGCACGCGTACCGTCATGTGGCGGTCGCGGATCACGGGGGGCAGATCCTCGATCTCGCGCCCTTCCGCCTGCCACTTGGGCAGCCCGCCGTCCAGAACGGCGATGTTGTCCTGCCCCATCAGGCGGAACAGCCACCAGACACGCGCCGCCGACATCAGCCCGGCACCGTCATAAACCACAACCTGATGACCATCACCAACGCCCATCGCCCGCAAGCGCGACATGAATTTCTCGACCGGAGGGGCCATATGCGGCAGATCAGAGCGGTGATCGGCAATCTCATCGATATCAAAGAACCGCGCACCGGGGATATGGCCCGCATCATACTCGGCCCTGGCATCGCGTTTCTGCGCTGGCAGATACCAGGACCCGTCCAATACACGAAGGTCCGGGTCCTTGAGATGGGCCGCCAGCCATTCCGTAGAAACCAGGGTTTTGGGATCGTCCTGCATCAATGCCTCCCCTTTGCGCGCAGTATTTTCCCTATACCCGGTGGCATAGGGGTTCAAGGCTGGATAGCGCTAGCGCCTTGGGCCAGACCCGTTATCGCGCCTTGCGCAGGCGGAAATACTGGATAATTCCGATAAAGCTGATGATGATCCAGAACCCCTCGATCAGCATCGACGCCAGATTGAAGTTCTGCAGCAATGAATACACGATCAGGATCGATCCCAGCAGGTTCACCACCGGGAAGGCCAGATCGTCGGAATTCATCATCCGCATCTGGGTCGCAAAATAGGCTCCGACCACGATCAATGCCCCGAAAGAACCGATGGCATCTGCGGCGGTCAAACTGTCGAAAAATGCGGTCATGGTAATATGGACTCTTGATTGGCAAGTTCAGCTGGCTGGGCATAATGGTGCATGTTCAGAAAGGCCGCCCCCTGTGCACCCGCGCGATAACCATGCGGCAGGTCTGCAGAAAACCGCAGGCCTTCGCCCGCATTGAGGGGAACCCATTCGCCATCCCGCAATACCTCAAGCGTTCCGTTCAGAACAAACACCTCTTCGGTGACACCCGCAGCATGGGCCGGGGAATTGTGGCTCTGGTTCGCTGACAGCTCTACGTGGAAGGTCTCGGCCCCCAGAACCGGGTCGAAGGGGAAGACGATCTTGACCTGAAGGCTGCCCGGAAAGGTGACGGTTCGAAACACGCTTGCATCAGAGGGGTCACGCAAAGCCGAGGTGCCAATCAGCGCGCTGAGCGGCAATTGGAACCCTTTGGCGATTTTCCAGAGCGTTGCGATGGTGGGGCTTGATTCGCCGCGCTCGATCTGGCCCAGCATGGCTTTGCTGACCCCGGTCATCTCGGCCACCCTGGACAGGCTAAGCCCCGAGGCTGCACGCACATCCCTTAGTTTCAGCGTTATTCCGTCCGATTCCATATCTGCGCCTTGCGATTTACCTTGTGCGTTATAACGTACATATGATACGTGCGCTATAACGTACACACCCAATATCGCAGCTTGGGCAACAGGGAAACAGCATCATGCCAATGTACCGATCCAGAACCTCTACCCACGGCCGCAACATGGCCGGTGCCCGTGGCCTGTGGCGCGCCACCGGCATGGGCGACGACGATTTCGGCAAGCCGATCATTGCCATCGTCAACTCGTTCACCCAGTTCGTACCGGGCCACGTCCACCTGAAGGATCTGGGCCAGATGGTCGCGCGCGAGGTTGAGGCAGCGGGCGGGGTCGCCAAGGAATTCAACACCATCGCGGTCGATGACGGGATCGCCATGGGCCATGACGGGATGCTGTATTCGCTGCCTTCACGCGAAGTGATCGCGGATTCGGTCGAATATATGGTCAACGCGCATTGCGCCGACGCCATGGTATGTATTTCAAACTGCGACAAGATCACCCCCGGCATGCTGATGGCCGCCATGCGCCTGAACATCCCGGCGATCTTTGTCTCGGGCGGGCCGATGGAGGCTGGCAAAATCGATATCGCCGATCTGGACGCCAAGAAGATCGACCTTGTGGATGCGATGGTTGCCGCCGCCGACGACAAGTTCACCGATGAACAGGTCCAGCATATCGAGGAAAACGCCTGCCCGACCTGCGGATCGTGCTCGGGCATGTTCACCGCGAACTCGATGAACTGTCTGGCCGAGGCGCTGGGTCTGGCCCTGCCCGGCAACGGTTCGACGCTGGCGACACATGCGGATCGCAAGGAACTGTTCCTTGAGGCCGGTCGCCGCATCGTCGAGATCACCAAACGCCATTACGATCTGGACGAGAAAGGCTTCCTGCCGCGCGAAATCGCGACCTTCGACGCGTTCGAGAACGCCATGAGCCTTGATATCGCCATGGGCGGATCAACCAACACGGTGCTGCACCTGCTGGCCATCGCACATGAGGGCGAGGTTGATTTCACCATGTCCGATATGGATCGCCTCAGCCGCAATGTCCCGTGCCTGTGCAAAGTCGCGCCCAACACCGAGAACGTCCATATGGAAGATGTACACCGCGCGGGCGGCATCTTCTCGATCCTGGGTGAGCTCAGCCGTGCGGGTCTGCTGCATGAAGACTGCAGCACCGTCCATTCGGGCACGATGGGTGAGGCGATTGCCAATTGGGATGTCAAGATCGCCAACAACCCAAAAGCGCAAGAGCTGTTCAAGGCCGCCCCGGGCGGCGTGCGCACGACGCAGGCGTTCAGCCAGTCGAACCGCTACAAAGAACTGGACACAGATCGCGCAGGCGGTGTGATCCGCTCGAAAGAGCATGCGTTCAGTCAGGACGGTGGTCTGGCGGTTCTGTTCGGCAATATCGCGCGTGATGGCTGCATCGTGAAAACTGCGGGTGTGGATGAGAATATCCTGAAATTCACCGGCTCGGCCTATGTCTGCGAAAGTCAGGATCAGGCAGTCAGCGACATCCTGACCGGGAAGGTGAAAGAAGGCGATGTGGTTGTCATCCGGTATGAGGGCCCGCGTGGCGGCCCGGGTATGCAGGAGATGCTGTATCCGACTTCATATCTCAAATCCAAAGGCCTGGGCAAAGCCTGTGCATTGCTGACAGACGGGCGGTTCTCGGGCGGCACCTCGGGCCTGTCCATCGGCCACGTCTCGCCCGAGGCAGCCGAAGGCGGAGAAATCGGGCTGGTCCAAACCGGGGATACCATCGAGATCGACATTCCCAACCGCACTATCCATCTGGCGGTATCGGACGAAGAGCTCGCATCCCGGCGCATGGCGCAAGATGAACAGGGTTGGCAACCTGTCGCGCCGCGCAAACGCAAAGTGTCAACTGCGCTTAAGGCCTATGCCAAACTCACAACCAGTGCCGCCAAAGGCGCTGTACGCCAGGTCTGAAATACAAAAAGGCAGGGCTCCCGCGCCCGCTGCGGGCCCTCGGCTTCGCCGACACCCCT